>NZ_NFMB01000001.1 GCF_002161215.1 Flavonifractor sp. An10
GGGCGGGCCTGGCCCAGGTGACCCAGCGGGTGCTGGGGAGGCCCCTGGGCAGGCTGGTGCTGCTGCTCTGCCTGGGGTGGGGGCTGCTGCTCCTGGCCGCCAACGCCCGGCTGTTCTCCCTGCGCTTCCTGTCCACCAGCTACAGCAATTCCCCCGCCGGGCTGTTTCTGGCGGTGCTGCTGGCCCTGGCCCTCTGGCTGGCGTGGAAGCCGGTGCGGGTGCTGGCCCGGGCGGGGGAGATCTTCCGCCTGGCCCTGGCGGTGGGGCTGGCCTTCTCCCTGGCCCTGGGGGCCTTTCAGATCGAGCCCCGCCATGTGCTCCCCATTTGGACGGAGGACGTGCCCGGCCTGCTCTCCGCCGCCCTGCCGGTGCTGGGCCTGCTGGGCTATGGGCTCTTTGCCGCCTTCCTGGGGGGCAATGTGACGCGGACGGAAAACGACCGCCGCCGCCTGCTGGTGTGGGGGACGGTGTTCTGCCTGGTGCTCACCGCCCTGCAGCTGGTGTGCCAGGGCAACTTCGGCCCCACTCTCACCGCTCAGGCGGACACCCCCTTCTTCTTAATGGTAAAGGGCATCGGCATCGAGGGCACCTTCCAGCGGGTGGAGTCGCTGATCATCGCCCTGTGGGTGTTCTCCGACCTGGCCCTGCTGGCCCTGCTGGCCTCCTCCTGCGCCGCCCTGGCCCAGGCGGTGTTCTCCTTGAAAGAGAGAAGGCACGCCGCCGTGCCGGTGGTGCTGCTGGCCCTGGCGGGGGCGTGGCTGCTGTTCCCCGACGCCTTCTCCCTGGATCGGTGGATGGAAAACGTGGTGTGGCCGGGCAATCTGCTGCTGGGCTTTGGGCTGCCGGTGCTCCTGCTCTTGGTCAAAAAGCTGAGAGGGCAGGTATAGACAGGCAGATCTTGTGCATACTAAGGGGCGGCGCACCACAGATCTGGGCCCTCGAAAAAACTCTGAAAAAAAGCGGAAAAAGGTGTTGACAAAGCGGCCGAAAGCTGGTATTCTATCTGAGCGCCTCACGGGAGGGCAAGAAAAAGAAGGAAACGGACAGGAGAGACCGGGCGGAAGCCGGACGGACTTCTGAAAGATTCCTGAAAAAAGTTCTTGACAAACTGGGAAGTGCGTGGTAAACTAAATGAGTTCGCGCCGGAAGGTGTGAACGAGCTTGAAAAGGACGAAAACCAAGCGGATTCGAAGAAAAAACTTCGAAAAAACTTGAAAAAAGTTCTTGACAAGCGAAAGCGAAAGTGCTAAAATAAATAGCACGCTGGCCGTGAGGCTGGCAGGAGCGTGTACCTTGTAAATTAAACAACGTGAGAAAAACACGAAGCACCAGAAAGGACTAAGAGTCCTTCTGACAAGCGAAAGCTTGAAGAAGGCTTCCAAATTTCTTTGAAGCTAAGATAAGCTTCAATAAGATGATTTAAGGAACTTCGGTTCTTTAGATACCATTTTATTGAGAGTTTGATCCTGGCTCAGGATGAACGCTGGCGGCGTGCTTAACACATGCAAGTCGAACGGAGAACCCCTGATAGAGGATTCGTCCAATTGAAGGGAATTCTTAGTGGCGGACGGGTGAGTAACGCGTGAGGAACCTGCCTTGGAGTGGGGAATAACAGTCCGAAAGGACTGCTAATACCGCATAATGCAGTTGGGCCGCATGGCTCTGACTGCCAAAGATTTATCGCTCTGAGATGGCCTCGCGTCTGATTAGCTAGTAGGCGGGGTAACGGCCCACCTAGGCGACGATCAGTAGCCGGACTGAGAGGTTGACCGGCCACATTGGGACTGAGACACGGCCCAGACTCCTACGGGAGGCAGCAGTGGGGAATATTGGGCAATGGGCGCAAGCCTGACCCAGCAACGCCGCGTGAAGGAAGAAGGCCCTCGGGTTGTAAACTTCTTTTGACAGGGACGAAGAAAATGACGGTACCTGTCGAATAAGCCACGGCTAACTACGTGCCAGCAGCCGCGGTAATACGTAGGTGGCAAGCGTTATCCGGATTTACTGGGTGTAAAGGGCGTGTAGGCGGGCTGGCAAGTCAGATGTGAAAACCATGGGCTCAACCCATGGCCTGCATTTGAAACTGTTGGTCTTGAGTGCTGGAGAGGCAATCGGAATTCCGTGTGTAGCGGTGAAATGCGTAGATATACGGAGGAACACCAGTGGCGAAGGCGGATTGCTGGACAGTAACTGACGCTGAGGCGCGAAAGCGTGGGGAGCAAACAGGATTAGATACCCTGGTAGTCCACGCCGTAAACGATGGATACTAGGTGTGGGGGGACTGACCCCCTCCGTGCCGCAGCTAACGCAATAAGTATCCCACCTGGGGAGTACGATCGCAAGGTTGAAACTCAAAGGAATTGACGGGGGCCCGCACAAGCGGTGGAGTATGTGGTTTAATTCGAAGCAACGCGAAGAACCTTACCAGGGCTTGACATCCTGCTAACGAAGTAGAGATACATTAGGTGCCCTTCGGGGAAAGCAGAGACAGGTGGTGCATGGTTGTCGTCAGCTCGTGTCGTGAGATGTTGGGTTAAGTCCCGCAACGAGCGCAACCCTTATTGTTAGTTGCTACGCAAGAGCACTCTAGCGAGACTGCCGTTGACAAAACGGAGGAAGGTGGGGACGACGTCAAATCATCATGCCCCTTATGTCCTGGGCCACACACGTACTACAATGGCGGTTAACAGAGGGAAGCAAAACCGCGAGGTGGAGCAAATCCCTAAAAGCCGTCCCAGTTCGGATTGCAGGCTGAAACCCGCCTGTATGAAGTTGGAATCGCTAGTAATCGCGGATCAGCATGCCGCGGTGAATACGTTCCCGGGCCTTGTACACACCGCCCGTCACACCATGAGAGTCGGGAACACCCGAAGTCCGTAGCCTAACCGCAAGGGGGGCGCGGCCGAAGGTGGGTTCGATAATTGGGGTGAAGTCGTAACAAGGTAGCCGTATCGGAAGGTGCGGCTGGATCACCTCCTTTCTAAGGAGACTTCAACGGAGCAAGCTCTGTTGTAACGTCCTAAGGTCAGCTTTCTGGAGCGAAGTGGTTCTCACGTTGTTTAATTTAGAGGGTACACGCCATGCGGGGGTTTAGCTCAGCTGGTAGAGCACCTGCTTTGCAAGCAGGGGGTCACCGGTTCGAGTCCGGTAACCTCCACCACGAGTGGACCGGATACGGGCCCATAGCTCAGCTGGCTAGAGCGCACGACTGATAATCGTGAGGTCGGTGGTTCGAGTCCACTTGGGCCCACCACTTACTCTCTTTTGAAAAAGAGAGTAAGTAGAGAAAACTTCCTTAAAGATTCGAGATTAGATTGAAGCACCTGGACAACAGATGTTTCAATCTGACCTTGAAAGAGGTTGGAAAGTCAGCACCTTGAAAACTGAACAATGTAAACGAAGATGTACAAGAGCAAGCAACAGAGGGCAAAAACAGCAATGTTGTGGAACTTTAATAAGGGTAAAACAATGTAGCCAATTTGCAAAACTTCTGTGGTGCCTGCATAATTCATGATCTAGTTAGAATCAGCAAGACTGATTCTACGAAGGTCAAGCTAGAAAGAGCGCAAGGGGAATGCCTTGGCATCAGGAGCCGAAGAAGGACGTGACAAGCTGCGATAAGCTGCGGTGAGCTGCACATAAGCTTTGACCCGCAGATTTCCGAATGGGGAAACCCGGCAGAGCAATACTCTGTCAGCGTGCGTTGAATCAAATAGGCGTACGTGGGGAACCGCCTGAACTGAAACATCTAAGTAGGGCGAGGAAGAGAAATCAACCGAGATTCCGCTAGTAGTGGCGAGCGAACGCGGAAGAGGGCAAACCGAGGGATTTATCCTTCGGGGTTGTGGATCGACACAACGGCAGGATAGGTTAGCTGAACGGCATGGGAAGGCCGGCCAGAGCGGGTGAGAGCCCCGTAAGCGAAAACCGATTTCTGTTAGTCGAGTTCCAGAGTACCGCCGGACACGTGAAACCCGGTGGGAAACTGGGGGGACCACCCTCCAACCCTAAATACTACCTGATGACCGATAGAGGAGCAGTACCGTGAGGGAAAGGTGAAAAGGACCCCGGGAGGGGAGTGAAACAGAACCTGAAACCTTGTGCTTACAAGCACTCAAAGCCCGTTAAAGGGTGATGAGGTACCTTTTGTAGAATGGTCCGGCGAGTTATTGTTACTGGCAAGCTTAAGGTGTTCAGCACCGGAGGCGAAGGGAGACCGAGTCTGAATAGGGCGCATAAAGTCGGTGGCAATAGACCCGAAACCGGGTGACCTATCCATGGGCAGGTTGAAGTGGGGGTAAAACCCCATGGAGGACCGAACGCACGTTCGTTGCAATGACCGGCGATGACCTGTGGATAGCGGTGAAATTCCAATCGAACTCGGAGATAGCTGGTTCTCCCCGAAATAGCTTTAGGGCTAGCGTTGATTTAGATTACCGGAGGTAAAGCACTGAATGGGCTAGGGGCCGATAAGGTTACTGAACCCTATCAAACTAAGAATGCCGGCTAATTGATGATCAGCAGTCAGTCTACGTGAGATAAGTCTCGTGGACAAAAGGGAAACAGCCCAGACCCACAGCTAAGGTCCCAAATAGACGCTAAGTGGAAAACGATGTGGAGTTGCGAAAACAACCAGGATGTTGGCTTAGAAGCAGCCACTCATTAAAAGAGTGCGTAATAGCTCACTGGTCGAGTGACTCTGCGCGGAAAATATAACGGGGCTAAGCGTCTAACCGAAGCTTGGGCTGCACAGCAATGTGCGGGGTAGGGGAGCGTCGAATACGGGGTGAAGTCGCATCGGAAGGAGCGGTGGACTGTATTCGAGTGAGAATGCCGGAATGAGTAGCGAGAATTATGTGGGAATCATAATGGCCGAAAATCTAAGGTTTCCTGGGGAAGGTTCGTCCGCCCAGGGTAAGCCGGGAGCTAAGGCGAGGCCGGAAGGCGTAGTCGATGCACATACGGTTGAAATTCCGTAGCCACCGAACCTTAAGTACACTGACACATGGAGATAGCGGGACCCGGGCGTTGGTTGACCCGGGCGCAAGGGACCGAACTTATAGTAGGGAAGTCCGCGATGCTCTGTGGCGAGAAAAGGTGTATGGTATGCTAAGGTGCCCGTACCGCAAACCGACACAGGTAGATGAGGAGAGAATCCTAAGGCCAACGGGAGAAGGGTTGTTAAGGAACTCGGCAAAATGACCCCGTAACTTCGGGATAAGGGGAGCCTCCTACGGGAGGCCGCAGCGAATAGGCCCAAGCGACTGTTTACCAAAAACACAGGTCTCTGCTAAATCGAAAGATGACGTATAGGGGCTGACGCCTGCCCGGTGCTGGAAGGTTAAGAGGAGATGTTAGTCGCAAGGCGAAGCATTGAATTGAAGCCCCAGTAAACGGCGGCCGTAACTATAACGGTCCTAAGGTAGCGAAATTCCTTGTCAGGTAAGTTCTGACCCGCACGAATGGCGTAACGACTTGGGCACTGTCTCAACAGCCCACCCGGCGAAATTGTTGTACTGGTGAAGAAGCCAGTTACCCGCAACTAGACGGAAAGACCCCATGGAGCTTTACTGTAGCTTAATACTGGAAATCGGTAAATCATGTACAGGATAGGTGGGAGGCTTGGAAGCCTGGGCGTCAGCTCAGGTGGAGCCACCCTTGGGATACCACCCTTGATTTGCTGGTTTTCTAACCTGCGGCCGTGAATCCGGTCGGGGGACACTGTTAGGTGGGCAGTTTGACTGGGGCGGTCGCCTCCTAAAAGGTAACGGAGGCGCTCAAAGGTTCGTTCAGCACGGACGGAAACCGTGCAGTGAGTGTAAACGCATAAACGAGCCTAACTGCGAGGCTGACGGGCCGAGCAGTAACGAAAGTTGGAGTTAGTGATCCGGCGGTATGCAAGTGGAAGTGCCGTCGCTCAACGGATAAAAGCTACCCTGGGGATAACAGGCTGATCTCCCCCAAGCGTCCACAGCGACGGGGAGGTTTGGCACCTCGATGTCGGCTCGTCACATCCTGGGGCTGAATTCGGTCCCAAGGGTTCGGCTGTTCGCCGATTAAAGTGGCACGCGAGCTGGGTTCAGAACGTCGTGAGACAGTTCGGTCCCTATCTGTTGCGGGCGTAAGAGATTTGAAGGGAGCTATCCTTAGTACGAGAGGACCGGGATGGACGTACCTCTGGTGCACCAGTTGTCCTGCCAAGGGCATAGCTGGGTAGCTATGTACGGACGAGATAAACGCTGAAGGCATCTAAGCGTGAAACTCCCCCTAAGATTAGATCTCTCATCCTTATGGAGTAAGGCGCGTCGTAGACTATGACGTTGATAGGTCGGGGGTGGAAGCACGGTAACGTGTGAAGCTGACCGATACTAATCCGCCGAGGGCTTGACCTTAACATGGATGCATGCAGGCGCTTGCGAAGGTACAGCAGAGTTTACATTGTTCGGTTTTGAGGGTGCTGGCACCCCCGAAGGAATGGCGGTATGCGCCTTTAGCTCAGTTGGTAGAGCAACTGACTCTTAATCAGTGGGTCCCGGGTTCGAGTCCCTGAAGGCGCACCAAACGGCCCGTTGGTCAAGCGGCTAAGACGGCGGCCTCTCACGCCGCAAACGTGGGTTCGATTCCCGCACGGGTCACCATTTCTCTCTTGACAAGCGCCTGAGAATTGAATATAATGACTTATCGTTGAGAAGAACGGTAAGGAGAAGAAAGTTCTCTGAAGTTTCTTTTGCTTACTTTTCTTGTCAAAGAAAAGTAAGTCGGTGTTGATTGCGGTGAGGGTCCACCCGTTCCCATCCCGAACACGGAAGTTAAGCTCACCTGCGCCGAAGATACTTGCCTGGAGACGGGCCGGGAAAATAGGTAACGCCGACACAAAACGAGGGTCTGGCCTGTGACCAGGCCAGACCCTTCATATTCCTCCTTAGCTCAGTCGGTAGAGCACGCGGCTGTTAACCGCGGTGTCGTTGGTTCGAGTCCAACAGGGGGAGCCAAAAGATGTGGCTTGCCGCCACGGAATTGGTGACGGCAAGCCCCCTTTTTCAAAAGCTGTGGAACGGTATGGGTCTTTAGCTCAGTTGGTTAGAGCAGCCGGCTCATAACCGGCCGGTCCACGGTTCGAGCCCGTGAAGGCCCACCATTTAGGGGTATAGCTCAGCTGGTAGAGCATCGGTCTCCAAAACCGAGTGCCGAGGGTTCGAATCCTTCTGCCCCTGCCAGACCAAATTGCAGATTGCCTCTGCTTTTTGATACAGCGATGGCGCGGTAGTTCAGTTGGTTAGAACGCCGGCCTGTCACGCCGGAGGTCGAGGGTTCAAGTCCCTTCCGCGTCGCCATCCGCTGCTGTAGCTCAGTCGGTAGAGCGCATCCTTGGTAAGGATGAGGTCGGCGGTTCAAATCCGCCCAGCAGCTCCACAGATCGACCGTTTTTCTTTTGAAAAGCGGTCGATTTTCTTTGTTTTTGTTACTTTTCTGGGGCATAAGAACCTGCGGGCAACGGCTTGACCACAGAACCAGCCACAGACAGAGAACAAATGGGCCTCCGGGGGAATTTTGTCCCCGGAGGCCCATTTGTTCAACTTGCCGAATCTCCTTGTTTAGGCCGCTCCCGCTCTGCGGCGAGCTCCCTTTTCATCTCTCGGATCAGCGCGGCCAGTTTCTCCTCACACTCTGCCTCTGTCCTGGCGTAGACGTTGCGGGCCAGCCGCTTTCCGTTGACTCTTGGGGAGTACCGCCCCTCCCACAGTTGGTCGTTGATTTGACTGATACACCCGGTGCCTGGTTTGCGCCGCAGCCCCTTATATGCACGGAAGGTACTGGGGGTGGGTTTCTGGGGAAGAACCTCTGCCTCTGGCAGGGCAGTCCCCTTGCCAATACCCCGGTCGATCTTTGCCGCTGCGGTCCGGCGCATCTGGTCGGTGACATGGGTGTAGATATTCAGCGTGGTGCTGCTGGACACGTGGCCGATGATAGTGCTCAGCGTCTTGATGTCCATTCCATGCTCCAGAGAGGCGGTGGCGAAGGTGTGCCTGAGATCGTGGAACCGGAGGCGCTTACACTCCGCCCGCTCCAGCACTATCTGGAGCCGTTTCCGGACGGTGGCCGGGTCCATGGGGGAGTCCTCCTTGACGGGGGAGGGAAACATCCAGCGGGAGTGGATGGTTTTCTGGTAGGCTTTTAAGACCTTCAAGACAGGGACAGGGAGAAGGACCGTCCGGTTGCTGGCTTTGGTTTTAGGTGGGGATACAACCAGCTCTCCCTTTACCCGATGAACTTGACGTTCTACCCGAAGGGAACCAGTTCTGAAATTTAGGTCACCCCATTGGAGTGCTAAAATCTCGCCCCTGCGCAGGCCGGTGGACAGCTCCAGAAGGAGCAATTCGTAGCAACCGTCCTCCCTGGCCTGGATCAGCAGCCGCTGGATCTCCTCCGGGGTGAGCACCTGCATCTCTCTGGCCCTGACGGGCGGGAGCTTGCAGCCCTCGGCGGGGTTACGGAAAATCAGCTTTTCCTCCACCGCCTTGTCCAGGGCTGCATGAAGGGTGGTGTGGATCCCACGGACGGTCTGATCGGAGAGCCCATCCCCGTAGAGTTCTGTGCGGAGCAGCCGCCCGCCCTGTTTCAGGCCGGTATAGAACTGCTGAATGTCCGGAGTGGTCAGCTTGTCCAACTGGACGCTGCCCAGGGCGGGTAAGATGTGCTGATAAATCCTGCGCTCATAGGACATCTGGGTGTTGGGGCGGAGATTGGGCTTCTTATAGCCCTGGTACCAGAGATCCAGCCAGTCACCCAGCAGAATACCCGCCTTTGGCTGTTCCGGAGCAGGGGCTTTGATGCTCTCCCGCAGCCTCTCCAGCTTTGCCACGCACTCGGTTTTGGTTTTGGCGAGGACATTCTTGGTCACAGGGAGGCCTTTTTCATCGTAGCCCACCACGTATCTACCCTCCCAGCGGCCGTCCTTTCTCAGGTGGACGCTGCCATCCCCGCGTTTTCTGTGCTTTGCCATGGGGCCATCTCCTCTCCTAAGTAGTCGGTCAGGAAGCCACCCACGATCTCCGCCGCCCGTTTCTGCATATCCCCCGTGGTATGGGTGTAGGTATCCAGGGTGAAGCTGGCCTTGGTGTGCCCCAGGATACCGGCCAGAGTCTTGGCGTCCACCCCGGAGGCCAGGGCCTGGGTGGCAAATGTGTGACGAAGATCGTGGAAGCGAATTTCAGGTAAATCCGCTACTCTCAGGAATTTTTTCAACTGATGGTATGCGGCGCCGGGATTCAGCGGAGCCTCCGGGCGAAGGGGATTGTGGAAAATCCAGGGGGAGCAAGAGTGCTTTTTGCGCCCGATCAGCCGCTCCGCCGTGCTGGGCGGCAGGACGATCTTCCGGGTTCCGGCGTAGGTCTTGGTATCCCCCGCCACCAGCCGTCCGCCTGCCTTCCGGTGCAGAGTGCGGCTGACGCTGAGGGTGCTTTTCCGCTCATCAAAGTCGCCCCACATCAGGCCGCAGATCTCCCCCAGCCGCAGGCCGGTGGTGAGCTCTGTGTAGAAGAAATCCCGCCAGACAGGGTCCTGTTCCGTGGCCTCCAGAAACATCTCCATTTGCTCCTGGCTCAGGACGTGCATCGCTTTGTGATGAACTTTGGGTGGATCCACCTGCCCGGCTGGATTGACAGGCATCAGCCCCTGGTCCACTGCCGCGCTGAGCGCCTGGTAGAGGGTGGCGTGGATGCCGTGGACAGTGGCGGGGGAGAGCCCAGGATTTTGGCCGGGGCGTGGCTTTATGCGCCCATGCTCTTTCAAAATATTGTAGAGATTCCGCAGGTCAGCCACTGTGAGCTGGGTAAGCTTCTTCTGTCCCAGATAGGGCACGACGTGATGTGCCAAGTCATTGCGGTAGTGGTTCAGAGTGCCCGGCCGAAGGGTGAGGGCCATCTGCTCCAGCCAGTGATCCAGCCACTCTGCCAGGGTCATGCGGCTATCCTCTGTCAGGTCGATGCCCTGGTAGGCGTCGATCTCCTGCCGGAGCCTGGCTGTCAACTCCTTTTGGGTGTCCGCGTAGAGGTAGCGGAAAATGGAGGAGCCGTTTGCCTTGTGGCCCACCACAATACGCCCCTCCCACCGGCCATCCGGCCGCTTCCGCACCATACCGTCACCGGACGGTCTGCGCTTTGCCATGCTATACACCTCCTGACGTTTTATCTCTGATTTGTGGTACAATTACTGACAGGCGGAAATTTGTGAGGCTCCGTCACCCATTGATAGAGCACAGCCCTGCAGCGGCGGCAGATCAGAGAATGGAGCCGGCTGCCCCCAAGCCCATGTTTCTTGAAGGTGACGATAGCCTCGCCATGTTGCCAGCCGAGGCCCAGATCGTTACTCCCGCAATATTGGCATCGCTGGACTGGGGGTTGATTGGTTGTCATGGTCATCCCTCCTCAGTAACCACCATACCACAGAAACAGGAAATAGCCAGGGCCTCGGCGCACTATTATCAAATTGTTATCATTTGGGCGGTTTAATCCACTGCTGTATTCCTTGTTAACAGCGTCTCAATCTGGTAGGATGGGGCCTATTGTTTTATAGGGTGAGGGGCACCTCCCAGAGCTGGCGCAGATGATTGCGGCCAATCCGAAGAGAGCAGGATACTATTTTGATTTGCAACTGCTCGTGGCTTATGCTGCAATGCGCACACAGAACAGGATGCTGCGTCCAACGAGACGGACGGAGGTGTATTTATGAACAGCAGCTATGAATTTTCCCTCCGGCAGGAAATCCTGCTGGAAAAAGGAGCGGATATTTTGGGCTCAATTTCCCGCTTCGGGAGGAGAAATAATATCCCCCTGTCTGACCGAACAAACCCTGTCAATGTGATGTACGCCTTGGTATGGCATGCAAAGCACGACATCTTGGATGCGAGGACGGAGTCGGAATTAGATCAAATCGACACTCAGTTTGATTTGGCCCGGCGCTTTTCGGCAGGGATCGGGGCCTGACGGTTATGGAAGGCGGGAAGAAGATGCTAGCCCGGTTTACTCCAGGCGACGTCGATTATGTCGTTGAACGTGAATTAGCCCTGGCTTCCAACTATGCAAGCCATTCGGATCCCTCTGCTGTCCTCCTGGCGGGTCAGTCCGGCGCGGGGAAAACGATCCTGTCCGCAATGCTGAACCGGACATTTGGCGGGGACGCATTCTTCATCAATGCGGATGAGTACCGGCGCTTTCACCCGAATTACAGGAAACTATATGAGGCATTTGGAACGGATAGCGCTTCCATGACCAGTAGCTTTTCCTCAGCCGTAACGGAACATTGATCGAAGGACTCTCCGAGCAGAAGATAAACATGATCATTGAGGGGACTGGCCGCACCACAGAAGTTCCCCATCATACAGCGGAACTGCTCATCGGGCAGAGCTATGGAGTAGAACTTGCGGCGATAGCAGTTCGTCCGGTTGTTTCGTTATGCAGTACGCTTCTTCGGTTTTACAAGATGAACGAAGGCGGCACGATACCAAGGGCAACAGCAATGGATGCCCATGACCATGTTGTAGCTGTTTTGCCGGACAATCTAGATAAGCTAAACGCCGATCCTGTACTTTCCAGAGTGACGATCTGGACCAGGGAGCTGGACAAAATATTTGATTGCACGGAAGATCCCGGCAGGCCATCCAACGCATTGTTCCAATATTGGAACCGACCTTGGTCCAGCGAAGAAATACAATCTGTGAAAGGGAGTATTGCGGTGCTCCGAGAGAAGGAACGCCTCAGCCGCCTTGGGCAAGAAAGTGCTATTGACGAGCTGGAGCGGAGATTCCAATACGCGGTGCAGGATCCGACGATTTCCCCGGGCATGACGATGCTGTGAGCGACAGATGTGGGCCTCCTGTTTGATGATGCAGGAGGCCCTTTTGCCTATACACACTTACCCCATAGTTATACCGCCCCAGCCCTGCTCCGGGTGGTCGTCCGCTTTGTGGCCCAGAGCGATGCGCTTATCCCGGAGCTGGCGCAGGCGCTTGCGGTCGATTTGGAGTACGCCGGGGTTAGTTGCAGGCATGGAGTTCTTCTGGAATACCCGGCTCAGGTGGTGGAGCAGCCGGGTGACGGAGAGCATCACCCCGGGCGGCCGAAGGTTGTTCTGCCGGTTCAGGAAGAACTGGGCATACCGGTTTCCCTGTGCGGCTGACCGCCGGAACCACTGTACCGCCTGCTCCTGGTCACGGGGAACCACTTTCCCATCCAGGCACAGCTTGCCCAGCATGTATTGGGCGAAGGGATTGCCCTGCTCGGCGGACGATCGGAAGCAGCCCACGGCCGTCTCGGTGCTTTTTGGGGTATGCTCACCCGTCAGGTACTCCTTCCCCAGTCGATAGGCGGCGTATGTATTTCCCTTTTGTGCCGCCCGCCGCAGCCACTGGAGCCCCTCGTCTAGGTCATGAACCTCCGTGTCCTCCGACAAGAGCAGTTTACCCAGTGCGTATTGTGCCTCCGGCATTCCATGCTCCGCCGCCAAGGTGAACCACCGCTTTGCCTTTTGACTGTCCGGGATCAGCAGCGGGCCGTCCCGGCAGAGCTGGCCCATGGCGAACTGTGCATAGGTGTCACCCTGCTCCGCCATCTGTTCCAGACGCTCCACCCACTGATCCCGGAGCTCCAGGGGATACCGCTTATCCTGGATGAACTGCCAGAGCTCCCAGCACTCGAAGGACATTCCCTGTTCATCCGGATGTTCATCCATCCCCTCTATCTCCTGATCTTCAAAGGTGGGCTCCCCAAGCCGGAGCCGTTCTGCCTCATGGATGACCGCATTTTTAATCTGCCGGAACCCCTTTTCCTGGGACAGTTTCTTCCGTGCTCTGGGGCTGTCGTGATAGTAGCTGTCTACCTGGTTTTGGAGCTCCAGCCACTGGTCATAGCACTGCTTTACTATGGGCAGCTTCTCCAGTTCATCCACAATCTCGTCCACCGTTTTCTTCACCGGCTTTGGCAGGTACCCGTAGGACTTCTTACCCTTTACGGTTTCTAACTGCACCACCAACTTCTGCATCAGCGCTTCCGCCGCCGGGCAATTACAGATCCCGTCCGCCATCTCCCGGGTGAGTTGTACCATTGCTCGGCGGGCCTCCCGTACCAGCTCGTCCCGTGACTGGGACTTCTGCTCGTAGGTGTGGAGCATCTCCTGTTTGAAGATCTGGTTGGTGAGCGTGGACTTGATCTGGCGGATACCCTCCCGCGTCAGATAGGCTTCGCCCGGCACCGTTGACCACGCCATCATGTGGAC
Organism: Flavonifractor sp. An10; assembly: GCF_002161215.1. Taxonomy (GTDB): domain Bacteria; phylum Bacillota; class Clostridia; order Oscillospirales; family Oscillospiraceae; genus Flavonifractor; species Flavonifractor avistercoris. The sequence continues at coordinate 13,273 of NZ_NFMB01000001.1, forward strand.
GTGGGGGTGCTCCCCCTCATCGTGGAAGGCGGCGTACCAGCGAAAGTGATTCGGCGGAATGTTCATAGCGGCGGCAATCTCGTGGCGGTTGGCCCGGAGTAAAGTACGCCACGCTCTGGCATTATCGTATCCCAGCCGTGCGGCATCCTCCCGCTTCAGGGAGATGATATGCGTCCAGATGTTGCCTTGGTAGGCGGACACCTCCGCCATGGCGGCGTTCAGATCCACAAAATCTTCATCACCAAAGAGACCGTGGCTGCCTAATCGCTCCGCCCGGGGCCGGGTGGCGATGTACCTGGCGTAGCCGTCAGAGGTACGGACTTCGTCCCAGTGTCCCTCCAGTGCCATGGTGATCAGCGCCGAGGCGTTGGCCTTGGTGGGGCGTTCGGTGTAGTCTGCGTACTCGGAAAGCTCCTTCACACCAGAGAAGTCCTTTGTCAACTTTGCGATCAGCTGCTCCTGCTTGCGGGTGGGCGGACGGCCATCCGGCAGGATCTCCACTCGCTCCCGGGTAGCGATGTACCGCAGGTAGCCGCCGGCACCGCCGCCCTTGATGTAGGGACTCTTGACGATCAGTCCAGCCACTCATCCCCCTCCTCCCACATCTCCTGTGACCGCCCCTTCAGGGATATGCGGCCGTTGGTGGCCTTCACGTTGCGCACGCTCTCCGCCCGCCGGCGGCGCAGTTCCTCCCGGCTGAGCTGGCAGGTGTCCGCCAGGATACCGGCCATCATGTCCGTCTCCACCGCCTGCCGGAAGGCCAGCGCGGCCAGGCGGTCATCCAGCTGATCCAGCCGCCCGTCCAGACAGGACTTGATGGAGGCGGGCAGGAACAACCCGGCGTCGCCGGCGCTGAGGTAGTCCAGGTAGAAGTCCACGGCACGCTCGATGAAGCCGGTGAGGCTCCGGCTCCCATCCTCTCGAAAACGCCGCTCCAGAAGGGCTTTCTTCTCCGGCGTCAGATAGAGGGCGAATTTCTCCTTCTTACTCATAAACAGGCTCCTTTCCCGGGGCTGACCCCCGTTTTTTCCTCGTGTCCGTAGGGCCTCCGGCAGAACGACCGTAACCTCAGCTTTCACCTCTGAGTTTGACCCCATTCTACGGCCCCTGAAACTGCCCGCACTGCGGGCAGTTGTGAGCCGACGCGGGGCGCTTGCGACCCCGTCGTTTATCCTGCTTTGGCCTTTGTCCCCCGAAGGACTTCCGAAACCGGGCCGAACCGGCCCTTCAAGCCCCTGGGAGGGGCAGAGACGCTGCCCTCCTTCAATCGAGGCACACAGAGCCTCACAGGCGGTCACAGAGGGCCCTTGCTGGTCGCCGTTAGGAGACCGGCGATCTGCTCCTGTTCTACTGTCTCCTCCAGCGTCTCCAACTGTTTCCGGTGGAATACCTCCACTGCCGTCCGGATGGGCAGGATGGTGTAGCAGTTGTTGCCGTTCCACTTCATGCCTTTGTCATCGATATAGCTGGTGCGCTCCACTGTGATGAACTTTCGCTCCGCCAGCTTTACGACATGCTTCATCACCGTATTAACCGCCAGGCCGGTTGCACCGGAGATGGTGTTGTAGCTGGGGTGGCACTGATGGGTGCGGCGGTCCTCACAGCAGAGCAGGTATGCGTACACGGCGATCGCGCCGTGGCCCAAATCCAGACAGAAGATCTCATGGGGTAGCGTGAAGAAACACCCGGCTCTCCCGCCAGCGCGGGGAATCGTTGGGGTAAGATCCTGCGCGACAAGGCCGCGCCGGAGCAGCGCACCCAGGCAGGCCGCCGCCATGGCTGGACTCATATGGAGCCGCACTGCCAGGCTGCCCGGGTCAGGGACGCCGCTGTTGTCACCATGACTGCGCAGCCAACACAGGTATGCCAGCACCGCGAAGGTCGGCGGCTTGAGCTTCCAAGACCAGACTTGATTGGGTAGCGCGAACCGGTATTTATCTGGTCTGTATTGCATGACCTGCGGTTTCATCTGCGCTCACCCCCTTCCGCGTGGGCGGATACCCACTGGATGAACTGTTCTTTGGGGACCACCATGCGGCTACCGACGCGCAGTACCGGAAAGTCCGGCTCGTGCATCAGCTCATAGCCAGATGACGGCGACACGCCCAGCACCTTTGCCACCGTTTCTGCATTGAGGAACAGCGGCAGGTCATCATAGGACTGATACTGTGAGCATTTCATAGTGAAATTCCCTCCTTCGCAAAAATAGGACACTGCCCCCATAAAATTTGTGGGGGTAGTATCCTATTTGCTTTTCCGCTCACCTGTGGTAGAATGGAACTGACAGGAGGTGGGGGGCATGCCCCAGGCCAGATACCGGATTTTTGAATTGTCCGCCCGGGCCGTGATGAGTTGCGCCGTCCAGGAGGACGGCCAGTACCGCTTTGTCCTTGACCGGGCATCCACGGAGCGGTGCAAGAGCCGTACCGCCTTGCACGAGCAGGACAGCAATGCGCTGTTCTTCCAGATCATGTGTGTGCTGCATGGGGACAGCTTTGATGAGCCTCGAGAGGACAACCTGCTCACAGGGCTGTCCGACGTGATTTTCTACATGGACTTCTCCGGTATCTTTGACCGCAGTAGTCTGAGGGATATTCAGCGGCTCAGGCAGGAGAAGGCCAGGGACGTGTTCCGGCCGGAGGGTGTCTACCTGGACTTCGGCTCCGGCCAGCACCGCTATCTGGCCTTTGAACGCTCCGGCAGTATGAGCCGGCAGGCGAAGCTGTCCTTCCTCCGGGAGGACGTGTACCACCAGGTGCGCCGGCGGATCCAGATGGACATGGAGATTGGGGACTGCCAGCTCAGCAAGCTCTACGCCTACAACGGCCTGATGCTCTCTGGCGGCGTGCGGGTGGACGGCATCGGTATCGACAGGCCCCACCGGGTGGTGGTCATCGACAACCCCACCCGGGAGGCATATAATGTCCCGGTCATCACGGTGGAGGACGACGGAAGCTCGGGCAGCACCCGGAGATACCACCGGGTGGAGCGGCGGGAGGAGATCACCGTCACCTGCTTTGACGGGGAGGGGCTGATCTCCAAAGAGTACGCCAAGGTGGTGGACAGGGCATTTTGTGGGGAGGCTATCCACACCTCCTTTCAGATCCGCCTGCCCTACATCAAGGGGATGCTCCACCAGGTGGACTTCCACGATTTCCTGCTGAACTGCGGCACAGAGACCATTGTGGATCTGTGGGGTGTGGTCCATCCGGTGCGGGAGGTGGACATCATTCTCACCAAGAGTATGTTCAAGGGCTGCGGCTGGCTGAAGGACAGCGGCATGACCTGGGAGGACTACTGGTCGGTCTTCCGCCGCTGCCGTCATGCCCTGTACATCACCAACGTGAGCAAGGAAAAACCACGGACCCTCACCGACCTGAATTACCAGTTCCTGAACACGGCCTCCATCCGGGAGGATGAGTTCCGGCCCCGGGATCTGCCGGACGGCTGGGACCACAGCCCGGAGGAGGAAGGGCGGAACTGGCTCACCAAGCAGACGGAGCTGGCCTACTACAACTTCCGGGCCAACCGGGCCTTCCGGCGGGACTATTTCCTCCAGGCGCTGGAGTGCAGGAGCCTGTTCTCCCGACGCCGGAGCCGGGAGCAGCTGATGGCCGCACTCCTAAAGAAAAACCCCAGGCTGATCGCCGAGCCGGTCTACCGGAATGTGCTGGACGGGAAGGCAAAGCAGATCTTGAAGCACTACGCCCTGGGGCGGCTCATCGTGGCGGGGGACAACCGGTACCTGTCCGGCGACCTGCTGGACCTTCTGGCTTTTCTGGTAGAGAACCGGATTCCGGACACCAAGCGGCAGAAGAACTACTATCTGGCAGCCATGCTGGACCGCTTCCCATCCAGCTCCTTTTACGCCCCGGGCGCCGCCTATGCGCACGGGGATGCGTGCACCCTCCTGCGCAACCCCCACATCGCCCGGAACGAGGAACTCCAGCTCTCCTTCTTCGACGCCAAAGAGGAGCGCAAGCAGATGCGCCGCCACTACTTCGGCCATCTCACCGATGTGGTGATGGTGAGCGCCGATATGCTGGCGGCGGAGCGCCTTGGCGGTGCAGACTACGACGGTGACATGGTCAAGACCATCGCGGACCCGATCCTCAACGCCTGCGTGCGGCGGAACTACCACCTGTACCAGGCCTATCAGAAGCACAGGTCCCTGACCAACTATGAGAACATCCCCCTGCTGATGATCCCCTCGGCGGAGCCGCTGATCCGGAACGCCAACGACTGGGAGGCCCGGTTTGAGACAGTGCGCAGCACCTTTTCCTCCCGGGTGGGGCAGATCTGCAACGCGGCCCTGAACCGGAGCATCATCGCCTACAACGAAAACTCCGACGGCGAGGAGCGGCGGCGGTGCCGGGAGGAGACAGAGCTGTTGGCCATCCTGACGGGACTGGAAATCGACTCGGCCAAGAGCGGCATCCGGCCGGAGCTGGACGAGTACCTGAACCACCGTACCGTGCCCCGGACGCCCTTTCTCCAGTACAAGCGGCTGGTGGAGCAGGCGGAGACCCGCCGGGCCTGGTATGAACCAACCCACGCCCAGCGGCTGAAGAAATTCTTTGAGGAAATCGACTGGGAGGCGGTGGACTCCAACCTGGAGCGGCTGCCCTATCTGGCCCGCCAGCTGGAGCGGCACACCCCGGCGGTGAAGGACAGGCCCGCCGGGGACAGCGAGCTGTTTTCCTTCGCCCGTCGGCCGGGCTGGAAGGAGGGACTGGACAGGGACATCCTGAACCGGGTGGCTGTACTGCTGAAAGACTATGAATCCTGTCTGTCCCGGATCCGGGCCTGCCGGGCGGAGATCAAGCAGAAGCGCAGAAGGAGTGACGTGGAGCGGATTTTATTCTCCAGGGGTCAGGAGGACAGCTGGGATACCGACGAGCTGTACGCTCAGCTGAGTGCGCTGCCGCCGGAACGGGTATCCGAAATACTGGACGCCCTGCGTCAGGAGAAGTGGCAGTTCTTGGGTGAGGAGGCACGGGAGCAGTTCCTGCTTGCCTGGCTCCCGGAGTTCCAGCCGCTGTTTGACCTGTTCTCTGACTTCCGCTGCGGCGGCTACCGGGTGCTGGGAGATCTCCTCTGTGACATTCATGAGGAGCACGAAGCCCAGGCCCGTAAGCAGCTGAGCCGCCCCGGGGATTCGCCGGCCTTTGCGGATATGATGGGGGCCTATCTTCAGAAGCAAAGCTCCCAGGGCTATCGGGAGGCGGTGCCCGCCCAATGCCGCAAGCAGCTGGATCAAATTGTGAAGCCGGTGACAGCAGTCCGCTACGTGGTGGCGCTGGGGAAACGGCACCTGCTGTGGGACTTGCTGCTGGATGCCCTGGAGCCCAATATCCTGGAGGTGCACCATGCTGAATGAGTGGCAGGAATTTCTGGACTATACGGGGCCAGTCTGTTACCAGGCCGTGGGCAAGAGGGACACAACCTGGCTGGGGCGGTTCACCTTTGAGGCTTTGCGGGATTTCAGCGGTCTGGCCCGTATTCTGACCATCCTGGCCCGGGGGTTTTTGTTCCACACGCCGGATGGGGCGGAGCTCCCCGGCGACCCCCGCAGCCGACTGGAGAAGGCCCGCAAGGGTCTCTGCGCCTGGTGCAGCGTCCCGGAGAAGCCAAACAGCCGGAAAACGTGGCAGTACCACACCGGATTCCCGGAGCTCCATGGAGAGTTCCCAAAGTTAGTGGACGAGGCGGGACTAGGGTGGTTTGCCCGCCACTTCCACAGCGCCATGGATTTTGCGAAGAAACATCCCAACCTGGTGCGGAAAAGCTATGCGGAGGTGGCGGAAGACCTGGACAAAAAGTTTGACCGGGTGTGGCGGGACAAGGTCCGGCAGTTCCAGACGCCGCTGTCCTCTCCGGCCACGGAGGGTGCTTGGGTGCTGCGCTTTGACGATATGATTGCTGACGCCTTGGAGCTGGGACCGCTGCGCCGGATGGAGGCTGATCTGCCGGCGGAGCTGGCGGAGCGGCTCGACCGGGCCTGCCCGGAAACAGTGCCGCCCCGGGTGCTCCGCACCCTGGTCGCCTACTATGTGGCAAACCGGCCGGAGGACAGCAATTGGGTTGTACTTCCTGTCATTAACTTCGACTGCTACTTCGGGGACACCAATTTCGGCCGGAAATACCTGGCCATGCTCCCCGATGAGGTCATTCAACGCAATAGCAGCTTTGGCGTCAGCCGCTACCGGGTGCGGGAAGAGTATCTATCAAACTAAACAACAACAGGGCTGACCGTGCGGCCAGCCTCGTATTCTTTGTCAACAGTATCTTAATATCCCTGACCTACTTGCATCATGCGGCTTGACCGGACAACGTTCTACGAGCGAAGAGCCAAAGCGTTTGAGGAAAAGGATGCCTATGGGAAGGGGAGAATACCCTTGGGGAGGTCCGGGGTACGGCCGAAGCAGCCGTGAAAAATCAAGAGCATCCGGGTCGGCAGATAGTGATGTAGCGAATTTGTACAGCAGTAAGAAGATTATACTGCTAAAGAAATGGCGGCTTGTTTTCCAAGATGAGTTATGATAAACTGAGAAATCAAAGCGGGCGGCTGCGTCGGATCACCTGGCCTCCGCGGGCTGGGCTACCTTGAGGCAGCCCAAGAGAGGAGTGCGGGGAGATGAACCCGGAGAATGATTTTGTAGTCAAAAGCACTTATGACGAGACGGCCTATCGCGCCATGGCGAAGGCCACCTGGAAGATGTTTCAAAAGCACCGGATGGAAGTGATGGCGTACCCGGCACTGATCAGTGTGGCGATTGTGATTGGGTTTCTGCTGATTTGGAACTGGCAGGCCTGCCCTGTATGGCTGCGCGCGGCCGGAATTGCCTTTGTCATTCTGCAGTTCGCGGTGATTCCCCTGGGGGCCAGGCGAGCCCAGGCCAAGACATGCCGGAAGGCGATTCAGGATGCAAAGAAGCGGGGGGCGTACCCGGCCCAGGTGACCTTTACCTTCCTGGGTGACCGCATCCGCACCCAGGCAGGGGAGGAGACCACCACGGCCCGCTACACGGAGGTCAACCATCTGGCGGCGCTGCCGGGCTGGCGGTTCCTGTTCTTTGGACAGGGGGCATACATCATCCCAACCTCGGCGTTCTCCGACGCCGCGGAGCTGGACCGGTTTGACAGCTTTCTGGTGGAAAAATGCAAAACGTCCATTGTGATTTTGGAGGGTGAGCCGCCGAAGGGCTGACGGGAAACGGAGGAAAAGCCGTGGATAAGCCGAGCAAGGTCTATTATGTGGGGGAGAGCGGCTCCTCGCTGCTCCAGGGGGATCAGGAGGAGATCAACCGCCAGCTGTTCGCCATTCTGAACAGTATATACGATGGCATCTACATCACCGACGGAGAGGCCAATACCATCCTGATCAACCACGCCTATCAGGAGATCTCCGGCCTGCGGCCGGAGGATGTGCTGGGCAGGAATATGCGGGAACTGGTGGAGACCGGCCTCATCGACCGCTCCGGCTCCCTGCTGGTGCTGGAGACCAAGCGGCCGGTCACGCTGGAGCAGACCTTTCGGACAGGCAAACAGGCGCTGATCACCAGCACGCCCCACTTTGACGGAGAGGGCGGGCTGTCCATGATCATCACGGTGGTTCGGGATATGACGGAGATCTACGGCCTGCAGGAGAAGTATCGGAAGAGCGAGGAGCGCCGCCTGTCGGAGCTGCGTTTCCTGCGCAGCCGGGACCCCTTTGCCTCCCAGATGGTGGCGGCGGATCCCCGCACCATGGAGGTGATGGCCCGGGCGCAGAAGGTGGCCGGGCTGGACACCACGGTCCTCCTGCTGGGGGAGACCGGCGTGGGCAAGGAGCAGTTTGCCCGATTTATCTATGAGCACTCCGCCCGGTCCGGCCAGAGCTTCATCGGCATCAACTGCGGCGCCATTCCCGCTACCCTCATCGAAAGCGAGCTCTTCGGCTATGAAAGAGGGGCGTTTACCGGAGCCAGCAGAGAGGGCAAAATGGGTGTGTTTGAGAGCGCTGACAAGGGCACTGTCTTCCTGGATGAGGTGGGCGACCTGCCTCTGGAGATGCAGGTTCACCTTTTGCGCGTCCTGCAGGAGATGCAGGTAAGGCGGGTGGGCGGCGTGCGCTCCATCCCGGTGGATGTGCGTATCATCGCCGCAACCAACCGCGATCTGCGGGAGATGGTGCGGGAAAAGACGTTCCGGGAGGATCTGTACTACCGGCTCAATGTAGTGCCCATCGTCATTCCGCCCCTGCGGGAGCGGCAGGGCGATATTCTCCCCCTGGTGCGCACCTTTCTGAAGGACATGAATAAGAAATACCGCTATCACAAGGTGTTCACGCCCGCCTCTCTGGAGCTGATGCACAACTACCCCTGGCCCGGCAATGTGCGGGAGCTGAAAAATGTGGTGGAGCAGGCGGTGATTCTCAGCACCCGGGACGATATTCTGCCGGAAGATCTGCCCATCGCCTGCCGGTTTGAGGGGGAACTCGCGGCCGAGGAGGACGGGCGGGTGAACCTGAAGCGGGAGGTGGCCCGCTTCGAGTACGAGTACATCTGCCGCGCCTATGAGCGGTACGGCAATGTCCGGGCGGCAGCGGCAAGCCTGGGCATGGACAGCGCTACCTTTGTGCGGAAGCGAAAGAAATACGAAGAACTGCTGCAAAAGTAAAACAGATGCTGCAAAAATGAACCAGGAACCAAAACCTTGATTTTCAAGGGGCCTCACTTTGTGAAGAGCATCAAACTGTTTCAAAAATGCAGCGTACGCAAAAAAGGACAATTTCTGCGAAAATCCCAAAGTCGTTGTCGGACAGCGGCTTTGGGATTTTTTTGTAAGTTGGCACCGAGGTTGCAAAATAGAGAGTGTTCGTGCATAGGAACCAGTTGGCCAACTGAACCGCCTATCCACAAAAATTCGCGGGAAAGAAAGAGGGAACGCATATGGCAAACGAACAATTCGTCAGCCGCTACCGCAAGTACGGTGAGGAGCAGCCATACTGGAAGGCCGGCATATTTAAGATCCGTCTTCCCTTCGTCCACTACAAGTGGTCGGTTCCGGAGATGGTGCAGGCGGTCTTTATGTGCGCCACCTGTCTGGGCGCCATCCCCGTTCTGCAAGAGGTTTTGGGCGTTGAATACGGCGTGGCCCTGTCCATGGTCATCATCAACGGCTTCTTCTACAACCTGCACGTGCTGCTGGGCGACCCAGTGGTGCCCGGCTGGATCACCCCGGCCATCCCCATCATCACCGCCTGGCTGACCGAAGGCTATGCTATGGGCCCTGACCGCACAAAAGCACTGATCGCCATGCAGCTGATCCTGGGCCTCATCTTCCTGGTGTTCGGCATCACCGGCATCGGCGGCAAGATGGTGCATCTGGTGCCCAACTCTGTGAAGGCCGGTGTGCTGATGGGCGGCGGCCTGTCCGCCATCATCGGCGAGATGGGTGAGGGCGGCCGGTTCTGGACCTACCCCATCTCCATCACCGTGGGCGTGCTGATCGCCTACTTCTGCCTGTTCAGTCCCATCTGGGCCAACATGCGCCGGAAAAACAAATTTATTGATGCCATCGGCAAGTTCGGCATGCTGCCCGCCATCATCATCGCCCTGATTCTGGGCCCCATTGTGGGCGAGCTGGCTTTCCCCCAGGTGCAGTGGTGGCCCCTTATCAAGGTTCCTGAGTTCGCCAACATCTGGAACCAGCTGTCTCCCTTCGCCATCGGCTGGCCCAGCGCCGCCACCTGGATTGCCGCCATTCCCACCGCCATTGTGGTCTACATCATCGCCTTCGGTGACTTCGTCACCTCTGAGGAGCTGATCCGTTCCGCTGACGAGGTTCGTCGGGATGAAAAGATTGATTTCAACGCCAACCGTTCCAACATCATCAGCGGCATCCGCAACGTGGCTATGGCTCTCTGCTGCCCCTATACCCAGACCTGCGGTCCCCTGTGGGCGGCCGTTACCGCCGCCGTGTCCCAGCGGTATAAGGAAGGCCCCAAGGCCATGGAGTCCATCTACAGCGGCGCCGGCACCTTCCGTTGGTGCACCTTCATCTGCGTGGCACTGATCCCCATCTCCTCCCTGCTGCAGTCCGTACTGCCCGTGGCCCTCTCCCTGACCCTGATCGTGCAGGGCTTCATCTGCACCCAGCTGGCCATGAACATGTGCAGGACGGATATCGAGCGCGGCATCTGCGGCGTCATGGGCATCATCCTGGCCCTTCAGGGCGCCGCCTGGGGCCTGGCTGTGGGCCTGATCCTCTTCTTCCTCCTGTTCGAGAGCAAGAAGAACCAGGAGCAGCAGGCCGTGGAGCAGGTGGCCGTGGGCGCCCCCAGCGAGCATGACAACCAGTAAAACGGCGAGCGCCGCTTTACACCGCATAGAAGAACATCAAAATCTGATTGAGAAAGGAAGTTTCTGCTATGGCACTCATGACCGGCGAACAGTACATCGAAAGCATCCGCAAGATCCCGATGGAGATCTACATGTTCGGCAAGAAGGTGGAAAATCCTGTTGATAACCCGATTCTGCGCCCCTCTCTGAACTCGGTCCGGATGACCTATGACCTGGCCCAGATGCCCGAGTATCAGGAGCTGATGACCGCCATCTCCCCCGAGACCGGCGAGCGCATCAACCGCTTCACCCACATCCACCGCTCCACCGAGGATCTGCGCAACAAGGTGAAGATGCAGCGCCTGCTGGGCCAGAAGACCGCCGCCTGCTTCCAGCGGTGCGTGGGCATGGACGCCTTCAACGCGGAGTACTCCACCACCTATGAGATCGACAAGAAGTACGGCACCCACTATTTCGAGAACTTTAAGAAGTTCATGCTGTACTGCCAGGAGAACGACCTGACCGTGGACGGCGCCATGACCGACGTGAAGGGCGACCGCTCCAAGGCGCCCCACGCCCAGGATGATCCCGACATGTTCCTCCACGTGGTGGAGCGCCGTCCCGACGGCGTGGTGGTGTGCGGCGCCAAGGCCCACCAGACCGGCATCATCAACAGCCATGAGGTCATCGTCATGCCCACCCAGTCCATGGGCCCCGATGACAAGGATTACGCCATCTCCTTCGCCGTGCCCCTGGACACCAAGGGCCTGTTCATGATCATCGGCCGCCAGAGCTGCGACACCCGCAAGCTGGAGGGCAGCGAGATGGACGTGGGCAACAGCGAGTTCGGCGGCGTGGAGGCCCTGACCGTGTTCGACCACGTGTTCGTGCCCAACGACCGCATCTTCATGAACGGCGAGACCGAGTTCGCCGGCATGCTGGTGGAGCGGTTCGCCGGCTATCACCGCCAGAGCTACGGCGGCTGTAAGGTGGGCGTGGGCGACGTGCTCATCGGCGCCGCCGCCGTGGCCGCCGACTACAACGGCGCCGCCAAGGCCAGCCACATCAAGGATAAGCTCATCGAGATGACCCACCTGAACGAGACCCTGTACTGCTGCGGCATCGCCTGCTCCGCCGAGGGCGCCCCCACCGAGAGCGGCAACTACATGATCGACCTGCTGCTGGCCAACGTGTGCAAGCAGAACGTCACCCGCTTCCCCTATGAGATCGTCCGCCTGGCCGAGGATATCGCCGGCGGCCTGATGGTCACCGCCCCCGGCGAGGCCGACTTCCGGGACGAGAAGCTGGGGCCCGTCATCGACAAGTATCTGAAGGGCGTCTCCACCGTGTCCACCGAGAACCGCCTGCGCATCCTGCGCCTGATCGAGAACCTGTCCCTGGGCACCGCCGCCGTTGGCTACCGCACCGAGTCCATGCACGGCGCCGGCTCTCCCCAGGCTCAGCGCATCATGATCTCCCGTCAGGGCAACCTGGCCCACAAGAAAGAGCTGGCCAAGGCCATCGCCCACATCAAGGAGTAAGCCAGCGAGGGCCAGCGCTTTCCCCGGCGAAGCCGTCCAAGCGTTTTGGCGCAGCCAAAACCTTGCCGCAGGCGGGATTCACTCCCGCCGAGGATGTGAAATCCCATCGGGATCCCGGACGCCCCTCAGGGGCGGTCGGGTGCTGGCCAAGGCTATCGCCCACATCAAGGAGTATACGCCCCAAACCATCCCTCTTCTCTCCCTCAAGATTAGTTCCCCGGCGTCCGCCCGGCGCTCCGGTGCGGGCGGAGGCACGCTCCGGGACCCGACCGCCCTGCGGGGCGGTCGGGCGCTGATCCTGACCCGCGCGGGGAGGGGCTGCCCTGGAACATCCGAACAATCAGAATCTGTGCGACCGGGGGGCGGCGGAAATCCGCCGCCCCCCGGTTCTTATAAGGAGGTATCCGCCATGTATGAGGACATCGAGGCCGTGCTGGACGAGCACGTGCGCCCGCTCCTGCGCACCCACGGCGGCGACATGGAGATCGTGGAGGTAGAAGACGGTATCGTCCGCTTCAAGCTCCGGGGAAAATGCGCCGGCTGCCCGGCGGCCGACCTGACCACGGAGGAGCTGATTCAGACCGCGCTGACCGAGCACCTTCCCCACATCAAGCAGGCCGTCCTGGTTCAGGATATCAGCCCGGAGCTGCTGGACGAGGCCTGCGCCATTCTGAACATGCGCCATGGCGGATAACTGTCAGATCGGTGTCCGCTACTGCGGCGGCTGCAACCCCCGGTATGACCGGGTGGCCCTGGTCAAGCGGCTGAGCAGCTTTTTCCCTGAGACGGAGTTTGTCACCGCCCAGGCAGGGGTGAAGTACCCGGCGGTGCTGGTGGTCTGCGGCTGCCCCACCCGGTGCGCCAACACCAGCGACCTGGCGGTGCCCGCCGGGCGGCTGATCTACCTCAGCGGGTGGGAGGAGCTGCTCCCGGTTCGGGAGAAGCTGTCCCAGGCCCTGAAGGGCCAGGAGGCCCGGAGCCTGTCCCACCAGGAGGTGCTGGGCATCCTGCCCCACCGGGAGCCCATGCTGTTCATCGACACGGTGAGCCGTCTGGTGCCGGGGGAGGAGGCGGTGGCCTCCTTCCGGGCCCGGCTGGAGCTGCCCTGTTTCGCGGGACACTTCCCGGATGCCCCGGTGCTGCCGGGCATCTACACCATCGAGGCGGCCGCCCAGGCGGCGGACATCCTGATGATGACCACCGGGCGCTACGGGGGAAAGCTCCCCCTGTTCATGGGGGTGCGGGAGGCCAACTTCCGCCGGAAAATCCTGCCGGGGGACACCCTGGAGATCCACGTGTCTCTCCTGGAGGAAAAGACGGAGCGGGGCCTGGCCGTCTGCCGCGGGCAGGTATTCGTGGACGGCACGCTGGCCGCCGATCTGGAAGTGCGGCTGGCCTTTCGATAGTACAGGAAAAGGAGACTGTCACGACATGACGTATGCCATCAAAGCCCCCGCCCGCTATGTGCAGGGCGCGGGAGAGCTGGACAATCTGGGCCGCAGCGCCAAAAAGCTGGGAAACAAATTCCTGGTCATCTGCTCCGACAACAGCCGCGTCCGCTTCGGCCAGCGGGTGGAGGCCAGCCTGGCCGCCCAGGAGAAGCAGGTAGTGTTCACCACCTTTCACGGCGAGGCCACCAAAGACGAGGTCTTTGCCAAAATGGACGAATGCAAGGCCCAGGGCTGTGACGTGGTCGTGGGCATGGGCGGCGGAAAGGCCCTGGACACAGCCAAGGCCGCAGCAGAAAATCTGGGCCTGCCCTGCGTGGTCATCCCCACCGTGGCCTCCAACGACGCGCCCTGTTCCGGCGTGGCTGTGCTCTACAACGACGCGGGCGTGGTCATCAAGGCGGTGCTCATGCGCCGCAATCCGGATCTGGTTCTGGTAGATACCGGCATCATCGCCGAGGCCCCCAGGCGGCTCTTCGCCGCCGGACTGGGCGACGCGCTGTCCACCTGGTTTGAGGCCCGGGCCTGCAAAAACAGCGGCGCCCGCACCATGGCCCGGGGCAACGTGTCCAACACTGGGCTGATGATGGCCCGTCTGTGCTACGACCTGCTGATGGAAAAGGGCCGGGACGCCCTGGATGCTGTAGACCGGCATCAGGTCACCCCCGAACTGGAGGACGTGGTGGAGGCGTCCATCTATCTCAGCGGCCTGGGGTTTGAGAACGGCGGCCTGGCTGCGGCCCACGCCATCAACGACGGCTTTGCCCAGGAGCCCCAGGCCCACGGCATGTATCACGGTGAGAAGGTGGCCTTCGGCACACTGACTCAGCTGGTGCTGGAAAGGGCCCCGGAGGAGGAGCTGGAGCAGGTGCTCTCCTTCCTGAAGGACACCGGGCTGCCGATGACCCTGGCTCAGCTGGGGGTAAAAGAGGTCGTGCCCGAAACCCTGAAGAAAGTGGCGGAGGCCGCCTGCGTTCCCACACAGTCCACCCGGAATCTGCGGGCCGACATCGCCGCCCAGGAGGTCTATGACGCCATCCTGGAGGCCGACCGTATGGGCCGTGCCTACCTGGCCCGCTGAGCAGGGAAATTTGATAGAAAGTGTGAATAGTATGAGCTGGAAAGAATATTATAAGCAGCATTTGATGACGGCGGAAGAGGCGGTCAATCACATCAAGTCCGGCGACCGGGTCGTTGTGGCCCACGCCTGCGGCGAGCCCTCCTATCTGCTGGATGTGATGGTGTCCAACGCCAAGGCCTACAAGAACGTGGAGATCGTCCACATGGTGGCCATGGGTAAGGGCGAGTACTGCAAGCCGGAGTACGCCGAGAACTTCCGCCACAACGCTTTCTTTGTGGGCGGCAGCACCCGGGATGCCATTGCAGAGGGCCGGGGCGACTTTACCCCCAGCTTCTTCTTTGAGGTGCCCCGCCAGTTCAGCACCACCATGCCTGTGGATGTGGCCATGGTCATGGTCACCCCGCCGGACGAGAACGGCATGTGCTCCCTAGGCGTGTCGGTGGACTATACCCAGGAGGCGGTGAAGCAGGCCAAAACAGTTATCGCACAGGTCAACCCCCAGATGCCCTGGACCGGCCCCTACAGCCTGGTGTCTGTGGAGGATCTGGACTGCATCGTGGAGCATGAGGCTCCCCTGATTGAGCTGGCGCCCCCCAAGATCGGCGACATCGAAAAGGCCATCGGCGAGCACTGTGCTTCCCTGATTCCCGATGGGGCCACCCTCCAGCTGGGCATCGGCGCCATCCCGGACGCAGTGCTCCTCTTCCTGAAGAATAAGAAGGATCTGGGCATCCACTCTGAGATGTTCTCCGACGGCGTGGTGGAGCTGGCTGAGGCCGGCGTCATCACCAACGCCAAAAAGACCCTCCACCCCGGCAAGTTCGTGGTGGCCTTCCTGATGGGCACCCGCCGGCTGTACGACTTCGTGGATCACAACCCCGACGTGGAACTGCGCCCGGTGGACTACGTCAACAACCCCTTTGTCATCGCCCAGAACGAGAAGCTGGTGTCCATCAACTCCTGCGTGCAGGTGGATCTGATGGGCCAGGTGGCCTCCGAGAGCATCGGGGCCAAGCAGATCTCCGGCGTGGGCGGCCAGGTGGACTTTGTCCGCGGTGCCTCCGCCAGTAAGGGCGGCGTCTCCATCATGGCCATGCCCTCCACCGTCAAGGGCAAGATCTCCAAGATTGTCCCACTGCTGGACGAGGGAGCCGCCGTCACCACCAGCCGCAATGACGTGGACTACATCGTCACCGAGTACGGCGTGGCTGCCCTGAAGGGGCAGACCCTGCGCCAGCGGGCCCGCAACCTTATCGAGATTGCCCACCCCGACTTCCGTGACGCCCTCAAGGAAGAGTACGAGAAGAGATTCCATCAGAAATATTAAGTGCCATGCGGCCGCGCTGCGGCGCGGAGCCGGCCTCGGCCAACTCCGCGCCGCGGTTCTGCTTCTGGCGGGAAAGGAAACCGGACATGACGAATTTGGAAAAATACGACCACCTGTTTCTCACCTCGTTTAAGGTTAAGCCGGAGGATCTGCCCGGGCTGAAGTATCAGGGCATCCCCCTGTGGGACTCGCTGGGTCATATGGATTTAATGGGCGACCTGGAGGAGACCTTCGGGATCAGCCTGGGCACGGTGGATGTGCTGGACTTCTCCTCCTACGAGAAGGGGAAGGAGATCCTGGCCAAATACGGCGTGGAGCTCTGAGCCGTGCTGAGTCTGGAGCGGTGGATTGACCCTCTGACGGAGAGCAACTGCTATCTCCTGGGAGAGAACGGCCGGGCGGTGGTGATTGACCCCAACCACCCCCGGGGGCCGCTGGAGCTGCTGGAGCGGCTGGGCTGGAAGCCGGAGCTGATCCTCCTCACCCACGAGCACTGCGACCATATGGCCGGCCTGGAGGCCCTGCGCCGCCGCTGGCCCGGGGTACCGGCGGCGGCCACCGCCGTGTGCAGTGCCAACCTCCAGGACAAGCGGCTCAACATGACCCAGCGGATGGAGGTCTACCTGACCTTCCGGGGTAAGCCGGGGGTGTCCTATCCCCCCTTTGTCTGCGCCCCGGCGGAGCTGCCCTATGAGCGGCGCTGGGAGACGGTATGGCAGGGGCACCGGCTGCAATGTGAGGCGCTGCCCGGCCACACCCCGGGCAGCGCGGGCATTTTTCTGGACGGCGATACCTTTTTCTCCGGGGACTACCTGATCCCGGGGGAGAAGGTGATCCTCCGCCTGCCCGGCGGGAGCGAGACGGACTACCGGGCCAGAACCAGACCCTTTCTGGCGCAGCTGCCGCCGGGGCTGCGGATCTGTCCGGGCCACGGTGCGCCCTATACCTTGACAGGAGAGGAGTGGAGCCAGGATGGATTATGACAGGCTGCTGCAGGGCAGGCCCTACGCCTTGGCCCGGGCGGAGAAGCGGGCCCTGTTTACCCAGGGCCTTTCCGAGCTCACCCGTCTCCACCGGGATTGCTGCCCGGAGTACGGTCGGCTGCTGGACGCCCTGGGGACGCCGGAGGTGCTGGACGCGCCGGAGGACGCGCCCATGCTGCCGGTGGGCCTGTTCAAGGAGCTGGCACTGCGCAGCATCCCGGAGAAGCAGGTGTTCAAAACTCTCACCTCCTCCGGCACCACGGGGCAGAGGGTGTCCCGGATTTTTCTGGACGCGGACACCGCCGCCCGGCAGCAGCAGGCCCTGTGCCACATCATGTCCGACTTCCTGGGGGAGCGGCGGCTGCCCTACCTGGTGCTGGACAGCCGGAAGGTACTGCGGGACCGCACTATGTTCTCCGCCCGGGGGGCGGGTATCCTGGGCTTCGCCCTGCTGGGCTCCCGCACCTGCTACGCCCTGGACGAGAATATGGAGCTGGATCTGGACGGGGTGCGCGCCTTTCTGGAGCGGCACCGGGGAGAGCGCATCTTCCTATTCGGCTTCACCTTCATGATCTGGAAGCACGTGATCCGCGCCCTGGAGGAGGCGGGGGAGCGTCTGTCCATCCCCGACGGAATCCTGGTCCACGGCGGCGGGTGGAAGAAGCTGGCCGGTGAGGCGGTGTCCCCCGAGGAATTCAAGGCCAGGGTGGCGGCGGCCACCGGCGTGGAGCAGGTATACAACTACTACGGCATGGCGGAGCAGACCGGCTGTATCTACATGGAGTGCCCCTGCGGCCACCTCCACGCCAGCGTCTGGTCAGACGTGGTGGTACGGCGAAGCGGGGACTTCTCCCTCTGCGAACCGGGGGAGGAGGGGGTGCTCCAGGTGCTCTCCCTGCTGCCCCGCTCCTATCCGGGCCACTCTCTGCTCACCGAGGATCTGGGGGTATTGCTGGGGGAGGATGACTGCCCCTGCGGGCGGCTGGGCAAATATTTTCGGGTGACCGGGCGGGTGCCCCGGGCCGAAGTAAGGGGGTGCAGCGATACCTATGAGGGATGATGTGACCCTGCTGGCCGGCACGGCGGAGCCGGAGAGCACCCCCTGGGCCCCATTTGACCCCCGGGCGGTGGACTTCCTGGCGGATTTGTCGGCGGAGCTGCGCCGGGATCCCGCCACCCGGCGGCGGGAGGCGGAGGCCGCCCTGGCCTTCTGGTGCCGTCCCGCCCACCTGGAGGAGCTGGCCCGGCGGCATGCCGCCCCGCTGCCCCGGCTGGGCCGGGGACTGGTCTTTCACCTGGCGCCCGCCAACGTGCCGGCCCTGTTTACCTACACCCTGGCCACGGGCCTGCTGTCGGGCAACGCCAACGTGGTGCGCCTGTCCAGCCGCCGGGCGGAAGGAGAGGCGGCCCTCCTGGCCGTCCTGCGCCGGGTGCTGGACCGGCCGGAGCACGCCGCTGTCCGGGCCCGCACCGGCCTGATCACCTATTCCCGGGACAGCAGGATCACTGCGGCCTGGTGCGCCCGCTGCGACGCCCGGGTGGTGTGGGGCGGCGACGACACGGTGGCGGCGGTGCGGGCCATGCCCATGCCCCCTCACGCCGTGGAGCTGTGCTTTCCCGACCGCTGGTCGCTGGCCGTGCTGAGCCGGCGTGCGGTTTCGGAGCTGGATGAGGACGGCATGGCGGAACTGGCCCGGCGGTTTTATAACGACACCTATCAGATGGATCAGAACGCCTGCTCCAGCCCTCAGCTGGTGCTGTGGCTGGAGGACGGGGGAGAGGAGACCTGCCGGAGCCGCTGGTGGGAGGCCGTAGCCGCCCAGGCGGCCCGGCGCTACCCCTTCGGCCCCTTCCAGACCGCCCGCAAGCTGGAGCGGCTGTGTCTCAGCGCCATGACCATGCAGGCCCCGGCGGTGACCCGTGCAGAACGATACGGAGGCAATCTAGTCTATGTGGCGGAGCTGGCCCGTCCTGCGGGACCGCTGCCCCCGCTGAAGGGGGGCTTCGGCTTGTTCTATCAGGGGACGCTGGGTAGCATGGAGGAGCTGCCGCCTCTGCTCACCCCAAAGGTACAGACTCTGGTGTGCGGCGGGGTGGATCCGGATCAGACGGCCGCCCTGCTGGCCCGGCTGGGCGCCAGAGGGGTGGATCGGGTGGTGCCTATGGGCCGTGCTCTGGATTTTGACACCATATGGGACGGCAGGGATCTGATCGCCTGCCTGTCCCGCGTCATCGGATAAGGAGGAGTGCATATGCCGACCTATCACGTCTATGTCAACGAAAACCGGCTCACCAGGGAGCAGAAGCAGGCGGTGGCCCAGGCCATTACCGACGGCCATGTGGCCCAGACCGGGGCGCCGCCCTACTATGTGCAGGTCATCATCGACGAGGTGCCCGACGAAAACCGCTTCGTGGCCGGCCGGCCCATGGGACGGCACATGTGGATCCGCGGCGACGTGCGCTGCCGCACGCCGGAGCAGAACAAGGCCCTGATGCTGGAGCTGACCAGGCGGGTGAGCGGGGTGTGCGATTTTGAACAGCCCTTTATCTGGTGTGATCTCTCCAGCATCGAGCCCACCAACATCCTGAAGTTTGGAACGGTCTTCCCGCCGGCCGGTCAGGAGCAGTCCTGGTACGACGCCCTGCCCGAGCCGGTGAAGGACGCGATCCGGGAACTGATGGACGGGCGCTGAGCGCCCTGTGAATGGGGAGGAGTGTGTATCGTGGAATTGTTTGCGCGCTGTGACCGGGAGCCGGAGCGCCTTCTGGCCGTGACAGAGGGGGGCCGGCGCTATACCCTGGGGGATCTGAATGCCGCCGCCGGGCGGCTGGGCCGGGCGGTGGGGGGGCACCGGCTGGTCTTCCTGCTTTGCGAGAACACGCCGGGCAGTCTGCTGGGCTATTTCGCCTGCCTGCGCACCGGCGCGGTGCCCCTCCTGCTGGACGCCCGCATCGCCCCGGCCCAGCTGGCCGGCCTGCTGGAGACCTACCGCCCGGCCTTCGTGCTGGCGCCGGGGGATCTGCCGGACGAGACCCGGGTGCTGCTGGCCTCCTTCACCCCGGCGTTGGAGGTGGAGGACAGTGTCCTGCTCCGGGACGGAGACCGCACGGGGCCGGAGCTCCACCCGGAGCTGGCCCTGCTGCTCACCACCTCGGGCAGCACGGGCAGCCCCAAGCTGGTGCGCCTGACCGGGAAAAACCTGGACGCCAACGCCCGCTCTATCGTGGAGTACCTCCGCCTGGATGAGGGGGAGCGGCCGGTCACCAACCTGGCCATGAGCTACTCCTACGGCATGTCCATCCTCAACACCCATCTGCTGGCCGGGGCGGCGGTGGTGCTCACCCGCCGCAGCGTGGTGGAGAAGCCCTTCTGGGAACTGGTGCGCCGGGAACGTGTCACCTCTCTGGCCGGGGTGCCCTACACCTATCAGATGTACCGGCGGGTGGGGCTGATGGACATGGAGCTGCCCGCCCTGCACACCCTTACCCAGGCGGGAGGCAAGCTGCCCGAACCCCTTCACCGGGAATTTGCCGACTGGGCGGCGCACACCGGCCGCCGGTTCTATGTCATGTACGGCCAGACCGAGGCTGCCCCCCGCATGGGCTACCTGCCTGCCGAGCGGGCGGTGGAGAAGTGCGGCTGCATGGGTATCCCGGTGCCCGGCGGCTCCTTTGAACTGCTGGGGGAGGACGGCGCCGTGCTGACAGAGGCGGGCAGGATGGGCGAGCTGGTCTACCGGGGGCCTAACGTGGCCATGGGCTATGCCCGGAACGCGGAGGAACTGCTGCTGGGGAACCAGTGGCACGGCGAGCTACATACCGGCGACATGGCGAAGCGGGACGAAGAGGGCTTCTACTCCATCGTGGGGCGGAAGAAGCGGTTCGTCAAGCTCTACGGCAGCCGGGTCAGCCTGGATGAGGTGGAGCGCCTCCTCTCGGCCCGGTTTGCAGGGGTGGGATTTGCCTGCGTAGGCACGGACGACTGCCTAGAGGTGTTCCACGACAGCCGGGAGCCGGAGCTGCCGTTCCAGATGCTGGACTACCTGAGCGGGCAGCTGCACTTCCCACCCAGGACCTTCCGCCTCCATATGCTGGAGGAGATCCCGAAAAATGAGGCGGGCAAGACATTGTACCGGGCCCTGGAAACATCACTCTAATACTGGCGGACAGATGGAGACCACATCTCCCCGCCTTCAGAAATACTCCATCGCTGCCGACCCACGATCTGCTGTTATAGCATGGTAAGCTTACAGAGTTCCTCCACCTGAGAGTAGGCGGATAAGATTCACCTAGAGAAGACGTACCAAGTAAATAGATAAGCAAAAAAATGCGGAGGTACCCGCCCAATTAACAGGTAGGGTACCCCCGCAACTTGTTGATTGGATACTTACGGTGCTTCCTTATTCAACACGGTCATAAAACTTTTGCTGAAAAACCGAAACCTGCCTACTATACGAAAAGGTATTGTGAAAAGGGAAGCAAGAGCAAGGGAATGGTTTGCGAGGACTTGACAACAGCTTATCTCTAATTTGTCAAATTTTTGCCCAGCCCCCTAATATGGGCGGCTTGTAGCGCGGTTAATGGCTAAGTATCGAGATCCCTTTTACATCCCTCATCATTGTTAACACCATAGCAAAATGTTTCGCGGTGGATTGCAGAAAAGTAGGGCAGACAGAAAACCGTGTACGAACCACGTTTGTGCAAATGGTCAAATCGCGGAAATCTACGCCCCCGACAGTTTGACCACACAAGTTGCCACAGAGGGCGGCGGAATGGGCGGAAACTTTGATTTTCGAGAGTGACAGAAAGTAGACGGAATGGAGCGGATATGGCCATAAAACGTTAAAAATAGTTAGAAAAAAGTTCCGGAGCCGCTTGGTAAGGATGAGGTCGGCGGTTCAAATCCGCCCAGCAGCTCCACAAAACGTCCGCTTTTTGCTTGAAAAGCGGACGTTTTCTTTGCTTTTTGCAACTATTTCTGGCGGTTTGAATTTTAGCTTTTGCCTTTGACCACAGAACAAGCCACAGACAGGAAAAAGATGGGCCTCCGAGGGCGCTTTGCCCTTGGAGGCCCGTTTGTGCAATACGGCAGGTTCTCCCGGTCAACTTGCCGCACTTTTCTGTTTTGCCTGTTTTTTCCCGGCGGCGATCTCCGCCTTCATTTCCCGGATCAGTTCTGCCAGTTTTTCCTCACACTCCGCCTCCGTTTTGGCGTAGATGTTCCGGGCCATGCGCTTGCCGTTGACGATGGGGGAGTAGCGGCCCTCCCACAGATGGCCGTTGATCTGGCTGACGCATCCGGTACCCGGTTTGCGCCGCTGTCCCTTGTGGGCCTGGAAGGTGCTGGGGACTGGCTTCTGGGGGGCGGATTCTTGTCTGGGTTTTGATTCGGCTCTCCCGATCCCCCGGTCGATCTTATCCGCCGCGTTCTGCCGCATAGCGTCGGTGACGTGGGTGTAGGTGTTCAGCGTGGTGGTGCTGGACACATGGCCGATGATGGTGCTCAGGGTCTTGATGTCCATGCCGTGCTCCAGGGAGGCGGTGGCGAAAGTGTGCCGAAGATCATGGAACCTCAGACGCTTGCATTCCGCCCGCTCCAGTACGGTCTGGAGCCGCTTTCGGACGGCGGCCGGGTCCATAGGGGAGTCTTCCTTGACCGGAGAGGGGAACATCCAGCGGGAGTGGACAGTTTTCTGGTAGGCTTTTAAGACCTTCAAGACAGGAGCAGGGAGAAGGACCGTCCGATTGCCTGCCTTAGTCTTGGGAGGAGATACCACCAGCTCGCCTTTTACTCGGTGTACCTGCCGCTCTACTCGCAGAGCCCCGGTGCGGAAATTCAGGTCATCCCATTGGAGAGCCAGGATCTCGCCCCGGCGCAGGCCGGTGGCCAGTTCCAAGAGAAGCAGCTCGTAGCAGCCGTCCTCCCTGGCCTGGATCAGCAGCCGCTGGATCTCCTCTGGGGTTAGAACCTTCATTTCTCTGCCCTTGACAGGCGGAAGTTTACAGCTGTCCGCCGGGTTGCGGAAGATCAGCTTTTCTTCCACTGCCTTGTCCAGGGCTGCGTGGAGGGTGGTGTGGATGCCTCGGATAGTCTGATCGGAGAGACCTGTACCATAGAGCTCCTTGCGCAGCAGTCTGCCGTTCTGCTTGAGATGGGTATAGAACTGCTGGATGTCCCCGGTGGTCAGCTTGTCCAGCTGGATATTGCCCAGGGCAGGAATGATGTGCTGATAGATCCGCCGCTCGTAGGACATTTGGGTGTTGGGCCGGAGGGTTGCCTTCTTATAGTCCTGGTACCAGTGATCCAGCCAGTTTCCCAGGGAGAGGTCGGCCTTAGGAACTTCAGGGGCGGGAGGTGTCAGTCTCTCCCGCAGGGCCCTCAGCTTTGCCGCACACTCCGTTTTCGTCTTAGCAAGGACATTCTTCGTCTTTGGCAGCCCCTTCTCATCGTAGCCGATGACCACCCGGCCCTCCCAACGGCCGTCCTTTCTCAGACGGACGCTGCCGTCGCCGTGTTTTCTGCGTTTTGCCACGGGGCCATCTCCTCTCCTAAGTAGTCGGTCAGGAAGCCGCCTACAATTTCCGCCGCCCGTTTCTGCATATCTCCGGTGGTGTGGGTGTAGATGTCCAGGGTGAAGCTGGCCTTGGTATGGCCCAGGATGCCGGACAAGGTCTTGGCATCCACCCCGCTGGCCAGAGCGTGGGTGGCGAAGGTGTGCCTTAAATCGTGGAATCTGAGCTCAGGCAGTCCAGTCTCCTGCAGGATCTTTTTCAGTTGGCGATATGCGGTGCCGGGGTTCAGCGGGGCTTCCGGGCGAAATGGGTCATGGAAGATCCAAGGTGAGTAGGAAGTCTTTTTTCGCAGCCGCAGCCGTTCCGCCGTGCTGGTGGGCAGGAGGATGGTCCGGGTCCCGGCGTAGGTCTTGGTGTCCCCGGCTGTCAGCCGCCCGCCTTTTTCCCGGTGCAGGGTGCGGGAGACGCTGAGAGTGCCCTTTTGCCCATCAAAGTCGTTCCACATGAGGCCACAGATCTCACCCAGCCGCAGGCCGGTGGTCAGCTCCGTGTAGAAGAAATCTCGCCAGATTTCATTGCCATCCACCGCCGCCAGGAAAGTGTCCATCTGTTCCTCGTTTAGAATTTTCATGGGCTTGTGGGTGATCTTAGGCGGGGCCACCTGTTTGGCGGGGTTGTTGGGTATCAGGCACTGGTCTGCCGCCGCTTGGAGGGCCTGGTGGAGGGCGGCGTGGATACCGCGGACGGTGGCGGGAGAGAGGCCGGGGCCCTGGCCGGGCCGAGGGGCAATTCGCCCCTGCTCCAGAAGGAAGCGGTACAATTCCCGCAGGTCTTCAGCGGTGAGTTGCGTGAGCCTCTTTTGCCCCAGGCGGGGCTTGACATGGCGGTCCATGTCGCCCCGGTACCGTTTCAGGGTGTCGGGCCGTAGGGTGAGTGACATCTGCTCCAGCCATCGGTCCAGCCACTCTGACAGCGTCATTCTGCTTTCCTCCGTCAGGTCCACTCCCTGATAGGCGTCGATGTTCTGCCGGAGTTTGGCGGTCAGTTCTTTCTGGGTATCTGCGTAGATATATCGGAAGATGGAGTCGCCATTGCTCTTGTGGCCGATGACGATTCGGCCCTCCCAACGGCCATCTTCCCGTTTCCTAACCATGCCGTCGCCGGATGGTCTTCGCTTTGCCATGCTGCTCACCTCCAGAGTTTATCTTTGATTTGCGGCGCAATTTCTGAGTGACTCATTTGATAGGTGGGAACTTATGGGGCTCCGCTACCCATTGATACACCACGGCTCCACAGCGGCGGCAGATCAGATACCGAAGCCGGCTGCCCAGGAGTCCATGCTTTTTGTAGGTCACCAGCGCCTCTCCGTGCTGCCAGCCAAGGCCAAGGTCATCACTGCCGCAGTATTGGCACCGCTGGACTGGGGGTTGATTGGTTGTCATGGTCATCCCTCCTCAGCAACACAACATACCACAGAAACAGGAAATAGCCAGAGGCACGGCGAACTATTATCAAAAAGTTATCATTTGGACGGTTAGTTTTGCTGTCAGATCCCACTGGGTTTCCGCGTCCGAAGGCTTTTGTTGTTTACTGTGCCGTAATTTTTGAGGGGGTCACATCCCGCCCATGACCATTCCGCCCTGGTTCTGCTCCTCCTCATGGTCATCCGGCTTGTGGCCCATGGCGATCTTCTTTTCCTGGATCTTTCTCCGCAGCTTTCGGTCCACCCGCTGTCCCACCGGAGCGGCGGGCGGCACCGAGTTCTCCCGGAAGATCTGACTCAGATGGTGGAGCAGTCGGGTGGCCGCCAGGAACACATTGGGCCCGCGCGCCTGATCGAAGTGCTCCAGAAAGAAGTCGGCGTACTCATTTCCCTGTTCCGCCGATTCATAGAAATACGCCCAGGCCCGCTCCCGGTCCTGTTTGACATTCTGGCCGGTGAGGTACAGCTTCCCCAGAGCATATTGGGCGTACTGATTGCCCTGCTGGGCGGAGTCGGTGAGATAGGCTACCGCTTTTGGCAGGTCTTTCGGGACATCTCTCCCCTCCAGATACAGCTTTCCCAGGCGGTAGGCGGCGCAGGAGTTACCCTGGGCCGTCGCTTTTTCATACCAGGATACCGCCTCGTCCATTCGGTTTTGACTTTGCAGAAGTTTTCCCAGCGCGTACTGAGCGAAGTCATATCCCACGTCAGCCGCCCGCCGGAACCACAGCTCTGCCTGCTCGTCATCAGGGAGAACACCGCGCCCGTCCCGCCAGCACTTGCCCAGCTGATAGGTAGCCAGGGAGAACCCTCTCTGCCAGAGCTGTTCCAGCACCTGCACCTGCTCCGCTTTTTCCTCCTCTGGATTTTCGTACTCCTCCAGAATTTCCTTGGCACTTTGGTATGCTTCGGCCATCTGCCAGTCAGAGTTCCAGGCATAGTACACCGCATCCTGGTCCTCATCCACCTCGTCCCTCATACGGACATCCTCGAAGGTAAACGTGCCCAGCCGGAGCCGCTCCGCCTCCCGGATGACCATGTTTTTGATGGCTTTGAACTCCTTCTGCTGTGAGAGGGGCAGGCGCTCTCTGGGGGCGTCCTTGTAGTAACGTTCCAGCTCGTCCCGAAGCTGATTCCACTGTTCGTAGCACTCCGCCACCTCCGGGACCTTGGCCAGTTCATCCACGATGGCATCCACCTGCGCCTTTGCCGGCTTTTTCAGGTAGCCATAGACCTTCTTGCCCTTGTGGCCTTCCAACATCCCGGCCAGCGTCTCCATCTGCTCCGCGATAACCGGGCTATAGCACAGACCTGTCTCCATCTCCCGAATGAGCCGCCCCATGGCCTCCGTTGCCGCGTCCCGCACTTGGCTGTAGGACAGATCTTTTTCCTGGTAGAGAGACAGCAGCTCGTCCCGGAAGATCTCATTGGACAGCTGGGAGCGCATCTTCTCGATGCCCTTTTCCGTTAGAAATCCTTGCTTGGGGTCCGCCGACCAGACCATCATGTGGATATGGGGGTGGTGTTTCTCGTCGTGGAAAGCGGCACACCATCGGAAGCTGCTTGGCGGAATTTTCATCGCTGTCGCCAATTCTGTTTGATGGGCCAGCAGCAATCTGCGCCAACTCTCGCCGTTTTCGTAGCCCAGCCGTGCGGCATCCTCCCGTTTCAGGGAGTAGACGAAGGTCCACACCGGCCCGGTGTGCCCGTTGATCTCCTCCATGGTGTTCTCCAGATCGGCAGGACCGTCGGCGGAGAACAGACCGTGAGAGCGGGGACGTTGGGCCATGTATTCCAGGTAGCCGCCGCCGTCATGGGAGGGGGATGGAGCCTCGATCAGCTCCACGCCCTCCCGGGTGGCGATGTATTCGGCGTAGTGTCCGCCGCCGTTTCCCGGCTTGATGTAGCCCGACTTCTGGATCAACCCCGGCATCACTCAGCCTCCTGTTGATAGCGGACAGCGTCCTCGAAACTGATCTCACCGTTGGTCTCCTTTACCTCTTTGACACAGCGGACGCGAGCTTTCCGCAGCTGATCCGGGTCGATCTCTATGTCGGCGGCCAGGATATTCCCCATGAGGTTTTGATCCACCGACAGCTTGAACAGCAGGTGTCCCATCCGTTTACCGAATGCATTCAGCTTGCCTTCCAGCACATCGGCGAGAACCCGGGGCAGATAGGCATCGGCAGACTCCGCGTCCAGGTAACCGGAGTAGAATCGGATGGCCTTCTCGATAAATTCGTTTCTGGTGGAGCAGTTGTCCCTTTGGTAGTGCGATTCCACTTGATCCCACACGGCGTCATCCATCCAAACGGTGTGCTTGTGTCTATTTTCTCCCATTCTCAAATACCTCCTAAATCCGTTGCAGCGTCAGCGCATATCCCTTAACGGCGGGGAAATACGCCTGTTTTTCCGGAAACAGCGTCAATCGCAGGTTTAGTTGGCTGAAAAAGCGTCAGCCTCCGTCCCCGGAAACCGCCCGCACTGCGGGCGGAAGTGACCGCCCAGGCGCCATAAAAGCGCCAGGGCTTTATCCTGCTTTTTCTTTCGTCCCTCGGTTCTGTGCAAAAAGGGCCGGAAGCCTTGTGCCGCAGCGCCTCCCACAACCGTCCCACACCGGCCTGAAACCCGCCGGGAGGGGCAGGGACTCTGCCCCTCCCGCAATCGGGGCACACAGCGGCCCACAGGCGGTCACGCGGGGTTTCCTTGCTCTTGCAGGAGTTTCGCCACTCGCTGGTGTTCCGTTGCCCGCTCCAGTTTGTCTATCTGCCGTCGATAGAACGCATCCGCCGCTTGCTGGATGGGCAGGATCGTGTAGAGATTATTGCCGTTCCACTTCATGCCGTTGCTGTCGATGTAGCTGGTGCGCTCCACCGTGATGAGTTGTTTATCTGCCAGCGTAGAGATGTGCTTCATCACGGTATTGACGGCAAGGCCGACTGCGGAGGAGATGGTGTTATAGCTGGGATGGCATTGGTGAGAGCGGCGATCTTCACAGCAGAGCAGATAGGCGTAGACTGTGATTGCTCCGTGGCCAAGCCCAAGGTAAAACACTTCGTCAGGCATGGTGAAAAATCTGCCACCGTGTACACCGGACAGAATTGGGACGAGATTGGCAGTGAGCAGTCCACTGTGGAGCAGGGACTCAACACTGGACTGGGCCATCTCAACGCTCATCCGGGTGTGCTCCGCCAGTTCCTCCGGCGTGGCAGTGCCACTGAACTTCCGGCAGTGACGGTACTGGAGATACGCCAGTATCGCAAAGGCAGGAGGTTTCAGTTTCCACTTCCAGATCTCATTGGGCAGCGGGAAACGATGCTGCTTTGCGTCACGCTGATATGGGAAAAGCTTCACTGGCAGCCTCCTTCCGCCTGGACAGATACCCACGCCATGAACTTTTCCTTGGACACCACCATCCGGCTGCCTACCCGCACCACCGGGAAGTCCGGCTGGTGCATCAGTTCGTATGCGCTGGAGATGGATACGCCCAGCACCTTTGCCACTGTCTCCGCATTGAGAAACAGCGGCAGGTCATCGTAGCTTTTGTAACTGGATTCCCTCACAATAACGACCTCCTATTCAAAATTTTCTCCCATTTGTATAGGGGAAGATCGAGCCGTTTTGACAACCCCCGAGAATAAAATTCGGAGATATGACTAAAACAAAGTGCCTTGATTTAGTGGTCTTGCCGATGAACAGAGCCTCTGGAATCTCATGCCTTCAACTTCCCCTCTACTTCTTTCCCGAGGACACTTACTGTGTGACATAGAGTTGACACACTTGCCGATTGCCGTCTGATTTTCCCCTCCACTTTCTATTGCAGAAAGTATATCTTTTTGACATACGATTGACAGAAAAACGGAGCGCCTGCTTTGTCAGCAGACACTCCGCTTGGTGTTAGGTCAGTTCAATTTTGTGCTGGTTTCCACAGGCGGCATTTGCCCTCTGCCTCGTCCCGCTCTTTCAGAAGCCGGGCCAAGGCAGAGAAAAACTTTTTTTGCAGGTAGTCCACACTGCCCCGGTTGAGTTGGTGGGACTCAGCGTATTTGCGGATAGACAGGCCCTCCACGAACCGCTCCCGGAAGTAGTCCTGGTATTCTGACAGGACTGTTTTCAGTGCATTTTCCAGAAACTGTAGGTCCTCTTTCAGCTTGGTGAAGTCGCTTCGTGTGATGGCGGCGAACCTCTTTTCATTTACGCAGAGGCGATATTTGCTCCGGTCAAAGTTGTAATTCTCACACAAGTCTTTGGCGTATGTAAGGTAGGTGAGAGACTGCTGATACCTGCGGGAGTCGTATTCTTCCTCCAGCTGCCGCCGCTGCCTTTTCCGCACCGGCCCACGGAAACCTTCATCTTCCAGTCTTTCGATGGCGGCCTCTGAGATCCTCATATTTGTCAGCCGCTTGTACTTGGCTTTCCGCTTTCCGCCCACTTCTACGAAGGAGCAGAAAGACTTCTTGTTGGAGGTATAGTACTTGGGGACATCCGCGAAGGGATAGGCGGTCCAGATGACAGTTTCCTCGCCGGTGTCGGCATCCGTGGCCGTGGAGATCACATAGACTGTTTTGTCATCGTATCGCCGGTAGTACCCGGCGCAGATCCGCCTGCCTGCCATTGCCCGCACCCCCATTTTGTTTTTCTGCATTCAGTATAGTGGAGCAAAGGGCTTCTGTAAATGGGGAAGGGTTTCTTTGTCAACACTGTTGCAAAGGTCTTGCTTACAAAATGAAAACTTGTCTGTGCGTATATTGTTGGATTGAGGAAATTGAAAAACCCTGATATAATAACTATAAGTTTGGGAGAAAACGGGGTGACAGGTATGGCCCACAATGAGAATTCACGCGTCAAAATTCCGGCGATTGCGCACCTAACTCGTCTTGGGTATATTTATCGTCCACTGAAACAGTACAAAGGCGAAATCTGCCCAGACACTAATATTTTTAGAGGGCTGCTGCATAGCGCTGTCAACCAGTTGAACGGAAGAAAGCTTTCAGTTTCGGAAGTTGATCACCTGATTGAGGAACTTACAATCAAACTGGCTAATGACGATCTGGGCCGTGCATTTTACAAGATCCTTTTGGATGGCATTGACGGTTTGCGGATCATTGACCTGGATGATACTTCACGAAATACATACCATGTTGTCACAGAACTTCCTTATCGAAACGGAGATGATGAATTTCGGCCGGATATCACGCTCCTGATCAATGGCCTGCCCCTGGCTTTTATTGAGGTCAAAAAGCCCAATAACCGGGACGGAATCATTGCGGAGCACAAGCGAATCAACAGCCGATTTGAGAAGAAGACCTTTCGACGCTTTGCGAATATAACGCAGATTATGGTGTTCTCCAACAACATGGAGTACGATGACTCCGAGGTAGAACCTATCACGGGAGCGTTCTATGCCTCCAGTAGCTATGAAAAACTGTTTTTTAACCGTTTCCGTGAGGAGGAACCGCAGATTCAAACGATGATCCCCGTTTTGCAGGAAGATGCCGAGGAGCTAATTCTTAGAGACAACAACCTTGTATCCATCCGCGGTACCAAGGAATATCAGACAAATCTGAGCGAGTTAACGCCGACAAATCGGATATTGACTTCACTATTTCTGCCTGTCCGCTTTTTGAAACTCCTGAAATACGGCTTTGCCTATGTGGAACGCACAGATAAGGATGGTATCAAGACACTGCAAAAGCACATTATGCGATACCCACAGTTTTTTGCTACGCTGGCAATTGAAAAGAAGTTGGATGCCGGCATCAAGCATGGTGTTATTTGGCATACCCAAGGGAGTGGGAAAACCGCTCTGGCGTTCCACAATGTCCGTTATCTTCGGGACTACTATCAGCGGCATGGAAAAATCACGAAGTTCTATTTTATCGTTGATCGCTTGGATCTGCTAACCCAGGCAGGAGATGAATTTGCTGCTCGTGGTCTTCATGTGGAGAAAGTAAACTCCAAGGAGGAATTTATTCAGAACATCCGCACGATTGGCACGGCCAACAATACAGGTGAGGATACCATTACGGTGGTGAATATCCAGAAGTTTTCCTCGGAGTCCATCGTCCGGAAAGCGGATTATGATGTGAATGTGCAACGGATCTACTTCCTGGACGAGGCTCACCGGAGTTACAGTCCCAAGGGTTCCTTTTTGGCAAACCTTATAGCGTCCGACCGGGAAGCGGTGATGATCGCCTTGACCGGTACGCCACTGATCGGCGATGGCTATAACACGAAGGATGTCTTTGGAGAATACATCCACAAATATTATTATAACCGCTCTATTGCAGACGGCTATACGCTGAAATTGATCCGTGAAGGTATCAAGACCGAATACCGCACAAAACTTAACGCTGTCTTAGAAGAACTGGAGGCGCGGAAAGGGTCTCTGAAAAAGAAGGATGTCTATGCGCACCCCAAATATGTATCAGCGTTAGTGGAGTACATTGTAGATGATTTCTTGCACAGCCGTATTGCCATGGGTGATCCTACCATCGGTGGGATGATTGTTTGCGATTCCTCCGATCAGGCGCGGATGGTGGACCAGGAACTAAAACGGTACACTGAGGTCAGCCATGTGCTGATTCTCCACGATGTGGAGGACAAGGAGACCCGCCGCGGATACACGGATGATTTCAAGAAGGGCAAGATTGATCTGCTGGTTGTCTACAATATGCTTCTAACTGGATTTGACGCACCCCGGCTGAAAAAGCAATACCTGGGCCGTATCATCAAGGATCACAATTTGCTCCAGACATTGACTCGCGTGAACCGCCCCTATAAGTCCTTCCGGTATGGCTATGTGGTCGACTTTGCCGACATCCGAGCCGAGTTTGATAAGACCAATCAGGCGTATTTCAAGGAATTGCAGGCGGAACTGGGCGACGAGTTTCAGAGGTACAACAACATCTTCAAATCTCAGGAGGAAGTCGAGCGGGAACTGCGGGCGGCCCAGCAGAAGCTGTTCCTCTATGCCACAGACAATGCGGAGTTGTTCTCCCAGCAGATCACAGCACTGGATGATAAGCAGGAGTTGTATGATCTGCGCAAAGCGCTGGAGACCTGTAAGGAACTGTTCAATCTCATGCGGTTATTCGGCTATGAGGAGCTGGCCCAGCGATTTACCATGGACAACCTCCATGCTCTGCTCAGCGAGGTCAATAACCGGATCAACCTGGTGAACCTCAAGGAGAAACTGCAGAGTATTGAAGATACGTCCGGTATCCTGAACATCGCCTTGGATCAAATCGAGTTTACCTTCCGCAAAGTTTCAGAGGACGAGATGGTCATTGCGGATCGATACCAGGAGACACTGGAAAAGACCCGGCAGGAGTTGGAGCGCAGTCTCGACCCCAAAGACCCGGAGTATATCACGCTCTTAGAAGAGTTGAAGCGGATCTTCAAAAAGAAAAACATCGAGGAATTGACAGCTGATGAGATGAAGGAGCAGATCCAGGAGCTGGAACGAATCCGCAAAGCCGCCGCCCAGCAGAATCTGCGGGATCAAATGCTCTGTGCTAAATACGGTGGCGATGCCAAATATATGCGTACCCATAAGCGCATCAAAGCCAGCCCGCCGCCCATCGGCAGTGATCCGGTCATCTTCGATATTCTCATGGGTGTGAAGACGTCGGTGGATCAGAAAGTGCTGAAAAATCAGCGTATTATGGACAACCACGCCTATTTCACCAGGGAGATCATGCCGACGATCATTCAGTCGTGTCGAGATAACGGAGTACAACCCTCTATGGAGCAGGTCAAGTTTATTGATACCTGCATCTCTGGGGAGTACTTTGCAGAAAGGAACTGGACAGCATAATGCAGATCGAATCCCTTACCATTCGCACCAAGCGGATGATCGACGACTTAAAAACCATCTGTGCCAACTTTGGCCTGGGCGGTTCGCCTGGCGAGTACAAAATCATCACACAGGTGTTTCTGTATAAATATCTCAACGATAAATTTTTCTATCAGGTTCGAAAAGTAGAACCCACCCTGGCAAAAGCAGAGAATCTGGAGGCAGCGTTAGAGACTATGCCAGATGACCAGTATGAGATGCTGCTGGCCATGTTGGGTGGTGACACGGCCCGGCTGAAGAAGACACATTATATCTCCTATTTGTTTAACCACCAGAACGATGATTCCATGAAAAAGCCGGATGGCACCCTCTATCCGTTTCATGAGTTGTTCGACGATACTCTGGTGGATATTTCCAATTATAACTTGGATGTTTTTTCTGTCCAGACCGGCGGGGAGGAAAAGATCAAGCTCTTTGATCCTATCTCCCAGTATGTCATCGAAGGGGCCAAAAAGACGCCGTTTTGCCGCGCCATTATCAACAAATTGGTCGAGTTCAGTTTCTCCGAGGTGTATGATCAGAACTACGACTTTTTTGCCCAGATTTTTGAGTATCTGATCAAGGACTACAACAAAGACTTCGGAAAGTACGCTGAATACTACACGCCTCACATCATTGCAACGATCATTGCCCGTATCCTGGTGCAGGAGAAGATCCAAAATGTGACGGTCTACGACCCAGCGGCCGGTTCCGGTACCCTGGTGCTGGCGCTGGCTCACCAGATCGGGGAGGACAACTGCACCATCTACACCCAAGATATCTCGTCCAAGTCCAACGAGTTTTTACGGCTGAACCTGATCCTGAATAATTTGGTTCACTCGCTGGGGAATGTGGTTCACGACGATACGCTGGTTTCTCCCCGGCATTTGAACGCCAAGGGGAACGGCCTTGCTAAATTTGATTATATCGTCAGCAATCCGCCCTTTAATATGGATTTCAGCGATAACCGGGACACCTTGGCGGGAGAGGCATATAAGGAACGGTTCTTTGCCGGTGTGCCCAATGTGCCAAACAAGGAAAAAAGCAGCATGGCCATCTACCTGATGTTCCTGCAGCACATCATTTACTCTATGGAAGAGCATGGAAAAGCGGCAGTGGTCGTCCCAACAGGCTTTTTGACAGCCGGCACTGGAATCCCCAAAAAAATCCGGGAGCATCTGGTAAACCACCAAATGCTCCGGGGGATTGTTTCCATGCCCTCCAATATTTTTGCCACGACCGGTACCAATGTCTCCATTCTGTTTTTGGACAAAGACAACCGGGACGGTAAAGTGATGCTGATGGATGCCTCTAAGCTGGGCATCAAAGAGAAAGTGGACGGAAAGAACCAGAAGACTGTCCTCAGCAGGGAAGAGATCGCCAAGATTATTGACGCCTTTAACGCTGGGGAACCGGTGGATGATTTCTGCGTAGCTGTGACCTATGAGGAGATCCGGCAGAAAAAACTGTCTTTTTCTGCCGGACAGTACTTTGATGTGAAGATCGAGTATGTAGATCTGACGCCGGAGGAGTTTGCGGAGAAGATGCACGGGTTCACCATCCGCTTGGATGAGTTATTTTCTGAGAGCCACCGGCTGGAGGAGGAGATCAAGCAACAGTTGGGGCGGGTAAAGTATGAATAAGATTATAAATCATTCATTTTCGCAACTTTATAGCATGTCATCTGGCATCTCGTCTACAAAAGAACAGGCAGGGCATGGTAGCCCATTTGTTTCTTTTAGTACTGTTTTCAATAATTATTTTTTGCCGGATATACTTCCCGATTTAATGGATACATCAAAGCAAGAACAGAATATCTATTCCATCAAAGAGGGGGATATTCTGATAACTCGAACCAGCGAAACAATTGATGAATTAGCAATGAGTTGTGTCGCTGCAAAAGATTATCCGAGTGCTACTTATAGTGGCTTTACCAAACGGCTGCGTCCTAAAACGGAGGGGATTACATACCATAAATATCTTGCTTTTTATTTGCGGGGAAAACTGTTCAGGAAAGCGGTCACCAATAACGCATTTATGACCCTGCGGGCAAGTTTCAACGAGGATATTTTTTCGTTTTTAAGTTTATATCTTCCCGAATATAAGGAACAGGTGAAAATTGGAGATATGCTTTATTTAATGGAGCAAAAAATCCAATTAAATAAGAGTATCTGTTTCGAG
This sequence comes from Flavonifractor sp. An10, assembly GCF_002161215.1. Lineage (GTDB taxonomy): Bacteria > Bacillota > Clostridia > Oscillospirales > Oscillospiraceae > Flavonifractor > Flavonifractor avistercoris. The sequence continues at coordinate 47,992 of NZ_NFMB01000001.1, forward strand.
TTGGAATCCATGGCAAAGACGCTTTATGACTATTGGTTCGTGCAGTTTGATTTTCCAGACGAAAATGGCCGTCCCTACCGCGCCTCCGGCGGTGAAATGGTATGGAATCCCCAGCTCAAACGGGAGATTCCGAAGGGGTGGGAGGCTGGTACAATTGGGCAGATAGGTAGTGTCATTTCAGGTGGAACACCTACGACAACCAGAGAGGACTATTATTGCAATCATGGGATTGCGTGGATTACGCCAAACGATTTATCTAAAAATGAAGACAAGATGTTTATTAGTCATGGAGAGCGTGATATTACACAGAGTGGTTTGGATAATAGTTCGGCAGTCCTAATGCCTAAGCATTCAGTGCTGTTGAGTACGCGAGCACCTATTGGGTATCTTGCCATTTCCAGTAATGAAATTTGTACAAATCAAGGTTTTAAATCGATAGTTCCAAATGCTGGATACCATGAATATTTTATTTATTATTTGATTAAACGAAATGTACCGGCTATAGCGCAACAAGGAGTTGGGACTACATTCAAGGAGGTATCAAAGGATACCTTGTCAAATTTTGCGGTGCCATTACCACCGAAATCGCTTGTTAATAATTTCGCAGAAAAAGTTACACCTTTATGTGAAAAGCGGTGTATTTTGGAAGAGGAGAACCATGAACTAAAAAGAGTCCGTGACTGGCTCCTGCCCATGTTGATGAATGGACAGGCCCGGGTGGAATGAGGTGAGACTGAATGCGACGCAACTTTGCACAGATATTGCAGGAGGCGAAAATTGATCCGAAACGGGAATATCAAAAACTCTATGGGATGCTGTTTGAACGCGACATTCCGGTTTCTAATTCGAATCGAATCTCCGCGTATGATGAATTGAGCGAATGCTTTCTCAACTTCTCTTTTCGGGGGACCTGCCTTTCCTTAGATGAGTTTAATGATTTGCATAATTTCAATTTTGAGAAGGACCCCGCCGATTTCAAGATTGATGATCTAATTTCTTTGTGTGAGTACATGGAGAATCTGCTTCTGGCTTATCAATGCATTCCTCTGAGTTTTCCCTATGGCTATGGGAATACTCGGCCGCAGCTGATCAATGTGCAATTCTATCTTCAGCAAATCGGCCAAGTGATGGAAAAGATGGGATATATGCATGCCACACAGGACGAGGTTACAATCTTTGTTGAGAAGTCTCCTGCCGCAGTTTCTGTTGCCGAAAGTGACCTGATTCCGGCGGATTTGTCTTATCGTCTAATTTCCTATAATCATTACGCTATGAAGGGACAGTTGGAAAAGAAAAAGAGCATTTTGGTACAACTTGCTTCTTTACTGGAACCCAAAAGAAAGGACTTGAAAAAGGCGGATAAGACATTGGAGAGAGATTTGTTCAGTATCTTTAATAATGTAAATATCCGGCATAACAATGTTGACCCTGCTGACCCCGCAAAATATAACGCCATTGTAGCGCAGATGACTCCGGAAGAAGTGGAGCACTGGTATGATGAGACTTACCAGATGTGCTTGCTGGCATTCCTTCAATTGGAACATTTCGAGAGGAAAGCGGAGTTGGATAAGTTAGAGGCTGAAATATCAGGATAGAGCGAAGATAATATGCTATAACAGAAAACACATATAAAATCTGCTGATTCACAGAGTTTATTTGCGCTCTGAGCTGATGAATCGTGTTAGAATTTGAAAATAGGATAACACGGGAGTGATTTCGATTGTACGAGTCAATGACTGTTGAAGAACTGCTGGAGGCCAAGGAAGGCGAGAATATCCAATTCAAAGAGGCAAAGAACCGCTTTGATTCTGGAGAAGCTACTAAGTGTTGTTGCGCCTTGGCAAACTGCGGTGGTGGAAAGTTGGTATTTGGAATCACCGATGCACGGCCGAGACAAGTGGTGGGAAGCAGAGCTTTCGAACAGCCAGAGCGCACTCGCAAGGGATTGATCGACAAGCTGAAAGTTATGGTAGACTTCCAGCTTTTTGAATATCAAGGCAAACGCGTTTTGGTATTTGATGTGGCCTCTCGCCCATTAGGCTTACCAGTGCAGGCGGATGGAATTGCCTGGTGGTATGAAGGTGATAGTCTGATTCCCATGCCAGAGGAAATACGGCGCAGGATCTATGCGGAGGCCGGATTTGATTTTTCAGGCAGCGTTTGCCCACTTGCGGTTCTGAGTGATTTGGATGAGACGGCAATTGAGGCATTTCGGGCACGGTGGGTAGACAAGAGCGGGAATCGGCGTATCATGAGTCTATCCACAGAACAACTGCTGCGGGATTGTGAGGCAATCACCGAAGAAGGGATCACCTATGCGGCCTTGGCACTGTTCGGGAAGAGAGAATCGCTGGGGAAGTACCTGCCCCAGGCAGAGATCATTTTTGAATATCGTTCATCGGATGCGTCAGGGCCGGCAAATCAGCGGGAAGAATTCCGGGTAGGATTTTTTGCCTGCTATAATCGCCTGTGGGAACTCATTAACTTGAGAAATGATAAGCAGCATTATCAGGAAGGATTCTTTGTCTATGACATCCCGACATTCAATGAGCGGGTAGTCCGGGAGGCGATTCTGAATGCTGTGAGCCACAGGAATTATCAAATGGGCGGAAGCGTCTTTATTCGTCAGTATCGGGATCGGCTTGTCATAGAGAGCCCTGGAGGATTTCCAAACGGAATCTCGGTAGATAACATCCTCGACCGTCAGTTGCCCCGCAATCGTCGGATTGCGGAGATACTTGCCCTTTGCGGTTTGGTCGAGCGATCCGGTCAAGGAATGAACCTCATTTATGAACTAAGCATCAAAGAAGCAAAACAGCTTCCGGACTTTTCAGGGACAGACGAGAATTTTGTTTGTATCACCTTGAACGGAGTTGTATTGGATACTAAAATGCTCTCATTAATCAATCAGATTGGCAACGAGCGCATGGAAACGCTTTCGACTGGAGACTTTTTGGTGATCAATGCGCTCTATCACGAGATGAGTGTTGCCGAGAATCTGCGTCCCTGCCTCAAGCATCTGACAGAACTTGGGATTGTAGAACATGTTGGGCGCAGCAAATATGTCTTAGCCAGAAGTTTGTATGCGGCTGCTGGAAAATCAGGGGTTCATACGCGCGTAGTGGGTTTGGATCGGGAAACGAATAAGGAACTGCTATTAAAGCATATTCGTGCAAACGGTGACAAAGGGACCCCATTTAAGGAACTGCAACAGGTATTGCCGGGGCATAGCCGGAATCAGATTCAGGTGCTGATGCGTGAACTTCATAAAGAGAATAAGGTGTATTGCGAAGGGAAGACGAAGGCCGGTAGATGGTTTGCAAAGACTTGACAACAATTAAGTAGCAAATGATTGCGACTTAATTGCGACCGAATTGCGACTACTTTGGGAATTCACCAAGGTGAGCACTTGGGTGATAATAAACTAAACAACCCACAAAGAACTTTAAACATACTCTCAAGTTATTTATCAATTAAACATTCAAAAAAGTGCAGAGAAAAGGCTAATGGATATAATATGTGAAACAAATTTTTCAAATTTTTCTCGAGAACTCTCAACTTTTTGAAGGTAGTATCGTGTATATTGATTTGCTTCTAACTTGAATGAATTTTGAAACCAAATTTTTGATGCAAAAGTGGGCATAGCGCAGTCGAGTGATGAGGATCAAGATGTTTTCTATAGCGCTTATCATTGTTAACACCATCGCAAAAGCAGTTTCATGGTGAATCGCAGAAAAAGTTGGACGGTGTATTACGGCAACGGCCCCAAAAACATGATTTGACCACATTTGTGCAAACTGCCAGATCGCCAAACCTACTGCCCAACGGTTTGACCACACAACCCGCCACAGACAGTTGCGGAACAGGCGGAAACCTTGCGTTCAAAGAGTGGCGGAATGCAAGCGGATTGGAGCGGATAGGGCCATAAAGCACAAAAATAGTTAGAAAAAAGTTCCGGTGGCGCTTGGTAAGGATGAGGTCGGCGGTTCAAATCCGCCCAGCAGCTCCAAAAATCCTCGAAAACTTCGGTTTTCGGGGATTTTTTGCTGCAAATAGTTGTTTTGCGGTGTGGGTCAAAAAATCTGGTCAGGTAGAATAAATTTCGCAAAAATAAAAAGAGACATGGTTTGCAGATCTCTGGTAGAATGAAGTCGCGACACACCATTCGAAAGGAGACAGCAAACCATGTCCGAGAAAATTGTACAGCTAAACGAAGAAGTTATCAACGCCTCATGAAATGCCATCACAGCTGAGAATGAAAATATAGTCTGTGCGTTAACCGAAGGATTTGCTAAACTGAATACAGCAGGCGTAGTCCGGTTGCACCTTGGTGGATTTTCACCCCGTTTGTTCAACGTGGACGAGTTGCCCAAGAGAACAGCAGTATGTTGCGTCACATAAGTGAAGAGCACGAGTAGCAAAGTTCGGATACCCACCCGGGCAATTCCCAGCCTGCATAATTCAGGGAGGGATTTGATGCAAGACATATTGACCTGCGCCATGGGACTGGATATTCATCGTGACGTTATTGTTGCCTGTCTTGCCAAAGGTGAACTGGGCACCGATCCGGAAATCGAGATTCGCTCCTTCAGCACACTTATCCCGGAAATGCGGAAACTGCGGGATTGGGTGTTGGAAGCAGAGTGCCGCTATGTCGCTATGGAGAGCACCGGGATCTACTGGCAGCCTATTTACGAAATGCTGGAGCCATGTTTTGATGGGCAGATCAGCATTCTGGTCGTGAATGCCCGCCACATGAAGAATGTGCCTGGGCGCAAAACGGATATGCGGGACGCGCAATGGATCGCCACATTGCTCCGTGCCGGATTACTAAAGGGAAGTTTTATCCCAGATAAGACCTTCCGGGAACTGCGGCATCTGACCCGGTATCGTAAGAGCATCGTTCGCGACATTACCGCCCAAAAGAATCGCATCGATAAATTTCTGCAAAGCTCCGGTTTCCGCTTCACAGCGTTTCTGTCGGACGCATTTGGCGCTTCCGGGCGAAACATCATCCGTCATCTCATGGAATACGGAAATATTTCGCGGGAAGCTCTGGATCGGTGTCTGAAAACACAGACCCGGAAACGTATCGACGAAATACTGATTGCCTTGAACGGTTCGCTCTCGGAGCACCAGCGCGGCTTTCTTCGCATGATATTTGGGCACTTGGAAGCACTTGAACAGCACCGGCATACTGTGGAGGACGCTATTACGAAAGAGATCATAAAGCACGAAGAGGCATTGAGCCTCCTGTGCTCCATACCGGGTATTGATGTAACTGCGGCAGCAGCCATTATCGCGGAGATTGGTACCGATATGAGTGCCTTTCCGGATTCCCAGCATATATGCTCCTGGGCCGGTTTGAGTCCCGGTAACAACGAGAGTGCCGGAAAACGCAAGAGTGCTCACATTAACAAAGGTAATCCGTATCTGAAGAGTATGCTCTGTGAGGTGGGATGGGTCATCTCCGGAAAACGAAGCTTGTACCTCTCCGGTTGGTACTGGAGGATAAAACAGCGGAAGGGCGCTAAACGTGCAACGATTGCTTTGGCTCGCAAACTGCTGGCGCTGATTTACACGATGTTGAAGACAGGTTCTCCATACAACGAAGACTGTTTTGAGATCCGCAGAAAACAAAGTGAGCGCAAACGGGCCAGCCGTATGGTGAACGAACTGCAAAAGCTGGGGTACTTTGTGGTGGCACCAGGCTGATTCCCACTGTACCATACTTCGGCCGGCGACAGGTTTTGGCCTGCCGCTTTTTGTGCTGCGATGGTTTTTCATGAGGCGTTGAAAGCCTGTTTGTCAAGGTTCACGCCCTCGCTACTTATTTTCGTAGCAAGGGGCAGCTCAAGGAACTTGTACGCGGAAGTGTAGAGGAAACCCTCAACGAGCTGCTGGAGGCTGAGGCAGAGAAATTGACTCAAGCAGCCCGGTACGAGCGTAATGAGCAGCGCCAGGGCTACCGCAGCGGCCACTACAACCGCAACCTCACCACCACTTCCGGGGATGTCACCCTCAAGGTGCCTAAGCTGAAAGGGATCTCCTTTGAAACGGCTATCATTGAGCGGTATCGCCGCCGGGAAAGCAGCGTGGAAGAGGCTCTCATTGAGATGTACCTGGCCGGCGTATCCGTCCGGCGCGTGGAGGACATCACCGAGGCCCTCTGGGGCAGCAAGGTCTCACCCTCCACCATCAGTGAGCTGAACAAGAAAGCGTATGTCCACATTGAGGATTGGCGGAACCGCCCTCTGCAGGGCGGACGCTATCCGTATGTCTATGTGGATGGGATCTACCTGCGCCGTAACTGGAGATGTATGCTCTAAGTGACTTCTTAATCATGGTTTTTGTCATGGTTAGTGAAGCAGTCACTTAGAGTATTTTCATTTCAGGAGGTACAGCCATGAGAAACGAGAAAATCACCCCACTGTATGAGCGGTTGAGCCGCGATGATGAATTACAGGGCGAGAGCAACTCCATAAGCCATCAAAAGCAGATGTTAGAGGAGTTTGCCCGCAGGAATGGGCTGCCAAACCCTACCCACTTCACCGATGACGGCGTATCGGGAACCCGCTTTGACCGTCCCGGCTTTCTGGCGATGATGGAGGAAGTCGAGGCCGGACGGGTGGAGGCCATTGTTATCAAAGACATGAGCCGCCTGGGGCGTGACTATCTGAAAGTCGGCCAGGTCATGGAGATTTTGCGGCAGCGCGGCGTCCGGCTGATCGCCATCAACGACGGCGTGGACAGTCTGAAAGGTGACGATGATTTTACCCCGTTCCGCAATATCATGAACGAGTTTTATGCCCGCGACACCAGCCGAAAAATCCGCTCCGTGTTCAAGTCCAAAGGCATGAGCGGCAAGCACCTGACCGGCACCGTCATTTACGGCTATTTGTGGGACGAAAAGCGGGAACACTGGCTTGTGGACGAAGAAGCCGCCGAAGTGGTACGCCGCATCTTTTCCCTGACAATGGAGGGCTACGGCCCCTATCAGATTTCCAAGCTGCTGTCTGAGGCAAAGGTTGAAATCCCCGCTGTCCATCTGGCACGCTTTCACGAAGGCGTAAACAGGTCAAAGCCGGTCAAAGACCCCTACGGCTGGGGATCGTCCACCATTGTGAATATTCTGAAAAAGCGGGAATACCTGGGCCACACCATTAATTTCAAGACCCGCAAGCACTTCAAGGATAAGAAAAGCCACTATGTTGACGAAAGCGAGTGGACGATTTTCGAGAACACCCATGAGGCCATCATCGACCAGGAAACCTTTGACAATGTGCAGCGCATCCGGGCAAATGTCCGGCGTTACCCGGACGGCTGGGGCGAGGCCCATCCTCTGACCGGCCTGATGTACTGTGCCGACTGCGGCGGCAAGATGTATGTCCATCGCGTCAATAACGGCAAGCGTGACCCACAGTTTACTTGCAGCCAGTACAGTAAGTACCCTATCGGCTCCCTTTGCCCCACACAGCACCGCATCCGGGCCGAGGCCGTCCTGACCCTGATAACCGATATGCTCCGGGCCATCGCGGAGTATTCTAAAAATGACCGGGCCGAGTTTATCCGCACCGTCCAGGAAACGCAGGCCGCCCAGCAGACCGCCGATATATCCAAGAAGCGGAAACGGCTGGCCGCCGCCCAAAAGCGGGCTGGGGAACTGGAAAAGCTGATTTGCAAAATCTATGAGGACAATGCCCTGGGCAAACTGCCGGACGCCCGGTATGAGGCGCTGGACGCACAGTACGCCAAAGAGCAGGACGCCCTCAATGCGGAAATCGCTGAACTGGAAAAGGCCGTTACCGGCTATGAGCAGAGCCGGAAATCTGCGGAGAAGTTTATTGCCCTGATTGACAAGTACGAGAATTTTGACACGCTGACAAATACCATGCTCAACGAGTTTGTAGAGAAAATCCTTGTCCATGAACGCGCCCGCAAAGGCAGCCAGGACACCACACAGGAGGTTGAAATCTACTTCAACTTTGTGGGCCGGTATATCCCGCCCGCCTTGCAGCCGGTTCCCCTGACCCCGGAGGAGCAGGAAGAACTGCGGAAGAAGGAGGAACGCAAGGACAGGCTTCACCAGAACTATTTACGCCGCAAAGCAAACGGCAAGCAGAAGGAATGGGAAGAACGCTACAACGCCAAGCGCAAGGCAAAAATGGAGGCGGCAAAGGCAGCTATCCGGGCCGAGGACATGGAGAAGGGCATTTTTACCACCGTCAGCCAGTTACCCAGGCAGGAGCCGCGCAAGGCCACCGTATCGGCCAGTGCCGCAGTTTGACCATCACAGTGCAAAGGAGAATGAACATGAGCGAATTGACTTACACCCGCTGCGGAGATTACTACATCCCCGACTTGAAGCTGTCCGAGCAGCCGGAGGCCCCCATCGGCAAGTATGGCCGTATGCGGCAACGCTACCTGAAGGAACACCGACCCAGCCTTTACAGCAGCTTGATTTTGAGCGAAAAGCTGTACCTGCACCTGTTGGAGATTGACCGGGCGGCGCGGGAGCGCATGGATGCCATGCTGCCCCGTATGATGGAGGCGGCGGGCGTCACTGAGGAACTGAAAGTCCGTGATCCCATGCGCTGGGTGGGGCTGATGAACACGCTGAAAGCGCAGGCGGAGGAAATTGTTTTAGATGAGTTAATTATGGCTTAACAGCATCGAACAGGCGGATTTTTTCCGCCTGTTACATTGTTTTCCGTTAGCATTAACAACCAAACATAGAAAGACCATCTTGACTATCTGATCTTTCTATGCTATATTTAGACCATCGGTTTAGACCGGTGGACTAAAACATGAAGGAGGTGAGCCTATGGCCAAGATGATTGAAGGCGTAACGGAGAATATTCTCAAGTGTGCCAAAGAAGAATTTCTTGCCAATGGATACGAGAACGCTTCTTTGCGTAATATTGCCGAAAAAGCAGGCACAACGAAAAGCTCCTTGCTCTATCGGTATTCGGACAAGGAGGCGTTATACCACAGTATTGTCCAGCCTGTTGCTGATGGCTTTTGCGAGTTGTTACAAAAAACGCTGGCCGGGTTTGAGGCTTTAGAGCCGGAAGAACAAAAAGCACAAATCAATAGCTACTCCAATGGCAAATTTTCAAAGCTGATGGATTTTGTTTTCGCCCATCTTGATGAATTCAAAATCATGCTTCTCAGCGGCGAAACAAATTGCTATCAGGAGTTTATGCACAGAGTGGTTGCGATTGATATACAGACCACTTTGCAATACATTGAAAAGACTGGAAACGATGCGATTTCTTCTGGCCGGTTGACAATGGAATTGGCCCACCTGCTATCGAGCGCTTTTTATACGGGCCTTTTTGAAACCGTTATCCATGATATGACCAAAGAAGATGCTAAAAAGCACATACAAAGTATGAGCTGGTTCTTCAATGCCGGATGGAAAACGATTTTTGAAGGCGGGAAAGTGGGTGATGTCATGTGGCCGGATTAAAGCCGCCCGAATGATCTGCGTATAGGCGCTTTCACACAATCTTACAGCCGATGGTTTGATATGAAAATATTCAAAGCGTCGGCTACATTTTGACAGATAGGTTAGCAGTAACTAACAAACAAAGGAGGATATTTTTATGGAAAACAATGTGCAAACCTCAAAAATTGGCGTGCGCGATCTTGTAAATGTCGCAATCTTCACGGTCATTTATTTTGTGATCTTCTATGTGTGTGCAATGACCGGCTTTGTTCCGGTGATGGCTGTTTTTTATCCTGTGCTGACAGCGATCATTGCAGGCATACCCTGCATCCTTTTCTACACGAAGGTAAAATCCTTCGGCCTCGTGACAATCATGGGTGTGCTTCTGGGCCTTATCTTTTTCCTGATGGGATATGGATACTACGCTCTGATTACCGGCATTGTCTTTGGCTTGCTGGCAGATGTCATTATGAAGGCTGGAAAATATAAAAGCTGGAAAGCGATGCTGGCAGGCTATGCAGTTTTCAGTGTTTGGCAGGTCGGGACACAGCTTCCCATGTTTATCATGGGCGATGCTTATGTTGAAATGTACCGTGCCAGCCAGGGGGATGCCTTTGCAGATGGCCTCGCAGCCTTAGTGCAGGGCTATATGGTTCCAGTTGTCATTCTTGCAACTGCTGTCGGCGGTGTCATCGGCGCTTTGATTGGCCGCGCTGTCCTGAATAAGCATTTCAAACGGGCGGGAATTGCATAATGAGTGGGAAGGTATCAACGAATACGCAGCAAGCCGTTATCAATCTTGACCCAAGGACAAAACTATATACCTTAATGGTGTTCAGTCTTGTCATGGTTCCATCGTCTGAAAGCGAACTTGATACCATTTTGAAAATCGTGTTTGCAGGGCTGGCTTTCCTGATGTTGATAAACATCAGGAGGCCCGGCCTTGCCGCGGTTTATGCGGTGGCCTATTGTGCCGCTTATGGGGCAAATGGGCTACTGGCGTACATATCTGGAATGAGCCTTTTAGGTATTATCATTCGCTTGTTAGTCGAGGTGGTGCTTCGTATGATGCCCACCCTGTTTATCGCCATGAGTTTTTTACAGACAACAAAAGTCAGCGAGTTTGTGGCGGCGATGGAAAAAATGCACATTACCAGAAAAATCACAATTCCCTTCGCTGTGATATTTCGCTTCTTTCCTACGGTGGCGGACGAGTACCACAGTATTCAGGATGCAATGAAAATGCGCGGTATTGGAATTAGTAAAGGGCCGATTGCCATGTTGGAATACAGGCTCGTACCGCTGATTGCTTCTGTTGTGCAAATTGGTGACGAACTATCCGCTGCCGCCGTTGCACGCGGCCTCGGCGTGGATACGGAAAGAAGTAATTACTGCAAAATAAAGATCAAAGGGTTGGACATCCTTTTGATGGTTCTGTTAACCGCTGCGCTTATTCTCTATTACTTGTTTTAAGGAGGGGCACGATGATCGAACTGAAAAATGTGTCCTTCCGCTATAAGGACAGCGAACAGGACAATTCTCTTACGAATGTAAATCTATCTATTCACGATGGAGAAGTTGTCCTTATATGTGGAGGATCAGGGTGCGGAAAAACAACAATCACACGGCTATTGAATGGCCTTATTCCCAGCTTTTATGAGGGGCAGCTCACTGGTGAAGTCCTGCTTAATGGAGAAAACATCTCGAAGCAGCCGATCCATAAGGTAGCCCGCAAGGTTGGCTCTGTTTTTCAAAACCCGCGCACACAATTTTTTAATATTGACTCTACCAGTGAACTGATTTTTCGATGTGAAAATCTGGCTGTACCTGTTGAGCAAATCAGCCAGTATTTAGAAAACGCAATCAATGAATTTGGAATTGGAGAACTTGTTGGGCGAAATCTATTCCATCTGTCTGGCGGTGAAAAGCAAAAGATAGCCTGTGCCTCAGTTTCCATTCCCATGCCGGACATTTTTGTTTTGGATGAACCCACTTCTAATTTGGACTGGCGCTCAATCTGGATGCTGAAAGATATTATCATGCGATGGAAAGCCCAGGGAAAGACCGTTATTGTTGCTGAACATCGGCTTAGTTATTTGAAGGGTGTGGCAGATCGGGTTGTTTATATGAACGATGGAGAAATCAAAGAAGATATGCCCGCTGATACATTCTGGAGCCTGTCAGCAGATGAAATCAAACGCCGTGGGCTACGATCCATATCGCCAGTGTCTTTTGGCTCCAATGCCAGAACACCGCATAGTTCGGACTGCTATTCTGTGAAAGATTTATCGTTTCATTACAAGGATGGCGTTGGGATTGAAATACCGGCCTTATCTATTCCGAAAGGTGCGATTGTTGGAATTATCGGGGAAAATGGAGCTGGAAAAACGACTTTTGCCCGTTGCCTGTGCGGGCTTGAGAAACGGGCAAGAGGTTTATTCTCGTTCGGAAGTAGAACATACAGCAACCGGCAGCGGCTGAAAATATGCTATCTGGTTATGCAGGATGTCAATCATCAGCTTTTTACAGAAAGCGTTGAAGATGAAATTTCCATAAGCGTGGAACATACGGACGATGCTCAGCGTGAAAAAATAGTTGATGAGATCCTGCATGATATGGATTTAATTGCATTAAAAAGTATCCATCCCCTTTCGTTATCTGGCGGACAAAAACAGCGCGTGGCGATTGGAAGTGCCATTGCATCAAAAAAAGAAATTATGGTTTTTGATGAACCGACAAGCGGTTTGGACTATCGGCATATGTTGGAGGTTTCAAATTGCCTCAAGAAATTAAGCGCCATAGGGAAAACATCGCTGATTATTACCCATGACCCGGAATTGATTGCAGAATGCTGTGACTATTTCATTTTTATTGAGGATGGGACTGTGAAATGGTATGGGCCGTTTGATACACAGAACGGACAGCGTGTTCAACAATTTTTCGGTTCTGAGGAAGGAGGGGCTTTATGAAGCAGAAAGAAGATAATCCAATAAAAACTCTTTTTGAGTTTTCCGGCGATGCCAAGGGAAAGATGTCGCTGTCTGTAATTTTGACAGTTCTGTCAGAGTTATTTGGTATGCTCCCCTATTTGACCGCCGCCATGCTTGCCAACGAAGTTTTCGCAGGTACAGCAACGATACATAGTACACTGATTTGGGCCGGAATTGCCGCAGCAGGTATCATCCTCAAAACTCTGCTCGGTATTGTTGCATCCAGCCGCAGCCATAAGATTGCATTTACCATTTTGTGCAATATTCGGTGTGCGATTGCAGAAAAAATGCGAAAGGTTCCAATGGGTGTCATGCTGGAAACGCCATCCGGCGTATATAAAAATCTCATCGTAGATAATGTTGCAAAATTAGAAGATGCGATAGCGCATTTTATCCCCGAAATCCCTTCAAATATCGCAGCTCCGGCAGCCTGCATTGTTTTGTTGTTTGCGTTGGACTGGCGCATGGGATTGGCGTCACTCATTACAATTCCTCTTTGCATCCCTTTTATTTTCGGGATGCTTCGCGGATATGGTGAGAAAATGGAAACCTATCTGCGTAGCGGAAACGAAATGAACGCAGCGCTGGTTGAATATGTTGGAGGCATCCAGGTCATAAAAGCCTTTAGCCGTACAGGAGCATCTTTTGGCAAGTTTTCTAATTCAGTGAACTTTTTCCATGACAGTACGCTTGATTGGTGGCGGCAATGCTGGTTTTGGATGGCTGCGGTAAAAGCAATTCTTCCATCGACAATGCTGGGAAGTCTGCCCATTGGTGCATACCTCTATATGAACCAGCAGATTTCACTTCCGATCCTTGTTGCGTGCATTATCATCCCCATTGGTGCGATTGCGCCTTTGATGAAGCTGGCAAGTGCCGGTGAAATGCTGACAACGATTACCGCCAATCTGAAGCCCGTCAAAGATTTCCTCGCAACGCCGGAACAAAAACGGCCGGATGCGAAAGTTGAATTTGACGGAAGTGCATATTCTTTTGAGAATGTTTCGTTTTCCTATAACGATACCAAAGAAGTGCTTCATGGCATATCTTTCCAGACAAAACCAGGAACTATGACCGCTATCGTTGGGGCTTCCGGCTCTGGCAAATCAACGATTGCAAAGCTGATGGCTGGATTTTGGGATGCGACTTCCGGTATCGTTCGTTATGGTGGAAAGGACATAAAAGACATTCCATTCGATCAGCTGATGCAGGAAATCAGCTATGTGGCGCAGGATAACTTTTTGTTTAATAAGTCTATTCGAGAGAATATTCGCATGGGAAACCCACAAGCGTCTGATCAGGAAGTAGAGGCTGCGGCCAAAGCCGCAAACTGCCATGACTTTATTATGAAATTGCCGCAAGGGTATGATACCTTTGCCGGTGATGCGGGAGATCGGCTTTCAGGGGGCGAACGCCAGCGCATTACGATTGCAAGGGCTATGCTGAAACAGTCAAACCTTATCATTTTGGACGAGGCAACTGCCTACGCTGATCCCGAAAGCGAGGCTCAAATCCAAGAGGCTGTTGGGCGTCTTGTTCACGGCAAAACTCTTGTGGTTGTCGCCCACAGGCTTTCTACTATTCAAAATGCGGAGCAAATTCTTGTCGTTGATAAGGGAAATATTATTGCCAGAGGAACACAGAAAGAATTACTGGAACAGTGTCCACTGTATCATCGAATGTGGCAGCAGTATGTCGGAGCATCAAATCTGGAAAAGAAGGAGGGATAGGCAATGGTTGCTATGATTAAAAGAATACTCAATCTGGCGGGAAAGCATAAATCAAAAATCTTGCTGGGCATCCTCTTTAATTTCCTGAAAAGCGTATGTATGGCAATGGTTTTATGGGCGGTTTATATTGTTGCCTCTGATCTGGACAGCCTGACAATGGATGTAATCTGGAAAGCTTTTGCTGTCTTGTGTATCAGTGTGCTGGGCCGTTTCTTTTTTCAGTGGCTTATGGATATTTCCATGAGTGCTAAAGGCTTTGATATATTCCGTGATTACAGACTTCATGTCGGCTCCCTCATGCGAAAAGCACCTATGGGATATTTTTCTGAGCAGCGTTTGGGAAGTATTCAGAATGTACTTACAACGACAGTAACGGAGTTGGAACAATATTCCATGATGGCGGTCACTGATCTGACCAGCGGAGCGTTGATGGCGCTGGTAATGATCGTTTTCTTTCTATTTTCCGTTCCTGTTTTTGCAGTAATCACCCTTGCAGGTTCCATTGTCGGCATCTTAATTCTTCATGCTATTGGACAAGTTGCAAGGGAACACGCGCCGAAAGTATTGGCGGCGCAAGAAGATATGACGACTCAGGCGTTGGAATATATCCGGGGAATTGCGGTGCTTCGTGCCTTTTCCCAAGCGGATGGTAGCGAAAATGCCGTTTATGCCTCTTTTCGCAAAAAGAAAGAAGCTGATCTTGCACAGGAACACGCTTCTATGGCTTTGATGAAATGGTACTCTGCTGTTTACAAGATAACCGGCAGTGTTTTGATGTTAGCCGCCGTTCTTTTGTATCTGGCGGGAAGTTTATCGTTGCCGTGGTGCCTCATGGTGATTGTCAGCGCCTTTATCATTTTTTCCGAAATGGAGCAGATGGGAAATGGTGCGTTTCTTTCCCGTGTCGTCACCGCTGGCTTAAACCGCCTTGAAGAAGTTACTAACATCCCGCAGATGGACACAACATCAAATAAACTTGTCCCGAAACGGTTTGATATTGAGCTTCGGGATGTATCTTTCGGATATGAAAAGTCCCGAAAAATAATCGACCATGTTTCTCTGCTTATCCCACAGGGAACTACCTGCGCGATTGTGGGGCCATCTGGATCAGGTAAAACAACCCTTTGCAACCTGATTGCCCGCTTTTGGGATGTTCAAGAAGGTCAGGTTCTTGTGGACGGGCAGGATGTAAAAAATTACACTGCTGATAGCCTTATGCAATATATCAGCATGGTCTTTCAAAGCGTCTACCTTTTCAATGATACCATTGAGAATAATATTCGCTTTGGCAATCCTGATGCAAGCCATGAGCAAATCGTGGAGGCAGCAAAAAAGGCTCAATGCCATGACTTTATCGTATCTTTGCCCGAAGGATATAACACAAAGGTGGGTGAAGGTGGCTCTACTTTGTCTGGCGGTGAAAAGCAGCGTATTTCCATAGCGAGAGCCATTTTGAAAGATGCTCCAATCATTATCCTGGATGAAGCAACATCCAGCGTTGACCCGGAGAATGAACATGAACTGTTGGCAGCGATTGAACAGCTTACAAAGGGAAAAACACTGATTTCCATTGCACATCGCTTATCAACAGTAAAAAATGCCGATCAGATTGTCGTTATATCGGATGGCAAAGTGGCGCAAAAAGGAACGCACGCAGAACTGATTTCTCAAGATGGAATTTATAGTCGTTTTTGGAAACAGCGTGAACTGGCAAGTGGCTGGAAACTAAAGTGATTTCTTTTGCATAAACATCAGAACCTATTATTCTTGAAAGGGGGCGTGCCAAGGTGTTTTCTTTGATTATTCGTGAAGCATGGGAAGAATTGCAACAAAAACAGGCAAAGGAGCGCAAAGAGTTTATGAAGCCCGTAATAACTCCGTCCGGGGAGGACTACCTGGAAACCATCCTTGTTCTCCAAAAGAAACTCGGTATGGTACGCTCCGTAGATGTGGCCCGGCACATGGGATTCACCAAACCGAGCATCACCCATGCCATTACAACGCTGCAGGCCGGCGGATTTGTTGAACGGGATGAGGACGGCTTCATTCGTCTGACCGATGTGGGCCGCGAGGTGGCTGAGCGAACCTATGAGAAACACTGCTTTTTTACGGAAATGCTCATAGAAGCCGGCGTGGATCAGGAGACAGCAGAGGCCGACGCCTGCCGGATGGAGCACGCCATCAGCGAGGACAGCTTTCAGCACTTGAAGGTCAAGCATCAGGGATAAATCTTGTTTAGAAGGAGCGGGCAGAGAAAACAGATCTTTGCCCGCCCTTTTTCTCTGTGTTGAAGCTGCAAGATTTTGATGAAAATAACCGCCTGATGGGAAAAATTGTCGTTCAGTCAAAATCCAGCGATCTTTGACATTTACACTTAATATGGCGTTTTGAAACCATAAACAGATAGAAAGAACGGGAGGGATGTCTATGAGACGGAGAAATCAAAACAGCAGAGGTAATTTCAAGTTACAACAGGCGGTCTTATTCCAGAGAGAATGAGGCCGCCTTTTCTTATATATTCCGACAAAAAGCAACAAAGTTTTTGGAACAACACTGCACCTAAGATGATTGGCAGGTCCGCCGCCTGCTGGTAGCAGCGGCGGGCTCGTGTGCAAAGTATGGTCCAGATGGCAGGGAGCCAGAAGTGCATGATGGAAAGATGGATCATGCACATAAAGAGGTTCGTCCATCTGCTTACATTTCGACACACAGCTTACTTTACAATACGGTTCTTCCGCCGCCCTTTTCACGGGAGTAGGCGGGAACATCGCAAATCGAGCGATAAGCCTCCTCCTGCGGGCGCCGGAAGTCATGACGGACTTCTTTATGTGTATCACTCGGCCGGCAGCTCACCTTTGCGGTGTGCGGCCGGCCGCGTTTCTTTATATGGCAAGGCAAGACGCCCGTTAGTTCGGTGTCGGTCTCCGCCAAAGGTTCAAGAATTCCCTTAAAATTCTTGAACTATTTGGAGGATAAGGCCATGTGGCAACGAAATAATGGACGAGCAGAGGAAGAACTGCAAATCAAGTTTACAGGTTACTTAATCCAGGCAGTCAGACGAACCCAGCGGGATTATCTGAAGGCCCTTTATGCGTACAGCAATCAGGAGACCTTGACGGATACGATCTTTGCCGTGAGCCAGACGCTGGAGCAGGAAGTGATGGAGCGGCTGCCCCTCTGGGAGAAAATTGAGAGCGGTGCGCTCCTGTATGCCTTGAAACAGCTGGACGAGCGGGAACGGTATGTGTTCCTTGCCCGTGTGCTGGACAAGCGCCCATTCGATGTGATCGGCGTGCAGCTGGGATTGTCGTATAAGGGCGCGGCTGCGGTGTATTACCGGGCCATTCGGAAGTTGAAGAAGAGCATCGAGGGGGTGAACGGATATGACATTTGAACAGATGCTGCGGCGAGCCAAGGACGGTGACCATGAGGCCATCACAAGCATTTTACTCATGTACCGGCCCCTGCTGCTCAAGTATGCCGTGATCAACGGCAGACTGGACGAGGATCTGTACCAGGAGCTGTGCATCACGCTGATGCGGGCGATTGACCTGTTCCGGATTTAAGTCTATGAGAAAGGCCCTGAGATCGCTGTCTCAGGGTCTTTCCCGTGGGCTTAAAAATTGACTTGCCGCCCGGGAACACCTTGCGCTGCAAGCTGTTCCCGTTCAGCAAGTTTACAATTCATCTATTCCCAAAGGTAGCCGGTCATAGTATAATGAAGCCAACGACAAAGCTCAATTTAGGGGGATATAGCAATATGAAAAACAATAGATACTTAACTATTGGCTTATTAACAGGATTTATTGTCGGTGGTTGCATGGGTGTATTGGGATGGGCGTTTCTGCAAAATCTTTTTGCTATTCCTATTTGTGCGGGTATTGGAATGTTGATTGGAATTGTTATAGGTACATTGATTGATTATGGAAAAAATCATCAAGAGAAATAGCAAAAAAGCGTTATGCTTTTATACTCATCGAGCCACTCTGATCCAAACTTTCAAAATTGAGTACCAACCGTCCACCGGCGGCACCACCGAGCAGGAAACCATTGAGACCCGCTGCTAATTCAGCAAGATTTGCATTAGCCTGGCCTATTGGAAACAGGCCTGTTCTGTGTTATACTAAAATCAATGAAGGGGGTGAAGGCGCGATGAGTCCATTGGAAAAGAAACGGATTGCAGCGGTCAAGACGGCCGACGCGATCAACGCCATTGAGGGCGCGCCGATTTCCAGCTATGCACGGTCGCTGTCTGCCAGCTGGGCCCGCGGTGAGCTGACGGGCGAACAGATGAAGCAGGCTTTGCTGGCACATCATCGCCGGATCGCGGAGCAGGAGCGCCAGAGCCGTGTCTGACCCGTACCTGTATGAAGATGTGCCTGTCTTGAAAAACAAGCTGGGCATCAAAAATGAGCAAACACTGGATCGCATCGAGGCTGAGCAATCCAGAGCCAATATGATGCTGTTATACGAACAGGGCTTTCAGGACTTTTCTCCAAATGGCCTGCGGGAGATCCATCGGACCCTATTTGGCGACATTTACGAATGGGCCGGCCAGTACCGCATCATCAATATCGAGAAGCGGGAGAAGCTGCTGGCAGGCCGAAGCGTTTGGTACAGCAACGACGACAGGATAGAGGAAGATCTCGACGAGGCTTTTCGGCGGCTGGGAAATACTCGCTGGGATGGTATCAGCCGGGAACAATTTGTTCATCAGCTTACCAGCCTCTTTCCGCCAATCTGGCAGGTGCATCCTTTCCGGGAGGGCAATACCCGAACGGTTATAATGATGATGACATTTTTTGTGGAGCATCATGGATACTTTATGGATCAGGAGCTGATGGCTGCCAGTGCCGGCTATGTCCGCGATTCCTTTGTGATGGCCTCTCTGGATCAGTTTTCAGAATTTGAGCATTTGGAGCGCATTTTGCTGGACGCTGTTTGTGATGAGCCGATTGATTACAGTGCGGAAAGCCTGGAGGAGCCTGCCGAAGTACCGGAAAAATATCGCAAATACCAGAAGGAGCCCTATGTGCCGGAGCCGCATTACCGGCGTGAGGAATAGAAGAAGCGCACAGCGGAAGAAGATCCGTTGTGCGCTTGTCTTATTTTGGTGAGGTGTCTGGGGCGACGAATTTGTAGCCGTGGCCCCGAACGGTTTCGATGATACCAGCCCCCAGCTTGCGGCGGAGCTTGTAGACCATGCTGGAGATACCCGTCCAGCTGGCATCGTAGGAGTCCGCGGCGACGGCTTCATAGATCTGGCGGGCAGTGAACACCTGCCCTGGCCGGCGGGCCAGCAGAAGCAGAATATCAAACTCCATCGGCGTCAGCTCCACCGCCTGGCCGGACTTCCATACCAGCCTGCGATGCGGGTCGATTTGCAACGAGCCAAAGAGCAGCAGTGCGTCTGCGGAGGCGGCCACTGTGGACAAGTCTGCGACTGAAGCAAAGGCCGATATTGCTTTGCTAAAAAGGGCTTCTTCATCGTCCCTAAACGATAGAATTATAAACTTCCCAAGCAGCTCACCTCCAGTCATTCAAACTTCGCCCGCTTATTATCTTTTGGATCGTGCGGGGCGAACCATCAACAGGACGATGCCCGCGGCCAACAGTATGCACTGAACGATCAGAACTGCGGCCGGCATAAAGAAGGCGGGGTCCAAAGTACCAAGTGCTAGAGGGTACCTGCTGAAAAAATGTCCGTTCCAGATTCCCAGGGCGTCGGGCAACGGCAAGGCCATACACAGGAAGGGTACCGCCATCCACACATACACCAGCCAGGGCCGGATCTGCCCCAGTAGCCAGCCGCTCCCCAGTGCGAACACAAGGGCGGGCAGAAGGGTCGCCAGAGCCGGGAGCAGAAGACTCCCCCAGCCGTACCAGTGGAACATACGGCCGTAGAACACCGCCGCCTCGCCCATGCACAGCAGACTCAGCAACACGCCCCCCGTCAGGGCCGCGGCGCACCGGACCAAAGCATATTGCCTGGACGGCATCGGCGTAGCGTCCATGAGAACCGCCGCCCGCCGGGCCTTGGGCGAGGTATAAAAGGTCAGAAAGAACAGCATCCCGATCCACAGCAAAGGCAGCATGCGGGAGAGATAATCCCCAAAGCTCCAGGGGGAGAAGGGGGCGGTGTGGGATACCCCCAGGATGGTCACGGCATGGAGCACCAGCGCCCCGTAGAGAAGCAGCACAACCGCCAGCCCGATAAAAAACTTGTTCCACAGCAGCCTGCGGCATTCATATCGAAAAATCTTACGCAAGGTTCAAATCCTCCTCCGTTAGCCCGCAGGCATCCAAAAATTCCTGGTAGGTCAGATAGGGATACATGGGGTCCAGCTCCCGGTTGAACAGGTCATGGAGGATCTGATCCATGGCCTCCTCGCCGTCCACCAACTGCTCCGCTTTCCAAATTTTCAGGGGCATCTCATTGTACTGCCGAACCTGAGACAGACTGTTGGAGATGGCAAGCTGCACCTGCTCCGGCAGCATCTCCAGATATTCAGGATTGCGCACATAGAAGTTCAGGTAGTAGTCATCTACCGCTTTCTGCCACTGATCCACATAATGCTCCTGGGCATAGTCCTCGCCGTATAGTTCCTTGACGATACGGTAGGTGGTGTAGACGGTCAGGCCCTCGGCGGACCAGGGGCTGGTGGGCTCGGAGGTATCAAACATATTGCCCAGGCCCCACCACTGATGGACCAGCTCGTGGATCATGACCTCACCGGCGCCGCCGCCCTTTTCGGCGTTCCCCAGGTTGGCGGCGGTAAAGTCCGCCTCATCCAGCAGGCTGGCCCCGGTGGTGGCGTAGCCGCCGCCGGCCACCCGGCTCTGGATGAGCTTCAGGGTCTCCCCGGTTCCGAAGGAGAGGGAGCCATAATGCTCGGTGCAGTAGTCAACTACTTCCTTCACCGCGTCCACGGCTTCGGCAGCCTCCATGACAGCCTGATGCTTGCGGCCGTAGTAGAACTCAATGGTCATGCCGCCGGCCTCGATGTCCTCCCGGATATAGTCCCCGGCGTAGAGAATGCCGCCGGCGCCGTTGTGTTCATACCGCCATGTTCTGGTGCCGTCCTCGTGCTCCGCGACGACCTCCGCCTCGCTGGAGCCGAAGGGGATCGCCAGCATATTTTCCGGCAGAGTGATCTCAATTTCAGCGGGATAGCCGGCATCACCGGGCATGACATTCATCACACGGGGCGAGAGGGCCGAGTTCTCCAGGCAGAGGTATTCGTCACTCAGCTCCTTGCCCCCCTGCATGGTGGGCAGGCTCTCTTGGGGGAAGCCGCTGTACTCCATGGTCAGCTCCACTTCTTCCTCTGCGGGAATGGTGACTTCCAGCAGAGCCTCGTTATACTCCTGGTAGTCGCTTACCGTGAAGGGAACATCAGCGCCGTTGGCTTTCACATTGGAGATGGCGTAGCCAGGGTTGATGCCGAAGGAGATGCTCTGCTCCTGGCCGGAGGTGTTCCGGAACTGGTAGGAGGCCCGGCCCGTCACGGTGCCGGCATCGGTGTCCGGAAACACCTGGGCGGTGCGGCGGACAAAGGTGACGCCCTCTGCATAGGGGATCTCATAGAAGGACATCACCGTTAAATCCGGGTTGCTGTGGTCGATAAAGGGCTGGGCGGCATAGGCGGCGCCGGAACAGATCAGCAGCGCCAGGGCGATCACCGGGCGGTAGAACCGCCGGGCGCTCCGGGCCAGGGAGCCGAACACGCCCTTCCCATATTGCCGGATGCAGAGATAGGAGATTGTCCAGACCCCGGCCAGTGCAAGGAGCCAGGTGAAACGCATCCAGGCCACCGACCGGAACACACGGAGGTTGGAGAAATCATCGGACAAAGCCCACACGCAGGGGTTGAGCCAGCATAACTGCCATTCCGCTGCCCACACCGTCAGGCTCAGGGCGCAGAAGGCGATAAACAGGACGATGGACAGATCCGCCCGCCGGGTGAACTGGTAGGCTGCGGCCGCCGCCAGGATGCCCAGGGGCAGCGCCAGCCCCATAAACAGCAGATAGGCCAGCACATAGTTTGCGCCGGTGAACACGGCGCCGATCAGCCCCGCGCTGATGGGCAGCCAGACCAGCATCGTGAGGCCCACTGTCAGCACCGCGGCCGTCAGCAGGGCCAGCAGTCGGGTCAGGGCTGTGGTCAGAGGGGACACCACCGCGTCGGTGAGAATGTCCACCCGGCTGCGGCAGGCCCGGTCCAGCTCAA
The DNA here is from genome assembly GCF_002161215.1 of Flavonifractor sp. An10. Lineage (GTDB taxonomy): Bacteria > Bacillota > Clostridia > Oscillospirales > Oscillospiraceae > Flavonifractor > Flavonifractor avistercoris. The sequence continues at coordinate 70,394 of NZ_NFMB01000001.1, forward strand.
AGATGGTCAGCAGGCCGAAGAGGATGGCGCCGGCCACACCGCCGGCAATCGCGGGGTTTGCCAGATACATGGAGAGCATGGTGGTGGATGTGGCGGGCTTGTAGAGTACCAGCCCCAGCACCGGGGAGAGGACCGCCAAAGCCATCATCAGCCAGGTCAGGCGGCTTTGCAGCAGCCGCTTCAGTTCCAGGGGAAAGAGCCGCATTGTCTTCATTGTACCGCCTCCCTGGAGATCAGATAGAGGTAAGCATCCTCCAAAGAGGGCTCCTCCGCCTGGGCATAGGGCGGCAGCTTGTCCGCCACGGCCCGGCAGCGGATGCCCTGACTGGTGTTCACCCGGGCGGTGATGTGCAGCCCCTGCTCCAGCGTCTCATCCTTCTCCCAAAAGATGCCCACATGGCCGGCAGCCGACTGGATCAACTGCTCCGGCGTGCCGGTGAACAGGATGGTCCCGTGGTGGATGACCACGATCTGGTCGCACACCGACTGCACATCCTCGATGATGTGGGTAGAGAGAAGCACCAGATGCTCCTCGGCTGTGCGGGAGAACAGGTTGCGGAAGTGGATGCGCTCCTCCGGGTCCAGTCCCACGGTGGGCTCGTCAAAGATCAGGAAGGGGGGATTCCCCAATAGGGCCTGGGCGATGCCTACCCGCTGGCGCTGGCCGCCGGAGAGGGTGCGGATCTTGGATTTTGCCTTTTCTTCCAGATTGACCGCCTGGATTGTCTTTTGGATCGCGGCCTTGGGATTCGCAATCCCCTTGAGTGCGGCCATGTAGTCTAAAAACTGGGTGACCGTCAATTCATCGAACAAACCGAAGTCCTGGGGGAGATAGCCGAGGCTGGCTTTCAGATGGCTCTCGACCTTGGCCAGCGGCACCCCGTTCAGCAGGATGTTCCCTCCGGTGGGCTGCAGGGCCGCCACCAGCAGCTTCATCAGGGTGGATTTGCCCGCCCCGTTGGGGCCCAGCAGCCCGATGAGGCTGGGGGATTTTAACTCCAGGTTCAGCCCCTTTAAGGCCTGCTTCCCACTGGGGTAGGTCATACTGACATTTTGAATCTTGATTTCCATATTGTTGGATTCCTTTCTGCTTGGGATGAGGAAAGAATACCAGGGCAATATGGAGCGAAGATGGAGGGAATTTGTGATTTGTATGGAGAAAGGCAGAAAACAGGGCAGGCCACCGGCCTGCCCCGTTCTAACACTATAAAAGATGTTTTTTCACCCAGCTATCCAGTAAGGCCATCTGTTCCTCTGTGTGGAACCAGTGCTCACCGCCCTCCAGGACGGTGAGACCGGCGCCGTGCTCCGCCGCGAACTGCTCCACACTCTGACGGGACACCAGATGGTCGCCCCCGGCATAGAGGATTTCCGTGGGGACCTGCCAAGCGATGGGATGCTCCCGCACATAGCACAGGTACGCCCAGGACAGGGTCTCCCCGAAGTCTGTGGGGACCTCTCCCCGTTCGCATAGCGCCTGCTCCGACACACCGGCCCAGGCCATCATGTCCAGGATCAGCCGTTCCATGTCCAGCACCGGCGACACGAACAGCGCCCTGTCCGGCGCCTGATCCCCCAGGGCCAGCATGGTGAAATAGGCCCCGATGCTGTTGGCCAGGAGAATGATGTGCTCATACTGCCGGCGGGCCTCGTCATAGGCGGCCGCGATCTGGGGTGCCGCCTCCCAGGGAAGCTCCCCCCGGTAGTCCACCCCCAGCACGTCGAAACCGGGGCAGACGGCCCGGAAGCGGTCTGCCTCCCCGGCGCTGCCGCCTTTGCCGTGGACATATAAAATTGCGCGTTTCAAACCTGTTCACCTCCGTCCTCAGCCTGTGGACTGTCTGCGGCCATACGGTCCATCCGTTCCTGTACCTCGGTAAAGAACCGGGACAGGTGGAACCCGTCCGCCACCGCGTGGTGGATGTTCATGGTCAGCGGTATGACCAGCCTGCTGCCCTCCGCCTCGTACTTGCCCCAGGTGACCACCGGGGCCAGAAAGTCCCCCTGGTCAAACACATGGACATCGAAGTGGCGGTAGCGAACCCAGGGCAGACAGGACACATCGAAGTGATTCGTTGGCTGCCCTTCCACCACGCCCCGGAGTTCCCGGTACTTTTCCCGGTCCTCCAGAAAACGGGCGTGGAATGCCGGCAGGTCCTCCATGTAAGGCGTAACCAGCTTGGTGAAGTTCCCGTCCTCCGGGTGGAAGTGGGCATAACTGGGGGAAACAAAGTCCCAGCGGATCAGGTTTCCATCCTGGTCCCAGCCCAGTTTGAACTCCTCATGGGCGTTGATCACCCGGGATACCACCCAGATCATGGCCGGATAGAACTTCATGCCGCGCTGCTTGACGAACCGGACTAGCGGCGTCACATCCATGTCCACCGTCAGGCTCATGACCACTCGCATGTGGTCCATATAAAACTGAAACAGATCGCCTCTCGGCCAGGTGCTGAAATCAACCTTTTTGTAATTCATCTCAATACTCCTTTGCATGATTGTTTTCCCGTTTCATCATGCAAGGCCATTGGGATGGGGTATTTCCGTTTGCTCCATACAAGCCATCCAGCTCAAGCCTTGCATGGAGCCGCATCAAGTCCGCGCTTCATTCGTTCACCTCCTCAATGAACCGGGCGCAGGATGCCCTTTCCGGCAATCCAAAAATGAGATGTTTTTTCCAGATATCTGCCTTGTAGCCACAGGTGTGAATCAAAATCGTCTGTTCCGCAGGCACCCTCACTTTCATTGGATCATCTATGCTTATCCTATCATATTCCCGGCGGCAAGTCCAGAAACAGCGTCCGTTTCAAACCGCACCGCAGCCCGCACCCCGTCCTCTGTATTTTCGATGGTACATTCCGCTCCATGCCGGGCCAAAATCATTTTCACCAGATACAGCCCCAGGCCGCTGCCACCTGTAGCCCGGTTCCGGGAGGTTTCTTCCCGGTAGAATGCCTCAAACAGATGAGGCAGGGCTTTTTCCGAGATGTGGGCCTCGGTGTTCTCCACCGTCAGAGCTGGGCGGCCGTCCAGCAGGCCGCACCACACCCGCACCTCCGCCCCCTCCGGCGAGTAGAGGGATGCGTTAGAGAGCAGATTGCCTGCCACCCGGCCCAGCAGAGAGGCGTCCCCGATGACAACGATCCCCGGCGTCAGATCCTTTACCAGCCGCTGGTTCCGCTGCTCCAGAAGAGGTGCGTCCAGGGCAAGCTGGCGCTCGATCAAGGCGGACAGCTCCACGGGCTCCCGCTTCACAGCCACAGAGCCGCTTTCCATACGGGAGATCGCCAGCATCTCCTGCACCAGATTTTCCATCCGTCCCGTTACCCGGAGCGAGCGAAGCAGGTACTTGTCCCGGTCCTGATAGACGCCAACCCCCTCCAGCATGCCGGAGAGCTGCCCCTTCAGAATGGTCACCGGAGTTTTCAGCTCATGGGAGGCGGCGTTGAAGAAGGCCATCCGCTGGCGGTCCAGCTCCCGTTCCCGTTCCACCTCACCCCGGAGCGCCCGATTGGCGTTCTCCAGGTCGGTGAGAGCGGTGTCCAGCCGCCGGGCAAGCTGATCCAGACTGCGGCCCAGCTTGCCGATCTCGTCCTTGCGCTTTTCACCGCATTCCCAGTGGAAGTCCAGCTCCGCCATTTTCCCGGCGATCCCGCTCATGCGCACGATAGGCCGGGTGATGTATCGGGAGTAAATCAAGGCGCACAGCAGAGAAAATACCAATAACACCATCAAAAGCCAGGGGGCTATCTGGATCAGCGCCCGCACCGCCAGATTTTCCACTTCGATCCGCGGGGTGACATAGAGGGTATAGCTCTCGTTCTGGCCTGCAAACACCACCTCGGCGGTAATGGTAGCCTGCTCCGACATGGTGACCGCTACCGTATCGCCTTCCCGGATGTCCTGGCTGTGATAACCGACGGTGCTTTCCTGCTCTGAGGTGGTGACAATCATGGTATCATCCTCATACACAGCCTGCACCGTCAGCTTGGCCCCTGTGTCCACCAGGCGCCCGTCCGGCCCCACCAGCATGGCGTTGGCCCCGGAGGTAAGCACAAAGTCATCCAGCAGCTCGCCACAGTCCGCAGGAGTCGTGTCCGCCAGTTTCCCCACCAGGGCATCCACCTGAGCGGTAAGGTCATCATTTACTACGGCGGTATAGGTGCTGGGGGAGGCCCAGGCGATAAAGCTGAAGGTGACCGCCCCGGCCGCGAGCAGGACGCCGGCGGTAATGAGAAAGATCCGGGCTGTCAGGCTTTCAGTGATCCTCTTTCGCAGCACGGTAGCCCACCCCCCTTACAGTATCAATATAGTTCCGCCCCAGTTTGTGGCGGAGGTTTTTGATGTGGCTGTCCACCACCCGTTCGTCCCCATAGAAGTCATAGCCCCATAGTTTTGCCAGTAGCATCTCCCGGGTGAACACCCGGCCCGGCGCGGCCAGAAAGGTGTGGAGCAGTTCAAACTCCCGGGCGGTCAGGTCCAGGAGCCGGCCGTCCAGCAGGGCCTCCCGCGTGTCCAGATCCAAAGTCAGGTCCCGGTACCGCAGGCGGCTGTCCTCCCCGGCGGTTCCACGGCGGCGGAGGATGACCCGGATCTTTTCCAGCAGCACCGGCATGGAGAAGGGCTTGGTCACATAGTCGTCGATGTCCATACCGAAACCCCGGAGCTGCGATTCTTCCCCATCCAGGGCGGTGAGCATCAAAATAGGGACCTGGGACTGCTGGCGGATCAGCTCGCAGACCCCAAAGCCGTCGATTTTCGGGAGCATCAGGTCCAATAGAACCAGGTCGAAGGTCTGCCCGCCAAACAGAGCCAGGGCTGCCACGCCATCCCCAGCCACGGCAGTCTGGTAGCCGGCATCCTCCAGGTAGGCGCGCAGCAGCTCCTGAATATCCGGCTCGTCTTCCACAATTAAAATGCGTTTCATTTGTAATCACCCAATCGAAGTATATCATGGGATTGTGAATTTATCATGGAGAAAAGAAAGTAATCACAAAAAGAAGCGCACAGCGGAGAAAAATCCGTTGTGCGCTTGCTTCATTTTGGTGAGGTGCCTGGGACGATGAATTTGTAACCGTGTCCCCGCACTGTTTCTATGATGCCAGTCCCCAGCTTGCGCCGGAGCTTGTAGATCATGCTGGAGATCCCGGTCCAGCTGGCATCAAAAGAGTCCGTAGCGACAGCCTCATAGATTTGGCGGGCGGAGAACACCTGCCCTGGCCGGCGGGCCAGCAGGAGCAGAATGTCAAACTCCATCGGGGTCAGGTCCACCGTCTGGTCGGACTGCCATACCAGCCTGCGTTGCGGGTCGATTTGTAGATTTCCAGATAATAAAGTAAAAGCAGTGTTTTCTTGAACCTCAATATGTTCTGCCCGAAATGCTCGCACGAGCCGCTGGAGCAAAGCATCTTGTGCCTTTGTTGGATTCGTTATTCGAATAATGATGGTCTTTTCCATCCTGACGCCTCCTTATGAGCCGTCGTAGTGTATTAGGCGCAGGGGAAAAGACTGCTGAACGACGGCTTTTTTTCTTTTGCCGTCGTCCGGCAGCAGTTAATTTTCGATTTTTTTCTTATGGGAAAAGACAATCAATCCAACCAGAAACATCACGATAAGGCAAAGTACAATGCTGATACATCCGCCGATGGTGGCCGGTACAGGGGCTTCATAGTAAGTAGATTTATCCGAGAAGAACATGGACACACGATATGCGAAGCTGCCCGGAATGATAAAGCCACTTTCTGAACCGATAAACAGGCAGGATGCAAAGCCATATATAACCCCTACAACGCTTGTTACAATGATATTGCGGCTCAAGTTGATAACGATTGCCCCTAAACAGGTAGTTATCAAAACGACAACACCAGCTTCAATTCCAAACCCGATTGCCAGATTGAGGAACAGGGAAATACCTCCGGGCAACCTGCCAGCTCCATTGAGTACCATCACAAGCAGGCCAAATGCGATAAATAAGACAGCCGCGAAGCCGATACCGATAACGATGCTGACAGCGACTTTCGATAGAAAGAGCTTCTTCTTTGAAAAACCGTAGGTAATCCAGTTGATGTAAGTTTTGTTCTTGTATTCCTGATAAAACAGCGAACCAATCAAAATGAAGATCACCATTGGGAAGAACATGGAAAACTGGTTATTCATAAAGAAGAACAGGTCAGCAAGCGATTTTGTGCTGTCGTTAAAAACTGCTCCTGCTCCGCCGGTAATGATGGGAAGAAGCGACAACAGCAGAAGAAATACCATAAACCATTCCCGCTTCAACTTGTAAAACTCGTTTTTAATCAACATTCCCATTATGCTTCCTCCCTCTGGCCGGAAGTCATAATATCCTCATACAGTGCTTCCAGTTCCTTTTCGTTATAATCGTTTTCTACAATCTTGATGATTTTTCCGCCACGAATGAAAATAAGAACATCCGTGACGGCGGCAATCTCCGTCAGATTATGGCTTGATACCAAAATACAGTGTTGGGGCGATTTCAGGCGTTCTTTCAGAAGCAGCCGGATTTCCTTTATCCCCATCGGATCAAGGCCATTGGTAGGTTCGTCCAGCAGCAAATATTGAACATTGCCTAAAAAGGCGCGGGCAATTCCCAGCCGTTGGCGCATCCCCAAAGAAAGTTGAGAGAACAGCTTTTTCCGGGCGTCCAGCAGGTTTACTTGTTTGAGCGCCGCTTCAATGTTTGGCTGTTTCAGACCTAAATACTGCGCGTGGAGCTTCAAATTTTCCTCTACGGTGAGCCGGGGGTAAAAAGCCGGGTATTCAATCAAACTTCCAAAACATCTGCTGGAAACGGGTTGCCCATCTGAGAGGATTTCTCCCGAAAAGGCGGTCAGGCCCAGCATGGACTTAAACAGTGTTGTTTTACCGGCCCCGTTTGGCCCCAGAACACCATAGATTTTTCCTTGCTCTAAAGTCAGGTTGATGTTGGACAGCAAGGCAGTATTTCCAACATTCAGATTTACATTTTTGATTTGCAGCATGAAATTCCTCCGTTATTGAAAAAAGATGAAAAGTAAAAAGGCCACAGCATAAATCAAAAATGAAATCCCGATGGGCTTTGATCTCTGTTTTAGCCCTTTTAGGCCATCGCTCAATATGCCATTCAAGGCCATGAGCAGGCACACCGCAAAGGCGATGAGTGAAATTACTAAAGCTACTTTAACCATTGTTTGTACCTCCTATGGCTCATACTTTACCAAAGAGGTTTAGGATTTGTTTGAGAAAAGTCTAAGGAAAGTCTAAGGATGAAAAAAGAGCTGCCGAAGCAGCCCTTTAGAAATTGACAATGGGAAACACGATTTGAATTGCAAAGATACCGTTTTGCAGAGAAGCCGAGATTTGCCCGCCCATACGGGTCACAAGTCTTTGAGCGATTGCCAGCCCCAGCCCGGTTGTCTTTTTTGTCCGTGACTGGTCGGTGGTGTAAAAACGGTCAAACAAATGGGGAATATCTTCCTGCTGAATACTGCTCGACGCATTTTTAACGGTTATGACCGTTTGAGCTTCTTCTAACGCTGCGGTGATCTGATAATTTCCCTCCCCGTGAACAAGCGCATTATAAACCACATTTGAGAAAATCCGGGTCAAGGCATCTGGATCGCCCCAAATGATAGCCGGTGAATTTGGTATGACGATATGGGGGACGCATTTTTTCTGTTCAAAATCGCCATAGTATGAGGCGACAACATCCCGAAGTACACTGTGTATATCTGTATTCCTGCAATTCAATTTCAGCTCGTCGGCCTCAATCCTTGCAAATTCAAACAGTTGGTCGAGAAGCAGCTTTACAGCGGAAATTCTTTCTTCCGCAATCATTACATATTCTTTTTGATCCCCGGTTAAATCCTGTTCCTGTAAGAGCTGGATATAGCCGTTTGCTGTTGCCAGTGGTGTTCGCAAGTCGTGGGACAGACTGGTGATAGTATCCCGGAACAGGGTATCGCTCCGTTCGATTTCCTGACCCATGCTGCGATATTTTTTCAGAAGATGATTGATACTTGTAGCCAGATCCTGTATTGGCCTATCCGTTTTTTCCACCATGATTTCTGTTTGCGTATCCCGGTCTGTCAAAAAATCAATCTGCTTTTTGATTTTCCGAACCAGTTTCCGCTGATAAATCAGTTTCAGGAACAAAAACAGGGAAAGCATTGCCAGCAAGATACATAACACAATCATGCGGCCATCACCGCCTTTCCAAACCGCGCAAATCCAGCCTTTGAAACAAGGAGAACGAAACGGCTGTCGGTAAAAACAAATATACTACCAGCGTAATCAAAATGGGCATTAAATTCTCCCCAAAGGTATTGATCTGCAAGCTATGGGAAAGCCCTACCACCCAATACTTGTAGAGCGAATAATCCATATCCAATGCTGTGCTTATCTTTGTGAGGTATAGATACAAAACCCCCAGCAGAAAAAATGCGGCAATCGTGACAATTAGCCGATGCCGGAGCAGGTAACTTAGCAGATTGAGAAATGCGGTGTACCCTAAAAAGCACAGACATTGAAGCAGAAGAAAGGCTCCGATTGCAGAAAACGAATAGTCTATGTCATACCGGGATGCTCCCATTATCAAAATGGACAAATATGCAACACCAAAACATACAAACAGAAAAAACAAAACGCCAATCCATGAGGCCAGTAGTTTTCCAAAAAATAGATGTACTCTGCTTGTTCCTTTAGAAAGTGCGATACTGTATGTGCCGGTATGAAAATCTTCTGTAAAGTACAGGCACAAAAAGAGCGTCAACGGAAAAATCAGGCTGTAATCTGAAAATAGAAACTCCGTGAACGAAACCAGTGATATAGCCGGAAGCATACCATTTACCGAATTATGATAAAATGTCAGGGCAAGCGCAAAGACAAAAAAAGCAGCCAGTGCGAGGCAGGCCCAAAACAGGCGATTTTTGCGGATACGGAATAACTCACTTTGTATCGTCTGGATCACTCTTTGCACCTCCTGTCATTTTCAAAAGATAGTCGGTCGGCTCCATACCGGCAAGCCAGATTTCCGATACCTCTATCCCGGAATGAACCAGCAGCGTATTGATTTCCCCGGATTGCTCATTGCAATGAAAAATTCTAATCAGGTCATGGCCCAACACTTCAAAATCTGGGAACCGCTGGCTTAAAATCGTAATAGCCCGTTCTAATTGCGGGGTTCTTATCTTTATGCACCGCTGGCAGCTCTCTTTCAATTCCCCAGCCGTAAGCTCACAAAGCAGCTTGCCATCTGCCATCACGCCATATTGGGATGCAAGCCGGGAAAGCAGCGTATAATCTTGTCCAGAGATTAGAAGCGTGGTATGGTTCATTTCATGCAGATAGGTCAGAACAGAAAGCAGGTGTTCACATTCTCCCTTATCCAGCCCGGAAAAAGGGTCGTCCAGAATTATCATATCTGGATTTCCCAAAAGGGCAACCGCTAAATTCACTAAACGCTGGGTCGATAATGGCAATCGCCGCACCGCCTTTTTTTCTTTCAGGTTCAGATGCAATATATCTAAAAAACGGCTTTCTGTACTTCCAAAAGCAGAAGAAAAATAGTGTAGCATATCAGCCGGTGGCAGAGAGCCGATTGTCACAGATTTTTGGGGTACAAATCCAATCCGGCGGCGCTCCTGCTGATAGTCTATATTGCCAAATAATTTGAGAGTACCAGATTGAGGTCGGAGTGTGCCAATAATGGCCTGCAACAGTACAGATTTTCCTGCGTTATGACCGCCATACAGTGCATAGATTTCTCCACGCATTACCTGAAATGTGATATTTTTAATCCCGTTTCCGTCCGGGAAAACATAGGTCAACCCGGATGTTTCCAAAGCAGCCCCCAAAAAATCATCCCCTTTCCACATCGTCTTATTGTAGCAGATCGGCGTGCAAATTTTATAAGATTTCTCTAAGGATTAGCCCTGCATTTTGAAACCGAGGCCCCAAACCGTCTGAATATACTTTTCCTCTGGATTGACTTTGGCAAACTTCTTGCGGAGATTTCCAATGTGGACATTGATTGCGTTATCGTCCCCGATAAAATTTTCATTCCACACGCTTTCAAAGATATTGTTCTTTGTGAATACTTTTGAGGGTGCGGACATCAAAAGCTGTAAAATCAGATATTCATACCGTGTCAAAGCAATGGGGGTATTCCCGATTTTAGCCTCCATAGCTTCTGTATCAAGGGACAAGTCCTTAAAATGAAGCGTCTTGCCATTATTGAGGCCGGAGGATTTTTGAAAGCGCCGCAGCACCGCTTCAATCCGAACCAGCAGCTCTTGATTGTCGAATGGCTTTGTGATGTAATCATCTGCGCCGTTTCGTATGAGGTTCACTTTGCTGTCTATATCCGTTTTAGCGGACACACCGATAATCGGAATATCCATCGCACTTTTTATCTTCTCCAATACTGTTTCTCCCGGTATGCCGGGCAGCATCAGATCAAGTAAAATTAAGTCAAAAGTGCCTTTCTCCATCAACAGAAGCGCCTCGCTCCCCGAGTAGGCAGAAGTTACATAATAGCCGTGTTGGGTGAGAAGTCGCTTTGTCATGTCGTTGAGTGGCACGTCATCTTCGATGATTAAAATACTAAAAATTTTTTCCATGTCTATGCTCCTTGCCAATCGGTTTTCCTTTCCGACATAATCTATAAATCAATTATCAGATGTCTCTATTATAATTCCTGGTCTGAAATAGGACAAGGGCGAACCTCCCCTCTGACGGGAAATAAAATATCACCTCATATCAAATTTCACTTCATTTTCATAATTCAACCCGAAATGTACAATGATATAGGGTGATATGAAAATGTACCAAGATGAAAGAAGGTTTGACTTTCATGGGCTCGGTCTGGCACTGAAACAGGCCAGAGAGGCAAAGGGCTGGACGCAAGCCTATGTTGCGGAATTGGTCGGCAAGACTGACAAAACCATTATGAACATTGAGAACAAAGGCCAGCACCCCAGCTTCAACCTGTTTTTTAAGCTCGTCACGCTGTTCGATATATCCGTAGACCAGTTTTTCTATACGGAGGGCAACCGTGGCGGAGACAGTTGCCGGAAACACATTGATGTACTTTTAGACTCCATGAACGAAAAAGAGCTTGTTGTCATGGAGGCTACAGCGTATTATTTTTTCCTTTTCAAGAATACAAGGAATCACAAAAGAACTGAAAAGCCGCAGGCCGGGAAATCCCCAACCTGCGGCCTCACTGCGGCAAAATTACTCTGCCGCAATTTCCCATTCTTTCAAGTTGAACTCACTCAGCGGATAAATTTCAGAGGCAGATGCCTCAAAGCCAAGCGTGATGTCTCCGTTGCTATTGACGCCCTCCAGGACGCGCTCGATAGCGCCGCCATCATGGCGCAGCAGCATTCCGACTTGAATTTCTGCACCATGCTTGTCGTAGTATCTCAGCCGCATTACTTACCTCCAACAGCCGCCTTATCGTAATAGTGAACATAGACATTGTAATCCCGGAACCGGGTGATCATCCGAATCCAAATATACAAGTGATCTGTTTCGGAATAGAGGTTGAACTCCGTCGCCTCGCTGGTGGCCTGCGCGTACCTGCAGAACCGCCGCATAGTATTCAGCTTTTTGAAGGCAGGCAGCTTGAACAGGGCATTCTGGAAATCGTCGATCTCCTTCACCAGCTCCGGCGCTGCCTTTTTCCCAGGTCCATCGTGCCAAGTTGTCCACCACCGATGGCCGTCATAATCCGAGCGGGAGTAGGCGATCTCGCTGACGGGCCGGCCAGTAAGCTGCATAGGCGGTGTATCGGTGTGCCGGAATACTTCCTCAAAGGTGCAGATGGTATCCAAATAGCATACGCGCCCTTTTTCAGAGGCCGGAAGTCTGCCGCGCTTCACCGCATCCCATTCTGTAAGGGGCAAAGGAGCATGGGCGGCATCCCGAAGGGCCTCGTCCATGCCGCAGGCTTCACAGATCTGCACATCCGCATAGCGGCTGAGGGCATTGACCATCAGGTGGGCTGCCAGAGGGGCGCCGCACCGCAGGCATTGGGGCGGCTTTACAGCATCGCCGTCTGCATACAGCTTTTTATCTTTACGCCAGGCAGTCTCCAACAGGTCTTTGGGATATAATTTGATTTTCATGATTTTGTGCTCCTCCTTCTGGATTTCTTTATTGCTGCCCGCTGGCGGGCTTCGGCTGTTTCTTTGAATGTCTGAGCAAGAGGCGGGTCATGCCTTGCGTCGCTTTCTCTGCGGCGGGCTTCGGACCAGGGGATAGAAGCGGGCAGCTCGCCCTGAAACAACGCCAGCAGATCGGCGGCCATATCCTCCCGGCGGCGATACAAACTGCTCCGCGCAAGATTGGTGTCGCAGTCTGTGATCGTAGTCCGCAGGATAATTCCGCGCTGCTCAAAAGTGAAGCGCCGGTGATGTGACGGATCTTCGGCCTCGACCCGCAGTGGGGGCGCGCCAAGGGAATTTTGCAGCCCGCGCCACCCGCTGTAATCGGTGTAGTGGAAATCCGGAATGTAGTTTGCCAGCCGCCGAAGCGCCTGATATAGCCGCTCATATCGCCGGCCGAGTTCTCCCTTCAAGCGCCGCTCGTAGTAGGTATAACCCTCTGGGTCCAGTTTTTTTAGTTTTTTGGCATTGAAGAGGTATTCCACATATTCTACGCCGTCCTCCAATCGAACCTGTCCGGTGCGTTCTCCCAGGCCATTACGCTTGATCCAGGCGTAAAAGCGTTTGCCAGCGGACCTGATATTGATATATCCACAATCTTTGGGACATAGGCCGCCCAGATTGACCGTGAGGCTGTCCCAGAATACCAACTGGCCGAAGCTTTCCTGATAGAGTTTGATGGCGAGATTGCCCTCCGGATAGGTGGCAATCTTGATGGTCAGGGCATATTCCGTTCCTTTCATACTAAAGGATATTGGTTTCATGATTTCCTCCAAAAACAAGGGCCAGCAGACTGTAAAGCACAGCCTGCCGGTCCTCGTGATAGGCCTGCCGGTAAGGGCAGTGTGTAGGGGTGTCCAAAACACCCCCGTTTTCTTTGAAGTCTAAAATGGTATTGGGGCATTGCTTGCCCTTTTGATGCAATCATCAGGCCGCATCAACTGTGCTTTCAAAAAAGCGGAACCCCGGGACATCCATCCTTTGCTTTGCCAATGCGGCATAGATTTCTCTGTACTTCATGCGCTGTGCCTCCCCGTTGCGAGAGGGCTGCCATCAGCAGCATCGTCTGTCAGGCCTAGTTTCCAGCACAGGGCAAGAACCTCGGAATCAGAAACACGATAGAGCTGCCGCTTGGCGTACTTGGGACGGAAGCAGAAAATGCCATCATCAAACAGGAATTTCCCGTCCTTACTGCCATAGGTGCAGCTGCAGCCCGCCAGCAGACATTTCATTCGGTCAGCATCTTTTTCGATCTTCTCATGGTCGTACCAGATGCTGTACTGGACGGCAACATCCAGATTGCGGTTTTTCCGGCAGCGGTGTTCCAGAAATTGCAGCAGCCGCCAGCAGACCTCGGCACGCTTTTCCACGGTCTGATTCTCATTGAAACTCAATGTAAAGTAGGAGTAATCCCGTCCGGACAGGCCACAGCCGTGGAGCGTATTGCTGAAATCATTGCACCAGAAGAAGAGATCCCACTGACAGCTCCCGAAAGGCGCCGGCTCGGTATCCTCATACTGATAGCAGACGAAATTTTGGGCGATGGCGTCCATAACGGGCTCCATAATAGAATTTCGTACCTCAGCAGCCATAACCAGGGCTTGGCCCTCATCAGCCGCTGTATGCGCACGGCGGTTGGCTTTCTTCTGTTCTTCCGTATAGACAAATTGAAAGCGCACGGAATGAACATCGTACATAGCGTAGCCCCGTTCGACCCATTCCGGTCCTGAAGGCGAAATATAGGACTTGTCATGCCATAAGTTCATATTTATCTCTCCCTTGTGGTAATGGTTAAAATTCTCTCCATCCGGTTGTTTTTCCGGTCTTGTTGTGCCGTGCCATGATCAGGCGGGTAGTCGGTGCTGAGGGCTGTACCACCAATTCCCCTTGCTTGTAGGCAGCTTCGGCTGTTTCCAGCGCATGGGAAAGGTCATAAGCCTCCACGGGAAACTCCTGAACGATCTGTTCTTCAATCGTTACGGTGTATTTCCTCAGCATTGGGTGAGATGGTTTTTTCTTCATATTCTACTCCTTTATAAAGAAAGGGACCGGCAGACCGTAGCGGTACGGTTTGCCGATCCCTTTGTAATGATGGCCTCTGCCTATTTGGCAGAGCATTTGGCTGGCGCAGGAAAACTAAGGATGTGAAGCCTCCAAATCCTCGGATTTGAGTACACGGCCCTGTTTCTCCCGCAGCTGGGCAATATGTGCCTTCCATTCCTTTCGGGCCTGTTCTGCGCGTTGCAGTTCCACGACCTGTTGCTCCGGTGTGAGAGCGGAAAACTCATATTCCCGTTTGTCTGATTCTAAATCACGAATGACCTTCCGCATAATGGCGAGCGCCATTTCAGAGATGGTGGGAGGATGGTTTTCTATTGCTTCTCTGCCACGGCGGAACAGATCTAAATAGGCATGATACTGTGCCTCAGTGATGAACTCCCAGCCGTAAGCATCCTGAATTTCCGCCTCGCTGTGGTACTGCATGGCGGCTTCAAAGTCAGCTTGCCTTGCGGCGGCCTCTTTATCGATTCGCCGCTGCAGTTTGGCGGATATGCGCTCCAGGTCTTTGAGGATCAGGGAGCAGGCCTCCGCCTCCTGTAAATAGCCGTGAGCCTCGCTGCTCAAGTATTTTTGCGGCCGCTTCATGCCGCTTCCTCAGACGGCGCAGGCACCTCATAAATAATCTGCACAGGAATCAGTTCTCCGGGGCGGATATGCTCCGCAAGCTGCCATTCCCCGTTCCGCAAGACCTGTGAAGTGACATCATTATAGATCTCCGGGGGAGTGTGGTAGTCATTCATACACTCCGTAGGAACATACAGGCAGAAAAGCGGCAGGCTGAACACATGCAGGCTCTGCAAAACTACTTCACGGAGCTGCCTTGCCAGTGCCGCGATCTCATCCATGTCCTGTCGCTCAAAGGCGGCCTCGGAGATCTTTTTCAGGTACGGAGTATCTTTGATTGCCTCATTTATGTATTTCACGGCCTCGTCGCCGTAGTGGCTCTTGACGCGGATACCACCGAGGGAAATGTACTGAGTGTATGCGGTGGCAGTCTTACAGATGTTATCTTTCAGGTCTTTGAATGGCTTTGCGTATTTCGCTTTCAGATCTTCCATCGAAACGACCTCCAGGTTGCGCCGGAGCGTATCCAGATGGAATTCCAGGTCTTCACGCAGTTTCTTTTCTTTTTCGTCCATGTAGTCAAACCTCCAATCTATTATGATTTATGTGTCACAGCGTCAGCAGGGGCTATGTCCTGCGGATTGCTGGCGCAACTCTTTCAGCAGAGTGCGTGCCACATCGGACACCGCCTGCCAGTAAGCCTCACCGTAGGCGCAGCTGTGTTCCAGCTGGTTGGCGATCCGCTGCGGCAAATTGGGGGAACGCAGTAGTGCTTCTTTCTGTGTGTCAGAGAGCTCTTGAAAATCGTCACAGTTCTCAATATGCTCCCTGAAATCATCCCGCAGGCATTCTGCGCGGTACAATTCTGCCGTGCTGCGGCAAAATGCAGGGGAAAGAGGCAGCGCCCGCTGTTCCAGCGCAATCGAAAAATGGTTCTCACAGTATTCGCCGTCCAGATAGCACTCATAGCTGTTGTCAGACTCTTCTTCGACGAATTGGCTGCTTTCTTTCCAGCGTGGAATGCTTCCAGCCAGAAATTCTTCCCGAAGATCATTGTGAAATTGATGTAGGGCATCGGTGCGCTCCGTGAAGATCGCTTCATAGGAACCATACTCCCCATCGGTAGCCCAGTGGACGGCGACTACATAGAGCGTCCCTGTGGGATATACCTGGGCAGGATGCTCAAGGGGAACAATCATTTCAGGCCCCATAATGACCATATCCAGGCCAAGATCCTCGATGTGTTTCTGCTCACGGTAAAGCTGTGAAAAGGTCTGCTCCAGCGCAAGACGGTCCGCAGAGAGCACCGGCGCTTCAAACGCGCAGTAGATGTCCGGCGTGTCGTTGTCAGTCTCCCGGTCATCCTCGGTGCGGATTTCAAGGATATTTCCGAAGAGCCCTGCGTAATCGCTCGCTTCATTGGCAACAATGCGTCCGCCGACTTTGTAGCAGACACCCTCATGCCAAAATTCTTCTCCAGGCTGATGATAAATCATCATTGCTCCCTCCTTTTTGTGGGGTGGGGCTGGGTACAATGCCCTAGCCCCGCAGATCAAAAAATCGTTCAGTTATCCGCGACGAAAATGGCGGCACCGCTCATACACATGCAAATGAGTGGCAGCAAAAGAGCGGTAGGCTTGCAGCTTACCAGACTGGCGATCCCGATACCCGCTGGGGCGGGTCGTGTTGTGATCAGTCGTCACTTTCCTGTTCGTCTTCGTCCTCTTCCCAGGGAGAGTCATCAACATCAGTATCTGCCTCCTTCATCTGCTCGGCGGGTTGCTTTGTCCGCTTGAAGGCCAGAACAAGAGCATCCTCACCAAAATCATCTTCCTTCTTCTTGCGTTTCTTTTTCCTGCGGCATTTTTCCATGGCAGCGTCATAGTCATAGCCGATGCCGGCCTGAAATTTGCCTGCAATTTCCCTCATTTTTTCCGCATGATACTCATAAAGGGCACGATGGAAACCAGTCAGGTCCCATTGCTCACAGGCCATCTCCAGCAGCCGTGCATAGTCCCGTAAGGCATTGACTGCTTTGCAGATATCGCCATAGCAGGTCTTGAACACATGGGAGCCGTCCAAATCATGAAAGCAAAGGGAGAGTTCCTGCCCCAGCAGGAAGTCTAACTCCATCGGCTGCCGGAGCACAGGCTCGTATAATCCTTTTGGCAATTCTAAAGCGTTGTGCTGCTGTTCATCCATTGGCGTGGTCCTCCGGCGGAGCAGATACCAGCCCAGCAAAAAGCATTTGCATGGCAGTACGGTATCCAGACTCAAAAGCCTGTTCAATCACAGCGCTGTTGCGCTCACCGGCGGCCGTTTGGTACACCTCGAAAGCTGCCAGAGCTGCAGGAGTTTTGGAGAGTTCCCCGCGTAGGGCGGTCTCAGCCGCAGATACTGTGTGGTTAAGTACCTGCTGCTTTTTGTCCTGCTCCTTAAAAACACTCGGTTCGTACTCGCCGTAATAGAGGTCATGCAGGAAATTGGGCTCAATAGTCATGCCATGCGGCAAAGACATTTTTGGTTGGGTAAGGCCATCGGCAATGCGTTCCAGGGCCTTGGTGAGATGGGGCAGCTGGGCGTCAAAAAAGCGGCGGCCGCATATCGTTTCGTGAAAATTCAAAGATTGCACCTCCTGTCAATGAAAAGCCCGCCGGCGGCATATGAGCTGCGGCGGCTGTTGATTCGGACCCCGGTGGGGCATGGTTTCTTTCTGGGTCAGTCGAAACAATCGTGCTGCATAGCCTTTTCACAGGCCAGAGCCAGGCCATCCAGCAGTTGCGGAACAGCCTCCATATACTGGGCCGTAATGCCCAAAGCATCAAGAGTTTCCTGCACATCGCCGGTATAACTGTACTCATGGTTCTCCAACTCCTGGAGGAACATATCACAGATAAAACCTTGCCCGGTTTTGTCGCCGGCAATGGCATCTTCCAGCTCTTTTCGGTGTAGGGTGAACATTTCATTCAGTTTTGCGACATCGCTTTTACGGCAGTAGCCGCCTCCAAAAATGCTGCATACCTGGCGGGTGTCCGAGGGGGACAAGCCCAGCTTGCGCATTCCTTCAGCAAACTGCTGTTTATTAAAAGCAAAGAACATGGGAAATGCGTTTACTTCCGCCTGCTGGCGGTTGCGCATCTCTTGGTATTGGTTGGTACTCATGCGGCACTCCTTTCTTCTGGTACGCCTGCTGCCAGAGAAATTACCCGCCATTCCTCCGGCCGGCGCTGGTTTTGGCAGACCTTTTCTAAAATTTCATATTTTCCGCAGATAGCGTACTGTATCCAGCATCGACATGGGCGGCCGCCGGTTCCCTGCGCTGAAAAGTGTTCCAGTGCGTACATCATAGGCGCCGCCTCAGTCCAGAAGCGCCAGCTGACGAAGATCATGCAGCAGGCTGCGGTTGTTCTGTTCATACTGGGGCAGGAACGGCTGATCCAGGTCGAAGTTGTAATAGTGATAGAACAAGATCTTGAACACAGATGCCCGGCGCAGTTCCTCTGGTATGCGGCGCATCAGCTTGCCGATTTCCGGGATGGCCCGGTACTGCTGTTTCAGGAATTCCTTATCTTCCCGGGGAAAGTTTCGGTACAGCCAGTCCTTGACAAGCACCTTCCCGCCGCTGAAGTGATACTGTTGGTTATCATCAAAACAGAGGCAGTATTCAAAATCCCGGCCGCGCTCACCGGGCCCCGCCGAAAACGGGTAAAGGCGGCAGGTTCGAGGGCGGGCGGCATAGATACTGCACTGGTTGCCCTGCAGAAAAACACAGGATGCTTCTGCTCCAACCGTTTTGAGTGTGTAAATGGGATACCCTTCATCGGTGAGCGGTGTGGGCTCGCAGTATTGGAGAAGCACATCATCCGTACTGCGGACACCGCAATGCTGCTCTCGAAGGTGTTTTGCCATCCGGTAGGCGTCCAGGCTTTCCACCATGACACAGCCCTCAATGCGGCGGCAGCAATGGCCGCATTGGCTGCACTGGTATGTGACAAACTCCTTGGCGCTTACGGAAACAGCAAGGGTTTTGGATTGTTCCATACATTCCTCCATAAAAAAGGCCGCGGCAGACAAGTGTGCCTGCCACGGCCGGGACCTATGGGGCATTACCCCTTATTGTTTTGACTTCTCTACGCGCACGCGGCCAGAACCGTCGGGAGCGGGCTGGCGGCCGCCAGCGGGAAAGGATCCATCGAAAGGAAGTAGTTGGAGTTGAGCGTTTCGAAATGCACCAGATCCCCGGACTGCTGATGGATCGCCACAACGGGCGAGGTCCGGTAGTCGGAGCCGTTGGCACGCAGGAAGGCGCAGTGGCCGAGAACCAGCGGGCACAAAAGCATTCCGTGCATTACAATGGACTTTTTCGATTTCGTCATAATAATCAGCCTCCATTCAATTTTAACTTTGACCTGCCAGGGACGACAGGCATCTACTCATAGCACAACTCCAGGAACACCGCGCGAACCTCTTCCAGAAGCTCCTTGATACGTTTCATGGGGAGTTTTTCGTGGCTGGCGATCTCACGGATGCCGTAGCCGCAGCCCTTCATACGGACGATGTTCATTTGCTGTCTGGAGACACGGCCAGCCAGGTCGTGAAGCAGCTGCTTCATCTCAAATTCCTGCATCAGATCATCCTGCGCCGGCAGCAGTTCCTCCAGGGGCACTCCGTCCGGGTACAGGCCAATGTGAATGCTGAGGATTTCAGCGTTGCGCTTGCGGCGTTCTTGACTACGGAAATAGTCATAGAGGCGAAACCTCATTTGCCTTATGGCGATTGTGCTGAAAGAATACTCTTGGGCAGATGTGCTATCGCAGTAATCCCGTACTGCCTTCAGGTAAGGGAAAATGACGACATCATAAAACTCGTCTTCCGGCAGGTGGTTGTCGTTCAAAAATTTGTAGACCAAGCCGTGATGTTCAGCGGCAAACTCCTGTTGCTCCTTCGTTAACGGTACTTCACATAACATATATATTTCCTCCAGTCTAAAGCAAAAAAGGGATACCCCCGGCGAGAGCCGAAGGTATCCCTTGATGACATGTCATGCAGCTGAGGCCGCAACAAAACTCATTACGCAGGCAGCTTCTCGTAGCTGCCGTTGATCTCGCCGACCACATAGCTCCCATCGGGGCTGCCGGGCGCCGTAGCGGACTCCGGGATTACATAGTCGCAGTCGTTGGCACGCTGCTCCTCGTTGATCAGGGCCCGCTGGATGTTGATAGCCTTAATCTGCTCCTTAAAGCCATTGGCATAGGCGCGGATCTGAGCCAGTTCCTCGCCCTGGAAGTCGCGCACAAGGCGGAAAGTGGCAACGCTGTAGTCGTTGCTGCCATTGTTCTCCTTCTTGAGCCCAATCTGGATCAGGCTGCCATAGGTGGCGCGCCGGCGGTAGACAAAGGCCCGGTTCAGGAACTCCTTGAACGGCTTGATGCTGGTAGGCGGCAGAGAAATCAGCAGAGGCATATACTCGCCGCTGCGCAGCAGGTAGATGTCCCGCATATTCTTGCAGGCCTTGCCGCGGCCGCCGTCTCTGGCCGAACCGTATGCGTTCATCGGGCAGGTGGCGCAGGCGCCGCCCGGTTCCCCGATGCCGGTCTTGCCGTCCACAGAAGAGCAGAGAGGCTTGGTGTCCTCGTCATACTCGCTGCCTTCCGACCACAGGGTATAGGCAGAATGATTGTAGAGAATGACTCCTTCCAGGGTCCGGGCATAATCCGGATTGTCGGGGTCTTCCGTGGGGATCTCGAACTGCAGGGCGCCGCCGGCGGGAATTTTCACCCGCTGGAAACTCATCATCTGCAGGCCGTCCGCATCCTCCGCGATCTCATCGCTGCTGAAATCACCCTCCACCATCGCAGGGAGCAGGAAAGTGTTCCGCTCAGGAGTGTTCATCATAGAAGTGTTCTGTTCGTACATAGTTCGTTCCTCCTTAAAATTGGATGGTTGGCAGCCACTCAGGCGGCCAGCTGGTTGATACGGCTCCACTGCCTTGCCGGCATGGAGAGAATGTTGTAACCGATGCCCTCCAGTGCAGTCGCCCGGTCATAGTCCGGGACATCCTGGCTGTGGCGGGTCACCGCATTGGATAAACCATAGAGCGTCAGGTCGTTGCCCTCGATCAGCCGCTGCAGCACACCGGAGCTTTCCTCATCAGTGATATGGAAGTCCCTGCTGACCAGCTTGACAATGCCGGGGACATCGGTGGTATTCATGCGAGCCTCCTTGGCCTCCCGCATCATGTTGACTACACGGGTAAAGCGCACCTCGTCTACCACGGCCCGCACCGTGTCCTGGATCTTCATGGCAAAGGCTTTGTCGTCGGCCTCCAGCGTCTTTTCCGAATACAGCTGATAGTTCTCCGAAGCCTCGTTGACGCGGCCCACATGGTTGCGGCGCGTCTGGGCATCGTTGACTACCATACCGTTACTGCATACCAGCCGGTAGACCAGCGGCTGGATGTTCACCGAACCGAGTCCCACCTCGCTGTTGCTGATGATGATGCCGGACTGAACGATGTCGCCAGGCACGACCTCGGCCTCCAGGCGGGTGTTGACTACCTTGATATACATGCGGCTTTCCGTGAGCTGGCAGCTCTCAAAGTGCATTCCCTCCATATCCTGAAGGACGGGAAGGACGATACTCGCAATATCAAGGTTGTCAATGCGCCGGTAGCGGTTGCTTAAAAATGCCCGTGCCGTACCCTCAATGGTGCGGATCATACGGACAGAGGGCTCCCGCTGGAACCAGGCGTTCACATTCTGCGCCAGCAGCTGGGGATATTCCTCCATCATCTTGTCATAGTAGGCTGCCGGGATCTTCAGGTGTGTGCCGATCTGCCGGTGGGCAATGGAATTAACCTCCAGCGGTTCAAGCGCCGGGACACCGGACTGGTCATAGGCGTTGAGGTACAGCTTCGAGTCAAAAGGCTCCAGACGAAGGCTGCGGGTGTCCAGCATATAGTCGGCTTTCAAATCAGCCTGGCGCTGGATCTCCTTTGCCATGTCTACAAGACTGATCCCTGATTTCATTGTGATTTCACTCCCCTCTCTGGGTGATGGCGGTCACCAGGAGACCTGGATGCCCTGCGCCGTGGTTTCAGCCGACAGGCCCTTGCTTTCAAACACTTCCACCAAGCGGGGCCAGTAGACCTTCGCGGGAAAGTTCGCAAGATGTTCCTGCGGCACCAGTTCATCGTCCTGCTGGATGCAGATGTCGCCGTTTTCCCGCAATGTGAGCTTGCTGTGTCCACGGGAATTCAGGTCGGCGATCAGTGTTTCCATGACTTCGCGCCCACAGTTTTCGTACCAGATGCGCGGGTCAATGGGCTGCTTGTTGGGTGGGATATTGGCCTCATCGCCCTGTTCTGTGCCAGCCTTGGACAGAGGCACGATTTTGAGCAGGTCACACTTGATAGTCGCGTCCTGGCCGAATGTGATGTCTGCATGGTCGAATCCATCTACATTATGAAGCCGGATACGCCCAGTTCCGTTGGTGCGGATCAGCTCTGCCGGCCGTTTTTCACACCACTCAAAGCAGGCGTCAGCATACGACGAGCGCAGATAGGCCAGAATCCGATGGTTGGCATAACGGAGCAGCAGGTCGTCTGAAACAGGTTCCTCCAGTTCCGGGACCTGGAATGTGCTCTGGGAAATGCCTTCAGCGTGCAGCCGGCGCTCTCTCTGCTGGCGCTGCCGGCGGCGTTTGGCCTGCTGCATATACGGGAGCAGGAGGATCAGAACGACCCAAAGCCCCCAAAGGGTGAATACCCCAATCAGCAGCCACGCCTGCCACGGCCCGCGCACCAGAGCCATGATGGCAATGACAGCACCGATCAAAATGGTGATGCTGCCGCTCAAAAGTCCTTTGTCATTACTCATTTCTTTACCGTCCTTCCTTTAGAATTTTGCCTGAAAACAAAAAAAGAGGGACCGCACCAAGCTTCAGATCATTCTGAAAACTTGATACGGTCCCTCTTGGATGCCGGGAGCTATTCCGGCAGGGGTTCACGGTCGCCGTTCATCACCTCGGGAGGTGACGGAACAGGCGCCGCGTCGTCAGGGTCATGCTGTCCACTTTCGGATTTTGCTTTGGAGGACTGCCCGGGGAGAAATCCAAAGTCCGTCAGCCATATTTTCAGCTTCTTGACTGTGGTTCCGTCCTTTTGGCGAACATCCACCAGTTTTTGCGATCCGGTGAGCCAGATCATGCTTCCCTTTTTGACCTTGAGCCGCATGAGCCGGGTAACATCGTCACCGCGGGCCCATACCTGGTAGTAGTCCGGCGGGGTGTTGCCGGAACGCTCCATCAGGTCGAAACAGACATATTGCTGTTTTGACTGGCCCTCTTTCGGGACAAGCTCGTGCATGACTCGGCCAAATACAACGATTTGTGCCATAACACTTCCTTTCTTCGCCTCTGGCGTTAATATCTATATATAAAAAGTGCCAGCGGATACCAGCCCCGAAAGGGCGCGGCAATACCACTGACACTTGATACAGCATACAACCTTGACTGCGTGTGCAATGCAGATTTTTAATCTGCGGTACAGAAGCTAAGTCTGTATCCCACAAGGGGAAACGCACAAAAATCAATTACAGGATAAGTGTAGCACTATATCTTGTGTTTGTCAAGTGGTATTATACTATATATAGATATTTAAGCGAGGCGAATCACAATATATGGTTCATGTCGCGGTAGTAATCATCCAGCAGATAGAATTTGAGTGCTCGGGCTGCCGGCGTCCCGTAGCTGAATATCAGACGATAGAGATTGCCTGTCCCATCCACGCCGAAGGGACCGAGCCAGTGGGAGATGGTGTTGCCATCGAGATACCAGAGCTGAATATCCCGGTAATCATCTTCACTGACAAGCCCGGAAGAAGCCAGACGATAGGCGTCTTCCTCGTCGATCATGGGGTGGGAAAGAAAATGGCGGTAGAGCTCCTCCGACAGCCCAAGGGCCTGCTGGTAGGTCAGGGGATTGGGGTGGTCCAGCCACCAGCGGGTAATATCTTCAAAAGTACGCAGACGCGGTTTGGGATTGAGGGCCCGGAAGCGCCGGATGAAATCTTTGATTTTTTCCAGGTCGGCCGGCGGAGGGAGCGGGATCTCACGCACTTCGTCATCTAAAAAGCCGAAAGCAAGCTGCTCGCCGGTTTCATCCTCCAGCAAGAGCGAGGTGCGGGACAGCGGTGAGACCAGGAAATGCTCCATTGCAAAGGTGTCGTCCAGAAAACGCTGGATTTTGTATTGCTCAATGGTGTGGGGCTTATACATTGGGATGGACCTCCTTTTAAGTATTCCGCCTATTAAATAGGAAAAAGAAATCAATTTTCTGCAAGATCATTTGCTTTTTTATAAGACTGTCAAAAATAGAGGGATACGGCACTGAAGCTATGGCTTTGGTGCCGTATCCCTATTTCTTACTCATGGGGTGTTTGCTCCCTGCTTTCCAGCTCTTCATCACAGGATGCTGCGTTCTCCAGTACCTCGTATCCAAGAAAACTATTGGTGGAGAGGGCAGCGTCCAGATAGTCGTTTCCGACGGCAGGCCGGCTCCCTTTTTGAAAATAAAAGCGGTAGCGGACGCCAATCTGGAACTTGGCAGTTTTGCTCAACAGCAAGGTGCGTTCCGCACCCTGTTCATCAATCAGCTGGATCTTGCGGTAACGACGCAACATAGGGGTGCTGACGCCGGCGCAGATTCCTTCCACCACTTCGTACCGGCCCCGGGCGGCGGTGCGCCACAGGCTGCTGCCCAGCACCAGAGAAGCGGCAAAAATGAATCCACCCAGCACCAGAAGGATGCGGTCTGCGGCGACAGTGAAGATAACAAGGCTGACTGCGATGCTGGCGACTCCGGCCAGAAATGTCAGCAGGATCTTGCGGCGCAGGACAAAGGGAAATTGACTCCATTGGTTTTTCATGTGCTGATCCTTTCAAAAATGATTTGCTGGCGCAGATACAGGTTGGCAACGGCCAGCGTTACAGCCTGGCTGCTCCGGCTGTTCTTCATCAGGCTGGCGATATTCTGGCAGGTGGTCTCGCTGTCGCCATACACCTTCTCCATCAGGACCCGCTCACTGGGGAGGGAGAAGACATCCTGCTCCACACATTTGATGATTTCAGCAGTGGAAAGCAGGGCCTGCCGGGAAAGCCGCATGACGCGGGATTCATAGTCGGTCCGGCGGTCTTTGCGAAACAGCTTCAGCGCCTGCCCGACTGAAACCCGACGGCTGAATACCAGCTTCATAAACGATACGCCGCGCACCAGGGCAGAGCCGCTGGTAGGAATGATGCCCAGGGAACTCAATAGATCATACAGCGCATCGTATTCGGTCTCCCCGCAGCCGGAAACCAGCAGGCCGCGGGTAAGCAGGCGGTTCACGCAGTCATCCCAGGGCCGGCTGACAGCACCGCCCATAGATGAGGCCAGCTTATCGCACTGAAAAGAAATATCCTCCCACTTGGAGATCCGCCAATTCAGGGCAGTCCAAACAACCAGCTCCTGCATATCCACCATGTAGGGCTGACCGCCAAGGCGGATGACCGGGCAGGACCGGCCGCAGCCATTGGTTTCCCGCTCCAGACGGCCGATAGCAGTATATAAGGTTTTCTGTTCCATTGATCAATGCCTCCTTTTATATATCCTTTACTGCGGGAAGGCCGTGGTTTTCAACAGATTCAAAGCAGGCTTGCCAGAAAGCGGGGGTCGCTGCGCAGTTTGGCGACCGAGCGCGAGATCCATGCACCCACATGAGAGGGCGGAACCTGGTAGAGTTCCGCAATATCCGTGACCCGCATCCCCTGGAGCTTGAGCGCCAGAGCCTCAATCCCAAGCCGGGCCACACCGTCATAGTCCTGCTTGCTGGTCTCCAGAAGCGACAGCGTTTCCATCAGGGACACTTGGGCGTCAAAAGCGTCGGACTGCGGCTCCAGGGCCTCACCGTCGGCGGCCAGTTCCCCATGCTCCCCAATAATGAGCCGGCTGAACATCTTGCCCCTGTTGCAGATCGTCCGGCAATAGGACAGAAGCCCGTTTTTTACGACCGTTTTGGCGTAGGTGGCAAACTGTGCCCGCCCATCGTCCTTATAGGTGGCCGCGGCTTTGCAGAGCCAGACGCACCCCTCCTGGAACAGATCGCTGTACTCCAGGCCGCAGATAGTCGGATTCACATGGATATAGTCGCAGATCACCCAATGCACCACTGGCAGGTTTTGAGCAACGAGTTCCTGCTGCTGTTTTGTCAGGCTGGTCATTTGCTCACCTCCCGTCAGGCTGCCGCCTGTCCGGCGGCGGGAGGAGCTGAGGCCTGCCTACAGAGGCGGACGACCTCATCGCACATCCATTCGGAAAACTGGCCGATATGGGCCTGCCGTTCATCCAGCCCCAGCTTTGCCTGGAGCCAGATGTAGACCTCCCATTTTTCCATGTGCCGGCTCTGCTGCAGCTGCTCCAATGCCCGGTGCGCCAAAATGCGCTTGTGTCGGAGATCTCCATTTGCCAAAGTTCCCATAGGCCGGTGCGTCCTGTCATGGGCGCTCACATAGGCATCGCAGGCGGGCCAGCGGTCGCAGAGATAGAGAAATTTCCCCTGGGACCGGCGGTTCAAGCCGTAAACCACGCTGGCAGGGCGGAGAGAGGCATTGGCATGGCAATAAGGACATTTGATCTGTTTTTGCTTCATCATAAAATCATCACCTCCAAAGACGCGCCAAAGGCGGCGCGATGGCGTCTTTCTGTGTAAAAATCAGCTGTTCTGGCTGCAGCTGGGGTCCAGACAAAGCTGCCTGAGCGTACATGCGGAAGAGTTCGGCGCATGCCATTCGATGTACTTGGAAAAAGCGGCGTCAAAAGAGCGGTGCGACAGGACATCGCTACACTCGGTGGGCTCTACTTCCTCACCGGTCAGCTCATGTACGGTTTCCGCAGGCAGAAGCATGACCTGCCCACACTCATCCACTGTCAGCAGGAATCCGGAACAGGGCTTCTCCCGGCCATACATACAGGCATCGCAGCCACAGCTGACAAAGATGGCATTGCGCCAGTTCCCACGGACGGCCCGCAGAAAGGAATAAAATTTGCAGGATGTTTTCATCCTCTACCTCCGTTATTCGTTTTTTGAGAAAATAAAAAAGCGGGGACCAGCTGTGGATGTCCACAAGCTGATCCCCGCTGACGGCATTTAAGCGAACAAGCCCTTAGTTGGCCGCGCCGAACAGGCCCTCGATCTCCTGCGTGATCCGGGGGATGACCGTATCGTTGAAGATGAGGGTCAGGGCCGCCAGCAGCAGGGCGCCCAGCACAACGGCGATGATGATTTTGACCGCATCAGAGATGTAGAAATCGCCGCGCTGGTTGGAGAGCGCCATACGGGCCCGAAGCGCGAGGCCGTTCGCTTTGCTGCAGATGCAGCTGGTAAACTTCTTCATGGAAATACCTCCTGTAAATGTGATATTGGATTTGGGTATGGTTATGGCCGGTCAGGACCGGCGGATAGGCTTGAGCAGGCTGTTTTTGTTGGAGCGGGGCCTGTCCGGATACGCTTTCGGCTTCTGGCGCAAAAGCCACCGGAACCGGCGCCGCCGCACATCTTCGCCGTCAGGCGGAATATATTTTTTCTTCGACATGGATTTCTCCTGTTCAGACGATAGGTTCAGGACCGGCCTGAGAGCAGGTCGGCCCTGGGGAAATGGATGGAAGGCAGCCGGCATAGCGGCTGCTATGGGAACCCACTGCGGTACAAAACATCACCTCCATCGTAGATTCGCCCCCGGATGGGAGCGGGTATATGGAAAGCCCACACCAGAGGCGTGGGCGGATACCTGTCAGCCGAAGAAAGCGCCCAGGGAACTCATGACCTCGGTGCAGAGGACCACCAGATAGATGATCATAATGCAAATGAGCATCATCATGGAGTAACGCTGGATCTTCTTGGGGCGCTTGGCCGCTTCCTTTTTCAGATTGTTCTGCTCGATCTGCCTCATGTCAAAGCAGATCATCTTGAAGTACATCCGCTGGTCGTCGCCGCGAAGCACGCCGATCAGGCCGCGGATTACATCGGACAGCATGGGGCTGCCAATGCGGGTTTCAAAACGGATCAGGGCATTCTCATAGTTGCCGGTTTTCATGTCGGCAATGGTCTGGTCCAGCTCCGCGCCGAAGTCCTTGCCCGCTACCCGGCGGTAAGAGGTAAGGATCTTCAGCACATCCCGGTCGTTCTCCAGGTTCTGCCCAATAGTCAGGGCGAACCGGGGGATCTCGCTTTCAATGAGCTTGCGGCGCTTCTTAACGAAATCGAAGACGCTGTAATAGGTCGAGAACCACAGCGCCACCGCAAGCCCGATCAGCACGGGAACCATCAGCGGCACCAGAAACACCATCAGGATAGAGCTGAGGCCGACGGCGCCTGCCGTGACCCAAGCCCGGGCTGTGTAGACCTCCGGCGTCAGTTCCAGACCGGCAATATCCAGCGCCCGCTGCAGCTTGTTCCGTTTGAGTTTATCCAGTTTCAGGTACGGGGCGATCAGTCCGGCGATTTTGGTGATGTAGACATCCAGCAGTTTCTCGGACTTTACGCCCTGCTGCTTGCGGGCCAGCATCATCATGCGGGAGGTCTTCTTTGTGGGAATATCCACAAAGGCGCAGGTCAGGTTGTAGGTGGCAAAACCAAAGAAGATGATCGCCACAAGTGCCAAAAGGGTCATGCGCCGTCACCTCCGTATTCAATGGGCTTGCTCAGCTTCATGATCTGCGTCAGGGCAAAGAGAATGATGGCTGCGCAGATCGCCAGGGCAATTTTGCCGGGTGTGGTGAAGATGAGCGTATGGAACCAGTCTTCATTGAGGAAGTAAAGCAGCGGCACATTGGCGACCACCAGGAACATCATCGTGATGGCCTCACGGCGCGGGCCCTGCATCATGGCCTCCAGTTCAGACTGCACCACTCGCACATCGCTGAACTTCTGGGCGATGGTGGGCAGTGTGTTTTTCATGGAGCGGTCAGACTGGCACTGAATGAGGATGTTGCACCACTCATGAAATACCCGGTTGGGGACCTTCATCTTCAGCGAGTTGATGGCGCTGGTCAGGTTGGCGTTGATCAGTTCCGCCTCGTACACAAATGCCTCGAAGTTGGCCTTCACCGGCTCATTGATGTAGGGCAGGTTTTCCTTGACCGCCCGTATCAGGTCCTCTGTTCGCAGGTAGGAGGTGGTGATGATGGAGATAGCGGTCTCCAGTTCCTCGTTCAGATGCTTCTTGTAGCTGGCGGCTGTGCTGCGCAGATACCAGATGGGGGCCAGCGAAAAGCCAATGCCCAGGATCGGCACCATATACACATTGTTGATGAGCAGCGCCAGCACAGCGCCCACCGCAAACAGGATCAGCGACAGCCGCTTGACCGCCTCATAGCGGTCGGAGCGGCCGGTGCCTTTCAAAATCTGTTTCAGCTCATAGTCCTGGTTGAAGAAGCCCTTGGCGGGCGTACCCATCAGGACATTGAGTTCGTCAGACAAGGTAGCTGCCTTGCGCTGGGAGCGGAACAGGGCGTCGATAAAATCCCCCGGCCGCACACCGAACAGGGCCAGGAGGCCCGCGCTGATCAGCGCAAAGCAAATGATGTAGATCCACTGCAACCTTTAATCCACCTCCTTCGGGGCGTCCATGAACTCCGCCAGCTCCTTATTGGAGATGCCGTTGTCAAGGAGCCGTTTTTTCAAAGTATCCGAGATCAGGCCCACCTTCCGGTGATGGCCCACCACATGGATCTCTCCTTTTTCATCGGTCACATTGTCCTCCACCTCAAATTTGTAGAGCGTGTGGGAAATGAGCTGTCCGTCCCGGTAGTCCTCGCCCTCCAGAATCTCCATGATCTTACGGGAACGGTCTTCCAGCTGCTTGGTAAATACCACGATGGGATAGGCCTCCACCATGATCTCCATGAGCACGGCGTCGTCCATGCTGTATTTGCGCTTGGCGAGGGTCATCATCCTGCGGTAAGTGCTGTTGCAGGAGTTGGAGTGGATGGTGGTGCAGACGGTATGGCCGGTGCGGGAGCTCTCGGCGGCCGACAGGCTCTCTGCGGCGGACCGCATCTCGCCGACGCCGATGACATTGGGGTGTTTGCGCAGCACCCGCTCCAAAAGGAAGTCCTGGTTGATGTTCAGCGCCGGATTTTCGCTGGGCCGGGTCAGAAGGTGGATGACGGAGTTCAAGATATTTCCGTTTTCATCCCGCTTGACCAGATCAAACTCGCGGCTACCTTCCTCAATGGTGATAAGGCGCTGGTTGTTGGGAACATTGGAGAGCAGCCATGCCATGATGGTGGTCTTGCCGGAGCCGGTGGAGCCCGCGATACACACGCTGACGCCATACCGGATGCAGGCCATCAGGAAGTGGAGCATCTCGGCGGTGGCGCTGCCGGAATCCAGCAGCTTCTGCTCGGAGACTGTCTGCTGGTTGACGATACGGATGGAGGCGTTGATCCCTACATCCGGGTCCACAATGGGCGTCTTGTCCACAGAGATACGGATATTTTTGTCCAGAAATCCCACCACACTGGGCATGGTGTCGTCAATGACCATGCCGCAGGCGTTGAGCATACGGCGCACCACATCAATGGCGTGCTGCGGGGAGGAAAACTTGTCCGGGATCTTGATGCTGCGCCCGCCGGCCTCGATCACCTCGATGTCGTTGTAGGCGTTGATGTTGACTTCCTCAATGCCGGGCTTGTAGATCCATTTCTTGAGGAAGGAGTAACCGGCCATATCCTCGTAGAGTTTTTCACACAGTTCCTCGGTGGTCAGCCCTTCAATGGCGTATTTCCGCTTGACGATGTACTGTACCATCAGCTCTTTGAGCAGTGTGGTGGCCCGCTCGGCGTTTCCCTCGCCGGCCTCGGCAATGGTGGAGGCGTGATTTTCAGCAAAATACCGCTGCACATCCTCCAGCACCTGGTCATAGGTCAGGTCCTGGTTGGCCGCCGGCGTGAAGAATATGTCGTTGAGATTATTCATCGGCGTCATCCTCCTCGAACTCGTCCTCGTCGTCCGCATCCTCTGCCGCCTGCTCGGCCAGCTCCATCTGCTCCAGGGCGTCCAGCACCTTGTTAAGTGAGGCGGTGTACTTGGGATTGCAGTATTTGATGGCCTGGAACATCCCGCCCTCGGTGGCGCAGCGGTCGATCTCCTTACCATAGGGCAGAAGGCCGTCAAAGCCGCCAATGATATAGCCCATTTCATCCAGAGCGTGGAAGGGGCGGGCCATGCCGGCAAAAGTTATGTGCCGGTCATAATGGAACCGGCCATCTACCAGCAGGGGCTGATGGGCCTTCAGATAGTTGACGCCCTTTAAGTCGGGGGTAAGCAGGCGGATGACCAGATCACCGGACTCGATTGCTGCCGGAGTGAACACATTGGTCATGCTGGAACTGCAGTCCAGAATGACGAAATCCACCAGCTTTGCGGCAGCGTTGACCAGCTGGAGTACCATAGCATATTTGACTTCCGGATAGCTCAGCGGATTCTCACCGGCGGAATAGCCCATCAGGCCGATGAAAGGATAGCTTTTGAGCACCGTAACATGGCTTGCCACCAGTGTGGTGTCGATCTCCACGCTGCTCAGGACCTGCCCCACCGAGGCGTTGGTCTGGATGATCTGCTCCGGCAGCCAGACCGGGAGCATGGGGACGCTGATCTCCGCGTTGATGATGATGGCTTTCCGCTTGTCGCGGGTCAGGGCTTTTGCCAGGATGCAGGAAAACATGCTTTTCCCGCTCCCCGGGCTGCCCCAGACAGTAATGACTTTTCCCATAGGAAACTCCTTTCCCAAGGGTGGAATGCCCTTGACTTTTTGCAAAACAAATGTATAATATAAGATAGATTATCATAAAATGAATTATGATAAAGGAGGCGTTAACATGAAGTTTATCGGCAGACAACGAGAACTGGAGTCTCTTGAAAGGGAATACCAAAAAGACAGCAGCTTTGTTGTGATTTACGGCAGGCGGCGTGTAGGAAAAACAACACTAATTAAAGAATTTATCAAGAGTAAGCTGGCATTCTACTTTCTCGCAACGGAGGAAGTGGAATCACAAAGCATAAAACGGCTGTCTGGTGTTGTGTCCCGGGTAACACGGAATCCGTTGCTGCAGCGTGCAGCCTTTTCCGACTGGCTGGATTTGTTCCATATCATTGCGGAATTCCGGCCGGAGGAAAAGAAAGTCCTGGTTATTGATGAATTTCCCTATCTGGTTAAGTCCAATCCGGCGTTCCCGTCTATTCTGCAAAACGCATGGGACGAAGTTCTCAAGGACAGCAATGTGATGCTGATTCTTTGCGGCTCCTTGATTGGAATGATGCAAAAACACGCGCTGTCTTATGACAGCCCCCTGTATGGCCGCCGGACTGCACAGATCCGGTTGGCGCCTTTGTCGTTCCCGGATGTGTATGCCGCTCAGCATCTTTCTTTTGAGCGTGCGGTGGAGCAATATGCGATTACCGGCGGCGTACCCAAATATCTGGAGTTTTTCAACGATCAGGAAGGACTGCTGGAACAGGTGGAGTCTGCGGTTCTCTCGAAGAACGGTTTTCTGTATGAAGAACCAAACTTTCTGCTGAAAGATGAAGTGGTATCCGCTGTCAACTATTTTTCCATTATCCGCGTGATGGCGGATGGAAACCACAAGCTGGGGAAAATTGCGGGAGCTCTGGGGACAGAAACTTCCGCGCTGACGCCATATCTTTCCACGCTCAGCGACCTTGGCTTTGTCGTGAAGGAAACGCCGGTTACGGAGAAAAATCCGGAGAAGTCCCGTAAAGGCCTTTATTTCATCTCTGATAACTTTGTGCGTTTCTGGTTCCGGTATGTCTATCCATATAAAGGGGAACTGGAACTGGACAATACGCAGATTGTTCTGGATGAAATCCGAAAAGACTTCGTACAGAAGTTTGTGGCCTTCGCCTATGAAGATGTCTGCAGATCCATTTTTGCAGACCTTTGCAGGGAAGGTGCCATTGACTTTGTTCCCTCGCGGATCGGAGCTTACTGGCTGAATGATTTGGACAGCGATACGGAAATTGATGTGATGGCGGTGGACCATCAAAACAAGCGATTCTTTGCCGGCGAGTGCAAATACCACAATAAGCCGGTGGATGCGCCTGTCTTTTTTGCTCTCCGCGATAAGGTGCAGGCTTCTGGCGAAATCCAAAAGGTATGGAAAGGCTATCAGCCTATTTTTGGGATATTTTCTAAAAGCGGTTTTACCCAGCGTCTTGTTGACTTGGGCAAAGAAAATCCACAGCTTTTCCTGATTAACGAGGATCATCTTTCTACCCAGCAGTGAGGAATCGGGCGGTGAATCTGTTCACCGCCCATTTTTATTCGCCGTCTTCCGGGATGCTGTCCGCAGGAGTTGTTTCCACACCGCCTTCCGTATTTTCGGTGCCCGCTTCGCCTGTGGACTCGCTATCTGCGGCGCCTTCAGCAGTTTCTCCGCCATCCTGGCTTTCAGCATTTTCTTCAACCAGTGTTTCGGGGAAGTAGATCTCCTGAAGCGTCTTGTCCTGCTCAGCCAGCAGTTCCTCGGCCAGCTGGTCGTTGTTGCGGGAGATCAGCGCCACATGGGCCACGCCGTCATTTTCCATCTCGGTAATGATACGGGCCTGCTCCGGGCTTGCCAGCACAGTGATGGTGGCAGACTGCTGCGGCTCTTCGTCCTCGGTAGGCTCCTTGGTGTTGTCCACATTGATACCGTCAGAGTCGGTGACCGACAGCACCTTGACAAAGCGCAGTTCCGGCACCTCTTCCGCCGTCTCCAGGAAGTGATAAATGCGGATGATGTCGCCCGGCTGCAGCTTATCCGACAGGCCGGAGGCCAGCGTTTTTACAGTCAGCGAGATGGCGACCTTGCCGGAGGGAATATCGTTGAGCGCCACATCCGAGGAAACAGGTACGGTGCTGACCTTGCTGGTGAGGATATAGTCGCCTGCGGCCAGGTCGGCTGTTACATACAGGCCCTCCACATCCTCCATGCTGTGGGCCACATTGGACGGGAGATTGTACCCGCCCACTTCTACGACTTCGGCATTGTCGCTGGTGATCTTTTCGCCTTTCAGCACCGGCTGGGTGATGCGGACGATCTCCGTCTTGCCGTTGGTCTGCCGGGCAATGGTGGGCAGTGCCACAAATGCGATGACCGCCGCCAGAACCAGGGACAGAATGCCGAAGATAAATCGGTTGTTGAGTTTCATAAGCATCTCTCCTGTCATAAAAATAGTTCAGCCAGCGTCGCCACAGAGCAGCCGCAGGCCAGAAAAGGTAAAAACGGGATCGCGGTGGGCTGTTTGTCCCGCAAGAGCCGCCGATACAGCAGCACCACCGGCATGGCGAAGCCGGCGGCTACCAAAAATACCAGGGCCATGCCGGAGGGGCCATAGACCAGACCCAGTACCCCGCAGAATTTGATATCCCCGCCTCCCATACCGCTGCCGCCGGTCGCCATAGCAGCGGCCAGCGGAATGCAGAAGCCCAGCAGCGCACCCACCAGAGCCTCGGCCACAACGGGCCAGATAAAAATAGGCGTCCGGTCATACTCCAGAATGAAGCAGACCTGGATCAGCGGGGCCAGCGCGGCCAGGGGGATAAAAAAGACGAGCGCCCGGTCGGGCACCCGCCTGTATAGGATGTCATAGACGGCAAAGCCCGTCACCACCAGAAAAACAGTGAGCAGGTAGGCCATCCACACATTACTCTCGATTGGTGTACCAGTCATCATAGAGGCTCCCGTCAATGGAAACATAGTCATTCAGGTTGATACTCAGCATCCCGTCCGGCGTCCAGGTATCCCAGACCTGGGTGAAGACGGTGTAGTTCGTCGCATCCGGGAACCAGATGGGGGTAAAGTGCACTTCCCGGCTGTAAGTAGAGAACTCATTGGGCTGGAAAGTGAATTTGGCGCTCCGGCCGCAGGACACTCGCTGCAGCAGGCGGAGATAGGTTTCATACTGGAACTCCGGGAACACCGAAAAGGCCGTCTGCGGATGGGTGATGTGGCTGGTGGGCGCGTCGGTGGAGAGCGTGGCGGTCACATCCTGCTTGACGCCGTACCCGCTCTTCATGGACTTTCCGGAGGCCGTCGGCACAATATCGTCCGGCATCAGGGACATGACGCCGCTGATGGAGGCGGAATAGCCGGTGTACTCATATTCCCAGTAGCCTTCATCCACCCAATGCCCACCGTCTTCCCCGTGATCGCACCACACCCATACCGGCACCCAGTAGCAGCTCCAGACGCCCCAGTTGGCCGTGAGTTTCTGCGTTTCATTGGGCAGGGACGGCACAGTATAGGAGGGATTGGTGTCTGTGGCTACCGGGTCGGGCGGGATATGTTCGTTCAGGTCCACGATCTTTGCCACAAAGGTATCCTGGGCAGTATAGGCGCCGCTGACGGATACCGTGATGGTGACTGTCTGCGGTGTAGTGGGGGTATGCCACTTGACCCAGACTACCTGGCTATCGCCAGCGGGGA
This sequence comes from Flavonifractor sp. An10, assembly GCF_002161215.1. Taxonomy (GTDB): domain Bacteria; phylum Bacillota; class Clostridia; order Oscillospirales; family Oscillospiraceae; genus Flavonifractor; species Flavonifractor avistercoris. The sequence continues at coordinate 105,712 of NZ_NFMB01000001.1, forward strand.
TTACGATATCGTTGACGCGATAGGTGGTGCCGAGGATATGGAAGGTCACCGAAGCGGGATTATCCGGCGTCAGGTCGGTATCCGTCCGCAGGGTGACAGAGGTGATGACATCGGTATCCACCCGGTACTCCACATCAGGGGCCTCGATCTCACCCTCGGGCGGGGCTTCATCAAACCAGACGATGCCGACGCCAAGTGTATTGATGATGTCGGAATTGTTTTGCGTCCCGGTGGTGTTGCCGGTCCAGGCGGAAATGCCAAGATCGCTGAACTCCAGAAACATGGACAGCGGCAGGTTCTTATGGGTCAGCGAGGTCATGGTTCGGCGCAGGTTGCCGCCGGACATCTGATCGTAAAGGCCAGCCTCAGTGGCTGTCATGCAGTAATACTGGCCGTTGTGGGTAAAGTAGGCGATGGGCTCGATCAGCAGCTTATATTCGCCGGCGATCATCCGCTCGTAGTCCACGCCCGCAGCCTGGGCAACCATCATGCAGGCGTACTCCGAGCAGAAGTACCGCTTGATGGCGTCAATGTTGCTCTGGCCTTTGCTGCTGACGATGGTGGGCATTGACTGCGCGGGCTTGATGCAGGAATAGGCCACCCCGGACTGGAGGGAGAGGCCGGAGCCGCTCAGGTACTGCAGCTTGTTGACCTTGCCGAAATGGAGGATACTGCTTTTCTGTGTCCGGTTGGAAAAGTCCAGCGGTGAGGACACGGCAGCGCCGCTTTCCGCATCCACAACCGTGATGCGCACGCCATCGTTGCCGGGATTCCAGAAGTTTGAGGATGTGCCTTGCCCCATCCCGCCGCCGCCACCGTCAATGTTCCCGTTGCCTCCCGATGCAAATGCCGTGGAGGGAACGAGGCAGAACACCAGGGCGAGGCTGCATAAGAGGGCGAGAAGTCGTTTCAAATACATCACGCTCCGTTCTTTTTGAAAATAAGAAGGCCGCCACAATCCTGTGACGGCCTTTCAAGTCCATATTCAGTTGTAGGTGGTCAGCCGCCCATGTTGCCGACCTGCTTATTCAGATCACCGTCGCTGTCGCCGGTAGACTGCTGCACATCGCCGGGGACTACCCAGCCAAACACCGGATCATAAACAGCGCCGCTGCCATTGCTGGAGCCGGGGGCCGGCTCATTGCTGGAAGTGGATTCCTCTTCAGGAGGGGCAGTGACTTCCGGTACTGCCGGGTCGGGATTGACCTCATGCTCTTCGCCGGGATCTTCGATCTCCGTCTTGCCTTCCGGCACAGGGGGCGGTGTTTCATCCGGCTTCTCCGTATCGGTAAAGTCGATTTCAACCTCGCCCTCAGATTCTGAGGTCACCTTGGGATATTCCTCTTCGGCGTTGGAAGACTGGCCGGGTGCATAGGCGTCTGCGCCCCCGCTCCCGTCGCCAGACTGTGCGCCGCCATCCGACCAGTCGCTGCTGGTGCTGCTGGGAGGAGATTCATCCGGCTGGAATTCTTCCGTGCGGTCCCGGCTCACAAACCAGCAGACGCCCAGAATGGCAACGCAGAGGACGGCCAGGATTGAAACAATAAAGCCTTTGGATTGGAAAAACTTCTTCATGTGTGTCCACACTCCTTTTTGCTGTTATATAAAGCCTATACTGCGGAGCTGACTGGAATTTCAACAGCGCCGCTAAAATTTGGTGTTGTGGTAGCCGGTCAGCTCCACCCGCTGGGTGATGGTGGGGTAACTGTGCCCGAACATGCGCACATAGAACTCCACATCACAATAGAAGATATACTCCACCCGGTCGCCCACCACATTGAACTCCAGGCTGATGTCGGATACCTCATAGTCCTCTGTGGAAAGCGGGATCTTTTCTGCCAGGCCGCCGGCGACAGTGGCCTCCAGCATTTCCGTATAGTCATTGCTGGAATAGAGGGTGCGCAGGTACTCCTCGAAGTTGGTCTCCCGCTGGGAGCGGTAGGTGTCCGCATAGATGGTGGCGCTCAGGTTGTTCAGCTCCATTTTGGCGCCGTTGCGGATGTTGATGCAGGTGATCCGCACCGAGGCGTACAGAAGCAGGAAAGAGATGAGCATGACGACCCCGACTACAAAGAAGCAGGCAAAGAAAGTAATCTCGCCCCGCTCGTTGCGAAGCGGCCGGCGCAGCCATGAAAGAAAACGCTTCATAGGCCACCTCACTTCCAATAGTGCTCGCTGACGCCGGAGCCGCGGGCCACCACCGTGATGTTGACCAGATCCAGGTTCCAGAAGCCGCCCAGTTTGGCCTCGCCCTCAATGGTGATATAGAAGGGCGTCCCAAGCTGGATGGCCCGGGACATCCCGGACGGCGTAGGCGTCTTGTATGTGGCATCGATGGAGTATGTGATATTCTCCGCCCCCTCGATCTCCGAGCACAGAAAGTCAAAGAGCGAGTCGGTCTCGCTGTTGATGCCGCCGGACAGCTGGATCTGTTTGACCATCTGATCTGCCGCATGGTCTAACTCCTGTTTTGTGGAGATGATGCCGAACAGGTCAATGATAAAGGCCAGCAGGATGACGGCGATGAAGATGAACACCACCGTGGAGAAATAGTTGGCCTCGCCCCGTTCGCTCTTCAATGTCCTGCGGACTTTTTGCAGGAAAGTATGAATGTGAACCACCACCTTTACTTACAAATGAAAAACAGCCGTCCCGACCGGAACGGCTGCATTACAAAGTTTTGACTGTACCAAGTATAGCAGATTTGGATTTACGGCGAAAGGGCAGGACTGCGCCAATGTATGGGCAATCCTGTGCCAATTCTTTTTAGCGATGGCGATTATACAAATCCAAAATGAAATTCTAGATTTGTGTAATCGAAGTCTGATAGTCAAGGGCCGAAACCACTCGAAAATGCCACTATTGAGTAATAGGAGAACAGAAAGGAGTTCGGCATTGAGAAAGGCCGCTTCTCTTTCCGCCTAACTGCCCCATACAGTGAGGAACGGCGGGAAGCAGCGCGGCAGTGTGCCAGAGATAACAATGCCGCTGACAGGCTGAAATGATGTAGATTTGTTCATGAGCCCTTTGGTATAATAAACTTAATCCTAAAATGCTCAAAAACATATCCGTCAGAGGGTTAAAGTGATAAATTGATGCGAATTTTGGAATGCAACCGATAGTTGCTAAATAGTTGGTAGAATGAGAGTGCCGCTTTCGCTACAATATAGGTGGAGGTGAAGAATATGTCATTAGGCGAAAGGATTAAGGAGCAACGAAAAAGCTCTGGATTATCACAAGAAAAAGTGGCTGAGTTTGTCGGTGTAAGCCGACAAGCAGTAACAAAGTGGGAAACAGGTCAATCCGCCCCAAGCACAGAGAATCTTTTCAAGCTGGCAGAGATATTCGGCACGACAGTAGATATACTGTTAGCTTCCGATGAAGAAGAAAAGGACACACCGGCGGAACAGATTTACTATCTTTACAAAATGGAGCAAGAAAAGAAACGTGAAGAACGCCGTAAAAAAATAAAAAAGAATATATTTTTTACACTGGTTGTTGCCGTTGGGTATGTCATTGTCTATCTTGTTGGACGCATTTTCGGTACAACTGGGCAGCAAACAAGTGTAATAGGGTGGCTATTTGGAGATGATCCAGCACAGTTAAGCTATTTATATGGTTGGCTGCTACATCAAAATATATTTTGGATTGCTATGGCGGTATCCGTAATCCCTGCATTGTTTGGGAAAAAGTATTTTTCATTTACAACACTGGCAGGATTTGCGCTTGGACTACTTATTGGTGAATTAGGGGGCCAAAACCCCGCAGGAGCAGCATACGGTTACGGTCATTACGGTTGGGCTATTTGGGGCGGTATCTTTACATTCTCCATTGTAATGGGTATTATCTTTGAAAAAATCACCAAAAGCACGATTGACTGGAAATCCAAAAAGTTATGGGTTTGGTCAGCAGTTTTCGCTATTGGTATTTTATCTATTCTGATAATTATTAGAATGAGTATGCCTACGAGCTTTGGCTAATTCTATATCAAAATATTCTACTTTGAATGATGTGCAATAAATATTGGAGTACTGATGATATTTGTTGCGTATAGGATCACAAAGCCGTATTTGCATTCACAATTATTTTCAACAACTCTGATTATCTCGAAAAAGCCTGTAAATACAAGGCTTTGATAAGGATGGTAGCAAGAAACCAGTAAAATCAAGGCTTTGTGGACAGCAACAGGCAATGCGACAATTAAAACTGAATAAGTTTACAGAGCAGGGATACCGTTTTCGTCAATGGTATCCCTTTTCTGTTGCTCCACACTGACGCCATAGGTACAAAAACCTGTGGCGTTTTTTTGTGCCCATTTTTGGAAAGGAGCCGGATAGATGAAACTGAATGAAGCAGAAATGAGGATGGCGTACCAGATCGAGAGTACAGACCCGAACGCTGTCCTGAATGAAATTTATATGACCTGGCGCCTGTCAAGGAACCAGGCCACCAGGGATACGGCGGAAAGCCTCATGGCGAAGCTGCGCACCCTGTCAAACAGCGAGTGCATGGATTTGATCCGGGAGGTCCAGGCAAATTACCGTCTGCCGGGGAAGCCCCAGACCATCGGGGAAATGCTGGCGGAGGCCAGACAGAAGTCCGGGGCACAGAAGCTGGCCGGACACGATATCATGGCCCTGGAACGGTTTGACCCGGACACCCGGCACATGATCGTCTTTGACGTCCTCTCCCATGAGTCCCCTATGGGATGGAAAGGAGAAAAAATGCGTCTGTTCCTAACCGAAGCCGGTTATGGCAAAGCCCTGGAGAACCAGGAGAAGGGATTTATCAAGATCAGGAACCATGCGAAGGTGTGCGGGGGCGATCTGCTCTATGACCGGCGTGACCGTGAGCTGTAGGGCTTAAAAAATGTGTCAAAAGGGGTGGAAAATCCTCTGTTTTTCCTTCTGTGGGCGGCGGTATGAAAGCCGCCCATATTCTTTCCCCTGATGGACAGGGCGGCAGATTACAGAGGGTATTTTCCGCGAAAATCAACACTTTTTCAATCCATGAGGAAGGAGGTAAACGGCATGGCGGTTTTCCGTATCGAAAAGACCCGTGATTACACGGTCATGTCAAACCACCATCTGCGGAACACGGCGCTGTCCCTGAAAGCGAAAGGGCTTTTATCCCTCATGCTCTCCCTGCCGGAAGGATGGGACTATACCACAAAGGGCCTTGCCCGTATCTGCAAAGATGGCGTGGACAGTATCTGCGCCGGGGTGCGGGAGCTGGAGGAACAGGGCTATGTGATCCGGGAGCGTGTCCGGAACGCCAACGGGCAGCTTGGGGCTATCGAATACACCATCCTGGAGCAGCCCAGGCAGCCGGAACCTGAACGGGAAAAACCTGGACGGGAAAATCCAGTTCAGGCAAATCCAGTCTTGGATAACCCTGTATTGGGAAAACCTGAACAGGGAAACCCCGCACAATTAAATACGAAAGAATCAAGTAACTATGGATCAATAACTGATTTATCAAATACGGAGCTATCAAATCCTATCCAATCAAATCCCCAGCCCCTTATGGGGCATCCCCCAGCAGGGACAGGGATGGGAACGGATGGGATGGGAGCCAGAGAGGTCTATCGTGAAATTATCCTGGACAACATCGAGTATGAGTATCTGATCCAGGATAACCACATCGACCGGGAGCAGCTGGACGAGATCGCGGAGCTGATCGTGGATACGGTATGCTCCGCGCGAAAGACGATCCGCATTGCCGGGGATGATTACCCGGCGGAGGTGGTCAAATCCCGCTTTATGAAGCTGGACAGTTCCCATGTACGGTATGTCATGGACTGTATGCGGGACAACACCACTTATGTCCGCAACATCAAGAAGTATCTGCTGGCGGCCCTGTATAACGCTCCGTCCACCATCAGCAATTACTATTCCTCCCTGGTACAGCATGACATGTACGGGGACGGTAAGCGAGGGAGGGGTTAAATGCAGGAAGAAGTAACCGGCAAAACCGTGACCCTAATCGTCAACGGGGCCAAAATGAGCGAGCAGGTGTTTGAAAAGGCGGTAAAGAAGTTCCTGGAGGAAATCCAGAAAAGCAGGCAGCCGAAAATATACCGGGGAAAGCAGACCCTCAAACAGCTGGCCTCCCAGAACGCCGGGCTTGCCAATATCGAGATCAGCGACAAGAATATCAAGGCCTTTACCCATGTGGCGAAGAAATACCATGTGGATTTTGCCTTGAAGAAAGACACCGCCGCCGAGCAGCCCCGCTACCTGGTCTTTTTCAAGAGCCGGGACGCGGACGCCATCACGGCGGCCTTCCAGGAGTTTGCCGGCCGCAGGATGGGCCGGGAGGAAAAACCCGCCATCCGGGACCGGCTGGAGCAGGCGAAGGAACAGGCGGAGCGGAAACCGGAGCACCGGACACTGGACCGGGAGAAAGTCAAAACCAGGGATCGGAGCGTGCAGCGATGAACATGAAAAAACTGATCCTGGCAAATCTCCCCTATCTGCTCTTTGTCTATCTCTTTGACAAGATAGGCGCAGCAATACGCCTTACCCCCGGCGCAGACGCAAGCGAAAAACTCTTGCAGCTTGGTACAGGCTTTGCCGCTGCCTTTTCCAGTATCGCGCCGAGCCTGCACCCCGCCGATCTGCTTATCGGCGTTGCGGGGGCGGTCATTATCCGGCTTGCCGTTTACATGAAAGGCAAAAACGCGAAGAAATACCGAAAAGGCATGGAATACGGTTCCGCGCGTTGGAGTGCATAATCTTAAGTGTAAAGGAACTCTACATGGACGCACAGGAGGATATGCACATGAATGATTACAACAAAATCACAGCCCTTTACTCCCGTCTTTCCGTAGGGGACGAGGACAGGGACGGCGGCGAGAGCAACAGCATACAGAACCAGAAAATCTTTTTGGAGAACTACGCCAGAGGGCAGCGGCTGACGAATATCCGGCACTACATCGACGACGATGAAAGCGGCAGATTTTTTGACCGTTCTGCCTACTCCCGCATGATGGAGGACGTTGAAAACGGGAAAATCGGCGTTTGCATTATGAAAGACCTTACCCGCTGGGGGCGCGACTATCTCCAAGTCGGCAACGCTATGGAGATATTCAGACGGAACAACGTGCGTTTTATCGCGGTCAACAACGGCATTGACAGCGAGAAGCCCGACACATTGGAGTTTGCGCCCTTTATCAACATCATGTCGGAGTGGTACGCAAAGGACATCAGCAAGAAAGTGAAAACGGGCATTAAGACCAAAGGCATGAGCGGAAAGCCGATTGCCACCGAAGCCCCCTACGGCTATGTCAAAGACCCGGACAACAAGGATTTTTGGATAATCGACGAGGAAGCCGCCGAGGTTGTGCGCCTTATTTTCCGTTTGTTTATCGGCGGGAAGAACCGCAACCAAATCGCCGTATATCTGAAAAACGAGCAAATGCCGCCCCATGCCCCGCCCTCTTTCTCTGACCGCGCTACCCTATGGAACAGTGTGGAGCTTTACGAGAAAACCGGGAACGCCCAGCTTGCCAGAGAGATTGACGCAGCACTCCCCATAGAATTATCCAGAGAGGAACAGATCCGGCTTGTCCGGGAATACTGTTCCTCTCAATTTGTTTCCAGAGGAATGTGCGTTGATTTTGCCATTCACGACACCGACAGCGGCAACCCCCATTGTCATATCATGCTTACTATGCGCCCCCTTGACGAGCGCGGCGCATGGGCGGCGAAGTCCAAAAAGGAATATGACATTGACGAGAACGGCGAGCGCATACGCTTACCAAGCGGCAGATACAAGACACACAAAGTTGACCTCACAGGCTGGAACGACAAGGGCAACGCGCTTTTATGGCGCAAGGCATGGGCGGATATTTCAAATGCCTACCTTGAACGCGCCGGACGCCCGGAGCGTATCGACCACCGCAGTAACGCCGAGCGCGGCATTGACGAGCTGCCTACCGTCCACATGGGCGTAGCGGCTTGTCAAATGGAGAAGAAAGGCATAGCCACCGAGAAAGGCGAGCTGAACCGGAATATCCAAAAGGCAAACCGCCTTATCCGGGAAATCCGGGCGCAGATTGGAAAGCTCAAAGAATGGATTGGCGAACTGTTCAAGGCGCGGGAAAACGCCCCGGAGCAGCCCCCGCAATCCCCCGGCCTTGCAAATCTGCTGATGAAGTATTTAAGCGTTCAGAGAGAAAAGAGCCGGAAGTATTCGCAAAGTTGGCAAAGGCAGCACGCCGCCGATGAACTGAAAACCGTTGCAAAGGCAGTAGGCTATCTTTCCGAGCATGGCATTTCCACCCTTGCGGAGCTGGACGCTACCCTTTCCTCTGTCAGCGACCAAGCCGACGCTATCCGGGCGGGCATGAAAACCGCCGAGAAGCGCATGAAAGAATTACAAAAGCTGATTGAATACGGGAAGAACTACACCGAGTACAAGCCCATTCACGACGAGCTGAAAAAGCTGAAAAATGGCTGGACGAGCAAGCGCGACAAGTACGAGGAAGCCCACCGCGCCGAGCTTACGCTATGGAACGCAGCGAGCCGCTATCTCCATGCAAATCTGCCGAAAGGGACAAAGAGCTTGCCTATCGCTGAATGGGAAAAAGAGTACGCCACCCTCAGCGGGCAGAGAACAGCGGAATATACCAAGCTGAAAGAAACCCGCGCCGAGGTTGCCGAGCTGCACAATATCCGCAAGTGCGTTGATATTGCGCTGAAAGCCGACCAGCCGGAGCAGACCCGCACCAAGCAGCACGACTTAGAACGATGAAAGGAGTTGAGATTTTTGTACTACACCCAAGAACAGATAGACCGGGCGAACCAAGCCGACCTTGTTTCTTTCCTGCAATCACAGGGCGAGCAGCTTACCCGCGCCGGGAATGAATACCGCTGGAAACGGCACGACAGCCTGACCGTCCGGGGAAACAAATGGTACAGGCACAGCCAGAGCAAGGGCGGCGGCCCCGTTGATTTTGTCATGGAGTTTTTCGGCAAGAGCTTCACCGAAGCCGTGGAACTTCTCACAGGAGAAAAGGGAGCCGCACCGCCGCCGGACAGACCTTGCCACGCGTCCCTTTCCGACTTCCGGCTACCGCCCCCAAACAACGACAACAGAATAGCGAGGAACTACCTCACAGCAGCCCGCCGCATTGATGATGATGTGACGGGCTTTTTCTTTGCCCGCGGCGATATTTACGAGGACGCAGCCCACCACAACGCCGTATTTGTGGGGCGGGACGAGGACGGAATACCGCGCTACGCCCACAGCAAGGGAACGGCGGGAAACTTCCGGTTTGATGTGAAAGGCAGCGACAAAGCCTTTAATTTCTGCTACCGAGGCGAGGGTGACAGGCTTTTTGTCTTTGAAGCCCCCGTTGACCTGCTCTCTTTCCTCTGCCTGTTCAAAAAGGCGTGGCAGAAGCAGAGCTATTTGTCATTGGGCGGCGTGGGAGAAAAAGCCCTGTTGCGTTTCCTCTCTGACCGCCCGAACATCAAGACCGTTTACCTCTGCCTTGACAGCGACCAAGCCGGAAACGACGCTTGCAGCCGCCTTGCGGAGCTTGTGCCGGAGGGCTTGACCGTCCACCGCCTTGTGCCGCTTCACAAGGACTGGAACGAGGTATTGCAGCACCGGGCGGAAATCACAGACGGGAAGTATATCCGGGAAGCGGTCTACGGCTTGAAAGAGCCGCCGCAGGAAGAAACCGTCGAGATTATCCGCATGAGTGAGGTGGACACACAGACCGTTGAATGGCTATGGGAGCCGTATATCCCCTTTGGGAAAGTAACCATTGTGCAAGGCAACCCCGGCGAGGGCAAGACCACCTTTGCCCTACGCCTTGCCGCCGCCTGCACCACCGGGGGAACGCTGCCGGGAATGAAGCCCTTGCCGCCATTCCCAGTGATTTACCAGACCGCCGAGGACGGGCTGGGCGATACCGTCAAGCCCCGCTTGATAGAAGCCGAAGCCGACCTTGACCGCGTGCTTGTGATTGATGAAGCCAAGCGGGAGCTTACCCTCTCCGACGAGCGCATAGAAAAGGCAATCACGCAGAACGGGGCGCGGCTGATTATCCTTGACCCCATACAGGCGTACATGGGCGAAAAGACCGACATGAACCGGGCAAACGAAGTGCGCCCCATGTTCCGCCGCCTTGCCGATGTTGCCGAGCGTACCGGGTGCGCCGTTATCCTTATCGGGCACTTGAACAAAGCCGCCGGAGGGCAGAGCGCATACCGGGGCTTAGGTTCTATTGACTTCCGCGCCGCAGCAAGGAGCGTCCTGCTGATCGGGCGCGTGAAGCGGGAGCCAAATGTGCGCGTTATCGTCCATGACAAATCTTCCCTTGCGCCGGAGGGCAAGCCCGTTGCCTTTTGCCTTGACCCGGAAACAGGCTTTTCATGGATAGGCGAATACGACATAACCGCCGACGAGCTGCTATCCGGCGCGGGCGGGAACACCGCCACCAAGACCGAGCAAGCCGAGAAACTGATACTTGAGCGGCAAGCACTTGACCGGCACCGTTATCTACGGCTACCTGTGGGACGAAAAGCGGGAACACTGGCTTGTGGACGAAGAAGCCGCCGAAGTGGTACGCCGTATCTTTTCCCTGACGATGGAGGGCTACGGCCCCTATCAAATCTCAAAGCTGCTGTCCGAGGCAAAGGTTGAAATCCCCGCTGTCCATCTGGCACGCTTTCAAGAGGGAGTAAACAGGACGAAGCCGGTCAAAGACCCCTACGGCTGGGGATCGTCCACCATTGTGAACATCCTGAAAAAGCGGGAATACCTGGGCCACACCATCAATTTCAAGACCCGCAAGCACTTCAAGGACAAGAAAAGCCACTATGTTGACGAAAGCGAGTGGACGATTTTCGAGAATACCCATGAGGCCATCATCGACCAGGAAACCTTTGACAATGTGCAGCGTATCCGGGCAAATGTCAGGCGTTACCCGGACGGCTGGGGCGATGCCCACCCTCTGACCGGCCTGATGTACTGCGCCGACTGCGGCGGCAAGATGTATGTCCATCGCGTCAATAACGGCAAGCGTGACCCACAGTTTACTTGCAGCCAGTACAGCAAAATCCCATGCGGGACGCTCTGCGGTACACAGCACCGTATCCGGGCCGAAGCTGTCCTGACCTTGATAACCGATATGCTCCGGGCCATCGCGGAGTATTCCAAGAATGACCGGGCCGAGTTTATCCGCACCGTCCAGGAAACGCAGGCCGCCCAGCAGGCCGCCGACATATCCAAGAAGCGGAAACGGCTGGCCGCCGCCCAAAAGCGGGCCGGGGAACTGGAAAAGCTGATTTGCAAAATCTATGAGGACAACGCCCTGGGCAAGCTGCCGGACGCCCGGTATGAGGCCCTGGACGCACAGTATGCCAAAGAGCAGGACGCTCTCAATGCGGAAATCACGGAACTGGAAAAGGCCGTTATCGGCTATGAGCAGAGCCGGAAATCTGCGGAGAAGTTTATTGCCTTGATTGACAAGTATGAGAATTTCGACACGCTGACAAATACCATGCTCAACGAGTTTGTAGAGAAAATTCTTGTCCATGAACGCGCCCGCAAAGGCAGCCAGGACACCACTCAGGAGGTTGAAATCTACTTCAATTTTGTGGGCCGGTATATCCCACCCGCCTTGCAGCCGGTTCCCCTGACCCCGGAGGAACAGGAAGAACTGCGGAAGAAGGAGGAACGCAAGGACAGGCTTCACCAGAACTACTTGCGCCGCAAGGCAAATGGCAAGCAGAAGGAATGGGAAGAACGCTACAACGCCAGGCGCAAGGCAAAAATGGATGCGGCAAAGGCCGCGATCCGGGCCGAGGACATGGAGAAGGGCATTTTTACCACCGTTAGCCAGTTACCCAGGCAGGAGCCGCGCAAGGCCACCGTATCGGCTAGCGCCGCAATTTAACCATCACAGTGCAAAGGAGAATGAACATGAGCGAATTGACTTATACCCGTTGCGGAGATTACTACATCCCCGATCTGAAACTGTCCGAGCAGCCGGAGGCCCCCATCGGCAAGTATGGCCGTATGCGGCGGCGCTACCTGAAGGAACACCGCCCCGGCCTTTACACCAGCCTGATTTTGTGCGAAAAGCTGTATCCGCACCTGTTGGAGATTGACCGGGCGGCGCGGGAGCGCATGGACGTCATGCTGCCCCGCATGATGGAGGCGGCGGGCGTGACCGAGGATTTGAAGGCCCGTGACCCCATGCGCTGGGTGGGGCTGATAAACACATTGAAAGCGCAGGCGGAGGAAATAATTATTACAGAAATCATTATGGAGTGATGAAGGGTGCGGGGAATATTCTCCGCACCTTTTATCAAATCGTGCTGCTTGTTGTCATTCCTGATATGCGGTAAAATATTTTTTGGGAACTTGTTTTTTGCGAGGTTTCTGTGACATTTGGGTGATACTCTACAAAGAAAAGGATGTGAGCGCATGAGAATTTTAGTGGTCGAGGATGACCGCCTTTTGAATAATACCCTTTGCTATAACCTGTCTGCCGCAGACTATGAGGTCGCTGCTGCTTTGACAAAAAGTGCTGCGGAACGTCTGTGTAAAAAACAGGAATATGATTTGATTGTCCTTGACATCAATCTGCCGGACGGAAACGGATTTGATTTTTGCCGGGATATAAAAGAACGGCACCCGGACACAGCGGTCATTTTCCTCACGGCTAACGATATGGAAAGCGATATGCTGAAAGGGTACGAGCTGGGGGCGGATGATTATGTGACAAAGCCCTTTCCCATGAGCGTATTCCAGAAAAAGGTGTCCGCTTTGCTGGCCCGTATCCGAAAACAGTCTGGCGGAGACTGCTACAATGACGGCGATCTGTTTATCAATTTTACGGAAATGACCGCCCTACTTCACGGGGAAAGCATCGCCTTTACCCCGATGGAGTACCGTCTTTTGAAGGTGCTGACGAAAAATCCGCAGATCGTTTTGACCCGGCAGGTGCTATTGGAAAAGCTGTGGGATATTGACGGAAACTTTGTGGATGAACACGCCCTGACTTCAACCATCAGCCGGGTACGAACAAAAATCGAAACAGAAGGCCGCCAGTACATCAAGACAGTGTACGGCATGGGCTACATGTGGATTGGAGGCTGGAACAAATGAAAACAGTAAAGTTATCAGTAAATAAGGCTTGTGTTGCCATCTGCGCGGTACTTGTTTTGCTTTCGTTGTTTTTACTGTCTGTCGTGTATTATTTGACGCAAAACACATTTGCACTGGTTTGTGTACTGCTCTATGTGGCCAGTGTTATCGGATGTATGGCCATATTTCTGACCTTTATACGCCGTAAACTAACCTTGTTTTCAGATGCCTTGTGCAAGCTGCTTGACGATATGATGTCAGCAGATCAGGCCCCGCCACAGTACACCGAGGAAGAAAACCTGTTTTATAAAATCCAGCACCGCCTTTCCCGTCTCTATGAAGTGCTGCGGGAAAGCAAAAGCAGCATTGCAAAGGAACGGGCCGACTTGCAGGAATTGATTTCGGATATATCCCATCAAGTCAAAACGCCGATTGCAAACCTGAAAATGTTGGACGCGACGCTGCTGGATCAGACGGTGACGCCGGAAAAGCAGAGAGAATTTCTTGTTGCTATGGACAGCCAGCTCGACAAGCTGGATTTTCTCATGCAGGCGCTGATTAAAACTTCCCGTCTTGAAACCGGCGTGATTTCTTTGGAGCCGCAGCCGCAGGCCATTTATGATACCCTTGCCGCGGCGCTGGGCGGTATTCTGTTGCACGCCGAGCAGAAAAAGATTGCAGTCACAGTGGATTGCCCGGAAACGGTCACTGCGGCCCATGACCGGAAATGGACAACCGAAGCCCTGTTCAACATTCTGGATAACGCGGTAAAGTACACGCCAGAGGGCGGGAAAATCCATGTGGCTGTCGTGAGTTTGGAAATGTATGTGAAGATTGATATTTCTGATACAGGCATTGGTATTCCCGAACAGCATCAAGGGACGATTTTCAAGCGGTTCTATCGTGAAAGCAGCGTACATGACGCCCCCGGTATTGGGATTGGTCTGTATCTGGCCCGTGAAATTATCACCCGGCAAGGCGGCTTTATCCGCGTATCTTCGGAACTCGGCACCGGCTCCACTTTTTCAGTTTTCCTGCCCCATTCTTGAAATGTCACAGGATTGTGACATTTCAAGGCGTTTTCAAGGGAAATTCAAGAACCGTTGTGACATTTCTGTGAGGATTGCATTTTACAATGGAACCATCAAAAAGAAAGGTGGTAGCACTTATGCCTATTTTACAAACAACAGATTTGAAAAAATACTATGGTGAAGAGCCAAACATTACGAAGGCTTTGGATGGCGTTTCCCTTTCGGTAGAACAGGGAGAATTTGTCGCCATTGTCGGTACATCCGGCAGCGGCAAGTCCACACTTCTGAACATGATCGGCGGATTGGATGTCCCTACTTCCGGCAAGGTCATTGTGGACGGCAGGGACTTGTCCACCCTGAAAGACGAGCAGCTTACCATTTTCCGAAGGCGGAAAATGGGCTTCATCTTTCAGAATTATAATCTTGTCCCCGTCCTCAATGTCTATGAAAACATTGTTCTGCCGGTGGAATTGGACGGCGATCAGGTGGACAATAACTATATGCAGGAAGTTGTTCGGATGTTGGGCCTGGAAGATAGGCTGAACAATATGCCGAATAATCTCTCTGGCGGCCAGCAGCAGCGCGTGGCGATTGCACGCGCTCTGGTATCGAAACCGGCGATTGTTTTAGCGGACGAGCCGACGGGCAACCTCGACAGCCGGACGAGTAATGATGTTCTTGGCCTGCTGAAAGTAAGCAGCCAGAAATTTCACCAGACCCTTGTAATGATTACCCATAACAACGAGATCGCCCAGCTTGCAGATCGGATTATCCGTATTGAGGATGGGAAAATTTCTGAATGATGGGGGTGTTGAAAATGAACGATATTTTATTTGGCAACAATAACAGACCCATTATTAAGAAATTGTCCAGGCGGTACTTTAAGGCCAGCAAAAGCAGGAATATCATTGCTATTGTTGCCATTATTCTTACAACCGTCTTGTTCACAACGATCTTCACACTGGGTTCCGGTTTAATTGATACGGTGCAAGACCAAAATATCCGAAAGATGGGCGGGGACGGTCAAGCTGTTCTCAACTACATTAGTGACGAAGTTTTTGATGATGTAAAGGGCAACGAATTGATTGACCGAATTGCCTATACAAAGGCAGTTTCTTACCATCTTAACAATCCGGGGCTTGCGAAATGGCGTTCTGATATGTGGTATATGGATGATACCGCATTGGAATTTGCCAGATACGAGCCGACAACAGGACACCGCCCCGAAGCTGAAAATGAGATCATAGCCGACACAAAGACATTAGAGGCATTGGGGGTTCCGGCTGAAATCGGCGCGACAGTCACCCTTGATTATGAAATCAAGGGCAAGAAGTACACAACTGATTTTACACTGTGCGGCTTTTGGGAAACAGACAGCCTAAGTAATATCGGACGTATTATCATATCGAAAGCCTTTATAGATAGCCATGCCGACTTACTCACCTATACCTATCCTGTGGACAATGATTATTCTGGCATTGTGACGGCGTATATCATGTTCCGTGGCAGCGGCTCCGTAGAAGAAAAATTGCAGCAGCTCCTTACAGAAACCGGCTACACCTGTGACACGCTTGGAGGACAGCCCACAGACGAAAACTATATTGTCGCCCGTGTCAGTCCCGCTTATCAAAGCAGCCCTATCAGTGAAAATTCCGCCCTGTTTATTGCCGGTATTGTGGGAATACTCGCGATTATGGCAACAGGCTATTTGATTATCTACAATATTTTTCAAATCTCTGTTATTCAAGATATTCAGTCTTACGGGCAGCTTAAAACATTGGGAACCACGAGGCGGCAGATCAAAAAGATTATCAACAAACAGGCCCTGCTTCTGTCTGCGGTAGGTATCCCCATTGGCCTGATTATCGGCTTTTTCATTGGCCGCGCTTTAGTTCCGGCTCTGATGAACGGCACAACTTATACTTCCGACGCTGGCGTTGTGGTGACAGTAAATCCGCTGATATTCATTGGCTCGGCTATCTTTGCTTTTGTTACTGTTTCTATCAGTGTGCGAAAACCAGCTAAAATAGCGGGAGCGATCTCACCGATTGAGGCTATCCGCTACACAGAAAATGACGCAGGCGCATTTCAAACAAAGAAGCGTCTGGCTGTAAAAAAATCAACCAGCGGCGCAAAAATTCATCGGATGGCCTTGGCAAATTTGGGGAGAAATCGAAAACGAACAATCCTTGTAATCGTGTCTATGACATTGAGCTTGGTACTGTTTAACACCGTATTTACTCTATCCAGTGGTTTTGATATTGATAAGTATGTTGAGAAGTTCTTAAACAAGGATTTTATCATTTCTTCCGCGGACTATTTCAACTATAACTTCGCCCGCAGTGAAACATACTTGTCCGAAACCTTTATCAGTGCAGTCCAACAACAGGACGCCTACGAGGATGGCGGCAGACTATATTCCAGCAAGGTGACAGAAGAAAGATTTTCCGCTGAAACAGACGCCGTAACAAATTACAACAAGGACGAATATGGAAATCCTCTTATTGCTCTGTATGGGGCAGACGATTTTCTTCTAAACTCGATGGATGTAGTCGAGGGCGAAATTGATTGGGACGCTCTTAAAACGGGAAAATACACGCTGTACGCGCTTACAATGGATGACAATGGGAATATAATTGACAATCCATCTATCCATGTTGGAGATACGATCACCTTTCATCACTGGAAGATGAACGGGTTAGCCGGTACACTGGATAACAGCTTTGACCTTACCGTTATGGCAAAAGTTCTTATCAATGAAAATACCGATACAGAGCGAAACACGGGCGCGGCACGTTTTTATTTGCCCACAGAAC
Source organism: Flavonifractor sp. An10 (assembly GCF_002161215.1). GTDB lineage: Bacteria > Bacillota > Clostridia > Oscillospirales > Oscillospiraceae > Flavonifractor > Flavonifractor avistercoris. Next base: position 122,669 of record NZ_NFMB01000001.1, read on the forward strand.
AGTTCAAGCCGCTCTGCCTCAATCTCCTTTTGGTAAGTTTTCCGTTCAATGTTAAGGACGGGACGGACAGCGATATGAACAGCTTTTTAAGCAACTATGTGGAAAATATTGAGCCAAGTATGGACTATGAATCGAAAGAAACCTATGTTCAGTCTTTTAATAGCATGACATCCCTTATTATTACAATCGGCGGTGCTTTAAGTGTTATTATTGGTCTGATCGGTATAGTTAATTTCATCAACTCGGTATTGACAAGCATTATTACGCGGCAAAAAGAATTTGCTATGCTCCAAAGTATTGGCATGACAGGCAGACAGCTCAAACGGATGTTGTCCTATGAGGGCTTGTATTATGCTGTGGGAACAATTATAGCCTCGTTGATCGTTGGGGTGCTGTTCTCTCTAATCATTGTGCAGGCGATAGCAAGTAGTTTCTGGTTCTTCACTTATCACTTTGTAATTTGGCCGATGTTGATTGTTTATCCGTTTCTTATCTGCTTGACAGTAATTATTCCCACAATTCTTTACCGACAATTTGCCAAAAGCAGCATTATTGAAAGGCTTCATCAAAATTGAGTTTGTCCGGCATAGGTAGCTGAATAAGGACATCTAAATAAGCGACTGAATCCATTAGAAAACCGGGGGCATTCTGCCTTCGGTTTTCTAATTGTCACAAACTTGCGAGATTTCAGCGTGTTATTATGTCGAAACGCTGTTATGCTGTGAGGATTTTGTGAGGATTATAGGCTAAGATATAAGAAATTGAGGAAAGAATGTACTGCCCGGCGGCAGAAAAGAAAAAACCGCCGAAGGGCAGGCTGCTTAACACGCCCATAATGTCTGGAACGGCGGTATCATGGAGGTATCGCCGTGTTTCTTTGCATCGTTCATCCGCCTAATTTGTTAAAAAAAGCCCAGCCACCGAACCTGCCCCGTCTGGCAGCCAGTGCGAAAATTGTCACAATGTAACTGAATACCGTGTTTTTTGCGCTCGAATAGCTTCATGCTGTCCGGGCGCTTTTTCATACCTGTGGGGCCGGAACATCGGGCCAACATGGCCCGAACCTTGCCCCCGGTGTCGTTCCCCGCCGCCCCGTTCAGATTTTCCCGCAAAAATCTGAACGGAGGAAAGGCAGATGGAAGTCACCATCAATTATAACGGACAAGCTGTGGCCGTGGAGGTCACACTGGAAGTCTATGAATTTCTTGACCGGGCCGACCACAAAGCCGAGAACCTGTCCCATGAGCAGCGGCGGCATTGGGATGGCCGGGAGTTTGACGAATACATAGTTGCCACCGAGGGCGTGGGTATCTACGGCGAAACGCCGGAGGAATACCTTTGCCGCATGGAAACGCTGGGTGAGCTGATGGCCGTCCTGGACACCTGCACCGAGGCCCAGCGCCGCCGGTTCCTGCTCTATGCCCTGGACGGGCTGACTCTTGCGGAGATCGGGGCGGTGTGCGGCTGCTCCAAAGTGGCCGTGTATCAGAGTGTGGAGGCAGTCAGAAAAAAATTTATAAATTTCTTTGAAAACAGGCTTAACGAATGACCTGTTTTCGGGCTACCAAGTGAAAGGGATTGTTTCCCTTATCCCAGCGGGAGGCGGACAGCGGACAAGCTGCCCGCCTCTCCCATTTTCAGGAGGTAAGCCTATGAAAACAATCAATCTGCGGTGGATTTATCCCCACTACCGGCACGACGAGTTTGTAGAGGTCAGCGACGAGGTCTGGGAGGCCATGCGGCAGGCCCAGCGCGAGATGAACAACTATGAGCGCCGGAAGGTCTACCACCGCGCCTGGTACTCCCTGGACGCATATAGCTGGGCGGAGAACTATGCGCTGGAACACGGCAGATCGCCGGAGGAAATCTTTTTGGAGCGCGAGGAACGGGCCGCCCATCTGCGTCTGCTGGCCGCCTTGCCGGAGGCCCTGGCCCATGCCACCCCCACACAGGCCCGCCGCGTCCGGGCCTACTACATCGTCGGTATCAACCAGCCGGAAATTGCCCGGATGGAGGGCGTACACAGCAGCAAGGTCAGCGTTGCCATCCGGCGGGGCCTGCGGAATATGCGCCGTTGCTATGACGGCCTTTTTCCGTCAGAGTGAGGGCGGGCCTATGCAGACGATCAACCTCAAGCAATATTACCCGTTCTGTACCGAGGACACCTTTGTGGAGGTGTCGGATGAAATCGTTGAAGCGTTCCTGCTGGACAAGCGGGCCGAGGCCGCCAGGGAGCGCAAGATGTACCGCTACAAGGCGTTTTACTCCCTTGACTGCGACGATGGGATTGAGAACGCCGCCATCGGCTGGGCGCAGCCATCGCCGGAGGATTGCCTGATGGAAAAGGAGGCGCAGGCCGAATATGCCGAACTGCTCCGGCGGCTCTATGAGGCCATTTCCTCTCTGCCCCCAACGCAGGCCCGCCGCGTCCATGCCCGGTATATGCTGGGGATGAAAGTGAAGGACATTGCTGCGATGGAGGGTATTACCCCATCCCAGGCGGGGAAGTCCATCCATGCGGCGCTCCGGCGGCTGCGCCGGTACTTCATACGCCGGAAATGGACAAGCGGCCTATGAAAACCCTCAACCTGAAAAAATACTACTACCCGATTTGCAAGAAGGACACTTTTGTGGAAGTGCCGGACGAGGTTGCAGACGCCATTGTGGAGGAAAGCCGCGCAGAGAACGCAAATGACGCCAAGCAGCACTATCACTGTTATTCTCTGGACGCTTCCCCCGGCATAGAACACCATTTCCCGGAACAGGTCATCTCCCCGGAAGATATTCTGATGGAGAAAGAAACGGAACGGGAACAGGAGGCCGCCCATGCCCTGATGATGGAACGGCTCCGGGAGGCCCTTGCCACCCTGACGCCCCGGCAGGCGAGCTGCCTTCATGCCCGGTTTTGGGAGGGCAAGCAGTTTAAGGAGATTGCCAAGGCCGAAGGCTTTACGACATCAGCGGCCATCGTCACGGTTCGCAACGCCATTATCAAGTTGCAGAAATATTATATCAAGCGCGGCTGGATGGAGCCGCTGAAGGAGGACGCGATATGCACAAAGAAATCACCACCCAAGCGAAACAGAAAAAAGACGGGCGCGAAGAAGTCCTGAAGGAAATCCGTCAGCTTGAGAATCGCCAGAAGATTTTGGAGAACAAGCAGCGCAACGAGGAACGCAAGGCCCGCACCCGCCGCCTGATTGAACGCGGGGCTATTTTGGAGGGCATTTTCCCTCTGGCCCCCGACCTTCCCGGCGTAGAGGTCAAGGCGTTCCTGATTGCCCTGTCCCATCTTCCGGGGGCGGCGGAACTGGCCGCAAAACTGCCGAAATCCGGGAACAAGCCGTAAGTCCCTTGTTTACAAGGGCGCATTATCCGAGATATTCAACTATCCGAGGAAATTTTCAAATAGTGGCTATATATAAGGATTTCAAAGAAATTTCCTCGGATAATGTAACAACTATTTTAGAAAGTCCGGCAACTGATTCTCCTTTTTCCGTTTTACAGAACTTTCCTTTTGCTGGGAGAACCATTTCTCGTTCCAATCCCGGATATGCCTGTTCACAGTCCCCTGTGAAAGCTCAGCGTACCGTTCGGTCGTAGAGATTGAGGAATGCCCGAGGAAGTTCTTGATTGCCATCATTGGAATCCCGGCCTCTAACATATGCGTGGCGGTTGTATGCCGCATGGTATGTGGGGTATAGCGTTTTTCCAAAAACATTCCCGGGTTCTCGGCCCTCGCAATGGCAACATACTTTTTATAAATCTCTTCGATGCAGGAAATCGTCATCTGCGGATGGGTCTGGCTGGTAAAGATATATGCATCTGCCTGTCCGGCACGCCCTGTTTCTATCAGATACCGTTCCAGAAGGATTCCGCTGGGGCTTGCGATTACGATCCTGCGGGTTTTATTCCCTTTTCCAGTGATTGTCAGTTTATACAGATTTTTTTCCTTAAAGAAATCCCTGACTTTGAGGTCGCAGATTTCCTGTGCCCTTGCCCCGCTGGCATACATCAGGTTCAAAAGAACCTGGTCACGGAATCCAAGGCGTTTTTCAGGGTCTGGGAGCCGGAGCAGGACGGACACTTCGCTAAGGGTAAAGATAGTCCTCGGCTGAATGGCTTTCTTTTTTACAGGCACCCTCCTGACCGCATTGGCAAACACAGTCGTCGCTTCAAAGTTCCTGTTCTGTGCATAAGCGGCAAAAGAAGCAAGCGCTGAAAGCCGGAGGTTCCTTGTGGATACCGAGCATCCCCGTTCTGTCTCAATCCACCGTAAGAATCCGTCAACTGTCTCATAATCCAGATCCCGGAACAGTATCTCACCGGCTTCTTTCTTTTTGACCTGATGGATGTACTGGAACAGGAGACGGAAAGAATGCTTGTAGGATCTGACGGTATTAGGGGAAAGCCCTGATGAGAGCGGCATATATTCCGTAAAAAACTGTTCCAGGAGGAACGTGAATTCAGGAAGTTTTTTATTCCTCATATGCCACCTCCGCAAATACGCCGGAAGCAAAATCTTCAAACAGCTCTATATATTCCGGAAACATGTCGCCGCTGAATTTCAGGTATTTTTCTGTCTCATCCATGTCATGGTGTCCAAGATAGACCGACAGGAAGGGCACAGAATCTTCCGCTGGCCGTCCGTTCTGTTCTGCCTGCGCAAAGGAATGGATGGCAAAATAGTGACGGAAACAATGAAGGCACTGGCCTCTTGAATGGGCCTTGCCCGGAACATACAGGCCGGTTTCCTGTAAAAGGTTCCGGAAGCGTAAATCAAAAGTCCCTTTGCTGACGGCAGCCCCTTTGTTTTTGGATGACGGGAACAGATAGCTTTCCGGCTCTGTTTTGATCCCCATAGCGATGCAGTATCTTTCCAGCATCTGCGTCAGGGTCACATCCATTGGGATGACACGCTGTTTATTGTTTTTAGCATGGCGGATCAGGATGGTTCCGCTTTGGAAATTTATATCTTTGACTTTGGCGGCGAGCGGCTCACCCAGCCGGAACCCGCACCCAAGGAGCATCCGCAGCAGCATACAGAACTCCATGTCGGTCTGACAGATTTTCGGGTCTGTATGTTTGTCGGCCCAACTGTCGGCGCGGGCCAGAAGGATTTGTATTTCCTCGTCTGAAAAGATATATGGGACATAGCTGTCTGATGTTTTGGGGCAGTCCGGCATAAAAACACGGTAACCTTTATACTGGAGATACCGCAGGAATTTACGGAGATAACTTACCTTGTCGCTGACCGTTTTGGCTGCGTTTGTCTGGCGGATTTCTCTGATCCATCGATTCACTGCCGCTTCTGAAATCACATTTGTATTTTCTTCCGCCAGCGATGAATCGAAGGAAAGCAATACTCTGCGTGTATTCCGCAAGGTGTCCTCATTGACAGTACCCTGATTGATTTTCAGGTATTCTTCCAATTCGTTTCTGAAAACGGACTGAAACTCCTTCATAACAGGGAGCACCTCCCCTCAAGGAAAGCGGCGAATGTGCCCGCCGCCTCCATTACCGGGAGGGCGTATCCCCGAAGCTGTTCCAAATCCAGCCGGGCATAGGAACGGATGGCGTTCTGGTCTGTATGCCCTAGAGTTTTCCTTACCACTTCATAAGGGATGTTGTCATTGACCATGGAGCTTGCAAGGGATGAGCGGAAAGCATGGGGGCCCTGTTTTCGCCCGTCAGGGTCAATCCCGGCTGCCGCTATGGCAGTCCTTACAATCTTAGTGATTGCCTGAACAGAGATATGGCTGTAAGGCGGGACAATGCGCAGGAACACATATGGGCTGTCATAGTCGGAACGTTCTTCCTGTAAATATCTCTTTAAAGCGTCTTTTACATCTGGAACCATGGGAAGTTCAATGGGAATGCCTGTTTTGTGCTGCGTAAGCCGGACTAAATTCCCCTCAAAATCCAGCTCCTTAAACGTCATGGATGAAATATCGCCGCTCCTGATTCCAAGGCGTGTCGCAAGGAGCAGAGCAGCGTAGTCACGTTTCCCATGCGGAGAATCCTGGTCAACACTGTTTTCAATCTTCAGGATTTCCTCTGCCGTGTAAACAGAGGGGTACGGCTGCGGCCTTTTAAAGAGAGGGACGACACCGCTGTAATCCCTGCCGGTATATCCGGAATGATAAGCATACCGGAGAAAAGTGCGGATATGTGAAAGATACCACCTGCTGCGGATTCTCAGGCAGGCAGCCCCTATACTGTGGGCATCCATTTCCTGTGGCTTCAAACAGCCTGTTTCAGTTACAGCGGATAAAAAGTAATGGCCGATCTTGTCATGGAGATGGATGGTGCTTTCCCGCAAACCTCTGTGCCGCCCATCTTCAAGATATCCCGCAAGGAAAGCGTCCATCTCTGGATTCAGTTCCTGATACACACAAGATGTTGATTTGTTTTCATTTGTTTTTTGTCTCATGGTTAAAGCCTCCTGTTTTCTTTGGTGACTTTAACTGTATCATGTAGAGAAAGATTATCCGAGGAAATTTCTTTGAAATCCTTATATATAGCCACTATTTGAAAATTTCCTCGGATAGTTGAATATCTCGGATAATGCGCCCTTGTAAACAAGGGACTTACGGCTTGTCCCCGGATGTCGGCAGTTTTGCGGCCAGTTCCGCCGCCCCCGGAAGATGGGACAGGGCAATCAGGAACGCCTTGACCTCCACGCCGGAAAGGTCGGCGGCCAGAGGGAAAATGCCCTCCAAAATGGCCCCGCGTTCAATCAGGCGGCGGGTGCGGGCCTTGCGTTCCTCATTACGCTGCTTGTTCTCCAAAATCTTCTGGCGGTTCTCAAGCTGCCGGATCTCCTTCAGGACTTCTTCGCGCTCGTCTTTTTTCTGTTTCGCTTGGGCGGTGATTTCTTTGTGCATATCGCGTCCTCCTTTGGCGGCTTCATCCAGCCGCGCTTGATATAATATTTCTGTAACTTGATAATGGCGTTGCGAACCGTGACAACGGCCGCTGATGTGGTGAAGCCCTCGGCCTCGGCAATCCCCTTAAACTGCTTGCCCTCCCAAAACCGGGCATGAAGGCAGCTCGCTTGCCGCGGCGTCAGGGTGGCAAGGGCCTCCCGGAGCCGCTGCAACATCAATTCATGGGCTTCTTCCTGTTCCTGGCGCGTTTCTTCTTCCAGCAGAGTGTCCTCAGCGGAGAGGGCATGATAGAGCAGGTGGTATTCCAGGCCGGGGGAATAGTCCATCGAGTAAGTATGGCTCCATAGCCGCTGCTCGGAGTTGTGGTCGGTGCGCCATTCCTCTGCGATGGCGTCGGCAATCTCGTCCGGCAGTTCTATGAAGGTGTCCGTTTCGTAGAGGGGATAATAATACTTTTTCAGGTTGATGGTTTTCATAGGCCGCTTGTCCATTTCCGGCGTATGAAGTACCGGCGCAGCCGCCGGAGCGCCGCATGGATGGACTTCCCCGCCTGGGATGGAGTGATACCCTCCATCGCGGCAATGTCCTTTACTTTCATCCCCAGCATATACCGGGCATGGACGCGGCGGGCCTGCGCTGGTGGCAAAGAGGAAAGGGCCTCATAGAGCCGCCGGAGCAGTTCGGCATATTCGGCTTGTGCCTCCTTTTCCATCAGGCAATCCTCCGGCGATGGCTGCGCCCAGCCGATGGCGGCCTTCTCGATCCCGTCGTCACAGTCAAGGGAGTAAAACGCCTTGTAGCGGTACATCTTACGCTCCCTGGCGGCCTCGGCCCGCTTGTCCAGCAGGAACGCCTCGGCGATTTCATCCGACACCTCCACAAAGGTGTCCTCGGTACAGAACGGGTAATATTGCTTGAGGTTGATCGTCTGCATAGGCCCGCCCTCACTCTGACGGAAAAAGGCCGTCATAGCAACGGCGCATATTCCGCAGGCCCCGCCGGATGGCAACGCTGACCTTGCTGCTGTGTACGCCCTCCATCCGGGCAATTTCCGGCTGGTTGATACCGACGATGTAGTAGGCCCGGACGCGGCGGGCCTGTGTGGGGGTGGCATGGGCCAGGGCCTCCGGCAAGGCGGCCAGCAGACGCAGATGGGCGGCCCGTTCCTCGCGCTCCAAAAAGATTTCCTCCGGCGATCTGCCGTGTTCCAGCGCATAGTTCTCCGCCCAGCTATATGCGTCCAGGGAGTACCAGGCGCGGTGGTAGACCTTCCGGCGCTCATAGTTGTTCATCTCGCGCTGGGCCTGCCGCATGGCCTCCCAGACCTCGTCGCTGACCTCTACAAACTCGTCGTGCCGGTAGTGGGGATAAATCCACCGCAGATTGATTGTTTTCATAGGCTTACCTCCTGAAAATGGGAGAGGCGGGCAGCTTGTCCGCTGTCCGCCTCCCCTGGGATAAGGGAAACAATCCCTTTCACTTGGTAGCCCGAAAACAGGTCATTCGTTAAGCCTGTTTTCAAAGAATTTTATAAATTTTTTTCTGACTGCCTCCACACTCTGATACACGGCCACTTTGGAGCAGCCGCACACCGTCCCGATCTCCGCAAGGGTCAGCCCGTCCAGGGCATAGAGCAGGAACCGGCGGCGCTGGGCCTCGGTGCAGGTGTCCAGGACGGCCGTCAGCTCGCCCAGCGTTTCCTTGCGGCACAGGTAATCCTCCGGCGTTTCGCCGTAGATACCCACGCCCTCGGTGGCAACTATGTATTCGTCAAACTCCCGGCCATCCCAGTGCCGCCGCTGCTCATGGGACAGGTTTTCGGCTTTGTGGTCGGCCCGGTCAAGAAATTCATAGACTTCCAGCGTGACCTCTACGGCCACAGCTTGTCCGTTGTAATGGATGGTGACTTCCATCTGCCTTTCCTCCGTTCAGATTTTTTGCGGGAAAATCTGAACGGGGCGGCGGGGAGCGGCACCGGGGACAGGATTCGGGCCATGCTGACCCGATGTTCAAGCCCCATAAATATGAAAAAACGCCCGGACAGCATGAAGCTATTCGAGCGCAAAAACTCCAATATTCACTTACAGAATGACAATTTTCGCACCGGCTGCCAGACGGGGCCTGTTCGGTGGTTGGGCTTTTTTTGACGGTAGCGCAAATATCGTCTGAATTTGTCGGCAGTCAGTGTGCTTCATGGCGGCTCCCTCCTAAAGCCGCCGTGTTGGCGTATGGGCGTCACTCCTTTATTGAGGGCATAAAAGAAGGGGCTGTCGGTTAATACCGATTTTTAGCCCCTGATATGCGGGAAAGAGACACTTCCACAAAATTCAGGCTTTTTCAGGTCTGAATTCACTGTGAGGGTGTCTCTTCCTTTTTTCACTGCCCTGTTTTTGGGCGCAAAAACCCCTTGTTTGGACTTTTTGAAGCGCTCCATCAGCTAAGCTGCTTTCTGCCCCTTTTTCCCTTCATATTTTTCGATTTCATGTTGTAAAAACCGGTGGTATTTCATGATATTCCTGCCCATCGCATACAGCATGAATTCTTTATATACTTTCTCCTCTGACCGGTAGTTAAAACGACGGAAGTTTTCATTTTCCTTGATATCTCCAAAGTGGCCCTCCGTCTGGATCGAACGGGTCTGACGTTTCAGGATCCCTTCCTCGCTCTGGATATTCGCATGGGACTCTTCCTTCAGTTCTTCCCACCGTTCGTTGACCTTCACGATTTTATTCCGATCAGGATTCTTTTCCGCATTGTATTTATATAGACATTTGGATTTATGCTCACAGCCGCTGCAGTCTTCACAGCCATATACCTCTATCGTCTGCGTATAGCCGTCCTGCTCTTTGCTTTCTGTCCGGATATGGTGCAGTTCCCTTCCATCATGGCAGATATAATAATGCTCATCTTCAAAGACGGCGTATGTCATGTTGTAATACTTCCCAATGTCTTCTTTGTATGCCCGTGTCTTCCTCTTCTCATGGTCCTGCAGCTTGATATAGCTCCGGATCCCGTTCTCTTTCAGATACACCAGGTTCTTTTCGCAGCAGTATCCGCTGTCGGCAGTTACTGCCTCCAGTGTGTCTCCAAACGCTTTCCTGTGCTTTTCCAGGACGGGGACCAGCGTATTGTAGTCTGTCCGGTCATTGCTGACATATCCGTGGACAATAAAGTAATTCTCTACCGCGATCTGGACGTTATATGCCGGTTTTAACTGCCCATTCAGCATATGGTCTTCTTTCATCCGCATAAACGTTGCTTCCAGATCCGTCTTCGAATAGCTGTTCCGGTCTTTCCCCATGATCTCAAAGCATTTCTTATACTCCATCAGGCGCCTGCCGCATTCTTCCAGTTCCTCGTAGAGTTTCTGGATTTCCGGCTTATGCTTCCCTTTTCCGAAAACGAATCCGATCCCTTCCCCTTCTGCGATCCGCACCAGGTTCTTCTGCAGCTTCAGGATCTCAAGAGGGGAACAGGAATCAATCTCAAGGATCGTGTTATTGGAGATCTTCTTATGCTTTGTCAGTTTCCGCTTCCTGTTTTCTTCGATAACTTTCCGGACTTTGTCCATCCCCTCGATCACGAACATATGGGCATCCCCAAGATCGTATTTGGGGCCATAGCCGTTCTCAAGCAGGAAGGCATTGTACTTTGCATAAAGGGCATCGATGGTGTCCAGCAGGCCGGCAAGGTGATAGTTGATGCTGCCCCGCCAGACAAAGGTGTACCGGTTTGCGTTCGCTTCGATTTTGGTCCCATCAATGTAAAGTTCTTTCAGCGTAATAAGGCCTTCCTTCTCCAGGCGGCGCATGAACTGGTAATTCAGATCGTCCAGGACTTCCTCCGTCAGCTTTTTTCCTTTAAAATCGTAAAAAGCATCCCTCTGGGGCTTCTGCCCTTTGGTCAGCCAGATAAAAGCAAGGTCTCTCCGGCATAAATCTACAATACGGTCAACAGCCCTGACCCCGCGCATGTTTGCGTAGGTAACAACAGCATACAGCATGATTGGATTATACCCGGTTCTTCCCTTATCCGAATAGCAGGCCAGCAGGCCTGAAAAATCTAATTCCTCCATCACTTTTTTCAGGGTATAGACTGGATCGTCGTCGGGTAGCCTCAATTCGAAGAAACTGAAGTTAATTTTCTGTTGCCCAATTTCAAAAAAGTCATTATAATAATCTTTGGTTAGCATAGTTCCATTATAACATGGAACGGGGAGAAAGATGGCTGTCGTTAGTCATCTTTTTCTCTTTTTTGAGGATAAATTTCAGGGGCAGGCGTGACTCGCATGAGTCACACCTGCCCCTGTTTGGAACTATCTATTTCCCGACAGCCCCCTGGTCGTATGGGCGTGTCAAAGGGCTGCTGAACGACGGCTTTTTTTCTTTTGCCGTCGCCCGACAGATGGAATTAATATAGTTCTGGTACTTTCTTCTTGAAAATAAATAAAGCCATTCCAAACGTAATGATTGCAATCAAAAGGATTTGTAGCAAGGACTCCTGATATGTTGTATTTTTACTGATAATGAGTTGCCGGAACACAATGACAATCAATGAAGTTACGATTGTGGTGGGAACAGATTTTCGGATCATGCCAATGATAAATGGCCAGAGCGATAGTACCGTGCATACAACTACCGCAGTTATTGCCATTGGTATCCATGTCTGAAGCATGGAAATTTGGAATGTTCCCTCCAGCATATCAAAAAATCTGTCCACAAGCACGATATAACCGCTGCAACAAATATATCCAATCGCCATTGAAATTGCCGTATAAACCATAATGATAATCAATTTGCTGGCAATCAATTTCATGCGGTTCAAAGGATAAGAAAACATAATCGTGATTGTCCGCTGACTATATTCTCCAATTACCAGACGTGCAGTTAAAACCGACGAGTACACAAGGAAAATAAAGGACATCAGCAAGCCAATAACAAGATATGTACTTTCAAACGTGTCTTTGGTTTGCTCCGGGTCTGTCATACTATCCCACAAAGATACAGTAATGAACAGTATGCTGAAAAGGATTGCGGCAAACGTAAAAATTATATTTCGAGCAGTCCCAAATTTTTTCAATTCCAGTTTAATAAGGTGTGCCATTTTATTTTCCCTCCTCTGTGAGCTGAAAGAAATAATCTTCCAGAGTGTCCTGTTTACGCCCTAAGCTCTCTAAACCAACACCACTTTCAATGAGGGCTTTTGACAAAACTTTGCCAGAAATGTTCGAGTCATAAATCCGGATGAACTCTTTATCCAATATGCTAAAGTTTGTAATGCCCATCTGTTCCAATAAAGTTGCTGCATGGGCTACATCATCAACTTGTAGACTGATATACTCCGTTTGATGCTTATGGATTTCCTCAATGGGCAGTTCTGCCAGTAGGTTGCCATGTTGAATAATTCCAATCGTATCAGCAATTAGATCAACTTCGGATAGGATATGACTGGAAATAAAAATGGTCGTTCCATCTTCCTGATTAAGCCGCTGGAACAGGTTCCGCATTTCGCGGATACCTTCGGGGTCTAATGCGTTAATCGGTTCATCTAAAATTAGAAATTCTGGCTTTGCAAGGATAGCTCTTGCGATTGCTAACCGCTGTTTCATACCTAATGAATAATGGCGGATTTGCTTTCCCTCTACATTTTGCAGATCAACCATTTGCAGAACTTCATCAATGCGCTCTTTATTGGGAAATCCCATATAGTCGCAATGAAGCTCTAAGTTTTGCCGGGCCGTCATTTTCTCGTAAAAGTACGGATTTTCGATAATGGAACCCACCCGTTTGAAAACTTCATAACTTTGATCGGTGACTTTCTCTCCAAAAAGCTGAACTTCTCCGGCTTCTGGCTGGATAAGGTTCAGGATCATTTTCATTACCGTACTTTTACCGGCACCGTTCGGCCCGACAAAGCCATAAATAGCCCCTTTGGGAACATGGATATTCACATCGTTTACAACGACATTTCCTTTATAGGACTTTCGCAGCCCTACGGTTTCCATGATATAATCCATTTTGTATTCCTCCTGTACGGCTCCCATTATACAAAACAGACTTCTCTTTTCTCTGCCTGAAATCTAACTTTTTTCTAACTTTTCAAAATGACCGAGAAAACCGTTTGCTCATTCTGTATGCTGTGAACCTGCAATTCTGCTCCTATCTGCATAGAAAGTTTCTTTGCAATCGCCAATCCCAGACCATTTCCTGATGATTTCGGGGCAGTCGTATAGTTTCTTGTGAATATCTGCTTTTGCTGTTGTGGCGACATTCCTTTCCCGTGATCCTCTATTTCAATGACACTTTTTCCTTTTTCTGCTGTAAGACGCAGGGCAATATACTTTCCATCACCCCCATGCCGGATTGCATTGTCTATTAGGTTTTTCAAAATACGCTGCAAGGCGTCCCGGTCTGTGTCTGCATAAATCGGCGTGGCTGGTATCTGTATATCCACCTCAAATTGCTGCTTTTCAAGCAGATCATAATATTCCAAAATGGTGTCTTGGCATAATCTTGAAACATTCTCCTTTTGCAGTTTCAGAGGAAGATCGCCGGAAGCAATTTTGGACATTGTAAAATAGTCGTTTATCGTTGTTATCAAATCATCTGCTTTACGGTCAATTTTGGTAGCCATGGTATGAATGACCTCCGGCACAGATACATCATCCACTTTAGCAGCTAACATTTCACTGTTTCCTTTCAGCACAGTCAGAGGGGTACGAATATCATGTGAGATATTGGTAAGAACCTGTGCCATCGCCTTTTGTGCCTGTTCATATTCTGACTTCTTTTCGTAGAAATTTTGAAGCAATGTGTTAATCGCAGCCCCTAATTTTTTCATGCAGGCATGATCGGTAGGGAGAAGAACAAAGCCATTTTCAGAAGTAATAGAAAGCGTTTCCAGTCGGTTACTGATATAGTTGATTTCTTTTTGCAATTTCCTATACTGTATTCTCTGCCAAATGCAGATGAGCAGCAAAGCGGCTGAAAGCGCAGCAAACAGAACCCACATTTATTTATCCTCCATCTTGTAACCTATTCCCCATAAGGTCTTAATATAGGTTGTCGTATCTTCTTCACCGTTTTTCAGTTTCAGGCGCAGTCGATTGATATGGGTATTTAATACGTTTTCATTACCGAAATATGGCTCTTTCCAAATAAGTTCATACAAGCGTTCTTTCGAGAAAGCCCGTCCCGGATGGGTTGCCAGCAGATACAAAATTTCAAATTCAATGGGCGTTAAATCTATCAGAGTTCCTTGGCGGCTAACAGTATGACTGATTGGGTCAATCTCTAAATCCTTAATCTTTACGCCTGCATCGTTTGGCATGGCTTGATAGGTTCTGGCACGCCGAATATTGGCTTTAATCCTTGCAGTAAGCTCAATCAGAGAAAATGGCTTTACAACATAATCATCGGCCCCCAAATTCAGCCCTAACGATTTATCGGTATCATTGTCCTTTGCGGTGATAATGATGATCGGGATCGTGCTGACCTGCCGAATAGTCTTAATAATCTCCATACCACTCATATCTGGCAGCATAAGGTCTATGAGTGCAAGAGAGTATTCATCATAATTCTTGATAGTATGAATAGCTGTTTTACCATCACTAAAAGAAAGCACTTGAAATTCTCCTGACAAATAGTCTTTCACCATGCTTCTGATTTCTTCGTCATCTTCAATCAATATAATCCTATTTTCCATTGCGATTGCTCCTTGCTTTTTTTGTCCTGCCATCAATGGGCTTTTCTGCGTTCTTAGGAATGAGCCAGACAGTCCCCATTTTCACAGCGCCGGGAATGCGGCCCGAAGAACAGTAATAATTTATCCAACGAGGGGTCACGCCCCATTTTTCGCCAGCTTCTTTTAATGTCATATAGTCCATATTGCACCTCCAACCTTAACATTATAATTCGTTTTCTCGAATAGTACAAGGCAGGAAATGTGTCGAAATGATTATAAAATTAGGCAGAGACCAAAGCCTCTGCCTAAAAACTAATTGTAAATCAGTTCGTCTTGAATAATTTCCTCCACCTGCGCTTTCAGCGTGTTCATCAGCCCCACCCAGCGCATGGGGTCACGGGCTTTCAATTCCTCGGTGACGCCTGCCGCCGCCATCATGCGGGGCAGCATGGCGTCCATTCGTTCATGCGCTGCCCGGTCAATCTCCAACAGGTGCGGGTACAGCTTTTCGCTCAAAATCAAGCTGCTGTAAAGGCCAGGCCGGTGTTCCTTCAGATAGCGTTGCCGCATACGGCCATACTTGCCGATGGGGGCCTCCGGCTGCTCGGAAAGTTTCAGGTCGGGGATGTAGTAATCCCCGTAGCGGGTGTAAGTCAATTCGTTCATGTTCGTCCTCCTTTGCACTGTGATGATTAAACTGCGGCGCTGGCCGATATGGTGGCCTTGCGCGGCTCCTGCCTGGGTAACTGGCTGACGGGGATAAAAACGCCCTTTTCCATGTCCTCGGCCCGGATCGCGGCCTTTGCTGACTCCACCTGGGCCTTGCGCTTGGCGTTGTAGCGTTCTTCCCATTCCTTCTGTTTGCCATTGGCCTTGCGGCGCAAGTAGTTCTGGTGAAGCCTGTCCTTGCGTACCTCCTTCTTCCGCAGTTCTTCCTGTTCCTCCGGGGTCAGGGGAACCGGCTGCAAGGCGGGCGGGATATACCGGCCCACAAAGTTGAAGTAGATTTCAACCTCCTGCGTGGTGTCCTGGCTGCCTTTCCGGGCGCGTTCATGGACAAGGATTTTCTCTACAAACTCGTTGAGCATGGTGTTTGTCAGCGTGTCGAAGTTCTCGTACTTATCAATCAGGGCAATAAACTTCTCCGCAGATTTCCGGCTCTGCTCATAGCCGGTAACGGCCTTTTCCAGTTCCGTGATTTCCGCATGGAGAGTGTCCTGCTCTTTGGCATACTGTGCGTCCAGGGCTTCATACCGGGCATCCGGCAGCTTTCCCAGGGCGTTGTCCTCATAGATTTTGCAAATCAGCTTTTCCAGTTCCCCGGCCCGCTTTTGGGCGGCGGCCAGCCGTTTCCGCTTCTTGGATATGTCGGCGGCCTGCTGGGCGGCCTGCGTTTCCTGAACAGTGCGGATAAACTCGGCCCGGTCATTCTTGGAATACTCCGCGATGGCCCGGAGCATATCGGTTATCAGGGTCAGGACGGCCTCGGCCCGGATGCGGTGCTGTGTGCCGCAGAGCGTCCCGCATGGGACTTTGGTGTACTGGCTGCAAGTAAACTGCGGGTCGCGTTTTCCGTTGTAGGTTCGGTGAACATACATCTTGCCGCCGCAGTCGGCGCAGTACATCAGGCCGGTCAGGGGATGGGCCTCGCCCCAGCCGTCCGGGTAGCGCCGGACATTCGCCCGGATGCGCTGCACATTGTCAAAGGTTTCCTGGTCGATGATGGCCTCATGGGTGTTCTCGAAAATCGTCCACTCGCTTTCGTCAACATAGTGGCTTTTCTTGTCCTTAAAGTGCTTGCGTGTCTTGAAATTGATGGTGTGGCCCAGGTATTCCCGCTTTTTCAGGATGTTCACGATGGTGGACGATCCCCAGCCGTAGGGGTCTTTGACCGGCTTTGACCTGTTTACGCCCTCGTGAAAGCGAGCCAGATGGACAGCGGGGATTTCAACCTTTGCCTCGGACAGCAGCTTGGAGATTTGATAGGGGCCATAGCCCTCCATCGTCAGGGAAAAGATACGGCGTACCACTTCGGCGGCTTCTTCGTCCACAAGCCAGTGTTCCCGCTTTTCGTCCCACAGATAGCCGTAAATGACAGTGCCGGTCAGGTGCTTGCCGCTCATGCCCTTGGACTTGAACACGGAGCGGATTTTCCGGCTGGTGTCGCGGGCGTAAAACTCGTTCATAATATTGCGGAACGGGGTAAAATCATCATCGCCTTTCAGACTGTCCACACCGTCGTTGATGGCGATCAACCGGACGCCGCGCTGCCGCAAAATCTCCATAACCTGGCCGACTTTCAGATAGTCACGCCCCAGGCGGCTCATGTCTTTGATAACAATGGCCTCCACTCGTCCGGCCTCGACTTCCTTCATCATCGCCAGAAAGCCGGGACGGTCAAAACGGGTTCCCGATACACCGTCATCGGTGAAGTGGGTGGGGTTCGGTAGCCCATTCCGGCGGGCATAGTCCTCTAACATCTTTTTCTGGTTCGATATGGAGTTACTCTCGCCCTGTAACTCATCATCGCGGCTCAAACGCTCATACAGAGGGGTGATTTTCTCGTTTCTCATGGCTGTACCTCCTGAAATGAAAATGCTCTAAGTGACTGCTTCACTAACCATGACAAAAACCATGATTAAGAAGTCACTTAGAGCATACATCTCCGCTTGCCAGCTTGTACTTCTTATACTGCCTCACAGCAAAGTGCTGGGGACTCCGGCGCTCCAGCCCGTCAAACATATAGTCCACCGCGTTTTTGAAGGTTTCGTCATCCTCCCGGACCTCCATGCTGTTTATCATTTCCACCAGCGTATTCATGTTGCGTTCTTCCTCCGGCCCCTCAAACACGATGTAGGCCACAAGGGCGCAGTACAAAAGGGTTTCGGCTTTGGTCCAGAACTCGTCGCCCTCCTTGCCGTCGCCTTTGGTGTTGGCGATCAGGGCGGTGACGAATTTCAGCACGTCGCTTTCCGTTTTGATGTAGGCCAGCGGATTGTAGTGCATGGATTTGGAGAAGTCGATACTATTGAACACCCGCACCTTATATTTCTCCCGTTGCAGGAACCGCCCGCACTGGTCGAGGGTGCCGCCCTTCGGGTCCACCACCACATAGGAGGAATGGGCTTGAAGGAGCTGCGGGGTCAGCCAGAACCTTGTCTTGCCCGAGCCGGACGAGCCGATGACGCAGGCGTTTAAGTTGCGGGCGTTGGCGGGTATCCTCGGGCGGGTGTTCATGGTAAGAAACTCCGTCCCGGTCAGAATAACATTGTTCTGAAATTTGGGGTCTACAAACGGCTTTATATCCTCCTTTGTTCCCCATGAAGCGTTTTGTCAAGTGCTATTTTGAGTTATTGACGCACAATCAAAGTGAAAGCGCGAAAGTGCAAAGCGCAAAGGGTCTGCACTTTGCGTTTTCAGCTTGCGGGTTCGGGCGGCTGCTTCTTCTTGATGAAGTTGTACCATTGACCGCCGACGCGCCTTGCATCCAAAACACCGCCCATGTTGCGCTTGGCGTTCTGCACCGTCCTTTCAGATATTCCGGCTTCGGCTGCGGCCTTTACAATTTCCTCGCTGGCAAGCTCTTTCCCGTCTGCAAGCAGGTCAAGTATCAGCCGTTCCGCCTGTTCGGTCTTGGTGGCCGTGTTGCCGCCCGCGCCGGATAGCAGCTCGTCGGCGGTAATGTCATACTCGCCTATCCACGAAAAGCCCGTTTCCGGGTCAAGGCAAAAGGCAACGGGCTTGCCCTCCGGCGCAAGGGAAGATTTGTCATGGACGATAACGCGCACATTTGGCTCCCGCTTCACGCGCCCAATCAGCAGGACGCTCCTTGCTGCGGCGCGGAAGTCAATAGAACCTAAGCCCCGGTATGCGCTCTGTCCTCCGGCGGCTTTATTCAAGTGTCCGATAAGGATAACGGCGCACCCGGTACGCTCGGCAACATCGGCAAGGCGGCGGAACATGGGGCGCACCTCGTTTGCCCTGTTCATGTCGGTCTTTTCGCCCATGTACGCCTGTATGGGGTCAAGGATAATCAGCCGCGCCCCGGTCTGCCGGATAGCTCTCTCTATGCGCTCGTCGGAAAGGGAAAGCCCCTGCTTGCTCTCATCAATGACAAGAACACGGTCAAGGTCTGCTTCGGCTTCCATAAGGCGGGGCTTGATGGTGTCGCCCAAACCGTCCTCGGCGGTCTGGTAAATCACATTGAATGGCTCATGCGCTGCCATGTGGGGGAACGGCTTGCGGTTGGTACAAGCGGCGGCAAGGCGTAGGGCAAAGGTGGTCTTGCCCTCGCCGGGGTTGCCTTGCACAATGGTTACTTTCCCAAACGGGATATACGGCTCCCATAGCCATTCAACGGTCTGCGTGTCAACCTCGCTCATGCGGATAATCTCGACGGTTTCTTCCTGCGGCGGCTCTTTCAAGCCGTAAACAGCTTCCCGGATATACTTCCCGTCTGTGATTTCTGCCCGGTGCTGCAATACCTCGTTCCAATCCTTGAAAAGAGGGATAAGCCGGTGGACGGTATAGCCCTCCGGCATGAGCTTTACAAGGCGGCTGCAAGCGTCGTTCCCGGCTTCATCGCTGTCAAGGCAGAGGTAAACGGTCTTGATGTTCGGACGGTCAGAGAGAAAGCGGAGCAGGGCTTTTTCTCCCACGCCGCCCAATGACAGGTAGCTTTGCTTCTGCCATTCCTTTTTGAACAGGCAGAGGAAAGAGATCAGGTCAATGGGTGCTTCAAAGACAAACAATCTTTCGCCCTCGCCCCGGTAACAGAAGTTAAAGGCTTTGTCGCTGCCTTTCACATCAAGCCGGAAGTTTCCCGCCGTTCCTTTGCTGTGGGCGTAGCGCGGTATTCCGTCCTCGTCCCGCCCCACAAATACGGCGTTGTGGTGGGCTGCGTCCTCGTAAATATCGCCGCGGGCAAAGAAAAAGCCCGTCACATCTTCATCAATGCGGCGGGCTGTTGTGAGGTAGTTCCTCGCTGTTCGGTTGTCGCTGTTTGGGGGTGGTAGCCGGAAGTCGGATAGGGACGCGGGGCAAGGTCTGTCCGGCGGCGGTGCGGCTCCCTTTTCTCCTGTGAGAAGTTCTACGGCTTCGGTGAAGCTCTTGCCGAAAAACTCCATAACAAAATCAACGGGGCCGCCGCCCTTGCTCTGGCTGTGCCTGTACCACTTGTTTCCCCGGACGGTCAAGCTGTCGTGCCGTTTCCAGCGGTATTCATTCCCGGCGCGGGTAAGCTGCTCGCCCTGTGATTGCAGGAAAGAAACAAGGTCGGCTTGGTTCGCCCGGTCTATCTGTTCTTGGGTGTAGTACAAAAATCTCAACTCCTTTCATCGTTCTAAGTCGTGCTGCTTGGTGCGGGTCTGCTCCGGCTGGTCGGCTTTCAGCGCAATATCAACGCACTTGCGGATATTGTGCAGCTCGGCAACCTCGGCGCGGGTTTCTTTCAGCTTGGTATATTCCGCTGTTCTCTGCCCGCTGAGGGTGGCGTACTCTTTTTCCCATTCAGCGATAGGCAAGCTCTTTGTCCCTTTCGGCAGATTTGCATGGAGATAGCGGCTCGCTGCGTTCCATAGCGTAAGCTCGGCGCGGTGGGCTTCCTCGTACTTGTCGCGCTTGCTCGTCCAGCCATTTTTCAGCTTTTTCAGCTCGTCGTGAATGGGCTTGTACTCGGTGTAGTTCTTCCCGTATTCAATCAGCTTTTGCAATTCTTTCATGCGCTTCTCGGCGGTTTTCATGCCCTCCCGGATAGCGTCGGCTTGGTCGCTGACAGAGGAAAGGGCAGCGTCCAGCTCGTCAAGGGTGGAAATGCCATGCTCGGAAAGATAGTTGACCGCCTTTGCAACGGTTTTCAGTTCGTCGGCGGTGTGCTGCCTTTGCCAACTCTGCGAATACTTCCGGCTCTTTTCTCTCTGAACGCTTAAATACTTCATCAGCAGATTTGCAAGGCCGGGGGATTGCGGGGGCTGCTCCGGGGCGTTTTCCCGCGCCTTGAACAGTTCGCCAATCCATTCTTTGAGCTTTCCAATCTGCGCCCGGATTTCCCGGATAAGGCGGTTTGCTTTTTGGATATTCCGGTTCAGCTCGCCTTTCTCGGTGGCTATGCCTTTCTTCTCCATTTGACAGGCCGCCACGCCCATGTGGACGGTGGGCAGCTCGTCAATGCCGCGCTCGGCGTTGCTGCGGTGGTCGATGCGCTCCGGGCTTCCGGCGCGTTCAAGGTAGGCGTTTGAAATATCCGCCCATGCCTTGCGCCATAAAAGCGCGTTGCCCTTGTCGTTCCAGCCGGTCAGGTCAACTTTGCGGGCCTTGTATTTGCCGCTTGGCAAGCGAATACGCTCGCCGTTTTCATCAAGGTCATATTCCTTTTTGGACTTCGCCGCCCATGCGCCGCGCTCGTCAAGGGGGCGCATGGTAAGCATGATGTGACAATGGGGATTGCCCTTGCCGGTGTCGTGAATGGCGTAATCAACGCACATTCCTCTGGAAACAAATTGAGAGGAACAGTATTCCCGGACAAGCCGGATCTGTTCCTCTCTGGATAACTCTATGGGAAGCGCCGCGTCAATCTCTCTGGCAAGCTGGGCGTTCCCGGCTTTCTCGTAAAGCTCCACGCTGTTCCACAAGGTTGAACGGTCAGAGAAAGAGGGCGGGGCATTGGGCGGCAGTAGGATTTCCGTATGGACAACACCGCCTTTGCGGGTGTAGTCGTGGGTCATTCCGTCCCACTCATTTGTCAACTTTTCGCCGCTTCGGTAGGCGGCTGCGGCAACGGCTGATTTGCCCTTGCCCCGGCTGACAATGCTGATATTACAATGGTAGATGGCTATGGGTATCACCTCCCGGATAGGATAATAAAACCCGCAAAAATGGTACAGACGCCAACGGCGGGTGTACTGTTTTTGTGGGTGTGCAGGGATAGCCGCGTAAGCGGCGCAAGGGGTGCAGCCCCTTGTTGCGGCAAAGCCGCCAATGTCGGTCAGAGAGGGAAGCAAGCGGCTTTCTCTCTGTGCCGACAAGCCCTCGGCAGAGCGCACGCACCCGTAAGGGTGTATAAGTGCGCCCTTTGTGCCAAAGGGATTATTCGCTTTTCCCGCCCTTGGTGCGTTTTTTCAGATAAGCCCGCGCTTCCTCGCTCGTCAAGGCAAGCCGGAGAAAGGCGGCGGCTTCCTCGTCGGTCATGGTCTTGGCTTCCGGCACAATGCTCTCAAAGACCGCACCCCGGACGATCAGCCGATGGCTGCGCGTCCTGCGTTCCTCTTGGGATAACTTTTGCCGCAACACCTTTTCCCGGTTTTCAAGCTGCCGGATTTTCTTCTTCCCGTCCTCAATCTCGGCTTGCAATTCCTCGCGGTTTTTTTCTCTCGGTTTCGTCATGGGTGGTCACTCCTTTCTACCTGTCGGCATAGAAAAAGGACAGTCGATTTCCTCGGCTGTCCTTTTGATTAGGGTGTTTGGTTTACTCCGTTCTGCTCAATAAATGGGAATATTAAATATCAATACGCCCTTTAATACATTCCTATTAAAACATCAGCTTCGATTGTCAAATGTGTGAGAGTACGCCAATCAACGCAATCTTTTTCAACGCAAAAGAGAAGCGGCGTCATTTCAATAAACGACATTCTTTGTTCTGATGACAACTGTACGGTGGCTGAAACCGTTTCTCTTGAAATGGTTTTAAGATATTTCTCAAAATATTCAACGACAGACTCATTTGAATAATCTGGATTTTTCAAGTGTGCTTGCACTTTAGTCCTGATTTCCCTCAAATGATTTTTCGTAGGAATTACTTTCACAACATATCCGTTAGGAGATAGCAATCGCTGAAATTCTTTGTAGTGTGCAGGCGAAAATATGTCTAAAATACAATCCATACTTCCGTCTTTCAAAGGGATTTTTGATAAGTCAGTAACAAACCACTTCACTGCTTTGCGCTTGTCTTTTTTTGATGCAATCTGTATTGCCTCCCTTGACAAGTCAAAGGCAAAGATGTTTCGTTCTGTTCTTTGCTGTATCTGCCTTGCATAGAAACCCTCGCCGCAACCAACATCTAAAATGTTTCTTATAGATGGCGTATCAGAAATAAACTGTATGATTTTCTCCAACACAACATCATACATGCCATACTCCAAAATTTGGTGCCGGTTGTCAAAAGACCGCTTGCTGTAGTTGGTTTTGGGCGATGATTTTAACAACAAATTTACATACCCATATCTTGAAATATCAAAGCAATGTCCATGTCTACAAATTAGGCTATTGCCTTGTATATCCATTGATTTTGTGCAAATTGGGCATTGAAAATAAACCTTGCTGTCTGCAAAGCGTGATAAATTATTATTCATTTGTTTTTCCTCCGTAATTACATCTCTGCTTCAATAAGCGAGTTATGCAATACGGATAACCGCAACATAACTCGCGGTTTTATCTTAATCTCATAAATGTAACCATTGTGTTGTCCTCCAATCAATTCCGCAGTATTACTCTGCTTTTAGAAAAAGTATAGCACAAAACTATGAACATTTCCACTCTATTTCAGCCTGTCGGCGGCGTTGCTCTCTCTGGCGTACCGCCGCGCCGCTTCCCGCCGTTCCTCGCTGTATGGGGCGGTCAGACGGAAAGAGAAGCGGCCTTTCTCAATGTCAAACTCCATGCAGCCCGTTTCCGGGTCTGCGTCGGTCTGGCGGCACACATCGGGGTGCTGCTCGGCATAGGCGGCAAGCCGCTTCTTCAAGTCGGTATTGTGGGTACGGATATGGATCAACGGGTCTTTCTCATCAAACCAGATGTCTGTGGTCTTTTTTTGCTTGGGAAGCCCTGTTCGCATAAACTCTCCTTTCTGCGCCCCTGTTACGCAATAGGGGCATTTTTCGGGTGTTTTCTCCGGCTCTTGACTTGGAGAAAACGGCGTTTTTGACGATAAAAACCGCCCGGACGGGGAATGTATCGTCGGGGCGGCTGTTATCGCAAAATTTCCGATTTTTCCGGCTCTTGACCGTCCTGCAAGCTGTCGGCAAGTATCACTTTGAGCAGCTTGTCGCGGAATGTTTCTGTGCCGCTGTGATTGAAAAACAATTCCGCAACGATGGTCTGTCCGTTCTTCTGTGTCGTGATGATACTGTCGGGGGTCTGTTCTGCCATAGGCGGCTCCTTTCTCCGGGCGCGAAAAAGGGATTTCCCGTAGCCCGGAAAATCCCTCTTAGTTGTCGGTATTCTGTTTTACTGTGCGGGTGCTGCGGCGGCGGCCTGCGCCTTTCTCCTTGCCCGGTATTCCCGCGCTTTCATGCGGTCATATTCCCGTTGCTTTTCAAGGTTTCGCGCCCGGTACTCCCTTGAATACTGCCGGTGGTAGGCGCGGCTCTTTTCCTTTTGGGCTTCTTCGATTTCCTCCCGCATTTGCCGGACTTCCTGCTCCGTAGGCTCTGCAAGCTGCGTCACTTCGTTCTCAAATCTGCCGATATAGTTAAAATATATCCCGATGTGCTGAACAGCCTGTTTTGCCCTTTTCTTGTCGCGCTCATGCACTTCAATCCGGCTGATAAACTCGTTGAGAATGGCGGGGGTCAGGTCAGTAAAGGCGGCATAGCGTTCCGTCAGCTTCAAAAACTTCTGCGCCCGCCCTCCCGCGTTCTCATAAGCGGATAGCTGCTCTTGGAGTGTGGCAAGCTCCGTTTTCAGTGTGTAGTATTCTTCCGAATATTTTTGCGACATTTGCTCATAGCGGTCTTGCGGGATAGTGCCGAGGGCGTTGTCCTCATAGAGCTTATTCAGCACCTTGTCAATCTGTTCAAGGCGTGTCGTGATTTGCGGGATACGTTTCTGCTGCTTCTTGGTCTGGTCGGTCTGCTGCATGGCAAGGTTCTTTTTCACTAAGGCTTCAAACTCCGCCCGGTTGCTGATAGAGTAGTCCTCGATTTTCTTCAGCACTTCCGCGACGGTCTGCATGAGCAAGTCCGCGTCGATGATGTGTGGGGAATGGCACTTGGGGTTTTTGGCTTTCCCCTTGTGATACTCGCTGCAATAGGCAACATGCCGCTTGCCGCCGTTCCTGTAATCTATGCGGATGTGCATTTTTGCGCCGCAATCCTTACAGAAAAGCAAGCCCGACAAAGGGTGGATTTCCCCGTCCCCGTTGGGGCGTCTGACGGGCGCGTTTTCCAAAATCCGCTGTGCGGTTTCAAAGTCGGCGCGGTCAATAATCGGCTCATGCACATTTTCGGTTATCTGCCATTGGCTCCGGTCTACATAGTGGTTCCGCTTGTCCCGGAAATGCTTTGTAGTCTTGAAGTTGACTACATCGCCGCAATACTCCTGCCGCGTGAGGATATGGGTCAAGGTGACTTTGTTCCACTTGTAGCGGTTATCCTCATTGAGCGCCTTGTTTTTACACGTTCCCCGTCCCCGGTCTTTCATGTAGAAAGTAGGGGTAGGGATTTGCTCCTGCGTCAGATATACGGCGATTTGGTTGCGGTTCTTCCCGCCGATAAACAGACGGAAAATAAGGCGCACAACCTCGGCGGCTTCCTCGTCGATTATCCAAAAATCCTTGTTGTCCGGGTCTTTCATATAGCCGTAGGGGGCTTCGGTGGCAATCGGCTTTCCGCTCATGCC
The DNA here is from genome assembly GCF_002161215.1 of Flavonifractor sp. An10. Lineage (GTDB taxonomy): Bacteria > Bacillota > Clostridia > Oscillospirales > Oscillospiraceae > Flavonifractor > Flavonifractor avistercoris. Next base: position 147,853 of record NZ_NFMB01000001.1, read on the forward strand.
CTTCGTTTTAATGCCGGTCTTTACTTTCTTGCTGATGTCCTTTGCGTACCACTCCGACATGATGTTGATAAAGGGCGCAAACTCCAATGTGTCGGGCTTCTCGCTGTCTATCCCGTTGTTGACCGCGATAAAGCGCACATTGTTCCGTCTGAATATCTCCATAGCGTTGCCAACTTGGAGATAGTCGCGCCCCCAGCGCGTCAGGTCTTTCATAATGCAGACACCGATTTTTCCGTTTTCTACATCGTCCATCATGCGGGAATAGGCAGAACGGTCAAAAAATCTGCCGCTTTCGTCATCGTCAATGTAGTGCCGGATATTGGTTAAGTGCTGTCCTCTGGCATAGTTCTCCAAAAAGATTTTTTGGTTCTGTATGCTGTTGCTCTCACCGCCGTCCCTGTCCTCGTCGCCCACGGAAAGGCGGGAGTAAAGGGCGGTAATTTTGCTATAATCAGTCATGTGCATAACCTCCTGTGCGTCCATGTAGGTGTCCTTTACACTTAAAATTATGCACTCCAGCGGGCGGTGCCGTACTCCGCATCCCGCCGGAATTTCTTTGCCTGCTTGATTTTGGACTGTATCAGCAGATACACCCCAGCCGCACCGGCGAGGCCCACCAGCAGGTCAATGCCGCCCAGTCCCGGCCAGTAGGTTTCAAAGGCTTTGGGGAAGGTGTCGAGCATCCCCATGAGCTTTGTCCCGAAGTCTGCGCCGGGGGCGATATCCAGAGGACAGAGCGCGGCTTGCAGAGATACAGGCCGCCGACCCACGGGCCGTTGTGGTAAACGACGCTTACCGTGAGTAAAACAGGCTTTGCAACGATTGAGACGAATAAATACGGGCTATCTCCCATGCTGGCCGGCGAAAAAGTACAGGCCAAAATCTTCTATGACCATGTAGCGTTTTACCACGACCACAGACCGGTTGGACGCTTTCCCAGAAGCTACAAAACCAATGATGAGGTCTACGACTGGACGCAGTATGTGTCCACCCTCTGCAAAAAGCCAGGAGCGATTGAGCATACCCGTTTCTTCCACCAAATGCCGCAACGGTGGCAGGATTATCTTGCTTCCACCAAGGGAAAAGAGCGGAAGAGCGCCCTGCAACTTCTCAGCGAAATCGTTGCTGACGGAAACTCTGAGTTCTGTGATGATGCTCTGGAAATGGCAGCCGCCAATGGCCGGGCCGATGTGGACAGCCTGCGGCAGTGTTATTACATGATTGCCAAGAAGGAGTACCGCCCAGATCCGCTTAAACTCTCCGGAGCCCCATTGCTGAACTACAATCCAAACCTCTCAGCCTATGATGGCCTGATGGGAGGTGAGGCTCATGGCTGAACAGATTGAACAGCTCATGCGGCAAGTGAAGCTGGGCGGCATGGCGAAAGGCTGGCGGAGCGTCCCCTACGAAAATACCGAGCAATATGTGACCGACCTCTTGACGCTGGAATTACAGGAACGAGAGGCCAACCGGATTAACCGCATGGTAAAGACGGCTGGTTTCCGGGTGATGAAGACACTGGATGATTTTGTGTGGAACTCCGCCATTGAACTTCCTGGCGGCTTGACACAGGAATACATGACCGACCTCCATTTCCTTGCCCCAAAAGAAAACCTGATTTTTATGGGGAGCGTTGGGACGGGAAAGACCCATCTGGCTACGGCTATTGCTTTGAAAGCCTGCCAGGAGGGGCGGCGTGTCCGCTTCTTTACTGCGGCGGAGTTGGCAAACATCCTGCTGGAGAAGAACACCAAGGGGACCTTGAACAACTACCTGGATACGCTGAAAAAGGTAGAGCTTGTTGTGATTGACGAGATTGGTTTCGTCCCTCTGCACAAGGATGCCGCTGAACTGCTGTTCCAAGTGATTTCCGATTGCTACGAGCGCAAGAGCCTGATTATTACCTCAAACCTGGAGTTCTCTCAGTGGAACACCGTCTTTGGCGACAACCGCCTGACTGCGGCACTTGTTGACCGGCTTATTCACCACAGCCATATTGTGATTTTCTCTGGGGAGAGCTACCGGCTTACCCAGTCCCTAAACCGCCAGAGAGCATACACTTAGGGTACTCAAAATTAGTGCAAAAGGGCTTTGGACACCGATGTGAGCGTTTGGCCCCCCCCAGGGGACTGATGTGAGCATTAGGCCCCCCAGGGTACCCACTCTTGCAAAAGGCCCTCATCTTTCCGGGTACTCAAAAGGTGAGCATTTGGTACTTGGGAAAAGCATTGCTCACGACATGAAATCTGGTGCTGAAGGTGCTCACTTTTTTGGGGCCCTTTTGCTCACATTTTCGTTTGACAAACACACCAATATAATTCATATTGCAGATAACGGGCAAAAAATACAGCGCAAAAGTAAGGATAGGGCGAATGGTTTTTAGCCATTCGCCCTATCCCTGATTTTTGGCATTATAAATGCTTTTTGAAGTTTTGTTAGACGCAAAAAAGTATGAATATCAAGCCAATGCTCAATTCGATGTGTGTTTCACCGTGCTTACCAATTTTGTCCGTGACCATCGCTCATAGAACAAGGGCTTGTGCAGGGCCATACGAATCCCGGCAAAGAATAGCCAGAACAAATACCCACCGATCAGTAACCCATGCAGTACGAGTGATGCTAAACTGTCCAGATGCAATACGTCCATCAGAATAAATAGTAGCCGGTTCAAGTAATATGGTGCTCCGACCAGACCTGCAATCAGCAGGCCATAGCGCAGAAAATATTGATACCAATGTGCCGCATCGCCATTCCTTTGCATGATTTTCATGCGGGTCAGCCGTTTGCCGGGCGTCTGACCGTGGAGCAAAATGGGCAGCAGCCCAAAGTAGGCAATAAATAGAACTGGCATCCATTGAATGGAGAGAGTGATTCCAAACGAGACCACAACTACGGCCAGAATACCTGATGCAAAGGTCAGGCAAGCCATATCGGCCAGAAATGAGAAAACACGCCGCGTAAAGGAGATGGACGCACCCCGCCGGAAACTAACGGTATCCAATTCTTGTCGGGTAGGCAGCAGATGGCTCACTGGCCCGGCCAAGGCAAATCCAATCATGCTGCCCGCAGTGTTGACGATCAGGTCGTCTACGTCAAACAGGCGGTAGCTGCCTGGATAGACAAAATACAGGCCGCTGAGTTGGGTCAGCTCGAAAAACAGAGAGAGCAAAAAAGATAGTCTCAAAGTTTTGCGCCAATTATAGCAGAAGTAGTAACGCAGATAGACACCGAAAGGCATTGTCATATGAGGACACTCTGGAAGATTACTTCAAACAGGTTACAGGGGGTGAGGGCATTGCTTAAACTTTTGCGCTGTGAGTTTGCCAAGCTAAAACGAAAGCCCCTGTTCTTTGCGGCTGCGGCCATTTCGGCTTTGATCCCCTTGGGATGTGCGCTGTTTCTGCCGGAGATGCAGGAGTTTTCAAGTGGCGCGGAAGCGGTGGATCGCCTGATGTCCACTCTGTTCCAGTTGAGCGCCTATCTGCTTCTGATGCCCGCTGTGGTGGTTTTGGCATCGAATCTGCTCTTTGAAGAACAGGACAACGATACCCTAAAGAACCTGATGACTGTTCCCGTGAGCAAACCTGCGCTGGCCTTGGCGAAGATGACGTTGCTGTTTCTGTTTTCCGTCGCGTTTATGGCTGTCGGCGGCCTGGTCAATTTGGCTATCGTGCTGGCATCCGGGCTGGAGCCGGTCGGCTTTTGGAAGCTGTTTTTTGTAGGCATCGGACAGGGAATTATGATGTGGGCCGGGGCGTTGCCCTGCGTCCTCCTGGTGGTGCTTTTGAACCGTAGTTACATTATCTCCGTAATCATCACGTTCTTCTATACGGCGGTCAACTATATTTTTGGCACCAACGACTATTTCATCATGCAGCCCTTTGGGTTCAATGCGGGTACGCTGTTACCTGGACCGCTGACCTTCCGCTGGTTCTTTCAGTATCTGGACACATCCAGCTCCAGCGCACAGATGACGGAATTGATGGAACGGATCAGTCCTTACTTTGTGACAACGCCTCAGGCGTTCCTGGTCGTTATCCTGGAGTCGGCGGTGTTCCTGACATTGATCGCGCTGGTCTATAAGCGTCAGAGCTGTTAAGGAGGTGTAAAGTCATGTGGAGTATTCTAAAAGGAGAATGGCGCAAGCTGCGGCGCTGCCAGATCCTGCTGGTTGGTATTGTGGCTCTGGCGCTCTGCCCTGTCGTGCAGTATGGCACCCAGCTGATTATCAACCCGGAGATGCGGGATCAGAACTTTGATTTTGTCAAACTGTTTGCCAATGTGATTTGGGGAAACACGCAGATTTTTCTGCCAATCTCGCTTGTCATGATCGGCGGCTGGCTGATCGACCGTGAGAATACAAATGACACCATGAAGAATCTATTGACGGTGCCGGTATCATACCCAAAGCTGCTGGGCGGGAAACTGATCGTCACGATTTTCCTGTCAATCCTGTTTGGGATTTATAGTGTAGCCGTAACGGTTCTGACCGGCACGCTCGCTGGTTTGGATGGGCTTTCTGCCGCTGTTCTGCTGCGGCAGGGCGTGCAGTTAGTCGCAGCCGCTTTCAATACCAGCCTGGTCTGTATGCCGATGATCCTGATTTTCGGCCAGATGCGTGGGGCCTACCTGGGCGGGTCGCTTCTGACGTTCTTCCTGGGGTATTGCATTTTGTTCTTCAAGAGCGGCTTCCTGCTCTCTGCCTACCCGTTTTCGGCGGCGCTGATTCTCGCCGGTTTTGATATGCAGGCGTATAACGGCGCTACACAGGCCCCAAGCACTTTGCTGGCGCTGGCAGGCATAGCGGCAGTGTTGGTTTTGACGATGGCAATATTGCTGCTTTCCCGCCCCAGCAAAAAGGCGAGCAATACGAAAAAGAAAAAAGCCAAAAAAGGTCGCGGCAGGCGTCGCGCCTAACGAAAGGAGAGAGTTCATGCGAAAATCAAACTATAAAGGTAAAATCTGCGTTTTTCTTTGTGCGCTTCTTTGTGTCGTCAGCCTGTCTGGATGCTCAACGGTCATGCAGTCGTTGGCAGACGGTACGGATGCTGTGTTAAGTGGATTGACGGATGGCACGGATATTGTACTGAACGGATTGGCGGATGGCACTAATCAGGCCCTTGATGCTTTATCCGAAGCTGATGACGGTCAGGCAAAAAACAGCATCTTGGAAGCCTTTGGCAAATTTGTTGATGATGCGGGGACTGCTGCGCTGACGCCCCAAAGTAAACTGCAAGGCCACAAAAAGAACGGTGCAGATGATTACACGGGGTCCTATGAAGCAACGTATTCCGATTTTGCAGGTACAGAGATTTTGTTTGGTGGTACTACCCTGGAGCGCGAAGCGGGAAGTACACTCCACATCACCTGTTCTCTTTCTCTCGAAAGTGGCAAGGCAGCGGTTTTTCTTCGCTCAGGTGCAGATGATCCGACCATTCTTCTCTCGGAGAGCGGTGAGTACGATGGCACAGTTGAAGTGGATGGCACAAGCACTTATATCGGAGTGTGGGGCGACCAGGCGGACGGAACCGTATCCATTGAGATTGAATAAGGAGTACTCATTATGAACGCAAAGAAAAAAACAATCATCATTGCTTCCATAGCTATTTTGTTGGTAGCGTTTATCATCGTTGCTTTTCTGGCTACACAGAGAAGCTCGGACTACTACACGCAAATTGATAATGACTGTGTAACCGAGATTGCACCGCATGGAGCGATGAATTATCGCTACACATTAAGTACCTACGACGAGACCGGGGCAGAAAGAGAACTGAGCTTTGAAACGAGCCGAATTCTCACTGACGATGCATATCTATGTCTGAAGGTGGCTCCATTCCGAGGCGTTGTCACCTGGGCGGAAGTGCAATTTGATGAAATGCCTGCCGCCGTGCAGGAACAATACGGTGGCAATTCGTAAGCCGGAGCCTATGACATAGACGCTATTTCAAACGGAAAGGCAGGTGCAGTATGAAAAGAATAAGAAAGTTCCTATTTCGCTTCTTCGCTCTAGCGATGCTGGCCATGCTCGTTGCTGGCAGTGTTTTGGGCGGATTTGGTTATAAAATGTACCGTGATGCACTTGCCGAGCAACCTCTTGATCAGAAAGTCGCAGAGATTCAAGCCGATCCCAATTATACTACCCTTGCTGAAATCCCGGAGATTTATTTGGACGCCGTTGTGGCGGTAGAAGATCACCGTTTTGAACAGCATTTTGGGATCGACCTGATTGCCATAGGCCGAGCCGCTTGGAATAATCTGACCTCTTGGAGTCTGCGTGAGGGTGGCAGCACCATAACACAGCAGCTTGCCAAAAACCTGTATTTCACGCAGGAAAAAAGTTTTATCCGTAAGATTGCTGAGATGTTTATGGCCTTCCGACTGGAAAACGCCTATACGAAAGACGAGATTTTAGAGTTGTATGTCAATTCCATCTATTTCGGAGACGGCTACTACTGTATTTACGATGCAAGTCAAGGATATTTTGGGAAAGCCCCCATAGATATGACGGATTATGAATGTACACTTTTGGCAGGTATTCCCAATGCGCCCTCGATTTATTCATTGACCGCAAACCCGGAACTGGCAGAGCAACGTCAAGAGTATGTTGTCCAGAAAATGATCCAATATGGCTACATAAGCGAGAGTGAGGCACAAACTATCTTACAAGAACAGTCATAGCTGAAATCTATCTGCCGGGCGACGGCAAAAGAAAAAAAGCCGTCGTTCAGCAGACACTATCCATGCCCTTTTATCGCGGCGGCTTTGAATATCAAGGCCGCCGCTTTTTGTCCCCCAAAAGGAACGACGACCACACGCTAAAGATTATGGCGGCTTTAGGAGGGAGCCGCCGTGAGGCAAGGAGAATTTCGACAAAATAAGACAATACCCGCACCATCAAAAAAAGCCCGGTCACCACCGGGGCACATTCTGCTTATGAGTATGAACTGTATGATTACATAAAAGCGTTTAATAGTTCATTTGCGCCTGTCTGCGTTTTGCAGACAGGCGCTTTTTGCTGTTTATGCGGGCCTTCGCTATACAGCGGAGCCTTTCATAAAAATTTCTTCCCGCTCGCGGTTGCCAAAATCGCAAGCCTTGCATTACTGAGGCGAAAGGGAGGAGATCACCACCCCGCACCCGTGCGGCGCGAAGGGAGGTGAGAAAATGAAAGACTCCTATGAGCAGCGTATTCAAAATCAGTTTGGCGCTTTCTGCGTCAAGGTTTTGAAGAATGAGGCCCGGTACATCCAGCGCGAACTTGCCAGTCTCCAATCCCAGGAGAAATCCCTGGGCGAGCTGACAGCTTCTGAACTGGAGCAGACCGCCGTGTGGGACAAGCACTTTATGAGCGAGCATGTCTTTGAAGTGCTGGGACTCCCGGTAGTCGTGACCGGCGATCTTCTGGCTGACGCCTTGGCGCAGCTGCCGGAGGGCAAGCGAGATGTCATCCTGCTTGCCTACTTCCTGGAAATGACGGACCGTGAAATCAGCGAGAAGCTGAACATCGTCCATCAGACCGTATCCAAGCGGCGGCTCGTTACGCTGAAAGAATTGCGCGAGTACCTGATGAAGGAGGGATTTGAATGGCCGGACAAGTGAAGTCGATTCCGGTGCCGGTGATCCTGGCAGCCGTAAGCGGCGACGAGAACGCCCTTGCCGCCGTGGTCGCTCACTATGTTCATCTCCCTGGTCCGCAAATACACCCGCGCCCGCAAGCTGACTCCCCGGATGCTGAACGAGCTCATCGAGAAGATCGAAGTGTTCAACGCCGAGAAGATAGACGGTGTGTGGGAACAGCGGCTCCGTATTCACTATAACTGCGTAGGGGTCGTTGAGATCCCGGAGCTGATCCCGCTACCCGCGCCGGAGGTGTCCGTAAACACAAGAAAGGGCGTAGTCGTCAACTACGCCCCATCCACTATCGCCGGATGAAAGCAACAAAAGCAACAAAAAAAGACGAGTGTTCTTACAGCTTTTCAAATGCTATAAGAACACTCGCCATGCCTGCGATGGCGTGAAAGTGATCTCCGACCACTATGTTCCTTCGTGCTACATGAACCGCAATCGCTATATGGTTGCCCAGTCGCAACGTGTGATTGCGGTGTATGATGGACGGGACAAAGGGGGGACGCTGTTCACGCTGCGCGATGCCCATGTTCAGGGGCGAGAGATCAGGCTCATAGAAATTTGATTTCAAGGGCAAAACATAAAGGCCGCATGGGGTTTTGCATCCCATGCGGCCTTTATGCGGCTGAAGAATTTATACAAGTGCCAAAAGAGATTCCTCGAAATCATGTGCGCTCTGGCAAAGTTCGGTTACTTTGGACCAGTTCTCACAGACAGTAGGTACAAACTGCTCAAATATGCGGGTGCGCTTTTTCTGGCCTGGAATCCGAATGTTGTGATAATATTTCCCGTGTGCAATGATATGTTCCCACGGCTCTTCAATCGTCTCAATTCCATCGGTTTGATCATATGCTGCAACAATCCAGGCCTCAGTACTGTCACATGGGATAACAATACAGGTATCATCTGTTTCTTTGAGCCATGTGGTAAGGAGGCCTTTGAGGTGGGACACATATCCTGCTACAGAAGCAGTATGCCCCGGGCACGGGAGAACGATGGGACAGACAGCTCGCCCTTCGGGGGTAATATCGCACTCTAAAGGATTCCATTCTCCCTTATGAACACATTGTGTCGTCTCGCACCAGCAATGAGAAGATTTTTCTTTCCGTGATACATCACCATCCATTTGGATAACTAAAAAATCCAGAGCCGGCTGGATGCCCTTCATCAATTCCTTACGGATAGATGCATTGTCATAACACCATTTCCAGACGCCTTTCCATCCGTTCCCGTATTTTCCGGTCAGGTCATTTTCTGGCTGGAGCATGACATATGTGTTTTTTGCCCCAGTGATCTGGTCAATAACACCTTTCAAAATAATATAATCGGTGGGACCTTCGCAAACAATTCCTATGTGTTTCATATCAGAGTAGGCACACCTCCCAACCGGCCATTGATCCAAAGCCGGGACAGCGGCTGGCCTTCATTGATCAGTTCCTGAGAAACTTTGATACGCTGGATCTGGGCGTAGCCGTTGGAATCACGATCCACTGCAAACAAGCGAATATTGTCATTGTTCAAATCCAATCCATCCAAGACAAGCGGATTATGGGTAGTCAGAAAAACATGCTTGCCCTGTTGCAAAATTTGATTGCAGAAGACCTCCATCATTTTTTTTGCCAGGCGCGGATTTAATGCGTGATCAAAGCTGTCTACTGCAAAAATGGATGGACCTTGCGGGTGCATTGCCAGTGCAAGCATGAATAGTACATAAAGAGCGCCTTCGCTTGCATCGTAGCCGGTAAACTGAGCGGTGTCTTTCATGTAGCGGTCTGTGAACTCGATAATATCACGAGTAGTTGGAACATTGGCGTTGATATTGCTTTTCTTCGGGGCAGCCACTGTAATGTCAGCGGCCCAGTCAATCATATCGAGAATGTCGTCCATATAGAGATTTCCGAAAAACACTTCATCATCCTCGGAGTGGATCAATGCCTTAATAGCTTCTGCGAGGCGGCCGCCGTTCAACCCAATCGGGGTCGTTTGGGTCGTGTCAGGTGCAGTACCGCGCAATGTAATTGTGTTAGGCTGAAAAATACCATATGCCGAAAAATCCTCTGCAATTTTTCGGCTGGCATTCAAGTTGATCGCATCATCAATGAGAAAGAAACCAATATAATTGTTACTCTGCTGGGAAGAGGCGTTGCTGCGTCCCCATAACCTTTCGCCATTCTGGAAAAATGCTTCAGAATGATATTTCCAGTACTCTGTATCCGTAGGGGTAGTTAAGTGAACATCATACTGGTACACATCCGAGCTGCTACCATCATCCCATTCCAAAGAAAGATCAACGGTAGACTTTAGCCGGTTGATGCTCTTGAAATTTGACTTATAGAGGGCAGGAACACTGAGACGAACTCCCTTGCGCTGGAGACTGGCAGCATCAACCCGATCAGTCATGGCCGCGCTTAACAAACCGATTCCTTCCAGAATGGTGGATTTACCAGAGCCGTTGGCTCCGATAAATACATTGACCTTTCCCGGCTCAAAAGATGCCTTATAAAGACATTTGAAGTTTCCAAAACTTATTTTCTTCAGATTCATGTGATCGCCCCTTTCTAAATATCAGTATAGCACATTTTCAAAATTAAATACAGCATATTTTAAAAAAAAGGCAATATCTAATTTGTAAAATGCGTTGTTATTAGGAGCAGGGCAATAACGGCGTATCATGATTGACAAACCATGTTTTCCATAGTATTATTAAAAATAGGGGTTATACCTCTCAAAAGGAGATAGAGCCATGAATATGAATTTTCATTTAACCGATCAGCGTAAAAAGAGAATCGACTCTGTACAATCCATACCGATGAAACATTGTGCAGAGTATAGCGTATAAACGACGCATTTAGATTTCATCGGGAAGCCATCAAAGGGGATTTTATACCCATTTTTAGAAAGTGGCTTCCCATGCAGTTATAATGTGTATGAGGCTATGGACAATGTTTTGTCCATAGCCTTTTGTTTTTGAGCTACTATGCCAGAGGCAGAAGGCAGATACACTTATGTATCTTTGCTTTCTGCCGTTTTCTTTTGTCCAGAATATACAGGAAAGGATTGATAAACATGAGCTTATTAGAAATTGACGGACTGACACACTCTTTTGGAGAGAATGTGCTATACAAAAATGCAGGCTTTACACTCAACAAGGGGGAACATATTGGTATTGTCGGACAGAACGGAACCGGCAAAAGCACTTTAATCAAAATCTGTACGGAGCAGATCATTCCAGACAGCGGGCGTATCGTCTGGCAACCAAATACTACGGTTGGTTATTTAGACCAATATGCGGAAATTGACCATTCCCTAACGATGAAGGAATTCCTTAAATCTGCTTTCTCAAAGCTATTTGATATGGAAGCACAGGCAATGGAGCTCTATGAAAAAGCTGCTGACGGCGATATGAAAAGCCTTGAACTGGCCGCCCATTATCAGGAGCAGCTTGAAGCCCACGATTTTTACTCGATAGATACAGCCATTGAGCGTGTCGCCAATGGGTTAGGACTTCTGGCTATTGGCCTTGACCGTTCGATTGCAGAAATGAGTGGCGGACAACGAGCCAAAGTAATTTTAGCGAAGTTGCTGCTGGAAAAACCGGATGTTTTGTTGCTGGATGAGCCGACCAATTTCCTTGATAAAGACCATGTGACATGGCTGGCAGAATATTTATCTGCTTTGGAAAATGCTTTTTTAGTAGTTTCCCATGATTATGGCTTTCTGGACAAGATAGCGAACCGCATTTGTGATATTGATAACGATACTATCACGAAATACTATGGCACATATTCCGAATTTTTGCGAAAGAAAACTTTGCTGCGGGAAGATTATGTAAGACAATATGCGGCCCAGCAAAAGGAAATTAAAAAGACGGAGGAATTTATACGGAAGAACATAGCGGGAAGAAAAGCAAAGATGGCGAGAGGACGACAAAAGCAGCTTGACCGGATGGAAAAGATGGAGGCCTTAGACCAAAAGGAAATTATTCCGTACTTCCATTTTCCCGTACTTCCATTAACCAATACAGAACACTTGTTGGTGAAACATCTGGCAGTTGGCTACCATTACCCCGTTTTATCAAACGTTGAATTTAGCATTAAGGGAGGACAAAAAGTTGTTATTACTGGATTTAATGGGATTGGAAAATCGACACTGTTAAAAACCCTGATTGGGGAAATTCCATCTATGCAGGGCCATTTCAAATTTTCCGATCAGGTTACTATCGGATATTTTGAACAGGATTTAGAGTGGCAAGAACCTGAATTGACGCCCATTCAAATTGTTGCCAATGCTTATCCCAATATGGTGACAAAAGATGTCCGCAAACATTTGGCGCGATGTGGGATTTCCAGTAAACACGCTATGCAGGCCATAGGAACATTAAGCGGTGGAGAGCAGGCAAAGGTAAAAATGTGTCTGCTTACTCTGACTCCCTGCAATTTCTTAATTATGGATGAACCTACAAACCATTTAGATGTACAGGCAAAAGAGGCTTTGAAAACAGCCCTTTCAACTTTTGAGGGAACGGTACTGCTCGTATCGCATGAAGAAGCCTTTTACCGAAATTGGACACAACGAGTTATTAACATTGAGAAAAAATAGAGTTTTGTAACAGTGCATAGTAATAAAAATAGCCACTTGGAAAGTGCGCATTCGGCACTTCCCAAGCGGCTTTTGTGCATTACAAATTCTGCCGGATGATCCGCGTGATGATGCCCACGGCCACGCCCCGCTCCATATCCAGGCGGGTGACGGCAAAGGACACATCATCCTTCTTGCCGGGCATCCTGTAGTCATAGCAGGAGTGGGCTACCGCATTGACGCCATTGGCGAGCCGGACATAGACCACACCTTTATGAACATCGGTGACCTTTCCGGCGTATTTGCCCTGGATGCGGCACTTCTGCAGGTTGTCCCGGTCAGTGTTTTCCGAAGTGCTCTTGATGTCGGCCCGGATGCCCAGGTCCTCCAGGCTGTTGCGCCGTACACTGAGGATACGGATCAGCACTTCATCGCCCACAGCAAACCGCTCATGGGCGTCGCCGATCCAGTCCCAGGCAAGGTCGCGGGCCAGAATGGAGCATTCCACGCCGAACACCTCCACACGGACGACCTTTTCCGCCACAGCGATGACCCTGGCCTGGACAATGCGGCCCTCGTAGACGCGGTACATCCCATCCGGGTCCAAATCGAAATAGAAGGTCTGGCGCTTGCGCATCATGGCCTCCCGGCGGCTGGCTACCACGCTGCGGGTCTTGGAGTCAATGCCCCGCACCACAAAGTCAATGTCGGCGCCCAGCATATTCCCCAGGATCTTGTTCTGGCGCAGCATCAGGTCAGTGTATTCCTGGCCGGAGGGGCTGCGGCCCAGGTTGATCATCATTTCCTTCAGGGGGATGATGATTCTGAATCCCTTGTAGTCCACCACAGCCACCGTTTTGCGGTTGTCCAGCTGCTCAATGCCGCCCAGCTTGCCGGTGAGGATGCGGCGGGTGCGGTAGGCGTTGTGGATCTCATGCCAGATGATGTCCTCACGGTCTTCCTGTGTCTCCACATCTTCCCGGCTGCGGATGGTAAGGATCGAAGGCTCTCTGCGGCGGGGAGCGGCGGTGCGCCTGGGAGTAGAAGCGGGAGTAGGGGCTGCCTCTGCCGGCGGTTCGGCCAGAGCGGCAGGAGTTTCTGCCGCAGCCGCTTCGCTATCATCAGACGGCGCATCTTCCTCAACGGGAGCCATCGGCTCAGGAGGCTCTGCTTCTGCGGGAACTCCTTCCGCCGGCTCCATACTTTCGGCCGGCGCGGTCTTTTTCCTGCGGGTGGCCCGCTTGGGCTTGGGCGGTTCCGGTTCCTCAGCCGCTTCAGAAACAGGCTCACCGGGGACATCGACCGCACTATCATCAGCGGGAACAGCAGAGGTATCTTCGCCATCATCACTGTCAGGGCCCTCTGCCAGAACAGCGGTGTCGTCCTCGCCGGGGAGGGCGTCTGCCGCCGCAGTATCGGCAGCTGCCGTACTAAACACCTCGCTTTCGGTAAGTTCCGGGAGGGTACCGCCATCCGCCATGGGGGCAGCATCTTCATCAGTCTGGTCCATAGAGGCCAGCAGCTCATTCAAATCGCCGCCATCAGAAGGCGCCGCCATATCAGCCTGCGCTTCATCAGGGGGCGGAGTGTTCTCCACGGGAACCGTGGTCTCAGGAGCGGAATTTTCCTGCTCCAGCAATTCCTTTTTCTTGGTTGCCATAAGTAAAAACCTCCTATGATGTGAATTTAAGAAAGGATCGAGTCCTTATCTGTGGTGATGATCCCGTCCGGGGCCTCAGCGGAAGGGGCCGGAGCTGCCTGCTTGGCGCCGGCGGGTGTGCCGGCTGCCTTGGGCTTTCTCTTTACCGGCTTTTTGGGGGCGGTCCCCTGCGGCTTGGGGGGCGGGGACGGTGCGGCGGCAGGCTTCGGCTGCGCCTGTTCCTCCAATTTTCGCCATTCAGGAATGTGCGCCGAGGCTTTGCAGTCGCGGAGCTTGGAGGATTCCGGGTGCTTGGAGTAGTCCATCTTCTCTACCTTCAGGGCTTTTTGGCCGCGGATAATGACCAGCGCCTGCGTAATCGGCAGACGAAGCACTTCATCCGGGGTGAGGACGGGTCGTTTGCCGACGCCGGAGGTCTCCCGGTATTCCGGCGTATAATTGGAGATGCGCCAGGTACCCAGCTGCTTGGATTTACTGGACACTGACACAGAGGCCAGACCAGTGCGCTCGGAGATGAATTCCGCCGTCAGGCTGTCTGTGCAGCCCAAAAACAGCTGCGCGTCGCAATTTCCAAGTATTTCCTGCCAGAGATTGAGCGGGTATCTGTTTTGGAGACCCGCAAGGTTCTGGAAGACACAGCTCATGGATATGTTTCTGGATCGAATCACACTGAGACGGCGGGAGAGGTCCGGAATGGTCCCGCAGGCAGTGAGCTCTTCCCCCAAGATATGGACGGGAACCGGCAGTTTGCCGCCCTCACAGTTCTTGTCTGCATATCGCACCAACTTGATAAAGCAGAAGGACAGGAACAGGCTTGCCAGAAAATCAAAGGTGCTGTCCTGGTCGCTGGTAACGAGGAAGTAGGCGCACCGCTCCTGGCCGGGCAGTTCCAGGTCGATCTCATCCCGGGTGGTGATCTTCTTGATGAGCTCCGACTGGAACACCTGCAGCCGGGAGCCAAGGCCGATGATGACGCCGCTGCGCACCGTGTCGCTGGCCTGCTTGAACAGGCTGTAGGGCGCTTTGGCCGGATGGGTGGGCGGCAGAACATCAAACAGGCTATCCAAGTCGGATTCCCCGTTCAGCGTCAGCAGCCGGTACACCTCGCCGATATTCCTGTTTTCTTTGGCATAGCTCTGGTCCACATAGAGGACGAGGGCTTTCAGCAGGTTCATCTCACAGGAGTCCCAGAAGTGGTCGCCCTTGCCGGTGCTGTTGGTGTTCTTGATAATGACATCCACAAAAAGCTGCGCCATCAGTTCCTGCCCTTCCACTTCGGAAAGGCAGTTCCAGCTGTCTGAGTTTTCCGGCAGCACCAAGTTGAAAACCTTGACGCAATAGCCCTGATCCCGCAGGTATTCGCTGGATTTTTCATAGAGTTCGCTTTTCGGATCTGAAATGATCAGCGATTCCCCACGGATCACCGCCTGAAGGATGCGGTTCATACAAAATGAGCGGGTCTTCATGCTGCCTGACGAGCCGTACACGGCCAGGTTGCCGTTGATGCGGGGATTCTCGGGAATACAGACGGCTTTCCCGTCCAGCATCCCCAGTACAATACCTTTGTGCTTGCGCAGGTCCGGCACCAGATCCAGCACACCCTTCATTTCCTTGCGGCCCATCCAGCCGGAGGTGCCGTAGGTGCCCTTGGCCGAATAGACAAAGTTCCGGTCTGTGTCATACTCGCCGGTATCACTGTAGCCCATCCTCATGACCATGAGCAGCAGGATCGCCAGCAGGCCAATGCAGATCAGCACCCCGTACACCCCATAGGGCGGATGGAGCACAGAGGTCAGGCAGGTAATAAAATCGGGCGACGCTGCCGCCGGAGATGTGCCGTCTCCGGGGATGCCGCCGCCCTGTTTCCATGCCGCGTAGTTGCCCAATATCTGCCCCAGAAAGCCGCCTGCGTAGAGAATCGCAAGGATGGCGAACGGCGTAGCGATCAGGCCTGCAATGAGTTTCTTCTTGTCTATGGGAACAACCTCCCCTCGAATTTTGTGAAATCAATGGTTTGAAAGCGGACCCGGCCGCCGCAGTAGCGGCGCAGCACATCTGCCTGGAAGTCAAAACAGATCAGCGTGCCGGGGCGCTCCATCAGGTCGAGGGAGGTGTTAAAGCGTGCGATCCGGGGCAAGTCGCAGGAGTAGCCGAACAGCACCGGCGTGCCGTCCCGCTCCGCGGCATCCTGCTCTATGGCCCTTCCGGCATTTCCGGTAATCAAGCCCTGGGACAGAATGCGGTTAAGCTCTGCGGTTTTCAAGGGGTCACACAGTAAAGCAAGGATCACCTCCCCCTGGTGGTTATTTGTGAGAAAATAAAAATGGTCGTAGCTGCCGTCCAGCATGAAATAGTCGTGCTTGGCCCCGCCGGTACTGGTGAGCATCTGGTAGGCAAGTTCCATGCTCTCGCCCAGCACCAGCCCATGCACATCTTCGGCGCGGTACTGACTGGCCAGACGCTGTTGGCACAGGACACTCCACATCAGCGCCTTTACCCGCATCTCAGACTTGCAGCGCCATTTCATCAGGGCTGCGCTGCTGTTGTAGGTGACAAAAATGCCGGTGGGCGCCAGAAGCACCCCTGCGAACCGGGAGCTTCGCACCTGCGTGGTGTCGATCCCCATTTCCTTGACCTCACGGGAACTGTAAAAGGCGGGATACTCGATGGCTTCGCCACAATAGCCCTGCGGCGAAAAGACCTTCGGCTTTTCATCCTGAAAGAGCCCGATCCCCGCATTGTCCATCGTGACATAGGTTTCCGCGAGGCGGTGGAGCCGGAGCCGCCGGTTCACCTCGCTCTTGAGGCGGTTGGTGTCGGTGTCGCCGGTCAGGTAGGAAGAGAAACGCTCTGGCCAGCCGTCCAGCAGGGCGGCCTTGGCCTTTGCCCCCAGCCGATAGCCCCGGAGCCTGTCGCGGTAGTAGGTCCGCAGCAGCCCGCTCTTTTTAAGCGAGGTCACGACCGCCTCCAAATAGTAGGGGCTGGCCGGGAGACGGTTCAGCTGGCTGGTTGGGAACTCTCCAGAGATGGCGGTCAGCGATAAAAGCCGGAACGGGAGCGTATCCGGCTGTGGAAAAGTGCGGCTGCTTTTCCCAAGGGATCACCTCCTTTGTCGGTGCTGGATTTTTACCGTAATGACTGAGAACTTCGGTAAAATAAAGCTTCTCCCAAGTGGCCGCAAGCCTGAAAATCCGGGGCTTTCGGCGGCTTCGCGGGATGTCGGGCCGCAAGGGGCCCAAAATGCTCAAAAATCCGAGATGGATTTCAGGCTTGATTTATGCTCTGCAAGCCAACCGGGAAAGCGGTGCTTCTCCATGACGAAAATCATCGTGCAGTCCTGCTCGCCCAGCTCGGCGGTGTTATAGGCATCACACAGCAGGCCGGTATCATCAGCCATTACAAAAGAGGACAGCAGATCTAAAATCTGCTTTTCCTCCAAGTTGTCATAGTCGCGCACCCGCCTGGTGGGGAGCGCCTGGTCATACACCTGGGCGAAGCAGACAACACATTCCCGGTAATGGGGCAAAGTGTTCTCTTTGGCGTACTGCTCCAGGGCAAAATAGAGGGGGTCCAGCAGAAACTCGGCGCTCTGCCGCTGCCTGCGCTTTGGCAGAAGGCTGGGCAGCGTCACCGCAAGAACCTCGTTTTCATAGGTGATGGTGATACCGTGCATCACACTGGCGGATTTAAGATAATCGCCCTTGCGGATCGTCGTGCTGGAATAAATTAGATGCCGCAGCCGGCAGGCGATACGCTCTGCCCGCAGCGCGGCATCGGTGGAAAGAGTCTCATAGTTATCGGGGTAACGCTGGATGTCGGTGGTGTCCATCGCATACAGCGCGTTGCTCAGCCGGGATATATCATCAAGAATGCTCCCGATCCGGCGGGATATAAGTTTTCGGTCCAATCATGTGCCTCCTGCTTTCTTGAAATAGTGTGTCTGGCCGTTTTCCTCTACGGTGCAGAACCCGGAAATGCCGGGACAGTCGATTTTGGCGATCTGCGCCGGTGTATCGACCAGAATAATGCGGCGGCTGCCTCCCTTATTGCCCCGCAGGGCATGGCAGACAAGCGCCTCCTGCCCGTCCTCAACGCAGGCCACCTCGTAGAGTTCGCCATCGGCAAAGAAAACGAGCTTGACAGGAAAATCAGCGGGAGCATGGTAATCGGCCCGCTGAATGAAGTCCAGCAGGACCCATACTGCCCGGACAAGCGCCTGGTCAATTTTAGCTGACTGGCCGGCCGGGAAATAGCCGCCGCTCTCTGTTTGAAAAATGCGGCCCTGCCTCTCCAGGTGGGAGAGCAGGGCCTTTGCCGTATCTTCTTTGCCAGGGTGAAAACAAAGAAGCTGCTGTTCACTGAGGCCAGGGTACATTGTGACCGTCCGCAGCAAGTCCGCAGCCTCATTTCCATAGATTTCAGCCCTGGTCTTCATGGGGGCTCACCTCCTTTATCAAATGGCGTCATCAAGGCGTCATCGGAACGCCTTATCGAATATTGGAACGCCGGAAAGACGCCATCTGGGCGTCAAACCGGCGCTTTTCTTCATGGAAGGCGTCATATAGACGCACACCCAGCGCGGTACATCAAAACATGGGATTCACCTCGCATATATATCATTTGAACCTACGCAGATTCCTGCTCGCGGCGTTTGCGCTCCAAAATTTCACGCAGCTCGCGGCGGTCGGTGGTAATCAGGTCCTTTTCCAGCGGGCTGGCCTTAAACTCCACCATGATGTTGTTGTTATTGGTGGAAATCAAGCCGTTGCCGCGTTCAAAGTGGGTGACCTCCATCGTTTCCGCGTCGGACAGGTGCAGGGTCTCCTGGACCCGTTCTGCCTCGTCATCCTCCAGATTGAGGATGATCTTGGTCTTGCTGTTGTTGATGATGCCTTTCCCAAAACGGCCCTCGTCCAGATTGAAAAAGTCGTTCAGGTCCTGGCTGGCGCAGACCGCTGAACCGCCATAGCCGCGGATGGTTTTGAAAATTTCCAGTACGAAATCGCCGGCCAGCCGGGTGCCCGTGGCGCCGGCGCCGGAAAGAAGCTGCCAGCACTCGTCGATAAAAATGGCTTTTTCCTCGGTGCGGTCAGCTTTGGCGCGGTCCCACACAAAGTCGAGCACGACAAACATCCCCACAGTCAGCAAGTCGCCGGTGAGGGAGGAAATGTCCAGTACGGTGTATTTGTTATCCAACCGCACATTGGTGGCCTTGTTAAAGGTGCTGGCGGAACCGTTCACCAGACGGTTGAGGATATGGGCCATTCGTGTGGTTTCCGGGGCGGCCTTCAAAATCTCATACAGGTCGCCCAGCACCGGCATCTCCCGGTAGTGGCCCGGATTGGCCGGGTCTTCCAGAGAGGCGTTGTCATGGGTAATGCCTTTGGCATTGTAGGTGCGGATCAGCGCCTCATCCAGAAGCTGCCGCTCCTCATGGCTCATATCGGGAATGAGTAAGCTGAAGAAAATGTGCAGCTGCTGGATCTTCGCCGCCAGTTCCGAGAGTTGGATACCGGGGCCATCCAGTATTTCATTGACCGACCGATCCACCTTGCGGATTTCCATGACATTGATGCAGTGCGGGCTGGCCGGGGAGATCTGGATAAATTCTCCGCCCACATTGGCACAGGCCCGGTGGAACTCGTGCCCTTTTAGCGGCGCAATGATAAAAACGGGGATGTTCTTGCGCCTCATCCTGAGCCCCATCAGTTGAAGAGTAAAGGTCTTACCGGCACCGCTGGTGCCCAGGATCGCCATATTGGCGTTCTTATAGATCGCGGAATTGAAAATATCCACGATAATCAGAGAGCTGTTATATTTGTTGACTCCCAAAAGAATGCCATTGTCATCGCACATCTCAAACGAGGTGAAGGGATAGCAGCTGGCCGCGCCGCCCGTCAGCAGGTTGCGCTTGCCGCGCTCGTAAAGCCCTTTTTCCATGGAAACCAGCGGGAGGGCAGAAAGAAACGCCTGCTCTTCACGGAAATGGCAGGCGCTGACATTCATATCCTGCGACAGCAGGAGTTTTTTCATTTCGCTGACTTTCCACTCCAAATCCTCCACAGAGGGGGCTGTCACAGTAATCAGCAGATTCAGGTAATAAAAATCTTCGTTGTTGGCAAGACCTTCCTTCAAGAAATATCCGCTCCGAATAGCGCCGTCAATGTCATCAAAATCGGTGTTTGTGTCGCTGGCGTCTTTGATTTTAGAGCGGTTGATACGGAGCTGCTGGCCCACCCGCTGGATGATGCGTTCTTTAGGTTGGCGGGCAAGGAACATATCCATGTCGATGCCGTCGCCGGCATTGACGATCAGGCTCAGCCAGCCCGCGGGCACCTGCGTTTTATACCCGTCCGAGGGGATCA
The DNA here is from genome assembly GCF_002161215.1 of Flavonifractor sp. An10. Lineage (GTDB taxonomy): Bacteria > Bacillota > Clostridia > Oscillospirales > Oscillospiraceae > Flavonifractor > Flavonifractor avistercoris. Next base: position 168,082 of record NZ_NFMB01000001.1, read on the forward strand.
GCAGATAGGCATAGTACAATCCATCCATGCAGATATAGCGCCCGTGGGAAAAATCAATGCTTCGGGGGGCGGCAAACTCCGCTGCCGGGATATGGTCTATTTCATTCTCCCGCCCGTGCTCCATATACTGCGCCACCACCTCCTGCGCCCGTACCGACAGCGGCTTGACGGCGCTCTCGTTCCGGCACAGCAGGTTGTAGAGGACATCAACGGTAAATTCATCCTCGTTTTCAGGGGCGATGACCTCGTTTCCACACTGGCGCAGATAATTGGAGGCCGTATGGACGGCGCTCTGGAGGGACTGGATTGCTTCATCTTCCTGCTCCGACCGCCGGGTATTGGCCCAGGGCTCATACTCGAAAATCAGGAAGAACCGCCGTGTAACAGCCTCACGGGAGCCGACCTGCTGCACAAAGTTCAGGTAATCCTCCTGCATCAAGCGGCACTGCTCGTTTTCCTCATGGGCCATCTCCCGGCGCACCGTGTCCAGGTGGCGGTTGATGTCCGCGCGGCGGGTCAGGACCTTGATTTGAAGCTTGACGGGCGAGATTTTCAAGTACGAAACGAAGGAGTAGATGATATTCCTCTGCTCCCGGGCGCTCCGCAGCATAAAGTTGATAGGGACCACCTCGACCACCTTGACAAACCGATGGTCCTTGGTGTAGATAATGCCGTTCTCTACCTTCTCGATGGGCAGATAATCCGCCACCGGATTGAGACAGGCGGGCTTCTGCTCCTTGACATGGGCAGGGCGTTTAGGCAGGCGCTCCTTTTCAGGGCGCTCCTTTGCTTTCTTTTTCGCCTTATTGGCCTTGGCAGGACGCTCCTTTTTGGAATTTTTCTTGGGCCGCAGCTTTTCACGGATCTCATAGCCGCGCACTTCATCAAACTCAGCCGGGAAATCTGCCTCGCCAGACCGCCGGCGCTTCGGGGCCTTGGGCTTTTTCTCCTTGGGAGGCCGCTGTTTGAGATGCTTGCCTGCCGATTTGGAGGGCGCCGCTTTTTCCTCCGGCTGCGCACCATCACCGCCGACAACGCGGCGGTTCCGCAGGTATTTCAAAAAAATGACCAGGAATTGCGAAAGGCTCTCCCCGGATATGCCGATCAAAGCGACCAGCCCCACCGGAAGAGCAGTCAGGCACAAAATGATGATGCGGGTGGTCAGCCCAAACGGAAGGAACAGAAAAACCGGCGCCCCGATGGCAAACACCAGGATGCCGGCCTCGATTACATTCCGCGCACGGAACATACCGCCGAAAAAAGTGCCTGTTTCTATAAAATTCGGCGGTATGATATAAGTATCATGGTCGTTTTTGTTGCTCATGTATTACCTCGTTTCCGCAGCCGAGGGGCAGGTCAGCCTATGATCCAGAAAGGACCGCCTGCTCCAGCACGGCGGCTTGCTTCGTTTAGGATGATGGATAGATCCCAGAGCTGTTCGCTGCGCTTGTAGCTGGCCGGGTCCGCCACCATAATCTGACCGTCTTTCACGCCACGGAGAACGATAAAATGCCCGGATGAAGTAAAATGGCCCTCTGCCATAATCGCCACCACCAGCTTTCCTTCAGCCAGGGCGTCCAGTATCCGCTGGGGCTCGGAAGTCGTGCAGCCGGATACCGGCAGGCCCCATGCCTCAGCGGCGGCGGGTATCAAAGCGTGATAAGAGCCGCTGCTCTTGCACCAGTAGCCGTTTTCGTAAGACCACTGAGCCATCGCCACCGGGTCCACAGTTTCATCCGTGAGGGAGGATACCACAATGGACATAGCGGTAGGCCCGCACCCGTAGCCGCCGATATTGTCGGTGCCGTAGGGCTGGCTGGCATAACGCTCGTCCAGCTGGTTGAAATAGACTACCGGCGTCACGCCGTCTGTAAAGGTAACATCGCCCAGAGAGGGGATGCTGTTTCCAGTCCATTCCGTCAGGTTCTGCAGCAGGCCGTCCCCCAGGAACATGCTCAGGTTTGAGGCATAATCGGAGGCAAGCTCTTTCTGCTCGTCCGTAAGCGCAAAAATATGGTCAGCAAGATAAGACTCGCCGTTGTAGCGGATGGTGTAGACCATCCAGATCTCGGTGGTTGTGGTTTCCTCCCCGGTCTCCGGGTCTTCCGATGTGACCTCACGGCTCTCCCGCACGCTGGTATAAGAGTAGAGATGCTCTTTGTTCTCCCGCAGGACAGCGGCCAGATCATCCAGCGAAATGCTCTCAAAATCCTCATCCCGGGCAGCGCAATACTGCGAGACGATGAGATTGGCGTTATAGACGGGGCCGGCCGAATAGGGATTTTTGACCTCCATCTGGTCAGCGCCGGAAGAAGCAAAGTCTGCTTCAATGCGGGTCATCACATCGTCCAGCGCCTCGCCCAAGATAGAGTTGATGGTAAAAGTGATGTCGTTGGCGCTCTCCACGATAGCAGTTTCGCTGTTTAAGATAGGCTGTTCTGTATCCGCCGGTGAAAAAGCGTTGATCAAACCGCCGAAAATCAGCCCGGGCAGCATCAAAACAAACAGGACCGGCAGCAAAAGCAGAGTAATGATGACGGCGATGATCTTGCCGATATGCTTGCGCCCGGCCCAAACCGCCCCGGCCACAGCCCCATAGGGACCGCCGGCGGCAGCGCCCTTGGCCGCGCCGGAAATCGCCTTGCCGGCCTTGATGGCGCTCTTGACCGTATGCGCTGCGGAGGCCGCAGTGTCTACCGTTTCAGCAAAGCTGTCCTTGCGTTCTTCAGCCATCAGATCTTATCCTTTCGTTTTGGGGTGGGCGGCAGCTTCTTTACAATGGACTCGTTGTAGGCAATCGAGCCGTCCGGGGCCATGTAGGGCGTCTTATCCACTGCGTCCACCGCATACTGCTTATACCAGGCGGTGCCGTCTGCGGCGTGAACTGTCGTGTACTGGCCCTCCGGCGCAACATACTGGTCCGCATGGTACATACCGAAGGCAATGCCCTCCGGGTGTTCCGGCGTGACCTCCGTGCCGGTGATACGGCCGCCGCCGATCTCGACATTCTGGTAGGTGGGGATATTCTCTGCCCCAGGCCCAAGTGCCGTGTGGCCCATATAGGAGTGCAGGGCTTCAACAGCCTTTTCGCCGGTGATCGTGCCCATTTGGGTGATGTTCCCGGTTGCCACAGAGCCGACGACATGATTGGCGAAATCACCGCCCTTGCTCACCGAGGAAGAATAAATGTGGCCGCCGACGCCGCCTGCAGCGCCGCCCACAAGACCGCCCAGGCCGGAAGGCTTGGCGTCCGAGGGCGTTGTGGCCGTTTTGACGGCATTGTTCGTGACATTCCGCTTGATCACACCGGCCAGACCGCCGCTGGCAAAGCCTGCGCCAAATCCGGCGGCGCCGCCTTTACCACCACCGCCATTGGCATTGACATGGGTGGAGCTGCTGCTGCGTCCGCCGCCAAAATGGTGACTGGAGAAGTTCTTAAAGCCGCCGATGCCCTTGGCCGCAATCATGGCCTCAGCCAGCATACTGCCGCCGGTGTGGCCCACATTGACGCCCAGGCTTGCCATGAATGAGTCAATCTTTTGCGAGACTTTCAGAAAGCCTATCGCGCACATGAACCAGATCAGGACATTGCCGGAAACCGTCTCCTTGCCCACAGCGTCTACCTGGGCCTGCACCTCTTCCTCGGAAATGGCAAAAGCCGGCTGGCAGAACAGGCAGGAGAGAGTCGCAATCATCAGCGCGAGGAACAAAATTTTCTTAAATTTTTTCAAAGCGCCCCTCCTTACAAAGAGAGCGGATTGGCAATAAAAGAGCCAACCATGCTCGTGAACAGGCGCAGGCACCAGGCATTCATAATCAGCAGAAAAATCTGCCCGCCCAGCATCCGGCACCAGGATTTCCAAATGTTCGATGTGGTCTGGCTTGCGCCCATTGAAAAAGCGACCGGCGCCGTATAGACCAGCACGCCCAGCAGAACATACCGTTCCGCCGCCTCCAGCAGCAATTTCAGGTAGTTCCAGGCCAGGATGATGACGAGGATCAGGGTGATCAACGCCACAGCGCCATTGGCGCAGACACCGATGATCACCAGCATGACCGAGTTAAAATCGGCAAAGCTGAGGGGCGGAAGCTCCGAATCCATGATCCAGCGGTACGGTGTGCCGCCGATGGTCAGGACAATGTTGACGATTTCATCGGAAAAGAGCGCCAGCAGGATGAAAATGACCGACCGGATGCTCAATTTGACCGGATCTTCCGCCTCAATCCCTGCGCCCAGACCGAAGTTTTTGAACAGCTGCCAGACCCAATTCAGCAGGATAATGCCGACAGCCAGCGCCACAAAGACGCTATACATCGTTTCGGCAGCGGGAAAGTACCGCAGAAACACAGCCATGTCACAGCCCAGAGCGCCCAAAACCGAAGTGGTCACAAGGTCAAGGCCGGCCATTACCTGCTCCGCGATCCATTCAACGATGCCATCCAGGATACCCATAGCTTACGCCTCCTTCCAGTGGGTATATTGCGGCGGCAATCAGCCTGTCCACTGACCACCAGAGAACAGAGGCGTCACATAAGCCATGATGAATCCAAGACCATTGAGGACGGCCCAAGTGATGCAGATACGCTTCAGCCATGCCCGGCTCTCATCGACTGTCCGGCCGGAGCGGGAAAAGTTCATGAGCAGAAGCGCCACCGAGGCGGTCACGATGGCCGCAATGGTGGAGATGGCGAGGATCTGCGTGTAGACATCCTGCATGATCTCCTTGGCCTTCGTCCAAACATCGGTTGCGGCAAAGGCCGGCTGGCAGAACATCATTGCCATCGTCACACAGAGGAACGCCGTATAGGCGATCCGGCCGATGGAAACTCGACGAGGCGGGCTGCTATCGTCTTCCCGCCGCTGCTGTTGAAGAATTTTCAGTTTTTTCAATTTGCGGACCTCCAATCCAAATGTGATGTTCGTCGCTCAAAGAAGCAAAGAATGAGCCCGCATCCGTCGTGCAGATGTGGACTCCTTCTCCGGCCAAAGACCATTTAGGCAGCAAAAAAGCACCTTGGAAAAGGTGCTGTTCGCCGCCCGTTCAGTTTTGGATACAAGTTTGAGCATATTCAGTCTAACACATAGGGATTTACGGCTCAAGGGCAGGAACGCGCCAATTTCAATCCCGAAGTGTGCCAATTATTTGCCCGCCTTTTTTTCGGTGGCTTTTGGCTCCGGGAAAAACTGCTCCAGCACATCCAGACTGTCCTTGGAGGTGTAGCCCCACAGCACCGAGCTGAGGGCGTCAATGGCCTCCCGCCGCTTGCGGTAGTAGGTGCGGAAGGAGATGTCCCGGATGTGCGGGCGCAGGTTCTCGATGATTTCCTCCACATTCTTCAGCTGCTGGGGAGAGAGGAAGGAGTAGTACAGCAGCCAGTAATACGCCTCGCCGTTCTTATGGCGGGTGCGGAGCAATTCGACTGCCGAATCCAGGAGTTTCAGCATCTTGTGGCTGCGCTCAATGCACTTGGCATGGTGCTCAATGTCACTCCCGTTCAGGTCTGCGCCGGCCAGGTAGACGGAATCCAGAAATTCCTCGATGGAAGTGCCGTATTCGATCTCGAACTTGGCCCGCACATGCTGGACGGAAATCTCCAAGCTCCAAACCACGTCGCGATATTTTTTCAGCAGTTTCCAGGTATCATGGTACAGAGGGTTCTCTGCGACATCTTTTTCAACAAATTTCTTCATGGTAAGACCTCCTGTTCAATTCTCCACCGAGGGAGAGAGTGTAAGTTCAAAAGTGGTGACCTGCTTGTTCCCGCACAGAACAGCAAGGCCGAAACGCAGCAGGGATTGCTCTCGCGCGCGGGGAAGTAAATCTTCCCGGCAGTCGCCCGATAAGGGATATAACTTGTAGCGAGAGAGCGGGCAGCCAAAGCACGAAATCCCTTGTGCCATCAGGATTTGCGCCATTTTCTGAAGGATAATTTCAATGTGCGATTTTGAAACGCTGGCGAGTTCATCTGAAACGATGACCTCATGCTCCAAGGCAGGAGCGTCGTGGCCTGCGCTGTCCTCCTTCGGGAGTTCCAGGCGTATGTTAAGCGTCATAGCGACCTCCTCTTTATCTACCATCACATCCGAGATCTCAAACATGGTGGACAGATATTTTTGCAGATAAATCACGCTGCCATGCCGGCCCGGGAAGGACATGAGGGAGAGATAGTCCAGCGCGGCCAGCTTTTTCAGGACACGGCCGACTGTCGCCCGGGACAGCCCCCAGCGGGCAGCCAGCTCCGTGTAGGTAACAAGGGGATTGCCGGTGCCGTTGCGGAAATAGACCACTGGCCCCAGGTCTGATCCCTGCACCTGATTGTCGTTGTAGATGGCGGAGATCCACAGGTCCAGCACAATGTCCATCTCGGAGCAGCGGTCTGAACTGATAAGATCGGTAGCAACAGAAACCGGCAGGAAGAAAAAGCCGGTGTCCTTCTGGCAGGGGGCATTGTATTCCAGGACCGTGTTATGCCGCGCCCAGTCGCAGATCTTATAGCGGACTACATTTCCGCGGCCCAGGGCCTGGAAAGAAATGAGGTGCTGCTTCTGTAGCCGTTCCAGCTCGGCCAGCGCCTGGCACTGGAACCGGGTGCGGAACCATTGGGACAGTTCTTTGAGGGTGCAGACCCATTCGCCGGGGTAGACGGTATAGCTGATGCCGTCGATGCGGCGGTATGAGGTGCGGAAGTTTGCGTAACTGCAAAGTACCGTAAAATAAAAAAGGCCGGAGCCTCCGCTTACGCGAATGCTCCGGTCCTCCATCAGAAAGCGGACGAACTGCCGGTAGATCCGGCAGCGTGGGTAGTCCACCACCTGTTTAATTTGTAATTGATAGGTTGGCATAGCTTTCTCCTTTTTATATATAAGGTATGAAATTGAGTTCGCCAACGAAAAAACCGTTGACTTGAATATCTTTGAGACTTATGCTATACTTGTTTATGTATGGATTTGCTTGGCAATCCTATACAAAGTTCGTGCAGTTTTTACTGTAAGTGGGGCGGTTTTCAAAATGTTCCCTTTGAAAACAATGTAGCCATTCGTTGTGCCAATTTTAAGTCGTCATTGAGCCGATTTCGTGCCAATACAACTTTCTACAACTTTTCTACAACTTTTGCCCCGAATCAGACGGAGCAGGAGGACATCCTATGGAATCCAAAAAGTTAGAAAAACCTCGTAAAAATGGCGCTTTTTCAACACGTCAGGCCGTGACGAAACCGGATGAAGAGACCGGCGGGGTGTTCCCCACGATGAAGCCATTAGACTGACGGACAGCCCGCAAACCCGCATGAAGCCTGGGTCTGTGAGAAATCAGGTTTACTACAGTTACAACAATTTTACTACAAATGAAAATCCTTGGATGAAAAGACACGGGACCGCCGGTACGCTGGCGGTCCCGTTCTGCTATTACGATATGGAGTTGAACAAACAATGAGAGAAAATTTCCATAAAAGGCTTGTGGCCGTCAAAACCGCAGATGCGATCAACGCGATCAAGGGTGTACCGGTTTCTGCGGATGCAAAGCTCCTGTCAGAGAAGTGGGTCCGAGGGGAATTGACCGGAGAGCAGATGAAGCAGGAATTGCTGGACCTCCATCGGAAGATTGCGGCAGAGGAAAAATCGGAGCGATTATTGAGTTCAAAAGGCTGTGGGGCATGAAAAGCGTTACAGCAGCAGACCTATGGCGGAAACAGAATTGATTTCCCTTACAGACGTATAGTATCCCTTAAAATTGATATACTGATAAGGGAAAGTTTTCTCCTGGAGTTGAACTTTCCCTTATTTTATGGTAAAATTTAAGGAAATGAAGAGGGGGATAAGGGTATGCGTGCATTCAACTACTCTGCGATCCGGGAACAGAAGTGGGACTCAGAGATTTTGGGCCTGGTCGCGGCGATCTATAAAGAAGCCGGAAAGCAGGAACTGTACCTGAAACAGCGGCCAGAGGAATTGGAGAAACTGGTAGAGATCGCAAAGGTGCAGAGCACCGAGGCATCCAATGCCATTGAGGGCATCGTGACCACAAACACCCGTATCCGGCAGCTTGTAGAGGAGAAAACAGCGCCGAGAAACCGGGACGAGCAGGAGATCGCAGGTTACCGGGACGTGCTGAACCTCATCCACGAGAACTTCGACGCCATCCCCATCACCCAGAACTACATCCTGCAGTTCCACAAGATCCTCTACAGCCACATGAACAATCCCATGGCGGGCAGGACCAAAAGCGTGCAGAACTACATCAGCGCCACCTATCCCGACGGCCATGTGGAGACCTTGTTCACGCCCCTGGCCCCCTATGAAACCCCGGAGGCCCTGGACAGGATCTGCGAGGAGTACAACCGGGTCATTGGGAATATGGAAGTGGAGCCGCTGATTGTTATTCCCGTGTTCATCCACGACTTTCTTTGCATTCATCCCTTCAACGACGGAAACGGCAGAATGAGCCGCCTGCTGACCACGCTGCTGCTCTATCGCAGCGGGTTCTATGTAGGCAAATATATCTCACTGGAGGCCAAGATTGCAAAAAACAAGGATCTCTATTATGATGTCCTGGGCCAGGCGCAAATCGGATGGCATGAAGGCACCGAAGATGTGGTTCCGTTCATCAAGTATCTGCTGGGGACCATTCTTTCCGCCTACAAGGATTTTGAAGATCGTTTTGCTCTGGTGGAGACCAAGCTCCCTGCCCTGGAGACTGTGCGCCGGGCGACCATGGAGAAAATCGGCCGGTTTACGAAGCAGGACATTCGGGAATTGTGCCCTTCACTCAGTATCAGCTCCATCGAAGGGGTGCTGCGGAAATTGGTGGCATCCGGCGAACTGAAACGGGAGGGTACTGGGAAGAACATTTGCTATTACAGATTAAAATGATTCCCTCAATTATCGAGTCGTTATAAAAATCAAACAGGGGGAAACTGTATACAGAGCGGTTTCTTCCTGCACTTGCATCACCTCTTTCCAGATATGGGTTATCCTATGGGTTATCCATATCCGGGGTTTCAGTATCTGGACAAGCCGTATCCGGCTCGTCTTCACACGGCTGGCCCGTGTCCGGGGGATGGGGCGTCTTATAGATAACATACTCCCCATCCATGATCTTATCTTTACTGTCCCGTATACGGTTGCAGACTATGTACCCAGCTCGCTCCAGCGCCTTTAGAACTGAACCGATTCTGTCCGTGCCATCCTTGCAGATTTTGGATGGGCTTCTGGTGATGTAGTTCCAATCCTCCGGCAAAAACAGTATCATGGAGAGCAACCCTTTGGATTTCAGCGACAGCCCTGCGTTGCGCAGGTGGTGGTTGGACATCACCGTGTAGTCGCGGGTTTTCTCGATCCGAAATACCGCCATTTTATCACCTCCTTTCGGTGGTCTGAAAAAGTGCTTGTTTTTGGGGAAAAGTAGCCCTCTATGCCGCCCGGATACCCCGGAGGGAGAAAACTATGGGCGGCGACCTTTTGGCTGACTATAGAAGAAAAAACATTGGATTTTGGAATCATTTCGGGATGATTTTTCTCTTAAAAAAGCACCATAGAATTTTCCTATGGCATAAAAATCCAACGCAAAGCTAAAATCTTAGACGGGAGAACTAAAAAACAACTTGTTATGGAAAAATATATAATGTATACGCCCAAAAGGTCAATGAGAAAAAACAAGCCTGTGGAGCAGCGAATTGTCACTCCACAGGTGCTGCTAAATATATTTTGGGGACGCGAATCAAATTAGCTCTAAGTTAACGGTTGTCTGCGCGATTCCCGGCAGGCTTTGTGCCCGGGAAGAACTGTTCCAGCACATCCAGACTGTCCTTGGAGGTGTAGCCCCACAGCACTGAACTGAGGGCGTCAATGGCCTCCCGCCGCTTGCGGTAGTAGGTGCGGAAGGAGATGTCCCGGATGTGCGGACGCAGGTTCTCGATAATTTCCTCCACATTCTTCAACTGCTGAGGGGAGAGGAAGGAGTAGTACAGCAGCCAGTAATATGCCTCGCCGTTCTTATGCCGGATACGGAGCAATTCGACTGCCGAATCCAGGAGCTTCAGCATCTTGTGGCTGCGCTCCATGCACTTGGCATGGTGCTCAATGTTGCCCCCGTTCAGGTCTGCGCCAGCTAGGTAGACGGAATCCAGAAATTCCTCGATGGAAGTGCCGTATTCGATCTCGAACTTGGCCCGAACATGCTGGACGGAAATCTCCAAGCTCCAAACCACATCGCGGTATTTTTTCAGCAGTTTCCAGGTATTATGGTACAGAGGATTCTCTGCGACATCTTTTTCAACAAATTTTTTCATAGTAAGACCTCCTTGTTCAATTCTCCATCGAGGGAGGGAGTGTAGGTTCAAAAGTGGCGACCTGCTAGTTTCCGTACAGAAGATCAAGCCCAAAGCGCAGCAAGTACTGTTCATGCGCGCGGTGTAGTAAACCTTCCCGGCAGCAGCCCGAATAGGGATCTAACTTGTAATGCGTGACAATCAAAAGTGCCGCAAAAAAGGCCGGAGCCCCCGCTTACGCGAATGCTCCGGTCCTCCATCAGAAAGCGGATAAACTGCTGGTAGATCCGGCAGCGTGGGTAGTCCACAATCTGTTTAATTTGTAATTGATAGGTTGGCATGGCTTTCTCCTTTTTATATATAAGGTATGAAATTGAGTGCGCCAACGAAAAAACCGTTGACTTGAACATCTTTGAGGCTTATGCTATACTTGTTTCTGTATGAATCTGCAAGGCAATCCTGTGCGGGACTCATACAGGCTTTCCTGCAAATGGGGCAATTTTACAATGGCGTCTTTTCAAACAATGCAACCATTCGCTGTGCCAATTTGAAGTCGATATTGAGCCGATTTTGTGCCAATACAACTTTCTACAATTTTTCTACAACTTTTGCCCCGAACCAGACGGCACAGGAGGACATCCTATGGAACCCAAAAAGTTAGAAAACCCTCGTAAAAATGGTGCTTTTTCAACACATCAGGCCGTGATGAAACCGGATGAAGAGACCGGCGGGGTGTTCCCGACCATGAAACCCCTGGACTAAATCCGCAGCAGCATGCCGAAGGAGACCCCCTTCTTCGGCATGCTTTTCTGCGTCAATTTGTTTTTACCTTCACATAGGAGGATCTCACCGTGCTGAAACGATGCGCCCTCTGGCTGCGGAACGGGTTTGTCCGGGGCCGGAGCCTCAACGCCACCCGGATTGTGGCGGCCTCCTTCGCCATCATCATTCTGGTGGGCGCCCTGCTGCTCACCCTGCCCGTCGCCTCCCGGGACGGGCAGAGCGCCGGCTTTTTTACCGGATTGTTCACCGCCACCTCCTCCAGCTGCGTCACCGGGCTGATCCTGGTGGACACCTGGACGCAGTGGACGCTGTTTGGGCAGGTGGTGATCCTGGCAATGATCCAGCTGGGGGGGCTGGGCTTCATGACGGTGGTGAGCCTCATCTCCTTTGCCCTTCACCGGCGCATCGGCCTGTCCGAGCGGCTTATCATGGTGTCCACCCTCAACCTGGACAGCATGGACGGGGTGGTGCGGGTGGTGCGCCACGCCCTGATGGGCACCTTCCTGCTGGAGGGGGCGGGGGCGGTGCTCATGTCGCTCCGGCTGGTGCCCGACTTCGGCCTGGCCGGCGGGCTGTGGCGGGCGGTGTTCCACTCGGTCTCCGCCTTCTGCAACGCGGGCTTTGACCTGCTGGGGGGGCGCTTCGGGGCCTTCTCCAGCCTGGCGGGCTATCAGGACAGCCCCATCATGCTGGGCACCACCGCCGCGCTGATCGCCATCGGCGGCCTGGGCTTCTTTGTCTGGGAGGATATCCTGCGGGCCCGCTGCTGGGGCAGGCTGTCGGTGTACAGTAAGATGGTGCTGCTCATTACCGGCCTCCTGATTGTGGGCGGCGCGGCCTTTTTCTTCCTGGAGGAGTACCACAACCCGGCCACCCTGGGGGACATGCCCGTGTGGGAAAAGGCCCTCAACGCCCTGTTCCAGTCGGTGACCCTCCGCACCGCCGGCTTTGACGCCATCGGCCAGGGGGGCCTGAGCGAGAGCAGCAAGGCCATGTCCACCATCCTGATGCTCATCGGCGGCTCCTCCGGCTCCACCGCCGGCGGTATCAAGACCGCCACGGTGGCGGTGCTGCTGCTGGCCCTGCGGGCCAACCTGCGGGGCCGGGAGCAGGTCACCTTCCGGGGCCGGGCCATCCCCTTCGGCCAGGTGCTCAACGCCATGACCCTGACCCTGGTGGTTCTCTTTGTGTTTCTGATCGCCTCCATGGTGATCTCCACGGTGGAGGGCCTGCCCTACCTGAACTGCGCCTATGAGGTGGCCTCCGCCATGGGCACCGTGGGCCTCACCACCGGCATCACGCCGGAGCTGACCCGCATCTCCCAGAGCATCCTGATTGTTTTAATGTACCTGGGCCGGGTGGGCATCCTGTCCTTCTCCATCGCGCTTATGACCGGCAAGCGGAGGCCGGCCAAGCTCCACTACCCGGAGATCAATGTCATGATCGGCTGACCGGCCGACACACAGGAAAGGAACGTGCAAGCATGAAAACCTTCGTTGTCATCGGCCTGGGCCGGTTCGGCAGTGCCGTGGCCCTGGAGCTCAGCGAGCTGGGCCACGAGGTGCTGGCCCTGGACGAACGGGAGTCCTATGTCCAGGAGATCGCCAATAAGGTCACCCATGCGGTGGCCGGCGACGCCCGGGATCCCGCCGTCCTGCGGGCCCTGGGCGTGCGCAACTACGACTGCGCCGTGGTGGCGGTGGGCGAGGACGTGGGCACCTCCGCCCTCATCACCCTGAACCTGAAGGAGCTGGGGGTCAAGCGGGTGATCTGCAAAGCCCAGAGCGACATCCACCGGAAGATCCTGGAGAAGATCGGCGCCGACCGGGTGGTGTTCCCCGAGTACGACATGGGCGTCAAGCTGGCCCAGGGCCTGTCCAGCTCCAACGTGCTCAACTTCATCGAGCTCAGCGACGACTACGGCATTGTGGAGACCAAAATCCCCAAGTCCTGGAGCGGCAAGACCATCCAGGAGCTGGACGTGCGGGCCAGGCATAAGGTGACCATCATCGCCGTGCGCCGGGGGGAGGAGGAGGCCCTCACCGTGGCCCCCGGCGCCTCCTTCCGGCTGGAAAGCGGCGACGCGGTGGTGATCCTGGGCCGCACCGAGGACATCAACCGTCTCCAGGAGCTGTGAGCATGGAGCGCATTACCAGCCGCCGCAACCCGCTGATCACCCGCCTGCGGCGGCTGGGCACGGATAAGAAAGCCCGGCGGGCGGAGGGGCTGTTCCTCTGCGAGGGGGACAAGCTGGTGGGGGAGGCCCTGCGCTGGGGCGCTCAGGTGGAGCTGCTGGCGGCGGCCGAGGGAACCCCCGCCCCCGCCGGCCTGCCGGCGCACACCCGGGTGGTGGAGCTGCCGGCGGAGCTGCTGGCCTATGTGTCCACCGTGGACACCCCCCAGAACATGCTGGCCCTGTGCCGCACCCCGGCCCTGACGCCGCCGGAGGCGCTGTCCCCCGGCCGGTACCTGGTGCTGGACGGGGTGCAGGATCCCGGCAACGTGGGCACCATCTGGCGCACCGCCGACGCCTTCGGGGCGGAGGGGCTGTTCCTCCTGCCCGGCTGTGCCGAGCCGTTCTCCCCCAAGACGGTGCGTGCCACCATGGGGGCCTGCTTCCGCCTGCCGGTGTGGGAGGCGGAGCTGGACGGGCTGCGGGCCCTGCTGGCCCGGGCGGGCATGCCCCTCTACGCCACCGCCCTGCGGTCTGACACGTCGGACGTGCGGGAGATCCCTCTGGACAGGGCCGCCGTGGTGATCGGCAGCGAGGGCCGGGGGGTGTCCCAGGCGGTGCTGGACACCTGTGAAAAGACGCTGAAAATCCCCATGCGGGAGCGGTGCGAGTCCCTCAACGCCGCGGCGGCCGCCGCCGTGGTGCTGTGGGAGGGCTTGCGCTGATCTCCTCCGTGGGAAAAGGGAGGCAGAACCATGGCGACCTTACCCTATCTCCTGTGGCTCACCGGCCGGGAGGGGCTCCGCCCCGAGACGGCCGCGGCCCTGCTGCGCCGGTTCGGCACGGCGGAGGCGGTGTACTTTGCCGACGAGAAGGAGTTTGAGCTGCTCCAACTGCCGGGCAGGCTGTGCCGCTCCCTGGCGGACAAGTCCCTGGCCGGGGCGGAGCACATCCTGGCCGACTGCGACCGGCTGGGCATCTTCCTGGTGACCTGCCAGGACGCGGCCTATCCCGAGCGGCTGCGCCAGCTCCACGACTATCCCCTGGTGCTCTATGGAAAGGGAAAGCTGCCCCGGTTTGACGAGGAGCTGGCCATCGCCATGGTGGGCTCCCGGGACTGCACCCCCTACGGGGTGAACATGGCGGGGAGGCTGAGCCTGGAGCTGGCCCGCTCCGGCGCCCTGGTGATCTCCGGCCTGGCCCAGGGGGTGGACGCCGCGTCCCTGAAGGGCGCCCTCCAGGGCGGCGGCACGGTGGTGTCGGTGCTGGCCGGCGGCGTGGATGTGCCCTATCCGCCCCAGAACCGGGGGCTGTACGAGGACGTGATGGCCGCCGGCTGCGTCCTGTCGGAAAATCCGCCGGGCACCGCCTCGGAGGGGTGGCGCTTCCCCATCCGCAACCGGATTCTCAGCGGGCTGTCGGTGGGCGTGGTGGCGGTAGAGGCCGCCGAGCACAGCGGCACCCTGATCACCGCCCGGCGGGCCCTGGATCAGAACCGGGAGGTGTTCGCCGTCCCCGGGCCGGCGGACGCGCCCATGAGCGCGGGCACCAACGGCCTGATCGCCCGGGGCGAGGCCAAGCTGACCCGCTCCGCCCAGGACATTCTGGTGGAATTTTCCGGACGCTTTCCCCATAAGCTGCGGCAGGCGCCCCATCTGACGCCGGGGGAGCAGCGGGAGCGCCTGGCGGCCGCCAGGCCCGCAGGGCCCGCCCGTCCGGCCCCCGGGCCCAAGCCGGAGGAGGAGAGGGAGGACGCCCTGCCCCTGCGCCCCCGGTCGGAGCTGGAGCAGATGGGGGATGAGCAGCGTCAGATCTTTTTCCTGCTCAGCGATAAGGCCCTGGTGCCCGATGAGATCGTGGGCCGCACGGAGATCCCCGCCCGGCGGGTGAACACAGCCCTCACCCTGCTCCAGGCGGGGGGATACCTCACCGAGCTGCCCGGCCGGCGGTTCACCGCCGCCGTCCGGTTCCCCGAGACCCAATAGCGTCTGTTCCGCGCCCGCTGGCGCGTTATCATCACGTAAGGAGTATCGTACTGTGGCAAAATCGAATCTGGTGATCGTCGAGTCCCCGGCGAAGGCCAAGACAATCGGAAAATATCTGGGCCCCGGCTACGAGGTGAAGGCCTCCATGGGCCACGTCCGCGACCTGCCTAAGAGCAAGCTGGGCGTGGACGTGGATCACGGGTTTGCCCTGGACTACCAGCCCATCAAGGGAAAGGAGGAGGTCATTGACGACCTGAAAAAGGCCGCCAAGAAGAGTGACAAGGTCTTCCTCGCCACCGACCCGGATCGGGAGGGGGAGGCCATCTCCTGGCATTTGAAGGAAATGCTGAACATTCCCGACGACAAGACCTACCGGGTGACCTTCAACGAGATCACCAAGAAGGTGGTCAACGACTCCATCGCCCACCCCCGTGCCATCGACATGGATCTGGTCAACGCCCAGCAGGCCCGGCGTGTGCTGGACCGCATCGTGGGCTATCAGATCTCCCCCCTGCTGTGGAAGAAGATCCGCCGGGGCCTGTCCGCCGGGCGGGTGCAGTCGGTGGCAACCCGGCTGGTGTGTGAACGGGAGGCGGAGATCAAGGCCTTCGTCCCCCAGGAGTACTGGTCTCTGGACGCGGATCTGGCCCGCATCGCCCCCAACCTGGGGCAGTTCAAGGCCAGCTTCTACGGAAAAGAGAAGAAGGTGGAGCTGAACAGCGAGGCGGAGGTCAACGCCGTCATGGAGGCGGTACAGGCCGCCCCCTTCACCGTCACCGGCGTGAAGCGCCAGGACAAGCAGCGCAACCCGGCGCCCCCCTTCATCACCTCCACCCTCCAGCAGGAGGCCAGCCGCAAGCTGAACATGACCCCCCGGCGCACCATGTCCATCGCCCAGCAGCTCTATGAGGGCGTGGACATCGAGGGGGAGGGCACCGTGGGTCTCATCACCTATATGCGTACCGACTCCCTCCGCCTGTCCGACGAGGCCACCGCCGCCGCCCGGGACTTCATCCTGTCCCGGTACGGCGAGGACTACTACCCCGGCAAGCCCAGGGTGTACAAGACCAAGTCCGGCGCCCAGGACGCCCACGAGGCCATCCGGCCCTCCAACGTGAACCTGACGCCGGAGGACGTGAAGAAGTCCCTCACCGCCGAGCAGTACAAGCTCTACAAGCTGATCTGGAGCCGGTTCCTGGCCTGCCAGATGGCCTCCGCCGTGTACGACAGCGTGTCCATCGACGCCCAGTCCGCCGGCTACACCTTCCGGGCCACCCACTCCGCCCTCAAGTTCTCCGGCTACACCGCCGTGTACGTGGAGGGCAGGGACGAGGAGGAGGAGGCCTTCCAGTCCCCCCTGCCCGATCTGAAGGAGGGGGAGGGCCTGGAGCTGAAGGGGCTCACCCCGGGGCAGCACTTCACCCAGCCCCCCAGCCGGTACACCGAGGCCACTCTGATCAAGGCCCTGGAGGAGAAGGGCATCGGCCGCCCCTCCACCTACGCCCCCACCATCTCCACCATTCTGGATCGGGAGTACGTGGTGAAGGAGGGCCGCAACCTCCGCCCCACCCCCCTGGGGGAGGTGGTCACCGGACTGATGAAGGACAAGTTCACCGACATCGTGGACACCGCTTTCACCGCCAATATGGAGGAGCAGCTGGACGAGGTGGAGACCGGCAAGGTGGACTGGAAGAGCCTGCTGGGCCAGTTCTACGGCGGCTTTGAGAAGGAGCTGCAGCAGGCCGAGCAGGATCTGGACGGGGAGCGCATCAAGGTGCCCGACGAGGTGTCCGACGTGATCTGCCCCAAGTGCGGCCGCAACCTGGTGTACAAGTCGGGCCGGTTCGGCCGGTTCCTGGCCTGCCCCGGCTGGCCGGAGTGCGACCACACCCAGCCCATCGTCATCGAGATGCCGGGCAAGTGCCCCAAGTGCGGCGGCAAGATCCTGAAAAAGACCTCCAAGCGGGGGTACGCCTACTACGGCTGTGAGAACAACTCCAACAAGGACGAGTCCAAGCGGTGCGACTTCATGACCTGGGACGTGCCGGTGAAGGAGACCTGCCCCGAGTGCGGCCACACCCTGTTCAAGAAGTCGGGCCGGGGCTTCAAGAAGCCCTTCTGCATCAACCCGGAGTGCCCCAATTTCCTGCCGGAGGATCAGCGGGGCTACCGGAAAAAGACTGCCACCGCCGCGGCGGAGAGCCCGGCAGAGGGGGAGCCGCCGGTGGAGGAGAAGAAGCCCGCCAAAAAGACGGCGGCCAAGAAGACCACGGCGAAAAAGACCCCCGCCAAGAAGGCGGCGACCAAAACCGCCGCCAGAAAGGCCCCGGCCAAAAAGGAGGCCGCCGCGAAGAAAACCACCGCAAAAAAGACCGCCGCCCAAAAAGCTCCGGCCGGGGAGACCCCGGCGGAGTAAGCCCGGCGGCGGAGAAAGGGAGAGACCATGAAAATCCTGATGCTCAACGGAAGCCCCAGGCCCCACGGCAACACCGCCGCCGCCCTGGAGGAGATGGAGAAGGTGTTTGCCGCCGAGGGTCTGGAGACCGAGCTGATCCACGTGGGGAACCGGGACATCCGGGGCTGTATCGCCTGCGGCCGGTGCGCGGAGATGGGCAGGTGCGTGTTCGACGATATCGTCAATGAGCTCTCCCCCAAGTTTGAGGCCTGCGACGGCCTGGTGGTGGGCAGCCCGGTGTACTACGCCTCGGCCAACGCCACCCTGGTGGCCCTGCTGACCCGGCTGTTCTACTCCACCCCCTTTGACAAGTCCATGAAGGTGGGGGCCGCCGTGGTGGCCGCCCGTCGGGGCGGCCTGTCGGCAACCTTTGACGAGTTGAACAAGTTCTTCACCATCAGCGGCATGCCGGTGGCCTCCAGCCAGTACTGGAACAGCATCCACGGACGGGTGGCCGGCGAGGCCCGCCAGGATGCGGAGGGCCTGCAGACCATGCGCACCCTGGCCCGCAACATGTCCTTCCTGGTGAAGAGCATCGCCCTGGGCAGAGAGCGGTACGGCCTGCCGGAGAAGGAGGAATTCCAGCGGACTGACTTCATCCGCTGAACCCCATCAGAGGAGGAACCCATGGAATCGGTTATCGTAATCGGCGCGGGCCTGGCGGGCTCGGAGGCCGCGTGGCAGCTGGCAGAGCGGGGCATCCCCGTGGAGCTGCGGGAGATGAAGCCCGCCAAGATGACCCCCGCCCACCACAGCCCCTGGTTCGGAGAGCTGGTGTGCTCCAACTCCCTGCGCTCCGACCAGCTGGAGAACGCGGTGGGCCTTTTGAAGGAGGAGCTGCGCCGCATGGGCTCCCTGATCCTGTCCTGCGCGGACGCTCACCGGGTGGAGGCGGGGGGCGCCCTGGCGGTAGACCGCCACGGCTTCGCCCGGGCCGTCACGGAGAAGGTGCGCAGCCACCCCCTGATCACGGTAGCGGAGGGGGAGGTCACCGCCCTGCCGGAGTCGGGGAACGTGATCGTGGCCTCCGGCCCCCTCACCTCCGACGCCCTGGCCGAGGCGATCAAGGACTTCTTTCCCGAGAGCCATTACCTGAACTTCTTCGACGCCGCCGCACCCCTGGTCACCTTTGAGAGCGTGGACATGGAGTCCGCCTTTTTCGCCTCCCGCTACGACAAGGGCACCCCGGACTACATCAACTGCCCCATGACCGAGGAGGAGTACGACGCCTTCTGGACGGAGCTGTGCGCCGCCCAGGAGGCGGAGGTTCACGGCTTCGAGGACAAGAGCGTCTTTGAGGGCTGCATGCCTGTGGAGGTCATGGCCCGCCGGGGGAAGCAGACCCTGTGCTACGGGCCGCTGAAGCCCCGAGGCCTGCGGGATCCCAGGACGGGGAAGGAGCCCTTCGCGGTGGTGCAGCTGCGCCGGGACAACGCCGACGGCACGATCTACAACCTGGTGGGCTTCCAGACCCACCTGAAGTGGCCGGAGCAGAAGCGGGTGTTCTCCATGATCCCCGCCCTGAAAAACGCCGAGTTCGTCCGCTACGGGGTCATGCACCGCAATACCTATCTGGACTCCCCCCGGCTGCTGGATCGCTACTACCGGGTGAAGAAGGAGCCGCGCATCTGCTTCGCCGGGCAGATCACCGGCGTGGAGGGGTACGTGGAGTCCACCGCCTCCGGCTACCTGGCGGCGGTGGAGCTGGCCCGGCGGCTGGAGGGGAAGCCCCCCGTGGACTTCCCCCAGGAGACCGCCACCGGGGCCCTGGCCCTGTATATCAGCAACGGGAGCGTGAGCGACTTCCAGCCCATGAACATCAACTTCGGCCTGATCCCGCCCCTGGGCTACAGGGTCAAGGGCAAAAGAAATAAAAACGCGGAATTGAGCAGGCGAGCCCTGGAGGTTCTGGATACCCTGGACATGTAGGGCGCGGCCTCCTGGACGCGCCGCAAAACCGGCGGGAAGCGATCCCGGCGCGTCAGAGATGCCGCGCCCTGCGACGGAGGGGCGCACCTGTGTGTGCGCCCGGCGGGGGCAAGCCCCCGCCCTACGGCCCGCCGTCACCGGGGCAGGTCAAACACCAGGCGCAGGGCCAGCCGGAACCCGTGGCGGAAGCAGGCCAGACGATCCAGATCGGTCTCCTCGCCCTGCAGCTCGCCCAGCTGATCCAGGAAATTCAGCCCCAGCTCGCGCTGGATCCGCTCGTGGCAGGCGCAGATGCGCTCCAGCCGCTCCTGATGGCCGGGGAGCTCCCGGAAATCCAGGTGGTGGGCTTCGATCTCATAGTCCAGAAGTTCAGCCAGGAAGTCGTTCAATTCGATCACCTTCGATCAGCGAAATGCTGAAAACAGAATATCAGCATTTCGCTGAATTGTCAAGGGGGAAGTCCTATGTTTTCCAGAGAAATATTTGGAAGCCGCCTGCGCCAGATCCGACAGAAGCACGGGGACTCCCAGGCGGAGGCGGCGGCTGTGGTGGGCGGAACGGCCACGCTGATCAGCGACATGGAAAAGGGCCGCCGCACGACAACACTTGACAAACTGGTGCAGCTAGCGCAACATTACAATATATCCGCCGACTATCTGCTGGGCCTGACGGATGAGCCGCGGCCCCTGCGGGGGGAGGCGGCCGGCATGTATGCCGGCCCTACGGACAATGAAAGGTAGGGCCGCCATATATGGCGGCCGTGCAAACGTACCATGGGCCGCCGCGGGGAAATGGCGGCCGTCCGGCCGGTAAAGACCACGCAAGAGAACACAGAAAAGAGGGAACGGAATGAAGATCATCGTAGACGCCATGGGCGGGGACAACGCGCCGGTATCCAACGTGCGGGGTGCCCTGGCCGCCGTGCGGGAGCTGGGGGTGGAGGTCATCCTGGTGGGCCGCGGGGAGGACATCCTCAAGGTGCTCAAGGACGACGGCATCGACGATCTGCCTCCCGGGCTGGAGATTGTCCACGCCTCCGAGGTGGTGGAGATGTGCGACAACCCGGCCACCGCCTTCCGGGAGAAGAAGGACTCCTCCCTCACCGTGGGCCTGAACCTGCTGAAAAACGGGGACGGGGACGCCTTCGTGTCCGCCGGCAGCACGGGGGCCCTGCTCTCGGCGGCCACCCTGATGGTCAAGCGCATCCGGGGCATCCGCCGGGCGGCCCTGGCGCCGGTGGTGCCCACCGGCGGCGGCGGGGCGGTGCTCATCGACTGCGGCGCCACCGCCGAGGGCACGCCGGAATACCTGCTCCAGTTCGCCTTCATGGGCTCCTACTACGCCGAGCGGGTGCTCAAGCGGCCGGAGCCCAAGGTGGGCCTGCTCAACATCGGGGCGGAGCCCTCAAAGGGCACCGACCTCCAGCGGGAGACCCACGCCCTGCTCACCGAGGCGGACAAGGCCGGGCGCATCCACTTTGTGGGCAACGTGGAGGCCAGGGAGGCGGTGTACGGCCAGGTGGACGTGATCGTCTCCGACGGATACTCCGGCAACATCTTCCTCAAGACCATGGAGGGCACCGGCGGCTATATGGCGAAACAGCTCAAGGCCATGTTCACCAAGAACATTTTCACCAAGCTGGCGGCTGTGCTGGTGGCTGACGGCATCCGGAGCCTCAAGAAGTCCATGGACGCCGGGGAGGTGGGGGGCACCGCCCTGCTGGGCATCTCCAGGCCGGTGATCAAGGCCCACGGCTCCTCCGACGACTTCGCCATCAAGAACGCCATCCGCCAGGCACAGACCTTCGCCGCCTCCGGCATCATCGACGATATCACCGAAAATATCGACCACATGAAGCTGCCGTCGGACAAGGTGGAAAAAATTTGAGCCAACCTATTGACAGGCGGGCCATTCTTGCCTATTATCATAGTGCAATGAAGCCGTCGGGACGACGGAAGCGACAGGAGTAGATGAACATGATTTTCGAAAAGCTTGCCGCCTTGCTGGCTGAACAGTTCAGCGTGGATGTGGACAGCATCACCATGGACACCACCTTTGAGGATCTGAACGCCGATTCCCTGGACATCGTGGAGCTGACCATGGCCCTGGAGGAGGAGTTCGGCCTGGAGGAGATGGAGGATGAGGATCTGTCCGGCATCGCCACCGTGGCCGACCTGGTTCGCTACTTAAAGTCCAAGCTGGACGACTGAACCGAAGAAACTGAGAGAAAGGGAGCCCCGCCGGCGGCGGGGCTCCCGCTTTGAAAGGAAGGAACGGCCATGGAGGCCTTGGAAGAGAAGCTGGGTTATCGGTTTGCCAACCGGGCCCTGCTGGAAAACGCCCTCACCCACAGCTCCTATGCCAATGAGAACAGGGCCAAAGGGGTGCAGAGCAACGAGCGGCTGGAGTTTCTGGGGGATTCGGTGCTGGGCATGGTGGTGGCCGACTACCTGTACCGCACCCACCCCGACCTGCCGGAGGGGGACCTGACCCGCACCCGGGCCGCCCTGGTGTGCGAGGAGAGCCTGGCGGAGGTGGCCCAGGTGCTGGAGCTGGGCGCCTATCTGAAGCTGGGGAAGGGCGAGGAGGCCGGCGGAGGCCGCACCCGTCCCTCCATCACCGCCGACGCGGTGGAGGCGGTGCTGGCCGCCGTGTACCTGGACGGGGGCATCGGCTCGGCCCGCAAGCTGATCCAGCGCTTCATCCTGGACAAGGAGGAGGAGAAGAGCGCCAGCCGGGACTATAAGACCGCCCTGCAGGAGCTGGTGCAGCGGGAGAGCGGCCAGGTGCTGGGCTATCAGCTCATCGGCTCCGAGGGCCCAGACCACGCCAAGATCTTCTCGGTGGAGGTGGATCTCAACGGCCAGCCCATCGGCCAGGGAAAGGGCCGCAGCAAAAAAGAGGCGGAGCAGATGGCCGCCAAGGCCGGGATGGAGAAGCTGAAGGCCAAATAAACACCGCTCCCGCTCCGCCTCTTTTGCGAGCGGGAGCGAGCCGCCGCACAGCGGCGCCAAGCATGTTCGCGGAGCGAACATCTTGATGCCGGGCGGATTCACTCCGCCCGTGCAGATGGAAGACACAGGGTTCCCAAACCGCGCGGGCGGTTTGGGAGGGCGGAGCAGATGGCCGCCAAGGCCGGGATGGAGAAGCTGAAGGCCAAATAAACACCGCTCCCGCTCCGCCTCTTTTGCGAGCGGGAGCGAGCCGCCGCACAGCGGCGCCAAGCATGTTCGCGGAGCGAACATCTTGATGCCGGGCGGATTCACTCCGCCCGTGCAGATGGAAGACACAGGGTTCCCAAACCGCGCGGGCGGTTTGGGAGGGCGGAGCAGATGGCCGCCAAGGCCGGGATGGAGAAGCTGAAGGCCAAATAAACACCGCTCCCGCTCCGCCTCTTTTGCGAGCGGGAGCGAGCCGCCGCACAGCGGCGCCAAGCATGTTCGCGGAGCGAACATCTTGATGCCGGGCGGATTCACTCCGCCCGCGCAGATGGAAGACGCAGGGTTCCCAAACCGCGCGGGCGGTTTGGGAGGGCGGAGCAGATGGCCGCCAAGGCCGGGATGGAAAAGCTGAAGGCCAAATAACCGCCGCTCCCGCTCCGCCTCTTTTGCGAGCGGGAGCGAGCCGCCAATCAGCCCAATGAGCTGTGCGGGGCGCGTCATTGACGCGCCCCGCTTTTTCGCGGAAAAGGGTTTGCAATGGCCCCTGTTTCTTGGTATAATATTTTATTCAAGAATATAACATGGCGAGGTGCGGTCTTTTGTACCTGAGAGCGTTGAAAGTACATTTGAGAACCACAAACCATTGCAATGCCTAGAAAAACCAGCGTTTTGCGGTATAAGCAAAGTAGGGAATTAAACCAATTTTACACCAGTTGAGACAGGGTCTGATATAGCATCACCACTGGAAATACAAATGCGCTTGTTGAAATTCCCGCACCATTGCGGTGAATGGAGTCAAAACGCTACTATGCAGGAGAACAGAGGCCTTTATCATGGTGAGAGGCTGTTTTCACCAGCATAGAATATCTCATACAATAAACTACGCCCGAGGCTCTTGAGCCTCGGGCGTAGTTCTATTTAATTGGGGAAGAGATACACGCCGATAAAGAAAATCAGGAGGCTATGAAGTGAACCTACGTTAGCTTGTCATATGGGTAACCATATGATATCAGCAATCAACGTCTTCTTTCCATAGGTTGACTTTTGCCCGGTTCTCAAAGTCCTCTTGCTCCGCGGATGACGCCGGGCGGATTGAGGGCTTTCCACAGTCAGGACATGTCTCCTCAGACGTTCTAAGGAACAGATAGTGGCAATTATCACACGCATATAGCATTAAAATCAGGTCTCGCTTTCGTGGTTACAGTGTAGCACGGAGCGAGGCTTTTTTCAATCTATTGAGGAAGGAGGAAGGCGAGATGAAGTGCCTGCTTAAATATCAATGGGTCAAGCTGCCCCGCAATCAGCTTCCGCCCGGAAAAGGTATCATGGGCGCTTGGGCTCGCCTGGCCTCCCGTGCAGCCTTTCGTAATGGTAAGGCATCCTACTGTGGGCATATCAACAATGTGAGTGCTGGGAGCTGGGTAGGTGGTATTGTCGGCCTCAAGAGTATTCTGGGCATCAAACGGCGACAGAAAGCCTTGGAGGTTATGGATTGCCTTGAGGAATTGGAATACATTTCCTATTCGCTGGATGAAAAGACGAAGAAACTTACCTATCGAGTTACAGACTGGGTCACAAACTGCTCTGGAGAGCCCTGCATGGGCCGTGAGGCGATTTATGCGACGGAGGGGTACGGGATTCCTATGCCTGCCCAAAAACGTCACACAGAGGCTTGTAGAGCGGCATCATCAATTTGGTGAGTCAGACGCATGGCTTGATATCTGGTGCCACACAGTTTGGAAGGAACCGAGCAATGCGTTTTCTCATTTGGCGCCTGCAGTCCAATTCGGGCAGTATGGCGCTGTTTTAACTCTGGAGTCCCTTGGCAGGCGCTGGGGGTGGGAGAAGACGAAGGTCTGGCGCTTTTTTAGAAAACATGCGGATGCCTTCCCGCTATATAAGCTGCCAGGTTCCTTCGGATGTCTGATCCTCAACGCAGCGTATCCGACTGGAGAGAGATTCTCTTTGCCATCCCAGGCGCAAGTAGAACGCATTTTGAATGAAATACGTAAAAAAGGCGGCAATGCGCACGAAAAGCAAGCAAGCGACCACGTCCGCATCTGCAAGCTGGTCGCATGGTACAGCCGTGCTGTTTTGCTGCAGGACCGGGATCTTGCTGCCCCAGCAAAATCGGAGGAAAGCCGCGTTGCATATCAGGATCGCTATATTACGCGCGTGTATTTTTCTCCATGTGAGATTTTAGAGTATGTTAGGGAGGACTGCCAAGGGATTACTCCAGACACGCCAAAACTTGAATTTTTCCACGGAGGCCTGCCACGTGATGGGCCTGTGGATCAGAACGATGGAGGTATCGAATATGGCAGATTTGAAGGCATGCCCTTGTGGTAAGCTGCCGGAACAAAACCATTCCGAAAAAAACGAACTGTTGCGCGACCTGCTGGAGCGCAGAGGGCTTGTAGAGGATCCGAGTATCCCCAACGAGAAAGCGCGGGCAGCCGAACAGGAGCTTCGCCGCAACATGTATCACAATACACAGGTCATGCTCAAGCACTACCGGGATATTGTCTGGGCCCTTGAATGCTTTCCAAAAGAAATTGCCCAGGAACTGGAGCAGCCCCTGAAGGATTTGGACGCCCTGCTCAGCGTGGTGGACACTCAGGTGGCCCTTGGCAATGTGAAGCTGGAGCACCGGCTTCTCAGCATCCGGAAGTCTCGCCTGCTTTTGAACCGGATCAATGACGCATTGACAGTCCTGCGTCACAAGCCGGGCAACGGGGAATTGATGTATAACATCATTTTCCAAACTTTCATCACGCCGGACAAGCCCACGCATTCGGATAACCTTGGAGTTCCGCAATCAGCCCCAGGGCAACCTCATCGTTCACAAACTGTCCAGCGTGGACAAAAGCCCACTGGAGGGGGCACAGTTCAAAATCACCTATGCCGACGGTTCCTACCTGCCAGATGAAAACGGCCAGCTCTCCAGCAATGGCCTGTACTGGACCAATTCCGAGGGCCAGATCGTCCTCTCCGGGATCACGGGCACTGTGATCGCAACGGAGGTACAGGCGCCGTCTGGGTACACCATCGACCCTAATACTCAGAGCCAGACGGTGGTAATCAATCCGGACGATACCCAGGAACTCTATTTTTATAATACGCCGCTGGCAACCCTGACCATCCTGAAGCGGAGCAGCGAGGATCGCCAGCCGTTGGCCGGGGCGGAGTTTTTGGTGACGGATGGCGCAGGCACACCCATTGGCCCCAACAGCGGCCGTTATACCACCAATTCGGACGGTCTGGCGACTGTATCCGGCCTGGAGCCGGGCCAGACGGTGATCGCCCGTGAGGTATCTGCCCCGGATGGCTTCCAGTTAGATGGTACCCCTCAAAGCATTGTTATCCGGGAGGACAGCCCAAACCAGCTTATTTTTGAGAATGCCCCCCTGGGGAACCTGATCATCCACAAACTGGACAGCGTAACCAAGGAGCCTTTGGAGGGCGTCCAGTTCAAAATCACCTATGCCGACGGTAGCTTCGTGGATGCCGAGGGCGGAAAACTGTCCTCCAACGGCCTGTACTGGACCAATTCCGAGGGACAGATCGCCCTCTCCAACGTTACCGGCACACTGGTGGTAACTGAGGTACAGAGCATCGAGGGCTACACCATTGACCCCGACACCCAGAGCCAGACAGTGGTTGTTCGGGCGGATGACACGCAGGAACTGTGGTTCTATAACGATCCGGTGGGTGGGTTGGAACTCATCAAGGTAAACGAGAGCAAGACCTCGGAGCGGATTCCCAACACCACCTTTGAGATCCGTCGGATGGATGACGCCCTCGTGGACACAATCACAACGGATCGCAATGGCAGAGCATTTCTTGCTTTGGAAGACGGCCCGTACTACGCCGTCGAGGTGGAAGCAAATTCCGATTTTATTCTGGACAGTACACCCCACTACTTTGAAATAAAGGGTGGTAACGTATATACGCTGCGTGTCAGCAACGCCGAAAAGTCCGGCATTCTCATTCACAAGGTGGATCAAAATGGCGAGGGCATCTACGGGGTCAAGTTCTTGCTCTACGATGAGAACCGCAACCCCATTGGCGAATTTGTCAGCGACAATAGCGGCTATGTCCACATCACCGCCGATGATCTCCCGGACGGTGCCAACACCAGCGGCCGCTTCTATTTGCGTGAGCTTGAGGTGCCGGATGGCTATATCATAGACACAGAAACCAAAACCGTCTATGTGCGCCCGGGGCACACTGCGGAGGTTGAGTGGGTCAACGCGGCGATCACGGCTCAGATCCAGATTTGGAAAAAGTCCGCCGATGACAATCCCATCAACGGTTTCCCGGCGGGTACCCCTCTGGAGGGTGCGGTCTTTGAGATCTACAACAAGGCCAATGTCCTTGTGGACACCATTGAGAGCAATAGCCGCGGTCTGGCGGTCTCCAAGCCGCTCCCCTTGGGCCGCTATATCATTAAAGAGGTGTCCAGCCCCCAGTTCTATTCGGTCAACAGCGAGGAAGTGACCGTTTACCTGGAGCATGAGGGCCAGATCGTCCAGCTGGAGTGGCTGAACGAGAGCGTCTATACCAACGTCTCCATTGGCAAGAGCGGTTATACACAGGTTGTGCCTGGCCAGGAGATCCGATACACCTTCAAGGACATCGGCAACAATTCCACCGTCCCGCTGAGTAATTTCTACTGGCGCGACACGCTGCCCACGGACGCGGTTCGGCTGGATAAGATCATCACCGGAACCTACTCGGCACGGCTCAACTATAAGATTGTTTACCAGACCAACCTGAACAATACCCAGCGTGTGCTGGCTGACAACCTGAATTCGCAGCAGAATTATACCCTGGATGCCTCTGCGGCGGCACTGGGACTGGCCTCCAACGAGTACGTAACGCAGGTCACCTTCCTCTTCGGGCAGGTTCCCGCCGGCTTCAAGCAGGTGGAGACGCCCTATATCTACTGTGATGTCCTGTCTGGACTGGCCCACGAGTACCGCTTTGCCAACAAATGCGATGTGGGTGGCATGTGGCAGAACCAGTGGATCCAGGCGACCGACCGGTGGGTGACCATCATCTACCGCGGCGGCCCGACCCCGACCCTGCCCCGGACAGGCTATTGATAGCATCCACCTGCGGCGGGGGCGGCGCATTGTCCGCCCCCGCCCTCTTTGAGGAACAAAATCATGTTAGATTGGATTTTCGAGGGCATAGCCAATTGGGTTGCCAGCATCATGACCCAAATCATGGACGCCATCTCCGGCGTGTTCCTCGGCGCCCTGGGCACGGACATGACCGCGATGGAGGAGTACTTCCCCTTTGCGGTCAGCGCCTATACTATCATCCAGTATACGGCCTGGGTGCTGCTCTTCCTGATCGTAGTCTGGCAGCTCTTCCGCGCATTCAGCGGGCCGTTCTCTGAGACGGAGAACCCCCTCGCCCTCGTGGCGCGCGGCACCATTTTCGCAGTCTTGATAGGCTATGCAAAGCCTATTTTCAGCCTTGTCCTGGATATCGCGCGGGCGCCCTATACTGCACTTATGGACGCCTCACTCGACCCGGGCGACTTTACTTTTGCGGGCGTGGAGCAGGCACTCACCAACGGCCTGGCCACCCTGGTTTCTGTAGTAACGGTGGTGGGCCTGATTCTGCTCATCATCCTGATGATCGCGTTGGCCTGGAACTACTTCAAATTGCTGCTGGAGGCGGTAGAGCGGTATGTCCTGGTGGGTGTGCTCTGCTATACCTCTCCGCTTGCTTATGCGATGGGGGCATCGAAGGCCACCTCCCGCGTGTTCCAGAGCTGGTGCCGTATGGTCGGCTCCCAGCTTCTGCTGCTGGTACTCAATGTCTGGTTCCTCCGCGCATTCAACTCATCAGTGGGCCAGTACATCGCCAACAGAGGTGCGCTGACCACCGGGCAGGGCAACATCTTTCTCTGGTTCTTCTGCGCGTTGGCCCTTCTGAAGATTGCCCAGAAATGCGACAGCTACCTGGCGGCCATGGGATTGTCCGTAGCGCAGACAGGGAGCAGCATGGGCATGGAGATGCTGATGGCCGCCCGGACGCTGACCGGATTTGCCAAAGGCGGTGGAAACGCGGCCTCGGTGTTCGGTGGGGCGGCAAAGGCCGGTACAGGTGCGGCGACAGGTGCCGCAGGCGGTGCAGCTTCTTCTGGCGGCATCCTGTCTGGATTCTTGAGTCGATATAAGCCTAACAGCTTTGTGCGTGATGCCGTTGTAGACGGCGGAAGCCGGATGGGTGCAGGCGGCGGCGTAGGATTTGTCGGCCGGGTGTTTGGCGGTATGGCGGCGCGCAACGGCGCTACATTGACCCCAGACTCGGTTGCCTCCGTAGCCACCCGTCCCCCCAACGTCTCCGGCACCATTGCTGGCGAAATTGCAGACCGCAGTCTGAAGGGATATCTGCCCCACTTGGGCAATGGAGCGGCGGCCAACATGACCTATTCCGGCACTCAGATTACTGGCGGCCGCATCACCACCACCGCTACCACCCAAGACGGCCAGCAGGCCAAGGTAGACCTCTACCACGCTACGCAGCATGAGAGACCCAGCACCCCGTACACGGTGGTCACTGCGGCCGATGGGAGCCAGTGGTACCAGGTAGCTTCTGGCAATGGGATGGGCGCTTTTTACGCCACACCCGTATTTACCGGCGATGTATCCGAGGCCGCCCAGGTCGCAGAGGCTTTTCCAAATGCGCCGGAGGGCACACAGCTGCGCCAGGTGGAGGAGGGTACCATGGAGGCATCCTACGCGAACGGCAGCAATTCCCTCTGGTACAGCAGTGCATATTTCCAGGAGCCGGATGCGCCGCATGAGGTGATCCAGGGCGCAGACGGTCTGGACTGGTACGCTATGACACCGGCGGCCGCTGTCCCGCCGTTTGATCCCCAGACGCCGGCTGACGGTTCCGGGCCCGCCGCACAGTACAATCAGGCGGTGTTTACACAGTTCATGCCCGGCTTTGACCGGCCAGTGGTCTCCGTGGACAGCTCCAGAGCTGGTGACGGCATCCTGGAGGTGCGGCATGAGGACGGCGGCGGTACAGCTTTCTACGACCGAACGGTGTTTCAACCACCGCGCGGCGATTATCGTGTGTATGAGGACAGCGCGGGCAGCCAATGGTACGCTATCCCCGGCACTCCGGCGGTGGAGCGCCGGCCGGTCTATGAGGACGGGAAAGCGGTCTATGACGGGGACACGCTGCGGACGGTCAATGTGGAGACCATCCGCTATAAAGCCACGCCCACTCGGTATACAGAGCCTCAGAAGCGGCCGGTCAACGAACGGAAACCGCCAAACAGAAAGAAACCTTGATTTTCGGGCAGGCACATTCCCAAACGGGTGTGTGCCTGCCCTCTATTTTAGCATAAGAGAGGTGATCACCATGTCCGATGAACAGCGATTTGGCGATGGCCAGGACAATTACCTGCAGGGGATGCGGCAGGCGGCAGAGGCGGTGCGGCAGTTCGGCTCCGCAGCCGGTGCTGCAGGCGCGGCCGGAACTGCTGCGGGAGAAGCGGCAGCCAACGCCGCTGCGGCCACCGTGCAGGCCGGTGTGGAGGGCGGAAAGGCCGCGGCTGGTATTGCCGCCGGGGCGGCGGTGGGCGGCCCGTGGGGGGCCATCCTGTCCGCCGCATGGTCCCTTCGCAACACGCTCTTCAAGGTCCTCATTTTCCTCTGCCTGCTCCTGCTGTTCATTATCATTGCCGTGGTCTCCCTGCCATCCATTGTCTTCAACAACATCTTCCGCACCGATCCGGCTACGGTCGATCCCAACGGCCCCACGGAGGTGACGGCAAGTTTTGACGATATGTCGGCAGTGGTCTCCGACTGCATTCAGGCCGGTTACGATGCCGCGCTGGCTGAGGTGGATCAGATCATTGCGGACGGCGGCTATGACCATGACCTGTCCATGCAGGCCCTGGTCAACAACGCGCTGGTCTCCAGTGAGTACGATACCTGCTATGTCCTGGCGGCCTACTCCGCCTCCATGGTACAGCGGGGCACCACAAAGGCAGATCTCCAGAACAAGCTCAACGCGGTTGCCGACCAGATGTATGCCGTCACCTATGAAGTGAAGCAGGCCCAGGTCACGGTGGAGACCGATGACGGGCCGGAGATGCAGACGGTGGACTATGTGGCCTGCACTATCCACCCATTCGACCAGTCGGTCATCCTGACCGCGTTTGGCGTGGACACCGGTGCACAGTATGACCAGTTCCAGGTCACCTACGGGGAAGCGATCCTCGACATGTCCAACTCGCTGAAGATGACCATGTATGGAACAACCAGTGACGGCAGCGTACCGCCCATCAGCGATGCGGAGCTGAACCTATTCCTGGCCAGCTTGGACTGTAGCGGAAAGCGCAAAGAGCTGATGCGCTGCGCACTGTCCCTGGTGGGCCGCGTCCCGTATTTTTGGGGCGGGAAAAGCGCCCCGGGCTGGAACAGCGATTGGAACACCCCGCGCCTGGTGACTGCGGCGGGTTCCAGCAGCACCGGTACCATCCGCCCCTACGGGCTTGACTGCTCGGGATTCACGGAGTGGGTGTATCAGACAGCTCTGGGTGTGACATTGTACGATGGAACCTGGAACCAGTGGGACGCTACCCACGCCATCACCAAGGAGGAACTGTTGCCCGGCGATCTGGGCTTCATGGCTGTGCCCGGCACAGTCCCGGTCAACCACGTGCTGCTCTATGCAGGCGAGGACGCCGACGGCAATATGCTCTGGGTCCACTGCGCCAGCGGCACCGGCGTGGTGCTCAATTCACCCGACTATGTGACGCAGTACCGGCGCAGGAACGACATCGACCTGGAGGGCGATTTGGCCCCGGCCGTGAGCGCAGCAGAGGAGGCGGGAGCCGATGGATGACAGGGAGTACAGCAATGTCTACACCATTCCGCCCAATTATACCGACTCCGGCAAGCTGCTGGGCGGCATGCTGGAGACCCGCAACACAGCAGAGGCGGTCATTCTGCTCCTGCTCGTGGGTTATCCGGAGCTGATGTGGCTCCATATCCCGGCCACAGCCAAGGTCGTGGTCATGACCATGACCCTGCTGCCTCTGGGAGTCTTCGCCCTGATGGGGCTGGGCGGCGACTCGCTGCTCCAGTTCGTCACCCGTATGTTCCTGTTCTGGATACGGCGCCGCCGGCTTCATTTCAGGAGGATAGGATATCACTATGGCACAACAAATACGCGCAGGAAACGCACGCCTCCGAACGGATCCAGGCCGCCGGCCAAAGGCGGCCGAGCACCTGGAGTTCGTTCAGGACTACATCCCAATCAAAGAACTCCGAAACGGCATCGTTGAGACCACCGATGGCCGGTATATCAAAATCCTGGAGATTGAGCCCATCAACTTCCTGCTCCGCTCCAATGAGGAGCAGTGGGGCATCATCTCCACTTTCGCCAGTTGGCTGAAGATCTCTCCCATGCGCCTACAGTTCAAGTCGGTTACCCGCAAGGCGGATTCCGACAAGTACTTGGGCGGTCTGGAGGCGGACATCGAACAGGACGATGTCCCGGCCTGCCGTGAACTGGGCCGGGGCACCATTCGGTTCATCCGGGAGGAGGGCAGCCGGGAAGCGCTGACGCGCCGGTTCTTCCTCATATTCCAGTATGAGGCCGCGCACCGCCAGTCGGAGAACGACTACGGCGAGGTCTATGCCGCCCTGCAGACGGCGGCGCAGAACGCCAGGGCCTATTTCGCGCAGTGCGGCAACAGCATCGTGCAGCCCAAGGACGAGGACGCCTTTGTGGCTGAGATCCTATACATGTACTTCAACCGCCGCTCCTGCGTGGATGACCCCTTCCAGAACCGGCTCAACCGCGTGGTAGTAGACGCCATGGCGGCAAAAAAGCGGGTCGTTGGCATCGACCCGGTGCCTAAAATCCAGACAGTCAACTTCGTGGCGCCCCGCGGCCTCGACCTGACCCACCCCGGCTATCTGATCATGGACGGGATCTACTACACCTACCTATACATACGCAAAAACGGCTTCCCTCAGCAGGTGCGGGGCGGCTGGATGTCCTCGCTCATCAACGCGGGCGAGGGCGTGGATGTGGATTTGCATCTGCGCCGCGAGATCCGCGGCAAGACCATTGACCGAGTTGCCCAGCGCATCCGTCTTAACCGCACAAAACTGCGGGAACTGCAGGACACTTCAACTGACTACGAGGAACTGGCCGGTTCCATCCAAGCCGGCTATTCCATTAAGCAGGGGCTCTCCAGCCGGAATGAGGATCTGTTCTATATGACGGTGATCATCACCGTGTCCGCCCCCACCTATGAGGAACTGCTGTGGCGCAAACAGCAGATGACCGACCTGATGAAGTCCATGGACATCCAGGTGGGCGACTGCCTGTTCCAGCAGGAGGCTGCGCTGCGCTCCACCATGCCGTTTCTCTATATCGATCCCAGCCTGGAGCGGAAAGCCAAGCGCAATGTGCTCACATCCGGCGCAGCCTCCACCTACATGTTCACCAGCTTCGAGCTCTCCGATGACAATGGCATCCTGTTGGGCCTCAACCGGCACAACAACTCGCTGTGCATCGTGGACCCGTTCAATACCAAGGTCAATAAGAACGCCAACTTCACCATCTGCGGAACCTCGGGCGCTGGTAAGACCTTTACCATGCAGGTGATGGCGTTGAGGTTAAGGATGCGCGGCGTCCAGTGCTTTATCCTGGCGCCTCTCAAGGGTCATGAGTTCAAGCGTGCCTGCCACAAGATTGGAGGCACCTATATCAAGCTGGCGCCCGGCTCCAGCGCCTGTATCAATGTCATGGAGATCCGTCCCACTTTGACGCCAGAGATGGAGCTGATCGATGAGATGGATTACAGTGACATCGACTCCATGCTGGCCAGGAAGATCCAGCAGCTGATGATTTTCTTCTCTCTCCTGATTCCTGATATGTCCAATGAAGAGGAGCAGATGCTGGATGAGGCCCTGGTCAAGACTTACGCCAAATTCGGCATCACCCACGATAACAGCTCTGTCTATGAAGATCAGGCCGGCGGGAAGATCAAGACTATGCCAATTCTGGGCGACCTCTATGAGATCCTCAAGGAGAACCCGCTGACCACCCGCCTGGCCACTATCGTCAGCCGTTTCGTCACCGGCAGCGCCCAGAGCTTTAATCGCCAGACGAACATCGATTTGCGAAATCGCTACGTTGTCCTGGACATCTCCGAACTCAAGGGAAAGCTGCTCCCTGTGGGTATGATGATCGCGCTGGACTATGTGTGGGACCAGGTGAAGGCCGACCGCACCAAAAAGAAGATGGTATTTATCGACGAGATATGGAAACTCATCGGCGGTTCGGCAAATAAGCAGGCGGCCGAGTTCTGTTTGGAGATTTTCAAGATCATCCGCGGCTATGGCGGAGGCGCTGTTGCAGCCACACAGGACTTGTCCGACTTCTTCGGGCTGGAGGATGGCCGCTACGGAAGGTCCATTCTCAACAACTCCAAGACAAAGATCATCCTGAACTTGGAGCCGGACGAGGCAGAGTACGTCAAGGATGTCCTGAAACTGACCCGCACCGAGATCCGCAGCATCACCCAGTTCGAACGCGGCGAGGCACTGATATCCAGCAACAGCAATAAAGTTCCGGTCATTATCAAGGCCTCCCGCGAAGAGCAGCAGATGATCACCACCGACCGGGCTGAACTGGAAGCCATGCTGAATGAATTGAAAGCTGTGGCCGATGCAGCCGATTCGGCCCAGGTCCCGTCCGAAACAGAAAAGGAGATGGAGTGCGGAACCGCACCAGAACCGGCGGATAGCCCAAATGAGAGCTGAGTCCTCACATTGGGTGATAACACAAATAAACCAAGGAGGTCAGAACTATGTGTTTCCCACTTCCCCTGTCTCCCGCTGAACTGGCACACTGCCGCCGTACTGCGGCACTGTCTCAGCTGCTGGCAGGGCTGGCTGATTGCTCAGAACCCGAGGTCAGGACGATTACCCAGTCCGCGTTTGTCCATGACATCGGCAAGGCAGCGATTCCGCCCTCTATCCTGTATAAGCCCGGCCCGCTGTCTTCGGACGAGCGGAAGATTATCCAGACCCACACCGCTATCGGCGCCCAGACCCTTACCCGAACCCACGGCACAATGCGAACCGCTGCTGTTGTAGCACTGCAGCACCATGAGCGGTTGGACGGCAGCGGTTACTTGGGCCTGCGGAGCAGTGAGATTCACCCCCATGCCAGGCTGGTTGCTGTTGCTGATGTTTTCGACGCCCTGATTTTCCCCCGTGCCTACAAGCAACCCTGGGGCATCTCCCGCATACGCACCTATTTGACCGAGCAGGCCGATGTAGAGCTGGACGGTGACATCGTCAGACTTCTGCTGGACCACATGGAACAGGTGCTGGCTCTTTATCCGGGCGAAATACGCATAAACAGGGCAATACATATTCAAGGAAATTATACGCATAGAGGAAGGAGGAACCTCCATCCATGCTTTTACAAGAGGAACAGTACATCATTCACTGGCTGACGGAGTATGGGGCGCTGACCAAAACACAAATCATCAGGCTCCTGAAGGACAAGCCGCCCCAGACAGCGGAGAAGATCATCCGAGGTCTAAAGCGGAATGTCATGCTCCACGAGATCTCAGGAGGCTACTATCTGGGAGTGGACCCCATGTGCCAGCCGGACCAGCGTATGATCCTCGCGGTATGGGTACTTCTGCAGTTTATCGACAAGGTGGATCCTATGGCGCACTACCCCGCCACCTATCCGTCTCAGATTTTCTTCCTCAAGGAGGATATGGGCTACGAAATTGTTGTCCTCTATGAGGGAGAGCAGCACCTGACTCGTCTGCTTCAGCCCCAGGAGGATCTGCGGTATATCTTCGTCCTGCCCCATATCCGAATGGCGCAGGAGCTGGTGCTTCCCTCAGTGCCTTGTCTGTTCGCCACCGTGGACTACAATGGGCAGGAGGTGCCCGAAGTGCGGTTTTTCACAGAGGAAAGGGGGAATCGGAGTGCCGCAGTCTGATTTCAACCGGGCCCTGGATGGGGCCGAGCGCCGGCTGGAGCGCGCTGCAGGCGCGCTGGCCCGCACCCGCCGTCTGCTGGAGCAGGGCGATATGGCAGGAACATTTGGCTCCGCCTTTGCCTTCTCGGCAGAGGCGGAGAAGCTGACCCTGCTGGCCAGGACGCTTCCGGCCTATACAGGCCATCCCAAAGCGGCGGAACTCACTGAGCGCATGCTGCAGGAGACCATCCCGGTGGAGATGGGTTATGCCGGGCGCGGCTGGTTCCGGCTGCAATTTCCGGCACTGCTGCCCAAGAAGGAGTCTGGATCTCCCGTCTACATCCAGCAATACCTCTATCCCGCCCTGCGCCGGTACTTCGAGGGGAAGCCGCCGGCGCTGTACCAGCGATGCGTACTGGCCTACCGGCATGTGTACTGCCGTGACCGGCCGGAGCGCGCCTATCGTGACCACGACAACATTGAGGTCAATATGGTGACCGATATCATCACGCTGTACCTGCTCCCGGATGACGCGCCAACCCACTGTTCCCACTACTACTGCAGCGCCGCCGGGCCGGAGGACAGAACCGAGGTCTATGTGATTCCCGCAAGCAGGTTCCCCATGTGGCTTGAGGCGGAGCAGGCAGACGATTTGGAGGATGAAACGCTGTATGAAACGAGCAAAATATGGCGCTAAAAAAATACGGGATTTTGAGCCCGTTTTCACGCCCCATTTCCACGCAAATCCGAAGCGCCGGAAAATTCCTGAAAAATCAGGCGTTCCCCGCCGCGACCGGGAGCCGTTTTGCGGCAAAGAGAGGAACAGCCATGCCTTAAAATCGGAAGGCACCGGGCAGTCCAGATGATTACGCTGCGGTCGGGCAGTCATGCGTACCGACTGCTGTTGGTGCTGGCTGTCACCGGGGAATACCCTATGCGCTCCCTGCACCTGTTGGGCAGCAGCCGGACGCTGGAGGATACGGTCAGGCGGTTGGAGAATGTGCAGCGTTTTCGCTTACCCTCTGGGGCAGACCTTGGCTCCTGTAAAATGCTCACCACAAGCGGAAGGGGCGACCGGCGGACCATCCGTCTGTATAAGGGTGCGCTTCCACTCCTGCAGGCCATCCACCCGGCAGCCCTTGCACACTATATGCTCCTCACCGGCGGACACCGCTTTTCCGGAAGTGCGGGACATGTGGAGCGTAACCACCGAGTTGCCGAGTCGGTGGCGATATGTCTGACGGCCGGTGTGGAGATGCGCGCCTTTCTGCTGCCTCCGCTCCAGAAACGGACAATCCGTCAGGTCGTACCCGATTATGCCTGCTTTTACCCGGCCAGATTCGTCAAGCAGCTGGACCACACGGAGATGAGCAAGACCATCTTCACGCGGGTCACGGGTGCGATCTTCACACCCGGCTATTGCTACGCCGTCTACAACACGAGGAACACGGTCATGCGGTGGAGCGGTATGGGCGAGTTCAAAACCGCCCGACACCTGGAGGAGTTGACTCGCATGAATGCGGGCCAAGCCCGGGCAGACCATGCTCTCCTGCTTGGGGAGCGAATGGAGCTGGCCCTGCAGACCCTGCTGGAGTCCGACAGAAGCAAGCGCATGGAGCTGCGCTTTGACCGCATTTATCCTCATGTGCATTTCATCCCGATGACCGAGCACGGCGTTCGGCTCATGAGAATCCTGACGCTCCCAGACTGGAAGGAACAAGTACTGTCCGCGGTGTTCCCGGAGGAGATGCGGGCCGCGCGGCCGGGCGTGATGGAATACGACGCTCAGAACGGGGATACCCTCATTCTCTCCCATCTGGACGGCGACATCGCTAGGCTGGTGCGGGTGCGGCAGGCGCTGGAGCACAGTGACGCGCCGTATGAGATCCTGTGCTACCCCTGGCAGAGCCAGTTTGTGAATGGATATATGGGTGGCCGAGCGCAGTTGCGTGAGGTTCCCATGTCCGATTTGGAGTTTGCGATGGGTCTCGGGCTGCCGGAGGAGAATGACCTACGAAGGAGATGATGCGATGCAATCCAAATATGTCCGAATCGCCGGGATCATACTGGCCATCCTGCTCGGTGCGGCGGCGCTGCTCTATCTGGGCGGGCTGGTCAGCCAGGTATATCTCGGCTACCAGCAGTGGCTGACGGACAGAGGACTCGCCGGCAACGCCACCATGACGCCCGTTCTCTTTTCACCCTTGGTGTGCTGGCGCAGCGCCCTGACCATAAACGGCCTGATATGCACACTCTTTTTGGCGGTGCTGGCCGGCGGCCTGTATCTCTTTCTCCGACTCCAGGATCGCTTCAGAAGCAAGGACTATGATCCCCGCAACTTTACCCGCAGCAAGCGGGGCACCTATGGCACATCCGGTTGGATGAGCGACAAGGAGATGAGGTCGGTCCTGGAGGTGGCCAGTGTTGCAAAGGCCCGGGGGATCATCCTTGGAAAAACAGAGCAGGGCTCCGTCATCTGCCTGCCGGAGGACACGCGGCTCAACAAGCACATCGCTGTATTCGGTGCCAGCGGAACTATGAAGTCCAGAGGCGTGATCCGCCCAGCGATCTTCCAGAGCATCCGGCGCGGTGAGTCGGTGATCGTGTCGGATCCAAAGTCGGAAATGTACGCCGACACAGCGGAGCTGTTCCGAAAGCGCGGCTACACCGTCCGGGTCTACAATCTGCTCAATCCAGAATGGGGCGATTCCTGGAACTGTATGTTTGATCTGGGCGGCGACACTCTGATGGCTCAGGTGCTGACCGATGTGATCATTGCCAACACCAAGGGGGATGGCAAGGGAGATCACTTCTGGGATAGTGCGACTCGTTCGCTGGCGGTAAAAAGTCAGCGGACAAACAACAAATAGCGTTGTTTGGATAACTGGTAATTCGACAGGTGGAATGACGGGGTAACGCCCTGAAACGCCTGCCCTCGGTGGGCGTGCGTCGGCTGCAAATCCGGTGTACGAAGCCCCACGACAACGGCTGAGAGCAACCGTAACCGCCGCCAACGGTGGCCGAAAGCGGTCTGGAGGCAGACTGTGTTGCCTATAGGCCAAGGGTCTATAAAATACCCATGGTTAGAATGTTCGCCGTAGCGGGCGGACTGACGAATCCGCGAATGTACGGGTCTATAAGAAGACCATATAGAAATGTATGGGTGCGTTCAAGCGCAGCCGGTGTGGTTTAGTAGAAATTGTCCCTACGAACGACCATGTTGTGTTACAGGCACATCCCAGCCGGCAGGCTCATAGCGGAAACCTAAAGGTATAGATGCACAAATAGAATTACCGGAACGAGGAAAGGCAGCGGCTTTCGTAAGAAAGAACCCGGCGAAGAACAATAAGCGGGTGAACCGCTGCTGAAAAGTAGTGATCGAACCGAAGAAGTCCCTGTAATGAGGATGGAGGAATGGTCACAAGTCGAATTGTGGAAACAGGCATTATTCAATCCAATCATAAGGATTCGAGTAAGACCAAAAGGGTCACTTTTCCAAATTGGAGGTGATGCCTTATGCCAAAAGAAAGGAAAAAAGTCCTGTGTATGGACGCCCAGCGGCACGCCGAGTATTACGGTATGCAGCGGACATTTGACAAACTGTACGCCAAAAGCAAAGCCGGAGAAACTTTCACCGGCCTGATGGAACTGGTATTAAGCCCGGACAACATCATGCTGGCCTACAGGAATATCAAGGCCAACACAGGCAGCTACACAGCAGGAACAGATAAGCAGAATATCGGTGACATCGGACGGCTTCCACCGGCTGAGGTCATCGGTAAGGTCAGAAAAATCGTCACAGGCAGCGAACACGGCTACCGTCCCAAACCAGTGCGCCGGAAAGACATTCCAAAGCCAAACGGCAAAACCAGGCCGCTGGGTATCCCCTGCATCTGGGACAGATTGGTGCAGCAATGCATCAAACAAATCTTGGAGTCCATCTGTGAGGCAAAGTTTAGCAACAACAGCTATGGGTTCCGCCCGAATCGGTCAGTGGAGCACGCAATTTCCCGTACTTACTCCCTGCTGCAACGGGCGCATTTACACTATGTTTTGGAGTTTGACATCAAAGGATTCTTTGACAATGTGAACCACAGCAAGCTCATCAAGCAGCTCTGGGCGCTGGGCATCCAGGACAAACAGCTTCTGTTTGTCCTCAGGCGTATCCTGAAGGCTCCTATCCGTATGCCGGACGGCAGCACCGTTTACCCGACAAAGGGAACGCCCCAGGGCGGAATCATTTCCCCGCTGCTGGCCAATGTGGTACTCAATGAACTGGATCACTGGATCGACAGCCAATGGACGGAACACCCCGTGGCAAACCGCTACGGAACATGGCGCACCATCCGCACCTCCGAGGTCTTTGACAAGAGCAAGGGCTACCAGAAAATGCGGAATAGCAATCTCAAAGAAATGTTCATTGTGCGCTATGCGGATGACTTCCGTATCTTCTGCCGGAACCGAGAGGACGCGAAGAAGACCATGGAAGCTGTCACAAGGTGGATTACCGAACGGTTGAAGTTGGAGGTCTCCCCGGAGAAAACACGCATTGTCAATGTGCGAAAGCGTTACTCCGAGTTTCTCGGCTTCAAAATCATGGTGTACCGCAAGGGTGGAAAATATGTCGTGAAGTCCCATATCTGTGACAAAAAGCTACAGTTGGAAGAAAGCAAGCTCGGAGAGCAGGCAAAGCGCATTGTAAAGCCAGCCCAAGGGCGAACGCAGTCAGAGGAAATCGGCCTGTTTGACGAAATGGTGTTGGGCATCCAGAACTACTACAGGATTGCTACCTGCATCAGTCTGGACTGCCGGAAAATCCACCGCAGAGTCATGACAGTGCTGACCAACCGTCTGAACACGGAAAGCGGCTGTCAGCTTGTCCGGGAGGGCGGTGCCATGACGGACAGCGAAAAGGAGCGTTTCGGCGCTTCTCAAATGGTGCGGTATGTGTCTGGTATCAACCGGCCAATCTATCCCATTGCGTTCATCAAGTATAAAACCGCAATCGGAATCAGCGCCGCTGTCTGCTGCTTTTCTCCAACGGGTCGGAAGAAGATACACGATAATCTGGAGATGGATACGACCCTGTTTGCATATCTGCGGGAACATCCGCCAAAGGGCCACAGCCTGGAATATGCTGATTGCAGGCTTTCCCTGCTGTCTGCCCAGAAGGGCAAGTGCGCCATTAGCAGCGAATGTTTCTTGCAGCCGGACAGCATCGTGTGTCACATGAAAGTCCCAAAGGAGCAAGGCGGACAGGAGCGATACAGCAATCTGGTGCTGCTTCATAGGCGGTATCTCCCTTTGCTGACCAACCAGGACGCTGCCGCTCTCAAGAGTATCTGTAAACAACTGACTGTAACAAGAAAACAACTGACCGAAATCAACAATCTGCGTACTGCCGCAAAATTAGCGGCAATCTGAACAACTTTCTATTGGTGATTGATTAAATGCCTGATAACACAATTGATGGAACGCCGGATGCGGTGAAAGCCGCATGTCCGGTGTGGAGTGGGGGAAAATCTGGCGATAACTTCAAAGGATTACCTATCACTATACGGCGAGGCTAACCTGCTCAAGAGCCTGATCCTCTATGTGGATCTGGACACCACACGAACACCGGATGAGAGGAATTTGGCCGCCGTCTACCAGATGCTCACCCAGCACACTGAGAAACAGCTGACCATGCTCTTCGACCGGCTGCCCTTGGATCATCCGGCCAGGGCGCCATACAACCTGTTCAGCCAAGGCAGCGATACCGTGCGGACTGGCGTCGTGCTGGGGCTTGGCACCCGGCTCCAGGTCCTTCAATCTGAGTCAGTACGCCGTATCACTCGCCGGTCGGACATCGACCTGGCTGAACCTGGCAAGAGCAAGTGCGCATACTTTGTCATCCTGGACGACCAGAATTCCTCCTTGGAGTTCCTGTCGTCCCTTTTCTTTGCGTTCCTGTTCATCCGGCTCGTCCGCTATGCGGACAGCACACCTGAGCAACGCTGTAAGGTGCCGGTCAATATCATCCTTGATGAGATGAACAACATCGGTGTAATTCCCGACTTTGGACGCCGGCTGAGCACGGTCCGCTCCAGAGCTATACAGATCATCATGGTCTGCCAGAGCCTTCCGCAGTTACAGAACCGGTACCCCAATAACCTCTGGGCGGAATTGCTGGGCAATGCTGACACCCAAATTATGCTGGGCGCCACGGACGATGTGTCAGCAGAGTACTTCAGCGCCCGCAGTGGCGATATGACGGTGGAGGTCAACTCCACCATGACCACCCGCCAGAGTCTCGCGCTGGCCCAGGTCATCCCCCAGTACCGCTATACCGAGGGCATCGGCCGGCGCCGCGTGCTGACACCGGATGAGGTACTCCGGATACCTAATGACGAGCTACTCATCATCATCCGCGGCCAGAAGATCCTCAAGGCAAAGAAATTTGACTTCATTGCGCACCCTTATGCAAAAGAGTGCGTAAGATGTCGGATTCAGGAGTATAAGTCACATCCTGCACAGCAAGCTGCTCAGTCAGAACCGGTTGGGCCGCAGGTACCAGAGGAGCCAGTGCCCACAGAGGCATCCGCCCCCAAGCCGGAACAGAAAGCGGCTGACTCAAAGCCTGAGTCAAAAGAACCGCCGCCTGCCAGTCAGCCGTCAGAATTACCGTCCAAACCCGCCAGGCGGCCGACGACCCTCTATGAGAGCAGCCGCCCACCAGTTGATTTTTAACGGTGGATCGATCCACCTAACAACAGATGATAGGAGGACATAACACCATGGCAAAAACGAAAAAGGAACTG
Source organism: Flavonifractor sp. An10 (assembly GCF_002161215.1). GTDB lineage: Bacteria > Bacillota > Clostridia > Oscillospirales > Oscillospiraceae > Flavonifractor > Flavonifractor avistercoris. The sequence goes on from NZ_NFMB01000001.1 coordinate 210,639, forward strand.
CAGGACCAGGTCCCCGAGGAGGAGCAGGCTGTGGCTGACACCGGCCTGATCGAGTCGGAGAGCGTGCCCCAGACTGACCTGGAACGGCTGCCGCCCGCCCTCGCTGACCTGGAGCTTGAAGCGACCAATACGCTGGATCCAGATGCGCCCCAGTCGGACTTGGATCTGGGCGGACCGATGGATGACCAGATCCCAGCGCCCGAGACTAGGTCTGAAGCAGGTGAGCCCCCCTCTGACCTCACTCAACCAGATGCGGAGCCCGTGCTCCAGACTGGGCTGGAAATGGATCAGGAACTGGACCAATTGCCTGGTGAGCCCACGCGGCCAGAACTGGAACCTGCGCAGGAGCCGGAGATGCCGTCTGAAACGGAACCGGTGCCCACTGAGGACACCGACGATGCTCAGCCGCCAAAGCGCCGCCGTCGGAACACCCGCAAGAAAGCGGAGGAAACCGAAGCGGACGCAGAAACGGAGACAGAAACGCCATCGGAGGAGGAGCAGAGCGACGTCGGGCAGCCCCAGAAGCTCCGAATGCCCGGTCGGCGCCGCCAGCGGGTCGTCTCCATTGATGCGGAGCGCACGGTGGAGACAGATACGGATCGCTTACGCAGCGACCTGCTGGATCTGGTGGAGTCATTCAAGAGCAAGCGGATCCTCACCGGCACGATCCAGGGCGTGGAGCGGCTGGCCGACAACCCGGAGATGTCCTACGCGGTCATCTACCACGGCGACTTCAAGGTCATCATCCCGGTACTGGAGGCCATTGAGGAGCCGGAGGACTACCGGGGCCAGCCCAGAGGCGATGTGCTCCACTACCTGCTCAACAAGCGGCTGGGCGCGGAGGTGGACTACATTGTCAAGGGGATTGACCAGGAGAACAATGTGGTGGCCGCCAGCCGCCTGGAGGCCATGGCCCTCAAGCGCAGGGAGTACTACTTCCGCACCGACCGGGACGGCAATTATCAGATCTACGAGGGGATCCGAGCCGAGGCGCGCGTCATCTCCGTCATACGAGCCGGCATCTTTGTGGACCTGTTCGGTGCGGAGACCTACATCCCGCTGCGGGAGCTCTCCTACCAGCGATGGGTGGATGCCGCACAGCACTACCAGCCTGGCCAGCGTGTCCTGGTCAAGGTTCTGGGGGTGAACCGCAGCGACCGCAGCCACCCCAGAGTCACCGCATCGGTCAAGCAGGCGATGGAAAATCCCTACGAAAAGGCACTGAAGAAGTATGTGGTGGGCAACCGGTATGTGGGCACCGTCAGCATGGTGGATCTTAACGGCGTGTTCGTATCCATGGACGGCGGCGTCGACTGCCTGTGTACCTACCCCAAGCGCGGCCGGCCACCCCGGGGCGCCAGAGCCACCGTGCGCATCCTCGGCATCAACCACGAGAGCAACCGCATCTGGGGCGTCATCACGCATATGTCTACGGTACGATAATAATATTGATATGACAAAAAAATAAAATATCGAAGTTTGTCACATTGATATTATCAAGTTTACAATTTGGGAGGGATGTGGTAAGATGATGGCTGGGGGTGAGTTTATGGAACTCAGAAAGCGGACACGATATTTAGAGCAGCTGATCGCGTTTCAGGATACAGATCTTGTCAAAGTAGTCACCGGAATCCGGCGCTGCGGGAAATCCAGCCTGTTAGAACTGATGGAAGCCCATCTCCGGGACAGCGGTGTGACCGAGGCGCAGATCATCGCCATGAATTTTGAGTCCATGCAATATGCGGATATGGACAGCAAGTCCCTATACCAAACGGTGATGAAACGGAAGCTGGAGGGGAAAAGGCTCTATCTCTTTTTTGATGAGATCCAAAAGGTCCCCCAGTGGCAGAATGCGATCAATTCATTTCGAGTCGACTTGGACTGCGACATCTATGTGACCGGCTCCAATGCCTTTTTGCTCTCATCCGAGTTGTCCACCTACCTGTCCGGACGGTATGTGGAGGTGAAGATGCTGCCCCTCTCCTTCGCTGAGTTCCTTGATTTCCAAAGGTATACGGTGGAGACCTATCGTTCACCTGCCGGTGGTGAGCGGAAGCGGGCCATCGATGGACAGGGCCAGGTGATGGATCTGCAGGAGCTGTTCCGGGCATACATCCGCTTCGGCGGGATGCCGGCCATCGCGGAAACCGGCCTCGATCAAAAAAAGGTCCATATGCTGCTGGACGGCATTTACTCCGCTGTGGTGGTGCGCGACATTCTGGAGCGCGGCCACCGAAAGGAACGGCGGGCCATTACAGACGCACTGCTTTTACGGAAAATCATCCTCTTCCTGGCTGATAATATCGGGAACAATACCTCCATCCGCTCCATCAGCAATACGCTTGTGACAGAAGGGGTTCTGGAGGAGGAACGCCGCAAGAGCAGACCCGCCGTGCAGACCATCTCGGCCTATATAGATGCCCTTCTGGACGCCTATATCTTCTATGAGGTCAAGCGGTTTGACGTCAAAGGGAAGGACTATCTGCGGACATTGGGCAAGTATTATATCGTGGACACCGGCCTTCGCAACTATTTGCTGGGCGACCGGGGTGGGGACACCGGCCATTTACTGGAGAATATCGTATACCTGGAGCTGTTTCGACGCGGGTACGAAGTGGCAATAGGAAAACTGGACGATAAAGAGATTGACTTTATTGCAACCAGCAATGGCCCCAAAAAGTATATCCAGGTGACAGAGACCATGGCCGCGCCTGAAACGCGGAAGCGGGAACTCGCACCGCTGATAGCTGTACAGGACAACTACGAAAAGGTCGTCATCACGATGGATCAGCCGCTGGACACCGATATCAACGGGATTAAGATTGTGAATGTGATGGACTTTCTGCTGGACGGCGAAATGCTGTAAAATTGGATACCGTTTGGAGCCAGGGTGAGCGCGCAGGAATCGCGTTCACCCTGGCTTATTTGTGTAAAGGAGTCAGAGAATGAAAAGAAGAAACGCGAAGAGGGCCAGCCGTATCTGCCTGTCGCTGCTTGCCGTTGTGATGCTGATGGCCACGCTGTGCCCCACATCGCAGGCCGACACCGATGGCACCGAGCCGCAGATTACCCAACAGCCGGACCAGCTGGTGTTGCAGCTGGGCACCCGCTGGGCGGGTGTGGAGTTTGAACTGCGCACGGATGCCGGCGTATTCCCTGCCCCAATTGTGGTGGATGAAAACGGCGTGCTGACCATGGATCTGGGCGGCAGCACTACTTACACCCTCAGCTGCATCAACTCCACCGTCCCCATCCCCGACCCGGCCCAGGACGCATCCCCTGCCCCTCAGCAGGCGGCAGAGGACGGCCAGGCAACCGTTTCAGACCCACTGCAGCAGACAGATTCGTCCGGCAGAATCCCCATCGGGACACTGATTATCTTCCTCCTTGGCTTGGCCTGTGCCGCAGGCGGACTGATCGCCCTCTACCTGTCCAAGCGCCGTCGGCAGCCCGTTTACGAAGAGTGGGACGAGGAAGATGAGGAGGACGAGGACTATTGAGCCCCACCATGCTCCCCGATACTGGGTTTGATCCCCCACAACTGGGTTTGGCAAAAAAGTGACTGAAATCATCGAAAAATCAAGGATTTCGGTTGACTTTTCAGGCGTTTTCTGCTATAATTTCACCATAGCAAGATACTGCGTTCAGGCTTTCGATACGCCGGGGCGCCCGGGCGTCAGACCCGCCGGAGCAGTGCGGGGAATCGTTACGGAGCCGCTGTCCCGCGGCTCCACAACGCGCAGGTCTTGTCTGAAAAGAATGTGGCCGGAAGGCCGCTGAAATACAGTGCAGAGTCAATGGCTGGATGCGACACCACTATTCCAGCGCTTGGCTCTGCATTGTCTTTTTTCAGCGGTCTTCCGGCCTTTTTGTTTTCATCCGGCCCTGAACGACCAGTACGAGTATGGACCACAGAGATATTTTCCAAGCGAGGAGGCTTTTAGATGAGCAAGAAATCAAAACACGGCAGGAGCAGTGTGCTGCCAGGCTCCGGCCGGCTGCGCTGTCATTGCGGCAGCCCCGCAATCCTGCGCAGCGCGGAGGGCCTGTGCAGGACACACCGGCCCGGCGCCATGGCCTATGTCTGTTCCAGGTACCCCGCCTGTGATTCCTTTGTGATGGCGCATCCGGATACGCTGGAGCCTATGGGCAGCTTGGCAGGCTCTAAGTTGAGACGATTGCGGTATGAGGCGCACCAGCAGTTCAATCGGCTCTACGAGTCCGGACTGATGAGCAAAAAAAGCGCGTACCTGTGGCTGAGCGTGGTCGTGCAGGCACCCATGTCCCATGCCCACATCGGGCATTTGGGCGACTACTACTGCCAGGTGGTTATTGATGAAAGCCGGAAACTGCTCCAGGAGCGGATGGAGCAGCAAAACAAATTGAGGAAAGTATCAGGAGGTGCATAATATGCTGTCGCCGCTTACGAAGGAGCAGCGGATCAAGGTTGAGGAGAACATGGGACTGGTAGGCAAGGTGATCCAGGACTGCGTTCATACACTGGGCGCGGGGAGCATGTTCGGCTATGACGACCTGTTCCAAATCGGGTGCCTGGGGCTGTGCAAGGCGGCCCAAACAGATAAGCCGGGGCACACGGTGGCCTTTTCCACCTACGCCTACCGTCTGATCCGCAATGAGATCTATACCGAGTTGGAGCGTGCCACCCGGCGGGGGCGGGAGGTGGCCACTGACCCTGCTGAACTGCCCTGCACGGTGTTGGACGATGATGTACCAGAACAGCGAGAGGCATGTATGTCGCTACTGCAGCGGTTGGAGCGGGCAGAAACCGAGGCCACCGGGGTGACAGCCAAAGGACTCCAGGCGATCCGGATGCTGATGGATGGATATACCAACCGAGAGATCGGGGAGCGGTTCGGTGTACCGGCAAACCATGTGACGGCGTGGGTAGCCAGGACCCGAAAAATGCTCAGCGAGTTGGATTGACAGGCAGGTGAGAAGTGGGAATTGCTTTTCCGGCCGGAACCACATATAATGGCACTTAGATTTTGGATTGTGAGGTTCCAGCCATGGGGAGAGCATCCACGAAAGAGAATAAGAACATCTATCAGACGACCCGGGAGGCCCTGCGCCTGACCCGGGAGACGGCCAGCGAGCTGCTGGAGACGATCCCGCCGGAGCGCATTGAGAAGATCGAGAATGAGCGCTCCCTGCCACACCCGGACGAGGTGCTGACCATGGCGGAGAAGTATAAGCAGCCCGGCCTGTGCAACTACTACTGCGCCAATCAGTGCCCCATTGGGCAGGAGTATGTGCCGGAGGTGAAGATCAAGGACCTTTCCCAGATCGTCCTGGAGATGTTGGCCTCCCTCAACTCCATGAACCGGCGCAAGGACCGGCTGATCGAGATTACCGCCGACGGCGTCATCAGTGATGACGAGCTGGAGGACTTCATCCGTATCCGGGAGGAGCTGGAGCGCATCTCCATCGCGGTGGAGACCTTGCAGCTGTGGTCGGAACGGATGTTGGCCACTGGCGCCATCAACGCCGAGCAATATGAGGCCTATGAGCGCCAGCGTGCGGAGCAGGAGCGGGATTGAACCGGATATTTTGCCGCGGCAGTGGAAATAGCGCATCTTATTTTGTCAATCTGATTCTGGCAGCTGTAGGGGCGGGATGATAGAATACCAGTAAGCAGAGAGAGCAGACGCTCCTGTGAAGTTTCAGCAGCGAGGTGACGGCGATGGCTCCAAAAACGAGACTCCTGGCGATCCGCCTGATGGAGAACCTCCGAAAGAATCCCGCTTATGCCCAGGTCTTGGGTGTCCAGGTGACCTTCAAGAGATCTACCTGAAGGGGTGGGCTCCCGATCCAATGCGGCGGCTGAGGGCTTCACAGTTGGGTGAAGCCCTCTTTTGCAAAATGGAACTGTACCTTGCTACGAAAATAAGTAGCGAGGGCGTGAACCTTGACAAACAGGCTTTCAACGCCTCATGAAAAACCATCGCAGCACAAAAAGCGGCAGGCCAAAACCTGTCGCCGGCCGAAGTATGGTACAGTGGGAATCAGCCTGGTGCCACCACAAAGTACCCCAGCTTTTGCAGTTCGTTCACCATACGGCTGGCCCGTTTGCGCTCACTTTGTTTTCTGCGGATCTCAAAACAGTCTTCGTTGTATGGAGAACCTGTCTTCAACATCGTGTAAATCAGCGCCAGCAGTTTGCGAGCCAAAGCAATCGTTGCACGTTTAGCGCCCTTCCGCTGTTTTATCCTCCAGTACCAACCGGAGAGGTACAAGCTTCGTTTTCCGGAGATGACCCATCCCACCTCACAGAGCATACTCTTCAGATACGGATTACCTTTGTTAATGTGAGCACTCTTGCGTTTTCCGGCACTCTCGTTGTTACCGGGACTCAAACCGGCCCAGGAGCATATATGCTGGGAATCCGGAAAGGCACTCATATCGGTACCAATCTCCGCGATAATGGCTGCTGCCGCAGTTACATCAATACCCGGTATGGAGCACAGGAGGCTCAATGCCTCTTCGTGCTTTATGATCTCTTTCGTAATAGCGTCCTCCACAGTATGCCGGTGCTGTTCAAGTGCTTCCAAGTGCCCAAATATCATGCGAAGAAAGCCGCGCTGGTGCTCCGAGAGCGAACCGTTCAAGGCAATCAGTATTTCGTCGATACGTTTCCGGGTCTGTGTTTTCAGACACCGATCCAGAGCTTCCCGCGAAATATTTCCGTATTCCATGAGATGACGGATGATGTTTCGCCCGGAAGCGCCAAATGCGTCCGACAGAAACGCTGTGAAGCGGAAACCGGAGCTTTGCAGAAATTTATCGATGCGATTCTTTTGGGCGGTAATGTCGCGAACGATGCTCTTACGATACCGGGTCAGATGCCGCAGTTCCCGGAAGGTCTTATCTGGGATAAAACTTCCCTTTAGTAATCCGGCACGGAGCAATGTGGCGATCCATTGCGCGTCCCGCATATCCGTTTTGCGCCCAGGCACATTCTTCATGTGGCGGGCATTCACGACCAGAATGCTGATCTGCCCATCAAAACATGGCTCCAGCATTTCGTAAATAGGCTGCCAGTAGATCCCGGTGCTCTCCATAGCGACATAGCGGCACTCTGCTTCCAACACCCAATCCCGCAGTTTCCGCATTTCCGGGATAAGTGTGCTGAAGGAGCGAATCTCGATTTCCGGATCGGTGCCCAGTTCACCTTTGGCAAGACAGGCAACAATAACGTCACGATGAATATCCAGTCCCATGGCGCAGGTCAATATGTCTTGCATCAAATCCCTCCCTGAATTATGCAGGCTGGGAATTGCCCGGGTGGGTATCCGAACTTTGCTACTCGTGCTCTTCACTTATGTGACGCAACATACTGCTGTTCTCTTGGGCAACTCGTCCACGTTGAACAAACGGGGTGAAAATCCACCAAGGTGCAACCGGACTACGCCTGCTGTATTCAGTTTAGCAAATCCTTCGGTTAACGCACAGACTATATTTTCATTCTCAGCTGTGATGGCATTTCATGAGGCGTTGGAAAGGGAAAGGAGCGATAAGGGATGAACTACTATGACCAGCAGCTGCAGGAACTGCTCGCCCAGTGCGCCCGCAAACGGAAACTGGAGGCCTCGGCCGCGGAACTGCTGCGCCAGCGGGATACCTACGCCGCAAGAGCAGAGGAACTGAAACAGGCCATGCAGGAGGAGCAGGCGGATGTGGACCGGCTGGAGGGCCGGAGCCTGGCTGCCTTCTTCTACAATGTTGTAGGAAAGATGGATGAAAAGTTGACGCAGGAACGACAGGAGGCCTATGCCGCCCGGGTGCAGTATGACGCGGCGGCCCGGGAACTGGCCGGCGTGGAGGAGGACCTTCGCAGGTGCCAGGCGGAGCTGAAAGCCTTGGATGGCTGCGAGGAGCGTTATGCGGCGCTGCTCCGGGAGAAGACCCAGGCGGTGAAAGCCGCCGGCGGCGCTGTGGCCGAGCAGATCCTCGCTTTGGAAGAGCGCTCTGCCTATCTGGAGAGCCAGGAGCGGGAACTGCGGGAGGCGGCCGCTGCCGGCAATGCCGCATTGATGACGGCCGATCAGATCCTGGAGAGCTTGAACAGCGCGGAAAACTGGGGCACTTGGGACCTGGTGGGCGGCGGCCTGATTGCCGACTTGGCCAAGCACAGCCGTCTGGATGACGCCCAAGAGTCGGTGGAGTACCTGCAGTCGCAGCTGCGCACCTTCCGGACGGAACTGGCCGACGTGACCATCAGCGCCGATTTCCAGGTCAATATTGATGGTTTCCTCCGGGTGGCCGATTATATCTTTGACGGCATCTTCGCCGACTGGGCGGTGCTGGACCGGATCAATCAGGCCCAGGCACAGGTGGAGTCCACCCGGGCGCAGATCTGTGCTGTCCTGGACCGCCTGCGGCAGATGACGGAACAGGCGGAGCAGGAGCGGGACGGCCTTCAGCAGGAGATTGAGCGGCTGGTGGGCAGCGTGCCCATGTAGACGGATACGCCAAGCCAAGTATTTTTGGGAACAAGAGAGGACAAGGAGAAAAATAAGTATGGATGATGACCCTGATGCGCAGATACCCCAACTGCTCTGGATCAACTGGACGGAGCATATCGTATCCTTCCATTTGGAGGATGGGTTTGAGGAGGTGGAGTTTCCTGACCACGACGCCATGCTGGAATATGTCTTCCAGAAGACCTCCAACGGTTTCCGAATCCAGTGAGCCGTCGCTGGGACAAAATCTACATTGAGGAGTAAACCATGAAGTTTATCATCGAGCACCTCGCCAAGCGCTTTGAGCATAAAGAGGTTTTGAAGGACATCGACTTTACGTTTGAGGAGGGGAAGATCTACGGCCTGTTGGGCCGAAACGGCGCCGGTAAGACGACGCTTTTCAACTGCCTGAACCGGGACATCAAGGCCGACAGCGGCAGCTTTTCCATAGAGGAGAACGGCGTGCGCAGGGAAGTGGCAGCAGAGGATATCGGGTATGTCCTCTCCACGCCCACGGTGCCGGAGTTTCTCACCGGCCGGGAGTTCCTCAAGTTCTTCATGGACATCAACTCTGCATCCATCCGGAACCCAAAGCCCCTGGATGGGTATTTTGAGGAAATGAGTATCGCTCCAGAGGACCGGGACAAGCTCCTGAAGGACTACTCCCACGGCATGAAGAACAAGATGCAGATGCTGATTAACATTATCGCTCAGCCGAACATCCTGCTCCTGGACGAGCCGCTGACCTCCCTGGATGTGGTGGTGGCCGAGGAGATGAAGAACCTGCTCCGGTCCCTGAAGGACGGGCGGATCACCATTTTCTCCACCCACATCCTGGACCTGGCCCTGGATCTCTGTGATGAGATCGTCTTGCTCAGCCATGGGGAACTGGAGGTGGTGGAGAAGTCCAACCTGGACGACCACGGGTTCAAGGAGAAGATCATCGCGGCGCTGAAAGAGGAGAACTATGCTTAAAACACTGCGTATCTCATTCTCCCTGAAAAATACATACCGGGTCAACGGCATCCTTCACTCTCTCAAGCAGATCCCGCTTTTGAAACAGGTGCTGCCGGAGACCCTCTACCGGGTGCGTGGGCTGAAGATCTTTGCCAACGTCATCTCGGTGTTGTGGGAGATCGTTTCCATCTTTCTGGGGAAGTTCCTGTACTTCCTCACCATGGTCTGCGGTGTAGGGCTCCTCTATGAGCGGGCGCCGGCGGGCCTCAGTTTCCTGCACATCCTGTTTTTCCTGACGCTGATCGGCTCTTACATGAACACCAGCATCTTCAATCCCACTAGGGACAAGTACTATGCTATGATCCTTTTGCGGATGAATGCCCGGTCCTACACCCTGGCCAACTACGGCTACGCATTGTTGAAAGTTGTGGTGGGATTTCTGCCCCTCACCATCCTGTTTGGCATGGACCGGGGCGTTCCCCTGTGGCTGTGCCTGCTGATCCCGTTCTGTATCGCCGGCGTGAAAATAACGGTGGCCGCCGATTCTCTGCGTGACTATGAGAAACACGGCTATGTCCGCAACGAAAACAACCTCCAGAAGATAGCCTGGTTCCTGACAGCGCTCCTGCTGGTCTTGGCCTATGTGCCGCCCGCGGTGGGATTTGTTCTGCCGTTCTGGGCCTCGACGGCCCTGTTCCTGGTCTGGATCCCGGCCGGTCTTCTGAGCCTCCGGCGGGTAGTGAATTTCCTCTGCTACCGGGAGATGAATCAGGAACTGCTCTCCCAGATCCCCGGCCAAATGGACAAGGCCAGAGCGGCGGTCAAGACGGCAAACGAAAAGAATATCTCGGCGGACACCTCCATCACCAGCCGGAAGAAGGGGTTCGAGTTCCTCAACGACCTGTTTGTCAAACGGCATCGGAAGATCCTCTGGAAATCCGCCCTGCGCATCACCTATGTGTGCACGATCATCTGCTGCGGCGCTGTGCTGCTCATGATGATGCAGCCTGGTACCAAGGCGGACATCAATGAGATGGTCATGACCTGGCTGCCGTATTTCGCTTTCATCATGTATCTGATCAACCGGGGTACCAGCTTTACCCAGGCGCTGTTTATGAACTGCGACCACAGCCTTTTGACCTACTCTTTCTACAAGCAGCCCGGGTTCGTCCTCAAGCTGTTCCAGATCCGGCTGCGGGAGATCGTGAAGATCAACGCTGTACCGGCCCTGGTGATCGGGTGCGGCTTGGCGCTGATCCTCTATGTATCCGGCGGGACGGACAATCCCCTCAACTATGTGGTGCTGCTGGTCACGATTCTGGCCATGAGCGCCTTCTTCTCCATCCACTATCTGACCGTCTACTACCTGCTGCAGCCCTACACGGCCGGGACGGAGATGAAGAGCGGGACCTACCGCATTGTGATGGTACTCACCTATGTGGTGTGCTACGCCCTGATCAATGTCCGGCTGCCGATCCTGGTGTTCGGCGCGGCGTGCATCGCTTTCTGCGTGGTGTACTCCATTATTGCCAGCATCCTGGTCTATAAATTCGCACCGCAGACCTTCCGCCTGCGGGCATAAAGAGAGCAACAGCGGGGTGCTGTGCCACCAGGCACAGCACCCCGCTGTATTGCGTTCCTGGTGCGCAGAAGTACGCGCTTACCTGCCGCAGCACCGCTTGTACTTCTTGCCGCTTCCGCAGGGGCAGGGGTCATTGCGGCCGATCTTCTTGCTTTTGTGATCTGCACGCCCGACCACCGGGGGCCTTCCAGCCAGTTCCGACGGCGTGTGTCCGTTATTGGACCACAGCCTTGTGTGGTTGGACAATTCCACCAGCAACTTGGAAATCGTATGCAGTTCACCCGCCGACAACTCGACCCCATACTCGACGAAAAGATCCAGCAGGCGCTGCATTGGCGCCTCCAGGACAATGGCATAATGCAGTTCTATCATCAATTCCGACAGCCGCTGTCTATCCAGATGGCAGGAAGTGCGCAGATACTGCTCCAATTCCTGTGTGTATGCTGTCGGCTCATAGTAATCCGAATTGGCATATTTTAAGAACTCCGTCTTTGTGGGAATATACCTTGGCTTATTGCCGACCCGGGCCAGAAGATCCGGAATGTCTCGATACTGATTGTAGGAAAACGCCTCGCTGGCGATCTCAGACCCCAATAGCACATAGCCGCACTCCCGGGCGATTTGCCGGAGCAGGACGAGGTCCAGTTCTTCTTCAGTGAGCGCCGGGCGATTCTGCATACTGAAGATTTTGAGCAGGTCATCCTTTGCAATCACACCGTACAGATTGATTGCGGCCATCGCGTAGGCATGTATCAGATCGGAGCGTTCCTTGCGGGCTTGGAACCCGTTCTCAGTCAGAACCAACACAGCAGAGCGTACCTCGTCTGGCATCACATAGGTGACCACGCTATCTTGGAGAAATGCCTGTAGGTAGCAAAGTTCGAGGAGAACAGTATCGTTATTCACGCTGCAACCACGGCTCTCGCATGAACCGCACTCTGCGATCTTCAGCAGCCGTCGCCAGGATGCGCTGTCCAACAGAAAGAGGATGTTTTCCATGCGGTCCTGAACCAGCATGGCGTCAAAAATCGCAGTGACCAGGCCGTCCTTCCGCATTTGATAGATGCGCCGGACGCCATGCAGCCCCGCCAAGGAGCGCAGCTCCGCAACGGTCTTCAACTGGAGAATATCCCGAAGTTTGGTATATGGCGCATGACGGATCGGCAGAAGCACTGTTTCCTTTGATGCCATAGCCGGCTCTGTCTGCGGCATACCGTCCACCTCCTTTTTCCGCAATCATACCACGGTTTTCCGGCGGCGGCAACCCGATTTCAAGACAAATCCGCAAGGGAAAACCATCGCATTTCGTTGACATCCGTGCTATGATAACAGTAAAGTCAGGTTGGGGAGGAAGACACCATGGGGCTCATTGCGCGGCTGCTCTTGAACGAACGAGCAAAGTTTGACCGGATCTGCGGGGAATTGCAGACGGCTCGGTCCTTTCCAGAAGATGTGGAGGAGATCCGGGACATCCCCTACCTGCCGGATACCGAGCCTGCCCACCGCATGGATGTCTATCGGCCCAAGAGGACGGATGGGCCGCTGCCGGTGGTGCTGGATGTCCATGGCGGCGGCCTGGCCATGGGCAGCAAGACGTACAATCGCTGGTTCAATGCCCAACTGTGCCGCCGAGGGTTTCTGGTATATAGCGCGGACTATCGCCTGGTACCGGAGCACCGGGTCTTTGACGCCTGTGCAGATATTTCTGCGGCCATGGACGAGGCAATCCGGTTGGCCCCGGACTTTGGCGGCAAGCCCGGCGGCATTTTCCTGGTGGGCGACAGCGCCGGCGCTTACCTCATCGCCTACCTCACAGCCATGCAGCGGTGTCCAGCTATGGCGGCCGCCGCTGGCGTTCAGGCACCTAAAGCGGAGATCCGGGCCCTTGGCCTTATCAGCGGGATGTTCTACACCACCCGCCGGGACAAGGTGGGCCTCACCATGCCCAGGTACCTGTACGGCCCCGATTGGAGGAAGGGTGCGTTTGCACCCTATCTGGACCCGGGGCAGTGGACGTGCCTGGGAGATTTTCCGCCGTCCCTCCTGGTAACCAGCCGAAATGATATGCTCCACCAGTATACAGTAGACTTTGCCGGCGCCCTGGAGAGGTCCGGCGCAGCCTACCGCTTGGTGGACTATCCCGCAGACAAACGGCTGGTCCATGCCTTCAGCGCAGTTGACCCAGACCTTCCGGAGAGCCAGGAGGTTCTTTCGGCGCTGGCAGATTTCTTTCGACAGGCGCAATAACAGCGTGCAGCGGATGGCTTTGTCCATCCGCTGCTGCTCTTTAAGGAAGGATGGACACCGGCTCTGCAGGTAGAGTGATCTTACGAGAAAATTTGATTTAACCATCGCGCCAACGATAACCTTAAGACAGAGGTAAGCAATGGTCAGAACGGGGATACCCGTTTCGAGACGGCAGGGCAAGCGATGCGTCAGAAAGACATCTACCGGTGGTCAAGACGTTCAACTTGGTTTACTTCAGATAATACAAAAAGGAATTCAGACGGGACCAGGCCCCTTCATCCCAGTCGTTGTCCATGGCCAGATGGAAATGCGGGATACCTTCCAGCGCGCCGGTCATGTCCAGCAACGCGGCAGTATTCTCATACCGGGGAGCCAGGGTGAGCACACCGGAAGACCGGCGACCCAGTTCCAGGGCCTTGGCGATACGATAGCGCCCGTTGGCCCCGGCAAATCCAGGGAGCAACCGGTCCGCCTCTTCGCGCAGAGCCTCCAGATCCGGAGAAAAACTGTTCCTCGCACCAAGAAGCGGGCCTAGGGACGCCATCCGTTTGGCCCAGAGGCCGGCCAGAGCACTGCCCGCATCCCGCCAAAGGAACCACAGATATTCCCCCAGCGGCGCCCGGAGCAGTTGCCAGTGCTCCTGTTCCAGCGTGTCCAGCACCCCGTCGTGGAGGGCGAAGAGGGTGAAGGGCTCGCCTACGGCGGCCAACGCCCGTCCGGAGGGCAGGAGGGCGCCGATCCCCTGGGCCAGGGTCTCCAGCTCCTCCCAAGTTGGGATGTGGGCCGGCTCCAGTTCCATTCGCTGGTCAGGCGGGGCGCACAGCAGGACATCCCCCGTCAGGATCGCTCGCAGCAGCAGGTCCGGATCTAAGGCGGTCTCCGGTAGCCGCTCCAGCACCGGGGCGGCCAGCGTCACCCGCTCCAGTCCCCGGCGGCGCAGCACCGCCTCCGCCGCCCAGGGGTACTGGCCGTCGGCCTCCGCCCCCTGGGTGGCGGGCAGAAGCGCCTGGAAGGGGCCGGCTTCCCGATGGACAATGTCTAAAATTCCGCCCAAAAGGGCAGGGAAGGGCAGATACTCCTTGGAGGAGGTCTCCGCCCGTCCCAGGGCCAGCGAACGGCCCCCCAGGGGCATGGCGCAGGCGTCCAGCCCGTGGGCGCGGTGGAAGTAGTCCAGCAGATAGGGAGTGAATGGGGGAAGGTCCGGCACATACAGAGGACCACGGGCCCTATCCGGCGCGGTAGCCACGGTAGTGGGATGGGACGGGACGGCCGTGAGCCGGAACCCCTCGGGCAGCGGCCGGACCGGCCGGCTCTCCAGGCTCTGGAGGAATGCCTCAATCCGGGTGATGACCCCCACCGGGGAGAAGTGCTCGTCCACCTCGATGTGCAGATAGGGCTTGTCTCCCATCTCCTGCCGGAACAGGTAGGAGAGCGTGGTGTCCGGCCCGCAGCCGTGGTTGGTGAGATAGACTGCGTACAGGTTGGGGTGATGGGCCACCAGCTTGGCCCCGGACAGGATATGCTGGCCAAAGGGCCAGTACAGATTGGGGTGATCCGCCGACAGGTCCAGGTCGTGGGCGGGCAGATGGGACAGGGTGAGGACCTTGTACCCCCGCTCCAGCAGCAGCCGGGGGATGCCCATATTCAGAACCGGGTCCGAGAGGCCGTAGTTCCGGGTGATGAGCACCAGCACCTTGTCCTCCGGCCCCAGGGAGGCCAGCAAGTCCCGCCCCTGTTTCTCCACTGCGGCGGTGTGCCGCCGTACAGCTTGGGCGCCGGACATCAGGGCGGGAAGGCAGCGCACCTTGGGAATGCCCAGTTGTTTTCCAAGGCCCAGCATGGCGGATGCCATGGCCTCCTGGCCAAAATCCAGGTCAAATACCGGATTGAGCAGGGTAATGCCCCGCTCCTCCAGCCGGAGCGCCCGGGCGGCCAGCCGGGGTGCGGTCTGCATATATACGCAGCCGTAGTTGTGCTCCACTCGTGAGGTCTCATGCTTCATGGTGTGGATGGAGGGGAGGAAGATGTAGTCCACCCCCTGCTCCGCCAGCCAGGCCATGTGGCCGTGGATCAGTTTCACTGGGTAGCAGGTCTCCGCCTGGGCGGTCTGCTGGGAGAGACGGATGATCTCCTCATTGGTGGGTGGGGAGAGGAGCACGTTGTACCCCAAATGCCGGAAGAAGGCGTTGGCCATGGGGAAGAACTTGTGGATCATCAGGGCAAAGGGTACCCCCACCGTCTTGCGCCTGGGGACCGGCGCGGGATCGTACCCCTCCAGAAGCAGCTGCGGTCCCCGCTGGTAGAAGGCGATGTTGCGCTGGACCTCTGGAGAAAGGGCGGGGGATTCCTCTCCCTGGCCGGTGAAGCCGTGGAAACGGGATGGACCCTCCGCTGTCTCCAGGGCCAGCAGGGCGACGCCGAAAGCCCCGCTGATGGAAAAACAGGGGGAGACGGTGAGCCGGTCCCCAAATTCCTGGCGAAAGGCGGCCACGATCCCAGGGTTGTAGGCCACGCCGCCCTGGAGGACGATCCGCCGCCCCACCAGCTTGCTGCCCACCACCTTGTGCAGGTAGTTGCGGACGATAGACTGACACAGTCCGGCGGCCACTTCTGCCTGGGAGGCTCCCTGGGCCAGGGCTGACTGGATGGCTGTCTCGATGAATACGGTACACCGCTCGCCCAGTTCCACTGGCGCCTGGGCGGTGAGGGCCAGAGGGCCGAACTCCTCAAGCGGGATACCCATGCGGGCGGCCTGTTCCTCCACAAAAGAGCCGGTGCCGGCGGCGCAGATCTTATTCATCTGGAAATCCGCCACCTGACCGCCCTGCAGAGAGATGTACTTGGAGTCCTGCCCGCCGATCTCAAACACCGTATCTGCGTCCGGTACCCAGTGGACGGCGGCCCGGGCCTGGGCGGTGATCTCGTCCCGCACCGCATCCGCGCCAATCAGCCGGCCGATCCGCTCCCGGCCGGAGCCGGTGACGCCCACCGCCAGAAGAGGAAGTTCTCCAAACCGCTCCCGGAGATGCTCCAGTCCCCGGCGCACCGCCCCCTCCGGGTCCCCGGCGGTGCGGAGATACTGAAAGTCGATCAGGCCGCCGTCGGGATCCATGAGCACCAGGTCGGTGCTGGTGGATCCTACGTCGATACCCAGGGCGCAGCCCTCCAGCGGGATCACGCCAGAGGAGGCGGGGTCTGTCAGAGAAGCGCCGGCGGGCTGGGATAGGGGGGAACGCCGCACCAGCCGACCCGCTGCAGCCGGTTGCCCGCACAGGCTGGCCAGCAGTTCCCCCATGGAGCAGGTCTCTGCCTCTTGAGCGGCCAGGGCGGCTCCCACAGCGGCAGCATGGAGGAACGGATCCGGAATAATCAGATCTTCCTCCTCCAGGCCGAATACTGCTTTGACAGCCTGGACCACGCCGGCGTTCTGGGCCACGCCGCCGCACAGGGCTACCGGCCTCTCCACCGGGAGGCTCCGGACGATGACCGCCTTGTAGTTACGCACCATGGCGTAACAGAGGCCCAGCAGGATGTCGGGCGTGGGAATGCCCTCCTGCTGACGGTGGATGATGTCGGTCTTGGCAAAGACTGCGCACCTGCCAGACAGGCGGGGGATGGACTCGGCCTGGGCCACGAGATTGGAGTAGTCCTCGATGCGGAGTCCCAGCCGGGACATCTGATCCTCAAAGAAGGAGCCAGTCCCGCCCGCGCAGTGCTCGTTGACCGCAAACTGCGGGGGAAGTTCCGACCCAAAACCGGTGAGGAAACGGGCGCTCTGGCTGCCAATCTCAATGACGGACCGGGCTTCCGGCGCCAGCAGGATCACCCCCCGGTGGATGGCGGGGATATCCCCCAGATTGGAGAGACCGGGACAGATTTCCAGCAGCCGCTCCCCGGCGCTGCCGGTAAGGACCACCGGACAACCGCAGACCCCGCTGTCCCACTGGAGAAGCTCCCCCAGCAGCCGGCGGGCCGCCGGGATCGCGCTGCCCCGGTGGGCGGCGGTTTTGGACCAAAGCAGTTCTCCCGTCGGGGAGAGAAGTACCAGTTTGACGGTGGTGTTCCCGCAGTCCAGACCGATTCCGTTCATACAGATCCTCCATTCCCGCTCCTTGACAGTTTAGCGCGAGAGCGGTATAATATAGGTTAGTTATTGCTAACCATAACAAATCCATTCTACTTTGTCGGTTGCCACAGCAACAGGAGGCAGATCATGCAGTCGGTTTTCGCGGCGATGGGCCGCTGTCCGTTATTTGAAGGGATCCCAAAAGAGAAGTATCCCAACGTCCTGACCTGCCTGCAGGGGGAGGCCAGGGCAGTTTCAAAAGACCAGGTACTCCTGCGGATGGGAGAACGGCAAAGCCGGCCAGGCGTGGTAATGTGGGGGACCTTGCGAATCTCCCTATACAGCGAAGACGGAAACCTGCTGACCATAGAGCGATTGGATGCCGGAATGGTATTTGGAGAGTCACTCGTCTGTTCTATGGCGGAAGACAGCCCCATTCAGATCGACGCCATCACCGATGGGGAGGTCCTCTACCTGGACTTCGATCCTCTCCTGCTCCAACAGGAGAACGCATGCCCCTTCCGGACCCGGGTGACAGCCAACCTGCTCCGGGAGATGGGGCGGGAAGCCCTGTTTCTCAACCGGAAAATGCGGATTCTGGCCCAGAACCGCCTGCGTAACCGTATTAAGCTCTATTTACAGAGCCTTCCCGCCACTTCGGACGGCGTGATCCGGCTGGAGATGGGACGAGGGGAGCTGGCGGAATACCTGTGCGTGGACCGCAGCGCCCTCTCCCGGGAGCTGGGCCGGATGCAGAAGGATGGGATCCTCACCTATCAGGGGCAAACCGTCCGGATCTTGGATCAGGACTTTCTCACCGTGTAACGAGGAAAATGGCCTGTCCGTTGCCATGGCAACGGACAGGCCATCGTGCTATATAGTATCATTTCTTGCGGTTAGTTAATGCTAACTAAAAGAAATGATAGGAGGACATACCATGAAACGAGCCTTTGCTTCCATCCTGGCTTCGGCCATGATGCTTTTCGCACTGGCCGGCTGTTCCGGCGGAGGGGAAACCACTACAAATGAGACGCAGGATCCCGCACCGGAGGGATCCAGTCAAGCCACGGAGCCGGTGACCATCTCGGTGGGGGTTCCCACCGCGCCGCCCGCTCTGCCGGTGCTGCACATGATGGACGCCCAGCTGCTGGGGGAGAATGTCACCATCGACCTGAACGTGTGGAATGCCCCGGAGGAGTTGCTGGCCATGGTCCAGGGTGGGGAGCACGACATGTACGCATTCCCCCTGACGGTGGTCTCCACGCTATATAACAAAGGGCTGGATGTACGGCTGATGAACGTGAACACCTGGGGCGTCACCTACTTCCTGACCACCGATCCGGACTTTACCACCTGGAGTGATTTGGCGGGCAAGACGGTATACATCCCCTTGCAGTCCTCGCCTCCGGACGCCCTAACGCAGTACTTCCTGAACGAGGCCGGCCTGACGGTGGGGGAGGACGTGGAGGTGATCTACGCCAGCACCGCCGAGGTGGCAAGCCTCTTGGCCTCCGGCCAGGCGGAGTACGCCACGCTGATCGGGCCTCAAGTTACCTCCGCTATGAACCAGAACAGCGAGATCCGCCGGGCCCTGAGCTTTGAGGAGGAGTGGCAGCGGGTCACCGGCACCGACACCATGATCCCCAACGCAGGCTTCGGTACCACGCAGGCCTTTATTGACGAGAACCCGGATCTGGTGGCACAGTTCCAGGAGGCCTATGCCGAGAGCGTCCAATGGGTACTGGACAACCCCGCCGAGGCGGCTGCCCTGGCGGAGGAGTACCTGGATATGAATGCTGCCGTGGTGGAGGCAGCCATCCCTAACATGGGCCTCACTTTCAAGAGCGCTCAGGACGCCAGGGGAGAGCTGGATACCTTCTACCAGTTGCTCCATGACTTTGATCCCTCCATGATCGGCGGGGCGATGCCGGACGACGGACTGTACTATGAGGGCTAAGGCGGGACTCTGGCTCCGCCGCGCCCTGGGGGTGGGCCTGCTGCTGGGCGCCTGGCAGCTGGCCTCCCTCCACTTTCCGCCCCTGGTGGTGCCGCCCATCCCCCAGGTGGCGGCCACCCTTGTCCACCTGTTTCAGGAGCCGGATTTCTGGCCTACGGTGGGGACCACGCTCCTGCGGCTGGCGGCCGGCCTTGCCATCGGCATCGGCGCCGGCGGGGTCCTGGGCTTAATATTCGGGCTTTGCCCCAAGCTGGAGGATGTGGGGACGCCGATGATCCATGTGCTTCAGTCGGTGCCCCCGGTGTGCTGGGTGGTGCTGGCCCTGGTGTGGTTTGGCTTCAACGGCCTGCCCTGTATTTTCATCGTGGCCACGGCTACCGTCCCCACGGTGGTCATCAATCTGAGCCACGGGGTGCGCAGCGTGGATCGGGAACTGCTGGAGATGGCCAAGCTCTATCGGTTTTCCCACTGGAAGACCCTGCGCCATGTGACCCTGCCCTCCATCCGGCCCTACTTCAACTCCGCCCTGGAAATCGTGATCGGGGGCGGATGGAAGCTGGCGGTGATGGGCGAGGTGCTCACCACCAACAGCGGCATCGGCGGGGCCATCACATCCGCCCGGCTCAATGTGCAGCCGGACGCCATCATCGCCTGGGCGTTCCTGCTGGTGGCCGGCTGTTTTCTCACCCAGAAACTGCTGCGCCTGCTGTGCTGCCGGAAGGGAGGAGCGGTATGCTGAAACTCACCGGGATCCAGAAGTCCTTTGACGGCCTTCCGGTCCTCTCTAACCTGTCCCTCACTCTGTCCCAAGGGGAGATCGTGGCACTCATCGGGCCCTCGGGCTGCGGGAAGACCACGCTACTGAACATCATCTCCGAACTGACCACCCCCGATGCCGGCACGGTGGAGGGGGCGGAGGGCAAGCTGAGCTATATGTTTCAGAACGCCCGGCTGCTGCCCTGGCGGACTGTGGAAGAAAACATCCGCCTGGTGCGGGAGGACGCCCCGGGGGAGGAGGTGCGTACCCTGATCGCCGCCGTGGGGCTGGAGGGCTTTGAACACTACTACCCCGGTCAGCTCTCCGGGGGCATGGCCCGCCGGTGCGCCCTGGCCCGGGCCTTCCACTTCGGAGGATCCCTCTTCCTGATGGACGAGCCCTTCCAGGGGCTGGACTACGGCATCCGCATGGAGATGGTGGAGATGCTCCTGACCATGTGGCGTCGGGAAAAACCGGGGGTGCTCTTTGTCACTCACGAGATCGACGAGGCCCTCACTGTGGCAACCCGTATTGCCGTGCTCACCCCCAGACCCACCACCATTCAAACCTGGTACACCCTCCCGGGGGCGGAGGGACGGGAGGCATCCGCACCGGAACTGCTGGATCTCCGCCGGGAGATCATTCGGCAAATCACGGGATAGCCCTGGTTTCCGTTGCACAGGCCGTCAAACCGGGGTATACTGAACATAGGACGTTACAAAGGAGGCAAGCCCATGGAATTTCTCCGCAATCTGCCCACGGACGACCCCGCAGCCTTGGCGGGGCTTATTGACATTCGCCCGGCCCGGGTGGTGAGCATGGCCCTCACCCGCAGCGAACACTGCCAGATGACCCTGCTGGCCTTTGGCGACGGGGAGAGCGTCAGCGAGGAGCGGTACTTTGGCGACACCCTCTACTATGTGCTGGAGGGGAGCATGCCCCTGCGCATGGAGAGCGGGGAGAGGACCCTGACCGCGGGCCAGTGCCTGGCGGTGCCCGCCGGGGTGTCCCACGCCGTCGGCGGCGGAGGATCCTTTAAGCTGCTGCAGATCACCCTGCAGTAGGAACATGAACAGGAGGAAATCACGATGGAAGAATTGATCAAAAACCTGCCCCACGCCCAGCCCTTTGCCCTGAAAGAGCAGGTCCAGTATGAGGACGGGAAAGTGGTGAGCCTGACCATGGCCCAGAAGCCCGGCGTGGGCATGACCTTGTTCGCCTTTGACGCCGGGGAGGCCATCAGCACCCACGCCGCTCCCGGCGACGCCATGGCCACGATCCTGGAGGGAACTGCCCAAATCACCATTGACGGCGTCCCCCACACCCTGAACGGTGGAGAAGCCATCATCATGCCCGCGGGCATCCCCCATGCCGTTCAGGCCGTCACACGGTTCAAGATGTACCTGGTGGTAGTCAAGGCGTGACACCTGCCGGTGCGGGCATAGTATCACAGTAACGAAACGATCCCGGCACAAATACAGAGCCAGACAGCGGATTTCGCTGCCTGGCTCTGTTCATTTTAGAATGGGATTTCAGAATGGGGAGAGGTCACAGCGCCCATTTGCCCGCCGCCGTCCGCTCAGTTACGAAACCCCGGTAGATGCCGTCCTGGGCGATCAGCTCCTCATGGGTGCCCCGCTGGGCGATGCGGCCCTGGTCCAGCACCAGGATCTGGTCGGCGTTGCGAACGGTCTTCAGCCGGTGGGCGATCATCAGTACCGTTTTCTCACGGGTCAGGGCCTCCATGGCCCGCTGGAGCTGATCTTCGTTCTCCGGGTCCACATTGGCGGTGGCCTCGTCGAAAATCACGATGGGGGCGTCCTTCAAGAGACAACGGGCGATGGAGATCCGCTGTTTTTCTCCGCCAGAGAGCGTGGCCCCGCCCTCGCCGATCACCGTCTCATACCCCTCCGGCAGAGCAGAGATGAAGTCATGGCAGCAGGCTTTCTTTGCCGCTTCCACCACTTGGGCATGGGTGGCGTCCGGGCAGCCGAACTTGATGTTGTTCTCGATAGTATCGTGGAAGAGGTACACTCGCTGGAACACCATGCTCACCTGGTCCATCAGGGACTCCAACGTGTACTCCCGCACATCCCGGCCGCCGATGGTGACCCGGCCGCCGTCCACATCCCAGAACCGGGCAATCAGGTTGCAGAGAGTCGTCTTGCCGGAGCCGGATGGCCCCACGATGGCAGTGGTAGTTTTATCCGGGATGGTGAGGGACACATCCTTCAGGATTGGCCGGCTGCCGTAAGAGAAATCCACATGGTCGAATACAATGTCGTGGGCTTCCGGGTGAAGTTGCGCACCATCCTGATCCATCTCCGGGATTTCGTCCACCTGGTTGGCGTGGTCGATGGAACTGCCCACCAGCCGCAGGGCGGACACTCCGCTGCCCGCAGACTGAATCTGAGAGAAAATCATAAAGGAGATGATCACCGCCATCAGAGCGTTGGCCAGAGTCAGACCGCCATTCAGGTACAGCCACACGGCGGCAGCCAAAATCACCACACTGAACAGGTGGAGGGCCATCTCCTGGGCCCAGATGTAGGGGGTGAACAGCTTTTCCACCGCCAGATTGTTCTCCCGGCTGTCCTCCAGGGCGTGACGGATCCGTTTGTCCCCCTTGCCGGTGAGGTTGAAGGACTTGATGACGCTCATGCCCTGGAGCTGCTCCAGCACCGCCTCCACCAGCCGGGCCTCATCCCGCTGGCGCTTGGGGGCGATCTTGGCGGACTTCCGCTCCATGCGGGAGAGGAGCAGCAGGTACGCCGCCATCCCGGCCAGGGCCAGCAGGCCGATGCGCCAGTCCCAGAACAGCACGCACAGCAGCATGACGGCGGAGTTGATGAGCCCGCCCAGGATCGTGACCAGCACCATGGCCCCGGCGCTCTCCACCTCGTCCAGGACGGTGGTGGCGATGCCGGTGAGTTCCCCTAAACTCTGGTCATTGAAGTAGCCCATGGGGATGCGCTTGAGCTTGTCGCCCATGTGGAGGCGCTTGTTGGCCGCCATGAAATAACCGGCGTGGGTCTGCTGGAGCTGGCTGAACCGATTCATGATCGCCCGGCCCAGAATACTGACCAGCAGCAAAACCAGGGCCTCCCAGGCCGGGGCGGCAGAAGTGGAACCGTCCACCAGAGCCAGGACCACCACATAGATGGCTCCTATCTGGAACATGTGGAAGATGGCATAAAAGAACCCCAGTACCATAGACTTGCGGATATTGCCCTGCTCTTCACCGGCAAAGCGCCAGATCTTTCTCAAAACCTCGATCATGCCTGCTCTCCCTCCTTTACACCCATGTGAGCCTGCCACATCTCACGATAGAGGGGGCAGGTTTCCAAAAGTTTCTCATGCTTGCCGTTGGCCTCGATGCGTCCGCCGTTCACCACCACGATCTGGTCCGCACCGGTGATGGTGCTCAGACGGTGGGCGATGACCAGTACCGTCTTGCCCGCCACTAACTGGCCCACTGCACGCTGGACCAGGGCCTCGTTTTCCGGGTCGATGTATGCGGTGGCCTCGTCCAGCACCACGATGGGGGCGTCCTTCAGCATGGCCCGGGCGATAGCGATGCGCTGCCGCTCGCCGCCGGAGAGGTGGGCGCCGCCTCCGCCCACGATGGTATCATAGCCCTGTTCCAGGTTTCGGATGAAATCGTCGCACCCGGCGGCCTTTGCCACGGCCTCCACCTCTTGGTCGGCGGCATTGGGGCGGCCCATGCGGATGTTCTCCCGGACGCTCTCGTCAAAGAGGTAGTTGTCCTGGGACACGAAGGCCACCTGGTCGTAGAGCTGGGAGAGAGGGATTTTCTTCAAATCCTGTCCGCCCAGAGTGATGGCGCCGGCGGACACGTCCCAGAACCCGGCGATCAGCTTGGCGATGGTGGACTTGCCGGAGCCGGAGGGCCCTACAAAGGCGGTCATGGTGCCGGCTGGGATGTTGAGGGACACATCGTGGAGGACCTCCTTGTCCGCGTGGTAGCCAAAGGATACATGGGAGAGCCAAATGTCCCGCCCCTGAAACTGCACCGGGGCATTCCCGTGGTCCTGTTCCTGGCCGTTCAAGATCTCGTCCACTGAACCCACGATAGTTCCCACCTTGGCCAGGCTGTCCACAAAGTCCATGGCGGACAGCAGCGGCCCGGCGATGCCCAGGGACAGCACGATGGTGGTGATGAAGGTCTCCACCGGCAGACTCCCGCCGGCATACAGGAGCCAGCCCACCGGCAAAATGGTGATCATGGTGGTGGGGGAGATGGCCTTGGACAGGGAGATGGGCAGCTGGCAGCTTTTCATCCAGTGGTAGAAGTAGGAGGCGTTGGCCTTTACGCTGTCGGAAAACCGGGCGTAGGACTGCTTCCCTTGGTTGAATGCCTTGATGACCTCGATGCCGCCGATGTACTCCACGATGGCGCTGTTCATAGCCTGGGTGGTCTTGACGGAGCCCTCGTACTGCTTGCCGTAGTTGGCCATTACCGCCATCATGAAGACCATGCCCACCGGGATGGACACCAGGCTCAGCAGGGCCATCCTCCAGTCCAATACGAACAGGTAGATAAGGATGCACACCGGCCCCAGCACGTTGGCGGTCATCTCCGGCAGCAGATGCGCCAAGGGGCGCTCCATGCTCTCCACCTGGTCTACGATGACCTGCTTCATCTGGCCGCTGGAGGTGTCCAGAATGGTGCCCAGGGGCATCCTAGGGAGTTTTTCCAAGAGCCTCTCCCGGATGGATTTCAGAATAGAGAAGGTGGCCTTGTGGGAGATAGAAAGGGCGAGGGAGTATAGAGATGCCCGCAGCAGAAACCCCACCAGAGCCACGGCGCACCAAACCAAGTAGAACGAAAATTCTTGATTGCCGGATAGTAGACCGAGAATGATCTGGGCGGCGGCAAAATAAGGGGCCATGCCGCACAGCACCCCAACCACAGCGGAGAGGATGGCCCGAATCAGGCTGCCATGCTGTGCCTCGCCCATTTCCCACAGCCGGAGCATGGGACTTTGTTGGTTCATCTTGAATTCCTCCTTATTTGGTTAGTATTTGCTAACTCATTATGAAATCAAAAGGCTGTACCCAGCAGGGGACAGCCTGCTTGATTCAAGGCTGGGGATCGAACACCGTGCTGAAGCCCGCCATATGGTAGTCGTTGAGCATCTTCACATAGCGGCGAGCTGCGGCGCCGTCCATGTTGTGGCGCACCACCTCGAACATGCCGTTGAAATAGGCGGTGACGATGATGTGGATGAACTCCTCCGTCACTTGGCCGGACTTCACGCTCTCGCAGCCGATGATCTCCATGTACCGGTAGGTGTACTCCACCTCAATGTCCACCAGTTCGTCCAGGAAACAGGCAAACCGGGTGCCGTGGGCCCCGTCCAGCAGGAGGCGGAACACGTCGAAGTGGTCGTAGATGTAGTCCAGCAGGTCCAGCTGATGGCGGGCGGTGTACTGCCCCATCTCCGCTTTCTGCGTCTCGCCATCCAGCTGGTGGAAGCTCTCCTGGATCTCCCGGAACATGGCCCGGAACTCGTCCACCACCGGTTCTACAATCGCCCGAAACAGACCCTCCTTGTCCCCAAAGCGGGTGTAGATGGACCCGGTGCTGGTGCCCGCCTCCTGGGCGATAGCCCGCAGGGAGGCGTCCAGAAAGCCTTTGGACAAAAACTCGTCCTTGGCGCACTCCAGCACCCGGTCATAGACGCCGGGCTTCTGCTTTGCCATACTTTCACCTTCTTTGCAGCACATTCAAAACATTGTTTTATAACGATGTTATGAATATAGCATACTGTATTCTCATTGTCAAGTCCTGTGCAGAAAAAGGGACGCAGTGCCGGAAAGGCCCTGCGTCCCAAACCTATGATGGATTTTCTGCTATGCACCGGCTTTGCGGTTCCACCCGCGGCTCTGCTGCCGCACGGTGATGAAGTTTTGATAGATCCCATGCTCCTCCATCAACGACTGGTGGGTGCCCCGCTGAGCGATCTCCCCATTGGATACAACGAGGATCTGATCCGCACCCCGGATGGTGTTCAGGCGGTGGGCGATGACCAGCAGAGTCTTGCCCTGCACCAGCTCCGAGATGGCCTGCTGGATGTAGCTCTCATTGTCAGCGTCCACGCTGGCGGTGGCCTCGTCCAGGATAACGATGGGGGCGTCCTTCAGGATGCAGCGGGCGATGGAGATCCGCTGCCGCTCCCCGCCGGAGAGGCTTGCCCCTCCCTCACCGATCACCGTATCGAACCCATCGGGCAGGGCCATAACAAAGTCGTAACAGCGAGCCTTGCGGGCCGCCTCCAGCACCTCCTCCCGGGTGGCGTCCGGGCGGCCCATGGCGATGTTGTTGTAGATGGTGTCCTGGAAGAGATAAACCCGCTGGAACACCATACTGATGTGGTCCATCAGGTCGGCCAGTTTCACCTCCCGCACGTCCTTCCCCCGGACCAGCACCCGTCCGTCCTTCACGTCCCAGAAACGGGTGAGCAGATTGGCGATGGTGGATTTGCCCCCGCCGGAGGGCCCCACCAGGGCCAGCATCTGGCGCCGGGGCAGGGAGAAGGAGATGTCGTGCAATACATCTTTCTCCCCGTAGGCAAAGCGCACGTGCTGGAACTCCACCTCCGGCGCCTCATTGGTCTCCGGGATGGAGTCCCGGCCGTCGTCCGGCAGCTCCGGCTCGTGAAAGACCTCCTCGATCCGGTCCATGCAGCTGTTCATGACGGTCAGCCGGGTGGCCTGGGTATACAGGGCCTTGATGGGGCCGAACAGGTCAAAGACAAAAAGCATGATGCCCACCAAATAGGGGACGCTCATGAGCCCGGCGCTCTCCAGCGCCAGGGCAATGGCCGTGATAGCCGCAGCCCCCAGGCCGTAGGCCAGGTTCAGCCGCAGCTGCCAGGGGGAGTGGTCCTCCTCAAACTGAAGACTGGTGTCGCAGCTCCTTTGGAAGTTATCGGTCAGTTCCCGGGACTTCTCTCCCAGCAGATTGTAGGTCTTGATGATCCCGATGCCTTCCACGAAGTCCAGCACCGCCTCGGTGAGATTCTCGTTCTGCTCCTGCCGCGCCACGGAGTCCTGGAGGGCCTCGCGCTTCATGCCCCGGGCAATGAGCAGCACGATGCCGATGATCGCAAGGGCTGCCAGGCCGATCCAGAGGTCAAAGCAGAGCAGGAATACCACCAGGATGGCTTGAGCGAAAATATAGCTCATCATGTCCGCCAGTACGGTCATGCAGTTTTCCTCAATGAACACCATGTCGGAGGAAAGGACGGAGCTGATTTTGCCAATGTTGCCCTCGGTGAAGTAGCCCATGGGCATCCGCCGCAAGTGGGCGCCCAGATCCATCCGCATGTCCGAAAATACCAGGAAACCCGCCGCGGACTGGAGCCGGTCGGCGATGTGGTGAAAGAGGACCTGAAGCAAGACGCAGACCACCAGGGCGATACCGTACCAGAGGCAGTCGCCGGCGGTGATGGTCCCCTCGTAAAAGCTGGAGAGCACCAGGAACGCCAGCATGATCGGCGCCTTGGCCAGCAGGGATTTCAGGAACGAAAAGACAAAGGCGATTTGGATCCGCCGCTTATATCGGCTGGAGACCGCCAGAATCCGTTTCATCAGTTGGATCATTGTGCCGCGCCTCCTCTCTGATTCACGCCCCATTGGGCGCTGTCCTCCGCAGCCTGCCAGAGCTTTTGATACGCCGGGCAGCGGCCAAGTAGCTCCTCGTGGGTGCCCACATCGGCCACAGTACCCTGCTCCAGTACGCAGATTTGATCCGCATTCACGATGGAGTGGAGCCGGTGGGCGATGACGAGGACTGTCTTGCCCCGGATCACTTCGGCAATGGCCTCGTTCATCTTCTCCTCATTCTCCGGGTCCATGAAGGCGGTGGCCTCGTCCAGGACCACGATGGGGGCGTTTTTCAGGATTGCCCGGGCTAGGGAAATGCGCTGCCGCTCCCCGCCGGAGAGCATCTTGCCCCCGTCCCCGGCCATGGTGTGGATGCCGTGCTCCAGCCGGGCGAGGAACTCCCCGCACTGGGCCTTCTCCGCCGCGGCCAGCACTTCCTGGTCCGTGGCCTCCGGGCGGCCCAGGCGGATGTTCTCCAGCAGGCTCATGTTGAACAGGAACTGCTCCTGGGCCACATAGGAGATCTGGGCGTTGAGGGCCTCCACGCTCATCTCCCGGATGTCCTGGCCGCCCACGCGGATGCTCCCGCCGATCACATCATAGTAGTGGACCAGGAGCTTTGCCAGGGTGGACTTGCCGCTGCCCGACTCCCCCACCAGGGCGGTGAGGCTCCCCTCTGGTGCGGTGAGGGAGACGCCGTGGAGCACCTCGTCCTCCTGGTAGGCAAAGCGGACGTCCTCAAAGGAAATGGAGTGATCCTCACCGAAGAAAGGCGCGTCTGTCTGCTCCAGAGCAGGCGCGCCCATCAGCTGCTCCAGGGCGGTGATCTTGTAGTTGATCTGGGGCAGGGTGGACATAAACCCCAGTGCCCGCAGCAGGGGCGCACCCACGCCGAAGGACATGCACAGCACCAGGGCGAAGTCCGGCAGGGTGGAGTATCCTACCAAAACCAGATACGCCCCGATGGGCAGGGTGAACAGGGCCACACAGGGCAGGATGCTGTTGTAGAGGGCCATCCAGGGCCAGCAGACCTTGTACCAAGCCAGGGTGAAGTCCCGGTAGCCCCGCACATCCTGCTCAAAGCGCTGGTAGGACTCCCCATCCCGGTTGAAGACCTTCACCACCTCCATGCCGTTGATGTACTCCACGATGGTGTTGTTCATCTTCTGGGCGGAGGCGTAGTAAGCACCCATCTTGCTGGTGCCGGCGCGGTACATGGCCATCATAGCCACCAGACCCAACGGCAGAGCACACAGAGAGAGCAGTGCCAGCTTCCAGTCCACGAAGAACATGGCGAGAAAGACGAAGGCAGGCACCGCCAGATTGGCCAGCCCCTCCGGCAGGGCATGGGCCAGCAGCAGCTCGATGGAGTCGATGTCGTCAATAAACATCTTCTTCAAGGCGCCCACGCCCTTCTCCTGGATCACGCCCAGGGGCTGCCGCTCCAGCTTTCCCTGGAGGGAAGCCCGCAGGTTTTTCAGGGTGTTGTAGGCCGCCCGGTGGGAGAGGGACAGGCCCTTTACATATAGGACAGCGTATAGGACCCCGCAGACGGCGATGGCCGCCACCCGCCACGCCGCGTATCCCAGCTCCAGCGATTCCCCCAGTAGCAGGGGCCGGATCAGTTGGTAGATGAACAGGAAGGGGAGCACATTCATGACGATGCCGATGAGCATCACCGCCATAGAGAGATAGGTGGTCTTCCGATACTCGCCCGCATACTCCAAAACTTTTTGAAACACAGTCGAACCTCCTTTTTTTGAGATTAGTTATCGCTAACTCTTGGCCGGTGAAAAACCTCTCCGCTGGAGAGGCTTTCCCTATTTCTGAAAATGCAGCGCGCCATGCCAGTTGAACAGACCGCAGACGATCCGGCAATGGGCCTCGATCTGTTCCCAGGTGAAGTGATGGATGAAGGGCTCATAAATCGTGGTCCAGAAAGCAGACAGCAGGATGTGCAGCTCCGCCGGTTCTACATCGTTCCGACACAGGCCACGCCGCTGGGCCTCCGCCAGATAGGCGCTGGTGGCCTTCGTCAGAAGTTCCACCCAGTCGTGGGGGAAGTTGGCGTACCGGGTTCCCTGGGAGCAGGAGAGCAGCAGATAGAAGTCGTCCCGCCGGTCGTAGAGGAAACGGAACCACCACATCATGTCCGCCCCATCCATGTCCCACGCCTTGATCAGTTCCTGGTTGGACATGGCCGTGGGGTCCTTATCCCCCCGGACATGGGCCACTTCGTACA
The DNA here is from genome assembly GCF_002161215.1 of Flavonifractor sp. An10. Taxonomy (GTDB): domain Bacteria; phylum Bacillota; class Clostridia; order Oscillospirales; family Oscillospiraceae; genus Flavonifractor; species Flavonifractor avistercoris. The sequence goes on from NZ_NFMB01000001.1 coordinate 240,559, forward strand.
GGTCCGACACCGTCTGTTCCACCACCGCACAGAACAGCTCCTCCTTTCCCTTGTAGCGCTTATACAGCGCTCCTGTGGTGACTCCGGCCCCCTCGCAGATGGTCTTAAGGGACGCTTTTTCAAAGCCGCTTGCCAGGAACTCTGTTCGGGCGCTCTCCAGGATCCGGGGATCAATGGAGCGGTCCGCCACTGCCATGCAATCGCCTCCTTGGAAGATAATTAGATTACCGATAATCTGATTATCAATTTAGCACAGCGGAACCTCGATGTCAAGAGGCAGTTGTGACACCACGGTCATGTGATTTTTGACTGCTGACGCAGGCGATTGAGGAGAAATGACAGCTCGTGGGTTTCCACATTTGTTTTTCTGTGATATGATGTCCGCGAGGTGATGTCGATGGAACTGAACTGGGAAGGCGTTGTCGTGGGCGCCGCGTCGCTGCTGGTGATCGGGGCGTTCCACCCCCTGGTGATCTGGTGCGAGTACCGCTTCACCCAGCGGGTCTGGCCGGTGTTCCTGATCGCCGGCCTGCTCTGCCTGCTGACGGCCCTTTTGATCCAGGGGATCTTGTCCATCCTTTTGGGGCTGCTGGGCGCCGGCTGCCTGTGGAGCATCCGGGAGCTGAAGGAGCAGGCCAAGCGGGTGGAGCGCGGGTGGTTTCCCAAAAATCCCAAAAGAAAATAACCGGCTGCCGCAGGAAGGATTTTCTGTCCTGCGGCAGTCTGTTTCTTGACAGCCGGGGTACAGTTTTATATAATTGCCCTACGGTTAGCAATATCTAACCACGGGTGAATACAATACTTAACTTAATTAAAAAGTTCCGAAGGAGTCATTGCTGTGATGGATCACTTGATCAGATGGATACCTAAGAAAATGTTGTCAAAGTTGATCTTCTGCACTTGGACTCCGCTGATCCGGAGGGAGGCTGTCGTCATCACGATGGGTACCATTGCTGCGGACAGCACCACCATAGACAGGAAAATAAGCATGACGCGGAAGAATAAGAAAAAACGAAGTCATCAACAATCTGCCTATTGGAAAGCGGATCATGAAATCCACGGGGAGGACTGGAATCACCCGCATGGGAACACGCACAGCGGTCTGCTGCTCCGGGGAACAGGATCTCCATGTCCTCCGCAGATGAATCCGGAAGGGGAGATGACCATGAAGCCAGATTATCGGAATTGGATGCCCAGGGGCATGATCGTGGGGCTGGGAACCGCCACCGGCGTACTGGTGGCGGGAAGCGCGGCTGCAGTCAGATCACGGCTGCCCATGGGCCGGACGGCAAAGCATCTTGCCGGAGCAGTCCTGGGCCTGGGCGCTGTGGGATGTCTGGCGGGGGCGGCGTGGAGCCTGTACGCCCGGGCGATGTTTTCCTACGAGGGCGGGCGGCAGTTGTCCCGGCAGATCATCGAGGGCGTCGCCTCATACATTGAACTTCCGGAGGGCGGCGTGGGCCTGGATGTGGGGTGCGGCAGCGGGGCGCTGACCATCGCCTGTGCCAAACGGAACCCCCAGGGCCGCATGGTGGGCATCGACCGCTGGGGCGTGGAATACGCCTCCTACAGCCGGAAACTCTGTGAGCGGAACGCTCAAGCCGAGGGGGTGGACAATGCTGCCTTTCAGAAGGGCGACGCCCGCCATCTGGATTTCCCGGATGAGACCTTCGACGCAGTGACCAGCAACTACGTCTACCACAACGTCATGGGCGCGGACAAGCGGGTGTTGCTTCTGGAGACCCTGCGGGTGCTGAAAAAGGGCGGCGTGTTCGCCCTCAACGACGACATGAAGCCCCGGATGTACGGGGACATGGAGGAATTTGCCCGGGAACTGCGGGACATGGGCTATGAGGACGTGCGCCTCATTGACACCGCCGCGGAGGCCTTCGGCTCCCGCCGCTGGGCTGCCATGATGATGCTGGACAATTCCCGGATGCTGGTGGGGCGGAAGTAAGACGGAGGTTTGTCATGACCTATACCTATGGTGAGATTGGAGCAGCACGCCCAACTGGTCACAGAGTTTATCGGAGCGCATGTGTAAGGAGGGATATTCCATGAGCGTTCGGTATCAGCTGATTTCAGCATTTGTAAAGCGTATGGGGATGAAACAGCTCTTTTCCCTGCCAGCCGGTGAACTCCTGGAAAAGGCTCGGAAAATGAACCGCGGCCGCCGATTTCGACTTCCGAAGGATCATAAAGCCTTTTACGGAGATCGGCTGATTTTGGATCACTATCATTGCCTGACCATTCAGAGGAAACGGGAGTGTGCCCCCAAAGCCATCCTGTACCTGTTCGGAGGCGGCATGGTCATTGGCCCAGACCAGGGAGATGTCAAGACGGCCCGGGACCTTGCCGCCCGCAGCGGCTCTGACTGCTGGCTGCCCTTCTATCCGCTTTGTACCGACCACTACATCACAGAGACTTATGAAATGGTGTTTCAATGCTATAAAGAAATGGCGGGGATCTATGGCGCAAAACAGGTTTCCGTGGTAGGATTCTCCTCCGGCGGTGCGTTGGCGGTGGGGATTCCGCTCCACAATAACGCGCTTGGGCGGCCTGTGGAGATGCCCCGGCAGGTCATTGCCTGCTCCCCGGGCAGCCTTCCCGCCTCACGAGGGGAGTGGGAGCGGATGCGGCAGCTCAATGGCCGGGACATTTTGGTAGACATTGCTTTGATGAAATCAGAGCGGGAAATTATGACAAAAGGACAGGAGGTGCCGGCGTATATGCTGTCTGGAACGAAAGGGGATTTTACCGGCCTCCCGCCGCTCCACTTTTACTACGGTGGGGACGAGTTGCTCTCCGCCCTGGCAGAGTCCTATGTCGGCGTCTGCAAGGCGGCGGATGTGCCCTACACCATGACCGTCGCGCCAGGAATGTGCCACTGCTACGCCATGGTTCCCTGGTTCCCGGAAGGGAGGGCGGCCTATCTGGAAATCGTGGAGCGGCTTCGATAGAATGGAACCCTTCATCTTTCGTGTCCGGGATTGCTATTACATCCGGGCAAGCTATCCCTCTCCGGCGGAGCATCGCCACTTCGCCGCCCACCTGGTATTTGCCATGGAGCGGCCCTTTACCGCCCTGGTGGATGGCAAATCCGTGGAAACGGTGGGCATCGCCATCGGATCCGACGTTCCTCACACGATACTGAGCGTGGATCCGGCCTTGGTGGTGTTCATCGACGAGCTGACCCCTATGAGCCGCTGTGTGAAACACACACTGTTGCAGGGTGCTCCTTGGCGGGCGCTGGATGCGTCTGTTTCTTCCAGGGTGGGGAAGCGGTGGGGAGAGGTACGCACGGAGACAGATGCGGCCACCGCCGCTGCTGAGACTGAACGGCTGCTCGGATTGCAGGCAGAGCACGCTCCGGCGGAGGACCCGCGGGTGCTGGAGGCCGCAGCCTACATGAAATCGGCCCCCGCTCTGGAGCAACTTACCATTCGGAATGTGGCCCGGGCCGTTCACCTGTCTCCCAGCCGCCTGACTCACCTGTTCCGGCGGGATACCGGAATATCCCCCAGCCTCTATCTGGCAAACCTAAAGCTGGAGCGGGCCTTCTACCTGCTGGATACGGGACGATCTCTCACCCAGGTCTGCATGGACGCGGGCTTTGCCACCCCGTCCCATATGGCGGATACCAGCCGGAAGCTGTACGGCATGTCCATGACCGAGGTGGAGCAGATCTTCCTGACCGGCCTGGGTCAGAACAGCAGATGAACAGAAGTAAATCAGATAAGTTCCTGCTACAATGTCCCTATCTTACAACAAGAAAGGGGCATTGTGATGTCTGTACTGACTTTTCCCACAGGGACCTATCACTTCAACGACCATCCGCTCTTTGACTTCCAGCTCAACCGGGTGGTCATGTGGAACCACGGAGACCCGGCGGAGATCCAGGCCCGGGGCGGGGAGATTACGGACTTTCCCTCTTGGGAGCGGGTCTTAAAGGAGCTTTCCGCCCAGGCGGAAGCCCGGGAGGACTGGGCGGCCGCCGCCGGATATCTTCGGATGGCGGAGTTCTTCATTGCGCCGGACACCCCGGAGTGTCATGCTGCTTATGACCGGGCCAGGGAGATCTTCTATACACACTTTACCTACCTGTTTGCGGAGCAAGGCGGCCCCATCCACCGGGAGGAGGTGCCCTATGCGGACGGCGTTTTGCCCTGCTGGCGGATCGTGCCCGCAGATACCTCCAAGGGCGCAATCCTGTTCCATGGCGGCAACGACTCCCTGCTGGAGGAGTTCACCGACGCCCTGCTGTACCTGGCCCAGGGCGGCTATACGGTGCTGGCTTTTGAGGGCCCCGGCCAGGGGGCGGCCCTGCGGAAATCCGGCCTGACCTTCACGACGGAGTGGGAGAAGCCGGTGGGCGCAGTGCTGGACCACTACGGAGCGGAAGATGTGACCATCATCGGCGTCTCCCTCGGCGGGGAGCTTTGCATGCGGGCGGCAGCCATGGAGCCGCGCATCCGGCGGGTGGTGTCCTGGAGCGTGCTGCCCAGCATCTATGGCGCGCTGATGGCAGATAAGCCGGCGGAGATCCGGGCGAAGCTGGAGCACTGGCTGGACGAGAACAACCGGGACGCCATCTTGGACCTCTACGCCGGCCTGGCGGAGCGGGAGCCGCTGTTCCGCTGGTCCATCCAGCACTCCAACTACGCCTACGGCACCTCCGATGTGTACGAGTATCTGCAAAAAGCCCGGGCCTTCACCATTGAGCCGGTAGCGGAGCGGATCACCCAGGATGTGCTGCTTCTCAGCGCTCGGGAGGATCTGCTGGTGGACTTCGCCCTCTACAAGCAGGAAATCGACCTGCTGAAAAACACCCGCTCTCTGGAGTTCGCGGCGCCCGGCCGGGCGCTGAACGGCCAGGCCCACTGCAACATGGGCAACACTAAATATATGCTGGACTTGATTCTGAACTGGAACGACCGGATGCTGGAACGATAACAGCGGCAGGCCCCTATAAAATCGAAACCGACTTGCAAGAGGAAGGGCACAGCTCATTCGAGCCGTGCCCTTCTGTGATGCTCCAGTGGCGGACAGCCGAACTGCTTGATAAGGACTGCCGCCAATTTGCTCAGGTTTTTATAGCCTACCTTCTCCGCGGTTTCCGCCATCCGTAAGTCCGTGTTCCACTCGGCGCACAGGATATTCCGGGTTTCCTAGGCAGTGGCCACCTGGGAGCGGTTGAAGTGAAGTTAAGAGCAGGAGCTTCCCAACCATAAACGGGAAGCTCCTTCTGTTTCTGTCAGGCGTAGGCAAACTCGATTGCGGAAGGCAGTTTGGTGCAATAGAGCCGGTAGAAATCCACATGAGAAAGATGTTCCAGCCATGCAGCGGATGGACAGAGGGCGTAATCGGCCTCCTGTCCGCTGCGCCGCCCGGTGCAGGCGGGGTAGACGATCAGATCCCCGTTTGCCGCATAGAAATCGCAAAGCTCACGGGAGAGAATGCGCTCTGCCACCCGGCGGGCCGCCCACTCCGGCGCAGAAGCGCGGGCACAGAGATAAGAGGGGATCAGGACCGGCCCCTCCTGGGGGACGCGGAGAAAGGTCTCCCGGCCGTCCGCTCGGAGGGCATAGAGGGAGGGAACCAGGGCGGTGCTGGTCTGCCCCTGACGCACCGCCTGAAAGGCCCCGATTGGCATATCGGCCACCAGACTCTCCCCCAGGAGCTTGGCGGCGGCCACCTGGCCCCACCGCTCCCACACGGACTTTACCACCGTTTTTGCCGCGGAATTGTTGATGCCCCCGAAAGCTAGCCCGCGCCAATCCGGCAGAGAGGTCTTGGCACAGGCCTCCGGCTCCCGGGTATAGTACACCAGCGGGATGGAGACAAAGGGCAGAAGACAGGGGCCCCGCTGTACCGCATTCAGCATGGGGCTCTGCCGCAGCGGGACCCAGTCAGCCGCCGGATAGAGATTCGACTTGAATTTGGAGAAGATCCGCAGATCCTCAAACACCTCCAGATCGGCGGAAACGATGAGGTCCGGAAGTATGGCGTCCGGCCGGGCCAGGTACTCGGACATACGCTCCGGATATCCCAGACCGAAATAGCGCACCTCCAGCCGGATGCCGTCCCCCCGCAGCCGTTGGGCCAGGTCCTCCAGGAAAGCCTTCTCCTGGCGGTGCAGGACGCAGATGTGGTTCCAATAGAGCAAAATAGACGTCATGCCAGGTAGGCTCCTTTCCGCAGCTGGGTTTGATAGCGTCGCTGTTCCCGATAAGCCCTGCCCAGCGCTTCATAGAGGGCAGCCTCTCCGGCGGTGCGCTCCACCACGGCGGTCACCGCGCCGCCGGCCAGAACGATGCGCCGCCGGGCCATCAGGGCTGTGTGGGGATCGTGGGTGACAACCAGCACCAGCTTGTCGCTCTTCTGAAGCAGGCCCAGCGCCCGCTCCTTGTCGATGCCCGCGTTTTCAATCTCGTCAATGAGGACGATAGGGCTGTCACAGATCAGGGCGATATCCGCAATCATCAGCGCACGGGACTGGCCGCCGCTGAGCTGGTTCAGCCCCTGCCGGAGAGCCACCGGTTCTGGGGTGATTTCATTGGCAAGGGCCAGAACTTCTGCCGGGGCTGCCCTCCGGTCACGGCAGCGGGCGTGGAGTTGAAGAAACTCCTCCACACTGACATCCAGCACAAAGCGCATATTCTGGCCCAAATGGGCCACCAGATGGGCGGATGTGCTCTGCCGCTCTGCCAGTGGGACCGGCACTCCGTCCAACAGGACCCGGCGGCCTGTGATAGAGTCCCCGCAGGCCAGCTGCTCAATGTCCTTTATGAACCGGGACTTTCCGGAGCCGGTGTTGCCAACAATGGTGTATAGCCCCCCGCGTTCCAGGGATATGGTGTCAAAGGGTTCCGTCCGGCCGTCTTTCCCGCAGCCGGCCAGGATGGTCACACTCCGCATACCGGCGCCTCCTCAAAGGAAATTTTGCCCACTACGCCCTGCTGGAACGCGCTGCCCACCCGCCGCTCGCCCACGCAGTAGGAGCATACGCCGCTGGGCATGGTGTGCCGGAGGGCGTCCCCCTCAAAACCGGTGCACGCCGGCCGGGCCAGCAGCCACTGTGCCAGCAGATCCGTGCCGTAACCGGCCAGCCCGTCCACTGGGAACAGAGCTGCGGATGGGTTGAGGGCGCGGATCTGCCAGGAGATGATCTCCAGCTCCGCCTGGGACACCATGTCGATTTTAGTCAGAACCACGAAATCCGCCTGAGTGAGCATGGGGCCAAGCTGCCCCGGCGCCCTGCAGCTGGCGGTGCAGTCCAGCACACAGCCAGCTGCCATGTGCTCTGTGGCCGGGGAGCAGCGGTGGCACAGTCCGGCCGTTTCAATGACCAGGGCGTCCCGCTCCAGACGGTCCGCCCACCCCCACAGCTCCGGCAGGTTGGAGACCAGGAAGTGGTCCGGGCAGATATCTCCGCTCAAACCGGTGACACAGGGAAGCCCCAGGTTTTGAAAGACAGCAGCGTCCCCGGTTTTCAGACAGTCGATCTTGCACACGCAGGGCGCCATACCGCCGCGGGCCAGCAGAGGAAGCAGACTTTTCAGAACAGACGTCTTTCCCACGGCGGAAGCGCCGGAGAAAAGGAGCACTTGACGCGGCATCGTGAACCTCCAATCTTGGAATTCGATTGATTAGCCATAGCTTACCACAGGAGATGCAGGATTGTCAGTATCAAATGAGACTGGCCGGCAAGCTTTTTTTCTTGACTTACGGCGGGGTTTCAGAGTAGAATATAGCAGTAGGTTAGCGATGGCTAACCAAGGAGGGGCGTGATCTGGAGCGAATGATCATACAGGAAAAACTGGCATCGCCACCCTTTTTGGCGGGCGCATCCCTACCGCTGGAGCAGGTGACCTCAAAGAGGTTCCGTGCGGGCCAGATCATCAGCGACAAGCCGAGCGGCGTTTCATCCGTGGGGATGATCGTGTCCGGACGGGTGGAGGTCTATTCCGTGGCACTGGATGGAAAGGATGTGCAGCTCAATGCCCTGACTGCGGGGGAGTGTTTTGGCGTCTGTAATCTGATGGCCAGCGCCGAGCTGGAAACGGTCTTGCGATGCGGGGAAGAGACAGAAGTCCTATATATTCCTAAGGCGGTCCTACTCTCCTGTATGGAGCAGGATGCAGGACTTGCCATGCGCTATGCGGCCCTGTGCAACCGGAAGCTCCAGTTTCTGCTCCGGCGCATCGAGCTGCTTACGATGCAGTCCTGCCGAGGCCGGCTCATTGCCCATCTCCTGGAGCAGCAGGATGAGAAGGGCGTGGTAAGGCTCGCCGGGTCCCGGGAGGATCTGGCCCGCCGTCTGGGGGTCAGCCGGGCCGCCCTTTTCCGGGAGCTGTCCGCGCTCCAGTCCATGGGAGCGGCCGCAGTGGACGGAAATTCCATTCGGATCCAGGACCGCCCGTTGCTGGAAGAACTGCTCTAGCACCCCTCCGACACAAAATGATGAACATTTAGAAAGGAACAACGGTATGAAAAAATTGCTCTCTCTGCTCTGTGTCCTGTCCCTGTCTGCCGCGCTGCTGGCAGGCTGCTCCACCGCCGGGGATGCCGGCACCTCGGAAACGCCCGGTTCGAGCAGCACGCCATCCGACGTGACAGAGATGGCCGATCCGATCGACGTCAACGTGATGGCCCTGAAGGGCCCCACCGCAATGGGCATGGTGGAGTTCATGAATGAAGCGGACAGTGGAACGATCACAGACAACAACTATCACTTTAATATCACCGCCGCCACCGATGAGGTGTCTGCCGCCCTGGCGCAGGGGACCACGGATATCGCCGCCGTCCCCGCCAACCTGGCTTCTGTCCTTTACAACAACACCGAGGGCGGCGTGCAGGTGCTGGCCATCAATACGCTGGGCGTGCTTTACATTGTGGAGAGCGGAGACACGGTACACTCCGTGGAGGACCTCCGGGGCAAGACCATTTACGCCAGCGGCAAGGGAAACACACCGGAGGCCGCCCTGAATTATGTGCTGACCCAGAACGGTATCGACCCCTCCGCGGATGTGACCATTGAGTGGAAAAGCGAGCAGGCCGAGTGCCTTTCCGCCCTGATGGCGGAGGAGAACGCCATCGCCATGCTGCCCCAGCCCTTCGTCACCACCGCCCAGGCCCAGAGCGAGAGCCTGCGGGTGGCGCTGGATCTGACGGAGGAGTGGGACGCCCTTCAGGCTGACAGCGAGACGCCCTCCACCCTGGTCACTGGCGTGGTGGTGGCCCGGACCACCTTTGTAGAGGAGCATCCGGAGGTGGTATCTGCCTTCCTGGACCACTATCAGGAGTCGGTGGACTATGTCAACTCCAATGTGGAGGAGGCCGCCCAGCTGGTGGGCCAGTATGAGATCGTCACCGCCGAAGTGGCACAGAAGGCCCTGCCGGAGTGCAACATTGTTTTCATTGAGGGAGCCGAGATGAAGGAGAAGCTGTCCGGCTATCTGTCGGTTTTGTTCGAGCAGAATCCTCAGTCCGTGGGCGGCGCCCTGCCTGACGACGCCTTTTACTTCAGCCGCTGACTTTCATGAAAGGCCGCCGAACCATACGGGCCTGGGCTGTAATCTTTTGGTTGCTCCTGTGGCAGGCAGGCGCCATGGCCATCGATCAGCGCATCATCCTGGTCTCTCCCCTCCGTGTGCTGGCGCGGCTGACGGAACTGATCCCCACGCTGGATTTTTGGGGCGCCATCTGGTATTCCCTGGTGCGCATCACAGCGGGTTTCCTGCTTGGAACAGCGGCCGGAGTTGTGCTGGCGGCTCTGTCCGCCCGGTTCCGCCGGGTGGAGGAGCTGCTGGCGCCAGCCCTCCTGGCCATCAAGTCCATTCCGGTGGCCTCCTTTATCATTCTGGCGCTGATCCTGTTTTCCTCCAAGAATCTGGCGGTGCTGATCTCCTTCCTGATCGTCCTGCCGGTCCTCTATACCAATCTGTTGAGCGGCATCCGGGCCGCCGATCCGCAGCTGCTGGAGATGGCCCGGGTGTTCCGCGTCCCCGCACTCCGCGGCATCCGCTACGTGTATCTGCCCCAGGTGCTCCCATACTTCCGGTCGGCCTGCGGCTCCGCCCTGGGATTGTGCTGGAAGTCCGGCATCGCCGCCGAGGTCATTGGTATGCCAGACGGCTCCATCGGCGAACAGCTCCAGCAGGCCAAAATCTATCTGAACACGCCGGACCTGTTTGCCTGGACGCTGGTGATCGTGCTGGTGAGCCTGATATTTGAAAAGGTATTCCTGGCTCTGTTGAAGCGGGGAGAACGCGCCCTGGAGAGGATGTGAGCCATGCAGGATATTGTGATCCGGGGCCTGTGCAAGGCCTTTGACGGGAAACAGGTCCTCCGGGACTTTTCCGCCGCTCTGCCGGCGGGACAGGTCACCGGACTCATGGCCCCCTCCGGTGCGGGCAAGACCACCCTGCTGCGGATCCTCATGGGACTGGAGACGCCGGACCGGGGGATCATCACGGGCCTGGATGGTCTGCGCCTGAGCGCTGTGTTTCAGGAGGACCGGTTGTGTGAGAACCTGAATCCGGTGTCTAACCTCCGCCTGGTGACCCCGGCTTTGAGCTGGGAGGCGGCGGAAGCCGCCCTGGCCACCGTGGGGCTGACGGACTGCCCGCGCCAGCCCGCCCGGGAGCTGTCCGGCGGGATGCGCCGCCGGGTCGCCATCCTCCGGGCACTGCTGACGGAGTACGACCTGCTGTTCCTGGACGAACCCTTTAAGGGCCTGGATCGGAAAACCAAGGAGATCGTCATGGCGGACACCCGCCGACGGTGCGCCGGAAGGACGGTGCTGTTCGTCACCCACGACCCGACGGAACTGGAGGCTATGGGCGCCGTACAGCGGCTGGAGCTGTCCTGAACCCCCGACGTGCCGGCAAGGGTACAACAAAAGCAGAAAAGCAGAAAAAGTGGATGCCGGAAGGGCATCCACTTTTTTCATGACGCGGCTCAAAGAACCGTTACCTCCGCGTTCTTCTCACCGAATTTTTCACGCAGCATCTGGCAGATCCGGGGCCGCTCCGCCCCCTGTTTTTCCTGCTGCTTGATCAGCTTATAGGCTTGGAACAGAGTGGAGGGACCGATCTCCGAACTGAAATAACCGATCCCCTGGTTCCAGGCCAGCAGCTCAAACACATCGTCCAGGGCCGCTGACTCCACCCCGCAGGCATAGGCTTTGATCAGCTCTCTTGTGGCCTGCCGCATCCGTCCGGCGCCCACGGCGTTGGCCAGGGAGAGGAGCAGCCGCATTTCATAAGGCAGCGTCCGCTTTTCGCTCTGCCAGGTCAGCGACCAGAAGTCCGCCGCGATCCGGCCCAGCTCCTCGTCGATCATGGGATAGTTGAGCAGGGCCAGGGGCTTGAAGGGCGTATCCTCCCCGCCGTCCTTTTTCTCCACACGGCAGAACGAAACATGAAATTCAGCCGGCCCGGCCTGCTCGGTATGGTGTTCAAACCCAAGGGCCTCCATGGCGGCATAGAGCGGGTGGGGCTCAAAGGTCTGGATGACGGTGAAGCCCTCGCCTACTTCCAGTCCCATTGCTTTCTGCTTCAGGCCCGGGAAAAAGTTCCCCTGCAGATGGCGTACATCGACGACCTGGAAGTTGGGCGCCTGATCTTTCCAATTTTCGTAACTCATGCGCTGTCTGCCCCCTTGATTCGGTATTCATAGATAATGGTCCGGTTTTCGGAGCCATCCCGGAACGGCGTTTCGGCCACCCTCGCAAAGCCGCGCTTCTCATAAAATTCCCATGACGCCAGCGTATTGGTCAGCAGACGCACGGTGTCCGCACCGTCAGCCTTGGCTCTGGACAGAAACTGTGTGACCAAGGCCGTCCCAAGCCCTTTCCGATAGGCTGCTTTGGACGCAAGCGCCACAAGCTCCAGGTCGCAGGCTCCGAAGGCCTTGCTGTCCCGCTCCTGTAATTGGGAGAAGAAATGATCCCATTGTTTCTGAAAACACTCCGACATTTTATAACGCTTCAAATAGTATTTGAGAAACATCCTGCACCACAAGCCATAGTGCCTTTTGCACCCATATCGGTTTGCCAAAGTTCGGTCGAAGGCTTTGTCGTATTTCCCGCAAACGAACCCCACGACCTGCCCATCCTCCGCCTCCGCAACAAAGGTGAAGTTGCATTTTTCAATCAAGACCTGGGCATAATCCCGCAACAGGAACTTGTCGCAATGATCTATAGGGGCCGTAAAAAAGCCTTCATACAGGCACTCACCGCAGGCCGCGGCGTCTCTTTCTGCGTATGGACGGATCGTAAACACCATGATCGTGCTCCCCGTATGTGAGTCTTACTTCAGTTATTCCGAAACGGTTGCCACTCGAATGTCCACTTCCCGCCCTCTTTCAAGACGAGTTGGGGAGACTGTTCTGTCAGCAAGGTGCGGTCAAATTCAGATTGAACATCCGCTGGAAGTTTGGAAAACCCCTCCGGGTCAAAGTGACGGAACAGGTCTCCCCAGGTGGAGTCTGCTGCCGGCGTGAATCCTTCCGTTGCCGCAGGTCCCTCCAACGGGGACGGTGACTCGCTTTCTGCATCCCCGTGATTCATCATCCCGCAGCCGGTTAGCAGGCAAAAGATAGCAAGCGCAGCCAGAACCGTTTTCCACCGTTTCAAAACAATCCCCCCTATTCAGCGGTTCCCAGTCCTGTTCCTGGATATCTCCCGTGCAGGCGTCCTTCACTCCTGCTCTGCGCGGTGATCCGTTCCGCCGGTGTCCACCGGCAGGCGGCGCAACAAAGGGGCAGCACACGGCCGCCCAGCAGTGCGTGCTCCACCACCCAGAAATCGTGCATGGACAGATAGGAGACAAACTCTCCAGCGTTCCAGCGGTGGTAAACATGGAAACCGGTTCGCTCCATACACCAGGTGCGAAGCCTTGCCAGCCGCCCTCCGCCGTGGACAAAGGTAGGGGCAAACAACCATCCGCCCGGCTTCAGAACCCGCTGGATCTCCCGGAGCACGCGATCCGGCTCCGGCAGGATGTGCAGGGCATTGGCGATGACCACCGCGTCGAAGGACTCCGGCGCGTAGGGCAGATGGGCGGCATCCTGGACAGAGAAGTGGAGGCGTGAGGAGCCGATCCGCTTTTTCGCCTCCTGGATCATAGCGGGAGCGGCGTCCGTGGCCTCCCAGAGCCGGACATAGGGCGAGAGCGGAAAGGACAGCTGCCCCGTGCCGCAGGCCAGCTCCAGCACGTTCATATCCCGGGAGAGATGGGGCCGGATCCGCTCACACACCGCCGCGTACAGCGGTGCGGAGCGGTCCATGGACCTGGTATAATGCCGGGCAGTCTTCTGCCAAAAAGCCAATTCAGATTCCTTCATGGTGCGATGCCTCTTTTGTGGTTAGTATCTGCTAACCATAAGATACTACAACCCGCAAAAGATTGCAAGTCCCCGCGAGGAGCAAATGTGTTGAGAGAAACGAGTAGATGACCATGAAGGATGCCGGCGCCTCTCTGTTTTCTCAGGCGAGGGCCGCGCCCAGGGCCCGGCAGGCCGACAGGGCCTCCTCATCCGGAGCCTCGTTGCAGATCACGCTGTCACAGACGAGGTTTGCCCCGTCGTCGTTGCACCGGGCCTCCCAGCTGCGCATCCATTCGCCGTCGCCCCATCCGTAGGAACCGAACAGGGCGATGCTCTTCCCGCTCAGCCGGCCCTCACAGGCGGTAAACATGGGCTCAAACTCACTCTCCTCCAGCTGCTCCGACCCCATGGAGGGGCAGCCAAAGGCAATGGCGTCATACTCGCTGACCTGCTCGGGGGAAAACTCGGAGGCGGTGAGCAGGGACACCTCGGCCCCCTTTTCCTTGGCACCTTCCACGACCGCCGCGGCCATGGCCTCGGTGTTGCCGGTGCCGCTCCAATAAACAACTGCGATTTTGCTCATAAGAATCAACAACCTTTCTGATTTACTTGGATTTGGAAAACATCAGCCAGCTACCGTGAGCTGCTCGATGGACTTCCCCTGTTCCCACTGCTGGGAATAGATTTTGCTGCATTTTTTGTACCTTCGAAAGATACACTTGGCCGCTTGTTCATCACCGTAGACCTTCCAGCAGCCAACGCACTTGTGATTGCACGCTTTATTGAGAATGAAACCCAGGACATCCTCCGGCGGATAGCTGAGAAACAGGCCGATCTCATGGGGGAATTCTCCGTCCGACCGCAGACGTTGGATCAGGTGGATCACACACCGGTTGGAATCTTCCGGCGTATAACCATATTGCAGGAGCAGTCCCCTGGAACAGTGATCTGCCAGATCACACTCCAGCGCATTGGGCCGGTAGACATAGATAAGGGCACGGCCTTTCTGAACTCTCAGCGGCAGGGCGCGGATCCCCTTGGGGACCAGCTTCCTGTTCAAGCGGCATAATTCTTTTGTCAGTGCGGCTTTGCAGGGGCAGGCGCAGGAAAACAGGTTTCCGGTTTTGATCCCTGCCAAAGTCGGGGCGCAGTGGCGAATGACCAGGTCTTCTGACATAAGCTTTATCCCCCGAAAAGAAATGGACTTTCTGTTTGACGCTGTGCGATATTCACGTCAAAGCAGTTTTTTATGACTGTTATGAGACTGTGGCTTCTCATGGTGTAAGAACCAATATGCGAGCTTTTTAATCATCTGACAGATCGCGCAGATGACAGCACAGAACAGCAAAGCGGCCAAGCCATATCCCAAAGACTGTACTGCCTCGTTCATCGTACCGCCTCTTTTCTAATCTTCTCCGCGCAATATTGATGATGGGTACCGCTGGCTCCGTTAAGTCAGCAATTCCAACAGTTGCCGGATGCTCTTCTTGCCAAAGGAGACCTGCTCCCCGCTGTTGACCACCAGGCAGGGGACGCTCATGACCTGGTACTTTTCCCGCAGGTCGGGGAAGTGGTTCAGGTCGTAGACCTGGGCGGTGATGTTCGGATTTTCCGCGGCAATGCGCTGGGCCGCCGTCACCAGTTCCGGACACATGGTGCAGGACAGCGAGACCAGGATCTGCAAATCCGTCTGTTTCTGGATCGCCTGGATCGCGGCCCGGCTCTCTTCGTCCCAAGCCTGTCCCGGCCCGGCGGCGTTATAGAGTCCGAGGACGAAAGAGGTGAACTCATGGCCGCCGGGGACGCCGTGGAAGGCAAGGCCCGTCCAGCTGCCGTCCGCCCGGCAGACCCGGACGCAGGGCAGATGGTCCGCACTGGCGGGGTCACCCACTTCAACAGATAATTTCCCGCTCTGGGCCGCCAGCTCATCCATGTATTGCCGCAGTTCGGCGGAGAGGGGCGTTTCATCCAGATACAGACGCAGAATCAATGGCGCGGCCATTCGGGCGAATACGGTATGGAGCTGGGAGAGCATATCTCCTGTGAAAAGGTCGCTGCCTATTTTCGTCAGGGTTTCCGGCACTGCAATCCAGCTGGCCGGTGGCTGAGGATGGAGGCCGGTCTTGGCCTGCATGGCGGCGCACAGCCGCTCCAGCTCCGTGGCGGCCAGGGCGCCGTCTCCCACAGCGGTGACCACCTGCCGCAGGGGCTTGACACATACGTCCCCGGCGGCATACAGGCCGTCCGCCGTGGCCTTCTGGCTGCGGTCGGTGAGGATATAGCCCTGCTCGTCCAACTCCGCCAGCCCTTGCACCAGCTCCGTGGCCGGCTCATATCCGGCAAAGACGAAGACGCCGAAAGCCTCTCCGTCCGCCGCGTGGTGCTTGGTCACCTGGCCGGTCTTTGTGTTGCGATAGCGGATGAACCGCAGGGCGGTGTCACCGGACACCTCCTCCACCACTGTGTTGGTGAGGACTGTGATCTTCTCATGGTTCCGGGCGGCGTCCGCCGTGGTCTGGGCGCAGGTGAAGCCATCGCCCCGGATCAGGATGGTCACATGGCGGGCGTACTTGGTAAGAAACACGCTCTCCTCAGCGGCCGCGAAGCCGCCGCCCACCACAAAGACATCCTTGCCGGTAAAGAACTCCCCATCGCAGGTGGCGCAATAGGCAACTCCCCGCCCCCGGAACTGTGCTTCACCCTGGAACCCCACCATACGGGGATGGGCGCCGGTGGCCAGCAGGACGCCGAAGCACTTCAAATCGCCACGCCCAGTGCGCACAGTCTTCACATCACCGCTCAGATCCAGTTCGGTGACCTCCGCCAGGAGGAATTCCGCACCGAAGGACTCGGCCTGTTTCCGCATCGTTTCCGTGAGCGCGGCGCCGCTGGTTCGCTCCACCCCGGGGAAATTGACCACTTTTGCGGTAATGGTGATCTGCCCGCCGAAGTGGTTCTTTTCCACGACCACGACCCGGTAGCGGGCCCGGGCCAGATAGAGGGCGGCGGTGAGTCCCGCCGGCCCTCCTCCGATGACCACGACATCGTAGAGATTTTCCATCCGCTCCATGGCTTACAACTGCCCCACCAGATCCAGGCTGGGCTTCAGGGTCTCGGCGCCAGGCTGCCACTTCGCCGGGCACACCTCGTCTCCATGCTCCGCCACGAACTGGCAGGCCTGCACCTTCCGCAGAAGTTCATCGGCATTCCGGCCCACATTGCCGGCGTTGACCTCATAAGCCACGATTTTCCCTTCGGGGTTCACGATGAAGCTGCCCCGCTCGGCCACGCCGTCCGCCTCGATATAGACCTCAAAATCTTTGGCCAGACAATGGGTGGGGTCGGCCAGCATGGGATACTGGATATTCTGGATGCGCTCGGAAGCGTCATGCCACGCCTTATGGACGAAATGGGTATCGCAGGAAACAGAGTAGATTTCGCAGCCGATGGCCTGGAATTTCTCATAGAGATTGGCCAGATCCTCCAATTCTGTGGGGCACACAAAGGTAAAATCGGCAGGATAGAAGAAGAACACGCTCCACTTGCCCAGGATGTCCGCCTTGGAGACAGCTCGGAAAGCGTTGTTCTGGTAGCACTGTACGGTGAAATCGGCAATTTCTTTCTGAATCAGGGACATGGGTGATTCAACCTCCATTCATATTTCTTGAAGTTAGCTGTCGCTAACCGTAAAAGAATTATATAGGGTTTTCTATCTCCTTGTCAAGAGGGAGTGCGCACGGCTCTGAATATGTATCGCTCGACTCAATAAAACCGCTTCTATAATAAGTCGGCGGGCTTGATTTTTGCGTTAAGCAGGTGTATACTGCTCTTGGGTTAGTTATTGCTAACCTATTTTGAGGGATGAGGGTGCCTATGGAACTTTTTCGATCTTTCCTTCGCAACACACGAAAACCGGAAGGTTTTCTGGGCAAGTGCATGGTAGCCAGCATGAATTATGCCCATGCCGCCCTGGCGGACTGGGGACTGGGCTGTTTGCCGAAAACAGGTCCCGTCAGGATTGCGGAACTGGGCTGCGGCGGCGGCCGAAACATCCGGGCCCTTCTGCGAAAATACCCTGCCGCAACTGTCACCGCCCTGGACTATTCGGAAATATCCGTGGAAAAGGCCAGAAATATCAATCAGGAAGAACTGCAGGCCGGCCGCTGCCGTGTCATACAGGGAGATGTTTCTCGCCTCCCTTTCGAGGATAGGGCATTTGATCTGGCGACTGCCTTTGAAACGGTATATTTCTGGCCCGGCCCCACGGAGAGTTTCCGGGAGGTGTACCGCATCTTGCGGCCGGGCGGCATCTTTCTGATCGTCAATGAAGTGGACGGAGAAAATCCCCGAGACAGCAGGTGGCTTTCTGTCATTGATGGGATGAAGATATTCAACCGGAGCCAGTTTGTCACCTTTCTCACCGAGGCTGGTTTTTCTAAGGTCATCGTGAAGCGGGATGCGAAAAGACACTGGCTCTGTGTGCTGGCGATCCGGGAGGATGCGGGGTGTTCAGGCAATAAATAACAAGAGAGGTCCCTTATGAAAAATGCGGGAGGATTTCTATGAACTGGACGCGCAGCATCTTGGACGGGCTCGCTATGGCGGCCTATTTTAACCTGTTCGCCGCAGCGGCTGCACTGTATAAGCCCCGGCTGATGTTTCCCTGCTATCCGTCCGCCATCATCAAGGCGGCCAAGGAGCCGCCTACAAAGCGAGAAGCTGCCGGATATTGGCGGTGGATCATCTTGTGGGAATGGCTCCCGCTGTTGCTTTACGGCGCCCTCAGCGAGGTGGCGGGCGGGACACATGGTTTTTGGCGCCTGGCGTTGACGGGCTACATCCAGTGGATGATGGTCAACCTAGGCGATCTGTTTTTCCTTGATGTGTGGCTGATCCAGAAAAAGACGAAAAACCGTTTTGTGATCTCTGGCACAGAGGGACATCCCGGCTATGAGTTCAAGGCATGGATGAAGGATTATGCGTTACCGGAGCATCTGCTCCAGTGGCCGCTTTTGCTGTGCCCGCTGCTGGCGGCGGCTCAGGCGGGATTGGGACTGTTATTGCAGAAATTATGATACGAGGAGATGGTCGGATGAAACATGAAAAATCCCGACATGAGGAGATCCACCTTGGTACTCACGGCGAGGACTATGGAAGTTGGATGTCCAACCCGGTCTTTTACATGATCGGCGGTCTGCTGGTCCTATCTGTTGTGCTGGCGGTGCTGTCCTTCACAGTGTTCCGGCTGCCATGGCTAGGAGCGGTTTTTTCGGTGGCCGCCGCAGCATTTCTGGCCCTGCTCTGTTGGTGCGGCTGGATACGCAAACAATACGCTTTCGGCGGCGGTGGGATGATGGAGCGGACCCACCAGTGCCTGCTCGCCCACCTGGGCTTCGATGGCAAGGGGACGCTGCTGGATGTGGGCTGCGGCTCCGGCGCCCTGTCCATCCGGGCGGCCCTCACCTGGCCGGAAGCGCAAGTCACCGGTATCGACTATTGGGGCGTGGCATACGGCTACGGCCAGCCCATGTGCGAGAAGAACGCCGCCAGTGAGGGTGTAGCGACCCGGTGCCGGTTTCAGCACGGGGACGCCCATCAGCTGGACTTCCCCGATGATACCTTTGACGCGGTCGTAAGCAACTATGTCTATCACAATATTACCGGCGCGGATAAGCAAGCACTGCTGCGGGAGACCCTGCGGGTATTAAAGCCCGGTGGGGTATTTGCCCTGAATGACGATATGAAGCCCCGGATGTACGGGGACATGGAGGCCTTTGCCCAGGATCTGCGGGAGGCCGGATTTCAGGAGGTGCGGCTGGTGGATACCGCCACGGAGGTGTTCGGTTCCCAGCGGCGGGCGGCCATGATGATGCTGGGAGAGTCTCGGATGCTGGTTGGGCGAAAGTGATGGATATGGCAACGCATTCCCTGACGCATCTTCCAGCAGGATGCCGGCAGTGATGCGAAAGTCGTTGAGGCTGCTGCATATGCTGGAAACAGCAAACTGAACTTTAAAAACAGTGGAGGGATAGACGATGTGGAAGTACACGGTCCATGTGGAAGGCATGATGTGCGGCATGTGCGAAAGCCATGTAAACGACGCGGTACGGAAGGCGTTTCCGGTGAAGAAGGTCACCTCGTCCCGGAGTAAAAAAGAGACCACGGTGATCGCAGAGACGGAACTGGACGAGGATGCCCTGCGCACGGCCATTTCCGCCACCGGATATGAGGTGGGGGAGATCCGGAAGGAGCCTTGGGAAAAGAAGGGACTGTTCGGCCGGTAAAGAGCCGGGATACCGACAGATGGAGAGGGGGGAGAATTTTGCTGGCGGAATTTCTGGCGGATCGGGGAGACTGGGCTCAGGTGATGCCCGGCGCACGGGCCTGCCTGTTCTCCCTGGAGGAGGGGACTTTCCCCCTGCCTCTCCAACTGGCCCCCCTGCACTTTGAGACCCTGTTCTGTCTGCGGGGCGCCGTGACCTTGACCCGGCGAGACGGGTCATCCCTGACAGCTGGCGCCCGGCAGGTGCTGAGTCTCACCGATCTCTCCAATCTGACCGGGGCCAGCGTGGATGCGCCTCTGGAAGGAATTCTCGTGGCGGTAGACGCCCGGGGCGCCCGAGAGAGTTTGGAAACCATATGTAATCTGCTGGGCGGCTTGATCCTGGACACAAGCCGGGTACGGCGGTGGATGACCAGCCGGGGCGGCTGCGCCGTGGAGGGGCCCACCCACTGGAGCCGGGCGGCCTTTGCCGACCTGGAACGTCTGCCCCAGAGCGAGCGGGCCCGCTGGTGCGTGTGGAAGTCAGTGGAACTGCTCTATCTGCTCTCTGCCCAGGATGAACAGAGAACGGAAGCCCTCTTGGGTCCGATGCTGGACCGGGGTGTCGCCCAGTCGCTAGCAGAGATCCGCCGGTATATGGAGGAACACCTGGACGAGCATCTCACCATTCCGGCCTTGAGCCGCCGGGCCTGTCTCTCCGCCACTACCGTAAAGGAGGGATTCCGCCGCCTTTACGGTCTGCCGGTCCATACTTGGCTGCGCCAGCGGCGGATGGAACGGGCGGCGGAGTTGCTGCACACGACCGAGCTAAGCCTGGAAGGCGTGGCCAAAGCAGTGGGCTATAGCAGTGTCAGTCAATTTATCGCTGCTTTCAGGCAGCAATATGGGCTGACACCGGGCCAGTATCGCAAAAATGTCTAAACAGGCAACTATTTGACCGATTCAGAGATGTGCTTGAGAGGGATATCTGCTATATTATTTAAATACGCTAAGAGCTAAGCTTGTTTCCTGATAGGAGGAGATCTTGATGAAGCAGCATCGTTTCTGGGCCTGGGGCGCCGTGATCTGCATGGTCATGGTGATGATCACGGGCTACAAGCGCAAATAAGTACATAGCAGAAAGGAAGAATCTCTCATGATGAAGCACTATGTCAAACTGGCCTGCTTCGTGGGCGGCGCTCTGTTCGGCTCCGCCGGCGTGAAGCTGCTTGCCAGCAAGGACGCCAAGAAGGCCTATACCCACATTACCGCCGCCGGCCTGCGGATGAAGGACAGCGTAATGGAGACCGTTACCTCTGTCCAGGAGAACGCCGCCGACATCCTGGCCGCCGCCAAGGACATCAACGAGGCCCGGGCCGCCAAGGAAGCCGAGGCTCAGGTAGAGGGCCAGGAGGCCTGAAAAACCGCGGAAGGGAGCCGGTAAGCGGCTCCCTTTTTCCATGAGGAGAGATCGATTATGAGAGCGACCATCGTACATGAGAGCCGGGGCCGGATGCGCCTGCGGCTCCGGCAGAAAAATATGACCCTCCGGCAGGCAGACCTGCTGGAGACCTGGCTGAAGGGCCAACCTTGGACGAGAGAGGCCGTGGTCCATGAGCGCACCGGCTGCGTCATCGTGACCTACGCGGGAGATCGGGAGACGGTGCTATCCGCTATCGGCGGCTTCACCTGGGCCGGGGCGGAGGAAGCGGTTACCCTTCCCAGCCACAGCACCCGGGAACTGAACCGGGAGTTTCAAGAAAAACTGGTGGGCAAGGTGCTGATGAAGGGGGCCGCCGCCCTGTTTTTGCCTGCCCCGCTGCGGATCGCCCGGGTGGTCTGGCACATGGTACCATTCCTTCACAAAGGCATTCGATGCCTGGGGCGGCGAAAAATCAAGGTGGAACTGCTGGACGCCCTGTCCATCGGCATCTCCGCATGCCGCCGGGACTTTGGAACCGCCGGCACCGTCATGTTCCTGCTGGAGATCGGCGAGTTGCTGGAGGATTGGACGCGGAAGAAGTCCGTGGCCGACCTGGCGGAAAGCCTGTCCCTCCATGTGGATCGGGTGTGGCTGAAAACTGAGGCCGGCGAGGTGCTTACCCCAATCGGACAGATCAGGCCCGGCGACCGGGTGGTGGTCCGGGCCGGGGGCGTTATCCCCCTGGACAGCGTGGTGGCGGAAGGGGAGGTCACCGTCAACCAGGCATCCCTCACCGGCGAGTCCGTCCCTGTGGCCAAGCATTCCGGCGGCGCGGTGTACGCCGGAACCGTGGTGGAGGAGGGCGAGTGCGTCCTGGAGGTAAAACAGGTCTCCGGCCAGGGTCGCTACGACCAGATCGTGGAGATGATCCAGCGGTCCGAGCAGATGAAGTCCGCCGCCGAGGCCAAGGCATCCGGCTTGGCGGACAAGCTGGTGCCCTACACCTTCGCCGGGAGCCTGCTGAGCCTGGCCCTCACCCGGAACGTGACCCGGGCCCTGTCGGTGCTCATGGTGGACTTCTCCTGCGCCCTGAAGCTGGCCATGCCCCTGGCGGTGCTCTCCGCCATGCGGGAGGCGGGACGGGAGCACATCACTGTCAAGGGCGGTAAATTCCTGGAGGCGGTGGCAAAAGCGGATACCATCGTCTTTGACAAGACCGGCACCCTCACCCACGCCTGCCCCCGGGTGGCCCGGGTCATTCCCTTCAATGGCATGGAGGAGGCGGAGATGCTCCGTCTGGCCGCCTGCCTGGAGGAGCACTTCCCCCACTCCATGGCCAACGCCGTGGTGGAGGAGGCCCGCCGCCGCGGCCTGAACCATGAGGAACGCCATGCGAAGGTGGAATACCTGGTGGCTCACGGCATCGCTAGTTCGGTGGATGGGGAGCAGGTACGCATCGGCAGCGCCCACTTCATCTTTGAAGATGAAAAGGTGACCATCCCGGAGGGAGAGCAGGAGAAGTTCGACGCACTGCCCCCGGAGTTCTCTCAGTTGTATCTGGCCATTGACGGGGTGCTCTCCGCCGTGCTCTGCATCTCCGATCCCCTGCGGGAGGAGGCGGAGGACGTGCTATCCGCCCTGCGGAGCCTGGGCGTTCAGAACGCCGTCATGCTCACCGGGGACAGCCCCCGCACCGCCGCCGCCATTGCCAAGGAATTGGGGGTAGACGACTTTCGGGCCGGAGTGCTCCCGGCGGACAAGGCGGAGTATGTGTCCGCCCTGCGGCGTGAGGGCCATACCGTCCTCATGGTGGGAGACGGCATCAACGACTCCCCGGCCCTCTCCGAGGCGGATGCGGGTATCGCAATCAGTGACGGGGCGGCTATCGCCCGGGAGATCGCCGACATCACCATCGCCGCCGACAGCCTGTGGGAGCTGGTGCGCCTGCGGCAGCTGGCCATGGCCCTGATGAACCGCATCCAGAACAACTACCGCTTTGTCATCGGCTTCAACGGGGCCCTCATCGGCCTGGGCATAGTGGGTATCCTGCCTCCGGCCACCTCCGCCATGCTACATAACCTGTCCACTCTTGGAGTAAGCCTTCACAGCATGAGCGCACTACCGGTAGCCGGTCAGGCGACAAAGGTGCTGAAGGATCTGTAAAGTTCGGAAGATCCCGCATGAGTTTATTTCCATCATCGACTGAACGGAGGGTTGGATATGAAGAAGGAAATATTCTATCTGATTGGCGCCGTGGCCGGTGCGCTGCTGGTGTTGCTGGCAGTACCGCTGGGAAACGCCTATATTGGAAATTATCTTTCGGTTTATGGTGGGATGGACACCCAGAGCTATGTACTGCTTATGCAGAGCGCGGTAACGGGCTTTCAGATCCTGGGCGGTGTTCTTCTGGGACTCTTCGGCGCGGCGTATCTTTTCCGGCGCAAACCGTAAGCAACGATTTTATTCTCGAATGCCCCGGCGTGCAGTTGTACGCCGGGGCATTTCTCATCGTGCTCTTTGGGGAATTTCCTTCCATGTGCTCCGTGGAGAATTTCCTTCCACCTCTTGACAAATGGATCCGACAGCTATACTATAGCATTGTTATATAACGCTGCTATAAGGAGGCTGCCACAATGGAAGAGAACACTCCCACCACATTGGAAAGGATCCAGGAGGCGGCCATGACCGAATTTCTGGACAAGGGCTTTCTGGGGGCCTCCCTGCGGCAGATCGTGAAGAACGCCGGGGTAACTACCGGAGCTTTCTATGGCTACTTCTCCAGCAAGGAGGCTCTATTTGCCTCTATTGTAGAACCCCACGCCAAGGCACTGATGGGCCGGTTCATGGAGGCCCAGACCTCCTTTGCTGAGTTGCCCGAGGAACAGCAGCCGGAGCATATGGGGATAGAATCCTCGGACTGTGTCCACTGGATGGTGGACTACATCTGCCAGCACCGCCAGGCAGTGAAGCTGCTCCTGTGCCGGGCGGAGGGCACCGGCTATGAGCAATTCATCCACAACATGGTGGAGGTGGAGGTGGAATCCACCCTCCGCTATATGGAAGTGCTGCGGCATCTGGGGCGGGATGTGCCGGAACTGAGCCGGTCCCTGTGCCACATCATCGCCAGCGGGATGTTCAGCGGCCTCTTTGAGATCGTGGTCCACGATATGCCCCGGGAGCAGGCACAGCGGGACGTGGAACAGTTCCGCCAGTTTTACACCGGAGGATGGCTGAAATTGATGGGGGGATGACCCCTGTCTTTTTTGGATATTGGTTAGTTATTGCTAACTTTCAAAAGGAGGTTTTTCCATGAAGCAAAAGAAGAAGAACGATATAGCCGCCCTGCTGGACTACGCGGGGAGCCACCGGGGGCTGACCTTTCTGGGCCTCGGCCTGTCGGCGGCGTCCATGGTGTGCAGCATGATCCCTTACCTCTGCATCTGGCTGGCGGCCCGGGATCTGATCGAAGTTGCTCCAAACTGGACGCAGGCCCAGAGCGTCGCCCGGTACGGGTGGCTGGCCTTCGGGGCTGCCTTCGGGGGCATCGTGCTGTACTTCGGGGGGCTGATGTGTACTCACCTGGCGGCTTTCCGCACGGCGGCCAACATCCGCAAGCAGGGCGTGGCCCATGTGATGAACGCCCCTCTGGGCTGGTTCGACGCCAACGCCTCCGGCCTCATACGGGGACGGCTGGACGCGGCGGCGGCCGACACCGAGACCCTGCTGGCCCACAATCTGGCAGACATCGTGGGTACCATCACCCTGTTTATTGCCATGCTGGTGCTGATGTTCGTCTTCGACTGGCGGATGGGCTGCGCCTGCTTGCTGGCAGCGGTAATCTCCATCCTCAGCATGTTCGCCATGATGGGCGGCAAGAACGCTCAGTTCATGGCGGAGTACCAGGCGGCCCAGGATCGAATGACCAAGGCCGGCACCGAGTATGTCCGGGGCATCCCGGTGGTGAAGATCTTCCAGCAGACGGTGTATTCCTTCAAGGCGTTCCAGCAGGCCATTGAGGAGTACAGCGCCAAGGCCGAGCACTATCAGGCGGACGTGTGCCGGACGCCCCAGTCCATCAACCTGAGCGTCACCGAGGGGGCCTTCGTGTTCCTGGTTCCGGCGGCCCTGTTCCTGGCTCCAGGGGCCCTGGTCGCCGGGAGTTTCGCTGGATTCTTGACCGACTTTGCCTTTTACGCGGTGTTCTCCGCCATCATCTCCACGGCGCTGGCACGGATCATGTTCGCCTCCTCCGGCATCATGCTGGCCAGCACCGCCCTGGGCCGTATCAGCATAGTTATGGATGCCCCGGAGTTGAAAGCACCGGAGCACCCAAAGGCGCCCCAAGGCAGCCAGGTAGCGTTCCGGGACGTGAACTTTACCTATGACGGGGTGGAGACTCCCGCCTTGTCCCACGTCTCTTTCATTGCGGAGCCGGGACAGACGGTGGCCCTGGTAGGGCCCTCCGGCGGCGGCAAGACCACCGCCGCCAGCCTGATCCCCCGGTTCTGGGACGTGACCTCCGGCGCGGTGCTGGTGGGCGGTGTGGATGTGCGGGATATGGACTCCCATGTGCTCACGGCTCAGATCGCTTTCGTGTTCCAGAACAGCCGGCTGTTCAAGACCTCCATCCTGGAGAACGTCCGGGCCGCCAGGCCGGAAGCCACCCGGGAGCAGGTGCTCACCGCCCTCATGGCCGCCCAGTGCGGGGACATACTGGAAAAACTGCCCCAGGGCATGGACACCGTGATCGGAACCGAGGGCACCTATCTCTCCGGCGGGGAGCAGCAGCGCATCGCCCTGGCCAGGGCCATTTTGAAGGATGCCCCCATCGTGGTGCTGGACGAGGCCACCGCCTTTGCCGACCCGGAGAACGAGGCTCTGATCCAGAAGGCGTTTGCTCGACTGACGAAGGGCCGCACGGTCATCATGATCGCCCACCGCCTGTCCACCGTGGTGGGAGCGGACAAGATTCTCGTCCTGGACCAGGGGCGCGTGGTGGAACAGGGTACCCATGAAGAGTTGACCGCCGCCGGCGGGCTGTACGCCAAAATGTGGGCGGACTACAACCGGGCGGTCCAATGGAAGATCACCAGCGAGAAATGAGAGGGGCGAGTAAGATGTTCAGTAAAGAGTTTCAGCGCAGATACGCCCTGACTGACCAGGGGTTGAAAAATACCAAAAGTGGCGTATTCTGGACCGTTATCACCAACCTGGTGGTCATGGGCGGCATGGGCATCCTGTACCTGCTGATGGGGGCCTTCATGGATACTCTGACAGGCGGAGCACCCCTGCCGGGAGCGGCGCTGCCGGTGGCCCTGACGGCGGGGTTCGTCCTGCTGTCCTTTGTGACCCACCTGCAGCAGTACCGGGCCACCTACGGTCTGGTATACGGCGAGGTCAAAACCACCCGCCTGCGCCTGGCGGAGCGGCTACGGAAGTTACCCCTGGGCTACTTCGGAAAAAGGGATCTGGCGGACCTGACCGAGACCATCATGGGGGACGTGAACCGGATGGAGCACGTGTGGAGCCATGTGCTGGGCTACCTGTACGGGGCCTATATCTCCACCGCCATTATCGCCGTATGCCTGCTCTTCTACGACTGGCGGCTGATGATCGCCTGCATGTGGGGCGTACCGGTGGCCTTTGGGCTGCTGTTCGGCAGCCGGAAAATCGCGGCTCGGAGTTCCGAGGTCACAAAGAAAGCTGCCCTTCGGGTCTCCGACGGCATTCAGGAGGCGCTGGAGAACGTCCGGGAGATCCGGGCCGCCAACCAGGAGGAGCGGTATCTGGCCAGCCTCTATGAGAAGATCGACCAGCACGAAAAAGTCACCATCCGGGGCGAACTCACCACCGGATTGTTCGTCAACGCCGCTAGCGTCATCATGCGCCTGGGGGTGGCCACCACCATCCTAACGGGAGCCAGCCTGATCCTCTCGGGGCAGATCGACTTCATGGTGCTGTTCCTGTTCCTGCTGGTCATCACCCGGGTATACGCTCCCTTCGACCAGAGCCTGGCCCTTATCGCGGAGATGTTTGTCTCCCAGGTGTCTGCCGACCGCATCAACGAGATCTACGAAACCCCCATCGCCAAAGGAGTGGAGACCTTCCAGCCACAGGGCCACGACATCGTCTTCGACCATGTGGGCTTTGCCTACGACAAAAAGCAGGTGCTCCGGGACGTGAGTTTCACTGCCAAAGAGGGAGAAGTCACGGCTCTGGTAGGGCCCTCCGGCTCTGGAAAGAGCACCTGCGCCCGCCTGGCCGCCCGGCTGTGGGATGCCACCGAAGGGACTATCCGGGTGGGCGGCGTGGACATCGCCACCGTGGACCCGGAGGTGCTGCTCACCGACTACTCCATGGTATTCCAGGACGTGGTACTTTTTGATGACACGGTACTGGAGAACATCCGCCTTGGCAAGCGGGGCGCAACGGACGAAGAGGTACGTGCCGCTGCCAGGGCTGCCAACTGCGACGAGTTCGTCAGCCGTCTGCCCCAGGGCTACGACACGCCCATCGGGGAGAACGGAACGAAACTCTCCGGCGGGGAGAGGCAGCGGATTTCCATCGCCCGGGCCCTGCTGAAGGACGCCCCCATCGTCCTGCTGGACGAGGCCACCGCCAGCCTGGACGTGGAGAATGAGACGAAGGTGCAGGAGGCCCTGTCCCGCCTGCTTCAGGGCAAGACGGTGCTGGTCATCGCCCACCGAATGCGTACCGTGGCGGGGGCCGACCACATCGTGGTGCTGGAGGACGGCCATGTGGCCCAGCAAGGCACACCGGCGGAGCTGATGGAGCAGGGAGGCCTCTACCGCCGCATGGTGGAACTTCAGAGCGAGAGCGCCCAGTGGCGGCTGAACAGATGAGTAGCATTGTATCATAAAGATATTATTATTTACAGAAATTGCATTGGTGCATTAGAAAAGTCCTTTGCACCACAAAAATCAGCGGCTAGGAGGTAATGATGAAACTTCATGCATCGGGAGAAGATTACCTGGAGGCTATCCTTGTCCTCCACAAGAAAGCGGGCATGGTGCGCTCCGTGGATGTCGCCCGGCATTTGGATGTATCCAAGCCCAGCGTGTGCCATGCGGTGGCGACCCTGCGGGACGGAGGCTTTCTGACGATGGACGGGGACTACTTCCTGCACCTGACCGACATTGGCCGGGAAGTAGCGGAACAGATCTATGAAAAGCACCGCTTTTTTACTGAGCGCCTGATCGCTGCTGGCGTAGCACCCGAGACAGCCGAGCGGGACGCCTGCCGCATTGAGCACGTAATCAGCGACGAGAGTTTCCAAAAATTAAAGAAACAACTCATGTAATCTGTGGAGATTGAACTCATTCCACCAAGAGTGTCTTTGAAATTGAGGATGACCAATATGCAAAACGCTCCGCGCTCCCGAATTCTCCTATTGCTGCAACTTCTCCTGGAGCAGACCGATGAGCACCACTACGCAACTGGCGCAGATATTCTCCATTTTTGGGAGACTCATGGCATCCAGGCCAACCGGAAAAACGTCTACAGCGATATCCAGCTGCTCATGGAATTTGGGTTGGACATCATCTGCATCAAAAGCACGCAGAACCGTTACTTTATCGGCTCCCGGCTGCTGGAGCTGCCGGAACTGAAACTGCTGGTGGACGCCGTGGAGTCCTCCCACCTCATCACGGAGAAGAAAAGCGCCGCCCTCATCGAGAAGTTGGGCCACCTCACAAGCCGGCACAACGCCGCGCTCCTGAACCGCCCCGTCTACATGGACGGCACGGCCAAGCCGGACAACGAGGCCGTGTACTACGCCATCGACGCCATCCAGACGGCGATCCACGAACAGCGGGCCATCTCCTTCCAGTATTTCGAGTACACGCCGAAAAAGGAAAAGATCCTGAAACATAAGGGGTACCGCTATGGCTTCAGCCCTTACGCCCTCATCTGGAACCGGGACTTCTACTACGCCGTGGGCTGGTCGGGAAAGCACAGGAAACTGGCCCAGTTCCGGGTGGACCGCATGACGGCCATCCAAGAAACCGACGCCCCTTACATAGCAGACCCGTTCTTTGACCCATCCAGTTATGTCCGGGAGGTCTTTGGTATCTACGAAAAGCACCGCTTCTTTACCGAGCGGCTGATCGAGGCTGGAGTAGACCCGGAAACGGCGGAAAGGGACGCCTGCCGCATTGAGCACGTCATCAGCGATGAGAGTTTCCGACGACTGAAGGCAGTTGCGAAATCAGAGTCATAAGCACAGCAAAAGGAGAGGGCCGTGCGTACGGCCCTCTCCTTTTGCAATCGGGAGGTAATATAGTGGACGAAATCATCGTCATTCGGGCCGCAGACCCGGACGGCAGTATATTTAAGGCAATCGTTAATGCGCTGAAGGACAAAAGAACGGAAGCGGTTCATGTCGCTGACACAGTTTCCTCCGTGTTGCGTGTCGGAGAACTGGAGATCCATCATGAGTACCGCTGGGTGATGATGGCCGGCAGGGAAGTGCGTCTCAACCACGGGGAATACGCCATGCTCTACTGCATGGCCAGTTCACCAGGGCAAGTGTTCTCAAGGGCACAGCTCTATGCAGCGGCTTGGGGAGAGGAGTATCTGCATGGGTCGACCTCCGTGGAGAATATCATCTGGCGGCTGAGAAAAAGCTGGAGCCCGATTCAAGGAACCCGATCTACATTAAAACTGTGATTGGAGCAGGATATAAAATCGAGATTCCAAATAACGCCGGCCAGCAGAGGAGATAATCTCCTTTGCTGGTCAGTTCTTTGAAAATTGAGTCGTGAAACTATCCAGATGCAGACACCGGTGCATGACACGCAAACAACAATAATCTCGTCCAATCAGAGCAAAGTCGGCCAAACAGGGCAGACAACCAACCACTCAACCGATAAAATAGGACGAAGTGAGGAGGCCGGGCGGCGTCCTATTTTTCAATACATGGGTTAGCAATATCTAACTAAAAGGAGAGTGCGTTATGTCTGAACCAATCAAACGCCGCGGAATGAGCGGCAAGGATGTCATTACCGTGGGGATTTTCTCCGCCATTTACTTCGTCATTAACTTCGCCTTCATGCTTCTGGGCGGGCTGCACCCGCTGCTATGGATCTTGATGCCCGGCTTCATCGCCCTGTTCACCGGCATCCCGTATCTCATGATGTGCGCCAAGGTGCAGAAGGCGGGTTCGGTGTTGCTTATGGGCCTCATCACCGGCCTCATCTACTATGTCACCGGGCAGTTCACCGTGGTGATCCTTGTCTCCTTCGTCCTGGCCTGCGGCCTGGCGGAACTCACCAGGGGCCTCATCAACTACCGGAGCATCGCCGGCAACATGGCGTCCTTTGTGCTGTTCTCGGTGGGCATGGTGGGATCTCCGCTGCCCATCTGGCTCATGCGGGAGGACTTCCTGCGGCAGATTACGGAGCAGGGGATGCCGGCGGACTATGTGAACACCCTGGCAGCCCTCTCCTCCACTGGAATGCTGGTGGTGCTGTTTCTGGCGCCCATCGTGGGCGCGATCATCGGGGGCTTCATCGCCCGGGCCATGTTCCGCAAGCACTTTGAGAAGGCCGGCCTGGTGTGAGATGAAAGCGGAACAGCGGATCTTTGACCCGAGGGCCGGACTCTGGCTGCTGATTGCGGCGAACATGATCGCGTTTCGACCCCATACCTTCTGGCTGGAATTGGTCCTGATCGGACTGCTGCTGGTGCTGATGCTGGGCCATGGACGGCTGACCATGGCGGTCAAATGGGCGGTGGGATACTGCGCGCTGGTGGTATTCCAGCAATTCATCCTGCCAGTGTCCCCCATGGTCATCGCCACCAGTTTTACCATCTTCGCCACCTACACCCGCCGGATGTTTCCCTGCCTGATGACGGGGGCATTGATGCTGACCTGTACCCCGCTGAGATACCTGATCGTAGGCCTGCGGCAGCTGCATATCCCCCAGAAACTGATTGTGGCCATTTCCGTTACCCTGCGGTATTTCCCTGCCATTCGGGAGGAGGTGGGCTACATCCGGGATGCCATGAAACTGCGGGACATCCGGGGACTGGCCCGGCTGGAGTGTACGGTGATGCCGCTAATGGTGTCCGCCACGGAGACGGCGGAGGAGCTGTCCGCGGCGGCGGTGACCCGGGGTATCGAAAACCCAGCCCGCAAAACCAGCGCCATATCCCTGCGGCTTTCCACTCTGGACCTATTGGGGATGCTGGCAGGCTTGGCCTTGCTGGTGCTCTCATTTGTGGTACAATAAGGGAGGCAATGACAATGATAAGCATTGACAATGTTTCCTTCGGCTATGGGGAGGCGCAGGAAACGCTCTCCCAGGTCAGCGCCGCCATCGCGCCGGGTGAGTGTGTCCTGCTGTGCGGGGCCTCTGGCTGCGGCAAGACTACGGTGACGAAACTGATCAACGGCCTGATCCCGGCCTTCACCCCCGGCTGCCGCCTGGAAGGGCGGGTAGAGGTAGACGGTCTTGACCCTGGGATGACACCTATGTATGAGTTGGCCCGGAAAGTCGGCTCTGTATTCCAAAATCCGAAATCCCAGTTTTTCAATCTGGACACGGACAGCGAACTGGCCTTCGGTCTGGAAAACGAGGGCCGGCCGCCGGAGGAGATCCGGAAGCGGGTGGCAGATACCGTGGATGCGCTGCACCTTCAGGATTTGCAGGCACGGAGCATCTTCTCCCTGTCCGGCGGGCAGAAGCAGCTGCTGGCCTTCGGCTCGGTCTATGCCATGGGCCCGGAGGTTTTTGTGCTGGACGAGCCCACGGCCAATTTGGACCAGGAAGCCATCGCCCGGCTCCACGACCAGATCGCCTGTTTGAAACATCAGGGCCGCACGGTGGTGATCGCGGAGCATCGGCTGTATTTCCTTACAGATCTGATCGACCGGGCGCTCTATCTGCGGGACGGGGTGCTGGAGCGTACCTTCACCCGGGAGCAATTCTGCGGTCTGACCGAACAAGAGCGGGAGGAACTGGGACTTCGGACCCTGACGCCGGCGGCCTGTACCCTGCCTGCTGTGGCGCCAGCGGGCACGAAAGAAGGTTTGTCCGTAGAGGGATTGACCTGTGCCTATCGGAAAGAACCTGCTGTGTTTCAAGGCCTGTCCTTTTCTGCCCGCCCCGGGGAAGTGGTGGCTATCACCGGACCCAATGGCGTGGGCAAGACCACCCTCTCCCGGTGCCTGTGCGGCCTGATCCGGGAACAGGCTGGACAGATCAGACTGGATGGCAGACCGCTGAACCGAAAGGAGCGGCAGAGGGCGGCGTTCTGCGTCATGCAGGATGTGAACCACCAGCTCTTCTCCGACAGCGTGTGGGGCGAGTGCCGGATGTCCGCACCGGATGCGCCTGACTCAACAGTGGAAGGGGTGCTGGACAGTCTCCATTTGCTGCCCTTCCGGGAGCGCCACCCCATGTCCCTGTCCGGCGGGCAGAAGCAGCGGCTGGCGGTGGCCACGGCGCTGCTGTCGGAGAAACCGATCTTGATTTTTGACGAACCCACCAGCGGCCTGGACTACGCCCGTATGGTGGAAGTGTCCGGGGTGATCCGAAGCCTGGCCCGGCAGGGGCGGATCGTGTTGGTGGTCACCCACGACCAGGAGTTTTTGCAGCGCGCCTGTGACCGGGTGCTGCGGCTCTGAGAGGAGGAGAACCATGCTGGAGCGCATCATGGCGGACAACGGCTTTCCCAGCCCCGTAGCAGAGAGTGGAGGATGCCGGGTCTTCCAGTTTCACAGTGAGTCCGGGGAGGGGATCATGACCCAGTATGACCTGTTTCCCGGCGTCTATCTCATGTATAACGACTTCAACATGGAGAGCTATGACTCCGTGTTCCGCACCACGGAAGATATGCTGTGCATCGACTACTGCCGCCAGGACCGGATGGAGTACCCGGCGGGGCCGGACACCTACTCCTATGTGGAGGCCGGGGACCTGAAGCTGGACCGCCGGCTGGAGCACCAGGGCCACTTTACCTTTCCGCTCTCCCACTACCACGGAATTACCATCGGGTTTACCCTGCCCCTTGCCGCCCAATCCCTGAAGGAATGGGTGAGGGAGTTCCCGGTGGATCTGGGGCGGCTCCAGGAGAAATTCTGCGCCGGCCGTCACCCCAGGGTGATCCACGGGGCGCCCTCTGTGGACCACATCTTCCAGGAGCTCTATGCGGTGCCGGAGCAGATCAAACTGCCCTACTTCCGCATCAAGGTGCTGGAGCTGCTGCTGTATCTGGATGCCCTGGAACTGAACGGGAGAACGGAGAAGCCCTACTTCTATAAGTCCCAGGTGGAGAAGGTCAAGGCCGCCCACCGCCTGCTGACCGAGGACCTGGAGCGGCACTACACCATTGCAGAACTCTCAGAGCGTTTCTCTATCCCGGCCACGGCCTTGAAGGAGTGCTTCAAGTCGGTCTACGGCCAGCCCGTGGGTACCTATATGCGGAACCTACGCATGGACCGGGCCGCCCTGCTCCTCCGGCAGGAGCCCCAGACCAGCGTGGCGGAGATCGCCGGACGGGTGGGCTATGACAGCGCCAGCAAATTCGCCGCCGTGTTCAGGGAGGCCAAGGGGAAGACCCCGCTGGAATACCGGCGGGAAGGGCGGTAAATGTTTTCGTCCAAACGGGACCGAACCGGCGCGCCGGAGCGGACAGGAACAAAGTATCTCCCTATAATCGTTGTAGTTAGCGTGAGCGAACTACAACGATTTTTCTTTGAGAGGAGTGCTGTGTATGAAGGAGAGGACCTGGCTTGGCATCCTGCTGTCCTTCGCCGCGCCCTGCCGGGGGAAGATGGCCGCCTCTGTGGTGCTGGCTATTCTCAGCGTTGCGGGCGGCTTTGTGCCATACCTTGGCGTCTATCAGATCATCCGGCTGTTTCTGGAGCGGCAGGCCAGCTGGGAGGGCATCCTGTTCTGGTGCGGCGTATGCCTTGCGGGTTACGCCATCAAGGTGGCGGGCTACGCCTTGTCCACCATGCTGGCCCATGTATCCGCCTACACCATTCTGGAGGGCCTGCGCCTCCAGGCGGCGGACCGGCTTATGGGGGCGCCCCTGGGAGAGGTGGACTCCCGGCCTATCGGCGCCATGAAGAGCACCATCGTGGACCGGATCGAGGACATCGAGCCGCCCCTGGCCCACATGATCCCGGAGCTGAGCTCCAACATCCTGCTGCCCCTGGTGGTGGCTATCGCCATGTTTGCCATCGACTGGCGGATGGGGCTGGCCCTGCTGGTGACCATCCCCGTGGCACTGATTCCCATGGCATTTGGGCTGCGGACTTATAACAAAAACTACGCCGCCTACATGGCGGCCAACGCCCATGTGAACAGCGTCATTGTGGAGTATGTGGAGGGTATCCAGGTGGTCAAAGCCTTCAGCCAGGGGGAGCGGTCCTATCAGAAATTCGCCAATGCGGTGAGATCCTTCCGTGATTTTACGATGGACTGGTTCCGCTGCACCTGGGCATCCATGAACCTGTGCCTGTCCATCCTGCCCACTACCCTGCTGGGGACGCTCCCCATGGGGATCTATCTCTATCAGACAGGGGTGCTGGACCCGGCCCAGGTGACGCTGTGCCTAATGCTGGCGCTGGGGATCGTGACCCCGCTCATGAGCGCCACCGCCTTCATCAACTCCATGAAGAGCATGCAGTTTGCTGTGAAGGATACCCGGGAGCTGCTGGACCTGCCCCAGCTGTCCCAGGCGGAACAGGACGCGCCCCTCAATGGCTGTGATATTCAGCTGCGGGATGTGTCCTTCTCCTACGGCGGCGATGGAGAAGAAGTGCTCCACCATCTGGACCTGACCATCCCCCAGGGGAAGTTTACCGCCCTGGTAGGCCCCTCCGGCGGCGGAAAGTCCACCATCGCCCGGCTGGCGGCCCGGTTCTGGGATGTGACCGGCGGCTCCATCACCCTGGGCGGGCGGGACATCCGGGAACTGCCTCTGAAACAGCTCTCCCGGGAGATCAGCTTCGTCACCCAGGACAACTTTCTCTTTGACTGCTCCCTGAAGGAGAACATCCGGCTGGGAAGGCCGGGGGCCTCAGACGAGGAGGTGTTCGCCGCCGCCAGGGCAGCCCAGTGTGAGGAGTTCATCGGCCGTCTGGAGCACGGCTGGGACACCGCCGCCGGGGACGCGGGCAAGCAGCTCTCCGGCGGAGAGCGTCAGCGTATCGCCATCGCCCGGGCAATTTTGAAGGACGCGCCCATCGTCATTTTGGACGAGGCCACCGCCTTCACGGACCCGGAGAATGAGGACAAGATCCAGAGGTCCATCATGGCCCTCTCCAAGGGAAAGACGCTGCTGGTGATCGCCCACCGGCTGTCCACTATCCAGAACGCGGACCAGATCGTGGTGCTGGAGAAGGGGCAGATCGTGGACCGGGGCGTCCAGAGCGAACTGCTCTCCCACTGCCCGCTGTATCAGGCCCTTTGGGCAGCCCATGTGGGAGCGAAAACTTGGGCGGTCACTTCTGGGGAAAAGGAGGGAAACTGAGATGTTTCACAGTGTCGGACGCATATTGAGGTGGGCGAAGGGCTACCGGAGACGCATGATTCTGGGCTTTGTCTGCTCCTTCTTCGCCACCTGGTGTACCGCCGGACCGGTGATGCTGGCCGCCTGGGCTTTGGGACGGCTGATCGGGAACGCCTGGGGAGAAAACGAACTCTCGGCCTCTCTTCCCTGGCTGTGCCTGGGCGGGATCGTGGCGCTGATCCTGCTGCGGTTCCTCTTCACCTATTGGAAGAACCGGCTCCAGGAGAGCATCGGCACGGAGCGGGCGGCGGACCAGCGCATGGAGCTGGGGGATGTGCTGAAACGGGTGTCCCTGGGGTACTTCGCAAGGAACAACCTGGGGGACATCCTGACCGCCCTCACCACGGAACTGAGCACGCTGGAACTTCAGAGCATGAAGATGGTGGACGCGGTGATCAACGGCTATATCCAGGTGGCTGTGATCCTGCTGTGCGTGGCCATCTTCTGCCCGCCCGCGGCCCTGGTGGCGCTGGTCGGCGTCTTGGTTTCCGCCTTTGCCCTGCGGGGCATCGGCCGGCAGAGCGCCCGCACCGCACCAGTGGGCCACCGGGCCCAGGAGGCCCTCTCCGGCGCGGCCATCGAGTACATCCACGGCCTGCCGGTGGTGAAGTCCTTCGGCCAGGACGGGGTATCCGTCCAGCGGTTCCAGGAGGCCTGCCGGGACAACAAGGCCATCCGCATCAAGAATGAGTTTGGATTCGTGCCATGGAATTGCCTGCACCTGTTTGCTCTGCGGGCGGCGTCCGTGGGGCTGGTCCTTACCGCCGGGCAGCAGGCTTTGGTGGGGGCGTTGCCGCTCCCGTATTTCCTGATGATCGCCCTGTTCTCCTTCACCATCTTCGGCAGCGTGGAGGCCATCAACGACGCGGCCCACATCCTGTCGGTGACAGACTCGGTACTGGACCGGCTGGAGGAACTGGAGCACACCGACTTCATCGACAAGGACGGACGGGAGATCACCCCGGAGCGGTTCGACGTGACCCTCTCCCATGTGTCCTTCGGCTACGGCCAGCGAGAAGTGCTCCACGATGTGACCTTTACCGCGCCCCAGGGGACCACCACCGCCATCGTGGGGCCTTCCGGCTCCGGCAAGAGCACCATCTGCAATCTGGTGGCCCGGTTCTACGATGCGGACAGCGGGACCGTGTCCGTCGGCGGCCGCGACGTACGGGAGTACACGTGCGAGAGCCTGCTGCGGAACATCTCCATGGTCTTTCAGAATGTGTATCTCTTCCAGGACAGCGTGGAGAACAACATCAAATTCGGATGCCCCGACGCCACCCATGAGCAGGTGGTGGCCGCCGCCAAGGCCGCCTGCTGCCACGACTTCATCATGTCCCTGCCAGATGGGTATGACACGGTGATTGGGGAAGGCGGTTCCACCCTTTCCGGCGGGGAGAAGCAGCGCATTTCCATCGCCCGGGCCATCTTGAAGGACGCCCCTATTGTCATCCTGGACGAAGCCACCGCCAGTGTGGACCCGGAGAATGAGCACCTGATCCAGCAGGCCCTGTCCGCCCTGACCAAGGGGAAGACGATCCTCACCATCGCCCACCGGCTGGCCACCATCCAGCACGCCGATCAGATTTTAGTGGTGGAGGATGGTCGCATCGTCCAGCGGGGCACCCATGAGGAACTAATGGCCCAGGGCGGGCTGTACCGGCGGTTCATTGAGATCCGAGAACAGGCCGAAGGCTGGCGAATCCAGTAGGGGAGGGTATCATGGAACTCCGAGCATCCGGCGAAGATTACCTGGAGGCCATTCTGGTGCTCCAAAAACAGAAAGGCATAGTGCGCTCCGTGGATGTGGCCCGACACATGGATGTGTCCAAGCCCAGCGTATGCCATGCAGTGGCCACTTTGAAAAGTGGAGGGTTCCTTACTATGGATGACGATTTTTTCTTGCATCTGACCGAGGTGGGCCGCGAGGTTGCGGAGCAGATCTACGAAAAGCACCGCTTTTTTACCCAACGCCTGATCGCTGCCGGCGTGGATCCGAAAACCGCTGAGGCAGACGCCTGCCGGATTGAGCACGTCATCAGCGAGGAGAGCTTCCGGCGACTCAAGGCAGCTATGGAACCAGAGCCATAAGTACAGCAAGAGGAGGGGGCCGTGCGGACGGCCCTCTCTTTCTGCAGTCGGGAGGTAATATAGTGGACGAAATCATTGTCATCCGGGCTGCAGACCCGGACGGCAGTTTATTTCAGGCAATCATGGACGTTTTGAAAGACAAGCGGGCGGAAGTGATCCACGCCGCTACCTCAGTCTCCTCCGTGCTGCGCATCGGGGAGTTGGAGATCCATCACGGGCACCGCCGGGTGTTTGTGGCCGGCAGGGAAGTGCGTCTCAACCACGGGGAATACGCCATGCTCTACTGCATGGCCAGCGCCCCCGGGCAGGTATTTTCCAAGGTGCAGCTCTATGCAGCGGCTTGGGGAGAGGGGTATCTGCATAGGACTACATCGGTAGAGAATATCATCTGGCGGCTGAGACGGAAATTGGAATCTGATCCGAAACATCCAGACTATATTAAGACAGTGCTCAGAGCAGGATACAAGATGAACAATCCAATGAATAAGGTGGTTAATCTTCGTTCTGATTAGAACAGTTGTGATAATTTTATCAAAAAAGAACAGTTTTATGAAAAGGTCAACCGACGTTGAGAATATGATATGGCAACGTAGAAAAGGACTGGAGGACGATCCTCCGTATCCAATCTATATAAAACTGAGATCGGGAGCGGCTATAAACATCGCTGCGGAGTGGACTTGATAAACTGAGACGATTACCATAAGCGAATAAAATTATTATTATAGTCGCAAAGCGATTGACAGACGTATAGCAGTGTGCTATTATACTATTGCGACTAAAATTAAAATAATAGTCGCAAAAGGAGAATGCCTATGTCACCGAGGATTTTTTCTACCACCCAGCGGGAGGAACTGCGGATCAAGATGTTGGACGCAGGCTTTGAACTGATCAAACAGCACGGCATGACCCATGCCTCTGTGGAGAAGATCTCCCAAGCCGCCGGCCTGGGTAAGAGCACCTTTTACAACTTTTTCTCCTCCAAGGAGGAGTTCGTCACCGACATCATGGAGTATCAGCGGGACCGTGTCAAGCAACACTTTGAGCAGATCCTGAACGGCCGGGAGAAGATGACCGCTGCGGAAGGCAAGGAGTATCTGAAACTCATCGTATTCAGCCGGAACAGTATCTACCAGTACCTGACCGCAGAGGACATGGAAAAACTCAAGCAGGCGTCCTCCCCGGAGTGTACCAGTCCAGATGACAGCCTCTATGACCAGCGGGAGGCCGAGATCATGCACGGCCTGTTTGACCATATGGAGGGGGTACGGCCTGATTTGGACCTCCATGTGGTGGCCAACCTCATTAAGATCATGGCGATGGCAAAGGTCAACCGGGATGCCCTGCATGCCGATGCTCTGGACCGAACCCTTGACCATATCTATGGACTCCTGTATTCTCTGATTTTTGAGGAGGGCGCTTGACCGCGCCTTTCTTTATCAGCAGAAGTTAGCGATAACTAATTAAAGTGAGGTGTTTTTCATGCGCTCGAAATCCCCAAAAGAGAAACAGGGCGTTGCCCGGCTTTTTGAATTGGCGGGCCAAAGGGGGAGGAAGTTAACCTTGGCCTGTGTACTGTCCGTCCTGTCCTCGGCCGCTCGCATCGTACCATTCTTCACCATCTACGGTGTGGTGCGGGAGCTGCTGGCTCATTACCAGGAGCCATCCATGGTGGATCAAAATGCGATCCTAACGCTCTGCGCGGTCACTTTTGGTGCGGCGTTGGTCTACGGCCTGTGCGCCTTCATTTCCTCTGCACTTTCCCATACGGCGGCCTATGAGATTATCTACGACCTGCGGCTGCAGCTGATGGAGAAGCTCTCCCGCGTCTCCTCCGGATTTTTCACC
This sequence comes from Flavonifractor sp. An10, assembly GCF_002161215.1. Lineage (GTDB taxonomy): Bacteria > Bacillota > Clostridia > Oscillospirales > Oscillospiraceae > Flavonifractor > Flavonifractor avistercoris. The sequence continues at coordinate 280,056 of NZ_NFMB01000001.1, forward strand.
GGCACAACCCAGGGAGCCATCAAGAAGGTGGTCTCCGATGACTCCAACCAGATCGAGGCGTTTCTGGCGCACCACTTCTGCGAGATCGCGGCCGCAGTTGCTACGCCGGTCTTTACCCTTCTGTACCTGTTCGGCATGGACTGGCGTCTGGCCATTGTGACTCTGCTGCCTATTCTGGTCTCTCTGGTACTGCTCTCCGCCTGCTTGAAACAGCCCGACAAGGCGGCCCTCCAAGTGGAACTCCACGACGCCCAGGAGCGGATGCAGGAGACGGTGGTGGAGTATATTCACGGCATGAGCGTCATTAAGGTGTTCAACCGCACCCTCAGCGCCTTCCGACGGTTTGAAGAGGACCTCAACCACTTTACCGAGGTGGTGGACCGGACAGCTCGGGCCAACGCCAAGTCCATGGGTGCCTACTACGCTTTTTTCGGCGCGCAGCTGCTGTTCCTGCTCCCGGCCGTTTTGCTGCTGATCCCCATGGCGGAGAGCTATCTGGACTTCCTGCCGGTGATCCTGCTGTTTTTCCTGGTGGGCAGCGGCCTCAAGGAGCCTATGGAGAACCTGATGCAGATGGTGATACTTTCGGGCCGCATCGTGGAGGGGGTCAGCCGCATCGACAACATTCTCCGCCAGCCGGAACCGGATCAGGATGGCGCTGGAGATCCCACCACGTTCGATGTGGAATTTTCTGATGTGGAGTTTGCTTATACGGAGGGCATCCCAGCGGTAGACCATGTATCCTTTCATCTGTCCCAGGGAACTGTCACCGGGCTGGTGGGACCTTCTGGTGGTGGGAAATCCACTTTGGCCCAGCTTTTGCTGCGGTTCTATGGGCCCCAGGGGGGCACCATCCGCATTGGCGGCGTGGACATCCGGGAGATCCCGCCTGCACGGTTGATGGAGCTGGTGGCCTATGTGTTCCAAGACTCCGTGCTGTTTACAGATACCATTGAAAACAACATCCGTATGGGGAATACCGAAGCCACCACGGAGGAAGTGGAGCAGGCGGCCCGGAACGCTGGCATCCATGAGGTTATCCAGGCATTGCCCCAGGGATATCAGACAGTGGTGAGCCGGGACGACGCCTATCTCTCCGGCGGTGAGAAACAGCGCCTTGCCATTGCGCGAGTCTTCCTGAAAGACGCCCCTATCATCATCTTGGATGAGGCAACCGCCTACGCGGACGCCGAAAACGAGGCAAAGATCCAGGCGGCATTTGCGAAACTGGCCCAGAACAAGACGGTGCTGATGATTGCCCATCGGCTGAAAACGGTGGAGCGGGCAGACCAAATCTTGGTTATGGACAAAGGGAAATTGGTGGGGGCAGGGACCCATGAGGAACTGCTGACAGGCTGTGAGACCTATAAGCATCTGGTAGACGCCAATCTGCGGCGGGATCGCTGGAGTATCGGGAAGGGAGCGGTGCAGGTATGAAGTTCAGAGATTGGTTTCAAATGATGACCCTGGGCCACCCTGGGAAGTACCTGCGCCTGATGGCCTGGTGCCTCTTTGACAGCATTGTAATGTCTGTCCCATACGGACTGATGCTGGGTGCTGTCTATTTCCTCCTGGTCCCTCTGGCAGAACCCGGGGCCGCACTCCCCACTGGGGTACTCTGGGGGCTTGCCGCCGGATTCTTGGCCCAGTTGATCGTCTACTTCTTCATCCGCCAGAAAACCTACATAGATGCCTGCACCGGTTATGCGGGGATTATCAAGGACTCCCAGATCACACTGGGGGAGCATCTGCGCCAGTTGTCCATGGGCTTTTATTCCAGCAGGGACGCTGGGGATCTGTCCACCGTCCTTCTGCGGGATTACCAGACGGTGGGCGACTTATCCCAGCAGTTACTGCCACAGACAGCGGTCATTGTTATCCGCTTTGTACTGGCGGCCGTATGCCTCTCCTGGTTCAACGGCATGATGACTTTGGCACTGTTTGCGGTGATCCCCCTGGCACTTCCCTTTGCGTTCTGGAGCCTGCGCCGGATGGGGACGGTCAGCGCCGATCTCCAGCAGGCCCAGCGTGAAGTGGCCTCCGGCATCTTGGAATATGTCAATGGCATTCAAACCCTCCGGGCCTTCAATTTGGCCGGCCAGCACTTCCAAAGCCTCAAGAAATCCTTTGATCAGGAGCGGAAGGCGGCAATCGGGATGGAGACCGGCGCGGCCGCGCCGGTGAGCATGCTGGGCCGGGCCATTTTGAGTTGCGGGATCGGGCTGGTTATTCTGGTGGGTGTTGTACTGCTGACCCGCGGGGAGTTGACACCCTACTATTACATTGCCTTCCTGATCCTCACGCTGACGGTCTATGAGCCGGTCCTGACTTTGTTCACCTTCATCGCGGACTTCTCCCGCACCCGCCGAAGCGGAGAACGGATCAAGGCCCTGTTTGATGAAAAGCCCCTGCCGGAACCGACAGTTAGTCAGACACCGCAAGGGACAGACATCGTATTTGACCATGTATCCTTCGGCTATGGAAAAACCGAGGTCCTGCACGACATTTCCCTGCAATTCCCGGCCCGGAGCGTCACCGCACTGGTGGGGCCGTCCGGCTCCGGGAAGTCCACCATCACCCGGTTGGCCGCCCGGTTCTGGGATGTGAACAGCGGAGCGGTGCGGCTGGGCTGTGTGGACGTACGGGACATGAAAAGTGACGAGGTGCTCAGCCGCATCAGTGTTGTCTTTCAGGACGTGTATCTCTTTCATGACACGGTAGAGGGAAATATCCGCATGGGAAAGCCGGACGCCACCAAGGAGGAGATCATCGCGGCAGCCAAGGCCGCGGCCTGTCACGACTTCATCATGGCCCTGCCCGAAGGTTACCAGACCATGGTGGGAGAGGGTGGCTCCACCCTCTCCGGCGGGGAAAAGCAGCGAATCTCCATTGCCCGAGCTTTGCTGAAGGATGCCCCCATTGTTCTGCTGGACGAGGCAACAGCATCCCTTGACCCCGAGAACGAGGTGCTGATTCAGCAGGCGATCTCCGCTTTGGTTGCGGAAAAGACCGTCATCGTCATTGCCCACCGGCTCCAATCCATTATGAGTGCCGACAATATTGTGGTTCTGGATGAGGGCCGGGTAGCCGAGCAGGGCACCCATGAAGAACTGCTGAAGCGAAATGGGATCTATGCCCGGCTTTGGGCTGAGCAGTGCCAGGCGGCAAGCTGGGGATTGTAGCATAGGCAGCAGAATAGGCAGAAAAACCGCAGTTGCCCTAAATGGGTGACTGCGGTTTTTCCATCGTGTCTATCTGTCATGGTAATCAGAACGAGAGGCTTGACAGGCTGAACACTGCGTGCTATATTGTAAACATCGTTAGCGAACAACGATAACAAAGAAAGGAGGCAAGTATGCCGAAGGACAAGACGGAAACCCACGAACGGATCATACCGGCCGCCATGAAGATCTTTCTGGAAAAAGGCTTTGAAAAGGCCACCATGCGGGAGATCGCGGAGGAGGCTGGCATCACCGCCGCCGGACTGTACCGCCACTTTGTAGACAAGGAGGCCATGTTCGCCGCCCTGGTGGAGCCGGTACTCTCCGAACTTCAGAAGTGGTGTGAGCGGACGCGGCAGGTGGACTATGACTTTCTGGAGCAGGGCGACCTGGATGCCATGTGGGATTCAGGCAATGATTTGGGCCTGGTGGTGGAACAGATCTATTCCCATTTCAACGAGTTCAAGCTGCTGCTTTGCTGTTCCGCCGGGACCAAGTACGCCTGGTTTCTCCACGATATTGTGGTTATGGAGCAGCAGGAGACGCTGGCCTACATGGAGGAAGCGAAGAAGCATGGCGTCCCGGTAAAAGAAGTGGACCCCAAAGAACTCCATCTGCTTATGACCGCCTATACCAATGCCCTCTTTGAAGTTGTAGTCCATGACTTCACCAAGGAGGAGGCCCTGCACTACCTGGATACGATGCACCAGTTCTTCATTCCCGGCTGGCGGGCCATCCTGGGGCTTTGAACAGCCCCTTTTTTCTACATTTGAGTTAGCGAAAACTAACTAAAATCCACAACAGGAGGTGCGTATGTAAATGAAGCGTGTATGGACGGCCAGGAGCCTTGCTGCCGTGCTCGGCGGGTCCCTGCTCTATTTCCTGATCACGGTGCTGGTGATGATGTGTGGGTCATTTTCCCCCTTGTTCTGGGTCTTTCTCCCGGCCATCACCGCATCTGGCGGCCCGAACGCCCCGGTTTGGGGTACCGGTACTCATGAACTTAGTGGTGCTTCTGCTGTTCCTGGCGGCGGGTGAGCTGTCCGGCTGGATGGCGGTGACGCTGGCGGCCGGAGCGGTGCTGGCGGAGCTGGTGCGGCGGCTGGGCGGGTATGAGAGCCTGCGGGCCGCCCGCTGGAGCTTTCTCCCGCTGGCCTTCAGCTCCAGCGGGAGTCCACTCTACATTTGGATCGACCCGGCCCGGACGGCAGCCAGCGCCGCGGAAGAGATGTCCCCAGCCTATGCCGCGGCGGTGGAGGGGCTTGCTACGCCGGGGATGCTGGTCCTGATGCTGGCGGCCATCATCGTGGGAGCCGCCATCGGCGCATGGCTTGGGAGCCCGCTTTGGAAACGCGGTCAGGCCCGAATCTATATCAGAAAAGCATGAGCCGTATCGGAATACGGCGGAAAGGAAGTGCAGAATGAAAACAAAACGGGAAAATCCCCTGAAAGTCCTCTTTTCCTTCTCTGGAGAGGCCAGGGGAAAAATGACTGGCTCGGTGATCCTGGCCTTTATCGGAGAGATGTTCGGCATGGCCCCCTATTTTGTGGTGACCCTGCTGGCGAAGGAGCTGTATGAGGGCACTGCCACGGTGGAACGGGCGGCGGTCATGGCGGTGACGGCGGCGGTGTGCATGTGCCTGCGGGCGTGGCTTACCGGCCTGTCCTCCATGCGCAGCCATACAGTTTCCTTCACCATCCTGAAGAACATCCGGTGCGCTCTGGCGGATAAAATGGCGAAGGTCCCCATGGGCGTCATGCTGGAGACCCCCTCCGGCACCTTCAAGACTTTGATGGTGGACAATGTGGGGCGGCTGGAGGACATCATCGCCCACATGGTGCCGGAGCTGCCCTCCAACCTGGCCGGGCCGGTTTTCAGCATCATCCTGGTGTTCGTTCTGGACTGGCGGATGGGGCTGGCCGCCTTCATTACCGTCCCCCTGAGCCTGGTGTTCGCCGTGTGCATGATGCGGGGGTACAAGGAGAAGATGGCCGTCTACCTGCGCTCGGGCAACGAGATGAATGCCGCCCTGGTGGAGTATGTGGGCGGCATCCAGGTCATCAAGGCATTCGGGCAGGGGAGCAAGAGCTTCGGGGAGTTCTCCCGGTCGGTCAACTTTTTCCACGACAGCACCCTGGCCTGGTGGCGGCAGAGCTGGTTTTGGATGGCGGGCTTCAAGGCGGTGCTCCCCTCCACTTTACTGGGCACGCTGCCCGTGGGAGCGTGGCTCTATATGCAGGGCACGCTGGAGCTGCCCCTGTTCCTGGCCTGCATCATCATCCCCTTCGGCTTTATGGCCGGGCTCATCAAATTCGGCTTTGCCCTGGGGCAGCTTTCCTACATGGCTCCCAACCTGGACCCCATTCAGGACTTCCTCGACACGCCGGAGCAGCGCCGGCCTGAAAAGCCGGTGAAGCTGGGAGAGCGTTCCTTCCGTTTTGACCGGGTGTGCTTCTCCTATGATGGGAAGAAAGAGGTCCTCCACGATGTGAGCTTTACCGCCCGCACTGGGCAGATCACCGCCATTGTGGGGCCCTCCGGCTCCGGAAAATCCACCATTGCCAAGCTGATGGCCGGCTTCTGGGACGCCACAGGCGGGACGGTCTCCTTCGGCGGGCAGGACATCCAAAATATTCCCTTTGACCAGCTCATGGGGGAGATCAGCTATGTGGCCCAGGACAACTTCCTCTTTGACAGGTCCATCCGGGAGAATATCCGCATGGGCGACCCCGGCGCCACCGACGCGGAGGTGGAAGCCGCGGCCAGGGCCGCCAACTGCCATGACTTTATCATGAATCTGGAGCAGGGGTACGATACCCTGGCCGGAGACGCCGGGGACCGGCTCTCCGGCGGAGAGCGCCAGCGCATCACCATCGCCCGGGCCATGCTCAAAAAGGCGTCCGTCATCATTCTGGACGAGGCAACCGCCTTCGCTGACCCCGAGAGCGAGGCGCAGATCCAACAGGCCATCTCCCGTCTGGTACGGGGCAAGACCCTGATCGTGGTGGCCCACCGGCTGAACACCATCCAGAACGCGGATCAAATTCTGGTGATCGACCAGGGGCGGCTTGCCGCCTGCGGCCGGCAGGAGGAGCTGCTTAACACCTGCCCCCTGTACCGGACTATGTGGGAGCAGTATCAAAGCACGGCGGCTTTTGCCGGAAAGGAGGTCAACTGAATGTTCCATACCATCAAACGGATTCTGGATATTGCCGGAGACCAGAAAAAATACATCTATGCGGGCATTGTCTGCAACATCCTGAAAACCTTTTCCATGGCCATGATGCTCATGGCGGTCTATGTGGTGATCTCCCATCTGGACAGCCTCACCGCCGAGGTGATCGGACAGGGCCTCGGCATCCTGATTGCCAGCGTGTTCGGCCGTTTCCTGTTCCAGTGGCTGGAGGACATCTCTATGAGCGCCAAGGGCTTCGACATCTTCCGGGACTACCGGCTGGCTATCGGTGAGAAGATGAAAAGCGCCCCCATGGGCTACTTCTCCGACCAGCGCCTAGGCACCATCCAGACCACTCTCACCTCCACGGTGGTGGAGCTGGAGCAGTATTCCATGCTGTTTATCACGGACATCACCGGCGGCGTGTCCATGTCGGTCATCATTATTGTAATGATGCTGTTTTTCAGTCCCTGGTTCTCCCTGCTGTCCCTGGCGGGCCTGCTGGTGGGCCTCTATGTGCTGGGAATGGTGCAGAAAGCCGCGGCAGAGCACACCCCCAAGGTGCAGGAGGCGCAGGAGGAGCTGGTCACCCAGTCGCTGGAGTACATCCGGGGCATCGCGGTGCTGCGCTCCTTCTCCCAGACGGTGGGGCAGGACGGCGCGGTGTACCAGTCCTTCCGCCGGCGGCAGAAGGCGGCGCTGGATCAGGAGAAGGCGGCCCTGCCCGCCCTGCGGCTCTATATTCTGGTGTTCAAGCTCACCGGCTGCGCCCTCATGTTCCTGTCCACCTTCCTCTACCTGCAGGGGGCCATCTCCCTGACCTACTGCTTTTTGTTCCTGGTGGCGTCCTTTATCCTCTACTCCGAGATGGAGGTCATGGGGGACGGCTCCTTCCTGGACAAGAAGATCGCCACTGAGCTGGACCGGCTGGAGGCTGTGACCAACATCCCCTCCCTGGACCGGACGGACAAGGCCCTCGCTCCCGGCCGCTTCGACATTGAGCTGAAGGAGGTATCCTTCTCCTATGGAGGAGGCCGGAAGGTCATCGACCATGTTTCTCTCAAAATCCCCCAGGGGACTACCTGCGCCGTGGTGGGACCGTCCGGCTCTGGAAAGACCACCTTATGCAGCCTGATCGCCCGTTTTTGGGATGTGCAGGAGGGGAGTGTCTGCGTGGGCGGCATGGATGTGAAGGACTGCACCGCCGACAGCCTGCTGAAAAACCTCTCCATGGTCTTCCAAAATGTGTATCTCTTCCACGACTCCATTGAGAACAACATCAAATTCGGCAATCCCAACGCCACTCACGGGCAGGTGGTGGAGGCGGCCAAGCGCGCACAGTGCCACGACTTTATCATGGCGCTGCCCGACGGCTATAATACGATGGTGGGAGAGGGCGGCTCCACCCTCTCCGGAGGCGAGAAGCAGCGGGTCTCCATTGCCCGCGCCATTCTGAAGGACGCCCCCATCGTCATTCTGGATGAGGCGACTTCCAGTGTGGACCCGGAGAACGAACACCTGCTTTTGGCCGCCATCCGGGAGCTGACGGCGGGCAAAACACTCATTTCCATCGCCCACCGGCTTTCAACCGTCCGGGACGCGGATCAGATCGTGGTGGTGGACCAGGGACGGATCGTTCAGCAGGGGACTCACGATGCGCTGATGGCGCAGGACGGCCTCTACCGCCGGTTTGTTCAGGTCCGGGAGCAGGCCGAGGGCTGGCGGCTGGAATAATCGTTTTTTTAGGCGTCGTTCTGGAAGGTTGCAGAAAGGCCAGAGGCCGCCGGCATGATGCCGGCGGCCTCTGGCCGCTTACCGCCTGCCAGGTCTGCTGCTTGGACATATTGACAATCAGCCATTCAGGAGGAACCCAGCCTACAATTCACCATAATAAACTGTACCTGATATTTCGGCTATTTTCAAGTTTATATCATCCTGAATGAGAATATATTACTTGTCCGTAAGCGCCTGATATAGTATATTGTGGTTAGTATACGCAAACTGATGGCATGGAGGAACGCGCAATGGAAATGAAACAACTGGAGAGCTTTGTGACCGCCTGCGAACGCGGAAGCATTTCACAAGCTGCGGCTTGCATGTATACCACGCAGCCAAACGTCAGCAAAACCATCCGTACATTGGAGCATGAACTGGGACGGCCCCTTCTGGTCCGGAGCGGGAAGGGCGTACAGCCTACGGTTTATGGGAAGACCGTACTGGAGTATGCGAAGCTGATTCTGAGGGCAACGGCTACGATCTCCTCTTTAGCCGTGCCGGATGAGCAGGACGGTCTGCGGCTGTCCACATATCCTAGCAACATGGTGTCACGCCTGTTGGTAGACTTCTACAAAACCTGGGGACCTCGAATCCATATTGAGCACCATGAGGGCACCGTGGAGGAGATCACCAACCATGTCCACCAGGGGATCTCCGAAGTCGGGATCGTATATGTGGCGCAAAAGCAGACTCCTACATTCCAACACATTCTTTTCCACAAGAAATTGGAATTTGTTCCTCAGAGTGAAAAGAGCATCTGCGTCTATGTAGGACCTCAGCACCCACTGTATCATGCGGAGAGTGTGGACTTTTCAGAACTGCCAAATCTGAAATTCATGCGGGGAGTACGGGATTTCTTTTCCATGGAACATCATCTTGAAACGGTGAGCATGGGAGTCATTGACCAAAGCGTTATGAAGCACGTGATATACAGCGACAGTGACCACTCGATCATCAATTTTCTGCTCCACACGGATGTTTGCAGTCTAGGCCTGAATTTTATGCACCGCCCCTATGAACAATATGATATCAAACCGTTGTCCATCAACGGATGCGAGCCGTTTCTCCAAATCGGCTATGTGCTGGACCCAGAGCGCCCGCTCTCGCCGCAGGCCTCCTGGCTGATAGAGCGGTTCAGGGAAATGCTGTAAGGGCATAACAAATAGTTATGGAATTCCATGAAAAACTGGCCTCTGGTAAGTCTTGACTAACTGTTGTAAAATTACAGACCGTAGTACAAGACTACAATATTTAAGACTGGAGGCATTTATGAAAAGAAGGATTTTTTCTGTGCTGTTGAGCAGCGCTCTGTTGCTGACGGCGCTCGCCGGCTGCGGGCAAGGGGGCGAAGCAGATCCAAGCGGAAGCCCGTCCGACGCAGAGAGTGAAACCGCTACGCGGGACGAGCTGATATTTGTCAACTATCGGGATATCCGGGACCTGAACCCCCACCTGTACGCCGGTGAGATGTACGCCCAGAGTATCCTTTACGATACACTGGTGAGCAATACGGAAGATGGTTATGTGGGTTGTCTGGCAGAGGACTGGACCATCAGCGATGATAGCCGGATCTATACCTTCAATATCCGGGACGGCGTAACCTTCTCCGACGGAACACCCTGCGACGCCAACGCCATTCTGACCAACTTCAACGCGATTCTGGAAAACCGGGAGCGGCACACCTGGCTGGAGATGATGAACCTGCTGGTGAGCGTTTCGGCGCCGGACAGCGACACTTTTGTCATTGAGATGAGCGAGCCGTACTACCCCATGCTCACCGAGCTGGCTTGCATCCGCCCGTTCGCAATGATTTCCCCTAACTGCATGATCGACGGCAGCACGATGAACGGCGTCAACGGCTATATCGGGACAGGTCCTTATGTGCTCACAGACTTTGTTACCGATGAGTATGCTGTTTTTGAGCGCAATGAGAATTATTGGGGTGAGGCGCCCGCAATTCAGAAGATCACTGTCAAGGTCATCCCCGACAACCAGACACGCATTATGGCCCTGGAGAATGAGGAGATCGACCTGATTTTCGGCAAGAACATGCTGGACGCTGATGCCATCAGCCAGTATGTGGACAGTGACCGGTTCACCGTAAGCTTGTCTGACCCCACCTCCACCCGGCATATTGTGCTGAACACCACCCACGATATTTTGGGAGACGTGGCGGTGCGAAAGGCGCTCCAGCACGCCACAAACCGGCAGGCCATCTCCGAGGGCATTTTCTACGGCCTGGAGCCGGCAGCGGATACCCTTTATTCCACAACCGTCCCCTACTGTGACGTGGATTTGGAGCCTTATGCTTACGACACAGATGAGGCGGCCCGCCTTCTGGACGAGGCCGGCTGGGTTATGGGAAGCGACGGGGTCCGCGCCAAGAATGGACAGAAACTGGAACTGGACCTCCTCTACAACAGCGACAGCGTTACTGAGAAGACTATTTCCGAGTATCTTCAGAGCGAGTATCTGAAATTGGGCATCTCCCTGAACATCCACGGCGAGGAAGAACAGTCTTATCGTGATAACATGAAAGCCGGTAATTTCGATATGGTGTTCAACATCTGCTGGGGTATGCCTTATGATCCCCAGTCCTCTCTGGCTGCTATGCGGGCCCCGGTGTATGGCGACTACGCTGCACAGCAGGGACTGGAGGACAAGGCGGAGATCGATCAGGCCATCACGGATATCCTCACCTCCACCGATGAGACAGAGCGTCAGGAACTATATGACTTTGTTCTGACCCGGCTCCATGAGGACGCCGTCTACATCCCCTTGACCTATGAAACCAACAAGGCCCTTTATACCTCGGAACTGAAGGGGGTCCACTTCGGCACCGACCAGTATGATGTGGATTTCGCAAGCATGTACTTCGAGTAATCGTCGATGGCATCGGGGCCGCTTCTTTTGAAGCGGCCCTTATGATGAATTGCTTTCGCTCGCGGGATTTGCTCACGCTTTCCCCAGGCGTGAAGCACACAAGAAACACGTTTGCGAGGCTTCCACAGAAGAAAATCACAATTTTGCAAATATGTAAAAAAGAAAGGGGCATCTATGAAGCGCTATGTGATCCGCCGGCTGCTGATGGCAATCCCCCTGCTGCTGGCGATTTCCTTTGTCTGTTTTGTATTCATCAATATGATTCCCTCAAATCCGGCGGAGGTCGTCCTCCGAATTCAGCAGACGCCCATTATCACAGAGGAGGCGATTGCGGAGATGGAGGAGGCGCTGGGCCTGAACAAACCGTTTCTGGTGCGGTATTTTGATTGGGTCCTGGGCTGTCTTCAGGGAGATTTCGGTATCAGTTATGTCAATCCCGCCCGCACAGTAGCCGGAGAACTGGCCCGCTGCCTGCCAGCCACACTGCAGTTGGCGGCGGCCTCGTTTGTGATCGTGCTGGTGCTGAGCATCCCTATCGGCTTCCTCTGCGCTGTGTATAAGGACGGCTGGTTCGATAAGATTATGCGGGGTTTGGTCTTCATCTCCACCGCCATGCCTGCCTATTGGGTCGGGTTACTCCTGATGTGGGGGATCAGTGTCAAAATGGGGCTTCTACCGACCAACGGAAACGGTACTTGGCAACATATGATACTGCCCGCCTTTACCGTGGCGCTCAGCTACATCTCTACCTATATCCGGCTCATCCGCAACAATATGCTGGAGAATATGAAGCAGGATTATGTACTCTATGCCAATGTCCGGGGATTGCCTCAGCGGTCTATCCTGGTCAAGCATATCCTGAAAAATTCCATGCACACCTGCATTGTCGCCATGGGCATGAGCATCCCTCAGATGATTGCCGGCACCATCGTGGTGGAAAACGTGTTTTCCTGGCCGGGGCTGGGAACGCTGTGCATCAGTTCTATCTTTAATCGTGATCTGCCGGTCATCCAGACTTATGTGCTGTTCATCGGTGTATTGTTCGTTGTATTTAATCTAGTGTTCGACATCCTTCAGACTGTATCCGATCCCAGGCTGAGAAAGGAGAGCTGAGCTATGGGAAAACGCTTTCTGCACAACCGTGCCGCTGTGGTAACGGTGGCTTTTGTCCTCCTGATCGCGCTGATCGGCATTCTTGCCCCGCTCCTGGCGCCGCACGATCCCTATGTTACGGACATCCTCGACAAATTCGCGCCGTACAGCCTGGAATATCCGCTGGGGACTGATCACCTGGGGCGGTGTGTGCTCTCCCGCCTGATTTATGGTATCCGTCCAACACTGGGACTTGCCCTTCTGACCATGCTGGGGACCATCGCGCTGGGCGCGCTGCTGGGCGTTATGGCCGGCTACTTCCGGGGCGTGGTGGAAGAAATCATCATGCGGGTGGTGGACGTGATGCTCTCCTTCCCCAGTCAGATCATGGTGTTCGCCGTGGTGGGCCTTCTGGGGATCAATGTCCAAAATGTCATCATTGCCAATGTGTTCATCAAATGGGCCTGGTATGCCCGTATGATCCGAACCGGCGTTATGCAGTACCGGGACCGGAACTTTGTCCAGTTCTCCCGGTGCGTGGGGATGCCGGAGCGGTTCATCCTGTTCCGCCACCTTTTGCCATCCATCACCTCTGATCTTGCGGTGCTGGCTTCTCTGGATGTGGGCTGGGCCATTATCAATATCTCTACCCTGTCCTTCCTGGGGCTCGGCGTGCAGGCCCCCACCCCGGAATGGGGAGCCATGCTCAACGAGGCGAAGGATGTACTCACCAGTAATCCCACCCAGATGATCGCGCCTGGTATTGCTATCGTGGTTCTGGTGTGCTGCTTTAATCTGATGGGTGACGCCCTGCGGGACGTGCTGGACCCCAAGGAGGTGGAGAAATGACCCCGGTTCTGGAATTACAAGATCTCCATGTCCTGCTCTGCGCACGTCGGCATCAGGGGGTGGAGTTGGTGAAGGGAGTTTCCTTCTCGATATATCCTGGAGAGTGTCTTGGAATCCTTGGGGAGTCCGGAAGTGGAAAATCCATGTCTATGAAAGCGGCGATGGGCCTTTTGGATCATGGATTCCACGTGCTTGGAAGCGCCAAATTCCAGGGAGAAGAACTGCTGGGGAAAAGTGATGAAGAGCTGCGCCGTCTGAGGGGCGGCCAGGTAGGCATCATTCTCCAAAACCCGATGACCTGTTTTGACCCCCTCTACCGGATCGGAGCCCAGATTGCCGAAACCTTTGCGGCCCACAATAACTGGAGCAAGGAGGATATCCTCCAGCGATCTCTGGAGATGCTGGGGAAAATGCGGATTCGTAATCCGGAAGAGGTGTTGGAGAAGTACCCGCATCAGCTCTCCGGCGGAATGCTTCAACGGATCATGATTGGTATCGCAACCGCTATGGAGCCGTCCCTCCTGATCGCGGACGAACCCACGACAGCCATTGACGCCATCACTCAATTTGAGATTCTGGACGAATTGCTGCGGATCAAGCAGGAACACCAGACGGCAATGGTCTTTATCTCTCATGACTTGAACGCTATTTCCCGGGTGGCAGACCGGATCGTAGTCCTCAATCAGGGGCTTGTGGTGGATCAAGGGGATTTCCATCATATTCTCCATCACGCGGCCGATTCCTATACCAAGCTGCTGGTGGAGAAGCGGACGGATGTGATGCGCCGGTACAGCCAGGTACTGGGAGGAAAGGAGTGCGCCTATGCTTGAACTGAAAAATATCTGCGTCAGTTTCCGAAGTGAGCGTCAGGACAAGGTGTTCGGACATACCCGTCAGCAGGTGCTCTTTGATGTGTCCCTGAACGTAAAAAGAGGGACTTGCCTCGGTATTTTGGGAGAGTCCGGCAGCGGAAAATCCACTATGGGCCGGGTGCTGTGTGGGCTCCTGAAGCCAGACAGCGGGGAGGCGATTCTGGACGGTGTGTCGGTCTACGCCTCCCGGGCGGGCCGGAGGAACCTGCAAAACAAGCTCAGTGTGGTGTTTCAAGACTACACAACCTCTGCTAATCCCCGCTTCCGTGTCAAAGACATCATTGGCGAGGGCCTGACCGTCCGGGAACGCCGGGAGAGGGGACGGCTGGAGCGAAACAAAGAAACAGCCGCCCTTCTGGAGCTGGTGGGACTTCCTGCTGATTTTGCGGACAGATTTCCCCACGAACTCTCCGGTGGCCAGCTTCAGCGGGTGTGCATCGCCAGGGCGGTGGCCTGTAAGCCAGAGGTCATCCTCTTTGATGAGGCGATCTCCTCCTTGGATGCGCATACCCAGGTCCAGGTGATGGATCTGCTGCAGGACCTGAAGGAAAAACTGGGACTGACCTATGTATTTATCACCCACGACCTGACCTCTATCACTTATCTCTGTGACGATGTGCTGTTCCTTTATCAGGGCCGTGTAACTGAATATCTGCCCGTCAGCCGCATCAGCGAGACCAAGGATGAGTACGCCCGGCGGCTGCTGGAGTCCATTGTGGTATTTGACACCGAGACTTCGGAGGTGGCCGTATGATTTTTTGTGGGACAACACTTTTGTCGGGTGAGCGGAAAAACGTACCGCTCCCGGTACCGGATGCTCCGCCTCTGAATGCAATCTGCCTGTGCGGCGCCGCACGGGGCAGAACACTGGTTGTCACAGGCGGGGTCCATGGGTGCGAATATGTGGGGCCCCAGGCACTGCGCCGCCTGGCTGGAGAACTGGACCCGGCGAGACTGTCGGGGAACGTCATCCTCCTGCCGCTGGCAAATCCCAGCGCCTTCTATGCCGGAGCCAAACAGGTGGTGCCAGAGGACGGCGTCAATTTGAACCGAGCCTTCCCCGGCGATTCTGCGGGCAGCCTTTCCGCTCGATTGGCCTTTGCTCTGGAAACGGCTTTGTACCCGGAAGCCGATTTGCTGGCTGATCTCCACAGCGGAGACTGCAACGAGGCGCTTCATCCATTGGTGTTCTTCCCCACAGCGGGGGAGGAAATAGTCAACCAAGTCTCCCTGGCCGCCGCCAAGGTCCTGACTGTACCCTACCGGGTACGTTCCACTGCGAAGAACGGACTTTACAGCTGGGCGGTGCAGAGGGGCGTTCCCGCCCTGCTGATTGAGCGGGGCGGTCAGGGGCTGTGGTCTGAACAGGAGGTGGACGCCTGCTGTGAGGATGTCCGCTCCCTGCTGCGACATCTGGAGGTTATGCCCGGAGGGAACCCGCCGCGGGATCAGCTGGAAATCACAGAAACCTTCTATGCGGAAGCTGAGTCGGAGGGATTTTGGTACCCGGCAGTAGGTTTAGACCAACAGGTCCGAAGGGGAGAACTGCTCGGACATCTGGAGACGCTGTCCGGCCACCGCTTACAAGAGGTTCGGGCCGAGTTTGACGGCATTGTCCTTTACTACACAATCGCCCTGGGCGTCCGGGCGGGAGATCCGCTGATCGCATATGGCCATCCGTAAGGAATTCTGGCGGCTGGCCTGGCCCGCCGCGGCAGAGGGACTGTTGCTGATGTTGCTCACCGCCGCCGACCTGCTGATGGTTTCCTCTCTGGGAAACACAGCGGTGGCGGCGATCAGTATTTTTTCCCAACCCCGTATGGTGATCCTCTGCGTAACCCGCTCCTACTCTGTTGCACTGAGCGCCTATGTTGCCCGCCGGCGCGGCGAGGATCCGGATGAGTCCCTGACCGCCTGTTCCCGCGCTTCGCTCATGCTGGGGTGCGGTCTCTCGATACTGCTCCTGGTCGGGACCTGGATTGGAGCCGGCCCGCTTCTACAACTGGCCGGTGCACAGGATGACTATATCAGCTTGGCGTTGCGGTATGCCTTTCCCGCCCTGGTGAGTCTGGCATTCTCCGGGCCGGCTATTGTCCTTCACGGCATCTTGGCGGGGCTTGGCGATACCAAAAGCGTGCTTGTGTCCAATGTGCTGGGCAACGGAGTCAATGTCGTCTTCAATGCGCTGCTGATCTACGGCCTTGGTCCATTCCCCAAATTGGGAGTTTTTGGCGCCGGGCTTGGAACCGCTATCGGTGCTGGCGCTACGCTGGCCTATACGCTGGCGCTTTTCTTACGGCGGCGGCATCCGGCCACTCTGCGGGGCAGAGGGGACTGGCTGCCGGGACGGGAATACCTCCGCTCCCTGGCTCCCCTTGCCGCGGGCACGTTCCTGGAGCAGGCGGCGGAACGGTTCGGGATGTTCACATTCTCCCGCCTGGTGGCGGATCTGGGCACAGTGGCGCTAAGCGTCCACAACATCTGCGGGAGCCTGTGCGACATTTACTATAGCTTCTCCCAGGGGCTTGGGAAGGCCAGCTTGGTTCAGGCAGGCCAGGCGTTGGGCTCTGGACGGACGTGCAATCTGAAACGGATCGGGGCGGTGTCCCGCCGGGCGGCGCTGTGGACTGGGGGTGCGGCCACGCTGATCTATTTGCTGCTCCGGTCGCCCTTGCTTCGGTTCTACCACTTGGAGGGCAATGACCTGGCTCTGGGCTGTGAGATCATGATCTTTGTGGCTGCTGTCAACATTCCGGAGGCATGGGCTATGGTCCATGCGGGGCTGCTCCGTGGCTTGGGGCATACCAGTTTTGTGGCCCTCTATTCTCTCATCAGTATCGCGGTGGTGCGGCCGATCCTTACCTTCTTTCTGGTTTATGAACTTGGTCTGGGATTATACGGAGCATGGATTGCCCTTACTCTCGATCAAGCAACAAGAGCGGTATGTTCCATGCTGGGAGCGCAGCAGACGATTCGTACCAAGATGAAGGATGGCTCAAATTCATAATCTCCTTGATATTATTGTAGCGTCCTCATATAGATTTTTCTATTACCATAGATATCGGGCGCAATGAGATTGTAAATCATTCACCGGTTCCTTCAGGCTTAGGAGCAAGCCGAGAGCTGGCGGCTGTCTTTCTTCCTACCTCCTGTCTTTTTCGGTCCGGCGTATTCTCTCACTCTGCTTCCCGTGGGTGGGAGAACGCCCGGAACGCTGCCGGGCTCTGCCCGGTGCTGCGGCGGAAGAGCTGCGCGAAACGGCTGGGATTCTGATAGCCCACAATTTTAGCGATCTGGCCCACGGGCAGGTCGGTATTTGCCAGCAGCTGTTCCGCACGCTCCATCCGCTGCTCCTGAATATACTGAGTGATGGTGCAGCCGTATCGGGTGTGAAAGGCATCCTTCAGCTTGGAGACGCCCATGCAGCCGATGCGGGCCAGGCGCTCCAGAGGCAGCCGGTCCGCACAATGGGCGGTGATGTAGGCCGCCACATCCGCCAGCATCCGCTCATCCTCCTGCGTCAGTGTCCGCCTGGGAGCTGGGTGGGCCCGGTGCCGTTCCACCACCAGCGCCACGGCTTCCGCCACCTTGCCGTCGTAAAAGAGTTTGGCGGCCAGCCCCTCGCCCCGGTAGTCACGGACCTCTTTCAGCAGGCGGACCATCTCCGGGAAGTGGTCGGTCTGGTCCAGAGATTGAAAGGATTCCAACAGGCTTTGGAACTCCTCCGGAAACTGGCGGCGGAGGTAGTCCTGATAGTAGGCCGGAGTGATCTCAATGCCGATGGATACGATGGGGACCCGGCGGTGGATGAGCGCCCGGTAGGGCTCCCGCCCGCCGATGAAGCTCTTGACACAGCCGGACACCAGCCGGCGGCAGGGAGAGAACTCCTCCCCGGAGATGGACTCGTACCAGGTGACGCTCAGGCTCTCCGGCCAGCAAAACTCCAGAAGCTGATCCTCGTGAAAATAGAAATCGTGGATTTTGAGCATATAGAGGTCCTGCTGCCCATAGGTCCAGAAATAGCCGCTTCCACCGGGGCCGGCCTGCCGCCAGCACAGGCCCATGCTTCCATACCTCCGGTTGTCCGGCTCCGGCACAAAACCATGCTCTGCCATGGCCCCGGCATATTGCTCATCCAACACATTGCAGCTATACATTCTGACACGCCTCCTCCGCCTCAATCGGCCGAATCCATACCCCGATCAGCCGCATGAGCGTGGCACGCCTTGTATCTGTGACAGACAGGGAGTATGCTGTTATTTAGTTAGTATCTACTAACTAAAATATCATATCCGGCCTGTTCCGTCAAGGCTGGTAAAGGAGGAGTGCAATATGAAACAGAAAGAGATAAGCCCGGTCAGGCTTTTGCTCCGGTGGGCAGGGCCGGAGAAGAAATGGCTGATCGGGTCGGTGCTGTGCGCATTTGGGAGCGGGCTGCTGGCGATCACCGCTTACCTGGGGCTGTACCGGCTGATGGACGCGGTGCTGTCCGGCGCCTGCACCCCGGCGGTGATCGCGGACTGCGCCGTGTTCGTGATGGCGGGCACCGTGGGGCGGATGGTGCTGCTGGGGGCCTCCGGGGTGCTGTCCCACAAGGGGGCCTACGGCGCCCTGTTCCGGGTGCGGTGCATGGTCACGGAGCATCTGGCGAAGGTGCCCCTGGGCGCGTTGGATGAGCGGAGCACGGGAGCGGTCAAGACCGTGCTCAACGAGGACATTGAGAAGCTGGAGCTGTTTCTGGCCCATAACCTGCCGGAGTTCGTGGCCTATCTCACCGGCCCGGTGGTGATCTTCCTCTATCTGCTGTCGGTGAATGTCCCATTGGCGCTGGTCTCGCTGCTCCCCCTGCCGCTGGCGGGAATTGTGATGGGGGTGATCTTTGGCCGCATGAAGGGGATTCTGGAGGACGCCAACCGCTCCCTGGTGAGCTTCAACTCGGTAATGATCGAGTATGTCTCCGGGATGCGGCTCATCAAGGCGTACAACATGGGGAGCCGGTCGTTTCAGAAGTTTTCCCACGCCATTTCGGAGGAAAACCGGATCTGGAATCTAGTGACCCATAAAACCGCGCCGCCCTATGCGGCTTTCCTGCTGCTGGTGGAGTGCGGTATGCTCCTGATGATCCCGGCCGGGGGGCTGCTGTTCCTCCGTGGTTCGGTGAGTGCCAGCGTGTTTTTGCTCTTTGCCTATGTGGGCGGCATGTACCTGACGGAGATCCTGCCGCTCCAGAAGATGTCCACCACCTTTGGCCAGGCCCTCAGCGGTGTGGGAAAGGTGCGGGAGATCCTGGAGCTTCCGGTCTTTGAAGGAGGCGGGCCATTCCCGGAGGACCGCGGCATTGAACTGGACCATGTGACCTTCTCCTATGTCGGGAAGACGGATGTGCTGCGGGATTGTTCTCTGTCGGTAAAGCAGGGGGAAAAGGTGGCCCTGGTGGGGGTGTCCGGCGCGGGCAAGAGCACTATCATCCAGCTGATCTCCCGGTTTTACGACACAACAAAGGGCGAGGTCCGCATCGGCGGCCGGAATGTCAGGGACATCCGCTACGAGGACCTGCTCGCCCACATCTCCATCGTGTTTCAAAAGACCTTCCTCACCCGGGACAGCGTGCTGGAGAACATCCGTATGGGCACGCAGGCCACGCTGGAACAGGTGCGGGAGGCTGCCCGTCTGGCACAGATCGACGACTTCATCCTGTCGCTGCCCCAAGGATACGACACCAAGGTTGGGGCCATGGGTTCACGCTTTTCCGGTGGGGAGCGCCAGCGCATCGCCATTGCCCGCGCCATTTTGAAGGACGCCCCTATCCTCATTTTGGACGAGGCGACCTCTGCCGCCGACCCGGAGAATCAGGTGGAGATTGACCGGGCCATTGAAAACCTCTGCCGTGGCAAGACCGTACTCATCGTGGCTCACCGGCTGGGCGCGGTAAAGATGTGCGACAAGGTGGCGGTGGTGGAGGATCACACCATCACCTGCTGCGGAACTCATGCGGAGGTGTTGGAACAGAATTCTTATTACCGCAAAGCCTGGGCCGACTACCGGGCAGCCAGGTCCATCACCTATTCCGTGAAAGGAGGGCAAGACGATGACAAATGAATCTCCGTTCCGCAAAAACAGGGCTTATTATATTGGCGTAGTGCTGACCGTATTGGAGGGCATCCTCTCCGGGTGCAGTTATCTGTCTGTCTACATCGTCCTCACCGCTCTGGCTTCAGGAACGATTACCGCCGGAATGGTGGGAGCGGTCACCGCGGGGCTCGTTGTCATTTTCCTGCTGCGGCTGGTCATTTACAGCACCGGGTACACCCAGGTCCAGATCGGCGGGGCGGCGGTGTCCAAGCGCCTGCGGCTGCTTCTGGGGGATAAGCTCAAGAAGATCCCCCTGGCCCGCTTCACCCAGGGGCAGGTTGGGCAGTATGTGAACACCATGACCAGCGATGTGGGCAGCTATGAGAAAATCCTGACCCATTCCAGTGGGAACATTATCAAAAACGCCGCGCTTTCCGCGGTGCTGGTGGGCTTTGTCTGCACCGTCTGGCTGCCGGCGGGGCTGATTCTGCTGGCGGTTGTCGTACTGCTGATTCCCGACCTGTGGCTGTCCTTCCGGGTGGTAAAGGTGTACGGCGTGGCGAAAAACAAGGTCAGCGCTGAGACGGTGAGCGGCATTGTGGAGTACATTGATGGCATTCAGATGTTCCGGGCGTACAACATGGGCGGCGTGAAAAACAGGACCGTCACCCAGGCCATGGAGGAGTTCGGCCGGGTGTGCTACCAGTACGAAGCCAAGGGCATCCCCATCGGATTCGGCTACAATATCATCAGCTGGGGCAGCGTGCCGCTTATCATGGTGCTGGCCGCCGGGCCATGGGCGGCGGGGACGCTGAACGGCGTAGACTATCTGATGCTGTCCATGCTTCCCATTCTGCTGACCAAGCTCACCGCCAGTATTGCCATTGATCTCTTTGAGTGGAAGCACCTGATGGTCTCCAAAAGGAACATTGAGAATCTGATTCAGGAGCCGGAGGAGACCGGAGAGGACGCACCCTTTGTCCCGGAGCGGCACGACATCACCTTCCGGGATGTGTCGTTCTCCTATATACCGGGAGAGCCGGTCCTGAAGAGGGTGTCCTTCACCGTCCCGGAGGGAAAACTCACCGCCATCGTGGGGGACTCCGGCTCGGGCAAATCCACGATTTTGAATCTGATTGCCAAATTCTATGAGCCGCAGAGCGGGACCATCACCATCGGCGGTCGATCCATCCAGACTGTCTCCGCAGAGCGGGTGCTGGCACAGCTCTCTATGGTGGATCAGCAGGTGTTCCTCTTTGACGATACTGTGCGGGAGAATATCCGCCACGCCCGGCCCACGGCCACTGACCGGGAGGTGGAGGCAGCCTGCAGGGACGCCGGATGTGACGGTTTTGTGGAGAAACTGGAAAAGAGCTATGACACCGAGATTGGAGAAAACGGCAGCCTGCTCTCCGGAGGAGAGCGGCAGCGGCTTTCTATCGCCAGGGCCATTCTAAAAAACAGTCCCATCCTATTGCTGGACGAGGCCACCGCATCCCTGGACATCGAGAACGAACTGGCGGTGAAACAGGCCATCGCCAACCTGCTCAAGGAGAAAAAGACCGTGGTGATGATCGCCCACACCCTGTCTATTGTCAAGAATGCGGATCAGATCCTGGTGGTAGCAGATGGAAAAATTGCAGAGTCCGGTACCCATGAGGAACTGCTGGCGAAGAACGGGAAGTATGCAGCCATGTGGAATGCAGAGCAAAAGATTTCCGCCTGAAGGGAGAATATTATGAAACTTCACGCATCCGGTGAGGACTATCTGGAGGCCGTGCTGGTACTCCAAAAGCAAAAGGGTATGGTGCGCTCTGTGGATATCGCCCGACACATGGATGTGTCCAAGCCCAGCGTGTGCTATGCAGTGGCCACTTTGAAAGATGGCGGGTTCCTCACTATGGATGATGGCTTTTTCTTGCATTTGACCAATATTGGACGGGAAGTGGCAGAGCAGATCTATGAAAAGCACCGCTTTTTCACCGAGCGCCTGATTGCCGCCGGCGTGGACCCGGAAACCGCTGAGGCAGACGCCTGCAGGATCGAGCACGTCATCAGCGACGAAAGTTTCCAATGCCTGAAATCGGCGAAGAAAACAGAAACGTAAGCACAGCGAAGGGAGGAGGCCGTGTAGGCGGCCGCCTCCTTTTGCCGTTGGGGGGTGAAATGGTGAATGAAATCATCGTCATCCGGGCCGCAGACCCGGACGGCAGTATGTTCCGGGCCATCATGGATGTGCTCCGGGACAGGAAGGCGGAAGTTATTGAACTGGCTGCGCCTTCTCTGGATGCCTTCACCTTTGGGGAAATAGCGATTTACCCAGAGCGCCGGACGGTACTCAAGGCAGGGGAGGAAGTTCGCCTAAATCATGGAGAGTTTTCCGTGCTCCTACTCCTGGCCAGCGCTCCTGGGCAGGTGTTCAGTAAGAATCAGCTCTATGAAGCCGCCTGGCATGAGGAGTACCGATACGGGACCACTACGGTGGAAAATATCATCTGGCGGCTGCGACAGAAACTGGAGGATGATCCTAAGCACCCGGTTTACATCAAGACAGTCATCCGGAGTGGATATAAAATAGAACTGCCAAGGTAAGACAAAGGCGGCACCAGCATTGGTGCCGCCTCATTTTCTCATGCGGATCATCGTTTGGCACAGACAAACCATCTCCCTTTTTCCATCCATAGATAGGTTTCCTTGCCCTGAATGAGGCAAGTGTATCGGTCCCCAACGCCACCCACGCTCTGGCAGGCCGCCCGGCGGACATCCAGAATCTTGTCCACCGGGTATTTGTGGTTCTCGTCAAACTCAATCTCCAATGGACGCAGTTTCCCCTCTGCGTCAAACCGGACAATAACCGGAACATATCGTTTCTCGCGCTGATCCATCAGGCTTATCCTCCAAAGAATCCGATAGGGTGAACGGTATGATCGTCCCGCACGTTGATATGGCCCAGGCGCGGGTCAGTATCCAGCAAGGCGCGGCGGACGCTCATGTAGCCGTACCGCTGGCGCAGGTGGTCCACCGCCCGGTCAATCCGCTCCCACTTGTCCCGCCGCTGATCCTCCGCATAGAGCGACATCTGAACGGCCCCAACATCTTCCACCAAGCCGGCGCCCCGTAGTCCAATGCTCCGGATCGGGCGCTCCCAGTGATAGTGGCGGCGGAACAATTCCATTCCTACCTCTGCCAGCTCCTGACTGGAGCAGGAGGGGGCCGGAAGTTTTCGCTGCCGAATCATAGAGCGCAATTCCGTGTCCCGGACATAGATCTCTATCACCGTGCATCGGGATGCCAGATCCCGCATCCGGGAACAGACGCTTTCGGCCAGCAGGAGCAGCATGAGTTTGACATCTTCCTCGTTTTCCAGATCTCTGGGTGTGGTTGCGGAGTTGCCTACCGACTTGATATTGGGGATATGGTCCGTTCGTTGGACCGGGGATATGTCCAGACCTCTTGCAAACGTGCTGAGTACCAGACCCATCTTACCAAGGCGGCGCTGCAGCACATCCTCCGGACATTCGGCCAGCCGGCCGATGGTGCTGATCCCAATGGCCCGCAGTTTTTTGGCGGTGGCAGGTCCCACATAGAGCAAGGCCTCCACCGGCAGGGGGTAGACAATCTCCTTGTAGCTGCTTTCCGAAATCTGGGTGATGGCGTCCGGCTTTTTGTAGTCGCTGCCCAGCTTTGCGGTGATCTTGTTGTCGGCTACGCCGATGCTGGCCGTGATCCCTAACTCGAACTTGATCCGATTGCTGATCTCTCTGGCGATGGTCACGGGGGAGCCGTACAGTCCCACGCTGCCCGTCACATCCAGCCAGCTCTCATCCAGGCCAAACGGCTCCACCTGGTCGGTGTAGTCCTCGTAGATCTCTCTGGCATAGCGGCTGATGCGGATATACTCATCCATGTCGGGGGACAGGGTAACAAGCTGGGGGCACCGCTGTTTTGCCTGCCAGATGGCCATGCCGGTTTTGACGCCGTAGGGCTTGGCGATATAATTCGCGGTGAGTACGATGCCGTGCCGCTCCTCCTGGCTCCCACACACCGCCAGCGGCGTGTCCCTCGGTTCCGGGTGGCGCTGCATCTCGACGCTGGCGTAGAAGCAGTTCATATCACAGTGTAAAATGTGGCGCGTGCCCATCGGCGTCACCCCCCTTTGCCTCCATAATAGAACATTTGTTTGATAAGCGCAAGAGCCGATTTCTGGAAAATGGCCGGAAGCTGTTTTCCCACATCCCTCTTTATGGTACACTATATTTTGTACCAGCGCGTACAACTTGTTGCATGGGAGGCCCAAAGTCATGTGTGGTCGGTATCAGTTCACGGCGGAACAATGCGAAGAAATTCGGCAGATTGCCGAAGCGATCCAGCGCAAGTATGGCGCCGGCGCGTGGACGCCGGGGGAGATCCGGCCGTCCAACCATGCCCCGGTCCTGCTGGACGGCGCCGGAGGGCCGGTCCCAAAGCTGATGAAGTGGGGATATCAGCTGCCCGGCACGCTGGTCATCAATGCCCGTGCTGAGACGGCGGCGGAGAAGCCCCTGTTTCGGGACAGCGTCCGCAGCCGGCGCTGTCTGATCCCGTCCACAGGATTTTATGAGTGGGACGGCCAGAAGCGGAAGTATCTGTTCACCCTGCCCCGGGAGGGCGCCCTCTATATGGCGGGGCTGTATGACCGGCGGGGGAGCGAGGAGTGCTACTGCATCCTGACCACGGCGCCCAACGCATCCATGCGGCCCATCCACGACCGGATGCCCCTGATCCTGACAGGGGAGCAGCGGCAAAGATGGCTGGCCGACGCCGATGCCGCGACTGAGATCCTTACCGTGGCGCCCCCGGAGCTGACCCGCGCGTCAGCGGAGGCTCAGATCAGCCTGTGGTAGAGAGGCAGGGCAGGGGAGGAGCCGCTTTCAGGCGAAAAATAAAGAGGCCGCCGATCTTGTGAGATCGACGGCCTCTTGCTGTGACAGGGTTGCAGGCGCCGAGATGGATGGCTCAGACCAGCTTCCCCATCTCCATCAGGACGGTGGCCAGCGACGCGGTCTGCTCGTTGAACTCCTGCAGAAGTTCCAACAGGCTTTCCTTGGTCAAAAGCCGCTCGCTATCCATTTTGAACAGCTCGTACTCCTGGCTGTCCACCGCGTCGTAGGGCAGGCAGAGGATGCCTTCCTGCACCAGGCAGAGGACGCACCCGCTGAAGTCCAGGCAGCCATAAGGGATGCGCCAGACCAGGTCACGGCGCAGCGCCTTTCCGTACGGCTCATAGAAGTCCTCCAGACTGACGAAGGTGGCGCCGGACTCCTCAAGGATGTGGCAGACCCACTCCTCCTTGGGGAGTTCGGACAGAGCCAGGGGCTTTTCCATAAATGGGATGGAGTGCGGCGTGTAGGACTGGCACCGCTTTTGATCCACCCGGACCTCGACGTCCAGTTTACAGGTGCCGTCCGCCCCGCAGCTGACGCAGTCCGGGGTGTGACAGATCAACTTTGTCGGCATGAAAATCCCTCCTTTTTAGATGTGATAGGCACCGGTCATTTCCCCGGCTTCGACTGCGCCTTCCCGGCGGCATCATCCCAAACCTGCTGGGATAGGATCTTCTTTGCAAAGGAAAGGATGCGGTCAAGGCATCCGTCCCG
Source organism: Flavonifractor sp. An10 (assembly GCF_002161215.1). Taxonomy (GTDB): domain Bacteria; phylum Bacillota; class Clostridia; order Oscillospirales; family Oscillospiraceae; genus Flavonifractor; species Flavonifractor avistercoris. Next base: position 305,633 of record NZ_NFMB01000001.1, read on the forward strand.
AACCAGGGAGGGGACGTGTTTCGAGCAGAATTTGTCGATCTGCTCCGTCTGCCAGATGCCTTGGAACAGCAGCTCGGTGCCCAGCGCCTGGGCCATCTCGTCCAGCTGGCCGTCGGGGCTGATTTCAGCACCCTCAAAGACACAGTACGGAAGACGGAGTTTGTTGAGCACTGCCTCCACGCGCTCCCGGAGCTGAACTTCCGTAAGTAGGTTCGAAGTCAATGCCGCCTGCCAGCCAGGAGACGTGGCGCTGGGGTATCCGATGGTCACAGTGCCCAAAAGGAATTTCCCCTCCTGGCGCAGTGCCACCTTTCCGGGCAAGGGCGCATCAAACAGGTCTTTGGCACCTGTACGGGCCGCGGCCAAGTCGCTCCCGCATACGATGAAGCGGAGTTCAAATTGTTCCATGATGATGTTCCTCCTCAAGACTGGAATGATTATGGTGTATATATAAAAAGCGCATGGAAAAGAGATCCTTTCCATGCGCTTGTGGCCGGCTGGCCGGTGTTGAGTTGACACGGCCCGGTTCCCGGGGCCTTCGGTGAAATAAAAAAGTACCCAAGCAACCAATGCGGCTCTCAGGCACTTTGAAACACGGTGACTATGACTGCTTAGACGCAGACATCAGAAACTGTTGAAACCATTATAGCTTGACCGGCCGGAAATGGCAAGAGGGGGATGGAGTTAAGAGTTCTATTTAAGCAGATAGCTATATCATGAGGAACGGAAAATCGACAGAACTTATTGAAATACACAGAGCGTTTTCCTATGTAGTCCTGCATAGAGCATCTGAGAATGGAGTAATCCTGTCACAAGGTGCCTCCAACCGCCCCGAGGCAAAAAAATATGAAACAGATATGAAGTAAATAAGAAGTGAATATGAAATAGAAGGTATAGAATTACAAAAAGGCTTCCCACTCATCGGACAGTAAACACTGCGTGAAATACTGCTAAGGAGCCTGCATAGGGTGAATACGGGCCGCGCCCGTGAATAAAGGGCATTGCTCCTCAGGGTGGAGCAATGCCCTTTATGCTTTTTCAAGGAGAAAACGCGGTTACACGGTCTCATCCGGCGTGTCCTCCTGCCGGTGCTGGTCGAGGATCGTATCAATTATGGCCGCAATGAGCTTGCGCTCTTTCGGGGTACACTGCAGGAACAGGCGGGCCAGCCGCTCGCACTCATCATCCGCCTGCTGCTGTGAAGCGTAGATCACAGTGTTGGCAGACGCGCCCATACCCCGGATGAGCTTCACCAGTACATCGGCCTTTGGAATTTTTTCGCCCAATTCGATGGCTGCCAGATACCGTGAAGTGATGTCGGCCCGTTCAGCGGCTTGATCTCTTGTATAGCCGAGTCGCTCCCGCTCCGCACGCAGCTGCATGCCGCAGCCCTTGAATTCATCATTTGTTACCACCAATGGTTCACCTCCGACTCACATTCTATGTTGTGCAGAAATCAGGTGAAATGCTCCAATGGTGGCGGGATAATTGTTCCATTAGTTCATAGCACATGAGAGGTGGGAAGAGAATGAGAGCGGATATGCTGGTAGAGTAGCAAAATGGCTCAATGCGCCGTACCGGTCGGAACAGTTGAAAAAAACCGGCATGACCGGCAGGCACTCTTTCCGCACCAACTATGAACCAATAGTTCTAAATTTTCGACACCAGACCGCCAAGCAAGGAATTTGCTTGGCGGTTTTTATCATGTGTGGCAAAATCGCCGCCCACTTTCGGGGAAAGGAGCGAAAGGGGACGAAGAAACCGCCTCCGCGGGCAGGGAGGGGGTGATTAGATGGAGACCACACAGGCCGCCCGGAGAAGAGTCCGTTACCAATTTGAGATCTTCTGCATGAAGATTATCGACGGGGAGCGGTGTGATTACTTCCGGCAACTGATGAAGAAGATGGAATGGGAGTCATCTTTTTCAGACTTATCGGAAGCCGTGCTGACGAATCTTTGCACCTTTGACAGCGATCCAGCAGAGCAGTATATCTTCCACGTTTACGGTCATCAGATTCCAATCAAGAACGACCGGCTGGCAGAAATTCTCCTTGCGCTCGGCGATGAGGGATACAGCATCCTGCTGCTGTACTATTCTCTCCAACTCAAGGATCGTGAGATCGCTTCGCTCCTGGGCCTTTCCAGGTCTAAAATCCAGAAGGATCGGAAAGTTTTATTCGATGAATTGAGGAAACGGATGGTGGAGTAAGATGAAAAGAAAAAGCAGTATCCCGGAGGAAAAACTGCTGCCCTATGAGACCATCTGCGCTGCAACCCGCGGTGACCCAGACGCAATGACGGAAGTGCTTCGGCACTTTGACGGTTACATATCGTATCAGGCCACCCGCATCTTCTACGATGAATACGGTCAGTCCTATCGCGGTGTGGATGCAGAGTTGAAACAGCGCATCCAGGACAAGCTGGTTGCCCGCATTATGGAGCGGTTCAGACCTGAGTAATTTTCCCCATAGTCCCGGGGCAGGTATATGGCGTCCCCCCCATCTGCCTGCCCCGGGCATATCACGCACCATAAGATAAATTATGTTGCAAAACCGGCCTGTCATCGGTGTAATAGAGCAGGTGGATGCAACATAATTGATACGTCCGCCCGGAAATCTCAATGCGACATAATTTATGAGCCGAGGAGGACCAAAGGATGCTGGATGGATTTTGTGAATACCTGCGACAGCAGGGAAAGTCGGAGAACACAGTGAAGTCATACTGTCAGGGCGTAAAGGAGTATATGCGGTGGCACGAGGAGACTTTTGGGAAGCGGATGAAGATGCTCATCCGGGCCAATGTGCTGGACTACATCTCCTACCTGCGTACGGTAAAGGAACTGAACAACCGTTCGGTCAACGCAAAGCTAGCCAGTCTGCACAGCTTTAACCTCTACCTCATCTCGGCCGGCTACAAAACCGAGGTAGTCCTGACCAAGGAGGATTATCTCAAGGTGCAGACGGCCTACGCCAGTCCCAGTACCGTGGATCGCGGGGAGGTGGAACGGTTTCGACAGGAGATTTTGGAGAACAACGGCATCCGCGACTATGCAATCGTCACCATTCTGGCTTATGCCGGCCTGCGGATCAGCGAGTGCCTGGAGTTGCGGATGGGGGACATCTCTCTGGCGGCCCGGGAGATCACGGTGCGTCACGGCAAGGGGGACAAGATGCGGGTGGTCTACTTCGGAAACAAGGTGGCAAATGCGGTGCGGGAGTATCTCAAAAGCCGTCCGGCAACGGAAAACCCCTATCTATTCCCCGGACGGGGGGATAGCCACCTTACCCGAGGCCAGGTCAACCGGATCTTCAATGCGCACTCCGCTTCCATCACGCCTCACACTCTCCGGCATTTCTTCTGCTCCAATGCTCTGGAGAATGGGTACAGCATCGGCGAGTTGGCAAACCAGGCGGGACATTCCAATGTCCATACCACTTTGCTCTATACCAACCCCACCAAGGAGAAGATGAAGGAGAAGGCAAACTTGCTTTGATTTTTGCAGCTCATAATTCTGCATTGTAACTTTGTCCATGTTACAGTGCAGAAAAGGATGTTGTAAAGGAGAAGGATGTGCTAAGATGTCTGATATTCTTTTTCGTGACAACGAGCACAGCGCATTTTATCGGGAACATTTGGAATCTGGCGTGGATCCATATTTCCGAGCACTGGTGTATCTGTTCGGCCTAACAGCGGAGACCCGCGAAAATTTCCCGCAGTGCTTTGATCAGGACACCCGAATGATTAAGCCTGAGGCCCTGAACGATGGGTGGCAGACTGGCGGCACTGCACGGGTCGTGCGGATGGCGTTCAACCTTTGGAATGGATGGTGCTACGAGACAGAGGAGGATGCGCAAGGAGGCCGGATTTCGGATGCCTTTACGCCAGACAACCTTTTCTGCTGTGAATTTGCCCCCTACTTTTATGAAGCTGTGAAATTGCGCTATCCCGAATATACGGGTGGCTCCCGGAAGTAAGCACCCGGGGCGGCAAGAGTCCCCGCCGGGCTTGGAGCTTGGCGAGGACTTTTGTAGCCTTATCGGGGAAACCCATATTCCGCCGACGGGGCCGGGATTTGAACCTGATGTGAAAGTCGGATCGATTTATACCCGTGATATCCTTCGGACAATTTAGAACAGAAATAAGTCGGACTTTCTGACAATTTATCCGTTTTTTCGGTTGACTATTTGGGAGGTGATGATATACTGAAACTATCAATACAGTCAGGTAGGAGGGCGGAAATGAAACGATTTGCGATAAATCGCCTGCAGGAGTGGAAAGAGGATCCCAACCGTCTGCCCATGATTATCCGCGGTGCACGGCAGGTCGGGAAAACTTGGCTCATGCAGGAATTCGGCCGCACTGCGTTTGAACGATGTGCCTATATCAATTTTGACCGCAATGAGCGGATGCAGCACCTGTTCTCCGGAGACTTTGATGTGGATCGAATCCTGCGGGGCCTTGCTATTGAAAGCGGAGTGGAGATTGACCCGGAAAGCACGCTGATTATCCTGGACGAGATCCAGGAAGTCCCGGCGGCGTTGCAAAGCCTCAAATACTTTTGCGAGGATAAGCGGCACAGCTACTATATCCTTGCTGCCGGGTCTTTGCTGGGGATCGCTATGCACGAAGGGACATCCTTCCCCGTAGGGAAGGTAGACAGCATGGAGCTCTATCCGCTCTCCTTTACTGAATTTCTCTCCGCTACCGGCAATGAGCAGCTGCTTGCCCTCCTGGAACAGAGGGACTTTGAAATGATTACCGCGTTCCGGGACAAGTATATTGACTTGCTCAGAACCTATTACTATGTCGGTGGGATGCCGGCGGCGGTGAATGCCTATTTGCCCAAGCAGAATCTTGCTGCCGTACGCCGGGTGCAGCTGCGCCTGATTTCAGATTACGAGCAGGACTTTTCAAAACACGCACCGACGGCCGTCATTCCCCGCATCCGTATGGTGTGGGACGGCATTCCATCGCAGCTTGCAAAGGAGAATAAGAAATTCATTTATAGTGTCTTGCGGGAGGGGGCTCGAGCCAAGGACTTTGAGCTGGCCATCCAATGGCTAATCGACTGCGGACTGTGCTGTAAGGTAGGCCGTGTTACCAAGGGCGCCGTTCCCCTGAAGGCGTACCAGGATATGCCCGCCTTCAAACTGTACCTGGTGGATGTGGGCCTGCTGGCGGCCATGACGGATCTGGACGCCAAGACGCTGCTCAATGGCAATGCAATCTTCACGGAGTTCAAAGGGGCGCTCACGGAGCAGTTTGTTTGCCAGCAGCTCATTTCAGACTTGGGTGCCACACCCTATTACTGGTCGGCGGAGAACTCTTCCGGCGAAGTGGACTTTGTACTACAGCACAGCGGGAGCGTGATTCCGCTGGAGGTCAAGGCGGAGGAGAACCTGCAGGCCAAGAGCCTGAAATACTTTGTCGCCAACAATGGGCTGCCATTTGGCGTCCGCACCTCCATGTCAGACTACCGTAAGCAGGATAAGCTCATCAATCTGCCTCTCTATGCGATTTCCCAGTTATGGGAGGTCTGCGACACATTTTGATAAAACATACCGCGCATGGGGCTATAGTTCCCATGCGCGGCATAACTCAATCATCTGAATTTGCTTTATACCGAAGATGCCTGTGAGGTGATGCGCATTATGGAGAACGAAAACAGGGCAAATTTGCTGCGCGTCCATGAAGCGCTCCAAGAAAAGGGGTATAATCCAATCGGCCAGATCGTCGGGTATCTGTTGACTGAGGATCCAACATACATCACAAATCATCTTGGCGCCCGCAAACTCATTCGGAAAATCGACCGATATCATTTGTTGGAAGATATTGTGGCGTGCTACTTTAACGGCCACGAGAAATGAATCAGGCGGTTCCTTCTGGGCGGCATAGGTTACATATTTGAGGTGAAACATATTTCCTCGATATCTTTACAAAACCTTCATCTTCTGTTCCAGTTTTTGTAAACATTTTCACATCATGATGTGATACCATGTTATCGTCAGGAACAGGAAGCTGACGTGATAACTTTTCTTCTTTCTCCCTCTCTTCTTTACCAGGCAGAGCAGACCGGGCCCTGCCTGGATCAAAGATTCCGAAACCATCCAGGTTTCGTTTGCCGCCCGTAAGGGCGGCTTTTTTTCGGACATATCCAAGTAAACACATTTGTGCCGTGGAGAGCAGACGCTTCAAGGGAACTTTGTTCCTACGCCGATTAGTCTTCCGGGAAATAGACACCATCACCAATGAGGCCCCCGCAGTTCCAACTAGAGATGTCCAGCGGCCTTATCCTATACAAAACAGACGGCACTCCTCTTGGAAAGCAAAAAATTCCGGGACCTACACAACAGTGTAGACCCCGGAAAATAAAATCAAACTTTGTTTGCCGCGACTGTAACAGTATAGTCCACTTCCTTTATTCCATCATGCTGTATGAGGATCGGATGATAAATTCCGTGCAGCCGTCCTCCTCGATGATTTTAGGCTGGCGGTCAAATACCAGAGAGAACCGGCAGGCACCGTCCCGGTTATACGCGCAGTCGCGGGACTCGCACTCCTCGAAGTCCCCGGACGGTACGGTGTCGGCCGCAGCTGGCTGGCTCTGAGATGGGGACTCCGTGACCTCGTTCTCCTCATCGGCGTTCTCCTTGCTTCTCTCGAAGTAGAACGGAACTCCGGCCTGGTACGGATAGAAGGTGAAGGTACCATCTCCCCATTTGCGGATAGCATGGCCACCCCGTGCCTTGTTGAGGACGACCCGCTTTGACTTGGAGAACAGGTGGCTGATATGTGAGGCGCTATACCTGCTCTTGAACGCAACCAGCTGCATGATGTAGGATTTCTCAGTCTCCTTCACATCCATGACGATGCGGTAGGCACTGAAAGTGCCCTCTCTATTCTCCGCGACATAGCGGCCGCTCAGCAGCTCGGTATCATGACGATCCATCACCGCCAGTTCCTCCTTTTTGGGCTCATATTCGGAATGATAGTACTCCCAGAAGCAGGGCCAGATATCCGAACCAAACCCGAAGTTGAACTCCCAGTCGCGGAAGGTCGAATCCAGCGTCAGATCCGGACACTCCTCCCTCTGCTTCTCCAGCCCCTCGATGAGGTCCTTGAGTGTATAACCGTGGTCAAGCATCCACTCCAGCTTAAACCGCTCATATACGGCATGCGCGGCTTCTACATCTTTTATCTGATCCTCTTTCTCCAAAAACTCCACGTCTGCATCTGATGTCAGTTGTTTTTTCATGCGCTCTGCTCCTCCTTTCTGAGCACGCCGGAGATCCACGGCCCGGTGTAGATCCCGATGCTCGGCAGCCGGTTCAGCAGGCATGTCTGCATGCCCAGCAGGTACTGCCGGTAGTGCCGCGCCTGAAGGGCCTCGTAGCTTCTGCCCCAGGGAGGATCCTTCTGAATGAGCTCCACTGCCAGAGACCACTGGTTATCCTCCAGACAGATATAAAAGAGTGTGTTCTCCAGGATCACCCTTTGACTGCGGGAGATCCACTGTTCCGGCTCAACGCGGCGGAAGCTGAGGAACATCTGGAGGAAGTCCTCCATAAAGCACGAGAGGATGTCCTCCTTTTCCGCACAGGTGGCCATCTCGTGGTAGATCCATGTGCCGTCCGTCAGAGAACTGAAATCCAAGTCGCGCAGCAGCCGCAGTTCCGGAGGCTCACCTGTGTCTCTGCCTGCCCTGCAGTACACGTGGATGTCGTCGTTGTCGATGAAATATAGCCCTTCGTATTTTCCGAAGACACAGCAGTTTCCACGGCCCATGACTATCTTCTCCTCCTGTCGTTTTCATCCAGATAGGTCGCCTGAAGATCCGCAATATGCAGCTGCAGCGCCAGCGAGCACATCTCATAGGCCTTTCCAGTATTGCGGTCGGTAAAGTCACCCATGTGGAACCGAATGGCCAGCGCCTCGTCTCTGGTCAGGCGCATATGCTCATTGATCAAGAAGACGGATTTCTCCCCATGGCCGAGCGGGAACTTTTCCTCTACCGTGTAGAACGGGATCGACTCCCAGCTGTAGGCGCCACGCTTATCAAACTGTGTGCCATGCTCGGAATAGATCTTCTGGTTCCGGAAGTCCTGCTTATAGAACTCGGCCTTGCAGATGTCGTGGAGCAATGCCACGATGGCGATGGGTTCCAAATCCTCCTCCGGAAACGGCTCGGCTCCGCCGCATTCTGCACCGAACTCATACACGCAGTTGTTGCGCATTCGCTCGAAGACATTCAAAGAATGGAGCGCCAGTCCACCGGGGAAATTGCCGTGGTACTTGGTACTGGCTGGTGCCTCAAAAAAGTCGGTGGTCATCAGCCAACTCAGCAGTGACGCTGCGCCGTCCCTTCGGATGTATTTCCGATAGGCTTCAACATACTGTTCCTTGTAATTCATAATGATCAACTCCAAATTATAATTTTTATGTGATCGGTACGCACCAGGGGCGCACCGTTGAGCTGGGACGCCCCGGCGCCAGGCGCGATGGGGAACTCTATATAAAAAAGCACCCGAAGAACGACTCCTCAGATGCTTTGTAACACCAGATGAAATTCTGCTTGTCTGGATAAAAGAAAAAGCGCCCAAAGGCCAACGGCCTTCAGACGCTATGCAACACGGATGACTGTAATTGCCCTAGGCAATTTCTGACACTGAACACCTTAATTATAACACGGCAACCGTAAAGTAGCAACCATTACGTCTCTGCAGTTGTTTTTTTGGCAATACTCTGCTATACTGATACTAATTGATACTTGTAACTATCAGAGGTGATTAAAATGGATGCTGCGCTCTTTGCAAGCATGCTCTCGGATAAGCATGTAACCGACCTCAGAAAATTAAGCTATCTTTATCCGAAGGCAGATATCAACGAATTTGTTGCGGTGCTGAAGGACGGCTTCTATAAGTACCTGCCGCTCAAGGATTTTGACGGCGGGCAGCTGGTCTATCTGGAGGGTGTCGCCCAAGTGCGGCTCTCCGCCGCCCGAGTGTTGCTAACGCCGCAGAGCAGCACGCAGCTTTACGGCATGAAGGCCATGGAGGATGAGATCATATCCACGCTGACCATTGAGCAGATTGACACGTCACGGGACAGTGTGCGGAAGATTCTCGCTGGCTATGCGCCGGTAGACACGGCAGAGAGGCGCATCTACGGAATGAAGAAGGGCCTGGAGTTCATTGCCGATCCCATGCACAAAATTAGCACGGAGAACCTGCGCCAGCTATATGAGATGACCATTGGGGAGTTCCTGGCCAATGAGGATCAGCTCCTGCCGGGCAACGATTACCGGCATGACAGCGTCTATATTGTTGACTCCAAAGTGGAGCACACCGGTCTGCCCTGGCAGAAGTTGCCGGACTATATGAATGACCTGATTGCCTTTGCCAATGCGGACTCCGATATGAATGATCTGCTGAAAGCGGCGCTGCTCCACTTCTATATTGCCTATTTGCACCCGTACTTCGATGGGAACGGACGGATGGCGCGGTTGCTGCACCTCTGGTATCTCGTCCAGCGGGGCTACTCCTCAGCCCTGTTCATTCCACTGTCCCGGTATGTGGAGCATAGCCGCAAGGGGTACTATGACGCCTATACGCTGACAGAGCAAAACGCCCGGATCAGTGGAGTGCTGGATGTGACGCCGTTCCTGGCCTACTTCATTGAGCATGTCTACCATAAGCTGGGCGACGCACTCCCGGCAGCCGCCACCACGGACATGTTCCAGTCGGCACTGGCGCGCGGCGAGGTCACAGAGAAAGAAAAGACACTGTGGCAGTTTGTGGCCTCCGCCTATGGAGGAAATGAGTTCTCAACCAAACAGCTGGAGCGCGATTTTGGCAATGCCGCATATGCCACTATCCGCAGCTTTGTATTGAAGTTTGAGAAGCTGGGGCTCTTGCGGTCTACAAAGTATGGGAACCGGGTCAAGTACAGCATCAATAAATAAGTGCGCATTTCCTTGCGAAAATCAATAAAAAATTTGTATTTAAGAGAAAATGCGTTACAATGCTGATGATACGGATTCAATAAGTTTGATTTTGCGATTGTATGACCTATAGCAGTCCTGGGTGGTGCCGAAATGAATTTAGAAGAAAATCGGGAGGGCGAAATATTCCGTATAGATCCGCACGGAGGAGGTATAATCAATCCTCCGACATCGGGCCCTATCATTGCATTCATTCCGGACAAGATCAGGGACTCCCTCGCTTTATTGGAGCAAGTCAGGATCTCTATACTTGCCGAGGGGCCGCAGTTTGCCGAACCGTTTAGCGATTCAGAGCGCGCGGCATATGCTCTGGCTGTTACACGGGCCTATCACGATGCCGTCTCACGTACGAATTCGTTAGGGCCATCTGTTGCGGATGTTCTTGACGAATTGCTCCAGGTGGCATCGCAGGAGACGCGGCTTGTGGAGCTGCTCCCATATCTATCCGGTGGATAATTGTAGGTTTGTCAAACATATTGGACAGTGAATTCGTTCGGAGAAAGCCAACTAAGCGGTCTCATGGGGAAGTTGTTGGAGCGGCGGTTGTGGACAGCGAGCTGTCTGGCGAAGTCATCCAGGGAGTAAAAACTGTGGCAGGAATAGAAGCGTTTCTGGTCCTCACGGTGGCTGCGCTCCACCTTGCCGTTGTGGCGAGGCGTATAAGGCCGGATGAGCTTGTGGCGGATACCCAGTTGGGCGGCGGCGGACTCAAACAGAGTAGGGAGATCCCGCTTGCTGTTGGAGAAACGATTGGTAAATTCAAAGCCATTATCCGTCTGGACACATTCCACGCGGATTCCCCGGCGGGCGTACCATTTGGACAGCTTTTTCAGAAAGTCAGCGGAGGAAAAGGTGGACTGCTCCGGGTAGGCGGCCAGGAAGCGCAGGCGGGTGAACTCATCAATGGCGGTGTACTGAAACAGGCGGAGTTCCGAGTCGGTGATGCAGCGGCGGGGGACCACCTTCACATCTACCTGAACCCGCTGGCCGGGATAGGTCATCTGCTGGTAGGGCTTTGGCTTGTAGGCCGTTTTCTTCTCTTTAGGTGAGAACAGCCCCAGCTTTCTCATCACCCGGAACAGGCTCTCTGGGCGGCGGGTGTAGCCTCGCTGCCGCAGCCGGTGCCACAACTCCACCATACCCAGATTCGGATTGCGGCGGCGCATATCCCGGATCAGTTTTAGTTCTGCTTCTGTGTGCTGGTTTGGATGGCTGTGGGGCCGCCGGGACTGGCAAACCAGGGATTCTGCTCTGCCGTCCCAGCGTTTCTTCCAAAAGTAGATATACGACCGGCTTTTGTTATACTTCCGGCTTGCCCGGCTGACGCCGTATTTCTCCGCGTACTTCATCAGGGATTGCCGATATGCCATGTCCTGTGTTATACTCTTGCTCATGAAGGATATGGCCCCCTCTCGTCAAGTTGTTGTCTGCAACTCCAACTTTAACCGATGAGGCCTTATCCTTCATCCTTTTTTATTCTTCTGTCCAATATGTATTGTACTCCTACAATACGTAAAAATGCCTTGAGTTGTCTAAATCTTGAAAAACAATATCTGATGTGGTAGAATAAAATGCTATATCAGATTCCTTTGTCTCTTGACAGAAAGGGAATCGTAATGTCGGAGAAACGTAGAGATAGCAAAGGAAGATTGCTGAGAAATGGGGAGGTGCAAAGACAAGACGGCCTATATATGTTTCGGTATACCGACCCGAATGGAAAGCGGAAAACTGTGTATAGCTGGAAACTGGTAGACACAGACAAAGCACCAGAAGGAAAACGGTCTGTATTGGCGCTTCGAGATATTGAAAAGCAAGTCCTAAGAGACCTCGACGATGGTATTCGTACAGGCGATGCAAATTCTATTACTGTAAATGCACTGTTCAAATCGTTTATGGATTTGCGTGTTGACCTCAAGGAAACAACCAGATGCAACTACATTTGTTTGTACGACAGTCAAGTTCGGGAAGAGATCGGCGGAAGAAAAATCCGAAACATTAGGCTCTCAGATATCCAGAAACTCTACATGCACATGATCCAAGATCTTGGCCTCAAGGCAAGTACGGTGCAAAGTGTTCATTCCATTTTATATCAGATGTTTGAAAGTGCTGTAATGGACAATCTGATCCGTGTTAACCCTACGGCCAATGTCCTAAAAAGCCTGCGCAAGATGTTGTCAGTTGAGCAGGAGAAGCGACACGCATTGACCGAAGAAGAGCAGGCAAGATTGATCGAGTACGTGTATCGGTCGAGATACTATCGACGACTTGGAGCATTGTTTACAGTGCTTCTTGGGACCGGTATGCGGATTGGAGAAGCTCTCGGCCTTAGATGGTGCGACTGTGATTTTGAGAAAAAACTCATCAGCGTGAACCATACTCTCCTATATAAGCCAAGCGAGCATGGAGGCTATGAATACAGAATTTCTGAACCCAAAACAAAGGCTGGGCTGCGGACAATACCGATGCTGTCCGATGTCAAGGCCGTTCTTTTGGAAGAAAGGGATAAAAAACACCATCCAAATATCAAGCCGTTTTCCATTGGTGAATATACGGGGTTTATCTTTCTTAACAACAATGGAAAAGTGTTTACTCCGGCGTATGTGTTTGATACGATACAACATATCACGAGCACGTATAACCGAGAAGAATACTTTAACGCCGAAAAAGAGGGAAGAGATCCTTGCTATTTGCCTAAGTTCAGTGCTCACATCCTGCGCCATACCTTTTGCACAAGGCTTTGTGAAAATGAGCGGAATCTAAAAATCATCCAAGATGTTATGGGACATCGAAATATAAGAACCACGATGGATGTCTATAACGAGGCGACCGAGAGTAAGAAACTTGAGAGCTTTCATAGCTTGGACGGGAAGATCAAGGTTCTGTAGTTTTACACCAAATGATTGAGTTGGACACCAGATTACACCTGGATTTACACCACTTCACTGAAAAGTTATAGAAAACTGTAAGGGGTTATGTAAGCACAAAAAGCCTGGAACCCCTTGAAATAAAGGGGATAGAAGGTTATGGAAAGAAAGAGGTGTGCTTATGTACCTTAGAGCGTTGGAAATCCAGGGGTTCAAGTCCTTTCCGGACAAGACGGTGCTGTCCTTTGACGAGGATATCACCGCCATCGTGGGCCCCAACGGCAGCGGAAAATCGAATATCTCCGACGCCATCCGCTGGGTCATGGGGGAGCAGTCCACCAAGGCCCTGCGGGGGGGCAAGATGGAGGATGTGATCTTCGGCGGCACCGCCCTGCGCAAGCAGCAGGGCTTTGCCGAGGTATCCCTGGTGCTGGACAATACCGACCACCTGTTTCCCCTGGAGGAGAGCGAGGTGATGGTCACCCGGCGGTACTACCGCTCCGGCGAGAGCGAGTACTACATCAACCGCCGCTCCGTCCGGCTCAAGGACGTCAATGAGCTGTTCATGGACACCGGCCTGGGCCGGGAGGGATATTCCATCATCGGCCAGGGCCGCATCGACGAGATATTGTCCGTCAAGAGCGCCGACCGCCGGGAGGTCTTTGAGGAGGCCGCCGGCATCTCCCGCTTCCGCCACCGGAAAGAGGAGGCCGAGCGCAAGCTGGAGCGCACCCAGGAGAACCTGGTGCGCATCACCGACAAGATCGACGAGCTGGAGCTGCAGGTGGAGCCCCTGCGCCAGCAGAGCGAGAAGGCCAGGCGATTCCTGCTGCTGCGGGACGAGCTGCGGGGGCTGGAGATCTCCCTGTGGCTGGAGCAGCTGGAGAAGATCCGGGCCGGGGCCATCAAGACCGCGGCGGACTATGAGAACGCCGCCCGCCAGAAGGCGGAGGCCCAGCAGGCGGTGGAGGAGCTCTACGCCGCCGCCGAGGGGTACGCCGCACAGATGCGGGACAAGGACGTGGAGGCCGAGGGCGTCCGCTTCCAGATGATGCAGCGGCAGGCCGACGCCAACGGCCTGGAGAACGCCATCGCCGTGCTGAAAACCAACATCCAGAACAACCTGGAGAACCGGGATCGCATCCGGCGGGAGCTGGAGCAGCAGGAGGGCCGGGCGGGCTCCATTGCCTCCCAGATCGCCGAGCGGCGGGCCCGGCTGGACGAGCTGGCGGCGGAGGCGGAGAAGCTCCAGGCCCAGCTGGCCGCCCGCCAGGCGGAGGCCGACCAGGCCGCCCGCTCCGCCGGCACCCTGGCCGCCGAGCTGGAGGAGCTGCGGCAGAAGGAGGCGGTGGAGACCGCCTCCGCGGCCGAGGCCAAGGCCCTGCTGTCCGCCCTGGCCGCCGCCGCCCAGGAGCTGCTGGATCGGGACGAGGCGGTGCGGCAGGAGCTCTCCGCCGGGGAGGAGCGGCTCCAGGCCCTCAAAACAGAGGAGGGGGAGGCCCGCAAGGCCCTGGATCAGGCCAGGGAGGATCGGGACTCCCTCCAGAACGTGATCAATGGCTACCGCCTGCGGCTGGACGGACGGCAGAAGAAGGCCAGGGAGGCGGAGGAGCGCCACGTCAAGCTCCAGATGGAGGAGAACGCCCTCCAGAGCCGCATCCACATGCTCTCCGAGATGGAAAAGCTGTATGAGGGCTACTCCAAAGCGGTCAAACTGGTGATGGGGGAGGCCAAGCGGGGCCAGCTCCGGGGCATCCACGGCCCGGTGGCGGGGCTCATCCACGTGCCCGACCGGTGCACCGTGGCCGTCGAGACCGCCCTGGGCGGCGCCATGCAGCACATCGTGGTGGACACCGAGGAGGACGGCAAGGCCGCCATCTCCTACCTGAAGCGCCGGGACGGGGGGAGGAGCACCTTCCTGCCCCTGAGCACCATCCGGCCCGGCGAGTTCCGGGATCAGGGCGTGCGGCAGGAACAGGGCTTTGTGGGCCTGGGGGACGAGCTGGTGCAGTTCGACCCCAGGTACCAGAAGATCTTCTCCAACCTGCTGGGCCGCACCGTCATCGCCGAGGACATGGACGCGGCCATCGCCATGGCCCGCAAGTACGGCCACCGGTTCAAGATCGTCACCCTGGACGGCCAGGTGCTCAACCCCGGCGGCTCCATGACCGGCGGCTCGGTGTCCCGCAGCGCGGGCATCCTCAGCCGGGCCAACGAGCTGGAGCGGCTGAACCAGCAGCGGGCCTCCCTCACCGGCCAGCTGACCCAGGCCGCCCAGGCCATGGAGGAGGCCAGACGGGAGGCCGCCGCCGCCCAGTACGAGGTGGAGACCGCCCAGGCCCAGCAGCGTCAGCACGAGGACGAGATCCTCAAGCTGGAGGAGCGGCTGGCCAATTTTGCCGCCCAGCTGGCCGACGCCAACCGCCGCCAGGAGGAGCAGCGCTCCGAGCTGGAGACCCTCCAGGCCCGGGCCGCCCAGACCGAGGCGGACACCCAGGCCGCCCGAGCCCGCATCGAGGCCCTGGAGGGCTCCGCCGCCGCCCTGCGGGCCGAGGCCGAGGGCAAGGAGCAGGGCCGGGCCGGAGTGCAGGAGCAGGCCCAGGCCATCGGCAGCGCCATCGCGGAGCTGAACCTGCGCCTGGCCGCCCTGGAGGCGGAGAAGCAGGCATCCCAGGGAACCCTCTCAGAGCTGGAGGCCCTGCGGCAGGATCTCACCGGCGACAAGGCCCAGCGGGAGAAGATGCTCTCTGAGTTCCAGGAGAAAAACGCCGCCCTGGAGGGGGAGATCCTGGAGAAGGAACAGCAGCTCCAGGCCATCCGGCGGGAGAACCAGGCGCAGCAGGAGGCCATCTCCCGCATCAACAGCGAGAAGCTGGAGCTGGAGGCCCAGCGCAACCAGGCGGACAAAGCCGCCCGGGATAAAAATGGGGAGCTCTTAAACTTAGAGCGGGAGGTCTCCGTCTTAGAACAGAGAAAGGCCGCCGCCGCCTTGGAGGAGAAGGGCCTGCTGGACAAGCTGTGGGAGACCTACGAGCTGTCCCACGAGGCGGCAAAGGCCCAGCGGGTGGAGCTGGAGAGCGTCCCCAAGGCCCAGCGCCGGGTGGGGGAGCTGAAAAAGGCCATCTCCGGCCTGGGCAACATCAACCTGGACGCCATCGACGAGTTCCAGCGGGTCAACGAGCGGTACACCTACCTCACCGATCAGCGGGACGACGTGCTCACCTCCAAGAAGGAGCTGGAGGGCATCATCGCCGACATCACCGCCGAGATGAAGCACATCTTCTCCACCCAGTTTGCCATCCTCAACGACGCATTCCAGCAGACCTTTGTGGAGCTGTTTGGCGGCGGCCGGGCCGCCCTGGAGCTGGAGGATCCCGACGACATCCTGGGCTGCGGCATCGAGATCCGGGTGCAGCCGCCGGGCAAGGCCCTCAAGGTGCTATCCCTCCTCTCCGGCGGCGAGAAGGCCTTCGTGGCCATCGCCCTCTACTTCGCCATCCTCAAGGTGCGCCCCACCCCCTTCTGCGTCATGGACGAGATCGAGGCCGCCCTGGACGACGCCAACGTGGTGCGCTTCGCCCACTACATGCGCCAGATGGCGGACAAGACCCAGTTCATTGTCATCACCCACCGCCGGGGCACCATGGAGGAGGCCGACGTCCTCTACGGCGTCACCATGCAGGAGCAGGGGATCAGCCGCCTGCTGACCATCAACCTGAACGACGTGGAGAAGGAGCTGCACATCAAATAGCCGCCATCGGGATGCAATCAAAGCGCCCGCTGCATGGCTATTCTGGCAGGGAGGGGACTGGCGTATGGGTACAGGGCCGGAGCTTCCGAGCCGGAAGCACCCCCGCCTGCGGGACTATGATTACAGCCGGAACGGCGTGTATTTTCTGACCATCTGCACCAGGAACCGCGCCCCCATCTTGAGTGAGATCGTAGGGCGGGGGCTTGCCCCCGCCGAAGTCCGCCTCCTCACGGCAGGCCGGATTGCGGCGGAGGAGATGGAGAATCTTCCTAAACGGTTTCCCAGAGTATGGATAGAGGCATCCGTTATCATGCCCAACCACATTCACCTTCTTCTCTCCCTGAGGGCGGCGGGGGCAAGCCCCCGCCCTACAGATGGAAAAGATTCCGGAATTGTGGATGTGATGCGGGTATTCAAGTCATTGACGACCAGACGGTGGAACCAATGGAACGGGACACAGGGCCGCCCTCTCTGGCAGACATCCTACCACGACCACATCATCCGGGACGACAACGACTTCCTGAACCACTGGAGCTATCTGGAGCAAAACCCCGCCCGGTGGGCGGAGGATGAATACTATGTTTGCACGACGAAAGGAACCGGAACCACATGGGCTTTTTTGAAAAGATCAAGGCGGGGCTGACCCGCACCAAGGAGAACATCGGCCACTCCTTTGACCAGCTGTTCGCCGGGGAGCTGGACGACGACTTCTACGACGAGCTGGAGGAGACCCTGATCCTGGGGGACATGGGGGTGGACACCACCCTGAAGGCGGTGGAGGAGCTGCGGAAGCGGGTAAAGGCGGAGAAGATCAAGGACATGGACTCCGCCCGGGCCTGCCTGCGGCGGGTGCTCACCGAGATGCTCCAGGTGGGCGACCCCTCCCTCCACCTGACCACCACGCCGTCGGTGGCCCTGTTCATCGGGGTGAACGGCGTGGGCAAGACCACCACCATCGGCAAGCTGGCCGCCCGGATGAAGGGGGAGGGCAGGCGGGTGCTGATGGCCGCCGGGGACACCTTCCGGGCCGCCGCCGCCGACCAGTTGGAGATCTGGAGCCAGCGCTCCGGCGTGGAGTTGGTGCGCCAGCACGAGGGGGCCGACCCCGCCGCCGTGGTGTTTGACGCCCTCACCGCTGCCAGGGCGAGAAACACCGACGTGGTGCTCATCGACACCGCCGGGCGGCTGCACAACAAGCAGAACCTGATGAACGAGCTGAACAAGATCTCCCGGGTGGTAGACCGGGAGCTGCCCGGCTGCGACCGGGAGACCCTGCTGGTGCTGGACGCCACCACCGGCCAGAACGGCCTGATCCAGGCCAAGCAGTTCAAGGAGGCCGCCGGCATCACCGGCATCGTGCTCACCAAGCTGGACGGCTCCGCCAAGGGCGGCATCGTCATCGCCATCGCCCAGGAGCTCCAGGTGCCGGTGAAGTACATCGGCGTGGGGGAGGGCATTGACGATCTCATGCCCTTCGAGACCGAGGCTTTCGTCGAAGCACTGGTATAAAACCTTCCCCCGTGTGGGGGGAAGGTGCCACAGTGTACACACTGGGGCGGATGAGGGGGAGGGCGTTGACAGGCGGTACCCCTCATCAGTCAGCCCTTCGGGCTGCCAGCTTCCCCCCACAGGGGGGAAGCCCGATATAAGGAGGTTGTAACCATGGCAAGAATCGACGGCCGGGCGGCGGATCAGCTGCGGCCCGTGGAGATCATCCCCAACATCAACAAATTCGCGGAGGGCTCCTGCCTGATCCGCTGCGGCAATACCCATGTGCTCTGCTGCGCCAGCGTGGAGGAGCGCACCCCGCCCCATGTCCCCGAGGGGGAGGGCTGGGTTACCGCCGAGTACTCCATGCTGCCCCGGGCCAACCGGGAGCGCAGCAAGCGGGACATCTCCAAATTGAAGCTCTCTCCCCGCTCCGCGGAGATCCAGCGGCTCATCGGCCGCTCCCTGCGGGCCTGCGTGGACATGAAGAAGCTGGGCGAGCGCACCATCACCGTGGACTGCGACGTGCTCCAGGGGGACGGCGGCACCCGCACCGCCTCGGTCACCGGCGGCTTTGTGGCCCTGAGCTATGCCCTGCACAAGCTGGTGGCGGACGGCGTGCTGCCCGAGATGCCCCTGACCACCTGCGTGGCGGCGGTGTCCGCCGGCATCGTGGGGGAGGAGCCCATGCTGGATCTGTGCTACGAGGAGGACTCCCACGCCCAGGTGGATCTCAACTGCGTCATGACCGGGGAGGGGAACCTGGTGGAGCTCCAGGGCACCGGCGAGGGCCGGCCCTTCACCGTGGACGAGCAGCGGGCCCTGGTGGATCTCTGCGCCAAGGGCATCAAGGAGCTCCAGGCCATCCAGAGACAGGTGCTGGGAGGTTGAGCGGCATGAAATTGGTATTGGCCAGCAAGAACGCCCATAAGCTGGTAGAGATGAAGGACATCCTCTCCCAGCTGGGGATGGAGGTGGTGCTGGAGTCCGACGTGGGGGTCGACGTGGACGTGGAGGAGACCGGCGCCACCTTTGAGGAGAACGCCTACCTCAAGGCCCACGCGGTGATGGAGGCCAGCGGCCTGCCCGCCATCGCGGACGACTCCGGCCTGTGCGTGGACGCCCTCAACGGGGCCCCCGGCGTGTACTCCGCCCGCTACGGCGGGCCGGGGCTGGACGACGCGGGCCGGTATAAGCTCCTGCTGGAGAACATGCGGGGCCAGCTTGACCGGCGGTGCAAATTCGTCTCGGCCATCTGCTGCTGCTTCCCCAACGGGGACAGGGTGGAGGCCAGGGGGGAGTGTGCCGGCACCCTGGCCTACGCCCCCAAGGGGGAAGACGGCTTCGGCTACGACCCCATCTTCTTCGTCCCCGGCCTGAAAAAGACCTTCGCGGAGCTCTCGCCGGAGGAGAAAAACGCCATCTCCCACCGGGGCAATGCCCTGAAGGCCTTCCGGGAGAAGCTGGAGACATACCTGAAGAAATAACGGCCTTCCCCCCGCAGGGGGAAAGGCGGCGCGCAGCGCCGGATGAGGGAGCCGGAGCCATCCTGGAGGTCACCCCCATCCGTCAGCCTTACGGCTGACAGCCTCCCCCTGAAAGGGGGAGGCCAGGGCGCACGCGCAGCCGGAGACAGAAACAAAAGGAGAACGATCCATGGAAGAACTGACAAGCAAGCAGCGCGCTCAGCTTCGTGGGCTGGCCAACAGCATCGACACCATCCTCCACGTGGGCAAGGAGGGCATCGGGGACAACCTGGCCAAGCAGGCCGACGACGCCCTGGAGGCCCGGGAGCTGATCAAGGGCAAGGTGCTGGAGAACAGCCTACTCACCAGCCGGGAGGCGGCGGAGGAGCTGGCGGAGAAGACCCGCAGCCAGGTGGTGCAGGTCATTGGAACAAAATTCGTGTTATATCGTCCAACCCATAAGAAGGACAAAAAGGACAAGATCGTGCTGGTAACGGACAGGAAGCGCAAGGGATGAACGAACAGGAGGGGCAGACCATGAAGCTTGGCATCTATGGCGGCACCTTTAACCCGCCCCACCTGGGGCACCTGACCTCTGCCCGGCTGGCCCTGGACGCCTTGGGGCTGGACGCGCTGCAATTTGTCCCGGCGGCCACGCCGCCCCACAAGGCCCTGCCCGCCGGCTCCCCGGCGCCGGAGGAGCGGCTGGCCATGGTGGAGCTGGCCGCCGACGGCCTGCTGATGCCCAAGCGGGTGGGGGTGAGCGACATGGAGTTCACCCGCCCGGGCAAGAGCTACACCGCCGACACCCTGGAGCAGCTCCACGCCCAGTACCCCGGGGCGGAGCTGTGGCTGCTCATGGGCACGGACATGTTCCTCACCCTCCAGTACTGGCGGGAGCCGGAGGTGATCACCCGCCTGGCGGGGGTGTGTACCTTTGCCCGCACCCAGTCGGACAGCGGGGAGGCCCTGTCCATCCAGGCGGAGTACCTGCAAAAGACCTTCGGGGCCAGGACATGCGTGCTCCAGTTGCCCCAGATCGTGGACGTGTCCTCCACCCAGCTGCGGGAGCTGCTGGCCAGGGGGGAGGGGCAGCAGTACCTGCCCCCGGCGGTGTACGGCTACATCATCCGCCGCGGGCTGTACGGTGTCCACTGGGATCTGAAGCACCTGCCCGACCGGGAGCTGCGGGCCTGCTCCTACTCCATGATCAAGGCCAAGCGCATCGCCCACGTCCAGGGGACGGAGGGGGAGGCGGCCCGCCTGGCCCGCCGCTGGGGGGCCGATGAGGAGCACGCCCGCCGGGCGGCCATCCTCCACGACTGCACCAAGTATCTGGACATGGAAGAGCAGTTGCAATTGTGCAGAAAATATGGTATCGTACTGGATGATTTGGAGCAGCAGGCGGTAAAGCTCCTCCACTCGAAGACGGGCGCGTGTGTGGCCCGGGACGTGTATGGGGTGAGCGACGATATCTATGACGCCATCTTCTGGCACACCACCGGAAAGGCGGACATGAGCCTGCTGGAGAAGATCCTGTACATCGCCGATTATATGGAGCCCACCCGGGACTTCCCGGGGGTGGAGCGCCTGCGGGCGCTGGCCTATGAGGATCTGGACGCGGCGGTGTGCCTCGGATGTGAGATGAGCATAGAGGAGATGGCGGAGCGGGGCCTGCCGGTACACCCCAATACGGTGAAGGCCAGAGATTGGCTCAAGACCCACAGGAAAGGAACTGTCGATTGATGAACCCGGAAGAGAAAAAGAATCACCGGGGCGGCTCCCGGCTCCAGAAGCCGGAGAAGCCCCAGCGGGAGAAAAAACCCAGACCCCAGCGCACCAGGCAGCAGAAGGCGCTGCGCATCCTCTATATCGTCCTTACCGTGATCGCCGCCCTCATCGTGGCGGGCTTCGTGATCTTCAACTTCATCAGCGCCCCGCCCGATGTGGCGGAGCCCACCCCCACGCCCCGCACCACCACTTATATTGATGACGAGGGCAATGAGGTGAAGGAGGAGATCCCCGGCCTGGCCGCCAACCGGAAGGAGCAGTTCTACACCTTCCTGCTGGTGGGGCAGGACACCTTCGGCGGCGGCAACACCGACACCATGATGCTGGCGGCCTACGATGTGCCCAACCAGACCCTCAACGTCATGAGCCTGCCCCGGGACACCTATGTGCGCTACAACGGCCGGCGGGTACTTCTGAACTCGGTTTACAACCGGGCCGGAGCGGGCGACAGCGGCATGGAGGCCCTGAAGGAGGAGGTGGGGGAGCTCACCGGCGTCACCCCCGACTTCTATGTGATCGTCCAGTGGGAGGCCGTGGGCGAGCTGGTGGATGCCATCGGCGGCGTGTACTTCGATGTCCCCCGGCGGATGTACTACAACGACCTGTCCCAGGATTTCAAGATCGACTTGCAGGAAGGCTACCAGCTGCTGGACGGCAACGACGCCATGGGCCTGCTCCGCTGGCGGCACAACAGCGACGACAGCGGACATATCCTCAACAGCGGCTATGCCAACGGCGACCTGGGCCGCATCGAGACCCAGCAGGCCTTCATGACTGCGGTGATCGAGAAGTGCCTCCAGCCCTCCGTGCTGTTGCCCAACCTGCTGGAATATATTGATATCTTCCAGCGGAATGTGGTCACCGATCTGAGCGTGGGCAACATGGCCTATTTCGCCAAGTCCGCCATCGGCAACATGAACATGGACAATGTGGCTTTCATGACGATGCCCTGGAAGGACGCCGGAGATGGAGCCCATGTACTCCCCATCGGCAGCCAGCTGGTGGAGGCTATCAACGACGGCTTCAACCCCTACGAGGAGGACATTTCCCTCAGCGATCTGGATCTGGTGACCAGTATTGGCAGTTCCAGCAGCTCCGGCAGTTCCAGCAGCAGCTCCGGCTCCGGAACCACCACCCAGACCACACCACCCCACCCCCGACGCCACCCCGTCGGAGAGCCCAGTGGAGAGTCCGGATACCACCCCGGCATGACCCCATCCCGGAGGTGACGCCCACCCCGGCGCCGGAACGCCGCCCCGGCGGTGGAGACCACCCGCCGGCCGTCGAGAGCCCTGCCAGCAGTGATGTGCCGGTGGACAACCGGCGGAGAGCACCGCCCCGACCCGCCCCACTCCGAGCCCGCCGCAACCCCGGTACCGCCGATCCCAACGCCGGAGCGTACGGGCCGGGCATGGAGCCCATTGAATAGGAAGGAGCGCACGAATGACACCCAAAGAGATCGCCATCGCCGCCGTCAAGGCCCTGGACAGCAAAAAGGGCCAGGATATCAAGTGCCTGGAGACCGGGCACCTGACCACCCTGGCGGACTACTTTGTCCTCTGCACCGCCACCTCCACCACCCAGATCAAGGCCCTGGCCGATGTGTGTGAGAAGATGCTCAAGGACGCCGGGGAGCCCCCCCACCACGTGGAGGGCCACCGTGGCGGCACCTGGATCCTGCTGGACTTCTCCTCCGTGGTGGTTCACATCTTCAACGAGGAGGCCCGGGAGTTTTACGACCTGGAGCGCCTCTGGAGCGACGCCAGTCCGGTGGATCTGACCGGCGTGCTGACCGAGAACTGAAGAGTATGACAGTGCCCCGGAACGTCGGTTCCGGGGCACTGACTGTCAAAAAAACTTCTGTGAGGGAACGCCTCGCAGAGTTCCTGCGGCCGCAGCCGCAGGAATCAAATGAAAATCCGTCATTTCCGGCGACATGCGCGTCGGAAATGACACTTCTCATGGCGGAAGGGGTGACAATTTCGCAAGAAATCGAGCCCATTCCGCCATGCAGCTTTTCTCGAAAAAGTGGCGAAGCCACTTTTTCGAGACGCTGAGGGCCCCGGAACCGACGTTCCGGGGCCCTTTTCCCGCATTTCTTCGGCTTTCTGGCGAAACAGGCTTTTCAGCGGCCCGGGCATGTGGTAGGATAGAGCAAATGAGACAGGAGGGATTTTCATGCTCTTTGTTTGCTACCCCAAGTGCACCACCTGCCAGAAGGCAAAAGCCTGGCTGGAGGGCTGCGGCCTAACCTTTGACGTGCGGGACATCAAGACCGACCGCCCCACCGAGGCGGAGCTGCGCCAGTGGCATGAGCGCAGCGGCCTGCCCCTCAAGCGGTTTTTCAACACCAGCGGCTTACAGTACAAGGCCCTGGGCCTGAAGGACAAGCTGCCCCAGATGAGTGAGGACGAGCAGTTTGCCCTGCTCTCCACCGACGGCATGCTGGTGAAGCGGCCCATCCTGGTGGGGGACGGCTTTGTGCTGGTGGGCTTCAAGGAGAGCGAATGGGAGGCGCGGCTGGGTTGACCGCCGCCCCTCCTCGGATAAAACGGCACGGGCGCGGCATTGCCGCGCCCGCTGGTTTTCTCTACAGATGCTTCTCCAGCCAGGAGAGCACGTCGTCCCAGACTTCCTGACGGTTGGTCTCGTTGAGCATCTCGTGCCGCCCCTCCGGGTAGAGCTTCACGGTGAGATCCCGTACCCCCGCGTCCTTGAACCAGCCGGCCACCTTTTTCACCCCCGCGCCGTTGGCCCCCACCGGATCCCGGTCGCCGGAGAAGAAGTACACCGGCGTGTCCGGATCCATCCGTCGCAGGTTGGCCGGTTTAGCCAGCAGCTGAAGACCCACCATCATGTCGTGGTACATGCCCACGGTGGGGAGAAAGCGGCACAGGGGGTCGGCGCAGTAGGCGTCCACCACGGCGGTGTCCCGGGAGATCCAGTCCGCCGAGGTGCGGGCGGGCTTGAACTGCCCGTTGTACCGCCCCACGGAGAGGCTGTCCATCAGGCCGCTGCGGGCCCGGGAGCCCTTGAGGCGGATGAGCAGGGCGGAGAGGGCCCGCCCCGCCGCCACGGTGAGGGGCGGCTCCTGCCCGGTGCCGGAGAGGATGGCCCCGTCCACGGTGCCCGGCCAGAACATGAGGTAGCCCCGCACCACGAAGGAGCCCATGGAGTGGCCCATGAGGAAATAGGGCACGCCGGGGTGCTCCGCCCCCGCCAGCTCCCGCAGGGCGCGCACGTCCTTCACCACGTGCCTCCAGCCGTCCTTCTCCCCGAACCAGCCGTACTCCTCCGGGCCGGCGGCGGTGCGGCCGTGGCCCAGGTGGTCGTGGCCCACCACGGCGAAGCCGTGCTCCGCCAGGAACCGGGCGAAGGGGGCGTAGCGGCCCATATGCTCCGAGATGCCGTGCACCAGCTGCACCACCGCCCGGGGCCGCTCCGCAGGCAGCCAGCGGACGGCGGCGACGGTATGTACCCCGTCGCTGGAGGGAAAGTGAAATTCTTCTGTCGTAACCATGGAAATAGGGCTCCCTTTGTGATAAAATAAGCTATCCGATTCTGGGTACAGTCTAACCCAAGACGCCGTCCCCGTCAAGAGAAAGGAAGAGCGCTATGGACGCCATTGACCGTTTTCTCCGCTATGTGACCTATGACACCCAGTCCGACGAGCACAGCGACACCTCCCCCTCCACCGAGAAGCAGAAGGTGCTGGGCCAGGCGCTGGCCGACGAGCTGGGCCAGCTGGGGCTCCACAAGGCCCATATGGACGAGCATGGCTATGTATACGCCTGGCTGCCCGCCACCCCCGGCAGCGAGGGCATCCCCTGCGTGGGACTCATCGCCCACATGGACACCTCCCCGGACGCGCCGGGAGCCGGGGTGAACCCCCGCATTGTCCGCTACGAAGGGGGCGACATCGTCCTCAACGAGGAGAAGGGCATCGTCATGAGGGCCGCCGAATTTGAGAGCCTGGCGAAGTACCAGGGGCAGGAGCTGATCGTCACCGACGGCACCACCCTGCTGGGGGCGGACGACAAGGCCGGCGTGGCGGAGATCATGACCGCCGTGGCCTACCTGGCCGAGCACCCGGAGGTGCCCCACGGCCGCATCGCCGTGTGCTTCACCCCCGACGAGGAGGTGGGCCAGGGGGCCGACCGCTTCGACGTGGAGGGCTTCGGCGCGGCGGTGGCCTACACCGTGGACGGCGGCGAGCTGGGGGAGATCGAGTATGAGAACTTCAACGCCGCCAACGCCGGGGTGTTTGTCCGCGGCGTGAACATCCACCCAGGCTCGGCCAAGAACAAGATGAAGAACGCCCTGCTCATCGCCCTGGAGTACGCCGGGCTGCTGCCCCCCGCCGAGACCCCGGCCCACACCGAGGGGTATGAGGGCTTCTACCACCTCCACGATATGAAGGGCAACGAGACCGAGGCGGAGCTGCACTACCTCATCCGCGACCACGACCGGGCCAGATTCGAGGCCCGCAAGCAGTTCCTGGCCCAGGCTGCCGCCTTCCTCAACCAGAAGTACGGCGCCGGCACGGTGGAGGTGGTGGTGAAGGACTCCTACTACAACATGAAGGAGCAGATTGAGCCCCACATGTACCTGATCCTCCGGGCCCGGGCGGCCATGGAGGCGGCCGGGATCACCCCGGTGGAGGTGCCCATCCGGGGCGGCACCGACGGTGCCCGGCTGAGCTATATGGGCCTGCCCTGTCCCAACCTGTGCACCGGCGGCGTCAACTTCCACGGCGTCCACGAGTACATCCCCGCCGCCGCCCTGAACCAGATGACCCAGGTGCTGGTCAATCTGGTGACGGCCCAGTAAAATACAATAATGCCCAACGAGGGGCGGCCTCCGAAGCCGGAGGCCGCCCCTCGCATATAGCTCCCCAACCAAAGCGGAGCTTACAGGATCATCTGGAAGAACTGGAACAGCAGCTTGGCGCCGTAGAAGATGATGATGACGCCGCAGACGATGTTGATGACCCGTAGGATCTTGTCGTTGAACTTGGCGGAGAAGCAGGAGATCAGCACCGTGATGCCGAAGAACCACAGGAAGGAGGCGGAGGAGGAGCCCAGGATCAGCTGGGTGCTCACCGCGCTGGGGTTTCCCGCGTGGAAGCCGCCGAAGAGCATGGTGCCGTCGATGAGGGCCTGGGGGTTGCACCAGGTGACCACGAAGGCCTTGGCGGCGATCTTGGGCAGGGGGATGTTTACGTCCACGCTGTTGTCCATGGTTGGGTGATCCCGCAGCAGGCCGATGCCGATCCAGATGACGATGCCGCCGCCCACCAGCAGAATGACCATCTGGAGCCAGGCAAACCGGCTCATCAGCGCGCCGATGCCGAAGAAGCAGGCCAGGGCCAGGCTGATGTCGAAGAAGATGACGATCAGTGCGGTGAGCAGGGCCTTCCGCCGGGGCTGGGTCAGGGCGGAGTTGATGACGAACAGGTTCTGCATCCCAATGGGTGCGACGTAGGCCAGACCGATGCCCAGGCCCTGGAGATATGGCGGCATAGAACAATTCCTCCTAAAGTCTTTCCTTTTTCTGAACTTAGTATTATAATAGCACCTATGCTGGAAATTGACAAGGACGCAGAAATTTCATACCAGGTAAGGAGGAACTGACCTGATGGCCATGGAACACGACAACTGCCCCTGTATGGAGACCTGCCCTCTGAACCGGGCCATGGGCCTCATCGGCGGCAAGTGGAAGATGCAGATACTCTGTTCCCTCTACAACAACGGCCCCACCCGCTATAACCAGCTGAAAAAGACCCTGGACGGGGTGTCCAACACGGTGCTGGCCAATGCCCTGCGGGAGCTGGAGGGGGACGGGCTGGTCAAGCGGCGGGAGTATCTGGAGGTGCCGGTGCGGGTGGAGTACGAGATCACCGAGCCCTGCCGGCAGCTGATCCCCATTCTGGATGAGCTGGGCAACTGGAGCCTGACGGTGCAGACCGTCCGGGCATAGAGCTTCATGCGCCATTGGCACGCCGCGGGCAGAGGCAGACGCAGCGGCGCCTCCCAAAGCCCTGCCGTGCAAAAGCACAGCAAAACGCCGCGGGCAGAGGCCCGCGGCGTGGGTCATGGCTCAATATCTGTGGGTCATGCGGAACCACAGGTGGCTCCAGAAGGTGTCCTTTACATAGCCCTTGGAGACCCGGAATTTCCACTCGGCCTCCCGGGCCTGCTTGCGGCAGGAGCGCTCATCGCGGGTCATGTCGTTTGGAGGCGGCAGCTCCGCATTGAGCCTGCCCTTCAGACATTCCGCAGGGAATGAGATATTCATGACGGACTCCTTTCCGGCCGACCGGCCCTTTCTGCCTTCATGATAGGATGGGGAGGGGAGAAAGTCAAGAACAAACTGGTTACAAACCGCCGGCGGCCCGGGGCTGCTGCGGCTGTTTGGATAGAGAATCTTCAGAGAAGGGGAGAGAGCATGGACGCAATTGTGACTTTCATCAACTGGCTGGACGACTTTATCTGGGGCATTCCCATGATCGTCCTGCTGCTGGGCACCCACCTGTTTATGACGGTGCGCACCGGCTTCATCCAGCGCAAGCTGTTCACCGGCATCCGGCTGTCCGTCACCAAGGATCCGGATTCCCCCGGCGACGTGAGCCAGTTCCAGGCCCTGACCACCGCCCTGGCCTCCACCATCGGCACGGGCAACATCATCGGTGTGGGCACCGCCATCTTCCTGGGCGGCCCCGGCGCGGTGTTCTGGTGCTGGATCGCCGGCGTGTTCGGCATCGCCACCAAGTACGCCGAGTCCCTCATCGCCGTCAAGTACCGGGTGCGTACCAGGGACGGCAAAATGCAGGGCGGCGCCATGTACGCCCTGGAGCGGGGGCTGAACCTGAAATGGCTGGGGGTGGCCTTTGCCCTGCTGGCCACCATCGCCTCCTTCGGCATCGGCTGCGGCACCCAGATCAACGCCATCGCCGAGGTCATTGAGAACAACGTGCCCTTCCACATCCCGCCTATTGCCATCGGCATCGTGGGCGGCATCCTCACCGCCATTGTCATCATCGGCGGCATCCAGTCCATCGCCAGTGTGTGCGAGAAGCTGGTGCCCTTCATGGCCATCTTCTACGTGCTGGGCTGCATCATCATCCTGGGCATCAATTTTGACACGCTCCTGCCTGCCATCGGGGCCATCCTCCGCCTGGCCTTCACCCCCGGCGCGGTGGCCGGCGGCCTGGTGGGCCAGGGCCTGCTCATCGCCCTGCGCTTCGGCGTGGCCCGGGGCCTGTTCTCCAACGAGTCGGGCATGGGCTCCGCCCCCCTGGTGGCCTCCGCCGCCCAGACCCGCAACCCGGTGCGGCAGGCCCTGGTGTCCGCCACCGGCACCTTCTGGGACACCGTGGTGGTGTGCCTCATGACCGGCCTGGTGCTGGTGACCACCATCATGAAGAACCCCAGCATCAACATGGACAGCGTTACCGACGGCGGCCAGCTCACCACTCTGGCCTTCTCCCAGATCCCCGTGCTGGGCCCCATCATCCTGGTGGTGGGCATCATCACCTTCGCCTGGTCCACCATCCTGGGCTGGTCTTACTACGGTGAGCGGTGTGCCCAGTACCTGTGGGGGAAGAAGTCCCTGCTGCCCTACAAGCTGATCTTCGTGGCGGTTGTGGTGGTGGGCCCGGTGCTGGCCCTGGATCTGGTGTGGACTATCGCCGACATCCTCAACGCCCTCATGGCCATCCCCAACCTGATCGCCGTGCTGCTGCTCTCCGGCGTGATCGCCAAAGAGACCAGGCACTACTTAAACAACCTGGACGAGGTGGACAAGACGGAGATCCCCTGCGTGGACAAATAAAAAGTCAAAAGTTCTTGACATTTTGGGCGTATGGGTGTATCCTCCTAAATGTAAAAAGGCTTTGACATTTAGGGGGTGCACGCCATGAAAAACTTCGGATTCCAAAAGATGGACGAGATGGAGCAGCAGATCACCCTGCGGGCCTGCCGGGCGGCCTGGGTTTTCCTGGTCATCGCCCTGTTTCTCTGGGAGGTGTGGGAGCTGATCCAGGGCGGGGACACCAGCCTGCCCGCCTTCCTGCTGGGGGCCCAGGTGGTGATCTTCTGCCTGGCCCAGTGGCTCGGCCGGGCCCGGGTGGGGGATGACCGGGTGAAGCGGGAGGTGGTGATCTGGATGATCCTCACCGCCGCCCTGGTGCTCTTCGGCGTGCTGCTGGCGCTGGGCGTATGAGGAACAAGGTCAAGGAGCTGCGCAAGGCCAGGGGCCTGCGGCAGGAGGACGTGGCCAAGCTGCTGGGGGTGACCCGGCAGACCATCAACGCCATCGAGAACGACAAGTACGACCCAACCCTGGCCCTGGGGATGAAGCTGGCCCGCCTGCTGGAGGTTCCGGTGGAGGAGCTGTTCACCCTGGAGGGGTAGCAGAGGCGCGCCCGCCGGCAGGGGGCGCGCCTCTGGCGCGTATGGGAAAAAGCAAACTGGGAGGAAAACCGCCATGAGAGACGAGAACATCCGCATCCGGGTGGCCGCGCCGGAGGACGCGGCGCAGCTGCTGGCCATCTATACCCCCTATGTGGAGGGCACCGCCATCACCTTTGAGTACGACGTGCCCACCCTGGAGGAGTTCCGGGGGCGGATCACCCGCACCCTGCAAAGATACCCCTACCTGACGGCGGAGGGGGGCGGCGAGCTGCTGGGCTACGCCTATCTCAGCCCCTTCGTGGGCCGGGCCGCCTACCAGTGGGCGGCGGAGACCTCCATCTACCTGCGGATGGACAGCAGGGGGCTGGGGCTGGGCCGCGCCCTGTATGGGGCCATCGAGGGGATCGCCCGGGCCCAGAACCTCACCAACCTGGAGGCCTGCATTGGCCGCCCGGCGGGGGAGGCGGACGAGCATCTCACCGACAACAGCGTGGAGTTCCACACCCACATGGGCTACCGCATGGTGGGGGAGTTCCACAAGTGCGGCTATAAATTCGGCCGGTGGTACCACATGGCGTGGATGGAGAAGCTGCTCGCCCCCCACGTTCCAAACCCGGCCCCGGTGCGCCCCTTCCCGGCGCTGACCGGGCCGGAGCTGCGGGCCCTGGGGATCGAGGCGGTGGCGGGGCGGCCGTAACCGGACTGTAACCGGATTGTCAACAGGAATAGAAGAATTATGTAAATCGAAATGCTATCCTCTTCTTAAAAGGGCCGCGGCAGATGCGGTCTCCATGGAGGTGCAGTTCGTGAACAGAAAGAAATTGACAGCCCTGACCCTGGCGGCCGCCCTGGCCCTCTCCCTCTCCGCCTGCGGGGAGTCCGCCGCCCCTCCCCAGTCCCCGACTCCCTTGGAGACGGCGGAGGCGGACTTCACCTTCGCAGATCTCCAGGCGTGCCGGTTTGTCCATGCCAGCGGCGCGAGCGGCTGGGGCA
This sequence comes from Flavonifractor sp. An10, assembly GCF_002161215.1. GTDB lineage: Bacteria > Bacillota > Clostridia > Oscillospirales > Oscillospiraceae > Flavonifractor > Flavonifractor avistercoris. Next base: position 336,400 of record NZ_NFMB01000001.1, read on the forward strand.
CGGTGCTGACCATCCAGCCGGACGGGAGCTTTTCGGGCTCCTTCAGCGATTCAGAATGGGAGGAGAGCGAAAGCGGAACCCAGGCTGTGTGTGAATGCTGCGAATTTTCCGGCCAGCTTGCCCAGCCCGTGCGGGTGAACGACTACACCTACTCCGTGGGCATCGAACACATCGAGTACCAGCGGGAGCCGGGCACGGACGAATATGCCGACGGCATCCATTACTATTTCACAGAGCCCCGGGGCCTGGAGGACACGGGGGAGCTGCTGATTTACCTGCCCGGCGCGCCCATGGCAGAGCTGCCGGAGGGATTCCTCGGCTGGGTGATGGGGTCTGATGACACCGCGGAGGAGGAGCTGCCCTTCTACGGTCTGTACAGCGAGGCCCGCCTTGCGGGCTTCCGGGGAGATCCGGTGCAGGAGCCGGTCGATGACCCGGCCGCCGCCCAGCCTGCGGCAGCAGACCCCCTCTTTTCCCAACTCAAGGATCTGGAGTTCTACTTTGCCAGCGGCGCGGGAGGGTGGCGCACGATTCTGCATATCGACGTGTACGGGAGCTTCTCCGGCACGTATAGCGACAGCGACATGGGAAGCGGCGAACACGGCGTCCAGTATCGCTGTGACTTCACCGGGCAGTTCACCCAGCCGGTGCGGGTGAACGACTACACCTACTCGGTGCGCATCGACGAGATCGCCTACGAGAAGGAGGCGGGCACCGAGGAGGTCATCGACGGCACCCAGTACTGCTATACCGACCCCTACGGCCTGGAGGACGCGGAGGACATCCTGATCTATCTGCCCGGCGCGCCCCTGGGCCAGCTGCCCCAGGAGTTCCGGAGCTGGGTGGGGTACAGCGAAAACACCAGGGACGAGCTGCCCTTCTATGCCCTGAACAATGCGGTACACCAGCAGGGCTTCTCCAGCTACGACCGGCTGGAGAGCATCCGGGAGAGCCTGGAGGGGTGGGTGGAGCCCTACGCCGCCGAGCTGGAGACGGAGATCACCAGCGGAGAGTTCGACCAGTGGGTGTGTGAGGAAAAGGCCGCGCGGATGCTTGAACTGTGGGATGACCAGCTCAACGACCTGTGGAACTGTCTGGAGCAGCGGCTGGATCCGGCGGAGCTGGAGCCCCTGACAGCGGAACAGGAGGCTTGGGTCGCCCGGAAGGAGGAGCAGGTGACCCAGGCCGGGGCCGGCCCCCACGAGGGCTGCACCCAGGCCGCGGCGGAGGACATGGCGGCGGCGGAACTGACCCGGGATCGGGTCTACGAGCTGTTGGACTGGCTGGACGAGACATAGGAAACAGCGCGGATGGGGTGACGCCCATCCGCGCTGTTGATTTACCTGGGTTATACCGGCGAGCGGTACTGTTCCGCGTACTCCGGGTAGAGGGCGGTGAGCTCGTCGGAGATGGCCCGGTACTCCTCCGCCGTGATGTCCCGGGTGCGCTCGTAGATATACACCGTCACCCCGTCCTTGAGGTGGAAGGATACGTCCAGCCGCTCATAGGCCGTGCCGATGCCGGTGCCCTCCAGCACCGGCCCGGCCAGCACGGTGACCAGGTGCTGGTTGTCCGCCCCCAGATGGTACTGGACGGGGTCGGCCACGATCAGGTAGTCGGCGGTGAGGGCGTTCCACGAGAAGCCGTCCCGCTTGTCCACCGTGGCAAAATAGGTGATGGAGGTCTTGGGGCTCTCCGGCTCCGGGATGCCCACCGAGCGCAGGGTGGTGTCGTAGATGCTGGAGTTGAAGGTGAAGGAGGAGGAGATGATGGCCGCCGTCCTGGGCTCCTCCGCCGACAGGCTGTCCACGTACACCCGCAGGGCCACCAGCTGGGCGATGTCCTCCCGCTGGGGCGGCACATAGGTGAAGGTGGGCAGGGGGGAGAGAGTGGTGATCTCCTGGGGGCTGGAGGGCTGCTCCCGGGGGAGGAAGGAGCTGCCCAGCACACACAGGGACAGGGCCCAGGCCCCGATTTTGGCGGGCCTCGCCTGGGGCAGGGCCTCCAGCCCCAGGGCCAGGGCGGCGCACAGAGCGGGCAGGTAGAGGAGCAGATGCTGCTGCCCGTGGGACTGCACCCTGGTGAAGAGGAACAGGCACAGCACCGGCTGCACCAGGGTGAGCAGGGCGGCGTACCGGGCCTTTGGCCGCCGGAGCAGGGCCCACACCACCGCCGCCAGGGCTGCCGCCATAAGAATCCAGCCGAAATAGCGGCACAGCATTACCGCGTCCACCCACCGGCCCTGGTTGTAGGCGGAGTAGGTGTCGAAGTAGCTGCCTCCCAGCACCTGCGACACCAGGAAGCTCTGCCCGAAGAAGAGGGAACATACCGCGCCGGAGGCGCACAGAGCCACAAAGGACTTCCACTGGCTCCGCCGCACCGCCAGGGCGAGCAGGGCCGCCAGTCCGAAGGATACGGTGAAGAAGAAAAAGTACCGCCGCAGCAGGAACACCAGGGTGAGCAGGGCGCCGGTGAGGATGCCCCGGGCCCACTGGGGGCGGCGCTCGTCGGTATAGATGACGAAGGCCCAGATGCCCGCGCCGGCCGCCGCCACGTCCACAAAGCCGGTGAGGGCGGTGTAGAGCAGCATGGGGGTGGCGCAGACCAGCAGCACGCCGCCGCGGCGCACCCGCCGCCCCAGGGCCAGCATGCCCGCCAGGGCGGGGAGGACGTACAGGTTGGCGATGACGAAGTTGTAGACATACCGCCCGGTGCCCAGCACGCGCATCACCAGGGAGATGGGCCAGGAGAGCAGGTAGTTGTACTCCGAGGTGATCACGCTCTCCAGCACCAGCCGCACCTGGGCCAGATCCAGCGGCTGCCCCGCCAGCAGGGTGCTGGAGTTCCAGTAGATGTTGCTGTCCCAGTAGTAGATGGTGGCGCTGCCCGCGCTGTACAGGGCGGTAAGGATGTTGACCGCCAGGATCAGCACCAGCATGGTTTTCCCGCAGGACAGGTGCAGGGGGCCGAACTGCCGCAGGGCGGTGCACAGGGCCAGCACGACGGCGGAGAGCATCAGGCCGCTGCCCAGGGCGCAGGCCAGCCGGAAAGGGGCGGTACCGATGAGCATGCCGCCGGCGTCAAACATGCTGTAGCTGGTGTCCAGCAGGGCCCCCAGCGCAAAGGCGGCCCCGCCGGCCAGGGCGGTTTTCCAGGTGGGGCCGAAGGGGAGGAGCAGCCGGGGCGCCAGCCCCAGCTTCCACACGGCCAGCACCGCCGCGCCGGAGAGCACCACGGCGGCGGCCAGAATCAGCTCCCCGGGGAGGTGCCCGTACAGAACGGCCCAAAAGCGCACCAAGGCCAGGCCGGACAGGCAGCCCCACGCTGCCAGCCCGGCCAGGCCCTGGAACAGGATGTTTTTTTTCATGTCTCAGCCGGGAGGCCAGGTCATGTCCCGGCCCGCCAGCACGTGGAAGTGCAGATGGTGGACGGACTGGCCCGCCTGCTCCCCGCAGTTGGACACCACCCGGAAGTCTGTGATGCCCAGCTCCTTGGTGACCTGGGAGATCACCTCAAAGGCGTGGGCCACCACGGCGGAGTTCTCCGGGGAGATCTCCCCGCAGGAGCCGATGTGGGCCTTGGGAATCACCAGAAAGTGGGTGGGCGCCTGGGGATCGATGTCATAGAAGGCGTACACCTGGTCGTCCTCATACACCTTCTTGGACGGGATCTCTCCCGCAGCGATCTTGCAGAACAGACAATCGCTCATGGAATCAGCCTCCTTTCACGGGCTATTTTACACCAAATCATCAGGAAGGGCAAGAAAAAGCGAGCCCCCGTTCGGAGGCTCATGTCCGGACGGGGGCTGCGGTCAGGTTCTGACGAACTGGTTCCGCTCCCGGCTGTAGGAACAGTCGATGGCGGAGAGGGACTGGGTGATCTCCCCGGCGTCCACCTGGAGATCGTCACACAGGGCGTCCAGGCTGGGATAAAAATCCCGCAGTTTGGTGTTGATGACGCTGAGCAGAATCACGGGGTCCTTGGGAAGCATAGGGTAGTCTCCTTTTATTGAAAAAATACAATCTATGATATGACGGAAAGGGCCGGTGGTGCCTGACGCGGCTTAGAGCCCCAGCTTTTCGGCGACCAGGTCGTCCACCTTGGCAAGGGCGTCATCCAGCTTGAGTACGTCGCTGCCGCCGCCCATGGCGCTGTCCGGCTTGCCGCCGCCCTTGCCGCCGCAGATGGCGGTGATGGTCTTGATGATGTCGCCGGCCTTGATGCCCTTCGCCACGGCCTCCTTGCCGCAGACGGCCAGGAAGGTGATCTTGCCGTCGTTGACGGTGGAGAGGACGGACACGATGCCGGGCTCCCGATCCCGGCACATGTCGCCCATCTGGCGCAGCTTGGCGGCGTCGGCGTTGGGCAGGGTGGCGGTCAGCACCCGCAGATCACCCACCGGGTGGCAGCCCATGAGGAAGCGCTCGGTCTCGCCGGCGGCCTCCTTGGCCTGGAACTTCTCGATGGTGTGGCGCATCTCCCGCAGCTCGGCCATGTTCTGCTCGGCCTTCTCCCGCAGCTCACCCGGCTTTGCCTTGAGGACGGCGGCGGCCTCAAAGAGCAGGGCCTGGTTGCGGTTCATGATCTCCAGGGACTTGAAGCCGGTGGTGGCCTCGATGCGGCGCACGCCGGAGGCCACGGAGAACTCGCTGTCGATGTGGAACACGCCCACCTTGGCGGTGTTGTCCAGGTGGGTGCCGCCGCAGAACTCCACAGAGAAGCCCTGGCCCATGTCCACCACCCGGACGGTGTCGCCGTACTTCTCGCCGAACAGGGCGATGGCGCCCCGCTGCTTGGCCTCCTCGATGGGGAGAACCTCGGTGTGTACGTCGTAACCCTCCAGCACCGCCTCGTTGACCTGGGCGGAGACCTGGGAGAGCTCCTCGGCGGTGAGGGCGGCGAAGTGGGTGAAGTCGAAGCGCAGCTTGTCGGGCTCCACCAGGGAGCCGGCCTGGTGCACGTGGTCGCCCAGCACCTTCCGCAGCACCGCGTCCAGCAGGTGGGTGGCGGAGTGGGCCCGCATGACGGCCTTGCGGCGGGGCACGTCGATCTCGGCCCTCACGGTGTCGCCCAGCTTGAGCACGCCGCCGGACATCTTGCCGTAGTGCATATACTTGCCGCCCTTGTTCTTCTGCACGTCGGTGACCTGGAACACGCCGCCGCTGGCGGCGGTGAGCACGCCGTGGTCGCCCACCTGGCCGCCCATCTCGGCGTAGAAGGGGGTCTTGTCCAGCACCACGATGCCCTCCACGCCGGGCATCAGCTCCTCGGCCTGCTCGTTCTCCACCACCAGGGCCACTACCTTGGCGCCGTCGATGGCGGTGTGGTCGTAGCCCACAAACTCGGTCTCGGGCACGTCCTTGCCGAACTCCACGCCGGCCCAGCCCAGGTCGCCCAGGGCCTCCCGGGCCTTGCGGGCCCGCTCCTTCTGCTCCTGCATCAGCTTCTGGAAGCCCTTCTCGTCCACGGCCATGCCCTGCTCGGCCACCATCTCCATGGTCAGGTCGATGGGGAAGCCGTAGGTGTCGTACAGCTTGAAGGCGTCAGCGCCGGAGAAGATCTTCTCCCCCTTGGCCTTGTGCTGCTCCAGCATGTCGTTGAAGATCTTCAGGCCGCCGTCGATGGTGCGGGCGAAGTTCTCCTCCTCGGTGCGGATGACCTTGGTGATATAGTCCTGCCGCTCCCGCAGCTCGGGGTAGTGGCCCTCGTTCTCGTGGATGACGGTGTCGCACACCTCGTACAGGAAGGGATCGTTGACGCCCAGCAGCTTGCCGTGGCGGGCGGCCCGGCGGAGCAGGCGGCGGAGCACATAGCCCCGGCCCTCGTTGGAGGGGAGCACGCCGTCGCAGATCATGAACACGGAGGAGCGGATGTGGTCGGTGATCACCCGGAGGGACACGTCCTTGGCGGCGGTCTCGCCGTAGTGGGCGTGGGTGATCTCGGACACCTTGTTGGTGATGTTCATGACGGTGTCCACGTCGAACAGGGAGGCCACGTTCTGGCACACACAGGCCAGCCGCTCCAGGCCCATGCCGGTGTCGATGTTCTTCTGCTTCAGCTCGGTGTAGTGGCCCTCCCCGTCGTTGTCAAACTGGGAGAACACGATGTTCCACACCTCGATATAGCGGTCGCAGTCGCAGCCCACGGTGCAGCCCGGCTTGCCGCAGCCCCACTCAGGGCCCCGGTCGTAGTAGATCTCAGAGCAGGGGCCGCAGGGGCCGGAGCCGTGCTCCCAGAAGTTGTCCTCCTTGCCGAACTTGAAGATCCGGTCTTCGGAGATGCCGATCTCGTCCCGCCAGATGGCGAAGGCCTCGTCGTCGGCGGGGGTGGTCTCGTTTCCGGCGAACACGGAGGGGTAGAGCCGGTCGGCCTCCAGGCCCACCCACTCGGGGGAGGTGAGGAACTCCCAGGCCCAGTGGATGGCGTCCCGTTTGAAGTAGTCGCCGAAGGAGAAGTTGCCCAGCATCTCAAAGTAGGTGCCGTGGCGGGCGGTGTGGCCGATGTTCTCGATGTCGCCGGTGCGGATGCACTTCTGGCAGGTGGTCACCCGGTGGCGGGGGGGCTCCTGCTCCCCGGTGAACCAGGGCTTCATGGGTGCCATGCCGCTGTTGATGAGCAGCAGGGAGGCGTCGTTCTGGGGGATGAGGGAGAAGCTGGGCAGGCGCAGATGGCCCTTTGTCTCAAAGAATTTCAGGAACATCTCGCGCAGCTCGTTGAGACCGTAGTTCTTGTGCATGGACAGACCAAACTCCTATCTTCCAAAATTTTGGGCTTTGCCGGGCAAAAAAGAAGCCCCGCCCCCATGTCAGGGGCGGAGCGTATTCACTCCACGGTACCACCCTGATCTGCCCCGAAGGGCATCTCATGCCATCCGGTAACGGGGATGAGGCGTCCCGGTCGTCCCGGGCGGCTGGTGAAGTGGCTTGCGGAGCCGTACAGCAGAGGGCTTCCACCGTCCCCTCCTCGCTCGGCGCACGGGCATCCGCTTGGCTTCGTCGCGGCGTTTTTCTGATAGCTGAATTATTCTATCACATTTTTCGCCGTTGTCAACCGCTTTTTCGGCAGGCGGCGGCTCTCGGCTAAAACCAGGCCCGGTAGGAGAACCAGTGCTCCGTAATACGCCGGGTTACGCCGCCGTTGTCCGTCCCGTCGCTCCAGCGCCACCGATTCTCCCCGGCGGGGGTCAGCGGGACATCCACGTTCTGATAGGCCGCCGGCACGCCGTCCTCCGAGTAGTAAAAACCGCAGTAGGTGGAGGCGGGGGCCAGGCCGAAGCCGCCGGAGAAGAACTGCACGATTCGGTGCTCCCCGGGAAAGACGCCTTCAATCTCTACACCCTTGTACCGCGCCGCCGTCTGGCTGCCGCGCAGGCAGTCCGCCGCGATCTCCTCCAGTGCCGCCTGGTTGGCGGCCACAAACCGCTCAATCCCCGCCGGATGATCCCCGCTCCGGACTGTCATCAGCAGCAGGGCCGGAATGAGGAGCGCGCACAGGAGAATCAGGAGCACCGATGCTTTTTTCGCTTTCATGAGAACAACCCTCCCGGGACGCCCGGGGCAGAAGCGACCCCAGGAAGAACAGCAGGGGCGGCAGCAGGCCCGCCAGAATAACCTGGGGCAGCCACAGCCACGGGGCGGCCCCGTCCAGAAAGGCGAGGCCGGTCATCAGGACGAACAGGGCCGAGGGGGAGGCCAGAAGGAAGGTGGACAGAAGAATTTGAAGGCCCAGATAGCCCACCGACGGCAAGGCGCCGCCGGAGGAGAAGAGCCACAGCCCGCCGAAGGCCCAGATCCAGGCGCATAGGGCGGGGTACAGGACGGCCTTGACGCCGGTTTTCAGATCCGGGGCGGGCCAGCGCCTCAGGGAGGACACCACCCAGCCCGCCGGCACATAGAGGAGCATCAGGACGTACACATAGACGGGAAATACAGGGAGCCCCCACGCTCCGGACAGGAGCAGCCAGCCCCCAAAGCCCAGGACAGAGAGGGTAAAATGCCCGGCGGCAAACCCGCCGAAGCGGCCGTGGACAGAGCCGGTATGCCTCATGCGGGAGTTCCCCCTTCCGGGAGCGCCGGCGGCTGGGGCCGGCGGAACCTGTGGGGCAGAAGGGAGCCCAGAAAGAACAGCAGAGGCGGAAGCAGGCCTGCCAAAGGGACACAGACCAGCCACAGCCAGGGGAGCCCGCCCAGGGAGTACAACAGGGAAAGAAGGACAAACAGGGCGGAGGCCGGGGCCCAGTAGACGGTGGAGAAGAGCATCCAGGAGCCGGCGCCCTCCAGTGCCGGAATACCCGCAAGAGAGGCAAAGATGCCAACGCCCGCGCTGGCGGCCACCCAGCCCCAGGCGCACAGGGTGGGGAAAAGGACAGAGAGGAAAGCGGTTTTCCGCCCCGGCCCGGGCCAGCGTCGGAGCCGGGAGAACAGGCAGCCCGCCAGCAGGTAGAGCGCCGCCGGCAGCAGATAGATCTGTACCACGGCGATTGTCGAGGAAGCGGGGCCTGCCTGCCTGAAATTGAGAAACGCAAAGAAAAAGTACAGCACTGAACACAGAATGTGGCCCAGGATAAAGGCGCCCAGGCGGCCGGGGATGGAACCTCTCGTAGGCATCAGCGTTCACCTCACTGAGGCAAGTATACGCTGCCAATGGCTGAAAGTCAATATTATTTTAGCGATAAACAATAAAATTGGATAAAAGGCAAGACAGATAACTCCGCTGGCTTTATCTATGTAAAAACCGCTCTGGCGGGCGGGAAAAGAGGGGAAGGACAGCGGTAAAGGTTACCGTGCCGCCGGAGAGGCGGGCGGTGAGCCGTCCGTGGTGCCGGGCCACGATAGCCCGGGCGGTGGACAGGCCGATGCCGTAGCCGCCGCTGCTGCGGGCGCGGGAGGAATCCGCCCGGTAAAACCGGTCAAACAGGCGGGGGAGCTGGGCGGCGTCCAGCCCGGCGCAGGGGTTGGAGACAGACAGCACGGCCCAGCGGCCCCGGCGGGCCAGGGTGAGGCGAATGGCGCCGCCCTCGTCGCAGTACTTGACCGCGTTGTCCAGCAGCAGGGCGCACAGGCGGGCCAGGTTATCCTCCACACCGGGGAGCACCAGCTCCGGCTCAATCCGGCCGTCCAGGGTTTTGCCGGCGGCCTCGGCCAGGGGGCGGAAGTCCTCCAGGGCCCGCTCCGCCACCCGTCCCAGGGGCACGGGGGCGACGGCCTCGTCGGGCAGGGCCTCCTCGGTGCGGGCCAGCTCGATCAGGTTCTGGATCAGCCGGTCCAGCCGCCCCACCTGGGCCCGGGTGCTCTCCAGCCAGCGGTTTTCCCCCAGGGAGTCGGAGAGCAGGCCGGTGTTGGCGGAGATGATGGCAAGAGGGGTCTTGAGCTCGTGGGAGGCGTCGGTGACGAACTGGCGCTGCCGCTCCAGGTTCTCCACAAAGGACCGGGTGACCCGCCGGGAGAGGAGGAGCAGCAGCAGAAATACCGTAAGCAGGCAGACACCGGCGGCCAGCAGGGAGATGCGCAGTACGCCGCCCGCCCCCTGAAGCTGGAGGAAGCAGTCCAGCACCACGATGGTGGTGCCGCCGTCAGGCTCGGCAAAGACGCCGTAGCGGTAATAGCTGGTGTACCCGGACTGCTTTCCTCCGTCCAGGATATTGCCCACCCACTCCACCACCATCTGGCGATCCAGGGCGGCAATGTGCTCGGCGTCCACCTCGGTGACCTCCCGGTTTTCCGTCAGGTGGACGATGAAGTAGCGGGTCTCAAAGGGGGTCTCCGGGGTGACCTGAAACCCGCCGTGGGCCGCCGGATCCACTGGCGCGTCTGGGATCTGAAAGGCGCCTCCGGTCTGGTGGAGCATCTCCACCGCCGCGTCGGCCCGCTGGGTGAGCATGTGCCGGTAGCCCAGGTTGATGGCCAGGCAGAGCAGGGCCAGGGTGCCGGCCAGGGAGGCCATGGCAATGAGGAGGAAGCGGCGGCGGAGGGCGCGGATCACGCCCCCACCTCCAGGGTGTAGCCCCGGCCCCGGCTGGCGGTGATGCGCACGGTGGAGTGCAGCCCCTCCAGCTTGCGGCGCAGATAGGAGATGTAAGCCCATACCACGTTGACCTCCGCCTCGCTCTCATAGCCCCAGATGCGCTCCATCAGCTGCTCGGTGGACAAAAAGCCGCCCCGCTGGCGCATGAGCAGCTCCAGCAGCTGGAACTCCTTGTTGCCCAGACGCACCGAGGCACCGTGGGCGGACAGCTCGAAGGTGTCCCGGTCGAGGGTCAGATCCCCCGCCGTCATCTGACTGGGGGTATAGGCGGCGCCCCGGCGGGTGAGGGCCCGCACCCGGGCCACCAGCTCCCCCATGTCGAAGGGCTTGGGCAGGTAGTCATCCGCCCCGGCGTTGAGGCCGCGGATGCGGTCGTCCACCCCGCTTCTGGCGGTGAGCAGGAGCACGGGGGTGGATACCCCCTTCTCCCGCAGCAGGCGGAGCACCTCCAGTCCGTCCCGCCGGGGCATCATGATGTCCAGCACCAGGCCGTCGTAGTTCTCCGCCAGGCCGTAGTCCAGGGCGTCGTCCCCGTCGTGCACCACGTCCACCGAGTAGTGCTCCCGCTTGAGCATGGCCTCCAGGGCGGCGGCCAGCTCCGGCTCGTCCTCGGCGATCAGAATCCGCATGGTTCAAGACTCCTTTTTTGGTCAGGTATCGTGCTCCAGTTTAAGCGGATTCTGTGCCGTGGCTGTGGACAAATCTTGAACGTTTTGCAAATTTTATGATGCGGACGGCTCCGCAGCCGTCAGGGAACAGGTCAGGGTGCCGCCGTCGCCCATGGCGAGGGTGATCGCCGCCTCCTCCGATTCGGTCAGGACGGTGAGGGAGGCGGTGCCGTCCCCGTTGTCCACCGCGTCGGTGACCGAGCCCTCGGAGAGCTGGAGCTCCAGGGTGCCCAGCTCCGCCCCTGAGGCGTCGGTGAGCACCAGCTCCGCCGTGCCCGTCCGGGGCAGGCCGCTCACGGTGAGGGTGCCGTCCTCCTCGGCGGGGTAGTCCGCCTGATCCTCCCCGATGGTGAGCTGGAGCGAAGCGTCGGACAGGGGAGCGCCGTCGGCATCCAGCAGGGTGAAGGCGAGGGTCAGGCCGGCGTCTGCCGTCTCATCGGGGGCGGCGGTCTCCTGGACGGCGTCCTCCTCCTCTGCCGCGGGGGTGGCGGATACGCTCTCCGTCTCTTCGGGGGTGGGAGTGGGGCTGACAGTCTCCTCCTCCTGGCCGGAATCGGCGGAACAGGCGGTCAGGGCCGCCAGCAGCATAGCCCCGCACAGGCCCAGAGCCAGCCATTTGGTTCGTTTCAAAAGAATCACTCCATTCCATAGGTGTCCGGGGGTCTCCCGGTGCCCACAGGATGGCACGCCAACTCAAAAGGAACTTAAAGGACCTGCCGCGTCTTGACACCGGCGGGGAGGCTGGGGTAAAATGCAGCTGTACAGACCAAATGGAAACCAAGGGAGAGGGAGAAACCATGCCGGCAGAGGCAAAGACCCTTCCGGCCTGCCCGGTGGAGACCACGCTGACCCTGATCAGCGACAAGTGGAAGGTGCTCATACTCCGGGATCTGATGCCGGGCACCAAGCGCTTCGGGGAGCTGAAAAAGTCCCTGGGCACGGTGAGCCAGAAGGTGCTCACCGCCCAGCTTCGGGAGATGGAGGGGAGCGGCCTGCTCACCCGCACGGTGTACCCGGAGGTGCCGCCCCGGGTGGAGTACACCCTCACTGAGCTGGGGTACAGCCTCAAGCCCGTCCTGGACGCCATGCAGAGCTGGGGTGAGGCGTACAAGACCAGGAGCGGGAACGGAACATTGACCGGATAAGCACAGCATAGAAAGGCAGGCGCGCCGCGGGATTCCGCGGCGCGCCTGCCTTTTGCCCGTCCGCACCCCGCTCTGCCGCCATTCTTTAAGGTAGATTTTAAGTCCCGGCGCTACAATCAGGCTATCTGAGCACATAAGGAGGGAGACCCCTTGATTGAGGTCGAGCATCTCACCAAGCAATATGGCGAGCACACGGCGGTATCCGACCTGAGCTTCCGGGTGGACAGCGGCCGGATCTACGGCTTCCTGGGCCCCAACGGGGCGGGCAAGTCCACCACCATGAACATCATGACCGGATGCCTGTCCGCCACGGAGGGCACCGTCAGGATCGACGGGTACGATATCTTCGAATCACCCAACGAGGCCAAGCGGCGCATCGGCTACCTGCCGGAGCAGCCGCCCCTGTATCTGAACGAGAGCCCCCTGGAGTACCTGCGCTTTGTGGGGGAGGCCAAGGGCCTGCGGGGCGCGGAGCTGGAGCGGCAGATCTCCGCCGTGGTGGAGCAGACGAAGATCGGCGACGTGCGCCGCAAGCGCATCTCCGCCCTGTCCAAGGGCTACAGGCAGCGGGTGGGCATCGCCCAGGCCCTGCTGGGCAATCCGGAGGTGATCATCCTGGACGAGCCCACCGTGGGCCTGGATCCTCTGCAGATCATCGAGATCCGCACCCTGGTGAAGGAGCTGGGGCAGAGCCACACGGTGATCTTCAGCTCCCACATCCTGTCGGAGGTGCAGAACCTCTGCGACCAGATCCTGATCATTTCCCGGGGAAAGCTGGTGGCCTTTGACCGGCCGGAGAACCTGGAGAAGCGGCTGCTGGGCTCCAACGAGATCACCGTAGTCACCGACGCGCCGCCGGCAGAGGCCAGCGCCCTGCTGGACGGGGTGGCGGAGCTCACCGACTGCGCGGCGGAGGAGCGGGCCGACGGCCTGACGGCGCTGCGCCTCAAGACGGACTGCACCGAGCTCCACCAGGTGTCCCGGGAGATCTTCTTCGCCTTCGCCGGGGCGGGGAAGGCCCTGCTGGAGCTGTCCCTGAAGAAGGCCAGCCTGGAGGACGTGTTCCTGGAGCTGACCGAGCACCAGGAGCCCCCGGCGGTGGAGCCGGACGGGGCGGAGCAGCCGGAGCACCAGGCTGAGACAGAGCCCGCGGAAGCGACAGAAAGCGCGGAAACCGCGGAAGGAAAGGGGGAGGAGGAACCGTGATCGCGGTATGCAAGCATGAGCTGCGGGGGTATTTCCACTCCCTGACGGCCTACGTGTTCGGGGCCTTCCTGCTGGCTGTGGTGGGTGTGGGCGCCATGCTCTACAACCTCCAGGCGGCGGTGAGCAACTTCGAGTATGTCCTCAGCTTCAGCAGCCTGGTCTTTGTGGTCATCGTGCCCATCCTCACCATGCGGGTGCTGGCCGAGGAGCGGCGGCAGAAGACCGACCAGCTGCTCTACTCCCTGCCCATCACCACCACCCAGGTGGTGCTGGGCAAGTACCTGGCCCTGCTGGCGGTGTACCTGATCCCCCTGGCGGTGATCTGCGTGTACCCCCTGATCTTCGCCCAGTTCGGCGAGGTCTACCTGCCCACCTCCTACGGCTCCATCTTCGCCTTCTTTGTCATGGGGGCGGCCCTGATGGCGGTGGGGGTGTTCCTGTCCTCCCTGACGGAGAACCAGGGCTTCGCCGCCGGCATCACCATCGCGGTGATCCTGTTCAACTACTACAGCGTCAGCCTGTCGGAGTACATCTCCTCCACGGCCTTCGGCTCCCTCATCGCCCTGGACGTGCTGGCGATCCTCCTGGGCTTCCTGATCCGCTATCTCACCCGGAACGAGGGCCTGGCCTACGGCGTGGCCCTGGCCCTGGTGCTGGCCCTGGCCGCCGCCTTCCTGGTGGACAGCTCTATGTTTGAGGGGCTGCTGCCCGCCGTCATGGAGCAGCTGTCCCTGTTCGAGCGGTTCAACACCTTTGTCAACGGCGTGTTTGACGTGACAGCCATCGTGTACTACCTGAGCGTGATCGGCTTTTTCCTGCTCCTGTCCGTCCAGTCCATGGAGAAACGGAGGTACAACTGATGAAAAAGCTGAGCTTAAAGCCCGCCGGCGGCGGGGAGCGCCGGGGGCGCAACGCCCTGAAGGGCGGGGCCTACTCCCTGGCGGTTGTTGCGGTGGTGCTGGCCATCCTCATCGCGGTGAACGTCTTTGCCTCCGCCCTGCCCACCGCCTATACCCGGTTTGACATCAGCGCCTCCAAGCTCTACTCCATCACCAGCAACACCAAGGTGGTGGTGAACGGCCTGACCGAGGACGTGACCATCTACTGGATCGTCCAGTCCGGGCAGGAGGACGACGTGATCGAAAACCTGCTGGGCAAGTACGAGAGCCTCTCCGACCACATCCAGGTGGTGAAGCGCAACCCGGACGTGTATCCCACCTTTGCCGAGCAGTACACCGACGAGGACGTGCCCAACAACAGCCTGGTGGTGGAGTGCGGCGACCGCAGCCGGTATATCAGCTACAACGACATCTACGTGCAGAGCGCGGACATGTACTCCTACTCCTACACCACCGATTTTGACGGGGAGGGGGCCATCACCTCCGCCATCGACTACGTGGTCACCGAGGATCTGCCCCAGCTCTACGTCCTGGAGGGCCACGGGGAGGCGGAGCTGCCCTCCACCTTCGCCGACCAGATCGAGAAGGCCAACATCGAGACCAACACCCTGTCCCTGCTCACCGTGGACGCCATCCCGGAGGAGGCCGACTGCATCCTCATCTACGCCCCCTCCAGCGACATCTCCACCGAGGAGCGGGACATGCTGGCCGACTACGTGTCCGGCGGCGGTAGGCTGCTGGTCATGGCCGGCCCTGTGGAGGACGGCATCCTGGAGAACCTGTACAGCCTCCTGTCCGACTACGGCGTGGAGGCCCACGAGGGCATCGTGGTGGAGGCCGACCGGGAGCACTACGCCTTCCAGGCCCCCTACGTGCTCCTGCCCGACATGGCCAGCCACGACATCACCGACTCCCTCATCGAGGAGAACTACTTCCCCATCCTGCCCATCTCCCTGGGCCTGACGGTGACGGGGGAGGGCTCCGGCGGCACGGTGACCGAGCTGCTCACCACCTCCGACGCCGCCTTCAGCAAGGTGGCCGGCTATGACCTGTCCACCTACGAGAAGGAGGAGGGGGACATCGACGGCCCCTTCGCGGTGGCGGTGTCCGTGGAGGACGACGGCGGCGGGCAGATGGTGTGGTTCACCTCCTCCGTGTTCCTGGAGGACGTATACAACGCCTATTCCTCCGGCTCCAACGGGGATCTGGCCATGAACGCCCTGTCCGACCTGATCGGCGAGCGGGAGGCCATGGCCATCCGCAGCAAGTCGCTGAACTACAACTATCTGACCATCAGCGAGTCCACCTCCGCCCTGCTGCAGACCGTGATGATCGGGGTGTGCCCCCTGCTCTTCCTGGGCGTGGGCATCGCCGTGGTTCTGAGGAGAAGGAGGAATCAGAATGAACCGTGCTAAGCGGCTGTATATCCTGCTGGGGGTGCTGGCCGCGGCCTGCATCGCCGCCTTCGCGGTGCTCCACCTGGAGCAGCGGCAGGAGGAGATCGCCGAGAGCGGGGAGACGGTGCTGGAAATCGATCCGGATGCCGTCCAGTCCCTGTCCTGGGAATACGAGGGGGAGACCCTGGCCTTCCACCGGGACGGCGACGGCTGGCGCTACGACGATGACGAGGCCTTCCCGGTGGACGGGGAGAAGATCCAGGAGCTGCTGGGGCAGTTTGAGGCCTTCGGCGCGGCCTTTGTCATCACCGACGTGGAGGACTACGCCCAGTACGGCCTGGACGACCCCACCTGCACCATCCAGCTGGCCACGGAGGAGGAGAGCTATACCATCGAGCTGGGCAACTACAGCAACATGGACGAGCAGCGGTATGTCTCCACCGGGGACGGCAACGTGTACCTGGCGGTCAGCGACCCCCTGGACGTGTATGATACCGATCTCAGCGGCCTGATCGCCAACGACCAGGTACCGGACTGGACTCAGGTCACCGGCCTGACCTTTGCCGGGGAACAGGACTACACCGTTACCTGGCAGGAGGACAGCGGCCTGTCCTACAGCGAGGACGACGTCTACTTCACCCAGCAGGACGGGGAGAGCCTGCCCCTGGACACCAGCCTGGTGGAGGGGTACCTGCGCACCCTCCAGTCCCTGGAGCTGACCGACTATGTGACCTATAACGCCACCGACGAGGAGCTGGCCGACTGCGGCCTGGACGAGCCCCAGCTGACGGTGACGGTGGACTACACCGGCGAGGACGAGGACGGGGCAGAGACCTCCGGCACCTTTGTGCTCCACATCAGCCGGGATCCCGAGGAGCTGGCCCAGGCCCAGGCGGACGAAGAGAGCGGCTCGGAGGAGACAGAGGACACGGAGGAGGAGATCACCGCCTACGCCCGGGTGGGAGACTCCCAGATTGTCTATCAGCTCTCCGGCTCGG
The DNA here is from genome assembly GCF_002161215.1 of Flavonifractor sp. An10. Lineage (GTDB taxonomy): Bacteria > Bacillota > Clostridia > Oscillospirales > Oscillospiraceae > Flavonifractor > Flavonifractor avistercoris. The sequence goes on from NZ_NFMB01000001.1 coordinate 352,736, forward strand.
ACTACGAGGCCCTGATGGCCGCGTCCTATGACGAGCTGCGCCACCAGGAGGTGCTGTGGGCCGACTTTGCCGGCGTCACCCAGCTGGACATCGCCCTGGAGGGGGAGAAGTACACCATTTCCGCCGAAGGGGAGGGGGACGACCGCACCTGGAGCTGCCAGGGGGAGGAGCTGGAGATCGACGACCTCCAGAGCGCCCTGGAGGGCCTGACGGCGGCGGAGTTCACCGACGAGGCCCCCGACCAGCAGGAGGAGATCAGCCTGACGGTTCACCTGGACAGCGAGAGCTTCCCCACCGTGGAGATCCAGCTCTACCGCTATGACGGCACCAACTGCCTGGCGGTGGTGGACGGGGAGAGCGTCTCCCTGGTGCCCCGGGAGCAGGTGGTGGATCTGACCGAGGCCGTCCGCGCCATTGTCCTGAACTGACCGGCATCGAAACCGAAGACGCAAACCAAAAGGGAGCACCGGGAAATCCCGGTGCTCCCTTCAGCCTGTCGAAAAAGTCTTTTCGACAGGCTGCTGAACTTTTTGAAACTTCAAAAAAGTTTCAAAAAGTTGTTTGATCCAACGTGAAAGGGAACCCTGACGGTTCCCTTTCACACTATCCTTCCCTCCGAATCCTTTAGCCGGAGGGGTTATCGACAGCCAGAAGGGAGCACCGGGCTTGGCCCGGTGCTCCCTTTTATCTTTATACTGCCTGTCAGGAACTCTGCGCGGCCCTGGCCCGTCCCCGCCTGCGCCGGCGGCGGGTGCCCCGGCAGGGGAGGGGCTTGCCGCTCCACGCCGCCTGATACTCCCGCTCCAGCTCCTCGGTGACCGGTGGGAGGGCAAGGCGGCCCCGCCACTGGCCGTCCTCCAGCCGGGAGAGGGTCAGCCGACGGAGGAAGCGGCCGTGCTCCGGGCAGCGGAAGCGGCCGTAGTACCGCTGACCCAGGGGGCCGTACCACTCCTGCACCCACAGCGTCCGCCCGCACAGGGGGCAGGCGGCCCGCCGGGCCGTGCGGGAGCTGAGGGCCGCCCGGGCGGAGGGGAAGGGGCCCACCCGTGTCCTGGGCTGGGGCTGGAAGGCCAGCCGGGAGAGGGCGGGCAGCTTCCGCGCCGCCGCCTTGGACGGCTGCCAGAGCAGATCCTCCTCCGTCAGCCACCGGGAGAGCACTGCGGTGTACACCGCGTCGTACAGGGCGTTGTGGAAGGAGAAGCAGTCCGGAATGCCGCAGTACTCCACCGCCCGCCACAGGGCCACCTGCCGGCCCTCCGCCCCCGCCGCATGGCCGAAGGCCCGCTGGAGGTCATACACCTGGCCCAGGTCGGGACAGGGGAGGCCCCAGTGGGCGCAGTTGCGGGCCAGGGTGTCCGCGTCCCCGCCGCCCCAGGAGGCAAAGACGGTCTCGTCCCCGATCCACGCCGTGAAGGCGGCCAGGGCGGCGGGAAAATCCAGATTCGAGGCCCGGCACTCCGCCAGCTCCGGCAGGGCCTTCGCGCCGGGATCGAAGCTCTTGTGGACGGCGGGGCGGATGTAGGCGTTGAAGGTGTCGTCGATGGGTGCCCCCAGCCCCGCCAGGCGCACCGCGCCGATCTGCAGGATCTCGTCCAGGGGCTTGCCGTCGTAGCCCCGGTTCCACTCAAAATCCAGGATAATCATGGCTGCCCTCCCTCTGCGCCCGGGGGGCAGGGCTCCAGCCCGGCCCGGAAGGAGATGCGGCGGGGGGTGCTCATGTCGTCAAACTGCACCACGTGGGCTCCCTTGTCCCAGTCCACGTCCACCACCGTCCCCACACCGAACACGAAGTGCTTCACCCGCTGGCCGGGCGGGAAGGCCGCCGTGTGCTCGTCCTCCGGCAGGCGGCGCTGGCTGCTGTCGATGTAGGCCCGCGCCTCCCGGATCAGGCCCTCCCGGGGCTCCCGCACATAGGACAGGTGCTCCGGCCCGATATCCAACAGGAAGCGGGAGGGGTACCAGGGGGAGCCGTCGAAGCGGCGGCCCTCCGCCCCGGACAGGTACAGGCCCTGCTCCGCCCGGGTGAGGGCCACGAAGGCCAGCCGCCGCTCCTCCTCCATGGCCGGGCGGGTGCGCACCTTCCGGGAGGGGAACACCCCCTCGTTCATGCCGCACAGGAACACGTGGGGGAACTCCAGACCCTTGGCGGCATGGACGGTCATCAGCTTCACCCGGTCGCCGGCCTCCCCCGTGTCCGCGTTGGTGAACAGGGCCACATGGGCCAGGTAGTGCTCCAGGGTGCTCTCCTCGCCGCAGGTGGTCTCGTACTCATGAACCGACTGCTTCAGCTCCGCCAGGTTGTCCAGCCGCTCCTGGCTGCCCTCGGTGCGCAGCATCCGCTCATAGCCGCTCTCGTTGAGCAGGGCGGCGAGCACCTCCGACACCGGCCGGCCCTCGTACCCGGCGGAGAAGGCCTCCACCAGGGACACAAAACCCCGGGCCCCGGTGCCCTTGAACAGGGGGCCGTCCAGGCTGTCCGTCAGGGCCTGGTACAGGGAGCAGCCGTGGGCCTGGGCGTACTCCTGGAGAAAGGCCATCCGCCGCTTCCCCAGGTTCCGCCGGGGCACGTTGGCCACCCGGCGGAAGGACAGATCGTCCCGGTAGGCGATCATCCGCAGGTAGCACAGGGCGTCCTTGATCTCGGCGCGCTGAAAGAACTGCACCCCGCTGTAGATGGTGTAGGGGATCTTCTCCCGCAGCAGAGCCTCCTCCACCGACCGGCTCACATAGTGGGCCCGGTAGAGGACGGCCATGTCCCGCCAGGGCAGGCCGCCCTGGTGGAGCCGCAGCATCTCCGACGCCATCCAGTCCGCCTCCGCCGCCTGGTTTTCCGCCAGGCAGCAGGTCACCGGCGCCCCGTGGGGGAGGGTGGGTACCAGCTCCTTTTGGATGCGCTGCTCATTCTTATCAATCAGGGCGTTGGCCGCCGCCAGGATCTCCGGGGTGGAGCGGTAGTTGTCCATCATCAGGATGGTGCGGGTGCCGGGGAAGTGCCTGTCAAAGTCCAGCAGGTACTTTACGTCGGCGCCCCGCCAAGTGTAGATGGTCTGGTCGGGATCGCCCACCACGAACAGGTTCTTGTGGTAGCCGCACAGCACCTCCATCAGCTGGTACTGGAGCTGGTCGATGTCCTGGAACTCGTCGATCATGATGTACTCCAGCCGCTGCTGCCATTTCAGCCGGATGTCGGCGTGCTCCTGGAAGATGTACAGGGAGAACTTGATGAGGTCGTTGTAGTCCAGGCCGAAGCACTTCTTTTCCTGGTAAAGGTAGCCGTAGAAGATGATGTCCGCAGGGGAGGAGGCCCGGTCGTACTTCTCCTTCAGAATGTCCAGAGGCATGGCGATCATGTCCCGGTAGTAGTCCGGCTCCTGGAACAGCTTGCGGATCTCAATCATGTCCCGGGCGTCGGCAAAGGTCATGTCCCGCAGGGTAAGGCCCCGCTCCTCATAGATGATCTGGAGCATGTCGTTGATGTCGGCGTTGTCCAGCACCAGGAAGCTCTTGGGGTACTGCACCGCGTGGCTGTCCTCCTGGAGGATGGAGACGCAGAAGCCGTGGAAGGTGTTGACATAGCCGGTGTCGTCGTCCCCGGTCAGGTTGTGGATGCGCTGGCGCATCTCGTTGGCCGACTTGTTGGTGAAGGTGACGCACAGGATGTTGCCCGGCAGGATGCCCAGCCCCTCCACCAGGAAGGCGAAGCGGCGGGCCAAGGCTCTGGTCTTGCCGGAGCCCGCCCCGGCGATCACCCGCACAAAGCCCTCGGTGGTGGTCACCGCCTCCCGCTGGGCCTGGTTGAGCCCCTCCAGCAAATCCGACATCACAGCACCTCCTGCTCGAACATACGTTTTCCCCTATTATAGCAGACCGGGCCGCCCATCTCAACCCCGGGACGAAAAAAGGGCCGGACACCCTGTGTCCGGCCCTTGAAAGCCTTCTGCTGTTTACTTGCCCAGCTGCTTGGCGATCTCTTCGGCGAAGTTCGGCCCCGTCCGGCTCCCGCCGTCCGGGGGCCCCGGATTTCATTTCAGCCGGGGCGGAGTGAATCCGCCCCGGCGCAAGGTTTTGCCTCCGGCAAAACGCTTGCACGCGGTAGGGTGTATCCGGGTTGCACGTGTGCTTGGAATTTTGCGCGAAAATTTTGTTAGGCAACAAATTTCCGCGCAGGAATCCTGACGGATTTCAAGCGGGAATTTGGCAGCATGACGAAACTTTTCGCCAAAAGGACGAGCATACATACAGCCCGGATGCACCCTCAAGGCACGGCCCGCCTCCCGGCGAGAGCAGGAGAACGCCGAAGCATGGAAAAGGGCCGGACACCTTGTGTCCGGCCCTCGGTAGCTTTCTGCTGTTTACTTGCCCAGCTGCTTGGCGATCTCTTCCGCAAAGTTCTCCTGCTTCTTCTCGATGCCCTCGCCCTTCTCGAAGCGGACGGCGTCCTTGAAGGTGATGGTGCCGCCCAGAGCCTTGGCGGAGGTCTCGATATACTTGGCCACGTCCATGGAGTTGTCCTTCACGAACTCCTGCTGGAGCAGGCAGTTCTCCTTGTAGAACTTGCCCAGCTTGCCGGCCACAATGCCCTCCTTGACCTTTTCGGGCTTGGAGGCCATCTTGGGATCGTTGGCCATCTGCACCAGCATGATCTTCTTCTCCTCGTCCAGGGTGGCCTGATCCACCTGGCTCTTGTCCCAGAAGCGGGGGTTCAGGGCGGCGATCTGCATGGCCACGTCCTTACCCACGGCCTCCACCTGCTCGGCGGACAGGCTGGTCTCCAGGTTCACCAGCACGCCGATCTTGCCGCCGGCGTGGACATAGGCCACGGAAACGCCGTCGGTGTAGAAGGCGAAGCGGCGAACCTTGATGTTCTCGCCGATGACCAGAACCATCTCCTGCTGCTCCTCCTGCACGGTGCGGCCGTTGCCGAAGGGCAGAGCCATCAGGGCGTCCAGATCAGCGGGCTTCTCCTTGGCGACCACGGCGGCCACGCCCTTGACGAAGTCCACGAACTTCTCGTTCTTGCCCACGAAGTCGGTCTCGGCGTTGACCTCGACCACCACGCCCACGCCGTCGATGACGGCGGCATAGGCCATGCCCTCGGCGGCGATGCGGCCGGCCTTCTTCTGAGAGGCGGCCAGGCCCTTCTCGCGGAGGATCTCCACGGCCTTGTCCATATCGCCCTCGGCCTCGGTGAGGGCCTTCTTGCAGTCCATCATGCCCACGCCGGTCATCTCGCGCAGGGCCTGTACGTCTTTCGCGGTGATTGCCATAATCACATTACCTCCATCTCAAAGTTAAAAAAGGAGCGCCTCGCCCGCGCGGGCGGGCGCTCCATGGTTTCACAGTTCAGCGTCGATTACTCGGCGGCGGGCTCCTCGGCCTTCTCAGCGGCGGCCTCGGCGGCATCCTGGCCCTGCTTGCCCTCCTGGATGGCGTTGGCCATCACACCGGAGATCAGCTTGATGGCGCGGATGGCGTCGTCGTTGCCGGGGATGACATAGTCGATCTCGTCGGGATCGCAGTTGGTGTCCACGATGGCCACGATGGGGATGTGCAGCTTGCGGGCCTCGTTGATGGCGTTGCGCTCCTTGCGGGGGTCAACCACGAACAGCGCGCCGGGGAGCTTCTTCATCTCCACAACGCCGCCCAGGTACTTCTCCAGCTTGGCGATCTCGCCCAGGTGCTTCATGACTTCCTTCTTGGGCAGCATGTCGAAGGTGCCGTCCTCCTGCATCTTCTTCAGCTGGTTCAGACGATCCACACGGCCGCGCATGGTCTTGAAGTTGGTGAGCATGCCGCCCAGCCAGCGGGCGTTGACGTAGTAGCCGCCGCAGCGGGTGGCCTCCTCCTTGATGGCCTCCTGAGCCTGCTTCTTGGTGCCCACGAAGAGCAGGGTCTGGCCGGACTCGCCCAGAGAGCGGACGAAGTTGTAGGCCTCCTCCAGCTTCTTCACGGTCTTCTGCAGGTCGATGATATAGATGCCGTTACGCTCGGTATAGATATAGGTGGCCATCTTGGGGTTCCAGCGGCGGGTCTGGTGGCCGAAGTGGACGCCCGCCTCGAGAAGCTGCTTCATAGATACGACTGCCATGGATAATTTCCTCCTTTATTTGTTGATTCCTCCACCCGGTTCCTCCAGGGCCGGCCAACCTCCCATTGATGGAAAGCACCTGGCCCCCTGTCCCGCGGGTGTGCGTAATCACATGCTCTAGTATTCTACCACAGTGTTCTCCCTTTTGCAAGGATTTTTTCCAATCCAAAAGGAAAAAATCCGGGAAAAAGGGGAGGCCCGGATATCATCCGGGCCTCCCATGGGGAATGGGGCGCTGATCAAGGGGTGTCGGCATGGGCCGGTTCCGCGGGGGCGGAGGTGGAGATGGGCGGCGTACCGGTGTGTATCTCCTTATCCTGGTCGATCCGCCAGTATTCGTTGACCTCGTCCCAATAGTCGGAGTTGGAGAAGTGGGAGGACGAGAAGGAGAAGTATACGGTCTCCCCAATATGATCCAGGCCGTCGTACACCTTACTGTTGTCCCCCACAAAGACAATGTCGTAAATCTGGGATACGTCAATGGGGTGCTCCAGGGCCAGGCGCACGTGCTCCGAGCGGAAGTAGACCCGCCCCTCCTCACCGGGCTCCTCGGAGATGTCCCGCTGGTCAAGGGAGAGCTGGAACTCCCCATCCACCCGGGTGCCGTCCAGGAGCAGGATATAGGCCTCCCAGGGGCCGTGCTCAGCCAGGGCCGCCTCATAGGCCGCCTCGTCCGGAATGATCAGGTCAAAGGTCACCGAGATGGGGGAGATGGTGAGATCGTCCACCGTCGCCAGCGTCACGCCCCCCAGGTTGACCCCGCACCGGCCCCGGAAGTCGTAATGGGTGCCCGTACCGGCCAGGGGGATGACCAGGTCGATGTCCATGCCATCCAGCACAGCAGTCACCTCCCCTTCATGATACACACACAGGGACTGTATCCCCGAAAACAGGCAGTATACGTCGTCCTCCGGCATGGGCTCCACATGCACACGGTAGATAAATTCCATTTTGTTGTCTGTGGGGTCGCTGTCCTCCACATAGTCAATCCTGTAACCCATGCTGTTATGGCTGACAACGCTGGTGCAGTTCTCGTCCGCATAGAGCCCGTAGCCGATACCTCTGCCGTCCGGCCCGCCCCAGAGGATGGCGCGGGTGAGGCCCTCCTCCCTCTGGTCGGGCTCGGGCAGCATCGTCCCCTCCGGCGCGGCAAACTCCACCAGGATATAGATCTGTTCCTGATCCGCCGCCACTTCCTTCACGGTGACGGTGGCGCCGGAGCCATTCTTGTCCTCGAACACCTGGTTCAGGTGCACAACCCCCAGGTTCTGCACCTGCTCCTCGCTGGTGATGCCGAACAGCTCCCGGAAGGCCGGGGACACCCCGGCCAGGGAGGCCGCCCCGGCGGCCCCGACCAGCAGGGACACCGCCGCCACCACGGCCACCAGCCCCCGATAGGGCAGGCGCATCCGCCGCTTCTCCGCCGCGGGCCGCCCCGCCGCCAGGCGGCGCGCCAGCTCCGCCTTTTCCTCTCTGGAAAAGCCCAGCTTCTCCAGCTCATCCCGATAGCCTGCCATAGCCCTGTCCCTCCAGTTCTGCTTTCAGATGCCTCCGTGCCCGGCTCATGCGGGCCCGCACCGCCTCCGGCCGAATGTTCAGCAGGGCGGCGATCTCGCCCGTGTCATAGCCCAGGTAGTAGTAGAGCACCAGCACCTCCCGGTACTTGGCGGGCAGCTTCTGAACCTCCTCCAGCACGCCGCCCTCCTCCGGCTGGAACGCGGCGGGCTCCGCCACCTGCTCCAGCCCCACCGTCCGGGTGCGCCAGGGGCTGCGGCGCAGGTTCTTGCAGGTATTCACTGCCACCCGCACCAGCCATGCCGCCTCGTGCTCCGGGCTCTCAAAGACGCCGGGGTGCTCCAGCCGCTTGAGCAGCACCTCCTGGCACACGTCCTGGGCGTCGGGCACCGAATTCAAAATGGAATAGGCCAGCCGCAGCAGCTTGTCGGAATAGAGCTCCACCAGCCGCTCCGCCAGGGCCTCCTTGTCTGGCTCCGCCATGGGCGCCCTCCTCTCTGTCCGGTTTGGAACGCGTTCACCTAACATACACACCAGGGGGGAGAAATGTGACAAAAAACGGAAAAGAAAATTGCCGCCCTGAAAACAGGGCGGCACAGGCTGTCGAAAAACATCCCGCGAAGGAGCGCCTCGCAGAGTTCCTGCGGCCGCAGCCGCAGGAATCAAATCAAAATCCGTCATTTCCGGGGACAGGCGCCTCGGAAATGACACTTCTCATGGTGGAAGGGGTGACTTTTTCGCAAGAAAACGAACCCCTTCCACCATGCAATCTTTCTCGAAAAAGCGGCAAAGCCGCTTTTTCGACACTCTTTGCCGCCCTGAAAACAGGGCGGCAAAGAATCGTTATTGGGCCAGGTAGTCCTCCCACCAGGCCACGCAGGACTGCCAGGCGGCGGTGTTCTCCGCCGTCTGGGCCCGGGGGGTGAGGCCCAGTTCCCCGGTCAGGAAGCCCCCCAGCCAGGCGGAAAAGACGGCCGCGCCGTCCTGGTTCAGGTGGCCCCCGTCGTAGAGGTGGAGGGTGGGCACCAGGCCGATCTCCTCAAACATGGCGCTCCAGTCGTAAAATTCCACCGACGGCTCGATGGCGTGGACGTCCTCCGCCAGGGAGGCGTAGGCCTCCGGCGTGCAGCGGGTGTAGCTGGGGTTGACGGTGAGAATCAGCCGAATGTCCTTTTCCCGGCACAGGCCGATGACCTTCTCCAGCCAGAACAGGTTGTTGGCGTAGTCCTCCCCGCTCACCTGCCGGTCGGCCACGTAGGGGGCCTCGCCCACCCCCTCCAGCACCTCGTTCATGGGGGTGAAGCCCTTTTTCTCGTCCCATTGGTGGGGGAAGAGGGCCTTTTTCACATCGGCCCGTCCCAGCTCCTGCCAGCGGCCGTGGTAGAAGTACAAATCGAAGAGCAGACCCAGCCGCAGCTCCGGCTCGGCGGCGGTGAAAACGGCCCCCAGCTTGTTGAGGGAGAAGGGCATGGGGACGATGTTGGTCTGGGTGTAGTTCTGATAGCGCTTGAAGTAGAGGGAGGTGGCCTCCAGCACCACCGCCTCCGGGGACTGGGTGCGCAGGATCTCCCGCAGGTACCAGTAGGTGATGGACAGGGGCTGCTCCGAGCCGCCCATGACGTACCCGGTGAGGCCGGAGTGCTCGTACACAATGGAGGGGTTGATGTCGCAGTAGGCAAAGGAGCTGCCCAGGTAGATCACGTCCAGGCTGTCCTCCGGCTCGGCCAGGAAGGCGCTCCAGGTGGAGCCGTAGCTGGTCTGGGCCGGCCGCAGCACGGCGGCGGCGAAGTGGAGCAGCAGGGCCGTCACCAGCAGGAAGGCTATGGCAAAGAGCAGCTCCCGCCTCCGCCGGGGGCGTTTCGCCGCCGGCGCGGGGTTCGGATGGGATTCCACAGGGTACCGCCTCCTTTCCTAAAAGCTGAAGCCGTAGAGGAAGGACTGGGCGTCGTAGCCCGTCCCGTAGCTGCCGAAGATCAGGCAGGCAAAGAGCAGCACCCACAGCACCGCCCACCGCCCCGGCCGGGGCAGGGCCAGGTATCCGCCGGTGAGGCTGTGGTTCACGCTGCGGAGATCCACCAGCAGCAGAAGCAGCAGCCCCGCCGCCACCGCCAGCAGATCCCACCGGTTGAGGCCCATGCTCAGGGGCACCCACAGGGGGCCGCGGAGTATGCCCCCCAGCACCGCCAGGGCGCCCTCCAGGGTGCTGGCCTTGAAGAACACCCAGGCGATGGTGGCCAGCACGAAGGTGCAGCCCACCTGCACCAGCCGCCGCACCTTGCCCTCCGGGCTGACATGCAGGGCGGCCCACGCCCGGTCACGCAGGGGCTGGGTCAGGGCCCCCGCCACCTGGTAGAGGCCGTTGAGCACCCCCCACACCACGAAGGTCATGGCCGCCCCGTGCCACAGCCCGCTGACGGCGAACACAATGAGCACGTTGACGTACTTCCGCGCCGTCCCCCGGCGGGAGCCCCCCAGGGGGATGTACAGGTAGTCCCGGAACCAGGAGGACAGGGAGATGTGCCACCGCCGCCAGAACTCCGCGATAGAGCGGGAGAAGTAGGGGGTGCGGAAGTTCTCCATCAGGGTGAAGCCCATGGCCCCCGCCGTGCCCAGGGCCATGTCGGAGTAGGCGGAGAAGTCGCAGTAGATCTGGAGGGAGAAGGCCACAGCCGCCCCCGCCAGCTGCACCGCGCCGTAGGACTCCGGCGCGGCGAACACGGTGTTCACCAGCACCGCCAGCTGGTCGGCCAGCACCATCTTCTTGAAGGCGCCCCACAAAAATCGGAACAGGCCCGCCCGGAAGGCGTCCCACTGGAAGGGGTGGGGCCGGTCGAACTGGGGCAGGAGCTGATCGGCCCGGGCGATGGGGCCGGACACCACCTGGGGGAAGAAGGAGAGGAAGAGGGCGTACCGCAGGAAGTCCCGCTGGGCCTCCGCCTTCCCCCGGTAGACGTCGATGACGTAGCCCATGGCCTGAAACAGGTAGAAGGAGATGCCCACTGGCAGCACCAGCTCCAGCACGGGCATGGAGACGGTGAGCCCCAGCAGACCCAGGGCCTGTCCCGCCAGGGAGAGGGCGAAGTTCACATACTTAAATAAAAAGAGCAGCACCCCCAGCACCGCCAGGCACAGGGCCAGCACGCCCTTTTTCCGCCGCCCCGCCAGCAGGCGGCCCGTGAGGTAGGAGGCCGCGATGACGAAGAGGAGCAGGGAGAGGTACACCGGCCTGGCCCACAGGTAGAAGAACCAGCTGGCCAGCAGCAGCCACAGGTTCTTCACCCGCCGGGGCAGACAGAAGTACCCCAGCGCCGTGATGGGGAAGAAGCAGAAGAAGGGGAGGGAGAGGAAGGTCAAACCCGGATCACCGTCCTTGCACTTGGAGTGGAAGAGGGCAGGTACAGCGCAGAGCCCCCCGAAAAAACGGGGAGCTCTGCGGAAGCGTGGTCTGTTATTCGCCGCCCAGCTGGGCGCTCATGGCCTGGTCGAAGTGCTCGTTGATCTGCTTGGTGAACTCCACGGCGGCGTTGTAGCCCATCTTCTTGTGGCGGTTGTTCATGGCCGCCACCTCGATGATCACCGCCAGGTTGCGGCCCGGCCGCACCGGGACGGTGAGGGAGGGCACCTGGATGTCCAGAATGGTGGTGTACAGGTTCTCCAGGCCCAGCCGGTCGTACATGGTGCCGTCCTTCCAGGGCTCCAGGTTGATGACCATGTCGATCTCCGCCTCGTCCTTGACGGCGCTCATGCCGAACAGGCGGCACACGTCGATGACGCCGATGCCCCGCAGCTCGATATAGTGGCGGATCAGCTCCGGCGCGGTGCCCACCAGCCGGTCGGTGACGTTGCGCTTGATCTCCACCGCGTCGTCGGCGATCAGGCGGTGGCCCCGCTTGACCAACTCGATGGCGGTTTCGCTCTTGCCCACGCCGGACTCGCCCAGCAGGAGCACGCCCTCGCCGTATACCTCCACCAGCACCCCGTGGCGGGTGATGCGGGGGGCCAGGTAGGACTTGAGGGCGGCGATGATGTTGCTCATGAGCACGGAGGTGGTGTCCTGGCTGCGCAGCACCGTCCGGTCATACTTGTCCGCCATCTCCATGCACTCGGGGTAGGGGTCGATGCCCCGGGAGATGATCAGGGCCGGGATGTCCTGGGACAAGAGCTGCTCAAAGCTGACCCGCCGCTGCTCCGCCGTCAGGCCGGACAGGAAGGTGTCCTCCACCCGGCCGATGACCTGGAGCCGGTCGGGATCGAAGTAGTCGAAAAAGCCGGTGAGCTGGAGCCCCGGGCGGTTCACGTTCTCGGTGCGGATGGGCCGGTCTTCATATCCGGCGGCGCCCCGCAGCACCTCCAGGCGGAACTCACGGATCAATTTTCCCAATTTGACGCTGTACAGGCTGTCCACTGGCGCTCCCTCCTTTATTTGGTTTAGTATACCACCACAGCCCGTCCCTTTGCAAGCCGGACGAAAAAAAGTCGGGTTTTGAAAAAAAGTGCTTGCATTTCCCGCCGGGCTCTGTTATTATATCAATCGATGCTTTAGTAAGCGATCCTGACGAGCGAGGAGGTAATAGCGAATGGCCAAATGTGAGTTTTGCGATAAGGGCGTTGTGTTCGGCATCCAGGTTTCCCACTCCCACCGCCGCTCCAACCGCCCTTGGAAGCCCAACGTGAAGCGCGTCAAGGCGATTGTCAACGGCACGCCCAAGCACGTGTACGTGTGCACCAGATGCCTCCGTTCGGGTAAGGTCACCCGCGCTGTGTAATAAAAAAGGATCAGCCGATGCGGCTGATCCTTTTTTGCTGCCTGCGCAGCGGCGCTCGCCCAAAACGCCTCCTGGGGGCCGAACCGCCGCGCCCCTCCGCCGCATAGGATGGGGGAGAAGGGAGGCAGAGCCATGTCCGACCATTCCGGCCCGCTGCCCGGCGTCCTGCTGGAGGGGCGCCCCGCCGCCCGGGCCCTGCTCCGGGGGAGCGACGCCCACCCCGGGCTGCTGGGGGAGATGCTGTTTTACCCCTGGCAGGGGGGCACCCTGGTGCTCACCCGGGCCGTCGGCCTGCCCGGCGACGGCTTTTTTGCCCTGCACATCCACGCCTTCGGCTCCTGCCGCACCGGCGGAGACGTGGCCTATCTGGGGGCCGGCGGCCACTTCAACCCGGCGGGGCGCCGCCACCCCGACCACGCGGGGGATCTGCCCGTGCTGCTGTCCGGCGGCGGCCGGGCCTTCTCGGTGAACTACACCGGCCGCTTCACGCCGGGGCAGGTGGTGGGGCGCTCCGCCGTGCTCCACGCCCTGCCCGACGACTACCGCAGCCAGCCCACCGGCGGCGCCGGGGCGCGTATCGCCTGCGGCGTGATCCGCCCCGCTTGAAAAACTGAAGCCGCGCACCATGGCCGCGGCTCCAGTTTTTTCTTGTCAGGGCTGGGCGGATGTTGTAAAATAGGGATATTCTGAACATCCCGAAAGGAGCATCCCCATGTCACTGCAAGTTGGAGCCAGGGGCCGCGCCCAGTGCGTGGTCACCGAGGAGAACACCGCCGCCGCCGTGGGCAGCGGCCTGCTGCCCGTATTCGCCACCCCCCAGATGATCGCCCTGATGGAGAACGCCGCCGTCAACGCCGTCCAGGCCGGTCTGAACGAGGGGGAGGGCACCGTGGGCACCCACCTGGACGTGAGCCACGACGCCGCCACCCCCGTGGGCATGAAGGTGTGGGCCGAGGCGGAGCTCACCGCCGTGGACGGCCGCAAGCTCACCTTCGCCGTCACCGCCTTTGACGACGCCGGCCCCATCGGCAAGGGCGTCCACCAGCGGTTTGTGATCCAGAACGAGAAGTTCCTGGCCAAAGCCCAGGCCAAGAAGGGGGCGGACTGACATGTCTATTGAGACCGCCCGGGCCTACCTGCGGGAGAAGGGCTTTGAGGATCGCATCCGGGAGTTCGACGTGTCCAGCGCCACGGTGGAGCTGGCCGCCCAGGCCGTGGGGTGTGAGCCTGCCCGCATCGCCAAGACCCTCTCCTTCGCCGTGGACGGCGGCTGCGTGCTCATCGTCTGCGCCGGGGACGCCAAGATCGACAACCCCAAGTTCAAGGCCCAGTTCCACACCAAGGCCACCATGCTCACCCCCGACCAGGTGCTCGCCTACACCGGCCACGCCGTGGGCGGCGTGTGCCCCTTCGGCGTCACCAGCCCGGAGGTCACCACCTACCTGGACGTGTCCCTGAAGCGGTTCGACATCGTCTATCCCGCCGCCGGCAACGCAGCTTCTGCCGTGCGCCTGACCTGCGACGAGCTCTCAGAGCTGTCCAACAGCGCCGGGTGGATCGACGTGTGCAAAAACTGGGCCTAGGGCATGTTTGAAACATGTCAACATGCCCCATCGGCGGGCCTTTTGCCCCCTGGACGGCGCAATTTTTCCTTGAAATCCGTCAGGATTCCTGCGAAAAAATTGCTTGCCAGCGGCCCAAAATCCCTCGCCGCTGGACACATCGCCAATTTTCAAACAAGCCCTGACTGGACAGGAACGGCCTTTTGTCCAGTGACTTTTGCCCGCCGCCGGGTTATACTAGAGGGGAAAAGGAGGGGATGCTCCGTGCGGGAGTTCTTCCACACCATGAAGGTCAGCTTTCTGCTGGCCGCGATCCTCTATGTCATTCTGGGCCTGGTGCTGCTGCTCTGGCCCGGCGTCAGCGCCGTGGTGTTCTGCTACGCCTTCGGCGGCGTGCTGCTGGCCTACGGCGTGGTCACCGTGGTCAGCTTCTTCCTGCGGGACAGCCGGCAGGGCAGCTTTGTCTTTGAGCTGCTGCTGGGCATCATCGCCGCCGCCCTGGGCCTGCTGTTCCTCCTGCGGCCCGCCATCGTGGCTACCATCCTGCCCGTGATCCTGGGCCTGTTCATCGTGGTGGACGGGTTGGTCAACCTGAAGCGGGCCCTGGAGCTGCGCCGCATGGCCTACGTCCGGTGGAACATCCCCCTGTGGCTCTCCGTGGGTTCGGTGGCGCTGGGGGCGTTCATCGTGTTCCAGCCCTTCCTGGCCGCCGAGGCCCTGGTCATGTTCCTGGGCGCCGTGCTGGTCTACGAGGGGGTGTCCGACCTGTGGACCATCTTCCGGGTGACCCAGTGGACCAAGGAGTACCGCAAGACCCACCCGGTGGACGTGGATCCCCTGGATTTCTGAGAGAAAAACCGTGCGCCCCGGAGGCAATCGCCTCCGGGGCGCTGTTTTGTCCGGCGGGACTCCACCTGTGGTTTTCAGGACGGGCGTGTGGACTTCCGTGCTGTAGGGGCGGATATCATCCGCCCGTCCAGGGCACCGCAGTCACAGGCCTGCGGCGCGCGGCGACCCGGCGCGCGTGTCAACCGCCATGCTCCGTCTACGCTGTAGGGGCGTGCATTGCGCGGCCGCTTAAAGAGGGCCCTGGCCGGGCAGGCCTGCTCCGCGGGGGGTACCCCGGCGTGAAACCGTGGAACCCCTCATCCGCCCCAGTGTGCGCACTGGGGCACCTTCCCCCCGGCGGGGGGAAGGTCAGCGTGCCGAAAAGCCTCGCAGAGTTCGCGCCCCCGGCGGCCCCCGGACGGGATCAGCTCAGGTCGATGGTCACCGCCTGATCCTCCAGCACGCGGATGGTGTCGTCGGGCTGCCAGAACCAGACCCGCTCCGCCCGGGCCAGCTCCGCCGGGTCGGCGTCCGGATAGGAGATGGTCACCGTCCAGATCCCCGTCTCCCGGTCATAGTCGCGGTTCAGGTAGGTGTCCCCCAGCTCCAGCTCCGCTCCATCCCCGTCCAGGAGGCCGAATTCTGTGCCGAAGCCGCCGTAGCCGCCGTACTGGTACAGTCCCTGGCCGGTCTGGAAGGTGGCCACGGCCTGCTCTTCCCCGATGTCCAGGGTCAGGAGGGTGTAGCCGTCCTCCGCGGAGCCGTCGGTGAGGGGCAGCCCGTCCAGGCTGCCGAATACCCGGTGGTTGCCCGCTGGCTCCCCGTCGGGGCTGACCCGCTCGTAGGGGACGATGGTGAGGAACTCCATGTCCGTGCGGCCGCCGTAGAAGGCGATGAAGTTGGAGATGGGCAGCAGGGGACTGGACACCGTGCCATAGTTCTCCTTGTACAGGTAATTCCCCTGGTCGTCCCGAATGAAGAAGTTGCTCGGAGGGTAATCCCCCGCGCCGGTGAGCACCAGCCCGCCGCCGGAGGGCGCCACCACCACCTTGGACACCTTCCACCGGCCGCCGTGGAGGGTGACAGCCTGGTTGGGCTCCACCACCAGGCTCTCCCCATCGGGGGCGCTCTTGTCCACCAGCAGGTTCAGGCTCCAGTCCCCGGAGACGCCGTAGAACAGCTCGTCGGAATAGATCTGGAGCTCCACCTGCTCCGGCAGGGTGCGGAGCACCGGGCACCGCTGGGACACCTTCAGGGTGTAGTCGTCCACCCACTCGGTCTCCTGATCCTGGCCCCAAAACTCCAGTTCCTCCCCCTCGGCTCTGAGCCGCAGGGCCCAGAGTTCCGGCTCACCCCATTCGTCCTTGGGGATGGGCTCCTCCCCGGTGATGGTGGCGTAGAGGGTGATAAAGGCCTCGTCCATGCCGATGCCATCCAGGCTGAGGGTGTAGCCCTGGTCGGTCACCGACGCCCCCACCTGGGCGGAGTAGGGCTGGAACCCCTCCGCCGCGCTGCCGAAGCCGCCGGGGCGGACAGGGTACCCAGAGGCCGCGAATACCCCGCACACACTTGTACCAAAGATGGCTGCCAAGGCTGCGACCAGAATATGCTTCACAAACTTGCGGGGCCGAGAGAAGCGACGGGCTGTTTTCTGCTGGGGCAACGTCTCCAGCAGGGTCTCCAGCCGCCCGTCAAAGTCTGCGGGAATGGGGCAGTCCTCCGCCCTGGCCCGGCCTCTCATGCGCTTGTCAAATTCGTTCATCAGGATTCCTCCTCGTTCAGCAGTTCCCGGAGCCGCTCTCTTGCCCGGCTCAGCCGGGACTTCACCGTTCCCTGGGCGACGCCGAGGGTTTTGGCGGTCTCCGCCACGTTCAGTTCCTCATAGTAGTAGAGTACCACTGCCGCCCGCTGCTCCTCCGGCAGGCGGAGCACCGCCTCCCACAGGCCATGGGCGGGTTCCTCCTCTGTGGCGCCGGCCAGGCGCTCCAGCTCGTCGGTATAGGTCACCCGGCCCTGCTTTTTCCGCAGCTCATAGGCGCAGTTGACCACGATTTTCAGCAGCCAGGCCCGGGCGGCCTCCGGTGTGCGCAGCCTGTCCCAGGACTGCCAGGCCCGCAGCACGGCTTCGCCCACCGCGTCCTCCGCGTCAGCGTCGCTGTCCAGCACGGCCCTGGCCGCGCGGAACAGGCTGCGGCCGTGCCGGGTCACCACCGCGGAAAACTGCTCCCGGGCCCGCTCCGCCGCCGTCGGCACCAATTCCATAGGCTTGCCGCCTCCTTTCTCTGTCCGGACACTCTATAGATCAATCTGAGACCGGTTTGGTTCCCGGTTCTACAAAAATTTTACCGCCCAGCCGCTGCCTGCGCTTCCAGAAGTTCAGCATTGCAAATATCATAGCGTTTATGTATGATAACGGCACAGCCCGACGGGACGGCCCACCGGCCCGACGGGGAGTTGAACACAAAGGAGCACAACCAAGTATGAAGAAAATCCCTGCCGCCCTGCTGTCCCTGGCCCTGACGGCCTCCCTGACCACCCCCCTGGCCTCGGCGGCCCAGGGCGACGCCGCCGGCTCCCTGCCCGAGCTGGACGGCCACTGGAGCCAGGCCGCCTTCGAGCGGTGGCACGCCCACGGCATCGTGGAGGGCGACAGCCGGGGCATGCGCCCCGACGCCAACATGACGGTGGCCGAGTTCGCCGCCATCCTCTGCCGGGCCATGGGCTACACCGAGACGGTGGAGAACCCCTACGCCGATCTCAGGGGCGACGAGTGGTACGCCCCCTACATCCTGCGCCTCACCGCCGCCGGCATCCTGGAGGGCGACGGCGTCAACTGCAACGCCGAGGAACCCATGAACCGGGAGCGGGCCACCGTCCTCTTTGCTCGGGCCATGGGCATCCGCCCCAGCCAGAGCCCCGACCTGTCCAACTTCGTGGACGGCGATGAGGCCGCCGACTGGTCTGTGGGCTACATCGACGCCATGGCCGACGCCGGCATTGTCCAGGGCATCGGCGGCAGCAGGCTGGCCCTGGGCGCCAGCATCACCCGGGGCTCCGTGGTCACCCTGCTGGACAACGCGGTGGCTGAGTACGCCGACCAGGACGGCGCCTCCGTCACCGGCGACGTGGACGGCATCGTGCTGGTGGCCGCCGACAGCGTGACCGTGGATGCCGCCGACGTGGACGGCGGCGTGATCGTGGCCCCCAAGGCCGGTGAGGCCAGGCTGACCGTGAAGGACTCCAGTGTGGCCGGCGAGCTGTGGGTGAACACCAAGGGCGCCGCCGTGTCCCTGGAGGGCGCCTCCCAGGTGGCGGAGCTGACCGTGGACAGGGCCGACGGCACCGTGACCGTGGGCGCGGATTCCTCCGTCAGCGCCCTCAACGCCCGGGCCGCCGTGAAGGTGGACAACCAGGGCTCCATTTCCAAGGCCAACGTCCACGCCGACAACGTGGTGCTGGACGGCAGGCAGCCCGATGCCGTGGAGGTGGCCGAGGGCGTGACCCCGCCCACCGACAGCGACGGCGACACCGTCACCGGCGGCGTGGAGAAGGTGTCCGGCGTGGTGGGCGTCCGCCCCGTGGATCAGGACAGCCCTGAGACCCAGCTGCCCGCCGTCACCGCCAAGGCCGTCAAGCGCGCCGGCGAGGACTTTGTCCGCGTGGCCCTGTCCACCGACGAGGTGGTGCCCGTCCACCAGAGCGAGGGCGCCGGCAAGGGCGCCTGGGTGGGCGTGGCCTTCGCCGCCCCCGAGGGCTATGAGGGGGACACCTTCCACTATGCCTTCGGCACCGAGGAGAGCGGTGAGGCCGGCCAGAGCACCGGCGTGACCGAGAACCCCTCCATCGGCGAGGGCAAGTACGCGGTGTTCTTCATCAACGCCGCCGCCCTCACCCCCAAGACCCACATCACCCTCCAGTGGGACGGCCGGGAGGCGGTCCGCTATGAGGTGGATCTGTCCGGCGTCCGGGTGGACATCCCGGAGCTGACCGGCGTCACCGTGTCCACCCACCAGCTGCCCGCCGGCGTCTCCTCCACCGCCGAGGGCCTGGCCTTTGACGGCTCCACCGCCCTGGTGGAGAACGGCGGCTCCGGAGAGCTGACCCAGTCCCAGGTGGCCGCCATGGGCGGCGGCGGCGAGTACACCGTGTACTACTCCGTGCCCCAGGCCCTGGGTGAGGGCACCCTCCAGTTCGACAAGATCGCCCGCTCCGTCAACGGCGGCAAGTGGAACACCTGGGCCATGCCCAGCTCCACCGGCGCCGATGCCGGCGCCGGCTGGTGGACAAAGGACGGCGACAACTACTACTTCAAGTGGGGCGCCGTGTTCGCCCAGCAGGCGGAGGATGTCTACCAGATGAAGGACGGCGGCGTGTTTGACTACACCATCGCCTTCCTGTCCAGCGACGGCTCCCAGGACAACGTGGCAGCCACCTGTACCTTCCGCATCGATCTCAGCGGCTACACCATCACCGCCGACGAGTAAGCGGCTTAACCGAGGGAGGCCCCCGCCGGCGGCGGGGGCCTCCCTGTATGATCTGAAAAATTCCCCCGAAGGGGGCGCAATCCGGTGTTGCTTTTTTGCCCCGGCTCCATTATAATATCCCCCGGCCTTTTTGCGCCCGGCAGGGCGTGTAAAATTTGCAAAGGCCCTTGCAATAAAACAAAAATCATGATATCATTTCTTAAACCAAAAGTTTGATATGTAAATCTGAAAGGCTGGAATGATAGAGATGAGCAAAAAACAGGCATTGACCGAGTTTCATCGCGGTTCCATCCTGGCAGCGGCTGAGCGGCTGTTTGCAGAGAAGGGGACGGAAAAGACGACGATGGACGACATCGCCCGGGAGGCGGAGTACAGCAAGGCGACCCTGTATGTCTATTTCCAGAGCAAGGAGGAGATTATCAACGCCATCCTCCTCAGCGGCATGGTGCTGCTGAAAAAGAAGATCCACGAGGCCATTGAGAGCCACAGCGACTGGTACCAGGCCTATGACGCGGTGTGCCGGGCCATTGTCCGCTTTTATGATGAGAATCCCACGGCCTACGACGCGGCCACCGGGGCCATGCCCCTGTCCCAGGCGTCGGACGAGGCCAAGAAGGGCGTGGCCGACATCCAGCGGGTGAACGGCGAGATCAATGAGGAGCTGGCCGCCTTCCTGGTGCGGGGCGCGGCGGAGGGGGCGGTGCGCTCCCAGCTGCCCCCCATGGAGACGGTGCTGCTGTTCTGGTCGGCCCTGTCCGGCATGGTGCACACTGCAGAGCTGCGGGAGGAGTATATCGGCACCGCCATCGGCCTGTCCCGGGAGGAGTTCCTCCAGCACGGCAGCCGGCTGCTCCTGGCCGCCATCACCAAGGTCAACGCGTAAGCGGAGGCAGGCAGCGAATCACCAGGGGGGCGCCGCGAAAGCGGCGCCCCCCAGCCTGTCGAAAAAGTCTTTTCGACAGGCTGCTGAACTTTTTGAAACTTCAAAAAAGTTTCAAAAAGTTGTTTGATCCAACGCGAAAGGGAACCCTGACGGTTCATCTCCGCGCCAAGTGCCGCCGCATTGCGGCGGTTGCGCTTCGAAACGCCCTGCGGGGCAGCCTTTCACACTATCCTTCCCTCCGAATCCTCCAGCAGGAGGGTTTATCGACAGCCTCAGGGGGGCGCCGCGAAAGCGGCGCCCCCCTTCCTGTGCCCGCCGGGCTTACAGCCCCAGCGTATCGGCCAGCTCGGCCTTCATGTGGCTCATCCGCCGGCCGGCCTTCCGGGCGGCCCGGCGCACGTCGGGGTTCTGCATCCCCCGGGCGGCCACCGCCATGCCGATGGCGGCGCCGGCCAGAACACCCAGGCCCATGCCCTCTAGAAACGCATGCTTGGTCACTGTGATTCGCCCCCTTCCAGATCTGCGTCCGGAAATAGTATGGCCGGGAGCGCGGAAAAAACCGCTGCTAAATATTGTGTTTCCATCGCTTTCAAGGTATAATACCAGAAGAAAGAGATGATCGAGGAGGGGAGACGGGAGCGCGCCTGTGTTCTCCTCTTTTTGTGTGCGCCATGGGGCGCAGGGAAGCGTTTTTTCGTGAAGAAAGGAGTGATCTCGTGAAGCTGTTGATTCGGCAGGGGCGGCTGGTGGATCCGGTGGGCGGCATCGGCGGCGTTATGGACGTCCTGCTGGAGGACGGCAGGGTGGCGATGATCGGCAGCAACATCAGCGAGCCGGACGCCCAGGTGATTGACGCCAGCGGCCTGGTGGTGTGCGCCGGGCTGGTGGATATGCACGTGCACCTGCGGGAGCCGGGCTTTGAGTACAAGGAGACCATCGAGACCGGGGCGGCGGCGGCGGCCCACGGGGGCTTTACCTCCATCGCCTGCATGCCCAATACCCGGCCCGCCACCGACAGCCCGGAGCGGATTGACTACGTAAAGCAGAAGGCGGCCAAGGCCTGCGGCGTCCACGTCTGGCCCATCGGGGCGGTGACGGTGGGGGAGTCGGGGCAGGAGCTCACCAACTTCGAGGCGCTGAAGGAGGCCGGGGCGGTGGCCCTGTCCGACGACGGGGTGCCGGTGCAGAATGCCAACCTCATGCGGGACGGGCTGATCCTGGCCCACCGGCAGAACCTGACCATCCTGTCCCACTGTGAGGACGCGGACATGGTGAAGAACTACGCGGTGAACGAGGGCCGGGTGTCCCGGCAGCTGCGGCTCAACGGCCGGCCCGCCATCGCCGAGGAGCTGATGGTGGCCCGGGACGCCATGCTGGCGGAGGAGACCGGCGGCGCGGTGCACATCTGCCACATCTCCACCGCCAAGTCGGTGGCTCTGGTGCGGCGGTACAAGCGCAAGGGGGTGCAGATCACCTGCGAGACCTGCCCCCAGTATTTCTCCCTCACTGAGGACGAGATTCTCTCCCAGGGCTCCCTGGCCCGGGTGAATCCGCCCCTGCGCACCAAGTCCGACGTGGAGGCCATCATCGAGGGCCTGAAGGACGGCACCATCGACGCCATCGCCACCGACCACGCCCCCCACTCCGCCGAGGAGAAGGCCAGGCCCCTCACCGAGGCCCCCAGCGGCATGGTGGGGCTGGAGACCGCCCTGGCGGTGACCCTGACCTACCTCTACCACACGGGGGAGATGAACCTGTCCGACATCCTGCGCAAGATGACCATCAACCCGGCCTGTATCCTCCGCCTGCCCACCAAGGGCCGGCTGTCCATCGGGGCGGACGGGGACATGGTGATTTTCGATCCGGATGAGGAGTGGGTGGTGGATCCCAATCAATTCGCCTCCAGGGGGCGCAATACCCCCTTTGGCGGCAAGACCCTGAGGGGAAAAGTCAAATATACCATCGTAGGCGGCCGGGTCGTCTACCGGGAAGGAGAATAAATCATGTCCTTTGATGTACTGCAGGAGAAGATCATTGCCCTGAAAAATCCCACGGTGGCGGGCCTGGATCCCAAGCCGGAGTATGTGCCGGAGCATATCCGCAGGGAGTCCTACGGCAGGTACGGCGAGACCCTGGAGGGGGCGGCGGACGCCGTGCTCCAGTTCAACAAGGGCCTCATCGACGCCCTGTGCGACATCGTCCCCGCCGTCAAGCCCCAGTCCGCCTATTACGAGCGGCTGGGCTGGCACGGCATGATCGCGCTGGAGCAGACCATCCGCTACGCCCACGGGAAGGGCATGTACGTCATCGCCGACATCAAGCGGGGGGACATCGGCTCCACGGCGGAGGCCTACGCCGACGCCTGGCTGGGCGCCACCAAGGTGGGGGAGACCCTGTGCCAGGGCTTCAACGCCGACTGCGTCACCCTCAACGGCTATATGGGGGCGGACAGCGTCAACCCCTTCCTGAAGGTGGCGGGGGAGCGGGACAAGTGCGTGTTTATCCTTGCCAAGACCTCCAACCCCGGCTCCGGTGAGCTGCAGAACGTCACCGCCGGGGACAACGACACGGTGTACGGCCTCATGGCCGATCTGATCGAGAAGTGGGGCGCGGGCACCGAGGGGAAATATGGCTACACCCGGGCCGGCGCGGTGGCCGGGGCCACCTACCCCGAGGAGCTGCAGAAGCTCCGGGCCCGGATGCCCCACACCTTCCTGCTGGTGCCCGGCTACGGCGCCCAGGGCGGCACCGCCGAGGACGTGCAGTACGCCTTCCAGGATGGAGGGAAGGGCGCCATCGTCAACTCCTCCCGGGGTATCATCTGCGCCTGGCAGAAGACCGGAAAGAACGGCGAGGACTACCAGGAGGCGGCCCGGAACGCCGCCATCGCCATGCGGGACGACATCTGCCGGTTCATCACCATCGGGTAAGGAGGGAAGACCATGCCTGTTCAGCAGCGCTGTACCGTGGTGGAGATGACGCCGATCAACCCCACCACCTATTGGATGGTTCTGGAGGTGGGCAACATGGTGGAGGAGCTGGGGCTCCGTGCCGGGCAGTTCCTCCATGTGGCCTGCGGGGAGGCCAATCTCCTCCGCCGGCCCATCTCCGTGGCCCTCGCCTATCCGGACGAGCCGGAGGACACCGCCGCCCTGATCTTCGAGGTGAAGGGGGAGGGCACCCGCTGGCTGGCCCGGCGTCAGGTGGGGGACACCGTGGACGTGCTGGGCCCCCTGGGCAACGGCTTTGCTGTGGAGAATGGGGGCCGCTACCTCCTGGTGGGGGGCGGCATCGGCACGCCCCCTCTGCTGGGCTATGCCGAAGCCTTCCGTCAGAACGCCGTGGCCGTGCTGGGCTTCCGGTCGGCGGATCGGGTGATCCTGGAGGAGCGGTACCGGGAAGCCTGTAAAGAAGTTTACCTTTGCACAGATGACGGAAGCGCCGGGCGGCACGGCTTTGTGGACGCCCAGGTGAGGGATATACTTGAAAAGGATAAGAACTTTACAGCAATTCTGGCCTGCGGCCCCAGGCCCATGCTGAAAAGCGTGGCTGCCGTGGCTGCGGAGTTCGGCGTGCCCTGCCAGGTGTCCATGGAGGAGCGGATGGCCTGCGGCGTGGGGGCCTGCCTGGGCTGCGCCATCCAGATAGCCGACGGCACCATGAAGCACGTCTGCAAGGACGGGCCGGTATTTGACGCGGGGGAGGTGGACTGGGATGTCTAAGGTGGATCTGTCTGTGGTTTTGGCGGGCGTCCGCCTGAAAAACCCCATTGTGGTGGCCTCCGGCACCTTCGGCTTCGGCCGGGAGTACGGCCAGTTTTACGATCTCAGCGAGCTGGGGGGCATCTGCTGCAAGGGCCTGACCCTCCACCGGCGGGAGGGCAACCCGCCCCCCCGCATCGCCGAGACTCCCATGGGCATCCTCAACTCCGTGGGGCTTCAGAACCCGGGGGTGGACGCCTTCATCGAGTACGAGCTGCCAGAGCTGCGGAAGCACGATCTGGCGGTGATCGCCAACATCTCCGGCAGCACGCCGGAGGAGTACGGCATCATGTGTGAAAAGCTGTCGGAGGCCGGAGTGGACATGATTGAGGTCAATATCTCCTGCCCCAACGTGAAGGCCGGCGGCCTGGCCTACGGCACCAAGCCGGAGCTGGCCGCCGAGGTCACGGCGGTAGCCAAGGCCCACGCCGGAACAGTGCCGGTGATGGTGAAGCTGTCCCCCAACGTCACCGACATCACCGAGATCGCCAGGGCCGTGGCGGACGCGGGGGCGGACGCCCTGTCCCTGATCAACACCCTGCGGGGCATGCGCATCGACGTGAACACCCGGCGGCCCATTTTGAAGATGAACACCGGCGGCCTGTCCGGCCCCGCCGTGCTCCCCGTGGCGGTGCGCATGGTGTGGGAGGTGTCCTGTGCCGTCCCCGGCCTGCCCATCCTGGGCATGGGCGGCGTGGCAAAAGGGGAGGACGCGGCCCAGCTCATGCTGGCCGGGGCCTCCGCCGTGGCGGTGGGCACCGCCTGCTTTGCCGATCCCTACGCCCCCGTCAAGGTGCGGGACGAGCTGGCGGAGCTGGCCGCGGAGCAGGGCCTGGCCCGGGCGGCCGACCTCACCGGCGGCGTGCGCCCCTGGTGACGCCATGGAGCGGAACACCTGTTATCTGGCCCTCACCGTGGCGGAGGCGGCCCGCACCGTATCCGAGCTGGTGGAGAAGGACGGCCTGACCAGCAGGATGGTAGACTGCCACGAGCTGCGGCAGGGGGACGAGCTGCGGGGCATGGTGCTGATTTTTGAGAAATACTTCATCCGGGCGGGGAGCCGCCTGACCATGACGGCGGTGCTCGACAGCCTGGAGGGCCGCACCCGGCTCTACTGGGCGGTCACCGGCGGCGAGGGGATTCTGGGCCAGAGCGGCGACAGCAAGGCTGCGGCGGAGAAGTACAGCGAGTCCCTGCGGCAGAAGCTGTTCCCCTATCTGGCCCTGGACTGACGGAAGGAGCGGTACATGGACAGCTATTTTGTATCCCTGGACGCGGTGGACTGCGCCAACCGCATCCGGGAGGCGGTGTTCGACAGCGTCACCGGCGAGGAGATCGACGCCTATGCCATCACCCACCCCAGCGGAGGCCGGTGCATCGTGCTGGTGTTTGAGAAGCACTACTACCGGGCGGGCAACCGGCTCACCCTCACCGTCACCCTGGACGACTTCACGGGCAGAACCCGGGTTCACTGCGCCAGCGGCGGCGGGGGCGAGGGCCTGTTCCGCTTCGACTGGGGCGCGGCGGAGTCCTTTGAGGGCGTCGTCCACGACGCGCTGGGCCCCTACCGGCTTTGAGAAAGGAGCGGCAGATGAACTACACGGCCGAGCTGTATCCGGCGCTGACGATGGAGGAGTGTGCGAAGCGGGTTTCCGACGCGGTGCTTCACGGCGGCTTTGGCAGTGGGACAGAGGTGGATCGCTACACGGTGGAGACCGCTGAAGGGCCTGTATGTATCCTGCTGTTTGACACATACTATACGTTCACACAAAGTACGCTGCCGCTGTGCGCGGTGCTGGATACGGTGACGGGGCGGCTCCGGCTCCATCTGAGCGTCAAGGATGACTCGGAATACCACAGCATCCGCACCTATCCGGCAAAAAAGCTGCTCCAGCTGGTAGAGAAGGCCCTGGAGGAATGAGCCCAATGGATTTCAGATGCAGAGGTGCAGCAGAGCAATGACAACCGTTTATCTGATCCGCCACGCGGAGGCGGAGGGGAACCTGTACCGCCGTGTCCACGGCTGGTACGACAGCCTGATCACCGAGAACGGCTACCGGCAGATCGCGGCCCTGCGGGGCCGCTTTGCCGATGTGCCCATCGACGCGGTGTACTCCAGCGACCTGTTCCGCACCATGACCACCGCCCGGGCCATCTACCCGGGCCACGGCCTGGAGCTCCACACCACCCCGGGCCTGCGGGAGATCGGCGTGGGGGTGTGGGAGGACAAGCCCTGGGGCGCGCTGGAGCGGGAGGACGCCCTGAACCTGATCCGCTTCAACCACTGCTCCCCGGAGTTCAGGGTGCGGGGCGGGGAGACCTTTGCCCAGGTGCAGGCCCGGATCAGGGAGACGGTGTTCCGGCTGGCCGCCGCCCACCCGGGCCAGACCATTGCCCTGTTCTCCCACGGCACCGCCATCCGCTGCCTCCAGGCCGCCATCCGCGGGCTGGGCCCCGGCGAGATGGACGGCCTGGGCCACAGCGACAACACGGCGGTGACCTGCCTGGAGATCCAGGGGGAAAAGGCCCGCATCGTCTTTGAAAACGACAACTCCCACCTGCCGGAGGAGATCTCCACCCTGGCCCGGCAGAAGTGGTGGAAGGAGCGGGACGGGGGCGGCGGCGACGCCAACCTGTGGTTCCGCCCCCTGAACATGAAGAAGGAGGCGGAGCGCTTCCGGGCCGCCCGCCACGAGGCATGGCAGAACATCCATGGCACGTCGGTGCCCTTCGACGGGGACGGCTTCGTGAAGGACGCCCTGCGCTGCTGGAAGCAGGATCCCCACAAAGCGGTCATGTGGGCCATGCGCCGGGACGAGCCCGCCGGCATCCTCCACCTGGATCTGGAGCGGGACGCCGACCAGGGCGTGGGCTACATACCCTTTTTCTACATGATGCCCCAGCTGCGCTGCCAGGGTCTGGGGGTGCAGCTGCTGGGCCAGGCGGTGTCCGCCTTCCGCCCCCTGGGCCGCACCCGCCTGCGCCTGCGCTGCGCCCCGGACAACCTGCGGGCCCAGCGCTTCTATCAGAAGTACGGCTTCGTCAAGGTGGGGGAGGCCCAGGGCAGCCGGGTGCCCCTGGACATCCTGGAGAAGGACATCGGATATACCGTAAAAGAAGATTGGATGAACCTATGAATCAGTTTTTACCCGTCAGCGTCGCGGATATGGAGGCGCGGGGCTGGGACAGCTATGACTTTTTGATCATCACCGGCGACGCCTATGTGGATCACCCCTCCTTCGGCCCGGCCATTATCTCCCGGGTGCTGGAGGCGGAGGGCTACCGGGTGGCCATCCTGGCCCAGCCGGACTGGCGCAAGGCCAGCTCCTTTACGGCCCTTGGCCGTCCCCGGCTGGGCGTCATGCTGTCCAGCGGCAATATCGACTCCATGGTGGCCCACTATACCGTGGCCAAGAAGCGCCGCCATGACGACGCCTATTCCCCGGGAAACAGGGCCGGCCTGCGGCCAGACCGGGCGGTGATCGTCTACGCCAACAAGGTGCGGGAGGCCTTTGGGGACATCCCGCTGATCATCGGCGGGCTGGAGGCGTCCCTGCGCCGCTTTGCCCATTACGACTACTGGGAGGACAAGGTGCGCCGGGCGGTGCTCTTTGACAGCCAGGCAGACCTGCTGGTCTACGGCATGGGGGAGACCGCCACCCGGGAGATCGCCGCCCGTCTGGCCTCCGGCACCCCCATCGGGGAGATCACCGATGTAAAGGGAACTGCCTTTATCGCCAAAGATCCCTCCGCCTGCGCCTATCCCAAGGTGGAGTGCCCCTCCTTCGAGGAGGTGTCCACCGACAAGCGCTCCTATGCCCAGGCCAACCAGATCCAGTACGAGGAGCACGACCCCATCCGGGGGAGGGCCATCCTCCAGCGCCACGGCGACCGGCTGCTCATCGTCAACCCGCCGGCCATGCCCCTGACCACCGCCGAGCTGGATTTTGTGGCGGAGCTGCCCTACGTGCGGGAGCCCCATCCCATGTACGACCAGATGGGGGGCGTACCCGCCATCGAGGAGGTGCGCTTCTCCGTGGCCCACAACCGGGGGTGCTTCGGGGCGTGCAATTTCTGCTCCCTGGCCTTCCACCAGGGGCGGATCATCTCCTCCCGCAGCCACGAGAGCGTACTGCGGGAGGTGGAGGCCCTGACGAAGCACCCCGGCTTCAAGGGATATATCCACGACGTGGGCGGCCCCACCGCCAACTTCCGCCGGCCCGCCTGCAGGAAGCAGATGAAGGCGGGGCTGTGCCGGAACCGGGCCTGCCTGGCTCCCGAGCCCTGCCCCAACCTGGACGCCGACCACACCGATTACCTGATGCTGCTGCGGAAAATCCGGGCGGTGCCGGGGGTGAAGAAGGTATTCATCCGCTCCGGCATCCGGTTTGACTACATGCTGAAGGACCCCAGCGGGGAGTTCTTCGCCGAGCTGGTGAAGTACCACGTGTCCGGCCAGCTGAAGGTGGCGCCGGAGCACTGCGTGGACGGCGTGCTGGACTATATGGGCAAGCCCCACATCGCTGTGTATGAGAAGTTCCGGCAGAAGTACGAGCGGCTCAACCAGAAGTACGGCAAGGAGCAGTATCTGGTGCCCTACCTCATGTCCTCCCACCCGGGCTGCACTCTGGACGACGCCATCCGCCTGGCCGAGTGGCTCAACAAGTCCGGCCGCCAGCCGGAGCAGGTGCAGGACTTCTACCCCACGCCGGGCACCCTGTCCACCTGCATGTACTACACCGGCATCGACCCCCGCACCATGCAGCCGGTGTACGTCCCCAAAGATCCCCACGAGAAGGCCATGCAGCGGGCCCTGATGCAGTGGAAGCGGCCGGAGAAGCGCCCCCTGGTGCGGGAGGCCCTTCACCGGGCCCACCGGGAGGATCTGATCGGCTATGGCAAGGGCTGCCTGCTCCGGCCCACCAAGCCCGCCGGGGCGGGAGAGCAGGCTGCGCGGCACGCCCCCGCCAGGGGGAAGCAGGGCGCCGGACGGGCGGCCTCCAAAGGGAAGCCGGCCTCCGGCCAGGCCAGGGCTGCGGAAAAGCCCCGCCAGCGCCCGGCCAAAAAGGCGGGCTGGGCGGCGGCCAAGCCCAAGAAAAACGCCAGGCCCAGGAAGGGAAAGGGCTGGCGGTAATCCGGCGGACAGCAGGGCCCCGGCCGATAACTCGGCCGGGGCCCGATTTGCAGCCAAAAGGCCGGGGAGTATGCTGCCTGCATATTGCTTTGGCTTCCAATATGTAGTAGACTAAATACCAACCGCAGGACACAGAGCAAACCCTCCCCGCCCGGAAGGCGGAAACCCTCAAACTGAGGAGGAAGAAAGGAAGAGTGCCATGAAAAAGCGAATCCTGTCCCTGCTTCTGTCCCTTGCTTTGCTGATCTCCCTGGCCCCCGCCGCCCTGGCCGCGTCCCCCACCCAGGTGGTGGCCCTGAAGATCAACAGCCCCTGGTGCGTCATCGGCAGCGAGACCACCACCATTGACACCGCCAACGACAAGGTGGTGCCGGTGGCGGAGAGCGGCCGCACCCTGGTGCCCATCGCCCGGATCCTGGAGGCCTTCGGCGGCAGCGCCACCTGGGTGCCCGAGACCAACGGCGTGCTGTGCAGCCTCAACGGCATCGAGGTGGAGCTGACCCTGAATACCACCACCGCCCTGGTCAACGGCGAGAGCGTCACCCTGGACGTGCCCGCCAAGGCCATGAACAGCCGCACCTTTGTTCCGGTGCGCTTCGTCAGCGAGAGCCTGGGCCTGACCGTGCAGTACGAGCCCACCAATCAGATCGTGGTGGTGGCCGACGGCGACGTGGACGCCAGCGCCCTCACCAGCCTGTCCCAGGTCAAGACCCTCATCGAAAAGACCACCCCCAAGGCGGAGCCCACCACCCTCACCCAGCAGAGTTATGCCCTGCCCTCCGGCACGGTGAGCGCCAAGGTGATCACCGTCAACATGAGTGATCCCCGGGTGAGCGTCAAGGCGGCCCTGCCCGACAACAAGCTGAACAACACCCGCGCCTTCTCCGACATCTGCGCCGCCTCCGGCGCGGTGGCGGTGATCAACGCCAACTACTTCCAGTCCTACAATGCCATCAAGGATCCCATCGGCCACGTGATGGTGAACGGCCAGTTCCTCTACGGCTCCACCGGGCTCAACTCCCTGGGCATCACCGCCGACAACAAGATGACCTTCGGCCGGCCGGCCATGTTCTTCCGGGTCAAGACCACCGACGGCGGCAAGGCCCAGGAGTGGTCGGGCTATGAGTGCAATGTGCTCTCCCAGTTCGCCAATCAGTCGGTGCTCTATACCCCCGCCTGGGGCGCCTCCTTCCCGGTGACCTACCCCGGCGCCGTGCTGGTGGTGGAGAACGGCGTCACCACCAACTACCGCACCGTGGCCAGCGGTGAGACCATCACCATCCCCGCCAACGGCTTCGTGCTCTATTCCAGCAACGAGGTCACCTCCACCGCCTGGTACCAGATCCCGGAGATGGGCCGCGCGGTGACCATCGAGCCCTACCTGTTCGCCAACGCCGACTCCGAGGGCTTTGAGCTGGAGGGCGTGCAGAGCATCGTCTCCGGCGGCCCCATCCTGATCAAGGACGGCGCCGTGGTGAGCCAGATGGAGTCCCTGTTCGCCAACGACACCAGCGGCCGGTTCAGCGTCAACGGCTCCGCCCCCCGCACGGCCGTGGGCGCCACCGCGGACAACAAGCTGGTGCTGGTCAGCGTCTCCTCCGGCACCATCCAGCAGATGCGGGAGCTGATGAGCCAGCTGGGCTGTGTGGACGCCTTCTGCCTGGACGGCGGCGGCTCCACTGCCATGTACTACAAGGGCCAGACCCTTGCCAGCCCCGGCCGGCAGCTCACCACCACCCTGCAGGTCTTTGTCAGCGAGTAAAAACGTTATGAGAGAGGGCCGGAAGCAGATGCTTCCGGCCCTCTCTTGAGACTGTCGATAAACCCTCTTGTCAAAGGATTCGGAGGGAAGGATAGTGTGAAAGGCTGCCCCGCAGGGCGTTTCGAAGCGCAACCGCCGCAATGCGGCGGCACTTGGCGCGGAGATGAACCGTCAGGGTTCCCTTTCGCGTTGGATCAAACAACTTTTTGAAACTTTTTGAAGGTTCAAAAAGTTCAGCAGCCTGTCGAAAAGACTTTTTCGACAGGCTGAGGGCCGGAAGCATCTGCTTCCGGCCCTCGTTTTGTTATGGCGTGTCATCCGTCACCAGCCGGGGCAGGCGGGGCCCAAGACGGGAGAGCAGCTCGTTGGTGATCGTGCCGGCGGCCCGGGCGGCCTGCCCGGCAGTGAGCTCCGCCGCCCCGTCCCGGCCGATGAGGGTGGCGGTGTCGCCGGGGGAGACCCCGTCGATATCCGTCACGTCCACCAGGAGCTGATCCATGCACACCAGCCCGGCCACCGGGGCGGCCTGGCCGTGAATCAACACCTGTCCCGCCCCGTTGGACAGGCTCCGGGGCCAGCCGTCGGCGTAGCCGATGGACAGGGCGGCCAGCACCGTGGGCCGCCGGGCGGTAAAGGCCCCGTCGTACCCCGCCGCCTCCCCGGCCTCCAGACGGTGGAGCTGGGTCACCCGGGCCCGGAGGGAGAGGACGGGCCGCAGGTCAACCGCCGAGCGGGTGCGGTGGTCGGGAGAGCTGAGCACCCCGTAGAGGGCGATGCCCGGCCGGGCGAAATCGCAGGGCAGGCTGTCGGCATAGTTGAGCAGGCCGTAGCTGCCCTGAAAGTGGATCGCCCCCGGGTCAAACCCGGCCTTGCGCAGGCCGTCCACCGCGCGCTGCAGGCGGCGGAGCTGCTCCAGGGTGCGGGCCCGGCTGGCCTCGTCCAGCGCCTCCGCGTCGGACAGGTGGGTGAATACGCCGGTGACCTTCAGGTTTTTACAGGCAAAGGGGGCAACCAGGCCCTCCACATCGTCCCAGGGGATGCCCAGCCGGTGCAGGCCGGTGTCGATTTTCAGGTGCACCGCGATCCGGCGGCCCTGGGCGTCCAGGGCCCGGGCGTGGTCGGCGCTGACCACCGCCTGGGTCAGGCAGTACCGGGCCAGCAGGGGAACCTCTCCGGGGCCGGTGCAGCCCAGCACCAGGATGGTACCCCGGACGCCGCCCCGCCGCAGGCGCGCCCCCTCGGCGGCGGTGGCTACGGCGAAGGCGCGGACGCCCTCACCGGCGCAGATGCGGGCCACCGCCAGATCCCCGTGGCCGTAGGCGTTGGCCTTCACCACCGGCATGAGCTTCCCGCCTTCCGGCAGCAGGGCGGAGAGGGCGGACAGGTTGTGCCGTAGGGCGGCGGCGTCCACCTCAATCCACGCCCGCCCCCTGGGGTCAGCCCTGGCGGGACGGAGGAAGGCGAAGGGGAGGGCCAGCAGGGCGGACAGGAGTACCACCGCCCCATAGTGGCCCAGGCTGTTGTCCACCAGCAGCCCGGTGAGGCCCACCACCCGCGCCCCGCCCCGCACCAGCACAATACACCAGGGGTGGAGCACGTAGATGGCCGCTGTCCACCCCCGGAGGGCAGGGGCGGCGGGCAGCTCCAGGGCGGCCAGCCACAGGAGCAGAAAGCCCACGCACAGGGGGAGGGTGAGGTAGAGAGCGTCGAACCGGGCCAGGGCGAAGTGCTTGACCAGCAGGCCCTCCGTCGTCAGCAGAACCAGGGAGGCCAGCAGACCGGCCCCGTACCGCCCGGCCCCCACCCGCCGGGCCGCCCGGCCAGCCAGCCCAGCAGCAGGAAGATGGGGGTGGAGAACAGGCCGTTGCGGGTGTAGTCGAAGCAGAGGAACATGGCCTCATAGGCGGCACGTACCGGCGGCAGCGCGGCGGTGAGGCCGTACCAGCTGTCCCCCAGCAGGCCGATCAGATACAGCAGCACCGCGGGCAGCCAGGCCCATCTCCCCAGCCCCCGTACCAGGGCCCAGACGATGCAGGCCCCCAGGGCCAGTGCGGGGAAGTACCACAGGTGATAGAAGGTGCCGTTGAAGAAGATGTCCCGCAGCAGGGCGGCCCCGCTGTCCTGAAGGGTGTGGTTATAGAGGTTCAGAGGCAGGTAGAGCAGGGCGGACAGGAGATAGAGCAGCAGGGCCTTTTTCAGAAAGGGCCCCAGAGCCGCAACCCCCTCCCGCCGGAGGCGGGGCACCAGGAACCAGCCGCTGACGGCGAAGAAGAAGGGGACGGCAATCCGCCCCCAGATATCGGTGAGCAGGTCGTTGGCCAAGGGGCTCACCGACAGCAGAGGGCCGGTGTGGATGGCTGCCACCAGCAGGGCGGCGGGGAGGCGGAAGCGGTCGAAGCCCCCCAGTGTGTTTCCCCTCATCCCGCGTCCCTCCACACCGTCAGCACCACGCCGCCCTCGTTGGTGTCGGATGTCTGGCAGGGGAGATTGGCAGGGAACTCCAGCTCCGCCGCCTGCTCTGCGGGCACATAGCTGATCTCAAACTGCCGGCCCAGCCCCT
This sequence comes from Flavonifractor sp. An10, assembly GCF_002161215.1. Classification (GTDB taxonomy): domain Bacteria; phylum Bacillota; class Clostridia; order Oscillospirales; family Oscillospiraceae; genus Flavonifractor; species Flavonifractor avistercoris. The sequence goes on from NZ_NFMB01000001.1 coordinate 386,079, forward strand.
GATACCGCAGGGGCTCCGCCCCCAGGGGAAATTCGTGGAGCCACGACAGATATTCCTCCAGCACCAGGCCCCGCTCCTCCATCAGCCTAGCGTGGGGCCAGCCCACATAGCGGAAGTGCCACGGCTCGTGGCCGATGCCGGTGACGGCCTCCTTGCCCTCAGGATAGCGGAGGACAAAGCCGTAGTCGGCGGCCCGGCGGCGCAGTTCCCCGCAGGGGCCGTCATCGGGGAAGGCGGGGCAGAGAAAGTCGATGTCCGGCCGGTTTTCCCCCAGGTCGATAGCCAGGCCGGTCTGGTGCTCGCTGCACCCGGGCATGGCCACATAGGTCTCGGTGAATTTCTGTCCGTGCTCCGCCAGGGAGTCGTCCCAGATGGCCTGCTGCTCGGAGCGTGGTCGGTAGCCGCTCACCGGTACGATGGCCCCCCTGCCGCCCACGGCGGTGAGCAGTTGCTCCAACATAGTCTTGGCCCTGGCGTGGAGCCTGATCCGGGGATGGCTGTCGTCCACGGGCACCAGGGCCTCCGCCTCCGGCTCCCCGGCCAGGGGGTGGGCCCGGTTCACCAGATACAGGGTGCCCCTCATGCGCCCACCGCCAGTCCGATCAGCTTGTCCAGCAGCTGGGGGAAGTCCAGGCCGACCCCCTTCATCATGCTGGGGTAGCGGCTGTGGGCGGTGAAGCCGGGGATGGTGTTGATCTCGTTGAACACGACGCACCCGTCGGGGGTGAGGAACAGATCCACCCGGGCGAAGCCCCGGCACTCCAGGGCCCGGTAGAGGGTTTTCGCCGTCTCCTGGATCTCCGCCGCCTTTTCTGGGGCGATGCGGGCGGGCACGTGGATGGCGGAGGTGATCAGGTTGTACTTCTCCGTGAAGTTGAAAAACCCGCCGGACAGCTGGATCTCGTCCACCAGCCCCACGGTGAGCTCCTCGTTGCCCAGCACGGCGCAGCCCACCTCAAAGCCGGGGACGGCCTCCTCGATCACCACCTTGCTGTCGTGCTCCAGGGCGGCGGCCACGGCGGCGGACAGAGCCTCGGGGGAGTCCACCTTGGAGATGCCGAAGGAGGAGCCCGCCCGGGCGGGCTTGACAAAGAGGGGATAGGTGAGCCCCGCCGTGCGTTCTGGCAGCAGGGCCATGTCCTCCCCGGCCCGGAACAGGGCGGAGGGGGGCACCGCCACCCCCGCGGCGGCGGCCAAGCGGTGGGCCGCGTCCTTGTCCATGCAAAGGGCGGAGGGGAGCACGCCGCACCCCACGATGGGGATGCCCGACAGCTCCAGCAGGCCCTGGACGGTGCCGTCCTCCCCGTTTTTGCCGTGGAGCACCGGGAAGGCGGCGTCCAGGTACACGGTGGAGGGGCCAGCGGGGGCGATGAGGAGCAGGCCATGGACGCCCCGGTCGGGGGAGATCACGGCGGGAACCAGATGCCGCTCATCGGTGTGCCAGCTGTCGTCCAGCAGGGCGTCAAAGGGCCCCTGGTAGAGGAACCACCGGCCGTCCCGGGTGATGCCCAGGGGCACCGGCTCGTATTTTTCCGGATCCAGGTGGGTGAGCACCGCGTGGGCGGACTGGAGGGAAATGTCGTATTCCGAGGAACAGCCGCCGAACAGGACGGCCAGCTTCCGCTTTTTCATACTGATTACCTCCCAAAGCGCTTGCGCTTTTTTGTATATGGGAAGTATAGCAGGCATTTCTGACGTTCAAGCGACCGTGTGCTTACATTCCTCTGACACAAACCTTAAAATTATCTGACAATTCCGGGGCCGGGAGCCGCCGGCACCGGGCGCCGGGCGGCGCATAGGGACAGACGCGGCGGGAATAGAGTGGAAGCGGAGGTGTGACATTATGTTCCCAGCCTGGATTTTCCTGTCCCTCAACAGCCTGTTTTTCACCCTGCGGCTCTCCGGCGGGGTCACCGGCTCCTTCCCCCGCCCCCTGAAGGCGGAGGAGGAGCGGATGTACCTGGAGCGCATGGCCCAGGGAGATCTGGAGGCCCGCAACATCCTCATTGAGCACAACCTGCGCCTGGTGGCGCACATCATGAAAAAGTATTACACCCCCAACGGCGACCAGGACGACCTGATTTCCATCGGCACCATCGGCCTGATCAAGGGCATCAGCACCTTCAAGCCGGATAAGAATGTCCGCTTGGCTACTTACGCCTCCCGGTGCATTGAGAATGAAATCCTGATGTATTTCCGCTCCCAGCGGAAGCTCCAGGGTGAGGTGTCCCTGTCCGACTCCATCGACGGGGACGGGGATGGGAACTCCCTGTCCCTTCTGGACACCATCAGCGTGGACGACAATATGCTGGAGGAGCTGGATGCCAGGGATGCCTGTGCCAAGGTGCGCCGGTGCGTGGCCCAGTGCCTGGACGAGCGGGAGGCCATGGTGATCACCCTGCGATACGGGCTCAACGCCCGCCCACCCCTGACCCAGCGGGAAATCGCCGCCAAGTGCGGCATCTCCCGGTCTTATGTATCCCGCATTGAGAAAAAGGCGCTGAAAAAGTTGGAGGAGGCGATGGAAGCGTAGGGGCGCGCTTCCGCAAAGTTAAACCCTCCCGGCAATTCCCGAGACTTGAAAATGCCCTTTAATGGCCTCAGCGTGTCGAGAAATCCGGTCTACATGAATGTGTAGGCCGGGTTTCTGGCATAAAAGAGATGGAGGAGTAGGGATAGGAAGGAGGGAAAGAGCTTTCTCCATAGCCAATTGGCCGGTTTTTTGAGGTTCATGGCAACAAATTTAAGCTTCACCCAGTTGTAACCTGGGCCAAGCCTCTGTACTGCGTATAACGCATGGCGTGTTTTTCCTTGGCGTCTGCGAAGACCCGTTCAATGGTCTCTTTCCGGCGCTTGTAGAGTTCCTGGTATTGAAGGGTATAGCGGGCGTCGCCGGCCAATTCCCATAGGCCTTCCAGATATGCCTCTGTATGGCCTTTACACAGTCCTTGGAGCAGGTACACAGATGGCGGGTAGGGCAACTGGCGCAGATCTTGGGGCCGCTTCTGTATTCTCGGTATCCGTCCCCTATTGAATGGCTTGGTGGCGGAGCTGGATGACGAGCAGGCGTACAGCAAATATGACACAAGAATAAGGACACCGGCAACAGCCGCAGCGGCCACAGCAGTAAGACGCCGCGTACCAGCTTTGTGAAGTGGATGTATCGGTTCCCCGAGATCGGAAGAGGGAATTTAAGCCCCAGGTGCTGAAAAAGAACCAGGCCAGCATTAGGGCTTGTTTGAAAAATGCCAACATACCCAATCGGCGGGCCTTTTGTCCCCTGAACGGCACAATTTTTTCTTGAAATCCGTCAGGATTCCTGCGAAAAAATTGCTTGTCAGCGACCCAAAATTCCTCGCCGCTGGGCATGTCTCCAACTTTCAAACAAGCCCTAGCTTTGCATATCTGCTTCTTTTGTGCAACTTTTATTTTTCAAACAAGCCCTAGTTTTTCGGCTTTTTGTTCAATTTGAGGGAGATGCCCCGGGCCTCCGCCGCCCCGTTCAGCAGGCGGACGGCCTGGGCGGCCCGCTCCTTCAGGGGGAGGGAGCCGTTCAGCTGTTCCAGCACTCCCGCCGTGTCCCCGGCGGGGAGCAGGTTGACGGCGGTGCAGAAGAAGCTCTTGCGCCGCCCATCGTTGTAGTGCTCCAGCAGTTGGGTGAGCAGGCGGCTCTTCTCCGCCAGCTCCGCCCGAAAGTCCTCCGGCGCCGCCGCCCAGCGGTTCAAATGCTCCAGCTGGTTTCGGTGGGGCACGAAGGAGTCGAAGCGGGCGGCCTCTTTCAGCCGGGGGCAGGGGTAGCCGGGGCAGAGGGCGCAGGACTCCGGCCCGCCGTGGGCCAGGGCGCACCGGATGACGGCGCAGCTCTGGTGCCCCTCCCCGCCGCCGCAGCCGGGGCAGCCCCTCTCCATCCGGTGCATGGGGCACAGGGCGCAGCACAGCCCGCACAGGGAGAACGCCGGGTCGCTCCGCCGGTAATTCCTCATGACGGTTCCTTTCTCCGCAGCAGGGCGAACAGGTTGCACTCCCGGCAGGCGGTGGAAAACTTCTGGCCGGTGAACACCCAGCACAGGGGCTTGATGGAGGTGAGCACCCAGATGCCCGCCAGGCTGCTGAGCAGGATGGCCAGATAGTAGCCCAGCTGGATGGGGATGGTGTCCACCGCCGGGGTGATGAAGCGAGTCCACACCTTCTGCCAGAACTCGATGGCCAGGGGGTGAACCAGGTAGATGCCGAAGGACAGGCCGGACAGGGCGGTGATCGCCCGGCCGCTCTGCCGGTGCTCCGCGTAGGAGCGGGCCAGCTGGAACAGGGCGCAGGCCAGCACGGCGCAGAAGATGTGCAGATAGCTCTTATACACCTCACTGTAAGCGCCGGCGGCCAGGGTGGCCCGCCAGGTGCCCACGGCGATGACGGCGTAGCTGACCGCAGCCGCGGCCCACAGGACGGGGCGGGAGGGGGGCCGCTTCCGGGCCAGCCAGGCCCCCAGGGGGAAGTAGCCCAGGTAGCCCCCCACAAAGTTCAGGTTGGACACGGTGGACACGGTGAAGGCGGTCTTCCAGGGGCCGGCGGGGGCCAGATCCCGCAGGGTGTTGAGCAGCAGGACGAACACGAACCACAGCAGCATCATGTAGTCCCAGTGCCGGTCGCTGAGGCGCACCGTCAGCTCCCGGAGCAGGGGGGAGAGCAGATACATGACGATCAGGGCATACAGAAACCAGTAGGGGGTGAGCACCGGCGTGCCCAGTATGGAGGTGAGCTGCTCCAGCGCGGCCTGGGGGCTTCCCATGGCGGCCATCAGGAGCAGCACCAGGGCAGACCAGGCCAGCAGGGGCACCATCAGCTTGGGCAGCCGCCGCCGGAACAGAGTGTGGAGGGAGGCGGTCTGAGGCTGGTTCAGCAGCAGGGCGCCGGAGAGCATGAAAAACAGGGGCACCGCCGCCGTGGCCAGGGAGGTGACCAGATTGGAGAAGTGCCACAGGGAGCCGATGGACTGACGCAGGGCGCCGGAGGCGGTGTGGAGATACACCACCCCCAGCATGGACAGCACCCGCAGCAGATCGCAGTCCAGGCGGCGGGCGGCCGGGGCACTCACAGGCCCACCGCCTTCCGCCGGAGCAGGGACAGGGGCGGGGCCTGGACGGGAAGCTTCAGGTAGAAGGGCATCTGGGGCTTTCTGGCCTCCGGAATGGGCAGGCCGTCCCCGTCGGTGAGACCCTCCACGGTGACGGGCACCGGCTTCAGGCCGGGGCCCATAAGCTCCAGCTCGTCCCCGGCGGAGAGCTTGTTGCGCAGCTCGCACAGGGCCAGCCCGTCGGGGGTGCAGGAGGTGACCACCGCCATGATCTGCCAGTCCCGGACATAGCGGGAGTGGCTGGTGTGCTGGCCCGGCTCCCCAAAGTAGAAGCCGGTGGAGTAGGGCCGGTGGCTCACCTTCTCCACCTCGTCCCGCCACACCGGCTCCAGGGGCTGTCCGGCCAGGGCGGCGTCGATGGCGTGGCGGTAGGCGCCGGTGACCACGGCGGCGTAATAGGCCGACTTGGCCCTCCCCTCGATCTTCAGGGAGTCCAGCCCGGCGTCGATGAGCTCCGGGATGTGGTCGATCATGCACATGTCACGGGAGTTGAGAATGTAGGCGCCCCCCTCGTCCTCCCCGATGGGGAAGTACTCGCCGGGGCGCTTCTCCTCCACCAGGGCGTACTGATAGCGGCAGGGCTGGGCGCAGGCGCCCCGGTTGGCGTCCCGGCCCGTCATATAGTTGGAGAGCAGGCAGCGGCCCGAGTAGCTGACGCACATGGCCCCGTGGACGAAGGCCTCGAGCTCCAGCTCTTTTGGGGCCTTGGCCCGGATCTCCCGGATCTCGTCCAGGGACAGCTCCCGGGCCAGGATCACCCGGCTGGCCCCCAGCTCGTACCAGGCGGCGGCCGCCTGGTAGTTGGAGACGCTGGCCTGGGTGGAGATGTGGGCCTTGAGCTTGGGGGCGTGCTTTTTCAGCAGGGAGAGCACCCCCACGTCGGCCAGGATGGCCGCGTCCACCCCCAGCTCCTGGAGGTAGGAGAGCCACTCCGGCATCCGGGCGATCTCCCCGTTGCGGGGCATGGTGTTGCAGGTGACGTGGACGGCCACGCCCCGGCTGTGGCACAGGGCCACCGCCTGTTTCAGCTCCTCCGGGGTGAAGTTGCCGGCAAAGGAGCGCATGCCGAAGTCCGTGCCCGCCAGATATACCGCGTCGGCACCGTAGGCCAGGGACATGCGCAGCCGCTCCATGTCCCCGGCGGGGGCGAGCAATTCAATGTGTTCAGCCATTCTGGTAACGCTCCTGGGTTGCGATGAAGTCCTGCTGGCCCTGATAGGTGCGGAAGAAGTGGTGCAGTCCGTCGTCGCCCAGGGCGTAGAAGTAGTAGTTGGTGTCGTCCGGGTACACCGCCGCCCGCAGGGCGTCCACGCCGGGGCAGGAAATGGCCGTGGGGGGCAGGCCGGTGTGGGTGCGGGTGTTGTAGGGGGTGTCGGCGTTGAGATCCACCTCGGTGCCGCCGGTGGCGTAGAGGATGGTGGCGTCGATGTTCAGATAGCCCGCCGTCTCGCTGGTGGGGTTGTCCAGACGGTTGTAGATGACCGAGGCGATCTGGGCCTGATCCTGGCCGTCGGTCTCCTTCTCGATCATGGAGGCGATGATCACCGCGTCGTTGATGGTGTGGCCGGAGGCCTGGATGTCGGCGCGCATCTGCTCGGTGAAGATCTCGTCAAAGCGGAGGATCATCTTGTTGAGCACGCTCACCGGATCCTCGCCCATATAGAACTCGTAGGTGTCAGGGAACAGATAGCCCTCCAGCCGCTTGGCATCCCCCAGGGGCAGCACCCCCTTGAGGAAGGAGAAGTTGAAGTCGTAGTTGGCGGCGGTGTCCTCCAGCTGCTCCACGGTGGACACCCCCTTCTCCTCCAGCAGCTGGAAGATCTGGGCCTCAGTCTGGCCCTCGGGGATGGTGACCGTGGTGATCATCCGGCTGGCGGAGGAGGAGCCCATGCTGGAGACCAGGGCCCGGTAGTCCATGTCGGTGTCCAGCTGGTAGGTGCCCGGGGTGATCTTGGCGTCCTCCTCCCCGGCCTGGCCGGAGACATGGGTGAGGGCGCAGAACATCTTGAAGACCATCTTGTACTCGATGAGGCCGGCCTCCTTCAGCTTGTCGGCCACATCGCTCACCGTGTCGCCCTCCTCGACCTGCACGGTGGCGGTGAGGGGGGCCTTGTTCAGGGCCAGCACGTCGTTGGCCCACATCCAGCCCACCCCCGCCAGAATGGCGGAGATGCCCAGCACAAAAATGATATAGAGCAGCACGCCCCACGCGCCCAGGCGCTTTTTCCGCCGGCGGCGGGGGGCGGGGCGCCGCTCACCCTCCGGATGGGAGGGGGCCACCCGCTTCCCGCCGTGGCCGGCGCTCCGGTGCTGGGCGGGGCGGCGTTCTTCGTTCCGATATTCTTCCTGAGACATGGGTTCCACTCCAATCAAACAAAAGGCTTCTCACAGGCGCCGGCACCCAGACGGGAACCACCCCGCATCCGGCCGCATAGTATGGGCCAGATGAAGCAAGCGAGGTGAAACAAACATGTGCTTTGGCAACAATGGCTGGGGCGGCAGCGGCTGCCTGTGGATCATCCTGATTCTCATCATCATTTGCTGCTGCTGCGGCGGCAGCGGCAGCAGCTGCGGCTGCAGCAGCAACTGCGGGTGCAACGACGGCTGCTGCTGAGCCGGTTACGTACCGTGGAGCGCCAGGAGCGGGGCCTCAGGCCCCGCTCTGCGCTGTCAGAGGCGCGGACGGGCCGTACAGCCCCTCCTCGGTGAGCACCAGGGCCACCGGGAGATCATGCCCCTCCGCGGGGAGCCGCTCCAGCAACAGCGGGGCGCGGCACAGGGCGGCGGTAAAGCCGGAAAACCCGGCCAGCCAGCGGTCGTAGTACCCGCCCCCTTGGCCCAGGCGTCCGCCGGAGCGGTCGAAGGCCAGGCCGGGCACCAGCGCCAGGCCGATGTCCGCCCGGTTTACCGGGGGGCAGTCCTCCCCCGGCTCCAGCATGCCGAAGCGGTGGGGGAGCAGGACGCTGTCCGGCCGGATCAGCCGGGCCTCCATCCCATGGCCGGGCAGGCACCGGGGCAGGCAGAGCCGCTTTCCCCTGGCCCACAGGGCGGGGAAGAGACGGGCGGTGTCCGGCTCCGCCCCCATGCCGTGGTAGAGCAGCAGGGTGTCCGCCGCCTCCACCTGGGGCAGGGAGAGGAAGCGGGCGAAGAGGGCGTCGTCGCTCTCCCGGCGCTGCCTGGGGGACAGGTCCTCCAGATACGCCCGGACACGGCGGCGCAGCGCGGCCTTCTCAGCCGTGATAGTGGACGTCATGGGCCACCTTCCGGGCGGCGTCGGCGCCCCTGAGCACCTCCACCAGCTTCAGGCCGAAGGGGAAGGCGGAGCCGACGGCCTCGGCGGTAACGATGTGGCCGTCCACCACCACGGGAGTCCCCTTCTGCACCACGGCGGAGCCCATCAGCTCCTCCATGCCGGGGTAGCACACAGCCCGCCGCCGGTCGAGGAAGCCCAGATTGGCCAGGATGGTGGGGGCGGCACAGATGGCGGCCAGCCAGCAGCCCTCGTCGTAGCAGCGCTGGATCAGGGCCTGGGCGCGGAGCTCTCCCTGAATGGCCTCCACGCCGCCCAGGCCGCCGGGGAGCATGAGCATGTCCAGCGCGTCGGCGTTCAGCGCCTCCAGGGCGCAGTCGGCGGTGACGGTGATGCCGTGGGCGCCGGTGATCTGCGTCCCGCCGATGCCCGCCAGACAGACCTCCACGCCGGCCCGGCGCAGCAGATCGGCGGGCACCAGGGCCTCGCTCTCCTCAAATCCCGTTCCCAGCAGAATGGCTACCATGTTGCAACAGCACCTTTCCCTTTTTTAAATTAAGTGTTCTCGCTCTTTCCCAAAACGGGGGCGACCCGCCCCCAGATCTCACGGTGAATGTCCTCCACGCTGCGCAGGGCGCCCGCGCCGTCCACGCAGGGGATCCTGACCCAGCCCAGGCACTCCGCCGCCCGCAGGGCGGTGCGGCGGCACAGGGCCAGGTAATCGGTATCCACCTCGTGGATGTCCCCGTGGGTGTGGGTGGCCGCCTCCCGGCTGCGGAGCAGGTGCACCGCCCGGTCGGTGGGCATGTCCAGATAGACCACCAGATCGGGCAGGGGCAGGCCCAGCTTGGAGCACTCAAAGTCAAAGAGCCAGCGGAAGAAGCCCTCCCACTGGTCTTCCGGCAGCTTACAGGCCTGGTGGACGGCGTTGGAGGTGGTGTACCGGTCGGAGAGCACCAGCCCGCCGTCCTGGTAGTACCCTCCCCACACCTTCTTCCACGAGGCGTAGCGGTCGACTGCGTAGAAGGTGGAGGCCGCATAGGGGTTCACATCTGAGGGGTGGGAGCCGAACTCCCCGCCCAGGTACATGCGGATCAGGGCGGAGGAGGGCTCGCTGTACTGGGGGAAGATCAGCCGCTGGAAGGGGAGGCCCTCGGCCTCCATCCGCTCACAGAGCAGCCGGAACTGGGTGGACTTGCCCGACCCGTCGGTGCCCTCAAAGACAATCAGCCTGCCCTTCAAGCCCGCGCCCTCCCTCCGGTGAGCCGCGCCCCTGCCGCCTGGAAGAGCACCAGGGGCAGCCGGGCCATGCGGCCGATGCGTCGGGGTTCCTTCATCAGGCGGTAGAGCCACTCCAGCCCCAGCTTCTGGAGCCCCTCCGGGGCCCGCTCCACCACCCCGGCAAACACGTCCAGGGAGCCGCCCAGGCCCACCATCAGGCGGGCGCCGGCGGCGGGGCCGTTGCGCACCATCCACAGCTCCTGCTTGGGGGCGCCCAGGCACACAAACACCACGTCGGCCGCCGACTCCTGAATGGCCTTCACCACCGGGCCGTCCTCCTGGAAATACCCGTCGTGGGTACCGCAGACGATCAGCCCCGGGTATGCGGCCTTCAGATTGGCGGCGGCCAGCTCGGCCACGCCGGGCTTGGCCCCCAGGAGGAAGAGCCGCTTGCCGTGGGCGGCCATCCAGGCCAACAGCCGCTGGGCGAACTCAATGCCGGGCACCCGGCCCTTGAGCGGACGGCCCAGGATTTTCGCGGCGTAGGTCACGCCCACCCCGTCGGCCAGCACCAGATCCGCCCCCAGCAGGGCCTGCCGGAAGGGCTCATCGTGCTGGGCGGCCAGCAGGAACTCCGGATTGGGGGTGACCGCGTAGTGGAAGCCGCCGTCCTCCACCAGGGCGGCGCCGGCCTCAGCGGCCTCGTCCAAGGTCAGGTCGTCGAAGCCGACGCCCAAAATATCTGTCCTCAAAATGACATTGCCTCCGATTGGAATTCTGTCCACAATTTGAGGCCATTCTATCACATCCTTCCGAAAAAGTCCATGAAAAAACCGGGAAAAGGGGGACGGGAAAAATGAAGATTCTGTGAAGAATGGGGAAGTTCCCCGTTGACAAGCGGCGCGCAGATGAGTATAATGAGCACAAGTTCTTTCTTTAGCGACTAAAATCGCTAAAGAGCAGTAGGAATTGGAGGAGACAAATATGAGAAAGCTATCTAGGCTGGCCGCTCTCGGCCTGAGCGGCATTCTGGCGCTTGGCCTGGCCGCCTGCGGCGGCGGCACCGGCACGTCCGATACGCCCTCTGGCACCGAGTCCCCCGCGGCCGGTACCGAGTCCCCCGCCGCGGCGGGCGAGACCTTCGTGGTGGGCATCTGCCAGCAGATGCAGCACGTGGCGCTGGACGAGGCCACCCGCGGCTTCATCGAGACCCTGGAGGAGAAGCTGGGCACCTCTGTGGAGATCCAGGAGCAGAACGCCTCCGGTGAGGCGGCCAACTGCACCACCATCATCAACAACTTTGTGTCCCAGGGCGTGGATCTGATCCTGTGCAACGGCACCACCGCCCTCCAGGCGGCTGTGGCCGCCACCGGCGACATCCCCATCCTGGGCACCTCCATCACCGAGTACGGCGTGGCCCTGGGCATCGACGGCTTCGACGGCACCACCGGCATCAACGTGTCCGGCACCTCCGACCTGGCCCCCCTGGATGAGCAGGCCGCCATGCTCCAGGAGTGGTTCCCCGAGGCCCAGAACGTGGGCCTGGTCTACTGCTCCGCCGAGCCCAACTCCGACTATCAGGTGCAGACCGTGAAGGGCTATCTGGAGGAGATGGGCTACACCTGCACGGAGTACGCCTTCTCCGACTCCAACGACCTGTCCGCCGTGGTCACCACCGCCTGCGCGGAGAGCGACGTGCTCTATATCCCCACTGACAACACCGCCGCCACCAACGCCGAGCTCATCGGCAACATCGCGGTGCCCGCGGGCGTGCCCATCATCGCCGGCGAGGAGGGCATCTGCTCCGGCTGCGGCGTGGCCACCCTGACCATCAGCTACTATGATCTGGGCTGCCAGACCGCCGAGATGGCCTACGAGATCCTGGTCAACGGGGCCGATCCCGCCACCATGGAGATCGCCTACGCCCCCAACTTCACCCCCAAGTACAACGCGGCCAACTGCGAGGCCCTGGGCCTGACGCCCCCGGAGGGCTACGAGGCCATTGCGGCCGAGTAACCCGGCCCACAACCAGAACCAACAGCCAGCGGGAGGATTCTGTCCTTCCGCTGGTTTTGGCGTAAAAAAACAGCCCTCGCTTCACGGGGGCTGAGGAGGAATGAACTTGAACTTCATGCACCTGATCAACGCCCTGCCGGGCGTAGCGGCCCAGGGCCTTATCTGGGGCATCATGGCCATCGGGGTCTACATCACCTATAAGATCCTGGATGTGGCCGATCTGACCGTGGACGGCACCATGTGTACCGGCGGCGCGGTGTATATCATGCTCACCATGGCGGGCCTGCCCTGGCCGGCGGCCCTGCTGGGGGCCTTCCTGGCGGGCCTGCTGGCGGGCCTGGCCACCGGCTTGTTCCACACCCTGTGCGGCATCCCCGCCATCCTGGCCGGCATCCTGACCCAGCTGGCCCTCTATTCGGTGAACCTGCGCATCATGGGGCAGGCCAACCGGCCCATCAACTCTATACAGTACGACGTGCTGCTCTCCTCCCGGGACGTGCGGGCGCTGAGCATCCAGAACCCGATCTTCATCGGCGCCATCTTCGTGGTGGTGATCATCGCCGTGCTCTACTGGTTCTTCGGCACGGAGCTGGGCTCCTCCCTGCGGGCCACCGGCGCAAACCAGAACATGGCCCGGGCCCAGGGCATCAACACCAACGTGTCCAAGGTGCTGGGCCTGATGCTCTCCAACGGCCTGGTGGCCCTGTCCTCCGCCCTGCTGGCCCAGTATCAGGGCTTTGCCGACGTGAACATGGGCCGGGGCGCCATCGTCATCGGCCTGGCCGCCGTGATCATCGGTGAAGTGCTCTTCTCCAAGGTGTTCCACAACTTCGGCCTGAAGCTGCTGGCCGTGGCCATCGGCGCGGTGCTGTACTACCTGGTGTACCAGGTGGTCATCTGGCTGGGCCTCAACCCCGACGACATGAAGCTGGTCACCGCCCTGATCGTGGCCGCCTTCCTGGCCATCCCCTACTGGAAGTCCCGCTACTTCAGCAAGGCGGGCAAGAGAGGAGCGCAGACCCATGCTTGAGATCAAGGAAATCTACAAGACCTTCAACGCCGGCACCATCAACGAGAAGCGGGCCATGAACGGCGTGTCCCTCACCCTCAACGACGGGGACTTCGTGACGGTGATCGGCGGCAACGGCGCGGGCAAGTCCACCCTGCTCAACCTGGTGGCCGGCGTCTATCCGGTGGACAGCGGCACCATCTCCATCGACGGGCAGGATGTGACCCGCCTGCCCGAGCACAAGCGGGCCAAGTTCATCGGCCGGGTGTTCCAGGATCCCATGATGGGCACCGCCGCCACCATGCAGATCGAGGAGAACCTGGCCCTGGCCGCCCGCCGGGGGCAGGGCCGCTCCCTCCGCCCCGGCATCACCCGGGCCGAGCGGGAGCAGTATAAGGAGCTGCTGAAGATCCTGGATCTGGGCCTGGAGGATCGGCTGACCAGCAAGGTAGGCCTGCTCTCCGGAGGCCAGCGGCAGGCCCTGACCCTGCTGATGGCCACCCTGAAGAAGCCCAAGCTGCTGCTGCTGGACGAGCATACCGCCGCCCTGGATCCCAAGACGGCGGCCAAGGTGCTGGACACCACCGAGAAAATCGTCCAGCGGGACAAGCTCACCACCCTCATGATCACTCACAACATGCGGGACGCCATCGCCCACGGCAACCGCCTGATCATGATGTATGAGGGCCGCATCGCCGTGGACGTGTCCGGCGAGGAGAAGAAGAAGCTGACTGTGGAGCAGCTGCTCAACCTGTTCAGCAAGGCCAGCGGGTCGGACGAGGCGGACGACAAGCTGCTGCTGGGATAAAGCGGTCAGCTGCTCCACGGGGCCCCATCGCAGATGGGGCGGCGCTTGCGCCGTACAAGCGTTTTGCCGGAGGCAAAACCTTGGCGCAGGCGGAATTCACTTCCGCCGAGCATGTGAAAAGACAAGGGAACCCACAGAGGGGCGGGGCAAAAGCCCCGCCCCTCTGTGGGAGGCAGCTGCTTAACCTGTTCAGCAAGGCCAGCGGGTCGGACGAGGCGGACGACAAGCTGCTGCTGGGATAAAGCGGTCAGCTGCTCCACGGGGCCCCATCGCAGATGGGGCGGCGCTTGCGCCGTACAAGCGTTTTGCCGGAGGCAAAACCTTGGCGCAGGCGGAATTCACTTCCGCCGAGCATGTGAAAAGACAAGGGAACCCACAGAGGGGCGGGGCTTTTAGCCCCGCCCCTCAGGCTGTCGAAAAACCTCCCGTGAAGGAGCGCCTCGTACAGTTCCCGCGGCCGCAGCCGCAGGAATCAAATCAGAATCCGTCATTTCCGGGGACATGTGCCTCGGAAATGACACTTCTCATGGCGGAAGGGGTGACTTTTTCGCAAGAAAACGAACCCCTCCCACCATGTGCTCTTTCTCGAAAAAGTTCAGTAAAAGCTGGGCTATTTCTTAAGGTATGAGGTAAAATAGGGAGGAGGGAGTGATGAAAGATGCTGGAACGAGGGGAAATGGATCGGGATGTAATCGAGATCGTGGGGATAGACAGCTAGGGCTTGTTTGAAAAATCGGGAGTCTTGTTCTAAATCAACAGGAATGCAATGGCGGCAAGGTAAAGGAAGGACAAGTAGGAGGCGACCAGCTTGTCGCATCTGGTGGCAATTCTGCGAAACCACTTGATTTTCTGGAAAAAACACTCAATCAGATGCCGCTCCTTGTACAGATACCAGTCTACCGGTCAGGGATTAGACACATTGCTTTGGGGCGGGATCACGTAATTATACTGGTACAGGCGCAGCTCCGGGTCGGCCATGCAGCGGCGGGGGGGGGGGGGCACCTTTACATCCACCTGGACCCGCTGCCCCGGATAAGTCATTTGCTGGTAGGGCTTTGGCTTGTAGGCCGTTTTCTTCTCTTTGGGTGGGAACAGCCCCAGCTTTTTCATTACCTGGAACAGGCTCTCCGGGCGGCGGGTGCAGCCCCGCTGCTGCAGCCGGTGCCACAGTTCCACCATGCCGAGGCGGGGGTTCCTGCGGCGCATGTCCCGGATTAGCTTCAGCTCTGCCTCTGTATGCTGGTTCAGGTGTTTGTGGGGCCGCCGGGACCGGCAAGACAATGACTCCGGTGTGCCATCCCAGCGCGCCTTCCAGAAGTAAATGTACGTTGTACCTCCGGCTGGCTCGCTTGACGCCGTGTTTCTCCACGTACTTCATCAGGGATTGCCGATATGCTCTGCCCTGTGTTATACTCTTGCTCATGAAGGATATGGCCCCCTCTCGTACAGTTGGTGTGTGGTAACTCAACTTTAACCGATGAGGCCTTATCCTTCATCCTTTTTCTTCACTTGTCCAAAATGTATTGTAATCCTACACCGGACAGGCGTATTTTGTCGCCTGTCCTCTTCTATTTCCCGCCCGGTTCTGGTATAATATAACCTTAGAGTAATTTTGGAAACAGGAGGCCGCTATGGAGCGATTGGAACAACTGGCGCGCAAGCTGAGCGGAGAGCTGCCCGGCCTGGAGCTGCGGGAGGAGGAGCCCATGCGGAACCACACCACCTTCCGCATCGGCGGCCCGGCCCGGCTCATGGCCCTGCCCAGAAACGGGAAGGAGGCCGCGGCGGCGGTGCGCCTGGCGGCGGCGGAGGGGGTGGCCCCCTTCTTCCTGGGCAACGGCAGCAACCTGCTGGTGGCGGACGGCGGCTTCGACGGCTTTATCCTCAAGACCACCGGCCTGGATCAGACCAGGGAGGTCAACCGCCGTCTGCGGGCGGAGTGCGGCATCCCTCTGGCCCGGCTGGCCATGGCCGCCCTGGGCCGGGGCCTCACCGGCCTGGAGTTCGCCCACGGTATCCCCGGCACCCTGGGGGGCGCCGTGATGATGAACGCGGGGGCCTACGGCGGGGAGATGGTTCAGGTGCTCACCAGCGTCACCTACCTGGACGAGGCGGGGACGCGCCATACCCTGCCTGCCGGGGCGTGCGGCCTGTCCTACCGGCACAGCCTGTTCTGCGGGCATCCGGAGTGGCTGATCCTGGAGGCAGAGATGGCTCTGCCGCAGGGCGAGGGGGAGCAGATCCGCGGGCGGATGGAGGAGCTGGCCCGGAAGCGCCGGGAAAAGCAGCCTCTGGAGTGGCCCAGTGCGGGCAGCACCTTCAAGCGTCCGGAGGGCCACTTTGCCGCCGCTCTCATCGAGGCGTGCGGCCTCAAGGGTGTGGGCATCGGCGGCGCCCAGGTGTCGGAGAAGCACGCCGGCTTTGTGATCAACCGGGGGGACGCCACCGCCGACGACGTGCGGCGGCTCATGGCCCTGGTGCAGGAGACGGTGCTCCGGGAGACCGGCGTGGCCCTGGAGCCGGAGGTTCGGCTTCTGGGCTTTTGACCTGCGGAAATAAGGAGTTTTTGCCATGGAATTTATCATCATCTCCGGCATGTCCGGGGCGGGGAAGAGCAAGGCGGCCTCCTTCCTGGAGGACATCGGCTTTTACGTGGTGGACAACATGCCCGCCCCGCTGATCCCCAAGTTTGCCGAGCTGTGCATGGCCGGGCCCGGCCGGTATGACCGGGTTGCCCTGGTCACCGACATCCGGGGGGGCCAGACCTTTGACGGCCTGTTCGCCGCCCTGGAGGAGCTCCACCAGATGGGGTGCGCCTACAAGATCCTCTTTGTGGAGGCCACGGTGGAGACCATCATCAAGCGCTATAAGGAGACGAGGCGGATCCATCCCCTGGCCGGCTCCTCCCGCACCCTGGACGAGGCGGTGCGGCAGGAGCGCACCGTTCTGGCCCCGGTTCGCCAGCGGGCGGAGTACATCATCGACACCTCCAACCTGTCCACCGCCAAGCTGCGGGGGGAGGTGCTGCGCCTGTTTGGGGACGGCACCGCCGCCCCGGCCATGAGCGTCAGCGTGATCTCCTTCGGCTACAAGTACGGCATCCCCCTGGAGGCGGATCTGGTCTTTGACGTGCGTTTCCTGCCCAACCCCTTCTACATCGCCGAGCTGCGGCCCCAGACCGGTCTGGACGAGGGTGTGTACAACTTCGTGTTCGGCTACCAGCAGACCAAGGACTTCATGGCCCACCTGGAGGGCCTCATCGGCTTCCTCCTGCCCCAGTACGAGGCGGAGGGCAAGACCGTGCTGGTCATCGGCATCGGCTGCACCGGCGGGCAGCACCGCTCGGTGGCTGTCACCCGGGCCCTGGCCGGCTTCATCAAGCGGAAGGGCTACGCGGCCACGGAGAACCACCGGGACATGACGCGGGCATAGGGGGGACAGAGCATGACAGAATCCAGCTGTTTGGAGCGGCGGCGGGAGCAGGGGCCCCGGGTGGTTGCCATCGGCGGCGGCACCGGGCTGTCCACCATGCTGCGCGGCCTGAAAAGCCACACCAAAAACCTGACGGCCATTGTCACCGTGGCCGACGACGGCGGCGGCTCCGGCAAGCTGCGGCAGGATCTGGGCATGCCCCCGCCGGGGGACATCCGCCACTGCATGGAGGCCCTGGCCAACGTGGAGCCGGTGATGGAGCAGCTGCTCACCTACCGCTTTCCCCAGGGCTCCGGCAACCTGACGGGCCAGTCCTTCGGCAATCTGATCCTGGCCGCTCTCAACGGCATCTCCGACTCCTTTGATGAGGCGGTGGCGCGCATGAGCCAGGTGCTGGCCATCACCGGCCGGGTACTGCCCGTGACCAACGACAACGTGGCCCTGGAGGCCACCTTTGAAAACGGCACCCGGGTGCTGGGGGAGTCCAAGATCAGCGCCTTCAAGAAGGAGCAGGACTGCCGCATTGAGAGCGTCCGCCTGCTGCCCGAGCACCCCCAGGCCCTCCCCGCGGCCATCCAGGCCATTGAGGAGGCGGAGCTGATCCTCCTGGGCCCCGGCAGCCTGTACACCAGCGTGATTCCCAACCTGCTGGTGGACGGCATCGCCCGGGCGGTGTGCGCCTCCAAGGCCCTGAAGATCTATATCTGCAACATCATGACCCAGGACGGGGAGACCGAGGGCATGACCGCCTCCGACCACGTGGCGGCCCTGCTGCGCCACTCCGGCCCCGGGCTGGTGGACGTCTGCCTGTGCAACTCCGCGCCGGTGCGCCCCGGCCTGGTGGAGCGGTACAGGGAGGAGGACGCCGCCCCCATCGTGGTGGATAGAGCGGCCATTGAGGCCCTGGGGGTGGAGGTGGTCACCCGCCCCCTGGCCTCCGAGACCCTGAACTACGCCCGCCACTCCTTCGCCCGGCTGGCCAAGGCCGTGATGGAGCTCTACGAGGAGCGGGCCCACACCAGAATTTTTTAAGGAGGGGCGGCCATGTCCTTTTCGTCCCAGGTCAAGGGGGAGCTGTGCCGCACGGCCCTGTCCCGGCGCTGCTGCGCCCAGGCGGAGGCCTACGGCGTGCTGCTCTACTGCAACCAGTTCACCGCCCGGCAGGTGCGCATCACCACCGAGTCCGCCCCCTTTGCGGCCCGGCTGCCCGCCCTGTTCCAGAAGGCGTTTCAGGTCTCCTTCGACCGGCTGCCGGAGGCGGGGGCGGGGAAGCAGATCTTCTCCATCACCCGGCCGGACAAGCTGTCCGCCCTCTGGTCTGCCTTCGGCTATGAGCCGGCGGGGGCCCTGGCCCACCACATCAACTTCGCCGTGCTGGAGGAGGAGCACTGCCGCCTGGCCTTTTTCCGGGGGGCTTTCCTGGCGGGGGGCTCGGTGACCGACCCGGCCAAGCGCTACCATCTGGAGCTGTCCACCCCCCATCTCAGCGTCAGCCGGGAGCTGCGGGCCCTGCTGCTGGAGGCGGGCTTCTCCCCCAAGGAGACCACCCGCAAGGGCAACTCCGTCACCTACTTCAAGCAGAGCGAGGCCATCGAGGACTTCCTCACCGCCATCGGCGCCCCCCTGGCCGCCATGGAGATCATGAACGCCAAGGCGGAGAAGGATCTGCGGGGGAGCGTCAACCGCCGGGTCAACTGTGACGCGGCCAACCTGGACAAGGCGGTGGACGCCGCTCAGGTGCAGCTGGAGGCCATTGCCACCCTGGAGGAGCGGGGGATGCTGGAGGAACTGCCGGACAAGCTGAAAGAGGCGGTGGATCTGCGGGTGGCCCACCCGGAGTTCACCCTGACCCAGCTGGCGGAGCTTTGCAATCCGCCGGTGTCCAAGTCGGCCTTCAACCACCGGCTGCGCAAGCTGGTAGCCCTGGCCAAGTCGTAGGGGCGAACTGTGTTCGCCCGCGTGATTCCCGGACAGGGATGCGGAGGCGGGCCCCAACCCCGCCCGCTGCTGCTGGAAGAAGGGATAGAACAATGAAAAAGATCGCCCGGCAAAGGTGCCGGATGCTCCTGCTGGACGGACTGTGTATTGCTGTGATCGCGGCCGGCGCTCTGCTTGGAGATACGCTCCGGATATTGGGAATCGTACTCACCCTGGGTGGGATCGCCTGCCTGCTGGTACTGTTCCTGCTGACGGCCCGCGCCTTCTGTTCCCGCTGCCCCCGCTGCGGGTATCCGATCTGGGGCAGGGCCTTCCGAAAAACCCGTTTCCGGCGGCCGGTTTACTGTCCCCGCTGCGGGGCGGTTGTTACCGACGACAACCTGACCCAATAGAGAAAGAGGAGGCACCACCATGTCCTTTGTCCACCTGCATGTGCATACCGAATTTTCCCTGCTGGACGGGGCCTGCCGCATCCCCCTGCTGGTGAAGCGGGTGAAGGAGCTGGGCCAGCCTGCCGTGGCCATCACCGACCACGGGGTGATGTACGGCGTGGTGGACTTCTACAAGGCCTGCAAGGCGGAGGGGATCAAGCCCATCATCGGCTGCGAGGTGTATGTGGCCCCCCGGAGGCGCACCGACAAGGTACACGAGTACGATGCCTCCATGTACCACCTAATCCTCCTGTGCCGCAACGAGGAGGGCTACCGCAACCTGTGCTGTCTGGACTCCGCGGCCTTCACCGAGGGGTTCTACATCAAGCCCCGCATCGACAAGGAGATTCTGCGCCAGCACGCCGGGGGGCTGATCGCCCTGTCGGCCTGCCAGTCCGGGGAGGTGCCCCGGCTGCTCCTGGCGGGCAACTACGAGGGGGCCAAGGCCGCCGCCCTGGAGATGCGGGAGCTGTTCGGGGAGGACGGCTACTACCTGGAGCTGCAGGATCACAAGCTGCCCAACGATCCGGTCATCAACCAGGGGCTCATCCGCATCCACCAGGAGACGGGCATCCCCCTGGTGGTGACCAACGACGCCCACTACCTCCGCCGGGAGGACGCGGAGATGCAGGACACCCTCATGTGCATCCAGATGGGCAAGACGGTGGACGATCCCAACCGCCTGCGGATGGAGACCAGCGAGCTCTATGTCAAGTCCACTGAGGAGATGGCCGAGCTGTTCCCCGAGTACCCCGAGGCTATGGAGAACACGGTGAAGATCGCCGAGCTGTGCAACATGGACTTCCAGTTCGGCGTCCACCACCTGCCCGAGTTCAAGCTGCCCGAGGGGTACACCGACGGGGACGCCTACTTCCAGAAGCTGTGCGAGGAGGGCTTTGCCCGCCGTTACCCCGGCAATCCGGAGGGCTACCGGGAGCGGCTGGACTATGAGATGGGGGTCATCCGGCAGATGGGGTTTGTGGACTACTTCCTCATCGTCTCCGACTTCATCGGCTACGCCAAGGGAAGGGGCATCCCGGTGGGCCCCGGCCGGGGCTCCGCCGCCGGCTCCATGGTGGCCTACTGCATGAATATCACCGACGTGGATCCCATGAAATACTCCCTCTACTTCGAGCGGTTTTTGAACCCGGAGCGGGTCACCATGCCGGACATCGACATCGACTTCTGCATCCGCCGGCGGCAGGAGGTCATTGAGTACGTCCAGGACAAGTACGGCGCCGACCACGTGGCACAGATCGTCACCTTCGGCACCATGGCCGCCCGGGGGGCCATCCGGGATGTGGGCCGGGCCCTGAACATCCCCTATGCCGAGGTGGACGCGGTGGCCAAGCAGGTGCCCAGCGGCCCCGGCGCCCTCCACATCACCCTGGACGAGGCCCTCAAGCTGTCCAAGCCCCTGCGGGAGATGTACGAGGGGGACGAGCGGATTCACAACCTCATCGACACCGCCAAGGCCATCGAGGGCATGCCCCGCCATGCCTCCACCCACGCCGCCGGCGTGGTGATCACCCGCAGGCCGGTGGTGGACTACGTGCCCCTGGCCAAGAACGACGAGTCAGTGGTCACCCAGTACGTCATGACCACCCTGGAGGAGCTGGGCCTGCTGAAGATGGACTTCCTGGGCCTGCGCAACCTGACCATCCTGGACGACACCGTGAAGCTGGTGCAGAAGAGCCGCCCCGGCTTCACCCTGGCGGATGTGCCGGATGACGACCCCGAGGTGTTCCAGATGCTCTCCGACGGCAAGACCTCCGGCGTGTTCCAGATGGAGTCGGCGGGCATGACCGGCGTGTGCGTGGGCCTCAAGCCCCAGAATATCGAGGACATCACCGCCATCATCGCCCTCTACCGCCCCGGCCCCATGGACTCCATCCCCCGGTTCATCGCCTGCAAGCACAATCCGGACAAGGTGCGCTACAAGCACCCCCTGCTGGAGCCCATTCTGTCCGTCACCTACGGCTGCATCGTCTACCAGGAGCAGGTCATCGAGATCTTCCGCAAGCTGGCGGGGTACACCATGGGACAGGCGGACATGGTGCGCCGGGCCATCTCCAAGAAAAAGAAGGCTCAGATCGAGAAAGAACGGCAATCCTTTATCTATGGGGATCCCGAGCGGGGCATCGCCGGCTGCGTGCCCAACGGCATCCCGGAGCAGACCGCCCAGGACATCTACGACGAGATTGAGGACTTCGCCCAGTACGCCTTCAACAAGGCCCACGCCGTGGCCTACGCCATCGTGGCGAACCAGACGGCCTGGTTCAAGTGCCACTACACCCGGGAGTACATGGCCGCCCTGCTCACCTCCGTGCTGGACTCCAGCGAGAAGGTTGCCGAGTATATCGCCGAGTGCAAGGACTGCGGCATTGCCCTGCTGCCCCCGGACATCAACGAGTCGGAGGCCGACTTCACCGTCTCCGGCGACAACATCCGCTTCGGCCTGGTGGCCGTCAAGGGGGTGGGCCGGGGCTTCATCAACGAGGTGCTGGCGGAGCGGCAGAGGGGCGGGCCCTTCACCTCCTTCCCCGACTTCTGCCAGCGCATGAGCGACGCCGACTGCAACAAGCGGGTGCTGGAGAGCCTCATCAAGTGCGGCGCCTTTGACAGCATGGGGGTGTACCGCTCCCAGCTGCTCCGGGCCTATGAGTCCCTGGTGGACGCCATCGCCCAGAACAAGAAACGGAACCTGGAGGGGCAGTTTGACCTTTTCGGCGGCGGTGGCGGCGGGGAGCAGAAGCCCCCGGAGCTGCGGGTGGAGCCCATTGAGGAGTTCACCCGGCAGGAGCTGATGACCATGGAGAAGGAGACCACCGGCCTCTACCTCACCGGCCACCCCATGGACGAGTACCGGGCGCTGGCCCGCCAGTGTAAGGCGGCCCCCATCGGCTCCATTCTGGCCGACTTCGCCCAGGAGGGCGGCCCCACCACCTACCGGGATGAGCAGCGGGTGACCCTGGCGGGGGTGGTGGCCTCCGCCCGCACCAAGACCACCCGCAGCAACACCCTGATGGCCTACGTGGTGCTGGAGGACGACACCGGCTCCATGGAGATGCTGGTCTTCGCCCGGGTGCTGGGGGAGGCGGGCCCCTACCTGAAGGAGGGGGTGCCGGTGCTGGCGGAGGGCCGCCTCTCCGTCCGGGATGAGAAGGCCCCCCAGCTCATGTGCGACCGGGTGCGCCCCCTGGAGCACGTGAAGGGCAGCCAGCCCCCGGCGGAAGAGGGCCGGAAAGCCAGACGGCTTTACATCCGCATACCCAGCCTGGAGGATCCCCGGTGGGAGAAAATCAGGCTGGTGCTCACCATGTTCCCGGGCACCGAGCAGATGAAGGTGCGCTGTGCGGACACCGGCAAGCTGCTGGGCACCCCCTGCCTGGTGCACGACGCCCTGATCCGGGAACTCCAGGAGCTGCTGGGCGCGGAAAACGTGGTGGTCAAGTAGAGAGGCGAATTCATGAAACCCATGAACATCAAAAAGCTGGCGTCCCTGCTCTTTCAGCGGTCTGTGGTTGTGGCGGCGCTGATCCTTGTACAGGCGGCACTGATCATCGGAATGCTTGCGCTGTCCTCGGCCGGATACTCGTATGTCAGATGGGGAAGCCTGGTGCTGTCCGTGCTGGCTGTCCTGATTATTGTCAGCCGGCAGACCGACCCGGGGTATAAGATCGCCTGGATCGTTCCCATCCTGCTGTTTCCCGCCTTTGGCTGGCTGCTGTATCTGCTCTGCGGCGGCAACAAGCTGTCAGCCCGGCAGCGGCGGAAGATGCAGGGTATGGATCGCACCATGCTGGAGCAGCTGGAGCAGGACTACAAGGCGGAGCAGCTGGAGCGGCTGGGGGCGGACGCGGCCAACCAGGCCCGCTATCTGGAGCGGTACGCCCGCTGCCCCGTGTACACCAACACCTGGACGCGCTATTTTCCGCTGGGGGATGACGCCTTCCCCGTCATGCTGGAGGAGCTGAAAAAGGCGGAGAAGTATATTTTCCTGGAATATTTCATCATCGCCCCCGGCGTGTTCTGGGACTCCATTGTGGAGATCCTGCGGGAAAAGCACGCCGCCGGGGTAGACGTGCGGGTGATCTACGACGACGTGGGCTCCCTGAACACCCTCCCCATGAACTACGCCCACAAGTTTGAGGCCGGGACCGGCATCCCCTGCTGCTTTTTCAACCGCTTCAAGCCCATCATATCCATCCGCATGAACAACCGGGATCACCGGAAGTTCTGCATCATCGACGGCCACACCGCCTTCACCGGCGGCATCAACCTGGCCGACGAGTATATCAACCAAAAACCCCGCTTCGGCCACTGGAAGGACAGCGCCATCCTGCTGAAGGGGGAGGCGGCGTGGAGCATGACGGTGATGTTCCTCACCATGTGGGAGTATATCCGGGATGTGGAGGAGGACTACAGCCGCTTCCGCCCGGCGGCCCTGCCGGCGGAGGCCGCCGGGGGGGCCGGATACTATGTCCAGCCCTATACCGACAACCCCCTGGACGACGAGCCGGTGGGGGAGACGGTATACCTGAACCTGATCAGCAAGGCAAAGCACTATATCTATGCCATGACCCCCTATCTGATCATCAGCGACAGCGTGAACACCGCCCTGTGCAACGCGGCCAAGGCGGGGGTGGACGTGCGCATCATTACCCCCCATATTCCGGACAAGCCCCTGGTGTTTGAGCTGACCCGCTCCCATTACGAGCCCCTGCTGGAGGCGGGGGTGCAGATTTTTGAGTATACCCCCGGCTTTGTCCACGCCAAAAATATGGTGGTGGACGATCTCTGTGCCGTGGTGGGCTCCATCAACCTGGACTATCGCAGCATGTTCCTCCACTTTGAGGACGCGGTGCTGCTCTACCGGGATCCCACCATCCTGGATGTGAAACGGGATTTCCTGGAGACCCAGTTTAAGAGCCAGCCGGTGACGCTGGAGGAGTGCCTGGCCCACGCCTGGCCCCGCCGGCTGTTCCGCTCCATCCTGCGGGTGCTGGCCCCGCTGCTGTAGGTGAAACAGACCCCAAAAGAGCACGCCCCGCGTACCGACGCGGGGCGTGAGATTGCCGATAAGCCCTCCTGTTGAAGGATGCGGAGGGAGGGATAGTGTGAAAGGCTGCCCCACAGGGCGTTTCGGAGCGCAACCGCCGCAATGCGGCGGCACTTGGCGCGGAGATGAACCGTCAGGGTTCCCTTTCGCGTTAGATCAAACAACTTTTTGAAACTTCAAAAAAGTTTCAAAAAGTTCAGCAGCCTGTCGAAAAAACTTTTTCGACAGGCTGACGCCCCGCGTACCAACGCGGGGCGGACTTTTTGGGCTTGTTTCGGGTTCACTCCTCCCGTTCGTCCTTTCCATCCTCACCGGAGGAGAGGAGAGCGGAGAGCACCTCGTTGTAGATGCGTTCCGGCTCCGCCTTGAAGTTTCTGGCCAGGCGGTCGGCCTGCTCCTGGGAGCCGCAGAACATCTCCAGGGTCAGCAGGTTGCCGGTCTCGTCGTCCAGAAAGAGCTGCAGGGCGACGCCGCCGTCCGTGCGCAGATGGGTCTCGGCCCGCACCTGGGCGTTGCGGCGGAGGATGCCGTTGAGCTTGACCAGCTGGGCGCTGCACTTGCGCTTGACGGAGAAGGGAAGGCTGCTCTCACAGGCGGCGCTGTTGGCCCGCCCCTTCTCCGTGATGGCGTAGAGCCCGTCCTCCAGGGTCAGGTGGCCGGTATCCACCAGCTCGGACAGGGCCTCGGCAAAGTCGAAGTAGTCGATGCCGTCGTCGCACACGGTCAGCCCAGTCACGGTGGCAAAATCCACCGGGGCCGCCACACGGCACATGAAGTAGAGGATCAGCAGTTTCATATCAAGCTTGTCATGGATGAAGCCGTATCGCGCCATGGGGAGCTCCTTTCAGCGGACGGGGATAACCACTATATCTATGTACTTATTATACAGAAGGAACGAAAAAAGCACAAGGGGTATTTTCTGCCCGCCAAAGGCGCAAAAACGCGCCTCTGCAGGCAGAGGCGCGGAGTGTCTGGTCTGCCTCCCGCAGGAGACGATTGCCGTCCTGCGGGAGACAGTAATGGGGGTGGGTCAAAGAGAGGAAAAGAGAGGAGGAGGTTCGACAGGATTGCTTTGGTCTTCCTGGCAGTCTCTATTCTATCAGCTTCCGCCGGCAAGTGGTGAACCATTTCCAAACTTACTATGAACGTTCTATGAACGCCAGAATGCCCCTAAATCTGCGGCTCCCGGATGCGGTAGAGGGCGTTGAGCACCCGCCAGTTCTGGGGAAAGGGCCGGTTGAGATTCCAGTATCCCACGCCGTCCAGGCCGTACTCCGGCACCAGGGCCAGCTTGGCCTGGATGGAGCGGGCGTCCTCGAACCACACCTCGTGCCCGCCGCCGTATTCGTCGGTATAGCGGAACCAGGGGGCCTGGGACTGCTGGTCATACTGGATCTCCGCGCCGTACCGGACGGCCAGGGCCACCGCCTCCCGGGGGGAGAGGGACTGGGCCTTGGTGCGGCCCTGGACAAAGGGGAGGGGCCAGTCGTACCCGTAGAGAGGCACCCCCAGCCACAGCTTCTCCGCCGGGATCTCGGTGAGGGCGTACTCCACCACCCGGCGCACGTTTGGCAGGGGGGCCACCGCCATGGGCGGGCCGTAGATATAGCCCCACTCGTAGGTCATCAGCAGAACTCTGCTGACAGCGGAGCCGATGGCGGCGTAGTCGTGGCCCTCGTAGAGGGTGCCCGGCTGGTCGGCGGATGTCTTGGGGGCCAGGGCGGCCAGCACCGGCAGGCCCAGGGGGGCCAGCCGCTCCGTCAGCCGGGCCAGGAAGGCGGCGTAGGCCCCAGCGTCCTCCGGCGGCAGATACTCAAAATCCACATCCAGCCCCCGGTAGCCCTTTCGGAGCAGCATGGCCTCCAGGTTGTCGATCAGGGTGTCCTGCAGCGCCTGGTCGGTGAGGGCCAGGTGGGCCAGTTCGTTGGAGAAGCCACCGCTTTCCGTGAGGGTGGACAGGTGCATCAGCGGGGCGGTGCCCGCCTCCGCCGCGGCGGCCAGGAGGGCCCCGTCGTCCAGCTCCACCAGTGCCCCCTGGGGGGTAAAGCCGTAGGTGAAGGGGGTCAGGTAGGTGAGATAGGGCAGGACGGAGGAGAGCAGGGAGGAGGGGATAAAGGGGTAGGCGTAGCCGTTGGCGGTCAGCTCCCCCTCCGGCTCCTGGTCATAGGAAATCACCAGGGTCTCCCCCGGGTAGATGTCCGGCCGGCCGCCCAGGATGGGGTTGTTGCGGTAGAGCTGACGGAGGGAGAGCCCATGGGCCGCGGCGATGGAGGCGGCCGTCTCCCCAGCCTGCACCGTGTGGGTCTGGGCCGGGAACTGCACCACTAGCGCCTGGCCCACCGCCAGGCGGCCGGAGCTCTCCAGGCCGTTGTCCAGCACCAGCTGGGACATGGGGATGCCGTACGCCAGGGCGATGGAGTAGGCGCTCTCCCCGGGCCGCACCACGTGGATGACCATGGCGGCGCCTCACAGCAGGGTGATGAAGTCGCCGCTGGCCCAGCCCACTACGTTGTCGAAGCGCACCACATACCAGCCCTGCCACTGGTTGAGGACGGTGAGCCGGGCGCCGTCGTAGGCCCGGGCGATCACGGCGGAGCGGGTATCCGGCTTATCCCGTATGTTCAGGTAGCCCCAGGACACGTCCACCACGGCGGGCCGGGGGGCCTGGGGCTCCAGGAAGGGCAGGCCGAAGTACTCGGTGAGGGAGAGGACGATGCTGCGGGCGATGGCGTCCAGATTGTTCTTCACCCAGGCGGCGTCGTCCGGGTTGTCGTGGTAGCCCAGCTCCAGGAACACCGAGGGGGCCCGCACCCGGCGCACCTCGCCGATGGAGGTGGTGGGCTCCGCCCGCACCAGGTTGGGCAGGGGGTAGATGGTTTTCAGGCCGTTGGCCACCAGGTTGGCGGCCCGCTGTCCCTGGACGGAGCCGGGATAGTAGAACACCAGTACCCCCCGCACCTGGCCGTACTGGCCCTCCGGCGCGGCGTTGGAGTGGAGGGCCAGGTGGAGATCGTAATTGCCCGCGTTGGAGGCCCGGATGGAGGACGCGGCGGTCATCTCGGGGGTGTTGCGGGTGTAGCGGATGCCGGCGGCGGTGAGATAGGGCACCATGGCGTCGGCCAGGCGGTTCATCCACTCCTCCTCGGTGCCGCCGCTGACGTACAGGTTGTTCTCCTGGGTGGAAGGGGAGAGATAGATGATGGGCATGGGAATACCTCCTTTTTGCCCATCCTATGCGCCGGGCCGGCCGCCTGACAGCAGAAAGCGGGACGGATCAGCTCCGTCCCGCCGCCTTTAATTTCTGATGGATATATTGGGGCACGCTGTCCTGGGGGATGCCCAATGCCACGGAGAGCTCCTCGTAGAGCAGCTCCTCCGCCCGCTTGCGGAAGCGCTCATCCGCCTTGCCCGGCTGCCGTCCGGCCTTCCGGGCGTCCGAGTCCTTGTGGTGGATGGTCTTGAGCAGACGGGCCAGCTCCGCGCTGTCGTTGGCGTGGAAGGACGCCTGGTAGGCGTGGGAGCGGAGCTGGGGATTCTTGGTGTACACCGGGCACTCGGAGAGGGCGGGGAGCTGGAGAATCAGCGCGTCGGCCTCCCGCCGGGTGAGCACCGGGCGCATGGACACGCGGGTGTCCACCGGCACATAGATGGTCTCCGTGCCCGCCAGGGGATGGAGGGTGTAATAATCCCGCCGGCGGTCACATGCGGAGGAGGCCGGTGTCCCTACCCCCATCACCTGGCAGACGCCGCTGCCGCCGTAGACCACATAGTCTCCAATCTGATACATAGGCCCACCTGCTCAGTCCAGATAGCTGCCGCAGCTGTAGAAGTTGTACTGCCGCCTGAGCTTGACGATCACAGAGCCGTCCGGCTGAGGCGTTTCCGATTCGATTTTATAGGCCACCTGCTTGCGCGTCAGAGACAGCTTGTAGCTCTCCACCTCCTGGCGCACCATTTTGGCGGCCAGCTCGGGGCTGAGATCGTCGCTGGCGGAGAAGAGAATGGTCTGTTCCAGGCAGGCGCTCTGAATCCGTTTCATGGGCAATTCCTCCTTTTTTATCTGTAAAGATCATAACACATCCGGATTCTTGCCCGCCAACGAAACTTTTTGCCTAAGTTTAAGTTTGGTGATACCGCGCAGAGTAAGTCCCGCTCTGTTTTGTGCGCATTTACCATACAAAAGGGGCCCGGCGGCCGAAGCCGTCGGGCCCCCGGCGAGGCGGGAAACAGATTCAGTTGAGCCGGCCCTCCAGCGCGTCCAGTTCTTCGGCGAGCTTCTCGGGCAGCTTATCGCCGAACTTCTGATAGAACTCCCGGATGCCCCTGACCTCCTCCTGCCACAGGGCCTTGTCCACGCCCAGCAGGCCCTTCAGGGTGTCCAGCTCCACGCCGGAGTCCTCCAGATCGATGTCCTCTGGCCTGGGCTCGTAGCCGATGGCGGTCTCCACCGCGTCGGCCTCGCCGAAGCAGCGCTTCAGAATCCACTCCAGCACCCGCAGGTTGTCGCCGAAGCCGGGCCAGATGAAGTTTCCCTCGTCGTCGGTGCGGAACCAGTTGACGTTGAAGATCCTGGGGGCCTTGTCCCCCAGCTTCTCGCCCATGTCCAGCCAGTGCTGCCAGTAGTCGGCCATGTGGTAGCCGCAGAAGGGGAGCATGGCCATGGGATCCCGGCGCACCACGCCCACCGCGCCGGCGGCGGCGGCGGTGGTCTCCGAGGCCATGATGGAGCCCACAAACACGCCGTGGGCCCAGTCCCGGGACTGGTAGACCAGGGGGGCGGTCTTGGCCCGGCGGCCGCCGAACACGATGGCGGAGATGGGCACGCCCTGGGGGTTCTCAAACTCGGGGGAGATGCAGGGGCAGTTCTTGGCCGGGGCGGTGAAGCGGGAGTTGGGGTGGGCGCCCTTCTCGGTGGCCGTCTTGCCGTTCCAGGGGCGGCCCCTCCAGTCCACCGCGTGCTCCGGCGGGTTCTTGTCCAGGCCCTCCCACCACACGGTGTTGTCGTCCAGGTTATGTACCACGTTGGTGAAGATGGTGCCCTGCCGGGTGGTGGCCAGGGCGTTGGGGTTGGACTTTGCGTTGGTGCCGGGGGCCACGCCGAAGAAGCCGTACTCCGGGTTCATGGCCCACAGGCGGCCGTCGGGGCCGATGCGCAGCCAGGCGATGTCGTCGCCCACGCACCAGACCTTCCAGCCGGCCTTGCGGTAGTGCTCCGGGGGAATGAGCATGGCCAGGTTGGTCTTGCCGCAGGCGGAGGGGAAGGCGGCGGCCAGGTAGCGCACCTCACCCTGGGGGTTCTCCACACCCAGGATCAGCATGTGCTCGGCCATCCAGCCCTGCTGCCGGCCCAGGTAGGAGGCGATGCGCAGGGCGAAGCACTTCTTGCCCAGCAGCACGTTGCCGCCGTAGCCGGAGTTGACGGACATGATGGTGTTGTCCTCGGGGAAGTGGACGATGTAGCGGTTGGCCGGGTCGATGTCCGCCTTGGCGTGGAGGCCCTTGACAAAGTCGTCGCCGATCACGTCGGCCACGGCCTGGCCCACCCTCGTCATGATGGCCATGTTGAGCACCACGTAGATGGAGTCGGTGAGCTCGATGCCGTACTTGGCGAAGGGGGAGCCCACCACACCCATGGAGTAGGGGATGACGTACATGGTGCGGCCCTTCATGGCGCCGGTGTACAGCTTTTTCAGCTTGGCGTACATCTCCTGGGGATCCATCCAGTTGTTGGTGGGGCCGGCGTCCTCCTGCTTTTTGCAGCAGATGAAGGTGCGGTCTTCCACCCGGGCTACGTCGTTCTCCGCCGTGCGGTGGAGGTAGCAGCCGGGCAGCTTCTCCTCGTTGAGCTTCTCCATCTCCCCGGTGGCGCAGGCCTGCGCCCGCAGCTCCTCCAGCTGCGCCTCGGAGCCGTCAATCCAAACGATCTGGTCGGGCTGGGTCATGGCCGCCATCTCGTCAATCCAATCCAAAACCGCGCGATTGCTTGTCAATGCCATGAAAGTATCCCCCTTTGATTGTGTAGTGCGGAAAAGTGCTGTTAGGGATATTGTAGAAGAAACGGGCCATTTTTGCAAGCCCTTTTCGACGGATTTGCAAAAACCGTCCGGTTTGCCATTACAGTCGGCGGGAGAGGGCGGCGGCTAGGGCGGCGAACTGGGGGATGCCCAGGGTCTCCCCCCGCACGTTTTCGGGCAGGCCGGCCTCCGCCAGGACGGCACGCAGCTCATCCTTGGGCACCCGGCTCCCAAAGGCGGAGGTCAGCCCGTTGAGCAGGGTCTTGCGCCGCTGGGCAAAGGAGGCCCGCACCACCTGGAAAAACAGCCCCTCCTCCACCAGTTCCTGGGGCGGCTCCTGCCGGGGCACCAGCTTGATCACCGCCGAGGTCACCTTGGGGGCGGGGAGGAAGCACTCCGGCGGCACCTCGAAGAGCAGCTCCGGCGCGGTGTGGTACTGGCAGAATACGGAGAAGGCCCCGTAGTCCGCCGTCCCCGGCGCGGCGCAGATGCGCAGGGCCACCTCCCGCTGGATCATCACCGTGATGGAGGCGAAGCACCCCGCCTGGATCAGGGCGGTGAGCACCGGCGTGGTGATGTTGTAGGGCAGGTTAGCGCAGGCGATGGCTGTAAGGCCGGAGAACTTGTCGGCTGCAAGTGCGGCCAGATCCAGCTTCATCACGTCGCCGGGCACCACCTCCACGTTGTCGTAGGGGGCCAGGGTCTCGTCCAGAATGGGGTAGAGGGTGCGATCCAGCTCCACGGCGGCCACTTTGGCCGCCCGCCGGGCCAGCTGCACCGTCAGGGGGCCGATGCCGGGGCCGATCTCCAGCACGCCGGTGGTCTCATTTGCACCGGAGGCCTCCGCGATGTCCCTGGGCACCCAGCCTTCAATCAGGAAGTTCTGGCCCATGCTCTTGGAGAAGCGGAAGCCGTGGCGGGCCAGCAGGGCCCGGATGTCCTTCTCACTGCATAAATCCATGGGGGATCACCTCGTGTCCCAGGGAGCACATCACCTGGAATTCTCTCTGAAAATCTGTAATGGCTTTTTCCTTCACAGGGAAAGAGCCGTCGAAAGTGTCCAGTTCCGCCGGATCGGGATCATAGGCGAAGCCCTCGTAGAAGCGCCCGGCGGCGTGGGTCAGGGCGCCGGGGGAGAGCTCCACCGCCTGGAGCCCGGGGAGGTACTGGCCGCTTTCCAGGGAAATGCCCCACTTCTCCCCGCACCAGAAGCCGTAGCGGCCGTAGTGCCGGGGGTCGCCCAGGATCACGGCGGCCTGCTGGCCCGCGGCCTGGGCCGCCCGAAGGGCATGGCACACCAGGGCCCGGGCCAGCCCCTGCTTCTGATACTGGGGCAGCACGGCCAGGGGGCCGAAGGTGACGGTGTCCAGCCGCCCGCCGCCGGCCAGTTCGATCCAGCTGGCGGAGCAGGCGATCTGTCCGGCCAGCTGGCCGTCCGCCTCACACACGAAGGTCAGCTCCGGCCGGAAGGCGGGGGACTGGCGGAGCAGGTGGAGATAGTGGTGCTCGTTGCACCCGGGCTGATAGACGTTCCAGAAGGCCTCCCGCACCAGCTCCTCCACGGCCCGGTGCTCGGAGGTGCTCTCCTGTCGAATGGTGATTTCCATACAGATACCTCATATTGATGTTATAGTATACAAAGTGAATTGTCAAACTAAGGGCAACAGGAAGTGAACTCAAAGCAGTAAAAATGTACGGTACAGCGCTGGTACTTGGCCTCGGGGAATACTTCTCCCACAGCCTCTAGCATACCAAGGCACTTGTCGCCAACCACCAGATGGACCCCATCCGGACCATGGCCTCGCAGCCACTGGAAGAAGCTGGCCCAACTGGCCTTGTCCTCCTTCATGCCTTCGGCAGCACCCAAACCTTACGGTATCCGTCCTCATTCACCGCAATCGCCACCAGAATAGTCACATTTTCAAACTCTCCGCGTGGACATACGCTATCTTGTTCATCTCACCGATGGTGGAGGGAGGCCCCTTGCTGCACCACAGAGTTTCGACTTGGACGGCTCCTAGGGCTTGTTTGAAACATGTCAACATGCCCAATCGGCGGGCCTTTTGCCCCCTGGACGGCGCAATTTTTCCTTGAAATCCGTCAGGATTCCTGCGAAAAAATTGCTTGCCAGCGGCCCAAAATCCCTCGCCGCTGGACACATCGCCAATTTTCAAACAAGCCTTAGCGGCTTTGCCGTTTAGAGCCGTTGTATCCCCTTGCGGGGAAATATCCTCTACGCGCCGGACGGATACGACTGCCAGGTACATTTTGATGAGGGCTTCCCCCACACTGCTCTCCCGTCGACGAGACCGCTCAGTGATAGCGGTCTCACAGGAGGATCCCTTTGGGCTTGGGGACCTTGAGGGTGACATCCCCGGAAGTGGTGGTGAGGCTGCGGCTATAGTGGCCGCTGCGATAGCCCTGCCGCGGCTCATTGCAATCATACCGGGCCGCCTGGGTCAGATGTTTCCCAAGTTCAAGATTTCCTTCAAGGGCAGATTCTCTGCCACCGCTCTGTATATCCTTGTTCACTACTAAATGTCGGAGAGAATCGCCAATATGAACGCAAGCTTTTAATGAATCCCTGCGCGAGTTTTCCCCGGAAAGGCTGCCATGAGTGATTTTGTGCAGCTCAAAGCCGGAGTAAAAAACATGGTCGGAATCCCAAACAATTATCTCCTTGACCAGATGAATATCCTCTTGGAACTTTACAACCAGTCGGAGTATAAGGTGGATGAGTTGGATTCTCGGATCAAAGAGTGCGTTCTGGGGATCGATCCACCCTGCCTGCCTCTTCCTGGTATCGCAGAGCTTTCTATTGCTGTGATCCTCTCTGAGCTCAGGAGCTTCAGCAAATTTCAGAGCCCCTCAAAGGTGCTCTCCTTTGCCGGCCTGGAGCTAGGCTATTTACAATCTGGCCAGTCTGGGTTTACCGGATGCATGGTCAAGCATGGTTCGCCTCAGCCAAGCCCGAGTCACCCCCGGCAAAAAAACGCGCGCCGCCGGAAAGGCGGCGCGCGCTGGATGGACATCAGGGCTCAATCGCGCAGATACTGCTTCACCAGCTCCTGGAGCAGCTCGTCCCGATCCAGCTTGCGGATCAGGGCACGGGCGTTGTTGTAGTTGGTGATATAGGTGGGATCCTCTGAGAGGATGTACCCCACTATCTGGTTGATGGGATTATAGCCCTTCTCCTGCAGGGACTGGTAGACCGAGGATAGAATCTCCTTGATCTCCGGATCCTTGTCATTTTGAAGATTAAATTTGCGGGTATAGTCCATCTCCATCATTGGTACACCTCCCCGTGTATCATTCTGTTCTTCATTTTAGCGGAAAACAGCCTCCGTGTAAAGAGGCAAGCGAAAAATTTATGAGTTTTTAAGAACTGGCAAAAAAGAGGGACGGGCATGCAACCAAACGGCCCCGCCCGTGGTATTATGGGTACCAGGGACGGAGAGATCCACCGCCTGCGGGCATGGGCGGGGGAGGAGGCTCCGCCCGGGCATGCCCAAAGAGAGGTGAGGCAAGTGACAGACGAGAGGAGAGCGCGGGAGCAGGTGGAGCGCTGGGGGGACATGGTGTGGCGGCTGGCCCTGGCCCGCACCCGCCATATCCAGGACAGCGAGGACGTGTTCCAGGAGGTGTTTGCCCGCTTCTTCCGCCACGAGGGGGCACTGGACAGCGACGAGCACCGGAAGGCCTGGCTGATCCGCTGCACCCTCAACTGCACCAACACCCTGCTTGCCGCCCCCTGGCGGAAGCACCTGCCCCTGGACGAGGCCCTGACCCGGGCGGTGCCGCCGGAGGAGCGGGAGGCATATGAAGCCGTGCTGGCCCTGCCCAGGCCCTACCGTACCGCCGTCCACCTGTACTATGTGGAGGGCTACTCCGTGGCGGAGGTGGCCGCCCTCATGGGGGCCAAGGAGGGGACGGTCAAGAGCTGGCTGTCCCGGGGCCGGGACAGGCTGGCCGCGTCCTTGAAAGGAGACGAATGACCTTGATGGAGCAATACAAGCGGGCCAATGAGGCCCTGCACCCCACCGGCAAAGCGGCGGAGGGCGCCCTGTCCGGGGCGGCAAAGCCCCGGAGCCGCCGCCCCCTGCGGGCCGTGATCCCCGCCGGGATAGCCGCGGCGCTGGCGGTGGTGCTGCTGGTCACCGGCGTCCCCGGCCTGGGAGGCGGCGGGATGTCCGCCTCCGCCGCCTACGCCCTGGCGGAGCCCACCTACCCCGACCTGCCCCACATGCCCACGGAGCCGCTGAATGGCGGCGATGCCGCCTGGGAGCGGTTCAATGAGGACTACGACGCCTATTGGCAGGCGTGGAAAGACTTCCAGGACGAGGTCCCCCGGCTCTACGAGCAGGAGGACCTGCTCTCCGCCCTGGCGGACTTCTCCGCGGAGAGCACCACCCTGGCCCTGGCGGGGGAGGGGAACGGGGTGTACTCCCCCATCTCCCTGTGGTTCGCCCTGGCCATGCTGGCGGAGACCACCGACGGGGACAGCCGGCAGGAGATCCTGGACGCCCTGGGGGCGGAGGATGTGGAGCAGCTCCGGTCGTGGGCGGACAGCCTCTGGCACGACCTCTACACCGACGACGGCGCCGCCGCCGTCCTGCTGGGCACCTCCCTGTGGCTCAATGAGGGGATGGACTACCGGCAGGAGACGGTGGATTCCCTGGCGGAGCACTACTACGCCGGCTCCTACCGGGTGCCCATGGGCACCGACGAGGCGGACGACGCCCTGTCCGCCTGGACGGCGGAGCGGACGAACGGCCTCATCGGCGCCGACGGCAAGGTGCTGGAGACCACCCCCGACACCCTGATGGTGCTGGCCTCCACCCTCTACGCCATGGGCCGGTGGAGCGACGAGTTCCGGGCGGAGAACAACACCGACGACGTCTTCACCGCCGCCGACGGCACGGAGCAGGAGGCGGAGTTCATGCACCGCACCGACGACAGCACCTTCCTCCGCCGGGAGGGGTACCAGGCGGCCTACCTGTACACCACCGCCGCCCAGGTGGTGTTCGTCCTCCCCGACGAGGGGGTGTCCCCCCGGGACCTGCTGGCCGACCCGGACCTCCTGGGTAGCCTGGACTTTGAGGATGAGGACGCCATTTACGGCGAGGTCCAGTGGTCCCTGCCCAAGTTCGACGTCGGCTCCGACCTGGATCTGAAATCCACCCTGGCCGGCCTGGGGATCGCCTCGGTGCTGGATCCGGAGGCCGCCGACTTCTCCCCCCTCACCGACACCGACCCGGTGTGGCTGAACCAGGCCAAGCAGATCGCCCGGGTGAAGGTGGATGAGCAGGGCATTGAGGCCGCCGCCGTCACCCTGCTGGGGGCATCGGGTGCTGGCGGCCCGCCGGAAGATCCCCAAATCTGTGTCATGGATCTGGACCGTCCCTTCCTGTTCGTCATCCGCTCCAACAACGATGTGAACCTCTTTGTGGGCGTGGTGGACAGCCTGGTGTAACCTGGAAAGGGCTGGCACGCCACGAGCGGCGGCCCCGTTACGAAGTAAGGGGCCGCCGCCAGAAAGCTGCCAGCAGGACAGCCTGGGGGGGTACATCCAATAGGGGGGAGCCGCAGCTCCCCCCTGATTGGTCGTTTTAAGGAGGGGTGCAGGGGAGGGAAATCGAAATCCCTCCCCTGCCCCTTCTTTTCCCCCATTTCTTCGGGAAGAAATGGGGGCGTCGGCCGCGCAGGCCCGCTCCGCGGGGCACCCGCCGCGAAATAGGCGCACAAAGCTAGGAACTATGAAATCTTTATAATGGATACCCCCGCCCGCCGGAAACTCCGGCGGGCGGGGGTATCTGCGTCTATGGGGAACGGGTCATCGCAAAACGGCGCCCAGCTCCTTCTCCAGCAGTTCAAGAACAGATTTGACATCTTCATCCGCCTCGGCGGCGGTGAGGGAGCGGTCGTCGGAGCGGAGGGTCAGGTTGAAGGCCACGCTCTTTTTGCCCTCGGGGATGGGCGCGCCGGTGTAGATGTCGAACAGCTCCACCTCTTTCAGCAGGCCCTTGGCCCCCCGGTTGATGCAGTCCTCCAGCTGGCCCACGGTGACGGTGCTGTCGCACACCACGGCGATATCCCGGGTGACGGCGGGGAACTTGGGCAGGGGGACGTACTCCGGGTCGGCGCCTCTGGCGTTCAACAGCTCGTCAAAGCTGAGTTCGGCGCAGTACAGCTCCCCGTCCACGCCGTAGCTGCGGGCCACCAGGGGGTGGATCTGGCCGAAGATGCCGATGCAGTCGCTGCCGCTCCACACGGTGGCGCAGCGGCCGGGGTGCCAGGAGGCGTCGCTGGGGGCGCCGGTGGGCCCCTCGAAGTGGACGTCGGCGGCCCGGATGTCCTTCAGGACGGCCTCCACAACGCCCTTCATGGCGTAGAAGTCCATGTCCTCGCCGTAGGCGCCCAGGGTGAGCACCTTGGCCTCGTTGGCCAGGCCGTCCTCCCCGCCGGGGAGGTAGACCCGGGCCAGCTCGTACAGCTTGGCGGACTTGTTGCGGTAGTTCCAGTTGCGGGTGAGGATCTCCAGCATGGAGGGCAGGGTGGTGGTGCGCATGATGGAGGTGTCCTCCCCCAGGGGGTTGAGGATCTGGAAGCTCTTGCGCTGGGCGTAGTTCTCCGGCCAGCGGATCTTGTCGTAGCAGGCGGGGGAGAGGAAGGAGTAGGTGATGATCTCGTCATACCCGCAGGCGCGGCACACCTCGCCCAGGCGGTTCTCCAGCTTCTGCTCGTCGGAGTAGCCGCCCAGGGTGGTCTCTCCCCGCATGAGGGTGGTGGGGATGTTGTTGTAGCCGTGGAACCGGGCCACCTCCTCGGCCAGATCGGCCATGCGGAGCACGTCGCCACGCCAGGAGGGGACGGTAACCTGGTCGCCCTCCACCTGGAAGTCCAGCTTCTTCAGGATGGACACCATCTCGCCGGCGGCGATGTCGGTGCCCAGCAGGGCGTTGATCTTCTCCGGCTCCAGCTTGAGCACGGTGGGCTGGGGCACGAAGTTGAGGATGTCAATCACACCGTCCACCACCTGGCCGGCGCCCAGCAGCTCCACCAGCTCACAGGCCCGCTCCACGGCGGGGAGGGTGTTCATGGGATCCAGGCCCTTCTCAAACTTGGCGGAGGCCTCGGTGCGCATGCCCAGGGCTAGGGCGCCCTTGCGGATGCAGGTGCCGTCGAAGCAGGCGGACTCGAACACCACGTCGGTGGTGTCGCCCACAATCTCGCTGTTCTCACCGCCCATGATGCCCGCCAGGCCCACGGCCCGGGTCTCGTCGGCGATGACCAGGTGGCTGGCGGTGAGCACGTGCTCCTTCCCGTCCAGGGTGGTGAGCTTCTCCCCCTCTTCCGCCCGACGGACGATGATCTTCCCGCCCTTCACGTAGCGGTAGTCAAAGGCGTGCATGGGCTGGCCGTACTCCAGCATCACGTAGTTGGTGATGTCCACGATGTTGTTGATGGGGCGCACGCCCATGGAGCGCAGCCGCTCCCGCATCCACTTGGGGGAGGGGGCGATCTTCACGTTGCGCACCATGCGGGCGGTGTACCGGGGCACCAGGTCGGCCGCGGGGGTCTCCACGTCCAACAGCTCGCCCAGGGAGCCGTCGGCGCCGCCCTTGACCACCGGCTGGTGGAGCTTCAGCGGCGCGTCGAAGGTGGCGGACACCTCCCGGGCCAGGCCGATAACGGACAGGCAGTCGGGCCGGTTGGGGGTGATCTCAAACTCCACCACGTGGTCGTCGGCGTTGATCACCGGCTTGATGTCGTCGCCGGGCTTGCAGTCCTCGTGGAGGATGAAAATGCCGTCGGGGATGCAGTGGGGGAACTCCGCCTGCTCGGCCCGCAGATCGGCCAGGGTGCAGTAGCTGTCGATCTTGGTATTGTAGGCCGCCAGATCCCCCTCGTGCAGGTTGGGGCAGGGGGTGTCGGGGCAGACGGTGGTGCCGCCGATGTCCGCGCAGGTGTGGAAGGTGCCGTCGCCCAGGGGCATGACCTCCAGCAGCTTCGCGCAGACGACAGGCCCGTAGATTTTGTCCCCGGGCTGGATGTGGTTGGAGATGGATGGCTTATTGGGATCCAGGGGCTTGTAGTCATTGAGCAGGGCGGCGGGGACGATGGCGGCGTAGGGGAAGTCCCGCTCGTCCAGGCCCAGCTCGGACAGGCCGCACATCATGCCGTTGGACACCTCGCCCCGCAGCTTGCCCTTCTCGATCTTCTTGCCGCCGGGCAGGGTGGACTTGTGGAGGGCGGCGGGCACCAGATCGCCCACGTGGACGTTCCAGGCGCCGGTGACGATCTGCACCGGCTCATCCCGGCCCACGTCCACCTGGCAGATCCACATATGGTCGGAGTTGGGGTGGCGAACCATGGACAGCACCCTGCCCACCACCACGTTGGAGATCTCCGCCCCCAGGTCGTGGGTCAGCTCCACCTTGGAGCCGGACAGGGTCATGGCCTCGGCGAACTCCTTGTCGGAGGCGTCCACATGGACGAATTCCTCCAGCCATTTGCGCGATAAGTTCATATCTGAAAACTCCCTTATTCTTCGTTTGTAGGGCGGGGGCTTGCCCCCGCCGTTTTATGGGCGTTGATCCCGGCGGCGGGGGCAAGCCCCCGCCCTGCGGAATATCGCCCGCCAAAGCCATCAGAACTGCTCCAGGAACCGCACGTCGTTTTCAAAGATCAGCCGCAGGTCGGCGATCTTAAACCGGCGCATGGCGGTGCGCTCCAGGCCGATGCCGAAGGCCCAGCCGGAGTAGACCTCCGGGTCGATGCCCGCCATCTCCAGCACACGGGGGTGGATCATGCCCGCGCCCAGCAGCTCGATCCAGCCCTCGCCCTTACAGGTGGGGCAGCCCACGCCGCCGCACTTGTGGCACTGCACGTCCATCTCGCAGGAGGGCTCGGTGAAGGGGAAGTGGTGGGGACGGAAGCGGGTCTTGGTGCCCTTGCCGTAGAGCTTCTCCACCACGGTGTTCAGGGTGCCCTTCAGATCCGCCATGGTGACGCCCTTGTCGATGACCATGCCCTCCACCTGGTGGAACATGGGGGAGTGGGTGGCGTCCACCTCGTCCTTGCGGTACACCCGGCCGGGGGCGATGATGCGGATGGGCAGGGGCATGGAGTCCATGGCCCGCACCTGCATGGGGGAGGTCTGGGAGCGGAGCATCACCCGGCTGTCCTCGTCGAAGTAGAAGGTGTCGCTCCAGTCCCGGGAGGGGTGGCCCTCCTCGGCGTTGAGGCGGTCGAAGTTCAGCTCGGCCAGCTCTACCTCGGGGCCGTCCAGCACGGTGAAGCCCATGCCGATGAAGATCTCCTTCAGCTCGTCCAGGGCGATATACATGGGGTGGCGGTGGCCCAGCTTGACGGGCTTTCCGGGGATGGTCACGTCCACGGCCTCGGCCCGCAGCCGATCCTCCAGCGCCTTGGCCTCCAGCTCGCGGCCGCGGGTCTCCAGCGCCTCCTCCAGGGCGGCGCGCACCTCGTTGGCCAGCTGGCCAATCACCGGCCGCTCCTGGTTGGACAGCTTGCCCATCTGCTTGAGGACGGCGGTGAGCTCGCCCTTCTTGCCCAGATACTTGACCCGCAGGGCGTCCAGGGCCTGGGCGTCGGCGGCGCCCGCCAGGGCGTCCAGTGCCTCCCGGCGGATCTGTTCCAGCGTTTCCTTCATAACTTGCAGCTCCTTTGTCTGTTACAATGGATAATGGATAATTGATAATTGATAATTAGGGTTGCCGGGGTTGGCCCGTGGATACTTGTGCATGAAAAAAGCCTTTCCTCCCAAATCACTGGGACGAAAGGCCAACCTTCCGCGGTACCACCCGCAATTCCCGCAAACTGCGGGCGCTCTCGGCCCCGGTAACGTGGGGCCATCCCGTCCCTGTCTCCAGGGCCGCTCCGGGACGAACCGAACGGGCCGTTTCCCGCGTCCGCTTTCAGCCGGTGACGGACGCTCTCTGCCGGGGCGTGAGCCGCTCTTTTTCCCTTCTTCGCATGTGAACCTATTTATATCACAGATTGTACAAAAACGCAAGCGGGAAATTGAATTTCCCGCCGAAAACGGGCTGACGGAACCTATGAGCACAGGAAATAGGTCAAAAAAGCCCCTGCCAGCTTATTCTGTTGAAGGAAAAAGGAAATTGACGAGCGGGCCGCAAGCCCCTATAATGAAACCGAATTCCCTATTCCTTAAAACAGGAGCGTGAACTTCATGAGAATTGCCACAGCGTCCCAGATGCGGGAGCTGGATCGGATGACCATACAGGAGCGGGGGGTGCCCTCCACCGATCTGATGGAGCGGGCGGCGGCCGCCCTGGCCCAGGCCGCCCTGGAGCTGGCGGGGGGCGCCCCCGGCCGGGCGGTGTGCTTCTGCGGCCCGGGCAACAACGGCGGGGACGGGGTGGCCTGCGCCCGCCTGCTGCTGGAGGCCGGGCTGGAGGTGCGCTGTGTCCTGGTGGGCAAGCGGGAGAAGCTGACCCCCGACACCCGGGCCATGGAGGCCAGGCTGGCGGCGGCCGGAGGGAGGCTGGAGCCCTTCGCCCCCGACGACGCGGACTTCGCCTCCTGGTGCCTGGAGGCGGATGTGATGGTGGATGCCATCTTCGGCATCGGCCTGAACAGCGACGTGCGGGGGGACGCCCTCACCGCCATCCACATGATGAACACCTGCGACATCCCGGTGGTGTCCGCCGACATCCCCAGCGGGGTGGAGACGGACACCGGCCGGGTGCTGGGGGCGGCGGTGCGGGCCGACCGGACGGTGACCTTCACCCTGCCCAAGGCGGGCCACTTTGTGGGCAAGGGCGGCCTGTGCACCGGCCGGCTCACCGTGTCGGACATCGGCATCCCGGCGGAGCTGGTGGACGGGGAGGACTACCCCGTCCGCACGGTGGAGGCGGAGGACGTCTCCCTGCCCGCCCGGCCCCGGGACGCCCACAAGGGGGATTTCGGCAGGGTGTACATA
Organism: Flavonifractor sp. An10; assembly: GCF_002161215.1. Classification (GTDB taxonomy): domain Bacteria; phylum Bacillota; class Clostridia; order Oscillospirales; family Oscillospiraceae; genus Flavonifractor; species Flavonifractor avistercoris. The sequence goes on from NZ_NFMB01000001.1 coordinate 427,360, forward strand.
CTGGCCGGCAGCGTGGGCTACACCGGCGCGCCGGTGCTGGCCGCCCAGGCGGCGGTGCGCTCCGGCGCGGGACTGGTGACGGTGGGGGTGCCCGCCCCGGTCTGGCCGGTGGCGGCGGCCAAGCTGGATGAGGCCATGCCCCATCCCCTGCCCGCGGGCAAGGAGGGGCAGCTCTCCCTGGACGCGGGGGAGGCGGCCTTTGCCCGCCTGTCCGCCTGCGGCGTGTGCCTGATCGGCCCCGGCCTGGGCCGGGGCAACAGCGTGTCGGCGGTGGTGCGCCACCTGCTGCCCGAGATCCGCATCCCCGTGGTACTGGATGCAGACGGCATAAACGCGCTGGAGGGGCATATAGATGTGTTGGACGGCCGGAAGGGGCTCCACACGGTGCTCACCCCCCACGACGGGGAATTTGCCCGGCTGGGGGGAGATCTGTCCGGCGGCGACCGGCTGGGGGCCGCCCGGGCCTTCGCCATGGAGCACGGGTGCTGCCTGGTGCTCAAGGGCCACTGCACCATCACCGCCTTCCCCGACGGCTCGGCCTACCTGAACACCACCGGCAATCCCGGCATGGCCAAGGGGGGCAGCGGCGACGTGCTGGCGGGGCTGATCCTCTCCCTGCTGGGCCAGGGCCTGCCCGCCCGGCAGGCGGTGCCCATGGCGGTGTGGCTCCACGGGGCGGCGGGGGATCTCTGCGCCGGGGAGATCGGCGAGTACGGCATGACCCCGTCGGATCTGATTGCGGCCCTGCCCAGGGTGATCCGGCAGCATGTCAAATAAACGGGAGGGGATTGTGTGCGCCTGCGGATGGGCGTACTGACGATAAGCCTCTGCCTGGCCTTGACGGCCTGCGGCGGAGGGGCGGGCATCGGCCCGGCGGAGCAGCTTGCCCTGGACATTCGGGGGGAGCTGCTGGAGACGGCGGGCTGCACCGCGCAGCTGGAGCTGACGGCGGACTACGGCCAGCGGGTGTACACCTACGGCATTGATCTGAGCTGGCAGCGGGAGGGGGAGACCGTCCTCACCATCACCGCCCCGGAGAATGTGGCCGGGATCACCGCCCGCATCCTGGAGGGGGAGACCGCCCTGGAGTATGACGGCATGCGGGTGGAGACCGGCCCCCTGGACGACAGCGGCATGAGCCCGGTGGACGCGGTGCCGGTGCTGCTGGACTACGCCGAAGGGGGCTATATCGCCGCCTGCGGCATGGAGACCGTAGACGAGCGAGAGGTACTCCGGGTGGACTGCCGGGAGCCGGAGGCCGCGGCGGGGGAGGGGCGGGCGTGCTCCCTCTGGTTCGACCCCTCCACCCATGCTCTGCTGCGGGGGGAGCTCTCCCAGGACGGCTTCACGGTGATCCAGTGCGAGTTCTCCAACTTTCAGACACAGTAAACGAGCCCGCCGGGGCGCATGACGCGCCCCGGCGGGCTGTTTTTTACTCTGGGCTTACTCCTGATCCCCGCGATCCTGGGGGCCGCCGTGAATCTCGGTGATCTGGGCGCCCTCCTGGGCCTCATCCACCTGGGCGGCGGCCTCCCGGGCTTCCCGCTCCAGTTCGTCCAGCTCGGCCAGGCGGCGGCGCAGGGCGTCCCGCTGCTCGGCGTCCAGGGCGGACACCTGCTGGTCAAACCGCTCGTCCTGGCGGCGCCTGGCGTCCTCCTGGAGCTTCTGCTGGAGCTCCTCACCGTACTTTTTGCCCTGGGCCACATAAATCTCGCCCTTCTCGGCCAGCACCTTGCCGGCCTTGCAGAGCTGCTCGCCGGCCAGGGCCGCCAGGCCCACGCCTGCAAAGGCGGCGGTGGTCAGGGCCTTACCTAAATTTTCCCAAGTCATCATGGAATCCTCCTTGTTGTTTCCCTGAAACAGAGTGTGTCGGGCCGTCCGGCCCCGTGTTCTGAGCATAGTATAAACCGAATTGCCCGTTTTGTCTTTTGAATTCTATGAACTGAACATTAAAAATAGATGAAAAGCCGGGTTGTGGAGCAGTCCCGCCCGTAGTATAATGAACCAATACCAAGCATGCAGAGAGGCGAGTACATGAAACAGCTGGAGAGAAGAACCTGGGCGGAGATCTCCCTGCCCGATCTGGAGCATAATTACCGGGCGCTCCGGGCCATGCTGGCCCCGGGGTGCCGGTTTCTGGGCGTGGTGAAGGCCAACGCCTACGGCCACGGCGCGGTGCGTGTGGCGCAGAAGCTGGAGCAGCTGGGCGCGGAGTATCTGGCGGTGGCCTGCCTGGGGGAGGCGGTGGAGCTGCGGGAGGCGGGTATCTGCGCCCCCATCCTGATCCTGGGCTATACCCCCGCCGACTGCGGCGGGGAGCTGCTGCGCTACGGCCTGACCCAGACCATATACGACGCGGGGACTGCCCGCGCCTTCTCCGAGGCGGCGTGCCGGGCGGGAAAGCGCCTGCGGGTTCACGTGAAGGCGGACACCGGCATGTCACGGCTGGGCTGGCTGTGCGGCGGGGCGGCGCTGGAGCGTGCGGCGGACGACATCCAGGCGGTGTGCGCCCTGCCTGGTCTGGAGGCGGAAGGGATCTACACCCACTTTGCCAACGCCGACAGCGATGAGGACTATACCATGGAGCAGTTCACCCGCTTCCTGGATCTTTTGGCCGAATTGGAGCGGCGGGGCGTCACCTTCCAAATTCGCCATTGCGCCGCCAGCGCGGCTGTGTTAAAGTATCCCTGTACCCACCTGGATATGGTGCGGCCGGGCATCGCCCTGTACGGCCACTACCCGGATCCCTCCTGCGAGGGGCTGGACGGCTCCGGCCTGATCCCGGTAATGACCCTGAAAACCCGGGTGGCCTCGGTGAAGGACGTGCCCGCCGGCACGCCGGTGAGCTACGGCTGCACCCATGTGCTGGAGCGGGACACCCGCCTGGCCGCCCTCACCGCCGGCTACGCCGACGGGCTGCCCCGGGTCTGCTCCGACCGGCTGGAGGTGTGGCTCCAGGGCCGCCGTATCCCGGTGGTGGGCCGCATCTGCATGGACATGTGCATGGCGGATGTGACCGGGCTGGACGTCCACCCCGGCGACGAGGCGGAGATCTTCGGCCGGCATCTGCCGGCGGAGGAGGCCGCCGCCCTGGCGGGTACAATCCAATATGAGCTGCTGTGCGCCGTGTCCCCCCGGGTGCCCCGGGAGTATCTGGAGCAGGACGGGGACAAAACGCTCTGAGCCGGCATACAATGGGCCGGGGAGCCGTGCCGGCGCAGCGGCGGCGGGGCACGGGACTTCCTGAATTTTGAAGCCCTGTGTATAAATTCCGCCGCCCCGTGGGAAAATCATAGTGACCGCGTTACATAAGCCCCGCGCTGTGTGACGCTGGTGACTATTTTCCGGCGGAGTGTGAGCTTTTGTGGACAACAGCGTAAAACGAGGAGACATCTTCTATGCCGATCTGAGCCCGGTGGTGGGCAGTGAGCAGGGGGGCGTGCGGCCGGTGCTGATCGTACAGAACGACACCGGCAACCGGCACAGCCCCACAGTGATCGCCGCCGCCATCACGTCCCAGACCGGCAAGGCCCGTCTGCCCACCCACATTGAGCTCTCAGCCAACACCTACGGCCTGCCCAAGGAGTCGGTGGTGCTGCTGGAACAGATCCGGACGCTGGACAAAAGGCGGCTGAGAGAGCACATGGGGCGGCTGGACGAAGCGCAGATGCAGCGGGTGGACAACGCCATCGCGGTCAGCTTCGGCCTGCACACGGATACCATGGTTTAACGGGGAGAACGGGGCCGCCCGGACGGGCGGCCCCGCATCCCGGAGGGAGGTCGTACATATGAGAAAGACACACTGGCCCGCCCGGGCGGCGGCGGGCTGCCTGGTCACCCTGAGCCTGGTGGGGGTGGCCTTTGCCGCAGGGGGGCAGGGGAGCCAGAGCGATCCGCTGGTCACCCTCAGCTATCTGACCCAGCAGACCACTCCAGCCATCCTGTCCCAGGTGGACAGCATGGTGGACGAGCGGGAGGCCGAGCTGGAGGCGCAGCTCTCCGCAGTGGTAGACCGCTACGTCCAGGAGGTGGAGGACGCCCTGGCCTCCTCCGGCGGGACAGCCGCCCGGCCGGGCAGCGGCAGCGCCTCCTATGAGGTGGTGACCCTCTCCGCCGGGCAGACCATCGTGGGGAGCGCGGCCTGCGAGTTTCTGCTGCGCAGCGGCACGGCCCTCTGTGTGTCGGACACCTCCCCCGGCCTTGTGGACATGACCGCCGGCACCACCCTGGCCGGCGGAGCCGCCCTGACGGCCAACCACCTGTACCTGGCCACCATTGAGGGCCGGGGCGTGACCGCCGCTACCGCCGTCACCATCATGGTGCGGGGGAGCTACACCATTCAATAGACCGGAGCGCCCGGGCGGAGCCATGCTCCGCCCGGGTATTTTGATGGGCGGGGCATGGCTGCCCTATCGGCCGCCCCCCTCATACCGCTCCTGGACAAAGTGCCAGTTGACCCGGTGGAACCAGTTGTCCACGTAGTCTGCCCGGCGGTTCTGGTAGTCCAGGTAGTAGGCGTGCTCCCACACGTCCAGGCAGAGCAGGGGCCGCAGGCCCATGGACAGGGGGCAGTCCTGGTTGGGTAGCTTCATGACAGACAGCCTGCCGGAGCTCTCGCTGACCAGCCAGGCGTAGCCGGAGCCGAACTGCCCCAGGGCGGCGGCCTTCATCTCTGCCTTCCAGTTTTCAAAGGAGCCGAAGTCCCGCTCCATGGCCTCCCCCAGGGCGCCGGAGGGCCGGGCGCTGCGGCAGGGGGACATGCCGCAGAAGTAGAGGAAGTGGTTGTACACCCCGCCGCCGTTGTTGCGGATGGCGGTGCGCCTGGGGTCGGGCAGCTCGTCCAGGCGGCGCAGCAGCTCCTCCAAAGATTTGGACTGGCACTCCGGGCAGTCGGCCAGGGCGGTGTTCAGGTTGTCCACGTAGGTCTGGAAGTGCTTGTCGTGGTGAAAGCAGAGGGTGCGCTCCCCGATGTCGGGGGCCAGGGAGCCATAGGCATAGGGCAGGGGCGGCAGCTGATAGGGGTATTTCATCTCCATGGGGCATCGTCCTTTCCCGGTTGTTTTCCGCGAAAATTTGCGGTATACTATGCTATTATTTGAGACAGATCCGAGGAACATACTTATGACCAATTATTTTCAATTAGACGTATCCCCTGATCAGCTCCGGGCCATCAGCACCCTGGGGCTGGCCCATCTGGGCGACGGGGTGTTTGAGCTGATGGTGCGCTCCTGGCTGTGCCTCCACGGCAAGGCCACCTCCAAGGGCCTGCACCGGGCCACGGTGCGCTACGTGGCCGCCCCGGCCCAGGCCAAAGCGGTGGAGAAGATTCTCCCCCTGCTCAGCGAGGAGGAGGGGGACGTGTTCCGCCGGGGGCGGAACACCAGCCCCCACAGCGTGCCCCAGAACGCCAGCCGGGCGGACTACCAGGCCGCCACCGGGCTGGAGGCCCTGTTCGGCTGGCTGTGGCTCCAGGGCCGCACGGAGCGGCTCAATGAACTGTTTGCCGTAATGATGGAGGGAGAGGAATGCCGTTAGACGCTCTGTGCCTCACCGCCGTGGCGGGGGAGGTGCGCGCCGCCGTCCAGGGGGGCAAAATCGACAAGATCTACCAGCCCACCCGGGACGAGGTGGTGCTCTACATCCGGGGGCCGGCGGGGAACGTGCGCCTGCTCCTGTCCGCCAACCCGGGCCATCCCCGGGCCCACCTGACGGAGCGGAACCGGGAGAACCCGGAGCAGCCCCCCATGTTCTGCATGTTGCTGCGCAAGCACCTTCAGGGTGCGCGGATTCTGGAGCTGAACCAGCCGCCCCTGGAGCGGCTTCTGGACTTCAGGCTGGAGACTCTGGACGAGCTGGGGGACCGGGTGGAGCGCCGCCTGGTGCTGGAGGCCATGGGTCGGAGTGCCAACATGCTCCTGCTGGACGGGGAGGGGCGGATTGTGGACTGCACCCGCCGGGTGGACGGGGATCTTACCCGAGGCCAGCGGCAGCTGCTGCCCGGCCTGTTCTACCGGCAGCCTCCGACGGTTGACAAGCTCAATCCCTTCACACTGTCGCCGGAGGAGCTGCGCCTGGCGCTGGCCAATCCTCTGGGCAAGGCGTGGGACAAGCTGCTGCTGGACAGCTTTACCGGCTTCTCCCCCCTGGCAGCCCGGGAGCTGGCCTTCCGGGCCGGGGACGACCCGGAGCGGCTGGCGGCGGAGCTGGAAAAGCTGGGTAGAGCTGTGGAGGAAAACAACCTTACACCCTACCTGCTGGTGCGGGAGGGGAAGCCGGTGGACTTTACGTTCCTGCCGGTGCTCCAGTACGGCCCGGGGACGGAGAGCATCCCCTGGGAGAGCTTTTCCGCCCTGCTGGACGACTTCTTCTCCGACCGGGAGTCGGCGGAGCGGGTGCGCCAGCGGGGGCAGGATCTGGTGAAGTCCGTCACCAATGCCCGGGACCGCACCGCGCGCAAGCTGGGCAACCAGACCCGGGAGCTGGAGGCCACAAAGAACCGGGAGCGGCTGCGGGAGTTGGGGGACATCCTCACCTCCAACCTGCACTTGATGGAGCGGGGCATGTCCACCTTCCGCACTATGGACTTCTACGACCCGGAGGGGGGAGAGGTGGACATTCCGCTGGATCCCCTGCTCACCCCCCAGCAGAACGCGGCGAAATATTATAAGGAATACAACAAGGCCAAGACCGCCGAGGAGATGCTCACCATTCAGATCGAAAAGGGTGAGAAGGAGCTGGAGTATCTCAACAGCGTGCTGGAGAACATCGCCCTGGCGGAGGGGGAGAAGGATCTCCAGGAGATCCGCCAGGAGCTGACCGAGACGGGCTACCTCCGCCGCCCCAAGACCGCCGCCAAGCGGGCCAAGAGGGTGAGCGGCAAGCCCATGGAATTCCGCTCCTCCGCCGGCCTGCGCATCTCGGTGGGCAAGAACAACAGCCAGAACGACCTGCTCACCACCAAGCTGGCCTACAAGAGCGACATCTGGCTCCACACCCAGAAGATCCACGGCTCCCACGTGATCCTCTGGCTGGAGGGGGGCGAGGCCGACGCCCAGAGCCTCACCGAGGCGGCCCAACTGGCGGCCTACTTTTCCCAGGCCCGGGACGGCAGCAAGGTGCCGGTGGACTACACGCCGGTGAAGTACGTGAAGAAGCCGGCGGGGGCCCGGCCCGGCATGGTGGTGTACACCACCTACCAGACCGCGGTGGTGGAGCCCGACGCCGAGCTGGCGAAGAAATTGAGGGTGAAATAAAATGGACATCTGCAACATTCTGGTGGTGGAGGACGACCCCGACATCAACAAGCTCCTCTGCCGCATTCTGGAGGGGGCGGGCTACGCCTGCCGGCCGGCCTTCTCGGGCAGCGAGGCGGCGCTGTGGGCCGGGCAGTATGAGTACGACCTGGTGCTGCTGGATCTCATGCTCCCCGGCCTGACGGGGGAGGAGTTTATTTCCCAGATGCGCAAGAAAAAAACCATGCCCATCATCGTCCTCTCCGCCAAGGCGGGGCTGGAGGATCGGGTCAATGTGCTCAAGCTGGGGGCGGACGACTTCATCCCCAAACCCTTCGACAACGCGGAGGTGCTGGCCCGGGTGGAGGCCCAGCTGCGCCGGTATAAGCAGTTCTCCGGCGCGTCCGGCGGGGGGCGGGTGCTCACCCACGGGGATCTCACCCTGGATCGGGACAGCGTGACCGTCACCGCCGGAGGGAAGGACGTGACCCTCACCGCCCGGGAGTTTGAGATCCTGGCCCTGCTGATGGAGCACCCCAAGAAGGTATTCACCCGGGAGCAGCTCTACGAGCAGGTGTGGGGCGGGGCGTACATGGGGGACGACAACACCGTCAACGTCCATATATCCAACCTGCGCGCCAAGCTGGCCAAGGCCAGCCCCACCGAGTACATCAAGACCGTCTGGGGCATCGGCTTCAAGATGAGCGACCTGTAAGGGCGGTGTCTCTCAAAAGCAGCTCTGCTGCTTTTGAGAGAAGGATTGCATGGCGGAAGAGACTCGATTTCTTGCGAAATTGTCGCCCCTTCCGCCATGAGAAGTGTCATTTCCGAGGCACATGTCCCCGGAAATGACAGATTTTGATTTGCTTCCGCCGTCTGCGGACGGCGGAACTCTGCGAGGCAACCCTTTCCGGGGGCTTTCCGACAGACTGACTCGCTCAGTAGGGCGGGGGCTTGCCCCCGCCGCCCGTAGGGGCGACCTGTGGTCGCCCGTTCAGCGCGGCCTCCCTGACCTTGCCGTCCGCCCCGTTTAAGAAATTCTTCACCTTTGCTTAAAGGCAGGTTATGGCCTTGCCATTATACTGGCATCAAGATCAATGAGAAAGGCGGATGCCAAATGGCAAACGAGATTTTATCGGCCAAGGGGCTGACCAAGCGGTACGGGCACCACCTGGCGGTGGATCACGCCGACCTGTCCATTACCCAGGGGCAGATTTACGGCCTGGTGGGCCGCAACGGGGCGGGCAAGACCACCATCATCCGGATGGTGACGGCCCAGACGGCCCCCACCGAGGGGGAGCTCTCCCTGTTCGGCGAGACGGGGGAGAAGGCCCTGTCCAGGGCCCGGGCCCGCACCGGGGCCATGGTGGAGACCCCCAGCTTCTACCCCTACCTGACGGCGAAGCAGAACCTGGAGTACTACCGCCTCCAGCGGGGCATCCCCGGCAGGCGGGTGGTGGACGAGGTGCTGGAGGAGGTGGATCTGGCCTCCACGGGGAAGAAGACCTTCAAGAACTTCTCCCTGGGTATGAAGCAGCGGCTGGGCCTGGCCCTGGCGCTGATGAACCGGCCCGACTTCCTGCTGCTGGACGAGCCCATCAACGGCCTGGATCCGGAGGGCATTGTGGAGTTCCGCAACCTGCTGCTCCAGCTCAACCGGGAGCGGCAGACCACCATCCTCATCTCCAGCCACATCCTGTCCGAGCTGGGCAACCTTGCCACCTGCTACGGCTTTATCGACAACGGCCGCATGTTGGAGCAGATTACCGCCAAGGCCCTGGAGGAGAAGTGCCGGGCCTGCATCGAGGCAAAGGTGGACAACGCCTCCCAGGCGGCCCTGGTGCTGGAGCAGCAGCTGGGCATCCGGGACTACGAGGTGCTGCCCGGCAACGTGCTGCGCATCTACAGCAGCCTGGACGCCCCCCAGCGGGTGACCCAGGCCCTGGTGGAGGGCGGCGTGGCCCTCCAGGGCATCGAGAGCCGGGGGGCCAACCTGGAGGACTACTTCCTGGCCATGATCGGGGGTGTCCGCCATGCGTAACTATCTGACTGCCGAGTGCTACAAGACCTTCCGCCGGAAGTATTTCTACATCGTCCTGGCGGTCTGCCTGGGCCTGGAGCTGGTGCTGCTGGGGTGCTGCTGGCTGACCTTGAGCTGGGGGAACCCCAATGTCACCTTTTCCTCCACGGCGGTGCTGGTACCCTTCCTGCTGGGCATGGGGCTGTGCGCCCCGCTGATCACCGGCGACATCGTCTTTTCCGACCAGTACAAGCACAACACCCTGAAAAACGAGGTATCCTACGGGGTGCCCCGGGCGCGCATCTACCTGGGCAAGCTGGCGGTGACCGCTCTGGTCTCCGTGCTCGCCGCCCTGGCCATGCTGGGCCTCTATCTGGGGGGCTGCTGGCTCCTGTTCCCCCACGCCGCCGGTGACGGCCAGACCTGGGCCCTGGTGGGCTACTGCCTGGCGGGAGCCTTCCCCCTGTGGCTGGCGGGGCTGGCCGTGGTCAACGCCTGCTACTTCCTCATCCGTTCCAACACCATCGCCGCCTTCACAGGCGTGGGTATTCTGCTGCTGGTCTCTCAGATTTTCCAGCTGCTGGGCCTGCTGATCCACCCCGTATTTGAGGTGATCCGGCAGTTCATGCCCAACGTCATGGTGGACTCCCTGGCCAACATGGCCTTCCAGTGGAATTACGTGGGCCTGTGCTGGCTCTCCGGGCTGGTGTGGTTTGCGGCGGCCACAGCCATCGGCCTGCTGGCCTTCCGGCGGAAAGAGATCAGATAGGGGGCGGCGGAATGAGAGCCTATCTGACCGCCGAGTGGGGCAAGGCCGTGGCCCGGCCCTACTACCGGATCTACCTGGCCGTCATGGCAGCCCTGGCCGCCGCCCTGGCCCTGATCTGGTGGTGGACGGGGCGGGAGGGCATGTTCCAGGGCTCCTTCGGGGAGTGCCTGTCCCTGCTGATCCCCTTCTTCTCGGCGGGCATCTACCTGGCCGTGATAGTGGCCGACGCGGTGTTTTCCGACCAGTACAAGGCGGGCACCCTGAAAAACGAGGTGTCCTACGGACTGCCCCGTGTACGCATCTACCTGGGCAAGCTGCTCACCGCCGCCGCGGCTGGCCTGCTGCTGGTGTTTCTCACCCTGCTGGCCTACGCGGTGCTGTGCCGGCTGTTTATCCCCGCCGGGCCGGAGGACTGGCAGGCCGTCCAGACCTTCCTGTTCCGCCTGCTCGCCGCCCTGCCCCTGTGGCTGGGGGCCCTGTCCCTCACCATGGCGGCCATGTTCAACATCGCCCACACCGTCCCCATGCTGGCGGTGGTGCTGGTGTGCCTGAGCGGGCTGGGGCCGGTGTTCCGCGGACTTGCGGGGCTGGGGCCGGACTGGCTGTCGGCCCTGGCGGAGGCGCTCTACCGTCTCACCCTCACCGCCCCCATGGATCTGGGCGCCGTGTCCCTGTGGGATCCGGCCTACCTGCTCTGGTGCTGGGGGGTGGGCCTGCTGTGGTCGGCGGGCAGCACCGCCGTCGGCCTGGCCCTGTTCGCCCGGCGGGATATTCACTGAAAAGAGAGAAGGGGAGACCGTGCTCAACTACATCAAGGCGGAGCTGTGGAAGGTCTCCCGGCGGCAGGTGTTCTACATCCTGCTGGCGCTCCTGGTGCTCTGCACCGCCGTGTTCACCGGTACCAGCAGCCTGAAGGGCTTCCCCAGCCTGGCCGCCGCCGTGTCCAACACCATGATCACCGGTTTCCTCGCCGCCCCGCTGCTGGTGCAACTGGTGGACGGCGGCGGGGCGGACACCCTGAAAAACGAGCTGTCCTTCGGCCTGAGCCGGGGGCGCATCTACTGGGGCAAGCTGTGTGCATCCTGCTCCTGGGGGCGGGGATCTGCGCGCTGCTGGTGGGGGAGCCTGCTGGCTGGCTGGCTCCTCCTGCCCCACGGGGCGGCGGGGAGGCGGCGTGGGCCCTGAGCGTGGTGGGCTTCTGCCTGCTGGGGCCCTGCCCGTGTGGTGCGGCCTGTTCGCCATGTGCCACACCCTGGCCCTGCTGGTGCGCAGCACTGCCGCCTGGGTGGCGGGGTACTACCTGACCTTCTTTGTGGGCCAGCCCATTCTGGTGTTTCTTGCCATGCTCCTGTTCAACGTCTACGAGGCCACCGAGACCTTCAGCCTGGTGACGGCCATCCTCATGCCCTACTCCCTGCTGATGCCCGCCGTGCTGGAGGACTGGCTCACCAGCCAGTATCAGCTGTGGTGCTGGGGGGTGGGGCTGGGCTGGCTGGCCGCCGCCACCGGGGTGGGTATGCTGATGTTCACCCGGAAAAACGTGCGGTAGGGGCGCTGCCCGGCTGTGTGCCGCCCAATCCCAAGACGAGGGGGGATTCCCGCTGTGCTGATCTTATGTATTCTTTTGGCCCTGGCCTGCATAGGCCTGGGCTTTTGGGCGTGGGCTCAGCGGCGCTCCCTCCGGTCGGCGGCCCGGCAGCTCCGGGCCCTGGAGGAGAACCAGAGCGGCTCCCGGGTGCGCCTGGCGGTGCCCAACGGGTCGGCGGAGGCCCTGCTGGACGAGGTCAACCGCCTGCTGGAGCTGCGCCAGGCCGACCAGTCCGCCTACCGCCAGCGGGAGAAGGCCCTGCGCCAGCAGATCGCCAACGTCTCCCACGATCTCCGCACGCCGCTGACCTCCATCCTGGGCTACCTCCAGCTGCTGGACGACCCCGGGCTTGCCGAGGAGGAGCGAAAGGAGTACCTGTCGGTGGTGGAGAGCCGAGCCAGGGCCCTCCAGAGCCTGATCACCAGCTTCTACGACCTGTCCCGGCTGGAGGGGGGCGAGTACCCCCTCCGGCGGGAGCCGGTGGAGCTGCGGGCCACCCTGGCCGGCCTGCTGGCCTCCTTTTACAGCGACTTCACCGACAAGGGCTTCGACATGGATGTGGAGCTGGCCGAGAACCTGCCCCCGGTGTGGGGGGATCCGGCGGCGGTGCTGCGGGTGTACACCAACCTGATCCGCAACGCCCTGGATCACGGGGAGGGGCGCATGTCCATCCGCCTGTACCTGGAAAAGGGGCGGGTGGTGAGCCGCTTCGCCAACCAGACCCGGGAGCTGACGGCGGAGGACGTGCCCCACGTGTTCGACCGCTTCTTCACCTCCGACAAGATGCGCACCGGCCGCAACACCGGCCTGGGGCTGGCTATCGTCAAGGCCCTGGCCGATCAGATGGGCTGCCGTCTGGAGGCCGCCCTGGAGGAGGACACCTTCTGCATCGTCCTGTCCTGGCCCGCCGTCCGGGAGATTAACGCCGCCGTATGAGACATAGGGCGGCGTTACTTTTTTCTTGACAAAAGGGGCGAAAGCTGATAATGTAATCGCGTTAAGACTGAGGGCTGGAAACCCTTGCGGCTGTAAGAGTTTCCTAAACCGGCCAGTCTTATTTTAATGTGGATGCATACTTTCCATATAGTAAGCTGGCTCAGACAGCAGAGAAGAAGAGGTTGAAGCTACATGGTAAAAATTGTACGGAAAAAGGTACTCAACCCCAGCGTGACCTTGCTGGAGGTGGAGGCCCCCCTGATCGCCAAGAAGGCCCGGGCGGGACAGTTCATCATCCTGCGCCTGGATGAGCAGGGGGAGCGGATCCCGCTGACCATCGCGGACTACGACCGCGAGAAGGGGACGGTCACGATTATCTTCCAGAAGGTGGGCCTGACCACCGAGCTGCTGGCCGATCTCAACGAGGGAGATTCCATCAAGGACTTCGTGGGCCCCCTGGGCCTGCCCACCGAGCTGCCCGAGGGCGCCAGGCGTGTGTGCGTGGTGGGCGGCGGCGTGGGCTGCGCCATCGCCTACCCCCAGGCCAAGACCTGCCACGCCGAGGGGCTGGAGGTGGACGTGATCGCCGGCTTCCGCTCCAAGGACATCGTGATCCTGGAGGACGAGTTCAAGTCCGTCAGCGACCACTGCTACATCATGACCGACGACGGCAGCTACGGGGAGCAGGGCTTCGTCACCGTCAAGCTCAAGGAGCTCATCGACTCCGGCGTCAAGTACGACGCGGTGATCGCCATCGGCCCCATCCCCATGATGAAATTCGTGTCCAAGACCACCGAGCCCTACGGCATCAAGACCATCGTCAGCCTGAACCCCATCATGATCGACGGCACCGGCATGTGCGGCGGCTGCCGGGTCACCGTGGGCGGCAAGATGAAGTTTGCCTGCGTGGACGGCCCCGACTTCGACGGCCACGAGGTGGATTTTGATGAGCTGATGAACCGCAACGCGGTCTACCGCGCCCAGGAGGCCGAGGAGAAGGAGCGGCACGCCTGCCGCCTTGACCAGCTGGCCCATGAGATGATGGATCACTAAAGGAAGGGAGCCGAGAGCAATGCCGAATATGAGTCTGAAGAAGGTTCCCATGCCGGAACAGGATCCCAACGTCCGCAACCACAACTTCCAGGAGGTCTCCCTGGGCTACACCAAGGAGATGGCCATGGAGGAGGCCACCCGCTGCCTCAACTGCAAGAACAAGCCCTGCGTGGGCGGTTGCCCCGTGAATATCCGCATCCCTGAGTTCATCGCCAAGGTGGCCGAGGGGGACTTCCAGGCGGCCTACGACATCATCTCCGACACCAATGCCCTGCCCAGCGTCAGCGGCCGCGTCTGCCCCCAGGAGAGCCAGTGCGAGGCCCGCTGCGTCCGCGCCATCAAGGGCGAGCCGGTGGCCATCGGCCGGCTGGAGCGCTTTGTGGCCGACTGGTACCGGGAGAACGTGAACGCCATGCCCGCCAAGCCCCAGACCAACGGCATCCGCGTGGCGGTGGTGGGCTCCGGCCCGGCCAGCCTGACCTGCGCCAGCGATCTGGCCAAGCTGGGCTATGAGGTGACCATCTTCGAGGCCTTCCATACCGCCGGCGGCGTGCTGGTGTACGGCATCCCGGAGTTCCGCCTGCCCAAGGCCATCGTGCAGAACGAGGTGGACAAGCTCTCCGCCCTGGGGGTGGATCTGGAGACCGACATGGTCATCGGCAAGACCTACGACATCGATGAGATGTTTGCCGAGGGCTACGAGGCCGTGTTCATCGGCTCCGGCGCCGGCCTGCCCATGTTCATGGGCATCGAGGGCGAGACCCTGGCGGGCGTGTACTCCGCCAACGAGTACCTGACCCGCATCAACCTGATGAAGGCCTACCGGGAGGGGTACGACACCCCGCTGAAGATCTCCGGCTCCGCCGCTATCATCGGCGGCGGCAACGTGGCCATGGACGCCGCCCGCTGTGCCAAGCGCATGGGCGCCGAGCACGTGTACGTGCTCTATCGCCGGGACGAGGAGGAGATGCCCGCCCGGAAGGAGGAGGTTCACCACGCCAAGGAGGAGGGCATCGAGTTCATGCTCCTCACCAACCCGGTGAAGGTGCTGGATGACGGCAGCGGCCGGGTGGGCGGCCTGGAGTGCGTGAAGATGCGCCTGGCGGCCCCCGATGAGAGCGGCCGCCGCGCCCCCAAGGTGGTGGAGGGCTCCAACTTCCGCCTGGACGTGGACACCGTGGTTATGAGTCTGGGCACCAGCCCCAATCCCCTGATCCGCTCCACCACCCCCGGCCTGGAGACCAACAAGAAGGGCTGCCTGCTGGTGAACGAGGAGACCATGGAGACCACCCGGGAGGGCGTGTACGCCGGCGGCGACGCGGTCACCGGCGCGGCCACCGTGATCCTGGCCATGGGCGCCGGCAAGAAGGCCGCCGAGTCCATGGACAAGTACCTGAAGGCCAAGCACGGCAAGTAACAGAACAGAAACAGAGCGGCCGTCTCCCGCAGGAGACGGCCGCTTTTTAATGGATTTTTACTTGGTGCCGAAGATCCGGTCGCCGGCGTCGCCCAGGCCGGGGACGATGTAGCCGTGGTCGTTGAGCTTCTCGTCCAAGGCGGCGCAGTAGATATCCACGTCGGGGTGGTCGTGATGCACCCGCTCGATGCCCTCGGGGGCGGCGATGATGTTCATCAGCTTGATGTGCTTGACCTCATAGTTCTTGATGAACTGGATGGCCGCGGAGGCGGAGCCGCCGGTGGCCAGCATGGGATCGAGGATGATCACATCCCGCTCGGCGATGTCGGTGGGCATTTTGCAGTAGTACTCCACCGGCTCCAGGGTGTCGGGATCCCGGTACAGGCCGATGTGGCCCACCTTGACGGAGGGGATCAGGGTGAGGATGCCGTCCACCATGCCCAAGCCGGCCCGGAGGACGGGGACGATGGCCAGCTTCTTGCCGGCGATCATCTTGAACTTGGCGGTGGTGATGGGGGTCTTGATCTCCACCTCCTCCAGAGGCAGATCCCGGGTGGCCTCATAGCACATGAGGGTGGCGATCTCGGAGACGACCTCCCGGAAGTCCTTGACGCCGGTGTTCTCATCCCGCAGGATGGAGAGCTTGTGCTGGAGCAGCGGATGATCCAGAATGTGTACTTTTTCCATGTCCATGGCTCATTCCCCTTTGTTTCGTTCTTTTTCCAGCCGCTCCCGTTCCGCCTGGGAGAGCCGGTGGTATTCGGGCACCAGAGAGGCCGCGTCGGTGAGGCGGCCCGACCGGGCCAGCTCCAGAGCGCACCGGGCGACGCCCCAGGCGCTCTGCTGCCGCAGGTGGGGCGGCGCCAGCCGGACATCCAGCCCCAGTTCCTTGCAAGTAGTATAGCATAAAACCGCGCCGTCTCCAACCAGAATTTGCGGCTTTCCCCGGTTTTTTAACTCCTCCGCCAGCGCGTCCAGGCCGATGGCCCGGTCGGGGGTGAGCCGCTCCAGTCCCTCTCCGGTGCCCAGGAACCGGGCGTTGTACACCTGATTCCGCCGGGCGTCCATGACGGCGCAGATGTCCATGCCCATGTGGGCCACGCCCCAGGCCATGGATTCCAGGGTGGAACAGGCGGCGCAGGGCTTGCTGCCCGGCCAGGCCAGCCCCTTGGCGGCGGCCACGCCGATGCGCACCCCGGTGAAGGAGCCCGGGCCGGCGGCCACGGCGACGACGTCCACCTGCTCCAGGGAGGCGCCGCACTGCTCCAGCAGGGCGGCGGCCATGGGCAGCAGAGTGACGGAGTGGGTCAGGCCGTTGTCCTGGAAGGACTGGGCGATCAGGTTCTCGTCCTCGCACAGGGCCGCCGAGCAGGCCACGGCGGAGGACTCCAGGGCCAGGATTTTCACAGCTTGCTCACCCCCGCAATGGTAATGACGCGCTCCTGGTCGGAGGCCCCCCGGCGGATATCCACCCGCACGGCGTCCTCCTCCAGCGCATCGGCGATGTTCTCGCTCCACTCCACGGCGCATACGCCCCCCCGGCGGAGATAGTCCTCCCAGCCGATGTCAAACAGCTCGTCGGCGGAGCCCAGGCGGTACATATCGAAGTGGAACAGGGGCAGCCGGCCCCCCTCGTACTCGTTGACGATGGTGAAGGTGGGGCTGGTGATCCGGTCGGGGATACCCAGGCCCCGGGCCAGCCCCCGGGTGAAGGCGGTCTTGCCCGCCCCCAGATCCCCGGTAAAGGCCACCACCGCGCCGGGCTCCAGTTGTTCCGCCAGCCGGGCGCCGATGTCCTCGGTGTCCTCCGGCGAATGGGATAGCAGTTCCATGGCTCACCTCTTAAATGTGAAGATTCTGACAAGATTATAACACACCTGTTTACCAAACGCAAAAAAGATGGTAAACTAAAATAACATTGCGGTATTTGCGAAAAAATGGTAAGGAGGCGGGGACTTGTCCTGGCTTCGAGATTCCATCCGGGCCTTCCTGGAGCGGGGCGACCGGCTGCTGCTGGCTCTCTGCCTGCTGGCCAGCGGATTTGGCCTGGTGCTTATCTACAGCGCCACCCGGTACATGGACGCCGCCGCGGGGATGCGCTGCATGGTCATCCAGGCGGCGGGCATCCTGCTGGGTGTGCTGGCCTATATTCTCCTGTCCTCGGTGGACATTGAACTGTTTACGGAAAAATCCTGGAAATGGCTCCTGCTCTTCGGCGTGTTCATCAACCTGCTCCTGCTGACCCCGCTGGGAACCGGCGGGGAGGAGACGGGCAACAACAGCTGGCTGCACATCCCCGGCTGCCCGGTGAACCTCCAGCCGGCGGAGCTGGCCAAGCTCACCTTTGTACTGCTGCTGGCCTGGCAGATGAAGAAGCTGGGAGAGAGGGGGAGCATCAGCCGCCCCACGTCGGTGTTCTCCATCGCCGGGCACACGCTGGTGATGCTCGGCCTGATTGTGGCCACCTCCGGCGATTTCGGCATGGCCCTGACCTATGCCGTCATCTTTGTGGTGGTGGCCTGGGCCGGGGGTGTGAAAAAGCGGTGGTTTCTTCTGGCTGTCGTGGTGTGCGTCGTGGGGCTGCTGCTGATCTGGCCGTATATCAAAGACCGCTACTTCATGAGGCGGTTCATTGTGGTGTTTGACCACCTGACCGGCAACCCGGATACCCTGTATGACCAGACCCGGGACACGGGCTTCCAGCAGACCCGCAGCATCCTGGCCATCGGCAGCGGCGGCCTGTTCGGCATGGGCTACCTCAACGGCACCCAGACCCAGAGCACCTCGGAGCAGTCCCTCCCCGCCCGGCACACCGACGAGATCTTCGCCGTCTGCGGGGAGGAGTTCGGCCTGGTGGGCTGCGTGCTGCTGCTGTGCCTGCTGGGGGCCATCATCCTGCGGTGCATCTGGGTGTCCCGGCGGGCCAGCTCCCCCCAGAGCGCCCTCATCGCCATGGGCTACGCCGGCATGCTCACCGCCCAGGTGGCGGTCAATGTGGGCATGTGTCTCTACGTGTTCCCGGTGGTGGGCCTGACCCTGCCCTTCATCAGCTACGGCGGCACCTCCATCGTCACCATGTTTGCCGCCATGGGCATTGTCTCCAGCATCAAGATGCGCTCCCTGCCCAGCTGGCTGCGGGATCGCAGCAGGCTGTAGCCCCGGCGTCGAAAGAGGAGATAGGCCTCCTTTGAAATTCAGGAAAAAACTTGATATTCCTATAGAAATAGTATAGAATAGGAATGGAATCAAGTGGATATCCTGAGCTTCAAAGGAGGCATATTTTATGGTGAAATTACAGAAGGCGGCCATCGTCGGCTGCGGCTTTGTGGGGGCCAGCATCGCCTTTGCCCTCATGCAGGACGGCATTTTCTCCGAGCTGGTGCTCATCGACGCCAACCGGGACAAGGCGGAGGGAGAGGCCATGGATCTCTCCCACGGCCTGCCCTTTGCCCGGCCCATGGACATCCGGGCGGGGGACTACGACGACGTGGCGGACTGCGCCCTGGTGATCATCACCGCCGGGGCGGGGCAGAAGCCGGGGGAGACCCGGCTGGATCTGGTTCACAAGAACGTGGAGATCCTCCGGGGCATCGTGCCGGAGATCGCCAAACGGAACCGGGAGGCCATCCTGCTGGTGGTGTCCAACCCGGTGGATGTGCTCACCTGGGCGGCGTGGAAGCTGTCCGGCTACCCGGCCAACCGGGTGCTGGGCTCGGGCACGGTGCTGGACACAGCCCGGCTCAAGTACCTGCTGGGGGAGCGGCTGGGGGTGGACAGCCGCAGCGTCCACGCCTTCATCATCGGCGAGCACGGCGACAGCGAGCTGGCGGTGTGGAGCGGGGCCAACGTGTCCGGCATCCCCCTGGATCACTTCTGCGAGCTGCGGGGCTATTACGAGCACGACAAGGCCGACGAGTGGCTCCAGCGGGAGGTGCGGGACAGCGCCTACGAGATCATCCGCCGCAAGGGGGCCACCTACTACGGTGTGGCCATGGCGGTGACCCGCATTGCCCACGCCATCGTGCGGGACGAGCACTCGGTGCTCCCGGTGTCCAATCTGCTCCAGGGCCAGTACGGCATTGACGGCCTGTGCATGAGCATACCCGCCGTGGTGGGGCGGAACGGGGTGGAGGACACCCTGGAGATCCCCCTCTCCCCGGCGGAGCGGGAGGCCCTGGCCGCCTCCGCCGCCACCCTGCGGCAGGTGGCGGACGGGCTGGCGCTGTAGCCACCTCAGACGGCCTGGAGCTGCCTGCGGAACAGGGCGCGGAACAGCCGGCGCACCAGGGGCCCGCAAAAGAACACCTGCCAGCACAGGGCCATGGGGAAGTTGCGCACAATGGTCTGGAGCCAGACGGAGAGGAACTCCGCGCTGAACCCGGAGAAGAGCACCGTGGCCCACAGGCTCATGGCGGGGCACATGAGGGCCACCGTCACCCCCGCCCGCACCAGGGTGACCAGGATGGGCCTGTCCGCCCCGGGACTTACCTGGGCGAAGGCGATGCGCTGGGCCAGGGGATCCAGGAAGAAAAAGCTCATCACAAAGCAGATGGGCAGCATGATGCGCAGCTCCAGCAGCGCGGGGAGCCAGCAGGCGTTGGACATCCCGCCCAGGCGGAAGGCGGTGTTGTACAGCTCCATGGCCAGCACCATGAAAAAGCACATGAGGGCGGCGAACACTACTTCCTGAAATTTGGTTCTCGGCATACAAGCAACTCCCTTTCCAAAATAGAGAGCGGTGCCCGGCACGTAAACTGGTCTTACGTGCCGGGCACCGCTCGTTCCGCTTTATTTTACCACCGCCGGACGCGGGGCGCAAGGAGTTTTTCCGTCAGGGGATTATCAGCCAGGCCACTATCTGGGTGCCGTCAGCGGGCGGCCAGCTGTCATAGGCCACACTCATGGCAAGCTGCCAGGTGTCCGTAAAAATCTGATGCTCGGCGGCCAGCTTCCCGTCCTGGACGGCGGGGGCTTCCTCCATCTCCACCGGCTGCCCGTTCACCAGGGCAGTGGTACTGCCAGGAGTCAGAACAATGGTACGCCCCGGTAGGTCATGGCAGCGGTCTGGGCCTCATTGTCCCAGATACACTCCACCCCCAGCCCTTCGCACAGGGCGCGGACAGGGACGCTGTAGCCGCTGCTCTCCGATCCGGTAGCGAACATGCCTCCGGAGGCGCCGACTACCTGCCCCCAGCTCAGCAAGGTGCCATCCGTTTTGCGGAACAGGAGCAGCGGTTCGGCCTCCCCGCCCCCTGCCGGGTAGGAGTATTCCATGTGCAGGGACAGGGGGCTGAGTGAAATGGAGGCCAAGGTGAGGGAGGCCCCGCCTTTGACGTTATTGGTGGTGCCGAAGCTGGTGCCATCGGCGTTGATCTCTAAAGAGAGGGGTTCCACGGAGGTTAGGGGAATATCCACATACAGGCCATCCTCCATAAAGCCCGCACGGAGCCGGAGGGCATAGGCGGGGCCCATCTCATGCGTACTCATCCCATAGGAGCGGGAGCTGTCGGTGCGCAGCAGTTCGTCCTCCCCATAGCCAAATCCGCACAAGGCGGCTTCCGGATTGGCAGTATCGCCCGAGAGTGTATAGAGATCAAAAGTGCTGATGTTCTCGAAATCGTCCGCCATGAGGGCGGCCCTTGCCTCATCGGTCTTGGCCTCCACCGTCACCAGCAGGTAGGCCGAGCGGGTGTCCGCCACCGAGCTGGTGACGGACAGGGTGTAGTTGTCATCGCTGACGGAGTATGTCTCATGGTTCACGTAGTCATCGGCGGGGGTATTATCCCCCTCAAAGTAGAAGTCCAGCACGTTCCACTGGCCGGCGGCGGCCAGTGCCGTCCCCGCCAGCAGGCCCACCACGGCGGCGGCGGCCGCCGCGAAGCGGATTTTCTGTCTCATATAGGTTCTCCTTTCCGAGGGGACGGCGTTCAGCGCGGCGTTGACCCGCCGCTTGACCGCCGCCGGGTCGGCCTGGGGGCAGGCCCCGCCCAGGGGCACCACGTCGTCCCACAGCGCCTGCATCCGGTCTCTCACGCCTCCACCCCTCCTTTCGTCAGGATATCCCGCAGGGCCTTCCGCCCCCGGAACAGCCGCTGCTTGGCGGCGGCCTGGGTCAGGCCCAAGGCCCGGGCGATGTCCTTGAGTTTGTCTCCGTAGTGGTAATAGCGCAGGAACAGGGTGCGGTCGGGCTCGTCCAGCCCCTCTACCGCGTCCCACAGCCGGGCGGCCCACTCCCGGCGCTCCGCCTCGTCCTGGGGATCCACGCCTCCGGGGGCGGCGGCGTTCTCCGGCAGGGGGACGGCCTCCCTGTGGGTGCGCAGCCAGTCCGCGGCCTTGTTCCGGGCCACCGCCCCCAGCCAGGGCCGCAGGCCCTGCTCCGGCTCCAGCTCCCCGGCGTGGGCCCACAGGGCCAGAAACACGTCGGCGGTCAGCTCCTCTACGTCCTCCCGGGTGCCCCGCCCGGCGAGCACCCGCACCACCACGGCGCTCACATAGGGGGTGAAGCGGTCGATGGCCCTCTCCAGCGCCAGGCGGCTGCCCTGCCGGAGCTTTTTCGCCAGTGTAACCTCGTCCAGCCTGTCCCCCTCCTCTCCAAGAACCGGTTCTATCAGTATATACGAAGCGGAGACGGTTTGGTTACGAAATCGGGCAAAAAAATTCCCCGAGGCGTTGGCCTCGGGGAATTGAAGAAGCTCAGTGCAGGTCGGGCAGGGCGGCCAGCAGGCCGTCCACGTCCTCCTGGGAGGTGTGGAAGCAGGTGACGAAGCGCACCACGGTGTGGGTTTCGTCGTAGGGGCACCAGTCCTCGTAGTCGCAGACCACGTCGATCTGGGGCTTCACGTCGTTGGGGACGGTGGCAAAGACCTGGTTGGTGGGGGACTCCACCCACAGCGTCCAGCCCTTGGCCTTCAGGCCGTCCTGGAGGCGGGCGGCCATCTCGTTGGCGTGGCGGGCCATCTGGAAGTAGAGGTCATCGGTGAACAGGGCCTGGAACATGACGCCCTGGATCCAGCCCTTCTCCATCACCGCGCCCATGCGCTTCTTCATGCGGAAGAACCCGTCGGTGAGTTCGGGGCGGGTGATCACCAGCGCCTCGCCGAACATGGCGCCATTCTTGGTGCCGCCGATGTAGAAGGCGTCGCACAGATGGGCGAACTCCGGCAGGGTCAGGTCGTTGGCGTCAGAGGTGAGGGCGGCCCCCAGCCGTGCGCCGTCCACGAAGAGCAGCAGGCCCAGCTCCTGGCAGCGCCGGTACAGGGCGGTGAGCTCCGCCTTGGTGTACACCGTGCCGTTCTCGGTGGCGTTGGAGATATAGACCAGGCCAGGCTTGGTCAGGTGGGGATCCTGGTGCCGCTCCACCACGGGGTTCAGCATATCCGGGGTGATCTTGCCGTCGCCCCCCACGGTCACGGGGAGAATCTTGTGGCCGGTGGCCTCAAAGGCGCCCACCTCGTGGCCGTTCAGGTGGCCGGAGTCGGGGCAGATGGCCGCCTCCCAGGGCTTGAGCAGGAAGGAGCAGGCCACCACGTTGGTCTGGGTGCCGCCCACCAGGAACTCCACCATGGCGTCGGGGCAGCCGCACACCTCCCGGATCCGGTCTTTGGCCTTTGCGGTGTAGCCGTCGTCGCCGTAGCCCCAGTTGCCCTCCAGGTTCACCGCGCACACCGCCTCCAGAACCTTGGGGTGGGCGCCGAAGGAGTAGTCGTTGCGGAACATGTACTTCATATGCGTGACCTCCTGATAAAATAAGGCGGGCGGCCGCGGGCTTCCCCCTGCACCATGGGCGCGTGGGGGCGGCCTGCGGTCGCCCGCCGTCGGAACGAGATTAGAACTTGAAGGAGTCCTTCAGACTCACCGAACGGTTGAACACCAGGTGCTCCGGGGAGGAGTCCCTGTTGTCCACGCAGAAGTAGCCCTGGCGGAGAAACTGGAAGGAGGCGGGGGCCTGTGCCCCGGCCAGACCGGCCTCCACCTTGGCGTGGGGGAGCACCTCCAGGGAATTGGGGTTGAGGCAGTCCAGGAAGTTCTTGTCCCCGCCGTCGGGGTCGGGGTCGGTGAACAGGTTGTCGTACAGCCGCACCTCGGCGTCCACGGCGGTGGCGGCGTCCACCCAGTGGATGGTGGCGCCCTTCACCTTGCGGCCGTCGGCGGGGTCACCGCCCCGGCTGTCCGGATCATAGGTGGCCAGGATCTCCACCACATTGCCGTCGGCGTCCTTGACGCAGCCGGTGCATTTGATCACATAGGCGCCCTTCAGGCGGCACTCGGGGCCGTCGGGATAGAGGCGCTTGTACTTGGGCACCGGGGTCTCCAGGAAGTCCTCGGCCTCCACGTACAGGGTGCGGGAGAAAGCCACCTCCCGGCTGCCGTCCTCGGGCCGGTTGGGGTTGTTCTCCACGGTGAAGGTCTCGCTCTGCCCCTCGGGGTAGTTAGTGAGGGTCAGCTTGACCGGGCGGAGCACCGCCATGCGCCGCTGGGCGGTCTCGTTCAGATCCTCCCGCAGGCAGTGCTCCAGGAAGGCGAACTCCACGGTGGAGGCGGCCTTGCTCACGCCGTTGCGCTCGGAGAAGTTGCGGATGGAACGGGGGGTGTAGCCCCGGCGGCGCAGGCCGCACAGGGTGGGCATGCGGGGGTCGTCCCAGCCGGACACCCGGTTCTCCTCCACCAGCTGGCGCAGCTTGCGCTTGCTCATGACGGTGTAGTTGATGCCCAGACGGGCAAACTCGATCTGCCGGGGCTTGGCGGGGACGGAGCAGTTGGCGATCACCCAGTCGTACAGGGGGCGGTGATCCTCAAACTCCAGGGAGCACAGGGAGTGGGTGATGCCCTCGATGGCATCCTCCAGGGGGTGGGCGAAGTCGTACATGGGGTAGATGCACCACTTGTCCCCCTGCCGGTGGTGATGCATGTGGTTGATGCGGTAGATCACCGGATCCCGCATGTTGAAGTTGCCGCTGGCCAGGTCGATCTTGGCCCGCAGGGTGTATTTGCCGTTGGGGAACTCACCGGCCCGCATCCGGGCGAAGAGATCCAGGGACTCCTCAATGGGCCGGTCCCGCCAGGGGGAGCGGGCGGGGGTATTCACGTCGCCCCGGTACTCCTTGAACTCCTCGGGGGTGAGCTCGCACACGTAGGCCAGGCCCTTCCTGATGAGCTCCACCGCGTAGCCGTACATCTGCTCAAAATAGTCGGAGGCGAAGTAGAAGCGGTCGCCCCAGTCGTAGCCCAGCCAGTGGATATCCTCCTGGATGGCCTCCACGTACTCCACGTCCTCCTTGGTGGGGTTGGTGTCGTCCATGCGCAGGTTGCACAATCCGCCGTACTTCTCGGCGGTGCCGAAGTCCACGAAGATCGCCTTGGCATGGCCGATGTGCAGGTAGCCGTTGGGCTCCGGGGGGAACCGGGTGTGGACGGTCATGCCCTGGAACTGACCACCCTGGGCGATGTCCTCGTCGATGAAATCATGGATGAAGTTCTGCGTCATGGTGGTGTTCCGCTCTTCTGGCATGTTGATTCACTCCTTATTCTTGCTTCTTGATACGAACCAATATTGTACTCTGAAAACGGCAAAAAAGCAAGAGAGACGGTTGGTTCCGCGGGTATTTTTTCCGCCGGGACGGCGAAAACTGCATAAAGGGGGGCGGGGAAAGGGGAGAGCGCCCCGGCGAGTTGCCACAAAGTGGACAAAACCGCCGGGAACCCCCTTGACAGCGGGCGGCCCGGCGGGATATACTTGGGACAATCGTTGTGAACAAAGGCGTTCCGACCCGGAGGGCGGAGCGCCTTCATTTGTAAGAAGAAAGGGGCACCGGCCAATGGTGGTCTACAACAAAGAGGACATCATCCGTATTGTAAAGGAGGAGGAGATTGAGTTCATCCGCCTCCAGTTCACCGACATCTTCGGCATGCTGAAAAACGTGGCCATCACCGCCTCCCAGATTGAGAAGGCGGTCAACAACCAGTGCATGTTCGACGGCTCCTCCATCGAGGGCTTCGTCCGCATCGACGAGTCCGACCAGTACCTCTATCCCGACCTCAAGAGCTTCCGCATCTTCCCCTGGCGGCCCAGCCACGGCAAGGTGGCCCGGCTCATCTGCGACGTGTACAACACCGACGGCACCCCCTTCGTGGGCGACCCCCGGTATGTGCTCAAGAGAGTGATCGAGAAGGCCAACGCCATGGGCTTTGACCGCTTCAATGTGGGCCCCGAGGCGGAGTTCTTCCTGTTCCAGACCGACGACGAGGGCAAGCCCACCACCAAGACCAACGACGAGGCGGGCTACTTCGACCTGGGCCCCCTGGATCACGGGGAGTCCACCCGGCGGGAGATCTGCATGGCCCTGGAGCAGATGGAGTTCGAGATCGAGGCCAGCCACCACGAGTGCGCCCAGGGCCAGCACGAGATCGACTTCAAGTACGCCGAGGCCCTCCATGCCGCCGACAACATCATGACCTTCAAGCTGGCGGTGAAGACCCTGGCCCAGCGCAACGGCCTCCACGCCACCTTCATGCCCAAGCCCATCTTCGGGGTGGCCGGCTCTGGTATGCATACCAACATGTCCCTGTTCCGGGACGGCAGGAACGTGTTCTACGATCCCAACGATCCCAAGGGCCTGTCCAGGGAGGCGTACAGCTTCATCGCCGGCCTGCTCCACCACATGCGGGGCATGGCCGCCATCACCAACCCCCTGGTCAACTCCTACAAGCGGCTGGTGCCGGGCTACGAGGCCCCCTGCTACCTGGCCTGGTCGGCCTCCAACCGCTCCGCCCTGATTCGGATTCCCGCCAGCCGCGGGCAGGGCACCCGGGTGGAGCTGCGCTCCCCCGACCCGGCCTGCAACCCCTATCTGGCCTTCGCCGTCTGCCTGGCCGCCGGCCTGGACGGCATTGAGAAGGGCATGACCCCGCCGGCGGAGATCACCGAGAACATCTATGCCATGGATGACGCCGCCCGAAAGGCCCACGGCATCGAGAGCCTGCCCGGCTCCCTGGAGGAGGCCCTCCACGCCCTGGAGGACGACCAGCTGATCCTGGACGCCCTGGGCGAGCACGTGGCCGCCAACTACCTGGCCGGCAAGTGGCGGGAGTGGGACGAGTACCGCACCCGGGTGTCCTCCTGGGAGCGGGAGAAGTATATCATCAACTATTAAGCGCCATGGAGACGGTGGTGGTGGCCTTCGCCGGCGAGCAGAACGGCCGCCGGGTGAAGGAGATTCTGGAGAGCGCCGGCGCGGCCTCCTGTCTGCTCTGCCGTTCCGCTGACCAGGTTCGGCGACTGGTGAGCCAGCAGCGCATCACCACCGTGGTCTGCGGCTACAAGTTCCCGGACGGCACGGCGGAGGAGCTGGCGGAGGATCTGTACGATACCTGCAACGTGCTGGTGGTGGCATCCCAGGGCCTGCTGGATCTGATCCAGAACGAGGCCCTGTTCCGCCTGCCCGCCCCCGCCACCCGGCGGGAGCTGGTGGTGTCGGTGCAGATGCTCCTGCGCATGGGGGAGCGGCTGGGCCGCCTCCGGCCTCCCCGGCGGAGTGCCGGGGAGCAGGCCCTGATCGACCGGGCCAAGGAGCGGCTGATGGCCCGCCATGCCCTGTCGGAGGAGGAGGCCTACCGCATGCTCCGACGCCGGAGCATGGACGGGCGCCTCAGCCTGGCGGACACCGCCCGGCAGGTGCTGGAAGAGGAATAGTGCAAACGGAGACCGCCCGCTGCCCTTGCAGCGGGCGGTTTTGGTACCCGCCGCCCCGGACGGCTCTCGGTTGACAAGGGAGAAAAAGGATGATACGATTAAGTTCTCCAAACAGACGGGGCGTCTGGCGGATCATCACAACAGATAACATGAAGGAGCGTGGATGCGGAAGTGAAGTCGGATATTGAGATCGCACAGGCCTGTGCCATGAAGCCCATCCGGGACATCGCGGCGGTGGCCGGGGTGGACGAGGAGTACCTGGAGTACTATGGAAAGTACAAGGCCAAGATCGACCTGAAGCTGCTTGCCGACCGGGCGGACAGGCCCGACGGCAAGCTGATCCTGGTGACGGCCATCAACCCCACCCCGGCGGGGGAGGGCAAGACCACCACCACCGTGGGCCTGGCGGACGGGATGCGCCGGCTGGGCAAGAACACCGTGGTGGCCCTGCGGGAGCCCTCCCTGGGCCCGGTATTCGGCGTCAAGGGCGGCGCCGCCGGCGGCGGCTATGCCCAGGTGGTGCCCATGGAGGACATCAACCTCCACTTCACCGGCGACTTCCACGCCATCGGCGCGGCCAATAACCTGCTGGCCGCCATGCTGGACAACCACATTCAGCAGGGCAACGAGCTGGACATCGATGTGCGGCGCATCACCTGGAAGCGGTGCGTGGACATGAACGACCGGCAGCTGCGCAGCATTGTCTGCGGTCTGGGCGGCAAGGTCAACGGCGTGCCCCGGGAGGACGGCTTTGACATCACCGTGGCCTCGGAGATCATGGCGGTGCTCTGCCTGGCCAGCGGTCTGGCGGATCTGAAGGCCCGGCTGGGCCGCATGGTGGTTGCCTACACCCGCGCCGGAGCTCCCGTTACCGCCCACGATCTCAAGGCCGAGGGGGCCATGGCCGCCCTGCTCAAGGACGCCATCAAGCCCAACCTGGTGCAGACCCTGGAGGGCACCCCCGCCTTCATCCACGGCGGCCCCTTCGCCAACATCGCCCACGGCTGTAACTCCGTCATGGCCACCCGGGTGGCCCTTAAGATGGGGGACTACGTGGTCACCGAGGCCGGCTTCGGCGCCGATCTGGGCGCGGAGAAGTTCCTGGACATCAAGTGCCGCCTGGCGGGCCTGAAACCCGACGCGGTGGTGCTGGTGGCCACCGTCCGGGCCCTGAAGCACCACGGCGGCTGCCCCAAGGCCGAGCTGGGCCAGGAGAATCTGGCCGCCCTGGAGGCCGGCCTGCCCAACCTGCTCCGCCACGTGGAGAACATCACCAAGGTTTACGGCCTGCCCTGCGTGGTGGCTATCAACCGCTTCCCCACCGACACCGAGGCGGAGCTGCGTCTGGTGGAGGACAAGTGCCGCGCCCTTGGGGTCAACGTGGCCCTGTCCGAGGTGTGGGCCAAGGGCGGCGAGGGCGGCGAGGCCCTGGCTCAGGAGGTCATCCGCCTGTGCGGCGAGCCCAACCACTTCACCTTCGCCTATGAGCTGGAGCAGCCCATCGAGGCCAAGCTCCACGACATCGTGACAAAGATCTACCACGGCGACGGTGTGGTGCTCACCCCCGCCGCCAAGAAGCAGGCGGCGGAGCTCACCGCCCTGGGCTTCGGAAATCTGCCCATCTGCATGGCCAAGACCCAGTACTCCTTCTCCGACAACCAGAGCCTGCTGGGCGCTCCCGACGGCTTCACCGTCACCGTGCGCAATCTCAAGGTGTCCGCCGGCGCCGGCTTCCTGGTGGCCCTCACCGGCGACATCATGACCATGCCGGGACTGCCCAAGGTGCCCGCCGCAGAGAAGGTGGACGTGGACGAGAACGGCAGAATCTCCGGGCTGTTCTGATCCCGGCATGGTCATGTCCGCCGCGGATGCGGCGTCCAAGCGTTTTGGCGCAGCCAAAACCTTGATGCCGGGCGGATTCACTCCGCCCGTGCAGATAAAATTATCCGGGGCCCCGCAGAACGCCGTTCTGTGGGGAGCCATGCCGGGGCTGCCGAAGGTGCCCGCCGCAGAGAAGGTGGACGTGGACGAGAACGGCAGGATCTCCGGGCTGTTCTGAACGTATGCTGCATGCACGGGCGACCACAGACCGCCCCTACATCCGACTTGTAGGGGCGGCCTCTGGCCGCCCGGTCAAATGAGGAGTGAATACAATGGATACCGCCAACCAGACCTGCGGCGCGTTTCTGGACGCGCTGGCCTCCAAGGCGCCCACACCCGGCGGCGGCGGCGCTTCTGCCCTGGTGGGGGCCCTGGGGACTGCCCTGTGCACCATGGTGGGCAACTACACGGTGGGCAAGAAGAAATATGCCGGGGTGGAGGAGGACGTGAAAGCTCTCATGGGAAAGGCGGAGGACATCCGGGCCAGGCTGCTGGCCCTGGTGGACGCGGACGCCGCTGCCTTTGAACCCCTGTCCAGGGCATATTCCATCCCCAAGGACGACCCCGGGCGGGGAGAGATCATGGAGCAGTGCCTGCGGGACGCGGCCGCCGCCCCCATGGAGATCCTCCGCCTGAGCTGTGAAGCAATTGACCTTCACAGAGAGATGCTGGACAAGGGCAGCGTCATGATGCTCTCCGACGTGGGCACGGGCGTCATATTCTGCTGGAGCGCCCTGTACGGCGCCTGCCTCAACGTGAAGGTGAACACCAAGAGCATGGCCGACCGGGCCTATGCCGAGGCCATGAACCGCGAGGCCGACCAACTGGTGAATCAGTACTGGAAAATCGCCGAGCAGGTCTATGAGGCGGTCATGGGGAGGTTTTCCTGATGGCAGAGTTGTGGAAGGGCGCGCCGGCGGCGGCGGCCCTGACGGAGAAGCTGGCCGTCCAGGCCGCCGCCCTGCGGCAGGCCGGCGTGGTTCCCGCCCTGGCCATTGTCCGGGTGGGGGAGCGGCCGGAGGATCTGTCCTATGAGCGGGGGGCCGTGAAGCGGTGCGAGAAGGTGGGCATTGCTGTCAAGCGGTTTATCCTGTCGGAGGATGCCTCCCAGGAGGAGCTGACAGCGCTGCTCCGGAAGATCAACGGGACGCCGGAGATCCACGGCTGCCTGTTGTTCCGCCCACTGCCCCGTCACATGGACGAGAGCGCGGTGTGCGCCGCCCTCTCTCCGGCCAAGGATGTGGACGGCATCACACCCGGCTCTCTGGCGTCGGTGTTCTCCGGCGACCGGCTGGGCTATCCCCCCTGCACCGCCCAGTCCTGCATGGAGCTGCTGGACTACTATGGATATGATCTCACCGGCAGGCGGGCGGTGGTGATTGGCCGCAGCCTGGTGATCGGCAGACCGGCGGCCATGCTGCTGCTGGGGCGCAACGCCACCGTCACCCTCTGCCATACCCGCACCGCCGACCTGGCCGCCGAGTGCCGCCGGGCCGACGTGCTCATTGCCGCCGCCGGAAAGGCAAAGGTGATCGGCGCGGATCACCTGGCCCCCGGCCAGGTGGTGATCGACGTGGGCATCAACGTGGATGAGGACGGCAGCCTGACGGGGGACGTGGATTTCGCCGCCGCTCAGGATGTGGTTCGGGCCATCACCCCTGTGCCCGGCGGTGTGGGCGCGGTGACCACCACCGTGCTGGCCCGCCATGTGCTGGAGGCCGCCGCCAGGGCCTCCGGCCTTACCCTGCCCGAGTAAAGGAGACAGCTGCCCATGATACGAACTGCAACACCCGAGGATCTGCCCGCCCTGGGCCCGGTCTACGCGGCCGCCCGCCGCTTCATGGCCGAAAACGGAAACCCCACCCAGTGGAGCGACCGCTATCCCCTGACCGAGGATCTGGAGGAGGACATCGGCAAGGGGCAGCTGTACGTCTGGGCGCCGGACGGGGCCGTCCACGGGGCCTTTGTCCTCCAGCTGGGGGAGGAGGCCAACTACCGGGAGATCCAGGGGGCATGGCGCTCTGACACCCCCTACGGCACCATCCACCGGGTGGCCAGCGACGGGGCGGTGCCCGGCCTGTTTGCCGCCTGCATGGACTTCTGCAGGGCTCGTGTGAACCATCTGCGCATTGACACCCATCGGGACAACGGGGTGATGCAGCATCTGATCCTCAAACACGGTTTTGCCCCCTGCGGCACCATTTGGGTGGAGGACGGCACCCCCCGCCTGGCCTACGAGTGGCTGGCGGAGGCTTGAACAGAACACGCTGACAGACCAAGGGGACGCTGATCCGTACAGCGTCCCCCTGACTTATGCTATGATTTGGATTTTGGCTTGAAGATCAGGGCCGCCAGCAATCCGAAGAACACGGCGGCGGCGATCCCCCCCGCCGCGGCGGTGACGCCGCCGGTGAGTGCCCCCAGCACCCCCTGCTCGGACACCGCCTTGGCGGTGCCCTTGGCCAGCAGCCAGCCGAAGCCGGTGAGGGGCACCGTGGCCCCCGCGCCGCCGAACTGGGCGATATACTTGTAGATGCCCAGGCCCCCCAGCACCACCCCGGACACCACATAGAGCACCAGGATGCGGGCGGGGGTCAGCTTGGTCTTGTCGATGAGTACCTGCCCGATCAGGCAGAGCACGCCCCCGCACAGGAAGGCGCGGGCATATTCCCAGAAGATTTCCATTTCAGACACCTCAATCCTTCGGCCCTTCCAGGGCCGCGGCATGGCAGATACAGGGGATGCTCTCCCCCTGCTGGGTGGAGGTGGGGGAGAGCAGGGCCCCGGTGCCGCAAAAGAGCAGCTTTTTCCAGCGCCCCCGGTTCATCCCGTTGAGGATCAGCCCGCAGAGCACCACGGCGGAGCAGCCGCAGCCCGACCCGCCGCAGTGTACGTCCTGCTTCTCCGCGTCGTAGATGAGCACGCCGCAGTCCTCCAGATTGGGCAGCTCCATCCCGTCCCGGTGAAAGAGATCCAGCAGGATCTCCTTGCCCAGGCTGCCCAGATCGCCGGTGAGGATCAGATCGTAGTCCGACGGTTTCCGCCCCAGATCCTCCAGATGGGCCTTGATCGTCTCATAGGCCGCCGGGGCCATGGCCGCCCCCATGTTGTTGGCATCCCTGATGCCCTTGTCCACGATTTTTCCCGTGGTTACGTGGGTCACCCTGGGGCCCGCCCCTTCGGCGGACAGGATCACACAGCCCGAGCCGGTCACCGTCCACTGTGCGGTGGGGGTGCGCTGGCCGCCGTACTCCAGGGGGGTGCGGTACTGCCGCTCGGCGGAGCAGAAGTGGGAGGAGGTCATGGCGGCGGCACAGCCGCCGAAGCCCCCGTCCAGCAGCAGGGCCGTCAGGGACAGGCTCTCCGCCATGGTGGAGCAGGCCCCGTACAGCCCGTAAAAGGGCACGTCCTGCCCCCGGAGGGCAAAGCCGGTGCCGATGCACTGGTTGAGCAGATCTCCCGCCAGGATATAGTCCAGGCGGGAGGCGGACAGCCCCGCCTTGTCCAGAGCGGTGGACAGGGCCAGCTTCTGCATGGCGCTCTCCGCCTTCTCCCAGCTCTTCTCCCCAAAGGTGTCGTCCTGGTTCACCAGGTCAAAGGTGTCTGCCAGGGGGCCGTCCCCCTCCTTTTTGCCCACAATGCTGGCAAAGCCCGCCACAGCGGGCGGATGGGACAGGGCGACGGTCTGCCGCCCCCGCTTTTTCGATTCCACCGCGCCGCCTCCTTTTCTCACAGGATGGTGCTATTTTGAACGAAAAGGCGGGAAAATATGAGGACGGATTTTGTTCCCGGATACGCTGGTCAAACGGGGCGGTTTGCGCTATAATAAAAACAACATCCTGCGCGAAATTTTAGGAGGTTTTTCATGGTTGAGCAAGCCAAGCGCACCCTGGCCTATCTCTGCCCGTCCTGCCGGCAGAGCGTCGCGGTGGAGCGCAGCATTTTCCAGCTGGCTGCATCCGCCAACGAGCTGCCCTGCCCCTGCGGCAAATCCTCCCTGCGGGTGGAGATGATGGGCGACCGGGTGCGCCTCACCGTGCCCTGCCTGTTCTGCGGCAAGGATCACAGCGTCACCTGCTCCTCCCACGCTTTCCTCCACGAGAAGGTGCTGGCCTTCTCCTGCGCCGCCTCCGGGCTGGACTGCTGCTATGTGGGGGAGGAGGGGCCGGTGTTCGCCGCCCTGAAGCGCCTGGAGGAGGCGGTGGACAAGCTGGAGGCCCAGGCAGGGGAGAAGGGCACCTTCCTGGACGAGCTGGTGATGCACGAGGTGCTCTCCGAGATCAAGGACATCGCCCAGCGGGGCGGCATCTCCTGCACCTGCGGCTCCCGGAACTGGAAGCTCCAGGTCAACTACAGCTCGGTGGATCTGTTCTGCGCCGACTGCGGCGGGGCCATGCGCATCCCGGCGGCCACCGCCAGCGACATCGACGACATCTGCTGCAAGGACAAGCTGGTCATCCATGGCCAGGCATAGGGGGCGGCGCTGATGTACTACGAAAAGGAATACCTGGTGGACTCCCGGGACATCGATCCCTGGTACCACTGCCGCCCCTCCGGCCTGCTGGGCGCCCTTCAGGAGGCGGCGGTGGAGGCGGCCTGCGCCCTCCACGTCTCCCGGGACGAGACCATGGCCAAGTACCACTGCTTCTGGATGCTGGTTCGGATGTGGTACCGCCTGAACCGGCCCCTGAGCTGGGGGGATCAGGTCACCATCCGCACCTGGCACCGGGGCGCCCGGGGGGCGTCCACCTACCGGGACTTTGACCTGTATGTGGAGGGAAAGTTGGTGGGGGAGGCGGTGTCCACCTGGGTGCTGGCCGACGCGGACACCCACCGGATTTTCCGCATGAGCAGGGTGGACGAGTTTCAGGGCACCGACGGCGGGGAGCTGTGCAAGAGCCGCACCCTCTCAGGCCTCCACCTGCCGGCGCACATGGAGCACGTGGAGAGCCGTGCCCTCCACTACAGCGACACCGACGTCAACGGCCACGTGAACAACGTGCGCTACGTGGACTTCATCTGCGACGCCCTCCACATGGAGAACCTGGGCCCCGAGCGGTATGTGTCCTCCCTCCAGGTGGGCTATCTGGCCGAGTGCCGGGCGGGGGAGACCATTGAGCTCTGCACCGGGCAGGAGGACGGAATCTGGTATGTCCACGGCGCGGATCCGGCCGGAAAGAGCCGCTTTGACGGCGCGGTGGAGCTGTCCCACATCACCCCTTGACAGACGGTGGGGCATCGAGTAAAATAGATAAAATTTCAGCTTTTGAGATTCTGAGAGAAAGATAAAGGAGATGCGATATGGTCAACACTGACGAGCGCCAGAAGTTCACCCGGCAGGGCCTCACCTTCGACGACGTGCTGCTTATCCCCGCGGAGAGCGACGTCCTGCCCGCAGACATTGATCTGCACACCCAGCTCACCCGCAAGATCAGGCTGAACATCCCCCTGATGAGCGCGGCCATGGATACCGTTACCGAGTACCGCATGGCCATCGCCATCGCCCGGGAGGGCGGCATCGGCATCATCCACAAGAACATGTCCATCGGCGCCCAGGCCGAGCAGGTGGACATGGTGAAGCGCAGTGAGAACGGCGTCATCACCAACCCCTTCTGGCTGGCCCCCGGCCACACCCTGGCCGAGGCCGACGAGCTCATGGCCAAGTACCGCATCTCCGGCGTGCCCATCTGCAAGGACGGCAAGCTCATCGGCATCATCACCAACCGGGACATGAAGTTTGAGACCGACATGAGCCAGCTGGTGGACAACGTGATGACCAAGGAGAACCTGGTCACCGCCAAGGAGGGCGTCACCCTGGAGGAGGCCAAGGAGATCCTCCGCCGCCACAAGATCGAGAAGCTGCCCATCGTGGACGACAACTACCACCTGAAGGGCCTCATCACCATCAAGGACATCGAGAAGGCCACTGTGTACCCCAACTCCGCCCGTGACGAGAAGGGCCGCCTGCTGGTGGGCGCCGCCATCGGCGTCACCGCCGACGTGCTGGATCGCGTGCGGGCCCTGGTGGAGGCCGGTGTGGACGTGCTCTGCCTGGACTCCGCCCACGGACACTCCCACAACATCCTGGACTGCGTGCGCCGGGTGAAGGCCCTGTACCCCGACGTGCAGCTCATCGCCGGCAACGTGGCCACCGCCGAGGGCACCCGCGCCCTCATTGAGGCGGGCGCCGACTGCGTGAAGATCGGCATCGGCCCCGGCTCCATCTGCACCACCCGCGTGGTGGCCGGCATCGGCGTGCCCCAGATCACCGCCGTTTACGACGCCGCCTGCGTGGCCGCCGAGTACGGCGTGCCCATCATCGCCGACGGCGGCGTGAAGTACTCCGGCGACATCGCCAAGGCTCTGGCCGCCGGCGCCAACGTGGTCATGCTGGGCTCCCTGCTGGCCGGCTGTGAGGAGTCCCCCGGCGACACCGAGGTCTACCAGGGCCGCCAGTTCAAGGTCTACCGCGGCATGGGCTCCCTGGGCGCCATGGCCTGCGGCTCCAAGGATCGCTACTTCCAGCAGAACAACAAGAAGCTGGTGCCCGAGGGCGTGGAGGGCCGCGTGCCCTACAAGGGACTGACCGGCGACACCATCTACCAGCTGATGGGCGGCCTGCGGGCCGGCATGGGCTACACCGGCTGCCACACCGTGGAGGAGCTCCAGTCCAAGGCCCAGTTCATGCAGATCACCTCCGCCGGCCTGAAGGAGTCCCACCCCCACGATATCTATATCACCAAGGAAGCCCCCAACTACACCCTCAATCCGCAGTAATCGGGTAAGGCTATGGAGCGCATCACGGTATCCGGCCCGGACGGGACGTATGAGATTCCCGAGGGGAAGGAGAGCGCGGCCGCCCGGCGGCTGGCATCCTTTGAAAACGCCTGGGAGCGCCTGACGGCCCGCCAGGGGGAGGTCACCGCCCGGATGGAGGCCCTCAAGGCCGAAGGGAAGCAGAAGACCGCCCAGTTCCGGGAGCTCTTCGCGGAGAAGCTCACCATCCAGAACACCCTGACGCTGTGGGAGACCTGCGGCATCCAGTAAAATCAGACCCGCCGCCCGATTTCGGGCGGCGGGTCAGCGTGTCGAAAAAGTTTTTCGACACGCTGCAGAACTTTTTGAAACTTCAAAAAAGTTTCAAAAAGTTGTTTGATCCAACGCGAAAGGGAACCCTGACGGTTCCCTTTCACACTATCCCTCCCTCCGAATCCTTCGGCTGGTGGGTTTATCGACAGCCTCAGACCCGCCGCCCGATTTCGGGCGGCGGGTCTTGCTTATCTGGGTACATAAATAAGCTCGGCCATGCCGTTGAAGGTGCCGGTGCCGAGCAGGCGGAGCTTCTGTTCCTGTACCAGCGCGCCGAACAGCGGGACGCCGCTCCCCAGCAGGGTGGGAATGACGGTGATCTCGTAGCGGTCAATGAGGCCGGCCGCCGCCAGGGCCTGGGCCAGGACGGCCCCGCCGCACAGCCAGATGTCCCTGCCCGGCCGGGCCTTCAGCTCCCGCACCAGGGCGCAGGGGTCGGCATCGGAAAAGGTGATCCCCTCCTTTGGCGGGAGAGACCGGTGGGTGAATACATAGCAGTCCAGCCCCTCGTAGGGCCACTGCTCCGGCGAGAGCTGGGTGGTCAGCTGGTGGTAGGTGTTCCACCCCAGAAGCACGGTGTCGATCCGCTCCAGCAGGGTGTTGTAGCTGTCCGGCATGTCCTGACCGGGCTCCTGGCCAGCCAGCCAGTCCACCCCGCCCTCCCGGTCGGCGATATAGCCGTCCAGGCTCATGGCGATATAGAGAATGACAGAGCGCATGAAAGATCTCCTTCCTCTACGGTTTCCTTAGTTAGTATAACAGAATGGGCGTGGCCGTACCATGGGATCTTTCGGGACTCAATGCAGGAAAGATGTGCGGACAGAAAACAAAGAAAACGCCCCCAATTGAAATGATTGCAATAGGTAATGAAATATGATACGCTGAAACAGCGGGGCAGGAGGCGATGTCTATGAAAATCGGTATCTGCTTGTTCACGGTTGTTTCGGTAGCGGCCCTTATGGCTTTCCTGAATGTCGGATACCGCCAGGGCTTTTTGACATCGAAACGGATAGCCGCGGCTCTGTTTGTATTCCGGCGCAGTGAGAATGGAGAAAGTGCGACTGTGGATTCCTGCTCCGGTTCGCTCAGGCACACGGTCAGATTTCCGGAAAGCCGCTCCTATCAGTTTCATTTCCATGGCGGTCTGTCTAAGGGAGACGCGGAGATTGTGATATCAGACGCAAAGAAACAGCCGCTGTTGAGACTGAACCGATGCGCTCCCACGGGAGTGGTGAAACTGGATAAAAAACAACAAATACTTTTTCCGCTGGGAATTTAGAAAAGCTACTGGAAGATGTGAGCTATCCTGGGAGTAGTGGATTGCCGGACATCTGCCCAGTCGCGGGCTTTTGTAAAGCTGCTTGAGCTGAAACTTCCTGATTGGAGCGGAGGGCTTTTCACTGGAGCATTGCCCTAGGGCAGCGGGGTATGCTATAATACTTTTTACTGAACGCGGGAAGGAGGAAGCGCCATGCTGAAGCTGCTGCTGGGCCGGGCGGGGACGGGTAAGACCCACGCCCTGCTGGAGGCCATTGCCGCCCAGTCCGACCGGCCCCAGGTGCTGATCGTGCCGGAGCAGCACTCCCACAACATGGAGCGGCAGCTGTGCGCCCTGGGGGGCAACCAGGTCTCCCTCCACGCGGAGGTGCTCTCCTTCACCCGTCTGGCCAGCCGGGTATTTTCGGTGTACGGCGGCCTGGCCGCCCCGGCCCTGGACGGGGGCGGGCGGCTCCTGCTGCTGTGCGCCGCCCTCAAGTCCGTGGCGCCGGAGCTGAAGGTGTACCAGCGGCCCTCCCGCAAGCCCGCCTTCCTCTCCGGCCTGCTGGCCACGGTGGAGGAGCTGAAAACCTGCTGCATCACGCCGGAGCACCTTTGGACGGCGGGGGTGGACGCGGAGGGGCCGGAGGGGGACAAGCTCACCGACCTGTCTCTGATCTACGGCGCCTACGAGGCCCTCACCGCCCGGCAGGGGGCCGACCCCCGGGACAGGCTGACCCGGCTGGCGGAGGTGCTCGCCCGGGAGGACTGGGCGGCGGGGAAGGACTTCTATCTGGACGGCTTCACCGACTTTACCCCCCAGGAGCGGCAGGTGCTCTCCGCTTTGCTGGCCAGGGCCAACTCCGTCACCGTGGCCCTGACCTGCGACCACCTGGAGGAGGACGAGGGGGGCGCGGGGATCTTCTCCCCGGCCCGGCGCACCGCCCGGCAGCTGCTCCGGCTGGCCAAGGAGCGGGGCATTTCCCGGGAAATCGTGGTGCGCACCGGCCAGGCCGGGCCCAAGGCCCCCGCCCTGGCCCACCTGGAGCGGGAGCTCTTTGCCCCCTCGCCCGCCCCCTGGACGGGGGAGGGGGACGCCCTCACCCTGTTCACCGCCAACTCCCCCTACTCCGAGGTGGAGTGGACGGCCTCGGAGATCCTCCGCCTGGTGCGGGAGGAGGGGTGCCGCTTCCGGGACATCGCCGTGTGCGCCCGCAGCATGGAGGGCTACGGCTCCCTGATCGAGACGGTGTTCGCCCGGTACGGCATCCCCGTGTTCCTCAGCCGCATGAGCGACATCCTCCAGAAGCCCATCCTGGCCCTGATCACCTCCGCCCTGGAGACGGCCGCCGGGGGCTACCGCTACGACGACGTGTTCCGCTACCTGAAAACCGGCCTCACCGCCCTGTCGGCGGAGGACGTGGATCTGCTGGAGAACTACGTGCTCAAGTGGAACCTGGAGGGGAGCGCCTGGACGGCCAAGCGGGACTGGGCCAACCACCCCAAGGGCTACGGCCGCACCTTCACCGAGGAGGACACCGCCCTGCTCTCTCGGCTCAACGCCCTGCGGAAGCAGGTGGCTGCCCCCCTGGAGGCCCTGCGCAAGAACCCGGACAGGACAGGACGCGGGCAGGCGGTCGCCCTTTACAGCTTTTTGGAGGCGGCGGGGGTGCCGGAGCGGCTGGCCGAGCGCACGGCGGAGCTGAACCGCCGGGGCCAGGCCGCCCTGGCGGAGGAGTACGCCCAGCTGTGGGACATCCTGTGCGGCGGTCTGGAGCAGTGCGCCCAGATCCTGGGGGACGCCCCCATGGAGCTGGACGAGTTCTCCAGGCTCTTCGCCCTGGTGCTCTCCCAGTACGACGTGGGCTCCATCCCCGTGTCCCTGGATCGGGTGAGCGCCGGGGAGATGCCCCGCCTGGCCCACCGGAGCTGCCCGGTGGTGTTCCTGCTGGGGGCGGACGACGGGGCCATCCCCGCCGCCGCGCCGTCGCCCGGCCTGCTCAACGACGACGACCGAAGCCTGCTGGCCTCCTACGGGCTGGAGCTGGCCCCCCGGCTGTCCGACAAGCTGTACCGGGAGATGACCATCGTCTACGAGGCCTGTGCCCTGCCCCAGAAGCGATTCTGTGTCAGCTGGGCCGCCGCCGGGGCCGACGGGGAGGAGAAGCGGCCCTCCTTTTTGCTCTCCAAATTAAAGGTGCTGTTCCCCCATGCGAAACGGGTGGAGGAGGGGCTGCTGGACGGCTCCTTCCGGCTGGCAGCCCCCCGGCCCGCCCTGGAGCTGGCGGGGCGCTTCCCCCAGGCGGGGGCGGCGCTGAAAACCCTGCCGGACTACGCTCCCCTGGTGGGGCGGATGGAGCGGGCCGCCGGGCTCACCCGGGGACACCTCACCCGCCCGGCGGTGGACGCCCTCTACGGAAAGCGGGTGCCCATGTCCGCCTCCCGGATGGACAAGTACAAGTCCTGCCACTTCTCCTACTTCATGCAGTACGGCCTGAAGGCCGAGGCCCGCAAGGCCGCTGGGTTCCAGGCCCCGGAGTACGGCACCTTCGTCCACTACGTGCTGGAACACGTGCTCCGCGCCTGCCAGGCGCGGGGGGGCGTGAAGGAGGTCTCCCGGGAGGAGCTGCGGGCTTTGGCCCGGGAGGCGGTGGAGCGCTACGTGGCCGAGGAGCTGGGCGGGCTGGAGCACGAGACCGCCCGGTTCCAGTACCTGTTCCGCCGCCTGCTGAAATCGGTGTTCGCCGTGGTGGACAATGTGGCGGAGGAGCTGCGCGCCTCCCAGTTCCAGCCCATCTCCTTCGAGCTGGGCTTCGGCGCGGGGAAGGATCTGCCCCCGGTGGAGCTCACCGTGGACGGGGTCACCGTCAGCATCTCCGGCTTTGTGGATCGGGTGGACGGCTGGGAGCACGACGGAAAGCTCTGCCTGCGGGTGGTGGACTACAAGACGGGGCGCAAGTCCTTTGACTTGACAGATATCTGGAACGGCATGGGCCTCCAGATGCTGCTCTACCTGTTCACCCTGGCCGACGAGGGGGAGGCCCTGTACGGAAAGCAGATTGAGCCGGCCGGCGTGCTCTACCTGCCCGCCCGGGAGGCGGTGGTAGCGGGCAGTCGGGCCATGACCGAGGAAGAGCGCCGCAGGAAGGTGGACGCCGAGTTGCGGCGGCGCGGCATCGTGCTGGATGACCCGGAGGTGCTCTCCGCCATGGAGGAGCTGGGGGAGGGAGGCCCCCGGTTCCTGCCCGTGCGGGTGAACCGGGCGGGGGCCATCACCGGCGAGGCCCTGGTGTCCGCCGAGCGGCTGGGCAAGCTGGCCCGCCACACCGGGCGGATTTTAGAGGAGATCGGCCAGGAGCTGGCGGCGGGCAACATCGCCGCCGACCCCTTCTGGCGGGGGCCGGAGCACAACGCCTGCCAGTGGTGCGACTACGCCGAGGCCTGCCACTTCGAGGAGGGGCACGGCGGAGACTGCCGCCGCTGGCTGCCCTCGGTCACCGGCGAGGAATTCTGGCAGGCGGTTGCGAGAGAGCAAGAATCAGGTTAGCCCCCAGGTATAACCCGGAGAGGAACATCTCCCTGGCGTCGATCTCATTCAGGCGGATGTACTCGGTGGAGAGGCGTTCCAGGATACCCGCGGGGACTTCGGGCTTGATCCGTACTAAGTAGTCGTTGATTTTAGAGAGCTGCTCGTTGTATTCTGGAGAGGGTTCGTCGGGAAGCAGGTGTTCCAATTCTGATAGGTCAAACACGGTAATACCTCCTTTGTAGAGTTTAACTCTACAATCATTATAGTGAGTATAACTCTACTTGTCAAGAGGTGAGAACAAAATGGCCACATTTGAGGAGCGGCTTGTGGAGCTGCGTACCAATGCGGGCGTATCCCAGCAGACCATTGGCGACGTTTTGGAGGTGTCCCGCTGGGCCGTCCATAACTATGAGGCGGGCAAAAATCGTCCCGACTTCAACGGCCTGATTGCCCTGGCGGACTATTTCAATGTGTCTTTGGACTACCTGGTGGGCCGTTCCGACCACCGGGATATTGTCCGCTAAACGGGGCACCCCCGAGGGCGCGCCTGCGCGGCGGGCGCCCCGCTTTTGATGTCAAAAGCGGGGGGAAAACCAGCAGGGGGAGGGATTTCGATTCCACGGGTTAAGGTGGCTTCGCCTGGATTTCTTTTGGGCTAAAACGTGCCACCGGCACGTTTCTTTACGCCCAAACCTCCCTGCACCCCCTCCTTGAAACGACCAATCAGGGGGGACTGCGGTCCCCCCTATTGGATGTACCCCCCGGAGCTGTCCTACAGGTAACATACCGGCCGAGGGGGCTTACGTTGTAACGCCCCCTCGGCTCGGGGCGGGCGACCGCAGGTCGCCCCTACAGATAATTACCACAACCGCCAAAGTTTTTCAGAGGCATGGTACCGACGGCGGCCCGGCGGGCCAAGCCGGTACAGCGCAGCCCTTTGCAGGGCTTGCAGGGTAATCCCGATGCGTGCCACCCGGGGCGCGGCAGCGCCTGTAACGTAATCTCCCGTAGAGCGGGCGGCAATGCAAGCCCGGTTCTTGCAGACCAAACACAGCCCACCGCCGCCATGAACCCCCGTACTGGGGGGTCCAGGGCGGGCGGAGCCCCCCGGCCCTTCTTTCCCCCCATTTCTTCGGGAAGAAATGGGGGCCCCGGCCGGGCAGGCCCCCGCCGGGAGGCCGGGCCTCCACCAGGCGGGCGGATGATATCCGCCCCTACAGATTGTTTTACAACCCACCAGAAAGGAGCAGCGCCCATGGCATTCTCCCTGACAACCGAACAGCAGGCCGCGGTGGACAACCGGGGCGGCGGGCTGCTGGTGTCCGCCGCAGCCGGGTCGGGCAAGACCCGGGTGCTGGTGGAGCGGCTCCTGGCCCGGGTGACGGGGGAGGGGCTGGACATCGACCGCTTCCTGGTGATCACCTACACCAAGGCCGCCGCCGCCGAGCTGCGGGGCCGCATCGTGGAGGAGCTGTCCGCCCGGCTGGCGGAGCACCCTGTCGACGCCCATCTGCGCCGTCAGGCGACTTTGGTTTACAAGGCCCAGATCTCCACGGTTCACGCCTTCTGCGCCCAGCTGCGCCGTCAGGCGACTTTGGTTTACAAGGCCCAGATCTCCACGGTTCACGCCTTCTGCGCCCAGCTGCTGCGGGAGTGCGGCCACCTGCTGGACTTAGACCCGGACTTCCGGCTGTGTGACGAGGGAGAGGCGGGCATACTCATGCTCCGGGCCCTCAACGACGTGCTGGAGCGGCGCTATGAGGACATCACGCCGGGCAGCGACTTCGCCCAGCTGGTGGACACCATGGCCGCCGGGCGGGATGACTCC
This sequence comes from Flavonifractor sp. An10, assembly GCF_002161215.1. Lineage (GTDB taxonomy): Bacteria > Bacillota > Clostridia > Oscillospirales > Oscillospiraceae > Flavonifractor > Flavonifractor avistercoris. The sequence goes on from NZ_NFMB01000001.1 coordinate 469,648, forward strand.
CGGCTGATGCAGATTGTCCTGGACATCCGGGGCCGGGTGCAGGCCCACCCCAACCCCGCCGCCTGGCTGGATGAACAGGAGAAGACCTTTACACTGGATGGCGTGAGCGACCCGGCCCACACCACCTGGGGCCACCTGCTGCTGGATGACGCGGCCCGGCAGGGGGCTTACTGGCGGGGGAAGATCGCCGCCGCTCTGGAGCTCTGCCCCTGCGACGCCAACCTGGACGCCAATTACGGCCCCAGCCTGTCCGCCACTCTGGCGGGGCTGGACGCCTTCGTCAAGGGGGCGGCGGAGGGTTGGGACGCGGCCCGCGCCGTCCTGCCTATCCCGTTCCCCCCGGCGGGGCGGAAGAAGATTGTGGACTGCCCCGACGCGGCGGAGGAGGTCAAGCGCCTCCGCGCCGCCTGCAAGAAGCGGATGGACAAGCTGTCCGACTGGTTCGAGGACAGCGGGGCGGATCTGCTGGAGGATCTCCGGGCGGTTCATCCGGCGGTGCGGGGCCTGTTCGCCCTGGTGAAGGACTTCGAGGCGGCCTACACCGCCGAGAAGGCCCGCCGGGGCATGGTGGACTTCGCGGATCTGGAGCACATGGCGGTGGAGCTCCTGGTGGGGGAAGACGGTGCCCCCACCGAGCTGGCCCGCCAGTGGTCGGCCCGGTATGACGAGATCATGGTGGACGAGTACCAGGACACCAACGAGGTGCAGAACGCCATCTTCACCGCCCTGTCCAGGGACGGCACCAACCTCTTCCTGGTGGGGGACGTGAAGCAGTCCATCTACCGCTTCCGCCTGGCCGACCCCACCATCTTCCTGGGCAAGTACCGGGCCTGGCCCGACTATACCGGCGCGGCGGAGGGGAAGCCCCGGCGGCTGATCCTGTCCAAGAACTTCCGCTCCCGGCCCGAGGTGCTGGAGGGGGCCAACTTCCTGTTCCGCAATCTCATGTCCACCGCCTTCGGCGAGATGGACTACACCGACGACGAGGCCCTGTACCCCGGCGCGGCGTACCGGCCCGACGGCCGCTACGCGGTGGAGCTGGACGCCCTGGACGCCTCGGCGGAGGACAGGGACGACGGGGAGAAGCCCCCCCGTGACTTGATGGAGGCCCGCTTTGCCGCCAATCGCATCCGGGAACTGCTGGACGGTGGCTTCCCCGTGTCCGACGGGGAAGGGGGCGAGCGGCCCGTCCGGGCCTCCGACATCGTGATCCTCCTCCGCTCCCCGGGCACGGTGCTCCACCACTACGCCCGAGCCCTGGGGGAGCGGAACATCCCCTGGGAGGCGGACGGGGGCGGGGACTTTTTCGGCTCCACCGAGATCTCGGTGGCCCTGTCCCTGCTGCAGATCGTGGACAATCCCCGGCAGGACGTGCCCCTGATCTCGGTGCTCCGCTCCCCGGTGTACGGCTTCTCCGCCGACCGGCTGGCGGAACTGCGGGCGGGCAGCCCGGACACCGACTTTTACGCCGCCCTGGCCGCCGACGGCGGCGAGGACAGCCGGGCCTTCCTGGCGGAGCTGGACGAGCTGCGCTTTGGGGCGGGGGAGCTGAGCAGCCATGAGCTAATCTGGCAGATTTACGACCGCACCAACCTGCTGGGCATCTTCGGGGCCATGAGCGGGGGAGAGGAGCGGCAGTCCAACCTGCTCACCCTGGCGGAGCTGGCCCGCCGGTTCGAGGGGGCGGGCCACAAGGGCCTGTTTGGCTTTCTCTCCTACCTGACCCGCCTGCGGGAGAACGGGGAGAAGCTGGTGCTGCCCGCTCCCGGCCGGGAGGGGGGCGGCGTGCACATTTTGAGCATCCACAAGTCCAAGGGCCTGGAGTTCCCGGTGGTGCTGGTGTGCGGGCTGGCCCGACGACTCAACCGGGAGGACATGAACCGGCCCATCCTGTTCCACCCCAAGCTGGGTGTGGGGCCCAAGCGGCTGGATGTGGAGCGTGGGGTGGAGTACCCCACCCTGGCCCGCCGGGCGGTGGCCCGGCAGCTGGAGCTGGAGATGATGGCGGAGGAGCTGCGGCTGCTGTACGTGGCCGTGACCCGGGCCAAGGAGAAGCTGATCCTGTCGGTGGCCCTCACCGGCGGCGGGCGGGATCTGGAGAAGCTGGCGGGGGACGCCGCCTGCCCGGTGGAGCCCCAGGTGCTGGCGGGCTGCCAGAGCGTGGGGCAGTGGGTGCTGCTGCCCGCCCTGGCCCGGCCGGACGGGGAGGCCCTGCGGCGGGCCGCCGGGGTACAGGTGCCCCTGACGGCGGCGGACTGCGGCCCTGGCTGGGACATCCGCTTCGTGGACGGGATGGAGTTCCAGGCGGAACCGGCGGAGGAAATGATCAGCCCATCCGGGCCGCCGGACGGAGAGACGATTTCCGGCGAGGGCGGGGAGGACGCGGCCGCCCTGGCGGCCAAGCTGGCCTGGATCTACCCCCACGCCGCCCAGGTGGAGCTGCCCTCCAAGCTCACCGCTACCCAGTTGAAGGGGCGGCCCCTGGACGAAGAGGCCGCCGAGGAGGCCCCCAGGCCGCCCCGGCCCCTGACCTTCGGCCGGCCCCGGTTTGCCGCCGAGGAGTTCGGCCTCACCCCGGCCCAGCGGGGCACCGCCCTCCACCTGGTGATGCAGTACATCGACTTTGAACGGGCGGAGACGGCGGAGGGGGTGACTGCGGAGATCCACCGGCTGGTGGAACAGGCCTTTCTCACCCCCCAGCAGGGGGAGGCGGTGAACCCGGAGCGCATCGCGGCCTTTTTCTCCTCCGACCTGGGCCGGGAGCTGATGTCCTCCACCTCCCTGCGGCGGGAGTTCAAGTTCTCCATCCTGGTGCCGGCGGCGGATTACTATCAAGAGGCTGAGGAAGGGGAGCAGGTGCTGCTCCAGGGCGTGGTGGACTGCTGCTTCGAGACCCTGGAGGGCATCACGGTGGTGGACTTCAAGACCGACCGGGTGACCAAACGAACCGTGGCGGAGCGGGCGGAGGAGTACCGGCCCCAGCTCACCGCCTACAGCCGGGCCCTGGAGGAGATCACCGGGAAGCCGGTGGTCCGCCGCTGCCTGTGGTTTTTTGCCATCGACCAGGCGGTGGAGGTGTAAAGGAAAAATCCTTGAAAATTTTCTCGAAAAAAGTGTTGCAATTCCCATTTGATTGTGCTATCATATTCTAGCGTTTATAAGGCGTGGAGGTTTGCTGCGCCGTCTCACCCAGAACGAGAAAGAGGTGAACACAACATGAAGGAAGGCATCCATCCCAACTACGAACAGACCACGATCAGATGTGCCTGCGGTAACGTGATCGAAACCGGATCTACCAAGAAGGACATCCGCGTGGAAGTCTGCTCCAAGTGTCACCCCTTCTTCACCGGCAAGCAGAAGATGGTGGATACTGGCGGACGCGTCAGCCGCTTCAACAAGAAGTTCGGCCTGGACAAGAAGTAAGTTGGTCAATTCAAGAGCCCGTACCGGTTTCGGTACGGGCTCTTTTCCATCCGAAGCGCATCCCGAGGATACCCGCCGCCGGTGCGGCATAACAATAAGGAGGATGCGGTAAAAACGAAACGGCTGGAGGTAGTGATGATGTTTACCAGAATCGACCCCAAGGAGCTGAACCAGAACGTTTTTTCCCTGATCGGTGACCAGTGGATGCTCATCACCGCCGGGACGAAGGAGAAGTGCAACACCATGACCGCCAGCTGGGGCGGCCTGGGGGTGCTGTGGGGCGGGCCGGTGGCCACCGTCTATATCCGCCCCCAGCGGTACACCCTGGAGTTTGTGGAGAATAGCGGCTATTTTACCCTGTCCTTCTTTGGCGAGGCATACCGCAAGGCCCTGGCCCTGTGCGGGTCCAAGAGCGGCCGGGAGATCGACAAGGTAAAGGAGTGCGGCTTCACGGTGGCGGAGGCCGGGTGCGGCGCGCCCTATTTTGCCGAGGCGGAGCTGGTGCTGGTGTGCCGGAAGGCATACTGGCAGGACATGGATCCCGCCCACTTCCTGGACGGGGAGATCGACAACAAATGGTACCCCGGGAAGGACTATCACCGGATTTTCATCGGGGAGATTGTGGAAGCACTGCGAAAAGAGTAGGGCGGGGGCTTGCCCCCGCTGCGGAGGAACGAATGACAGAAGAGAACAAGACCAACATCAACCGGGCGGTGCTGGCGGGCCTGAACGCCCGCTGCCTGCCCGACGAGGAGAACGCCGACGAGACCTCCATGGAGGAGCTGGAGGAGCTGCTCCAGACCGCCGGGGGCGTGTGCGTGGGGACGGTGTTCCAGAACAAGGACACGCCGGATCCCCGCACCTTCCTGGGAGAGGGCAAGGTGGCGGAGCTGAAGGAGCTGGTGGGGGCCATGGGGGCGGACATGGTGATCGTGGACAACCCCCTGTCCCCGTCCCAGCAGCGGGTGCTGTCCGAGGAGCTGGGCGTCCAGGTGCTGGATCGTGCGGCCCTGATCCTGGACATCTTCGCCCAGCGGGCCCGCACCAAGGAGGGCCGCCTCCAGGTGGAGCTGGCCCAGTACCAGTACCTGCTGCCCCGGCTGCTGGGCATGTGGACTCACCTGGAGCGGCAGGAGGGAGCCATCGGCACCCGGGGCCCCGGCGAGACCCAGCTGGAGACCGACCGGCGGCACATCCGCCGGAAAATTTCCAAGCTGCGGGAGGAGCTGGAGCAGGTTCGGAGAGTGCGGGCCACCCAGCGCTCCCGCCGGGAGAAGAACGAGGTGCCGGTGGTGGCCATCGTGGGCTACACCAACGCGGGAAAGTCCACCCTGCTCAACAGGCTGACCGGGGCGGACATCCCCGCCAACAACCGCCTCTTCGACACCCTGGACACCACCACCCGTACCCTGGAGATCTCCGACACCTGCACAGTGCTCCTCTCCGACACGGTGGGCTTCATCCGCAAGCTGCCCCACCATCTGGTGGAGGCCTTCAAGGCCACCCTGGAGGAGCTGAGCTATGCCGACCTTCTGCTCCACGTGATCGACGCCTCCAACCCGGAGTGGCGGGAGCAGGCGGAGGTGGTGGAGAAGCTGATCGCCGAGCTGGGGGCGGAGCAGACCCCCCGCATCGACGTATTCAACAAGTGCGACAAGTGCCCGGCGGAGATCCTGCCCCACGGGGCGGACATCGTATCCATCTCCGCCAAGACCGGCCAGGGGCTGGACGAGCTGCTGGAGAAGATCGGCGGCCACCTGGACACCGGCGCCTGCCGGGTGGAGCTGTCCATCCCCTACGACAAGGGGGGGCTGGTGGATCTCCTCCACCGGGAGGCCAGGGTGGAGCAGGTGGACTACGGCGAGACCATCCAGGTCACCGCCGTGTGCACCCCTGTCCAGCTGGGGCGCTTGAAGGACTACGTGGTGTCCGGCTGGACGCCGCCCAAGGAGTTTTGGGAGGACTGAGGTATGGCGCGTCGGTTCGCCGCGCCCCACGCGGCTCAGCCCACCCCATTCGTGGCGCGTGACGACCCGGCACGCGCAAAAAGGAGGTAACACCATGCAGACCCTGGAGACCGAACGCCTGATCCTGCGCCCCTTCACTTTGGACGACGCGGAGGGGCTGTACGCCTATGCCAGCCACCCGGAGGTGGGCCCCCCGGCGGGGTGGCATCCCCACCGGAGCCTGGAGGAGAGCCGGCAGGTCATCGAGAGCATCTTTATTCCCTCGGACACCCTGGCAGTGGTGCGTAAGGCCGACGGCCGGCTGATCGGCTCGGCGGGCTTTGTGGGCAAGCACCGGAAGGAGCTGGGGCTGCCCAGCGAGGAGGTGGGCTACTCCCTGGCCCGGGACTGCTGGGGCCGGGGGCTCATCCCCGAGGCGGTTCGGGAGATCCTCCGCCACGCCTTCGCCGATCTGGGCTATCAGGCCATCTGGGCGGCCTACTACGACGGCAACCGCAAGTCCAAGCGGGTGATGCTCAAGTGCGGTATGACCTACCGCCTCTCCCGGGTGGAGCCGGTGGAGCAGCTGGGGGAGACCCGGCTGGCCCACTACTTTGCCATCAGCAGGAGGGAGTGGGAACGATGACGGAATACCTGATCCCCACTGGCCGCGCCGAGACGGAGCTGGTGGAGAAGCGCTCCCGCTTCATCGGCCAGGTGTGGCCGGTGGAGAGCGAGGAGGAGGCCCGGGCCCGCATCGAGGAGACCAAGAAGAAGCACTATGACGCCCGGCACAACTGCTGGTGCTACCGCATCCGGGAGGGGGGCGTGGAGCGGTACTCCGACGACGGGGAGCCCCAGGGCACCGCGGGCCAGCCCATGCTCAACGTGTTCCAGCGGGAGGGAGTCACCAACGTTTGTTGCGTGGTGACCCGGTACTTCGGCGGGGTGCTGCTGGGGGCCGGCGGCCTGGTGCGGGCCTACACCCAGAGTGCCAAGGACGCCCTGGACGCGGCGGGCATCTCGGTGATGCGCCGGTGGGTGGAGGTCACCGTACCCTGCCCCTACTCCTTCTTCGAGCGCCTCAGGCTGGAGGTGGAGGCCGTGGGGGGCGTGCTGGGGGAGACCGAGTACGCCGCCGACGTGACGGTCCACGCCCTGCTGCCCGAGGGGGCGGTGGAGGCCTTCTCCGCCCGGGTCACCGAGCTGACCGCCGGCGGCTCGGCCTGCACCGTGTCCGGGGAGGCCTTCAAGGCCGTCCCCAGAAAATAATATGAACAATTCGTGAATCTTTTGCGAAAAAGAAGGATTTTTCGGCGGAGCGGCGTATATAGCTATAGAGCAAATCGGCGGATAGGAGGGTGAACCGGATGACCCTGCGTGAACAGACCGAGGCCATGGAACGGGAGATGCTCTCCCCCTATGCCTGCCTGTCCTCCCGATCACGGGGGCGGCAGGTGCCTCTGGAGCCCTGCCCCACCCGCACCTGCTTTCAGCGGGACATCGACCGGATTGTCCACTCCAAGGCCTTCCGGCGGCTCAAGCACAAGACCCAGGTGTTCCTGGAGCCGGAGGGGGATCACTACCGCACCCGCATGACCCACACCATCGAGGTCAGCCGCATCGCCCGCACCATCGCCCGGGGCCTGCGGCTCAACGAGGATCTGGCGGAGGCGGCGGCCTACGGCCACGATCTGGGCCACACCCCCTTCGGCCACGCCGGGGAGCGGGTGCTGGCGGAGATCATGCCCGGCGGCTTTGCCCACAACCAGCAGTCCCTCCGGGTGGTAGACCGGCTGGAGAAGGACGGGGAGGGCCTCAACCTGACCTATGAGGTGCGGCGGGGCATCCTCTGCCACACCGGCCCCGACCGGGCGGAGACCCTGGAGGGGCGCCTTCTCCGCCTGGCGGACAAGATCGCCTACATCAATCACGACATCGACGATGCCATCCGGGGCAGGATCATCTACCCCATGGACATACCCCTGTCCGTCTCCCAGGTGCTGGGCTTCACCCACTCGGAGCGGATCAACACCCTGACGGTGGACGTGATCACCGCCAGCGCCGGAAAGGACGAGATTCTCCAGTCCCCCGCCTGCCGGGACGCCATGCACGAGCTGCGGGAGTTCATGTTTGAGTATGTCTACCGCAACCCGGTGGCCAAGGGGGAGGAGGGCAAGGCCCAGGACATGCTCCGCCGCCTGTTCGAGTACTATGTAAAGGAGCCGGACAAGCTGCCGCCGGAGTACCAGGACATCCGGTATGAGGAGGGTGTGGAGCGGGCGGTCTGCGACTACATCTCCGGCATGACGGACAAGTACGCGGTGGAGCGGTTCGGCGAGGCGTTCATCCCCAAGTCGTGGAGCGTGAAGTAGGGCCGCCAAATACGGCGGCCGCAGGCCGCGCGGGGCGTATGAATCTGGTATATTGTGGTAAACATAGTCGGAAGGAGGGCGGGCCGTGCCGATCCCGGAACAATTTATCGACGAGCTGGTGGCCCGCAGCGAGATTTCCGACGTGGTTTCCTCCTATGTCCACCTGACCAAGAAGGGGAACAACCTGTGGGGCCTGTGCCCCTTTCACAACGAAAAGACCCCCTCCTTTTCCGTCTCGCCGGATAAGCAGATCTACCACTGCTTCGGCTGCGGCAAGGGAGGCGGGGTGATCTCCTTTATTATGGAGATGGAGAACCTGTCCTTCCCCGACGCGGTGCGCCTGCTGGCCCAGCGGGCGGGGATGGAGGTGCCGGAGACGGGCACCGACGAGGCGGGCCGGAAAAAGCGGGCCCGGCTTCTGGCGGCCAACAAGGACGCCGCCCGGTTCTACCACGACTATCTGAAAAGCCCGGGGGGCGCGCGGGTGCGGGACTACATCGCCCAGCGGCAGCTCACCCCCCGCACCGCCACCCGCTTCGGCCTGGGGGCCGCCCCCGACCAGTGGGACGGCCTGACAAGGGCCCTCACGGAAAAGGGCTACAGCAAGATGGAGCTCATCGACGCGGGCCTGGCGGTGGCTGGGAAAAACGGCGGCATCTACGACAAGTTCCGCGCCCGGCTCATGCTCCCCGTCATCGATGTGCGGGGGGACGTGGTGGGCTTCACCAGCCGCATCCTGCCGGGGGTGGAGGGGCCCAAGTACCTGAATACCCCGGAGACCATGGTGTTCCACAAGGGCCGGCTGATCTACGCCCTCAACTTCGCCAAGAGCACCAAGCGGCCCAACCTGGTGCTGGTGGAGGGCAACATCGATGTGATCACCCTCCACCAGGCGGGCTTTGACAATGTGGTGGCCACCATGGGCACCGCCCTCACCGAGGAGCACGCCCGCATCCTGGCCCGGTACACCAAGGAGCTGGTGCTCTGCTACGACAACGACGCGGCGGGGAAGCAGTCCACCGACCGGGTGCTCAACATCCTGAAGAACGCCAACCTGAACGTGCGGGTGCTCCAGCTGCCCAACGCCTACGACGCTGAGGGCAAGCCCATCAAGCAGGATCCCGACGATTTTGTAAAGAAATTCGGCCCCGCCGCCTTTGAGAAGTGCCTCAACGGCAGCGCGGGGCAGAATGACTACCGGCTGGAGACCCTGCTGCAAAAGCACAACACGGCAGACGAGGAGGGCCGCATGGCCTTTCTGCGGGAGGCGGTGGAGACTGTGGCGGCCCTCCCCAGCCCTATTGAGCGGGAGATCTACGGAAACAAGGCCGCCGCCGCCGCGGGCATCTCCGGCACTGCCTTCGCCCAGGAGGTGGAGCGGTACCGGAAAAACCGGGCGTGGCAGGCCAGAAAGCGGCAGGAGCGGAAGGAGCTGACCCCGGCGGCCCAGCTCCAGCCCAGGGAGCGGGAGCTGCGGTACGAGAACATCCGCTCCGCCCGGGCGGAGGAGGGGGTGATCCGCCTGCTCCTGCTGGAGCCGGCCCTGTTTCCCCAGGTGGAGGGGGCCCTGGGGCCGGAGCAGTTCTCCGCCCCGGTGCTGGCCAGGATTTACGCCCTGCTGTGCCAGCGGCACCGGGAGGGGCGTTCCACCCAGCTGGCGGCCCTCACCGGGGCGCTGACGGCGGACGAGATGAGCCACCTGGTTCGCGTGATGGATCAGCCGGAGGCACTGGCCCACAGCAGCCAGGCCCTCCGCGATTACATAGAGATCATTCAGACCGAGGCCCTCAAGCGGGGCGGGGGCGGGCAGGACGACCCCCTGCTGGCGGCGCGGGAAAAGTTCAGAGAAAGAAAAGCGTATGGAGGATAACCGAATGAGCGAGAAGAAGACCACCGGCAAGCAGGAGCACACCCTTACCCTGGAGGATCAGGCCAAGCTGGCCCAGGCCAACGCCAAGAAGATGGAGCAGGGCAAGATCGAGGTCATGAAGGTGGTGGAGGGTGTCCAGGGTGCCGAAAAGCTGGCGGAGCTGATTGAAAAGGGCAAGAAGAACGGCAAGCTGTCGGCCAGTGAGCTGATGGACGTGCTGGAGAACATGGCCCTGGAAAGCGACCAGATGGACAAGATCTACGATACCCTGGAGAACCTGGGCATTGACACGGTGGGGGATGACTATCTCACCGAGCTGGCCGACGACGTGGGCCCGCAGCTGGAGGATCTGGGCGACATCGAGGAGATCCCCGAGGAGGAGATCGTAGATCCCAACACGCTGGTGGACTCCTTCGGCATTGACGACCCCGTGCGCATGTATCTGAAGGAGATCGGCAAGGTGAACCTGCTCACTCCCGACGAGGAGATCCAGCTGGCCCAGGATATGGGCGCCGGCGACGCCGCCAAGGAGCAGCTGGCCGAGCTGGAGAAGGCCCGCAAGGCGGGGGAGGAGAGCCCCATCTCCGAGGAGGACGAGAAGGAGCTGCGCCGCCTGCTGAAGCGGGGCGAGGCGGCCAAGCAGCGCCTGGCCGAGGCCAACCTGCGCCTGGTGGTATCCATCGCCAAGCGGTATGTGGGCCGGGGCATGCTCTTCCTGGATCTGATCCAGGAGGGCAATCTGGGCCTGATCAAGGCGGTGGAGAAGTTCGACTACACCAAGGGCTACAAGTTCTCCACCTATGCCACCTGGTGGATCCGCCAGGCCATCACCCGGGCCATTGCCGACCAGGCCCGCACCATCCGCATCCCCGTCCATATGGTGGAGACCATCAACAAGGTCATCCGGGTGTCCCGCCAGCTCCTCCAGGAGCTGGGGCACGACCCCTCCCCCGAGGAGATCGCCGAGGAGATGGGCATGCCCGTGGACAAGGTGCGGGAGATCCTGAAGATCGCCCAGGAGCCCGTCTCCCTGGAAACCCCCATCGGTGAGGAGGAGGACTCCCACCTGGGAGACTTCATCCCCGACGAGGACGCCTCCGAGCCCTCTGAGGCCGCCTCCTTCACCCTGCTCAAGGAGCAGCTGGTGGACGTGCTGTCCACCCTGACCCCCCGGGAGGAGAAGGTGCTCAAGCTGCGCTTCGGCATCGAGGACGGCCGCACCCGCACCCTGGAGGAAGTGGGCAAGGAGTTCAACGTCACCCGGGAGCGCATCCGCCAGATTGAGGCCAAGGCCCTCAGAAAACTGCGCCACCCCAGCCGGAGCAAAAAGCTGAAGGATTTTTTGAACTGAGATAGGGGAAGCTGCTTGGCAGGTGTGGGCGCAGTTTGGGGCCCCCACGGAAGCCCAGCCCTGCGGGTTCCGTGGGGAGAGCCGGAGCGGCGGAGTGAGTGAGCTTTCGCCAGAGGCGGAAGCGAAGGATACGCAGCCCGTGACGGCGATGCGGCATCCTTCCAGAAGCAAGAAGCTGAAGGATTTCCTGAACTGATCAACAAGAAAAAGGGGCCCGCCGTGTAGATCATGCGGCGGGCTCCTTCTGTATATTCTCCTTGTTTTGGCAAAGACTATGGGCGACAACCAAACAAGGAGGTTTTTGACTTGAAACACCGCGCCCTTCTGCGCCGCGCCCTGCCCCTGGCAGTGCTGGCGGCCTTCCTGTTCGCGCTCCAGCTGCCCGCCTCCGCCTTTTTCTTTGGACAGACGGAGGAATCCACGGTGGCGCCCATCTCCAAAAACGGCCCGCTGGGGGAGCCCATCTCCTTTTCTGAGGCGGACTTTGTGGTGGACGGCTCCGGTAAGCTGGACAGCATTGTGATCACCAGCCTGCCGGACACCGGCGCCGGCATCCTGAACCTGGGCGGCCGGGCCATCCAGGTGGGGGATGTGATCGCCATGGACGCCGTGGCGGGCCTCTGCTTCACTCCCATGGCCGCCCCGGCCTCAGATGCGGCCGGCTTCCGGTTCACCCCTGTCTTTGCCGATGGGCAGAGCGGGGAGGAGGTATCGGTGGAGCTCCACCTGCTGTCTGAGGCCAACGGAGCCCCGGTGGCGGAGCACCTGACCCTCACCACCTATAAAAATGTGGCGGTCACCGGGCAGTTTTCGGCGGTGGATCCCGAGGGGGATCTGATCACCTATCACCTGATCAAAAAGCCGGCCCGCGGTGCAGTCACTATGCCGGAGGAGGGAAGCTCCACTTTCGTCTATACCCCCTATGAGGACAAGACCGGCAAGGACTCCTTCACCTATGTGGCGGTGGACGCGGTGGGCAACGCCTCCGACCCGGCCACGGTGAAGCTCAGGATCGAAAAGCCCGATACCAAGGTCACCTACAGCGACATGGAGGGAGATCCCGCCCACAAGGCGGCCATCCGACTGGCGGAGGAGGGCATCTACGTGGGTGAGTGCATGGGCGGGGCCTATTTCTTCCAGCCGGATGCCGCCGTCACCCGGGGGGAGTTTGTGGCCATGGCCATGGATGCCGCCGGCGTGGAGGCCCTGGCCGGTGTGGAGCGCACCGGCTTTGCCGACGACGAGGCCATCCCCACCTGGGCCAAGGCATACGCCGCCTCCGCCCTGAAGGCAGGCCTGGTGCAGGGCAGCCGTGACGCGGACGGCCAGGTGGTGTTCCAGGCGGAGGAGCCCATTACCGCCGCCGAGGCGGCGGTGCTTCTGGATCGCGCCCTCCAGGTCACCGATGTATCCGCCGAGACCTGGGCCGCGGAAGGGGTGCCCGCCTGGGCGGCCCAGTCGGCGGCCAATCTGGCGACCTGCGGGGTGCTTCCGGCGGGCAGCAGCCTGGGCGAGACCCTCACCCGGGGAGAGGCCGCCCAGATGCTCTGCTCCGCGCTGGAGCTGCTGGACAGCCGGGACACGGGCTGGTTCTGAGCTCCGAGACTGCGGCCAGGCGCCTTTATGCGCCTGGCCGCGCTGTTATTCCGGGGAAAAAGCGGGAAACAGGTTGAGAATCGGGGCTGGTCGTGCTATAATATACCACTAGCGCGTATGATGTGATCGTAGACTCTCTATCGAGGTGTATTATGAAAATCGTTGTGTTGGCGGGGGGCCTCTCCCCGGAGCGGAATGTGTCCCTCTCTACGGGCACCATGGTGGCGGAGGCCCTGCGGGCCCTGGGCCACCGGGCGGGCCTGATCGATATGTACTTCGGCCTGGAGGGCGGCGGGGCGGACGAGTCCTTTTTTGACGCGCCCATCTCCGAGGCCTACAAAAAGGTGAGCCGGCAGGCGCCGGATCTGGAGGAGGTGCGGCGCAGCCGCCCGGGGGACAGCGGGAGCCTGTTCGGCCCCGGCGTGCTGGAGCTGTGCCGGATGGCGGATCTGGTGTTCCTGGCCCTCCACGGCACCTGCGGGGAGGACGGCCGGGTGCAGGCCGCCTTTGAGCTGCTGGGCATCCCCTACACCGGCGCGGGCTACCTGGGCAGCGCCATCGCCATGGACAAGGATCTGACCAAGCGGATGGTGGCCGACGTGGTGTCCACCCCCGGCTGGAAGACGGTGGAGTACACCGAGGGGGACATCGAGGGACTGGTAAAAACCGCCCGGCTGCCTCTGGTGGTGAAGCCGGTGGCCAGTGGCTCCTCCATCGGCGTGTCCATTGTCCACACCCACGACGAGCTGCGGAAGGCCCTCACCGACGGCCTGGCCCTGGGCGGCCGCACGGTGCTGGAGGAGTACATCAAGGGCCGGGAGATCCAGGTGGGCATCCTGGAGGACAAAGCCCTGCCCTCCATTGAGATCATCCCCAAGCAGGGGTTCTACGACTACGAGAACAAGTACCAGCCCGGCGCGGCCCTGGAGGTCTGCCCGTCGGAGATCACCCCGGCGGAGGAGGAGAAGGTGCGCGCCGCCGCCCTGCGGGTGTACCAGACCCTGGGCCTGTCGGTGTACTCCCGGGCGGACTTCATCCTCACCGCCGACGGGGAGCCCTGGTTCCTGGAGATCAACACCCTGCCCGGCATGACCCCCACCAGCCTGCTGCCCCAGGAGGCGGCCGCGGCGGGGATCGACTACAACCAGCTGTGTGAGCGCATTGTGTACGCCTCTCTGGAGGCCCGAAAACAGGGAAGATAAGGAAGCGAGGACAGGATTATGGAGCCCATGACCATTCGAGAGATTCTGGACGCGGTGGGCGGCAGGCTGCTGGGCGAGTTCGGCGACGTGAACCGCACGGTGAGCCGGGTGGAGACCGACAGCCGCACCATCCACGCCGGATCCCTCTTTGTGCCCCTGATGGGGGAGCGCTTTGACGGCCACGCCTATATCAACTCCGCCCTGGAGGGGGGCGCGGCGGGCTGCTTCACCCAGCGGGAGCGGGAGAGCTACCTGCCCGGCAAGTTCTACATCAAGGTGGACTCCACCCAGCGTGCCCTGCGGGATCTGGCCAGGTATTACAAGAAAAAGTTTCCCATACCCGTGGTGGCCCTGACGGGCTCGGTGGGCAAGACCACCACCAAGGACATGGTGGCCGCGGTTCTGGGGGAGAAGTACAGGGTACTCAAGACCGAGGGCAATCTGAACAACGAGATCGGGGTGCCCATGACCCTGCTGCGGCTGAGCAGCGAGCACGAGATCGCCGTGCTGGAGCTGGGCATGAACCACGCCGGGGAGATCGACTATCTCTCCGCCATGGTGGAGCCCGACGTGGTGCTGATGACCAACATCGGCGACTCCCACATCGAGCACTTCGGCTCCCGGGAGAAGATCCTGGAGGCCAAGAGCGAGATCTTCCACCACGCCAGGCCGGACGCCTTTGTGGTGATCAACGGGGACGACCCCCTGCTCAGCACCCTGCCCGGCAGGCTGCCCTTCTCCTTCACCCGCATCGGTGCCGGGGAGGGTCTGGACTACCGGGCCGTGGACGTGGAGAGCGACGGCGCCAGCCGCATGACCTGCCGGATCGTCGCCCCCTCCGGGGAGTTCCCGGTGGAGATCCCCGCCCTGGGGGCGCACATGATCTACCCCACCCTCATGGCGGCGGCGGTGGGAGAGCACTTCGGCCTGACCCACCAGCAGATTGCCGACGGCGTGCTCCACTTCGCCCCCACCAAGATGCGGATGAACATCCTCCACCGGGGGGAGGGGATTACCGTCCTCAATGACGCATACAACGCCAATCCCCAGTCCATGCGGGCGGCGGTGCAGGTGCTCTCCGGCGCCAGGGGGGAGTACAAGGTGGCCGTGCTGGGCGACATGTTCGAGCTGGGCCCCCTGGCCCCCGCCCTCCACGCCGGCATCGGCGATTACCTGGGAAAAGCGGGCATCCACTGCCTGGTGGCGGTGGGGGAGCTGGCCAAGCACATTTACGACGCGGCCAAATCCGCCGGCGTGCCCGAGTGCCATTACTGCCCCACCAAGGAGGCGGCCAAGCCCGTGCTGGACGGCCTGGTGAGGCCCAACACCACCATTCTGGTCAAGGCATCCCGGGGCATGGCTATGGAGGAGCTGGTGGACTACCTGCTGGAGATCACCAAGGAGGCATAAAAAGTGCCCGCCGGATCAGCTGATCCGGCGGGCGGACGGCGGGGGCAAGCCCCGCCCTGCTGCCATTTGCGTTGGAAAAATCCGTGCAGGGCGCGGCATCCCTGACGCGCCGCAGCCGTTCACTCACCCGAAAAGCTTGGACAGGTTTTCTTTGAAAGGCGGGTAGATGACCCCCTTCTCGGTGATGATGCCGGTGACCAGGCTGTGGGGGGTCACGTCAAAGGCGGGGTTGTACACCTCCACCTGGGCCGGGGCGGTCTGGACGCCGTAGAGGGTGCGTACCTCGTCCTTGTCCCGCTCCTCGATGGGAATGCCGCTGCCGTCGGGCAGGGTCAGGTCGATGGTGGAGCAGGGGAGGGCCACATAGAAGGGCACCCCGTGGTGGTGGGCGTTGACCGCCACCGAATAGGTACCGATCTTGTTGGCGAAGTCGCCGTTGGCGGCCATGCGGTCGCACCCCACCACCACCAGGTCGATCTTCCCCTTGGCCATCAGGCTGGCCGCCATGTTGTCGGCGATCAGGGTGGCGGGGATGTGGTCGTGAACCAGCTCGTAGGCGGTGAGGCGGGCGCCCTGGAGCAGGGGGCGGGTCTCGTCGGCGTAAACCATCTCCACTTTACCCAGCTCGTGAGCCGCCCGGATCACCCCCAGGGCGGTACCGTAGCCGCCGGTGGCCAGGGCCCCGGCGTTGCAGTGGGTGAGGATGCGGGCGTGCTCCGGCACCACCGCCGCCCCGTAAGCCCCCATTGCTTTACACATGGCCACGTCCTCGGCGTGGATGGCCTTGGCCTCCTCCACCAGGACGGCGGGGTCACCGCCGCAGTCCTCCGCCCTGTTCGCCATGCGCTCCAGCGCCCAGAACAGGTTCACCGCTGTGGGGCGACTGGAGGCCAGGACGGCCCTGGCCTCCCCCAGATCCTCCCCGGCCAGGGCGGCCAGGCAGTAGGCGTAGGCGGCGGTGACGCCGATGGCGGGGGCCCCCCGCACCACCATGGTGCGGATGGCATCGGCCACGGGGCGGTAGTCGGTATAGGAAATCCACGCCTCGGTGACGGGGAGCTTGGTCTGATCCAGTAAGTAAAGGGTATTTCCTTCCCAGCGGATGGCGTCCATAGGGAAAACCTCCATTCCTTGATTTCACTTGTTACTATAACACAACGGACAACGGGAGTAAACAAATGATTGACATATCCGTCTCGAACCTGTCCAAGGAGTTCGAGGTAGGCAAAAAAATATTGGACGGCCTCACCTTCCAGGTGGATCAGGGGGAGCGGGTGGGTCTGCTGGGCAAGAACGGCGCCGGCAAGACCACGGTGTTCAAGATCCTCACCGGGGAGCTGGACTGGGACGAGGGGGAGGTGCACATCGCCCCGGGCAAGGGGGTGGGCCTCATCTCCCAGATCCCGGTCTATCCGCCGGCCTATACCGTGGAGGACGTGCTCCAGACCGCCTTTGACAGGCTCCACGCCATGGAGAAAGAGATGGCCGAGCTGGCCGGGCGCATGGCCAGCGACAGCGACCCCGCCCTGCTGAAGCGGTACGACGCCCTCACCGCCGCCTTTGAGGCGGGGGGCGGCTACGATACCCAGACCGAGCTGAACAAGGTGTGCAACGGCCTGGAGATCTCCCCGGACATGCGGGGACAGCTCTTTTCCTCCCTGTCCGGCGGGGAGAAGACCCGGGTCAACCTGGCCCGCCTGATTTTGGAGGACACCGACATCCTCCTGCTGGACGAGCCCACCAACCACCTGGATCTCCACGCCACCGAGTGGCTGGAGGAGTATCTGGATCGCTACAAGGGCACGGTGCTGGCCATCTCCCACGACCGCTGGTTCCTGGATCGGGTGGTCAAGCGGATCATCGAGATCCACGACGGCAAGGCGGAGTTTTACTCCGGCAACTACTCCTTCTACGTGGTGGAGAAGGAGCAGCGGTATCAGGAGCGGCTCAGGCAGTACGAGAAGGAGCAGGCCAAGATCGAACAGCTGGAGAAGGCCGCCGAGCAGCTGCGCATCTGGGCCTATTCGGGCAACGACAAGATCTTCAAGCGGGCCCAGTCCATGGAGAAGCGCATTGAGCGCATCCGCACCACCGACAAGCCCACCAGGGAGCGCCGCCTGGACAGGAAGTTCGGGGAGAGCCAGTTCCGGGGAGACGAGGTGCTCACCATCAAGGAGCTGAAAAAGTCCTTTGACGGCCGGGTGCTCTTCGACCACGTGAACCTGGAGGTGATCGGCGGGGAACGGATTGCCCTGCTGGGGGACAACGGAACCGGCAAATCAACCCTGCTGAAAATCCTGCTGGGGGAGGAGGCGCCGGACAGCGGAAAAATCCGCATGGGCCCCACGGTGAAGATCGGCTACCTGCCCCAGATCATCCACTTCGCCCACCCGGAGCGGAACCTGGTGGACACTATGATCTACGACCAGGACTGCTCCACCCAGACCGCCCGCAACCGCCTGGCGGCCTTCAACTTCCGGGGGGAGGACGTGTTCAAGCCGGTGTCCGCCCTGTCCGGCGGGGAGCAGAGCCGCCTGCGCCTGTGCATGCTCATGGACGAGAAGATCAACCTGCTGATCCTGGACGAGCCCACCAACCACCTGGACGTGGCCAGCCGGGAGTGGATCGAGGAGGCGGTGGAGAGTTACGAGGGCAACCTGCTCTTCGTCTCCCACGACCGCTACTTCATCAACCGCTTCGCCACCCGCATCTGGATGCTGGAAAACGGGCAGATCACTGACTTCCGGGGTACCTTTGAGGAGTACCGGGCGGCCCAGGAGCGGGCCAAGGCTGCGGCCTCCGGCAAGGAGAAACAGGTAGGGCGGGGGCTTGCCCCCGCCGAAAAGGAGCAGTCCGCCAAAAAGGAGAAGCCCAAGCGCCCCGGCGGCACCAAGGAGCTGGAGAAGCAGGTGGCGGCGGCGGAGCGGGCGGTGGCCAAGGCGGAGGAGCGGCAGTACGAGCTGTCGCTGAAAGCCGAGGAGGTGGCCTCCAACTACCTGGAGCTCCAGAAGGTCTATGAGGAGCAGAAGGCCCTGGAGGAGGAGATCGCCACCCTCTACACCAGGTGGGAGACCCTGGCGGCGGAGCTGGAGGAGGCCAAAGGGTGAAGCTGAGACAGAGAAAGAAAAACTACTACCACCCCTACGAGGGGCGGAGGAAGCCCCTGTGGCTGAAAATTCTGCTTGCACTGGTGCTGCTGGCGGTGGTGGCCTTTGCCGTGCTGGAGGGCATTGTGCTCTCCGGCGGCCGCACCCGGGTGGCGGCGGGGGACGGCGCCCCGGAGGTCATGGTGATCTTCGGGTGCAAGGTGGAGCCGGACGGGCCGTCCATCCTGCTCCGGGATCGGCTGGACACCGCCCTGGGCTATCTGGAGGCTCACCCGGATATGACGGTTGTGGTGGCCGGCGGCCAGGGCAGTGACGAGCCCGTCAGCGAGGCCCAGGCCATGTATGACTACCTGGTGGAGCACGGGGTGGACGGGGCTCAGATCATCCGGGAGGATCAGTCCCGCAACACCTGGCAGAACATCAACTACACGCTGGAGCTTTTTCAGAGCGGAGAGGCGGCGGATACGGAACGGGTGCTGCTGGTGTCCAGCGACTTCCACCTGACCCGCATTCAGATGCTGTGGAACCGGGCCAGCGGCGGCGGAGACACCCTCTCCACCCTGGCCGCGCCGGTGAGCCACTTTCCCTCCCGGGTGCAGATGTTCTTCCGGGAGCCCTTTGCCCTGGTAAAGTCCTTTTTGTTTGACAGGTGATACGATTTGGAAATGATGGAAAAACTACGCTCGCTGGATCTCCACTACGCGGATGTGGAGGCCCGGCTGGGCGCGCCGGAGACCTATGACGACCCCGCCCTGGTGGCAAAGCTCAACAAGGAGCAGCGGGAGCTGGAGCCGGTGGTGTCCGCCTACCGGGCCTGGCAGCGCCGCCGGCAGGATCTGGCGGACGCCGAGGCGTTGATGGGCGACCCTGACATGAAGGAGCTGGCCCAAGAGGAGTTTCACCAGGCCAGGGAGGACATCGCCCGGCTGGAGGAGGAGATCAAGGTGCTCCTGCTGCCCCGGGATCCCAACGACGACAAGAACGTGATCGTGGAGATCCGGGCCGGCGTGGGCGGGGAGGAGGCGGCCCTGTTCGCCCACTCCCTGTTCCGCATGTACTCCATGTACGCCGACGCCCGCCGCTGGAAGGTGGAGGTGGACTCGGTGAACGAGACCGAGCTGGGCGGCATCAAGGAGATCTGCTTCACCATCGAGGGGGACGGGGCCTATTCCCGGCTGAAATTCGAGAGCGGCGTCCACCGGGTGCAGCGGGTGCCGGAGACCGAGTCCGGCGGACGCATCCACACCTCCACCGCCACGGTGGCGGTGCTGCCCGAGGTGGACGAGGTGGACTTCGAGCTCAATCCGGCGGACATCGAGATGCAGGTGTTCCGCTCCTCCGGCGCCGGCGGGCAGCACATCAACAAGACCTCCTCCGCCGTGCGGCTGATCCACAAGCCCACTGGCACGGTGGTGGAGTGCCAGCAGGAGCGCAGCCAGTTCCAGAACCGGGACAAGGCCATGCAGATTCTGCGCTCCCGGCTGTACGAGGCCAAGGTGCAGGAGCAGGAGGAGGCCGTCACCGCCGAGCGCCGCAGCCAGGTGGGCACCGGCATGCGCAACGAGCGCATCCGCACCTATAACTTCCCCCAGGGGCGGCTCACCGACCACCGCATCGGCCTGACCCTCTACAAGCTGGAGAGCGTCATGGACGGGAACCTGGACGAGATCATCGACGCGCTGGTTACAGCTGATCAGGCGGAAAGACTAAAGAACAGCGAACAGAACTAGAAAAGGAGCAAGACAGACGTGGAACTGATCATTCACTTTACCACCCTGCCGGAGAAGCTGTCTCTGGACATGGTCAAGTCCGACCTGGCGGAGCTGCTGGAGGACGACGGCTGGCTCACCGGCTCCGGGGCGGACTACATCGAGATGGAGCTGGAGGACGAGAAGGTCAACCCCAAGTATGGCATACTCACCGTGAAGAACTACCTGCAAAAGGCCCGGTTTGCCCCCGATACCACCATCGAACTGGCGGGTACGCCGGTGGGCATCTACGAGTAGGGGCGCACCTGTGCGCGCGCCCGCATCCATAGATGGAAAATCACAACAAAGGAGAAGAGATCCATGAAAAAAGCGATTGGCATCCTGGTTCTTCTGTCCGGCGCGGCCCTGCTGGCGGCCGGAATCCTGACCCTGGCGCAGCGGCCCCGGGCACGGCGGCGGAGCATTACCCGCCACTTCTGAGCAAAGGGGCGAGGCAAGTGCAGACCCTGCGATTGACGGCGGAACAGGTGGAGACGGCGGCGGAGATCCTCCGCCGGGGCGGCCTGCTGGGCATCCCCACGGAGACGGTGTACGGCCTGGGGGCCAATGGCCTGGACGCCGGCGCGGTGGGCCGCATCTTCGCGGCCAAGGGCCGCCCCCAGGACAATCCGCTGATCCTCCATATCCCATCGGCGGACTGGCTGGAGCGGTACTGCGAGGATATCCCGCCCTCGGCCTATGCCCTGGCGGAGCGGTTCTGGCCCGGGCCGCTGACCATGATCCTCAGGCATAAGCCCATCGTGCCCGACGCGGTGACCGCCGGACTGGACACCGTGGGCATGCGCTGCCCGGCCCACCCGGTGTGCCGGGCCATTATCGCCGCCGCCGGTGTGCCGGTGGCGGCCCCGTCCGGCAACACCTCCGGCCGGCCCAGCCCCACCAATATGGCGGACATGCTGGAGGACATGGACGGCAAAATCGACGGTATCGTGGACGGCGGCCCCTGCGCCGTGGGGGTGGAGTCCACCATCATCGACCTGACCTGCGTGCCGCCCCGGCTGCTGCGGCCCGGCGGGATCACCCTGGAGCAGCTCCGGGAGGTGCTGGGGGAGGTGGCGGTGGATCCCGCCGTGACCCGGCTCATGGGCGAGGGGGAGAAGCCCCGGGCCCCGGGCATGAAGTACCGCCACTACGCCCCCAAGGCCCCGGTGACGGTGGTGCAGGGGGCCCCGGCGGCGGCGGCCCGGTACATCCAGGATCACATGGCCCCCGGCGACGGGGTGATCTGCTTCGACGAGTACGCCGGTCTGTTTGACGGCCACCCCCTGGAGCAGCTGGGCCCCAGCACCGACGTGCCG
This sequence comes from Flavonifractor sp. An10, assembly GCF_002161215.1. Taxonomy (GTDB): domain Bacteria; phylum Bacillota; class Clostridia; order Oscillospirales; family Oscillospiraceae; genus Flavonifractor; species Flavonifractor avistercoris. The sequence continues at coordinate 490,995 of NZ_NFMB01000001.1, forward strand.
GAGCAGGCCCGGCGGGTGTTCGACGCCCTGCGGTGGTTTGACGGCACCGACGTGCAGCAGATCTGGGCCCAGTGCCCCGAGGCCGCCGGCATCGGCCTGGCGGTGGCCAACCGGCTGAACAAGGCGGCGGGATTTCACATCGTCCAGGCGGAATGAGGGCCGCAACCAGCCGCTGCGCCGATTTTGCTGGACATGGAGCGCCGCTTCCGTCTGCTGCGGGAACAGCTGCGGAAATTCACAAATCCATAACACACTCGGCATGGGATATGCTATACTTACACCACGGAGGCGAGGCCCCATGAAGCGAATCGGCATCACCGGCCCAACCGGGGCGGGCAAGACCACGGCCCTGGGGGTTCTGACCGACCTGGGCGCCCACATCATCGACGCGGACGCGGTGTACCACCGCCTGCTGGAGGAGAGCGGCCCCCTGCGCGCCGCCCTGGCGGAACGCTTCGGCCCTTCCATCCTGACCCCGGAGGGGCGGATAGACCGGAAGGCGCTGGGCAATGTGGTGTTCGGCGACCCCGAAGCCCTGGATGAGCTGAACACGATTACCCACCGCTTTATCGGGGAGGAGATCCACCGCCAGCTCACGCAGGCGGAGCGGGATGGCCGCCCTGCCGCGGCCATTGACGCCATTGCCCTCATCGAAAGCGGATTGGGGGAGGGCTGTGACGCGGTGGTGGGGGTTCTGGCCCCCAAAGAGGTGCGCATCCGGCGCATCATGGCCCGGGAGGGCATTTCTGAGGACTACGCCCGCAGGCGGGTGGAGGCCCAGCAGGGGGACGGCTTTTTCCGCGCCCACTGCGGTTATATCCTGGAAAACCGGGAGGACGACACGCCGGAGGCCTTCCGCGCCCGTGCCCGTGCCCTGTTTGAGCAGATTTTGCAGATTTGACATTCATATAAGGAGGAAGCAACCATGGAAGAAAAGCAGAAAAAGGCCGGCGAGCTGCGCCGGGAGGCGCTGTTCTATCAGCCCAAGAACGGATATGACCGACTCAGCGCTCAGGACGAGGCGGATATGAACGCCTACTGCGGCGATTACAAGAAATTTCTGGATGCCGGCAAGACGGAGCGGGAGTGCGTGGACGAGGCGGTGCGCCTGGCCGAGGCCAAGGGCTTCAAGCCCTTCACCCGGGGTATGGCGGTGAATCCCGGCGACAAGTTTTACCGGGTGAACCGGGGAAAGGCCCTGATGCTGGCGGTGATCGGCACCAGGCCCCTCAGCGAGGGCGTCAACATCGGCGCGGCCCACATCGACGCCCCCCGGCTGGATCTCAAGCCCAATCCCCTCTATGAGGACGCCGAGCTGGCCTTCTTCAAGACCCACTACTACGGCGGCATCCGCAAGTACCAGTGGGTGACCATCCCCCTGGAGCTCCATGGCGTGGTGGCCCTGAAGGATGGCTCCACCGTCAAGGTGTCCATCGGCGGCGGCGCGGACGACCCCCAGTTCACCATCGACGATCTGCTGCCTCATCTGGGCGCGGAGCAGTCCAAGAAGCCCCTGGGCGAGGCCATCCCCGGCGAGAGCCTGAACCTGCTCATCGGCAGCCGCCCCTTTAAGGACGACGAGGGCGCCGACCGGGTGAAGCTGGCCGTCATGGAGCTGCTCAACCAGAAGTACGGCATCGTGGAGGAGGACTTTATCTCCGCCGAGCTGGAGGTGGTGCCCGCCTTCAAGGCCACCGACATCGGCTTTGACCGCTCCCTCATCGGCGCCTACGGCCACGACGACCGGGTGTGCGGCTTTGCCTGCCTGGCGGCCGCCCTGGCCCTGGGCACCCCGGACAAGACCGCCATCTGCATGCTGGCTGACAAGGAGGAGATCGGCTCCCAGGGCGTGACGGGCATGAAGTCCGCCGCCTTCGACACCTTCGTCAGCGACCTGTGCGATGCCCAGCGGGTGCCCCTGAAGGCCTGCTATGAGAAGTCCTTCTGCCTGTCCACCGACGTGACCGCCGCCTTTGACCCCAACTTCGCCGAGGTCTACGAGAAGCGCAACAGCGCCCGGGTGAACTACGGCGTGGGCCTGTGCAAGTACACCGGCGCCCGGGGCAAGTCCGGCGCCTCCGACGCCTCCGCTGAGGTGGTGGGCTACGTCCGCAAGGTGCTGGACGAGGCCAACGTGGTGTGGCAGATGGCCGAGCTGGGCAAGGTGGACGCCGGCGGCGGCGGCACCGTGGCCTGCTTCATGGCCGAGCGCGACATCGACACCATCGACGCCGGCGTTCCGGTGCTGAGCATGCACGCCCCCTTTGAGACCGTGTCCAAGCTGGACTGCTTCATGACCTACAAGGGGATCAAGGCCTTCTACGAGGCGAAATAAAGACGGAAACCAAAATCCGCCCGCGGACTCCGCGGGCGGATTTTTTTGAAGCAAAACCGGGGCATGGGTTGTCTAATCAGCAGGAAGCAAGAGGGGAGGCGCAGAGATATGGAACAGCCACTGGAGGCGGCGGCGCCGGGGCCGCTGGATCTGGCGGCCCTGGTGGAGGAGCACGGCGACCATCTGCTGCGGCTGTGCACCCTGTACCTGGGGGAGCAGAGCCAGGCGGAGGACGCGGTGCAGGACACCTTCCTGCGGGCGCTCCAGGCGTGGCCCAAATTCCGGGGGGAGTCCACGGTGGAGACCTAGCTGGTGCGCATCGCCATCAATGTGTGCAAGAACCAGATGAAGAGCCCCTGGCGGACGCGGCGCGCCCCGGCGGAGGCGCTGGAGGGGCTGCGCGCCGAGGGCCCGGAGCCGGAGGACGACACCCTGGTGAAGGCGGTGCAGGCCTTGCCGCCCAAGTACCGGGAGGTGGTGATCCTCTACTACTACCAGGAGTGGAGGGCCTGGGAGATCGCCCAGCGGCTGCACATCCCGGTTTCCACGGTGACGGTGCGGCTGTCCAGGGCCAGAGGCATGCTGAAAGAGAAGCTGAAGGGGTGGTATTATGACGGGGAAGAATAGGCAGACACTTCATGACGCTCTGGAGGCGGAGCTGGCGCCGGTTCGGCTGAGCGAGGCCCGCAGGGCCGCCATTCTGGCTGCTGCAGGTGGGGCCGGAGCCCGCCGCCGGGGCGGGCGGCCCTGGCGGGTGTGCCTGACGGCGGCGGCCCTGTGTGCCGCCCTGGCGGTGACCGCCGTGGCGGCGTCCCCATCCCTGCGGGAGGCACTGGCCCATATGCTGGGCGGCTTTGAGCCCTACGCCCAGGAGGTGGAGGGAGTGGCCGCCACGGATCAGAGCATCCAGCTGCGGGTGGTCTCCGCCCTGTCCGACGGCAACAAGACGGTGATATATCTGGAGGCGCGGGATCTGGAGCAGGAGCGGCTCGGCGCACAGACCACATTCCAGACCCTGTGGGTAGACCGGCCGGAAGCAGCTTACGTCGGAGGCACGTTCAGCAGCGGCCAGACGGTCAGCTATGATGCGGAAACGCACACGGCTCTGATGCGGTTCACCTTTACCGGAGACGGCCCCCCGGCCAGCGGCGGCACGCTGGAGCTGGGGATCAGGAGCTTCACGCCGTCCCTGTGGACGGAGGAGAGCGCCATGCCTCAGGAGCTGCTGACGCAGGATCTGCTGGAGGTCATGGAGCTGGAGACCGGGGAGACGGTGCTGGTGCCGGAGCAGACGCCCACCGGCCTGGAGGGGATCCAAAGTGGGTTCCTGTCCGCCGTCGGGTTCGGCACAGACGGACGGCTGCACATCCAATTCCGGTATGGAGAGGGGATCAACGCCGCGGAGAGCACCCTGCACCTGGAAGTGGGCTCCAGAAGCTATGAGGCGTCGGGCGGCGGGGATCAGGCGGCCTATGACCGGCTCCTGCGGTATTTCGACATGGGAGAGGACGGCGGAGAGACGCTGTTTGAGTACGGGGGGGCATGGTACCAGGACACATGCTATAACATCTGGCCCTCCGACTGGGAGGATGTCTCTCTGGGCGGTGTATCCGGCCGGTTTATCGGGGGAGAACTGATCGAAGGGGAGTGGAACCTGTCCATCCCGCTGGAAAATGTGCCCCACCGCCGCATTCCGGTGGGGGAGTACATCGGACACATCAAGCTGACCTATCTTGACCTGACCGCCATGGGGATGTCGGTGGAGAGCGACCCGGGAGAGACGCCGGATACCCTGGGGTACCCCGCCTCACTGTTTTTCTCGGACGGAACCACGCTGGCCCTGGGCAAGCCGGATACCACCTCCAACGGACAGGGGTATTCCTTCAACCACTGGAGCACAGAGGCCCCCATCGACCCCGGCCAAGTTGTGGGGGTCTCCATCGGCATGCGCTATATCCCCATCCAGTCCGACGATACCGCCGGGCCGGGATACTGGCTGGCGGAGCTGCCCGCGCAGGAGTCCGGCCGGGCGGGCTAAAAGTCCAGGTGGCTGGCCAGCCATTTCCCGAACCGGCTGCCCAGCGCCAGGCAGATGGGAAGGACAACCGCCAGAAACAGCATGAGAAAGAGCAGGGTGTTCACAGGGTTCATCCCCAGGGAGAACAGCAGCCCCCCCAGGGGGCTGTACAGGGGGACGTACAGCCGGAAGCCCAGCCAGGCGGCCAGGGCCATGGAGCCCCACTCCACCCAGCGCTCCCACGGCAGGGGGGAGCGGGCCCGGTCAGCGGCGGGAAGGGGCTCCCGGGCCACGTCGCCCCGCAGTTGGGCGGCGTAATCCTCCAGGCCCTCCGCCAGGGCCGGGTCGGATTGGCACACCCGCTCATAGGCGTCCAGCCGCTCCCGAAGCCGCCGCCTCAGGGCAAAGGCGGCTTCGGGGGCGGCCTGCGGGAAGTCCTTTGTCATGGCCCGCAGCTCCTCCACCGTAAAGCCGGCCCTTCGCAGCGTGGCGATGGCTTTCAGCCGCTCCACATCGGCGGGGGAGAAGTCCAGCCAGGTGCGCCCGCCCCGGCGCTGGGCGTCCGGGGCGGCCAGCCCCTCCTGCACATAAAACCGCACCGCCCGCTCGGTAAGCCCGGAAGCGGTGCAGACCTCCTTCATTTTCATCTCCGTGCCTCCTTTCCCCTCCAGCATACCATCTGACGTAAGGGAAGTGTCAAGCCCGGCGCATAAAAAAGCGGAAAATTCCCATACTGAATCCAACAGGACAGCATGGGAGGCGGCGGCATGGACGAGACGAAGCCCACCGGCGAGACGGTTGGCGACAGCGAGAACCAGTATGAACAGCGGCAGCAGCAGATCGTGGACATGGGCTCCACCACCATCACCACAGCCCGGGGCACCATCCACACCCTGACCATCGTGGGACAGATCGAAGGCCATCAGCTCCTGCCATCCACGGCCAAGACCACCAAGTACGAGCACGTGATGCCCCTGCTGGCGGCCATTGAGGAGAGCGACGAGGTGGACGGCCTGCTGGTGCTCCTCAACACAGTGGGGGGCGATATCGAGGCTGGGCTGGGCATTGCGGAGCTGATTGCCTCCATGTCCAAACCCACCGTCTCCCTGGTGCTGGGGGGCGGCCACTCCATCGGGGTGCCCCTGGCGGTGTCGGCCAAGCGGTCTTTTATCGCGCCCTCGGCGGCCATGACCATCCACCCGGTGCGGCTCAACGGCCTGGTGATCGCCGTATCCCAGACCTTTACCTATTTTGAGCGCATCCAGGAGCGGATCATCCAGTTCGTCACCCGCAACAGCGCCGTGAAGCGGGAAACCTTTACAAAGCTGATGCTCCAGACCGGGGAGCTGGCCGCCGATGTGGGCAGTGTGATCTACGGGGAGGAGGCGGTGCGCATCGGCCTCATCGACGCCATCGGCGGCCTGTCCGACGCCCTGGCCTGCCTCCACCAGATGATCGACGAACAAAAGCAGAGATAACAGAGAGGGCCGCCGGCAACCGCCGACGGCCCTTGTGATTTGGAACAGATTATGCGTCAGTCTCCTGGAACCAGTAGCCGACAAAGTCGCCCTTCATGACCCGGTAGCCGTTCATCATGCAGTCGTAGTCGAAGGCGCGGATCAAATTGCCGTCGCTGTCGTACTCGCCGAACTGGTGGGCCACGCCGCTGTTGACCACAAAGTTGCCGCCGATCTCCTGGGCGTTGGACACGATGGCGGAGTAGGGCACCGCGTGCTGCTCCACCAGGGAGAAGGTTTTTGTATTGTCGTCCACCAGGTAGAAAGTGATGTAGGAGGCGTCGCCGCTGGTGAGGGAGGTGCTGACGCTGTCCGCCAGCTCGGGGGCGTAGCCGTCCCGGGTACTCAGGCTCCAGTAGTTGTTGTCATACATGCGCAGCAGGTACTGGCCGTCCTCCAGGCTGTCGTCCGCCACCAGCTCCACATCGTGCTGGCCGTACTGGGCCACAAAGTCGCCGTCCATGGCATAGCACAGGTCGGCATAGGGGGTGTCCGCCCAGAACGCCGGGTCGCCGATGAAGGCGGAGAGGGTGGGGGTGCCCCCGATGTCGCTGACCTTGATGATGGTGGAGGTCTCCCGGGAGCTGACCAGGATGCTGTCGTCCTTCTCCATGTACTGCACGGAGTTCAGGTGGAGCCAGTCGTCCTCGCCGGCCTGCCAGAAGGAGCCGCCGGTGATGGGCACCGGGTGGGTCATCTCGCCGTAGTAGCCGTCCATCAGCTCGGAGAAGTCCACCACCTCGGACACCTCGCCGGTGGCGGGATCCAGGGAGATTACCACGTCCATGACGGTGTCCTGCTCGGTGTCGTTGACCAGGGCCAGGATGGTGCCGTCGGGCCCCCAGTTGATGTCGTGGTGGAGCTCATACTGGCCCAGGTCGTACACCCGGACGGCCTGTCCCAGGGGGCTCATGAGGGCGATCTTGCGGCTGCTGACGCAGGTGTAGAGACCGCCGTCGGTGTAGAGGAAGCGGTCGGAGTGGAAGCCCTCCAGCACCATCTCATAGCGCAGAACGCCGTCGTTGTCGAAGAAGAAGGTATAGCCGTAATAGTCACCCAGGCCCATGGCGTAGTAGAGCCCGTCGGTGAGGGCCGCCGTGCTGTCCCCGTCGCTGGTGTCCAGCTGGTTGGCGTAGCCGGAGATGGCCTCCGGCATGTTGATGGTGAAGGTAACGGTCTGCTGAACCCGGCCCCGCTCTCCCAGGGCCTCCAGGGTGACCTCGTTGGTCTCGCCGGGAACCAGGCCGATGAGCAGGAAGCAGTGGTTCCGGCTGAACGAATTGCCGTCCGCCGAGCTCTGGGCCACGGCGGTGTAGTCCGGCAGCTCAGCGCTGGTGGTGTGGACGGTATAGCGGATCTGGCTGCGCCGCTCGGTCTGGAAGGACAGCAGCAGACCGTTACTCCCGGTGCCGAAGGGATCCAGAATGGCCAGGGGGGCGTCCATGGAGGCGTCCTGTCCGACAATCTCCATCAGCTGCTGGCCCAGGCGCTGCTGCACGTCCTCGTCGTAGTATGTAAAGCCGTCCTCCTCATACTCGTCGGGGACGATCCGGGAGACGGAGATGGTGGACTCCACCGAGGCGTCGTAGACCGACACGGCCCGCTCCTCGCTGGTGTACTGATGCTCGCCCACCTGCACATTCCAGTCATCCCGGCTGCGCATCTCCGAGTCCATCATGACCCGGACGACGATCTCAAACACCACCACTGCACACACCACGCAGACGGCGGCGATGATCAGCCGCTTCAGAATTTTCCGCTTGTTCATCGTCAACACATCCTTCTTAAGGGGTTTGCAAGAAAATAGAAAGAAATCTCTTAATATACTAGCGGAACCCCGGGAAGTGTCAAGACAAAAAATGAAAATTTTCTTAAAATTTAATAAATAAAGAATGAGGACGGCGGGGGAGAGGAGACGGTGCGGCCGCTACTCCCACCGGAAATTCTTGGCCTGGCCGGTAATCGTGCCGATATACTCCAGGCAGTCCCCGTCCCCGACGGGGATGGCCTTGAAGTCCACATTGGGGGCCACCAGCTTGGAGGCGCCGTTGCGCCGGTAAAGGCGGCGGAGAAGAGGTGCGCCGTTGAGAAGAAAGAGGGCATATCCCTGGCGGGGGAGAGTGCGCTCCCTCCGGCAGAGCAGGACAGCCCCGGCGGAATAGAGGGGCTCCAGGCTTCCGTCCGGCAGGAGGACGGCAAAGTCGGCCTCCCGGGCGGCGGCGTCCGGCTCCGGGATCAGGACGGGACGGGGGCGGAGCACGCCCCAGGCCGGGTTCTCCGCCTCAGAGCCGGCGGCCAGGAAACAGAACAGGTGGCGCGTGGCAATGCCGCCGGCCAGGCAGGGCGCAGGGGCGCCCAGCAGCTCGGCCATGATCCCCATCGCACGCCTGCTGCGGGGCTCCAGCTCCCGCAGGCGCATGAGCAGGCGGATCTCCTCGTCGGAGAGCAGGATGGGGCCGTCGCTTCCGTTGAGGCTGATGTAGCACTCCAGGGGCAGGGCGTCGTCCAGCAGGTAGCGGATGGGCACACGGAGACTCTGGGCCAGCCGGGCCATGGGCTCCGCGGCGGGATGCCTGGTCTGCCCGGAGAAGATCTTGTTCAGCGTCCCCACCGGCACCCCCGAGTGCCGGGCAATCTCCTCCGTGGTCAGGTGCCGGAGTTTTTTGATGTAGGCCAGTTTCTCTGTCATGGACAAGAGGAGCACCTCCCGCAGTGTTAACCGGATCTGGTAAAAAAGCCCGGGCAACCGGGTCAATTGGGCAGATCCGGTTGACAAACGGCGGAAAATACATAATATAGTGATAGGCTCTGGGGCAAAACGCAAGATAAGGGGGATGGCTGAGAGAGGATAGGCTGTAGCGCAACGTGCATTATACCAGAGAAACCGGAAAAACCTGGTCAAAATCTGTCGTTTATCACCGGAAAAGTTGTAGGAATGAGGAGAGAGCTAACCATGAGAAACCATCACAAGACCTATTGTGTATTTCTGGACGTGGCCTCCCGCCCGCACATGTACGGAATTCGGGGGACAAATGGCGTCAGCGTGGGTCGGATTTCCACGGACTTCCAGGAAGTGAACCGGCTGGCCGAGAGCTGCAACAGTGCCGGACTCTCACCGCTCCATCTGGCCGATGTTGTGGACGATTTCCGCCGCTCCTGAGGAGCCGGACACCCGGATTTGCATGGAAACAGAGAGATACACAGGTCAAAGGCCCGACGCGGGAGTGCGCCGGGCCGAATTTTTTGTCCGGGCCCGGCGGCGGGCAGGACTGTAAATTATTCTGACGGTAATGATTGCATTATAGGCCGGTTTATATTAAAATAGAGAGGACTCCATAATCCCCTCAAAGGAGATGACAGTATGAGCGAACCGCAGTACAAGCGGGTTCTTCTGAAGCTGAGCGGCGAGGCGCTGGCCGGCGGGGCCGGCCGGGGCCTGGACTTCGACGTGATCGGCAGCGTGTGCGACGTGATCAAGAAGTGTGTAGACTGTGGTGTCCAGGTGGGCATCGTGGTGGGCGGCGGCAATTTCTGGCGCGGCCTCAAGGACGGCGGCGACCGGATGGAGCGCACCCGGGCCGACCACATGGGCATGCTGGCCACCACCATCAACGCCCTGGCCGTGGCCGACGTGCTGGAGCAGAAGGGCGTGGATGTGCGGGTGCAGACCGCCATTGAGATGCGCGCCGTGGCCGAGCCCTATATCCGCTCCCGCGCCATCCGGCACATGGAGAAGGGAAGGGTGGTTATCTTTGGCTGCGGCACCGGCAATCCCTTCTTCTCCACCGACACGGCGGCGGTGCTGCGGGCCGCGGAGATCGACGCGGACGCCATCCTGCTGGCCAAGAACATCGACGGCGTTTACAGCGCCGACCCCAAAAAGGATCCCACTGCGGTGAAGTACGATACCATCACCTATGACGACGTGCTGGCCCAGCACCTCCAGGTCATGGATTCCACCGCCACGTCGCTGTCGATGGACAACAAGATTCCGGTCATTCTGTTCGCGCTGAAGGATCCGGAGAACATTCTCCGGGTCGTCATGGGAGAGAAAATTGGAACCATTGTCAAGGAGGAACCGTGAAATGAAAGAGGTCAACAAGGAATTCGATGCAAAGATGCAGAAGACCATTGACGTGGTCATGAGCGATTTCGCCAGCGTCCGGGCCGGGCGGGCCAACGCCGCCGTGCTGGACAAGATCACCGTGGATTACTACGGCGCGCCCACCCCCCTGAACCAGGTGGCGGCCATCTCCTCCCCCGACCCCCGCAGCCTGATGATCCAGCCCTGGGACGGCACCCTGCTCAAGGCCATTGAGAAGGCCATCCAGACCTCCGACCTGGGCATCAACCCCCAGAATGACGGCAAGGTGATCCGCCTGGCCTTCCCGCAGCTCACCGAGGAGCGCCGCAAGGAGCTGACCAAGCAGGTGCGCAAGTACGGCGAGGCCGGCAAGGTGGCCATCCGCAACATCCGCCGGGATGCCATGGACAAGTTCAAGGCCCTGGAGAAGAAGTCGGAGATCACCGAGGACGACCGGAAGGACTACGAGAAGGAGCTTCAGGACATCACCGAGAAGCGCTGCAAGCAGATTGACGAGCTCACCGCCAAGAAAGAGGCGGAGCTGATGGCGGTCTGAGCCGAAAAACGGCAATACGTTATCCTGGTGCGGGACACCTGTGTGTCCCGCACCCCTATTCATGTGACCAGGTAGGGTTTCATCATGGCTTTTATCAAACCAACTCAACCGAAGGATGAGCCGACGGTGGATTTTTCCCGGCTGCCCCGCCACGTGGCCATCATCATGGACGGCAACGGACGCTGGGCCAAGCGCCGGGGCCTGCCCCGCACGGCGGGCCACGCCGCCGGGGCGGAGACCTTCCGCACCATCGCCACCTACTGCAAGGACATCGGGCTGGAGTATCTCACCGTCTACGCCTTCTCCACGGAGAACTGGAAGCGGCCGCTGGAGGAGGTCTCCGCCATTGTGGGCCTGCTGAAAAAATATCTGCTGGAGTCCATCCAGAAGATGGAGCGGGATAAGATCAAGCTCCACTTCTTCGGGGATCTGGAGCCCCTGCCCGGAGAGCTCCGGGAGATGTGCGACCGAACCAACGAGATCTCCAAGCGGTATGACGGTATGCAGGTCAACGTCTGCTTCAACTACGGCGGGAGGGACGAGATCGTCCGGGCCGCCCGGGCCTTTGCCCTGGACTGTGCGGCTGGGCGCCGGCGGCCGGAGGAGCTGACCGAGGGCATGTTCGGGGAGTATCTCTACTCCGCCGGGGTACCGGATCCGGATCTTGTGATCCGTCCCAGCGGGGAGATGCGGCTGTCCAACTTCCTGCTTTGGCAGTCGGCCTATGCCGAGCTCTATATGACGGATGTGCTGTGGCCCGACTTTACGCCGGAAGAGCTGTGCCGGGCGCTGGCGGCCTATCAGAGCCGTGACCGCCGGTTTGGAGGTGTATGACAATGGGCAAGCGAATCCTTGTGGCGGTGATCTTTATCCCGCTGCTGCTGGTGCTCATCTACGGGATTGCACCTGCCTACCCCTGGGCCCTGTGCCTGCTGGTTGCCGGACTGTCCATGATCTCGGTGCATGAGGTGCTCTGGTCTACCGGCTTTTTGAAGCACGCCCGCATCTCCGGCTACTCCATCGTGCTGGCGGGCCTGATCCCCTTCTGGGTCTACTACGACGGAGAGAGCCTGCCCGCCCTGTGCGGCCTGTTTGTGTATGTGGTGCTCCTTTTTGCCGAGGCCATCGCCGCCCACAAGCGCATCAGCCTGGAGAAGCTGGGAGGCGCCTTTTTCCTGTCCATCGTGATCCCCTTCTTCCTGTCCTCCTTCCTGCGCATCCGGCAGATGGAGCACTGGCAGTACCTGATCCTCCTGCCCCTGGAGGCGGCCTTCCTCAGCGATGCCTTTGCCCTGTTTGCCGGCATGGCCTTTGGAAAGCACAAACTGGCCCCGGAGCTCTCCCCCAAAAAGACGGTGGAGGGGGCCGTGGGCGGCTTTGCCGGCGCGGTGGTTTGTACCGTGGTGTACGGCGCCGTGCTCCAGTTCGGGTTCCAGGTGCCGGTGAACTATCTGTATCTGGCCGTCTACGGCGCACTGGGCAGCGCGGCCTCCCAGCTGGGGGATCTGGCCTTTTCCTATATCAAGCGGGAGTACGGGCTGAAGGATTTCGGCAATATTCTGCCCGGACACGGCGGCATCCTGGATCGGTTTGACAGCGTGATCTTCTGCGCGCCGCTGATGGAGCTTCTGCTCCACGTTCTGCCCGCGGTGGGGGTGTAGTGCCGTGGAGGAAAAACGCTGTATCTCCCTGCTGGGCTCCACCGGCTCCATCGGCCGGCAGGCCCTGGAGGTGATTGCGGCCGAGGATATGGCCGTGGCCGCCCTGACGGCCAACCGGGACGTGGATCGGCTGGAGGAGCAGTGCCGCCGCTTCCGCCCGGCGCTGGCGGTGATGATGGATCCGGCGGCGGCGTCTGATCTGCGGGTGCGCCTGGCGGACACAGGAATCCGGGTGGCCGCCGGCATGGACGGCCTGCTGGAGGCCGCCGTCCTGCCCCAGGCGGACACGGTGCTCACCGCCGTGGTGGGCATTGTGGGCCTGCGGCCCACCCTGGCGGCGGTGGAGGCGGGCAAGCGCATCGCCCTGGCCAACAAGGAGACCCTGGTGTGCGGCGGCGAGCTGGTGATGGACGGGGCCGCCCGCTCTGGCGCGGAGATCGTGCCGGTGGACTCGGAGCACTCGGCCCTGTTCCAGTGCCTCCAGGGCTGCCGGGACAGGGGGGGGGTGCGCCGGCTGATCCTCACCGCCTCCGGAGGCCCCTTCTGGGGCTGGACGGCGGAGCAGCTCGACCGCGTGACGGTGGAGCAGGCCCTGGCCCACCCCAACTGGTCTATGGGGGCCAAGATCTCGGTGGACTCCGCCACCATGATGAACAAGGGGCTGGAATTTATCGAGGCCATGCGGCTCTACCGCATGCCGCCGGAGAAAATTTCCATTGTCATCCACCGGGAGAGTATCATTCACTCCCTGGTGGAATACTCTGATCATGCCATCCTGGCCCAGCTGGGCGCGCCCGACATGCGCCTGCCCATCCAGTACGCCCTCACCTGGCCCCGCCGGAGTGAGGGGGTGGCGAAACCGCTGGATCTGCTCACCTGCCCGCCCCTGACCTTCCACGCCCCGGACTGCGAGGCTTTTCCCTGCCTCCGCCTGGCGCTGGAGGCCGCCCGGACAGGGGGCACCGCCACGGCGGTGCTCAACGGTGCCAACGAGGCGGCGGTGGGGCAGTTCCTGGCCGGAAAGCTCTCCTTTGCCGGCATCGCCCAAAAGGTGGAGGAGGCCCTGGCCGCCATTCCGGCCATCCAGTCCCCCGTCCTGGAGGAGATCCTGGCGGCGGACGAGGCCGCCCGGGCGCTGGTAAACCGCTGATTTGAGGTGTCTATGACCATTTTATCCATTGTCCTGATCATCCTGTTCTTCGGCGTGCTCATCGCCGTCCACGAGTTCGGCCATTTCATCGCCGCCAAGTCCCTGGGGGTGTGGGTGGAGGAGTTCGCCATCGGCATGGGGCCCAAGCTGTTCTCCCGGAAAAAGGGGGAGACCACCTACTCCCTCCGGGCCCTGCCCATCGGCGGTTTCTGCGCCATGGAGGGGGAGGAGGAGAGCTCCGACGACCCCCGCTCCTTCAGCAATAAGCCCGCCTGGAAGAAGCTGATCATCCTGGTGGCCGGGGCGTTCATGAACTTTGTGGCCGGACTGGTGATCATCGTGCTTTTGTTCGCGGTGTCCGGCGTGCCCTCCCTTCCGGTGGTGAACGGCTACCTGGCGGGGGCGGAGGACATCCAGGAGCAGGGCCTGCTGCCGGGGGATGAATTTTACTCCATCAACGGCCACCGCATCTACTTTCAGAGCGACGCCCTTCTCTTCCTGAACCGGGCGGGGGAGGACGTGGCGGTGGAGGTGGTGCGGGACGGCCAGCGGGTGGATCTGGGCACCCTCCACCTGCCCTACCGCACCCTCACCGATGAGACCGGCCAGCAGGTGCTCAAGCGGGGCATCACCGTGGGCCAGGTGCGGGATATGGGCATCCTGGACACCCTGCGCTACGGATGGTACCAGGCCATCGACTACGTGCGCACGGTGTGGATGAGCCTGGGTGATCTGATCAGCGGCGCGGTGGGGCTGGACGACATGTCCGGCGTCATCGGCATTGTCGCGGTGGCCGGGCAGATGGGGGAGCAGGGGGCCCAGGCCGCCGGACTGGCGGGGGCCTTTCTCAACCTGCTCAGTTTCACCGCCCTGATCGCCGTCAACCTGGCGGTCATGAACCTGCTGCCCATTCCCGCCCTGGACGGGGGGCAGATCCTTTTCGTGCTGGTGGGGGCGGTGTACCGCCTGATCACCCGAAAGACCCTGGATCAAAAGGTACTGGGCTACATCAACATGGTGGGCTTTGTGTGCCTGATGGGGCTGATGGTGGTGGTGGCCGTCAGCGACGTGCGGAAGTTCATTTTGTAAATCCTCGAAGGAGGCATTTTCGTGACCCGACAGATTTTCGTGGGCGGCGTCCCCATGGGGGGCGGCGCCCCTGTCACCATTCAGTCCATGACCAACACCCGCACCGACGACGTGGCGGCCACCGTGGCGCAGATCCGCCGCCTGGCCGCCGCCGGATGCCAGATCGTCCGGGTGGCGGTGCCCGATCTGGCCGCGGCAAAGGCTGTGGGGGCGATCAAGGAGCAGATCGACATCCCCCTGGTGGTGGACATCCACTTCGACTATAAGCTGGCCCTGGAGTGCGTGGCCGCCGGGTGTGACAAGGTGCGCATCAACCCGGGCAACATCGGCGGGGAGGACAGGGTACGGCAGGTGGCGGACGCCTGCCGCCAAAAGGGCATCCCCATCCGCATCGGGGTCAACGGCGGCTCCCTGGAGAAGCCCATCCTGGCCAAATACGGCGGCGTCACGCCGGAGGCCCTGGTGGAGTCCGCCTTCGGCCATATCAGGCTGCTGGAGAAGTTCGGCTTCACCGACATCTGCGTGTCCCTCAAGTCCTCCAGCGTGCCGGTCACCATGGCGGCCTACCGCCTGATGAGCAAGAAAAGTGATTATCCTTTACATCTGGGCGTCACCGAGACGGGCACCCCCCGCATGGGGATTCTCAAGTCCGCCGTGGGCATCGGCGGCCTGCTGGCCCTGGGCATCGGGGACACCATGCGGGTGTCCCTCTCCGCCGACCCGGTGGAGGAGGTCTACGCCGCCCGGGACATTCTGAAGGCCGCCGGGGTGCGGAAGGACGGGCCGGAGCTGGTGGCCTGCCCCACCTGCGGCCGCACCCGCATCGACCTCATCGGCCTGGCAAATGAGGTGGAGGAGCGGCTGAAAAGCGTGGACAAGCCCATCACCGTTGCGGTGATGGGGTGCGCGGTCAACGGCCCCGGGGAGGCCTCCGCCGCCGATGTGGGCATCGCCGGGGGCGTAGGGGAGGGCCTGCTCTTCCGAAAGGGGGAGATTGTGAAGAAGGTACCCCAGGAGGCCCTGGTGGACGAGCTGTTTGCGCTGATTGAGGAACTGTGACATAGGAGCGTTAGTGAGCATGGCAGAAGCACAGAAGATACCCTTTTTGCGGCTGTTCTCCGCCTGGCGTCCGCCGGAGGAGTTGGCCGGACTGGTGGATCAGTACCTGGTGACCCGGGCGGTGATCGACAAGGCGTCCCGTTCTATCCGGGCGGAGGTGGCGTGCAGCCGCCTGCCGGACGACGGGCTGCGGCGGCAGATTGAGAGAAGCCTGGCGCTGGCCTACCGGGTGGAGAAGGTGGAGCTGGATATGGCGGGGGAACCGGCCCCGGCCCCAACGCCCTCCATACCGCAGGCGCCCCCTCTGGAGCGGATGACGGCCCCGGCGGTGCCGGCGGACAGCGCGCCGGCTCCCGCCCCGGCGGATGATCCCCAGGCCGCCTTCCGGCGGACGGAGGAGATCCGGCGAAAGGCCCTGGCCGGGCTCAAGACCGCCCGCCCCCGGGAGAAAAAGCCCGGCGGCGGCGCGCCCAGGGGCAAGCTGCTCTATGGCCGCCACGAGATCAAAAAGGAGCCCGTCCCCATGAGCGGCCTGGAGCTGGACATGGGCACCGTCATCGTGGAGGGCGACGTGTTCTCGTTGGATCACCGGGAGCTGAAAAAGCGGGGCGCCTGGGTGATCTGCTTCGACGTGACCGACTACACCGGCTCGGTGCGGGTGTCCAAGTTCTTCCCCGGCGAGGAGGGCAAGCCCATTGTGGACGGGGTGAAGAAGGGGCAGCACCTGCTCATCCAGGGCAAGCTGAACATTGACCGCTTCACCGGCGACATGGTGCTGGAGCCCTTCGCCATCATGGAGAGCTCCAAGCCGGTGAAGACCGACGACGCCCCGGAAAAGCGGGTGGAGCTGCACTTACATACCACCATGTCGTCCATGGACGCCCTGACCCAGGTGAGCCCCAAGGCGGGGCCGGACAAGAACGTGGTCAAGCGGGCGGAGTCTTGGGGCCACCGGGCCATCGCCATCACCGACCACGGGGTGGCCCAGGCCTTCCCCGACGCCTGGCACTCGGCCAAGAACATCAAGATCCTCTACGGCGTGGAGGCCTACTTCATCAACGACGTGGACGACCGGGTAGCCATCCACGGGGAGGGCGACCAGGGCTTCGACGGGGAGATCGTCTGCTTTGACATCGAGACCACCGGCCTGGACAACCGGCGGGACGTGATCACCGAGATCGGCGCGGTGGTGCTGAAAAACGGGGAGATCACCGGGCAGTTCTCCACCTTTGCCGACCCGGAGCGGCCCCTGACCCGGGAGATCACCGAGCTCACCGGCATCACCGACCAGATGCTGGAGGGGGCCCCCTCCCAGGCGGAGGCCATCAGCGCTTTCCTGGACTTCGTGGGGGATCGGCCCCTGGCCGCCCACAACGCGGAGTTCGACCTGGGCTTCATCGCCGAGGGCTGCCGCCGCATGGGCCGGCCCTTCGAGCCCACCTCCATCGACACCCTGATTTTGGCCCAGAATCTGCTGCCCCAGCTGGGCAAGCACAAGCTGGACATCGTGGCGGAGCATCTGAACCTGCCCGCCTTCAACCACCACCGGGCCTACGACGACGCGGCCACGGTGGGCTATATGCTGGTGCCCTTTTTCCAGATGCTGCGGGATCTGGGCGTCCACACCCTCCAGCAGATCAACCCGGCCATGACCAGGCTGCGCTCCGGCGGCAAGGCCCGCCGCCAGCCCAAGCACCTGATCATCCTGGCAAAGAACCAGCTGGGCCTGCGCAACCTGTACCAGCTCATCTCCGCCTCCCACCTGGAGCACTTCAGGCGCTACCCCATTATGCCCAAGAGCCTGATCAACCAGCACCGGGAGGGCCTGATCATCGGCTCGGCCTGCGAGGCCGGCGAGCTGTTCCAGGCGGTGGTGAAGCGGAAGGACTTCGCCGAGCTCAAGCGCATCGCCTCCTGGTACGATTTCCTGGAGATCCAGCCCCTGTGCAACAACGCCTTCATGCTGCGCAAGGGCATGGTGCAGAGCCAGGAGGAGCTGCGGGACTTCAACCGCACCATCGTGGCCCTGGGGGAGGCCCTGGACAAGCCGGTGTGCGCCACCGGAGACGTTCACTTCCTGGATCCGGAGGACGAGATCTACCGGCACATCCTGCTGGCCTCCAAGGGCTTTGAGGACGCGGACTCCGAGCTGCCCATCTACTTCAAGACCACCACCGAGATGCTGGAGGAGTTTGCCTACCTGGGGAAGGAGAAGGCCTACGAGGTGGTGGTGCGCAACACCAACCTGGTGGCCGACTGGTGTGAGGACGTGGTGCCCCTGCCCAAGGGGCTGTTCGCCCCCAAAATCGAGAACTCGGCGGAGGAGCTGACAGGCCTGGTGTGGGGGAAGGCGAAAGCCCTTTACGGTGAGGAACCGCCCCAGATCGTGGTAGACCGCATCAACGCCGAGCTGGGGGACATCATCAAGTGCAAGTACGACGTGATCTACATGTCCGCCCAGAAGCTGGTGCAGGATTCTCTGGCTCACGGATATCTGGTGGGCTCCCGGGGTTCGGTGGGCTCCTCCCTGGTGGCCTTCATGTCGGGCATCACCGAGGTCAACTCCCTGCCGCCCCACTACCGCTGCCCCAAGTGCAAGCACTCCGACTTTGAGGCGGCCAAGGAGGGGGGCTGGGGCTGCGGCGCGGACATGCCGGACGCGGTGTGCCCGGTGTGCGGCACCCCCTACGAGAAGGACGGCTTCAACATCCCCTTCGAGACCTTCCTGGGCTTCGGCGGCGACAAGGTGCCCGATATCGATCTGAACTTCTCCGGCGAGTATCAGGCCAACGCCCACCGCTATACCTTCGAACTGTTCGGCCAGACCCACGTGTTCCGGGCGGGCACCATCGGCACCGTGGCGGAAAAGACCGCCTTTGGCTATGTGAAGAAGTACATGGAGGAGCGGGGGATGCACATCACCCGGGCGGAGGAGAACCGGCTGGCCCAGGGCTGCACCGGCGTCAAGCGCACCACCGGACAGCACCCCGGCGGCATGGTGGTCATCCCCCAGAACCGGGAGATCTACGACTTCTGCCCGGTGCAGCACCCCGCCGACGACCCCAACAGCGACATCATCACCACCCACTTTGAATATCACTCCATGGAGTCCAACCTGCTGAAGCTGGACATGCTGGGCCACGATGATCCCACCATGATCCGCATGCTCCAGGATCTCACCGGGGTGGATCCCCAAAAGATCCCCCTGGACGACCCGGACACCATGAGCATCTTCACCTCCTCCAAGGTGCTGGGCTTTGAGAACGACCCCATCCTGGGCCCCACCGGCGCCGTGGCCATCCCCGAGTTCAACACCAAGTTCACCCGGGGCATGCTGGTGGACACCCAGCCCCACCAGTTCGACATCCTGCTCCGCCTGTCCGGCTTCTCCCACGGCACCGACGTGTGGCTGGGCAACGCCCGGGATCTGATTGTGGATCAGGGCATCCCCGTCGGCCAGGCCATCGGCTGCCGCGACGACATCATGCTCTTCCTGATCTCCTGCGGCATGCCGGAGAAGCGGGCCTTCAAGATCATGGAGTCGGTGCGCAAGGGCAGGGGCCTGCCCGAGGGGGCGGAGGACGAGATGAAGGCGGCCGGCGTGCCCGACTGGTACATCGGCTCCTGCAAGAAGATCAAGTACCTGTTCCCCAAGGCCCACGCCGTGGCCTACGTGATGATGGCCTTCCGCATCGCCTGGTTCAAGGTTCACCGGCCCCTGGCCTTCTATGCCGCCTTCTTCTCCATCCGGGCCAAGGCCTTTGACGCCACTTTCATGTGCCAGGGCATGGATGTGTGCAAGGCCAAGATGCGCGAGATTGAGTCCAAGGAGAAGCCCACCCCGGTGGAGGAGGATATCCTGGTCACTCTGGAGGTGGTGTACGAGTTCTATCTCCGGGGCTTTACCTTCGAGCACATGGATCTCTACCGCTCCCACGCGGTGAACTTCCTGCCCGACAACGAGAAGAACAGCCTGCTGCCTCCCTTCACCTCCGTGCCCGGCCTGGGGGAGACGGCGGCCTGGTCGATAATGGAGCAGCGGAAGGGAAAACAGTTCATCTCCATTGAGGAGTTCTCCGCCGCCTGCCCCAAGGTGTCCAAGACCCACATCGAGCAGCTCAAGGCCGCCGGGGCCCTGGACGGCATGCCGGATACCAGCCAGATCACCCTGTTCGACGGATTTTAAGGCCGTGCCGTCCCCGCCGCGCCGGGCCGTTGGAAACAATTTGGGTTGCCAAACGGAAGCGTCCGTGTTATCCTTAACTTACTGAAAGCAGAAAGGGTGACAGCACATGCTGGACAAGAAAGTTGCAGAGCTGCTCAACGAGCAGATCAACAAGGAGTTCTACTCCGCCTATCTCTATCTGGAGTTCTCCGCCTTCTTTGAGGACGAGGGCCTGGACGGCTTCGCCAACTGGTACAAGGTACAGGCCCAGGAGGAACGGGATCACGCCATGCTCATGTTCCAGTACCTCCAGAACAACAACGTACGCCCGGCGCTGGAGGCCGTTGCCAAGCCGGAGAGCGCCCCCACCGACCGGGCAAAGGTGCTCCAGGCCGGCCTGGAGCACGAGCGCTACGTCACCGGCCTGATCCACGCCATCTACGACGCGGCCTACAGCGTGAAGGACTTCCGCACCATGCAGTTCCTGGACTGGTTCGTCAAGGAGCAGGGCGAGGAGGAGAAGAACGCCGAGGATCTGATCAAAAAGATGGAGCTCTACGGCGACGACGCCAAGGGCCTGTACATGCTCAACAGCGAGCTGGCGGCCCGTGTCTATGCCGCCCCCAGCCTGACCCTCTAAGCAATCTACACCAACAGCCCTCATCGGATCCGATGGGGGCTGTTTTATTTGACAGTTGACAGGATGAGTACAATATAGTATATTAGCGTAGTAGTGTGATAAAGCAAGAAGGGGGGAGCCCCATTGAGATCCATTATCAATACACCGGAGGGGACAAGAGACCGCCTCTTTGCCGAGTGCCGGGGGCGCCGGCGGGTGCGGCAGGCGCTGACCGGCCTGTTTCAGGGCCGGGGCTACGGGGAGGTCAGCACCCCGGAGGTGGAATTTTACGACCTGTTTCTCCAGTCGGGCAGTCCGCTGCCCCAGGAGGCCATGCTGAAAATCATCGACCGGGGCGGCAGGATCATGGTGATGCGGCCCGACTGCACCACACCCATCGCCCGGGTGGCGGCCACCAAGCTGAAAAACCTGCCGCTGCCCCAGCGGCTCTACTACGACCAGACGGTATTCCGCTCCGGTGATGCCCACCGGGGGGGCAGTAGCGAGATCGCTCAGTGCGGCGTGGAGCTCATCGGCGCCGCCGGCGCCCGGGCGGATCTGGAGGTGGTGGCCCTGGCGGTGGACGCCCTGCGCTCCTGCGGGCTGACGGACTTCCACGTGGAGCTGGGCCACGCCGGCTTTTTCCGGAACCTGGCCGCCCGGATGGAGATGGATGAGGACGAGGTGGAGCGGATGCGCGCCCTCATCGAGGGGAAGAACTTCGCCGCCCTCAACGATCTGCTGGAGCCCTACGGCGACCGTCCGGCCTGTCAGGCCCTGCGCCGCCTCTCCCGCCTGTTCGGCGGGGTGGAGGTGCTGGACGAGGCGGAGAAGCTGGCCGGGGAGCACGAGGCCCTGACCTACCTCCGGAATCTGTACCGGGAGCTGGAGGCGGCCGGCTATGGCGCGTTCATCCGGTTTGATCTGGGGCTGGTTCACCAGATTGACTACTACACCGGCGTGGTGTTCCGGGGCTATGCCGACGGAGCGGGCAACGCGGTGCTCTCCGGCGGCCGGTACGACGGCCTCACCGCCGCCTTCGGCCGGAGCGCCCCCGCCACCGGCTTCGCCGTGGACGCCGACGCGGTGGCGGGCTGCCTGCCCCTGGAGGAGTCCCCACGGCTGGAGCTGCTGGTCTACTTTGAGCCGGGGCAGCTCTCCTGGGCCCTCACCGCCCTGGAGCAGGGCGGCGGCGGCCGGCGGGAGCTCTCCCCCTGCGAGACGCTGGAGGAGACGATGGAGTTGGCGAGGGAGCGGGGCGCCTCCGGGGTGCTCACCCTGGAGAACGGCGCGGAAAGGCTGGTGCGGCTATGAGCGTGAACCGGGAAAACCGACTGCGCATCGCCCTGACCAAGGGGCGGCTGCTGGACAAGAGCGTGGAGCTGTTCACCGCCATGGGCCTGGACTGCACCCCCATCGAACACCCCGGCCGGCGGCTGGTACACGCCATCCCCAACTACCCCCTGGACGCGGTGCTGGCCAAGGCACCGGACGTGATCACCTACGTGGAGCACGGGGTGTGCGACCTGGGCATCGTGGGCAAGGACACCATCCTGGAGCAGGGCCGTACCTTCTATGAGGTGTTGGATCTGGGCTTCGGAAAGTGCCGCTTCGCCCTGGCGGTGAAGGAGGGAAGCGACTTCTACGGCACCTACCAGACCCGGCGCATTGCCAGCAAGTACCCCAACGTGGCCCGTGCCTTCTTCGAGAAGAAGGGCATGGACGTGGATATCATCAAGATCGAGGGCTCGGTGGAGCTGGCCCCCATCCTGGGCCTGGCCGACGCCATCGTGGACATCGTGGAGACGGGGGCCACCCTGCGGGAGAACGGCCTGGTGCCCATCGAGGACGTGGCCCAGGTCAGTGCCCGGCTGATCGTCAACACGGCCAGCATGAAGCTGCACAAGGAGGCCATCGAGGACTTTATTGCCCGGTGTGAGGCGGAATTGGAGAGAAGAGCATGATTCAGATTGTGACAGCCGACGGGCGGCGGGAGCGGGAGGTACTCCAGGCCATGCGGGCCCGGGCCGCCCAGGCGGGCGCGGAGATCAACAGGGCCGCAGCGGCCATCCTAGAGGACGTGCGGGAGAACGGCTACCCGGCGGTGGCGGCCTGCTCCCGGAAATTCGACGGGGCGGAGCCCTATGAGATTGCGCCGGAGCGGCTGGAGGCGGCCTGCGCGGCCTGCCCGCCAGAACTGCTCTCTGCCCTGGAGCGGGCGGCGGCCAACATCCGGGACTACAATGAAAAGCTGCTGCTCAAGAGCCAGGAGTGGCGCTCCCCCGACGGGGGCGTGGTGGGCCGTATCGTCCGGGGCCTGAGCCGGGTGGGCATCTATGTGCCCGGCGGCACGGCGGCCTACCCCTCCTCGGTGCTGATGAACGCCGTCCCCGCCAAGGTGGCAGGGGTGGGGGAGATCGTCATGGTTACGCCCCCCACGGAGAACCTGAACGACGCGGTGCTGGCCGCCGCGAAAATTGCCGGCGTGGATCGTGTGATCGCCGTGGGCGGGGCCCAGGCGGTGGCCGCCCTGACCTACGGGGCGGGCTTCATCCCCAGGGTGGACAAGCTGGTGGGGCCGGGCAACGCCTACGTGGCCGCCGCCAAACGCATGGCCTACGGCCAGCTGGACATCGACATGGTGGCCGGCCCCTCCGAGGTGCTGGTGATCGCCGATGAAAAGGCGGATCCCAGGCTGGCGGCCGCCGATCTGCTGAGCCAGGCGGAGCACGACAAGCTGGCCTCCGCCGTGCTGCTCACCACCAGCCGGGTTCTGGCGGAGGCGGTGGACCGGGAGATTGTCCGGCAGACTGGCTACCTGACCCGCAGCGAGATCATGGAGGCCTCTCTCCGGGACTTCGGCTGCGCCATCGTGTGCGGCACCCTGGACAACTGCGCGGCCCTGGCCAACGAGATCGCCCCGGAGCACCTGGAGATCATGACCGAGAATCCCCGGGCCCTGCTGTCCCAGATCAAAAATGCCGGGGCGGTGTTCCTGGGGGCCTGGTCGCCGGAGCCTCTGGGGGACTACCTGGCCGGGCCTGACCACGTGCTGCCCACCAGCGGCACCGCCCGGTTCTTCTCACCACTGAGCGTGGACAGCTTCCTCAAGACCATGAGCATCATCCAGTATGGCAAGGCCAGCTTGGAGCCCATCCGGAACGACATCATCCGGCTGGCGGAGGCGGAGCACCTGACCGCCCACGCCAACTCCATCCGGGTGCGGTTTGAGGACGTGGACGGCCCGGCAGACAAAGGGGAGGGGAGAGCATGAGGACGGCCCAGATTACCCGGGAAACCAAGGAGACGCGGATCGATCTCCGCCTATGCCTGGATGGCGGGGTGGTGGAGGTTCACACCGGCATCGGCTTTTTCGACCACATGCTCACCGCCTTGGCCTTCTACGGCGGCCTGGGGCTGGAACTCACCGCCCGGGGCGATCTGGAGGTGGACGGCCACCACACGGTGGAGGACGTGGGCATCGTGCTGGGCCAGGCCATGAGCCGGGCCCTGGGCGACCGGAAGGGCATCCGCCGGTTTGCCTCCGCCTGCATCCCCATGGACGAGGCCCTGTGCTTCACCGCCCTGGACTTCTCCAACCGGCCCTTCCTGGTGTTCGACGCCGAGATGCCCCAGCCCATGATCGGGGGCTACGACTCCTGCCTGACGGAGGAGTTCATGCGGGCGCTAGCAATGAACAGTGGATTGACTTTACACACGAAGGCCCTCTATGGAAAGAATGCCCACCATATCACCGAGGCCCTGTTCAAGTCTCTGGGCGTGGCCATCAAGGACGCGGTGCAGGTGACCGGCACCGGCGTGACCTCCACCAAGGGAGTCCTGTGAGAGAGACGGTGACAAGGAAATGAGCTATACAGCGATTGTGGACTATGGGGTTGGCAATCTCAAGAGTCTGACCAACGCCATGAACTACCTGGGCCTGCCCAGCCGCATCACCAGTGACCGGGCGGAGCTGGAGCGGGCCGACGCTATCCTCCTGCCCGGCGTTGGGGCCTTCCCCGACGCGGCGGAGAGGCTCCGGGAGACCGGCCTGGCGGGCCTGCTGACGGAGCAGGCGGCCAGGAAGCCCATGCTGGGCATCTGCCTGGGGATGCAGCTGCTCTTTGACCGGGGGGAGGAGGTGCGGCCCTGTGAGGGGCTGGGACTGGTACACGGCTCCGTCAAAAAGATTGAGACCCCCTATAAGCTGCCCCACATCGGCTGGAACACCCTGACATTTCCCGGGGAATCCCCCCTGTTCCGGGGGCTGGACGAGGGGGCGTCGGTGTACTTCGTCCACTCCTACTGCGCCCTGGCCGACGATCCGGCGGACGTGATCGCTACGACCGACTACGGCGCGCCGGTGACGGCGGCGGTGAACCACGGGCTGGTGTACGGCTGTCAGTTCCACCCGGAGAAGAGCGGGGAAGTGGGGCTGACCATTTTGAAGAACTTCGGAGGGCTGAGCCGATGATTGTGCTGCCTGCCATTGACTTGAAGGATCACCAGGTAGTCCGCCTGCGCAAGGGGGAGTTTCACACCGTCCACCGGGTGGCGGAGGATCCCCTCCAGACGGCGCGGGCCTTTGCCGCCGCCGGGGCAAAATACATCCATATGGTGGATCTGGACGGCGCCCGCAGCGGGGCCCGGAAGAACGAGGCGGAGGTGCGCGCCGTGGCGGAGCACTCCGGCCTGAAGGTGGAGCTGGGGGGCGGCCTGCGCACCCTGGCGGATCTGGAGGCCGCCGACGCAATGGGGGTCACCCGGATGGTGATCGGCTCGGCGGCGGTGAGCGACCCGGATTTTGTACGGGCCGCCGTGGAGCGGTACGGAGAGCGCATCGCCGTGGGCATTGACGCCAGGGACGGCGTGGTCAAAACCGCCGGCTGGGAGGACTCCTCCGGGCTGGACTATCTGGACTTTGCCGCATCCATGGAGCAAATAGGTGTAAAGATTGTCATCTTTACAGATATTGAGACGGACGGCATGCTGACAGGCCCCTCCTGGGATCGCCTTGAAAGTCTGCAAAGGAAAATTACTTGTCGAATTATCGCCAGCGGCGGTGTGTCCAGCAACGAGGACATCCGACGCCTGCGGGACATGGGTCTCTACGGGGCCATCGTGGGCAAGGCGTATTACACCGGGGCTGTGGATCTGGCCCTGGCGGTAAAGGAGGCGGGCGAGCAGTGTTAGCCAAGCGCATCATCCCCTGCCTGGACGTACGGGACGGCCGGGTGGTGAAGGGGGTCAACTTCGTCAACATCCGGGACGCCGGCGACCCGGTGGAGCTGGCCCGGTTTTACTCCGACCAGGGGGCGGACGAGATCGTCTTTCTGGACATCACCGCCACCCACGAGGCCCGCAAGACGGTGGCCGACGTGGTGGAGCGGACGGCGGAGCAGGTGTTTGTCCCCCTGACGGTGGGGGGCGGCATCCGCACCCTGGACGACTTTCGGGAGCTGCTGCGGGCCGGGGCGGACAAGATCTCCGTCAACTCGGCGGCTGTGGCCCGGCCGGAGCTGATCACCGAGGCGGCGGAGCGGTTCGGCTCCCAGTGTGTGGTGCTGGCCGTGGACGCCCGGAGCCGGGGAGACGGCACCTGGGAGGTGGTGGTGGCCGGCGGGCGGAAGCCCACGGGCCTGGATCTGCTGGAGTGGGTCAAAAAGGGGGAGGCCCTGGGGGCGGGGGAGATTCTCCTCACCTCCATGGATGCCGACGGCACCAAGGCGGGCTTCGACCTGCCCATGACAAAGGCGGTGACCGAGGCGGTGGGCATCCCGGTGATCGCCTCCGGCGGCTGCGGGAGCCTGTCCCACTTCGCGGAGGTGTTTGAGGAGACGGGCTGCGACGCGGCCCTGGCGGCCTCCCTGTTCCACTTCGGGGAGCTGACTGTGCCCCAGGTGAAGGACTACCTGCGGGCGCGGAATATTCCGGTGAGGTGAGGAAGATGGAGACAACCTTCGATTTGGATCAGCTTTTCCGGAAATCAGAGCTGATCCCGGTGATTATTCAGGACGCGAGCAGCCTGGAGGTGCTGATGCTGGGCTTCACCAACCGGGAGGCGGCGGAGCTGACCCTGCAAACCAAGACCGCCTGGTTCTGGAGCCGCAGCCGGCAGAAGCTGTGGAACAAGGGGGAGAGCTCCGGCCACTTC
Source organism: Flavonifractor sp. An10 (assembly GCF_002161215.1). Lineage (GTDB taxonomy): Bacteria > Bacillota > Clostridia > Oscillospirales > Oscillospiraceae > Flavonifractor > Flavonifractor avistercoris. The sequence goes on from NZ_NFMB01000001.1 coordinate 517,401, forward strand.
CTCCACGTGAAGAAGGTGGTCACCGACTGCGACACCGACACCCTGCTCTACCTCTGCGTGCCGGAGGGGCCCACCTGCCACACCGGGGCCCAAAGCTGCTTTTTCAACGAAATTTGGGAGGAAGAACCATGAGCGATACTGTTCTGCAAGATCTCTATCAGGTGGTGCTGGGCCGTAAGGCGGAGCGCCAGGAGGGCTCCTACACCTGCTATCTTTTCGACCAGGGCCTGGACAAGATTTTGAAGAAGGTGGGGGAGGAGAGCGCCGAGACCATCATTGCCGCCAAGAATGGCGTGCAGGAGCGGACGGTGGAGGAGATCTCCGACCTGCTCTACCACCTGATGGTGCTGCTGGCGGCTCAGGACATTCCTCTGGAGGCGGTGCTGGCCGAGCTGGAGCGCCGCAGCCGGAAGATCGGCAACCTGAAGCAGATGAAAACCGTGGATCACGAGACCTGAGACGCAGGCGCGCCGGGGAGGAGAACCTCTCCCGGCGCGCTTTTTCATTCAACTCCCACCCAGCAGCTCCGGCCGGGTGAGCCAGGGCGACTGGGCGTGGGTGACAAAGATGCGGTACAGCTGCTCCAGGGTGTGCTGGCTCTCCGGATCCAGCCTGCCGGTCTCGGGTCTTCCACCGGCACGCTGGAGCCACTGGAGGTTCCGGGTGGTGGGGCCGTCGTGGCGGCCGTTCACCGCCCCCGGCTCCACCCCGTCCAGGACGCTGCCCAGCCCCCGAAACATGGACTGGACGCTGTTGAGGTGGACGATTTCATCCCCGGGGCTGGTGGTGACGGGCAGGGGGGCGGACAGCCGGCGCTCCGCCTGACGGTAGAGGGCCGTGATAGCGTCCCAGGTGCCCTGATCCACCCTGCCGGTGACCGGGGGAAAGAACTCCCGCTGGAGGAGCATCACCGCCTCCAGGGTGCGCTCCCCGAAGATCCCGTCCGGGGTGACCCGGGGGAGGAAGGGGTAGACATAGGACAGGGTGCGCAGCATGGTCTGCAGGCTGCGCACCGGCCGGCCGATGTAGTGGGTGTCGGTGCGGATCATGGGTGGGCCTCCTTATGCGTCCGTGCTGCCCAGGGTCAGGGGGCGGCCGGGGTATTGGGTCAGGCTGGTGGCGTCGCTCTCCGCCAGCTGGGGGCGGTACTGCTCGGGGATCACGTTGGTGTACTCGGTCATGGTGTCCGCGATGCCGGCATAGAGGCGGTAGAGGGCCTGCCAGGTCTGTTCCCCCACCACTCCGTCCTGGGGCAGACCGGCCATCTGCTGTACGGCGATGACGGCCTGCCGGGTGGCCGGGCCGTAGACGCCGTCCACCGCCACCGGGGGCACGTTGCTGTAAAACTCGGACACCACGGAGAGCAGGTACTGGATCACCCGCACCTCCTCCCCGGTGTCCCCGGGGGCCACCACGTCGGAGAACTCCAGGGGGATGGCGTTGGCGTAGAAGGTCTGGCCCTCGCTGACCAGCTCCGCCAGATCCAGCACCCCTACGTAGAGGAACACCAGCTTATACCAGGTGGCGCTGCCCACGATGCCGTCGGGGGTGAGGCTGAAAATCTGCTGGAACTTGATCACGGCCTGCTCGGTGCCCTCCCCGAAGATGCCGTCCACCGGCTGCACCTTGGGGATGGCGGGGTAGTCCCGGGAGATGCGGTTGAGCATGGTCTGGATGCGCAGCACCGCCTCCCCCCGGTCTCCCAGCCGTACCGGGGCGCCGGGGTAGGAGTACCGGATGCCCATCACTGGGGCGTTGGTGACGATCTCGATGTTGTCGCCATAGTAGCTGCGGAGGATGGTGATGGAGTCGGCGCCCTGCTCCGCCATGGCCTGGCTGCCCCACTGGGACAGGCCGTCGCAGGTGGTGGTGGTGCCGTTGCAGAACTTGGCGGCCAGAGGCTCCACAAAGCCGATGCGGCGTATGTAGGAGGTGAAGATGGAGTCCACCATCTGGCTGATGTTCTCAAAGATGCTGCGTCCTTTGATGAACTTCTGGTCATAGGCGGTGCTGGAGGTGATGTTGAAGGGGTAGCCCCGGCTGGGGTAGTACTCGGTGTACACCCGGTTGAGGGCAAAGGAGATGATGGCCAGCACGTTGGCCCGGATGGCGGCGAGCTCCCAGGTGGGGTAGATCTCGCTGGAGGCCACGTTTTTCACATAGTCCGGGAAGGAGACCGTCACGTTCTCCGCGTCCGCGCCGGGGGGCCCCAGGTGGACGGTGATGGACTGTGGCACATAGGGGGTGATGGGGGTGGTGGGCATACAGACGGCCTCCTTTACAGCTCCTGGGGGGTGACGTTGACGGTCTCACCGCGGGAGGCGGGCGGGGCCTGCTCGGGCAGGGGCGTCAGATCCACCTCCTGGAGGGTCTCGGTGTTGGGGAACACCTGCATATTTTCCAGATAGAGCATCTCATAGCCCGGCGCCTCCACCCAGACGTCGCAGGAGGCGAAAGGGGTTGGGGTGCCGGGGGATTCGCTGGCGGCCGGGTCGGGGGTGGCCACCCGCACCGGGGCGATGCGGCCGTTCTCATCGGTGGTGCGGACGGCCAGCAGGGTATGCCGCCCGCCGCCGCTCTTCTGGGTGACCGCCACCGTGGCCCCCAGCACCGGCAGCTGGGCCCGGGAGGTGTAGACGCGGAGCATGATGGTTCCAATTGAGGCCAAGGGACATTCCTCCTTTTTGCCCATCCTATGCCGGAAGGGGGGAGAAGGGTTCTCTCCGGCGGAACGGCGGGCATCCCCTTGTGCTTTTCGGGGGAATTTGCTATAATTGGCTTTACCGTATCAGCCGCCCGGAGGGGCGGCGGAAGGAGGAAGGGGCATGTACCGCCGCATCCGGCTTGGAAAGATGCTGAATCTGCGGGATCTGGGCGGCTATCCTGCGACCGGCGGGAAGACCACCCGGTGGGGGCGGCTGCTCCGGGGCGACAACCCGACGGGGCTCTCCCAGGCCGACCGGGACTGGCTGCTGGAGCGGGGGATCACCACGGTGATCGACCTGCGCAGCCCGGCGGAGATGGAGAAACTGCCTGACGAGCTGGCCGGACAGCCCGGCTTTACCTGCCGCCATCTCCCCCTGTCCGGGGGCGTGAAGCTGCCCCATGAGGAGGAGCTGGTGGGCTGGGGGTACTTCCAGATGCTGGAGCGGAAGGAGGAGGTGGCCGCTGTGCTGGCTGCCATCGCCGACGCCCCCGGCGGCGTGCTCTTCCACTGCATGGCGGGCAAAGACCGCACCGGCTGCGTGGCCGCCCTGCTGCTTACCTTGGCGGGGGTGGGTCGGCTGGATATTCTGGCCGACTATCAGGTTTCGGAGACCTACATCCGCCCCGTGATCCAGTGGATGAGGCAGACACAGGAAAACCTGCCCGCCTATGTGGGCGCCTCCCGGACGGAGTATCTGGAGGACTGCCTGAACCGGCTGGAGGGGGCCTACGGCTCCGTGCCGGATTACTTACGCGCCGCCGGGCTGTCGGAGGGACAGCTGAACCGGCTGCGGGAGAAACTGCTGGAGGAATAGCCTTTGGGTTCTGTAACACAATTTGTCCGGGGCATGGACTGGTGGGGCCTGCTCACCCTGCTCATCAGCGCGGCGGCGGCATTGCTGTGCATCACCCTGCACGAGCTGTCCCACGGCTTCGTGGCCTGGCGGCTGGGGGATCCCACCGCAAAAAACGCCGGGCGGCTCACCCTCAACCCCATCAAGCACCTGGATCTCTTCGGCCTGCTGATGATGCTCATCGCCAAGGTGGGCTGGGCCAAGCCGGTGCCGGTGGATATGCGCTATTTCAAGCACCCCAAGCAGGGCATGGCCCTCACCGCCCTGGCCGGGCCGGCGGCCAATTTCCTCACCGCCCTGGCGGCTACGGCGATTGCCTCCCTGATCTACCACATTGCCCCGCTCCACCCGGTGTGGGTGGCGGTGCTGTGCCTGCTGTCCAACCTGGCCCTGCTGGGCGTGGGCATGGGGCTGTTCAACCTGGTCCCCATCTCCCCCCTGGACGGCTCCAAGATCCTGTTCGCCCTGCTGCCCGACCGGGCGTATTACACCATCCTGCGCTATGAGAAGTACGTCATGGGGGTGCTGATCGTCCTGGTGCTGCTGGGGGCGTTTGACCGGCCCCTGTCCTTCCTCATGCTCCATATACTCCAGGGCTTCTGCGCCGTGACCGGCATGCCCATGGGGGCCCTGCTGGTGTTCCAGGACGCGGCCAGTATCTTTCAACTGTTTTGAGGTGAGCGCCATCGAAACGCCGATTTTTCACCTGGAAAAGGTGGTCAAGGCACGGGATGAGGAGATGGAGGACTTCAACGGCCCTCTGGATTTGATCCTCCACCTGCTGAGCAAAAATAAAATGGAGATCAAGGACATCCAGATCTCCCTGATCCTGGATCAGTACCTGGCGTGGATGGCCCGGCGGAAGGAACTGGATCTGGAGGTAGCCAGCGAGTTCGTCACCATGGCGGCCCAGCTGGTGTTCATCAAGACCCGGATGCTCCTGTCCATCCACGACGAGGAGGCCCTGTCCGAGATGGAACAGCTCATCGCCTCCCTGGAGGAGCACCAGCGCCACGAGAACTTTGCCAAAATCAAGGCGGTGGTGCCAGAGCTGTCCGACCGCTACGCCGTGGGCCGGGACTATCTGACCAAGACGCCGGAGCCCATGCCGGTGGAGAAGACCTACCGCTATGTCCACAGGCCCGAGGATCTGGTGCGGGCCATGCGGTCGGTGCTGGAGCGGGTGGATCACCGCCTGCCGCCCCCCATGGCCGCCTTCGAGGGGATCGTGGGCCGGGAGCCCTACCCGGTGGCGGACAAGGCCAGCGAGATCCTGGATCGGCTCAGCCGCTTCGGCGTGACCCGGTTCCGGGCCCTGTTCAAGGGCAACCGCAGCCGCTCCGAGGTGGTGGCCACCTTCATCGCCGTGTTGGAGCTGTGCAAGGCCCGGCGGCTGCGCCTGGCGGGCACGGAGACCGACTGCACCGTCACCTGCACCGAGGAGGGGGCGGCGGGAGAGCTGGAGCTGACCACCGACGCCGAGACGGCGGAGTAGGGGAACATCACTGCCGGGTTACATCGGGGCAGATTGGGGTTATACTATGGAATTGAAGGAAATTGAATCCGCCATTGAGGGCATCCTGTTCGCCGCCGGGGAACCTGTGGGGGTGGAGCGCATCTGCCTGGCCCTGGAGATCGACCGGGCCACGGCGGACGCGGTGTGCCAGCGTCTGGCGGACGCCTACAGCTATGAGCGGCGGGGCATCCGGCTTCTGAAGCTGGACAGCAGCTATCAGCTCTGCTCCGCGCCGGAGTTCGCCCCCTATATCCGCAGGGCCTTCGAGAGCCGGCGGCCCGCCCGCCTAAGCCAGCCCGCCCTGGAGGTGCTGGCCATCATCGCCTACTACCAGCCCGTCACCCGGGCCTATGTGGATCAGATCCGGGGGGTGGACAGCTCCTACACCGTGGGCCTGCTGCTGGAGCGGGAGCTCATCGAGGAGTGCGGCCGCCTGGCGGTGCCCGGCCGGCCCATCCAGTACCGCACCACCCAGAACTTCCTGCGCGCCTTCGGCCTGTCCAGCCTGGAGGAGCTGCCTGAGCTGCCCAACGCATCCCCGGAGGACGGACAGATCACCCTGGAGATGCAGGCGGCGCTGGAGAAGCTCCAGGCGGAGGAACAGGCGGAAGGGGAGACGGCCGATGTGACGGAGGAGGAGATCCTCCAGGCCGCCCGGGAGCTGGCCCAGACGGAGGAGGCGCAATAAGCCCATGACAGCCCTTGTGATCCTGGCCGCGGTGGTGCTGGCCCTGGTGCTCCTGGGCCAGATCCGCCTGGGAGCGGCGGTGGATTACACCGCCCAGGGCCTGTGCGTGCGCGTCAAGGCAGGGCCTCTGCGGATTCAGGCCTATCCGCGGCCGCCCAGGCCGGAGAAGCCGCAAAAGCGGAAAAAGAAGAAAAAAGAGCCGGACAAGCCCAAGGAGAGGGCAAGCCCGCTGGCCCAGCTCAGGCAGTACCTGCCGCTGATCACCGACGCGGCAGGGCGTTTGAAGCGGAAGATCCGCGTCGACAGCTTTACCCTGGAGTTCACCGCCGCGGCGTCCGACCCGGCGTCGGCGGCCCTGATGTTCGGCGGAGCCAATGCGGCGGTGGGTATGATCTGGCCCCTGGTGGAGCAGAATTTTAACGTGAAGGACAGGGACATCCGCACCCGGGTGGACTTTACCGCCCAGCGGCCGGAGATTGCCCTCTCCGCGGCGGCCACCCTCACCGCGGCCCAGGCCATCTCCCTGGCCCTGCGGCTGGCAGCGGGGTTTCTGAAAGCAAATTCCCAATCCAATTCCGGGGCCAAGGCCCCGGCCAGACAGAAAGAGGCGGTTTAAGCTATGGAAAAGCAGCATCCCATTGACGACCTCATGAGCACCACCATGCAGAAGCTCCGGGAGATTGCGGATGTGAACACCATCGTGGGTAAGCCCATCCAGGCGGGGAATGTGACCATCATCCCCATCTCCCGCCTGACGGTGGGCTTTGCCTCCGGCGGCAGCGACTTTGTCTCCAAAAACCAGAAGCCGGAGGCTGACAACTCCTTCGGCGGCGGCAGCGGCGCGGGGATGAACCTGTCCCCGGTGGCCTTCCTGATCGTCAAGGGGGACACGGTGAAGCTGATGCCCGTGGCGCCCCCGGCGGCCACCACCGTGGATCGTGTGGTGGAGATGGTGCCCGAGGTGGTGGACAAGGTCACCGACTTCATCGAGAAGCAGCAGGCCAAGGGCCAGGATAAAGGGGAGACGGGAGAGACATACTAAGGGCATCTTCTGCCCGAGGTGATGTCCCTTGAAGCGCGTCTCCGCCCTTCTGCTGGTTCTGGTACTGCTGTGCCCCGCCGCCGACGCGGCGGGGCCGTCCACGTCGGCCGCCTCCGCCATCCTGATCGACGGCGGCAGCGGCCGGGTGCTCTACGCCCAAAATGCCGACGAGGAGCGGCCCATCGCCAGCATCACCAAGCTGATGACCGCCCTGGTGGCGGTGGAGCGCCATCCGGAGCTGTCCGACGTGGTCACCATCCGGCCGGAGTGGACGGGCATTGAGGGCTCCTCCATGTACCTGAAGGCGGGGGAGCAGCTCACCCTGGAGGCGCTGCTCTACGGCCTGCTGCTGGTGTCGGGCAACGACGCGGCGGAGGCCATCGCCGGCTACTGTGCCGGGGACAGCGAGACCTTCGCGGCCTGGATGAACGAGAAGGCCGCCCGACTGAGGATGGAGCACAGCCGTTTTACCAACCCCAGCGGCCTGAACGAGGAGGGGCACTACTCCACCGCCGCCGACATGGCCCGCCTGGCCCGGGCAGTGCTGGAGCACGAGACCCTGGCCCGCATCGTCAGCACCCGATCCGTCTCGGTGGCGGGCCGCTCCCTCACCAACCACAACAAGCTGCTGTGGCAGTATGAGGGCTGCACCGGCCTCAAGACCGGCTATACCGAGGCGGCGGGGCGCACCCTGGTGTCCAGCGCGGAGCGGGACGGCCAGACCCTGATTGCCGTCACCCTCAATGACCGCAACGACTGGGCGGATCACGCCGCCCTGTTTGACTACGGCTTTGCCGGCTATCCCAATACCATGCTGGCCCTGGCGGGCCGGGCGGTGTCCGCGGTGCCGGTGTCGGGGAGCCTGTGCCGGTTTGTGCCGGTGGAGACGGTCTCCGACGTGTATTATCCCCTGACGGAAGGGGAACGGGTGGAGGCAAAAATCGAACTGTCCCAGGCGGTGGCGGCCCCTGTCCAGGCGGGGGAGACGGCAGGACAGCTGGTGTTCACCCTGGACGGAGAGGTGATCGGGGAGACCGAGCTGGTGTACAGCCAGTCCGTGTTCGACGACCGGGCCGGCCCCGGCCTGCTGGAGGGGCTTTTGAACCGCCTCCGCGGCGGGGCATAGCGAGGAATCTTTCTGTTGTAACCTATAAAAGGGGGGACGCGCCGTGGAGGAGCGGCTGCAAAAAATCCTGTCCGCCCGCGGCGTGGCCTCCCGGCGGGCGGCGGAGGGCTGGCTGGCCGCCGGACGGGTGACGGTGAACGGCCGCACCGCCCGGGTGGGGGACAAGGCCGACCCGGAGCGGGACGAGATCCGGGTGGACGGGCGGCTCCTGGCGGAGCCGGCCCGCCGTACTTATGTGATGCTCAACAAGCCGCGGGGCTATGTGACCACCCTGTCCGACGAGAGGGGGCGGAAAACCGTGGCGGAGCTGGTGACGGGCTGCGGGGCCCGGGTGTGGCCGGTGGGGCGGCTGGATCTGGACTCGGAGGGCCTGCTGCTCCTTACCGACGACGGGGCGCTCACCCAGCGGCTCATCCACCCCAGCCACGAGGTGGAGAAGGAGTACCATGTCCGGGTGGAGGGGGATGTGGCCGCCGCCCTGCCGGTGCTGCGGGGCCCCATGGAGCTGGACGGGATCCCGCTCCACCCGGCCCGGGTGGAGGAGCTGGGGCCCGGGCTGCTCTCCGTGGTGATCCACGAGGGGCGCAACCGCCAGGTGCGGCGCATGTGCGCCGCCGCCGGGCTGAAGGTGCGCCGCCTGAAGCGGGTGCGGGAGGGGGCGCTCCGACTGGGCGCCCTGCCGCCGGGGAAGTGGCGCCGCCTGACGGCGGAGGAGCTCCGTCTGCTGGGCCTGTGACGTCCCTCTTTGCAAGATTGGGAGAAAAACTTGCAAAAGGGGATTGCTTTTCCCCGCCAGACCCGGTATGATAAAGAAGATTGAAATCCGCGTCTGGGCGCCACTCCCGCCGGAGCGGACAGACAGTAGGGGGATCCATCCATGTCCAACGACATTTTATCGGTGATTCAGGGCAATATGCCCACCTTCTCCAAGGGACAGAAGCTGATTGCCAATTTCATTCTGGAGTCCTATGACAAGGCGGCCTTCATGACCGCCAGCCGCCTGGGCAAGACCGTCCGCGTCAGCGAGTCCACGGTGGTGCGCTTTGCCGCAGAACTGGGCTATGACGGCTATCCCGCCATGCAGAAGGCCCTCCAGGAGATGATCCGCTCCAAGCTCACCTCCATCCAGCGCATCGAGGTGTCCAACGACCGCATCGGCGACCAGGATATCCTGTCCATGGTGATGCAGTCGGACATGGAAAAGATCCGCATGACTCTGGAGGAGACAGACCGGGAGCATTTCAACCGGGCGGTGGACGCCATTGTGGCGGCCCGGCACATCTATATCCTGGGGGTGCGTTCGGCGGCGGCCCTGGCCAGCTTCCTGGGCTTCTATTTCAACCTTATCTTCGACCATGTGACGGTGGTGCACTCCACCTCCACCAGTGAGGTGTTCGAGCAGCTGCTGCGGGTGGGGCCCGGGGATGTGGTGATCGGCATCAGCTTCCCCCGGTACTCCCGCCGGACGGTGACGGCCATGCAGTTTGCCAGCGACCGGGGGGCCACCACCATCGCCCTCACCGACAGCGAGACCTCGCCTCTGGCCCCCATCTCCACGCTGAAGCTGCTGGCCAAGAGCGACATGGCCTCCTTCGTGGACTCCCTGGTGGCCCCGCTGTCCCTGGTCAATGCCCTGATCGTGGCCATCGGGCGGAAGAAGAACGACGACCTCTCCCAGACCTTTGAGACGCTGGAGCAGATCTGGGATGAGTATCAGGTCTATGAGAAGGTGGAAGAGAACCATTGAGTGATGTGATTGTTGTCGGCGGCGGCGCGGCCGGATGCATGGCCGCCCTTGCCGCCGCCCAAAGGGGGGCCTCCGTCACCCTGCTGGAGCGCAACCCCAAGCTGGGGCGCAAGCTGTACATCACCGGCAAGGGCCGCTGCAACGTGACCAACGACTGCACGGTGCAGGAGGTGCTCCAAAACGTCCCCCACAACAGCCGATTCCTCACCAGCGCCGTCACCCGCTTCCCGCCGGAGGCGGTGAAGGCGTTTTTTGAGGGCCTGGGCGTGCCGCTGAAGACGGAGCGGGGGAACCGGGTCTTTCCCCAGTCGGACAAGGCCGCCGACATCATCGACGCCCTGCTCCGCGCCCTGCGCCGGGCGGGGGTGTCCGTGGTGCAGGATCGGGCCGTGTCCCTGCGGCGGGAGGACGGCGCCCTCCTGGGTGTGGAAGGGGAGGGCGGCTTCTACCCCGGCGGGGCGGCGGTGATCGCCACCGGCGGGGTGTCCTACCCGCTCACCGGCTCCACCGGCGACGGCTATGCGCTGGCCCGCAGCGTGGGGCACACCGTTCTGCCCCCCAGGCCCAGCCTGGTGCCCCTGGTGGCAGAGCAGGATTTCTGCGCCAGGATGCAGGGCCTGTCCCTGCGCAACGTGGCCATCCAGGTGCGAAACGGGAAGAAAAAGGCGGTCTACGCCGAGCAGGGGGAGCTGCTGTTCACCCACTTCGGCCTGTCCGGGCCGCTGATCCTCAGCGCCAGCGCCCACATGCGGGATTTTGAGAAGGAGCACTACTACATCAACCTGGATCTCAAGCCCGCCCTGGACGAGGAGAAGCTGGACAAGCGGCTGCTCCGGGATCTGGAGGAAAACGCCAACCGGGATTTCCACAATGTGCTGGAAGGGCTGGTGCCCCGACTGATGGTGCCGGTGCTGGTGGAGCTCACCGGCATCCCGGCGGAGGAGAAGGCACATTCTGTGACCAAGGCCCAGCGCCGCCGACTGCTGGACACCCTCAAATGCCTGCGCATTGACATCAAGGGCCCCCGCCCGGTGGAGGAGGCCATCGTCACCTCCGGCGGGGTCAAGGTGTCGGAGGTCAACCCCACCACCATGGCGTCCAAGCTGGCCCCCGGCGTCTATTTTGCCGGAGAGGTGCTGGACGTGGATGCCTATACCGGCGGCTTCAACCTGCAGCTCGCCTGGGCCACCGGCCGGGCGGCCGGGGAGGCCGCCGCCCTGTCCTGCACTGAAAACCGAGGAGGAAGCAACCCATGACAGAGCACAAGAGCATCGCCGTGGACGGGCCGTCCGGGGCGGGGAAATCCACGCTGGCCAAGTTGCTGGCCAAGGAGCTGGGCTTTTTGTACGTAGACACCGGGGCGATCTACCGCACGGTGGGGCTGAAGGCATACCGGGAGGGGGTGGATCCGGAGGACGGGGCGGCGGTGACCGCCCTGCTGCCCGGCCTGAACATCGAGCTGAAATACGGCGGGGACGGCCTGCAGCACATGTACCTGGACGGCGAGGACGTGACCGACGCCATCCGTCAGCATGAGATCTCCCGGTATACCTCCTGTGTCTCTGCCGTTCCCGCGGTGCGGGACTTTCTGCTGGAGCGCCAGCGGGAGCTGGCCCGCACCCACGACGTGATCATGGACGGCCGGGACATCGGCACCGTGGTGCTGCCCCGGGCCGACGTGAAGATCTTCCTCACCGCCTCTCCGGAAGACCGGGCCCGCCGGCGCTATGAGGAGCTGTGCCAGCGGGGGCAGGAGACCGACTATGATACCGTCCTGCGGGATGTGATTCAGCGGGATGAGCACGATACCAGGCGGGCCGCCGCCCCCCTGCGGCAGGCAGAGGACGCTCTGCTGGTGGACACCACCGGCAACTCTCTGGAGAAGAGTCTGGGCGTCCTGCTGGACACCATAAAGGAGCGGCTGCATGCATGAATAAGAAGCCAAAGAAGAACCTTGTCTACTGTATTGCCTATATTGTACTCTGGGTGGTGTTTCGTATTGTGATGCCCACCCGGTGCATCAATAAGCAGAACCGCCCCAGGGGGGGCGCGCTGCTGTGCGCCAACCACACCCGCACCAACGACCCCCTGTTCATCGCCTACGCCCTGGGGTGGCGCTATCAGATCCATGTGATGGCAAAAGAGGAGATCATGCACTGGCCCTTCATCGGCTGGGTGCTCCGCCACGGCGGCATCTTCGGCGTCAAGCGGGGCAAGGCGGATGTGGCCGCCATCAAGACCTCCATCAAGTACCTGAAAAACGGGGAGCTGCTCCTCATGTTCCCCGAGGGCACCCGCCACCAGGACGGCGACTTCGGCGACGCCAAGACCGGCGCGGCCATGCTGGCCCTGCGCACCGGCGTGCCCATCATCCCCATCTACTTACCGGCGGAAAAAAGATTCTTCCGGTGGAATCCCGTGGTGTTCGGCGAGGCATACTATCCCAAGGTGCCGGAGGGGCGCAAGCCCACCCAGGAGGACTACCACGCCGTGGCGGATGATCTGATGGAGCGCATTGAGGCGTTGAAGCCTCAGGCCGGCCGATGAGAGTCGAGCTGGCCAGAACCGCCGGCTTCTGCTACGGCGTCCGCCGGGCGGTGCAGCTGGCGGAGGAGGCGGCGGGACAGGGCAGGCCCTGCGTCATGCTGGGGCCCATCATCCACAACCGGGACGAGATCTCCCGGCTGGAGGCCATGGGCGTGGGCCTGACCGCCTCGATGGAGGAGATCCCGGAGGGAAGCGCCGTGCTCATCCGCTCCCACGGGGAGGGGAGGGCCGTCCACGAGGCCCTGGCCGCCCGTGGGTGTACGGTGATTGACGCCACCTGCCCCAACGTATCCCGCATCCACGGCATTGTGTCCCAGGCGGAGGAGGAGGGGCGGCAGGTGCTGATCATCGGCACGCCCACCCATCCGGAGGTGGCCGCCATTGCCGGCTGGTGTGCCCGTCCCGTGGTGCTGGAGGGGGCAGAGGCCCTGTCAAACTGGCTGGATGAGGCCCCGGAGCGGCGGGAAATGCCCCTCACCATGGTGTCCCAAACCACCTCCACCCGATTTATTTGGGATTCCTGCGTAGAAAAAGCAAAAAAAGAGTGTACAAACTTAAAAATTTTTGATACAATATGTAATGCTACGTGTAAACGGCAGTCTGAGGCCCAGGCGCTTGCCGCGCGATCCGATGCTGTGGTCGTCATCGGAGGACGGGAGAGCTCCAACACCAAACGGCTGGCGGAACTATGCGGGGCGCTCTGCCCCATGGTGGTTTGGATCGAACGGGCGGCGGAGCTGGAACCTTCCACCCTGTGTCGGAAGGCTTCTATTGGAATCACTGCGGGCGCGTCCACGCCTGAGTGGATTATAAAGGAGGTCTATGACAAAATGAGCGACGAAAACATTGAGATCGAGGAATCCTTTGCTGAAATGCTGGAGAAGTCGATCAAAACTTTGCATACAGGGGAGAAGGTCACAGGCGTTGTCACTGGCATTACGCCCACTGAGATCTATGTGGATCTTGGGACTAAGCACGCCGGCTACATACCGGTGTCCGAGCTGACCGACGACCCTGCGGTCAAGGTTGAGGATCTGGTAAAAGTCGGCGACGAGATTGAGACCTATGTCATGCGCGTGAACGACCAGGAGGGTGTGGTCACCCTCTCCAAGAAGCGCCTTGACACGGTCAAGAGCTGGGAGGACATTGAGCAGGCCCGCGAGGAGCGCACCACCGTCGAGGGTGTGGTCACCGAGGAGAACAAGGGCGGCGTTGTCGTCAACATCAAGGGCGTGCGCGTCTTTGTGCCCGCCTCCCAGACCGGTCTGCCCCGGGACACTCCCATGAGCCAGCTGGTCAAGCAGAAGGTGCGCCTGCGCATCACCGAGGTCAACCGCGCCCGCAAGCGCGTGGTGGGCTCCATCCGCGCCGTGGAGGCCGAGGAGCGCGCCGCCAAGGCCGCCGAGGTGTGGGAGAACATCGAGGAGGGCAAGCACTACACCGGCACCGTCAAGAGCCTGACCTCTTACGGCGCCTTCGTGGACATCGGCGGCGTGGACGGCATGGTTCACATCTCCGAGCTGTCCTGGTCCCGCATCAAGCACCCCTCTGAGGTGGTGAGCGTGGGCGACACCGTGGACGTGTATGTCATCTCCTTCGACAAGGAGAAGAAGAAGATCTCTCTGGGCATGAAGGATCGCACCCAGAACCCCTGGGAGATTTTCACCGGCAAGTACAACGTGGGCGACGTGGCCAATGTCCGCATCGTCAAGCTGATGACCTTCGGCGCCTTTGCCGAGATCGTCCCCGGCGTGGACGGCCTGATCCACATCTCCCAGATCGCGGATCACCGCATCGACAAGCCCGGCGACGTGCTCAGCGAGGGCCAGATGGTGGATGTGAAGATCATCGACATCGACTACGAGCACGAGAAGGTCTCCCTGTCCATCCGCGCGCTCCTGGAGGAGCCCGCCGCCGAGGACGAGGACGTCAACGAAGAGTAATCACCTGATTGACCAAACAGCGCCATTTCCTGTGGAAATGGCGCTGTTTTTTTCGGATTTACAAAAAATAAACAGGAAACGGCTTGCAAAGGGGAAAAAAGGCGACTATAATACATTACGTAGGGTAAAATTGGAGGTATACGAAACGGAATGTTCTGCTGGGAGGTGGAAACGTGTTTCAGGTGGGAGACAAAATTGTCCATCCGATGCATGGTGCCGGCGTGATTGACAGCATCGTGCAGAAGAAAGTCAACGGCGTCGTCAGAGATTACTACATTCTCAAGCTGCCGGTGGGCGGCATGCTGGTGATGATCCCCACGGCCAACAGCGAGGAGATCGGCGTGCGGCCCGTCATTAAGGGCGAGGAGGCCGACCGGGTCATCGCGGCCATTCCGGGCATCAAGGTGGACATGATTCCCAACTGGAACCAGCGTTACCGGGAGAACATGCTGCGCCTGAAAAGCGGCAATCTGCTGGAGGTGGCCCGGGTGGTCAAGGGCCTGATGCTCCGGGAGGGGGAACGGGGGCTGTCCACGGGGGAGCGAAAGATGCTCCACTCCGCCAAGCAGATCCTGATCTCCGAGATCGTTCTCTCCCAGAATTCCAGCTATGACGAGGTGGAGGCGCGCATAAATACCGCCCTGGCCCAATAAGTCTGTAGGGGGCGGTTCTGCGGAACCGCCCGGCCGGGCCGGGCAAAATCAATTGGAGGGGGGAGCCGAAGAGGCTCCCTTTTTTTGAAAGGAGAGATGGACATGGCCGGACTGCTGGGCCGCCTGTTCCGGCGGCGGCGGGAGGAGGAGCTGCGCTGCTCCGCCGTGGTGCCGGCTGCGGGGAGCTCCACCCGCATGGGGCAGGATAAGCTGCTGCTCCCTCTGGGGGAGCAGCCGGTGCTGCTGCACACCCTGCGGGCGCTGGAACTGTGCCCCTATATCACGGAGATCGTGGTGGTGACCCGGGAGGAGCTGATCGTCCCCATCGGCCAGCTGTGCCGGGATGCCGCTTTGGAGAAGGTGCGCAAGGTGATCGTGGGCGGGGCGACCCGCAGCCACTCGGTGCTGGCCGGCCTGGGGGAGCTCTCCCCGGACGCGGAGCTGGCCGCCATCCACGACGGGGCCCGGCCCCTGGTGAGCCAGGCGGTGCTGGAGGCGGTGATCCGCCGGGCCTCGGAGTGCGGCGCGGCGGCCCCGGCAGTACCGGTGAAGGACACGGTAAAGCGGGCGCGGGACGGGCTGGTGACGGCCACCCTGGATCGGGCCGAGCTGCGGGCGGTGCAGACCCCCCAGGTGTTCCAGGTGGATCTGATCAAAACCGCGCTGCAAAAGGCCCTGGAGGACGGGGCGGAGCTCACCGACGACTGCGCCGCGGTGGAGCGGCTGGGCATCGGCGTGGCCCTGACAGAGGGGGACTACTGCAATCTGAAGCTCACCACCCCGGAGGATCTGGCGGTGGCGGAGGCGCTTCTGGCATGGAGGGAAGAGCAGTGAGAATCGGACACGGCTATGATGTACATAGGCTGGCGGAGGGGCGAAAGCTGATTTTGGGCGGTGTGGAGATCCCCTATGAGCGGGGGCTGCTGGGCCACTCCGACGCGGATGTGCTCACCCACGCGGTGATGGATGCCCTGCTGGGTGCCTGCGCCCTGGGGGATATCGGCCATCTGTTCCCGGACAGCGACCCGGCCTTCGCCGGGGCGGACAGCCTCCGCCTGCTGGACGAGGTGGTGTCCAGGCTCCATGCCGGGGGATTCCGGGTGGGCAATGTGGACGCCACCGTGCTGGCCCAGGCCCCCAAGCTGGCCCCCCACCTGCCCGCCATCCGCCGGAACCTGGCCGACCGGCTCCAGGTGCCCCTGTCCCGGGTGAGCGTCAAGGCCACCACCGAGGAGGGCCTGGGCTTTACCGGTGCGGGGGAGGGCATGGCCGCCCACGCCGTCTGCCTGGTGGAGGAGGACGGCTGACCGCGGACAACGGGGCAGAACCCGACGATCCTTTCGTGCATACACTGGCACGAGAGGAGCGTTTTGCTATGGTCTACTATCTCATCGTGTGCCGTTCGCTGACCTACGCCCAGCGGACGGCGGCCGCCCTGGAGCGGGCGGGCATCACGGCCTATATTCTCCGCTCGCCCAGAATCATCGCCGGCGAGGGGTGCAGCCACTCCGTCAAGGTGTCGGAGCGGAACCTGGCCCGCGCGCTGCTGGTGCTGGAGCGGGTGGGGCTCTCCCCCAGGCGGATCTATATCATGTCCGGGGACGGCGGCTATAAAGAGGTGCTGTTATGATCTATCTGGACAGCGCAGCCACCACCCTGCAGAAGCCGCCCGCCGTGGCCCGGGCCATGGCCCGGGCGGTGAACCATCTGGCCACCCCGGGGCGGGGCGGCCACGCCCCCGCCATGGCCGCGGCGGAGACGGCATTTGCCTGCCGCCGGGCCGCGGCGGAGCTTTTCCAGCTGGAGAACCCGGAGCAGGTGGTGTTTACCTTCAACGCTACCCACGGCCTGAACATCGCCATCCGCTCCCTGCTGGAGCCGGGGGACGCGGTGGTGATCTCCGGCTATGAGCACAACGCCGTCACCCGTCCCCTCCGCGCCCTGGGGGCGGAGGTGCGGGTGGCGGAGGCACCCCTTTTTGACCGGGAGGCCCAGCTGGCGGCCTTTGAGCGGCAGCTGGACGGGGACGTGAAGGCGGTGCTCTGCACCCACGTGTCCAATGTATTCGGCTTCGTGCTGCCGGTTGAGGAGATTGCCGCCCTGTGCCGGGCGCGGGGGATCCCCTTTGTGCTGGACGCCTCCCAGTCCGCCGGCTGCCTGCCGGTGCGGATGGGAGAACTGGGAGCGGCCTTCATCGCCATGCCGGGGCACAAGGGCCTCTACGGCCCCCAGGGCACCGGCCTGCTGCTGTGCGGCGCGGAGACAAAGCCTCTTCTCCAGGGGGGCACGGGCAGCGCCTCCGCCCTCCAGGACATGCCGGAGTTCCTCCCCGACCGGCTGGAGGCGGGCACCCACAACATGCCGGGCATCGCCGGCCTGCTGGAGGGCCTCCGCTACGTCCGGGCCCAGGGGACGGAGCGCATCCTGGCCCATGAGCGCCGGCTGCTCCGTCCGGCGGGGGAGACACTGGCCCGGATTCCCGGCATCACAGTGTTCCAGGCGGAGGAGCCGGCGGCCCAGGCCGGTGTGCTCTCCTTCCGGATCGACGGCATGGACTGCGAGGCGGCGGGGGAGGCCCTGGGCAGGCGGGGCATCGCCGTCCGGGCGGGGCTCCACTGCGCGCCCCTGGCCCACCGCTCCGCCGGCACCCTGGAGACAGGCACCGTCCGCGTCAGCGTCTCCGCCTTCAATACCCAGCAGGAGCTGCGCCGCCTGATCCGGGCGGCGGCCGAGCTGGCAGAGTACAGAAAATAGCCGCCCAGTGCGGCTGTTCGGGCTTGCCGATAAACCCACCGGCCGAAGGATTCGGAGGGAGGGATAGTGTGAAAGGGAACCGTCAGGGTTCCCTTTCGCGTTGGATCAAACAACTTTTTGAAACTTTTTTGAAGTTTCAAAAAGTTC
>NZ_NFMB01000010.1 GCF_002161215.1 Flavonifractor sp. An10
AAAGGGAGTTTTTCTATCTTCTTTATCGCCATAGGCTTTTTTCTACCACTCGCCTAGCGAGTGGTTTTGGGATACAAGAAGGACGGCTGAGGTTCAGCCGTCCTTCTTGGTGTTTACTTTTCCGCCAGGGGCAGGGTCACGGTAAACGTGGAGCCCTTGCCCACCTCGCTCTCCAGCCTGACGGTGCCGCCGTAGAGCTGGACGATGTGCTTGACAATGGCCAGCCCCAGGCCGGTGCCGCCGTTTTTGCGGGCCCGGCCCTTGTCCACCCGGTAGAAGCGCTCGAACACCCGGCTCTGGGCCTCCTCGGGGATGCCGATGCCGGTGTCGGCCACAGTGAGCACCGCCCGCCCGTCCTGGGTGCGCACCTGGACGGTGACGGAGCCGCCGGGCTCGGTGTACTTGATGCCGTTGCTGATCAGGTTGAGCATCAGCTCCTTGAGCCGTCCCTCGGGGACAGCCACCACGGCCTCCTCCCCGCTGAGGGTGAGGCGCACCTCCGCCTGCTTGGCGGAGGGGGAGAGCAGCTCCACGGCGCTTTTGGCCACGGCGTTGGCGTCGGAGCGCTCCTCACACTGGTCGATGGCCACCGACTCCAGCTCGGAGAGCTTGAGAATGTCGTTGATCAGGTCGATGAGCCGATCCACCTCCACGCCGATCATGGTGATGAACCGCTTCTGATCCTCCGGAGAGGCCACCATGCCGGAGGCCAGCATGTCGGTGAAGCCCTTGATGCTGGTCAGGGGGGTCTTGAGCTCGTGGGACACGTTGGCGGTGAACTCGCTGCGGATGCCCTCGGCCTTTTTCAGCTCGGTGACGTCGGAGATCAGGATGGAGGTGCCCACGTCCTGGCCCTCATACTGGCGGCCCACCACCGGGGAGATGAACAGGCGCAGGCTGCGGGCGTCGTCGGTGAGGGCGTCCACGTCCAGCACCACGGCGGTGCGGGTGTCCCTGGACTGCTGGATGGCCTCCCGCAGGCGGCGGCTGCGGGTGAAGAGCAGGGCGCCGTCCACCTCCTCCCCCTCGGGGAAGCCGAAGAGGTTCCGGGCCGCCCGGTTGATGGCCAGCACGTTCCCCTCGTCGTCCAGGAGAATCAGGCCCTCAGCCATGCAGTCCAGAATCAGGCCCACCTTGTCCCGCTCGGCGGTGATGGACTGGATGTACCCCCGCAGCCGCTCCACCAGCTTGTCGATGGTGCGCAGCAGCGGCCGCAGCTCGTCATACGCCCTGTCCGGATTCAGACCGGCGGGAGGCTCCTTGCCGTCCAGCACCCCCTGGAGGGCGGCGCCCACCGCATCCAGAGGCGCGGCCGCCCGGTTGGCGGTGCGGCTGGCCAGGAGCAGAGTGAGGATCAGCGCGGCCGCGGCGGCCAGGGTGAAGCCGCCCACACTGCCCAGCGCCAGGCTGTTGATGGAGGACACGGGCATGGCCGCCCGTCCCACCATGTTGTCGGCAAACCGCTTGGCCACATAGAGCATGGAGGTGCCCACCGTATCGGACTGGCGCACCGCCTCGCCCCAGCCGGTGGCTTCGGCCTCCATCACCTCGGGCCGATCCTCGTGATCCTCCATGGCGGACACGTCGGCCTCGGAATCGGCCAGGACGGTGCCGTCGGTGTCGATGATGGTCAGGCGCTTGTCCGGCGCGGCCTGGCTGAACTGGCGGAGCAGCTCCTCCGGCTCGGTGATGGCGCTCTGGGCGTCCATCAGGGTGAGCAGCTCCTGTAGGGTATTCCGGGCCGCATCCATCTCCCGGCTGCGGAACATGAGGACGCCCACCACATTGGAAATGAGCAGGGCACACACCACGGTAAACAGGGTGGCGCCGATGATACGTTTTTTCACGAGCAAAGCCTCCCATCCAAAGGCGCAGGGGGAAGTCCCCCTCATCCGTCACGGCTTCGCCGTGCCACCTTCCCCCCGGCGGGGGAAGGTTCCATCGCCTCACAGAGTCTGCCGGCCCCGCCGGCAAGAGAGAATCATAAATGTTTTTGGGGGAATTCATTTTCCCCAAAAACACCCCGACCCGCGCCGCGGGGCGCGAAACCAGGGGTATCGAGCCAAGTCGCCGGCGTTTCGCCGGCACGCAGGCTCGTATCCAGGGGGCCTGGGGCCCCCTGGACTTTACGTCATCTTGTACCCCACGCCCCGAACCGTGGTGATCACGTCCTCCCCCAGCTTCTGGCGCAGGGCCTTGACGTGCATGTCCACGGTGCGGGTCTCGCCGGTGTAGTCGTAGTCCCAGACGGCCTGGAGGATCTCGTCCCGGGTGAGGGCCACCCCCCGGCGGGTACACAGCAGCTTGAGCAGCTCAAACTCCTTGTAGGTCAGCTCCACCACCCGGCCGGCCTTTCGCACCTCCCGGGCGGCGGGGTCGATCTCCAGATCCCCCCAGGTGAGCAGCCGGTCGCTCCTGCGCTCGGTGCGGCGGAGCACCGCCTTCACCCGGGCCTGGAGCTCCATGATGCCGAAGGGCTTGACCACGTAGTCGTCCGCCCCGTTCTCCAGCCCGGCCACCCGATCCATCTCGGCGGTGCGGGCGGTGAGCATGATTACCGGCACGTCGGCGGTGTCCCTCCCCTCCCGCAGGCGGCGGAGGATCTCCAGCCCGTCCATGCCGGGGAGCATGATGTCCAGGATGTACAGGGCGGGCAGGCTCTGCCCCTCCTCCCCGGCGAAGAGGGCCTCGCCGGACTCATAGGCCCGGACGGCATAACCCACCGATTGAAAATAGTAGCGGAGCATCTCCCGGATGCTCTCGTCGTCCTCCACGACCGCGATGGCCCTGGCCATGGCAGTCCCTCCTTACCCGAGAATTTCGCCGGTGACGCAGAAGATGGCCCACTGGGCGATGTTCACCGCGTGGTCGGCGGTACGCTCCAGGTACTTGGCGATGATGATCAGGTCGATGGCCTGGTCGGCCTCCTCCCGGTTGTCCACAATGAGCTCCACCAGCTCGCTCTTGATGGTGCGGAAGTACTCGTCCACCTCGTCGTCCAGAGCGATGACGGCCTGGGCGGCCTCGGTGTCCCGGTTGACATAGGCGAAGATGGCCCGCTTGACCATCACGCCGGCCTTCTGGCTCATGGAGCGGATGTCGGCCAGGGTCTGGGTCTGCTTCTGGCCCTTGAGCAGCAGGGCAATCTCGGCGATGTTGGCGCACTGGTCGCCGATGCGCTGCAGGTCGGTGACCATCTTGAGGGCGGCGGAGATGGTGCGCAGATCCCGTGCCACGGGCTGCTGCTGCAGCAGCAGGCGCAGGCAGCGGTTCTCGATGTCCCGCTCCATCTGATCCATGGTCTTGGTCATCTCCACGGCGGACTTGGCGGCCGCCTCGTCGCCGGTGGTCAGGGACTCAATGACCACGTCGATGCAGTCCTCGGCCGCGGCGGCCATGTCGATCATCTCATAGTTGAGCTCCTGGAGCTCGGCGTCAAAGGTTTTTCTCATTGCGACCTCCTGATAATAGCTGGTTGAAAAGCCTCGCAGAGTTCGCGCCTATGGGCGCGAATCAAATACAAACCGGTTTTCCCGGCGACATGTGCGTCGGGGAAACCACCTCTCAGCCTGCAAGTGTGGAATTTGTCCGCAGCAGGCGGACAAATTCTGCGCGCGGCAGGCTGTATCTTTCTCAAAAAATCGGCTACGCCGATTTTTTGACTTATCCGAACCGGCCGGTGATATAGTCCTCGGTGCGCTTGTCCTTGGGCACGGAGAAGAGCTGGGTGGTGTCGCCGAACTCGATGAGCTGGCCCAGCAGGAAGAAGGCGCACTTGTCGGAGACGCGGGTGGCCTGCTGCATGTTGTGGGTGACGATGACGATGGTGTACTGGTTTTTCAGATCGGCGATCAGATCCTCAATCTTGGAGGTGGAGATGGGATCCAGGGCGGAGGTGGCCTCGTCCATCAGCAGGATGTCGGGCTCCACCGCCAGGGCCCGGGCGATGCACAGGCGCTGCTGCTGGCCGCCGGACAGGCCCAGGGCGGACTTTTTCAGGCGATCCTTCACCTCGTCCCAGATGGCCGCGCCCTGGAGGGACTTCTCCACAATGTCGTCCAGCTTGCTCTTGCTCTTGATGCCGTGGGTGCGGGGGCCGTAGGCCACGTTGTCATAGATGGACATGGGGAAGGGATTTGGCTTCTGGAACACCATGCCGATCTGCTTGCGCAGCCACGTCACGTCCACGCTGGGGTCGTAGATCTCGATGCCCCGGTACTGGATGGAGCCGGTGATCTTGATGCCGGGCACCAGGTCGTTCATGCGATCCAGGGTCTTGAGGAAGGTGGACTTGCCGCAGCCGGAGGGGCCGATGAGGGCCGTCACCTGCTTCTCGGGGATGTCCATGCTCACGTCCTTGAGGGCCTGCGTCGTGCCGTACCAGAGGTCCAGCCCCTTGGTTGACAGGATAATATTCTCGTCCATAAATCAGGGCTCCTTACTTTTTCTTTAGTTTCGCGCCCACCAGCTTGGCGGCCAGGTTGATGACCAGGGTGAGCAGCATCAGGATGGCGGCGATGGCGAAGGCCACGTCAAACTCGGCCCGCTCCCGGGCGTACACATACAGGGCCACGGTGAGGGAGGCGCCGGAGGAGTGGATGAAGTTGTCGAAGGAGGCGAAGAAGTTGTTCAGGCTCATACCCATGCCGGCGGTAAAGAGCAGGGCGGCGGACTCGCCCACGATGCGGCCGATGGCCAGGATGCAGCCGGTGACGATGCCGTCGATGGAGGAGGGCAGCACCACGGTGCGGATCATGTGCCACTTGCCCGCGCCCAGGCCCAGGGCGGCCTCCCGGTAGGACTGGGGGACGGTTTTCAGGGACTCCTGGGTGGTGCGGATGATGGTGGGGATGGTGACGATCACCAGGGTGAGGGCGCCGGCCAGCAGGGAGGCCTGGAGGCCCAGCAGCTGGCAGAAGAACAGCATGCCCACCAGGCCGAAGATGATGGAGGGGATGCCGGTGAGGGTCTCGGTGGCGAACTCGATGGCGGCCACCAGCTTCCGGTTGCGGGCGTACTCGGTCAGGTACACCGCCGCCCCCACGCCCAGGGGGAGGATGATGATCAGGGTGATGACCACCAGGTAGACGGTGTTGAGGATGTTGGGCAGGATGCCGATGGTGTCCTGGATGAAGCTGGGCTCCGTGGAGAGGAAAGACCAGCTGATGTGGGGCAGGCCCTGGATGAAGATATACCCGATGATGAAGATCAGCAGGGCGCAGGTCAGGGCCGCGCAGAAATACAGCAGGAAGCGGAGCACCCGGTCATAGGCCTTCCGCCTGCCGGAGAGGGGCTGCATGGTAATCTTTTTGTCTTCCATATCAGTATATCACCCCTTCTTCCGTTTGAGAAGCGTGTTGAGAACCACATTGATAAGCATAATGAAGAGAAAGAGAACCAGAGCGATGGAGAACAGGGCCTGCCGCTGGAGGCCGGAGGCATAGGACATCTCGCTGGCCACGGCGGTGGTGAGGAAGCGGACGGACTTGAACAGCCCGGGCATGTTGGCCACGTTGCCGGCCACCATGATGATGGCCATGGCCTCGCCGATGGCCCGGCCGATGCCCAGCACGATGGAGGCGGCGATGCCGCTGGAGGCCGCGGGGACGGACACCCGGAACACGGTCTCGATGTGGGTGGCGCCCAGAGCCAGGGAGGCCTCCTCATACTCCTTGGGCACCGCCTTGAGGGCGGTTTCGGACACGGAGATGATGGAGGGGAGGATCATGACGGCCAGCACGATGATGGCACAGAACAGGCTGGCGCCGTCGGGCAGGTTGAAGGCCACCCGCACCGCGGGCACCAGCACCATCATGCCGATGAGGCCGTACACCACCGACGGGATGCCGGCCAGCAGATCCACCGCCGGGCGCACCACGGCGGCCAGCCTGGGGGGCGCCACCTTGGCCAGGAACACGGCGGTCATGAAGCCCACGGGCACGCCCAGCACAATGGCGCCGGCGGTGCCGTAGATGGAGGTGAGGATGAAGGGCAGAATGCCGAACTTGGGCTCTGCGGCGGTGGAGGCCCACTCGGTGCCGAAGAGGAAGTCGATCAGACCGATCTCCCGGATGGCTGGGATGCCGGAGATGATCAGATAGACGCTGATGAAGAGCACGAACACGATGGCGATGAAGCCGCAGGCGAAAAACACCAGGTTCATGATGGTCTCCATCGGTCGGAGCTTTTGTTTCATGGCAGATTACCGGCCTTTCGTAGAATAACGCGTACAGAACAAAGGCGAAAGCCCTGAAAGCCGGGGCTTTCACAGCCCGTTGGCTTTGTCAGATGCGGGGATTTGGGGCTGATCACGCCGAAGGCCCCCTCGAAGCGAAGCCCGAGGGGGCAGATCCGGCATAAAGAGCAGGGTGTAATTGGTGGGGCTTACTCGGCCACGGGCACGGCGCCGGCGGAGGCGATCAGGTCGGCGGCATCGGTGGAGGTGGCCCAGTCCACGAACGCCTGGGCGGCGGGGGACAGCTCGGTGCTCTCGTTGATGATGAAGTTGAAGTTACGCTGGATGGCGTAGGTGCCGTCCAGGACGGTCTCCTCGGTGGGAGCCACACCGCCCACGGTGAGGGCCTTCACGGTCTCGTCCACGGCGGACAGGGAGGCGTAGCCGATGGCGTTGGGGTTGGAGGCCACGTTGGCGATCACCTCGCCGGTGGAGGTCAGCTCGTTCTGGTACACGCAGGTATCCTCGGTGCCGGTGATGGACTCAAAGCCGTCGCGGGTGCCGGAGCCGGCCTCACGGCCGATGGGCACGATCTGGCCGTCCTCGCCGCCCAGCTCAGACCAGTTGGTGATCTCGCCGGTGAAGATCTGGGCGATCTGCTCGATGCTCAGGTCGGCCACGGGGTTGTTGGGGTTGACAATGATGGCGATGCCGTCCTTGGCCACGGTGATCTGTGTCACGCCGGTCTCGTCGTCGTGGAGGTCGCGGGAGGCCAGGCCGATGTCGCAGGTGCCGTCCTGGGCGCCGGTGACGCCGGCGCCGGAGCCGGAACCGGTGTAGTTGACGGTGATGCCGGGCTGCACCTCGGCAAAGCCCTCGGTCAGGTAGCCCATGACGCTCTCCATGGAGGTGGAGCCGTTGGTGTTGACGGTGCCGGTGAGCTGCTCAGCGGCGGGGGACTCGCTCTCGGGAGCCTCGGAAGCGGGAGCCTGGGACTCGGTGTTGGCGGCGGGGGACTCGGTAGTAGTGGTGGTGCCGCCGCCGCAGCCGGCCAGCATGCCCACGCACAGAGCGGCGGACAGCATCAGAGCAAGAGTTCTCTTCTTCATGTCGTTCAATCTCCAATCATGTAATGGTTTTGTTTCTCCTTGGAACGCTATTCAGTATATCGGCCGATTGTAAAGTTGTCCCCCATCAAATTGTAAAGATCATGTAAAGTCCTTCTGCCCCATAGCTTTCCCGTCTTTACACAAAAAATTCGCCCCCGGAATGGGGGCGAATTTAGGGGAATTGAATAAAGCGGCTCCGGGCCCTCCGGCACTAGCCGGCCAGGCCGCTCCAGGGCAGGCTGGCCCGGGTGGCGGCGGAGTACTGCCTGGTAAGCACGTCGGTGAGGAAGCGGATCTTGCTGCGCAGGCCCTCCGACTGGCCGGAGGAGAGCTGGGCGGCCACCTTGTCCGGATAGTGCCACAGGTAGGCCCAGGTCTCGGCGAAGTCCTCCGGCCGGCTGGCCATGGCGTAGGAGGAGACGAAGTCGGCGGAGGAGGCGCTGTAGCTCACCCACTGGTTGCAGGAGGCAGTCCAGCCGTTGGCGATCATGGCGGAGGACACCACCATGTGGCCCATCTCGTGGCTGTAGTGGTAGGGGGAGCCGGTGCCGGTGTAGTAGATGCGGTCGATGCGCAGGCCCGACTCGTCGTACACGTGCTGGCCGGAGAAGCCGCCGGTGTTGGAGAAGGAGCCGGTGGTCATGACACTGACGGGGGTGCCGTCAAAGAAGATCATGTCCGCCGGGAAGAGGATGATCTCGGTGGTGCGGTTCCCCTTCTTGGCGATCACCTGCTTGAGGAGGCCGTCGGGATAGAGGTCGAAGGCCTCCTTCATCTTCACCAGCTCATTGTACACCGACTGGAAGTAGGCGCTGTCCAGGGTCACGTAGTCAAAGGTGGCGTGGGTCACCTGGGCGCCGGGCACATTGTCGTTGAACTCGGGCAGGTAGTAGATCTGGATGCCGATGTCGTTCTCGATCTGGCGGCACAGCTCCCAGGCCACGTCGTTGGAGTAGCGGATGCGGCTCTTGCCTGTGAAGTCGGTTCCGGTGGAGGTGGTGGCCTGGGCCACGGTGACTGTGGCGGTCATCTGGAAGTCGCCGCTGGCGCAGGTGACGGAGGCGGTGCCGGGGCCCACGGCCTTCAGGGTTACCGCCCCGTTGCCCGGGTCGGCGGCAATGGCCACCACGGCGGGGTTGCTGGAGCTCCAGGAGGCGGTGGACGCCCCGGTGGAGTAATAGCACCCCGTGTCCACGCTCTCGCCGGGCTGGAGGGTGTAGGAGTAGGACTCCATCTGCATGTACACGCTGCTGAGGAGGCGGTACATGGTGACGTAGGCCTGCTGCCGGGAGTAGGAGCCCTGGGGGGAGAAGGCCCCGCCGCCGGTGCCGTTCATCACGCCCCAGCCCACCATGGCGGTCACCGGCTCGGCGGCCCAGGAGGCGATGGCGGACTGGTCGGTAAAGGCGGCCCCCTTGGAGGCCACGGGCGCGCCCATCACCTTTAAGGTGTTGTAGAGCATGACGGCGGCCTCCTGCCGGGTGATGCCCTTGTCGGGGAGGAAGGAGCCCTGCCCGTTGCCGCTGACGATGCCCAGTCCGGCGGCGGTGAGCACGTCGGGGTCGCTGGTGTCGTCAAAGGTGACGGTCTCCGGGGTGAATGTCCAGCCGTTGACGGCGGCGGCCTCATCCAGGCAGATCACCGCCAGGCGGCAGAACTCCGCCCGGGTGATGTCGGCGGTGTAATTGCTCTGGAGGTCGCCGGGCACCAGGCCCAGGGAGACGGCCCGCTCCACCTCCCCGGCGGCCCAGGCGTCGGGGGTATCGGCGGCGGAGGCGGGAGCGGTGAGCAGGCCCGTCAGCAGGGCCAGGGTGCAGAGGAGGGAGAGCGCGCGGAATTGGAGTCGGTTTCGCATCGGTGTCATCCCTTTCCAGTTTATTGAGCAGGAATTATTTCGCTATGGAAAGGATACCACGAAACCGCCGTCCCTGCAAGGGTTTTACGGCTCTGCCGCCGGCAGCTCCAGCCGGACATCCCCGAACAGGACGTGATCCACCTGCTCCAGGGGGACGGGCGCGTCAAAGTAGGCGGTGCCCTGGATGGAGTCGGAGGTCAGGAAGCCGGTGCCGCAGTCCACGGACACCCTGCTGCCGTCGGCCAGCACCAGGCGGATGCCCAGGTCGGACAGGTTCACGGCCTCCGGATTGTCATAGGTGATGCGGTAGTCCAGGCTCAGGGAGGAGAAGGACAGCGCCTCCAGCGCCAGGGTGCCCTGGCTTTCCTCGTCGTGCCAAACCGCCCCGGCGGTGTCCACCTCCACCGTCTGCCTGGGGGCGTCGGGCAATTCCAGCCGGTACTCGCCGAACCGGATGTATGCCAGCTGGGTCAGATCCAGGGGGGTGTCAAAGGAGTGGACGCCGGTGAAGTAAACCACCCCGCCATCTCCGTCGGGGCCGGGACTGGTGCCTCCGTTACCGCCGTCGATGATCACGGTGGAGCCGTCCTGGAACACCAGCTCGATCTCCAGGTTGGTGAACACCCCCCACTCATCCCCCCACGTGGGGTAAGAGGTGGTGAAGGCGGCGGATAGCGGGGAGAGGGTCAGCCCCTCCAGGGTGACCATCCGCTCTGTGGTCTCGTCCCAGCGGGCGGCCCCGGTGGTGTCCACCTCCACCGCCTTGCTGGGGTAGAAGCCGTCCAGGGAGAAGCTCCACTCCCCCTCCAGGTGCATACTCTCTCCGTCACTTGCGAAAAGCTCCAGGCCGGTGATGGTCAGGGTCTTGGGGATGCCGTCGATCCAGTTGGCCCCCCTGGGGAAGCCCAGGAGCATGAACACCAGCTCCAGAGAGTTGTCCCCCGGCGTGTCGTCGGGGAGGAACCGGGCCTTCTGAAAGCCCCAGTTGAGCTGCTCCCCGGTTTCCGTGTCCACCAGCTGGATGTCGTGGGCGATGTGGCCCTCCTGCTCCCCCATGTCGGGCAGCGCCGTGCCCTCCGGGGCCTCCAGCCGCAGGCGGAGGTAGAGGGTGTGCTCGTCGGTGATGGCCGCCAGGGGGGTGAGGGTGGTGCCGCCGCTGGTGACGGGGGGCAGGTCGGTGGTGCCGATCTCGTCCAGCAGGGCCTTCTGCCCGTCGTTGAGGGGGGCGCTCTCGATGGCAAAGAAGGGGTCGAAGAGCTCCCCCGGCCCCCAGATCTGATAGGCCGCCATGGCCGACACGGTGAACATCGCCGCCAGTCCGGCGCAGGCCAGCAGCCGGAGGCCCATCCGCCGGCGGGGCCGCCCGCTCTCTTTGACTTTTTTCATGGTCATCTCCCGTATCCTTTCCGGGGACATCCCGGCGGGGACGGGCAGCTCCGCAGAGCCGTCCTCCCAGCCGTCCAGCAGGTCAGAAATCCGCGTATGCACAGGGATACCCCCTTCCCGATAAGAGTTCCTTTAATTTTTTCCGCCCCCGGTGCAGGCGCACCTTCACCGTGGACGGGCGCATGGACAGGGCCCCGCCGATTTCGGCGGTGGTCTGGCCGTAGTAGTAGTGGCGCAGGAAGATGGCCCGGTCCTGGGGGGAGAGCTCGTTCAGCAGGGCCCGCACCAGCTCCCGCCGCTGTTCCTGCTCCAGCAGCTCCGCCGGGCCTGGCGCTTCGTCGGGGGTCAGCGCCAGCATGTCATCCTCCAGAGGCAGCTCCCCGCCCAGCGCCCGCAGGCGGTTGAGTGCCTTGTTGCGCACCACCCGGCCCAGCCAGGGCCGCAGCCTGCCCGGCTGGATCTGCCCGGCGTGCTCCCACAGGGCCAGGAAGGCGTCGGACACCACCTCCTCCGCGTCCCGGGGATATCCCCGCAGGACGGAGCCCGCCAGGCCGCAGGCGAAGGCCATGTGCCTGTCCATGGCCTCCTCCAGGGCCGCCGTGTCCCCCCGCCCCATGCGGCGGAGCAGCTCCCGTTCCTCCAACCGTCCCACCTCCTGACGCTGTGTGCTCGAAAGGACTTTCACCAATCTTAACACAAAAGTAGTCCCGGCGGTTTCACGCCGGGACAAAATCCGCCGCAATTTACGGGGGCGGCTCCTTTTTTCTTCTCTGTCGGGTTCCGACCAGTTTTTTCCAATTTATGGCTTATACTGTCTCTGACACACTGGGCGGACAAGCCCGGAGGCAAAGGAGACGGAAGCCATGGCTACCAAGGAGAAGTGGAGAACAAAGGCGGCCCGGATGCGGGAGGAGGCCCGGGAGACGGGGAAGGTGATCCTCCGGGCGCCGGCCCTGGTGCGCACGGCGGAGTGCGCCATCCGCTTCCTGCTGGGGGCCCTGCTCTCCGGCGCGGAGATTTTCGGCGGATACGCCCCCTTCGGCCTGGGGCTGGTGGCGGCCTCCGGCTCGGGCATCGACGGGTTCTGCGCCCTGGTGGGGGCCTGCTTCGGCTATCTGTCCTTCCAGGGCTTTGCCGAGGGGCTCCGCTACGCCGCCGCCTGCATCCTGGCCTTCTCCCTGGCCTTCGCCTTCTTCGACGTGAAGGCCTACCGCAAGAGCTGGTTCATGCCCCTGGCGGCGGCGGGGATGGATGGGATCACCGGCTTTGTGTACTTATCCGACCGGGGCTGGTCGCCGGAGAGCCTGATCTTCTTCGGCACCGAGCTGCTGCTGTGCGGGGCGTCGGCCTACTTCTACCGCGTCGCCTTCACCCCCTGGACGGAGAAGCGGGAGGAGGAGGCCCTCACCCCCCGGCAGACGGTGAGCCTGCTGATTTTGGGGGGCACCCTGCTGCTCACCCTGTCCAGGCTCACCCTCCTCTGGGGTCTGTCCGCCGGGCGGCTGGCCGCCGCGGTGGCGGTGATGGCCGCCGCCTACGCCGGGGGCATCGGCGTGGGGGCCACGGTGGGGGTGGCCGCAGGGCTGGGGATGGATCTCTCCGCCGGGGGTCTGCCCTTCTACTCCATGGCCTACGCCCTGTCGGGGGTGATGGCCGGGGTGTTCCACCGGCAGGGGCGGCTGGCCGCCGCGGTGGCCTACGTGCTGTCCAACGCCCTGGCGGTGCTGTGGACGTGGGAGGACGGGCTCCACATCGCCCTGCTCTACGAGGTATTCATCGCCTCGGTGGTCTTTATGCTCCTCCCCCAGCGCGCCCTGCGGCAGGTGGGGGCCCTGGTGGCCCGGCAGCCCCGGCACGAGACCCAGGAGCGGGCCCGCGCCTACGTCTCCACCCGGCTGGAGGCCACCGCCGCCGCCTTCAAGAACCTGTACGAGTCCATGCGGGGGGTGTTCCACACCCCCAGGCCCAACGACAACGACGCCGCCTCTGTCTTTGACCGGACGGCCCAGCGGGTGTGCAAAACCTGCCCCCTCCAGACCGCCTGCTGGCAGCGGGACTACGTGTCCACCTTCAACGCCCTCAACGACGCCCTCCCCGCCATGGTGGAGCGGGGCAAGGGGGAGGGGGGCGACTTCCCCGCCTACTTCGCCAACCGGTGCCTCCACTTTAACGACTTCCTCTCCGCCGCCAACGAGGAGCTGTCCGCCCTGCTCTACCGGCGGCAGCTCCAGAGCCGCCTCCGGGACAACCGGGCGGCGGTGTGCCGCCAGTACGCCGAGCTGGCCGGGGTGCTGGGGGAGGCGGCGGCGGAGCTGTCCGCCGAGCTGGTGCCCGACCCGGTGCGGGAGAAGCGCCTGCGGCAGCACCTGACCGCCCAGGGCATCGAGTGCCGCCTGGCGGCCTACTACGACCAGGCGGGCCATCTGCGCATCGAGCTGGAGGGGGCGGGGCTGGCCCCCCTGCGCAAGCCGGAGGCGGTGGACAGGCTGTCCAAACTGATGAACTTCCCCCTGCGCCCCCTGGACGAGGCCCGGCGGGATCAGCTGGTGCTGGTGCAGAGCGAACCCCTCATGGCCGTGGCCGGGGCGGCGGCCCAGAAGAAGGACGGCCAGGCGGTGAGCGGCGACACCGGCGCCTGGTTCAAGCACGACGACGGCTCCCTCTACGTGCTGCTGTGCGACGGCATGGGCTCCGGCGCGCCGGCCCAGCGGGAGAGCTCCCTGGCCGTCCGCCTGCTGGAGCAGTTCCTCCGGGCCGGCGTCCGGCCGGAGAACGCCCTGCGCACCCTCAACTCCGCCCTGGCCCTGCGCAACGACGAGGCCGCCGGCGGCTTCACCACCATCGATCTGCTGCGGGTGGATCTGTTCACCGGCGAGGCGTGGGTGTACAAGTACGGCGCGGCCCCCACCTACGTGAAGAAGGGGGCGGCGGTGAGCCGCATCACCGGCGCGGCCCTCCCCGCCGGGCTCGCCTCCGGCGACGGGGCCGCCCCTGACACCACCTCCCTGCATCTGGAGAGCGGCGACTGCGTCCTGCTGGTCACCGACGGGGTGGCCGGAGGGGAGGGGGATCAGTGGATTCGGGACAAGCTGGCCGCCTTTGACGGCGGCAGCCCCCGGGAGCTGGCCCAGGCCGTCCTGGACACCAGCACCCAGCAGGTGGGCGCGGCCGCCGACGACCGCACCGTCCTGGCCCTCAAGCTGACCAAACGGGCATGAGAGAACCCCCGGCCCCGGAACCAAAGTTCCGGGGCCGGGGGCTTTTCCGCGCCGTCTGGGGCGCATGGCTGTGTTACATCTGGGCGAAGCGGGCCAGGATCTGGGCCAGCTCGGCGCGGGAGGCGGTGCCGGTGGGATCCAGCCGTCCGCCGTCCTTGCCGGTCAGCAGGCCCTCGCCCACCGCCCAGCGCAGGGCGTCCACCGCGTAGTCGGACGCGGACGCGGCGTCCGCGAAGCTGTCCAGGGTGCCGGCGGGCGCGGGGGAGCCGGCGTAGCGGTACAGGATCACCGCCAGCTGCTCCCGGGTCAGGCTGTCCTCCGGGCCGTAGCTGCCGTTGTCGTAGCCGGTGACGTAGCCGTTGGCCGCCGCCCAGTTCACCGCGTCGGCGTACCAGGCGGAAGCCGCCACGTCGGGGAAGCCCGCAACAGTGGAGGCCGTGCCGTCGGCCAGGTTGTAGAGCACCTGGGCCATCATGGCCCGGGTGAGGATCATGTTGGGCGCAAACGCGGTGCCGCTGGTGCCGTCCATGATGCCGTTCTCCCAGCAGTACGCCACCGCGTCGTGGTACCAGTCGCCCTCGGACACGTCGGTGAAGGGCAGGGCGGGGGTCTGGGGCTCCTCCGGCTCGGTCACGATCTGCCGGAAGGTGACGGAGATGGTGTGGTCGGTGCGCACGTTCTCGAAGGTGTAGCGCTCCACCGCGCCCACGCTCTCGCCGTCCACCTCCACGTCGGCAATCTCCCAGCCGTCGTCGGCGGTGATGCGGAAGGTCTGGTTCTCGCCCCGGCGCACCCGCACCCGGCCGTCCGGGCTGATGTCGCCGCCCCGGCCCGCGTCGGCCTCGATGTTGTACCGCCGCACACTGCTGGAGCTGCCGGAGGAACTGGAGCCGTGGTCGTCGTCCTTGTAATCCCACTCCGCAGTCAGAGTGACCGTCTTTGTCACGTTGTAAGGATCGCTCACGCGGGTGTTTCCGTCATACCAGCCCTCAAAGGTGTAGCCGGAGCGCCTGGGGGTGGGAAGGTCGATCGCTGTATCCTCGCTGACTTTGTAAGTGAGATCATCCGTCCTGCCGTCGTTGAACTTCAGGGTAACAGTATATGTTGTCTTGCCGGGCTCGGTGTTCACCGCAGTCACCGTATCACCAGGCTTGGCCGCGGCGATGGCATCCTCCACGCTGGGGTAGTAGCTGTAGGGGGCTTCGGGGTTGGAGGCGCTCTCCAGCCGGGCCTTGACGCTGTCCGCCAAATAGTCCTCGTTGACAGGCTCGGCAAAGTGTCCGCTGGTGACCTCGATGCCAGCCTTTGCGGCGTTTTCGGCCCCGTTGGCCGCCTCAATGGTGCCGAAGGTGCCGTCGCCCTGGATCACCAACTTGTGCGTGTCTGCGTTGGTGCTGTCATACACGATCCTGCCGTTAACAGTACCGGTGTAGCTCTCATCAAATGTGACGCTGGCAGAGAGATAGCTGGCAAATTTGCAGACATCAAACGCAATTGTCTCATCGCTGGTGGTAATCACATCCGTATCGCCCTTGAAGGTGATATTGCCGTTGTTGAAGCTCAGGGCATAATTCTCATCCGGCACCTGGTTTTCCGCATAGATGTGCATATCCTCCAAGGTCAGATTGGCGTAGTTCTGGATGATTCGTTTGATGTCGTTTGCGTTCTCCGCAATGCGGATAGTACCATTTTTGAAGGTAATGGTGGAGCCTTTCAGGAGCTGGAAGCCATTGGTTTCTGTACCGGAAGAGCCAGCCCCGGGACCGATCAGCGTATAGGTGTGACCTCCGAAATCAATGGTAAAGTTCTTGCTGGAGGGCACGGCAATGCCAACCGCGTCCGGAATGTCCTTCAGAACATAGATAGTCTGGCCATCGCCCACCGCTTCGATCGCCTTGGCCATGGTGTCATAGGTCTTGCCGCCCACCACAATTGCCTTGTCGCGGGTATTGGTGGTCAGCACATTGTCCACATAGCTGTTGACAATGACAATCGAATCCGAAGTAGTATCCTGGGGCACGCTGCCGACGGTGCTGTTGACCACGCTCATGGTGCCGTTGGTGTCGTTGGACACCTGTCCGCTCACGGTGGCGCCGTCGGTGATGGCCACGTCCGCTTTGCCTCTGTTGGTCACGTTGCCGTTGATTTTGGCGTCCTGGGTAATGGTCAGCTGGGCGCCGCCCTTGTTGTCTGTGAGGACAATGGAGCCGTTCAGCGTACCGCCGGTGATCTCAATGTCGCCGCTGTGCGCGCCGTTCATCGTGGCAATCACAGCATTTTGTTCCCCGGCATTGAAGGTGCCGCCGTTGATGGTCAGCTCACCCTGATCCATGCTGTCGTCGAGGTAGCCGTTCAGGATCACACCGCTGGAGGCGCTTTCAGCGTTAAAGGTACCGCCGTTGACGGTAGCGATATTCCAGTTCAGGAACGCTGCCTGGGACATGCTGGTAAAGGTACCGTCATTGATGGTCAGTTCACCGTAGTCGTCGTTCTTGATGGTGTTCAGGCCGCCGGAGAAGGTACCGCCGTTGATGGTCAGAACGGAGTTCTGCCCGCCAGTATTCTCGCTGCCTTTATACCAGCCGTTCTCGATCATGCTGGAGAAGTGGCCGGTCTGTGTGACGGAAACACCATTGTTGATCTCCATGGTGCCGTGATTCACGATGTTGTAGTAGGAATTTCCGCCGCTGTCCGCATCGTCATTTCCGTTTTCCTTACTGCGGGTATACGCGCCTCCGTTAAGCACCACTATGCCGCCGGGCTCATTCTGGATTGCCGCCTTGCCGTGGGTCACATTGTCCACGGTGCCGTCGCCGGTGATGATCAGCGTGCCGTTGTTGGTGATGGTATGGCCGCTTACATTGGTCAGAGTTTTGCCGTTCAGATCCAGGGTCAGCGCCGCTTCTTTGGGGATTACAGCGTCCTCGTTGGTCAGAGCTCTGCTGTTCAGATCTAGGGCCAACTCCGCATCCTTGGGGATTACAATATCCTCTTTGGTGCCTTTCAGCAGCGTCACCGTGTCGCCCGCTTCAGCATCATTGACTGCGGCCTGGAGGGTGGGATAATACCGCTCGTCAATTTGGGCGGCTACGTCATCCTCCGCAGTATAAGGTCTAATTGTGGTAGTACCGCCTTGCTCTTCATTAGCAAGAGAACTGCTGGCTACATAGGAAGTTCCTTCGCCTTCCGGGTTATCAGCAGGATTAAACCCGATAAAGGTTCCTCCGTTAACTTCGATTTCTGCCTCTTCACTTTTGTATGCGTCATCAATGCAGTTGATCACATAATTGACTTGACTCTCATTATTTTCAATATTCGACTTTGCAAGGCCAAATTGGCCGCCATTGATAGTTAAGCTTCCTTTTTCAACCTGAATTGCAGTGGGAGCGCCATAAAAATTACCGCTTTCTACAATGACTTCGCCACCAAAAACATCAATTCCGTAGGCACCATTTTCCCCACACTCAGCGTTGATAGTTCCATCTCCAATAATCCGAAGTATGCCGCCTGCATTCACCGAGAATAGGAGTGGATAGTACGGAATATTATTTGAATGAACGCTTTCATCAAAACCAATCGTATATTTATTTAAATCCAAGGTGATACTCTTAGAAATCCTCATCTGTGGCTCCAGGTGTTTTCCTTCCTCACCTGCTGGTATAATCATTATGTCAGCTATAAGCCTTACAGTATCGCCCTCCCCGGCCTCATCAATTGCGTCCTGAAGGGTCGTGAACGTCTTACCGTTCACTTCCGCGACATAATTCTCCGCCTGCGGCTCGGTTTCCGCGTCAGAAACCTCTGCCGTCTCGGTGAGCCCCGTCCATTCCACCGTGTCGTCCACAGCCTCAGGCCCATCAGGTTCATCAGCGGTATTATCCAGCGTATCCCCGCCGGAATCCTTCGTAGCCTCCGTGAGCTCAGACCACTCCACCGGGCTGCCCTCATCGGCCAGCGCGGCTGCGGGCAGCAGCGTCAGTACCAGGCACAGCGCCAGAAAGCTGGCCAGCAATCGCTTTTTCATAGGTTATCTCCTCCTCAAACAGTTTGGGCGGCTCCCCGCCCTGACCACATTTGCCAAAAGGTATACTTTTGGCATCTGTTTAAGCGTCTTGATTTTACCACGATAGTTCAGTGATATCAACCACTTTAGCCGCAAATTTACATCAGAATAAATATTTTGTCATTTTCCCGGGGGCTCATACCACATTTGCCAAAAAGTATACCTTCCGGCAGACAAAAAATCCCCGCTTTCGCAGTGCGAAAGCGGGGCGCTTTTGTCTATCCGTCCCGGCCCAGCAGGGCGCAGGCCCGGGCCAGCAGCTTGGTATAGATGCCGTCCATCTCCCACTCGTTGGTGTACGCCAGCAGGCCCTCGGCGGGCAGCCAGCCCACCTTGGTGTTCTCCCCCTCCCGGAAATGGAGGGGGTCGCGGTCGTCGGCGGTCAGCAGGTAGGTGACGTTCAGGTGCTGGTGGGAGGGCACCCATTCCCCCCGCTTCACATGGCCCCACACGGGCAGGATGTCCAGGGAGGCGATGGCGGTGCTCAGGGGCCGGATGTGCTCCACCCCGGTCTCCTCCCTGGCCTCCCGCAGGGCCACGGAGAGCAGATCCCCGTCCCCGTCGGCATGGCCCCCCGTCCAGGCCCACACCCGGTACAGGTTGTGGTGGGCCATGAGCACGCGGGTGCCGTCGCCGTTGACCACGAAGCCGGAGGCGGTCAGGTGGGCGATTTTGTTCTCCCGGGTGAGGATGGTGTCGGGAAAGAGGCGGAGGTACTCCAGAAACATGGCCTTGTCCCCCGCCTCCGCCTCATCCCGGGGCTCGTAGGCCAGAATGTCATCCAGGTACATGTCCGTCACGCCTCCGATAGGTCACATAGCGGAAGGGGATGCCCTCATGCTCCAGGGGCTCCCCCTCCTCCGCAATAAACCAGGACGGGTCGCCGTCCAGATTGGGGAAAAAGGCGTCCGCCCCTTCCCACGCCCTGCCGATTTTGGTGATATAGGCCGTGTCGCACCCGTCCAGCAGGGCGGCGTAGACACTGGCTCCGCCGATGACGAAGGAATCCGCCGGGGCGGCGGCGCGCAGCGCCTCCAGCGACCGGAACACCTCCGCCCCCTGGGGGGCGAAGGCCGGATCCCGGGACAGGATCAGGTTCCGCCGGTTTTTCAGGGGCCGCCCGCCGGGGAAGGTAGCCAGGGTCTTGCGGCCCAGGATCACCGGGTGCCCGGTGGTGAGGGCCTGAAAGCGCCTGAGATCGGCGGGGAGATAGCACAGCTGATCCCCCCCCTTTCCGATGGCCCAGTTCTGATCCACCGCCGCGATCACATACATGCCGCCGCCCCCCTTACACCGCCACCGGGATGGGCGTGTCCAGGGGGTGGAACCGGTAGCCCTCCAGGCGGAAGCTGTCCCTGGTGAAGGCGTAGAAGTCGGTGACGTCCGGGTCGATCCACAGCGCCGGGGCGTCGCAGGGCTCCCGGGCGATGATCTCCTCCACCACCGGCACGTGGCGGTCGTAGATGTGGGCGTCGGCGATCACGTGGAGCAGCTCCCCCGCCTCCAGCCCCGACACCCGGGCCAGCATGTGCACCAGGGCGGCGTACTGCATCACGTTCCAGCCGTTGGCGGTGAGCATGTCCTGGCTGCGCTGGTTGAGCACGGCGTTGAGGGTTTTCCCCGACACGTTGAAGGTCACCGACCAGGCGCAGGGGTAGAGGGCCATCTCGTGGAGGTCGTGGTGGTTGTACAGGCTGGTGAGAATCCGCCGGGAGGCCGGGTTGTGCTTCAGATCGTAGAGCACCCGATCCACCTGATCCATCTCCCCCTCGGGATAGACGTGCTTCACCCCCAGCTGGTAGCCGTAGGCCTTGCCGATGGAGCCGCTCTCGTCCGCCCAGGCGTCCCAGATGTGGGAGTTCAGATCGCGGATGTTGTTGGACTTCTTCTGCCAGATCCACAGCAGCTCGTCCACCGCGCTCTTGAAGGCCATCCTCCGGATGGTCTGCACCGGGAACTCCTCCCGCAGGTCGTAGCGGTTGACGATGCCGAACTTCTTCACCGTGTGGGCAGGGGTTCCGTCCTCCCACCGGGGGCGCACCTCCTGCTCCGTGTCCCACACCCCGTGGGCCAGGATGTCCTTACAGTTCTGGATAAACAGCTCGTCGGCGCGGCTCATGGCGTTCCTCCTCCATCTGCGTTTTGCCCAGCATACCACATTTTCCGGCAAAAGGCAAACCCTGCGGTTTCGTCATTTTCTGTGGAAAAATCCCCCAGATCATGGTACACTGTAGGGGATCAAAGGAAGGAGTTGTCCGCCATGAAGCAGCCTCTCCCCGTCCACGTGGGCCAGCGCAACGTGAAAACCGCCCTCTCCGCCTCCCTGTGCGCCCTGATCTACTACTTTCTGGGCCGCAACCCGGCCTTTGCCTGCATCGGCGCCATCTTCGGCATGGGGGCCGACATGGAGCACTCCAGGCTCCACGGCGGCAACCGCCTGTTCGGCACCATCATCGGCGGATTTCTGGGGATCTTCCTCTACCGCATCTATCTGATCTTCTACCCCGATGGCGGGCACCACCTGCTGCTGGTGCCCCTGCTCTTCGGGGGGATCGTGGTGCTCATCATTCTGGCCCAGTTCTTCTGGGTGGGGGCGGTGCAGCCCGGCGGGGTGGTGCTGTGCCTGCTGCTGTTCTCCATCGGGCCGGACAACTATGTCTCCTACTCCCTCAACCGCATGCTGGACACCGGCGTGGGGGTGGCCATGTCCCTGCTGATCAACTGGGCCCTCCCCCGGGAGCGGCTGGAGCGCTGGCTGGCCCCCTTCTACCGCCGCTCCCGGGGGGAATAGCTGCGCGCTCACCCCCGCAGGCCGTAGTATTCACACATCCGGGCCACCGCCACCGGGGCCTCGGCGGGGTTGACCCACAGATCGGGGAGATAGCCCACCCCGTCCCGGTTCTCCATGGTCTCATGAAAGCTCAGGCCAGTGCCGAAAAAGAGCCACACCCCTGTGCGGGGGAGATAGATATCCATATTATTGGAAACCAGCGCGCATCCGCCGGTGGGGAGGCCCACCGCCAGGGTGTTCTCCACCGTGCGGAGGAACTCCACCGCGGTCTCCCCGGAGGAGGCGGTGCCCCCGTCGGTCAGCAGGAAGGTATAGCCCTCCCGCTCCACCCAGTTGCCCTCCTCCGTCCCGATCCCCCAGGTCCCCATCCAATCCGGCGGATAGTAGGATCCGTGAACCTCGCAGCCCAGCTGGCTGTACCGATGCCCGTCAACTCTGTGGGGCTGGGCGGGCTGGCCCGTCCACCCCTCGAACCAGCTCATGAGCCACCGGTCGCTGCCGCCGGGGTTTCCCCGCACGTCGAAGATCAGCAGGGGCGCGTCGGCGTACTCCCCGCCGCAGGAGGCAAACCGCTCCAGCTGGGCCTCCTCCTCCGGCGTGCGGGAGGACATGCGCCGGGATTGCAGCGTGGGGATGCCCCGGTATTCACTCTCCGCGAACACGAAATTGCCGCGGCCCACGGGTTCGCACAGCGTCCAGTCCAGCTCGTACCCGCCCAGGCTGTCCGGCAGGTCGCTCCCGTCGTGGCTCAGGGCGTAAAAGCCGTAGGTGATGGCCCCGTCCGGGCCGATGGTGGGCTTGATATAATCTTCATCCAGCCCTGTGGGGTCGTCGATGTACACGCCGGGGACATAATAGGGGGAAAGCTCATACGCCTCAATCAGGCGGCGGTTGTCAACGACGAAATGCCCGTCTCGCACCACCGGGGACAGCACGGCATACAGGGCGTCCGCCACCGCGTCCGCCAGGGGGAGGGCGGGGTCGGCCTCCTCCAGCCGGGCCAGGGCGTCCTCCCGCAGGCCGTCAAACACCTCATCGCCGCCGAAGTACTCGTAGGCCCCGTAGGTGGTGCGCAGGAGGGTGAAGGCGGTCTCCACGTCCTCTCTGGCCTGCTCCAGGGTCAGATTTTCCGCCGGGTCATGGGGCGTCAGCAGTACCTCCATCTCCTCATCGGTGAAGGTGTGGTTCTGGTCGGTGAAGTCCGGCGTCCAGGCGGAGATGTCCAGGGGCTCCCCGTCCTCGATGACGGCCCGCCTTGTCTCGTTGACCTCGTCCAGAAAGGCGTGGAAGTCCACCGCCGCGGCGGGGTTGGGGTGGGCGAAGGGTCGCCTCCGCCGTGGGGACGGCGCCGGGGCCGGGTACAGGCGGCCAGCAGGGCCAGGACAGGGCCAGGGCAGGAGCTTCCTTTTCATTTCACGACGCTTCCTCTCCATCCATCTCCATGTATTCCTGTAATTTCGACCTCTTTTATCACGTTGTGTAATCCCACGCCCTCGGCGTACACCTCGGTGTAGTCGGGGGCGTGGCCCCGCCACAGGCCGTCCTTCTCCTCCTCGAAGAGCACCGGCGCGGTGCGGCCGATCCCCCCGGTCAGCCAGGCGGCCCGCAGCTCCGCCGCCACCTCTGCGGCCCGATGGGCCCGCTCCTCCTTTTCCGTCCGGGGCACCTGACCGGGCATGGAGGCCGCCGGGGTGCCGGTGCGGCGGGAGTAGGGGAAGATGTGCAGGGCGGAGAAGGCGCACTTACGCACAAAGTCCAGGGTCTGGGCAAACTCCGCCTCGGTCTCCCCGGGGAAGCCCACAATCAGGTCGGTGGTGATCCCTGGCCGGTCAAAGTGGCCTCTCAGTAATTTTACACTCTCATAATACCGTTCGGAATCATATTTCCGGTTCATCCGCTTCAATGTGGCGTCACAGCCGCTCTGCATGGACAGGTGGAAGTGGGGGCACAGGTTGGGCAGGGCGGCGGCCCGGCGGCAGAAGTCCTCCGTGATGGTGCGGGGCTCCAGGGAGCCCAGCCGCACCCGGCAGCCCGGCGCGGCGGCGCACACCCCCTCGACAAGATCGATAAGGCCCTGGCCGTTTTTCAGATCATGGCCCCAGGAGGAGATTTCGATGCCGGTGAGCACCAGCTCCCGGTACCCCAGCCCGGCAAGGCGCTTTGCCTCACAGGCGGCCTCCTCCAGGGGCAGGGAGCGGATGGGGCCCCGGGCGTAAGGGATGATGCAGTAGGTGCAGAAGTTGACACAGCCGTCCTCCACCTTGAGCATGGCCCGGGTGCGGCCCTCCAGCCCGCCGGCGGGGAGCCGCTCGTAGGTGCGGCGGCGCAGGGCGTCGTCCACGTCCACCACCGGCTGTCCCCCGTCGGGGCTCAGGGCCTCCAGAGCGTTCAAAAAGCCCATGCG
Source organism: Flavonifractor sp. An10 (assembly GCF_002161215.1). Classification (GTDB taxonomy): domain Bacteria; phylum Bacillota; class Clostridia; order Oscillospirales; family Oscillospiraceae; genus Flavonifractor; species Flavonifractor avistercoris. The sequence goes on from NZ_NFMB01000010.1 coordinate 23,002, forward strand.
GTCATTGGTGCCCATGACCAGATCCACCCCCAGCTTCTCCACCGCCCCGGGGTCGGTCTGGGCGTAGCAGCCGCACACCGCCACCACAGCGTGGGGGGCGCGGCGGCGGGCCTGGCGGATCATCTGGCGGGACTTCTTGTCGCTCACCGCCGTGACGGTGCAGGTGTTGATGATGTAGGCGTCGGCCTCCCCGTCGAAGGGGGCCAGGGTGTGGCCCCGGCGGGTGAGCTCCGCCTCCATGGCCTGGGTCTCGTACTGGTTGACCTTGCAGCCCAGGGTATAGATAGCAACTCGCATGGTTTTTCCTCTCGTGCCGCCGGGGCCCTTTGTGCAATCAAACAGAATTTCTTTCTTTTCTCCGGCGAACCATTGAAATTTTGATTTCATCGACTATAATGTGGGCATCCCTATTATAAGGCAAACCCGAATTCTTGTATAGGTCTTTCTCAAAGTGCGATTATGGAGGTGTTTTCACATGTCTGAATTTCTGGTCTCCCTGACCTCGATTGATGATGTGCGCCAGTTCGTCAAGGCCGCCACCCACTGCGCCTGCGACGTGGACGTGCTCTCCGGCCGCTATGTGGTGGACGCCAAGTCCATCATGGGCCTGTTCTCCCTGGATCTGTCCCAGCCGGTTCAGGTGAAGGTGCACGGCTCCGACGCCGACCGGGCGGCCTTTGAGCAGAGTGTGGCCGCCTTTGAGGTGAAGGAGGAGCAGTAAGTCTCCCGATGACAAGCGGACGGCCCGGGCGCCGTCCGCTTTTTTGACGGTTTTCGTTTACAAGCCGCCCCTGCTGTGGTAAAATAATGTGTTTTTACAGGAGGAATCGCCATGGCAGACCAGTACCCCTTCTTCGCCTATCTCTCCCGCATGCGGTACATCAACCGCTGGGGGCTGATGCGCAACACGGTTCAGGAGAATATCCAGGAGCACTCCCACATGGTGGCTGTGCTGGCCCACGCCCTGGCGGTGATCCGGCGGGACGTGCTGGGCGGGGAAGCCGACCCGGGGCTGGCCGCCGCCGCCGCCCTGTACCACGACGCGCCGGAGATCCTCACCGGCGACCTGCCCACCCCCATCAAGTACTACAACCCGGACATCCGGGACGCCTACAAGGAGGTGGAGCAGTTCTCCGCCCGCAAGCTGCTGGACATGCTGCCGGAATCCCTGCGCCCCGCCTTCGACCCCCTGCTGCGGGAGGACTACGACCCCGAGCTCCGGAGGCTGGTGAAGGCCGCCGACAAGCTCTCCGCCTACATCAAGTGCGTGGAGGAGCTCAAGGCGGGCAACGGCGAGTTCCGGCAGGCCGCGGAGCAGACCCTGGAGGCCCTGAAGGGCTATGAGCTGCCCGAGCTGGACTATTTCATGGAGCACTTCCTGCCCGCCTTCGGGCTGACCCTGGACGAACTGCAATAGAAGCGCGGAGCCGTCGTGAGCAGCCCGGATGGACCGGAGCGAGGGCGAAAACCCAGCTCCGCACAGCGGGGCGGTTGGAGCCCGAGACGGAGGGAAGCCGGGCGTCGCGAACAGGCGCAGCGTGACAGCCCAAGCCTTACATACCGCAGAAAAAACAAAGGAGCTGTTTACTTATGAGAGCCATCGTCACCGTTCTGGGCAAAGACCGGGTGGGCATCATGTCCCTGGTGTGCGCCCTGCTGGCCCAGCACAACGTCAACATCCTGGACATCAGCCAGACCATCCTCCAGGAGGACTTCACCATGGTCATGCTGGTGGATGCCGGCGCCTGCGACATCCCCTTCGGCCAGCTGGCCGCCCTGCTGGAGCAGGAGGGCAGGGAGCAGAACCTGGATATCCGGGCCCAGCGGGAGGATATCTTCAACGCCATGCACAGAATTTAAGGTGAGCACCCATGATTAACACCAATGAGATTTTAGATACCATCCACATGATCGACCAGCAGCACCTGGACATCCGCACCATTGCCCCACAGGGCTGACGCCCTGCGGGAACCCCGTTTTTTTACTTCCTCGGGGCAAGTGAATTGCCCCTGCGGCAAGATTTTGGCCCGGGGCCAAAATGCTTGTACGCGCCACCCGGCGCGTCCCCGCTTCGCGGGTGCCAGTTCTGTGCAGGAGGATTTGACTTTGATTAACACCAATGAGATTTTAGATACCATCCGCATGATCGACCAGCAGCACCTGGACATCCGCACCATTACTATGGGCATCTCCCTGCTGGACTGCGCCGATCCCGACCCCAAGGCCGCCTGCCAGAAGATCTACGACAAGATCACCCGCCGGGCCGAGCACCTGGTGGCCACCGGCGAGGCCATCGAGCGGGAATTCGGCATCCCTATCGTCAACAAGCGCATCTCCGTCACCCCCATGGCCCTGGTGGCCGGCGCGTCGGAGACCAGCAGCTATGTCCCCTTCGCCGTGGCCATGGACAGCGCCGCGAAAACCGCCGGCGTGGACTTCATCGGCGGCTTCTCCGCCCTGGTGCAGAAGGGGGCCACCCCGGCGGATCGGAAGCTCATCTCCTCCATCCCCGAGGCCCTGGCCATCACCGACTATGTGTGCTCCTCGGTCAACGTGGGCTCCACCAAGGCGGGCATCAACATGAACGCCGTGGGCGTCATGGGCCGCATCATCAAGGAGACGGCGGAGCGCACCGCCGAGCGGGGCGGCTTCGGCTGCGCCAAGCTGGTGGTGTTCTGCAACGCCGTGGAGGACAACCCCTTCATGGCCGGCGCCTTCCACGGCGTGGGGGAGCCGGACTGCATCATCAACGTGGGCGTGTCCGGCCCCGGCGTGGTCTATCACGCCCTCCAGGCCGTGAAGGGCCAGTCCTTCGACGTGGTGGCCGAGACCGTGAAAAAGACCGCCTTCCGCATCACCCGCATGGGCCAGCTGGTGGCCCAGGAGGCCAGCCGCCGGCTGGGCGTGCCCTTCGGCATCGTGGATCTCTCCCTGGCCCCCACCCCCGCCGTGGGCGACTCCGTGGCCCGCATCCTGGAGGAGATGGGCCTGGAGACCTGCGGCACCCACGGCACCACCGCCGCCCTGGCCCTGCTCAACGACGCGGTGAAGAAGGGGGGCGTCATGGCCTCCTCCCATGTGGGCGGCCTGTCCGGCGCCTTCATCCCCGTCAGCGAGGACGAGGGCATGATCGCCGCCGCCCGCTCGGGGGCCCTCCACCTGGACAAGCTGGAGGCCATGACCTGCGTCTGCTCCGTGGGCCTGGACATGATCGCCGTCCCCGGCGACACCTCCGCCGCCACCCTCTCCGCCATCATCGCCGACGAGGCCGCCATCGGCATGGTCAACTCCAAAACCACCGCCGTGCGCATCATCCCCGCCCCCGGCAAGGTGGTGGGGGACACGGTGGAGTTCGGCGGCCTGCTGGGCTCCGCCCCCGTCATGCCCGTCCATCCCGAGGGCAGCGACGCCTTCATCGCCCGCGGCGGTCGGATCCCCGCGCCGATGCAGAGCCTGAAGAACTGAGGCGGCCGCCGCACCCCCCGCCAGCGGCGGGGCGGCGCTTCGCGCCGTACGAGCGTTTTCGCGCAGCGAAAACCTCGGCGCAGGGCCAATTCACTTGGCCCGAGCAAGTTAAATAGGCCCTTGGGGCCCCGGCCGGGCCCGCCCGGCTGGGATTGGCCGGATTCCCGCGCCGATGCAGAGCCTGAAGAACTAGAGGTGCAAAAATACGCCCCGTCCGGTGGACGGAGCGCCAGGCTGTCGAAAAACCTCCCGCGAAGGAGAGCCTCGCAGAGTTCCTGCGGCCGCAGCCGCAGGAATCAAATCAAAATCCGTCATTTCCGGCGACATGTGCGTCGGAAATGACACTTCTCATGGTGGAAGGGGTGACTTTTTCGCAAGAAAACGAACCCCTTCCACCATGCAATCTTTCTCGAAAAAGCGGCTTTGCCGCTTTTTCGACACGCTGACGCCCCGTCCATCGGACGGGGCGTCGTTTTTGCTCAATACTTGTTCACCATGCCGGCGATCAGCGGGGTGGGCACCAGCCACATCACCAGGAACACCAGCAGGTTGACGGCGGAGAGGGACGAGTAGGAGCACACAAAGGTGAGGTAGAAGGCCAGCAGCAGCCCCGCCAGGGCCCCCAGGCAGGCCAGCACGGCGGAGGTGCGCACCGCCCGGCGGAGCCGGGCCGCCCCCACCACCGCCTCGGAGTAGGGGGCCACCCCCTCCCGGCACAGGACGGCGGTGAGGATGTCGCTGTGGCTCTGCTCCTCGCCGGAGAGCTCCACCCGCCGCTCCACCGGCGGGAACTCCATCTTATCCACCGGCAGCTTGAACCGCTGGCGCAGCATGGCGGGGATCAGGTTGAAGTCCCGGGTGGCCATCACCGGGGTCACCCGGTTTCGGATGAGGCTGTTGAGGGAGGGCTCCAGATTGCCGTGAAGGGTGTAGTTGAGGGCGAAGATGCCCGCAAGCTCCCCGTCAATGGCGCAGAACACGGCGTTTTTCACATGGAGCCCCTGGGGCAGGGTGATCTCCATGAGTCCCATGAAGGCCGCCGAGCCCACCAGCACCTGCTGGTTCCGGATCACGGCGGACAGGCCGCCCTCGTAGACCGTCAGCCCGGAGGCCCGGCGGTAGACGCAGCCCTGGGCCCGCAGCAGATCGTGGAAGATCTTGTCCAGGCCGCAGCCCGAGTCCCGGATCAGGGTGGCGGTGTTGGACACCACCTTGTCCACCGGGAAGTCCCCGAAGATCTTGATGCCGTTGAGGGAGACGCAGCCCGGCGGGAAGAAGTCGGTGTCGGTGAGCAGGATGCCGCTGCCGCCGGTGGCGGTGACCCCGTCCCAGCCCGCGATGGCCGCCCCCGACTTGCTCAGGCGGCGGGTCAGGCTCAGCCAGGGCAGGGCGTAGCACAGTCCCCCGGACAGGGAGGTGGAGGCGGTGAGCATGGCGGACAGGCACCACAGCAGCCGCTCCGGCGCGCCCCGGCCGATGGAGGCCACGACGCTCAGCAGCAGGCAGGCAATGAACAGCAGCGGGCAGATGCGGTGGAAAATCCGTTCCGCCCCGTCGGCGGCCTGCATCTGCCGGCCGAAGCCGATGGGCTCCCCCGACCACTTGGCGTAGGTGTCCCGTCCGCTCCACTTGCCCTCGTCCAGGGTCACCAGGTAGGGGTGGGCGGCGGCCGCCGCCGTGCGGCAGGCCAGCCGCTGGGCCCGGCGCTTCCGCCGGGTGCCCCGCATCAGCAGGAAGATGGCCAGGATGGCCGCCGCGCAGTAGGGCATCTGCCCCTCCCGGGGATCCAGCCGGTACATGGTCAGCGCGTCGGCCAGGGTGGCAGCGCAGGCAAACACCAGCAGGGTGTCCATGCCGAATTCCAGCAGCACCAGGCGGAACAGCCCCCGGGCCAGCACGTCGATGCCCACCAGCATGGCCAGCCCCTGGGCCGCCGAGAGCAGCAGCACCCGCAGCTGGGGGGTGAGGGCGGCGGGATAGGGGAACACATCCACCGTCAGGTACAGGGCGGGAATGAGCAGCAGGAACACCAGCACGAGCGGATGCCCAGGGACTTGAGCCCTTGCCGTACCGCCGGGCCAGCTCCGCCGGGGCAGGTCGGGGCGGGGCGGCTGGCGGCGGGGCGGCGCTCCGCCGGCTCTCGGCGGCTCCTCCTCGTCGGTGCCGGGGATGAACTCCTCCGCCCGGCGCACCTCCTCGTCGTCCTCCTTCCCCTCCTCCTCAAACATGTGGCCGGCGTAGTCGTCGGCCTTCTGGAGCAGGCGGTTGAGGCCCTCGGCGATGGGGTTGTCCGAGGCGGGCCCCTCCTCGCCGGGGAAGTCCACCACCTTGTCGTCCCCGTCCTCCTCCGGCGCCTCCTCCGGTTCGGACTCCTCCGGTTCCGAAGGGGGCGGCGGGGCCTTGGGCGGCGGGGCTGGCCTGGGGCCTGCCTCCCGCTTCCCGGCGGGGAAGTCCACCACCTTGCCGCCGCCCGCCGGCGGAGGCGGCGAGCCCCCTCTGGGCCGGCGCCCCTGCACCGGGAAGGGGATGGTATCCTCCTTCCAGCGGGTGGGCTTGGGCGGCCCGCCGCCGAACTCCGCCAGAATCTCCTCCAGGGAGAAGTCCTCCGGGCCGGGGGCGCCTGTATTCTGTTTGTCGTCCCGGTCGTCGGACATGATGCTCACCTGCTTTGCGTGGTGGAATCGGTGGATGATGGGTCGGCCCCTACAGAAGGTACGGAAGCGGTGCTGCAGGGGCCGCCGCCCTCGGCGGCCCGCCCCGATATGGGGCGCCCGGGCGGCCGCGATTTATCGCGGCCCTACGCCCAGCTTCGTTTGCCGCCTGTAGGGCCGCCATACATGGCGGCCGCTGTTCACCCCATTCTTTGCCGGACGGCCTCGTACATCAAAATCGCCGCCGCGGCGGAGGCGTTGAGGGAGTTGAGCCTGCCCTTCATGGGTATGCGCACCTTGAAGTCGCACTTCTCCGCCACCAGGCGGCCCATGCCGGTGCCCTCGCTGCCGATGACGATGGCGGCGGGGCCCTTGAGATCCGCGTCGTAGAGCAGCTGGTCTCCGTCGGCGGCGGTGCCGAACACCCACACCCCCGCCTCCTTCAGCTCGTCCAGCAGGGCGGGCAGATTGGGCACCCGGGCCACGGGCACGTGGCTCACCGCGCCGGCGGAGGTCTTTGCCACCACGGCGGTGAGGCCGGCGGAGCGCCGCTTGGGGATGATCACCCCGTGGGCCCCGGCGCACTCGGCGGTTCGGATCACCGCCCCCAGGTTGTGGGGGTCGGAGAGCTCGTCGCACACCACGATCAGGGGGGGCTCCCCCTTCTCCCTCGCGGCGTTGAGGATGTCGTCCACGCTGGCGTACTCCCGCACCGCCGCCAGGGCGATCACCCCCTGGTGGGAGTGGGTGCGGCTCATGCCGTCCAGCTTGCGCCGGTCGCACTCCACCACCACGATGCCCCTGGAGCGGGCCGTGGAGGCGATGTGCCCCAGGGCGGAGTCGGTCTCCCCCCTGGCCAGATAGATCTTGTCCACGGGCGTCCCCGCCCGCAGGGCCTCGATCACCGCATTGCGGCCCTCGATGATGCCGTCGGCCTCCGCCTCCAGATTGGGCCTGCGCTCCTTCATGCTTCCTCTTCCTTCCTCTTGTCCGTTTATCTCCTTCAGTATACCACAACCGCCCGGATCAAAAAAGCCAAAATTGCCGGAAATCCGCAAAAAGCGGCCGTCGGTTTCCGTCGGCTTTTCATAGAAAGTTTACAGGTTTTGCCCACCCCCTTTCTTGTTTTTTCCCCCGCCTTGTGCTATAACTATATTATTACTTCGGACGAAACTGTTTCCCATCAAGGAGGAACTCTACCTTGAACCCCAATCAGAACAACAACCGGGGAAACGGCGGCAACAAGCGCAACGTGACCGCCATTGTCTCGGTTCTGCTGTGGGCCCTGGTGCTCACCCTGCTGGTCAACGTGGCCACCTCCCGGTTCCAGCAGGCCAACTCCGTGGAGGTGCTCTACGGCCAGTTCCGCGACCTGGTCATGGACGGCGTGGTGGACTCGGTGCTCATGGAGAGCGACCGGTACACCTTCACCCTCAAGGAGGGGTACACCCTCCAGTTTGACGACGATGGCAACGTGGAGGCGGTGAAGGAGGACGGCCAGACCAGCTCCGCCGATACCTCCGGTGGAGAAAGCGGCGGCACCGGCGGCGAGACCACCGGAGGCCAGCTGGATCTCCCCGTGCTGGAGGGGCTCACCCCCATCCAGGGCGGCGCCTCCGGGCAGAGCGTCGGCGGCACGTCGTCCTCCTCCTCCGTGGTCTACTTCTGCGCCCCCCTGAATGACTCCAGCCTGCTCACCCTGCTGGAGGAGCAGGGCATCACCCAGTACGGCACCGAATATGTGGAGCCCATGAATCCCATCATCTCCCTGCTGGTGTCCTGGGTGCTGCCCATGGTGATCATCATGGTGGCCTTCTCCCTGCTCATGCGGGGCATGGCCGGCAAGATGGGCGGCGGCATCGGCAACCTGGGCAAGTCCAACGCCAAGGTGTACGTGGAGAAAAAGACCGGCGTCACCTTCCGGGATGTGGCCGGTCAGGACGAGGCCAAGGAGTCCCTGGTGGAGATCATCGACTTCCTCCACAACCCCCAGAAGTACACCGAGATCGGCGCCAAGCTGCCCAAGGGCGCCCTGCTGGTGGGCCCGCCGGGCACCGGCAAGACCCTGCTTGCCAAGGCCGTGGCCGGCGAGGCCAACGTGCCCTTCTTCTCCATCTCCGGCTCCGACTTCGTGGAGATGTTCGTGGGCATGGGCGCGGCCCGCGTCCGCGACCTGTTCAAGGAGGCCAGCAAGATGGCCCCCTGCATCGTGTTCATCGACGAGATCGACACCATCGGCAAGTCCCGCGACAACCGCATGGGCGGCAACGACGAGCGGGAGCAGACCCTGAATCAGCTGCTGGCCGAGATGGACGGCTTCGACCCCACCAAGGGCGTCATTCTGCTGGCCGCCACCAACCGGCCGGAGGTGCTGGATCAGGCCCTGCTGCGGCCCGGCCGCTTCGACCGGCGCATCACGGTGGATCGGCCCAACCTGGCCGGCCGCCTGGCCACCCTCCAGGTGCACACCCGCAACATCCGCCTGGCCGACGACGTGGATCTGAAAAAGGTGGCCCTGGCCACCGCCGGCGCCGTGGGCGCCGATCTGGCCAACCTGGTGAACGAGGCCGCCCTCCGGGCCGTGCGCCTGGGCCGCAAGGCGGTGAACCAGGAGGATCTGCTCACCGCCTTCGAGCTGGTCATCGCCGGCGCGGAGAAGAAGGGCAGCGTCCTCAGTGAGTTTGAGAAGAAGCTGGTGGCCTATCACGAGGTGGGCCACGCCATGGTGGCCTACAAGCAGAAGCACGCCGAGCCGGTGAGCAAGATCACCATCGTGCCCCACACCCAGGGGGCCCTGGGCTACACCCTCCACCTGCCGGAGGAGGACAAGCACCTGCACACCAAGGACGAGCTGCTGGCCCAGATCACCGTCTCCATGGGCGGCCGCGTGGCTGAGGAGCTGGTGCTGCACACCATGACCAACGGCGCGGCCCAGGACATCCAGGACGCCACCAGCATCGCCCGCAACATGGTGGCCATGTTCGGCATGAGCGACGAGTTCGGCATGATGGCCCTGGCCTCCCGCCGCAACCAGTACCTGGACGGCGGCTACGGCATCGACTGCGCCCAGGACACCGCCGCCGCCATGGACAGGGCGGTGCGGGATCTGATCGACTCCTGCTACAAAAAGGCCACCGAAATCCTCTCGGCCAGCCGGGAGGACATGGACAAGGTGGTGGCCTACCTGCTGGAGAAGGAGACCATCACCGGCCCCGAGATGGTTGCCATTCTGGAGGGCCGGGATCCCGCCCTGGCGGACAACTTCCCCGACCGGGAGAGCAAAAAGGAGGAGCCCAAGCCGGCCTCCCAGCCCGCCGCCCCCATTCCTCTGGGCGGCGACACCCAGCCCGGGCAGGAGGAGCCCCCTAAGACGGAGCCCCCTCAGGAGAACGGAACCGACTTCGGCCCCGAGGGCAAGCCCAAGGAATAAACGTAAAGCACCCCGTGGAGCGGCGCTCCACGGGGTGCTTTATTCTTGTGATGGAATCAGCCGGCCAAACTCATCGAGAATCTGGAGGCGCTCCCGGCCATTTGTCCGGAAGCCGATCAATATGCACCCCGCCTCGTTGGGCACTGTCAGCATGGCCGAGCAGCTGACCCCGTACAGGGATTCCCGCCGATTCACCGGCTCTGCCCGGATGGTCTCCCCGCCGGCGGATTCTGCCTGGAAAAACACCTCTGTGTCCTCCAGCATTTCGGAGTCCTCCAGGGTCACCCCCACATAGAGATTCACAACCTCCCGCCCATCCAGTTCATAAGCGAACGGGGCTGCGCGTAAGCTCCACTCTGTAATCCATTCCTTCGGCTCCGGCGGCCCCAGCCGGGCGGCGATGTCCGGAGCCCGGCCCACAGCCAGCCCGGCCAGGAAGCACCCCGCCGCCAGCAGGAGGAGTTTCCACCGGACGGGGCGCCGCTTTTCCGCCGGTTCCTCCACAGGGGCGGGCATTTGCTCCGGCGGGTTCTCCACCTGGAGCAGCTCGTTCAGAGTGAGTCCGAAAAGTTTGGACAGGGCGATGAGCTTATCCGTGTCGGGCACCGCCCCGTCGGCCTCCCACCGGCTCACCGCCTGGCGGGACACCCCCAGCTTCTCCCCCAATCCGGCCTGGGACAGGCCCAGCCGGAGCCGGTGCTCCTGAATCCGCTGACCCAGCGTCATGGCGACTCCCCCCTTTTCTGCCTCTATCCTACCCCACCGGCGGGACTTTGGCAAGGGGCCGCCCCTTCCACCCTGTCAAACGGCGGTTGACAGGCCGACTACGGGTCAAACAGGGCCGTCAGCCGCTCCTTTCCGCCGAAGAGGTTGTTGTACTGCACCCGCTGGTAGTCCTCGATCACGGGGGTGAAGCCGTTGGTCTCCAGGTGGCTGTAGGCCCTCCCGTCCGCATCCACATAGCCCACGAAGGTGACGGCGGGCAGTTGGGTCTGGAGCTGCCACAGGTAGTTGTCGTAGGCCGTCCCGCCGATGCCCGCGTAGCGCAGGAGGTACTGGCCCAGGAAGTTGAGGCTGGTGACCTCCGGCCCGGACTCGGGCAGGGGGTAGTTGGCCCAGATCACGAAGGGGACATAGAACCTGCCCATGTACTGCTCCATGGTCATCTGATCCTGGGTGACGCCGTAGGCCCTGTCCAGGAAGCCCTGCTCCACCGAGGGCTGGTGATCCCCGAACATGACCACGATGGTGGGCTCGTCGAAGTCCTCCAGATACTCCACCAGGGTGCGGAAGGCCTGGTCGGTCTTGTTTGCCAGGGTGAGGTACTGCTCCGCCATGGGGTACTCCCCCGGCACGTCGGTGAGGGTTACCTGGGCCGGGTAGTCCGCCGCGGTGTAGCCGCCGTGGTTCTGAATGGTCACATTGAAGAGGAAGAGGGGCTGCCCCGCCTCCTTGTGCTCCAATTCCCAGATGAGCTGCCGGAAATCCGACTCGTCGCTGACATAGCCGTGCTCAAAGGTCTGGGGCACGTCCATGTCGTCGCCGCACTTGTAGGCGTCAAAGCCCAGCCGGGGGTAGGCCCGGTCCCGCTGCCAAGAGGTGCGCTCCCCGGGGTGGAAGGCCAGGGTGTCGTAGCCTTTGGCCCGGAGCAGGGAGGCCAGGGAGGCGGTATCCCCCAGCACATACTGCTGATAGGGGATGCTGCCCGAGGGCAGAAAGGCCATGGAGCTGCCGGTGAGGAACTCGAACTCGCTGGCGCTGGTGCCCGCGCCGAACACGGAGGTGTAGGCGTGGCCGAACACCGCGTTGTCCAGGGAGCGGACGTAGTCGGTGACGCTCTCGCTGAGGCGGAGATTGCCGCAGGCCTCGAAATCGGCCCAGGACTCGTTCATGATGGCCACGATGTTGGGCCGCTCCACGGGCACCGCCGCCGGCTCCGGCGCCTCCGCCCCGGCCAGGATCTGCTCCACCCGCTCCGGGGTGCTGTCCGGCGGCTCCTCCACCTTCAAAAACTCCGTATTGCGCAGGAAGACCGCCAGGCATCCGCCGGTGCGGTAGGAGCCGGACGGATCCCACACGTCGGTGTTCACGCCCAGCAGGCCCAGCCGCCGGGTGGGCACCAGGAACAGCAGGCAGGCCAGCCCCGCCCCCAGACAGGCCAGCCGCAGGGGCAGGCGCCCGGTGAGGCGCAGGCGGGCCTTGCGCTTCTCCGGGTGGAGGAACACGATCAGCGCCGCCGCCAGGGCGATGGCCGCCAGCATCTGCCAGGTGGGGATGGGGCGGTAATTCCCCGCTACGGCGGCGGCGGTGCCCAGGGCGGAGAGATCCCAGGGCAGGATGGGGGTGCCCCGGAAGGAGCTGACAAACCAGTTGGCCGTGCCCCAGGCCCCGGCGGCGATGTGCACGCCGATGCAGCAGGGGGCCGCCCGCCCGGTCAGGGCGCACAGGGGCCAGTAGAGCAGGGCGATGCACAGGGCGTTGGCCAGGGCGGCCGGGAGGGGCATCTGCCAGGGCAGCACGCCGTAGGTGAACTGCATGAGCCAGGCGGCGGTGAGGGGCGTCAGCAGCAGAAAGCCCGCCAGCCACAGCGCCTCTTTCGTTGGAATCAGATTCTGTTTCATAGGGGTTCTCCTGATGCAGAGGGATAGGGTGTGATTATACCGCAGAATCCGCCGCATGTCAAAACGGGGGAGGCTCATGGGCGTTCGGCACGCCGCGGGCATGGAGTTTTGCGCAGCAAAACAGGCGGCCGTCCGGTGGGACGGCCGCCTGTCTGGCGGATGGTTTACGCTTACAGCTCGCCCATGGGCTCGGCCAGATGGCCGCCGAAGGCCTCCACGGCCTGGGCGTCGGCCTGGCGCTTCTCCTCAATGGACTCCTGGAGCAGCATATCCTTGACTTTCATCAGGCGGATGGTGTTGGCCCGCTCGTTTTCGTCCAGCTTCATGGTGATATACTGGATGGCCTCCTCCATCTGGGGGATCTTCACGTATTCCAGGGCGTTGACCCGGCGGCGGGTCTTTTCGATCTCCTCGGCCAGCAGCTGGGAGGTCTTTTCGATCTCCGCCAGCTTGAGCATATCCTGGAACACGCCGGACAGGGCCTCCACCGCGCCGTCCAGCTCGCCGGAGGTGGTGGCGAAGCCGTAGGGATAGATCTCCCCGGCGTCGTCGCTCCTGGTCTTGAACTGGTAGACGGGCACGTTGACGCTCATCACGTTCTGGAAGGTCATGTCCAGCTCCACACTCTGCTTGGGGTAGAGCAGGGCCTGCTCCAGCATCTCGGTGGACATGAGGGCGGAGGCCACGGTGAAGGAGCCGTGGGCCTTCATGAGGCCCTCCTCCACCTTTTTCCGCAGGGCCCGGTTCTCCCGCACCACGTCCATGAACTGCTTCATCAGCTCATCCCGCTTGTCCTTGAGCAGCTTGTGGCCCCGGACGGAGGTGCGCAGCCGGGTTTTCAGCCGGGTCAGCTCCTGCCGGGTGGGGTTTACGTTAATGGCCGGCATGGATCACCCCTCCTTTTTCGGGAGGTATTTCTCGATAAACTCCGGCTTGATGCGCTTGAGCTCGCTCTTGGGCAGGATGCTCAGCAGCTCCCAGCCCAGATCCAGGGTCTCCTCAATGGAGCGGTTCTCCTCGCTGCCCTGGGCCACATAGCGCTTCTCAAACTCGTCGGCAAACTTGGCGTACAGCAGGTCGGTGGGGGACAGGGCGGCCTCACCCAGGATGGACATGAGCTCCTTGTTCTCCTTGCCGGTGGCGTAGGCGGCGAAGAGCTGGTTCATGGTGCCCGCGTGATCCTCCCGGGTGCGGCCCACGCCGATGCCCTTGTCCTTCAGACGGGACAGGGAGGGCAGCACGTCCACGGGGGGATTGATGCCCTTGCGGAACAGCTCCCGGCTCAGGATGATCTGCCCCTCGGTGATATAGCCGGTCAGGTCGGGGATGGGGTGGGTCTTGTCGTCCTCGGGCATGGTCAGGATGGGGATCAGGGTGATGGAGCCCTTCTTGCCCATCTGGCGGCCGGCCCGCTCGTAGATGGTGGCCAGGTTGGTGTACAGGTAGCCCGGATAGCCCCGGCGGCCCGGCACCTCCTTCTTGGCGGCCGACACCTCCCGGAGGGCCTCGGCGTAGTTGGTGATGTCGGTGAGGATGACCAGCACGTGCATATCCTTCTCAAAGGCCAGGTACTCCGCGGCGGTGAGGGCCATGCGGGGGGTGGCGATACGCTCCACGGCGGGGTCGTTGGCCAGGTTGGTGAACAGCACCGTCCGGTCGATGGCGCCGGTGCGGCGGAACTCCTGGACGAAGAAGTCGGACTCCTCAAAGGTGATGCCGATGGCGGCGAACACCACGGCGAAGTTGCCCGCGTCGTCCCCCAGCACCTTGGCCTGCCGGGCGATCTGGGCGGCCAGGGCCGCGTGGGGCAGGCCGGAGCCGGAGAAGATGGGCAGCTTCTGGCCGCGCACCAGGGTGTTCAGGCCGTCGATGGTAGAGATGCCGGTCTGGATGAACTCGTTGGGGTAGTCTCGGGCGGCGGGGTTCATGGGCAGGCCGTTGATGTCCCGGTACTCCTCGGCCAAAATCTCCGGGCCGCCGTCGATGGGCTTGCCCATGCCGTTGAACACCCGGCCCAGCATATCGCCGGACACGCCCAGCTGGAGGGGGTGGCCCAGGAAGCGCACCTTGGACTCCTTCAGGTTGATGCCGGCGGAGGACTCGAACAGCTGCACCACGGCGTTGTCGCCGTTGACCTCCAGCACCTGGCAGCGGCGGACGGTGCCGTCGGGCAGCTCGATCTCGCCCAGCTCGTCATAGGTGACGCCGGACACGCGGCGCACCACCATCAGGGGGCCGTTGATCTCCTGAATGGTACGGTATTCCTTGATCATTCGTCAGCACCTCCCCTGGCCGCGGCGGCCTCGATCTCTTCCTCCATCTCCCGGGCCATGTCGGCGTAGACGGCGGGATACTGGTCGTCGGGCACGCTCTTGGCCCGGCCCATCTTCTCCCGGAAGGGGATGGCAAACAGGTCGGCGGCCGCGGCGCCCTTGTCGATGGCGGCCCGGCACAGCCGGTCGTAGTCCAGGATCATGGACAGCATCTTGTCCTGCCGGTCGTAGCTGGAGTACCAGTCCACCTCCATGAAGCCGTTCTGCTGGAGGAAGTCCTCCCGCAGCATCTTGGCGGTCTCCAGGGTGAGCTGATCCCCGGCGGACAGGGAGTCCTTGCCCACCAGCTGGACGATCTCGTTGAGGCTGGCCTCCTCCTGGAGGATGGACATGGCCTGCTCCCGGTGCGCCATGAACTGGGGCCCCAGGTTCTCGTCATACCAGGGCTTGAGGGAGTCCAGGTACAGGGAGTAGGAGTTGAGCCAGTTGATGGCCGGGAAGTGGCGGCGGTAGGCCAGGGAGGAGTCCAGGGCCCAGAACACCTTGACGATGCGCATGGTGGCCTGGGAGACGGGCTCGGACAGGTCGCCGCCGGGGGGCGACACGGCGCCCACGGCGGTGAGGGAGCCCCGGCGCTCGGCATCGGAGCCGATGCACTCCACCATGCCGGCCCGCTCGTAGAACTGGGCCAGGCGGGAGGACAGGTAGGCGGGGTAGCCCTCCTCGCCGGGCATCTCCTCCAGGCGGCCGGACATCTCGCGCAGGGCCTCGGCCCAGCGGGAGGTGGAGTCGGCGATGACGGCCACGTCGTAGCCCATGTCCCGGAAGTACTCGGCGATGGTGATGCCGGTGTAGATGGACGCCTCACGGGCGGCCACCGGCATGTCGGAGGTGTTGGCGATGAGCACCGTCCGCTTCATCAGGGACTCGCCGGTGCGGGGATCCACCAGCTCGGGGAACTCCCGCAGCACGTCGGTCATCTCGTTGCCCCGCTCGCCGCAGCCGATGTAGACCACGATGTCCACATCCGACCACTTGGCCAGCTGGTGCTGCATGACGGTCTTGCCCGAGCCGAAGGGGCCGGGGATGGCGGCGGTGCCGCCCTTGGCCACGGGGAACAGGGCGTCCACGATGCGCTGGCCGGAGAGCAGGGGGGTGCGGGGGGCGTACTTGTGCTTGTAGGGCCGGCCCACGCGGACGGGCCACTTCTGCACCATGGTCAGCTCGTGCTTCTCCCCCTTCTCGTCCACCACCACGGCCACCGTGTCCAGCACGGTGAAGGAGCCGGACTGGATGGACTCCACGGTGCCCTTCAGGGTGGGGGGCACCATGATTTTGTGGAGCACCACGCTGGTCTCCTGGACGGTGCCCAGCACATCGCCGCCGATGACCTTGTCGTCGGGCTTGGCCACGGCGGTAAAGTCCCACTTCTTCTCCCGATCCAGGGCGGGCACCTCCACGCCACGGGGGAGGTTGTTGCTGCCGGCCTTTTTCAGAATCCCCTCCAGGGGGCGCTGGATGCCGTCGTAGATGTTCTCAATCAGGCCGGGGCCCAGCTCCACGCTCATGGGGGCGCCGGTGGTCTCCACCACCGCGCCGGGGCCCAGGCCGGAGGTCTCCTCGTACACCTGGATGGAGGCGGCATCGCCGTTCATGTTCAGGATCTCGCCGATGAGCCGCTGCTCGCCCACCCGAACCACGTCGGCCATGTTGGCGTCCTTCAGTCCGGTGGCCACCACCAGCGGGCCGGAGACCTTGACAATTTTACCGCTCAATAAGCTCAACCTTCTTTCTCGTCGGGACAAGCTTTGTATCCTTCGCCCCGGCGCAAGCGCCAGGGCTCACTCACTCCGCTGTCCCTCCTCCTCCCCGCCGAACCCGCTTCGCTGGGCTCCGGCGGGGGTGCGGGCGACCGCAGGCCGCCCCTACAGCCTCGCAGAGTTTCCGGCGCGGCGCGCCGGAAAGTAAATCAAAATCCGTGCGGAGCAGGACATGTGCCTGCGCAGCACACCGATGCTTGCTCCGCCACCGGCGGGCAACCACCCGCGCGGGCGCGGGTGAGGGGGGTATCGCGGTCATTGTGCCGCCCAAAGGGCGGCGCGGTGACCGCGTATCTAGGGGGGATGAAATCCCCCCTGGACTTACAGGATATCCGCGCCCACGGCCCGCTCCACCGCTCTTTTGACATTGGCCATGCCGATGCCCAGGGAGCCGTCCTTGCCGGGGATCAGGATGATGGCGGGGGTGAGGGCATCCTTGTATTTCTCCACATCGGCCGCCATGGCGGCGGCGTACCCCTCGGTGAGGTAGATCACCGCCACATTCTCCCTGGCCAGGGCGTGGAGGGTGCGTCTGGCCTCCTCCACGTTCTCCGCCGGGTACACGTCCAGCCCCAGGGCCTTGAAGCCCAGGACGCTGTCCTTGTCGCCCAATACGGCAATCCGATAATTAGACATTTGGCCGCTCCTTTCTCCGCGCCCCAGTACACCGACAAGCCGCCGGAGCGGTCAAATGTGTGCGCATGTGCCGCGCGCCGCCGCGGCACGCGCTGGTATCAAATGTTTGAACTTGTTCAAACATAGGCCTCACGCAGCCTTTCCCGAATGGTATCGCTGTCCAGCCCGGCCATGCGGCCGGAGAGGATGGTGCGGATGGCGGTGAACTCGCTCTCCCGGGCGTACAGGTAGCCGATCACCGACTGCTCGCCGAAGGGGATCAGCCGGGCCCCCTCCAGGTAGTGCATCACCGCGTCGTCGCACATCCGCTCAAAGGCGGTGAGCTCCCCGCTGCCGGGGCTGGTGAGGGCCGCGCCGGCGGCGGCCGCCTCCCCCAGGGGCCCGGCCCGGAACACGGCGGCCAGATCCGCCCCCCGGCCGGAGGAGAGCACCGACACATCCACATTCCCGCCGGGCAGGAGCACCTGCCGCAGGAAATCCGGCCCCTTGCCGATGCGGGCGGCCCGCACGGCGGAGCGCAGGTTGGCCGCGTCGATGAGCAGCCGCACATAGCCCTGGAGGAAGGGGCTGCCCACGGCTTTGGCCGTGTCCGCCATCTCGGCAAAGTAGGCCCGATCCAGCACGAAGTCGGCCCGCTGGGGGTCGTTCCCGGCGTTGAGGGTCTCCCGGGCGCGGAGCACCGCCTGGCGGAAGGGCTCGGAAAAGTCCCCCAGGCTGTCCCGCTGGAAGGCGTCCCGGAGCCTGGCGGGGCTCCACCGGCCGCCCTCCATGAGCATCCGATCCGGCTCGGCCCCGATGGCGGCGGCCTTCACCAGCACCTTGGCGTTGTGGTAGTCGTATTTCATCTGGAAGAGCTCCACCACCCGCCTGTCGGGGGCGGCGGTGGACAGCTCCCGGTACAGGGCCGCCCGTGCCTTGGACAGCAGGTCGTCCAGTCCGGCGTTGGTGAGGGCGGGCAGCTCCTCATAGCCGCACTCGGTGAGGATCTTGACGGCCTCCTCGTCGGTGCGGGCGTCCAGCATCCGCTCCATCCGCTCCCGGGTCACCAGCCGGGTCTCCATGGCCCGCACCCGGGTGGACAGGGTCAGATAATCGGTATCTCGAATCTTAGACAAGCTTCCGCCTCCTTACTTCTGGAAGGAGCGCGTCAGTCAAAGAGCACCTTGGCCACCTCACGGTCGGTCTCGCCCCGTATCAGGCGCACCAGGGTTTCAAAGCTGCAATTGACCTCCACGTCCCCGTCGCTGAGGATCAGTCCCCCCTGGATGGGGCGGGTCTGCTCCGACAGGGTCAGGTGCCCGTCGCCCAGCTTCTCGTTGGCCCGGGTGACCGCCGCCTTGCCGTAGCGGGCCCGGTCCTTGGGGGAGAGGATCACCGCCTCCCGCCCGGTGGAGGAGGCCTCCACCGCCAGCTGGGCCAGCAGATCTGTGTACGCGCCGTCCGGCAGGCCGGTCAGCTTCTCCAGCGCCCGGTCGTAGGCCCTGGCGAGCATCTCCTGCTTGGCGGAGAGCTCCAGCTTGCGGGCGTCCAGCTGGGCCACGCTGGCCAGCCGCTCCACCCGCTCGTCGGCGGCGCGGCGGCCCCGGGCCAGGATGTCCTCGCGCTCCCGCCGGGCCTGGGCCTCATAGCGCCCGGCAATCTCGTCGGCCTGGCGCCGGGCCTCGGCCTGGATGGCCGCGATCTCCTGGGAGGCGTCGGCGGCGATGCGCCCGGTGATTTTTTCAATTCCGTCCATACGCGCCTCCGCTCAGAAGCCGAACATGATCATCAGGAAGGAGATGAGCAGGGACAGGATGGCGTAGAACTCCACGATGATACACAGCACCATGCCCTTAGACCAGTCGTTGGGGTTCTTGGCCACGATGCCGATGGAGGCGGCGGCCACGCGCCCCTGGGCAATGGCGGACAGCAGGCCGCCCAGAGCCATGGGCAGGCAGGCGGCCAGGATCAGCAGGCCGTTCTGCACCGTGAGCTCGCTCACCGTGCCGTTGAACAGGCCCATCTTCAGCAGGGCCAGGAAGCCGATAACCAGGCCGTACAGGCCCTGGGTGCCGGGGATGACCTGGAGGATCATTACCTTGGAGAACTGGGAGGGATCCTCGCACAGGAGGCCGGCGCCCGCCTCACCGGCGATGCCGGTGCCCTTGGCGGAGCCCACGCAGGCCAGGCCGGCGGCCAGTGCGGCGCCCAGGAAGCCGAAGAAGGGGCCGGCATACATCGTAAAGAATTCACCGATAGTCATGTTACTCTTCCTCCTTGATGTCCACATACTTTGTGGCGATATTCAGGGGGCGCCAGGGGCGGCCGCCCTCCGCGTAGAACTGCTTGAAGAACTCCAGATACTGCAGGCGGGACGTGTGGACGTAGGTGCCGATCACGTTCAGGCCGATGTTGAAGGCGTGGCCCACGATGACGATCAGGAAAAACACCGGGATGCCCACCACCGGGGGCAGGCCCCCGCCGGGCATGGCCGCCAGGATGTTGAACACCTGGCCGATGACCGACCCGGCCAGCATCATGACCATCAGGCGGGAGTAGGAGAGGATGTCCCCGAAGTACCCCGTCACGCCGTTGTACACCGCGCTGATCACCGCCGTCACCTTGCCAAAGCCCTTGGCCGTGCGGGCCTGGGCCAGCAGCATCAGGCACCCGGCAATCAGCACCACCGGCACGCCGCCGACGCTGCCCAGGGCGGTAACCCCGGTCATGTTCAGGGCGAACAGGCCGATGCCCAGGAAGATCACCCACCAGGTGCCGATGTCCCAGATGGCGTCCCACACCTGTCCGGCCCGGCACAGCATCCAGAACTTGACGATCATGCCCACCAGGATCTGCACAAACCCCACGATCAGGGCGAAGACCAGGACGGTCATGGGGTCGTCCATGACGCTGAGCACCGGCCCGGGCACGCCGCTCCCCTCCGGCGCGGAGAGGAAGGGGATCACCGGCTGGGGCAGGCCCAGCATGTCGGTGAACTGCACCAGCAGATCCGAGAAGAAGCCGCCGGTGAGGAAGCCGATCACCGCCGAGGAGATGCCGCACATGATCATCAGCCGGATGAGCTGGCCGAAGCCGCCCTTGGGCCGGGTCTTGATCTGGATCACCGCGCAGACCCCGGCCAGGATGGCGCCGTAGGCCAGGTCGGCGAACATGAAGCCGAAGAAGAACACATAGAAGGGCATCATCAGCCCGTTGGGATCCACCCCGTCATAGGCGGGGAGGGAGTACATCTCCGTGATGGTGGTCAGCGGCTCGGTGAGCACGTTGCTCTTGAGCTTGACGGGCACCTGGGGATAGTCCTCCGGGAGGGGCTCCTCCGTCTCCCAGCAGCAGGTGAACTCCCGCAGCTTTTGCAGGAGCTTCTCCTCCTCGGGCACGGGCACCCACCCGTCCAGGAAGAAGGCCGTCCCCGAGTCCAGCAGGCGGCAGCGGGCCTCCTCCCGGCTGATCTCCTGGTTGGAGCGGTCCAGGGCCTGCTCCAGCGCGCCCTTCCGCGGGGCGAAGGCGGCCACCTGGGCGATGGTCTCGGCCAGGGTCTGCTCCGACTGCGCCAGCTCCTGAGCCAGGCGCTTGTCGTTTTCCGCCGCCGTCCCGATCCACCCCCGCAGGGCGGAGCGGGAGAAGCCGAAGTCCTTGAGCACCTCCTGGCACTCCTCCTCCGCGCTGCGGTGGCACAGGAACACCAGGTACTGCAGCTGCGCGTCCGACCCGGCCCGGACGAGCTGGGTCAGCTCGCTCTTCTCCGTCAGGGCCTGCTCCAGGGCGTCCAGATCCGCCGTGCCGGCCACGGTGCCGAAGAGCACCGCCACCTCCTCCGTGGAGGTCGTCTCCAGCGGGATGTCCAGCCCCAGCCAGGGGGCCAGGGAGAGCCGCTGGGTGCGCAGCTTGTTCTGCTCGGCATACAGGGCGGAGATCTGCCGCTCCAGCTCTCCCAGCCGGCCGGCGTCGGCCAGGGCGGCCTCGTAGGCCCTGTCGTCGAAGAGCTCCCCCTCGGTGATCACCGGCCGGGCCTTCAGCAGGCCGCCCTTCTGTCTGGGGCCGTATTTCTTCAGGGTTTTCAGCGCCCCCTCCAGCTCGGAGCGCTGCTCCCTGGCCCGGCCCAGCGCCTGGGTGTCCGGCCGGGTGAGGGAGTCCCACACCGGGTCGTCCCTGAACTCCGTCGGCTCGTCGATCTCCACGCAGCCCATGTGTTGAAGCAGCTTCAGAAGGGCGCCCCGCTCGGCCTGCATGCCGATGAGCCGCAGCCGCTTCATTTTAACAATGGACATCCGTTTTCACTACCCTTCCTACTATGGTGTCCGCGGCCTGATCCAGACGCTCCTCCGCCCGCTTCCGCAGCGCGGCGCAGGCCTGCTCGGCCTGGGCCATGACCTCGGCCGCGTGGCCGGCCGCCCGATCCTCCGCCTGGCGCAGCAGCTCCTTGACCTGGGCCTCCGCGTCGGCGCGGGCCTGGGCCAGCGCGGCCTTCCCGTCCCGCTCCGCCTCGGCCACCAGGCGCTTGGCCTGGGCCTCCGCCTCCGCCTTCTGGGCCCGGGTGGTCTGCTCGGCCTCGGTTACCTGCTTCATTGCCTCCAGGGACATGCTCTCACCGCCTTTCCTTCCTCGCCAGTGATTGGGACGTATCTCACACAAATTTTCCCGACGATATATGAATCATACTCCATTTTCACGAGAATTTCAAGTTTAATCTAGTAAGTTTAATTTTTAACATATTCAGTTTTCCTTTTCGGCAAAAAGGCGCACCGCGGAGGGCTGCTCCGCGGTGCGCCTGTGTGTTTCTGTCTGTCTACGGCTGTGCCGTCAGCACGGCCCAGCTGTCCGCCGCCTCCCCCGCCTGAGCCAGGATGGGGATCACGGAGGGGCCGTCCAGCTGGGGCAGGGTCTCCCCCTCCCCCAGGCTGACCAGCACCCGGTCGGCCCGCTCCAGCAGGGCGGCGGTCTGCCCGGTCTCGGGGGCCTCCCCGGCGGCGGCCGCCGAAGTGGTCACCAGGGAGACGCGCACCTCCGGATAGCCGGCCAGGGCCTCCTCCACCTGATCCAGAAAGCCCTCCAGCACGGCGGTGCGGCCGTCGGCGGCGGGGTAGTTGTCGTCCGCCAGGATGCCCTCCCCGCCGGCGGGGAAGGCCCAGTTGTCCAGCAGGATCTCGTCAAAGCCCAGTCCGGCCAGCTCCCGGCACACGTCCGCCGCATACTGCCGGGCCTCGGCGCTGGCGGGGCTGAGCCAGCGGGAGCCGCCGCCGTCCCGCCAGTTGCCCCCGCTGGCGTGGAGGGCCAGGGAGTTCCGGTAGTAGGGCACGGAGTTGTCCCGGAAGCAGGACACCCGGGCCACAGTGGTGATGTCCCCGTCGTTGAGCAGCTGGATGGCCGCGTTGAGGGCGGGGTCGGCGGCGCTGACCTCCGCCTGGGCCGCCAGGGCCAGCTCGGAGATATAGCCCAGGGTGCCGTCGTCGGCCTTCATGTCAAAGACCGCCGTGTTGGCCCCGGCTGCCTGGAGCTGCTCCGCCGCCGTGCCGTCATAGAGGGCGGTGTTGGGCAGCAGCACGGCCCGGAAGTCCGCCTGCTCCTCCGGCGTGGGGGCCGGGGTGGGGAGCACCTCCGGCGTGGTCACCACCACGGGTGCGCCGCCGGTCTCCTCCGGCTGCTCCCGCCGGAAAAAGGGCAGATTGATGCGGATGCCCCCGGCGGAGTAGCCGAGATAGGGCTCCAGCCAGATCAGGGCCGCCACCGCCAGCACCAGCACCACCAGCAGCACGCCGATGAGTACCTTCATCACGGTGCGGAAGCGGCTGCGCCCCCGATAGGAATCGTATCCGTTGCGCCTCACCGGCGCCTCCCCCCTCTCTGTGGGCCGGGGCTACCGCCCGGACTGCTGCTCCAGGGCCTCGTCCAGCTTGCGGAAGGCCGTGGCCAGCAGGGTGCGCTCCTCCTCACTCATGCCGCTGAGCAGGGAGGAGAAATAGCCGGTGACGTCGGTGGCCGTCTTGTCCCGCAGGGCGCGGTACTTGTCGGTGGCGGACACGTAGATCACCCGGCGGTCGGTCTCGCTGCGCTGCCGCTGGGCCAGGCCCAGCTTCTCCAGCCGGTCTACGATGCCGGAGACGGTGCTGTTGGCGCTGCCGGTGCGCTCGGCCAGGGCGCTGATGGGCACCGGCCCCTCCTCCCCCAGCACGCTGAGCACCAGGGCCTGGGGAAAGGTGAGATCCATCCGGCCGAAATGGCTGCGGAACTGCTGGGACATGTGCTGTGTCACCCGCAGGTAGGTCATGAAAATATCGGACTGCTCCATCCGTCCGCGCTCCTTTCTGTCTGCTGCGCCCCGGCTATCCCACGGCCTGGGTGGTCAGCCGCTGGAGGATCACCGCCAGCTGGGCCCGGGTGGCCGAGGCGGTGGGGGACAGCTTCCCCCCGGAGCCCTCCAGCAGGCCCATGCCCACGGCGTGGGCCATGCTCTCCTCGGCCCACGCGCTGATCTCCCCGGCATCGCTGTAGAGGCCCAGGGTGCCCTCCGCCAGCTCCGACCCGCGGTAGGCGTCATAGCGGGTGAGGAAGGCGGCCAGCTCCTGCCGGGTGACAAACTGCTCCGGCTTGAAGTCCCCCCGGGTGTCGCCGTTGGCGATGCCGTTCTCCTTGGCCCAGGCCGCCGCCTGCCCGTACCAGGCGGAGGGATTCACGTCGCCGAAGGAGACCGTGGCGGCCGGGAGCGGGGAGCCCTCCATGCGCCAGAGCACGGTGACCACCGTGGCCCGGGTCACGTAGGCGTCGGGGGCGAACTGGGTGTCGCTGACCCCCTCCATGTAGCCCTGCTCCGTCACCTGATTGACCGCCGCCTCGTACCAGGAGCCGGGGGCCACGTCGGCGTACGCCGCCCCGGCGGGCAGCGCCAGGGCCGCGCAGACGCCCAGGGTGCAGGCCAGGGCCATCAGCCGTCTTTTCACTGGAGCCACTTCCTTCCCGTTTGATTGTCCCAATTTTACGATACGGATTTTAAGAAACTATGAACATTCTATAAAGGAATCTGCACAAAGGGGGAGGGCTTCCGCCCTCCCCCGAGCGTGTCGAAAAAGCGGCAAAGCCGCTTTTTCGAGAAAGATCACATGGCGGAAGGGGTTCGTTTTCTTGCGAAAAAGTCACCCCTTCCGCCATGAGAAGTGTCATTTCCGAGGCGCATGTCCCCGGAAATGACGGATTTTGATTTTATTCCTGC
The DNA here is from genome assembly GCF_002161215.1 of Flavonifractor sp. An10. Classification (GTDB taxonomy): domain Bacteria; phylum Bacillota; class Clostridia; order Oscillospirales; family Oscillospiraceae; genus Flavonifractor; species Flavonifractor avistercoris. The sequence continues at coordinate 47,102 of NZ_NFMB01000010.1, forward strand.
GGCTGCGACCGCAGGAACTCTGCGAGGCTTTTCCTCACGGAGGGTTTATCGGCAGCCTGAGGGGAGGGCTTCCGCCCTCCCCCGCCGCAGGCCGCTTTTCCGCCCCGGTTCAGGCCAGCGCCCAGTTGAGCATCAGCAGCAGGCCGAAGCCGGGGGCCCCCAGCACGCCCAGCACCAGGGCGTTGACCAGGTTGACCCCCAGGTGGACACCCACCAGGTGGCCCACGCCGCTGAACAGCCACAGCACCGCCAGGCCCGCCCCCGTCCGGGCCGCCAGGGCGGCCAGCCATTGCAGGGGCCGCCGCAGGGCCGCCAGCAGCAGGATGAGCATGAGCCCGCCCACAATCCAGGGCAGGGCGTTGAGCAGGGCTTCCACCGCCGCCACCTCCCAGCGCAGATTGCCAGTCCCTTGGCGGCGGGCTCCCCCGCGTTATCCCAGCCGTGCCTGTGTGTCCGCCTCCAGCTCCTTCACCCGCCGCAGCAGGTAGGAGTACCGGGCCTGGAGGGCGTTGATCTCAAAGACGTAGGACTCGATCAGATCCGGATCCCCGGCGGCGTTGAAGCCGGCGTAGGCCTGGGCGATCAGCGCCCGGGTCTGCCCCAGCCCCTCCAGCAGCGCCCGCCGCTCGGGATCCTCCGCCGTCCGCCGCCTGCGAAAGGAAAACACTCTGGCCTCATCCGTCATACCGGCCCCTCCTCGGTTGGTTTTATTCCACATTCATGGTATGTCCAGTGTGGACAAATATGACGGCGGTTAAACCAAAATTTTCCGCGCATGCCCCCGCAGAAGCTGCACATACTAGGGCTGGACAGGAAAAGAGGCCTGTTCCTCCTTGCATCTCCTTTTAAGCCGGTGCCGGGTGAGCTCACCCTCTGGCGAAAGGCGAAAGGAGAAAACGCAAGCTGTCCAAAGCGGGCCGGATCACCCGCGGCGGAGCGGGAGACACGGCACGCAGAAGGGCCGCCGGGCGACAACGCCCGGCGGCCCTTTGTCTCATACGGGGAGCTGAGTGATTAGTCGTTGTAACTGAGGCAGCCGGTCTCAAGCCACCCGGCACGCCACAGGATGGCAGCCAGCTGGCCGCGGGTCAGCGGGTTGTACGGGCTGAAGGTGCCGGAGGTATCCGTGCCGGTAATCATGCCCAGGTTGTAGGCCCGGCAGATGGCGTCCTCACAGGCCTTGACGATGACATCCTTGCTCTCCTGAATGAGCAGGACCTTGCCCATCAGCTGCCAGTGCTCCTCAATCCACTGATGGATTGCGGCAGCGTCGGGCAGGTCGTCGACAGACGAGATATAGGTGCTGGGGTCTTTGCCGCCGTCCAGACTGGCACGCCAATTGTCGTATACGGCCTGCCACATGGAACCGAACCGGCCACTGGAAGAGATGCTGTAGGCAAGACCGCCTGCGTTTCTCACAAGAGAGGTCTCATATTCGGTCAGAGAGTGGCCACCGCCTTTACGGGTCAGGTTGCCGGCAAGCCACATGGTTGCAAAAGCACGGTCTGCGGTTGCATTATCCTGATAGGATTTGTAGCCGAGCATATCACCGGAGCCTTCAACTTCGTTGCCAATCAGTCTGGTGTAGATGAATGCCACCTGAGCACGGGTCAGGCTGTCATTGGGGCCGAACTTACCGTTGCCGTAGCCGTTCAGAAGGCCGCCTTCGGTGAGGGTCATGATGGCGTCATAGCACCACATGTCCGAGGGTACATCGGTGTAGGAGTTGTCATAAAAGTCAGACTTGACGCCGGAGACGAAGGATTTGTTGACCTCGCCCCAATCCTCGCTGATGGAGCTGCCGGAGCTGCTGGAACTGCTGGAACTGGAGTTGGAGCTGCCGGAGCCAATGGTCACGGGATTGCCGTCGGTGGTGTCGAAGTGGCCCAGCAGGGTGTAAACCGGCTCGGTCATGCCCGCGGATTGATAATATTTATAAATATCAACGACCAGACCGGCGGGGATGGTAATCCCTATGCAATTCGGCTCACTTCCGGTTAAGGTATAAGTGGAACTGGATACTTTCAGCAGTACGGTGCCGCTGGCGGGCCACTCAAATCCATTCACATGGGCATTTTTGACCGTACTGATGAATGTGACCGTATCGTACATACTTTCATCAAAATCAGCCCACTTTCCGCTCTCGCCGTTCAGCCCGCCCGTACCGGCCGCAAGAGCCGGGACAGCGCCCACCAGCAGGATAACGGCCAGCAGGGCGCCCAAAAGACGCTACAGGTTCTTCTTCATGGGTCTCTCTCCTCCTTCTTTATTTATCTCGGCGGCACCATTTTATCCCATCGCCGGGAAGATTGCAAGGGGACGCGCCGCGCCCCGGCATTTCTTGACACTTTGGGCGGGTTTGGGGTAATATACTATAATGTAATATTGTGAGATTGGAACGAGTGAGGAGAATTTCATGGCCAAGCGTACCACCAACCAGAGCTACGGCAACGACTCCATCTCCGCCCTGAAGGGGGCCGACCGGGTGCGCAAGCGCCCGGCGGTGATCTTCGGCTCCGACGGGCTGGAGGGCTGCGAGCACGCCGTATTTGAGATCCTGTCCAACGCCATCGACGAGGCCCGGGAGGGCCACGGCTCCCTGATCACCGTCACCCGCTACGCCGACCAGTCCATCGAGGTGGAGGACTTTGGCCGGGGCTGCCCGGTGGACTGGAACGAGAAGGAGGGCCGGTACAACTGGGAGCTGGTGTTCTGCGAGCTCTACGCCGGCGGCAAGTACAACAACAACGACGGGGACAACTACGAGTACTCCTTAGGGTTGAACGGCCTGGGCTCCTGCGCCACCCAGTACGCCAGCGAGTACTTCGACGCGGTGATCCACCGGGACGGCTTCGAGTACACCCTCCACTTCGAGAAGGGCGAGAACGTGGGCGGCCTGAAAAAGGAGCCCTACTCCGGCCGCAAGACCGGCTCCAAGTTCCGCTGGAAGCCGGATCTGGACGTGTTCACCGACATCAGCATCCCGGTGGAGTACTACCTGGACGTGCTCAAGCGGCAGGCGGTGGTCAACGCCGGGGTCACCTTCCGCTTCCGCAACGAGGTGGGGGGAAAGTTCGAGACCACCGACTTCAAATATGAAAACGGCATCGAGGACTATGTGAAGGAGCTGGCGGGGGAGAACTCCCTGACCCAGCCGGTGTTCTGGCAGACCGAGCGGCGGGGCCGCGATCGGGCGGACAAGCCCGAGTACAAGGTGAAGCTGTCCGTGTCCTTCTGCTTCTCCAACACGGTGCAGGTCATCGAGCACTACCACAACTCCTCCTGGCTGGAGCACGGCGGCTCCCCGGAGAAGGCGGTGAAGTCCGCTTTTGTCAACGGCATCGACGCCTATCTGAAAGCCCAGGGCAAGTACCAGAAGAGCGAGAGCAAGATCACCTGGGCCGACGTGGAGGACTGCCTGGTGCTGGTGAGCAACAACTTCTCCACCCAGACCTCCTACGAGAACCAGACCAAGAAGGCCATCAACAACAAGTTCGTCCAGGAGGCTATGACCGAGTTCCTCCGCGCCCAGCTGGAGGTATACTTCATCGAGAACCCCCTGGACGCGGGGAAGATCGCCGAGCAGGTGCTCATCAACAAGCGCAGCCGGGAGAACGCCGAGCGCACCCGGCTGAATATCAAAAAGAAGCTGTCCGGCAGCGTGGACATCGCCAACCGGGTGCAGAAGTTTGTGGACTGCCGGACGAAGGACACCACCCGGCGGGAGCTCTACATCGTGGAGGGCGACTCCGCCCTGGGCAGCGTCAAGCTGAGCCGGGACGCGGAGTTCCAGGGCATCATGCCCGTCCGGGGCAAAATCCTCAACTGCCTCAAGGCCGACTACGCCAAAATCTTCAAGAGCGAGATCATCACCGACCTGCTCAAGGTGCTGGGCTGCGGCGTGGAGGTTCACGACAAGCACGCCAAGGACATGGCCGCCTTTGATCTCATGAACCTGCGGTGGAGCAAGATCGTCATCTGCACCGATGCCGACGTGGACGGCTTCCAGATCCGCACCCTGATCCTCACCATGCTCTACCGCCTCACCCCCACCCTCATTCAGCGGGGGTACGTATATATCGCCGAGTCCCCCCTGTATGAGATCACCTGCAAGGAAAAGACCTGGTTCGCCTACTCCGACGCGGAGAAAAATGAGATCGTCAACGGGGAGCTTGCCGGCAAGAAGTGCACCATCAACCGCTCCAAGGGCCTGGGTGAGAACGAGCCGGACATGATGTGGCTCACCACCATGAACCCGGAGACCCGCCGCCTCATCAAGGTCATGCCCGAGGACGTGGAGCGCACCGCCCAGGTGTTCGACCTCCTGCTGGGGGACAACCTCCAGGGCCGGAAGGATCACATCGCCGAGAACGGGTATAAATATCTGGAGCTGGCGGATATCTCGTAAGAAATTGATAATTGACAATGGATAATGGATAATTTTTATCCCGCCAACCTGGGTGGTAAGTGCAGGACAGGGCTGGTAAGCGTAAATTCTAATTATCAATTATCCGCTCTGAAAGAGAGGTAGGGCGGTTGCGCGAAAACGTGGTATTGGAAAAGAGCAAGGCGTTTGCCATTCGGATTATCCGGCTGTATCAATTTTTAGGGGACAGCAAGCGGGAGTTTGTCCTGTCCAAGCAGCTTCTGCGCTCCGGTACGAGTATTGGGGCCAATATTCGAGAAGCTGTCCAGGGGTTCAGCCGAAATGATTTCCTCTATAAAATGAATCTCGCCATCAAAGAATGCAGCGAAACCTGTTATTGGCTGGAACTGCTCTATGAAACCGACTATCTCTCAGCCGCACAGTACGAGAGCATCTACGCAGACGCACAGGAACTGTTAAAACTCCTGACCGCGATCATCAAAACCACCAAGTCTCCTTCCACGCCTTAATTATCAATTCTCAATTATCCATTATCAATTCCTCAAAGGACTGATACCATTGGCTAAAAAGAAGGCCCCCGAGGAGGGGGCGAAGAAGGTCAACAACCCCAACGTCATGGGCCTGCGGCCCGAGGTGCTGGAGCAGCCCATCACCGAGACGCTGGAATTAAACTACATGCCCTACGCCATGAGCGTGATCGTCTCCCGGGCCATCCCGGAGATCGACGGGTTCAAGCCCTCCCACCGCAAGCTGCTGTACACCATGTACCAGATGCACCTGCTGGGGGGCGCCCGCACCAAGAGCGCCAACGTGGTGGGGGCCACCATGAAATTAAACCCCCACGGCGACGCGGCCATCTACGACACCATGGTGCGCCTCTCCCGGGGCTACGGGGCCCTGCTCCACCCCCTGGTGGACTCCAAGGGCAACTTCGGCAAGGTGTACTCCCGGGACATGGCCTGGGCGGCCAGCCGGTACACCGAGGTGCGGCTGGATCCCATCTGTGCCGAGCTGTTCCGGGACATCGACCAGGACACGGTGGACTTTGTGGACAACTACGACGGCTCCATGAAGGAGCCCACACTCCTGCCCACCACCTTCCCCAACGTGCTGGTCAGCGCCAACCAGGGCATCGCCGTGGGCATGGCCTCCAACCTGTGCGGCTTCAACCTGGGGGAGGTGTGCGACGCCACGGTGGCCTATCTGAAGCACCCCAATGTCAGCCTGCTGGACTATCTGAAGGCCCCCGACTTCCCCACCGGCGGGGAGCTGCTCTACGACGAGGCCGCCCTGTCCCAGATCTATGAGACCGGCCGGGGCTCCTTCCAGGTGCGGGCCAGGTGGCGCTACCTGAAAAGCGAGAACCTGATCGAGATCTACGAGATCCCCTACACCACCACGGTGGAGGCCATCATGGACAAGGTGGCCGAGCTGGTGAAGGCCGGCAAGGTGAAGGAGATCTCCGACATGCGGGACGAGACCGACCTGAACGGCCTGAAGATCACCATCGACCTGAAGCGGGGGGCCGATCCGGACAAGCTGATGGCCCGGCTGTTCCGCTCCACCACCCTGCAGGACTCCTTCTCCTGCAACTTCAACATCCTCATCGCCGGCATGCCCCGGGTCATGGGGGTGCGGCAGATCCTGGAGGAGTGGACTGCCTGGCGGATGGAGGGGGTGCGGCGGCGCACCTACTTCGTCATGAAGAAGAAGCAGGACAAGCTGCACCTGCTGAAGGGCCTGAAAAAGATCCTGCTGGACATCGACAAGGCCATCCAGATCATCCGGGAGACGGAAGAGGACGCCGAGGTGGTGCCCAACCTGATGATCGGCTTCGGCATCGACGACGTGCAGGCCGAGTACGTGGCGGACATCAAGCTGCGCAACATCAACAAGGAGTACATCCTCAAGCGCCTTGATGAGGTGGAGCAGCTGGAGGCGGAGATCGCCGACCTCCAGGACATTGTCAACAACCCCAGCCGGGTGAAGAAGCTGATCGTGGACGAGCTCCAGGCGGTGAAGAAGAAGTACGCCCTCCCCCGCCGGACGGAGATCGTCTATGAGGCGGCGGACGCCGCCGCGGAGGAGCCGGAGGACGAGACCCCCGACTACCCGGTGCATGTGTTCTGCTCCCGGGAGGGATACTTCAAGAAGATCACCCCCCAGTCCCTGCGCATGAGCGGCGAGCAGAAGTACAAGGAGGGGGACGGCCCCTACCTCCAGTGGGAGGCGTCCAACCGGGACGAGCTGCTGGTGTTCACCGACAGGCAGCAGTGCTACAAGGCCCGCCTCAGCGACTTCGACGACGCCAAGGCCAGCGTGCTGGGCGACTTTCTGCCCACCAAACTGGGCATGGAGCCCGACGAGGGCTTCGTGTGGGCCTGCGTCACGGCCGACTACACCGGCGATGTGCTGTTCTTCTTCGCCAACGGCAAGGTGGCCCGGGTGGCCCTGTCCGCCTACCAGACCCAGACCCGCCGCAAGCGCCTCACCGGCGCCTACTCGGACAAGTCCCCCCTGGCGGCGGCAGTCCACCTGCGGGAGGACACGGAGATGGCGGTGACCTCCACCGAGGGCCGCTGCGTGGTGTTCCACACCGCCGCCCTCAACCCCAAGACCACCCGCTCCACCCAGGGGGTCAACGTGATGACCCTCAAGCCCAGGTACCAGGTGGCCGACGCCCGGCCCCTGGCCGACACCCCCATCGTCAACGCCGCCCGCTACCGGGCCCGCTCCCTGCCCATCGCGGGGATGCTCCTCAAGGACGAGGATCGGGAGGAAAAGCAGATGACCCTGCTGGATGAATAAAGGGAGAGTATGTATGAAGCAAATCTGCAAGCGCTACCTGCTGCCCTATCTGTGGATCACCCTGGCCTCGGCGGTGTACGCCTTCGGCTTCAACTGGTGCTATGAGCCCAACCAGATCGGCTTCGGCGGCATCACCGGCATCGGCCAGATCATCAACCACTTCCTGCCCTGGGTTCCCATCGGCACGGTGGTAATCATCCTCAACGTGCCCCTGTTTATCCTGGGCTGGCGGCTGCTGGGCGGCCACCTGCTGGTGTCCTCCCTGTACTCCATGTTCATCTCGTCGGTGTTCATCGACCTGCTCCACATGCTCTGCACCTTTGAGCCCATGGAGCCCTTCCTGGCCTGCGTGTTCGGCGGGGTGCTCATGGGGGCCTCCCTGGGGGTGGTGTTCCTGCAGGGGGCCACGACGGGCGGCACGGATCTGGTGGCCCGGCTGCTCAAGCTCAAGCTGTCCTGGCTGCCCATGGGCCGGGTGCTGCTGGTGGTGGATCTGCTGGTGATCCTGGCGGTGGCCGCCGCCTTCCGCAGCATCTACAGCGCCCTTTACGGCATTATCGCCCTGTATCTGTCCTCCTTCGTCATGGATCAGGTGCTCTACGGCATAGACAACGCCAAGGTGGCCTATATCATCAGCGACGAGTATGAGAAGATCGCCAGCGCCATCATCCACGACATCGACCGGGGCGTCACCATTCTCCACGGCCAGGGCGGCTGGTCGGGGGCGGAGAAAAAGGTGCTGATGGTGGCCTTCAAGCAGAAGCAGATCGTTGCCATCAAGCGCATGGTCAAGGAGCTGGATCCCTCCGCCTTCCTCATCGTCTGCGACGCCCACGAGGTGCTGGGCGACGGGTTCCGGGAGTATAAACAGAACGATTTATGATACCGCATTCCACCGCTCTCCACGTAGGGCCGCCATATATGGCGGCCGCCCGGTGGAGGCCCGGCCTCCGGCGAGGCGCCTACGCGGCGGGCGCCCCCATTTCTTCCCGAAGAAATGGGGGCAAAGAAGGGGCGGGGGAGGGATTTCGATTCCACGGGTTAAGGTGGCTTCGCCTGAATTGCTTTTGGGCTAAAACGTGCCACCGGCACGTTTCTTGACGCCCAAACCCCCTGCACCCCCTCCTTGAAACGACCAATCAGGGGGGAACTGCGGTTCCCCCCTATTGGATGTACCCCCCAGGCTGCTCTATCGGGGGATTTCCGGCGGCATGCCCTTACTTCGTAACGGCCCCGCCGCTCGTATGCGTCCATCCTGTAGGGCGGGGGCTTGCCCCCGCCATCCCCCAATGATCTGTTATTTAAGTTGGAAAGGAGCCCTGTACATGCCCGACTATGAGAAACTGCGCAAGAATCTGGAAGCCCGCGGATTTGACGTGACCTATTTCGACACCGCGGCGGAGGCCGTGGACTACTTAGACCGGAAGCTGGATGGGAAAGCGGTGGGCCACGGCGGCTCCATCACCCTGCGGGACATGGGGCTTATCGAGCGGCTCCAGCGCCACGCCACGGTGCGCAGCCACTGGCTGGGGGACAGCTTTGCCGACGCGGCGGCCTCCTCCGTCTACCTGACCTCGGTGAACGGCCTGGCGGAGACCGGGGAGCTCATCAACATCGACGGCACGGGCAACCGGGTGGCCTCCACCATCTTCGGCCACGAGGAGGTCTACTTCCTGGTGGGCTCCAACAAGATCGCCCCCGACTACGACGCCGCCCTGTGGCGGGCCCGCAACGTGGCCTCCCCCAAGAACGCCCAGCGGCTGGGCAAAAAGACCCCCTGCGCCGTCAGGGGGGACAAGTGCTACGACTGCAAGAGCCCCGAGCGCATCTGCCGGGCCCTGGCGGTGCTGTGGGAGAAGCCCACGGGCATCGGACGGGCCGAGGTGGTGCTGATCGACGAGCCCCTGGGCTACTGAGCGGGAGGAGGCGCGGCATGCGACGAGCTCTTCTGGCGCTGGCCCTGTGCTGCGCCCTGTCCCTGACGGGCTGCTCCGCCCTGCTGGAGCGGCCCTACGCCGTGGTGGAGTCCCACACCGAGCAGCCCGCCGCCGGGGACGGCTCCTCCATCCAGGTCGGCACCTACTCCGAGCTGGTCAACGCGGTGCTCTTCTTCGTCTCCCAGGGGACGGAGGTGGGGGAGCTCCAGCTGGTGGAGTACACCGGCGACGTGGAGGAGGATCTGAACCGGGCCTGCCTGGAGGTAGCCACGGAGGATCCCCTGGGCGCCTACGCGGTGGACTTCATCAAGAACCAGTACACCCGGGTGCTCACCACCTACGAGGCCACCATCACCATCTCCTACCGCCGCACCAGGGAGCAGATCAACAGCCTGGTCAACGTCACCGGCACCAGCGCCATCCGCAACGAGGTGGCGGAGGCCCTGGCCGACTACCGCAGCGAGGCAGTCCTGCGGGTGGGGTACTTCACCGCCGACGCCGACGCCATCGCCCAGCTGGTGCGGCAGGCCTACTATGACGCGCCCGCCTCCGCCATGGGCATGCCGGAGTTCACCGTCTCCCTCTACCCCGAGTCGGGCAGCCAGCGGATTGTGGAGATCCTCTTCACCTACCCCGGGGAGGCCTCCGCCCTCCGCCAGAAGCGGGACGCCCTGCAGGCCGAGGTGGACGCCCTGATGCTCCCCCTGCGGCCCCAGCAGCAGTCCGCCTCCGCCCGCCGGGCCACCCTGTTCGCCGTGGCCCAGGAGCGGATCCAGTCCGCCCCCGGCGGCGGCCCCTCCGCCTGGGACGCCCTGCTGGGCGACGGTGCGGACAGCGAGGGCACGGCCCTGGCCTTCCAGCTGCTCAGCGGGGAGCTCCTGGTGGGCTCCACCCTGGTGGAGGGCACCCTGAACGGGGAGCCCCACTTCTGGAACCAGCTCACCGAGGACGACGGCGCCCACTACGTGGATCTCACCCGCAGCGGCGGCGGCCTCACCTATTCCGCCGCCGATCTGGCGGAGCTGGGCTATGTGTGGGAGGGTATGCCGGTTTCTGCGGAAAACCCGCAGTAATCCGCTCAAAATCGCCGCAAAAAGCCTTGACTTTTCCAGAGCCCGCTGATATAATGCTAGAGCCGCTTTGAATGGGAACCAAAGTGAAGCACGGCGTGATGTCACGCTCGGCACGCTCGCGGCCGGGTCGCTAAGTGCGTACTCCGCGAAAAATGCCGCTGGCCTGCGGCCAGCCTGTTTTTTCGTCTGCGTACTCCCTTAGCTCCCCTGCTCACGGCCTGCGCGCTTCCTCCCCCGACAGCGAGCCCGTCATGAAGGAGTTGAAAGAAACATGCATGCGATCATTGAGACCGGCGGCAAGCAGTACAAGGTGGCCGAGGGCGACACCCTGTTCATCGAGAAGCTGCCCGTGGAGGCCGGCGAGGCCGTGACCTTCGACAAGGTGCTGGCCGTCATCGACGGTGAGAACGTCACCGTGGGCACCCCCGTGGTGGAGGGCGCCAAGGTGGACGCCTCCGTGGTGAAGAACGGCAAGGGCAAGAAGATCATCGTCTTCAAGTACAAGCCCAAGAAGGGCTACCGCCGCAAGCAGGGCCACCGTCAGCCCTACACCAAAGTCACCATCGGCAAGATCTCTGTGTAAGATGACCACGGTTCGCTTTCAGATGGAGGGCGAGCGCATTGTGGGCTTCACCGTCCAGGGCCACAGCGGCTATGGGGAGGCGGGCTCGGACATCGTCTGCGCCGCCGTCACCAGCGCCGTCCGCCTGACCGAGTGCGCCGTCAACGACGTGCTGGGCCTGGGGGCCTCGGTGAAGATCCGGGAAAAGGACGCGTCCATCCATCTGCGCATACCCGGCGGGCTGAGCGCGGAGAACGAGTCGGTGTGCCAGACCCTTCTGGCCGCCCTGATGGTTCACTTTGCCAGCCTGCACGAGGAGTATCCCGAAAACCTGACCGTGCTGGAGGAGGATTGACCTCCGCACGACATGATTTACACACAAGTTTGGAGGTGTGAATACCATGCTGAACATCGGTCTGCAGTTTTTCGCCCACAAGAAGGGCGTCGGCTCCACCCGCAACGGCCGTGATTCCGAGGCCAAGCGCCTGGGCGTGAAGCGGGGCGACGGCCAGTTCGTCCTGGCCGGCAACATCTTGGTTCGCCAGCGGGGCACCCATATCCATCCCGGCGTCAACGTGGGCAAGGGCAGCGACGACACCCTGTTCGCCCTCAAGAGCGGCAAGGTGAAGTTTGAGCGCCTGGGCAAGGATCGCAAGCAGGTCTCCATTGTCGAGATCGCTCAGTAATTGCGCACAAATCGCCCCGAACTCCGGAGTTCGGGGCGATTTTCTGTATAAAGGAGAGAATGTATGGCAGCACCCTTTGTGGACACCGCCCGCATCACCGTGCGGGCGGGCAATGGCGGCAACGGCGCGGTGGCCTTCCACCGGGAGAAGTACGTGGCCGCCGGCGGCCCCGACGGCGGCGACGGCGGCCGGGGGGGCAGCGTGATTCTGGAGATCAACGAGCACATGTCCACCCTGATGGACTTCCGGTACAAGCGCAAGTACGTGGCGGCCAACGGCATGGACGGCCAGGGCAAGCGCTGCTCCGGCAAGGACGGGGAGGATCTGATCATCAAGGTTCCCCGGGGCACGGTGGTGCGGGACGCCGAGACGAAGGAGATCATCTGCGACATGTCCCAGACCGACCGCTTCGTGCTGGCCCGCGGCGGCAACGGCGGCTGGGGCAACAAGCACTTCGCCACCCCCACCCGGCAGGTGCCCCGCTTCGCCAAGGCGGGCCTGCCCGGCCAGAGCCGGGACGTGATCCTGGAGCTCAAGCTCCTGGCCGACGTGGGCCTGGTGGGCTTCCCCAACGTGGGCAAGTCCACCCTGCTCTCTGTGGTGAGCAAGGCCCGGCCCAAGATCGCCAACTACCACTTCACCACCCTGTTCCCCAACCTGGGGGTGGTGTACGTGGAGGAGGGGGTGTCCTTCGTCCTGGCCGACATCCCCGGCATCATCGAGGGGGCCGCCGAGGGCGCCGGCCTGGGCCACGACTTTTTGCGGCACATCGACCGGTGCCGCCTGCTCATCCACGTGGTGGACGTGTCCGGCTCCGAGGGGCGGGATCCGGTGGCCGACTTTGAGGCCATCCAGGCCGAGCTGAAGGAGTACGGCTCCGGGCTGGAGAACCGGCCCATGCTGGTGGCGGGCAACAAGGTGGACATTGCCGCCGACCGGAGCGGGCTGGAGGCCCTGAAGGCCCACGTGGAGGCCAAGGGGCTCCCCTTCTTCGAGATCTCCGCCGCCGCCCAGCTGGGCACCCGGGAGCTGATGTACGCCGCCGCCCGGGAGCTGGAGCACCTGCCCCCCATAACGGTGTACGAGCCCACCTATGTGGAGCGGCCGCCGGAGGTGGATATGTCCCAGCCCCTCAACATCATCCACGAGGACGACACCTGGATCGTGGAGGGCCCCTGGCTCCAGCGGCTCATGTCCAACGTCAACTTCGGGGACTACGAGTCCCGCAACTGGTTCGACAAGATGCTCCGCCAGTCCGGCCTGTTCGACCGGCTGGAGGAGATGGGCATCAAGGACGGGGACATCGTGTCCCTGTACAACCTGGAATTTGAATACCAGCGGTAAGTCAAAAAAGCGGCAAAGCCGCTTTTTTGAGAAAGGATGCATGGCGGAAGGGGTTCGATTTCTTGCGAAATTGTCACCCCTTCCGCCATGAGAAGTGTCATTTCCGAGGCGCATGTCCCCGGAAATGACGGATTTTCAATTTATTCCTGCGGCTGCGGCCGCAGGAACTCTGCGAGGCTCTCCTTTGCGGGAGATTTTTCGACAAGCAGAGCGCTCCGCCTCGTCCGAGGCGGAGCGCTTGTCTTTTATGGTGAAATCCCCACTTTTTTGTAGGGGCGGCTATTAGCCGCCCGCGCTTACCGGGAGGACGATGTCCCCCACAGTGACGGAGGACACCTCGTCCAGGGGCCGGATGGTGTCGAACACCAGGCCTATGCTGCACTTGGCGCGGCCGCTGCCGGAGCCGATGTGGGTGTTGCCGCTGTCAATCTCCAGGGTAGTGCCGTCGGTGTAGGTGATCACAATGGGCAGGTCGCGGAAGGGGGCGTAAGGGTCGTTTTCCCCATCCTCCAGGCCGTTTTCCCGCTCCGCCTGGGGCACCTCCTGATGGACGGTATACTCTACCATGATGGACAGGGGGGAGAGAGTGACCGCGTCCAGGGTGGCGTCCATGCCGTTGAGGGTGAAGTCCTGCCCCGCGGGCAGGGAGACGGAGGAATCCTCAAAGGCCATGTGGAACTCCAGCTTCCAGGGGCCTTCCGCCAGCAGCTCCTTGTCCAGATAGTCCTCAGAGGCCTCATAGAGGCCCTGGAAGGTGGCGGTAACCTTTCCGGGGCGGATGGGGCTGCTGAAAGTCCAGACCTCCATAAACTGGATGGCGTTGTCGTTGGGATCGGCGTCGTAGAAGCGGGAGTAGCCGCCTCCACCGCCGCCCAAAAGGACGGCCAGGGGGTTGCCGGGCGTCACATCATGGCTGTCGAAGGTGAGGGGCAGGGCGTTATCCCCGCTCTCCAGCACCTCCTGGCTCACCAGGGGCTCCCCGTCGTCCCGCCGGATGGAGTAGACGATGGCGTAGCTGTAGGTGTCGCCCACGATGGCGTCGGCGGTGATGGTGACGCCGTTGGAGGTGGCGCTGGCCCCGATGGGGTAGCCGATCTGGTCGATGATCTCTGTCTCGGCGGCCCCGCCGCCGAACAGGCCGGCAAAGGCCTCCCCGGCGCTGTCCAGGGCGCCGGTGGCCCCGGCCACCCCCAGGCTGAGCACCAGGGCGGCCGCCGCGGCCGCCGCGGCGAAGCGGCGGAAGCGGAGGGGGCGCACCACCTTCCCCGCCGCGGGGGCGGAGAGCAGGTGTTCCACCATATCGGCCTTCTGCTCCGGGGTGAAGCGGAGAGCATCCATGGCGTCCCGATAGCTGTTTTTCATGTCAATCCCTCGCTTTCTAGCAGTGCGCGGAGCTGCTGGCGGCCCCGGCTGAGCTGGGTGGAGACGGTGGCGGGCTTCTCGCCCAGCAGCTCCGCGATCTCCTTGGCCGCGTAGCCCTCGTAGTAGTAGAGGTAGATCACCGCCCGGTACTTGGGGGGCAGCAGGTTGACGGCGGCCAGGAGGCCCCCCTCCTCCTCCTCTGGGGCGGGCACCGCCGCCGCGGCCTCCAGGGCCACGGTGGTGCGCCGCCAGTGGCTTTTCAGGTGATCCTTGCACAGGTTGGCCGCCGTGCGGATGATCCAGGCCTTCTCATGCTCCGGGGAGGCAAACTCCCGGGGCTTCTGGAGCAGCTTGAGGAACACCGTCTGGCAGATGTCCTGGGCGTCGTCGGTGCTTTTCAGATAGGTATAGCTCAGGCGGAGGATCAGATCCGAGTAGCTGTGCACCAGCCGCTCGGCCTCCGCCCGGTTCAACGGGGCGGGCAAGCGCACCACATCCTTTCTCTGGCAGGCTCAAAAGCGCTTTCACCAACAATACGACTGAGGGGAGGGAAATCTTTCACCCAGGGCAAAAAAATACCGCAGGCCGGCCGGCCTGCGGCTCTTCGGTTCAGTGGGCGGGCGTCTCCGGCGGGCGCTTCCCGGCGGCGGCGCCGTCGTCCTCCTCGGTGTGGAGGAACTTCTTGATGATAAAGATCAGGGCCACCGCCGCCACCCCCAGCAGGGTGTCCACCGAGCTGGAGTGGCTCACCACCAGCTGCCGGGCAATGGCGAAGAGGAGCACGTCGGTCACCGCCCGCGGTGTGTGGAGCAGCAGCATCTTCACAAACTCGATACCCACCACGATGGTCATGGCCGAGACAAAAAAGCCGTCCAGATCGAACTGTCCGGCCAGCAGCTCGTTCAGGGTTGTCTGCCCTACCAGGAACAGCTGCACCAGGGTGACGGCCAGAATCACCACCGCCACCACCAGCTCCAGTCCCCACGCCGCCCGCAGCAGGCCGCGCACCCATTTTGACCGCATGGCGTCTCCCCCCTTGCTCTGTTTGATGGATCCATCCAAGTATACCGGAATCCGCCCCTGCCGTCAACGGTCTGTGGAATCGGCGGGCGGAAACCGGGGCATACTGGAAAATTAGATTGACAAAACAGGTCGGCTGTGCTACAATACCGGCAGTTGAAAAGGGAGTAGTTTGAAAGTCATGCCGTCAACACCACGGCCCGGTTCTCCGGCCTGGCGGTATGCGCCCGGTGCGGTAACAAGACTTTTCGACAACTGCTGTGTCATGCAGCGGTTGGCGGAAGGTCTTTTTTGTTGCCCTCCGCCCATTCCAGAAGAACGAAAGGAAGGAATGTCATGAGCGAGCAGCCCTACTACAGGCAGACCGCCCAGCAGGCGCTGGAGAGCCAGCAGGCCGACCTCCGCGGCCTGTCGGAGGCGGAGGTGCGCAGGCGCGCCGAGCAGTACGGCCCCAACAAGCTGTCCGAGGGCAAGAAAAAGAGCACCCTGCAGGTGTTCCTGGAGCAGTTCAAGGATCTGCTGGTGATCATCCTGATCATCGCCGCCCTGATCTCCGCCGTGTCAGAGAATGTGGAGAGCACCATCGTCATCTTCGCCGTGCTCATCCTCAACGCCATCCTGGGCACCGTCCAGTATGTGAAGGCGGAAAAGTCCCTGGAGAGCCTGAAGGCCATGTCCTCCCCCACCGCCAAGGTGCTGCGGGGCGGCGCCCGGGTGGAGATCCCCTCCGCCGACGTGGTGCCCGGCGACATCGTGCTGCTGGAGGCCGGCGACATGGTGGTGGCCGACGGCCGCATTTTGGAGAACTTCTCTTTGAAGGTCAATGAGTCCTCCCTCACCGGCGAGAGCGAGGGCGTGGACAAGAGCGCTGACGCCATCGACGCCGAGCAGGTGGCCCTGGGCGACCAGAAGAACATGGTGTTCTCCGGCTCCCTGGTGACCTACGGCCGGGCCACCGTGCTGGTCACCGGCACCGGCATGAACACCGAGCTGGGCAAGATCGCCGCCCTCATGAACCAGACCCAGCAGCGCAAGACCCCCCTGCAGGAGAGCCTGGACAACTTCTCCGCCAAGCTGGCCATCGTCATCATGGTCATCTGCGCGGCGGTGTTCGTCCTGTCCATCTTCCGCACCGGCATGGGCGTGCTGGACTCCCTCATGTTCGCCGTGGCCCTGGCCGTGGCCGCCATCCCCGAGGCCCTCAGCTCCATCGTCACCATCGTGCTGGCCATGGGCACCCAGAAGATGGCCCGGCAGAACGCCATCATCAAGGATCTCAAGGCCGTGGAGAGCCTGGGCTCCGTGTCCGTCATCTGCTCCGACAAGACGGGCACCCTGACCCAGAACAAGATGACCCCCCAGAAGGTGTACGCCGACGGCTCCCTGCTGGAGGGGGACGACCTGGATCTGGTCAACGACGTGCAGCGGCTGCTGCTCAAGGCCGCCCTGCTGGCCAGCGACGCCACCAACAACGCCGAGACCGGCGCCTCCATCGGCGATCCCACCGAGGTGGCCCTGGTCATGCTGGGGGAGCGGTTCGGCGTGGACGAGGAGACCTACCGGGAGCAGCACCCCCGCCTGGGCGAGCTGGCCTTTGACTCCGACCGCAAGCTGATGAGCACCCTCCACGACATCGACGGCACCCCCACCCTGTTCACCAAGGGCGCCATCGACGTGCTGCTGAACCGCTCCAAGTGGCTCCTCACCCGGGAGGGCAAGGTGGAGATGACCCCCGAGCGGAAGGAGACCATCGCCCGGGTGAACATGGAGCTGTCCATGGAGGGCCTGCGTGTGCTGGCCTTCGCCTATAAGGAGCTGGACGCTGTCCGGCCCCTCACCCTGGACGACGAGGACGACTTCACCTTCATCGGCCTCATTTCCATGATCGACCCGCCCCGGCCCGAGGCCATCCAGGCCGTGGCCGACGCCAAGCAGGGCGGCATCCGCACCGTCATGATCACCGGCGACCACAAGGTCACCGCCACCGCCATCGCCAAGCAGCTGGGCATCTTCCTGGAGGGGGACGAGGCCCTCTCCGGCGTGGAGCTTGACCAGATGAGCGACGCCGATCTGGACGAGCGGCTGGAGCACATCTCGGTCTACGCCCGGGTGTCCCCGGAGCATAAGATCCGCATCGTCAACGCCTGGCAGCGCAAGGGCAAGATTGTCTCCATGACCGGCGACGGCGTCAACGACGCCCCCGCCCTGAAGAAGGCGGATATCGGCGTGGCCATGGGCATCACCGGCACCGAGGTATCCAAGGACGCCGCCTCCATGATCCTGGCCGACGACAACTTCGCCACCATCGTCAAGGCGGTGGTCAACGGCCGCAGTGTGTACGCTAACATCAAAAACGCCATCCAGTTCCTGCTCAGCGGCAACACCGCCGGCATCTTCTGTGTGCTCTACGCCTCTCTGCTGGCCCTGCCGGTGCCCTTCCAGCCGGTCCACCTGCTGTTTATCAACCTGCTCACCGACTCCCTGCCCGCCATCGCCATAGGCATGGAGCCTGCACGCCGGGGCCTGCTGGACCAGAAGCCCCGGGACCCCAAGGAGCCCATCCTCAGCCGGGACCTGCTGACCCGCATCGGCGGCCAGGGCCTGCTCATCGCCATCGTCACCATGATTGCCTTCTACCTGGGCTATCAGGGGGGCGACGCCGTCCTGGCCTCCACCATGGCCTTCGCCACCCTCACCCTGGCCCGTCTGTTCCACGGCTTCAACTGCCGGGGCGACGCGTCCATCTTCCGCCTGAAGTTCTCCACCAACAAGTACTCCGTCATGGCCTTCTTTGCCGGCGTGGTGCTGCTGCTGGCGGTGCTCTTTATCCCCGGCCTGAAGGGCCTGTTTATGGTGGCTCCCGCTTTCGGAGTCGCCAACCTGGGAGAGATCGTTCTGCTGGCCCTGGCTCCCACTGTGGTGATCCAGATCGTGAAAATCATCTGCGACGCCCGGAACAAGTAATCTGCAACGCAAACGCCCTCCCGGGCCGCAAAAGCGGCCCGGGAGGGCTCTTTTTCTGTTCACTGCACCGAGACATCCAGCAGATAGATGCTGTCCACGCAGACGTTGAGCAGGTAGAACTCATAGCTCCCGTCGGCGGGGGCGGTAAAGTGCATGTCCATGGTCACATTGAGATTGCCGTTGAACAGGGGCACCCTGGCCCCGTCCCGGAGGACGCCGATCTCCATGGGCTGGCCCCGCTCCTCGTAGCCCTCCACCAGGCCAGCCGTCAGGGAGAAGCGCACCGTCTCCCCCTCCGCCAGTGTCCAGGGCCGGCCTCCGTCCCGGAACTGGCACATGACGCCGTTCTTGATTTCCACCGGGATGTCCCAATAGTCGCCGATATTCAGCACCGCGCCGCTCAGGCCGAAGGCGTTCAGATCATCGGGAGGCTCCCGATTGCCCAGGCCCACCACCCCCTCCCCCTGGGGGAATACCGGCACATCCGGTTCCCCCTGCCGGGAGACGGCGGCAAAGCCGGTGAGCAGGCCGATGCCGAAGGCCGCCAGCAGCACGGCCGCCAGCACACAGCGGCGGCGGGTGGGCTTTTTCCATGTCATAATGGTCACCACTCTTTCTTTGATGGCATGCTTGCCGTAGCAGGGATAGGGGGAAGAACGGGCCGGCCGGGCCGCGGCGGATACCAGGGTGGAGGCGTACTCCGCCCGGCAGTCCCGGCCCGCCCGGGCCAGCACCGCCTTGTCGCAGTCCAGCTCCACGTCCCGGGCCAGGAAAACCGCCAGCACCCAGGCCAGGGGGTTGTACCAGTGCAGGCAGACCACCAGCAGGGAGAGGCCCCGTTTCAGGTTGTCCCGCCGGGCCAGGTGGACGGACTCGTGGAGGAGCACCAGGGGAAGGGCCTCCTCCGGCACGCCGGGGGGCAGGAGAATGGCGGGGCGGAACAGGCCGCAGGCCATGGGGGTGGTCAGGCCGGGGTACTCCAGCACCCGGAGCCGACGGCCTGACCGGCCGGTCAGCCACGCCTCCACCGCCGGGCGGCGGCAGGGGCGGGCCCGGCGGAGCCGGAGCCGCCAGGAGAGCCACAAGCCCGCAAACAGGGCGGCCAGCACCAGGGCCCCCGCGGCCCACACCAGCACCGGCCAGGGGATATCGAGCCTGTCCGGGGCCGCCGGGAGGGCCTCCGCGTCGGCCGCCGCCGTCCCGGGCAGGGGCGCCGGCAGGGACACGCTGGGCAGGGGCCGGGGCAGAAGGGCGCTGACATCCACAGAGGCGGGGCCGGACACGGAGACGGGCAGGAGAAACCGCAGGGCGGCCAGCAGCCACAGCCAGGACAGCACCCCCGAGGGGAGCCGCCTCCGGCCCGCCGTCCGCACCGCCAGGGCCGCCAGCACGGCGAGCCCTCCGTACAGGGACATCTGGAGCGGGGTCAGCCAGATCAGCATGGGACGCCTCCCTTCTCTATTTCAGCTTGTCGATCAGGGCCTGCATCTCCTCCACGTCCTCTTGGCTCAGGGAGCCGCTGCCCACCAGGGTGGAGAACAGCAGGGCGGGGGAGCCCTGGAACAGGCCGTCCACCAGGTGCCCCAGTTCCTGGGTGCGCACCTCCTCCCTGCCCACCAGGGGGCGGCAGAGGAAGCCGGGCTCCCGCCGCTCGATGAGGCCCTTTTTCACGCAGCTGTTGAGGATGGTATAGGTGGTGTTCTTGTTCCAGCCGCACTGCTCGTGGAGCAGGCCGCACAGGGTCTTGGCGGGGAGCTCCCCCTTCTCCCACAGCTGGTTCATCACGCGCAGGGCGGATTTGGACAGTTCCATGGCGCACCTCTCAGACGATAATTGTAGTCTAGACGCCTGTAGTGTACCACAGGACAGGGCGCCTGTCAAGACTACAGTTATAGTCTGGCGCACAAAAAAGCCGCCCGGGCCGCTTTTGCGGCCCGGGCGGGCTATGATTCTGCGTCGCGACGGCTCAGAGCAGCTCCAGCTCCAGCACCTCCTGAGACCAGTCCCGCTGGGTGCTGTCCAGCCCACGGCCGTCCACCATCAGTTCCCCCACCTGGTTGTCGTAGGGATCCTGCCGCCAGCCGGTCATGGGGGGCGTCAGGGGGGCCTGGAAGGCGGAGTTGGCCACCATCCGCCAGGGATCCAGGCTGCCGAAGTAGTGGGCGCGGCGGGCGTCCTCCCCGCTGCGCCGGGCGGAGGAGCCGAAGGAGCAGTCCGCCCACAGCCAGCCGTGGGGGGCCAGGTAGAACATGGCCCAGTCGTGGGGGCCCGCCCCGTCGGGGCGGACGGACAGGCCGCTCTGCCACCGGGCGGGGATGCCCGCGATGCGGCACAGGGTGATGAAGAGCAGGGCGAACACCCCGCAGTCCCCCCGCAGGGTCTTGGCGCACTGGTCGGCGATGCAGTCCAGCTGGAGGTAGGCGGGCTGATAGCGGTAGTCCACCTGGCCGGTGACATAGTCATAGATGGCCTTGGCCCGCTCCGCCGGGGAGGTGAGCCCCGCCGTCAGCCGGGCGGCCAGGGCCCGCAGGTAGGGGGTAAAGAGGATGTGGGGCGGCTGCTCCTCCAGATCGAAGGCGGGCTGCACCGGCTCCAGGGGGAGGGCCAGGGGATTCACATACTCCGCCCTGTGGAGGTAGCGGTAGGTGACGGTGAACTCCGACACCCCCCTGGTGTCCCACCAGATGGTGCGCTGGGGGGCGTCCTCCGGGGCGGGAACGCCGCCGGGGGTGGCGTCCAGGATCTGGATCCCGCTCTGCTGGGGGCAGGCCGCCGGGATGGGCAGCCAGGCCTGCACCGCCCGCCCCTCCACCGGCACCAGGGCGCGGATGGAGGCCCGCAGGGTGATGCGGGCGGTGAGGGAGCCCTCCCGCTCCATCCGGGCCAGCATGGCGTCCCGCTCGGTGTGGTCGGCGCGCTCCGGCCGCAGGCCGGGGGCCTCCCGGGGGTAGATGCGCAGGGACTCCAGGAACCGCTCGTGGATGTGCATCTCCCCGCCCAGCATCCGCCAGTCGATGCGCCCGCCGTCCACCAGGGCGTCAAACTGCTCCTCGGTGAACTCCGGCCACTCCGCCCGGATCTGCCCGACGGCCTCCGCCCGGGTGAAGGGGTAGTCGTGGCCCAGCCGCTCCAGCCGCACCCGCTCCGCCTCCAGCCGGGGGGCCAGCAGGGGCTGCTTCCCCCCGGAGAGCCGCTGGTCAATGAGCCGGACGGCCCCCTCCAGATCTCCCATGTCCCGCCGGCGGGCGATGTCGGTGGGCAGGGCGTCGCCCAGATGCAGAAACGCCTCGTTCTTTGTCATGGAACCGGCCTCCCTTTTCACGCGCTGCGGTTGATTCGTCAGACATCATTTTATCACGGCCCGGCCGGGCTGTCCAGGCTGTCCAGGGCGAAAAGGGCGGCCCCCAGGGCGCCGCAGAGATCCGGGTCGGGGGCGATCCACAGGGGCGCGCCCAGCCGCTCCTCCAGGGCCTTCACCACCCCCCGGTTGCGGGCCACGCCGCCGGTCATCATGTAGGGCCCTTTGGCCCCCGCCCGGCTGGCCAGGGCGGCGGTCTTGCCCGCCACCGACTGGTTCAGGCCGTGGACGATGTCGGCGGCGGAGTGGTTGTCGGCGATGAGGGAGACCACCTCCGACTCGGCAAAGACGGTGCACATGCTGGAGATGGTCAGCTCCTGCTCCCAGGACAGGCCGATGGCCGCCATCTCGTCCATCTCCAGCTCCAGGGTGCGGGCCATCAGCTCCAGAAAGCGCCCGGTGCCGGCGGCGCACTTGTCGTTCATGACGAAGTTGGTCACGTTCCCCTCCCCGTCCAGGCAGATGACCTTGCTGTCCTGGCCGCCGATGTCCACGATGGCCCGGGCCTGGGGGTACAGCCGGTGGGCCCCCCGGGCGTGGCAGGTGATCTCCGTCACCTGGCCGGTGGCAAAGGGGATGTTGCTGCGGCCGTAGCCGGTGGCCACGATGGCGGCCATGTCCGCCGGAGAAAGGCCGTCCAGGGCGGCGAAGGCCTTCTCCGCCCCCTGGCTGGCCTTGGGGCCGGTGCGGACGATGGCGGAGGCCGCCACGTTCCCGGCCAGATCCAGCACCACCACGTTGGTGGTGGTGGAGCCGCTGTCGATGCCCGCCACGTACTTCCCCCGCCGGCCGGCGGAGGCGGGGGCTGCCCGGAGGTTCATCCCCTCCAGGAAGGCCTCCAGCCGGGTGGACAGCTGCCCGGCGGACAGGGGGGTAAAGTCGGTCTCCACCTTCAGCAGGGGGAGGGCGGTGGTCTTGCGCAGGTTCTCGTACTCGAAGGCGTAGTAGTCGCAGAACTTGACGGTGTGGTACACCAGCCCCTTCAGGTTGGGGTGGGCCAGCAGCTCCTCCCGCCGCCCCACCGCGTCCATCCGCAGGCAGGGGATCTGCCCCAGCAGGGCCCCGGCGTACCAGTCCAGCAGGCCGTCCGGCTCCTCCCCCAGCCCCTCCGGCGGGGGGACGAAGCGGTTGCCGCCGCAGGTGAAGTCCTCCACCGGGATGGGGGAGGCCCGCCGAAGGGCGGCCAGGAGGCTCTCCCCCGCCCGGGCACCGGTCACCGCCAGGAAGGGCCCAACGGGCAGGGGGCTGCGGGGGGTGAAGGCGGCCCGGAAGGCCGCGGCGTCGAATTTTGCGCCCCGGCAGGCCCCGTACTCCGCCGCCAGGCGCTTCAGCTCCGCCGCCAGCCTGGCCCGGGCGCAGCCATCGTCGTGGTGGGGGAGATCCAGCAGGAAGAGGAAGTCCAGCTCCCCCCGATCCCGGAGCACGTCATAGCAGCGGCGGATGGAGTCGCAGCAGTTGACCAGCACCAGCTCCCGGACGCCCTCCCGGCCGCACTCCTCCAGCACCGCCTTGGCGTGGCAGCAGAAGTGGTTGTGGGTCAGCTCCTCGGCCCGGGTGAAGTCCGCCGCCTCCCGGTTCAGCAGCACCGGCTCCCCGCCGAAGGCGGAGAGCAGCTCCACCGGGGTGTATTTGCAGGTATATCCGATCATTTCGCTCCCTCCAGCAGCTCCAGGAAGGCCTGGAGCCGGGTCACCATCTGTCCGTCGTTCACGTTGCCGCTGTCGCAGCCGTCCCCGTCCAGCACCAGGGTGGGAAAGCCCGCCTCCTCCAGGCGGCCCTTCACCAGCTGGGCCGCGCCGGAGGTCTGCTTGCACCCCCAGTGGCAGAAGTACACCGCCCCGTCGGCGTGCAGCCGCCGGGCCAGCTCCACCGCCCGCTCCGCCCGGCGGGCCGCCCCGCCGTTGAAGGAGGAGCTCACCAGCCGCCGGGCCATGGACTCGTAGGGGTGCTCCGGATCGGGGAGGAGATCGGTGTCCAGGGTCATGTCGGAGCCCACGATCTCCACGTCCTCCCGGAAGTTGAGCAGGGCGCGCAGGCTGTCCTGCCAGTGGGGGAGTGTGTGCAGCCACAGCAGCCGCTTCCCCCGCCGCCCCTCCGGAAGGGCGGCCACCTGGGTGCACAGCCGCTCCACGTACTCCAGGGCCGCCTGGCTGCCCAGCATGGGGTGGACGGCGAAGACGGAGAGCATCTCGGAGGTCATCTCGTCGGACAGGTGCCGCTCCGCCCGCAGCTCCAGGTAGCGGCGGTAACCCTCCACCGTGGCCCGGGAGCGGGCCATGGCCGCCCGCAGGGCGTCCTCCGACAGGGTGCGGCCGGTGTGGGCCTGGATAAAGTCCCCCATGGCCCGCAGCTGCTCCGCCACATAGGCCACGCTGTCCTCCGCGGGGGAGAAGGGCACGTCCACCGTGAAGTGGGGCACGTCCCAGAACCGGGCCAGCCGGCGGAAGGTGAGCTGGTTGGCGTCGCAGGCCAGGGAGGTGTTGAGCACAAACCGGGGCTTTGCCATGACGCCGGTCTCCGCCAGGCCCAGCAGGATCTTGTGGTAGGAGCAGTAGCTGTCCGGCACCCCCCGCTCCTCCGCGGCCTCCACAAACACCCGCTCGGCCGCCGTGGACACCAGGTAGCAGGACAGGCCCTCGGGCAGCACCGGCGGGATGTCCAGGGCGTGGAGCAGCTCGCAGGGCAGGAAGATGTTGACGCAGGCCGCCCGGCCGGGCTTCCCCAGCCCGGCGGCCATGGAGCGGGCCGTGGCCCCCTGCATCATGCACCGGGCGGGCAGCACGTTTTTGGGCGGAATCAGGCGCATCTGCACCCCCACCAGATTGTAGGCGGTGTGGAGCAGGCGGCGGGCCCGCTCCGGATGCTCCCCCACCTGGCGGGAGATGAAGCGGCCCAGCTTTTCAATGGCGGGACTTGGCATAGGGGCTCCTTTCCTGAGAAAAACGGCCGCCCGGAACAGGCGGCCCGAAACATAAAACGCATATATTCCAGAAAAGAAAGAAGGACGGCTTTCAGCCGTCCTTCTTTCTTTTCTGGAGCAGGTGACGAGGCTCGAACTCGCTACCTCCACCTTGGCAAGGTGGCGCTCTACCAGATGAGCTACACCTGCAAGCGACGGATTATATTATAGCGGACAGGGCCGTCTCTGTCAAGAGGTTGTGTCAAATTTTCTTGTTCCCTTTTTGCGGATTTTCTCTTGACAGGAGACTACTTTGTGATACAATGTAGCTGCGAAAGGTATTTTGCAACGCAAGGTAGTGATGCCATGATCCCGTCTCAACTGCTCAAGGGCACCCTGGAGGGGTGCATCCTGGCGGTAATCCGCAAAAAGCCCACCTACGGCTATGAGATCGCCCAGCAGCTGGCCGCCTACGGCTTCGGCCGCATCGCCGAGGGCACCATCTATCCCCTGCTGCTGCGGCTGGAGAAAAACGGGGCCGTCCAGGCCCAACTCCGGCCGTCGGAGCTGGGCCCCCAGCGGAAATACTACGCCCTGACGGAGCGGGGCCGGGAGGAGCTGGCCGCCTTCATGGGCAGCTATGCCGAGCTGACGCAGGCGGTGAACCGCCTGCTGGCCGACACGCGGAAGGAGGAGTCCCCATGACCCGAACCAAACAGCTGATGCGGGAGAACAACGCCTTTGAGCGGGCGCTGAGCCCGGAATTCAATCAGGTGCTCACCGACATGGTGGTCTACCTCCGCTCCGCCCCGGTGAGCGAGTACAATCAGGAGCTGGTGC
This sequence comes from Flavonifractor sp. An10, assembly GCF_002161215.1. Lineage (GTDB taxonomy): Bacteria > Bacillota > Clostridia > Oscillospirales > Oscillospiraceae > Flavonifractor > Flavonifractor avistercoris. The sequence goes on from NZ_NFMB01000010.1 coordinate 72,342, forward strand.
GCCGGGACATCGGCCGGATGTTCCTGGACGCCCAGCGCCGGGGGGACTCCCCCGCCGACGTGATCGGGGAGGACTACCGCCAGTTCTGCGACCAGGTGCTGGCCGAGGTGCCCCGGCTCACGGTGCGGGAGCGGGTGCTGGACGGCCTGTCCACCTCCCTGGTATGCCTGGGGGTATGGGGTGTGATCTGGTTTGTCAACCGGGGGGTGCTGGCCCGATTCTTTCCGATGGCCATTGTGTGGGGCGGCTGGCCGGAGATCCCGGTCACCACGGGGGATGCGCTGGTGACGGTGCTCATCCTGGCCGCGGCGGGATATTTGTTCCACAGCGTCTCGCGGGCCGCGTTTTCCGGCAGCTCAAACCTCCTGCTGATCAAGGTCTTTGGGGCCCTGGCGGTGCTGCTGGTGGTGGGCCGGGTGTTTGACGGCCTTCTGGGGTATCTCCATTTTGGCGTTGTGCTGGCCGGGGTCGCCCTCTGCTTTGTACTGGGCAAGGTGCTGGAGCACCTCACCGACCGTTAAAGCACGGCGGGGCGGGCCTTTGGCCCGCCCCGCTCAGGCTGTCGATAAACCATCCCACCGAAGGATTCGGAGGGAAGGATAGTGTGAAAGGGAACCGTCAGGGTTCCCTTTCGCGTTGGATCAAACAACTTTTTGAAACTTTTTTGAAGTTTCAAAAAGTTCTGCAGCGTGTCGAAAAGACTTTTTCGACACGCTGCACGGCGGGGCGGGCCAAAGGCCCGCCCCGCTCTTTGCTGTTATTCCATCCGGCCGAAGTACCAGCCGGTGACGCCGTCCTTCTTCACCAGGGCCCGGTCGGAGATGCGCCGCACCACCGACAGGGTGTCGCCGGGGCGCACCTCCAGCCGGTAGTCGGTGGAGTCCTCGCACCGGGTAACCCCCCTGTCCACGTACAGGTACTCGGTGAGCACATCCAGCACCCGCCCCGTCTCCAGGTGGCGGCAGCGGCTCAGCTCCCGCCCCCGCTCCAGCACCTCCAGGGCGTTGCGGCCCCAGCGGACGTTCACCGAGTCCGCCGACGGCGCCTGGGCGTCCAGGGCCGCGGCAGTGGGCAGGCCGTCGTAGGCAAACCAGGAGAAGGCCCCGCCGGGCCTCTCCGGCAGCACCAGGGCGTTGAGCTGCCCGCCGATCTGGAGGGAGCAGCCGCCGTCGATGGAGGCGATGTGCCGCCTCTCCTCCAGCAGGGGCCGGCAGCGGGGCACCCGGGGGTCGTAGAGGGTCACCGGCCAGTGGCCCACGATGCACCAGCGGCGGAAGGCGTGCCCCTGGGAGAGGAAGTCGTCGTTTTTCATGCAGCCCCAGGCGTCCAGGCCGTCCAGCCGCTCCTCATCGGCCACGCCGCCGTGGACGAACAGATAGTCGGGGGTCACCAGGATCTCCGGCATGGCCTCCAGGAAGGCCAGCTCGGGGGCGAAGCGCTCCCGCACCACCTCCCGCAGGGCGGCCAGATCCTCCGGCCCTCTGGTCTCAAAGCCCGCCGCCTGCCCCATCTGCACCAGCAGGCAGCGGTCCCGCCACACATTCAGGTAGTGGTGGTAGAAGCCCGCCTCCGGCGCCCCCTCGTCCAGGGCGAAATCGCTGACCAGGTTGTCGCAGTTGCCCCGGACGCAGTACACCGTGTTCCGCTCCTCCAGGGCCATGATATAGCGCAGGGTGGCCAGGCTGTCCGGCCCCTTCTCCACCAGATCCCCCAGCAGCACCAGGACATCGTCCGGGGTATAGCGGGCGGCGGAGAGCACCCCCTTGAAAAACGGCAGATTGCCGTGGATGTCGCTGATCACCAGCACCCGCCGCCCCGGCGGCAGGGTCAGGCGCACCACGTTTGCGGTTCTGGACATGGGCTTCACCTCGGTTCCTCCTGCTATTGTACCACGCCCGGCGCAAAAAAGGAACGGGATTCTCCGGAGAGAATCCCGTTCCTTTTTTGTGAGGCGTCAGGCCATCAGATTGCGGACAATATTGAACACCGCGATGGCCAGCACCACCAGCTGTACGGCGTTGAAGGCCTTCTCCACCGCCGCCTCGGAGCACTTCTTGTTCAGGCTGGCCCCGATGAAGCCGCCGGCGATGGCGCCCACGATCATCACGGGGGCGATGGACAGGTCGAAGACGGCGAAGCCGGTGGTCAGGGCCACGGTGGCCAGCTTGGAGATCTGGGCGAACAGGATGGTGACCAGGGAGCAGACCGTGGCGGTCTTGGTGTCAAAGGAGAACAGGTAGATGATGAGGGCCACATTGATGGGGCCGCCCCCGATGCCCAGGAAGGAGGAGCAGACGCCCAGGAACACGCCCACCAGCAGGGCCACCGCCGCGCCCCGCAGCTGTCTGCTGGGGATGCGGCTCTTGTTCTTCATGTAGAGGAACACCGCCAGGATCAGCAGGCCCAGCACCACGTTCTGCACCACCGTGACGGCGGCGTTGGCCTGGAGGGCGTCCACAATGAGCTGGAGCAGGTGCTCCCCCGCCAGGCCGCCCACCACAGAGCCCAGGGCCAGGGGGATGGCGGTGCCGAAGGGGATCTTCGTCCTGGCGAGCATCTGCTTGCCGATGGACACCACCGACATGGAAAACACGGTGAGGGAGGACAGCACGCCGATGGTCTGCACGTCAAAGCCGTGGAGCACGTCCATCAGCGGCTTGATGATGACGCCGCCCCCCATGCCGGTGAGGGAGCCCACCGTGGTGGCGCCGATGGCAATCAGGAAGTAGAGCACGTACTGCAAGGGAACGCCTTCTTTCGGAGAATTTCAGCGGGGGCTCAGCCGCCGCAGGGGCAACCGCCCACGGGGGCGGAGTTGAGGGCGGGATCCTTCATGCACAGGTGAACCGCCGCGGTGGTGTAGGTGCGGGGCAGGGCCAGGATGTTGGGGTTGGGGCCGGTGTACTTGCGCATGGCGTCGGCCAGGGCCTCCTCGAAGGTGGCGCGGGTCTTCAGGCCCATGCCCCGGGCGATGCCCGGCTCCCGGGCGCCCACGATGTAGATGGCGCTGGTGTGCTCCTCGGCCAGGTGGCCGCAGCTCATCATGGAGAAGCCGTGGAAGGGGTGGAAGGCGTTGGCGAAGCGGTACTTGCGGATGTACTCCTCCTTGGTGGCGAAGTACTCGCCGTAGCGGTTCATGTCGGGGAGGATGTTCATGTAGTCGTGCTGGAACAGGTCGTACAGCTCCCGCAGGTAGGGCCAGCGCTCGTCGTGGAAGTACCCGTCGCAGATGGAGGACACGATGAACACGCAGTGGTCGCTCATGATGCGCTTGTGGCGGATGACCTGGGCGGACAGGGCCTGCATCATCTGGATGGGGTTGGTGCCCATGCCGTTGCCGTAGTGGAAGTTGGTGGGCATGCCGAAGACGATGATGTCGTACTTCTTCTCCGCCCAGTGGACATAGGTGCGCTTGTCCGCCATCTTCCAGGAGATGGGCTGCATCTCCTTGGCCCAGCCGGAGTGGATCTCGATCTGGCGGCTCTTGGTGTCCAGCACGGCGTCGCAGCAGAAGAACTTCTTGCCCATCTTCTCCTCCATGAGCATGCCCTGCTGGTCGAACTTGTGGCGCATCTCGCTGTTGGTGGACACGGGCACGAAGTCGGGCCGGTGCATGACCTGGGGCACGTGGTGGGCCGCGATGCTCCGCCAGTGGGAGATGCCGGTGGCGCAGTGCTTGTAGCCGCCGGAGTAGCCGCCGTAGGGGTTGCCCTGGGTGTGGCCGATGAGGATGGCCACGTCGGCGTCATAGACGTACTTGTTCATGATCACGTGGTCGCCCTGGGCTGTGTGGCCCAGATCCACCAAGTGGTCGTAGTCCTCGCTGTCGTGGCTGGTGATCTGGCCGGAGGGGTAGAACTCGTTGAAGAGCTCGGGGCCCAGGATGGTCTGCATCTCGGCCACGGTGGCCCGGGGGTGCAGGCCGTTGGAGAAGAGGAGCAGAATGTCCTTCTTCTCCACCCCGGCGGCGTACAGCTCGTCCAGGCAGGCCCGGATGGCCACCTTCCGGTGGCTGGTGGGCTGGTTGCCGCCCTTGACGATGTCGGGGATGACGATGACCACGCTGCTGCCCTTGTGGGCCAGCTCCCGCAGGGTGGGCATGCCGATGGGGTTGCGGATGGACTCCAGGGTGGCGCTGTACAGGCTGTCCCAGTCCTGGGGCAGGCAGGGCGGGTCGGCCACCGTCTCGCCGGGGATGAAGATGTCGGTGCTGTCGGGCAGCTCCGCGCCCATCAGGCCCTGGCCGTATTCAAACTCCAGTTTCATGTGTTTCCACTCCTTTTTACTTGCCCAGATACAGGCGGATAATCTCCAGATACTCCTCGGGGTAGAAGCCGATCTCGCCGCTGAACCGGGTCAGGGCGATCAGGCCGCCGTCGATGTCGCCGATGGAGGAGAGCATGGCGGCGTTGTCCGCCTTCAGGCCGCCGCCGTACACCACGTCCAGGCCGCCGGTCTGCTCCTTGACGAAGCGGGCGATCTTCTCGATGTAGGGCTTGTCGGCGGGGGTCTTGCCGGGGCCGATAGACCAGATGGGCTCGTAGGCGATGACCACCCGGCTCTTGTCCACCCCGTCCAGGCCGATGGACAGCTGGTCGCCCAGCACCTGCTGCCACTGCTCCTGCTCCTCGCTCTTCTCGCCGATGCAGTAGAGCACCTTCAGACCCGCGGCCTGGGCCGCCTTTACCTCCTGGTTGAGCAGGCGGTTGACGGCGGCGGTGTCGGTGACGCCCGCCTCGGCCAGGATGCCGGCCTTGTCGTTGCGCTCCTCGCAGTGGCCGATCAGCGTCCAGCCGCAGCCCAGGGCGGCGGCGGCGTGGGCGGGCCGGTTGGTGGTGAAGGCGCCGAAGTTGCCCCCCACGGCGGTGTCCGCCCGGAACACGCCCTGGCAGCCCAGCTGCACCGGGCTGTTCTCCGCCCGGGCGGCCGCGGCGGGAATCAGGTGGGCCTCGGGGAAGAAGTCCACAAACTCCGCCTCGGCGGGGTCGTAGCCGGTCAGGCCCTTCTGGGTCTCGGCCACGATCACCCTGCCCCACTCGGCCATGGGGGCCAGGCGGTTGACCCCGCCCAGCTCCACCGGCACGTCAAAACGTTTCAAATTGAGGAAAATATGTTTCATATTACTTGGCACCCGGCTTTCCCAGATTTTTGAACATATAGCCCTTGTAGCTCTCCACGCCGGGCTGGTTGAAGGGGTTGACCCCCACCAGCCTGCAGGAGAGGTAGCAGGAGAAGAGGAAGAAATAGAACAGCTCCCCCAGGGTGTGGGCGTCGATGGCGGGGATGGACAGCTCCAGGCAGGGGATGCCCCCCTCGCTGTGGGCCCGCATGGTGGCCCGCCGGGCGGTGTCGTTGATGTCCCAGAAGTCCCTGCCCGTCAGGTAGTCGAAGTAGTCCTTCTTGTCCGTGGCGGGCAGCACCACCGACGCGTCGCGGGCCCGCACGGTCACGAAGGTCTCAAAGAGGATGGGGCTGCCCTGCTGGATGAACTGGCCGATGGAGTGGAGATCCTCCGAGTTGGAGGACACCACCGGGTACAGCCCGGTGCCGTCCTTGCCCTCGCTCTCGGCGAAGAGCTGGATCCACCACTTGGCGAAGTAGTCCAGCCGGGGCTCGAAGAAGGCCAGCATCTCCAGGCTCAGGCCCTGCTCCAGCATCCACTTGCGCAGGCAGGCGTACCGCAGGGCCAGGTTCTCCCCCGCCGGGGCGGCGCGGAGCTCATCCCGCATGTCCCGCATGCCCTGCACCAGGGCCTTCACGTCCACCCCGGCCACCGCCATGGGGAACAGGCCCACGTCGCTGCCCACGGAGTAGCGGCCGCCGATGCGCTCCGGGAAGGTGAGGAAGGTGTAGCCGTTGTCGATGCACAGCTGGTGGAGGGTGGAGCCAGGGGTGCCGGTGGCGAAGATGCGCTTTGCCGCCTCCGCCTGGCCGTACCGCTGCTCCAGATAGCGGCGCAGCACCCGGAAGGAGATGCCCGGCTCCAGGGTCTCGAAGTTCTTGGCGATGCAGTCGATGTAGACGGACTGATAGCCGTCCAGCTCCTTCAGCAGCCGGGCGGTCTCGCAGGCGGAGATGGTGTTGCCCGCCCACAGGATGGCGGGGCCGTTCTCCGGCCGCAGGGCCTTCACCACCGCCCGGGCCGCCTGGTTGGAGCCGCCGATGCCGATGACCACAAAGGCGTCGGCGTCGTCCCGCACCCGGGCGGCCTGCTCCAGCAGGAAGTCCACCCGCTCGGGCCCGGCGGCCTCGTCCACGGAGAACCAGCCCAGGTTGTCCCGGTGCTGCGCCTCCCCGGCCAGCACCTCCGCCAGCAGGGGGGCGGCGGCCTGGAGCCGCTGCTCCAGGGCCTCCTGGGTGAGGCCCGTCCGGCCGCCGGAAAAGGTCAGGGTGATGTCCCCCATGGCTCAGCCCTCCCCGGCGTAGCGCTCCGCCATGTCGGCCAGGGTGGCCTGCTCCACCAGGGGGGCGCGGCCATAGCTGCCGAACTCCACGATCAGGGTGCCCACGGCCTCCTTCACGCCCCGGCGCATGGCATCGGTGATCAGGGCCACGGAGCCCTCGTCGCCGGTGCCGTACATGACGGTGTCCATGATGGGGGCCAGGAAGGCGCGGGGATCAAAGGCGTCCCGCTTCTCGTCCAGCAGCTTCCAGATGCCGCCCACCTTGGGGTCGTCCTTCAGCTCGGGGCAGTCCCGGAACAGCTCCCGGAAGTTGCGGGTGACAGCCAGGCGGATGTCGGTGTCCACGTTGATCTTGCTGATGCCGCAGGGGATGGCGGCCTTCAGCTCCTCCTTGGAGATGCCGTAGGCGTTCTGGATGCTGCCGCCCAGGGCGTTGATCTCGTCCACGATGTAGCGGGGCACGGTGGAGGAGCCGTGGGACACCAGGGCGCCCTGGATGCCCTCGTGGTTCATGCACTCCTTGATGGCGATGGGGATCTCGCGGCGCAGCTTCACGTTCTTGCCCTTGCTGGCGCCGTGCATGGTGCCGTAGCTGATGGCCAGGGCGTCCACCCCGGTCTTCTTGAAGAACTCGATGGCGGACAGGGGGTTGGTGTAGGTGGAGTTGGCGGCGAACACGTGATCCTCCACGCCGGCCAGCACGCCCAGCTCGCCCTCCACGGACACGCCCCGGGCGTGGGCGTACTTGACCACCTCGCGGGTCAGCTCCACGTTCTCGTCAAAGGGCAGGGAGGAGCCGTCGATCATGACGGAGGTGTAGCCCCCCTCGATGGCGGCCACGCAGGAGTCGAAGTTCTTGCCGTGGTCCAGGTGGAGCACCACGGGGATGGGGCTGTCCGCCGCAAACTTCTTCACCGCCTCGGCGATGTTGCGGGCCCCCTTCTTCTTGTCCTCCAGGGTGCCGTTCTGGAAGTCCACCCGGCCGCCCATGAAGGCGTTGGCCAGGTCGGCCCCCTGCAGGATGGCGGGGGAGCGGAACATCTCGTGGACGGCGATGACGGCCTCGGCCTGGGCCACCGCGTTGACGTTGAAGGCCCCCTGGGCGTAGCCGTATTTCACAGCGGCGTCCAGCACGGGACGCAGAGGTACGAGAGGCATAATGATTCTCCTTTCGGTTGTTCGGTTATCTGGTGTACACGGTGCGCCCGCCCACCACGGTGCGGGCCACCTGGTAATCCTCGTCCAGCAGAACCAGGTCGGCGTCACGGCCCACGTCCAGCTCCCCCTTGGAGGCCCAGCCCATCAGGCGGGCGGGGTTGGCGGTCATGAGGCGGGAGACGGTCTCCGCCCCCTCTCCGGTAAAGGCCATCAGGTTGCGCAGGGCCTGGGCCAGGGTGAGGGTGGAGCCGGCCCGGACGCCGTTGGGCAGCTTGGCGTCCCCGTCCTCCACAATCACGTCGTTGACCCCCAGCTTGTAGTTGCCGTCGGGCAGGCCGGCGGCCATGATGGAGTCGGTGACGGCGATCACCCGGTCATACCCCTTGGCCTTCAGGTAGAGCCGCACGGTGCCCGGGTGGAGGTGGCGGCCGTCGCAGATGGCCTCCACATACACGTCGCTCTCCAGGGCCACGCCGAAGATGGCCGGGTCGTGCTGATGGAACAGGCGCATGGCGTTGCCCAGGTGGGTGGTGGAGCGGACGCCCGCCTCCACGCAGGCTACGCACTGGTCATAGCCCGCGCCGCTGTGGCCCATGGCGCACACGATGCCCATGGCGTTGAGGCGGGGGATCAGCTCGGGCACGCCGGGGATCTCGGGGGCCAGGGTGGTGTAGCGCACGTGGCCGCCGGAGGCCTTCTGATATTGGGCAAAGAGCTCCGCGTCGGCGGTGTGCATCAGCAGGTGCTCCGGCATGGCGCCCTTGTACTCGGAGGACAGGCAGGGCCCCTCCAGGTGGATGCCCAGCAGGGCCGCCCCGTCGTAGGGGCCGCCCTCGATGACCTGCCGGGCCTGCTCCATGCACCAGAGGGTCTGCTCCGGCGTGTCGGTGAGCACCGAGCACAGCCAGCCGGTGACCCCCTGGCTGGCGAAGAACCGGCCGATGGTGCGCAGGCCCTCGGCGTCGGCGGCGTTCACGTCCACTCCGGCGGCCCCGTGGGTGTGGAGATCCAGGAAGCCGGGGAGAACCTTGCACCCGGCGGCGTCCACCTCGGGCAGGCCCTTCTCATTGTGATAGCCGTGGGTGACGGCGGTGATGGTTCCGTCCTCCACCGCCAGATCCACCGGGGTGAAGGCGCCGTTCCACAGCACTGCGCCGTTTTTCAGATAGAAGGAATTGTCCATGGCGCGCTCCTCAATAGGCCTGGCCGGCGGCCACGCTGTTGACATACAGCAGGGCGTCGGGGTGCTTCTGGGCCAGGGTGGCGGGGAAGGCGGCGGTGATCTCGCCGTAGGCCGCCCGGCGGCACACGGCCCGGTGCCAGTCCCGGAACACGCCCAGGCGCAGCTTCCTGGCCCCCAGGATCTCCTTCATGCCGATGGTGACGCACTTGTGGGGCATGTCCTCCAGGGCGCCGCCCAGATCGCCCACGCAGTTGGTGGCCCGGGTCTCCGGGTGGATGTCCAGCACCCGGGTGGGCAGCTGGGCGAACTGCTCGGGGGTCAGCTCGGGCTGGGGCTCGTTGAAGGCCAGGTGGCCGGTGATGCCGATGCCGCCGAAGGCGATGTCCACGCCGCCCAACTGCTCAATGAGGGCGGGGATGCGGCCCAGGTCGCTGGGATCGGGGAACACCCGCTGCTCCTCGGGCATGAGCAGCTCCGGGTCGATTTTGCCGTACACGTTCCGGGCCATGAAGCCCCGGAAGGACAGAGGGTCGTTCTGGTCGATCCACTGGCCGTCGTCGGTCAGGTACTCGTCCATGTTGATGAACCAGCAGTTCTTCAGGGACAGCTTCTCCCGGTTCACCAGGCGGACGAAGATGGGGTACTGGCCCACCGGGCCCACCGGGCAGATAAAGACGGTGTGCTTGCCGGCGGCGTTGTTGGCCCGGATGGCATTGACCATCTCCAGGGCCATCTCGTAGAACACCTCGCCGGAGTCCCCCAGCTTGAGGATGGGCAGCTTGGCCCCCTGGCCCAGCTCCTGGGCGGAAATATGATAGTAGTCCATTGCGGTAAACTCCTTTCACAATATTGCCTGACAAAGCCTCGCAGAGTTCACGCCCGCAGGCGCGAACTCAGTTGGATCAGTTTTCGGCCGCGACACGCGCGTGGACGAAAACACCTCTCAGCACGCAAGCGTGGGTATTGGCCGCCGGAAGCGGCCAATACCTGCGCACAGCGGGCTGCAGCTTCCTCGTCCAGGCAGCCCTATGCTGCCTGGACGAATTCACTGGAACAGATGCTCCAGGTTCATCTGGCGGATCATCTTGACGATCTCCTTGGTGCGGGAGCAGCCGAACTTGTGCAGCAGGCCCTTGATCTGGGTCTTGACCGTCACCACCTCCACGCACCGGAGCCTGGCGATTTCGGCCACCTTCTTGTCCCGGAGCAGCAGCTTCACCAGCTCGTGCTCCGCAGGGGTCAGGTGGGCCACATTGTTGATGAAGAAGATCAGGGATCGCTCGCTGCGGCGCAGGCGGGCGTACTCCTGCATGACGGTGTTCTGGATCTTGGGCTCCAGCTCCGCCCGGCCCTGGCTGGCCCGGCGGATGTGCTCCAGCAGCCGCTCCTCCTCACAGCCCTTGACCACATAGTCCACCGCGCCTGTGCCCATGGCGCTGGTGATCATGTCGTCGGTCTCGTGGGCGGTGAGGAAGATGATCTTGATGTCCGGATGGATGGCGGAGATAATCTCGGCGGCGCGGATGCCCGCGTCCACCGTCTCCATCTCGATGTCCATGAGGATCACGTCGCAGGGGGTGCTCCGCGCCAGGGCCACAATCTCGTCGCCGGTGGCGGCGGCGCCCACCACCTCCATGTCCTGCTGGGAGGACACCACGTCGCAGAAGTCCTCCCGCAGCAGGGGGAAGTCCTCCGCCACCATGACACGAATCGGTTTGTCCACGCCGTTCACTCCTTCCTGCGGGGGTCGTAGACGGGGAGCATGATGAGGAAGCTGGCGCCCTGGCCCTCCCGGCTCTCCAGGCGCAGCTTGCCCAGATGGCTCTGGACGATCTTTCGCACATAGTACAGGCCCATGCCCCAGTTGTAGTTGGTATTCTTGCTGGTGAAGAAGGGCTCAAAGATCCTGCCCCGCTTCTCCGGAGGGATGCCGGGCCCGTTGTCCTCCACCGCCACCACCGTCCACATCCGCTCGGCCCGGATGCGCAGGGTGACGCGGGGCTCCTCCCGCCCGGCCTGGACGGCGGCCTCATACCCGTTGCACAGCAGGTTGCACACCGCCTCGCTGAGATGGCCCAGGTCGGCCAGCACGGGCCGGTCGGTGGACAGCTCCACCTCCACCGGCTGACCGGGGTATTTGCCGTGGAACCGCTCCACCGCCGCCTGGGCCAGCTCTGCCGCCGGCACCGGCCGCAGGGAGATGGCGTTGTTCTTCACCGTGCGGTAGAGCTCGTCCATCCGCCGCAGCATGCCCTCGTTCAGCTCGTTGAGCTGAAGGGCGCAGGCCCGGGCCTGCGCCAGATCCGGCGGCTCCGCCGACAGGGCGCGGGAGAGCTTTTTGTGGAGCACCCGGCTGGACAGCAGCTGGTTCTTCACGCCGTGGACAAATACCGAGATGCCCATGCCGGCGGTGTCGAACTTCCGCTGGAGGATCATATCCTGCCGCTCGTCGTCATAGTTCAGCTGGGTGTAGCGCACCATGTTATAGCTGCCCAGGGCCACAAAGAACACCGTGCACAGCCCCAGCATCAGCCACCCCAGCGCGGGAAGGGTGGGGCTGATATAGCTGCTGATGCCCAGGCGGATGTACTCGGAGACGAACATGTTGTAGATCTGAGCGGGATCCTTGCTGGCGTAGAGCAGGTATAGTGCGGAAATGCTCACCACGGAGAGGAGGACATAGCGGAAATTGCGCTTGAAGGCGGGGAAGGTGTGGGCCCGGTACTCCAGGAACATAAGGGCGATGGCCACCGCCAGATAGAGGACAATCCAGCCAAAGCAGATGTTGACCATCACGGGGAGCAGCCACAGCCTGCCGTTGATCACCATCCGGAACACAGGCGGGTAATAGTAGACCAGGGACAGGACGGGGAACAGGAAGGAGAGCAGACGCAGCGTCCGCAGGTGCCGCCGCACCAGGGAGATCATGGTGGTCTCCAGGGCGGCCTGGAGCACGAACAGCGGAAACAGGGAGCGGCCCACCGCCACCAGGTAGCCCAGCTTGCCCAGAGGGATGGGAAGATCGTGCAGCCAGGTCTGGAGGCTTGGGAAGAGGAACAGCAGGGTGCGCTGCTGGGCGGCGGTGCCGCCGATGGCCGCGATATAGACGATGATGCCCGCCAGCATGATCAGGTTGCACAGGCTCATGCCCAGCAGGTACAGGGACAGAGAGTCCTTTCGGCGCAGCGCCACATACAGGGACGTAGCCAGGCACAAAATCAGCACCAATATCAGCATCCCCGCATCTCCCTCCTTTTGGGCCAGTGACATCATTATACCCGATCCCGCCCGGGGATGCAATTGAGCAGAAAGAGCGCCGGGGCTCCGCCATCAACACGGAGCCCCGGCGGGATCATCGGGGATTTACTTGGCGGCGCTGTAGGCGTCGTAGGCCTCCTGCATCACGTCGAAGAGTACGTAGTTCTCCACGGGAACCTCCTCGGTGATGGTGCCGTTGTTCAGGAAAATACCCTGCTGGGTCTCATAAACGGTCTTGATGGCGTCCATGTCGCCGCAGACCTCAGTGATGGTCTGCCAGTCAGCCTCTCCAACGGCCGCCAGCATGGTCTCCTCAGGGGCGTCCAGCTCCCGGGCCAGCAGAGTGGCCATCTCCTCGGGGTGAGCGGCACGCCAGTCGTGGGCCTTGTCCAGAGCCTGGGCGAAGCGCACCAGGATGTCGTGGTTCTCCTCGGCATACTGGGGGGTGCAGATGTAGCTGGAGGGGAAGATGGCGCTGTCCAGGAAGTCGGCGTTGGTGCCCAGATCCACATAGTCATCGCCCAGAGCGTTCTGCAGGGTGATGGTGTTGGGAGACCAGGAGGCGGCGGCGTCAATCTGGCCGGACACCATGGCGGTGGTCATGCCGTCCACGGTCATCTCCACGGTGTTGATGTCGTCCATGCTCATGCCGGCGCGGGCCAGGGCCTGCTGCAGAATGATCTCGGAAGAGGTGCCGGAGGACACGGCCACGGTCTTGCCGGCCAGATCCTCAATGGTCTCGATGCCGTGAGAGCGGTTGCCCACCACCACGTCGGACAGGGAGGTGGTGTGATCCATCTGGAAGATCACGGCCTGGCCCTGGATGCACAGGGAGTGGGCGCCGTGGCCGATCTGGGAGATGTCGATGTCGCCGGAGGCCATTGCGGCGATCTCAGCAGGGCCGCCCTGGAACTCGAAGGGCTCGACAGTCAGGCCGACCTCCTCGAAGTAGCCCTGCTCAATGCCCACAAACAGGGAGCCGGCGGAGCCCAGGTTGGGCATGTAGGCCACGCGGACGGTGGCGGGCTCATAGCTGGGGGTCTCGGACTCGGGAGCAGCGGTCTCGGTGCTGGCCGCGGGGGAGTCGGTGGCGGGAGCAGGGGACTCGTCGGTGGTGGTTCCGCCGCCGCAGGCGGCCAGGGACAGAGCCAGGCCCAGGGCCACGGCAAGAGAAAGCAGTTTCTTCATAATGGTTCCTCCTTGTTGATTTTTGACGATCCGGCAGGGCCGGAGCAATCACGGTTACTTGCGCACAGACAGATACTCCTGGTACACCTGGCTCCAGATGTGGTTCTTCAGCTCCAGGAAGCGGGGGCTCATCTTGGTCTCCTGATCGCGGGGGTAGGGGATGTCGATGTCCACAATGTCCTTGACGCGGCCGGGGCGGGCGCACATGACCACCACACGCTGGGCCAGGATGATGGCCTCCTCCACGTCGTGGGTGATGAAGAAGCAGGTCTTCTGCTCCTTCTCCCAGGTGTTGAGCAGCTCCTGCTGCAGCTGGGTGCGGGTCTGGGCGTCCAGGGCGCCGAAGGGCTCATCCATCAGCAGCACCTTGGGGTTGACGGCATAGGCCCGGGCGATGGCCACGCGCTGCTTCATGCCGCCGGACAGCTCCTTGGGGTAGGACTTGGCGAAGCCCTCCAGATCCACCATCTTCAGATACTTGCGGGCGGTCTCCTCGCACTCCTCCTTGCTCTTGCCCTGGAGCTTGAGGCCGAACTGCACGTTCTTCTCCACGGTGAGCCAGGGGAACAGGGCGTACTGCTGGAACACGATGCCGCGGTCGGGGCCGGGGCCCTGCACGGGCTTGCCGTCCACCAGCACCTGGCCCTCAGTGGGGCTCTCCAGGCCGCCGATGATGTTGAGCAGGGTGGACTTGCCGCAGCCGGAGGGGCCCACCACGCACACAAACTCGTTCTCATGGATGTCCAGATCCACGCCGTTCAGGGCCACCATCTCGCCGTTGCGGCCGTTGAACTTCTTGACCACGTGGTCAATATGTACCTTTACAGGGGCATTTACGCCTGAATTGTTTCCTGCCATCCCGTAAACCTCCTCTCCAGGAATTTCACGATCTTCTCAAAGCAGATGCCGATGATGCCCAGCAGGATGATGCCCATGAGCATTACATCCATCTGGTAGTAGCCGTTGGCCTGCTGGATCATCATGCCGATGCCCTTGTCGCCGCCCACGATCTCGGAGGCCATCAGGGTGGTCATAGAGGTGGACAGGCCCAGCCGGGCGGCCACCAGAATGAAGGGGGTGGAGGCGGGGATGGTGATCTTGAAGAAGATGTCGCTCTGCTTGGCGCCCAGCACCCGGGCGGCCTTGATGAGGGTGGTGTCCACGCTCTTGACGCCCTGATAGATGGTGATGACCATCACCAGGAAGGCGGCGATGAAGATAACGGTGACCTTACTGACCTGACCGATGCCCAGGGCGGCGATGATCAGGAACACATAGGCCAGAGGGGGGATGTTGCGGATGAACTGGATCCAGGGCTCCACCACGTGGCGGAAGGGGTCATACCAGGCCATGAGGAAAGCCACCGGGATGGATACCACAAAGGCAATCGCAAAGCCGGAGAGCACACGGGACAGACTGGCCCACACGTGACCCCACAGCACGCCGCTGGCCGCCTTGTCAATGAATGCGTCCAGCACCTGTTTCGGGGTGGCAAAGACAATCGGCCACAGGGTTGCGGCCACCAGCCACAGTGCGATTGCCACGCCCAGGGAGATGAGCAGCCATACCCAGTTGGGTATCTTACTCCAGAATGACGATTTTTTTAGCTTCATCGGAACCGAGCCTCCTTTGTTGTCCCCAGTATATCAGACTGCCCGGTTTTTCAAAGTATGAACTTTTATCATACTTTTCTCCAAGGCGGAGAGCCCCGGCCGGAGATGTCTCCGGCCGGGGCCCTGTGTGTATCTGCATCAGAGCAGCCGCGCCATGTGGGGCAGCTCCGGCCCGATGAGGGGCCGGCACCAGTCCACAAATTCCTGCGTCACGTCGGTGCCTCCGGCGCTGAGGTACTCCGGGGGCAGCACCCGCTCCCCCAGCATGACCTCCTCGATGGGGATCAGGAAGGTCTCGCACCGGTAGGGGGCGGAGGACAGGCGGCGGAAGCCCACCATCTTGCCCGTCTCGCCGGCCAGGGCGGCCCGGCAGGCCGCGCGCCCCGCCTCCTCCGCCTCGGCGGCGTCCACCGGGGACTGCCAGGCGATGGATGCCCGGGCCAGGATGCCCGGCTTCTCGCTGCGGGCCTTGATGCCCAGCCGCCGCACCACCATCTGGGCCAGGTGGGAGGACACGTCCCCGAAATAGGTGGAGCGCCCGGTCTGGAAGATGGGGGGCACGATGGGCTTGCCCGCCTCGTCGTGGAGGCCCTCGCTGGCCACCACGATCACGCCGCCCAGCCTGTCATAGAGGGCCTTCACCTCGTCCAGGAACTCCTCCTCGTGGAAGGGCCGCTCCGGCGGGTAGATCAGGTGGGGGCCGTCGCCCCCCTGCTCCCGGGCCAGGGCGGAGGCCGCCGTCGTCCAGCCGGCGTTGCGGCCCAGGGCCTCCAGCACCACCACATGGATAGGCAGGCTGCGCACGTCCACCGCCAGCTCCCGCACGGTGCCCGCCATGTACCGGGCCACGCTGCCGAAGCCGGGGCAGTGGTCGGTGACGGCGATGTCGTTGTCCATGGTCTTGGGGATGCCCATAACGGAGATGCCCCTGCCCCTGCAGGCCGCCGCCAGCTTGCCGCAGGCGTCCATGGTGCCGTTGCCGCCGTTCATGAGCACGTAGCGGATGTGCTTCTCCGCCAGGATGTCCGCCATGCGGGCGTAGTCCTCCGCCTCCAGGGCGTCCCGGGAGGTGCCGATGGCGGTGGCGGGGGTGCGGGGGAGCCGCTCCAGCTCCTCCTCCGGCACGGTGCCGAAGTCCAGCAGGTTTTCCCGCAGCAGGCCGCCGGTGCCGCCGATGGCGCCGTAGACGTGCTCCACCGCGCCGCTCTGCTGCGCCTCCCGGATGGCTCCGTACAGGGAGCAGTTGAGCACGGCGGTGGGGCCGCCGCCGTGGATGATGACCAGATTGTCCTTCAAGGGGATCCCCTCCTCGTTTTGATCCAAAATCCCATGATATCCTTTATTATACCCGGGCCGTTCCCGCCCCGCAAGGAGGATTTCCCATCATACCTTTTCAGCGGACGCAAAAGCGGCGCGCTATCCGGCGCGCCGCTTGGCAAGAAAGCCTCGCAGAGTTTTGCCGCCCGCAGGCGGCAAAAAGATTAAAAATTCCTTCCTTTCCGGGGACACAAGGCGAATTGCCCCGAAGGGGCAAGAGAGGGCCCCCTGGGGGGTGCGCCTCGGAAAGGACTCTTCTCACGCCGGACAGCGTGACAATCGCCCCGCAATCGAGCGCTTTCCGGCGTGCAGGCTCATTCAAAAAAGTGACAGAGTCACTTTTTTGAGGCTAAGGCCACCCAGCCGTTCTGCTCCCGCCGCTCGAACACATGCAGGCCGTTTTTCTCCAGGGCGGCCTGCACCTCGTCGGCCCGGGTGTCGATGATGCCGGAGCACAGGAACACCCCGTCCTCCGTCAGGAAGTCCCCCGCTTTAGCGGACAGGGGGATGATCACGTCGGCCACGATGTTGGCCAGCACCAGGGCGTACTTTCCCGTCCCCAGCCGGCTGACCAGATCCTGATCGGACAGTACGTCGCCGGCCAGCACGGTGTAGCGATCCCTTCCGATGCCGTTGAGGGCGGCGTTCTCATAGGCCACGTCCACCGCCTTGGGGTCGATGTCCACCGCCATGGCCTCCGACGCCCCAAGAGCCAGGGCGGCGATGGACAGGATGCCGCTGCCGCAGCCCAGATCCAGCACCGGCTGCCCGGGGACGGTATAGGCCTCCAGTCCCGCCAGGCACAGCTGGGTGGATGCGTGGTTGCCGGTGCCGAAGGTGAGACCGGGGTTCAGGTACAGGGGCACCTTCCCCGCCGGCACGGGCTCCCCCCGCTCCCACTCGGGCACGATGTAGAGCCGCTCCCCCACGGCCATGGGCTTGTAGTACTTCTGCCAGGAGTGGGCCCAGTCGTTCTCCCCCAGGGAGGCGGCGGTGTAGGGCAGGTCGATCCCCTCCAGCCAGCGCGCCAGCTGCTTTTTCCCGTCGTCATCGTCGGTGACGTAGAGCTTCACCCGGCACACGCCGCGCATCTGCTCCATCAGGCCCTCGTCCACATAGTCCCAGTACTGGCGGTTCTGCTCCAGGAAGGTCTTGAAGTCCTCCTCGTCCTCGATGGCCATGCCGGTGACGCCGTTGGCGGTGAGGCGGGCGCACAGGCCCTCCAGCTCCTCCTCGGTGGTGTCCAGCACCACCTCCAGCCACTTGATATCCTCCATCAGCGCTTGCTCCCCAGGAAGAACAGGGCCACGGTGCCGGGGCCGGAGTGGGCGCCGATGACGGGGCCCACGTTGTTGAGCACAACCTGCTCCACCCCAAAGCGGCGCTTCACGTCGTCGGCCACCTTCTGCGCGTCCTCCAGGCAGTCGCCGTGGCTGATGAACACCACCTGGCTGCCCGGGTCGATGGCGGTCTCCTCCATGTGGTTCACCAGGGCCTTGAGGGATGCGTTGCGGCCCCGGGCGGTGCCCACCTTCACCAGGCGGCCCTCGTCGTCCACGTGCATCACCGGCTTGATGGACAGCATGGTGCCCACCACGGCGGTGGCGGGAGAGATGCGCCCGCCCCGCTTGAGGAAGTGGAGATCATCCACGGTGAACCAGTGGCACAGGTGGAGCTTGTTGTCCTCCAGCCAGTCCCGCACCTCCTCCATGCTCTTCCCCTGGGCCTTCATCCGGGCGGCGTACCACACCAGCAGGCCCTGCCCCAGGGAGGCGCACAGGGAGTCCACCACCCAGATCTTCCGGTCGGGATACTGCTCGGACAGCTCCTGGGCGGCGATCTGGGCGGAGTGGCAGGTGGCGGACAGGCCGGAGGAGAAGGCGATAATCAGCACATCCCTCCCCGCCTGCACCAGGGGCTCCACCGCCTCGGTGTAGTCGGAGACGTTGACGGCGGAGGTGGTGGCCGTCTCCCCCGCCCGCAGCCGCCGGTAAAAGTCCTTCGGGTCGATCTCCCGGTTGTCCGGCCAGTTCCGGTAGGTCTTGTCCCCCATGTGGAAGGACAGGGGGAGCACCTCCACCCCCAGCTCCGCCACCAGCTCCGCGGTGAGATCCGCCGACGAATCAGTCAACAGGACGTAATCACTCATCAAACCATAACCTCCAGTATTCACACGTACTTGTCACAACAGGCTATTTCTTCCCCTTTTCCGGCTGGGGACGCCGCTCTCGCAGCAGCTCCAGCAGCCGCTGGCAGGCCAGGCGGTCGGCGTAGCTGCGCAGAGCCAGGGCCAGGGCCAGGCCGGGCAGCTCCTCCTCCCCGTCGGTGGCGTCCAGGCTGCCCGCCGTCACGTCCAGGGCCCGATCCAGTTCCTCCCGGAACTGCTCATACAGCTCCCGGGGCTCCCGCCCCTCCGACGCCGCGGCCAGCAGCAGGCCCGCGTCCTTTACGGACAGCACCTGCTTGAGGGCGCACAGGGCGGTGAGATAGGCCAGATGGGTGCGGGAGTACCGCTTGCCCTCCGCCCGGGGCATGGCCCCGTCCTTGATGTAGTTGTTGACCATGGCGGAGGTGAGGCTCTCCCCCTCCCCATAGCGGATGAGCTGCCGGGGCATATAGGAGATGAGCTGATCCATATACAGCCCGATGTCGGGCAGAGCCTCCCACTCCACGGGCCGCTCCCCCTCCAGGCGCTCCTTCAGTTCGCGGATCTCCTCCAACGCCGCCCCTCCTTTCTGGTTTTGAAAATGATGCCATAGAATGTTGCCGTCATTATATCACATTGCCCACGGGGAAGTAAAGGCCATCCGGGCATGAAAAAAGCCCGGCGGAGTCACATAACAAAATTATGTGACTCCGCCGGGCTGCGGCCGGGTGTTACAGCTCCCAGTCGGCGTAATCCTCCGCCTCGGCATCGCCGTCGGCCCGCACCTTCAGCGCGTCGGGCAGCATGGTCTTGATCCTGGCCACCACGGCCATGATCTTGTCCCAGTAGAGCACAGCGGCGTAGAGCAGGGCGCTGATCACCGCCAGCGCGGCCACCAGCTTTACCAGAGCGCAGATCAATTTCTTCATAAGCCGAAAGCCTCCTTTGTCCAGGTCTCCTGGATCGGTTGTTCTCAGTTTACACGCTTCCGCCCCAAATTACAAGGGCCCGCCCCCACTTTCAGAAAACTTTTTTTCCCTTGTAATTTCGCCTGAAATAGAATACAATAAGAGGACAAAAGGCAGCCAAACCGCCCCAGCTTCAGCGGGTATCCGCTGGTATTCTCCCACGGAAAGGAAGGGATCAGCCAAATGAGGCTTCAAACCGAAAAGGGCGAGATCACCATCAGCAGCGACGTTTTCACCAACATCACCGGCGCGGCGGCCACCAACTGCTACGGCGTCAAGGGCATGGCCATGCGCTCCAAGACCGACGGCCTGGTGCATCTGCTGCGCCGGGAGTCCATGGGAAAGGGCGTCAAGATCACCTATCACGACGACTCCTCCGTCTCCATCGAGCTGCACATCATGGTGGACAACGGGGTCAACCTGATGGCGGTGAGCCGCTCCATCATGAGCGAGGTTCGCTATATCGTCAGCCGCACCACCGGCGCCGAGGTGCGCAGCGTGGATGTGTGCATCGACTCCATGGTCATCGGCTGAACCGGCCCTTGCCCATCGAAAGGAAGGAACAACAGACATGAGAGAGAGCATTGACGGAGCGTCCTTTGCCCAGGCAGTGATCCATGCGGCGGCCTCCCTCAATCTGCGCAAGCAGGAGATCAACGAGCTGAACGTCTTCCCCGTGCCCGACGGGGACACCGGCACCAACATGAGCCTGACCATCGGCACCGCCGCCACGGAGCTGCGCAAGAAGCAGCCCCGCACCGTGGGCGAGGCCGCGTCCACCACCGCCTCCGCCCTGCTGCGGGGCGCCCGGGGCAACTCCGGCGTGATTCTGTCCCTCCTGTTCCGCGGCCTGTCCAAGGCCGTGAAGGACAGGGACACCATCGACGGCCGGGATTTGGCCATCGCCCTGGACTTCGGCGTGGCCGCCGCTTACAAGGCGGTGATGAAGCCCGCCGAGGGCACCATCCTCACCGTCTCCCGGCTGGCCGCCGCCAAGGCGGCCGACGCCGCCCGGCAGACCCCCAACGATCCGGAGGCCGTGCTGGCCGCCGCCATCGCCGAGGGCCAGCTGGCCCTGGAGCACACCACCGAGATGAACCCCGTGCTGAAAAAGGCCGGGGTGGTGGACGCCGGCGGCAAGGGCTTCCTGGTGATCCTCCAGGGCATGCTGGACTCCCTGCGTGGGGAGCCCATGCCGGAGGAGGAGGGCGGTTCCGGCGCCGCTTCGGAGCAGAAGACCGACTACGCCGCCATCGCCGCCGAGGAGATCACCTTCACCTTCGACACGGTGTTCATCGTGCGCAAGACCGACCCCCACAAGGGGCTGGAGGCCTTTGAGGCCTATCTGAACAGCATCGGCGACAGCCTGGTTATCGGCGAGGACGACGACTGCTTCAAGGTTCACGTCCACACCGACATCCCCGGCGCCGCCCTCACCGAGGCCCAGAAGTACGGCACCCTGGAGCTGGCCAAGATCGAGAACATGCGCACCCAGGCGGAGGATCTGGCCGCCGGGCGGCACATCCAGAGCACCGACGATCTGGACGCGGTGGAGGCCGAACTGGAGGGGGAGCCCGCCCCCGGCGGCCGGAAGATCGCGGCGCCGGAGAAGAAGTACGGCGTGGTGGCGGTGGCGGCCGGCGACGGCCTGGCCGCGGTGTTCAAGGATCTGGGGGCCGACGGCGTGATCAGCGGCGGCCAGACCATGAACCCCTCCACCGACGACATCCTCCGGGAGATTGACGCCACCCCGGCGGAGATCGTCTTTGTCCTGCCCAACAACAAGAACATCATCATGGCCGCCGAGCAGTGCATCCGCCTGGTGGAGGGCAAGCAGGTGGTGGTGCTCCCCACCAAGACGGTGCCCCAGGGCATCTCCGCCCTGATGGTGATGGATCCCGAGGCGGACACCGAGGCCAATGTCCAGGCCATGCAGGAGGCCCTGAGCCGGGTGCACACCTCGGAGATCACCTACGCCGCCCGGGACAGCGACTTTGACGGCTTTGCCATCAAGCGGGGGGACTATCTGGCCCTCACCGAGCACCAGCTCTTCGGCACCGACCGGAAGGTGGAGAAGCTGCTGCGCCGCCTGGCGGAGGCCGACAACCAGCAGAACGCCGAGTTCATCAACATCTTCTACGGGGAGGACGTGACGGAGCGGGAGGCCCAGAAGGCCCTCAAGCTCTTCACCGAGTGCTGCCCCAATGCGGAGATCACCCTGCTCTCCGGCGGGCAGCCGGTGTACTACTACATGATCTCCGCCGAGTAAGCCGCAGGAGACCAGCAAAATACCGCCCCGGCTGTTGCAGCCGGGGCGGTATTTTTTGCTGGTTCAGCTCTCTGCTCCGGGGGCGGCCGCTCAGCTCAGGGTGCCGTTGACATCCTGGGGATTCAGGATGGTGATGCGTCCCTCCACGGCGGGGGCGACGGTGCCCTGCTCCTGGATGTACTGGGAGATCACGGTGCGGTAGTAGTCGTTGGTGCGGTACACCAGGCGGCAGCCGGGCAGCTCCTGGGCGGCCGTCTCGCTGTTGGAGGAGGCGCCGTCGGGGTTGAGCACGTTGAGCATGGTGTACCCGTCGCCGCCGCCGCACATGAAGTCGTTGCAGGCCAGGGTGTACCAGGCATCCAGATCCAGGGGGGTGCCGTCGGCCATGGTGACGGAGACAATGCGCTCGCCGGCGGGCTTGGAGGCGTCAAAGGTGTACTGGATGCCGGAGACCTGGGGGAACTTGCCGTTGAGCTCGGGATAGGCGTCCACGCCGTTCTCCAGGGCGTCCCACACGGTCTGGCCGGTGACCTCCACCAGGGTGACCTTGTTGTCAAAGGGCAGCATGCCGAAGATGTCGCCCACGGTCACGTCGCCGGCGGTCAGGCCGGCCCGGATGCCGCCGCCGTTCTGGATGGCGATGTCGGCGTCACAGTAGTCCCGCAGGGCGTCGGCGGCCAGGTTGCCCAGGGGGCTCTCCTGGGCGCGGACAAGGGCGCTGGACCAGGGGATGTCGGAGGCGCACTGTCCGATGACCACATCCATCTGGGCGTCCAGATCCGCCTGGTAGTCGGCGATGATGGCGCTGACCTCGGGATCCTCGGGCACGTCGGAGGAGAGGATGATCTGGTTGAAGGTGTAGCCCAGCAGCTCCCCGTCCTTCACGTTCAGGTTGGTCTGGTTGACGCAGGTGCCCACGCCGCCGGGGTTGACCACCACGGTGCCCTCGATGTTCAGGGGGCGGCCGAAGGTGTCGTTGCCGCCGCCGATCTCCATGTCGATGCCGTCAATGCGGGTGGGAACCTCGTTGTTGGCGCCGTGGAGATGCGCCAGCATGATGACCAGATCGGCCTCCGCGTTGGCCTGATCCACCACCTGCTGGCCCACCTCCCAGTGGTCGTGGAACTCGATGTCCTGGGTGTTGGAGTAGTGGGTGGTGGCCTTGCTGCCGTCGTCGGTCAGGCCCACGATGGCCACCTTCAGGCCGCCCACCTCCTTGACGATGTAGGGCTCAAACTGCTCGGGGTAGGTGCCGTCCTTCCAGTAGGTGTTGGCGGAGAGCATGGCGTACTCGGCCCGCTCCGCCAGGGAGAGCAGGTTGTCAAAGGCGTAGTCGAAGTCGTGGTTGCCCAGCACGGTGGCGTCATAGCCCTGGGCGTTCATCACGTCCACGCTGGACTGGCCCTGGGACATGTTGGCCAGGTCGGTGTTGTAGGGGGAGTCGCCGCCGTCCAGCACCAGGGTGTTGGGGTTGCGGCGCTCGGCCTCGTCAAAGAGCCAGGCCGCCTTGGCGGAGCCGCCCACCTCGATGCTGGAGCCGGAGGGGGTGTAGGGCACCATGTGGCCGTGGATGTCGGAGGTGGACATGGTGGTGATGATGGTCAGATCCTTGACGGCGGTGTCCAGCACATAGGCCGCCTCCCCCCGGGTGATCACCGTGTTGTCCAGGGTCAGGCCGGCGGGCAGCAGGCCGTCCTCCGCGCCCTGGGCCAGGAAGTCCATGTCCTTGTCGGCGCCGTAGACCGCCTTCATCACCGCCAGGGCGAACTCGGCGCGGGTCATGGTCTGCTCACCGCGGAACTCCCCGTCGATCTGATCCATGAGGCGGGCCTCCAGCACGGTGTTGGCCGCCGTCTCCGCCCAGGTGTCCACGGCGTCGGGGGCGGCGGGCATGAGCACCGCGTCCAGGGTGGCCACGGTGGTGTCGGTGGAATAGAACTGCTTGGTCACCGGCTCGGGCATGGTGCCGTCCTCATTGGCCTCGGGGGCGGGGGCCTCCATGGAGAACACGGGAACCAGGTCAAAGGCCTCATACAGCAGGGAGGCCGCGGCGGAACGGGTCAGGGGGTCGTCGGGGCGGTAGGCGCCGGTGCCGTCGCCCCGGATGATGCCCTCTTCGGCCAGGCGCTGGATGCTCTCGGCATAGGTGCCGGAGGCGTCGCTGACCGAGGCGGCGGAGGCCGGCACAGCCAGGGACAGGCTGACTGCCGCGGCCAGCGCCAGGGCGGAAATACGGAAGTGCTTCATGTCTGGGGTCTCTCCTTTCATCTCTGCGCGGGCGGGCCAGTCCGCCCGCATATCTGCATTGTAGCACAGCCGCCCCGCCGCCACAAGTAAAGTTCCTGTAATCGGACTGTAAAAAAAGGCCGCCCGGCTTCGCCGGACGGCCCTCAGCGTGTCGAAAAGGTCTCACAGAGTTCGCGCCCGCAGGCGCGAAAAAATGGGAATCTGTTTTCTCCGGCGACACAAGGTGAATTGCCCCGAAGGGGCAAGAGAGGGCCCCCTGGGGGGTGTGCGTCGGAGAAAACACTTCTCAGGCCGCAAGTGTGGGATTTGTCCGCCTGAAGCGGACAAATCCTGCGCGCGGCGGACTGCATCCTGCTCGAAAAAGCGGCAAAGCCGCTTTTTCGACAGTCTCAGGGCGGCCCTTCTGCGTATGTTTTTACAGCACTTTGGACAAAAACTCGCGGGTTCGCTCCTCCCTGGGGTTGGCGAAGAAGGCGTGGGGCTCGTTTTGCTCCAGGATGTGGCCGCCGTCCATGAAGAGGACGCGGCTGCCCACCTCCCGGGCGAAGCCCATCTCGTGGGTGACCACCACCATGGTCATGCCCTCGTTGGCCAGCTCCTTCATCACGTCCAGCACCTCGCCCACCATCTCGGGGTCCAGGGCGGAGGTGGGCTCGTCAAAGAGCATCACCTTGGGCTTCATGGCCAGGGCGCGGACGATGGCGATGCGCTGCTTCTGGCCGCCGGAGAGCTGGTTGGGGTAGGCGTCGGCCTTGTCCTCCAGGTTGACCCGGCGGAGCAGGCGGACAGCCTCCTCGTCGGCCTCGGCCTGGCTCATGAGCTTGGTGCGCACCGGGGCCAGGGTGATGTTTTTGCGGATGGTCATGTTGGGGAACAGGTTGAAGTGCTGGAACACCATGCCCATCTGGCGGCGGATGGTATCGATGTCCACCTTGGGATCCGTGATCACGGTTCCCTCAAAGGTGATGGTGCCGGAGGTCGGCTCCTCCAGCAGGTTGAGGCACCGCAGGAAGGTGGACTTGCCGGAGCCGGAGGGGCCGATGATGACCACCTTTTCCCCCTCCTGGATGGTCTCGCTGATGTCGTCCAGGACCAGGTTCTTCCCGAAGGATTTGGTCAGATGCTCAACGGCGATCACTTTGACGCAGCCTCCTTTCCAGCTTGCTCTGGAGCCAGGTGAAGATCAGCACCATGATCAGGTACATGACGGCGGTGATCAGATAGGGCATCATGGGCTGATAGGTGTTGGTGATGATGGCCTTGGCGAAGTAGACGATCTCCTTGCCGCCGATGACATTGATCAGAGAGGTGTCCTTCAGCAGGGTGATGAACTCGTTGCCCAGGGCGGGCAGGATGGCCTTGAAGGCCTGGGGAATGACGATGAAGCGCATGGTGTCGAAGTAGCCCAGGCCCAGGGAGCGGCCGGCCTCCATCTGGCCGGGGTCCAGGGACATGAGGCCGCCCCGGATGATCTCCGCCACATAGGCCCCCGAGTTGATGCCCAGGGACAGGGCGCCGATGAGGGTCTTGTTCCGGTTGGAGGCGAAGATCACCAGGCCCATGATCAGCAGTTGCACCATCATGGGGGTGCCACGGATCACGGTGACGTAGATCCTGCACAGGAAGTTGACCACGCTCAGGAAGGGGTTCCGCTTCCCCAGGCGTTGCTGGTCGTGGGCGGTGCGGATCATCGCCACCACCACGCCCAGGACCACGCCCAGGGCCAGGGCCATTACCGTCACCTCCAGGGTGGTGAGCAGGCCGTCAAAGTACATGGTCCACCGGTCTTTGTAGAACCAGGCGTTGTAGAATTGGATATAGGCGTTCTGCCAGAACCCGGGATGTTCCAGGGCACTGAATGTCTCATAGAGCTGGGTGAATCCCATCACGTGCTCCCCTCTCTTGTCAGATCACAGGGCGAAAAGGAGCGGCCACGGGCCGCTCCTTTCGCGGATATCTTCTGGAATGCTTACTCAGCGTTGATGTACTTGGCCACGATCTCGTCCAGAGTACCGTCGCTCTTCAGCTCATTCAGGGCGGTATTCAGGGCGTTCAGCAGGGCGGTGTTACCCTCGTCCACGGCCAGGCAGTAGTCCTCCTCCACCCAGTTGCCGGGCAGGATGGTCAGGCCGGCGTCGGGGTTGGCGGCCACATAGGCCTCGGCGGGCTGCTTGTCGATGATCACGGCGTCGATGGTGCCGTTGATCAGCTCCTGCACGGCGGTGACGCCGCTGTCATAGCCGATCACGTGATCCTCGCCATAGCCGCCGTTCTCCGGGGTGTCGGAGGCGTAGAGGTAGCCGGTGGTGCCCCGCTGGGTGCCGATCATGTAGTCGCCCAGGTTGTCCAGGGTCACGTCGGAGCCCTCCTTGACGATGACCACCTGCACGCCGGTGGCGTAGGGGTCGGAGAAGTCAACCACCTCATCCCGCTCCTCGGAGTAGCTCAGGCCGGCCAGCATCATGTCGGCGGAGTTGTTCTGTACAGCCAGCAGGGCGGCGTCGAAGTCCATGTCGTCGATCACCAGCTCCAGGCCCAGCTTGTCGGCCAGGGCGTAGGCGATCTCAATGTCAATGCCCTCGTAGCCGGAGCCGTTGACGCCGTCCCCGTCGGCCACCATCTCGTAGGGCGGGAAGGTGGCATTGGTGGACATGATCAGCTTGCCGTCCTCCACAGTAGTGAAGGTTCCGTCGGCGGCCGGGGTCTCGGTCTCGGGCGCGGTGCTCTCGGTGGCGGCGGGGGTCTCGGTGTTGGGGGCGGGGGTGTTGGAATCTCCGGTGCCGCCGCAGGCGGTCAGCAGGCCCAGGGACATGGTGGCGGCCAGCGCGAAGGCGGCCAGCTTCTTGAAGTTCTTCATGGTGTATCTCTCCTTATTCATTCCTTGTATCCTCGAAGGGAAGTTCTCTCGTTTGGATGCTCCCTATTATACACCATATTCATAAAAATGCAATATTTATTCATTCGTCAAACCCAACAAAAAAAGAAGAGCGGAGCCGTAAGGCTCCGCTCTTTTCAACAGGGAAAGCTCTTTACTCCACGGTAGCGTAGGTAAAGATGAAGTTGCCCAGCGGGGTGTAGTACATGCCGTGGACACGGTCAGACACCATGTAGGGCTGAGAGTAATAATACAGAGGAGCGATGGCGCAGTCGGTGTCGCACAGCAGGGTCTCGGCCTGGTGCATCAGCTCCATGCGGCCGGCGGCGTCGGAGTCGCTCAGCACGGTGGTCATCATGGCGTCATACTCGGGGTTGGAGTAGTGGGCGTCGTTGTTGCCGTTGTCGGTCATGAACATGTCCAGGAAGGACACGGGGTCGTTGTAGTCGGCGATCCAGCCGTTGCGGCAGATGCTGTAGTCACCGGCGGAACGGGTCTCCAGGAACACGTTCCAGTCCTGGTTGTTCAGGGTCACGTTAACACCCAGCACGTTGCTCCACATCTGCTGCAGGGCCTCGGCCACGGCCTGGTGCTTGTCGTCGGTGTTGTACAGGTAGGTGGTCTCGGGGAAGCCCTCGCCGTTGGGGTAGCCGGCCTGGGCCAGCAGCTCACGGGCCTGGTCGCAGTTGGCCTGATAGGCCTCGTCGGTGTTCTCCACGCTCCAGAAGTCGCCGCCCACCTCGCGGAAGTCGGGGCCGGAGGTACCCTCGGCGTCAACCACGCTCTCGGGCACCCAAGCGCCGGCGGGGATCTCACCGGCCTGGGTCACCATCTCCACGATGTAGTTGCGGTCGATGGCCAGGTTGAAGGCCTTGCGAACCAGCACGTTGTCGAAGGGGGCCTTCTGGTTGTTGAAGCAGGCATAGTAGGTGCCCAGGTAGTCGCCGGCAATCAGGGTGCCGTCGGCCAGCAGGGTGGCAACCTCGTCCGGGGGAGGATTCTGCATGAAGTCCAGATCGCCGCTGTTGAAGGCGGTCAGCTGGGCGTTGGCGTCGTCCATCAGGGCGAAGGTCAGGCTCTCGATGCTGATGCTGCTCACATCATAGTAGTTCTCGTTGGGAACCATGACGATCTCGGCGTCGTGAGTCCAGGACTCCATCTTGAAGGGGCCGTTGGTCACATAAGTGGAGGGATCCGTCCAGGTGGTGTTGCCCTCCACGATGTCCTCACGCAGAGGCATGGTGTTGGGGAAGGCGCAGATGTCCAGGAAGTAGGGGCAGTTGTAGGTCAGCTCCACCACGAAGGTGTGGTCGTCGGGAGCGGACACGCCCAGCTCCTCCTTGGGCAGCTCGCCGGCGATAATCTCGTTGGCGTTCTTCACCATGGCGATGATGGTGTTGTAGGGGGAGGCGGTGGCGGGATCCACCAGGCGGCGCCAGGAGTACACGAAGTCGTTGGCGGTGACGGGCTGGCCGTCAGACCACTTGGCGTCGTCGCGCAGGGTGAAGGTGTAGGTAAAGGTGCCGTCACCGTTGTCGGTGACCTCGGGCTCGGCAGCGGCCATGCCCAGATCCAGCTCAGCGGTGGCGCCGTTGCGGCCGTCGCCGGAGGGATCGCTGTCAACCCACTTGTACAGGCCCTCGAACAGGTGGCTGATCATGACGTTGCCGTCCACAGTCCGGTTCAGGCTGGGATCCATGGTCTCAGGCTCAGACGCGAAGCAGACACGGATGGAGTTGGTGCCGGTGGCGACCGCGCCGGTCTCGACCGGGGTGGTCTCGCCGCCGGTGGGAGAGGTCTCGGTGGGCTGCGTGCCGCCGCCGCAGCCGGCCAGCAGGCCGACAGTCAGCGCCGCAGACAGACCCAGAGCAAGGATTCTGCGCTTCTTCATTTGCTTGTACCTCCAATCAATTCTTGATCCTCTTATTTGTATCCAGAACGCCCGAAGGCGCAGATACCGTCTTACTCCGCTGCCCCGTGCCGGGGCAGCGGACAGGGGTTAACCCCTGTTGTCCGCACCGGGTATACAGTTGTATTCCCTATGGGGTGCATTATAGCACACATTCTCACTGTTGTAAAGTTTCAAACTAGCGCAGCAGAGTGCGTGCCGCAAACACTGCCCTCCCCCTCTGCATCAGGGGAAGGGCGTGTCGTTATTCCGCGGAACCTGCGGCATGATACCCCCTCCGCTCTCCGAGGGGGACATCATCCAGCCGCTCTGTGGGGCGCGACGACTCGGCGCGCCGACTTAACCCAGCAGGTGGCACGCGGCCCAGTAAAGGCGCGGGCATGTTCTGCGGAACATGCGTCCCTTCGCTCCAAAGCCGCGCCTTCCAGTGGGAACCAGTTCCCCCTGGATACGCGCCTCCGGCGCGATACCCCCTCCGCTCTCCGAGGGGGACATCATCCAGCCGCTCTGTGGGGCGCGACGACTCGGCGCGCCGTCTTAACCCAGCAGGTGGCACGCGGCCCAGTAAAGGCGCGGGCATGTTCTGCGGAACATGCGTCGCTTCGCTCCAAAGCCGCGCCTTCCAGGGGGAACCAGTTCCCCCTAGATACGCGCCTCCGGCGCGATACCCCCTCCGCTCTCCGAGGGGAACATAATCCAGCCGCTCTGTGGGGCGCGACGACTCGGCGCGCCGTCTTAACCCAGCAGGTGGCACGCGGCCCAGTGACCCGGCGCGTGCGCCCCACGCGGCAGGCCGCGCGGGGGCCCCGGTTTGATTTCACATCCTCGGGCGGAGTGAATCCGCCCTGCGGCAAGGTTTTGCTGCGCAAAACGCTTGGGCGCCGCTGTCGCGGCGGCTCGCTCTCGCTCGCAAGAGCACGCGCCGACTTAGCCCAGCAGATGACACGCAGCCCAGTGACCCGGCGCGTGCTCTTTGAACTCGGGGGCGGCCTCCTTGCACTTGTCGGTGGCGTAGGGGCAGCGGGTGTGGAACCGGCAGCCTCTGGGCGGGTTCATGGGGGAGGGGATGTCGCCCTCCAGCACGATGCGCTGCCGCTGACGGCTGACCTCCGGGTCGGGCACCGGCACTGCGGACAGCAGGGTCTTGGTGTAGGGGTGCAGGGGGTTCTTGTTGAGCTCATAGCTCTCGGCCAGCTCCACCAGAGAGCCCAGGTACATGACGCCGATGCGGGTGGAGATGTGGCGCACCACGGACAGGTCGTGGGCGATGAACAGGTACGTCAGGCCCAGATCCTGCTGCATGTCCTCCAGCATGTTGACCACCTGGGACTGGATGGACACGTCCAGGGCGGAGATGGGCTCGTCGCAGACGATGAACTCGGGCTTCACGGCCAGGGCGCGGGCGATGCCCACGCGCTGCTGCTGGCCGCCGGAGAACTCGTGGGGGTAGCGGTTGGCGTGCTCGGTGTTGAGGCCCACCATGCCCAGCAGCTCCTTGATGCGGTCGGTGCGCTCCTGCTTGGAGGCGCAGAGCTTATGGATATCCAGGGCCTCGCCGATGATCTCGCCCACCGTCATGCGGGGATCCAGGGAGGCGGAGGGATCCTGGAAGATGATCTGCATCTTGCGGCGGTAGGGCAGCATGTTGACCTGCTTGCCCTTGGCCACCTTGGCGTGGTGCTTCTCCCCGTCCTCGCCCACGGGCCAGGGGTCATCCCCCTGGAAGATGGTCTCGCCGCCGTAGACGATGCGGCCGGAGGTGGGGTTGTACAGCTGCAGGATCGTGCGGCCCAGGGTGGTCTTGCCGCAGCCGGACTCGCCCACCAGGCCCAGGGTCTCGCCCCGGCGGATGAAGAGGGACACGTCCTCCACCGCCTGGACGCCGGGGCCCTTGACGCCCTTGACCGGGAAGTATTTTTTCAGGTGATCGACCTGAACCAGGATTTCATTCTTCTCACTCACGGCCGGTCACCTCCTCCTGCTCGTTCTCCGCGGCCGGGGCGGCCCCGGCCTCCGGCGCGGTGCCGGCGGCCTTCTCCCGCTCCAGCTGCTCCTGCACCCGCAGCCAGCAGGCGGAGCGGTGGTTGCCGCCCAGCTCCACGTAGGGGGGCATCTTCTGCAGGCAGATCTTCATGGCGTGCTCGCACCGGGGGGCGAAGGGGCAGCCCTCGGGGGGATTGAGCATGTCCACGGGGGTGCCCTCGATGGGGATCAGCCGCTCATAGCTCTCGGCGTCCACCCGGGGCATGGAGCGCAGCAGGCCCACGGTGTAGGGGTGGCCGGGCTTGTAGAAGATGTCGTCCACCGGGCCCTGCTCCACGATCTTGCCGGCGTACATGACGGAGACCTTGTCGCAGATCTCGGCCACCACGCCCAGGTTGTGGGTGATGAAGATGATGCCCATGTGGGTCTTCTTCTGGAGGGACTTCATCAGCTCCAGAATCTGGGCCTGGATGGTCACGTCCAGGGCGGTGGTGGGCTCATCGGCGATGAGCAGCTTGGGGTGGCAGATGAGGCCCATGGCGATCATGACGCGCTGGCGCATGCCGCCGGAGAACTCGTGGGGGTACTGCTTCATCCGCTTCTGCACGTTGTTGATGCCCACCAGCTCCAGCATCTCCATGGCCCGCTTGGCGGCGGCGGCCTTGGAGATCTTCTTGTCGTGGGCCCGCAGGGCCTCGATAAGCTGGTTGCCCACGGTGTAAACCGGGTTGAGGCAGGTCATGGGGTTCTGGAAGATCATGGCCACCTCGCTGCCCCGGAAGGCGGCCATCTCGTTCTTGCCGAAGGAGAGCACGTCTCTGCCCTCGAAGGTGATGGAGCCGCCGATGACCTTGCCGGGGGACTGGAGCAGGCCCATGATGGAGTAGGCCTCCTGGCTCTTGCCGGAGCCGGACTCGCCCACGATGCCCATCACCTCGTCGTAGTCCAGGTCATAGCTGATGCCGCTGACCGCCTTGACCTCGCCGGCGGGGGTGAAGAAGGAGACGCGCAGATCCTTGACTTCCAGCAGCTTTCCGGTTTTCTCATTCTGTACCGTCTGTTCCATGGTTATGGTGTCTCCTCCTCTCTTATTTCTTCAGCCGGGGATCCAGGGCATCCCGCAGGCCGTCGCCGAACAGGTTGAACGCCAGGATCATCACGCTGATGATGATGGCGGGGATAATCAGCCGGTAGGGGTAGGTATTGATGCCGCCCAGGGCGTCGGAGCACATGGAGCCCAGGCTGGTCATGGGGGCCAGCACGCCCACGCCCAGGAAGGACATGAAGGACTCGGTGAAGATGGCCGACGGGATCTGCAGGCAGGTGGTGGCCACGATCTGGCCGATGCAGTTGGGCAGCAGGTGCCGCTTGATGATCCGGCCGCTGGAGGCGCCCAGGGCGCGGGCGGCGGTGACGTACTCCTGCTTCTTCAGGGTGAGGATCTGGCCGCGGATGATGCGGCTCAGGCCCACCCAGTACAGGCAGGCAAAGGCGATGAACATGCCGATCAGGTTGGGGCCCACCGTCTTGAAGAACTCCGCCAGGGGGTTGCCCTGGTGGTCTGTGATGAACTGGGTGACATGGGGGCTCATGGCCGTGGAAATGAGCAGGATGATGAGCACGTCGGGCAGGGAGTAGATCACGTCCACGATGCGCTGCATGACCACGTCCACGGTGCCGCCGAAGAAGCCGGAGATGGAGCCGTAGATGGAGCCGATGATGAGCACGATCAGGGCGGCGGCCAGGCCGATGATCATGGACACCCGGGTGGCGATCATGGTGCGCACAAGGATGTCGCGGCCGTACCGGTCAGTGCCGAAGATGTGGGGGAACACCTTCTCGCCGGCCTCGATGCGCTCCAGCTCGTCCAGGGAGTAGCCGAAGGGCTGGAGGGAATAGCCCAGCTCCTTGTAGATCTGGGCCTCGGTCATGCCCTCGTACTTCTCGGAGCCGCCGGCGCGGATCTGGGCCCGGATCAGGGCCGCGTCCTTGCTGGTGAACTCCTCGCCGTTGGCCTCGGCCTCGGCCCGGGCGGCCTCAACGGCCTCGTCGGGATCCTGGGCGGCGGTGGCCTCCGCGTAGGCCCGCTGGGCCTCCAGGGAGTAGTGCCAGGGGTAGAGGTTCTCCGCCCCCTGATTGAAGCCGGTGTTGGTGTAGGGCACAAGGAGGGGCCCCACAAAGGCGAAGAGCACCAGGAGTACAATGACCCCCAGGGCCACCATGGCCACCACATTCTTGCGCAGCCGCCGCCAGGCGTCGGCCCAGTAGGACACGCTCTTGCGCTGCTGGATGAAGTCCTCCTTCTCGTCGCTGCTGGCCGGGGCGAAGTCCGCCGCCGTCAGGCTGTTGAGTTCCAGCAGGGGATCCACATTGGGCTGGAGGGAGCCAAGGACGGCCTTTTTCTTTTTCTCTGCCATTCTTTACTCTCCTTTCGTCAGATCAATGCGGGGATCCACTACGCGGTAGAGGATGTCCACCACCAGGTTCATGATGACCACCAGGGTGGCCAGGAAGATGGTGGTGCCCATGATGATGAAGTAGTCGCGGTTCTGCACCGACTGCACCAGATAGCGGCCCAGGCCGGGGATGGTGTACACGGTCTCCACCACGAAGCCGCCCACCAGGGTGAAGGCGGTCAGGGGGCCCAGGTAGGTGATGACGGGGATGACCGCGTTGCGCAGGGCGTGCTTGAAGATGATCTTGGGGGTCATCAGGCCCTTGGCCCGGGCGGTCTTGATATAGTCCTGCCCCAGGGCGTCCAGCATGGAGGAGCGGGTCAGCCGGGCGATATAGCACATGGGGTAGAGGCCCAGAGCCAGGCACGGCATCAGGTAGGCCAGCCACCCGTCCTCGGTCGGGTTGAAGATCACGTTGATGCCCAGGAACTTGAAGGGCCCTCCGTCGTTACAGAACAGCATCAGCAGGAAGGTGGCCACCACGAAGCCCGGCATGGATACGCCCAGGGTACAGATCACCCGCAGCAGGCTGTCTATCCACTTGCCCCGGTTATAGGCCGCCAGACAGCCCAGCGGTATGCCCAGGCAGATGGCCCAGCACAGGGCCACCACGCCGATGCTGGCGGAGAGGGGGAACTTCTCCGTGATGATGTCCAGCACGGGGCGGTCTTTCTGCATCTTCAGGGAGACGCCGAAGTCCCCGCGGGTGATAATCCCGCCCAGATAGCGCATCATCTGCGCGGGCAGCGGATCGTCCAGGCCGTACTTCTCCTCCATCATCGCCCTCTGTTCCGGCGTGATCTTTTCGTCGTTGAAGGGGCTGCCCGGCACGCTCATCATCAGGACAAACGTGACGCAGGCCACCACCAAGATGGTGATGATGGCCATGACAACCCGCTTCACAATGTATTTTGCCATTCTCTCACTTCCTATAGTATTCTCTGTTCACACATCAAACTTTCCCAATATATGCGTCCGTTTATTTTAGCGCAAAATCCCCCATCCGTCAAGAGAAACTGCCCCGTTTTTGATGGAAGCCCTGCCTATTCTTGCAAGTGTCTTTGTGTGAGAGACATTTTTCCTTTTCACCGTTCGTCACAGAAGGATTCTTCTGCGGCACCTCATCCGTGGAAACCCGTCCAGTATTTCATAATATGCATAAATTTACTAATAATTATTCATTTTTGTCCTTTGAAGTACCGGCCGCCCCGTGCATCCCGGCACAATCCGCATTGCAAAAATTACGAAGCGCGGAGCAAATGCCCCGCGCTCCGCGCAGAATGTCAGTCAAAGCCCAGGCCCATATAGCCGTGGGTGCCCGCGCCCCAGCGGGCCTCCTTCCCGGGATCATACCACTTGAGCATGGCGAAGGGCTGGAGGTAGCTCCCCTTCATGCCCTCCCAGCCGGCCGGGGTGCGCACGTGGCAGCGCCGCCCGGGCAGGCGCTTCTCCAGGGCCGCCAGGCCCCGGCCCATCTGCTCCGAGGGCAGCAGCAGCTCCTTGAACAGCACGCTCTCCCCGTCCTCCAGGTACTCGGCGGCGGCGCAGCCCTCCGTGCCGCCGGCCACCACCCGGTAGAGCCCGCCGCCGGACATGGTGCTCATGCCCTGCTGCAGGCGGATGAGCTGCTCCGGATAGTGTACCGCGGGGACGCCCTCCAGCAGCCGGTTCCGGATGGCGTTGTAGTCCGCCGGCTCCACCGGCTCGGCATAGTCCCCCTCCGCCAGGGGCTCCAGCATATCCTTGAGCAGCTCCAGCTTCCGGGTGGAGAAGCTGGCTGTGAAGTCCACGGTGGCAAAGAATTTGAACAGGCTGGGCTCCGCCGGCACGATGGTGAGGCAGTCCACCCCCTGCTCCTTCAGGAAGGTGTCCGTCCAGCGGAGCAGCTGCCGGCCGTAGCCCTTGCTGCGGGCCGCCGGATCGGTGGCCAGGGCGTAGACGTACCGGGCCGAGGCGGCGCCCCCGTCGGGCAGGCTCAGGGTGTGGGGGAGCAGCGTCAGCATGGACACCACCGCCCCGTCCTCCAGCACCACCGGCACCTGGGCCTCGGGCCCCCGGCAGTCGTAGAACCAGTCGATAAAGGCGTCGTCGTCCCCGAAGGCCGTCTTCCACAGCCGCTTCTGCGCCGGGATCTCCTCGGGGCGGGACAGTCGGATGTCGGTCATTGCGCGCTCCTTTCTCACACAGGCCCGGACGGTTCGCCGGGGCCCTCTGATGTCACGGTCTCTGCAAAATCGCAGTGTGCTTTTCCGCCCACGGCGGCAGGGCCGCCGTGGGTTCCCCTTCTTTGCTTCCTCGGGCGGAATGAATGGCCCAGGCCACCTTCTCTTGCCGCTGCGCGGCAATTCACCTTGTCCGCCCTGCGGCAAGCTGCCTTGCAGCTTGTACGCGCCACAGGCGCGCCCCACCGTGTGGGGCCCCGGTGGAAAAGCCCCCTACGCTTTTTGCAAAATCGCAGTGTGCCTTTCCGCCCACGGCGGCAGAGCCGCCGCGGGTTCCCCTTCCTTACTTCCTCGGGCGGAATGAATGGCCCAGGCCACCTTCTCTTGCCGCTGCGCGGCAATTCACCTTGTCCGCCCTGCGGCAAGCTGCCTTGCAGCTTGTACGCGCCACAGGCGCGCCCCACCGTGTGGGGCCCCGGTGGAAAAGCCCCCTACGCTTTTTGCAAAATCGCAGTGTGCTTTTCCACCAGGAGGTCGGGATAGTAGCTCTCCTTGGCCTTGCGCAGGCCGGGGACGCCCATGTCGTCCTCCCGGTTCAGGTATTTGATCTCGGGGTGGTGCTCCCGCACCCAGCGGGCAAATTCCCGGTTGATCATGGCGTAGGCCCCCTGGAGCTCGCCGTAGGCCTTTTCGAAGTGGACGTCGTAGGTATCGGCGGACAGCCGGTCGCCGATGGTGAAGGCCACCACCTCGCCGTACACCCGGATAAGCCCGCCCTCCAGGCCCAGCTCCTCATAGTGCTCCATGGCGGCGCGCAGGGCGATGCCCTCATCGCCCAGATCCCGCTCCTCCACCTCCCCCTCCCGCTGGAGGGAGCGGCGGTACCACTCCTGATCCATCTCCAGGCACTCGGGCAGGCTGGCGGGGGTGATCTCCTCGTAGGCCCAGGTGGGGTTGTTCTCCACAAAGCGGTGGATGTGGTTGCGCTTGGCGTGGAGCTTCTTGCCCCCCAGGTCGGCCAGGCGGTCGATGTCGTACAGATAGTCGTACCCGTCCCGGTCGGCGGTGCAGGTGAACCGGCCGGGGAAGAACTCCTCCAGCTCGGCCATCTGGGGCGGGGTGAGGCACACCAGGCGCAGGGGCTCTCCCCGCTCCGCCGCGTCGGCCTCCAAAGCGCGGACGGCGGCGGCGATGTCACCGGAGCCGGCGGGGTACATATAGCTGTTCCCCGTCCGCCCCCGCAGGCGGATGAGCAGGAAGTTCCCCATCCGCGCCAGCTCGAAGCGGTAGGCCTTCTGCCAGACAAAGAGGTTGGTAAAGTTATAGTCGCAGCCCCGGAGGTTGCCCAGGGCCAGCAGTTCATCCACCCAGGCCTTATCCGCCGGGGTGGGGGCTTGAAACTCGATCATGCAGGGGATGTCTCCTTCGTTTTTGATGCGTCATCCGCCGAAATCATATCACGACCGTGGGGAAATGGCAAGCAAAACCCGTCATATTTCCCCCGCCGGGGCGGCCGCAGGGGCCCGCGGCGGGATTCGTGCCCGGGTCAGGTTCCGTCCCAGCGGCACAGCTCCAGCGCCGCCCGGCCGTCGGCGGTAAAGGGCACCCCCTCCGCCTCCAGCAGGGCGCGCTGGACACCGGGGCCGAAGGCCTCCGCAGTGGAGCCGTCCCCCCGCAGCACCCGGTGGCAGGGCACCGCCGGATCTTTGCAGGCCCGCATGGCATAGCCCACCGCCCGGGAGGCCCGGGGATTGCCCAGCATCAGGGCCAGCTGCCCGTAGGAGGCGCACTTCCCCGCCGGAATGCGCCGGGCCAGCTCATAGACCCGCTGGTAAAAATTCATCCAAACCCCTCCATAAAAAGCGGGGGCCGCCCTTTCGGACGGCCCCCATTCCTTTTCCCGGCCTCAGTAGCCCGGATACACCTGGCTCTTCTTGGGCAGCAGCAGGGCCGCCGCCACATAGAGCCAGAACCCGGCAGTCCCCGCAAAGCACAGGGCCACCCAGATCAGGCGCACCACGTTGGCGTCCACGTTGAAATACTCGGCCACGCCGCCGCACACGCCGGCCAGCACGCCGTTGTCCAGCCGGTACAGTTTTTTTGTCTCGTTCATACAAAACCCTCCCAGGTCGTTTGATCTGCTTTCTGGGATCAGGATACCACGGGAGGGGTTAAAAAGTCCTTCCGGCTTTCTTAAAAATAGATAAAAATCACTTGCCGTCCTCCACCAGCATGAGGCAGCCGTCCTTGTCGTATTTCAGCCGCTGCACCTCGGCCTTGGTGTTGCGCACGATGTCGTCCATGCGGATACCCTCGGTGACGGTGGCGATGAAGGTGTAGGCCACGCCGTGCTTCTTGGCCCGGCCGGTGCGGCCGATGCGGTGGGTGTAGTTCTCCAGCTCGTCGGGCACGTCATAGTTGAACACCGCGTCCACGTCGTCGATGTCCAGGCCCCGGGCGGCCACGTCGGTGGCCACCAGCACGGCGATCTCCCCCTTCTTGAACTTTTCCAGGGTTTTTTCCCGGATGCGCTGCTGGATGTCGCCGTGGATGGCCTCGCAGGAGATGCCCCGCATCTTCAGCAGGCCGGCCAGGCGGTCGGTCATGTTCTTGGTGTTGCAGAAGGCGATGGCCCGCTCGTACTCCCCGTGGGTGATGAGGGCCGCCAGGGTGTCCAGCTTCTGCTCCCGCCCGTCCAGATCGATGCGGTACTGGGTGATGTCCGGCTTGGACTCCTCCACCGGCCGGACGGTAATCTCCACGGGGTCCCGCTGGTACACCCAGGAGATGTCCATCACCTCCCGGCTGATGGTGGCGGAGAACATGCCCAGGTTGCGCCGGTGCTTGAGCTGATCCAGAATCCGGGTCACGTCCCGCACAAAGCCCATGTCCAGCATCCGGTCGGCCTCATCCAGCACCACGGTCTGCACCTTGTCCAGGCGCACGGTGCGCCGCTTCATGTGATCCATGAGGCGGCCGGGGGTGGCCACCACGATCTGGGGTCTCTTTTTTAAGGTATTGATCTGCTTGTCGATGGGGGCCCCGCCGTAGAGGCAGACGGTGCGCACCCCCTCCTTGAACTCGCACAGATCCCGCAGCTCCTCCTGGATCTGCACCGCCAGCTCCCGGGTGGGGGCCAGCACCAGGCCCTGCACGTCCTCACACGCCGGGTCGATGTGCTCCACCATGGGGATGCCGAAGGCAAAGGTCTTGCCGGTGCCGGTGGGCGCCTTGGCGATCACGTCCTTCCACTCCATAAAATAGGGAATGGCCCCGGCCTGCACCGGGGTGGCCTGGACGTAGCCCTTCTTGCCGATGGCCTTCATGATGGCCTCGGACAGGCCCAGCTCCGCATAGGTTTTGGTCTCGTTGACCTGCTCGCCGTTGATTTCCACGGGTACAAAACTTCCTTTCGTCTCGATCTGCCTGATTCAAGGCCCCCACAGGCAACCGAAACCCCGTTCCGTACCCAAACGCCTCCCCGTCCGGGGGCGCGGCCTCAAATCCAAGGGCCGGGCTTCCCCGGCCGCTGTCGCCCACTACTATATCATAGCGGCACCGATTGCGCAAGCCCATGGCCTGCCGGAGGCAGAAAAACGCCGGACTGGATTCGAACCAGGATTATTATAGAAGAATGCGTGGTGCATCAGCAGTACATTCATGATATAATTAGAAGGCAATTATCCCGCCAGAAGGAGCGGTGTTATGGACAGAGCAGGCGGAAGTTTTATCGGCACCATAGGAGCGCTCTACTCTATGAGCGGGGAAAAAATTGCCAGCCATCTGCGGAAATTGCAGGGGGATCCTTCCGAATCAGAATATAGATCCTGGGAGAACTCTATTCCCGTTTTGGTCAAGGTGCTGCACCAGGCAGGGCTGGACGCATTGACATTGGTTTTGGAATATCAGACACCCATTGGCAGTCGAATTGACGCTGTGCTGCTGGGCGAACGGCGAGAGACTGGAAAACCCCTTGTGTTGATCTTTGAGTTGAAGCAGTGGAGCTCCATAGGAGAAAACCCACAGAATACAAGCAGCAATGTCCCTGTTCTTCTTTCCAAACTCGATGGCCGTTATGAGGACCGCCCCCATCCAGTGCTGCAGACCCAGACATATGCCAAGCATCTGCAGATGAACCACAGCGGCGTATGCGATGGGCAGATGGAAGTGGAGCGCTGCCAGTTTCTGCACAATTTTGAGGAGAAAGAGCAGCTTTTTACGGGAGCATATGGCGTATTTGCCCCGTACCGGCATGAGACGTACGTCAAGGGCGAAGAGGCCCGGTTGGCGGCGGATCTGCGCAGGCTTTTTTCTCCCACCCCCAGGCCGGACGTGGTGAGCAGCTTCCTCACCGGCGTCTATACGCTGGGACAGGCCAGCTTCCGGGATCTGAAGAAAGCGCTGGGGGCCGAAGAAAATGCGGTCATGCTGGACGACCAGCGCGAGGTCAACATTCAGGTCTGCCGCAGAATCAACGCGCTTTTTCGGCCCGAAGCCGGCAAGCATCTGTTTATTATCTCCGGTCCCCCGGGTACCGGAAAAACGGTGGTAGGGCTGCACGCCATTTATGCCTATTGCTTAAAAGATAAGCGTTCCGGTCAAAACCGGCACAAATGTATTTTTGCACTGCCGAGAAGCCGTACATTGTCCCAGGTGATTGCAGGAGCGTCCGGCGTTGCGCCCGCCTATCTGGACGCGGTTCCGCCAGGGCGAGATCTGGTCGTTGTAGATGAAGCCCACCGTATTGAACATCTGGATGACACCCTAAGCAAACTGTTCCACAAGGCTGGTCTGATCGTTGTGCTGCAGGATGACCGGCAGCGTATTCGTCCCACAGAAGAAGGAACTGTGGACCGCTTCCGCCGGTTTGCCGAGGATCACGGGATTCCCTATACATTCTGTTCCTTGCACTCACAAAAGCGGGCAGGATATCTGGGCAGTTATGTTTCTGATCTGGATATGCAGGTGTTATCATCGCAAAGGATCTGACCTACGAAAACGGAATGGTAACGGCAAAAAAGGAACACTACTTTGATACCAACGGGACGCCGCCGAAAGCAAGTTTTTCCCCGGCTGAACTAAGCACCTACGTCAGGCAGATTTATTATGTGCTCCTCACAAGAGGAATCAGCGGGATTCGGGTTTACTTTGAGGATCCAGCCCTGAAGCAGCACTTTATGGAGGTCGTTGGACTGTTATGAGACGAGAAACGATCCAGGCAATCAACCGTTTCCGGGATGAGCGGCACTGGCGGCAATTCCACAACCCAAAGGATCTAGCCATCTCAATCTCTCTGGAGGCCTCGGAACTGCTGGAATTGTTCCAATGGAAGCACAGCGAGGACGTGGTAGGCGTTAAGACCGGCCAACTGCAGGATGAACTGGCGGATGTACTGATTTATGCCGCCATGCTGGCAGATGACCTCGGATTTGATCTGGACGAAATTGTGATGAAGAAGCTGGAAAAGAATGTTCGAAAATACCCGGTAGAAAAGTGCATGGGACGCAGCACAAAATATACTGACCTCTGAGGTCCTGCACGCCCTGCCATGCACTACAGCTTGCATACAGGCCCTGCCCTCGGCCTTTTGATAATGCAGTGTCAAGGGTTGGACCTGTTGACAAAGTCCCACCAAACTCCAACTCTATGGTATAACTGAAATAGGGAGGGATGGAGGGTGATGGGACGGCAGAGCGGCCAGATAAGTATGGATAAAATGTGGGCTGAGAATATGATTTCTCAGCCCACATTTTCAGCGTGTCGAAAAAGCGGCTTTGCCGCTTTTTCGACACGCTGCACGCCGGAGCAAAGCTTGCTTTGCTCCGGCGCTTTTTGATTCCGGACGGCGAAAGAGAGGATTGACACCGTGTCAGAACTGTGCTATATTGTATGTGCTGACACAGAGTCAGAATGTGCGCAGGACGGTTCCCGAAACCGCCATTTCTGGACTTCGAACAAGGAGAGCTGTTATGAAGGCAAACGTGTATTTTACCAGAGAGATCACCCCGGAAAAGGTCGTTGAGCTGTACCGCGCCCTGGGGGTGGAGCTGCCCGGAAAGGTGGCTGTAAAGGTTCACTCCGGGGAGAAGGGGAACCAGAACTTCCTCCGCCCGGAGTTCTGGCGGCCCATGGTGGAGGCGGTTCACGGCACCGTCGTGGAGTGCAACACCGCTTACGGGGATGCCGCCGGCGGCGTCCGGGATCACACGGAGAGCCACCGCAGGCTCCTGGAGGAGCACGGCTGGACGAAGTATTTCGGCGTGGATCTGATGGACGCCGAGGGGCCGGACGTGGTGTGGCCCATCCCCGGCGGGAAAATCCTGAAGGAGGATCACCTGGGCAGGAACATCGAAAACTACGACTCCATGCTGGTGCTGGCCCACTTCAAGGGCCACCCCGCCGGCGGCTACGGCGGGGCCCTGAAACAGCTGTCCATCGGCTGTGCCAGCGCCGGGGGCAAGGCCCTGATCCACTCCGCCGGCAAGACGGACGACCGGTTCAAGACCTGGGAGGAGCACGCCGACAGCGCGGCGTTCCCCGAGGCCATGGCCGACGCCGCCATGTGCGTGGCCGAGCACTTCAAAGGGCGCATCGCCTGCATCAACGTGATGAAGAACCTGTCGGTGGACTGCGACTGCTGTGAGGTGGCGGAGGATCCCTGCATGAAGGACATCGGCATCCTGGCCTCTCTGGATCCGGTGGCCATCGACCAGGCCTGCATCGACCTGGTGGTGAACTCCGACGCCCCCGGCAGGGAGCACTTTATGGAGCGGGTAAACAGCCGCAACGGCATACACACCATTGAGGCGGCCGCCGAGCTGGGCTTCGGCACCCGGGAATATGAGCTGATTGAGCTGTAAAATCGGATTGGAATGGAGGAAAACGTGATGAGCAAAACATTGGTGGCCTATTTTTCCGCCAGCGGCGTGACCGCCCGGGCGGCCAAGGAGATCGCGGACGCCGTGGGGGCGGATTTGTATGAGATCCGCCCGGCGGAGCCCTATTCCCAGGCCGATCTGAACTGGATGGACAAGAAGAGCCGCAGCACCGTCGAGATGAACGACCCCGCCTGCCGCCCCGCCATTGCCGGCGCGGTGGAGCACATGGAGCAGTATGACACGGTGTTCGTGGGCTTCCCCGTCTGGTGGTATGTGGAGCCCCGGATCGTGGACACCTTCCTGGAGAGCTATGACTTTTCCGGCAAGACCCTCATCCCCTTTGCCACCTCCGGCGGCAGCGGCATCAGCAAGGCGGAGAAGAGCCTGGAGGCCCACTGCCCCAAGGCCGACTGGAAGCGGGGCGGGCTGGTGAACCGCGGCGCGGCGGCCTGGGCCAAGTCCGCTCTGGGAATGTGAGGCGGCCATGCCCAAGGGATCGGAAGAGCTGACCCACGCCAGGAAGGAGGAAATCATCGACGCCTGCGCGGCGTTGTATGAGACCATGGGCTTCCGGGACATCACCATCCGGGACATCGGGGCCAAGACCTCCTTCACCCGCACCTCCATCTACAACTACTTCCAGACCAAGGAGGAGATCTTCCTGGCCCTGCTCCAGCGGGAGCACGAGGCCTGGATCGCCGATCTGGAGGAGCTGGCCCGGCAGGGCGGGGCCCTGTCCGTGGAGGAATTTGCAGACCGGATGGCCCGCATGCTGGAAAAGCGGAAGTGTATGCTGAAGCTGATGTGCATGAACCTCTATGACATGGAGGGAAACAGCCGGCTGGAGAACCTGGTGGCCTTCAAGCTGGCATACGCCGGCGCGCTGCGGGCGGTCACCCGCTGCCTGGAGAAGGCCTTTCCCAGCCTGACCGCGGATGAAATCCAGACCTTCCTCTACGCCTTTTTCCCCTTCCTGTTCGGCGTCTACCCCTACACCTCCCACACGGAGAAACAGCTGGCGGCCATGGAGGCGGCCCACGTGGAGTACATCCAAACCTCCATCTACGAGCTGACAAAGTCCTTTGTGGGCAATCTTTTGCGGGCCTTTGTGTAAGGGGCCCCCGGCGAGTGCAAGGAGGCAGTTCAAATGAAGATTCTTGTTTTGGAGGGCAGCCCCAACCGGCACGGCTCCTCCAATTTCCTGGCGGAGGAATTCATCCGCGGCGCCAAGGAGGCCGGCCATGCGGTGGAGGTCATCGACGCGGCCCACGCCGACCTGCACCCCTGTACCGGATGCGTCCGCTGCGGGTATGAGGGCCCCTGCGTCCA
Organism: Flavonifractor sp. An10; assembly: GCF_002161215.1. GTDB lineage: Bacteria > Bacillota > Clostridia > Oscillospirales > Oscillospiraceae > Flavonifractor > Flavonifractor avistercoris. Next base: position 115,685 of record NZ_NFMB01000010.1, read on the forward strand.
GAAGGACGACATGGAGCAGTTCCGCAGACAGATCCTGGACGCGGACATGCTGGTATTTGTGACCCCCCTGTACTACTACGGGATGTCCGCCCAGCTGAAAATCCTGGTGGACCGGTTCTGCGCCATCAACAGCAGCATCACCCGGAAGCACATGAAGTCCGCCCTGCTCTCCGCCGCCTGGAACGCGGACGGCTGGACTTTCGAGGCCCTGGAGGCCCACTACCGCACCCTGGTGCGCTACCTGGATCTGGACGACCAGGGCATGGTGCTGGGCAAGGGCTGCGGAACCCTGCCCATGACAAAGCACACCCGCTACCCCGGAGAGGCCTATGAGCTGGGCCGGAGTCTAGAGCCTGTTTGAAACATGTCAACATGCCCAATCGGCGGATCTTTCGTCCCCTGGACGGCACAATTTTTTCTTGAAATCCGCCAGGATTCCTGCGAAAAAATTGCTTGCCAGCGGCCCCAAATCCCTCGCCGCTGGGCACATCGCCAATTTTCAAACAAGTCCTAAAATAATCTGCAGAATAAGGAGAATCGTAATCGGATGGAACGGAGAAGGATGAAGGCCGCTGTCCTGACCGGCCCACAGGCCATCGAGGTCAAGGAGGTGCCGGTGCCCGTCCTGAAGCCCGGTGAGATCGAGATCAAGGTGTCCGCCTGCGGCGTGTGCGGCAGCGACGTGCACATGTGGAAAGCCGGCAGTGGCAGGGTGCTCCAGGAGGCCTCCCACGGCGGCTTTGACATCGCCTTCGAGGCGGTGGGTGCGTCCTCTGCTCTGGCCGCCTGCGTGGACGGGGTGCGCCCCGGCGGAAAGATTGTGATGATCGGCAACTCCATCGACCCGGAGATTCCCTTTGCCATGAACCGGGCGGTGCTCCAGGAGATGACCCTCATCGGCAGCGTCTCCTGCACCCGCAAGGAGTTTGAGGAGACCATCGACCTCATCGCCGGCGGCATGATCGACCCGGAGAAGTATGTGACCGAGGTGCTCCCCCTGGAGGGGCTTCAGCACGCCCTGGAGCGGCAGATTGACCCCAACGACCCCATGGTCAAGTTTGTGGTCAAGCCCTGATGAATCGAACCTGATCAGGAGGAACGCAGATGGAATACAGAATTCACCCCAAGACCGGGGACAAAATCGGCGTCATCGGCATCGGCACCGGCCCCATCTTTGACACCACGGAGCGGGAGGCGGCCGCCGCCCTGAACTATGCCTATGAGCACGGGGTCAACTACCTGGACTTCGCCACCGCCGGGGCCAAGACCTTCCCCTATGTGGGTGCGGCCCTGGGCTCCGTGCGCAGGGAGCTGTTCTATCAGATCCACTTTGGCGCCAACTATGAGAGCGGCGAGTACGGCTGGACTACGGATTTGGACACCGTCAAGCGCCAGGTGGACTGGCAGCTGAAGGAGCTGAAAACCGACTACATCGACTTCGGCATGATCCACTGCCTGGACGAGGAGCGGGACTGGAAGGCATACCAGAAAAACGGCGTACTGGACTGCCTGCTGGAGATGAAGCAGTCCGGCGTGGTGCGGCACATCGGCCTGAGCTCCCACACGCCGGAGCTGATCCAGAAAATTCTGGACACCGGCCTGGTGGAGCAGCTGATGTTCTCCATCAACCCCGCCTACGACTACCAGCACGGGGAGTTTGCCATCGGCAGCGCGTCGGAGCGGATGAAGCTCTACCAGCGCTGCGAGGCGGAGGGGATCGGGATTTCTGTGATGAAGCCCTACTCCGCCGGACAGCTGCTCAACGACAAGACCTCCCCCTTCGGCAGGGCCCTCACCAAGGTACAGTGTCTCCAGTACGCTCTGGATAAGCCGGGGGTGCTGACAGTGCTGCCCGGCATCCGGAACCTGGAGGACATGAAGGAGGCGCTCTCCTGGCTGGACGCCTCCCCGGAGGAGCGGGACTACTCCGTCCTAGGGACGTTCACCCCCAAGGACGTCACGGGCACCTGCGTGTACTGCAACCACTGCGCCCCCTGTCCCGCCGGGCTGAACATCGGCCTTATCAACAAGTATTACGACCTGGCCAAGATCGGCGACGCCATGGCGGCGGATCACTATGCCAAGCTGGAAAAGCACGCCTCCGACTGCGTCTCCTGCGGCCACTGCGACCGCCGCTGCCCCTTCCACGTGGCCCAGTCGAACCGGATGAAGACCATCGCGGAATACTTTGGGCGGTAAGCGGGTACAGGGGCCGCCGCGCGGCATCCCCGGCCGCGGCGAGGGATAGCCTCCGCCTGACCCGGCCACCGGGGGAAGAAAAGATCGGAAAATCCCGGGTTGACAAGGGGCGGAGCCTCTGCTATACTGAACACCACTGAACCGCAGAAGCGGTCTTGGAGAGGCCGAAGCCTTTTTTCACGCAATCCCCCGGCGCAGCAGAACCGGTGAATGGAAGTTCACCATGTGCACAAGAGGTGCACATGGTGAACTTTTTTGCGTCCCGGGGCAAAAAGGAGACACGGATATGAAGCACATCGGAAAAAAGGCGGTCAGCCTGACCCTGGCCGGGGCCCTGAGCCTGGGCCTGCTGGCGGGCTGCGGCGGCACAGAGCAGACAGGCGGAAGCGGGATCCCGTCGGGGTCGGAGAGCCCCGCCGCCGCATCAGAGTATCGGGTGGACACCCTCCGCCTGGAGGGGGGCACCGACTACGGCGCGCCCAACCCCTTCCTCCACAACTCCCGGGGCCCGGGCACGGCCAAGATGCGCCTGGTGTACGGCAGCCTGCTGGAGAAGGATGAGGAGGGGGACGTGCCCTGGCTGGCGGAAAGCTGGTCCATGGACGGCAATGACTACACCTTCACCCTCTTTGAGAACGCCCGGTTCCAGGACGGGGAGCCCCTCACCACCGCCGACGTGGCCTTCACCCTGGACTACTATCAGGAGCACCCCCCGGTGACCAACCCCCTGGGGGCCGGCGAGGGCTGGATTGTGGATCACTACACCGTGGTGGACGGGCAGACCATCACCATCACCGTGAAGGAGGCCGACGCCGACACCCTGTCCAATCTGGGTTCCTTCGTAATTCTCCCAAAGCACATCTGGGAGAACGTGGACGACCCCTACACCTACACCGGCGACGGCTATCTGACGGGCAGCGGGGCCTATTCCTGCACCGCCTACGACGGGGCTGCCGGCAGCTATGAGTTCACCGCCTTCGACGGCTGGTGCAACGGCACTCAGGGGGCGGAGAAGATCCAGTTCGTGCCGGTGAGCGACGCCCTGCTGGCCTTTGAGAACGGGGAGATCCACATCACCGACCTGCCCGCCGACCTGATGGACACCTACCTCAGCGACCCGACCATCGGCGTGGTGGAGAAGGCCAACGACTTCGGCTACAAGCTGCTCATCAACTACGAGGCCTGCCCCGACTTCCTGGAGCTGCCCCTGCGGCAGGCGGTGTACGCCGCCATTGACCGGCAGAGCGTGGTGGACAGCGTGTTCCGGGGCGCGGGCACGGTGGGCAGCGCCGGGTACGTCCCCCAGGGCAGCCTGTACTACAACGAGGACGTGGTGCAGTACGACTACGACCCGGAGGCGGCCCGGGCCGCCCTGGAGGGCCGGGGCCTCTCGATCACCCTCCTGTGCTCCGACGGCGCCGACGACCTGGCCATCGCGGAGCTCATCCGCAACGGCCTCACCGCCGCGGGCGTGGAGGTGACGGTGGAGTCCCACGACTCCGCCACCCGGGATCAGATGGTCAACGACGGCAGTTACCAGTTCGCCCTGGTGGGCAACGGCGGCTGGGGCAACAATCCCCCCACCTATATGCGCACCCTGTTCTCCGACACCGCCAAGTTCACCGGCACCAGCCCCATCTATATGGGGGCCATCGGCTACTCCAACCCGGAGATGACCGCCCTGGCGGAGGCCCAGGCCGCGGAGACCGACTTCGACGCGCGGGTGGAGCTGTTCCGGGAGCTGGAGCTGCTGGTGAGCCAGGAGATCCCCATCTTCGTCATCGCCAACCAGTCCACCTACTCCATGTACCGCACCGACTACTACGACGGCTGGATGAAGACCTACGCCTACCAGCAGGCGGAGCAGAACCGCCTGTCCTACATGGCGCGCTGAGTCATCCCCGGCCGGGGAAGGGGTTCCATGAGAAGAAAACTGCTGATGCTGTTGGGGGCCTTCCTGGTGATCTATCTGATCAATTTCACCATACCCCGCCTCATGCCCGGGGATCCCTTCGACTACGTATCCTCCGCCGCCGGGGACGACGGCAGCGTGGCCTACTCGGAGGAGCAGAAGGAGCAGCTGCGGGCCTACTACGGCCTGGACAAGCCCTTCTGGGAACAGCTCGGGGACACCCTGTGGAGCAACCTCCGCGGGGACTTCGGCCAGAGCATCCACTACCGCCGGCCGGTGGGGGAGGTGCTGCTGGAGCGCCTGCCCTGGAGCCTGTGGATCCTGGGGGCCTCCCTGGCCCTGAGCCTGGTGATCGGGGTGGGCCTGGCCCTGTGGTGCGTGCGGCGACGCTGGGCCGACCGGGTGCTCTACCCCGTCCTCTCCGCCCTGGCGGAGGTGCCCCCCTTCCTTACCGGCGTGCTGCTGCTCTTCCTGGTGGCCGCCCGGGTGGCGTGGATCCCCCTGTCGGGGGCCTATACCGCCTTCGCCGAGTACGGCAGTCTCTGGGCCCGGCTGGGGGACATCCTGCTCCACAGCCTCATGCCCGTGGCCGCCCTCACCCTGGTCACCGTCCCCCGGTTTTTCTTCACCGCCCGGGCCAGCTTTCTCTCCATTCTGGAAAAGCCCTATCTGACCCACGCCCGGGCCAAGGGCCTGAGGGAGGGCCGCATCCGCACCCGCTACATCCTGCGCAACGCCGCCACCCCCATCGTGGCCCGGCTCTTTCTCAGCGTGGGCGGCGCGGTGGGGGGCACCATCCTGGTGGAGAACGTGTTCGCCTACCCCGGCCTGGGCACCGTATTGCGGGAGGCGGTGCAGTACCGGGACTACCCCATGCTCCAGGGGGTGTTCCTCCTGTCCGCCGTGCTGGTGCTGGTGAGCCTGGCGGCGGCGGATCTGGTCAACCGCCGTCTGGACGGAGAGGAGGATGGGCTGTGAAACGGAAATCCTGGCTGCTCCCCCTGGTGCTGCTGGGCCTGCTCACTCTGTTCTTCCTGTGGGGCCTCACCGGCTACCCCCACCCGGCCCAGCTGCCCTCCGGGGACTCCCTGGAGGCCCCCTCCGCCACCCACTGGCTGGGCACCGACAACCTGGGGGTGGACATCTATGCCCAGCTCTCCGCCGGCTACTTCCGCAGCATGGGCATCGGCCTGGCCGCCGCCGCCTTCACCTTTCTGGTGGGGGGCGTGCTGGGGGTGCTGGCCGGGTTTGCGGGGGGCTGGGTGGATCTGGCCGTCTCCTTTCTGATCCAGGTGCTGCTGTCCATCCCCCAGCTGCCCGTCATGATCGTCATCGGGGCCTTCCTGGGCCAGAGCACCTGGAACATCATCTGGATCATCGCCCTGTTCTCCTGGGCCCCCATCGCCAAGCAGCTGCGGGCCAAGACCATCTCGGTGCGCCGCCGGGACTATGTGCAGCTGGCCCGGCTCTACGGCGGCGGGCCCTGGTACCTCATCCGCACCCACATCGGCCACGAGCTCTGGCCCCTGCTCACCATCAACTCCCTGGCGGTGGTGGGGAGGGCCATCCTCCAGGAGTCGTCCCTGGCCTTCCTGGGCCTGTCCGATCCCCTGGCCCGGTCCTGGGGCATGATGATCGCCCGGGCCGTGGACTTCCCCGGCATCTACCGCACCCAGTTCTGGAAGTGGTGGATTCTGGCCCCGGTGGGGGCCCTGCTCCTGTCCACCCTGCTGCTGCGGCTGCTGGTGGCCGGGCTGGAACAGCAAGAGAGGAGGCGTCACCCATGCTCCTGGAAGTAAAGAATCTGTCGGTCTCCTTTCCGGAGTTCACCCTCCACCCGGTGAGCTTCACCCTGGAGCGGGGGGAGATCCTGGCCCTGGTGGGGGAGTCGGGCAGCGGCAAGACCACCCTGGCCCGGGCCATCGCCTGCCTGTCCGACCCCATGGCCCGGGTCAGCGGGGAGGTGCTCCTCAACGGCCGGGAGCTGCTGGGCATGAAGGAGCGCGACCGGAAGCCCCTGCGGATGAAAGAGTTCGCCCTCTCCTTCCAAACCTCGGCGGAGTGGCTCAACCCCTCCCTCACCCTGGCGGAGCACCTGAGGGAGGTGCTGTGCCGGGCGTACCGGGGGGAGGCCCTGGCCCGGCGGGCGCGGGAGCTGATGGCCCTGGTGGGCCTGGAGGAGGGGGATCTGTCCCGCTACCCCCGGGAGCTGTACGGCGGCATGGTGCAGAAATTCCTGCTGGCCAGCGCCCTGGCCCTCAACCCGCCCCTGGTGCTGCTGGACGAGCCCACTGGGGCCCTGGATCTGGCCTCCAGCCGGGGGATCACGGCGCTGATCCGGGACTTGAACCGCAAGCTGGGCACCGCCTTTCTCATCATCACCCACGATCTCAAGCTGGCCTCCGACCTGGCGGAGCGGATGGTGGTGCTCTACGACGGCCATGTGGAGGAGGCCGGAGACACCCGGGCCATCCTGGACAACCCCCGCCACCCCTACACCCGGGGCCTGCTCCAGTCGGCGGTGGGCCTGAACCCGGCGCGGGACATGTGGGGCATCCGCCCCACCACCGCGGCCTACACCCGGGAGCCCCACGGCTGCCCCTTCTACGGCCGGTGCACCCAGAGCCTGCCGGCGTGCGCCTCCCACGCGCCGGAGCTGGAAAGGCTGCCCGACGGGCGGCAGCTCTCCTGCAACCGGGGCGGCATCCTCACCCTGCTCTCCTGCCGGAACCTGAGCAAGTCCTTCGGGAGACAGAAGGTGCTGGAGAACATCGACCTGACCCTGTACAGCGGGGAGATCGTCTCCCTGGTGGGCCGCTCCGGCGCGGGCAAGACCACCCTGGCCCGCACCCTGGCGGGCCTGCTCCCCCTGGAGGGGGGCGGCACGGTGGCGTTTCAGGGGGAGCCGGCCCGCTTCACCGACCTCCACCGGCGGCTGGGCGGGGTGCAGATGGTGCTCCAGGACAGCCAGGCCGCCCTCAACCCCCGGATGACCGTCCGGGCGGCGGTGGAGGAGCCCATGCGCCTCACCGGCCACCTCCGGGAGGACGCGGCGGCGAAAGCCCTGGAGGACGTGGGCCTCTTCGCCTGCGACAGCTTTTTCAGCCGGCCCATCCACGCCCTGTCCGGCGGGCAGAAGCAGCGGGTGGCGGTGGCCCGGGCCCTGACCATGGAGCCCGCCCTGCTCATCGCCGACGAGCCCACCTCCATGCTGGATCCCTCGGGCAAGGCCAACCTGCTGCGGATGCTGAAGGGCCTCCAGAACAGCCGGGGCTTCTCCATGCTGATGATCACCCACGATCTGGACGCCGCTTTGAAGATCTCCGACCGCATCTTCCTGCTGGAGGGGGGCAGCTTGCGGCGGCTGGATCCCAACGACCACATCCGGGTGGACTTTGACCGCCTGTTTGACGCCGGGTGACGGCGGGGCCCGTGGTGCGCGCCGCCCCGTCCGTGGGGCGCGACGACCCGGCGCGTTGGGCACAACGCCCCGCTGCCCGCACCTATTTGTAGGGCGGGGGCTTGCCCCCGCCGCTCTCCCCTGATGCCAATTCACAAAACACAGAGAGGACGAACCATGATGGACAAACAAGCCCTTTGGGACAAATGCGTGGCCTTCCACGGCCACGGCTGCGGCGGCCTGACCATCGGCTTCCAGGCCGCCCGGTACGCCATGGAGCTGCTGGAGCTGGACTTCTCCCGGGACGAGGACGTGGTGTGCATCTCGGAGAACGACGCCTGCGGCGTGGATGCCATCCAGGTGCTGCTGGGGTGCAGCGCGGGCAAGGGCAACCTGCTCTTCCACCTCCGGGGCAAGCAGGCCTTCTCCTTCTACAACCGGAAGACCGGCAAGTCGGTGCGGCTGGTGCTCCGGCCCACTCCGGAGGGGCTGGATAAGGAGGAACGCTTCCGCTACCTCCAGGACGCCGAACCCGCCGACCTGTTCGACGTGAAGCCCGCAGTGCTGGAGCTGCCCGAAAAAGCCCGCATGTTCCAGTCCTACCCCTGCGACGGCTGCGGCGAGGTGACGGCGGAGCACCTGCTCCGGCTGGAGAACGGCAAAAAGCTGTGCCTGGACTGCTTCCGGGCCTACAACCGCTTTGATGTGTGAGGGACTGCCCATGACGCTGGAACAATTTTTTCAGGAAAACCCCAGATGCGCCCTGGGCTTCTCCGGGGGCGTGGACTCGGCCTACCTGCTGTACGCCGGGGTGAAGGCCGGGGCGGACATCAGGCCCTATTTCATCAAGACCGCCTTCCAGCCCGCCTTTGAGCTGGCCGACGCCCGAAAGCTGGCGGAGGGGCTGGGGGCGGAGGTGACGGTGCTGGAGCTGGACGCCCTGGCCGACCCACGGGTGGCGGCCAACCCGGCGGATCGCTGCTATTTCTGCAAGCAGAACCTGTTCCGCACCTTGAAGGAGCGGGCAGTGGCCGACGGATACCCCGTGCTGCTGGACGGCACCAACGCCTCCGACGAGGCGGGGGACCGGCCGGGCATGAAAGCCCTGGCGGAGCTGTCCGTCCGCTCCCCCCTGCGGGAGTGCGGGCTCACCAAGGCCGAGATCCGCGCCCGCTCCAGGGAGGCGGGGCTGTTCACCTGGGACAAGCCGGCCTACGCCTGCCTGGCCACCCGGGTGCCCGCCGGGGAGGCCATTACGGCGGAGACCCTGGCCCGGGTGGAGGGGGCGGAGGACGCCCTGTTCCGCCTGGGGTACACCGACTTCCGGGTGCGGGTGTTCCATGGGGCCGCCCGGCTCCAGCTCCCCCAGGGGCAGATGGAGCGGGCCGTCCGGGAGGCGGAGGCCATCCAGGCGGCGCTGAAACCGTATTTTACACCGATCCTGCTGGATCTGGAGGGGAGATAAGAACATGGAACAGAGAGCGATCAAGGCCCTGCTGGAGCAGGTGGCCGCCGGACAGGTGAACGTGGACGACGCCCTGCTGAAACTGAAGCTGGAGCCCTTTCAGGAGCTGGGCTACGCCAAGCTGGACAGCCACCGGGGCCTCCGCCAGGGTGTGGCGGAGGTGATCTACGGCGCGGGCAAGACTCCGGAGCAGATTGCCGGAATCGTGGACGCCATGCGCGCCGGCGGCCAGGAGACCATCCTCATCACCCGCATGTCCGCCGAGGCGGCGGAGAAAATCAACCCCGCCCACCCCTTCACCTACCACGAGATGGGCCGCATCGGCATCGTGGGCGCCCTGCCCGTCCCCGACGGCAGCGGCAAGGTGGTGGTGGCCACCGGCGGCACCAGCGACATGCCGGTGGCGGAGGAGGCGGCCCTCACCGCTGAGGCCCTGGGCAACGAGGTGACGCGGCTGTACGACGTGGGGGTGGCCGGACTCCACCGGCTGCTGTCCCACCTGGAGGAGATCATGAGCGCCAACGTGATCATCGCCATCGCGGGCATGGAGGGGGCCCTGGCCAGCGTGATCGGCGGCCTGGCCGACTGCCCGGTGATCGCCGTGCCCACCAGCATCGGCTACGGGGCCTGCTTCCACGGCCTGTCCTCCCTCCTGTCCATGCTCAACTCCTGCGCCAGCGGGGTGAGCGTGGTCAACATCGACAACGGCTTCGGCGCCGGTTATCTGGCCAGCATGATCAATCACATGGGAGGCAAGAAGGGATGAAAACACTGTATCTGGACTGCGGCATGGGGGCCGCCGGCGATATGCTCATGGCCGCCCTGCTGGAGCTTGTGGACGACAAGGCGGCGTTCCTGGACAAGATGAACGGCCTGGGCCTGCCCGGCGTGGAGGTGACCGCCCAGCCGTCGGTGAAGTGCGGCATCACCGGCACCCACGTGACGGTGACGGTGAACGGCCAGGAGGAGATCAGCTGCGACGTGGACGCCGGGGCGGCCCCCGTCCACATCCATGACCATGACCACCACGGCCACGGCCATGACCACGAGCATGCGCACTGCCACGGGCATGCGCACGAGCACGACTATGATCACCATCACGAGCATGCGCATGACCATGACCACCATCATGCTCATGACCACGATCATGGGCATGAGCACTCCCATGACCATGACCACCATCACCACCACACCGGCATGGGGGAGATCCGCCACCTGCTGAGCCACCTGGATCTGCCGGAACAGGTGCGCTCCGACGCGGAGGCGGTGTACGGCCTGATCGCCGAGGCGGAGAGCCGCGCCCACGGCCGCCCGGTGGAGGAGATCCACTTCCACGAGGTGGGGTCGCTGGACGCGGTGGCCGACGTGGTGGGCGTCTGCCTGCTGATGCACCAGCTGGGGGCGGAGCAGGTGCTCTGCTCCCCCGTCCACGTGGGCAGCGGGCAGGTGCGCTGCGCCCACGGCATCCTGCCGGTGCCCGCCCCCGCCACGGCCCACATCCTCCGGGGCGTGCCCATCTACGGCGGCGCCGTCCGCGGGGAGCTGTGCACCCCCACCGGCGCGGCCCTGCTCAGGCATTTTGTCACGAAATTTGACTCCATGCCGGTCATGTCTGTGGAGAAGCTCGGCTACGGCATGGGCAATAAGGACTTTGAGGCGGCCAACTGTGTCCGGGCCCTGCTGGGCGAGACGGCGGAGACCGGGGACGAGGCGGTTGAGCTGCGGTGCAACCTGGACGATATGACCGGCGAGGCCGTGGGCTTTGCCATGGAGGAGCTGCTCTCCGTCGGGGCCCTGGACGTATTCACCACCCCCATCGGCATGAAGAAGGGCCGCCCCGCCGTGCTGCTCACCTGCCTGTGCCGCCCGGAGGATCGGGAGAAGATGGCCCGCCTGATCTTCCGCCACACCACCACCCTGGGCGTGCGGGAGAGCCTGTGCCGCCGCTACACCCTGTCCCGGGAGCAGCGCACCGTGGACACCCCCCACGGCCCGGTGACCGTCAAGACCGCCTCCGGCTGGGGTGTCTCCCGGAGCAAGCCGGAGTATGAGGATCTGGCCCGCATCGCCCGGGAGCAGGGCATCAGCCTGGCGGAGGCGGCGGAGCTCCTCCGCTGAGCCCCGGCACCGATTACTAAAAAAGAATACCGCCCCGGCTCCATAGAGCCGGGGCGGTTAGGCTGTCGATATAATCTCCGGCCGAAGGATTCGGAGGGAAGGATAGTGTGAAAGGCTGCCCCACAGGGCGTTTCGGAGCGCAACCGCCGCAAAGCGGCGGCACTTGGCGCGGAGATGAACCGTTAGGGTTCCCTTTCGCGTTGGATCAAACAACTTTTTGAAACTTTTGAAGTTTCAAAAAGTTCAGCAGCTTGTCGAAAAGGTCTTTTCGACAAGCTGACCGCCCCGGCTCCATAGAGCCGGGGCGGTGTTTTTTGCCTCAGAAGCGGAGCGCCGAATACGCTCAGCGGGGGTTCTTGATGGCGGCCTGGGCGGCAGCCAGCCGGGCGATGGGCACACGGTAGGGGGAGCAGGACACATAGTCCAGGCCCACCTTGTGGCAGAACTCCACAGAGGTGGGGTCGCCGCCGTGCTCGCCGCAGATGCCCAGGTGGATGCTGGGACGGGTGGCGCGGCCCATGTCGGCGGCCATCTTCACCAGCTTGCCAACACCCTTCTGATCCAGGTGGGCGAAGGGGTCGGACTCGTAGATCTTCTTGTCGTAGTAGTAGCTCAGGAACTTGCCGGCGTCGTCGCGGGAGAAGCCGAAGGTCATCTGGGTCAGGTCGTTGGTGCCGAAGGAGAAGAACTCGGCCTCGGTGGCGATCTCGTCGGCGGTGAGGGCGGCACGGGGGATCTCGATCATGGTGCCCACCTCATACTTCATGTCGATGCCGGCGTCCTTGATGATCTTGTCGGCGGTGGCGGTGACCACGTCCTTGACGTACTTGAGCTCCTTGACCTCGCCCACCAGGGGGATCATGATCTCGGGCACCATCTTCCAGTCGGGGTGCTTCTTCTGCACGTTGATGGCGGCGTTGATGACAGCGGTGGTCTGCATCTCGGCGATCTCGGGGTAGGAGACGGCCAGACGGCAGCCGCGGTGGCCCATCATGGGGTTGAACTCGTGCAGGGAGGCGATGACCTCGTGGAGCCGCTCCACGGTGATGTTCATCTCCTTGGCGATCTCCGCGATGTCCTCCTCCTTGGTGGGCAGGAACTCGTGCAGCGGGGGATCCAGGAAGCGGATGACAACCGGGCAGCCCTCCATGGCCTCGTACAGGCCCTCGAAGTCGCCCTGCTGATAGGGCATGATCTTGGCCAGGGCCTTCTTGCGATCCTCGGTGTTGTCGGCCACGATCATCTCGCGCATGGCCTTGATGCGGGTCTCCTCAAAGAACATGTGCTCGGTGCGGCACAGGCCGATGCCCTGGGCGCCGAAGGCGCGGCCCTGCTTGGCGTCGCGGGGGGTGTCGGCGTTGGTGTACACCATCAGCTGGCGGTACTTGTCGGCCCAGCCCATCAGGCGGCCGAAATAGCCGGAGCCGGGATCGGCGGGCACGGTGGGGATGGCCTCGCCGTAGATGCTGCCGGTGGAGCCGTCCAGGGAGATCCAGTCGCCCTCGTGATAGTCCTTGCCGGCCAGGGAGAACTTCTTGTTCTCATAGTCCACCACGATGTCGCCGCAGCCGGACACGCAGCAGGTGCCCATGCCGCGGGCCACCACGGCGGCGTGGGAGGTCATGCCGCCGCGGACGGTGAGGATGCCCTCGGAGACCTGCATGCCCTCGATGTCCTCGGGAGAGGTCTCCAGGCGAACCAGGACAACCTTCTCGCCCCGCTCGTGCCACTCCTTGGCGTCCTCGGCGGTGAAGACCACCTTGCCGCAGGCGGCGCCGGGGGAGGCGGCCAGGCCCTTGCCCACGGCCTGGGCCTTCTTCAGGGCCTCGGCGTCAAAGGTGGGGTGCAGCAGGGCGTCCAGCTGCTTGGGCTCCACGCGGCACACGGCCTCCTTCTCGTCGATCATGCCCTCGTCCACCAGATCCACGGCCACCTTCAGCGCGGCCACGGCGGTGCGCTTGCCGTTGCGGGTCTGCAGCATATAGAGCTTGCCGTTCTCGATGGTGAACTCCATGTCCTGCATGTCCTTGTAGTGCTTCTCCAGCCGGTCGGCGATGGCGGCGAACTGGTCGTACACCTCGGGCATCTCCTCGTGCAGCTTGGAGATGGGGGAGGGGGTGCGCACGCCGGCCACCACGTCCTCGCCCTGGGCGTTGATCAGGTACTCGCCGAACAGGGCCTTCTCACCGGTGGCGGGGTTGCGGGTGAAGGCCACGCCGGTGCCGGACTTGTTGCCGGAGTTGCCGAAGACCATGGCCTGCACGTTGACGGCGGTGCCCCAGTCGTAGGGGATCTCGTTCATGCGGCGGTATACGTTGGCGCGGGGGTTGTCCCAGGAGCGGAACACGGCCTTGACGGCCTCCATCAGCTGAACCTTGGGATCCTGGGGGAAGTCCTCGCCCTTCTCCTTCTTATAGAACTCCTTGAAGAGAACCACCAGGTTCTTCATGTCGTCGGTGTCCAGCTCCACGTCCTGCTTGACGCCCTTCTTGGCCTTGACCTCGTCGATGATCTCCTCAAAGCGCTTCTTGGACAGCTCCATGACCACGTCGGAGAACATCTGGATGAACCGGCGGTAGGAGTCGTAGGCGAAGCGGGGGTTGTTGGTGAACTTGGCCAGGCCCTCCACCACCACGTCGTTCAGGCCCAGGTTCAGGATGGTGTCCATCATGCCGGGCATGGAGGCGCGGGCGCCGGAGCGCACGGACACCAGCAGGGGGTTCTCGGGATCGGCAAACTTCTTGCCGCAGATCTCCTCCATCTTGCCCAGGTACTCGTAGATCTGGGCCTGGATCTCCTCGTTGATCTGGCGGCCGTCGTTATAATACTGGGTGCAGGCCTCGGTGGTGACGGTGAAGCCCTGGGGCACGGGCATACCCAGGTTGGTCATCTCAGCCAGGTTGGCGCCCTTGCCGCCCAGCAGCTCCCGCATGGAGCCGTTGCCCTCTGAGAACAGATACACATACTTGTGCGCGTTGCCCATTTTGTCATTCCTCCTAGATTTACGTTACACTGCGATTCGCAAATTCAGCAACCGGAGACATTATACCATTTTGCCAAAAGATTGCAAGAGATACCCATCGGTTTTCTTCTGTTTTTGCTGAGATTTTACCACTTTTTCCGGCCGTAGGCCGGCGGGGCCGGCATGCACCCCCGCCGCGGCTCATATAATAAATGGAAAACGGATCGGATCGACCTGAAGGGAGCGGATGCAAACCATGAAATTCCTGATCCTGCGGCGCCGCACACTGACCGTGCTGGCCTGCGCCCTGGCCGCGGCGGCCATGTTCGCCCTGGTCAACGCCCCGGCGGTGGCGGAGGCCTCTGCCACCGACCGCCAGCTGCCCATCTACTGCGTCCAGCGCGACCAGAAGATGCTCTCCATCTCCTTCGACGCCGCATGGGGTGATGTGAAATTGCGGCACCCGGGATAGGCCCGGGTGCCGCAGACTGTCGTGTAAAAGAGACGCAATTCGTGTATAAAACTGCCAGCGTCGCCCGCTCATTTTCCTGTGTTGGGGACACTGTATTAGCACACCTGTTTGTGGGATCACCCCCGCATACGCGGGGAAAAGTACACAGTGGCACAAGCTGCTCTCATGGTATGAGGATCACCCCCGCATACGCGGGGAAAAGTAAATCCTTTGCCCCCCCAAGTTGCTGGATAGGGATCACCCCCGCATACGCGGGGAAAAGGCACTACGGAGGGAGCAGGATGGTTGATTATTAGGATCACCCCCGCATACGCGGGGAAAAGAGTTCCTCGTCGGTGATGGTGCGCAGCTGCACGGGATCACCCCCGCATACGCGGGGAAAAGATCGTTCAAATTGTTTTGAACTTCTCTCATATAGGATCACCCCCGCATACGCAGGGAAAAGATGGCGGGCAGGTGAGTGGTGCGCATGGCACTGGGATCACCCCCGCATACGCGGGGAAAAGACGGCGGGGATCAGGGACAGCCAGAAGGTCTTAGGATCACCCCCGCATACGCGGGGAAAAGGCCTCGGCCTCCACCAGGACGCCGGCGCCATTCGGATCACCCCCGCATACGCGGGGAAAAGTGGGATGGTATGATGTCTATTGCTGATGGTTTGGGATCACCCCCGCATACGCGGGGAAAAGTGCAGGGTATACGGTATAATTGTTCCGATTATAGGATCACCCCCGCATACGCGGGGAAAAGATTCTTAATAATATTGGTAACTGGTTTGCACAAGGATCACCCCCGCATACGCGGGGAAAAGACCAATAAAGGGTGCGAAGTTTGGCAGAAGCAAGGATCACCCCCGCATACGCGGGGAAAAGTTGTAACCGGCTACCGGGTACTTCCTACCAAAGGGATCACCCCCGCATACGCGGGGAAAAGTTCCAGAGCGCATCCTGTTGGATTACATCCCGGGGATCACCCCCGCATACGCGGGGAAAAGTACCAAAATGCATATGAGCCGTTGAAGCGTCAGGGATCACCCCCGCATACGCGGGGAAAAGCCGGCTGGATATACCTCCGGCGGCTCTGTAACCGGATCACCCCCGCATACGCGGGGAAAAGACCATCCTGCCGCTGTCAGATTCACTGTAATCAGGATCACCCCCGCATACGCGGGGAAAAGTATGAGGTGCAGTTCCTCCAGGATAACACCGTAGGATCACCCCCGCATACGCGGGGAAAAGGTATGGAGGCGCTGACCTATCGAAGCTCCACGAGGATCACCCCCGCATACGCGGGGAAAAGCAATCAGACGGGCCTCTATGGGTTTTATCATTGGGATCACCCCCGCATACGCGGGGAAAAGCCGTTCAGGGTACAAGTCGTCGACTTCGTAGTAGGATCACCCCCGCATACGCGGGGAAAAGTTAGAAATGTCCCAATCTAATACACCTAGATAGGGATCACCCCCGCATACGCGGGGAAAAGTCCTGTATCATATCTTCATCAAATCGATACTGAGGATCACCCCCGCATACGCGGGGAAAAGTCAGGAAAATGCTACTCACCGTCAGCATATCTGGGATCACCCCCGCATACGCGGGGAAAAGATATCAAAGATAGCTTGTACATGGTCAAGGGCAGGATCACCCCCGCATACGCGGGGAAAAGGGAGTACAGTCTATAATTGATTGGTTTGTTGCAGGATCACCCCCGCATACGCGGGGAAAAGTTATTCTGTATAAACACTTGCAGAGCCTCTTCAGGATCACCCCCGCATACGCGGGGAAAAGGGTACAGGCTCTTCAAGAGATATCGTATATATAGGATCACCCCCGCATACGCGGGGAAAAGGCTGCAAGAGACTCTGATACAGAGGTTACTCTAGGATCACCCCCGCATACGCGGGGAAAAGTCACTGGACAAACCTATGCGGCCCCGGGAACTAGGATCACCCCCGCATACGCGGGGAAAAGCGCCTTTACGCATTACTTTGAAAGCGAATTTAAGGATCACCCCCGCATACGCGGGGAAAAGTGCATTTAGTTTTGCAAGGCAATCTTTTTCCAGGGATCACCCCCGCATACGCGGGGAAAAGCTCCTCCCATTACAAGATCTTCTCCACGAAGTGGATCACCCCCGCATACGCGGGGAAAAGCGCGTGATAACCTGGCTCAAGTCCTGTTTGCCAGGATCACCCCCGCATACGCGGGGAAAAGTGCTGGCCAAGACCGACGCACCCGCATGCCTGAGGATCACCCCCGCATACGCGGGGAAAAGACGACGAACGATGCTTCGAAATTGTCTACGAAAGGATCACCCCCGCATACGCGGGGAAAAGGCACTCGGTATCCCCTGGTTCACAATCAGGTAGGGATCACCCCCGCATACGCGGGGAAAAGTGGGGCATTTTTGTCCGTATGGGCTCAAGGAGAGGATCACCCCCGCATACGCGGGGAAAAGCATGACGCAGGTGAAGGAAGCCCTTGGGTGCGAGGATCACCCCCGCATACGCGGGGAAAAGCTTCTTGGAGCGGGACGCCAATGGCGAGTGGTAGGATCACCCCCGCATACGCGGGGAAAAGTTGTCAATGGTGCTGTTGGCATAGTCGTTCACAGGATCACCCCCGCATACGCGGGGAAAAGCAAACAAGAAAACGCTTCCGGCGCATTTGGCAAGGATCACCCCCGCATACGCGGGGAAAAGAGTCTGACCCCGTGCCCTGTACCGGCGTATTGAGGATCACCCCCGCATACGCGGGGAAAAGCCGCCGCCGTTGGTATCCTTGCTGATGCCGGTAGGATCACCCCCGCATACGCGGGGAAAAGGGTGTTGGTGTACTTTCCGCCCAGCTCCACCAGGGATCACCCCCGCATACGCGGGGAAAAGTTGCTAACGGCATAGTATCCACTCTTCAAAACAGGATCACCCCCGCATACGCGGGGAAAAGACTAAAAGAATCCCGTAATTACGCTGTTTTTGGATTGCCCGTCAGTGCTATTCGTTCAGTTTGCGATAGAGCTCAAGCGCCAGGTAACAGTCTGGCAACGCCCTGTGGGCGGATCGTCGCTCCAGAGAAAGATGATCAGCCAGGGTTGCAAGTTTATAGTCAGAGACACCATCCACCTTGCGCCGGGCCAGATCAAGCAGATCGAGGCAGCGGTTGACGGGTGCCGGACGCCCCTGCCGCTTACATTCCGCCCGGAGGAACTCCAAATCAAAAGAGATATGGTACCCAACCAGTTGCTCCCTACCAATAAAAGCCATGAACTGCTCCAGCGCCTGCGGCATCGCGATGCCCTGTTGTCCCAAGAGTTGGTCGGTAATGCCTGTCAACGATTGGATTTGCTGCGGGATTGGCCGTCCTCCACGCACAAGACAGTGAAACGTCTTCTCACCCCCGTCCTGCTCCACCCGAATTGCTCCGAACTCCAGGATCTCATCTGTGGAGGGATGCAGACCGGTGGTCTCTAAATCAATCACGACATAGGCACCCGCCATCTTCTTCTCTTTCCCGCGCCGGGACATTTGGTACTTGGCCGCCTTGCTGAAGCCCGGCTTGAGCGTTAGGCCTGACTCACCACTCTGGGGCAACGGTCTTCGCATCAGACAGATGCCATCAAAGTCCACCGGCGTCCAGTTAGTGTTATGCACGCGGAAGTCCATTTTCTGTTCGTTGTTCGTGGAAAAAACCATCGTAGCCCGTCCCTTTTTGAGGTTTTGGCAGATCCGTTCCCACAGGGCATCCCGTACTCGGCTGCTGACATGGCCCACATAGACGCCCGTGTCCAGCTCGCAGAGCCACTTGGACAGGTCGCCGCGCAGTTTAGGCGGGCAGTCGGTCATGGTGATGACGACGATGGCGGTTCCTCCTCTCTGCTCCGGAAGTAGTTAATCCCATTGGCCACAACACCCAGCCGGTCATCCCACAGATAAACAGCCGTCTCATCTTCGAGCTCCTCCCCGTCCGGCAAGAGTAGCCATCGGATATCATGTACCATCCTCTCCAAGATGCGGGCCTTTACCATGGCATCCCGCACCCGGCGGCGAACGACGGCCGGCAGATCATCCGGCTGCTGTGCTGCTACCTCAAATGCAATGGGGATAGTCACCTCCGCCTTATATAAGTCCGCAATGTCGTAGACAAAGGAGTTCTCATGGCCCACATGGACAAAACCAAGTCCCGGCGCACAGCCCAGGGCGACGATCACCGCGTGGGCCAGCCCGTACAGGCATGCGTGTCCAGTCGAGAGAGCCTGGTTCACGCTGTCTCCGGCGGAGAAGTCATCCGGCCGGTACATACGGCCATTCCACGGAATGCCCGTCTCCTTGGCCGCCCTGCGGTAAGCACTCCGCACTCGGCTCCCCTCCCGCCCCCGGAGCTGCTGCATCGTCAGCTTGGAGACATCTTCCCCTGGGAACCGGAGCTGATACATCTTGCGTACCACTGTCAGGTGCTTGCGGGTGTTGCTGACCAGCTCTGCCTGCCGCAGCAGCAGTCCGGCCCGGGTAGTCAGCGGGCGGCCGTGGGCGTAATAGCGCACGCCGTGTTCCCCCACCCAAACAGCGCCTACTCCGGTGTCTCCCATCAATTCCATGGCGCGGTGAGTCACACGGGTACCGGGGCCCAGCAGCAGCACTGAGATGGCTGCCGCCGGAATATGGACGATTCCATTCTCGTCCGTGACGGTGATAGCCCCATCCTGGCGGCCTAGGGTGCAGTGCTCCAAATACAAAAAGGTCATCCGGTCCTTGATCTGGGGAAGTGCCTGTAGTTCCGGACGTATCATGCCTGTGTGATCAGCCATTGGACCGCCCCCTTTGCAGAATCGTCATCAGCCCCAGACCATATGCCTTTCCACGGCCGAGGCCGTTGGTGAGCATCTGGCAGAACGCCTGCGGATCTGTCACCTCCAAGACGCCCTCGTAAGTAACTGCCAGCAGCGTGACCGGATGGCGCCGGTCCCCGCTCTTGGCAAAGCGGAGCCAGCGGGAGCCTGTCACGGTGAAGCTGTCCGGTGTGAGGGCAAATCCGTGCCGCTCGCTCCGCTGAAGCAGCCACAGCTTCTGATATTCCGCCGTGATGTGGGCACGGACAATTCCCCGCGCCCCGCCGACTTCCGGGGCAGGACAGCTCTTAGTGGGGTTGGCGGTCAGACGGAACTGCCAGAGGCCGCCCGGCGTGATACGCCGCAGCAGCGGGTCATAGTCCCTTGTCTCCGCCGGGGTGGCCGACAGAGGGCCAAACTGCTCTGTAAGAACGGACAGCTCCGGCACATCCTCGCTGAGGAGCAGCAGGTACAGCTTTCCCCCAAGGTAGTCCAGCCGCCACAGCCGCCGGCGGCGCTCTCCGGGGAAGGCGGATTCCACCGCGCCGTGCAGTTTCTGCGGCGCCGCCAGCGCCTCCATGGTCGAGCGCCGGGTGAGGTCCAGTTCGACTCTGGATAAGTACATGCCGTCACCTCAATTCTGTAAAAGGGTCGTGCTCCGTCTCCTCCAAGGCTTCCGCCGCCCCGGCCGGCCGCAAGCCCACCGCACGCTCTTCCACGGCGCGGTAGCCGTACTGCCGGTGGATCGGGCTGAACGAGAGGGGCAGATCCCGCTTGGGGACCGCCCCAGGCTGTCCCGGGTCAGCATCTATCACGATGCGGCAGGAGGTCCGGGCTCCATCTGCCGCCTGCGGCGGCTCCGACCGCAGGGCGTCCAGCAATTTTCCCTCTCGAATGCCCAGGCAGAGGGGCATCGTGGGAGGGCAGGAGCGCCGCCCCAGGAACAGGGGGAAGGCCGGGCGGCGCAGCGCCTGTTCCAATCGCTCCAGCAGGGCGCGGTCGGCGCTCTCCAAACCCGCCAGGAATATCGCGTCAGATAGGTATTGGCGCTTCGTCACATAGGGGGGCAAGGGGGCTTTCCGGGCGGCGCGGGCTTTCTCCACCTCGGCCGGTGTCGGATTTCCCGCCGTGTGAAAGTCCACCAGCAGGCTGCCCTCCCGATCTACCCGGACGGCAAAGCGCAGCTGCCCCAGCTCCTGCAGGGCATCCGCCTCATCTCGGCGCAGGCCCAGGGCCGCCGCCAGCAGGCCGACAACCCCGCTCTTTGTGGGCTCTCGGTCGGTTTTCCGAATCTCGAATTTGGAGTCCGCGCCCCAGGACTGCAGCGGTGCAGCCAGGCGCAGCAACAGCGTGGCCATTATGCCACCCCATTCCCATCCAGGCAGGTGGCCACTGCGCCCCGCAGCGCGTCCAGCATCTGACCCAGGGGCTGGGCGTCCGCCAGCGTTTCCAGACCCATCCCGACGGTAAAGGCCCGCTTCGGCGCGTCGGCATAGCACTGGTAGACCTGCTGGGCGTACTGAACCAGGCGCCGGCAGGAGGGCGCCACAAATCCCTCTTCCGAAGGAGGCACCGCCTTCTCGAAGGCGCCGCAGAGGTTCACGGGCTGGTCGTCCCGCAGGGCTACATAGACCGCGTCAGGCAGTGTGCGGTTGGCGAAGGTATTCTGCTTCCCAGTGGGCATAGAGCGGATCATCGCCTCTGCAAAGGCTCGGACCACATCCGGGACGGCAGCGCGGCCCAGATGCTTCTCCAGCTCCAGGGCGTTCACCGTGGCATAGCGGTAGAGGGTGGCGGAGTTGTACTCTACCGTGCCCAAGTGGCCAGCGCCTGCATTGTCCTCCGGGGCCAGGTCATCCATAGCGGTGAAGTAGTCGTATTCGTTTTGTACGGCGTGGGTGGAGATGCTGTGGGCCACCTGGGCGGCGGCGTCATAGTTCAGGGAAGGGTCGCTGGCGACCATGCGGCCAAACAGGACCATATCCACCGATGGCGCGGACTTGATGGCGCTTTTGTACTCTTTTGCCTCTCCGCAGCCATTTACGGCCAGCTGCGCCAGCGCCCTGGCCTGGGCGCGGCTCATGAAAAACAGCGCGTCAGTGCCCTTCTCCTCGGTCACCTTCTTCAAGCCTGCGCTCTCCAGGGCTTTCTTGGCCAGCTTCGGGGCATCCGCGTCCGGCGCAAGGGCGGTGACCTCCTCTGCTACCATGGCGACAATCTTCTTCGTCCGCTCTCCGAGCTGCTCCCGCCCCAACAGGCCATCGCGGAACATC
This sequence comes from Flavonifractor sp. An10, assembly GCF_002161215.1. Lineage (GTDB taxonomy): Bacteria > Bacillota > Clostridia > Oscillospirales > Oscillospiraceae > Flavonifractor > Flavonifractor avistercoris. Next base: position 137,310 of record NZ_NFMB01000010.1, read on the forward strand.
ATCCGCACCGCCCGCTTCCAAGCCTGAGAGGAGACCCGGGCGCGGGTGGTCCCACCGTAGATGGCGGTCTTGGGGCTGCCGGTGTCATCCCGGTTGACGCAGCTGGGCGGCACTGTCTGCAAGATGTGAAGGTCGATGTAAAGGCGCCTGTTATCCATAGTTCGTCTCCTCCTCTATCTGATCGTTTTCGGACGGGATTGCGTAGAAGTCCTGCCCCCAGCGCAGGCGGACCTGTGACGCGCTGTCCGGGAACTGGAGGTAGAACAGATCCTTCGCCAGCTGTGCGTAGCCCAGCGGAACCTCTGCGGCGCGCAGGAGCTGGATCATCCCACGCAGATGCTGAGCAATCTCCCGTGTCTGTGCAGCGGTGGCCAGGGCGTTGAACCGCCGCTGGATGCTGCTGTCCGCTGGGTCCTCCCCTTGGGGTACCAGGCGACGTACCGCCTGACCAAGACCCACGCCCTGCCGGTTCATGTCATCCCCGGGCAGTGTGTGTCCCTGCTGGTGCAGGGCGTAGAGGGTCAGCGCCAGGTAGATCGCCCATTCCCCCTGGGTTGGCTTTCCCGTCTGACTCTCCAACTCCTCCGGCATCCCCTCCAGGAAAATGCCCCAGAGCTCCGGCAGGTCGCCGGGGGCGCGCCCCACGCCCCGCCGCAGATGGGCCAGGGCCGCCTTTCTCGGGTGCTCCGGCAAATCCCGCAGCCAGCGCAGACGCCGGGCCACATATTGCTCGATCCGCTGTGCCTGTGACATGCCTATTCCACCTTTCTGTCTGTCGGATAAACCTTTGCAAGCTCTATGCGGAACCGGTTGTAAGCCTTTGGCGCTGAATAATAGAACTTCCTTTCCGTCGGCTTCCCCGGATTGCGGATAACGGCGCGGCCGGTAAAGGCCGCCGTCCCGGCCTCCCGGACTAGCTCCCTTCCCAGCGCCCGGGCGAGCTTCTGCGCCTGCTCCCGCCACGCCAGGATACTCTGCTCTGTTTTCTCTCCATCCCATTCAGGGTCGATTTCCCGCAGCCAGTCCCGAAACGGCTGATCCAGCCGGAAATAGTACTGCTCCCGGGCCACTTTTGCCGCCTCACTCTGCTGCCGCTCACCGTAGCCTCCCGCCGCAATGATCAGATCCTCTGCCAATCGGCTGACCGCCACGGCCAGCCTCTCGCAGGAGCCGATCTCGTCGGTAATCCTCTGCCGCCAGATTTTTCCAAGCTCGTCCAACAGCTGCATATGGAATGAGAGGGAATCCGAGAACGTGTCTGTAGCAAAAAAGTCCTTGTCTCCATATCCCACGCCGGTGATCTGAAAGCAGATCATTTTTCTACGGCTTAAAATATTGCTCGACTGCAACCGGGCGATCCAATGGATGAGTCCTGGCCGTCTGTCCCCAGGCCGCTGCAGGAATACCGCTGGAAACTCCCGCCAAAACTGTTTCGCGGAATCGTGCCGGCGCGGCAAATAGACGATGGGGGCGTTCTTTCTCTCCTGCTTCCCCCGCCAGAGCGTCATCTGCTCACAAAAGGCATTTTCTTTTTGAAAGAAATCCCCGCCCAGCAAGGCATAGCCCGTGACCATCCCCTGTTCCCGGTACAGGAATATGCGACGGGATTGGAGGGTCAGCAGGGACGCCGCGTCGTCCGGCTGGGGAATTTCCGTGCGCTCCGCGCTGCGGACCTCCGGCAGCTCCCAGCAGGGCGCCGGCGGCCCCCAGAGGGATGTCCCGTCCCGCAGCAGGACGAAATTGAGCATCAGCGTCTCAAACAGCGTGTTTCCCTGTGCCAAAATAAGCCCCAGCTTTCCGAGCCAGCCCGCCCCCACCGAAGGCAGGCCCTTCCCTTTGGGCTTTGCAGACGTATCATCAAACCCGTTGATGTACAGCAGCCAGCGAGCCGCCTGCGCATACGTCATCTCCGCTTTTCCAATGCCAGTGTACGCGCTGAAGATCCGCAGTTTGTTGCCGCTCTCGGAAATCTCCCCGTTCAGTTTGGCGGCACTGTACTCGGTTCCAATCTTCGCCTCCGGTACCTGCCAGAAGGGCCGCTCCGGGTGGAACAGCCAGAACCGCTCATGCCACCGCTCCAGGTAGGCGCGGATAGGCCCCTCGGGAAAATGGCCCAGCCGCCACAGGCTGCGCCAGCGCAGCAGCGCGCCGTCCGCAGAGGTGAGCTCTGCCTCCCGCCCCTCTTCGTCCACCCGGGAGAACACCGTGTGCAGCACCGCCAACAGCAGCCGCAGCACAGCGGCGTCCTGGGTGGGCAGTTCCCCGGCCAATCCGGTATACTCCGTGGCGTGGAGCAGCGCGTCGGTCAGGGATACCTCCCGCACTGTGCAGTCCGGCGTCAGCACCCGCACCCACGGCTCGTCCAGCAGGTTAAACTCCACTTCCTTCACAGGCGTCCTCCTTCCAGTATGTCAGGCCTTCCTCCCTGTCGTAGTGCAGCACCGTATCGGCCAGGTGCGCGGTGAGCGTTTCATCCAGGAGTAAGATCAGCTCCCCCTTGAGCAGCGGCGCCTGCTGCCACCGAGCCAGGAACCGGCGGTTTTGCGCCTCCAGTTCGTCAATTACCTGCCGGAGCTTCCAGCGGCGGCCAAAGTATCCCGGCAGGCGCAGCCTCTGCCGGGCGATCCGCAGACTCTCCTCCTGGGAGGGCGGAGCGTCAGCCGCCACCTTTTGCCCCCCTTCTCTCCAGGGAAGGAAGCAGATATCACCGTCCCGGCGCTCCACCATCACCAGCACTTCCACCGACGGGTCGCCGTCGCGGACGGCGGCCCGGGCCGCCGCCTCCGTCCCGGGCACCGCATCGCACATCCAGTCGTCCAGTGTATTCAGGCTCGGGAACTCCGGGTGATCCTCCGGCATTTGCACGGCAAAGGCCTCCGCCCTACGCGCCTGCTCCTGTTGCTGGAAGCAGTATTCCTCCCTGAACCGCCGGCTCTCCGCCGTCTCCGGAAGGACGTCCCCCTCCTCCCACCCGTAGGTGTCCTGCACTAGTCGGGGAAGGTCCGTCGGCAATTCGATGCGGTCCAGCAACAGCTGGCGGGTGCGCCACAGGAGCCATTCACTGTATACCGCGCTGCTGCCCGGATCAAAGGCGTCCGTCCCCGTATCCAACACGGCACAGCAGGGCATGCTCAGCGGCCCGGGCCGGCAGGGCCGCCTATGCCGGTGCAGCCGGCCCACGCGCTGGAGGAGGAGGTCCATGGGGCACAGCTCCGTCACCAGGAAATCCAGATCGATGTCCAGGGACTGCTCCAACACTTGGGTGCCCACCACAATCAGCCTGTCCCTCTGCAGCGGAGTGGAGTCCTTTCCGAGCCGCCTCAGAATGGCCCGTTCTTTTTCCGACCGGTCCGGCATCAGGAACTGGGCGTGGAACAGCAGCACCTCCCAATCCGGCAGCGCGGCCCGAAGGGCAGCCGCCAGCTCCTGGGCTTTCTTCACCGTGTTTACAATTACGCCCGCACAGCCCCCCTGCGCCATACGCTCCCGTAGCAGTGCGGGCAGCGCCTCCTCTGTCAGAGAGAGCAGTTCTACCGTTCGCCCGTCGGGCGTCTCCTCGGTCGTCTGCTGACACACCTGCTCCCCGTCGGTCCAAGTCAACAGCGGATATCTGCGGCTGGTTTTCCACGCCGCTTGGTCGCACGGATGTCCCAGATATGCCTCCACCAGTTCCGCCCTCCGGGCGGCGGGCAGGGTGGCCGACAGCAAGATCACCGGCACTCGATAGGTCCCCAGCCAGGTCAACGCCCGGTCAAGATAGCGCCCCATATAGGCATCATAGGCGTGACACTCATCCACGACAACCACTTTGCCGGCCAGCCCCAGGTGGCGCAGCATGATATACTTTTGCTTCAGCGCCGCCAGGAGCAGTTGATCCACCGTGCCGATCACAAAATCCGCCAGCAACGCCTGCCGCCGGCCCAGAAACCAGCGATGGACCTGTATGCCGCCCGTCTCGTCCCCACTATCCTCTTCCGTGACCGCACCGCCGGTAAACATCTGCCGGTAATCCTCATTCAGTTCCGCCATCCCGTGGGCCAGGCGGATGGAGTGCGTCATATCCTGGGACTGGGTCTGGGCCCATTTGCTCAGCCGCCGGAAAATACCATTAGCGGTGGCCTGTGTCGGCAGGCCGAAATACAGCCCACCGGCGCCATAGCGGGCCGCAAAAATCTCGGCGGCGGCCAGCGCCGCCTCGGTCTTCCCCACGCCCATCTGTGCCTCTACAATCAGCAGGCCGGGCGAGTCCATCCGATCGGCCGCGCCCATCACCGCCGACTGGAGGCTGTTGGGCGCAAAGCCAAACCGTTCTTCAAAAGCGGCGGCGTCCATACTAGTATATTGCGCTTCCCATGGAAAGGTCAGGGCCAGTTGTTCCCATGCCCGATCCACCCGGGCGGGATAACAGCTGGCATCTCCTAGCCGGTCCTCCGAAATCAGCGGGAAATAGGCGGTGTTGCTGGCAATCCAGTCCGCCATGGTCAGCAGGCCGGTGAGGAGCAGCTCCGCTGGGATGGACAGCTCCGGCAGCTCCTCCACACTGGAAAACCCACTCTGCCTCAGCGCCTGTTGGAGGAGCTCCTCCCACAGGTCCCTCCAGCGCGCCTCTCCCCCTCTGCCCCAATAGTTCTCTGGGGGATAAAAATCCTCCACGTGGTTGCCGGGTCCATTTTTCTGGGGGCTGCCGTGGTGCGCACCGGCAATCGAAGCCAGCCCGACTGGGCAGCCCAGCTCCAGTAAAATTGCCTCGCTGGCCCGGGCGTGAGGTGTGGCCTGAGGGGACAGGAGTCTGTCCGGCAGCGGGATCTGCGTCTCCAGCCGCTCCCATGCCTCGGGTAGGCTTCCCATAATCTTCCTCTGGAAAACAGCCGTTGCCTTCCCAATATCATGTACAAACCCCAAAAAGCAGGCCAAACGGATCAAATCCCCCTCCTCCAGGCCGATGCCGCGCCGGACCATTTCCGGGAGCCACTTCTGCACAAGCCGCCGCATCACCCCGGTGGTGTCCCACATATGCATCCACAGCGGGAGCCATAGGCCGCTGTGGGCGGGATCAGACTTTCCAGCCAGTCGTTGATAAAGTGGCCTTGGTCGCTCATCCATATGGCAAGTCCCTTTCTTCGTAGCCAAGTACTCTTGTTGCGCCTCATAACGGGATCCGGTGATCTCTTGCGATTTCTCCGCTTATAAAGCGGGATCTTTCGTTGGTCAAGATTATATATCCAAAAGTTGTTTTTTACAATGTTAAGCAGACCACCCGCCATTCTGCACAATTCTGAAAAGTCCAGTTAGTTACCCTAGCGTCTAATTCAGGACTAAGGTCAAGGGCCTTTGGCCGATACAGTTCAGATCTCAGCTAACTTTTTTGTATGAGTTTAAGTCCGCTTCCTCTGCTTCTTCATATACCACAAATTGCTCGGCACCTCCCGAACATGAAGCAGACCGCTTCTGACGGAACCGTTTCCCTGGTTCATCCTTCGCTCTATCCGCCCGCCGCCTCTATTATGAGGCGAATATTTTCCATAGATTGTGGTGATATTTTCCCTCGTGAAATGCATTTCTGCAAGGCACAAGATATAAAAGGGGTGATAAACTTTCATATCTATCCAGCCTGATCAGTTTGGGTGCGGTAATCAAAAATTCAAAATATTATCAATTATTTATCGGAAACCACAATCCGATCTATTTCGCCACACATTGGGGGGATGCGAAATTGCGGCACCCGGGATTAATCCCGGGTGCCGCAAGCTATGGCATCTGCTTTCTAGCTTGTATACTCTTTGCACTTTATGTATAGCTCTCTTATAGCTCATTTTTTATTAGCAAGTTAAACAGCTCTAGCACAAGAAAGTCACATTGCATCGCAGGTAAAATCTTTTTATCGAAGTTATCGTTCACTTGCCTTATGACGGTCTTGTCCAATGTCTGTTCAACCGTGGTGCCAACTGCGGATGTTGCTGCGCCAATTCCTTCGCTCAGAGCGCCAATCCCATACATTGCTGCACCGCCTATTTTTTTGCCAAGGGAGAGAATGGGTGGTGGCCCAATCTTAATTTCCCAGGGGTTCGCTCTGGGAGACTTCGTTTCCCAGAGCGATGCAGCCCCTTCTTTGGCAGAGCTTGAAAAATCCCCGACGGCTTCGCTCAACTTTTGCGAAAGATAGTCCTGCCTGCTTTTAGGGCTATGGCCCTTCTGCCATGTTTCTATATCTTTTCCTTTGACACTGCTCATTCCAGAATTTTTATAGACCTCAACAATTTCTTCGCGCAAATTGTCATTGATATCAGGAATGGGGGAATAGTCTAAATAGATATAGGCTCCACTATATTCACTGCGAAGGATCCGAAAGTTGTATTTGCCTTTGTATATTGGCTTTTGGGCCACATTCTTCGCATCATTTGCCTCCTTTGAGGACGGGAAATAAATACAGTATTGACACCCATTCGGAGTGTCGGCAACCTCAACATTTATATCGAATAATTTGACTCGAAGTGCATTCGCACTTTTCTTTTCTATGCTGCTTTGAGGAGGAGATATGTAGACACGCAAACCCTGGACACCGATCTGTTCTGATGACGACGGCGTGTTAGATTCATACGTTGAAGTATCTTCTTGATATTCCTTCAGCTTAATATCGTTCAAATCAAAATCCGCGAAATCTGGTCGATACTTTCCGTTTATAAAATATTCTGCGCCCATATTATCAGCTTCCCACAAAACGTTCTCTCTTATTTCCCTCCGCTTTACAGCAGAGATCGGAAGATAGTCCAAGAGTTCCTGCATGTTGGGAGGAATGTTCCCTTTTTCAAGGCATCCGTCGATGGCACACAACTCAAATGCACACCTACAAAACGCATTTGGGTGACTTGCTTTCTCGAGCTGTTCTTTTTCAAACTTACTCTCCGGCGTACGCGCATGCAAAAGGCCAAGTATGCTTCGCCGGTATTTTTGAAAATCTTCTGTTTTGTTATTTTGAGATTTGTACTCGCTCAGAAAGTGTTGGAGGACTGCAATTTCTTCTGGTTCAAAGCTGTCAATTTCTTCTTGCAGTTTTATTTTGCTAACACAGGTGTGGTATAACTCTTTTATGACTTTATTAAGGTTCCCTATGAGAACCATATTTTGGTTCAACTTCTTGTTTAGATCCCTATAATTTTTTAGATATACTATCATAAAGAGCTGTTGAATCTGATTCAAAGATATGATGTCGGAGATCATCATCTTTCTGTCACCGGAGCCAAACGTTACCGCCCTCAGTAGGTTGTGGTACCATTTTTCACGTTTGACCCGCTGAAAATCATTGCTCTGCAAGTTAAAAATCTGGCGCCACGCCGCCTCTATATCCTCCATCGTCAATTTATTCACATCTACGTGGATATCGTTTATCGTACACTTCATCTTTTGTCTCCTCCCCACACCTCAAAACTTCAATTGGGCTGTTTTGTTGACCTCTTCTGTTAATCTGTCCAGATTTTCCTGCGTTTGGGCTTTTTGCCGTTCAACACTGCGGATCATAGTTATTGCCACCTGCGCAGTCTTCGCAGTTTCGGCCGAGGCCATGGCCAGTTCCAGTCGGGCTTTTCTAACGCCCATCATCCAATCCGTAGATCCGGCTACCGCAAAGCGGACCACTCCAACATAATTGACGCGGAGGACAAACATCCCGATATTTCCGCCGGAGCGGACAGCGGCATCCGCCAGGTCTATCACTTCCATAACCCCTGTTGAAATGGTCAGCATGCGGACGATCGTGCGGTTTTTGATGGGGAGCGTATTTTTCCAGTTGACCTTATGGAGGTCACCTATGCGCCTGACCTCATTTTCCTTGATTTCGCTAAACAGCCTCCGAATAAAATAGAACGCTCTCACAACACACTCATTTACAACCACCGGCAACGCCTGCCGTCCGAGCTCATGGGCGACCCCTATTTCTGTGCGCAGGTCAAATTTGATGGGTTCGACCACATTGCCGCTCGCATTCCGCCTGCCCAGCAGCGTGCCGTTAAACAGCTTGGAGATCCAGACCGAAAACTCCTTATAACCATTTTCATTCATCTTTCGGAATATCGGCAAGGCAGATATCTCTTTTAACAAGGAGACGATTGGCCCGGGAAGCCCTGTCCCCACCTTCCCCTCGACAATGGAGCCATAGGAGCCGGCCATGTCGCTGACCATATGGAAAACCCAGTTAATGACACCAAAAATCAATTTTTCTGGAAGATTCTTTCCGAGCAGGACAAGGTCATTTTCCTCCTTCAATGGCACGACCAAAAAATGTCCGGCAACGTCTGTTCCATAAACATTGCTAGTAAATTGCGTTAACATAGAAAAAATTAAGCCAACCGGTGTAGGGTGGTGTGAAAAGTCGCGGAGGTGGTGCGCGAAGCCCCCTCCAAAAGCATGTGTGGCCTTGTCTGCGGCAATCGGGAAGTTTTCTTCCAGATATTTTACGGCTCCCGCCAAATCATCCCCGCCATATCCACACATTTGCGCTACCTTGACCACAAATTTCTCCACTTGTTTATTGCCCCACTGATTGGCGCGTTCTATTGAAAATTCACCGACCCAAAGTACATCAATGATTCCGGCAACGATCCCGCTTGCTGCCGCTACGGCGTAATCGACACCGTCTGCGGTGTTTGTAAGCCGCCCAAGTTCTCCAAGTGTTTCATGATAGGCGGTCTCGAACTCAGTCACTTTCTGGTCATGGTTATCGGGAAAACACAAATCATACTGAACACAAAGGCCCTCACAATCGGCAGTATGGGTGTAATGAGTCGTATTCATACGGCTATCCCTCTCCTTCTATATAGTCCCCCTGGCTCCTCAGCCACATCTCAATCCCCTTGCCGAACACCTCAGCTTGGACAGTATAAGCTCCGTCGTGCTCCTCCAGGATCTCCGCCGTGGGGAGGCGGTCCAGTACCGACTCAATGGAGGGCCCGGTGTAGACAAACTTCACGGTCTGGAGCTTTCCGCCGTACATGAACTGCACCCGTTTGCGGAACTCTCCCTCCTCAAAGCGGCCGCGGTAGGGTACGACGAAATGTTCATTAAGCACTTGAAAACTCTTGATCCGGTCCAACCGGTAGATGGTGGGAAAGAGGTCATCCGGGTTCTCAAAGTCTGTCCTGTCCTCCAGGAATGCCGTTAGATAGAAATAGTACTCGGAGAACATGAGCCCCACCGGCTGAACCCGCCGGCTCACCAGCCTGGGCTCCTTCATACGCTCGTAGGTGATCTCCATGACCTGCCGGTGCTTCACCGCTTGACCGATCTCCCACAAACCGTCCAGGATGTGTTTCCCGTGATGGGGCTCCACATAGTGGTGCTTCTCATTGGCGATCAGCTCGGTGACGGCCCGCTTGCTCTCCTCCGGCACGCAGCAGTCGATCAGCTTGTCCAGGATGGGCATCATCTCGTCCCGCCGCATGGAGCGGCTCTCCAGCAGGATCTTGCACACCGCCAGGATTTCGCTGTTGCTCAGCCCCCTCGGCACACTGTTGACCAGCTTGTAGGCCCGCTCGCGGCGGTCATAGACCACATCCTGGGGCAGCCGCTGCTCGGCCAGGAAGCACCGCAGAGACTCGATATCCCGCTGGATGCTCCGCACAGCCACCCCGTATTCCCCGGCCAGGGCAACCCGGTTCAGCCCCTCTCCGGAGAGCAGGCGGGCATAGATCGCCAGCAGACGAGCAGACTTTGCCTCCGGCAGATAGTCCAAAGCACTCCCCTCCCTCATGCGCTTTCTGTCAATTTTTTATATTTTATAGATATAATAATCTCATTATCAAGTCATGTCAATCGCTGTCTTTCTTGGGTAACATAGATCACAGCGAGGTGATGGCATGAAGCCAGAATATGAACCGGAATACCGCCAGATCGGCCTGAAGATCGCCTACTACCGCAAGCTCCGGGGCCTGACCCAGGAGCAGCTTGCGGAAAAGGTGGAGCGCACCCCCGCCTTCATTGGCCATATCGAGGCCCCCAATATCAGCAAGGCGGTCTCCCTGGATACGCTGTTTGACATCGCCTCGGTACTGGATGTGCCGGCCTACAAATTCCTTCTGTTTGATGAATAAGCTATTCTGACTCTAGTGTAGCAGATCAAGAGGACATCTGTTGTCACTCTGGAAAATTCCACGGAAAATTGTCAAAAGTCGCGGCTGCCTGGCCAACAACACAAAAAAGCGCACTACGCAGGGAAAATTTTAGGCTGTCCCAAAAGTCTCAGGAGACTTTTGGGACAGCCTTTTTCTGCGCCTGCTCAGTCATGCGCTTCGATAAAGTGATCGATGGCCGCGCACAGCAGGGCCACCGCCGCCGCCAGAACTGCTGCTGTCAGCTTTTCCAGCGCCTCTTTGCGGCAGTTCACCCGGTTCACCCCGCCACTGTGGCGCAGGCTTTCCGAAGCAGCTGGTCCAGCAACTCCATAAGCAGGGCCCGAAGCATAGTGAGAAGTGTTTTCAGCATGTGTTTGCGCTCCTTTCCCCCAAAATAGAAAGATACCGGAAAGCCACTGCTGCGCTGAACGGGCGGTACTTTCCGGCATCTCGTGAATATAATATATGGACAAAAGGGACAGGAAAACCCAACAGGGGATTAAATAACCAAAGGGAGGTTTTGAAAGAAATGTGGGACAGGAACGATCTTGCGCTTTTGGAATCGGAAAAGCTGGAGCGGCTCCCTGTCATGCTGACCCCGGCAGAGGCCATGGACATCCTGCACGTTGGGAAGAACACCATCTACCGTCTGCTGGCCTCCGGTGCCTTACAGGGCATCCGCATCGGGCGGAGCTGGCGGATCTCCGGAGATGCCCTGGAGTACTTTATGCTGGGCGTCCCCGATGACAATCTGCGCTAGAATTTTAGGATGTCAGGCGACACCTTGAGCACTGTCTCTTCTTTTCCATTGAGCTTTTTGCGGTAATCATAGCGGGCATATCCGCCGTTTGACGGCGTATACTGCGGCTGAATCAAGCGGTTTGGGAGCAGGCAGCTGTCCCGAAACTTTTTGGCTGAACAGCTCAGCAGGACGCCCTGTCGGCGGCAGAAATCCTGGAATGCGTCCCAGTAGGTCTGATACACCAGGTAGATTCCGTCCTGTTCCTGTCCAAATAGGACATTTGCATGCTTGGCCGGATTCTGGAGCAGCTGCTTCACAAATGCCGCAAAATGCGCCGTGGTTACTCCGCCGATTTCCCGGTAGAACGCCTGAATGAGTTTCTCCAGGCGTTCTACCTTTTCTCCTTTCTGCTCCAGTGTCGTACGCAGAAAATACAGAGTACCTAACAGGCACGCCAGCTGGTCCTTTCGGGTCTCCTCGCCGGAGACCGCGCCGAGGTCAGCCAGTGCTCTCTGGCAACTTTCTCGGAGCCCTTTTTTCACCTTGGATGCCGGCTGGCTGTCGATGGCCCGCAAGCACAGGCGGTAATACTCCATGACAGCTTCATGTCCCTTGCGGGGAATACCCCAATTCCATCTCCTGCATAGGTCCTGGCAATTCTCCAAGGGTACATCGAGAGACAGGCACTGCTTTTTTGCATAGCTCCGTTTAGGCGGCAGGGCCGGGAGGAGGACCGACAGCCCGTATCCGTTGCAGAGATAGTCCAGGTCCGCCTTTTTCAGGGCAATGACCGGCTCACCATCCTTGGTGATTCGGTATTCAATGGGATCAGAGGGCTCTTCCTGCTTTTTAAAGTTGAAAAGGACTGTTGGAAACCCCAAATTTGCCCAACTGCCGATAGGTGGCAGCCTGTCATAGCGGCATCTGAATTTACTATATTCAGCCCATTCCTCCTCCCCCATCTCCTTCATCCAGTCCCGGAAGTCACACCAGTAATGCGCCTGCTGTTCCAACACCCACAGCCCTTGTGTATCCTCTTTGCCGTATTCCTTGCTGGTATCGAGAAGGAGCTGCAGCACAAAGTCCGTGCTGTGCGGCAACTTGCACAGTGTAAAAAGCGCCTTACACAGGGAAAATACGGTGGCCGCAAACCAGATGCCATCCGTTGGATATTGCCGGATGGGCAGCAGATCATCCATATCTCTCCCGGGGTTCAACTCCGGCCTCAAAGCCCAAATACAACAAAATCGCCCGTCGTGACCCCTTGCCCAGCCAGTGACTATTTCCCCACGCGCTTTGGAAAGAACACCGCATCGGCTTAATTCATCGATATAGCACGCAAAGAACTCCTCCAGCTTCTGCCGTGGAAGCGTAATTTCATCGTTCCCTTTCTGACCCGCTCGGTTTCGGGCCTTATAAAAATATTCCGCGAGCTCCTCATAGGAGGTGATGGTATTATCCGTGTACAAAACACATTCCACCTTGTAATATCTCTCCTCCCCTTTCCCGCCCGCAATCGGTTTTGCTGTAAAAATCCAAAGGCCTTTCAGGAATGGGAACTTTCCGTTTTTCCCATTTTCCATATAATCAGACTCGCTTCCAGGGATAAAGAAATACCTGCACTTCTGCTTGTTGTTCCGGCTTTGGAGGCAGCCGGCACGGAACGCAAGCCCAACCTGCTTTGCCGCCTGTTTGGCTGCATAGGTGAGTTGGTCAAATTTCGCTGCGTTCAATCTGGCCTCGGCATCTTTCTCTACATGATCCTCCTGTATATTCCGGATGATATCTCTACATTGAAGTTGCTTTTCCAGCGCCCGCATAAGAACCACCAAACCACAAAAATTTTTTATATTATATTTTCATTTCAACCAAATCTTATTATTAAAAGTTGAAGCGCCGTCTCACGTAAATCTTAAAATGGACGCATCTCCTTGCCATAAAAAATCAGACCTCCGGGGACAGAGCATATCATACGCACCCTATGTCCGGTGATACAACTGCCTCAAACGAACGGTGTTTACTTTTTCATGAGCATAGTACAGCGTCTTAACGGGGACCCTGGGTGAACACGATTGGCTCTTACATGGCCATGAGTTGTTCCCCTGGCGTAATGTAGACCCCATAAATCTATCTAAAGGAGTTTTTTATATGGGAAGTTCAAGAATTTATACCTTAAGAATACTCGTTTCCGACGACGAGAAATTAGCAGTTGAACATGCCGCAGCTGACTTTGGCAGCTGTGTCTCCGTCTACGTCAGGCACAGGCTACTCGATCAGGAAAAACCACAACTCACCGGAAAAGAACGTCAGAACACGGTTGCGGCACTCTGTAATCTGTGCAGGCTGACCGGGGAAATTTCCGGCGAGGCGCTGCGGGCGGACATTGAAAAGGAGGTGGCCGAACTATGGCGACTTTTAGAGTGATCCATGGCCCCCAAAAGTACCACGACGATGGAACTTACGCGGATCTGATACGCTATGTGACATCTCCACAAAAGGTCAGGCCCGGCGGTGTCATTGGCGCCGCGGTGCTCCCCGAGGTGGCGGAGCTTGCCATGGAAGCAGTCACCGCCGCCTATCATAAAGAGAATGGAGTTAAGCTGAGACACACCGTCCTCAGCTTTGACTCGGAAGAACAGATGGATTTCCAGACTGCAAAGGTGGTCGCACAGAAGATCATGAAATTCTACGATCCCCGTTACCAACTGATAGGTGCAATCCATGAGGACAAACCTCATCTTCATATCCATTTCCTGATGAACTCCACCAATTACCGAACTGGCCGCAAGTACTATGGGACCAAACAGGATTACTATGCTAACCTCAAGTATATCAACACCGTCACCGAGGAGCATGGCATCCACACCATTGCTGCGAAAGGCGAAACAGAGTAATTTTCTCATTGGTCGATTTTCATAGATCCTCGTATGTCATTACCGAATATACTCCGGCTACAACCACATATTATTTTAGAGAATGCACTCAGAAAGGAAGGTTCACTATGAAGACAGCCGCACATCCACAGCAGACGAATTTGCAATTTACTTGGCGGGTATCCCGCTGCTTTGACGGTGACAAGACTCCGGAAGATCTGCTCCGGGCACTGATTCAGGCCCACAGCAAGTAACCTTTGATACATAACTGCGACGGAAAGGAGGTGGGCGGTCATGGAAACCTGGAAGACAGCGGCGTATCTGCGCCTGTCCCGGGAGGACGGCGACAAGGTAGAGAGCGACAGCATTGCCAACCAGCACAAGCAGCTGGAGCAGTATCTGGCGGAGCATCCGGAGCTGGAACTGGCGGACTACTATGCGGACGACGGCTATACCGGCACCAACTTTGACCGCCCCGCCTTCCGCCGCATGGAGGAGGACATCCATCAAGGGAAGGTCAACTGTGTGCTGGTGAAGGATCTGTCCCGCTTCGGCCGGGACTACATCGAGGTGGGACGCTATCTGGAGAAGGTTTTTCCCGCACTGGGGGTGCGCTTCATCGCCGTCAACGACCACGTGGACAGCGAGCGGGGGCGCTATGATATGCTACTGCCCATGAAGAACCTGTTCAACACCCAGTACGCCCGGGACATCTCGGACAAGGTGCGCTCCGCCATCCACACCAAGCAGCGGCGGGGTGAGTTTGTGGGGGCCTTCGCCAGCTACGGATACCAGAAGGACCCGGACAACCACAACCATTTGTTGATTGACCCTCCGGCGGCCCAGGTGGTACAGCGGATCTTCGACCTCTTTGAGCAGGGCGAGGGAAAAGTCAGGATCGCCAAGCTGCTCAATGCGGAGGGGGTTCCCAGCCCCAGTGAGTACAAGCGGCTCTCCGGTGAGCGCTACCACAACGGCCGGCGGCTGGGACAGGCCACCTACTGGACCTACGCCACGGTCCACCGCATCCTGCAAAACCAGATGTACGTGGGGGATATGGAACAGGGGCGCGCCTTACGCCCCACCATGCACGGCAAAGCAAAACAGAAGGCGCGGGCAGACTGGACGGTGGTTCCCCACACCCACGAGGCCATCATTGACCGTGCCCAGTGGGAGCGGGTGCAGGAACTGCTGGGCAAGCGGACCCGCCAGTTGAATTTTGAACAGAACCAGAGCCCCTTCGCCGGCTTCCTCCGCTGCGGCGACTGCGGGCGGGCCATGGTCAAGACCCGGAGCGCCGGCGGCATCTATTACAGCTGCGGCTCCTACAAGCGCTATGGCCCCACCGTGTGCAGCAAGCACAGCATCTCCCACAAGGTGCTGGAGGAGATCGTGTTGGCGGATCTCAATCGCATCATCGCCGCCGTCCAGGACTGGAAGAAGCTGGCCGACGAGCGGGCGGAGTGCCCCCAGCGGAATTTTCAGGCGGAGCAAAGCCGGCTGGAGATCAGTCTGGAGCGGATACGGGAACGCAAAAAGCGCGCCTATGAGGACTACCAGGACGGCCTGCTGGGCCGGGAGGACTATCTCCGTTACCGGGAGGACTATGAGCGCCAGGAGAAAACGCTCAACGCTCAGCTGGAGCAGCTCGCCCAGGCCGGGGGGTCCGACCCGCTGCACCACCCCTGGGTGGAGGCACTGCTCCGCTACGGGAAGCTGACCGAGCTGGATCGCGTCACCGTGGCGGAGACCATCAAGCAGATCCGGGTCTTTGGGGATGGACACATTGAGATTACATATACCTTCTCCAATGAACTGGGGCTTCTGGAGGCATAGGACGGCAGTTTGCAGGATCAGCAGCTGCCGTCCCCCTGCCTTCCGTCAGTTTGCGTTCTTCATTTTTTGTCCGCATACTACACAGATTTCGCCTTCAAATATAGCACATTCGGTTTCAGGCCGCAATCTTTTGTGTTATCCCTGTGCATTTTTGAAAATTTCGTCTAAATATTATCTTCATGAATATCCCGAATGTAAGCGGGGTGAAAAATCATGGAGGTAATGACTATGCGTGAACAAAGAACCTGCGGACTGTGCGATGAGCCCTGTCCGGCCGAAGAACTGCACTCCTTTGACGGCCTGGAGCTCTGCCCGCACTGCCTGGACGAGCGCACCCTGACCTGCGAACACTGTGGGGAGCGTATCTGGTCGGAGGACAACGCCGGCAGCTCGGACACGCCTCTGTGCCAGAGCTGCTTTGACGACCACTACACCCACTGCTGCCGCTGTGGGACGCTGCTGCACGAGTCCAGCGCCTACTATGCCGAGGACGACGATTACGACGAATACCCCTACTGTGTGGCCTGCTACCAGGAGCGGTACAAGGACAATCCCATCCACGACTACTACTACAAGCCGGAGCCTATCTTCTGCGGAGAGGGGCCCCGGTTTTTTGGCGTGGAGCTGGAGATCGACGGAGGCGGCGAGGTAAAGGGCAACGCCCGCTCGCTGATGGAGGTCGCCAATCGAGACGCGGAATTTTTCTACATCAAGCACGACGGTTCCCTGAACGACGGCATGGAGCTGGTGACACACCCCCTGTCCCTGGATTGCCACCTTCACAAGGTTCCATGGGCGGAGCTGTGCCAAAGGGCGGTCTCCCTGGGCTACCTCAGCCACCGGGCCACCACCTGCGGCCTCCACGTCCACGTGAGCCGCAAAGCCTTTGGGGCCTCAGAGCGGACCCCGGACGAGGCCATCGCCCGGGTGCTCTACTTCTTTGAGAAGCACTGGGAGGAGCTGTTGAAATTCAGCCGGAGAACGCCCAGGCAGCTGGAGCGGTGGGCGGCCCGCTATGGTTACAAGGAACAGCCCATGGAGATCCTGGACTTCGCCAAGAAGGGCTACCACGGAGGCCGCTATACCTGCGTCAACCTCCAGAATGCCGCCACTGTGGAGTTCCGTATGTTCCGTGGGACGCTGAAGGCAAACACCATCCTTGCCACCCTGGAGCTGCTGGATCGCATCTGCGATCTGGCGGTCTGCCTCACGGACGAGGAGTTGAAGACCGTGCCCTGGACCTCCTTTGTGGCCGGTATTCCGACGGAGAGGTTCCCGGAGCTGGTTCAATACCTCAAGGAGCGGCGGCTCTATGTGAACGAGCCGGTGGAAGCGGGGGTGGAGGACTGATGTGCTGCCTGTTTGGACTGATTGATTATAGCCACCGCCTCACAGGACGACAGAAGGGGCAGCTGATGCGTGCCCTGGCGGTGGAGAGTGAGGCCAGAGGCACCGACGCCGCGGGGGTGGCCTACAACTCCGGCGGCAGTCTCCACATCTGCAAGCGCCCCGGACCAGCCCACAAGCTGAACCTCTTTATCCCGGAGGATGCCTATGTCGTTATGGGCCACAGCCGCATGACCACTCAGGGAAAGGCAAAATTCAACCGGAACAACCATCCCTTTGCCGGGAAGGTGCCCGGCACCAAGTTTGCCCTGGCCCATAACGGAGTTCTGTATAATGATCACGTCCTCCGGCAAGAAAAGAAACTGCCCAGAACCAACATCGAGACGGACAGCTATATAGCTGTCCAGCTCATTGAACAGCAAGGAGCCCTCACACCGGCCAGCCTGAAAACCATGGCGGAGGCGGTGGAGGGCTCTTTTGTGTTCACGGTGCTGGACGAGCAGGACAACTTCTACTTTGTCAAGGGGGACAATCCGCTCTGCCTGCTCCAGTTCCCATCTCTGGGGCTGTATGTCTATGCGTCCACAGAGGCCATTCTGAGGATGGCCCTGAACGACCTCTGGCTGAACCGGGAGCCCTCTAAAAAGATCACGGTGGACGGTGGAGAGATCCTCTGGATCACACCGGATGGGGCCCGCCTGTCTGAACACTTTGCCTGGGAGGGCATCTGTTTTTCAGGTTGGTATTTCAACCGGAGGGGAGCCCGCTTGTGTGTGCCTCATGCCAGCCGGGTGGAGCGTCAGTATCTGCGGCAACTGAAAAATATCGCGGCATCCTTCGGCTATGGTGGGGAGGAAATCGACGCCATGCTGGCCGACGGCTGGACTATCGACGAGATCGAGGAGATGCTGTATGACTGTGGAGGGGAGGATCTGACATGTTTGTACTGATGATTGAACCAGGGAAAGTGCCCCGGCGTCTGGAGTTGAACCACCGTCTGGAGGAGATGCAGAAAGTCGTGGGCGGTTCCATCCAGATCCTCTATCCCTTTGGCGAACCGGTGGCCCTGGTGTGCAGCGAGGAGGGGAAGCTGCTGGGTCTGCCGCTCAATAGAGCTCTGCGGGACGCGGACGGCAGAATCTATGACATCGTGTGCGGCGCCTTCTTCCTGTGCGGAGCCCCGCCGGACAGCGACACGCTGGAGAGCCTGACCGAGGAGCAGGCCGCGCGCTATGAAAAGCGGTTTGCCCGCCCGGAGCTGTTCCTCAACATCGGCGGACGTATCCTCTGCCTGCCGGATCAATAACGAAGGTTTTTGGAACAGGGGCCGAAAGGGATTAAAATCACCCTCTCCGGCCCCTGTTTTCGTCCCAAAACCCGTACCAAAATCTATGCCGCAATACCCATACCTTTTTGAAACTGGAGGAAGCAATATGGAATCCATTTTGAAGTGGCTCTTTGAGAGCGAGTTAAACATCCCCATGGAGCAGGAGGAGGCGTACCAGTACGCCGAGGCGGGGGAGAGGGTGATCGATGCCAGGGAAGATATAAACGTCCGCATCCCCCAGGAGCTCCGGGAGAAGTGGCAGACGTTTCTGGACAGGCAGGACAGCTACCACGAGTGGGAGCGGCGGATGGAGTTCGACCGGGGCTTCTACCTGGCCGTCCGCATCATCCTGGAGCTCCTGCGGGGAGGGATGAAGCTGTGAACCATCAAAAGATCGGCTATGCCAGGGTATCCACCACAGACCAGAACCTGGAGCGGCAGCTGGATATGCTCCGCCAGCAGGGGGCGGAAATCATCTTCCAGGAGAAGATGACCGGCACCAAGCGGGACAGGCCGGAGCTGAACAAGCTGCTCTCCCACATAGCGCCGGGGGATACGGTCATTGTGGAATCACTGTCCCGGCTGGGTAGGAGCACCAAGGATCTGATCGAGCTGGTGGAACTGGTGAGGGAAAAAGGCGTACAGCTGGTCAGCCTCAAGGAGCAGATCGACACCAGCACGCCCACCGGCAAGCTGCTGTTCACCCTCATGTCCGCCTTGGCCCAGTTTGAGCGGGATGTGATCGCAGAACGCACCCGTGAGGGCCTGAGAGCAGCTAGGGCCCGCGGTAGGAAGGGTGGAAGGCCCAGGTGCGACCAGCATAAGCTCCAGCAGGCGTTGAAGCTCTACGCGGCCGGAAAGCACACCATGGCGGAGATCGAAGAGCTGACCGGCATCAGGAGGACCACGCTCTACCGGGCAGTCAAAAGAATGTAAGTGTATCTCTGGTTTACGTATTCTGGGCTTTATAGAAGGCCCTCTATGTCCAGCTGGAACAGTTCTCCCAGACCGGGGAATCCAACCCACTGCACCAGCCCTGGGTGGAGGTGCTGCTCCGCTATGGGAAGCTGATCGAGCTGTGGCTTCTGGAGACGAAGGGAGGGATTACGGCCTGAACCGTAATCCCTCCCGACTTATTTTGAAAATTCAACTTCTTTTTTACAAAATCCGATTGCGTTTGCAAAGAAAAGTTGCTAAGCCGTTTGTAAATCAAAATAGGAGCGACATCCCATGCTGTCATCAGAGCTGCTGGAGTTTGTCAAAACGGTTTGCAGACAGAAGGATGTGAGCAGAGATTTCCTGTGCCTTATGCCGGCGGCAGGTTCCTACACAGAGGTACGCCTATGTCCCGCAGAATCACGCAAGATCCCTATCATCAAAAAGGGGACGCTCCAGCTGGAGCGCCCTCTTGATGGTTAACTCTGTACTCTCTTTACTCCACGATATTCTCGCAGAAGTCCATCAGGATTTGTGCCACTTCTACGCGGGTGGCATTGCCGATGGGGATGAGGATGCCGTTGCCCTTGCCGTTAAGCAGACCGGCATTCACAGCCCAGGTCACGCCCTCCAGTGCCAAGGCGGAGATGTCCGCATAGGAGGTCGTTGCCCACACCGCTCATCACCCGCCGCAGTTGCCGCAGCCCTGGCAGGCATGGGTCTCCGGCTCCGGGCCGGTGGGCGCGTCTGCCGGTTCTGGCTGCAAGAGGGCAAGGAGCAGGTGAATATTTCAAGTGGACAGTGACGGGTAAAATAATCTGCTTCATACAGCGACCTCCTTCAATAAATTTACTGTTAAATATTCGTGCAAAATATTGTTTTCTTCGTGCAAATGGAATATACTAAAAGTGCCAACAGAAAGGGGTTGATGATATGGCTGGAAATACTACAAACATCAGCATCCGCATGGACACGGATTTGAAGGCACAGGCCGACGCCCTGTTTGCGGAACTCGGCATGAATTTATCCACGGCGTTCAACATCTTCGTGCGCCAGTCGCTTCGTGAGGGCGGCATTCCCTTTGAAGTGAAGCTGGAACAGCCCAACAAGGAAACAATTGCTGCCATGCTGGAAGCGGAAAGGATTGCAAAAGATCCGTCTGTAAAGGGCTACCAGGACCTTGACGAGTTGTTTGCCGACCTGAAAAAATGAGGAAAACAAAGTACACCGTCAAGTACACAACCGGCTTTAAGAAGGACTACAAACGGGCAATCAAGCGCGGCCTGAAAATCGAACTGCTGGAGCAGGTCGTGGCGCTGCTGGCGATGGGCGAACCGCTGCCGGAGAAGAATCGCGATCACGATCTGTCCGGCGATTGGGTGGGCCATCGGGAATGTCACATTCTCCCAGGCTGGCTGCTCATTTACCGTATCGAGGATGATGTGCTGGTGCTAACGCTGGCCCGTACCGGGTCGCACAGCGACTTGTTCGGCAAATAAACCGTCTGCCGCTGTATGGGGAAACCTGTACGGCGGTTTTTCTGTGTGTAACAACACAAGCCTTTCAATGCTACCTCCGACGATTCAATTTTGTCGTTGGAAATAATGCTCCTACCCCTGAGCTTAGACTTCTGACCGGATAAAGGGAGTTCTGCGTAATGATGCAGAACTCCCTCTGGCTTTATCATTCGGTGTAAATTTCGACTTGTTTTTTACATCAAAATGCGCTATAATTCTCTTGAACTCCACACTGGAGGTGTGATGATGTACCGAAAGATCACCCAGTATCTTCTGGATTGGAAAAAGAGCCCCTACCGCCGGCCGCTGATTTTGCAGGGGGCGCGGCAGGTGGGCAAGACCTATGCTCTTCTGGAGTTTGGAAAGGCTCACTACGAGAACGTAGCCTACTTCAATTTTGAGACCAACCCCGGCTTAGCCAGCGCCTTTGACGAGAGTCTGGAGCCCTCCTACCTGGTTCCGCTCCTCTCCCGGTTGGCGGGACAGAGCATTGTGACGGAGAAGACCCTGGTGATCTTTGACGAGGTGCAGCTCTGCGAGCGGGCTCTGACCAGCCTGAAATACTTCTGTGAGTTGGCCCCAGCCTATCATATCATCGCCTGCGGCAGTCTCCTGGGGGTGGCAGTCAACCGGCAGAAGTTCTCCTTCCCTGTGGGCAAGGTGGATATGAAAACCCTGTACCCCATGGATCTGGAGGAGTTCCTGCTGGCCTGCGGCGAGAAGGAGCTGGTGGGACAGATCCGGGACTGTTTTGCCCAGGATACCCCCATGCCCGCAGTCCTCCACGAGACGGCGCTGAACTACTACCGGCAATATCTGCTGGTGGGCGGTATGCCCGACTGCGTCAGCAAATTCATTGAGACCCACGACTATGTCCTGGTCCGGCATATCCAGGACACCCTTCTGGCGGCTTACCTCAACGACATGAGCAAGTACAACAAGGAGAACGAAACCAAGAAGACCCGGCTGGTTTATGACAATATCACCGTCCAGCTCTCCAAGAAGAACACCCGTTTCCAGTACAAGCTGGTCAAGAAGGGCGGGCGGGCCTCGGAGTTTGAAAACGCCATCGAGTGGCTGGTCCTCTCCGGAATCGTCACCCGCATCTACCGGGTGGAGCAGGTCAAGAAGCCCCTGGAGAACTACCGGGACATTGACGCCTTCAAGACCTATGTCTCCGATGTGGGCCTGCTGTGCGCCAAGAAGGAGATCGTCCCGGCGGACATTCTGTATCCCACCCACGAGCTGGACGACTTCAAGGGCGGGATGACAGAGAACTACGTGTGTACCCAGCTCACCGCCAGCGGCTATACCAGCTACTACTGGACAGCGGAGCGGGGCGGATATGAAATCGACTTCCTGATCCAGCGGGAGGGTGCCATCCTCCCCATCGAAGTGAAGGCCGGGGAGCACACCAAGGCCAGGAGCCTGGAGGTCTATCAAAAGGCCTTTCAGCCGGAGCAGTCCGTCCGGCTGTCCACTAAAAATTTTGGTCTGGAGAACGGGCTGAAATCGGTGCCCCTGTATGCCTGCTTCTGCATCTGAATGAATCGCGGCCCCTGGAGCCCTAGAGCCCCAAGGGCCGCTATCTTACATCACCCTGGGGCAACGAGGACACCCAGCAGCTCATCGACATTCTGGGCCGGTACGACGTAAAGGCCACCTTCTTCGTGGTGGGGGAGTGGGTGGACAAATATCCGGAGTCGGTGAAGGCCCTGTCCGACGCGGGCCACGAGGTGATGAACCACTCCAACACCCACGCTCACTTCTCCCAGCTGTCCACCGACGAGATTATCGCCGACGTGACCGCCTGCAACGACAAGATTGAGGCGGTCACCGGCGTGCGCCCCACCCTGATCCGCCCGCCCTACGGGGAATATGACGACCACGTGATCACCGCCATCCGCTCCATGGGCATGGAGCCCATCCAGTGGGACGTGGACAGCCTGGACTGGAAGGAGCTCTCTGCGGCGGAGATCACCGAGCGGGTGACCTCCAGGGTGCAGCCTGGCTCCATTGTCCTGTTCCACAACGCGGCCCTCCACACGCCGGAGGCCCTGCCCGGCATCCTGGAGGCCCTGCTCCAGGAGGGGTACACCTTTGTCCCCATCTCGGAGCTGATCCTCCCCGGCGCGTACAACGCCGACTACACCATCGACCACACCGGCCGGCAGTGCCCGGCCCGGTGAGGAGGCGGCTATGGAACAGCTCCGCGTTGGTATTTTGGGCTTCGGCAACCTGGGCCGGGGGGCGGCGGCGGCCGTGTCCCAAAGCCCCGACATGGCCCTGGCCGGCATTTTCACCCGCCGGCCGCCGGAGCAGGTGGCGGCGGAGGCGGGGGGAATGCCGGTCTGCCCCGCCGCCCTGCTGGAGGAGGGCGGGCCGCCGGTGGATGTGCTCCTCCTCTGCGGGGGCAGCGCCGGGGATCTCCCCCGGCAGAGCCCCCGGTACGCCGGGCGCTTCCACATCGTGGACAGCTTCGACACCCACGCCCGCGCACCGGAGCACTTTGCCGCCGTGGATGCCGCCGCCCGGCGGGGCGGCAGGGCGGCGGTGATCTGTGCCGGGTGGGATCCCGGCCTGTTCTCCGTCCTGCGGGCCCTGGCCCTGGCGGCCCTCCCCCGGGGGGAGAGCCACACCTTCTGGGGGGAGGGGGTCAGCCAGGGGCACTCGGAGGCCGTCCGCCGCCTGCCCGGCGTCCTGGACGCCCGGGCGTACACCGTGCCCATCCCCGCCGCCCTGGAGGCCGCCCGGGCGGGGGAGGGGGCGGAGCTGACCCCAGGCTCGATGCACCGGCGGGTGTGCTATGTGGCGCTGGAGGAGGGGGCGGAGCCGGAGACCGTCCGGCGGGCCATCGTCACCATGCCCCACTATTTTGCGGACTACGACACCACGGTGCACTTCGTCGCCCGGGAAGAGCTGGCCCGTGACCACACCGGCCTGCCCCATGGGGGGCTGGTGCTGCGCACCGGCCGCACCGGGCGGGGGGAGGCCCACCGGGCCGGCCTGGAGTTCCGGCTGCGCCTGGACTCCAACCCGGAGTTCACCGGCGGCGTGCTGGCCGCCTGCGCCCGGGCCGCCTGGCGGCTGGGTCAGGCGGGGGAGTACGGCTGCAAAACCCTCCTGGACATCCCGCCCGCCCTGCTCCTGCCCTTTGACCGGGGGGAGGAGGGGTACTGGAAGCTGATCTGACCGATCCCCGCGCAAAACAAAAAGCCCGAACCCGGCTCGGCCGGGTTCGGGCTCAGCATGTCAAAAAACCTTCCTCGGGGGGAAGCCTCGCAGAGTTCCGTCATCCGCAGATGACGGAATAAAATCAAAATCCGTCATTTCCGGGGACACCAACCTTTCCCGCGCAGCATAGCTGCGCGGCCTACGCTAAAAATGTGCCACCGGCACATTTTCTTTACGCTGCGGCCTCGGAAATGACACTTCTCGTGACGGGATGGGCGAGCATTTCGCCAGAAATCGAGTCCCTTCGGTCATGCAGCCTTCCTCGAAAAAGTGGCTTCGGCCACTTTTTCGACGGCCTCAGCCCTTCTTCTTGGAGGCCTCCCGCATGCGGGCCGCGTGATCCAGCAGGCGCTTGCGCAGGCGGAGGGACTTGGGGGTGACCTCCAGCAGCTCGTCGTCGGCCAAAAACTCCAGGCACTGCTCCAGGCTCATCTGCCGGGGGGGCGTGAGCCGCAGGGCGTCGTCGGAGCCGGAGGCCCGCATGTTGGTCAGCTGCTTCTTCTTGCAGATGTTGACGGAGATGTCCTCCTGCTTGGGGGTCTCGCCCACCACCATGCCGGCGTACACGGGCACGCCGGGGCCGATGAAGAGCACGCCCCGCTCCTGGGCGTTGAACAGGCCGTAGGTGACGCTCTCGCCGGTCTCGAAGGACACCAGGGAGCCGGAGTTACGCCGCTGGATCTCCCCCTTCATGGGTGCGTAGCACTCGAACACCGAGGCCATGATGCCCTCGCCCTTGGTGTCGGTGAGGAACTCGTTCCGGTAGCCGAACAGGCCCCGGGAGGGCACCAGGAACTCCAGCTTCATCCGCTCGCCCACGGGGGTCATCTCCAGCAGATCGCCCTTGCGGGCGCCGATCTTCTCGATCACCGCGCCCACCGCGTCGGCGGGCACATCCACCACCAGCCGCTCGATGGGCTCGCAGGTCTTGCCGTCGATCTCCTGGTAGAGCACGCGGGGCGGGGACACCTGGAACTCATAGCCCTCCCGGCGCATGGTCTCGATGAGGATGGACAGGCTCATCTCGCCACGGCCGGCCACGTTGAAGGCGTCGGTGGAGTCGGTCTCGGTGACCCGGAGGGACACGTCCTTCAGCGTCTCCCGGAACAGCCGCTCCCGGATCTGGCGGGAGGTGACGAACTTGCCCTCCCGCCCGGCGAAGGGGGAGTCGTTGACCGAGAAGGTCATCTCGATGGTGGGGGCGGAGATCTTCACAAATTCGATGGGCTCGGGGGCCTCGGGGGCGCAGATGGTGTCGCCGATGGTGATGTCGCCGATGCCGCTCATGGCGATGATGTTGCCGGCGGTGGCCTCGGTCACCGGCACCCGGCCCAGGCCGTCGAACTGATAGAGGGCGGTGGCCTTGGCCTTGCGGGGGGCCTCGTCGGGGGTGTGGAAGTTGCACACCGCGATCTCCTGGTTCTGGCGTACCACGCCCCGCTCAATGCGGCCGATGGCGATGCGGCCCACAAACTCGTTGTAGTCGATGGAGGACACCAGCATCTGGAAGGGCTTGTCCACATCGGCCTCGGGGGCGGGGATATAGTTGAGAATGGTCTCAAACAGGGGCACCAGGTCGGTGCCGGGCACGTCGGGGGAGTAGGAGGCGGTGCCCTGCCGGCCGGAGCAGAACAGGGTGGGGGACTCAAACTGCTCGTCGGTGGCGTTGAGATCCAGCAGCAGCTCCAGCACCTCGTCCATCACCTCGTGGATGCGCTGGTCGGGGCGGTCGATCTTGTTGACCACCACGATCACCTTGTGGCCCAGCTCCAGGGCCTTGGACAGCACGAAGCGGGTCTGGGGCATGGGGCCCTCGGCGGCGTCCACCAGCAGGATGACGCCGTTGACCATCTTCAGGATGCGCTCCACCTCGCCGCCGAAGTCGGCGTGGCCCGGGGTGTCCACGATGTTGATCTTCACGTCCTTGTAGTGGACGGCGGTATTCTTGGCCAGGATGGTGATGCCCCGCTCCCGCTCCAGATCGTTGGAGTCCATGACCCGATCCACCGTGGCCTGGTTCTCCCGGTAGATGCCGCCCTGCTTGAGCATCTCGTCCACCAGCGTGGTCTTGCCGTGGTCGACGTGGGCGATGATGGCGACGTTTCTGAGATGTTGATCCTGCATGTTCTCTCGTTCCTCCTAAAACTGACAAGGACTATCCTGCGGCGCCCCGTCCGATCACGGCGCGGAGCGGCTGTTTCACTGGAAATATGCGTCGAAGCCGGAACCGGATGGCTCCGCCTTTCATAGGCTCGACCACTTATTATACCGTAGAAAAATGACCTGTGCAACTTCTTTTGCCAAAAAATCAGCCGAAATTCCGGGCAAAATCCCTCGCCGGCGTTGACAGATGCCGCGAATTGGGGTACAATTATCCGGTATCTCCTCCGGAGAACAGAAAACCTCACCTGCCCTGGTAGCTCAGCTGGATAGAGCGTCCGCCTCCTAAGCGGAAGGCCGCTGGTTCGAATCCAGTCCAGGGTGCCAAAAAAGGAGCCAAAACTATCTGTTTTGGCTCCTTTTTGCATTGCTGGCACCAAAGGCAACCCCCGGCTAAGCCGGGGGTAAAAAAGTAGCTTATAGCGAGGAGGAAAGTAGAAAAAGAAATGTTCGGTTGGATATTAGTGAGATTGAGCCCGAGAAAGTGATGCTTTTATCGAATATACAACTGGCCTGTATAAATAAGGATGGCATATTTGCGTGTTTCAATCCCCAGGCCAACAAAATTATTGTTTTACAAACATCAGGCATGGGATGAATATCATTAGCGAGTAAAATCAGAGACGCCATTGAGAAATTGTATAGCCAGAGCTATTTCTGATTCAAAAGGGTCGCGGCACCCGGGGCCTATCCCGGGTGCCGCAATTTCACATCACCCCAGGGTGATGTGAAATTGCGGCCCTTGGGGCTCTAAGGCTCCAGGAACCGCTGCCCGCTTCTGGTAAAGCCGGATAAAGCCTCATAAGGCGTCTGTACCTTTCTGCCGCCGGAGGAAAGCTGTCGCATTTCGCGGAAATCCGTGCTATGATAAAGGGAGTTGGCGGCATTCTATCCAGCCGCAGGGAACCGAGGTACAGGGGGAGGCATGTTTGACATGAGTGTGACGGTGGCGGATTTATTGAAGCTGCCCAGCCTGCGCAACGCCCGCCTGGCGGCGGGGAGGGGCGGGCTGGACAGGCCGGTGTCCTCCATCTCCGTGCTGGAGTACGCCGACGCCAATGCCCTGCAGAGCGAGCTGTTTGAAAACAACGAGTTCTACGGAAGCGAGATTGTGATCACCGGCTTCACCAGCATTCCCCGGGATGTGGAGGCCCAGTGCGCCAACATCCGCCGGCTGGCCGGGGCGGGGGAGGTGGGGCTGATCCTGTTCTATGTGGGCATCTTTATGCCAAAAGTAGACCGGGAGCTTGTCGAGCTGGCGGACAGCCTGGACTTCCCCCTCATCGTCATGCCGGAGAAGCAGATGAACCAGCGGTACTCCGAGGTCATCTGCGAGGTGATGGAGGCCATCTTCCGGGATCAGAACTCCGCCGCCGGCCTGGTGGGGGACATCCTCCAGCGCATGTCCCTCCTGCCCGAGCACCAGCGGACGCCGGACACCGTGCTCCGGCTGCTCAGCGACCGCATCCGTGCCTCCGCCGCGCTGTCTGACCGCGCCCGCCATGTGCTCAGTGCGGCCAACTGGCCCCGCACGCTGGAGTTCCGGCCGGAGCAGGTGCTGCCCGCCCTCCCCGCGCTGCCCCAGCCCTGGGGAGCGCCTATGGAGCTGGAGGGCGGCCGGTTTCAGCTCTACCGCTGCTCCCTGTCGGATACGGCCTCCGGCATGGAGCTGTTCCTGCTCAAGGAGGGGACGCCCCTCTCCCCGGAGACGGCCCGCCAGTCGGCGGAGGTGGTACGCCTGGCGGTGAACCTGTGGGGCCGGGGCCACGACCGGGAGGTGATGAGCGAGCTGGTGCGGGCCATCCTGCGGGACGAGCCGCTGAAGATGCGCCGCCTGGCGGACATCTTCCACGTGGACGTGGCCTCCATCCACAGCATGTGGGTGCTCCACAGCCTCCGGGCCCAGGGGGACTTTCCACGGGATGTGCTGCCCCTGGTGCTGGAGGCGCTGTCCCACGCCTGCGGCGCCCTGGTGGCGGACGCCTATGAGGGGGATGTGGTGGCCTTTATGGACTGGCTGCCCGAGGCGGCCGGCGCGGAGACCATGGCGGAGGCCCTCTGCGCCCAGATGGCGCAGGCCGGGCTGGACGGCGTGCTGGTCACCTGTCAGGATCTCACCACCACCGCCGACGTGCGCCGGGCCTATCTGGCCATTCGGAAGGCGCTGCCCGACGCCCTCCGGATCTGGCCCGGCCGGGGCCGGTACACCCTCCGGGAGATGGAGTTCGCCCAGACCTGCCGGGAGACGGTGGCCGCCGGCGAGGCGGCGGTGCAGCGGGCCCTGGCCCCCCTGGAGCCCGTCCGGGCCCTGCGGGAGGGGGCGGAGCTGGTGCACACGCTGCAGCTCTATCTGCTGGACACGGATCGGAGCGTCACCCAGACCGCCCAGGCCCTTTTTGTCCATAAGAACACCGTCAAATACCGGCTTCAGCAGCTCGGCGCCAGGCTGGGGCACCCGGTGGCCAAGTTCCCGGAGGCCTTCGGGCTCTATACCGCCTGCGCGGTGGAGCGCCTGCTGGAGGGCTGAGGCTGGCAGGCAGGGCTGTCTCATTGTCCCAAGGGACAATGAGACAGCCCTGTTTTTCTGCCTGGAAACCAATTACTTTTTTGCTGTAAAGAGTTAAAATATTCCTCAAACCAGCGATACGCGCTGGATCGAGGAGGGATTTTCACATGAACAAGCAATCCGGCTTTGAGATCAAAGCGGAACAGCGGCAGAGCTGGCAGTCCATCGCCCTGGTGTGGGCGGGGGGCATGATCTGCGTGCCCTGCCTGATGGTGGGCGGCGTGCTGTCCGGCGGGGGCCTGCCCCTGCCCCACATTGTGGCCGCCATTCTGATCGGCTACGGCCTGATCTGCGCCTACATGATCTTCATCGGCATGGCGGCCTGCGACACCGGCCTGCCCGTCTCCGTGCTGGCGGAGGGAGCCCTGGGCCGCAAGGGCGCCCGGTATATCATCAGCACCCTGCTGGCCATCGCCTGCGTGGGCTGGTTTGGCATCCAGTCCGCCACCTGCGGCCAGGCCTTCGCCACCATGACGGCGGACATGCTGGGGCTGGGGGCGGCCAGCCCCGCCATGGTGGTGGTCTCCTCCATTGTGTGGGGCGTCATCATGCTGGTCACCGCCTGCGCCGGCTTCAAGGGCCTGAAGTGGCTCAACTACCTGGCGGTGCCCCTGCTGGTGGTGGTGTGCCTGTACGGCCTCATCGCCGGCATCGTCCGCAATGACGGCGCCTCGGCCATCATGGCCTACGCCCCGGAGCAGTCCTCCGGCATGGTGTTCGGCATCTCCATGGTGGTGGCCTCCTTCGCCCTGGGCGGCGTGATCTCCGCCGACTACTGCCGCTTCGCCAAAAGCCGGGCGGACGTGGTCAAGTCCTCCATCCTGGGCGTGATCCCCGCGGGGCTGTTCATGCTGCTCACCGGCGCCCTCATGAGCATCGTCACCGGACAGTACGACATCTCCGCCATCCTGGCCAGCCTGGGGGTGCCCCTGTTCGGGCTGATCGCCCTGGTGCTGGCCACCTGGACGACCAACGTCACCAACGCCTACTCCGGCGGCCTGGCCCTGAGCAACCTGCTTGGCTTTGACGAGAGCAGGTTCAAGATCACCACCGGCATCGCCGGCGGCATCGGCACCCTGCTGGCCGCCTTCGGCCTGCTCAACGCCTTCCAGGGCTTTTTGTCCCTCATGTCCGCCCTGATCCCGCCCCTGGCCGGGGTGATCATCGCCGGCTACTGGGTGGTGGGCCGGGGCCGGCTCGACCGCTTCCAGCGGCGGGAGGGTTTCTCCGCCCCCGGCGTGATCGCCTTCCTGGCGGGAGCCGTCCTGGCCTGCATCACCGGCGGCACCTTCGCCAGCTTCCCCGCCCTGGTGGCCGCAGCCCCCTGGCTGAACATCCCCTTCTTTGTGGGGCCGGTGAACGGCATTGTGGTATCCCTGGTGCTCTATATGGTGCTGGACAAGCTTATGCCCGCCCCGGCCCCGGCCGAGGCATGACAGGCATAAAACTTCATGCGCCTGGGGTGCACCACGAGCACAGGCAAACGCTGGGGAGCATGAAGTTTTTGCGCATGTGGGCCGTCCCGGCCCACGCGCTTTGATTCCATGGCCGTGCCGCTGAAGGCGGCACATGGCCATATCTGCTATGCTTTTGCATAGCAAACAAGAAGGAGGAACCCATTTTGCGACAGATCGGAATTCCCGAGATTGAGGACATTGCCCTGGGCGCGGCCCTGCTGGGGGCCGGCGGAGGCGGCGACCCCTATGTGGGCAAGCTGGTGGCCATCGGGGCGGTGAAGGAGCACGGCCCCGTCACCCTGCTGGAGCCGGAGGAGGTGCCCGACGACGCCCTCATCGTGCCCATCGCCATGATGGGCGCCCCCACCGTCCTGTGTGAGAAGGCGGTGGGCGGCAGCGAGTACAAGACCCTCTACGACACGGTGTCCGGCTTCTTCGGCAAGCCCATCTACGCCTTCATGCCCATGGAGGCCGGCGGGGTCAACTCCATGCTGCCCATTGCGGCGGCGGCCCGGCTGGGTCTGCCCCTGGTGGATGTGGACGGCATGGGCCGTGCCTTC
The DNA here is from genome assembly GCF_002161215.1 of Flavonifractor sp. An10. Classification (GTDB taxonomy): domain Bacteria; phylum Bacillota; class Clostridia; order Oscillospirales; family Oscillospiraceae; genus Flavonifractor; species Flavonifractor avistercoris. Next base: position 167,968 of record NZ_NFMB01000010.1, read on the forward strand.
CCGGAGCTGCAGATGGTCACCTTCACCATCGGCGGCGGCTCCGCCACCCCCATGGCCCTGGTGGACGAGAAGGGCAACTCCTGCATCTTCAAGACCATCACCAACAAGTGGACGGAGGAGCTGGCCCGGGCGGTGACCATGGCCTGCGGCGGCTCGGTGTCCGTGTCCCTCTACCCCATGGAGGGGGCCTTCATGAAGCGGTACGGCGTCCACGGCATCGTCACCCGCAGCCAGAACCTGGGGACCGCCATCCGCCGGATGAAGGAGGTGGCCGACGGCACGCCGGAGGAGGAGTTTTTCCGCTTCACCGGCGGCCACAAGCTGTTCCGCGGCAAGATCGGCGACGTGCTGCGGGAGGTGCGGGGCGGCTTCAACTTCGGTAAGGTGATGCTGGAGGGCATTTACGAGTACAAGGGCCGCCAGGCCTATGTGGAGTTCCAGAACGAAAACCTCACCGCCACGGTGGACGGGGAGATCCTGGCCACCACCCCGGATCTGATCTGCCTGGTGGACACCGAGACCTTCACCCCCGTCCCCACCGACGCGCTGAAATACGGCAAGCGGGTACTGGTGGTGGGCCTGGAGTGCTTCCCCCTGTGGCGCACGCCGGAGGGGCTGGCCCTGGTGGGGCCCCGGTACTTCGGGGTGGATACCGACTATATCCCGCTGGAGGAGCGGTGCAAGGGAGGCCGCGGCTGATGTATAAATTAGGAATTGACGTGGGCGGCACCAATACCGACGCGGTGCTCATTGACGAAAACCTCAGGGTTGTGGCCAGCGTAAAGCGCCACACCACCCCCGACGCCTACGACGGCATCCTGGACGCCGTCCGCGCGGTGCTGGAGGAGTCCGGCGTGGATCGCAGGGAGATCGGCCAGGCCATGCTGGGCACCACCCAGTGCACCAACGCCATTGTGGAGCGCCGCCACCTGGCCCCCATCGGCGTGCTGCGCATCGGCGCCCCCGCCACGGTGGGCATCCCGCCCATGGTGGACTGGGCGGAGGATCTGCGCTCCATCGCCGTGGACACCGCCGTCATCGGCGGCGGCTTTGAGTACGACGGCAAGGAGCTGGCCCCCTTTGACGAGGAGGCGGCCCGCGCCTTCTTCCAGGGGCTGAAGGCCAAAGGGGTGCGCTCGGTGGCCATCTCCTGCGTGTTCTCCACCGTCCGGGACGACCACGAGCGGGCGGCCGCCAGGCTGTGCCGCGAGGTGATGGGGGAGGACGTCCACGTGTCCGTCTCCAGCGAGATCGGCTCCATGGGCCTCATTGAGCGGGAGAACGCCACCATCCTCAACGCCGCGCTCTACCAGGTGGCCCACTCCTTCACCGAGGGCTTCGCCCGCTCCCTGGCCGACCTGGGGGTCACCAATGCCCAGGTCTACCTCTCCCAGAACGACGGCACCCTCATGACCATGGACTACGCCCGGCGCTACCCCATCCTCACCATCGCCTGCGGCCCCACCAACTCCATCCGGGGGGCCAGCTATCTCAGCCGCCTGCGGGATGCCATCGTCATCGACGTGGGGGGCACCACTACCGATCTGGGCGTGATCCAGCACGGCTTCCCCCGGGAGTCCGGCGTGGCGGTGACCATCGGCGGGGTGCGCACCAACTTCCGTATGCCCGACGTGGTGTCCATCGGTCTGGGCGGCGGCTCCATCGTGCGGCAGCAGCCCGACGGCACGGTCACCGTGGGCCCGGACTCGGTGGGCTACCGGATCACCGAGGAGGCCCTGTGCTTCGGCGGCGCCGTCTGTACCGCCACCGACATCGCCGTGCGGCTGGGCATGACGGAGCTGGGCGACCGGGAGAAGGTCATGAGCCTGGACGAGGGCTTCGCCCGCAAGGCCCTGGCGGCCATCACCACCCTGGCGGAGGACGCCCTGGACGCCATGAAGGTGTCCGCCGGCGACGTGGATGTGATCCTGGTGGGCGGCGGCTCCATCATCCTGCCGGAGAAGCTCTCCGGCGCCCGCAGCGTGGCCAAGCCCGCCGAGGGCGGCGTGGCCAACGCCATCGGCTCGGCCATCTCCAAGGTGTCCGGCACCTGCGAGAAGCTGGTGGACTACAACGAGCTCCCCCGGGAGCAGGCCCTGGAGCAGCTCAAGGCCGAGGCCGTGGAGCTGGCGGTGCAGGCCGGCGCCGTCCGGGAGACCGTGGAGATCATCGACGTGGAGGACGTGCCCCTGCAGTACTACCCCGGCAATACCTGCCGGGTGAAGATCAAGGCCGCCGGGGATCTGGCGTAAGACCATGGAGTCCCGCCGGGCTGCGTGAACATTCATTCCAAGCTATACCTCCCCGGCTCAATTGAGTCGGGGAGGTTCCTTACTGTCTGTGCCGTCTCTGTGTGTTATGCTCAGAGCTGGCATCAGATGCAGAAGCATACGTACAAGGGCACCGTGTCCGTTTTCCATGTCAAATTTTTTGTGGACAGCTTGGCGGCGTACTCCGGTTGAAAGGCCTTTTGATATCGCCGCTGTCCTGGCTGGAGAAACTGGACAGGGTGTCGTAGAGCTGTCTGGGGCCGTCCACATGTGCGCTTTTTACCTCCACGCTCTGTCCTTTCGCCTTCTGTCTGCAATCCGTTTTGACAAACTTCAGCAGTTCTGATGCCGGCATGGGATGTCCTTCCTATTTTGCTTTACAAAATCAAAGGCTGATTTTCAAAATAAGTCGGGAGGGATTACGGTTCAGACCGTAATCCCTCCCTCTGCCTCCAGAAGTCCAAGCTCATTGGAGAAGGTGTACGTAATCTCAACGTGTCCGTCCTCGAAGATTCGGATCTGCTTAATCGTCTCCGCCACAGTGACGCGATCCAGTTCGGTCAGCTTCCCATAGCGGAGCAGTGCCTCCACCCAGGGGTGGTGCAGCGGGTCGGACTCTCCGGCCTGGGCGAGTTGCTCCAGCTGGGCGTTGAGCGTTTTCTCCTGGCGCTCATAGTCCTCCCGGTAACGGAGATAGTCCTCCCGGCCCAGCAGGCCGTCCTGGTAGTCCTCATAGGCGCGCTTTTTGCGTTCCTGTATCCGCTCCAGCCTGATCTCCAGCCGGCTTTGCTCCGCCTGAACACTTCGCCGGGGACCCTCCACCCGCTCGTCGGCCAGCTTCTTCCAGTCCTGAACGGCGGCAATGATGCGGTTGAGATCCGCCAACACGATCTCCTCCAGCACCTTGTGGGAGATACTGTGCTTGCTGCACACGGTGGGGCCATAGCGCTTGTAGGAGCCGCAGCTGTAGTAGATGCCGCCGTCGCTCCGGGTCTTGACCATGGCCCGCCCGCAGTCTCCGCAGCGGAGGAAGCCGGCAAAGGGGCTCTGGTTCTGCTCAAAATTCAACTGGCGGGTCCGCTTGCCCAGCAGTTCCTGCACCCGCTCCCACTGAGCACGGTCAATGATGGCCTCGTGGGTGTGTGGAACCACCGTCCAGTCTGCCCGCGCCTTCTGCTTTGCCTTGCCGTGCATGGTGGGGCGTAAGGCGCGCCCCTGTTCCATATCCCCCGCATACATCTGGTTCTGCAGGATCCGGTGGACCGTGGCGTAGGTCCAGTAGGTGGTCTGTCCCAGCCGCCGGCCGTTGTGGTAGCGCTCACCGGAGAGCCGCTTGTACTCACTGGGGCTGGGAACCCCCTCCGCATTGAGCAGCTTGGCGATCCTGACTTTTCCCTCGCCCTGCTCAAAGAGGTCGAAGATCCGCTGTACCACCTGGGCCGCCGGAGGGTCAATCAACAAATGGTTGTGGTTGTCCGGGTCCTTCTGGTATCCGTAGCTGGCGAAGGCCCCCACAAACTCCCCCCGCCGCTGCTTGGTGTGGATGGCGGAGCGCACCTTGTCCGAGATGTCCCGGGCGTATTGGGTGTTGAACAGGTTCTTCATGGGCAGGAGCATATCATAGCGCCCCCGCTCGCTGTCCACGTGGTCGTTGGCAGCGATGAAGCGCACCCCCTGGGCGGGGAAGACCTTCTCCAGATAGCGCCCCATTTCGATGTAGTCCCGACCGAAGCGGGACAGATCCTTCACCAGCACACAGTTGACCTTCCCTTGATGGATGTCCTCCTCCATGCGGCGGAAGGCGGGGCGGTCAAAGTTGGTGCCGGTATAGCCGTCGTCCGCATAGTAGTCCGCCAGTTCTAGCTCCGGATGCTCCGCCAGATACTGCTCCAGCTGCTTGTGCTGGTTGGCAATGCTGTCGCTCTCCGCCTTGTCGCCGTCCTCCCGGGACAGGCGCAGATACGCCGCCGTCCTCCAGGTTTCCATGACCGCCCCACCTCCTTTCTGCCACAATGTCGTTATGTACCGGGGCTTACTTGCTGTGGGCCTGGATCAGGGCCCGGAGCAACTCCTCCGGGCTCTTGTCCCCCTCAAAGCAGCGGGAGATCCGCCAAGCATCGTTTCTGTTGTTCTGAGCGGCCTGCGGTGCCATAGCAGCCACCTCCTTTCTGTGTCAGGATACTCCATGGTATGGGCCTGCTGGGGCCGGTATGCAACCCCGGCAGGCCCATACAAGTGAGATCATGACTTAATGATGCGCCCAGGGGTGGAAACCATTTCGTTCAGCCGGCAGTGTTCCGGCAGCAGGCACCCGGCGGGGCGGCCTCAGTGAGACGCTCTGGGAGGGACACCTCGGCGGATTCAAAGTCCCCGAACTCCAGGATGAAGACCTCGCCGCACATATAATGCCCACACAGAAGGGCGTTCGCATAGGCGCCGGTGATAATACCGCCGTTTTCCTCAGCGGTTACATAGTAGGACTCTTTCATATTGGCCTCCTGTCGTTTCGTGTCAAGGTGTGAGATAGACAGGGAATAACCGCCTGCTGCCGGCTACGTTCAGCGTTATCCCTGAGATGGTTGCTGCTGTTCAAACCGATCAGCCCGTCCGGACGCGATCAGTATAGCAGCGAGGGGTACAACTGGTCTTCAACTTAGCGGTCTGATTTGAGAGAAAAAACTGGTCCGCATCTCACAGGATGCGGACCAGTAGGTCAAGTCATATAAGAGAGTAAAAGGCAGCAAAAAACCGGGCGGGAAGGCAGATCTTCCCGTCCGGTGGTCTTTTGGCCAAACGCGAGCCCAGCACAGCGGGTCGCGTTTGGAAACGGAGGCACAGTGAAAGGAGCGAGCTTTGCCCGCCAGGGTGAAGCGAGTGATCTGGAACTTGTGCCGACGTGGGTCACGGTGTGGGTCAGATTTTTGGTCGTGTCAAGAATTTTTCGCACTTTAGTTCGCAGACTCTGCCGTAAATGAAGTCAGCCAGCAATGGAGGCATCCTCCAAGGTCGCCTCCAGGTGCTTCATGTTCATGTACTTCTTGTTGCCCCACTGAGTACCGGCTACATGGCGCAGCCGGGCACAAACCAGCATTAGAGCTGAGTTGCCGTCCGGGAAGCTGCCAACCACACGGGTACGGCGGCGGATCTCTCGGTTCAGCCTCTCAATCACATTATTGGTACGGATACGGGTCCAGTGCTCACTGGGAAAATCGCAATAGGTCAGCGTTTCCTCAATGCCATTCTCCACCTTCTGGGCGGCCTCTTTCAGTTTCATGGAGCGCAGTTCCTCCACCACGGCCTTGGCCTTTTCCCGGGCAGCTTTCTTGCTCTCCTGAGCATGGATCGCCTTGAGCATTTTGGCTACCAGCTTCACCTTAGAGCGAGGTGTGACCGAGAACACATTACGGTAAAAGTGGACGGTACAACGCTGGTATTTGGCCTCAGGAAACACTTCTCCCACAGCTTCCAGCATGCCAAGGCACTTGTCGCCAACAATGAGCTTCACGCCATCCAGGCCACGGCTATGCAGCCACTGGAAGAAACTGACCCAGCTGGCTTTGTCCTCCTTCATACCCTCGGCAGCGCCAAGAACCTCACGATATCCGTCCTCATTGACCGCAATCGCCACCAGAATAGCCACATTTTCAAACTCTCCACCCCCGGAACGAGTTGTCAAGGACTTTTTAATCAAATTCACAGAAAAGCCACAAAAAAGTGCCAGGAAGCACTTTCATGCTCCTGACACTCAGGCAGGCGGGTCACTTGCGGCCACTTAATAGCTCATCGCAAAGATACGCATATTCCGGCAACTGGTCGATATAGGGTTTCCAGCGCCGCTTAATCTCGGCCAGTTCCAGCGGGTCGGCTTCTTCTATCGCGTGGTCGTTGCCTGTCATATACAGAACATCCATCGCAACATCATCCAGGCACTCGTGACAGAGATCGGCGGCAGACTCTATCCTCCTTCCGGTATCAACATAAAGCGGGTTTAGGCCAATCGCCAGCCAGACAAAGCCCACTTTATCAGACCATAGCAGTTCAAAATTAGTGCTTTGTTGAAGATGCTCGGCAAACACCTTTCGTACCCGTTCAATCTCAGTTTTCTCTTTTTCTGTGTACAGCATTTTCATGTCCTCCTTGGCTAAAAGTTTTGATGTGTACCATCATCAGTTTAACACAAGGCGGCTGGCTTTATCAGCCGGTCACATCTGCTGTATCTCGTTTTTGAGCATACGCTTGATTTTGTCGCTCATGGTTTCAGTGCTGGTATTGCTGAAATGGACGCGCACCTTGTAGGTGGTCTTGCCGATTTTCTTTACCAGCGCGGGGGCGTCCTCCGGCGCTCTGGCCGGAGTGGTGTCTGCGGTCTGCATGGTACGGGTTTCTTCGCTCATGGCGCTCCTTTCTCCGGGCGGGGCTGCGCCGTCCGGCAAAAAATTACTCATGCTTACGGTTTACAATGTCTTTCGCCGCCTGCTTGGTGGCTCCGGCGTTTTCCTCCCGGAAGTTCTTCCCGGCAAAGAGGATCGGGGCGCACCGTTCCAGGATACGGTCATAGATACGGGCGTGGGCCAGGTCGGGCGGGTTCTTGAGTTCGTCCAGCTTCAAGTTGGTGGTGATTATCATGGGCCTGCGGCTGCGGTAGCGGCTGTCAATGACGAAAAACATCTGCTCCATCGCATACTCGGTACTGCGCTCCACACCCAAATCGTCAATGATGAGCAGGTCGTACTCGTCAAAGCTGGCGATAAAGTCGGCCCTGTCCTCGGAGAACATCCCTGTCAGGCGGTTCAGGATAGTGGGAAAGTTCGTCATCAGCACCGGCACATCCCGGTCAAGCAGGGCGTTGGCGATACAACCGGCGAAAAAGGACTTGCCGGTTCCCACATCCCCGAATAGCAGCAGGCCGGTGTTGTTCCTGTATGCCTCCTTCCAGTTCTCTACATAGGCGCGGGCCTTGTCCATCAGGGGATTTTGGCCGTTGTCATTGGCAAAGGTGTAGTCGTACAGATAGCGGTCTTGCAGGCCCTGGGCTTTCCGGCGCTTGATTCGCTCCATGCGGCGCTGCCGTTCCTCGGCGGCCTTGCGCTGTTCCTCGGCCTCCCGCTGACACTGGCAGATACAGCGGGGCATGAAGTAGCCGGGTTTCCCAAAGCATGGCACAACGGTCTGCCTCTGGCCGCCGCACCTCTTACAGTGAATGAGGCCGTCTGCCGGGTCTATGTACTCGTCCCCGGCCAGTTCCACACCGGCGGCTGCCTTGTCGATCAGCGCCCGGATTTCTGCGGTAATCTCAATCATACGGTTTCATCCTCCTTTACGCTGTAATCCCGATTGCGAGAGGGCGGGGCTGCTTTCCTGGCGTCCTCGCTGGCCCAGCGCCGGATGGTGGCGGCGTGGCTCTGATACCGCTTGCCGGTAGAGGCCATGTACTCGGACAGCTTTTCGATGTACTGGCCCCATACGGTGGGAAAGCTGGCCTGCAGGTCTGCCAGTTCCTCGTCTGTCAGGAAAACATTCTGGTAACGGCCATAGGCGCGGGCGCTCTCACTCTCTCTATTCTCTATACTCTTATCTCTAATATCTAATCTCTTATCTCTATTCTCTGGTGGACAAATGTCCCCCCGGCTATATGGTGGACAAATGTCCGCCCCGCCGGATGGGAGCAGTTTTTGGCGCTTCAATCGCATACGCTCTTTCTTTTTTCGTTCGCCCTCGGTAGAGGACTGGCCGATCAACAGTTGGATGTCGGCCATGTAGTAGGCCCCGTCGGTCAAAATCTCCACAAGGCCAAATTCAAGGAACACCTTCAAGGCCCGTTCCACCGTCCCCACCTGATGGCGGGTAAAGGTGGCGATGGTCTGGGGCGTGTGGGGCAGATGGTCGTTGAGCATGAGGATACCGCCGCTTTTGAGTGACATGAGGTACATTTTCAGCAGCAGATTGGAGTACAGCAGGCCATCCTGCATACTCTCCAAAATAACCATCGTTTCGCTGTTGTAGAAGTTTTCTTTCAGCTTGAGGTAGTAATATTTTCGGTTGTCTGACATAGGATTTCCTCCTTGGGGTTTGTTTCAGGGGTCTGTACGCCTTTAGAGGGCTGTTTTGGGGGCCAGAGGATAAATCTATCAGGCCCCCAGCGACACCCTCGAAAAAGTCCTTGATTTACAAGGGTTTTTCAGCCCCTAAATGCGTAGAAAGGTAGTATCTTTTCCGCTGTCGTTCTGCCTCTTTGCGGCGGCGTACCTGAACAGCACATTCCGGGCAGTATTTGGCCCGGTTGGAGCCGGGGGTGAACAGCGCCCCGCAGACGGCGCACCGCTTGGCGTCCAGGCGGTGGAACAGGGCCGTTTCCAGTTCTCTGTCCAGCGGCAGCACCGCCGCCCGGAACCACCGGCACAACAGGGAGTAGGAAATGGACTGGACGCAGACACATTCCTCCCCATCATCCAGCGCGATACAGTTGCCGCCGTCATAGTTGCAGCACTCATGTACCAGCCGCCGCGCTCTGCGGTACTGGCGGTAGTCCATGACGGGGACGGGTTCAGGCTTGCTTTTCTTCATGCTGGCACTTCCCGCACCCGCCGCAGTTGCCGCAGCCCTGGCAGGCATGGGCCTCCGACTCCGGGCCGGTGGGCGCGTCTGACGGTTCCGGCTGCAAGAGGGCAAGGGGCAGGCGGATATTCAGGTGAACAGTGACGGGTAAAATAATCTGCTTCATAGGGCAATCTCCTTCCGTGAATGAATGTTGACAGTTCTGTGCAAAGGGTGTCACGAAACATGACACCCCCGTGAGGGGTCGGTAAAACGCCGTACCCTTTACCGCTCCGGCCCCCGGTCATGGGACTTGTCCCGTCCCTGGCGGGCCAGTTGGTCGGCGGCCTTGCGGAGCCGTTCCACAGCTTTCAGTTCCTCCCGCATGGCTTTCATGTCGATGCTGTCCACCTGCTTCTGGGCGGTCAGCAGGTCGATCTCGCGCTGCCATTCCTTCGGGGTGATTTCCTCGCCGCTGGCTTTCAGTTCTTTCAGATACCGGGCCGCCGCGTCATAGAGGATCAGTTCCCGGCTGTGGCGCTGCTCGAACAGTTCCCGCTTCTCCGGCTTTATCCTGGCAAGCTGCTTATGGACAGTCCTGTACTCGTTGTACTGCGCCCACATCTCCCCGCGCTCGGTGAGTGTAGCAATCCGGCGCTCGGCCTTAACGATCTCTCGCCGCAGGTCATAGTAGCGGGTATTCATATCTGTGATTTTTTCATGGAGCTGCTGCATGGATTGGATGCCGTTTGCCTGCAAAAAGCTGAACAGGGCGGCGCTCTCCTGCAAAGCCCGGATTTTGCCGGTGCGGGTGTCGGGCCGCTTGAGCTGCTGCTGGGCCTCCCACAAGTCAATCATGCTGGGCTGCTGGCCCTCCGGCTTCTCGGCCTCTGCCTTAGACCAGTTGTAGAGGCGGGTAATGCGGGCCTTGATTTCTTTCAGCAGCTTGTTGTCGGCGGCGATCTGCCGATTGATTTCTCCCTTGTCGGTGCGGATGCCGCGCTTCTCCATCTGGCTGGCCGCTGGCCCCAGGTGGACAGAGGGGATTTTATCAATGCCCTGGCGCTTGTAGCTGCGGTGGTCTACCAGGGCAGGCTGACCGGCGGCCTCCAATGCCCGGTTGGTATAGGCCGCCCATGCTGCCCGCCAAATCTCCACATTCCCTTTGTCGTTCCAGTCGGTGGTGTCCTCCCGGTGGTTCTTCCAGCCGCCTTTCCCGTCCGGGATGCGCTGGCCGTTCTCGTCCAGGTCATATGCCTTGCGGCACTTCGCGCCCCATGCGCCATTTTCTTTCAGGGGCCGGACGGTCAGCATGATATGGACATGGGGGTTGCCGGTTCCCTTGTCGTGGATGGCGAAGTCGGCGCACATCCCCTTGTCCACAAAGTTGTCCTTCACATAGGCCCGAACAAGGGCAAGCTGCTGTTCCCTGGACAGTTCGCGGGGCAAAGCCGCTTCAATCTCGCGGGCAAGCTGGCTGTCCCTGGCTTTCTCGATCTGCTCCACACTGTTCCAGAGGTTGGAGCGGTCTGCAAACTCCGGCGGGGCGTGGGCGGGCAGCATGATTTCCGCATGGACAACGCCGCCCTTCCGGGTGTAATCATGGGTCAGGCCGTCCCATTCATTTGTCAGCTTTGTCCCGCTTCGGTAGGCGGCTGCGGCAACAGCGGAACGGCCCTCGCTGCGCTTGATGATACTGACGGGGATATGGCAAAAATCTATGGGGATGGCCTCCTTTCGGTGAGGGGTATTCAGGCTCCGTGGAGCCGGACAGACGCGAAGCGGGTGTCTGGCTGCGCGGGGCGCACAAGGGGTTTGGGGAGTGTAGCTCCCCATCGCGGACGAAGTACGCAACAGCCCCCGGCAGGGCGCACGACACCGGCAACGGTGTATAAGTGCGCCCTTGTAAACAAGGGATTTACGGCTTGTCCCCGGATTTCGGCAGTTTTGCGGCCAGTTCCGCCGCCCCCGGAAGATGGGACAGGGCAATCAGGAACGCCTTGACCTCTACGCCGGGAAGGCCAGGGGCCAGAGGGAACACGCCCTCCAAAATGGCCCCGCGCTCAATCAGGCGGCGGGTGCGGGCCTTGCGTTCCTCGTTACGCTGTTTGTTCTCCAAAATCTTCTGGCGGTTCTCAAGCTGCCGGATCTCCTTCAGGACTTCTTCGCGCTCGTCTTTTTTCGGTTTCGCTTGGGTGGTGATTTCTTTGTGCATATCGCTTTCTCCTTTGGCGGCTCCATCCAGCCGCGCCTGATATAATATTTCTGTAACTTGATGATGGCGTTGCGTACCGTGACAATGGCAGCCGATGTGGTAAAGCCCTCGGCCTCGGCAATCTCCTTGAAGGGCTTGCCCTCCCAAAACCGGGCATGAAGGCAGCTTGCATGCCGGGGTGTCAGAGTGGCAAGGGCCTCCTGGAGCCGTTCCACCATCAGGGCGCGGGCGGCCTCCTGTTCCCGTTCCGTTTCTTTCTCCATCAGAAAATCCTCCGGGGAAACGGCCTGCTCCGGGAAATGGTTTTCCATGCCGGGGGATGCGTCCAGAGAGTAACAGTGATAGTGCTGTTTGGCGTCATTGGCGTCCTCTGCTCGGCTTTCCTCCGCAATGGCGTCTGCCACCTCATCCGGCACTTCCACAAGGGTGTCCTTCTTGCAAATCGGGTAGTAGTATTTTTTCAGGTTGATGGTTTTCATAGGCCGCTTGTCCATTTCCGGCGTATGAAGTACCGGCGCAGCCGCCGGAGCGCCGCATGGATGGACTTCCCCGCCTGGGATGGGGTAATACCCTCCATCGCAGCAATGTCCTTCACTTTCATCCCCAGCATATACCGGGCATGGACGCGGCGGGCCTGCGTTGGGGGCAGAGAGGAAATGGCCTCATAGAGCCGCCGGAGCAGTTCGGCATATTCGGCCTGCGCCTCCTTTTCCATCAGGCAATCCTCCGGCGATGGCTGCGCCCAGCCGATGGCGGCGTTCTCAATCCCATCATTGCAGTCAAGGGAGTAAAACGCCTTGTAGCGGTACATCTTGCGTTCCCTGGCGGCCTCGGCCCGCTTGTCCAGCAGGAACGCCTCGGCGATTTCATCCGACACCTCCACAAGGGTGTCCTCAGTGCAGAACGGATAATATTGCTTGAGGTTGATGGTCTGCATAGGCCCGCCCTCATTCTGACGGGAAAAGGCCGTCATAGCAGCGGCGCATATTCCGCAGGCCCCGCCGGATGGCAATGCTGACCTTGCTGCTGTGTACGCCCTCCATCCGGGAGATTTCCGGCTGGTTGATACCGGCGATGTAGTAGGCCCGGACACGGCGGGCCTGGGTTGGAGTGGTATGAGACAGTGCCTCCGGCAAGGCGGCAACCAGCCGCAGGCGGGCGGCCCGTTCCTCGCGCTCCAAAAGGATTTCCTCCGGCGATCTCCCGTATTCCAGCGCGTAGTTCTCCGTCCAGCTATATGCGTCCAGGGAGTACCAGGCGCGGTGGTAGACCTTCCGGCGCTCATAGTTGTTCATCTCGCGCTGGGCCTGCCGCATGGCCTCCCAGACCTCGTCGCTGACCTCTACAAACTCGTCGTGCCGGTAGTGGGGATAAATCCACCGCAGATTGATTGTTTTCATAGGCTTACCTCCTGAAAATGGGAGAGGCGGGCAGCTTGTCCGCTGTCCGCCTCCCGCTGGGATAAGGGAAACAATCCCTTTCACTTGGTAGCCCGAAAAGGGGTCATTCGTATGGGTGGTTTCTCAAAATTTTTTTGAAAATTTTTCTGACCGCTTCAATGGAGCCTTGCACCGAACTCTTGGAGCAGCCGCACAGGGCAGCGACCTCCGAAAAACTCAGCCCGTCCAGGGCATAGAGCAGGAACCGGCGGCGCTGGGTCTCGGTGCAGGTGTCCAGGACGGCCATCAGCTCGCCCAGCGTTTCCATGCGGCAAAGGTAGTCCTCCGGCGTTTCGCCGTAGATACCCACGCCCTCGGTGGCAACTATGTACTCGTCAAACTCCCGGCCATCCCAGTGCCGCCGCTGCTCATGGGACAGGTTCTCGGTTTTGTGGTCGGCCCGGTCAAGAAATTCATAGACTTCCAGTGTGACCTCCACGGCCACAGCTTGTCCGTTGTAATGGATGGTGACTTCCATCTGCCTTTCCTCCGTTCAGATTTTTTGCGGGAAAATCTGAACGGGGCGGCGGGGAGCGGCACCGGGGACAGGGTTCGGGCCATGTTGACCCGATATTCCGGCCCCACAGGTATGAAAAAACGCCCGGACAGCAGAAAGCTATTCGAGCGCAAAAAATACGGTATTCAGTTACATTGTGACAATTTTCGCACCGGCTGCCAGACGGGGCCTGTTCGGTGGCTGGGCTTTTTTTGACGGTAGTGCAAATATCGTCTGAATTTGTCGGCGGTCAGTGTGCTTCACGGCGGCTCCCTCCTAAAGCCGCCGTGTCAGCGTGTAGGCGTCACTCCTTTGTCGAGGGCATAAGGAACGGCGGCCTTGATGTACTCAAAACCGCCGCAGTCCCTGAAAATCCATTATGGGCGCACGAAGTTGCCTGCCCTGCAACGGTTTTTTCTTTTCCCGTCTTGCGGGGCAGGATCGCTTGGCTTATTCGGTTTAGGTTTGTTCCTGTCCGGCTGCCTCTTTCAGCCGTGAAAAGCTCTCATCGCTGATAATGTGTTCAATCCGGCAGGCATCGGCCTCCGCAGTTTTTGGGTCAACGCCTGCGGCGATAAGCTGCTCGGTAAAGAAGCAGTGACGCTCATAGATTTTTTCAGCCACCTCGCGGCCCACATCGGTCAGATGGAGAAAGTGATCTTCGTCCATCGTGAGAAAGCCGCCGTCCCGCAAGGTAGCCACTGCATGGCACACGCTGGGCTTTGACACCTCCATGTGCCGGGCCACATCTACGGAGCGTACCATACCGAGTTTCTTTTGGAGAACAAGGATGGTTTCCAGGTAGTCCTCCCCGGACGCATGAAGTTTCATCAGTACCTCCTTATTACGAATTAAACGCTTAACTTCCAATTTGCAGAAGCTGTCTGTAAATCGACCAGTCTATGATAGAGGCCATTTTCTTTCATAAGTTCTTCGTGAGTCCCGTTTTCGGCTACAATACCATCTGACAATACAACAATGTTATCGGCAGCCTCCACCGTCCTCATTCGATGAGCGATAATAAGAACCGTCTTGCCTTTTACCAGCCTAGATATTGCGTTTTGAATTTCAGTTTCGTTATCTACATCAAGAGAAGCAGTAGCTTCATCGAGAAGAATAACAGGAGCATCTTTCAAAAGAGCGCGTGCGATGGAAAGCCGCTGGCATTCACCGCCTGATAGCGTAGAGCCGTTTTCTCCAATCACTGTCTGATAGCCGTCAGGTAATTTTGAAATAAATTCATCACACTGCGCTGCTTTAGCTGCGACAATCACTTCCTCGTCCGTAGCGTCCTTTTTGCCAACGCGAATATTTTCCATGATGGTGTTATTAAACAGCACAACATCTTGAAAAACGATAGAGAAGTTTTTCATCAACATGGTTGAATTTAGCGGAGCAATATCGGTTCCGCCCAACAATATTCTTCCTCCGTCCAGAGGATAAAATTTGGCTGCCAGTTTTGCGACTGTACTTTTGCCGCCGCCGGACGGGCCAACCAATGCCGTGACCTGTCCCTGTTTTGCAGTAAACGAAACATCCTTCAGTACCGGTTTGCCCTTTTCGTAAGAAAACTGGACATGATCGAATGTAATATCGTACCCGTTTGTATGGATATTCTTCTCGCCGGTTTCTTCCGGGTATTCCTCTATTTCTTTCAAACGGTTTACCTGAAGCTGTACAGAGAACAGCTCCGCCATATTTGACATCGCCCCGGAAAGCGGATCATAAAGGCGGGAGGCAGCAATCAAAAACAGAATATAGGTAAACAGAGAGGTACCTCCACTTACCACAAGACCGTTACCTACTACAATCACCGTTGCCAAACCGAGCCGTAAAAACATCTGGCCGGTTGTCAGCAGACTTGCCGTTGTCATTTCGGATGAAATTTGTGCTTTTTCTGCGGCATCCATCTTTGCGTCCAATTTGCGAAGATAATCTTCTTCCTGATTGCAGGCTTTTATATCCTGTACAGTTTCCAAACACTCCTGAATACCCTCTGCAAGCTCAAGTCTGGCGTTCATGTGTTTTTGGTTGAGTTTTTCCTGCCATTTCCGTGACAGAATAACGATTGCAAATGAAATCGGAGCTACCCAGAGAAGAGCCAGGCCCATTTGCCAGTTGAAAATCAGCAGGCCGATACAAACAATCCCCGTAGAGATAACTGCTCCAAAGAATTGTGGAACCGTATGGGAAAATGCGTGCTCAAAGTTTGCACAGTCTCCCATAATAGTGCTTGTCAGGTCAGCAAGATCACGCTGGTGGAAGAAGGTCAGCGGAAGGGTGCGCAATTTTTCCGCAAGTCCGATACGCCGCCTTGCGCTTTCGTCATACGTTCCGAGATATGCTGCGGTGTACTGGCAATAATGAAAAATAAATACAACGGCTAAAATCACAATTCCAATCACAGTGTAAACGGCGGCACTGATCTCTGGCGCACTCGTTCCCAAAACAGGCGCAAGAAGCTGATTGAGGACGATAGCCAGAAGAATAACAGGAAACATAAGGCTGATATTAGCCAGTACCGAATAAACGATCCCTTTTAACAGGTCTTTTGCACCCTGATTGCTTAACGCATACTTCTTTTTTAACGCCTTAATCATGCTGCTCGTCCTCCTTTCCGACCTTCCAGGCAATCGAAGTCTGGTAATCCTTCCACATGGAAGAATAAATACCATTTAAGGCTACTAATTCTTCGTGTGTACCTCTTTCTGCAATCTGCCCATCCTTGAACACCAGAATAAGGTCTGCGTCTTGTATCGTAGAAAGTCGATGAGCAATCATCAGAACCGTTTTGTTTTGGGTCAGCCGCTCAAAAGCGAGCTGTATCTGATGTTCGTTTTCGGCATCTGCAAATGCTGTGGCTTCATCCAGCACAATAATAGGGGCGTCTTTTAAGATTGCCCTTGCAAGAGCAATCCTTTGATTTTCACCTCCTGAGAGATATGTGCCTCCTGTTCCAACGAGCGTATCAAGCCCATCCGGGAGGCGGTCAATAATGTCCTTGCATTGTGCTTCATCAGCCGCTTTCAGGACTTCTTCCCTGGTAGCGTCCGGGCGGGCCGCTTTAATATTATTCAGTAAAGTATCCTTGAACAGACGGGTATTCTGAAACACGAAAGCAACCCTTTCCATCAGTTCCTGCTTCTCAATATTGCGTACATCCACGCCGCCAATCGTAACAGAACCTGACTGAACATCATAAAATCGGGGAATGAGACTTGCTGCTGTACTTTTACCGCTGCCAGAGGCACCAACAAGCGCAACTGTTTTTCCTGCCGGAACCTCAAAGCTGATATAGTCTAAGGCCTTCTCTTTGGCCCCTGGATAGGCGAAGGAAACATCCGAAAACACAATCGAAGCATCTGCCGGGATCAGGGGATGTTCCGGCTCTTTCAATGGCTTTTCCTGCAAAATTTCATCCACCCGGCTGACTGCACTTTTAGCCGCCATAAGCTGCTCGCTGGCAAACATGATACGGTTCATCATAGTTGCACAGACCGGAGTAAACAAACTGTAAAACAGAAAATCCAGCACAACATTTTCATAAGCCGCCTGGCCGCTGACCCCGGACAAAATAAACATGGCGACTGGAATAAGTAAAACAAATGTGCCGTTCAGTGTTACTGTAAATCCAGTAAGAGGAATACGGCATTTTAAGGCATACCCGGAAGCAAATTTTTCGTATTCTTCTATTGCAGCGTGAAAATTTTTGAAGGAATAAATAGTTTGCTGAAATACTTTTACAACAGGAATACCGCGAATATATTCCACAGCTTCTTTATTCATCGTTTCCAGTGCAGTCATATACTTGCCCATAAACTGCGCATTATCTCCGCCCATCATCTGTTTGAGAAAGATGACACTGATTCCCATAGGTATCAGGCAGCAAATTCCCAGCCGCCAGTCAAAAAGGAAAATCAAAATAATAACGGCAACCGGCATAACTGCGGCTCCGGTCAGATCGGGAAGCTGATGGGCCAGAAATCCTTCTGTAAGTCCTGCATTATCATCAATGATTTTTCTGAGCCGTCCGCTTGCATTTTGGCTGAAATACCCCAACGGCAGCGTCACGATATGATGAATTGCAGATTTTCTCATATTGGTGGCTGTACGAAACGCCGCCAGATGAGTACAGTTCAGGGCGATAAAATAAATTAAAATGCTTGCCGTTGCAAACACAACCGCCATCCACGCATAATGGGCGCTCCCCGTTGCAAGAGATATATCCCCGGCAGCAAAAGCCTGGATTAAATCGCGGATGACGAGCCAAATGCAAACAAAAGGCAGCATAGATAAAATGGTACTGATCCCGGAGAGAACACATCCCAAAACGGTCAAAACATGGAATTTCCCTGCATATCCGAACATTCTGGACAGTTCTCCATTTTTTTGCTTATCCATAAGCAAGGCTCCTTTCGCAATAATAGACGAGTTAGTATCTTCTAACCCGTCTATTATCATAAAATCATTCAGTTGTTTCTGCCACTCCATACAGAGCGTATCTATCCAATCAGACACATAATTCATTGGCACATAAGGCAGGAATATAAGCGGGACAAATTTTCCTGTAACGGAAATGTTTCTACATGACCTTCATCAACGAAATGCAGAACCCGATTGCAAGTCATAGCGGCAAATTCATAATCGTGGGTAATGATTAAAATGGTCTTTCCTTTTTGCGCCAGAGCTTTCAAATGCTCCGATATTCTCATCATATTTTTGAAATCAAGACCGCTGGTAGGCTCATCCAAAATCAAAACGGGGGTATCTATCCAATCCGATACAGCGAGAGCGAGCCGTTGTTTCTGTCCGCCGGAAAGAGTAGCGGGATGCCGTTCTTTCCATTCAAACAAACCATATAGTTTTAGCAGATCATCGCGTTGCTCCTGGGTACTGCCTTTTCCGTTTAATAGCAGTTCTTCTTCTACGCTGTCCCCAAACAACTGGCAATCTGTATTTTGCATAACAAAGTAGGCAAAATTCTTCCTTTTGCCTTTAGATACCTTTGTCCCGTTATATATGACCTGACCCTCTTTTTCCTTTTGCATACCACAAAGAATATTCGACAAAGTAGTTTTTCCTATTCCGTTATGGCCTACAATCGCAATCAGGTCGCCAGCATACGCCCGAAAAGATATATCGTGGAAAACCGGATGTTTGCGATAGGAAAACGTCAAATCCTTTACCTCCAGCGTCATATCTTTTTCTTTTGTAGGGGGAATATCTACTTCAATATGGTGTAAATCTGCCGCCCGTATTCCTATGGCTCGTCTTTTTTCTTCTGGAATAGAGAGCAGTTCTCCCGCCGTCCATTCTTCTTTTATGCTCCCGTTTTCCATATAAAGAAAACGGTCTGCAAGGTCAGTAAGATAATAAAGCCGGTGTTCAGCAACAATGATTGTGTGGCCTTCCGCTTTTAGTCCACCCATCAAATTTTTAAGCGCCTCAACGGAATACATATCCAAATTGGCCGAAGGTTCATCAAACACATAAATTTCCGGGTCAACAGCATTGACGGAGGCCACCGCTATTTTCTGTTTTTCTCCGCTGGACATCGGATAAATTTCTTTCCCGCGCAGCATATCTCCGTTAATACGTTTGATCGCACTTGAAACCCGTCCATCCAGTTCTTCATACGGAACGCCATAGTTTTCACACCCGAACGCAATTTCATCCTCTGTAATACTGGCAAAAAACTGGCTCTTTGGATCTTGAAAGATTGAACCTACTTTTTTCCCGATTTCATACAGAGGATATTCCGATATGCTGCGTCCCAGCAGTGTGACTCGCCCTTTCAGCGTCCCTTCGTAAAATTGTTCAGCTAACCCGTTTATCAATCGTGTTAAAGTTGTCTTTCCGCAGCCGCTCCCTCCAGTCAGAACAAGGAACTCGCCCTTTTTTATATCGAGGCTGATATGATGGATACTTTCTGTTTCGGCTCCCGGATATTCAAAAGATACATCTTCAAACTGGATAACGGATCGCCTTGCTTTATCATTTACCATTATGCTACCGTCCTTTCCAGCACAAAATAGAGTGCGGTTACGCAAACAGCAACCACGCACATAATCCAATCTCTTTTTTGAAATTCTATCTTCCTGCGGCAGGTATGTTTTCCCGGATTGGAAATCCCCCTGCTTTCAGCAGAAGCTGCGAGTTCCTCAGCTATTCTGGATGAACGGAAAATAACAGGCGTAACAATATACTCCATTGCGTCCAGAGGATGTTTCCATGACAACAGCTTTCGCAGCCGAAGTGAGGCAAACACATCGGAAAATTCACTGCGCACAGTAGGGAAGAAACGCAACATGAAGGTTACGGGCAGGGCAATTCCATCAGGAGCGTGGATTTTTTTAAAAACTGCTACAACTTCTCCCGGCGGCATACCAATCACGGGCTGCGCAGCCATAACCATCATCAAAATACGCAGCACCATGAACAGGAACATTTCCGGCATAAGAATGGTAATGCCCTGTCCTCCTGACAGCAGCCTTAACACGATAAAAACACCGCAGACGATTAGATATTTTATTGTCTGCCTGCCAAAGCCCTGAATAATCAAATACACGCTCAAAACGCCCAAAAGTGTGTATATCAAAATGTCGCTTGTGAGCACCGCCACAAGCGACATAGTGAGAACTATGACAAGCAATTTGGTCCGAAAATCAAATTTCATGCTCATAGTTTATTTAATCGCGCCACTCTTTCTGAAGTGCTTCACAATCAGTTTGTTGCTAATCATGCAGCCAAGGACGGCCAGGATAGCGGTGACAGCCAGGCTCAAAAGGACGTACTTCGGATCGGTGTAATACTGGGTCTGAACCTGAACCTGCTGCTCACTGACGCCGGTGGCAAGAAATGCGTCTTTGAAAAACCAAATTTCTGACATACCATGTGCAGCGCGAACCAATGCCGTGATTACCCACGAAATGGACACACGCTTAATGTCATGGTAGGCATCCTTTCCGCACATGGAAAGCTCTGCGATGATACCGCCGCCCAAAAACCACGGAATCATAAACGGCCCCATCATCAATCCGGCGATAATTGCCCACATGATATTGTAGACAAGAGCGGGGCCATGCTTGCCGACTTTCATGCACATATAAACATAGAACGGTGCGAGGATAAGTGCCGCACCTGCGGCGTTAAAAATCATGGAATAGAACAGTGAAGCGCCGGTCAGGGTCGAATAGACCATAAATACAACGAACATGACCGCACAGAAGATACCGATGATTGCCGCGTCTTTGACAGTGTACTTGTTACCTGTCGATTTTTCATTTTCCATTTGGAAATCCTCCTTTGTCTTGCAGAAAGTTAGCAGTACCTAACCCACTATTCAAAAAATAGGCCAGCTTCAAGCGGTCTTTCTGCTTTTATCTGACAAAGGATATTCTAATACAGCTCAGATTTCTTCGCCACTCCATACGGACCCGCTTCTATCCAAACGGACACTCTTTCTGAATTCCGTCGGAGAGCTGCCATACGTTTCTTTGAAGGCAGAAGTGAATTTATTCGGATTTTCATATCCGATTTTACTTGCAATCTCCGTTACTGACAACTCGGTTTCCAGCAACAATTTTTTGGCGACTTGAAGCCGATAGGTACGAAGATAAGAATAGACAGAGGTTCCATAGACGCCTCGAAAGCACTTTTTCAATGCTGTTGTAGAAATCTCGAATTTCTGGGAAAGCTGTTCAATCGTATGATGTGCTGTCAAGTCCTCCGTAATATAGGACGCTACTGCTTTAATCAATGCGACCTGATTTTGATTGAAATAATCCGTCTGTAAAACTTCTTCTGCCGTATTGAGATCACTTAAGAACAGAAGCAGTTCCAGCATTTTGACTTTCATGTATCCTGGTTTTCTTTTTTCCCGGACATGATAAAGTTCCGAAAAAATATGTTCAATAGACGGATTGGCCCGCATGATGCAGCAACGGTTTCCTTCGCAAATATATTTTTGTATGTAGTGCAAATCAATATTCAATAGCTCCATGATTTGCCGTACTTCCGGCAGCAATTCATCCAGATTGATGATGATAGAAATACCGTGATAGTGGTTCAGCGGAAAACACGAATTTGACTTTTTCTTCATCATGGAGCTGATCGACAAATCGCCTTCCGCCATATAGCAGCAACTATTTTCGCCAAAGCTACACTCAAAACGTCCTATCAGACAATGGTTAATCTCTATCATGTTTTTAGCTGTGGCTTGATTTTGATTGCAATATCCCATGTGCATATCGTTATAGTAAAGCTCAATACCAGAAAAAACCTGATAGACTGTAATGCGTCCATGCCCTGTTTCATTTGACAGCCGAAAAATTTTACAGTCCTGCCGTAGTTCATCTTCTTCGGGAGAGCCGTATAACTTTGTCCCTTCAAATTCGTCTGGCAATTCAGACCGCAATAATACTTCAATCGCACCAGAGAGTGCTTGTTTTTCATAGGTCAGCACTACCCATTCCTCCTTTCGGTTCGTTATGACTAACCACTCTAAGTATAGGCGCGAATAATGGCAGTGTCAAATGGTTTTCTGACAAAAAGAAACAGAGGGAAAACCCTCTGCTTCTCTTAAAATTGAAGTTCTAAATATAAATAAACTCTTGACAAATCATTTCCTCCACCTGTGCTTTCAGCGTGTTCATCAGCCCCACCCAGCGCATAGGGTCACGGGCTTTCAGTTCCTCGGTGACGCCCGCCGCCTCCATTATGCGGGGCAGCATGGCGTCCATCCGTTCACGCGCCGCCCGGTCAACCCCCAACAGGCGCGGGTACAGCTTTTCGCTCAAAATCAAGCTGCTGTAAAGGGCGGGCCGGTGTTCCTTCAGATAGCGTTGCTGCATACTGCCATACTTGCCGATGGGGACCTCCGGCTGCTCGGAAAGTTTCAGGTCGGGGATGTAGTAATCCCCGCAGCGGGTGTAAGTCAATTTGCTCATGTTCGTCCTCCTTTACACTGCGATAGTTAAACTGCGGCGCTGGCCGGTAAAGCGGCCTTGCGCGGCTCCTGCCTGGGTAACTGGCTGACGGTGGTAAAAATGCCCTTCTCCATGTCCTCGGCCCGGATCGCGGCCTTTGCCGCCTCCACCTGGGCCTTGCGCCTGGCGTTGTAGCGTTCTTCCCATTCCTTCTGCTTGCCATTTGCCTTGCGGCGCAAGTAGTTCTGGTGAAGCCTGTCCTTGCGTTCCTCCTTCTTCCGCAGTTCTTCCTGTTCCTCCGGGGTCAGGGGAACCGGCTGCAAGGCGGGCGGGATATACCGGCCCACAAAGTTGAAGTAGATTTCAACCTC
>NZ_NFMB01000011.1 GCF_002161215.1 Flavonifractor sp. An10
TCCGGGGTCAGGGGAACCGGCTGCAAGGCGGGCGGGATATACCGGCCCACAAAGTTGAAGTAGATTTCAACCTCCTGCGTGGTGTCCTGGCTGCCTTTCCGGGCGCGCTCATGGACAAGAATTTTCTCTACAAACTCGTTGAGCATGGTGTTTGTCAGCGTGTCGAAATTCTCATACTTGTCAATCAGGGCTATAAACTTCTCCGCAGATTTCCGGCTCTGCTCATAGCCGGTAGCGTATCCGATTACTGATATGGATGTGCCGCTCTGATACCATTCCATATCTTGTTTTAATTTGCTGCATAGGAGAGATGTATCCCGTAACAGCTCTGCTCATAATAGATACGGCCATCACTACTATAACCGGCCATACATTCATAAAGGAACGGTTTCCTTTATACCAGAGTTAATCCCGATACCTTTCCCGTATCTGGATGGATCAATACCACAGGCAGTTTCCTCGCCTCTGCCATCCGCAACACCGCCTCCACGCCGCTCGGGCCAGCAGTCTCATCATCACACACGGTCACCAGGCAATCAGCGTGTTCTACCATGTAGGCAGTGCGCTCCCGATACCCCTGGGCCCCCACGATTTTGCTGCCCATTACAAACTGGTCGCAGTTTTCCTTCAGATGGCGCAGACGCTCCCGACTCTTTGGGTCCCATCGCTCGTCATGGCCCGGAAACGGGTAGACCAGCACGATCTCCAGCTCCTGGTACTCTTCCTGCCGGCGCATTTCCAGCAGGATCTCGCCGGCCCATAGATCAACGCCAAGGGCCCCACCAACATAGAACCGGCGCACACCGCGCCGGTACAGTTCGGTAAAAACATCGTGCAGCCGTTTCTTCAGGCGCTTGCACGAGGTCATATATTCCTGATACTTGAATTTGAACCGTGTAGGCCGCTGACTGGTAATTGCACACGAGTAAAACTGGGACATCTCATCTCCTCCAGAAACTTTTTTCTCAATATAGCCCATTATACTTGCTATGGCTGATGAAGTTCAACCATGGCCGCTTAATTTTTTATGTTATAGCGGATAAAATATAGCTATAGCATGGAGGGTTGCGAATGGGCGAACTTTTGAAAGAAATGGGCCAGCGGATGCTGGACCGGCGCAAACAACTAAAATTGACACAAGAGGCTCTGGCCAAGATGGCGCATGTCACGCCCCAGACCGTTTCGACTGCGGAGCTGGGCACGAAAGCCATGCGGCCTGAAACGATGCTGAAGATCTGCGATGCGCTTGACATCAGCACAGACTATCTGCTGCGCGGTCAGGTCGTGGAAGGTGACACCCGCTTGCTCAATCAAAAGGTCTCGTCGTTGACTCCCTGCCAATACCGACACCTGGAAAATATTATCGACAACTTCATCGCGGCTATACAGGAAGAAAAAGAGGTATGAGAGCCAGCGGCAATGCAGCCCTCATACCTCTTTTTATATCATCTCCCCTGGCGAAAAGCTTCCATTGTGCTGGAGATCAGGCCGAGGATCGCATCATCTGCCTCCGGTTCCTCTCCCAGCTCCGACACATATTCCGGCTCCGGCGTCCGCTCCTGCGGCACCGGGGCCGTTGTTGTTTCTGCATCCGGGCAGGCGGCGGGGGCGGCGGCAGGCTTTTCAGAGTGCCTCGTCTCTTGGAGCAGAATCTCACGCACGATGGCTTCAATGGCGGCCCGGTCTATGGCCGGTGCCGCTGCTCTTAACGGTTGTGGATCATCCGCGAAGTGGGTATCGTAGAAAACGACTGCATTGGCGATATACTGTGCTTTCCCGTGGTCAGGCTGTTTTTCCAGCAGTTCGACCGTTGCCAAATGGATCGGGTCGCTGATATTGAACCGCAGGGAAAAACGCCCCCGTTCTTTCTTGGCCGCCATAGCTGTCACCTGCCCGCAGCTTCAAGGCGGTACAGATACTCATATCCGGCTGCATTGGCGTTGATATTGGAGACGAACAACGGCTTACCCACTTTTCCGGATGCCTCAATCTGCCGGCGCAAAAGAATGGCGCCGCCGCCCACAAAGACCACCGTGCAGTAGCGCAAGTCCAGCATCCGCTCCCGCAGGGTGCTGAACAGGTCGTTGACGAACTCCTGTGCCAGCTGCTCCACCAACCGGACTACCGACGGCGGGTACTGCGTCTGCTTGCCGGTGAGGATGGCGTCCACATCTCCCTCATCCAGCAGAAGATCCAATTCTGCGTTGCCTCTGGACCTGATCTTATTGTAAAGCAGGATTACGCCGTTTTCCAGCGAATCACAGGAGCTGAGGTCGGCTTTTCCATTTTTCATCAGCAGATAGTCTGCCGTGAAGCCGCCAATGTCCACTACTACCGCCTTGGCCTCATTCATCAGCGTGTGGAGCATGGTGGCCGCCGCCGCGTATGCCTGGGGATAGCAGGCCACATCATCAATGCTGATGGCATAGTGCTTGTCCCGGTACTGGAATTCTACGATCCCTTTCTTCTGGAAATAGGCAGTGAACTTTTCCGCCTGGGCGCCGAAGTGGGCCGGCGGCAGCCCCACCGGCAGCTGGATACGGTACAATTCTTTCTCGTCAACGCCGCGGGCCGTCAATTCCTCCGCAATCGCAATCAGGGTGAGGATAAAGAAGCGGTCATCCCCAGTCTTGTCCTTGCGGTAAGGAATGCGCTCGTTGGAGAGCGTATAGTAGTTGCCGCTGTATTGCAGGCTCGGCCCAAACGGCCGGGTCATGCTCTGCTGCAGGCCGGAAACGAACGGGGTGCAGTGAACCGTCTTAATTTGTTTATTGCCATGATCGACACCAATTAACATAGGTGAATGCCTCCTTTTTTGCTTTATACATATCCTTTACGCCTGGATGACGCCTTTCTCAACAGGCGAAGGCAAAATTGAGAAAATTGCCTTGTGCATTGACATTTCTCAAACATAGTGCTATACTGAAAATAACCAATTAACCAAAAGGTTAAAAGCTATGAAGGGGGTGTTCACCTTGTTGAATGTGTCCAGCTTGTCTTTTCATTACCAGCCGCAAGTACCTGTGCTGACCAATCTTACCTTTTCTGTGTTGGATGGAGAAATCGTTGGCCTGTTAGGGAAAAACGGAGTTGGAAAAACCACAACCTTAAAGCTGATTTTGGGATTACTACCGATTGAAAAAGGCTCTATCTGCCTTGGTAATTACTCTCTGGAGCAACACCCCATGCAATACAAGAAACAAATCAGCTATGTTTCTGACAGCCATGATATATACAACAATCTTACGGGAAAGGAATATTTGAATTTTATAGCGGATATGTACGAAGTACCTTCTGAAACAAGAGGTAAAATTTATGCTCCGCTGATAGAGGCGTTCCAGGTTGAAAAATATCTGAACAGCCCTATCAAAAAATTATCTCATGGGACAAAGCAGAAAATTGCGATTATAGCTTCACTGGTGAATGATCCCCTTCTTTGGGTGTTAGATGAGCCGATGACGGGACTGGATGTAGAAGCGGTTCAGGTCTTGAAGAAATTGATTCAATCCAGGGCGACCTTCGGAAAATCGGTTCTGTTTTCCTCTCACATATTGGAAATTTGTGAGAACCTATGTGATAAAATTGTAATTATGCAAGCTGGCATGATTAAGAAAACAATCGAACTTCGAGATAACCCTTCCGAAACTTCTTTAGAGGATATTTATATGGAGGTGGTTAATGATGTACCGATGGGCAAAGATTTTTCAATTAAGCAAAGCAATCGGTAAGATCAATTTTAGCTTTTTGAACTTCCGATATAAGTTAAAAGAACGCCCTGACGCCTACGTTATTGTGCTGAGTTGCTTTGTTTTAAGTATTATAAGCGTGTTCTATTACTACTATTTTCAAATGCTGGGACAGCTTTATGATGGACTTTCCGAGTTGGGGCTGGGAGCATTGTTTTGTCGGCTTACACTGTTTGCAGTGGCAATGATACTCTCGATTGCGAGCGCCTTCCTGCTGATCAACGTTTTTTGTTTTTCAAAGGATATAGGACACTTGCTGCTATTTCCTGTGAGGCCATGTGATGTTTTTACAGGCAAGTACATTACCGTAATCTTGTTCTGCTATGGGATTGAAACTTTACTGCTGCTTCCCGTCTGTATAGTTCACGCGCAATACATGGGAAATGTTTCTGTGATAATTACATATATCTCTGCGGCAGCAATACTTCCTCATATTGTTGTGTTCCCTTTGGCGGTTCTTGTGACAATATGCTTGAAATTTGCCATGCTTCTGAAACGCATGAGGACACTGCTGGTGGTTGCAGGAATCATAGTGTATTTTGCGGGCGGCGTGATTGGCGGTCTATTATCCAATGGACAAATAGATGAAAAACGAGACTTATTAAACTGGGTTAATGATTTCATTGTACCATTCCCATTCTATAATCAGTATATCGGTTTTCATCCCGTACTAAAGCTGCTCTGCATGATACTTGTTGTGATATTTATTGGCGGCTATTACTATTTGAGCTATCTTGTGATCGGAAAGAAATATGCCATTTATGATAAAGAAGGACGGATTCGTTTATCGACGATGGAATACAGCTCGTCGTCAAAGCTGAGAAGTTATTTTAAGAAAGAGTATCAAACTTTTTTCCGTAATCCAGTATATGTCATAAATGGACTGTTTGGGATTTTTGTTACCCCCTTTTTACTGCCGCTGTCTTTCCGGATCAGTACAACCGCAGAAAGTATAGAACAAATAAGAACCTTGGTATCTGCCCCGGAGTTTTCCTTCTATGCAATGTTATTTGCGATTGCGGTTATAGTCCTCACATCCACAATCAATGTAGTGGCTTCCAGCAGTTTTTCCAGAGAGGGGGCAAGTTTCTGGATAGCGAAGATTATTCCGTATTCATTAAAGCAGCAAGCGTTTGTGAAGGCCCTGTTTTCTACAAGTATTTCAATGATGGGGATTATCATAAATTGCTTCATATTTAAGGTTTACTTCCACTATGGTCTTATCCAGATTGGAGTAATTGCTCTTGTTGGCATATCATTTGCAGCGTTATGGAACTTGATCGGAGTATGGATCGACATGAAGCGGCCCAAATTGGAATGGACAAATGAAACAGAGGCGATTAAGCAGAATGTTAATGTGGTTTTATCCATTTTGCTTTGCATCGCAATTTCAATAGGATATATATTTGCGGTTGCAAAAATGCTTCAGAATGGATTCCTTGCCGGGGGCGTTATAACCTTTCTGTTGTGCAGCGTATGTATTTTAATTTTACTTGTGTGTAAAGGAATTGCTTCACATCGGGAGTAATTGCCTTTCAAAATATGTCAATCAATCAAAAGGAGGAAGAAGCTATGAGTAAGAAGAACTTGATCCCTGTGGCGCTATTGATCGGAGCCTTTGTCATTTTGTTTGTGGCAACATTTTTTCTTCCAGACAAGATACCTTTCCATTTTGATGCAAATGGCGAGGCAGGATGGTATGCAAGCAAGTATTTTATTCTGCTGCTTACGCCGGTTCCGTATTTGATTTACCATCAATTCACGCGAAAGAAAAAATGAATACAGTATTATAGAAAGGAGATTCGTTTAGATGACTACTGTATTCAAAGCTCTATCTGATGATACCAGACGACAAATCCTAAAGCTGCTTGCGAATGGTGATATGACAGCGAAAGAGATTTCTGAAAACTTTACGATTTCAAAGCCTGCCATATCAAAGCACCTTGACATTTTGAAAGAAGCAAGGTTAGTGACAAGCGAGCGGACGGGGATGTCCGTTACTTATTCCCTGAATGCTTCTGTATTGCAAACAACTTTAGGCGCATTTTTGGAGTTTTTTGATACCAATAAA
The DNA here is from genome assembly GCF_002161215.1 of Flavonifractor sp. An10. GTDB lineage: Bacteria > Bacillota > Clostridia > Oscillospirales > Oscillospiraceae > Flavonifractor > Flavonifractor avistercoris. Next base: position 5,818 of record NZ_NFMB01000011.1, read on the forward strand.
ACGGTAGGAAAAGAGGGAGACGAGAATGAAACTATATAGAAGTCTGAATACGATATTCTTGATTATATTCATCATAGGGACGGTTCTGTGTTTTAAGTACCTTCCCAGTGAAATCCCTTTGTTCATGCAAAGCCCTTCCCGCTGGGTTTTTATCGGGATTTGTTTTGCTCTTTTGTTAGCGTTAGCTATTGTGGCATTTTTCCCTCATAAAATCTCCAAAAGTGATAACAAAGTGAGAAATGATATTACTCTGACTGCGATTAACCTCTTGGGGCTTGGAGTTTTTCTTTTCTATTTTGTCACGGTAGCTAAATACTGTGGTTTGCAGATGAATTACATGAAAGGCATAGTGCTTATCGTGGGAGGCGTAATGGTATTGGTTGGGAATTTATTGCCACAAATGCCTTACCGCAGCCGCATTGGGTTTAAATTGCCTTGGATTCTAAAGGATAAACTATGCTGGCAAAAAACACATCGGTTTGCTGGATACACGGCGATTCCTTTTGGGATTATTCAATGTTTGCTTGTCTTGTTTGTGCAAAACAACAATCTTATATTTTTGCTGGGAATTGGTCTTTGGATTATAGCTGTTTGCATATACTCATTGATTATCTTTTGCCAAATCACGAAAAAGATATAACCCAAGAATAATGGGCGCATTTGCTATTGACAGTTATACCCGTCCGTGCAGATTAGCAAATAATATATTTGGTTTGAAACAACGGAGATGCGCCATGATGAAGGAGTCTGAAAACACACTGGATAAGAAATTTCAAGTGTTGTCAAATCGAACCAGGCGAGAAATCCTGATGCGGTTAAACCAAGAATCACACTCTGCCGGAGAGATTGCAACTTGCTTTCAGATAACACCTGCCTCAATTTCTTATCATCTTTCCTTATTGCAAGAGAGTGGGTTGATTTCCTGCCACCGAGTAGAAAGACGGAGGATATATCGCCTCAACCATGATGCACTTGATGAATTGTATCTATGGTTACAAAATCTATATAAAACTAAGTAAAATAAATAATCAAGTAACTATACAAGGAAAAATTTAAGAGGAGGTGATCCACATGGGAAGTTTATAATTCTATCCTTCAGCGACGGTGAGGACGCCATCTTTGCAAACACTGTGACGGCCCTTGCTTCTGTCGCAGACTTCTCCACGGTGGCCGCCTCCGCAGACGCACCACTGCTCTTTGGCTCTCTGCAAATCGACCCGCAGCGCAGGCTGGTGTGGCAGGCCGGCCAAATGGTAGACCTAACGCCAATGGAGTTTGACATTCTGCTCCTGCTGGCCCGCCGGCCAGGGCAGGTGTTCACCGCCCGTCAGATCTACGAAGCTGTCGCCGCGGACTCCTTTGACGCCGGCTGGACCGGGATCTCCAGCATGGTCTATAAACTCCGCCGCAAGCTTGGCTCCGACATCATCGAGACGGTGCGGGGCCACGGCTACCGTTTCACACCAGAATAGCAAAACAGCGCCACCTCGGCTCTACCGGGGCGGCGCTACTGTTATATTGCAAAGAGGTATGAGCGCCAGCGACAATGCAGCTCTCATACCTCAGGTGAAGGCAAAATTACAATGAAATTCTGCAAATAGCTGTACCTCAAAAATTAAGAGATGCAGCTATAATTTTTGTCAGTCTATTGACATCAGCGTATTTCCGTTATATACTGTTATCATAGAGCAATACAGTTAATACAGTGCATAACAGAGAGGAGGAGAGATAGATTGGAGATTGTCGTAAGCAACAAGGCAAGCCAGCCGCTATATGAACAAATCGCATCTCAAGTTAAAGCCGCTATTATGAGCGGTGAACTAAGTGCCGGTGAGCCACTTCCTTCGGTGAGAGCTATGGCAAAATCCTTACGCATCAGTATTTTGACTGTTCAAAAAGCCTATGGTTGCCTACAAGATGATGGGTTCATCGAAATAACGGCAGGAAAAGGCTGCTATGTATCAGCACAAAATCAGGACTTCTACCTGGAAGAACAACAAAAGAGAATAGAAGAAAAATTTGCAGAGGCAATCGAGATTGCCCGCACAAGCGGAATATCTCTGGATAAACTGACCGAACTGCTTACACTTATGTATCAGGAGGATGAATGATGACTGATAATGTTTTAGAAATCCGAGAGCTATCAAAAGACTATGGCGATTTTGTTCTTGACAGAGTGAGCTTTGCTTTACCTCGCGGCGTAATTATGGGCCTAATAGGAGAGAATGGGGCTGGCAAATCTACGACTATCAACTGTATTTTAAATGAAACACAAAAAAGCGATGGTCAAGTCCTCATCTTTGGCAAGGATCATATTGCAGACGAAATTGAGATCAAGGATAAACTTGGCGTCGTATTTGATGAGAACCACTTCCCTGACATTTTCACGCCAGAAGAAATCGGAAAATTCATGTGTGGCATTTACTCTGGCTGGGATTGGCAGCTCTACCATCAGCACCTTGAAAAGTTTGAATTGCCAAAAAACAAGAAAATAAAAGACTTCTCCAAAGGCATGAAAGTGAAGCTGGCCTTTGCCGTAGCATTATCTCACAATGCAGAACTACTGATTTTGGATGAAGCTACCAGCGGCCTAGACCCAATTATTCGCGATGATGTGTTAGACATGCTGATTGATTTCGTTCAAAACGAAAAGCACTCTGTACTGGTATCCTCTCATATCACCAGTGACTTGGAAAAGGTTGCAGATTATATTACTTTCATCCATAAGGGCAAACTAGTCTTTTCTCATGAGAAAGACGATTTGATTGACAATTACGGAATAGCCAACTGTAAAGCTGCCGTATTTGATGCTATGGACAAATCGCAGATTATTGCCTATCGAAAAGAAGATTACCAATATAAGGTCCTAGTTCGGAATCGGCACACAATCACTAAAAAGAACCCAGATGTAATCGTTGGACCTGCTACGATTGAAGAAATCATGCTATTCTATGTAAAGGGGGAAATGAAATGAAAGGGTTACTGACAAAAGATTTTCTGACAGTCAAGAAAAAATACGGAATTGCCCGCCTTATCATGGATCTCGCCATTATCGCTGCGTTGATGATTATTCTGGAAGGAGCTGGTTCTATTTACATCAGTTTTCTTCTTGTTCCGTTGGAAATTGCTTCTATGATTATTACTCTTGCAAACTCCGATGAACAATGGAAATGGAGTAAATATGCCGTTGCTCTGCCACTTTCCAAAAAACAAATCGTTACCAGCCGATATGCCTTTGCAGGCATTGGTGCTGTCATTGGATTGTGTGTTGCGCTTGTAGTAAACACCATTTCCTATTTCTGTTTTCCCGCATATCGATATGGGTTTTATCTTTTCTTGTCGGTAGCCTCTTTCTGTATTGTGCTGCTGTTCCTCGCCTTTATTTTGCCCTCTAACTATTGGATGGGTGTCAATGCAGGATTTGCGGTGATGTTCATTTTGATTATCCTGCTGGTTGTACTTGGAATTTGGTCAAAAGTAACTGATAACGCAATTATGGGATTTATCGTAGAGCATTTTGATTTAAGCATGGCTATCGGCTTTATTGGCGTTCTGGTACTCTTTGCAATTTCCTATATTCTATCAGTCGCACTCTTTAAGAAAAAATATTGCTAATTAAGCCGCTTGTCACTTTCAATGTCTCTGCACAAATCATTTGAAAGAAGTTTTAGAACAAACTCCACACCAATAGAGGAAGGAAGATTGAAAAATATAGTCCGACAACTTCGAGTAGAAAATGGGTTGACTCAAACAGATCTAGGGCAAATGGTTAATGTCTCCCGCCAGACAATTTATGCTGTAGAATCAGGTCGTTTCGATCCATCTATTTGGCTGGCTTTTGATATTGCGCAACTATTTGATATGAAAATTGAAGATGTATTTGACTTCACTGATAGAATTCGGAAGTAATTGGAGGTGATCCACATGGGAAGTTTATAATTCTATCCTTCGGCGATGGCGAGGACGCCATCTTTGCAAATACCGTGACAGCCCTTGCTTCAGTCGCAGACTTTTCCACGGTGGCCGCCTCCGCAGATGCACCACTGCTCTTTGGCTCTCTGCAAATCGACCCGCAGCGCAGGCTTGTGTGGCAGTCCGGCCAGATGGTGACCCTGACGCCGATGGAGTTTGATATTCTTCTCCTGCTGGCCCGCCGACCGGGACAGGTGTTCTCCGCCCGCCAAATCTATGAAGCTGTTGCTGCGGACTCCTTTGACGCCAGCTGGACGGGGATATCCAGCATGGTCTATAAGCTCCGGCGCAAGCTGGGCGCCAGCATCATTGAGACAGTGCGGGGCCACGGCTACCGCTTCACACCAGAATAGCAGAACAGCGCCGCCTCGGCTCTACCGGGGCGGCGCTGCTGTTATATCGGTATGTTCAACAATTTGGCTCGATAGTGTAATCGACAGCAACCTTTCTTTATTTTGGGGAATGAGGGAGTAAAATTTCGGGCTTTATAACTGCTTTTTATTAAATGCCCGGATTGCTGCCGCTAAAAATACCACAGATAAAACCACTGAAACAATAAATGGAATAAGAAACTCCGTCATTGAAATCTCACCTGAAATCAGGTCAACATTTCGTGAAGTGAGGACAACCGGGTTAAAGGCAGATAACGGTTTTACAACACTTAAAACAGAGAACAGGGCTACAATCCCGCCAGTAAACAGGATACTTGTAAAAGTCTGCTTGAATAGAACACAACCGAGTATGAGGATGCTAAGATAGAGAAATCCAATCATCCACATAAAAAACGCAGACGGTACAACATTTGAAAGTGAAGCATCTGGCCAAAGGTAATATGTATATCCATAGGCACCTACAAAGCTCACCCAAAAGCTAACCGTCATAGATACTGCTGCTACGGTGTACTTTGCCATAATCACAGATGGCCTTGCCAATCCCTTTGTCACCAGCAGTAGCAATGTCCCTTTGGAATACTCACTGGACATACAGCTTCCAAACAGAATGATAAATGCGCTAAATCCAATGCCGGATATGTTTTTAAAGAATTGCTGCCATGCGTCAAGGGCGACAGGTTCCTCGGTGATTTCTAATCCGGCTCCAAATGCAGCTATAATTTCCGGCGTGAATTTTGCCAGAAAAGCACTGGACATTCCGAAAACCGCAAAGATTGCAAACAGGATTAAAAAGCGGTAGTTTTTTAGATTTTCTACAAACTCTTTTTTTACAAATGCAATATAGCCTTTCATTTTATCACCTCCAAAAATAGGCTTTCAAGCGACGGCTCCATAAGTTCCACCTTGACCGGCACAAGGTCTGCTTCGGCTAAAGTGGAGAAGATGGTATGCTGGGCCTTTTTCATCTCCCGGCTGTGTATTACAATTTCCCGCCCCTTTTCTTCTGATCCGTTCAGGAGCGATTGTCCTGTCATACATTCTTTGAAATGCTGTAAATCGGCCTCGGTTGAAAATTCAATTAACAGGCTGTCATGGCTATGCAACGCTTTGATTTCCGAAAGCGTTCCGCCAACAGCAATATTACCGTCATTCAAGAGTGCCACATGATCGCAAATGCGCTCCACATCGGATAAAATATGCGTTGAAAACAAAACCGTTGTTGTCCCACGGATTTTATAAAGAATGTCCAAGATTTCTTTTCTTCCCACCGGGTCAAGGGCGCTGGTAGGTTCATCACAAATCAGCAGTTTAGGATCAGCCAATAACGCCTGTGCAATTCCAAGGCGCTGTTTCATACCACGCGAATAACCGCCAACACGCTTTTCTACGCCATCAAGACCGACAAGGGAAAGTAGCTTTTTTCCCTTTTGAGAAATGCTTTCTTTGGGAAGGCCAACAATTTCTCCGCACAGTGTAAGATACTGCATTGCAGTCATATAGTTATAAAATTCCGGCACATCCGGCAAATATCCAATATACTGATTTGTTTTGGTCTGCCCAAAGCGAACCGGTTCATTACACACAAGGATTTCTCCCTGATCGGGCTGCAAAAGCCCCAAAACCATTTTCATTGTTGTTGTTTTTCCTGCACCGTTTTGTCCAATGAAGCCAAAAACGCTCCCCTCTGGAACAGACATATTCAGATCTTTTATAATTTGCTGCTGTCCAAAACTTTTAGATAGATTGCGGATAGAAAGCACATTCATTTTTCCTCACCTCTCCCAAAAACAAAATAGATAATCGGGCCAAACATAAGGATAACCAGAGAGATTACAAGCCACATAGCCCTGTTCCCAAAGCGATAATGCGGATGCCGGAGAATATGCCGGACAGCGGCCACGGCAAGGATCACATCAATCACAAAGATGGGAATAAGAAGCGGAAATATTTCCTGCAACAAAGACATACCAATTTACCTCCTATTGTTATAATTCGTATCGATATTTGCGGGGGTTCGACATTTTCGCCTTAATATTCCCGCACAGGTTATATTACCACTATGGAAACAAAAAAGCAATACCCTCCCTTGACTTTTTATTTCCGAAATGATAATATTTTCAAAAAGGAGGTTGAACATGGGCAGTAAGAATTTGAATGAAAAGATTATGGAATGTATTTCAAATCCGGCCAAGAGCCGCCTGCTGATAGAAATAATGCGTCGAGGGGAAGTTACCGCAAAGTATTTGGCTGAAAAATGCTCAGATATTCCTCAAACTACACTATATCGTAATTTGAAACGAATGACCGATGATGGACTATTGAAAATCGTTAATGAAACACCAATACGCGGAACAGTTGAAAAGACTTACGCATTAACTTTTGACCCGTCTGATCCTCCATCAGTTCTCGGAGAAAATTCTGGTGCCATTTATATGCAGATGTTCTTTCAGTATTTTTTGACCTTCGCCAAGATTTTTCAAGAATACTGCGACACACCGGGAATTGACATAAAAAGGGATCGGTCTGGTCTTAGCCTTTCTCATGTTTATTTGACAGATGAGGAACTGGAAAAAGTGGTATCGGATATTGCTCAAATCTTATATCCACTTCAAGATAATAAACCAGAGCCGGGTCGCAGATTAAGAACGGTTGGATTGATTATCTCCCCGGAGCATAAAGCGGACGAATAGAGAAAAACGCCCTATATGCACAGGGCGTTTTCTCTTGACTTAATATTCCCATAATGGTAATATTTTGTTATCGGGAACAATGGAGATACATTATGAGAAATGGGCGCGAAAATGCACTGGACAAAAAATTCCATGCGTTATCAAATTCAACCAGACGAGAAATTCTAACGCGGCTAAGCAAAAAACCACACTCTGCCGGAGAGATTGCAGGATATTTTCAGATAACACCTGCCTCGATTTCTTATCATCTTTCTCTGTTGCAAAGGAGTGGCTTAATTTGCTGTCGTCAAGTAGAAAAACAGAGGATATATAGCATCAATCGCGGCGCATTGGATGAAGTGTATCTGTGGCTAATGGGGCTATATAATGCTAAGTCAAATAAGTGATTGTAAATTATTCGAGCAAAAATTAGGAGGTGGGGGAAAATTGGGAAATTTATAATTCTATCCTTCAGCGACGACGAGGACGCCATCTTTGCAAACACTGTGACGGCTCTTGCTTCTGTTGCGAACTTCTCCACAGTGACCGCCTCCGCAGATGCCCCGCTGCTCTTTGGCTCTCTGCAAATCGACCCGCAGCGCAGGCTTGTGTGGCAGTCCGGCCAAATGGTAGACCTGACGCCGATGGAGTTTGATATTCTGCTCCTGCTGGCCCGCCGGCCGGGGCAGGTGTTCACTGCCCGCCAGATCTATGAAGCTGTCGCCACGGACTCCTTTGACGCCGGCTGGACGGGGATCTCCAGCATGGTCTATAAGCTCCGGCGCAAGTTGGGGACTGGCATCATCGAAACAGTGCGGGGCCACGGCTACCGCTTCACAACAAAATAGAAGAACAGCGCCGCCTCGTTAGAATCGAGGCGGCGCTACTTTTCACAGTTCAGTACAGATTTCCGAAGCACTGTGGTATAATTTTTTGAAAAGCTAAATTGCACTGAGAGTTCGCGGTTGAAATTATACTTTTGAGTCCCCCAAATTTTTTAACCTTTTTTCATTTTTCATGCAATGAATAACAAATTTTGTTGTGTATATAGGTGAAAGGCCTTTACGCAACAGGAAAGGAGGACGCAATGAAGGACAATGAAATCATCGGATTGTATTGGGAGCGGAACGAAGCTGCCATAACTGCAAGTGCAGATAAATACGGCGACTATACAAAGTATCATAATGGAAAATGTGAAAAAAGTGAACTTAGCACTCTTTTTTCTTGATATCGCTAATCCCAAAGAGCGCAAACACCAGAGCCAAAACAATCAGCGAAATAGTATTTGCAGATACAGAGGGCATGAAATAATCGACGATATAGAAACCGTAAAATGTAGCGATAGTATCTAACAACACATACATACAGACAGCTATTTCCCTTGTTATTCTGTCAAGATTAAGCAAAGCTTTTGGTAGTGCGCCCGCTATTAAATTTATGGGATACGAAACAACCGATGCGATTATAAAATAGAGGATAAAGCCGCCGACGCTCTCATATTCAAAGCCGAGCAGACGCATAATTGCACCGCTGAATATGGCGATTATGGCCAGGACGATGATGATTAGAAGCGCCCCAAAAATGAATGTGATTATTTTTTCCCGCTTTTTGTTGCTGTTATTATCCAAGAGTTTCGCCCCCTTATATCGTGATTTGAATTTGAAGCTGATATGAGTATATCATAGGAATATGAACTTTTCCATTGGAAACAAAAAATACCGCCGGGCAGAAGGAAAATCCCTCTGCCCGGCGGCGTTGCGTTTGTTACACGAAATCAGCGTACTGTTTAGGTATGTACGCTGTACTGGGCCTTTGCCAAGTCCTCGGCGCTATTCAGGATGATACCGCCGCAGATCCCTATGCCATAAGGCGTGTATTCTTCAAAAAAGAAGCTGTAAGGCTGGCCGTCATCATAAATGACGATCTTTTCTGTGCCGCGCCACTGGAAATGCCGCCCCAGGACTCGTCCCAGCTTGCGCCGGAGAACGGGCCGCCGGGCAACCTCATGGAGATTTTTCCGGCTGTGGAACTCATAACGAGGCATGAGCATTTCCGGAACGGAAAGGTGGCGCCACTCTGCGCCATCCATATCCTCTCCATTTTCCACAAAAACATGGAACGGCTCATAGGGTAGCCGAATATTCTCCTGCCAGCCGTGTACTTTACCGGCGCCGATCTCCTGAAGCCAGGTGAACCGGATCTCCAGCATCTTCATGTCACCTGGCCTCTGCGTCAGCCGCAGGACGGCAAAGGAACCGCAGTCACCGGAAATCAGCCGGTTTTGTGGCCGTTGCTCCAGTTGCTGGAGTTCGCTTCTCAAAATGGAAAAACTGTAGGGGGATTTCCGGGTCCAGGATACAGTCCGAATATCCAACATTTCCTTATTGCATCGTAATTTTACCAGAGTGCGGTCATTCATATAATTCATCCTCCTTCTGCGGCGCTGCCGTGCGCATCGCCGCCTGTTCTACGAGAAAAACAGCCCCCGTATATTGCTCTTTGTGGGAAGTCACCGCGGCGCCTCCCATTGAATCCAGATACTGCTGTCCGTTTTTGGATTTTGAGATATACACATAGAAGTGGCTGCCAACATACTGATCGCGGTCATAGCAGCCCAGATAGCGCCGCGCCAGCACAGCGACGGCGCCGATGGCCGCCGCTTTCTGCGTCACCAGGGAAACGGCCAGCTTCATTGCGGTTTTCACTTCTTCATCGTTCAATCTGGAAGTATAGATGCGCTCCAAAAACAGAACCAGCATTTCGTCAGCAGCGCGCTTTTTATCCGCCGACTGCACTTGAGCCAGATCAGCAAAAGAAAAATTAAAGTCCGCAGGTCGTTGGAACGCCCCTTTTGTCAGCCGGATGCAGGCGCGGCCCACAATGTCTTCACCTTTCCGAATCAAGATCATCTTCTTGTTGGAATCAAAGGCTGCCAGCAGGCAGTCCCTCTGGTTTCCGTCCCAGCAGGAAAGGCATGTGGTGCGGGGCAATTCTCCCAGCCTCATCGTAAAGTAGAAATCATCCGCTTCTTCCGCGGAAAATGCTCCCCGCTTCAGTGTGAGATTGGGTTTCCATGTTGCCTCCTGCACCTCGCTGATGGGATAGCGAATCTCCCGCTGCAGGTCATCGGCAAAATATTTCAACGCATAGAATTGGCCCATCAGTTCGGCCTGTACGATCCTTCTCAAGGCCTCAATAGCCTTGTCGTTGCCTTGCAGGTAGCCGTACAGAGAGCGCACCATCGCACTGCCGCCGCGCAGCAGGAAATTGGTGACCGGCTCCCTGTGCTGCTCCACAAATTCATCGGTAATGGAAAACCTTTCTTTCAGGTCAAGCCAGTCCCGATCCATCGTCAAAACAGCGGCACGAACCTGCGTCCAGTTTTTCTGTCCGGCAATCACCGCCCCGTTGTTGAGCGCAAAGATCGCGTCCGCCTCGGACTGCATCTCCTGGATAAATACCTGCAGCTGCTCATATTTCCGCAGCAGCCACATGGCCGTCCTCCGGGTCAGGCCGCGGATGTGTCCAAAAGTGCCTCGATACCACTCACTGAACGGCTTTTCCAGCAGACACCGGGCAAGCTGTTCCAGTTCCTGGTCTTCCATGTGGTGGCTGACCAGCCCATGCTTCAATAGCTGGCGCAAAGTGAGCAGCCGTCTGTCCACGGAAAGGGGCGTCAGCATGGCGTAGAGCCGGACATAGATTTCATCCTGCTGCCACAGCAGCCACATCTCTTCAAAGGTGTACTGCCTGCCGTCTTCCAGCAGGTCAAAATGGCTGCTGCCGCGTTCTACTGTATCGCACGCCTGCAGGTTCCTGGCTGTGAGGCTGTTGAGGTTGCAGTGTTCACAGAACTTATCCTCAAACAGCAGCGCATACCGTCCCAGCGAAAGGAACAGCTCGCTGTGCTCGCTCACCAGATCCAGAAAATGCTTCTTCCCATGCCGCACTGCATAAGTGAGGATAGGGAATTGATGACGCCGGATAGAGCTGAAATCCAGATGGAGCCTCCCGGAGTACAGGGCGTTGAGATAGCTCAGGTCATTTCGCAGGATCTCCTGCCGCTGTCCTTTGTCCAGCGGCGCTGTGTGCGAGATAAACCAGTTAAGGTCATACTGCCCCGCGTGATTTTCCAGCCACCGCTCAAAAAAGGCATCGATGTCTTCGGTATCATATTCAAAGGCGGCCAGCAGGCGGCGGAATTTCATCACATCGGCCGTCTCTACCCAGCAAAGGTCTTTGAGCCGTGCCGCGTTCAGATCAAGCGCCACCCCCTGCCGGTAGAGCAGTGTCAGGACCCGCTGAAGGGGCTTGTTCTGTTCCAGCAGCTCCAGCGCCTCGCGCGCATTGTTGTTCCAGTTGAACAGGTACGGGCCGAGAAACGGCTGCCGCATCATGTTCTTCTGTGCGTCCGTCAATGCGGATAATTCCTCCCGTTCTGTGGCCGGGAAGGCATTGATGTTGTCAATGATGGCCTCTCCTTCTTCCTCATACTTGATAAACGGCAGGTAGAATTTCATGTAATAAAATCGCAGGGACAAAGGGATATCCGTTCCCGCTGCCGCCAGCACCTGTTCTTTGGGATACTGCGTCAACTGCTCATCGCAGGCTACAGCCGACTGGAGCATACTTGTGATCGACCGGTCATCCACCCCATCATTGCACAGCGCATGGTAGAGCGCCGCAAATTCCGGCGTCCGTACAAGTTCCTTCTGAATTTGCGTATTGTCATTTCCGGTGCGGAGCCTGTTCTGTAATTGAAAAGTTTCCACCCGCTCGCAGGTCTGGTCCAGGGCATCCTCCGGGAATTTTCCCGTCAACCCCAGTTTCAGGCCGCTGCTCTCCATGCGGACGAGCAGGGCTAAATGCTTCAATGTGTTTGTCATGCTGCTTCACCTCCTACGATGGTTTGCACCATTGTCAATATCTCTCTGCGCGGCCGAGGCTCATACATCACAAGACTCCCGCACAGCTCAAAAAATTTCCACATTTCCGCCGCCTCAAGGGTCTGAGCGTAGCCTGCCGGCCATTCCAACAATTTTTCATAGACCATACCCAGCGCAGCTTTCCTGATCTCACCAAAATGATATCCGTGCATGAACTGGATCAGGGATTCCGCGCTGCCATTATAGCAACTTGCCAGTTTCTCCTGACACTTCATGACCTGCTGCTGCCACTGGCGTTCCTTTTCCTGTTCTTCCTGTTCGGCGGTGGCTTTTCGGTCGGTCTCCATTTCTTCCTTGGAATAGAACCGCTCCTTTAACTGATTTACTTCGTAGCCATTGCAGGCATCGTGTGTCAGAAGCTGCCTCAGCACAGACGCCAGCAGCGGTTTGTCATAGATGCGCTGGATCACCGGGGCCTTCAGGGCACAGAGGACAAACGAATCATAGTATTCCGGCTCTGTCTGAAAGAGCGAGGCATCGATCCAGTCATAAAGCTGGCGGTGCTGCTCCGCTGTCAGGAACGGCCGGACCATAGAGAACGATTGGACTTTTTTGTTATAATAGCTTTCCTTCTTGACAAACTTCTGGTGGAAATAAAAGTTATCTCCGAAAATTTCCTGTAGCTGGGAGAAAGTGTACTGACTGAACAGCTTTTGCGCAAACCGAAAGCACCGACAGCTGGAGATTTTCAGCGCATATTCCTCTAAAAGCTCCAGAGGATGGGCACGAGCCCCGTCCCCCTTGTGCTGCTCAAAAAACTGCCACAAATTGATCTCCTTTCGCTCCACCAGCAAAACAAAGCTGCGAAGCGTAAGCCAATGGCGCTTGTTAAAATACTCAATATACTCCACACCAGTCAGGGCCTGATACCGCGTAAGCCAGCGCCGTAGCGGGATCGCCGCACGGGAACGGAGCATCTGCACGGTAAACAGTTCCGCATATTCCTCATTACTCAGCTCGTTTGCCAGAATGTCGTATCGCGGGTCGAAGACATCGAAGCGATAAGGGAACTGTCTTTTAATTGTTTGATTCATCCAGAGGATAGTCTGGGGGGCTGTGGGTGCAAGCCCCGTCTGGATGGCTGCCCAGAGATCCTGATATCCCTCGTACCTGACCTCAAATTTCTTGTAAACCTGGAACAGCCAGCTGATGTACGCATAGATCTCTTCCGGCTGTCCATCCGGGCCGTTCAGCAGCATTCGGACGCAGGCCACCGCGATCTTTTCCGCCACAATGCCTTTGGATGAGAGCCGGTCCGGTATCCGGTCGGCCCACACCGCCAGGGAATTTGCCATTGTAATCTCTTCCATGCTGTACCCGGCAGTATGCAAAACCGAAAATTCCCGACTGTCCGGCTTCATGTTCATGTAGGGCAGCTTCATCAGCGTCCGCAATACCAGATCGTTTTTTCCCCGATAGCGTTTTGCCTCTTCAGCGTAGAAACGGATGAACCATTCCAGCACGCCGAAATCCCGTGCCATAGAAATCGTCCTTTCTGGTCCAAACAGCCGCGTCAGCTGCGGCCGCATAGCCCGATAGCCGGTCTCCGGATCATCAAACAGGGAGAGCACAAACAGAGCCTCCTCCGTCCTGGCGTATTCCCTGGCGGCCAGTTCATCCAGCCGCGTGCGGCGCCGGAGAGCGTCGGTTTCCAGCAGATAGAGCGCGCCTTGCAGGTAAACATCCGTCCCGGTGGTCCTGCGAAGTTTTTGAATAAAATCGTTCCGCTGATTGCCCACAAACATTGTGTCGGCCTGGCACCGGCGGGTGTAGCCCAGGGCCAGCGCCAGCGCGCGCAGGATGCGTATGTCTGTCCCCAGTTTTTCCTCGAAGCGTTCCAGCACTTCGCCGGGATAGCGCAGGCTGTAAGCTTCAAAATAGCTGGAAACATTCTGATCTTCCTGCCAGATTTGTCTCGCTTCCAGCTGGCGGTAGAGGATTCTCGCCTCACCGTCCTGGGCTGTCTGTACAACCAATTCAGCAAAGGCGTGATACAGCGTAAGATCTATGTCCTTCTGGAAGGTGCTGTATGCAGGTATAATTTCTTGGGTCACAATATTTCCCTCCTTTTCACTGCGGCCAATGCCCGCCGGTAGAATAGTTCCATTCAATCGTCCCATCTTCGTAAATTTGCGGTCCATGCGCAGTCAGGCTCCAGCCGTCGGACAGCCTTGTGAAATAGGCTACCGTTTCCCACGGGCAGCTGCCCTCCACGAAGCCGGTGCAGCGGTACTGTTTATTATTGCGGTTGGTATAAACGCGATTGACAACAGGGATGAAATACTTTCTTTCCATATGGTGTTCCTCCATAAAAATATAGGGAGAGGACGCAGACCGCCCTCTCCCCATTGTCAAACTCTGATGAACCGACTGGTTAAGCCACACCGGCCATGCGGAAAAATTCCTCCGGCGTCAGCACCGGGATATCCAGTTCCCGCGCCTTGGACAGCTTGCTGCCGGCTTTCTCGCCGCAGACCAGATAATCGGTCTTGCGGGTCACCGAACTGCCGGCCACTGCCCCCAATGAGGCGATCAGGCTGTTCATCTCGTCGCGGGTGTAAGGCTCGACCTTTCCCGTGACCACAATGGTCTTTCCGGAAAAAGAATTGTCCCTGTTGATGGTCTGGTTGTCGGCCTCCACCGGTTTCTGAATGTTCATCATCATCTGTAATTCCTCCCAAATACAGAAATTTTCTTCCTTGTTAAACCATTCTTGAATGTTGTTGTGCAGCGTCTCTCCAAAGTCCGGGAGCTGTCGGAAGTCATAGCCCCCATAGACGGCATCCCGGAATTCGTCCAGACTGCCGTGAAATTCCCGGCAAAGGACCTTGCTGGCGGTATTGCCGACCATCGGGATGTCCATAGCGATAACATACCGCTCGAATGTCGTGCTGCGGCTCTGCTGGATGGCGTCCCAAAGACGCTGCCAGGACTTTTCACCGAAACCGTCCATCCGGATGATCTCATTCCTATGTTGATCCAGGCGGTAAATGTCCAGATAGCTGTGAATCCAGCCGCGGCCAATCAGCTTTTCCAGCGTTCCTTCCGACAGTCCCTCAATGTTCATGGCCTTTTTGCTCACAAAATGGACGAACTGTTTAAGGCGCCGGGTCTCGCAGGCGGCGTTGTCGCAGAACAGGGTCTTGATGACCCGTTCCTCGCCGTTTTCACCGCGGCCACTGGTTTCATGGATTCTGGTCGGTTCTCCGCAGCAGGGGCACTGGTGCGGGATCACGGCATCCATAGAAAAATTGCCCCGGTCCAGGTTTTCCTCCACATGGGGAATGATCATGTTTCGCTTGCTCACCAGGATACGGCAGCCCGGCACCAATTCCAGATCCTCAATGAAGGACAGGTTGTGCAGGCTGGCTCTGGACACTTCGCATCCGTCGATCTCCACCGGCTCAAAAATGGCAACCGGGGCAATCTCGCCGGTGCGGCCGGGCGTCCATTCAATCGTCTGGAGCTTTGTCTGGAACAAATCATCCTCAAATTTGAAGGCAAGGCCGTCCTTGTAGTGATGGCCCGTGCGCCCGCAGCTTTTGGACAGCGCGATGTCGTTGTAAGTAATAACGATACCGTCAATGGGAATATCAGCGTCCGCCGCATACTCCTTGAGCTGACGGATACCGTCCTCGGTTTCCTTCTGCGTCAAAGGGCGCTTGGTGACCATGTACTTGCAGGGCAGAAAGCCCAGCGGCCGCAGCGCCTTGAGGCGCTCCGACTTGCGAGGCAGTTCCTCCATGCCCTCCAGCACAGTGAACGGCATGAACATCAGTCGCCGTCCCAGGCAGGTCCCGGCGTCAAACAGGCGCACTGAGCCGGCCGCCAGATTGCGGCCGTTCTTGTAGGGTTTCCCATCGCTGTCCACCAGAGTGGTCTTCAGCTGTTCAAAATCGCTGGGGCGGATGAACGCCTCGCCGGTGACCACCAGGCGGTCTTCATATTGGATATTCTCGGGGATGCCGCCAATAGCGCGGGTGTTGTGGGTCACGATTTCGCCCACATCACCGTCGCCCCGGGTAGCTGCCTCCACCAATTTGCCCCCTTCATAGGTCAGCTTGATGGTAAGGCCGTCCAACTTGAGCATGAACATCACCTGATGCTCTCCCATAAAGCGGCACAAATCCTCCGCATTCTTCACTTTATCCAGAGACAGCAGCGGAATCGAGTGATTTGTTTTTTCCAGTTTGCTGACCGCCGGGTATCCTACGGTATTGGTGGGCGAATTTGACATCTGGACGCCCGTTGCACTTTCCAACTCCTGCAGTTCCTCAAACAATCGGTCATAGACCGCATCACTGACGCTTGGGCTGTTGAGATTGTAATACTCATTCCGGTAGCGGTTGAGCCGGTCGTTCAGCTCCCGCTGCTTCATTAACAAATTCTGGTCCATCAGGCCGCCTCCTTTTCTAAAACACGGAACGCCATAATCAGCGTCTCCGCCGTATGTTCGCTACGGGTGTATGACTTGCACACCCCATCTTCAAATTCCCAGGTGCGCGCGGCTCCCCACCAGAGGATGGCGCCGCGCCCCTCGTTTGCCGCATTGAGCTTCGGATCGGGCGGATTGAGCGTTTTGGTATAAAAGCCCTGGGTATTGACCCAAGTGACCTCCCGCAGCTGCCCAATGCACCCCGGCCGGCAGTGGCCGATAACTTCCAGACGCATACCAGGCCGAAGAGCGCGTTTGAGCTGGTTCAGGTTTTTAATCATGCCGCACCATCCTTTCCCTGTCCGGGGCATACCGGCCAAAATTCAATTCCCGGATGATGCTCTGGATCGTCTCATCATCATCCCATTTTGCAGTGAGGACGGCCCGTTCCGGCCCCTCTCCTGTGTGTACGCTTACCTCGCTGCCATAAATCTGCATCAGCACATCGGGGCGCTGGGCGCAGACCACGGCCAGATTTCCAAGCTGTTTCATGGAGTTCTCCTTTCATGCCGTATAAAGCCAGACCACTACCGGCCGGCTCAAGTCGGCAACCACATAATTTTTCCGCACATGAACCGGGCGGAAATTTCCGTCAAACTCACATTCGGTACTCTGTTCAATACGCCCGCCGGTCTGGGCCAGATGTTCCCGGTAGAGGCGCAGGATACGCAGGCGCTCTTTGGGCGTGTCACTCTCCCTACACCGAAGATTGGAGCAATACACATACCGATGCGGCTCGTCTTTGAGAAGAAAGCCATAGGTCATGTACCGCCGGCACTTGTGTTCCCGCTCCCGCTCGATGTGCTTTACATAGGCTACACCCGCCTTGCCGCCTTGGGTCATACAGAGATAGCCCATTTTCCGACGCTGTTCACCCGACAACGAGATCTGCTCCATTTTCTGTCCCGGCAATCCTTTAAAAGCCCGGAAACTCTCAGGCGCATACCTGTAACCGCGTATCTCGTACTCAAATCGTTTTCTCCCCATCTAAGACCTCCATTCTATAAAGTGGGCCGGACGCCCCGAAAGACGCCCGGCCGTTGAACCTGTCTCACGCGGCAGCAGGGAGTGCCTGCGGCTGCATGACTTCCGTATTTTCCATCAAATCGGCCAGCAGCACCTCTGCCAGCAGACGGCCGGCAAGATGCCCGGTGTGAATGATCACACGGTCTTTCTGCATCTGGATGAATTCCTCCTTCCGCAGCTCACGGCTCCGCTCAGCCAGCTTCAGGTCGCGGCCGGTAAGGCGGGCCGCAATGACCTTCTGCCATTTGATCAGGAATTCTGTTGCCTGTTCAATATCTTCATACTGCCGGTCAAACAAAGTGCGCTTCTGACGAACTGTTCCATCTGGTTCAATCTCCAGAGTATAGTAGGGATCGTTAGGTTCCTCCGTCCGGCGCAGGAACATGATGAAGCTTTCCCGGCGTTCCATGCGGTCATAGTACCGCTCGCCGGCGCCATCATTGCCGACACAGTGATGAAGCATGCGCCCCTCCTTGATGATTTCAAAGATGTCTTGGGGCGCAAGCACCGTGTAGTCGTCATCGCTGTAGGCATATTTTTCCTGCAGTTCCACGCAGATGGCATTAACATGGGGATATTTCGCCGCCATTTTCGACGCCTGCTCTTCCAGGCTCCCGGCTTCACTCTGAAGGACCAGTTCATCGTGCCGCTGGCGCAGTTTTCGCACACGGTAGACGATCTCATCGCTGGTGTCATAGTGCAGCCGTTCCGCCATAGCAAGATAGTCCTGCCAGGTGGTCAGCGCCTGCTGGCAGCTGCCATCAAAATACTCTTTTTGCCGCTCCAGATAATTTTTGATCTGCACCAGGCTCATTCGGTCTGCGATAAACACCAGATCCTTGGCGCTGATCTGTTCCTTTTTGCTCCAGCGCAGCATGTCGTCCGTGATACGCTGTCCGGTCCGCTTCTCAAGCTGCAGCCAGGCCAAAGTTTCTGTGTCTCCATCCATCTGCCGCAGGCGGCGGAATTTTGAGGCATCCAGACCCAGAGCGCGGATCAGCCCGGGCTCACTGGGGTTCAGCACCAGCTTCCGCACATTGTCGCAGTTATGGAAACACTCCTTTGTCAGCCGCTGCAGTCCAGCCTTCCAGATCTGCTCCATCTGGGGAAGCCTTTTCCAGACTGCCAAGTATTTTTCAGGATCAGTGATCGGATGGCTTCGTATCCACTCGGCCAAGCCGGTTTGACGAAGTTCTTTTTTCTCCAGGCTGGGCAAAGTCTTTCCATATACCCGGCCGGATTGATCACCATAATAAGCGTAATAGCAGGGGCTTCCCGCGATCCAGCGTGTTTCCCGCTGGCAGTACATCCCCCAGTAATAGGAGCGGATTTCGCCGGTGCGGTCATAAATCGAACGCCGGAACTCATGCCAATAGGGCTCGCTGTGCGGCAGGGTATCCTTTCGGTAGGTCCTGTCCGCCCGGAATTCCCGAACGACAAATCCATCCCTGCACCGCTGGACCAGATAAGCATAATACTTATCTGTTTGAAAATAGCCTGCGCGCCCCAAAGCCTTGAACATTACGGGATGCCGGCAGCGGGTGCAGCGCCCTTTTTTGTTGTGGTAGGGATGCCCGGAAATGGGCACCTCCTTCCCGCAGAAGGTGCAGTAGCCTGTTTTAGCGCCACCGCGCTTGTAATGGTAAAATATAAAATTTTCCCGCACGGCCACCTTGTCGGCCCAGTGCGCCCAATCCTTGGGCAGCTCCGGCACCTGGGCAAGATCCTGGTCCCACGGGTCGGTAATCCGTTTGTGGCGCCGCTCCAGCTGCTCATCCCGCACATTCCGTTGAAAATCGAGAATGCCGAGGGCGCCACCGCGCTCGCCGGAAAAATAGTCTTGAACCAGGGCCGCATCTTCCTCGCTGACCCAGCAGGTAGCGTAGTAGTTCCTGCCATGCCATTCCAAACGGTCTAATTTGGCGTCCCGCCATTTTTTCTCCAAGTGATCGTAGGTCAGAAACTGGCGGTTTTCCTTGTCGAGAAACACCTCATAGACAGGGTTGTTTCCATCCAGCCGCAGATGATCCGGCAGGAAAAAAGCGGCTTTCAGAATGCCATCCTGCACCAGACAATTCATATATGCGAAATAGGTGCGGGTAGTATAGGTATGGCCGTAATAAGTCGTCTCCTTTTTGGGCTCGTCCGCCATCGCTGCTTGTTTCATCTCCGGCGATGCCGTCAGCATCGGCATCGCCAGAAGCATGGATTTCTTCAAATTAACTCACCGTCCTTTTCTCAAGATTCGCTCCATACCAGACATCCGGCAGGAGCGTCTTTCCATCAATGGTAGCCACCACGATCTGCTGGATGCTGCCGGTGGCCGGGTCCTCCTTGGCAAAGGCCAATACATCACCCTTCCGGCAGCCCTTGGCTATGGGGTCGGCGCCGCGGACGACCGCATAACCACCCCGCGCTTCAGCCCTGTCCTTCCGAACATGCTTGTTCCACTTCCGCTTGGGGTGGTCTGCCATAAAGGCGAGGCCGTGGAGAAACAGTTCTTCTTTCGTCAGCCGTTTGAGGACCGTCAGCTCGGTGCAGGAGATCTTGGAATCCACCTCGTCCTCATCGATGTCCCCGCCGGCGTTGACGATGTAATATTCCGAATGGTCTACATCGCCATAATAGCTCAGGCAGTCTAACGGGTCCTCCGCACAATGGAATCCATTTTGGCGGCAGTTGGCCTTTTCCGTCACATTGAGGCCCATCTGAAACTGATAGTCAATGCAGATCATGCCGGGCCGAAAACCTTTATACGCAATCATACGCTGCCTCCTCAGCCGGCCTTTGCCATGCCAAAATCCATCAGGGACATCTGGCCGTCAGCAGCAGGCTTCTTTTCCGGCGCCGGCTTGGGCTCAGGCTTTTTCTTCTCGGCAGGCTTTTTCTCGGCTTTCTTTTTCTTGGAGGATTTCACGGAAGACTTGCCATAGTAGGGGCGGGGGACAAACTTTTCTTCCTGCTCCTGGTCCTCTTTGGCGTCCGGATCGCGGAAATAGTCCTCCGACCACTGATAGCACAGGTCATCCGGAATATCGCAGCCATACCCCTGGCTGCCCTGGCCCGGCTGGATGCCGTTTGCTTTCAATTCGTCCTGGATGTACTCCCATGCCTTGCGGCTGATG
This sequence comes from Flavonifractor sp. An10, assembly GCF_002161215.1. Lineage (GTDB taxonomy): Bacteria > Bacillota > Clostridia > Oscillospirales > Oscillospiraceae > Flavonifractor > Flavonifractor avistercoris. The sequence goes on from NZ_NFMB01000011.1 coordinate 26,383, forward strand.
TACTGGAAGCAGTGAACCATTGTTTTCTTCGGGTGCATGGTGAGGCGGGCAAAGGCCGGATCTTCCAGGCACTTGGTCTGGATATACTCCGACACGCACTCCTTCATATTGCGCCGGGTCAGCTTTTCCACATCGCCGCTGACCCGCTGCATGGAAGCAGCCACCACCTCATCGTCGCTCATGGCGGCCAAGCGGTCCATCTGCTCCTGCAGGGCCTTCTTCTTTTCCGCCTGTTTCGCCTCCCACTCAGCCTTCCGTTTGGCTTCGGCGGCCTCATGCTCGGCACGTCGCTGTTCCTCGTCAGCGTCCGCATTGGAGGCATCGGCCTTGGCAGGCTCCGCCTGACCCTCATCGGCATTGTCCTCCTCATCGGTTTTTTCTGCGGGAGACTCAGCCTCGTCAGGCTGTTCCAGCTCTTCCGGGGCCTCATCCAAATCTCCGTCGTCCTCAAAAGCAGGCTGCGGCGCCGGCTCTGCGGCAGGCGGTACGGGCTGACGGTCAGCCGGCGGCACCGGCAGCTCGTCAAAGTTCTCCCCGTCCTCAAAAGCGCACTCGCGGGTGAGCGAGGCGGCAGACGGTTTGCGGCCTTCCTGCATATCCAGCGACATTTCCGAAAAATATCCCATAATAAACTCCTTTCCGTTGACAAAAATGGCATGGATCAGGATAAAACCTGTTCCATGCCATCGTTTACCTGTGTCACAGCACATAGAGTAGTGTGCTGAAGCTGTCGAAACAGTAACATACCACATTGGGATACTGCTCCGACCACTTTTTGATCCTGTCCTGCACCTCCTGGGCTTTCCGCTGGGCCGGGCCATTCCACGGCGGCGGGACCGTCACCGTAAAATATCCCTTATCCGTGCGGGGCCGCACATCAGCGTTCAGATGGGCGCATTGCTCCAGAAGCGCCAGAAGTTGCCCTCTCTTCGTCTCATTTACAACAACCATTGAAGCCTCTTTATGTCCCTTCTTTGATGTCCTTTTTGGCAAGCATGGGGGAAAACTTGACCTGCGGAAATTCATGCTCCCCATTGACATAGTAGTAGATCCTTCGTGGAGAATGGTCCAGTTCTACCACATCAGAGAGCGCCATTGGCCGCCCGTGGCAGCCCTCCGGCAGTTCCTCCCGGCAGTCAGCAAACAGGCGCTTCAAAATCTCTGCGTCGCTCTGTTCCACCGGGCAGTAGACTTCGCCAGACCCGGCCATGCGGTACATGGCGGCGGGCGGCTGTTCATAGCCGGCCTTTTGCAGCGCCGCAAGTTCCTTGAAAGCAAATGGGATCGCTTTTTGCTCGTCCAGTTCCAACTGATAGAGCACAAATCTCTGTTTCCGCCGCTGGGGTTCCAGCAGGGTGCCGAGGGCATCCCTGCCTTGCCGCAGGAAAGTTTCATGTTCCTCTCTGGTCAAACCAAGATACTCCGTCAGGCAGGTTTTGTTTTCAGCCAAGTGCTGCCATAGTTCGATGCAGTCCTCAATATGCGCCAGTTCACACAAACCGCGGAGGTACTGCGCCTTAAAACTAAGTCTATCGATCTCCTTTCTCCGTTGATTTTCCCGGCGAAGTGCCAGCTGCCAATCGTCAAATCCCTTATAGTTGGGATTCCAGGTCAGCCTCCGGCAGTTCATGCCATACTTCCGGGCCGTCAGATAAATTTTCGACGCCCCGGCCATCGTCATTTGATTGTTGTACTTGTCCATATCGTGGGCTTCAATGATTTCCTCCGTGCCGTTCTGCGCCAAAAGGGCAAACAACGGGTCCAGCGGGCTGGTGTTGTTGGCCCCGGCAATCGCGGCAAAGGTGCGCCCGGTCAGACAATGGGAAATATCTGCTTTCAGCAGCCCCTCGATCACATAGACCACCCGGGCGGATGGGTCACCGATCAGATGTACCGGGCTGCCGGAGCCTGTCCCGTCTGTCTTTGAGGAAGAGGAAAACCAGATGTACTTGGCCCCCGGTTTCTCCGGCGGGTCATCCTTGTGTTTCAGCGGTACATCCAGCATGATCTGAAATCCCTGAAGCCGGCCGTCAAAGCCTATGGCGGGAATCAGGATGCCGGAGGTCTTCTTATAAAATGCCATTGTCCAGTGGCCGCTGTCGTCCCGGTAAAATCCGGGTACGCCCTGCACCCTGCATCCCTGCCTGATCAGCCGGTCCGTGATAGAGCGGCATAAGAAGGGCGGCGGGGTACTCTTAAAGCCCAGCGCCTCGATTTGTTCATCAGACAGCCCACGCTTTGGTGAACGCAGATGTTCCCGATGTGCCGGCCGCAGCGTAAGCTGGGCCAGCAGGAGGGATAGCGTCTGATGGATCTCGGCCGGGCTGGCTTTGTCCGACTGCGGCACAGTTTTTCGCTCGGAAGAAGAATAACCTGCAGCGGCCGCCCGGGCCCCCGAAGATGGGGACCCGGTGCTGACCGGCTGCTGTTGGGCTTCATTCCCGGAGCGTGCGTGTTCCTCGTGGGTATTGTCACACAGAGCTTCTGCAATTTCCCAATAAGCGTCAGAGGTCGTCGTGTGATTCAATTTTGCATATAGCGCCAGCATTCCGCCATGTTCGTCGCAGTGATTGCACCGCCAGACATTTTTGACGAAATTGACATTCATCCGCCCGCGGCGGTCACCGCAGAACGGGCAGTCCACATAGACGCTGTTTGCCTGCTGGCGCCTGACCCGCAGGTGCAGCAGTTCCACAACTTCCATGATACCGAAGGGAAATTCATCCGGGTACGAGCCCATCTGTCATTCCTCCCTTCATGCCCTCGCCGGGGGCCATATCAGCCGGCCTTTTGAAGCGAATTCAAAACCAGCTGGGCGGCAGCGCGGACCATGTTGTTTTTGCTTTTGCCCGGGATCAAGTAATACCGCAGGTTGACAGGCCGCTTCTCGGCCACCTGGGCAATCGTCATGCCCTTGCAGATGCCATCGTCTACGATGACCTGCTGGGCCTGTTCCAGCGTCATGACCTGCAGAATATCCTCCATAGGCGTGTCCTTCGTGTAAGAGGGGGTATCCACCGCAGTATCCGCCGCCCCGGCAGCGTCATCTTCGGGCTGCATAGGCTCGGCGGCAGGTTCGGATTCCTCCGTGTGCTGGACCGGCAGCTCCGTTACATTGCCGCGGACGGGCAATTCATCCGCCTGCTCATTTTCAGCCGCCGGCTGTTCCGTCTTTGGCGAAGCGTCAACCGGGAGCGTATCGAATTTCTTCGCCGGCTCCACCGGCAGGTGCTGCTTCACCGGTTCCGAAGCAGTGTTTTCCTTCGACGGGGCCGTTGTCGCTGTTGCCGCCTTTTCGCCCTCAAACGCCCTCTGCGGCGTTTCAACGGGGCTGGCAGGGGATTTCCCCTCGGCAGGCTCATCGGCCCTCTGAGGGGCGCTGTGGGGCTCCTGCGGCGGTGCCGTGCATTCCGCCGGCCCGGCAGGCGGTTCTGCGGCCTTTTTGACAGACGCTCCGGCGCTTTTCTCCATCAGATCGGCCTGGGCGCCGGCGCTGATCAGCTGGATGCCAAAACCGGCGTCCGTAAGGGCCTGGCTCAGCGCCTCATTTTGGGCGGCTTTCACGAAGTCGCGGCTGTCCTGGGTAGTCTGCTGGGCCGTGCTCATACTGAACGGCTCCGCGTCACTGCGGTCCAGGAATACCTTGGCCTCAAAAATCGCCATCTGCTCCGTGATCCGCAGCGCCGTCAGACGCATACGGCCGTTGGGATGGGCCATGCGGAACCAGAGTTTCTGGTAAGGCAGGTCCAGCTTCAGGGTGTCCTTGGTGCGGCGGAGGAACTTGAGCGGGTCAAAGCCCGGCACCTTGTTCAGTTCAGCGGCCGCAGGCACAGTTTCGTACATCGTTTTCGCATTGCTGTCGTTCATGTCATATACTCCTTCCTGTGTAATAAATAGGAGACGCGGGGCAATTTTCTGCACCTTGCGCCTCTTTTTTAACCAGCGTATTTCAGTTCTTCTTCCAGAGCCGCCGGGACCGGGATTCCGGCCCGCTTGGCATAGGCCTTATAGTACATGCCGATGCGCTTGCCCAGAAGCGTATTCCTCTTGACGATTTCATTCCGGTGGATCGCCATAAACAGCACCTGCTTTTGGCCGATCAGCACCACGCGCTTTTTGGCCCGGGTGATGCCGGTATAGAGCAGGTTGCGGTAGAGCATGACGGTGTGCGCTTTCAAAAGCGGCATGATGACCGTTTCATACTCAGAGCCCATTGCCTTGTGGATGGTGGTGGCGTAGGCTAGGTCCAGATTGACCATATCCTCTACGCTGTATTCCAGCTCTCGGCCCACACCGAAATCCAGGCCGACGCGCTTGCCATCTTCATCGTCTTTGATATAGCGGATAAATCCCAGGTCGCCGTTGGACACCTTGGCGGTGTTTTTGGTCTGCATGATCCGGTCGTTGACCCGGAACACTTTGACGCCGATCTTGATTTCTTCCTCGGCAGAGCGGAACGGGTTGACCACCTCGCGGATGGCCTCGTTGAGTTGTTCCGCCGACGCAGCGCCTTCCGAACGGAAGGGAGACAAAATCTGCACCCGGTCGATGCCGCTTTCCGCGATTTCCCGGCAGTAACGGGCGATGATCCGCTCCGCAGCCTCCGCCTGGTTATCGCTTGCCATAAATACAAAGTCCGGCCCAAAGTACAGCTTGGTGTTGCCCTCGTTGATAAACTTGGCGTTATAAGCGATCAGGCTGTCCTTGGACTGACGGAAGATCTGGTCCAGCACCGTGACGGGAATCAAGCCACAGTCGATCAGTTCGCGGAACACAGTCCCGGCGCCCACACTGGGGAGCTGGTCGGGGTCGCCCACGAGAACGACACGGGCCCCATCCTTGATGCGGGAGAAAAATTTGTCTGCCAACCACATATCCACCATAGAAAACTCGTCCACAATGATCAGGTCCGCCGACAACGGCTCCTGCTGTCTGCTGCGGTTGGCGTCATCTTCTTCACTGCCGAGGCCCAGGCCGCTGTGGAGCGTCCGCGCCTTGTCAAAGCCAGTGCTTTCCGCCATACGACGGCTGGCACGGCCGGTCGGCGCCATCAGAACGATTTCACCTTTCGGGTGCAGGCGGCGATAAACTTCCAAAATGGTCTTGAGCACCGTTGTCTTGCCGGTGCCGGGAGAACCAGTGATAATGGACAGGCTGTGGCGGTAAGCCGCGTAGACCGCTGCCTCCTGTTTGGAAGACAGCACCAGCCCCATTTCACGCTTGACCTGCTCCAGCGCCTGCTCAATGCGCTCCGGCGCAGACGGCTCTATCAGCCGCATGGCAATACGCCGGGCCGTTTCATCTTCCTGTGCGAATGTGCGGGGCAGGTAGATGTTATCTTTGACGGATACCACCTCGCCATGAAGGATCATGTCCTGAAGCACATCCGCGACCTCCTGTTCATGAAGCCGGAGAGACGGGACGGGGATCTTTGTGTTGAGAAGCCGAAGAGCCTCCTTCCGCAAAGTTTCACCAGGCAGGAACAAATGTCCTTTGCCGCCCTTGCTGTCCTCCAGCGCCCAGAACAGCGCGCCTTTGACCCGCATGGGGTCATGCAGGTCGCCGCCGTTTTTCTGAACGATGGCATCTACCCGGAGAAATCCAAAACCGGACACCTGGCACAGTTCAAAGGGACTCCTTTTCAAGATGTCCACGCTGGCGGGCCCGAAGTGCTGGTAGATCTTCAGGGCCGTTTTCGGCGTGATCTTGAATGGGGAGAGCAGCGTCATCAGGTCTTGGAGCATCCGGCTCTCCGCATACGAGGTTTTGATATCCTCCAGCTTGCTTTCCGTAATGCCCTTGACCTCCAGCAGCCGCTCGGGATGGTTTTGCAGAATATCCAGCGTTTCCACGCCAAACCGGGAGACGATCTGCGCGGCAGTCGCCGGCCCAATACCTTTGATGAGGCCGGAGGCCAGATAGCCTTCCACGCCGTCCTTGGTCTTGGGAACGATCTCGCGCCACTGTTCCACCTGAAGCTGCACACCATATTTGCCCTTTGTCCATTCGCCGTCCAGTTCCAGCTCTACCGCGTCCGTGCGGGGCAGTTCATAGCCCGTCGCAACAAAGCGGATCAGATGATCTCTGTACCGGCGGGTGGAACGGGCCTCCTGGGGCACCTCCTTATCAGCGGTCTTTACGCTGATGATGCAGAACTTGTTCACCGGGTTGTGGTAGATCGTCCCGTCATAAGTTCCTCTATGGATCACTTCTTTTTTCCCTCCTTTTATGCCGCCTCGGCGTCACTCTTGACCGTGAAGCGGCGGTGCACGGAAACAGTCACATACTGCTCATAGATGTCCGGATGTTCCAGCTTCAGCCTGTTCAGATTATCCTTGTCAATACCGGGGGTCCGCACCGGATTGTAGGTGACGGTATAGTTCACCCCATCCTGCTGGCAGATGGCTTTGCAGCTTTTCCCCATTTTGGCAATGATGGCAGCCTTCAGCCGCTTCATATCTTCCTCGATTTCCTTTTTGCCTGCTTCTGCGCCTTTTTTCTGCTCTTGGAGCTGGAGAAAACGCATCAGCTTGGCCGTCAGGGGCAGGTCGAGTGATACAGCGGGGGCCTCCTTGTCAGCGGGGCCAGTGTACCGGCGCACGCTCTCGATCACGAGGTCGCCATCTTCGGTGTAAGGCGGCGGCGTTCTGGTAAGCACATGATTTTCCCAGAAATTCTGCTCCAGGAAAATCATCTCATCCTCATAGGCCAGATCTCTCTGCATATCACGGATAATGCTTTCCTGCTCGTTGTTGCCATACAGGCAGCAGAAAAAACAGCGGTCCACATCCATAACGGCCATGTAATGCCGTCCCTGGGACTCATAGTAGGCCGGAATGGTTTCCTCACCATCCAGCCACCAGTTGTCTTTGGCGTTGTAGTTTGTGGTCTTGATCTCCAGAATAGCGGTGGTGCCGTCCGGCAGTTCTACAAAGTAGTCCACATCCGCCAGCATCCAGGGATACTTCGGGTGCTGGAACATCTTTTTGATCTGATAGACCTTGTAGCCGGTCCTGTGCTGGAAGATCTTCGCCACCAGCGGTTCCAACAGGTGTCCCATCTCCAGGGCCACCCAGTTGTCCTCATGGTCCTCGACCACGGCAATGTTCAGCTTGTCATAAAACAGATCCCGGGCCGTCCGCCACGGTGAAATGCCCAGCAGAGCTGCAACATCGCTGCCGCCAATGCCTTTCCGGCGGTAAGCAAGCCATTCTTCTTCGGACAAGCCTGCCGTATCCACCAGCACCAGGGGCTGATGCCGCTCTTTGACAGCCACACTGCCTGCCGGCATACTCAACACCCCCTCCGTGTCCTGCGGGGAATGACGGGCGCCCGAATCACCGGGCAATGCTTCTGTGCGGACTGGTTCAGCTTCTGGTACTGCCGCCAGCTCTCCATCGGTTTTCTCTTACTCGTCAGAGACTCCTGACTCCGCTTTTTTACATTCATGTTCATACCTGCCTTTCTGTGATTTTGGTATATCCTCAAAGCCGTTCCCGGCATTTGGGCAGAAAAAAGCGAGGGTGACAGTGGGCGTAACGCCTGATGTCCATAGTTGCCTATGAACCAAAGTCATCCTCGCTGACGGGAGCAAAAGTCCCGGAAAACAAAAAAGCCAGTAATATACCGGCCCAGAGGGGCGCAGTAATACTACTGGCACAAGTACAATCTTGACTGCGTGTGCAATGCAGATTTTTCAATCCGCGGTACAGAAACTAGGTCTGTATCCCACAAGGGGAAAACGCACAAAAATCAATTACAGAAACAGTGTAACACAATATCTTGCGTTAGTCAAGGAATATCATCTATATATAGTATCTTTCTGTTGCTGAAAATGGCATTGCTCAAAAAAACTCATCAAAAGGCACAGGATTTGCAGAAATTTGGCCGCCATCTCCTATATATAGGGCGTACAGACATGGCATGGGACTCCGTAGCCGGTCTGCACGCTCTTTTTGTACCTTGACAAGCCCCATAACCTTTTCCATTGGAGTTATACAGGGATCGCGGACAGTGTGCGATGACCACATGGAGCCCGCCCACGATTGAAATACCGCACAGCGGGCCCTGGCAATACGCGGCGGAAAGCCCCGGCGCAGGAAATGGCCTTTGGAAGAGACCCTACACTTCCCGATGAATTTGAATGACTTCATTGTTTTTGTTGAAAACCTTCCACTACAAATCGTAGGGGATATATGTAATTGCAAATAAAGGAGGGCAATTATGGAAAAAAGAAAACCCAATGACCTTTCACCGGATCAGTGCTTGGCGGTCGATACGGAATCGCTTTGCAAACTGCTCGACTGCGGGCGGCATACGGCCGTTCAGATCGGCGACCTGGCCCACGCCCGCATCACCATGAATTCTCGTGTCCTTTGGAGCGTTCAGCGAGTGAAGGAATATTTGTACGAGATCTCATGCTAACAGAACCTTGCCCATTCCGGGCGCAGCAACACACAAAACATCGGGAGGTATCAGCCTATGCCAAAAGTTAGAAAAGACAACAAAGGCCGCAACCTGCGGCCAGGAGAAACACAACGCTCAGACGGCAGCTATATGTTTGTCTATAAGCTGGGTAAGAAGAAAAAGTACATTTATGATTTTGACCTTGCCAGCCTGCGGGCCAAAGAAAAAGTTCTCAACCGTGACAGCGAAGACGGTATTCGCACCCAGGAGGCTATGAAAATCACCCTAAATGATATGTTCAAAGTCCTCATGGATACGAAGATCCAGTTAAAGGCTTCTACACGGGCGAATTACGAATATCTTTGGAGCAACTATGTGAAGGATGAGCCGTTTGCCAACATTCCCCTGCCCAACATCCGAAAGAGCGACATCCTGACATTTTACACGAAGCTTTTGAAAAAAGGCTTTGCGGTCAATTCCTTGGAAAGCATCAATAACCTGATTCACCCCACGCTTGAATTGGCGGTCGATGATGACTACATCCGAAAAAATCCAAGCAAAGGCGTCTACCGCTCTCTCAAAACAGAGGGAGCCGGGGCGCCCCCGAAGAAAAGAATCGCGCTGACCATGACACAGCAGAAGAACTTCCTTCAGTTCATTTCCAAGTCACCGATGTATAGCCACTGGCTGCCTGTCATGGTCGTACTGCTCGGTACGGGAATGCGTGTTGCGGAATGTACCGGCTTAACTAAAAATGATGTGGACCTGGAGAACAACACCATCTCTGTCAATCACAACTTGATCTATCGCGTGATCGATGGGAAAGCAGGTTTTCATATCACCACCCCTAAAACAGCCAGCGGCACCCGCACTATCCCTATCCTGTATCCGCAGGTTGCTGAACAGCTCCGCACATTGATTGAAGTCATGGACACACTCTATCCGGAAGACCTTGTGATGAATGGGTATCACGGTTTCCTTTTTAGGAATCGGGAAGGTTACTTTCTCAGTGCCCATAATATCAATCGGGCCATCCAGCGTATCTCCATCGCCTACAACGCCGAAGAAATGGATCAGGCTGAACTGGAAGATCGTGAGCCGGAACTGCTGCCGCATTTTAGCGTACATAACATGAGACACACATTCTGCACGCGGCTCTGTGAAAGCACCAACGACATCAAGTTTATCCAGCAGGTGATGGGCCACGCTGATTTTTCCACAACTATGGATATTTATACGCATATTACGCAAGAAAACATGAGGGAAAAAGCAGAGGCAATCAAGGGTAATTTGGTGCTAATGTGAAAATTGCAAAAAAGGGCAAATCCGCATAAAAAACACGGATTTGCCCTTCATTTTGGCCCGTCTGATGCCGTCTGATTTCAAGCAAAAGTTGTAGAAAAGTTGTAGTTGTAAGCCCTTTTTACTACATCTTGTGCCGTCCGGTTTCGTCAGACACTATATATTGTGGAATTTTAGTCCAGAGGCTTCATTGTCGGGAACAGGATCACGTCCCGGATGGAGTCGGAGTTGGTGAGCATCATGACACAGCGGTCAATGCCGATGCCCATGCCGCCCGTGGGGGGCAAGCCGTACTCCAGGGCGTTGATGAAGTCCTCGTCCATCATGCCGGCCTCGTCGTTGCCCATCTCCCGCAGGGCCAGTTCGTGCTCGAAGCGGCCGCGCTGGTCGATGGGGTCATTGAGCTCGGAGAAGGCGTTGGCGAACTCACAGTGGTTGATGAACAGCTCAAACCGCTCGGTGAGCCGGGGATCCTTGGGGGAGCGCTTGGTCAGCGGGGAGACCTCCACCGGGTACATGGTGATGAAGGTGGGCTGCACCAGCTTCTCCTCCACCCGCTGGTCAAAGGCCTCGTACAGGGCGGTGCCCCAGGTGCGCTCACAGCCCTCCATGTCGATGCCCTTGGCCTCCACGGCCCTGCAGGCCTCCTCGTCGTCGGAGATGGCGTCGAAGTCCACGCCCACATACTGCTTGACGGCGTCGGTCATGGTCAGGCGGGGCCAGCCAGGGGTCAGGTCGATGTCCACGCCCAGCCAGTTCACCTGGTAGGAGCCCAGGATCTCCTTGGCTGCGGTGGACAGGATGCCCTCGGCGATGTCCATCATGTCGTGGAAGTCGGCATAGGCCTCGTACAGCTCGATGGTGGTGAACTCCGGATTGTGCTTGGGATCCATGCCCTCGTTGCGGAAGATGCGGCCGATCTCATACACCCGCTCAAAGCCGCCCACGGTGAGCCGCTTCAGGTTCAGCTCGGTGGCGATGCGCATATACATGTCGATGTCCAGGGTGTTGTGGTGGGTGATGAAGGGCCGGGCGGTGGCGCCGCCGGAGATGGTGTTGAGGACAGGGGTCTCCACCTCCAGGTAGTCCCGGTCGTCCAGATACTTGCGCACGTGCTTGATGAAGGCGGTGCGGATCTGGAAGGTGCGGCGCACGTCCTCGTTCATGATCAGATCCACGTACCGCTGGCGGTAGCGCATCTCCTTGTCGGTGAGGCCGTGGAACTTCTCGGGCAGGGGCTGAAGAGACTTGGAGAGAAGAGTCACCTTGTGGGCCTTGACGGAGATCTCACCCCGCTTGGTCTTGAAGACCTCGCCTTCCACGCCCACGATGTCGCCGATGTCGGTCTTCTTGAACTTGGCGAAGGCCTCCTCGCCCAGCTCGTCGATGCGGACGTAGATCTGGATGCGCCCCTTCACGTCCTGCAGATCACAGAAGATGGCCTTGCCCATGCCCCGCTTGGACATGATGCGGCCGGCGATGGAGGTCTCGGTGCCCTCCAGGGCCTCGAAGTTCTCCTTGATGTCGGCGGAGTGGTGCTTCACCACGTATTTGGTGATCTGGAAGGGATCCTGGCCGGCATCCTGGAGCTCCTTGAGCTTGGCGCGGCGGATCAGGCGCTGTTCGGACAGGGAGGGCTGCTCCTCAGGCTGGTTGACACTTCTCTCTTCAGTACTCATTGTTCTGGCTCCTTACTTTTGAATCTCTAGGATACGGTATCGCAAAACACCGGCCGGTGCCTCCACCTGCACCTCGTCGCCGATGGCTTTGCCCAACAGGGCTTTCCCAAAGGGGGAGTCCTCGGAAATCCGGCCGTTCATGGGGTCGGCCTCCTGAGAGCCCACCACCTGGTAGGTCTCCTCCTCCTCAAACTCCAGATCCATCACCTTGACCGTGGAGCCCAGGCGGACGGAGTTGGGGTCGGACTCATGCTCCTCAATGACCACATAGTTGGACAGGATGTTCTCCACCTCCGCAATGCGGGAGTAGAGCTTGCCCTGCTCGTTCTTGGCCTCGTCATACTCGCTGTTCTCGGACAGATCTCCGAAGGAGCGGGCCTCCTTGATCTGGTCGGCCACTTCCTTCTCACGGACGGTTTTCAGGTAGTTGAGCTCCTGCTTGAGCTCCTCCAAGCGCTCCGCGCTCAGCTTGAATTCTTTCGCCATGGTTGTCTGCGCACACCTTTCCTTTTTGCTTCCCGTTCTCTATTTCACGGGCCCGCCCGGGCCCGTCCAATCGTCACAATAGAAACAATCCGCCACGTTAATACGATATTATAGGTAGTTTCCATCCTCCTGTCAAGTCAATTCTTTGCCGTCACGCGGGGAAAATCCGGATCTGCTCCGGGCGCAGGCGGCCGCACTCCCACAGCAGGGTCAGCAGCGGCAGCGGGGCCAGCCCCGGCGGCAGCGTTCCCTCCTCCGGCAGCAGGCGCAGCCCGTCCAGCTGCGGCGCCGGGCCGTACAGCCGGAGCACCGCGCCCCCGCTCTCCCCGCCCGCCGGGCCGAAGCAGGCCGTCACGTCCGCCGCCGTCCCCGGCGGCAGCACCGCCGCGCCGTACTCCTCCCGCAGCCAGGCCGCCAGTTCCTCCCCCTCGCCGGGCACATCCACCACCAGGCGGCGCACCTGGGGGCACAGGGCCTCCGCCGCCGCGAACAGGGGGCGGCTCACCCGCTGCCCCGCCAGGGCCACCGTGGCCTGGGCGCGCAGGATCCGGGCCCGGCGGAGGGCCGCCAGGGCCAGGGGGACGGCCATGGCCTGGCAGAAAGGCTCTGTCTCCACCGGGCGCAGCCCGGCGGCCTCCAGCACCGGCCAGCAGGGGAAATCCTCCGCCGCCAGCACCCGCCGCACCCCAGCCCGGGCCAGGGCCGCCGCGGCCCGCTCCGTCCTCCGGCGAAGCCTGGCATCCCGCAGGCCGGGCGGCGCGGGCACGCCCGCCCGCAGGGCGGGCATGCCCCATACCGCCCCCTCCTCCAGCGCCGGCCTGCGGCCCTTCCGCGCCTCCAGCGCCACAATTCCCACCAAGTCCACCACCTCGGATACAGGATATGCGTCAGGGGCCGGTTTATGCCGGAGGGAAAACCGGAGGCATCGGGAGCGGATGCTCCCGGTGCCTCCGGTTCTCAGGAAAAGCCTCAGTGCCCCCGGCGCTTCTCCTTTTTCTTCTCCTGGCGGAGCTGAAATTTCCGCTCCGCCTCCGCCGCGTCCCGATGGCGGCTCTGTGCCTGACGCGCCTGCTTCCGCTCCTCCCGCTGGAGCTGGAGGGCCTGCTGGGCCCTGGTACCCACCCCCCGCTGCTCCGCCGCGGCCCGGGCCTGCCGCTGAGCCCGCTTGGGGCTGAGCCGTCCGGCCTCCCGCCGCTCCAGAGCCACCGCCGGGCTGAACGCCAGGGTGCGCCACGACGTCAGCAGCCACTGATACACCTCTCCGTCCCGGGGCTCGGCGCCGAACACCTGCCGGCACACCGTCAGGCACCCGGCCTCCTCCCGCTCGTAGACGGCCACCCAGAAGGGCGCTTCAAAGCAGACCGTCAGTCTCGCGCAGTCACATTCCATATGCAGTTGTCCTCCTTAAATATAGATACTGCGCGGAGCGCGGACAACCAAGGAGGCAGGTTACTGACGGCTCATGGGGCTGGGACTCGCCCCGCCGCGCCCGGACTACCAACCGGGCCGTGTTTTTCGCTTCGCGGGGCCATGGTACCACGCCCGCCCCGCCCCGTCAATCCCTACCGACATCCTTCTTTACAATTTCTTACCCGTTTTTTGCAATCCTTTACCGGGGGCTGATAGCGGCATGGGGCAGAATTCCGCTATGATCTTCACGGTTTCAACCAGTCTAACAACAAACTTTGGAGGAATTGAGCATGAACTGGAAGCGTCCCCTGGCCCTCTCCCTGGCCGCCCTCACCCTGGGCGGCGCCCTGACCGCCTGCGGAACTCCCACCGCGTCCACCCCGGAGGAAACGTCCGCCCCCGCCGCTGAGGTGCAGGCCCTGGCCGCCACCTCTCAGGCCCTGACCGCGCCCAAGTATGTGTTCCTGTTTATCGGCGACGGCATGAGCTATCCCCAGATCCAGTCCACGTCCGACTATCTGGGCGCCCTGGCCGACGAGGACTACTGGCAGGCCCAGCCCAGCCTGGACGACAACGGCGGCGCCGTTCTGGACGGCCCCGAGTACCTGAACTTCATGAACTTCGAGGGCGTCGGCTCCGCCGTCACCTATGACTCCAACTCCTTCGCCCCCGACTCCGCCTCCACCGCCACCTCCCTGTCCACCGGCCACAAGACCTACTCCGGCTCCATCAACGTGGACGAGACCGGCACCGTGGAGTATGAGACCATCTCCGAGAAGCTGCACAGCCAGAAGGGCTACTCCATCGGCGTGATCACCTCCGTCAACCTGAACCACGCCACTCCCGCCGCTTTCTACGCCCACCAGGCCAGCCGCAACGACTACTACGACATCGGCCTGGAGCTGGTGGACTCCGGCTTTGAGTACTTCGCCGGCGGCGGCCTGCTGGATCCCGACGGCGCTGAGGGCGACCAGGAGAACCTGTACGACCTGGCCGAGCAGGCCGGCTACAACGTGGTGACCACCCAGGCCGAGGCCGAGAAGGTCACCGCCGGCCCCGTGGTGATCATCGACGAACACCTGGCCGACTCCGACGCCATGGCCTATGAGCTGGATCGCACCGACGACATGTGGGCCCTGTCCGACTACGTGGCCAAGGGTATCGAGGTGCTCTCCCAGGACGAGGACGGCTTCTTCATGATGTGCGAGGGCGGCAAGATCGACTGGGCCTGCCACGCCAACGACGCCGCCTCCACCATCCACGACACCCAAGCCCTGGCCGACGCGGTGCAGGTGGCCATCGACTTCGCCGCCGAGCACCCCGAGGAGACCCTGATCCTGGTCACCGGCGACCACGAGACCGGCGGCCTGACCATCGGCTTCGCCGGCACCGACTACGACACCTACCTGGATCTGCTGGCCAACCAGAAGATCTCCTTCGCCAAGTATGACAGCGACTACGTGGCCAAGTACAAGGAGAACAAGACCTCCTTCGAGGACGTGCTGGTGGACATCGAGGCCCTGTTCGGCCTCAAGACCGAGGGTGAGGAGGGCGACAAGCTGGTGCTCACCGACTACGAGCTGGAGCAGCTCCGCGCCGCCTACGAGAAGAGCATCAACGGCACCGCCACCAGCCAGTATGAGCAGGAGGAGTACGTGCTCTACGGCACCTACGAGCCCCTGAGCGTCACCATCACCCACATCATCAACAACAAGTCCGGCATCTCCTTCACCTCCTACAGCCACACCGGCCTGCCCGTGGCCGTGCTGGCCCACGGCCTCAACGCCGAGGTGTTCAGCGGCTACTACGACAACACCCAGGTCTACTACAAGCTGGCCGACATGCTGGGCGTCCAGTAATCCTTCCCCCCGCTTTCCACTTTCCCACTCCATAAAAAACCAGCAGACGGATGCGGCAGATGCCGCATCCGTCTGCTGGTGCAGAAAGGACAATCACACCCTATGACTTCCCTTCTCCGCGACCCGGCCAAGCGCCGGTATTACGCCCCCCTGGCCCTGTGCCTGCTGCTGATCGTCATCCTGATGGCCATCCCCACCGGCTTTGAGGGGGCCCTCCAGTACCGGGAGGCCGACCGCTGCGCCGCCCGGGTGCTGGCGGTGGACGACTCCGCCATCATCGACACCGGCCTGGTGCGCTCCGGTGAGCAGACCTGCACCCTGGAGCTGCTGGGCGGCCGCTTCAAGGGCCAGACCGCCACCGGCGTCAACATGCTCAACGGCTCCCTGGAGCAGGACAAGATCTTCGCCCCCGGCGACAAGGCCATGGTGGTGGTGAGCTACCAGGGGGACGAGATCCTCTCGGTCACCATGACCGACCACTACCGCCTCAACAAGGAGGTTCTGCTGGCCGCCATCTTCGCGGTGTTCCTCATCCTCTTTGCCGGGCGCACCGGCGTGCGGGCCATCGTCTCCTTCGTGATGACGGTGCTCATGCTGTGGAAGGTGCTGGTGCCCCTCTACCTCAAGGGGTACAACCCCATCTTCATGGGCCTGGCGGTGACCCTGGTGCTCACCCTGTTCATCATCGCCCTGGTCTACGGCTTTGACCGGCGGTGTGCCGCCGCCGTTTCGGGGGCCTTCCTGGGGGTGCTGGTCACCTGCGTGCTGGGTGTGATCTTCACCGACCTGTTCCAGATCCACGGGGCGGTCATGTCCTACTCCGAGAGCCTGCTCTACGCCGGGTTCCAGGATCTCAGCCTCACCCAGATCTTCATGGCCTCCATCTTCATCGGCTCCTCCGGCGCGGTGATGGATCTGGCGGTGGACATCACCTCCGCCGTCCACGAGGTGGTGGAGAAGCGGCCCGATCTCTCCCGGTGGGAGGCGGTGCGCTCCGGCATGAACGTGGGCCGGGCCGCCATGGGCACCATGACCACCACCCTGCTGCTGGCCTACTCCGGGGGCTATGTGGCTCTGCTCATGGTGTTCATGGCCCAGGGCACCCCCCTGTACAACATTCTCAACTACAAATATGTGGCCTCGGAGATCATCCACACCGTGGTGGGCTCCTTCGGCCTGGTCACCGTGGCCCCCCTCACCGCCCTCACCAGCGGCTTCCTGCTGGCCGGGCGGAAGGGAACCGCAGAGGCGGGCCTTACTCCGCCTCCGCGGCCCGACGGGGCAACGCTGCGGTCTGAATCCGGTCAATGAGGAAGGACGACAGGGTCACCGTCACCAGGGAGCAGGCAATGCGCCCCACGGGAATGTAGGTGAGGGACAGGGCCAGCACCGTCAGATCGGTGAACAGATAGGCCCTGGACAGCCGCCAGTGGGTCACACGGGAGATGGTGAGGGCCAGGGCGTCGTCGCCCCCGGCGGAGCCCCCCTGCCGGACGATCAGGCCCACGCCGATTCCCACGAAGGCGCCGCCCGCCAGGGCGGCCAGCAGGGGCCAGCGGGAGAGGTCGGGCAGCATGTTGGGGAACTGCTCCCACAGCTTGTAAAACAGGGCCACGCTGCCGGTGGACAGGACGGAGATCTTCAGGAACTGCCCGCCCAGGCACTTGAAGGCCAGCAGGTAGCACAGCGCATCCAGCAGGGGCGTCAGCAGGGCCGGCGACAGGCCGAACCAGTGGTGGAGCAGCAGCATCAGGCCCATGATGCCCCCCTCGGTGATGCCCACCTGCTGGTGGATGTTGTGGATGCCGAAGGTGGTAATGGCCGCCCCCAGCACAATGCAAAGGATCTTCTTCCAGGTGAGCCCCTCCGTCAGCTTCCGGACGGGGCCCGCGAGTATCTCGGGTATCAAACTAAAACCTCCTTATTTGTCTCACATTATAAACCCTCGTATCATACGAGGGTCAAGAGGCGCACCCTTTGCAGTTCAAACAAAAGCGGCGGCCCATCGGGCCGCCGCTTTTGTCTATGTCGTCTGTTCCAGGGTGAACACCAGATGATAATAGGGGGCCTCCCCATCCTCCGAGGGTAACAGAACCAAAGGATTCCCTCCATCCAATCCATCATAGCCCTGAACATCCACAGTCTGGGTGATGGTCACGTCCCCGGCCTGGAGGGTGTAGTCGTCAAAGCGCCGGCTCTCAATGGCCTGGAGCACCCCGCTGCTCCACCAGGAGATGCCGTTGTAACTTCGCTGGGCGGCGGCGAAGGCCAGGGCCGCCAGGGATCGCTGGGTGGTGCTGCCGGACACCAGCTCTCCCCCGAGCTGCTCCACCTCAATGCACACGCCGGTGACATGGCCGTCCTCATCCACCGTGAGCTGGTGGGACGGCGTGCTCCCGCCGAACAGATTTATCACATGGGAATTTGGCGCGTCTACCCAGTTTCCCTCTGCGTCCATCCGCTCATAGGACTGTATGTCCAGGATCCGGCACATGTCGTTGACGTTGGCGGCGTACTGCTCCGGGGTGAGGGGCCCCCGGTGGATGGGCAGCATGGACTGGAGCGCCAGAAAGGCACTCAGCCCAATCAAGGCCGCCCGGGCGGCCACGAAGCCCCAGCACCGCCGCACCCTGGTGTCCCGGATGGTGTAGGAGGTGTCCTCCTCCCACGCCTCCGGCTCCCCGTCTTTGCACTGGCGGTAGCACTTGTACTTGCGCCAGAGCCTGTAAAACGGGATGCCGTAGCCCTCGCCCCGGGCGAACACCCCCCACGTGCGATCCACGGCCTTGCCCCAGGTGAGCTTCTGCCCCAGGGGATTGCGCACCGCCAGGCCGAAGATCCACTTGCCCGGCGTATAGCCCCAGGTACACAGGAGGACGGGCTCCAGCACCAGCAGGATGCCGTAGGCCACATAGCTGTTCAGCAGGCGGATCGGCCAGGTGTTGTCCGGGTGCCAGCGGAACAGGAACAGGCAGACCGCCATCCACAGCAGACTGCACAGGCCCAGATCCAGGCTGCGGGCAAAGAACCGCCGCCAGGGGTGGGACACGGTGGGGGCCGCGTCGGAGCGCAGATCGAAGAAGCCGGGCTGATCCGCCGGGCGGTTCAGCCGGTTCAAGTACCTGGGAGCGTCCAGGGTGGCGAAGTCCACCCCGTCCTCCCGCATGGCATGGCATATCTGCCCCGCCCAGTCCAGATCGGCCCTCTGACGGGCCAGGGCGGCCTCCTGCTCCGCCAGCAGGGCCGCCAGGGGGCGCTCCCCCCGCTGGGCCTGCCGGATGTCCTCCAGGGACAGGCCCAGCTGCCGCAGCAGCTTCACCTTCCGCAGGGTGTCCGCGTCCTCCTCCGAGTAGTCCCGGTAGTTGTTGGCCTCCCGCTTCGGGTGGATGAAGCCCTCCTGCTCGTAAAAGCGGATGCTGGCCCGGGGCATGTCCAGCAGGGCCTCCAGCTCGCCGATGGTCATTCTGATCCCCTCCTTGGCCTCAAGTGTAAGGTATCAAGCGGGTTTACAGTCAAGGGTTTTCGCAGGTTTTTCCGGCTTTGGGGCGGAAATCACTCCGCCAGCAGCTCCAGGGCGGCCGCCAGCTGGGCGTCCGTGCCGTCGTCGGTGTTGTACACCTCCGCGTCCAGGGTCAGGCCGGTGCCGATCAGGGAGGTGCCGCTGCCGGTGCAGTAGGCGGCGGTGGAGATGTTGACCGCCCCGCCGTAGGCCAGGGTGAAGGTCTGCTGGGAGTAGCCCTTGCCGCTGGTGGGCTCCCCCACGATCACCGCCACCCCCTGCTCCTGGAGCTCGGCGGCGAAGAACTCGGCGGCGGAGTAGGTGTTGGCGTTGACCAACACCGCCATGGGCAGCTCCACGCAGGAGGCGTCGGAATAGGTGGTCTCCTCATTGCCCGCCCGATCCCGGCTGATGAAGATGGGCCCCTCGGGCAGGAGGAAGTCCAGCATGTCGGTGAGCTCCCGGAGGTAGCCGCCGCCGTTGTCCCGCATGTCGAACACCAGGGCCTGGGCCCCCTGCTCCTGGAGGGCGGTCACCGCCTCCTCCAGCCGCTGGGCGCTGTTGTCGTAGAAGTTGGACAGGGCCACGTAGCCCACGTCCCCCTCCAGCATCCTGCTCTCCACCGGGTCGGTCTCGATGCTGGCACGGGTCACCTCCACGGTGCGGGTGCCGCCGTCGGCGCCCAGCACCTCCAGGGTGACGGTGGTGCCCTCCTCCCCCTGGATGAGATCGGCCCCCTCGTAACGTGCCTCCCCGGCCAGGGAGATGCCGTCCACGGCGGTGATCACCTCGCCGGGGAGAAGCCCCGCCTCCTCCGCCGGGCCGCCGGCGGCCACCTCCAGGATCTCCAGGCCCTCCTCGTTTGCGTAGTTGACGGTGATGCCGATGCCCACATACTGGTTGGTGCGCCGCTGGTTCTGGGCGGACAGCTCGTCCGCCGTCAGGGTGTAGCTCCACCGGTCGCCCAGGGCGTTCACCATGCCCTCCAGCGCGCCGTCGATCACCGCTTCCTGGTCGTACTCCCCCACAAACCGGGTGTTGATCAGGTGCCACGCCTCCACCAGGGAGCGGCCGCCGGCGCCGCCCAGCAGGTGGTTGACCGCCAGGGCGCCCGCCGCCAGCACCACCGCGGCGGTGAGCGCCGCGGCCAGAAGCAGTTGGAACAGGGAAAATCGTTTTTGCCGCATTGGGGTTCCTTCCTTTCCGGGTATCAAAGGGGGCGGGCGGAGGCCAACGCCTCCGCCCGCCCCAGGTTTTCGTCGTTTTCCGCCAAAAGCCTCGCAGAGTTCCGCCGTCCGCAGACGGCGGAATCAAATAAAAGTCCGTCATTTCCGGCGACATGCGCGTCGGAAATGACACTTCTCATGGCGGAAGGGCCGACTGTTTTGTCAGAAACCGAGGCCCTTCCGCCATGCAGCCCTTTTCGAACAAGCGGCTTTGCCGCTTGTTCGAGTGTTTACCACGGATGTGTCAAACTCAGGCTGGGGAACTTGCTCTCGGGATCCACCCGGGTGTAGTTGTCCCGCACCTCCAGGTGGAGGTGGTTGCCGGTGGAGCTGCCGGTGGTGCCCACGTAGCCGATGGTCTGGCCCTGGGTGACCATATCCCCCTCGCTCACCGCCCGGGAGGACATGTGGGCGTAGAGGGTGGAATTGCCGTTGCCGTGGTCGATGACCACGTAGTTGCCGTAGGAGTAGTGGTAGGCGGAGGTGACCACCTGTCCGCTCTTGCAGGCCAGGATGGGGGTATTGCCGGGGGCGGGGATGTCGATGCCGGTGTGGCTGTGGGCCTCGCCGGTGATGGGGTGGATGCGGTAGCCGAACAGGGAGGACAGCCGGTAGTAGCCCGGCAGGGGCCACAGATAGCTGGTCTCCGAGTCGATGGTGATGTTGTTCTGCCGCCGCTGCTCCTCCAGCTGCTTCTGCTTCTGGGCGATCTCCGCCTGGATCTCGGCGGCCGCCTCGCTCTCCGCGTCCAGCTGGCGGTTGACCTCCGCCACATCGGCATTGATCTGATCCAGCAGCTTCTGGGCCTCGGCCACCTTGGCCTGCTGCTCGGCCTGCTTGGCGGCCTGCTGATCCCGGGCCGCCTGCTCCTCCGCCCGGGAGGTCTCCAGCTGGGTGCGCAGGGCTATGATCTCCTCCCGGATGGCGATGAGCTCGTCCATCACCTGGTTGTCGTAGTCCATCACCGCGTCGATGTCGGCCAGGCGATCCAGCAGCTCGGAGAAGCTCTCCGAGTTGAAGAGGATAGACCAGTAGGACACCGTCCCCTCCTCCTCCATGGCGCGCACCCGCTGGCAGAACAGCTCGTACTGGGCCTCCTCATTGGCCTCGGCCTCGGCCTGCTCCTCCTCCTTCTGGGCGATCTCCGCGTCATAGTAGGCGATCTGCTTGTCGATGTTCTCGATCTCATTGTTGATGGCGTCCAGCTGGGCCTGGAGGAGCTGCCGCCGCTGCTGGGCCTCCGCCTGATCCGCCTCCACGTCGGCCAGCTGCTCCTCCAGCTCGTCCTGCCGGGCCTGGCTGGCCGCCTGCTCCGCCTTGAGGGCGTCGATCTCGCTCTGGGTCACCGCCCCGGCGCCGCCCAGGATCATGGTCACCATGGGCAGCAGGAGCAGCAGGGCCAGCACCGCCGCCAGCCCGCCGAAGAGCACCCGGCGCCACTCCACCTTCTGCTTTTTGGGTTTTTGATTGGGATTCTGCTTCTTTGCCACGTCGCCGCTCCTTTTTCCGTCAGTCCGTTTACCAGTTGTAGGCCCGGATCAGGGGGAGGCCGGTGTAATAGGCCTCCGGATCCGTCCGCTGGCCGTTGATGCGCACCTCAAAGTGGAGGTGGGCCCCCTTCACGTTGCCGGTGGTGCCCACAGCGCCGATGGTCTGGCCCTGCTGAACCAGCTCCCCCTCGCTCACCGCCCGGGAGGACATGTGGGCGTAGAGGGTGGTGGTGCCGTCCCCGTGGTCGATGACCACGAAGTTGCCGTAAGACCAGTTGACCCCGGTGCCGTACTCCGACATGATCACCTGGCCGCCCCGGGCCGCATAGATGGGTGTGCCGGTGGAGGCCGCCACGTCGATGCCGGTGTGGCTGTGGGGCACGTGATCCACCGGGTGCATCCGGAACCCGAAGGCGGAGGTCAGCTTCCTATTCGCCGACGGCAGGGGCCACATCCAGCCATTGCCGGCGGGGGGCAGCTGCACGTTGTTCTGCTTCCGCTGCTCCTCCAGCTGCTTCTGCTTGCGGTCGATCTCCGCCCCGATGGCGGCCCACGACGCGTCCTCCTCGTCCAGCTGGCGGTTGACCTCCGCCACGTCGGCGTTGAGCTCGTCCAGCAGCGCCTGGGCCTGGGCCACCTTCTCCTGCTGGCGGGCCTTCACGGCCTCCTGGGCCTCCTTGGCCGCCTGCTCGGCGGCCCGGGCCTCCTCCAGCTGGGCCTGGACGGCCTCCAGCTCCTGCCGGACGACGATCAGCTCGTCCATCACCCGGTTGTCATAGGCCATCACCGCGTCCACATCGGCCAGGCGATCCAGCAGCTCGGAGAAGCTGCCGGAGTTGAAGAGGACAGACCAGTAGGACACCGTCCCCTCCTCCTCCATGGCGCGCACCCGCTGGCAGAACAGCTCGTACTGCTCCGCCTCCCGGGCCTCGGCCGCCTGGCGCTCCGCTTCCTTCCGGGCGATCTCCCCGTCGTACCAGGTAAGCTGGTCGTTGATGCTCTCCAGCTCGGCGTTGATGGCGTCCAGCTGCTGCCCCAGCAGCTGGCGCTGCTCCCGGGCCGCGTCCCGGTCGGCCTCCG
Source organism: Flavonifractor sp. An10 (assembly GCF_002161215.1). GTDB lineage: Bacteria > Bacillota > Clostridia > Oscillospirales > Oscillospiraceae > Flavonifractor > Flavonifractor avistercoris. The sequence goes on from NZ_NFMB01000011.1 coordinate 48,820, forward strand.
CCCGGGTCAGCTGCTCCTCCAGCTCCGCCTGCCGCTCCTGACTCTCCGCCTGCCTGGCCTTGAGGGCGTCAATCTCGCTCTGGGTCACCGCCCCCACCGGCAGGGCCGAGCCCCACACGGGGGCCAGCAGGGCCGCCGTCAGCAGGGCGCAGGCGCCCCGCCGCACCCTGTGCTTTACACGGTTTCCAGACATGTCCGCAATCCGGCCTCCTCAAACCTGCAAGAACTTCCGAATGGCCAGCACCGAGCCGCCGGCGCCGATGACAAAGCCGGTGAGGACGAATACCCCCAGCACCCGCAGGGCCATGGGCTGGAAGGGGAGCACGGTGATCAGGGAGATGGTGTCCTCCCCGCTGATGGCCCTGCCCACCAGTACGTAGATGCCCCACTGGAGGAAGAAGGCGGCCACCGCGCCCACCAGGCCCAGGATCAGGCCCTCAAACACGAAGGGCCAGCGGACAAAGGCGTTGGTGGCGCCGCACATCTTCATGATGGCGATCTCCTCCCGCCGGTTGAAGGTGGCCAGCTTGATGGTGTTGGCGATGATGAACAGGCTCACCGCCAGCAGGATCACCACCAGGATCACGGCCACCGCCCCGGCGATGTTGCGGATCACCGTGAAGCCCTCGGCGATCTCGGGGGCGGACTGGGTGTCGGCCACGCCGGCCACCTCCTTCACCGCCTCCTCGGTCTCGGTGAGCTGGCTGATGTCGTCCAGATAGATGTGGAAGCGATCCCGGTACACCGTGGAGGGCAGGCCCTCAAAGAGGGGGTTGCCCTCGTAGTCCGCCTCAAAGTCCGCCTGGGCCTCCTCCTTGGTGACGAACTCCGCCCGGGCCACGTTGGGCACCGCCTCGATGTCGTCCTGGAGGGCCCGGGCCTCCTCCTGGGGAATGGACTCGTCGATGAAGGCGGTGAACTGGTTCTCCGCCTCCAGATCGCTGAACATGTTCTCCGCGTTTACCGCCACCAGGGTGAAGGAACCCATGATGAGCAGGCAGCAGACGATCATGCACACCGCGGCAAAGGACATGAAGCCGTGGGTGAAGATACTGTGAAAGCCCTCGGAGAGGAAATAGCCGAAATCATATCGTTGTCTCATTGTTGTAATACCCGCCCGTCTCGTCGCTGATGATCCTGCCGTTCTCGATGGCCACCACCCGCTTGGAGAAGCGGTTGACCAGCTCCTTCTCGTGGGTAACCACCAGCAGGGTGGTGCCCAGCTCGTTGATGCGCTCCAGCAGCATCATGATCTCCAGGGAGCGCATGGGATCCAGGTTGCCGGTGGGCTCGTCGGCGATGATCATTTTGGGATTGTTCACCAGGGCGCGGGCGATGGCCACGCGCTGCTGCTCGCCGCCGGAGAGCTGGCTGGGCATCCGGTCTCCCTTCTGATCCAGGCCCACCAACTCCAGCACATAGGGCACCCGCTTCCGGATCTCCCGGGGGGAGGCCCCCACCGCCCGCATGGCAAAGGTGAGGTTTTCCTTCACCGTCTTTTTCTCAATGAGCCGGAAATCCTGGAAGATGACCCCCAGGGTGCGCCGCATAAAGGGCACCTGCCGGGGCCGGATGTTGTTCAGATTGTAGCCGTTGACCATCAGCCGCCCGCCGGAGGGGGCGATCTCGGCGGTGATGAGCTTGATGATGGTGGACTTGCCGGAGCCGGAGGGGCCCACCAGGAACACAAATTCCCCGTCGTCAATGCGCAGGTTGACCCCCTTGAGGGCCTTCGTCCCGTTGTCATAGGACTTCTGTATGTCAATTAGACGTATCACGCTCGGTTACCTCATCTGTCGTATTCGAAAGAAATGCGCGACACCAGGAGGGGCGCCGCCCCAGCGGCGCCCCTCCTGGTGTGGTTCAGTTGTCGATGCCCCGGGAGATCAGGTACTTCTTGACCATCAGCGCCACCTTGAAGGTGATGGCGTCGTCAAACTCCCGCAGGTCGAGGCCGGTGAGCTTCTTGATCTTCTCCAGCCGGTACACCAGGGTGTTCCGGTGGACAAACAGCTTCCGGGCCGTCTCGGACACGTTCAGGTTGTTTTCAAAGAACTTGTTGATGGTGAACAGGGTCTCCTGATCTAGGGCGTCGATGGGGTTCTTCTTGAAGACCTCCTGGAGGAACATCTCACACAGGGTGGTGGGCAGCTGGTAGATCAGCCGGCCGATGCCCAGGTTCTCATAGGTGATGATGGTCTTCTCCGTGTCGAACACCCGGCCCACGTCGATGGCGATGCCCGCCTCCTTGTAGGCCCGGGCCAGCTCCCGGATGTGGCCCACGATGGTGCCGATTCCGATGACCACCCGCAGGTGGAGCTCCTCGGTGATCTTTTCCTCGATCTGCTTGGCGAGGCGGTAGAGATCCCGGGGCTCCGTGCCCTCGGAGAGCTGTTTGATGAGGGCCACGTCGGTCTCGCTGATGGACAGGACAAAGTCCACCTGCTTGTCGGGGAACATGGTCTGCACCACGTCGATGAGGGCCGGATCGGTGGTCTCCACCTGGCGGATCAGCAGCACCGCCCGGGGCGCCTCGGAGACGAAATGCAGCTCCTTGGCCCGGACATAGATGTCCCCCAGCAGGATGTTGTCGGAGATGATGTTCTTGACAAAGGTGGCCTTGTCGTGCTTCTCCTCATAGTAGGTCTTGGCCCCGTTGAGGGCCACCACGGCCATGGCGCAGAGTGTCTGGGCCTCCGCGTCCTCCCCCTTGACAAAGGCGGCATAGTCGAACTGGGCGCCCCAGCCGGCCAGTGCCTTGAAGGTGCGGCCCTCAAAGCGGACGGCGCCGCCGTCCCCCCGGTTGACCGCCTCCACCACGCCCGGCCAGTGCTCGCCAATGCAGCTCAATTCGTTGCAGGCCACCACCGTTCCCTCAGAATCAATCACGCCGATGGCTCTGTCTGTGCTGTCCTTCATCTGTAAAACGACGCTCTGAAAAACCCTGCTGGACATGGTGATGCCTCCTTAACTTATTGATTCCCCCTCGGGGGATAACCCTCTCTACATACACTGCCGTTCTATTATACCGGTTCTTTTTGCCCTTTTCAATAGCTTTCTGAAAAACTTTTGTGGAAATTGCCGAAAGAGAAGCGCGAAGCCGTCGTGAGCAGCCCGGATGGACCGGGGCGACGGGTACAAACCAGGCCAGTTCGCAAACTGGCTGTTTGTGCCCGGAGCCGGAGGGAAGCCGGGCGTCGCGAACAGGCGGAGCGTGACAGCCTCGCCGCAAGCTCCAGATCGTTCGCTTTGCCGCCTTACGGATACGGCGTACCCCTTGCGGGTTGCCGCGCTGGGCTTCGGCGGGGCCCCGCACCTTCTCCAAACCTCTGCGCATGTGTGGGCGGCCGCGATATATCGCGGCCCTACGGACAGATGGCGGCAAAGCCGTGTAGGGCCGCCATATATGGCGGCCGCGGCCCATCTCGTAGGGCGCGGCATCCCTGACGCGCCGCCGGACTGCCCGTATATGTTGTAGGGGCGAACTGCGTTCGCCCGGGGGCGGCCGCAGGCCGCCACTACACGGATCGGATGGCGGCCAGCTCCTCCGCCGTCAGGGGGCGCCACTCCCCCTTCTCCAGGGCGGGATCCAGGGACAGCGGCCCCATGGTCAGGCGCTTGAGGTACACCACCGGCTTGCCCCGAGCGGCCAGCATCCGCTTGATCTGGTGGTACTTGCCCTCCCGCAGGGTGACGATAGCGGTATCCGGCGTGTCCAGCAGCTCCAGCCCGGCGGGCAGGCACGCCAGCCCGTCGGCCAGGGTCATGCCGGCGGCAAAGGCCTCCGCGTCCTCCCTGTCCAGCGCGCCGTCCACCCGGACGAAATAGGTCTTGTCCACGTGATGCCGGGGGGAGAGCAGACGGTGGGCCAGGGGGCCGTCGTTGGTGAGCAGCAGCAGGCCCTCGGTGTCCTTGTCCAGCCGCCCCGCGGGAAAGAGCCCCACCCGGCGCAGATGCTCCGGCAGCAGCTCCAGCACCGTGGGCTGCCGGGGATCCTCCGTGGCGGACACCAGCCCGGCGGGCTTGTGGAGCATCAGGTACACCTGCTTCTCCCCGCTGATGTTCTCCCCGTCCACCGTGAAGACGGCGGCGGGATCCGCCTTGTCCTCCGGTGCGCGGGCAGTCACTCCGTCCACCGACACCCGGCCCGCCCGGATCAGCTCCCGGGCCTCCTTCCTCGACCAGCGTCCCGTGTTCGCCAGAATTTTGTCCAGCCGCTCCATGCTGTTCCCCCCATCTGCTTGTCCTGTTTTCAACATTTTAGCATAGAAGGGGCAAAAAGAACATACCAATCAGCAGGAACCAATTTGGGAAGGGAGCGTTGCGCTGTGTTCATCTTCACCGCCAAGATCCGCAAAGGACGCATCGCGGCCGTGGCGGCGGCTGCCGCCGTGGTATGCGTGGTTCTGCTGGCGGCCGCCGGACTGTCTGGAGGGCGGGGCACGGCGGCCTCCGCCGCGGTCAGCCCCAAGGGCGTCCGCACCAACGAGGACAGGGTGGCCTATCTGGAGAGCTACGGCTGGGCTGTGTCGGCCCAGCCCATCGCCGTAGAGGAGCTGATCATCCCGGAGGCGTTCGACGAGACCTACAGCCAGTACCTGGAACTCCAGGCGAGCCAGGGCTTCGACCTCACCGACTACTGCGGCAAGCGGGTGAAGCGGTACACCTATGAGATCACCAACTACCCCACCGGGGAGGCCGGCATTCAGGCGGGGCTGCTTATCTATAAAAATACCGTCATCGGCGGGGATGTGCTCTCCCCCCAGTTGGGGGGCTTCATCCACGGACTGCAGATGCCGGAATAGGCGAAAACGCGGCGCTTCTGCGCCGCGTTTTTCTGTCAGCCTTTCAGAGCCTAGGATGCCCTGACGAGGAAAGCCAGATAGAGCAAGGTGGATACCAGGAGGCCGCCCATGCAGAGCATCATGGGCACTTTGGGTATCTCCGAACCTGGATAAAGAGCAGCGCAGAAATAGCCGGCAAGCTCCAGCGCCGTGCGGGATGCACAGGCCCTGCACCCGCCGCCCCAGGCCGCCGTCCGCCGCCTCCATTCTCGCGCAGCGGCATACACCAGGCAGAAGGCGGCCAGGCGGAGCACCTCAACGGCGGCGTATGAGAGCATGCTCGGTATGGGCAGCAGACCGGCCGCCAGCGCTGCAAGGACGACCGGGATGGCTATCCGGCATCCCGTCCGATACAGGCCCGCCACCGCCAGAAGCAGCGTCGCCGCAAAAGCAGCCGCGCGCAGCAAGGGGAAGGGGAGGAGAATCAGCGCAGCGGTCACCTGCCCAAGGCACAGCAGCTTCAGTCCCCTGCTCACAGCCCGGTTGTCCGTCATCCCTTCTCCTCCTTCCGCTCCACCACGTGGACGTTCAGATGGCTGTAGGGCATCTGGATGCCGTTCTTGTCAAAGGCCTCCTTCACCTGTTCCAGCAGATCGTGGTACAGCGGCCAGTAGTCCGCCGTGGCGCACCATACCCGCACCACGTACTCCACGCTGGAGTCCTTGTAGGCATTGACCCGGATAAAGGGCTCCGGGGTGAACAGGGCCTGGGGGTGGGCGCCCACCACCTGCCGGATGGTCTCGATCACCTTCTGAGGCGGGTCGTCGTAGGAGGCGTTGAAGGTGAGATCCACCCGCCGCTGATCCGCCGTGGTGTAGTTGATGATCTTTTCCCCGGAAATCTGCCCGTTGGGCACGGAGATCACCTTGTTGTCCACGGTGGCCAGCTTGGTGTAGGCCAGACCTACCTCCTTCACCGTGCCGGAGACCCCGCCGGCCTCCACATAGTCCCCCGCCTTGAAGGGCTTGGATACCAGCACCTGGATGCCCCCCGCCAGGTTGGAGAGCGTGCCCTGGATGGCCAGGGACACCGCCAGGCCGATGACGCCCACCAGCGCCACCAGGCTGGTCATGGGCACGCCGATATAGCCCAGCACAATGCATACGGTGACCAGCCACAGCACCACACGCAGGGCGGCATGGAGGAAGGTGCACAGCCCCCGCTCCAGCTCCAGCCTCCGGAAGGTGCGATCCAGCAGCCTGAGAACGATTTTCATGACAACTAGGCAGCCCACAATCAGCAGCCCAATGGTGAGCAGTGTCCGGAGATTCAGGTTGTGGAAAAAGCCGCCCAGGGCTTCCAAGGTCTCCTGGGTCTCCTCTGTGGTGACCTCTGTCAGATTGGTCAGCAGCATAGCATCCCTTCTTTCCCCCGTATTCTATCATAGGCATGCCGACGGGGCAAGTTCTTTTCCGGACGGCCCGCACCGCGGCAAAAGAAAATCCCCGCCGGATGGCGGGATTTTCCCTGCCTGTCGAAAAAGCGGCAAAGCCGCTTTTTCGAGAAAGGCTGCATGGCGGAAGGGACTCGATTTCTTGCGAAATTGTCGCCCCTTCCGCCATGAGAAGTGTCATTTCCGAGGCGCATGTCCCCGGAAATGACAGGTTTTGATTTTATTCCTGCGGCTGCGGCCGCAGGAACTCTGCGAGGCCTGTCCCACAGAAGCTCCGCTTCTGCGGGAACCCTGTCCATTTTACATGCTCGGCGGAAATGAATTCCGCCTGCGCCGAGATTTTTGCTTCGCAAAAATGCTCGCACGGCGCTTCGCGCCGCCCCATCTGCGATGGGGCCCCGGGTGGCCGCACCGCGGCAAAAGAAAATCCCCGCCGGATGGCGGGGATTTTCCAAGGAAGTAAAATTACTCCTCGATGTCGATAACAACGCCGGAACCCACGGTGCGGCCACCCTCACGGATAGCGAAACGCAGGCCCTTCTCGATGGCGATGGGGGTGATCAGCTCCACCTTCATGTCCACGTTGTCGCCGGGCATGCACATCTCGGTGCCCTCGGGCAGGGTGATGACGCCGGTCACGTCGGTGGTACGGAAGTAGAACTGAGGACGATAGTTGTTGAAGAAGGGGGTGTGACGGCCGCCCTCGTCCTTGCTCAGGACGTACACCTGGCCGGTGAACTTGGTGTGGGGGTGAATGGAGCCGGGCTTGCACAGAACCTGGCCGCGCTCGATGTCGGTTTTGGCAACGCCGCGCAGCAGGGTGCCGATGTTGTCGCCGGCCTCAGCGTAGTCCAGCAGCTTGCGGAACATCTCGATGCCGGTCACGACGGTCTTCTTCTTCTCATCGGACAGGCCGACGATCTCGACTTCCTCGTTCATCTTGATGACGCCGCGCTCCACACGGCCGGTGGCGACGGTGCCGCGGCCGGTGATGGTGAACACGTCCTCGACGGGCATCAGGAAGGGCAGGTCGTCGTTGCGGGCGGGGGTGGGGATATACTCGTCAACGGCGTCCATCAGCTCCTTGATGCAGGCGAAGTCGGGGTCGTTCACGTCGCCGGACTCGCAGGTCAGGGCGTTCAGAGCGGAACCCTTGATGATGGGAATGTCGTCGCCGGGGAACTCGTACTTGGTCAGCAGCTCGCGAACCTCCATCTCCACCAGCTCCAGCAACTCCTCGTCGTCCACCTGATCGCACTTGTTCAGGAAGACCACGATGGCGGGCACGCCCACCTGACGGGCCAGCAGGATGTGCTCACGGGTCTGAGCCATGGGGCCGTCGGTGGCGGCGATGACCAGGATGGCGCCGTCCATCTGAGCAGCGCCGGTGATCATGTTCTTGATATAGTCGGCGTGGCCCGGGCAGTCAACGTGGGCGTAGTGACGCTTGTCGGTCTCGTACTCCACGTGGGCGGTGTTGATGGTGATGCCGCGCTCGCGCTCCTCGGGGGCCTTGTCGATGCTGGAGTAGTCCTCGTACTGGGCCTGACCCTTCAGAGCCAGATACTTGGTGATAGCAGCGGTCAGAGTGGTCTTGCCGTGGTCAACGTGGCCGATGGTGCCGATGTTGACATGGGGCTTGGTACGCTCAAATTTAGCCTTAGCCATTTTGGATGTTCCTCCTTAAAATCTGATAGTAGGATAGTCCTCATTTCCGCAATAAACGCGAAAATATTGTATAGCATTGCATGGAAAAAAGCAATACCTTTTCTGATTCTTTCCAGCCGGAAAGCTCAGGGAATGCGTGGCCGTCACGCTGCGGGCCGCGGGCACGGCCGGGCTGCTGAGCCCGGATTCCCCGCGCGCACGCCCTCCGCGCTAAACTTAGTCGTCCTTGCGGCCGCGCTCGGCGATGATCTTCTCGGCGATGCTCTTGGGGATCTCCACGTAGCTGTGGGGCTCCATGGAGTACTGGCCGCGGCCCTGGGTGCGGGAACGCAGATCCGTGGCGTAACCGAACATCTCGCTCAGAGGCACCAGGGCGCTGATGGCCTGGGCGCCGGGGCGGGCCTCCATGCCCTGGATCTGGCCGCGGCGGGCGTTCAGATCGCCCATCACGTCGCCCATGTAATCCTCGGGCACGATGACGTCCACCTTCATGATGGGCTCCAGCAGGACGGGGTTGGCCTTGCGGCAGGCCTCCTTGAAGGCCATGGAGCCGGCAATCTTGAAGGCCATTTCAGAGGAGTCCACCTCGTGGTAGGAGCCGTCGTACAGAGTGACCTTCACGTCCTCCACGGGATAGCCGGCCAGCACGCCGGCCTGCATGGCACCCTGGATACCGGCGTCCACCGCAGGGATATACTCCTTGGGGATGGCGCCGCCCACGATGTTGTTGATGAACTCGTAGCCCTTGCCGGACTCGTTGGGCTCCACGTGGATCTTGACGTGGCCGTACTGGCCCTTACCGCCGGACTGGCGGGCGTACTTGGTGTCCTGATCCACCGCCTTGCGGATGGTCTCCTTGTAGGCAACCTGGGGCGCGCCCACGTTGGCCTCCACCTTGTACTCGCGGAGCAGACGATCCACGATGATCTCCAGGTGCAGCTCGCCCATGCCGGCGATGATGGTCTGGCCGGTCTCCTCGTCGGTGTAGGTCTTGAAGGTGGGATCCTCCTCGGCCAGCTTGGCCAGGGCGATGCCCATCTTCTCCTGACCGGCCTTGGTCTTGGGCTCGATGGCGACCCGGATAACGGGCTCGGGGAACTCCATGGACTCCAGGATGATGGGATGCTTCTCATCACACAGGGTGTCGCCGGTGGTGGAGTTCTTCAGGCCGATAACGGCGGCGATGTCGCCGGAGTAGATCTCCTCGATGTCCTCCCGGTGGTTGGCGTGCATCTGCAGGATGCGGCCGATGCGCTCCTTCTGGTTCTTGGTGCTGTTGAGCACGGTGGAACCGGTGGTGAGCTTGCCGGAGTAGACACGCACGAAGGACAGACGGCCCACGAAGGGGTCGGTCATGATCTTGAAGGCCAGGGCGGAGAAGGGGGCGTTGTCGTCGGCGGGACGCTCGTCCTCCTCCTCGGTCTCGGGGTTCACGCCCTGGATGGCCGGGATGTCCAGCGGGGAGGGCATGAAGTCCACGATGGCGTCCAGCAGCTTCTGCACGCCCTTGTTGCGGTAAGAGGTGCCGCAGGTGACGGGAACCAGCTTGTTGTCGATGGTGCCCTGACGGATCACCTTGCGCAGCAGATCCTGGGGAATGGGCTTCTCCTCCAGGGCCAGTTCCATAACCTCGTCAGACAGGTCGGCGCAGGCGTCCACCAGCTTGGTGCGGTACTCCTGGGCCAGCTCCATCATGTCGGCGGGGATCTCCTCCACGCGCATGTCCTTGCCCATCTCGTCGTAGTAGATGTCGGCGTCCATCTCCACCAGGTCGATGATGCCCTTGAAGGTATCCTCCTTGCCGATGGGGAGCTGGATGGGCACGGCGTTGCACTTGAGACGGTCGTGGATCATGTTGAGCACGTTGTAGAAGTCGGCGCCCATGATGTCCATCTTGTTGACGTAGATCATGCGGGGAACCTTGTAGTGGTCGGCCTGGCGCCAGACGGTCTCGGACTGGGGCTCCACGCCGCCCTTGGCGCACATGACGGTCACAGAGCCGTCCAGCACGCGCAGGGAGCGCTCCACCTCCACGGTGAAGTCCACGTGGCCCGGGGTATCGATGATGTTGATGCGGGTCTGGGGGAACTGGTTCTTGGAGCCCTTCCAGTAGCAGGTGGTGGCGGCGGAGGTGATGGTGATGCCGCGCTCCTGCTCCTGAGCCATCCAGTCCATGGTGGCGGTACCGTCGTGGGTCTCGCCGATTTTGTAGTTGACGCCGGTGTAATAGAGAATACGCTCGGTGGTAGTCGTCTTACCGGCGTCGATGTGGGCCATGATGCCGATGTTGCGCGTATTCTCCAGAGATACTTTTCTAGGCATACTCTAACTCCTTATTACCAGCGATAGTGCGCGAAAGCCTTGTTGGACTCGGCCATCTTGTGGGTGTCCTCGCGCTTCTTCACTGCGGAGCCGAGGTTGTTGGCGGCGTCCATGATCTCGCCGGCCAGCCGCTCCTTCATGGTCTTCTCGCTGCGGGCGCGGGAGTAGTTGGTCAGCCAGCGCAGACCCAGGGTCTGGCGGCGCTCGGGACGAACCTCGATGGGCACCTGATAGGTGGCGCCGCCCACGCGGCGGGCCTTAACCTCCAGGGACGGCATGATGTTCTCCAGAGCGGCGGTGAACACGTCCAGGGGATCCTTCTCGGTCTTCTCCTTGATGATGTCGAAAGCACCGTAGACGACCTTCTGGGCCACGCCCTTCTTGCCGTCCAGCATGATGCTGTTGACCAGCTTGGTCACCAGGACGGAGTTGTAGATAGGATCGGGCAGAACCTCCCGCTTGGGTACGTTTCCTCTTCTGGGCACTTTGCTTCCCTCCTTCATAGTATGATTTCATAGGTACTCGAAGGCTGTTCAAAAGCCCCCGTGTAAGACAAGTGCCTGCTTGTCCAGTGCCCCGCTGAAAACGCCCCTGTTATATAGGTAAGCGCTTCCGCAAGGACAACTGCCTTGCGCTTGATGCGCGTTAGTTCTTCTTCAATGGGTTGTGCAAGTCCTCAGGGCATTACTTCTTGCCGGCCTTGGGACGCTTGGCGCCGTACTTGGAACGGCCCTGCATACGGCCGTTGACGCCCTGGGCATCGAGGGTGCCGCGGATGATGTGGTAGCGGACGCCGGGCAGATCCTTGACACGGCCGCCGCGGATCATGACCACGGAGTGCTCCTGCAGGTTGTGGCCGACACCGGGGATATAGGCGGTGACCTCCATCCCGTTGGTCAGACGCACACGGGCGATCTTACGAAGCGCGGAGTTGGGCTTCTTGGGGGTGGCGGTACGAACCGCGGTGCACACACCTCTCTTCTGGGGAGAAGGCAGGTCGGTCATGCGGTTCTGCAGGGTGTTCAGGCCCTTCTGCATGGCGGGCGCGGTGGACTTGGTGACGGCCACCTCACGGCCCTTACGGACGAGCTGGTTGAACGTAGGCATGGTTTTCCTCCTTTCTTGGTTTCTAAAGAATATATTTTAACGAAACGGTGGTGAATTATACCGCCTCGCTAAAATCAGGCCAACAGAGCGGCCACCGCGCTGGGCACGGCGATGCCGCAGGCGGAGCCCAGTTCCTTCATCTGGGACACCCGCTCCACCGGGATGTCCTTCTCCCGGCACAGCTCCTCCACCGGGCCGGTGACCCGGGGATCGGCATCCTCCGCCAGGAAGACGCGGGCGGCCCTGCCGTCCTCGATGGCCCTTCTGGTCTGCTTGACCCCGGCCACCCTGGCGCCCTGCTTGAGCTCCGACAGCATACGGCAACGCCTCCCATCCCTTGATTTCTCGGAAAAAGCGCCCTGTTTCAGGGCAGAATTTTTCCTTTGGCAGGCACACCTGCGCAATTTGGGATTATATCATAGTGAAAAATTGAAGTCAAGCAGAATTTTGCTAGAATTTGCAAGGCTTTGGGCCCCTCTCCCGTCAGAAATGACAGGGAGGCGGAGACAAATGCGTCTCCGCCTCCCGAGAGGAGCGGTTCCCGGGCACCCCGGGACTGGCTTACTTCTCCTGCGCGGACACCTCAGCAGGGTCGGGCAGGGGCTGGTACTTGGGCTTGCCGCGGCAGATGATGGCACCCACGACCATGCCGATGATGGTGGGAACCACCCAGGCAAAGCCCAGGCCGGAGAAGGGGAACAGATCCATGAAGCTCCGGAGCCAGCCGATGTTGGGGTTGACGCTGAGCACCGCGTCGCCCAGGCTCACCACCACGGCCATGAGCACGCCGCCCTTGTAGAAGCCGTCGTTGGGCAGGTACTTGTTGAGCAGGCCCAGCACAGTGTTCACAATCAGGGCCGGATAGACCACCAGGAAGATGGGGGTGACGTAGTTGACGATGTTCTGCACGCCGGTGATGCCCATGAAGATGCCGATGAGGCAGGCGATGAGCACCAGAACCTTGTAGGGGATCTTCCGCTTGAAGAAGTCGTAGAAGAAGCCGACACAGGTGGTGCCGATGCCCACGGCGGTGGTCAGGCAGGCCAGGGCCACCGCGCCGCCCAGGCAGGCCATGCCCACAGGACCCATGATGGACTGGATGATGCCGGAGAGCAGGGCGGTCTGTGGGGTGTCCTGGGGATAGACACCGCTGGCGCAGGCGCCGATGTAGGTCAGGGTGCCGTAGACGGCGAAGAGCACCACGATGCTGACGACGCCGGCCATGTAGCCGCCCTTTTTGCTCTCCGCGCCGGTGTAGCCCCGGCGGCGGAGATCCAGCAGGATCACGCTGGCGAACATGATGCCCACGGTGAGGTCGCCGGTGTTATAGGCGGTGAGGATGGCATCGCCGAAGGCGTTATCAATGCCGGTGTCCACGGGGGTGCCCACGGGAGAGATGACGCCCTTGATGAGCACGATGGCCAGGAGCACCACCAGAATGGGGGTCATGTACTTGCCCAGCTTGTCGATAACGGAGTTGGGGTCGCAGGCGAAGAAGTACACCAGCACGAAGAACACGATAACCGTGATCCAGATGGGCACGTTGGGAAACAGGGGCTGGATGGCCATCTCATGGGTGGTGGCAGCGCTCTTGGGCAGGGTGGAGCCCATGGCGATGAAGGAGCAACCGATCAGGTAGTAGGCGTTGTAGAACCAGGGGGACACGTGGCCCATCAGATCCTGGGCCTTGTCGCCCACGTTGTTCACCGCCCACAGGGCCAGCACCGGCAGGATGATGCCGCCCAGCAGCAGGCCCAGGGCGCCCCACATCCACTGATCGCCGCTGAACAGGCCGATCTGGGGCGGGAAGATCAGGTTGCCGGCGCCGAACATGGTGGAGAACAGCGCCAGGCCGACGATGATAGTGTCCTTCCAGAAATTTTTCTTGTTCATCTTCTTACCTCCCAAGCATGAATGGAATCAGATCCTCTCTTTTCTTCCACAGCGCAGAGCGGGCTCACTGCTCCGCGTGGTAGACGGTCGTTCCGTTGAGCACGGTCTCCAGCACCTTCACCTGGGGGAAGGTGTCCGGCTCGATGTCGAACAGATCCTGATCAAGCACCACCAGATCTGCCAGCTTGCCGGTCTCCAGCGTGCCGCGGACGGCCTCGTCCCGGCTGGCCCAGGCCGCGTCGGAGGTGAACAGGCGCACCGCCTGCTCCACAGAGAGGGCCTGCTCCGGCAGGTAGGTCTTGGTGCCCGCCCGGTTCTTCCGGGTGATGGCGGCGCGCATGTTGTCCAGCACGTCGAAGGGTTCCACCGGGCAGTCGGAGCCGCCGCTGACCCGGATGCCCAGATCCTCCATGCTCTTCCAGTTGTAGCAGTCTTTGGCGTGGCGCTCCCCCACCCGCTCCTCGATGATGTTCATGTCCGCGTCGATGAAGATGGGCTGGATATAGGCCTGCAGGCCCATGACCTTCATCAGCCGCAGCAGGGCCGGGGAGGTGGTCTGGGCGTGGACAATGCCGTGGCGGTGATCCGGCCAGGGGTTGGCCTCCTGGGCCTTGTAGATGGCGTCGCACACCTTCTGGAAGGCCAGGTCGCCGATGGCGTGGACGGCCACGTCCATGTGCTGGTCGTGGGCCGCCTTGATCCAGGCGCACAGCTCCTCCTCGGTATAGATGGGGATGCCGTGGTTGCTCCGGTCGTCCACATAGCCGTCGATCATCTCGGCGGACTTGGCGCCCAGGGAGCCGTCCTGGAGCAGCTTGCGGGGGCCGGTGCGGAAGAGGCTGGTGCGGTCGTCCGGGTCGCTGCGCGCCGCCAGCAGGCGGCCGAAGTCGGGCTGATCCACCAGGCACTGCTCGTACACCCGGACGGTCAGCTTCCCCTCCTCCTCCATCTCCCGGAACAGGTCGATGAGGTGAATGGGATCCATCCCCGCAATCACCTTCAGATCGTCGGAGTGGACGCAGGTGATGCCGGCGGCATTGAGATCCCGCTGGCCGATCTCAATGAGCTCCCGCACGTAGGCATCGTCCGCCTTGGGAATCACGTCCATGTACAGCCGCATGGCGTCCTCCCGCAACAGGCCGTTGATGAAGTCCACGTGGCTGATGGTCTCGGGATCCACATTTTTCAGCTCCCGGATGCGCTCCAGCATCACGGTGTTGCAGGCGGCGATGTGGGCGCAGGTGCGCAGCATGCACACGGGGATCTCAGTGGAGATGCGATCCATGTCCTCCCGGGTGGGCATGCGGCCCTCCTTCATGGTCTCCTGGTTCCAGCCCATGCCCAGCAGGTAGTCGGGATGGTTCTTTTCAATCCGTTCCCGGCAGCGCTCCACGATGGTCTCGATGGAGTCCACGCCGAACAGGGCCACGTTTTTCTGGAACATGGCGTAGTAGAGCATGTGCAGATGGGTGTCGTTGAAGCCGGGCAGCACCATGGCCCCCTGGAGATCCTTCTTCTCGTCCCAGCTCTGGGCCAGGGCGTCCGCGCTGGTGCCCAGGAAGACAATCTTGTCGTCCTCCGCCCCCACCGCCTCGTACCGGGTCATGGCCCCGTCCATGGACACGACCTTTCCGTTGTACCAAAGTCTCCTCATTTCCACGCTTCCTTTCCGCCCGTCGGGCAAATCTGTCTGATATTCATTAGCAAGCAGGATGCCAAAGTTGGGCAATCCACACAAAAAGCCGCCGGAAATCCTCCGCCCCTAGGGACAGCTCAGGCTGTCCCGCTCTGGCGCTGGATTTCCGGCGGCCCGTTCGATGCCGCTCCTGCGTACTCAATTGTCAAAATTTTTTGCACCTGCAAAATTTTTTACAGGTCATATTTTTGCAGCTTGTATTTCAGATTCTGCCGCGACAGGCCCAGGTTCCGGGCCGCGGCGGAGATGGAACCGTATTGCTCCATGGCCCGGCGGATGAGCTCCCGCTCGTACCGCTCCACCTCCCGGCTCAGGGAGATGGGGCCGTCCGGCAGGGCCGCGCCGGCGGCCTCCGAAGGGGGCTCCGGACGGGTGCCCAGGCTCTCCGCCAGATCCGCCTCGCACAGCAGCTCCCCCTGCGCCACGGCAAAGGCCCCCTCCACCGCGTTGCGCAGCTGGCGGACATTGCCCGGCCACCGGCACTGCCGGAGCATTCGGTCGGCCCCCGGGGTCACCCCCCGGATGGTGCGCTTCATGGAACGGTTATACTGCTCCAGAAAATGGTTTGTCAACAGCGGGATGTCCTCCGGCCGCTCCCGCAGGGGCGGCAGGAGCAGGCGCACCACCCCAAGGCGGTAAAAGAGATCCTCCCGCAGGCGGCCGGTGCGGAGCAGCTCCTCCGGCGGCTCGTTCACCGCCGCCACGATGCGCACGTCAAAGGGGATGTCCCGGCTGCCGCCCAGACGGCGCACCTTTTTCTCCTCCAGGGCCTTGAGCAGCTTGGCCTGGAGGGAGATGTCCATGGAGTTGATCTCGTCCAGAAAGAGGGTGCCGCCGTTGGCCTCCTCAAAGAGGCCCTTGTGGGTCACCGCGCCGGTATAGCTGCCCTTCTCCGTGCCGAAGAACATGCTCTCCAGCAGGTTGGTGGGTATGGCCGCGCAGTTCTGGGACACGAAGGACTGGCCGCACCGCCGCCCCTCGGTGTGGAGGGCCTCGGCCACCAGCTCCTTGCCGGTGCCCGTCTCCCCATAGATGAGCACCGGGGAGTCCAGCTGGGCGGCGGAGCGGACGCGGCGCTTGAGCTCCTCCATCACCGGCGAACAGGTCACAATCCGATCCAGGGTGGACAGGCCGCCCCGGCGGCCGCCGCGGACAATACGCTGCCCCACCACATAGAAGCGGGCGCAGTCCACCGCCCCCACCACCTGTCCGTCCACCGAGATGGGGATGGTGGTAGCATCCAGCACCACCCGCTCCCCCCGGCTGTTCACAATCTCCTGCCGCTGGTCGTAGATGGCCCGGCCGGTGCGCAGGGCGCGGAGGATGGTGCTGCTCTCCTCGTCCAGCTCCGGATAGAGCTCCCGGATGTGGCGGCCCACCGTCTCCTCCGCCTTCCAATAGTAGTTCATGGCAATGCGGTGATCCCGGATGATCCCGTTCCGATCCACAATCAGGATCCCGTCGGTGTCCTCACACACCTGAATGATCGCCCGGATCTGATCCATATACGGGTCTCTGTACGGTTCCGGCATGCGCTTCGCCTCCCTGCCCGGAGAAAATAAGAAAAAAATCTGGATTCCTCCAGATTTTCTTAAAAAGCAGTTGACTTTTCCAATACATACATGGTATACTGAAACGCTCTTATGTTTCAAAGGCGTTTTCCCGATCCTGCCCCATGTTGTACCCACTATACCACGGGCTCCGGAAAAGCGCAAGAGAAATTTTTCACGTTTTATCCACGCAGCCGGGTGTGTATCTCCCTCCGCCGCCCGGACACGGACGCACGAAGCAGCCGCAGCAGCCGGGAGCCCCTGCCCCCCAGCGGACTCCCCATTACGAAAACGAGGTGTTGTTTCTAAGATGGTCAAGGACGTCTACTACGGCAAGACCCTCCGCAAGAGCTTTGCCCGCCACGAGGAGATCCTGGATATGCCCAACCTCCTGGAGGTGCAGAAGAACTCCTACCAGTGGTTCCTGGACACGGGACTGCGGGAGGTGTTCAAGGATGTGGCCTCCATCACCGACTACGCCGGCAACCTGGAGCTGTCTTTCATCGACTACTCCATGGATGAGCCCCCCAAGTACTCCGTGGAGGAGTGCAAGGCCCGGGACGCCACGTACGCCGCCCCCATCAAGGTGCGGGTGCGCCTGCGCAACAAGGAGACCGAGGAGATCAAGGAGCAGGAGATCTTCATGGGCGACTTCCCCCTGATGACCAAGGGCGGCACCTTCGTCATCAACGGCGCCGAACGGGTCATCGTCTCCCAGATCGTCCGCTCCCCCGGCATCTACTACTCCCGCACCGAGGACAAGGCGGGGGCCGTCACCTATGCCACCACCGTCATCCCCTACCGGGGCGCCTGGCTGGAGTATGAGACCGACCCCTCCGACGTGTTCTATGTGCGCATCGACAAGAACCGCAAGCTGCCCATCACCTGCCTGATCCGCGCCGTGGGCCCCCGCACCGACGCGGAGATTCTGGAGCTGTTCGGCGAGGATGCCCGGCTGGTGGCCACCCTGGAGAAGGACGCCTGCAAGACCTACGAGGACGCCCTGCTGGAGATCTACCGCAAGCTGCGCCCCGGCGAGCCCCCCACGGTGGACTCCGCCGAGAGCCTGCTCAACGCCCTGTTCTTCGACCCCCGGCGGTACGACCTGTCCGCGGTGGGCCGGTACAAGTTCAACAAGAAGCTGGCCATCTGGGCCCGGCTGGCGGGCCAGACCCTGGCCCTGCCGGTGGTGGATCCCATGACCGGCGAGATTTTGGCCGAGCCCGGCGAGGTGCTCACCCGGGAGAAGGCCCGGGAGCTGGACGCCAAGGGCGTCAACGAGGCCGTGCTGGATCTGGAGGGCACGCAGATCAAGGTGTTCTCCAACCACATGGTGGACATGAAGCACTTTGTGGACTTCGACCCCGCCGAGTGCGGCGTCACCGAGCGGGTGCGCTTCTCCGTCCTGCAGGAGCTGCTGCAGGAGTTCTCCGGCGAGGAGCTGAAGGAGGCCGTCCGCGACCGCATGGACGATCTCATCCCCAAGCACATCATTGTGGACGACATCATGGCGTCCATCAACTACCTCAACTGCCTGGCCCACGGGGTGGGCTCCGCCGACGACATCGACCACCTGGGCAACCGCCGCCTGCGCTGCGTGGGCGAGCTGCTGCAGAACCAGTTCCGCATCGGCTTCAGCCGTATGGAGCGGGTGATCCGGGAGCGGATGACCATCCAGGATCTGGACATCGTCACCCCCCAGAGCCTCATCAACATCCGCCCCGTCACCGCCGCCATCAAGGAGTTCTTCGGCTCCTCCCCCCTGAGCCAGTTCATGGATCAGACCAACCCCCTGGCCGAGCTGACCCACAAGCGCCGCCTGTCCGCCCTGGGCCCCGGCGGCCTGAGCCGTGACCGGGCCTCCTTCGACGTGCGTGACGTCCACTACAGCCACTACGGCCGCCTGTGCCCCATCGAGACCCCCGAAGGCCCCAACATCGGCCTGATCTCCTACCTGTCCGCCTATGCCCGCATCAACCGGTACGGCTTTATCGAGGCCCCCTACCGCAAGGTGGATCGGGCCACCGGCCGCGTCACCGGCCAGGTGGAGTATATGACCGCCGACATGGAGGACGAGTACACCATCGCCCAGGCCACCGAGCCTCTGGATGAGAACGGCTGCCTGAAGAACCCCCGTATCACCTGCCGCCACCGCAACGAGATCATCGACGTGGATCGGGATCAGGTGGACTACATGGACATCTCCCCCAAGATGATGTTCTCCATCGCCACCGCCCAGATCCCCTTCCTGGAGAACGACGACGCCAACCGTGCCCTGATGGGCGCCAACATGCAGCGTCAGGCCGTACCCCTGCTCACCACCGAGGCCCCCATCGTGGCCACCGGCCAGGAGCACAAGAACTGCATCGACTCCGAGGTGGCCATCCTGGCCGAAGAGGACGGCGTGGTGTCCAAGGTGGACGCCACCTCCGTGTCCGTCCGCTATGACAGCGGCCGCACCGGGGACTACAAGCTCATTAAATACCTGCGCTCCAACCACGCCACCTGCATCAACCAGCGGCCCATCGTCAACGCCGGCCAGCGGGTGGAGAAGGGCGAGGTCATCGTGGACGGCCCCTCCACCAACAACGGCGAGATCGCCCTGGGCAAGAACATCCTCATGGGCTTCATGACCTGGGAGGGTTACAACTACGAGGACGCCATCCTGCTCAACGAGCGGATGGTGAAGGAGGACGTGTTCACCTCCATCCACATCGAGGAGTACGAGACCGAGTCCCGCGACACCAAGCTGGGCCCCGAGGAGATCACCCGGGACATCCCCAACGTGGGCGAGGACGCCCTGAAGGATCTGGACGAGCGGGGCATCATCCGCGTGGGCGCCGAGGTACGCGCCGGCGACATTCTGGTGGGAAAGGTCACCCCCAAGGGCGAGACCGACCTCACCGCCGAGGAGCGGCTGCTGCGCGCCATCTTCGGCGAGAAGGCCCGGGAGGTTCGCGACACCTCCCTGAAGGTGCCCCACGGCGAGAGCGGCATCATCGTGGACGTGAAGGTCTTCACCCGGGAGGCGGGCGACGAGCTCTCCCCCGGCGTCAACATGGTGGTTCGGGTCTACATCGCCCAGAAGCGGAAGATCTCCGTGGGCGACAAGATGGCCGGCCGCCACGGCAACAAGGGCGTGGTCTCCCGCATCCTGCCCCAGGAGGATATGCCCTTCCTGCCCGACGGCACCCCCCTGGACATCGTGCTCAACCCCCTGGGCGTGCCCTCCCGTATGAACATCGGTCAGGTGCTGGAGGTTCACCTGGGCTACGCGGCCAAGACCCTGGGCTGGAAGGTGGCCACCCCCGTCTTCAACGGCGCCGACGAGAAGGACATCGCCGAGACCCTGAAGATGGCCGGCCTGCGGCCCGACGGCAAGAGCTGGCTGTACGACGGCCGCACCGGCGAGCGGTTTGACAACCCCGTCACCGTGGGCTATGTGTACTTCCTCAAGCTCCACCACCTGGTAGACGACAAGATCCACGCCCGCTCCACCGGCCCCTACTCCCTGGTCACCCAGCAGCCTCTGGGCGGCAAGGCCCAGTTCGGCGGCCAGCGCTTCGGCGAGATGGAGGTGTGGGCCCTGGAGGCCTACGGCGCGGCCTACACCCTGCAGGAGATCCTCACCGTCAAGTCCGACGACGTCACCGGCCGCGTGCGCACCTACGAGGCCATTGTCAAGGGCCACAACGTACCCAAGCCCGGCGTGCCCGAGTCCTTCAAGGTTCTGGTCAAGGAGCTGCAGTCCCTGTGCCTGGACATCAAGGTGCTGGATCACGACGGCAACGAGATCGAGCTGAAGGACGACGACGATGACAACTACCAGGGCGGCAAGTACCACGACGACGATGACGACTACTACGGCTACAACGCCGGCGGGGAGTCGGAGTTCGCCGCCGCGGGCTACACCCTGAAGGAGGGCAGCGACGACGACGATCTGGCCGTCTCCGACGACGAGGGGCTGGACGACGACTATTCGGACGACTACTCCGATGACGACGATATGGAATAAGTAAGGGAGGACGAGCAAACACATGAGTTACGCTGAATTTGAAGCCATCCAGATCGGCATCGCCTCCCCGGAACAGATCCGCGAGTGGTCTTACGGTGAGGTAAAGAAGCCGGAGACCATCAACTACCGCACCCTCAAGCCGGAGCGGGACGGCCTGTTCTGCGAGCGCATCTTCGGCCCCACCAAGGACTGGGAGTGCCACTGCGGCAAGTACAAGAAGATCCGCTACAAGGGCAAGATCTGCGACCGCTGCGGCGTGGAGGTCACCCGTGCCAAGGTGCGCCGGGAGCGCATGGGCCACATCGAGCTGGCCGCCCCCGTGTCCCACATCTGGTATTTCAAGGGCATCCCCTCCCGCATGGGCTTGCTGCTGGACATCAGCCCCCGGATCCTGGAGAAGGTGCTCTACTTCGCCAGCTATATTGTCACCGATCCCGGCTTCTCCCCCCTGGCCAAGAACCAGATCCTCTCCGAGAAGGAGTACCGCGACATGCGGGAGAAGTACGAGGACGACTTCGAGGCCGGCATGGGCGCCGAGGCGGTGAAGAAGCTGCTCCAGGACATCGATCTGGAGGAGCTGTCCACCTCCCTGCGGGCCGAGCTGAAGGACGCCTCCGGCCAGAAGAAGGCCCGCATCGTCAAGCGGCTGGAGGTGGTGGACGCCTTCCGCCTGTCCGGCAACAAGCCGGAGTGGATGATCATCGACGTGCTGCCGGTGATCCCCCCCGAGCTGCGCCCCATGGTGCAGCTGGACGGCGGCCGCTTCGCCACCTCTGACCTGAACGACCTGTACCGCCGGGTGATCAACCGGAACAACCGCCTCAAGCGCCTCATCCAGCTCAACGCCCCCGACATCATCGTGCGCAACGAGAAGCGCATGCTGCAGGAGGCGGTGGACGCCCTGATCGACAACGGCCGCCGCGGCCGGGCCGTCACCGGCGCCAACAACCGTGCCCTCAAGTCCCTGTCCGACATGCTCAAGGGCAAGCAGGGCCGCTTCCGCCAGAATCTGCTGGGCAAGCGCGTGGACTACTCCGGCCGTTCCGTTATCGTGGTGGGCCCCGAGCTGAAGATCTACCAGTGCGGCCTGCCCAAGGAGATGGCCATCGAGCTGTTCCGCCCCTTCGTCATGAAGAAGCTGGTGGAGGACGGCCTGGCCAACAACATCAAGTCCGCCAAGAAGATGGTGGACAAGGGCCGGGCCGAGGTGTGGGACGCCCTGGAGTTTGTCATCAAGGATCACCCCGTCATGCTCAACCGTGCGCCTACGCTCCACCGCCTGGGCATCCAGGCCTTCGAGCCGGTGCTGGTGGAGGGCCGGGCCATCAAGCTCCACCCCCTGGTGTGTACCGCCTTCAACGCCGACTTCGACGGCGACCAGATGGCCGTCCACGTGCCCCTGTCCGCCGAGGCCCAGACCGAGGCCCGGGTGCTCATGCTCTCGGCCAACAACCTGCTGCGGCCCCAGGACGGCGGCCCTGTCACCGTGCCCACCCAGGACATGGTGCTGGGCTCCTACTACCTGACCTATGAGAAGTATCCCGAGCACACCGCCGAGGAGACCTACGACGACGTGGCGGCGGTGAAGGCCGCCCTGGCCGAGGGCACCATCACCCCCGACTCCTATATCTGGGTCAAGAACCCCGGCTCTCTGGACGACATCCCCACCTACGCGGGCATCTGCGCCGACACCGAGGACGGCCAGCTGCCCCGGGAGGTGCTCCACGTCTTTGCCGACGACACCGAGGCCCGCCTGGCCTACGACGAGGGCGAGCTGGAGCTCCACGTGCCCATCCTGGTGCGCCGCTCCGCCGAGGTGGACGGCGTCACCCGCCACAAGCTGGTGCGCACCACCGTGGGCCGTCTGATTTTCAACGAGGGCATCCCCCAGGATCTGGGCTTTGTGGATCGGAGCGACCCCGAGCAGATGTTTGACCCCGAGGTCAACTTCATCGTGGGCAAGAAGCAGCTGGGCAAGATCATCGACAAGTGCATCACCAAGCACGGCTTCACCGTGTCCGCCGGCGTGCTGGACACCATTAAGAACCGAGGCTACAAGTTCTCCACCCGCGGCTCCCTCACCGTCTCCATCTACGACATGACCATCCCCGAGAAGAAGTACGGCCTGATCGCCGACACCGAGAAGGAGATCGTCAAGATCGAGCGGCAGTACAAGCGTGGCTTCCTCACCAACGAGGAGCGGTACCGCCTGGTGGTGGAGGCCTGGGAGAAGACCACCAAGGACGTGACCGACGCCCTGATGGCCGGCCTGGACCGGTACAACCCCATCTGGATGATGGCCGACTCCGGCGCCCGCGGCTCCTCCGCCCAGATCCGTCAGCTGGCCGGCATGCGCGGCCTGATGGCCGACACCTCCGGCCGCACCATCGAGATCCCCATCAAGTCCAACTTCCGTGAGGGCCTGTCCGTGCTGGAGTACTTCATCTCCTCCCGAGGCGCCCGGAAGGGCATGGCCGATACCGCCCTGCGTACCGCCGACTCGGGCTACCTGACCCGCCGTCTGGTGGACGTGTCCCAGGAGGTCATCATCCGCGAGCACGACTGCGGCACCGACGACGGCATCACCGTCAGCGAGATCGTGGAGAACGGCCAGGTGATCGAGACCTTCGGCGAGCGGCTCAAGGGCCGCTACCCGGTGGAGGACATCTGCGATCCCCAGACCGGCGAGGTGCTCATCGACCACCACACCATGATGACCGAGGCCGACGCCAAGCTGCTGGAGGCCCACGGCATCCACTCTGTGAAGATCCGCAGCGTGCTCACCTGCCGGGCCCGCAGCGGGGTGTGCTCCAAGTGCTACGGCATCAACCTGGCCATCGGCGAGCCCGTTGGCGAGGGCGAGGCCGTGGGCATCATCGCCGCCCAGTCCATCGGCGAGCCGGGCACCCAGCTCACCATGCGTACCTTCCACACCGGCGGCGTGGCCGGCGGCGACATCACCCAGGGTCTTCCCCGTGTTGAGGAGCTGTTCGAGTCCCGCAAGCCCAAGAAGATGGCCCAGCTGGCCGAGGTGGGCGGCAGGGTCACCCTGGAGGAGGCCAAGCGCAACTCCATGTGCAACGTCACCATCACCGCCGACGACGGCGAGGTGGTCACCTATCTGCTGCCCTACGCGGGCCTGCGGGTGAAGGACGGCGACGTGATCGAGAAGGGCTTCGCCCTGAACGACGGCGCCCTCTATCCTCAGGACGTGCTGCGGGTGCGCGGCATCCACGCCGTGTACGACTACCTGATTCAGGAAGTGCAGAAGCCCTACCGCCAGCAGGGCGTGGACATCAACGACAAGCACATCGAGGTCATCTGCCGCCAGATGATGCGCAAGGTGCGGGTGGAGGACGCCGGCGATTCCCAGCTGCTCTCCGGCTCCACCATCGATCTCATCGAGTTTGAGGACGCCGTGGCCGACGTCCGGGCCCGCATCGAGGCGGGGGAGACCAACGACGGCATGGAGCTCCAGCTGCCCACCTGCACCCGCCTGCTGATGGGCATCACCAAGGCCTCCCTGGCCACCGACTCCTTCCTGTCCGCCGCCTCCTTCCAGGAGACCACCAAGGTGCTCACCGAGGCCGCCATCAAGGGCAAGGTGGATCACCTGCTGGGCCTGAAAGAGAACGTGATCATCGGCAAGCTGATCCCCGCCGGCTCCGGCCTGTCCATCTACCGCAAATACGACCAGATGGACGACGAGGGCGATGCCCAGAGCGGCGAGGCCGCTCCGGAGGAGGAGGACGTGGTGGAGGCTGAGGCTGTCGAGCCTCTGGCCGAGACCGGGGACTCCGTCATCGAGGAGCAGCCTGAGTTCTGATTCCGATCCCATCCGTTTCAAGTGGCCCGGGGCACGCCCCGGGCCACTCAGCCTGTCGAAAAAGTCTTTTCGACAGGCTGCTGAACTTTTTGAAACTTTAAAGAAAGTTTCAAAAAGTTGTTTGATCCAACGCGAAAGGGAACCCTGACGGTTCATCTCCGCGCCAAGTGCCGCCGCTTTGCGGCGGTTGCGCTCCGAAACGCCCTGCGGGGCAGCCTTTCACACTATTCTTCCCTCCGCATCCTTCGGCGGGAGGGTTTTTCGACAGCCTCATTCTCCTATTGCCGGGAGGTATTCTGTCTATGAACCGATCCACCGTGCTCCCCTGGGCGGGGGCCGGGCTGTTTCTGCTGGGGCTGGGCCTGCTGCCCGCCGGGGCGCTATCCCTGGGCGGGCCGGCCGCCCACACCGCCGTATATCTCCTCCTGCTGGCCCTGGCCGGGCTGGCCCTCTGGCTGCTGCGCCGCCTGGGCCTGGGCCGGGAGCAGATGCTGGCCGCCCTGCTGCCCATCGGGCTGGCGGTTTTCCTGCGGGCCCTGCTGCTGGACTACCAGTCCGCCGACTACCAGATGTTCCTGTCCCAGTGGGCAGCCACGTTCCGGGACAGCGGCGGCTTTGCCGCCGTGAAGCTGCCCATCGGCAACTACAACGCCCCCTACCTCTACTTCCTGGCCGCCATCTCCTACCTGCCCATCCCGGATCTGTATCTGATCAAGCTGTTCTCCATCCTCTTTGACGGGATTCTGGCCTGGGGCGGCTTCCGGCTGGTGCGCCACTTCACCCCGGGGGACAAGAACCGTCCCCTGCTGTGCTTCTGCCTGCTCCTGCTGCTGCCCACGGTGGTGACCAACGGGGCCTTCTGGGGCCAGTGCGACGCCCTGTACGGCGCCCTGGTGCTCCACGCCCTCTCCTCCACCCTGGAGGGACATCCCTATACCTCCCTGATCCTGCTGGGGGTGGCCTTCTCCTGCAAACTCCAGACCGTCTTTATCCTCCCCCTGTGGGGGGCACTGGTGCTCCTCCGGCGGGTGCCGCTGCGCGCCCTGCTCTGCTTCCCCGCCGCCTATGCCGCCACCTGCGTGCCCGCCCTGCTGCTGGGCAAGCCCCTGGGGGACATTCTGGGGGTGTATCTCGGCCAGGCCTCGGAGTACTCCGACTACCTGAACCTGAACGCCCCCAACCTATACGCCTTCCTCCCCTACGACGCCCAGGTGGACACCGCCGCCGCGGCCCGGCTGGGCATCCTCATCGCCTTCGCCCTGGCGCTGGCGGTGATTGCCGCGCTGTGGCTGCTCCGCCGGCGGGCGGACGACCGGGTGCTCCTCACCGCCGCCGTGCTTCTGGCCGTCGGGGTGCCCTTCTTCCTGCCCCACATGCACGAGCGGTACTTCTTCCTGGCCGATGTGCTCTCCCTGGCCTGGGCCTGCGCCGCCCCCCGCTTCTCCCCCGCCGCCCTGCTGGTGCAGCTGTCCTCCTTCGGCGCCTATGTGGTGGTGCTGCGGGAGGCCTACACCCGCATCATTGCCCTGGGCGGGAAGCTCTATCCCATGCTGTGCGAGGGCAGCCTCATGCTGGGGGCCCTGGTGTTCACCGCCGCCGCCTTCGCCGTGCAGCTCCGCCGGCGGCCCCCTGCCCCGGAAACCTGAAAAATCGGCGCGCCCACCGCTTGAAGCGGTGGGCGCGCCGTGCTATCCTTACCTATATAATAGAAATGGCTGTGGATCAGTCCCGGGCGGTGCGGACGCCGAAGCCGTTGAGCTCCACGTCCCCCTCCACGGGGATGAGCAGATAATTGCGCCCGTCGATGGTACGCCGCTCCACCAGATAGCTCTGTTCCGGGTCGATGGAGAGGGTGGCGGCGGCGGTCTTGAGCTCAAACTTGCCGCTGTCGATCAGGTTGGCCGGGCTGAGGGCCGCCCCCTGCCCGAAGCGCTGGCCGCACTGCTCCAGGAAGGCGGACACCTTGTCCTCCCCCACGCCGCAGTCGGCCAGGAGCGCCCCCACCTCGCCGGGGGAGATGGTCAGGGGCTCGGGATCCTTCTCCTCCTTGTGCCGCAGGATCCGCTCCCGCAGGCCCTCATGGACGGCCTGGGCCACCTCCATGCTGCACGCCTCCCCCAGGGCGTCGGTCAGGGCACCCTGGAAGGCCTCCCGCTGCTCGGCGGCGGACATGGGCGGCTCGGTATGGAACACCGCGTCGATCACCTCCTGGTGGAGCTGATCGGGCTTGCGGGCGTAGAACAGGGCGTTGTAGAGGTTGGCCGCCCGGTCGTCGAAGGCCGGGAACAGGAAGCCCAGCTCCGGCGGCGCCACCACCCGGCAGGGGGTGCAGGTGTGGAACTCGTTGTCGCCGGAGAAGTAGCCCAGCTCCGGCTTGCCCTCCTTCACCGGGCAGACGCAGCAGACAAAGTAGGAGAACACGGTGTCCGAGCCGTCCACGGTGTCGTCCTTGGCCCGGTGGGGCACGTCGTAGACGTCGTGGGCCAGCAGGATCAGGTAGTTGCTCTCCTCCAGCTCCAGGGTGCCGATGAGCTTCTCATAAAAACTCTGCCGCAGGGCGCTGTCCTTCAGCTGGCAGTCCCGCAGGGCGGTGAGCAGCCGGTGCTCCTCGCTGTCCGCCACCTGCCGGGTGGAGAACACGATGTCGATCAGGTTCCGGCCCAGGGCGCCGGACAGGGCCTTCTTCAGCAGGCCCAGGTACTTCTCCGCCTCCTCCTCCGGCATGGTGCCCAGGGGCGCGTCCAGATAGGAGATGATCTCCCGGCTGCTGTTGACATAACATCCGTAGATGCGGCTGATGGCGCTCTTCTCCGGCTTGAACCGGCGGCGCAGCTCGCTGACTTCCTTTTGATTCATCGGTATCGCCTCGCTTGTTTCCTCAGAATAGTCCGACAGCCCCGATTATAGCACATCTGTTCCCGTTTGTCAGCCCTCTCTCCCTCGACACGCTGTCCCCCGATCCCGGACAGAACCCCGGCTTGTCCGCTTTTAGGAGACATTTCCTGAAAAAACTCCGGGAAAGCGGTTGACGGAACGGAAACAATGTGTTACAATTTGGTTACAGTTTTTAAGAATCGTAACAAATCCTCAAAGGAGGCCGCAATGGCAAATCAGAACAATACCCTCACCTACAAGGGCCACCCCCTCCGCCGGAAGGACAGCCTGATCTACTACGGCAGCATGGCCCAGAAATATATCATCATGCTCCAGATTCTCTCCCAGAAGAAGGAGAAGGACATGGACGTGGCCACCAAGGTGTCCGTCCAGCTCCAGCTCACCGATCCCGATCTGAAGAGCCGGGACCGGGTGGTGAAGAAAACCGAGAAGGACAGCCTGTACGCCGCCATGGATGTGGCCTCTGTCTGGCTGGATCGGGCCCTGGCCAGCGCCTGAGGCCCCCTCACGAAAGAAAAGACAAAGCCCCGCTCCGGCGGGGAAAGCTTTGAAAGTGGAGGAATCTACCCATGATAACGCCTGCCAAGCTGCTGCGCACCGCGCTGCTTACCGTTGCCATCTCCACCGTCTGTGTGGTTTCCGCCTCCGCCGCCAGCGTGGGCGTGGGCACCGTCAACACCGATGCCCTCCGCCTCCGGGATGAGGCCACCACCGACTCCACCATCCTGGCCACCGCCGCCAAGGGCGACACCGTGGTGGTGCTGGAGGATACCGGCGACGGCTGGTACAAGGTGGACTATAACTCCGTGGAGGGGTATATGTCCGGCGAGTACCTGGACGTGGCCACCAAGGCCGATGTGACCATCGGCTACGGCCTGGTTCAGACCGACGGCGCGACCCTGAACATCCGCAGCGGGCCTGGCACCGACTATGATGTGGTTTATCCCCTGAACGACGGCTCCGTGGTCAACATTGTGGGCATTGACAACGGCTGGTACAAGATCACCACCTCCGGCGGCCTGTCCGGCTATGTCAGCAGCGACTACATGGTCACCTGCAAGGACTCCGCCGGCTCCCGCGGCGACAGCACCGCCGTGGCCGCCAGCAGCGGCCTGGGCCAGCAGGTGGTGGACTACGCCAAGCAGTATCTGGGCACCCCCTATGTGTACGGCGGCAACGGCCCCAGCAGCTTCGACTGCTCCGGCTACACCAGCTATGTGTACCGCCACTTCAGCTACACCCTGAACCGCACCGCCTCCGGCCAGCTCTCCAACGGCACCTCGGTGTCCAAGAGCGAGCTCCAGCCCGGCGACCTGGTGTTCTTCCGCTACAACACCTCCAAGGCCGCCTCTCACGTGGGCATCTACATCGGCGGCGGACAGTTCATCCACGCCTCCACCAATACATACACCGTTAAGATTGACACCCTGACCAGCGGCCACTACGCCAACGTCTACGTGGGCGCCCGCCGGATCTTCTGATCTCCTTGGCAGGCTGGATCAGAAAACGGGAAAGAGAGAGAAACCGCCCCGCTTGCAAAGCAAGCGGGGCGGTTTGCTGTCATCGGACTGTCAGCACATAGGAGACCGCGCAGGGATAGCTGAGCCCGTCCGGCTGAGGAAGGGAAAACCACAGGCGGAGCAGGTAGGTGCCGGGCTCCAGCCCCGGCACCTCCTCCGGGGCCTCCAGCTGCCGGTACAGGCGGTTTTCGCCGTCCGTCCAGCGGTAGATGAGCAGGGTTTGCTCCACGGCGTCCCCCCAGTTCAGGGGGAGGGGCATCCCCGCCGCCGCCTCCACCTCCATGGAGAAGGAGTCCCCGGTGTCAGACTGCGGTGCCTCCCCCCACTCCATGCGGGGCAGGCCGCAGGGGATGGCCATGAGCTCCGTGCCGGCCAGGCCCACGGATACCCCCACCTCATACTCGGTCTGCACACTGGGCAGATCCAGCCTGAGCTCAGTCACCACGTCGTCCGCCGTCCACAGGCGGCAGACGGCGTCCAGCGGGCCGCCCCGGTAAAATTCCACCGGGGTCTGGAACAGGAAGCCGTCTGGATTCTCCTCCAGCTCCGGCCGGGCGGCGCGCACCTCCTCCGCCGTGGAGCCCACGCCGATGCCGCCCGCCAGCCGGACGGACGGGTCGGCGGTGTCCAGGGACTGCAGCCGCCACTCCCCGTTGGCCGGGGCATAGACGTACATCAGCCGGGTGCTCCCGTCGTCCTCATAGCGCAGCAGGCGGCCGATGGGCTGTCCCGCCAGATCATAGGCGGCATCCTCGGTCACCTCCGCATCTCCGCCCAGCAGCCCGTCAGCCGTGGTGCCCAGCTCATGCCACCGGCCCCCCACGCGGAAGGCGAAGGGGCTGTCCGGCGGGGTCTGACAGCTCACCAGAGCGCCGCACAGGGCGGCGGCCAGGGCCGCCAGCACCACCAGGGCAGCGGCGGGCCTCCGGCGGCGCTGATACAGGGCCCGGATGCGGCCCTCGGTCTCCCGCGCCGACCCGGTCATGCGGGTGGAGAGAACGGTTTTGGGTATGCCCATCACATACGCTCCTTTCCGGCCGCGGCGGCCTCCAGAATGGCCCGGCCATATTCGGCCCGCTCCCCGGCGGTCAGGCGGCCGGCGGCCCTCTCGTCGCAGGCCAGCTCGGTGTCCCGCTCCACCGCCCGGGCCATGAGCCACACCAGGGGGTTGAACCAGTGGACGGCACACACCCACAGCATCAGGGCCTTGAGCCAGATGTCCCGCCGCCGGTAGTGGGTGAGCTCGTGAAGCAGCGCGTAGTGGAGCAGCTCCCCCGACACCTGTCCCTCGGGCAGCAAAAGCGCCGACCGGAACAGCCCGGCCAGCATGGGCGCCCCCAGCCCAGGGCACACAGTCAATTTAGGGCGGCGGTTCAGCCCCAGCGCATCCCCCAGGGCGTTGTAGGCCCGCAGCAGCTCCGGCGACTCCACGGGGCGGCCCCACCGGGCCAGCCAGCGCCGGAACCGAAGATGGGAGAGCCCGTTCCACCCCAGCACCGCCAGTCCGCCCGCCAGCCAGAGGGCGAAGAGCACCTGCCCCAGGGTGAGGGAGAAGCCCTCCGCCGGCGCTGCCGCATCGGCGGCCGTACCCGCCGGAGGCGTGGCAGCGGGCGGCGTCTGCCCCTGCCCTGTCTCCGCCGCCGTGGGCGCGTAGTGGTAGATCACCGGATCCCGGGGCGCGGTGAACTGGATGGGGGCGGCCTGGGCGGGCCGGTTGGGCAGCAGAGGGACGGGCACCGCCAGCCGCAGGGCCAGCAGCAGCCAGATCCAGCACCGCCACCGGGCGCCGTACCGCCGTCCGGTGAGCCGGGCGAGCAGGAGCAGCAGCAGGATTGCCGCGCCGCCCCCCAGGGTGAGGCACGCCAGCCGGACGAGAAACTCCGTCATTTCCCCTCCTCCCCCTCCAGCTGATCCAGCAGCTCCCGCAGCTGGGCCACGTCCTCCCGTTTCAGGCCGCCCCTGGCCAGGGCCGCCACAAAGTTGCGGGGGGAGCTGCCGTACAGCCGGGAGAGCACCGCCTGGCTGTCGTAGGCCAGGTAGTCCTCCCGGCTTACCAGGGCGGTGTAGCGGTTGCCCCGCCCCGCCCGCTCCACGGCCACAAAGCCCTTGTCCGCCAGGCGGGTGAGATAGGTGTTGATGGTGTTGCTGGCCCAGCGGCGGGGGGCCAGGGCGGCCTCCAGCGCCGCTCTGGGCGTATCCGGCCCGGAGGCCCACAGGGCCTTCATGACCTCCAGCTCGGTGTCCGGCAGTCGTCTCATGGTGATTCCTCACTTCAAATGTAGTAGATAAGAATATACTACATTTGAAGTGGATCTTTGTCCAGTTACAGTTTGGTTACAGGAAAAGCAGGGCGCCCGCCGCTTTGGCGGGCGCCCTGCGTGATACGCTTTACTCCTGGGGCTTGTCGTCGTCGGACGCCTCGTCCGCGGGGGGCACGAAGTCGCTCTCCACCGGCTCCTCAGGGGGCACGTCGGTCTTCACCGGCGGCACATCGGCGTCGGACACGCCGCTCTCCGCCTTCAGCTCGGCGATGCGGGCCTTGTTCTCCTCAATATTGATCTTGGCGGCGGTGATCTTCTCGCACAGGGACACGTAGGCCGCCTCGGGGGCCATGCCCCGCTCGGCATAGTAGAGCTTGCCGATCTCCACATACGCCTTCTTGATGGCGTCCTCCTCGCTGGCGTTGTTCAGAGAGAGGCGGGTAATCTCCGCCAGCTGCTTGGACTTGGCCACGCCGGCCCGGCCCAGATCCATCGCGCGGTCTCGCAGTTCATCCAAAAAAGCCATATTCAAAAACCTCCTTACGGTGTGGCTCGCTTGGTTTTGCTGGCCTTATTCTACCCCGTTTTGCCCGGCGGCGCAAGGGGACGAAGGCGATTTAACGGATTTTTAATCTTGCCCGGCGTTGATTTGCTCCGCCGGATCCAGTACAATGGGGCGGGCGGGATTGTCCCGCCCCAATTCGGACGGAGGAGGGGGGCGCCATGGCACCTGATCGGCAGACCAGCATCCTGGTGGTGGACGACGAGGAGGAGATCCGCCACGTGCTCCGGGTGCTGCTGGAGAGCGAGGGCTTTTTGGTGACGGAGGCCGCCAGCGGCGAGGAGGCCCTGGCCAAATTTGTGCCGGATACGGATCTGGTGATCCTGGACGTGATGATGCCGGGCATCTCCGGCTACCAGGTGTGCCTGCGCCTGCGGGAGCGGTGGAATGTGCCCATCCTGTTCCTCACCGCCAAGACCCAGGACTCGGATCTCACCATGGGCTACTCCTCCGGCGGGGACGACTACCTGGCCAAGCCCTTTTCCTATCCGGAGCTGATGGCCCGGGTGAAGGGCCTGCTGCGCCGCTACCACGTGTACAAGGGGAAGGCGGAGGACGAGGCCGAGGGGTACGCCGAGTGGCGGGGCCTGCGGCTGTGCCGGACGCGCAACGAGGTGTGGCGGGCCGGGCGGCAGCTCAACCTGACGGAGAAGGAATACCGGCTGCTGCGCCTGCTGCTGCTCCACCACGGGAAGATCTTCTCCGCCCAGAATCTGTATGAGAGCGTGTGGGAGGAGCCCTATTTCGCCCCTTCCAGCAACACGGTGATGGTGCATATCCGAAAGCTGCGGGAAAAGGTGGAGGAGGATCCCCAGAACCCGGAGCTGATCAAGACCGTATGGGGAAAGGGGTATCGCATTGACTAAGCGGCACCGCCCCTCCCGCCTGGGGCTGAAATTCCTGGCGGTGGCGGCCGCGGCCCTGGCGGCGGCCCTGGCCCTGCGCGCCCTGCTGTACGACACGGCCCTGCCCGGGCTGCTCCAGTCCGCCGGCTTCGAGTCCTACTGGTACGACCGCTACGGCGGCGCGGCGGAGGACTTCCAGAGCTATGTGAGCGCCCACAGCCTGAGCGTGCAGGAGGCCCTGCGGGACACCGACTGGACGCGGCAGCATCCCCAGGTGGAGCTCTACCTGGAGGGCCTGGCGGACTCCAGCCTGGACACCGACG
The DNA here is from genome assembly GCF_002161215.1 of Flavonifractor sp. An10. GTDB lineage: Bacteria > Bacillota > Clostridia > Oscillospirales > Oscillospiraceae > Flavonifractor > Flavonifractor avistercoris. The sequence continues at coordinate 81,540 of NZ_NFMB01000011.1, forward strand.
CGCTGGAGGGCTACGGCGGGCGGGTGATCGCCTGTGCCGACGGGCTGCTCTACGCCTACCCCATGCCCAACTACTTCTACTACGACGGGGCATGCCGCCTCCTCTCCCTGCTGTGCGCGGCCCTGTGCTTTTTTGTGATCCTGATGCCCTACACCGCCCTGCTCATCCGGCGCATCACCCGGCTGTCCCGGGACATGGAGGTGCTGGCCGGCGGCGATTTGTCCTACCAGGTGGTGTCCAGGGGGCGGGACGAGCTGGCCGAGCTGGGCCGCAGCATCGAGGAGATGCGCCTGGCGGTGCTGGAGCAGATGGCGCGGGAAAACCAGGCCATCCGCGCCAACAGCACGCTGATCACCTCCCTCTCCCACGATCTGCGCACCCCCCTGACCAAGCTGATGGGCTATCTGGACATCCTCCAGCACGGCAAGTTCCGGGACGAGGGGGAGCGGGCGGAGTACCTGCGGCGGGCCGCTGACAAGGCCCTGCAGATGCGCGCCCTGTCCGACGAGATGTTCCGCCATTTCCAGGTGCGGGAGGAACCCGCGCCGGAGGAGGGGCGGGAGGCCGTGGACGGCCCGGTGTTTCTGGGCCAGCTGCTGGCCGAGCAGTGTTTTGATCTGGCGGATGCCGGCTTCGCGCTGGAGCCGCCGGTGCCGGACGGGGACTACCGGCTGTACATCCGAACGGAGGACATCTGCCGGGTGTTCGACAACCTGTTTTCCAACCTGAAGAAATACGCCGATCCCGCCGCCCCCATCCGCCTAGCGGTACGGGAGGAGGGGGAGCTGGTGGCGGTGGAGCTGGCAAACCGGCCCGGGAAGATCCGCCGCTCCGACAGCCGGGGCATCGGCCTGCCCACCGTCCGCGCCCTGCTGGAGCGCAACGGCGGCCGGATCGAGATCACCCGGCAGGGGGAGGAGTACCGCACCACCGTCTGGCTGCCCAAGGCGGCCCGGGAGGCAGATTCAGCAGAATAGAACCACGTCAGCGTCCCCGCCGGGTTTCCGACGGGGACGCTGGAGACTGTCGAAAAAGTGGCTTTGCCACTTTTTCGAGAGGGATGCAGTCCGCCGCGCGCAGGATTTGTCCGCTTCAAGCGGACAAATTCCACACTTGCGGCCTGAGAAGTGTTTTCTCCGACGCACATGTCGCCGGAGAAAACAGATTTCAATTTTTCGCGCCTGCGGGCGCGAACTCTGCGAGGCCTTTTCGGCACGCTGTGCGTCCCCGCCGGGTTCCCGGCGGGGACGCTGTTTTTCTGCCCACAATTAAGGTTTTTTAAGATTTGCACCCCACCGGGATTTAAGATTCTGCATGTATTCTGTTGCCATACCGGGGCGGCGTGTCCCGGGAGAATACCTGGGAAAGGGTGCGTAGAAGATGCAACGCAGAGATTATTTCCTCCTGCTCCCCGCCATACTGGCGGTGCTGCTGGGGGTATGCCTGTGGGTGGTGTGGGGCCAGTGGGAGCCCCGTCCCCTGGACAAGGAGGCCCAGGCCGGGATCATCCGCCAGGTGGCGGAGCAGCCCTCCAGCTGGCGGGGGTGGGAGCTTCTGCACCGCCCCAGCCCCGACTGGACAGACCCCCGGCTGGCAGACCAGGCCGTCCGTCCCGTGGCCCAGCCCCTCTCCCCGCCGGAGCCCTTTTTCCTGGTGGACGGCTCCCGGAGCCTCACCCCCGAGGCCGCGGCCAGGGAGGCCATTCACGGCATGCTCCACTACATCCGGGCCAACAGCGCCGGGGAGGGCTATCAGCTGCTGGACTTCAAGGTGGGGGAGCCCCGGCTTCTGAACCGGGAGGAGATCATACAGCGGGCCCTGGCCCGCTGCGGCACCCGGGAGCTGAACAAGCGGACGGAGGCACAGCTGCGGGCCTGGTGCCGGGGCTTCTTCCACCGCTATCCCGGCCTGGGCGAGGACATGTGGATGGTGGAGCCCGCCTTCTCCGTCAAGTGGAGCGGGGAGATCGCCTCTGTCCCCTATGAGACCTGCGTCAGGAGCGGCCTGGCCGACGGGGACGGCCTTGTGGATCTCCCCCACCTGTTCCGCTATCCCGCCCGCTCCAGCCCCCTGCTGCTCATCCGCCAGGGGCACCAGTACCGCCTCCAGCATGCCGAGGCCTTCTTCGCCCAGTATGAGGCCGAGGCACAGGGCGGACAGCCCGCCTGACAGACCATACAGAAAGGACGATACGCAATGCGGTTATTGCAAAAGAAGGAGGGCGCCCCGGCCAAGGGGCTGCCCCGTCGGATTCTCCCCCTGGCCCTGGCCGCCGCCGTACTGGCGGCGGGGGGCTTCGGCGCCGTGCGCCTGCTGGGCGGCGGCGGAGGCGGGGAGCAGATCGTCACGGATCTTGTGACCCGGGACACCATTCAGAGCACGGTAAAGGGCTCCGGCGCGGCCTCCGCCCGGGAGTCGGTGTCCCTCAACCCGCCGGTGAGCGCCACCGTGCTGGCTCTCCACGTGAAGGAGGGCGACCGGGTGGAAAAGGGGACGGTGCTCTACGAGCTGGATCCCGCCGAGGCCCAGAAGGCCACCGAGGAGGCCAAGAAGAGCCTGACCGAGGCGGAGAAGGGGGTCACCGCCGCGGCGGAGCGCCTCCAGGCCGCCCAGAAGCAGCTCTCCGAGACCGAGGAGGAGTACCAGAAGCTCCTGGCGTCCAAGGCCGATCTGACGGTCACCGCCCCCTTTGACGGCAAGCTGGTGGAGGCCGCCTCCCTCCTGCCCGACGCGGAGATCACCGCCGGGCAGAAAATCGCCACCCTGGTCAGCTCCAACCGGCTCAAGCTGTCCCTGTACTACAGCTACGCCTATCTGGATCAGCTCCGGGTGGGCCAGGAGGCCGCCGTGTCCATCCCGGCGGTGATGGCCTCCGTACCGGGGAAGATCAGCGAGATCAACAAGGTGGAATTTGTCACCCCCGAGGGCTCCAAGTGCTTTGAGGTGGTGGTGGCCCTGGACAACCCCGGCACCCTCACCGAGGGCATGGCGGCCTCCGCCGGGCTGACCGTGGGCGGCCAGGCCGTCTATCCCTACCAGAACGGGAAGCTGGCCTACCAGGAGACCCGGGAGGTGACCGCCAAGGTGCCCGGCCCCCTCAAGACCAGCTTCCTCCACAACCACGCGCCGGTGAAGAAGGGCCAGGCCATCCTGGTGCTGGGCCCGGATGAGCTGGACAAGCAGCTGGAGGAGAAGCGGGAGTCCGTGACCTCCGCCCGGGAGAGCGTGGACAGCGCCCGCACCGCCGTGGAGAGCGCCCAGGAGACCCTGGCCTCCGCCCGGGACAAGGTGAAAAAGGCCCTGGAGCAGGAAGCGGACATGGCCGTCAAGGCCCCCATCACCGGGACGGTGCTCACCTGCCTGCTGGAGCAGGGGGAGAAGGCGGACGCCGGCCAGCTGGGCATCCTGCTGGCGGACACGTCGGTGATGCGCATCGATATCCAGGTGGACGAGCGCAATGTGAGCCGGGTGAAAACCGGCATGACCTGCACCATCACCCAGACCGGCCTGGGCGGTGAGGAGAACACCTTCGAGGGCACGGTGGAGAGCGTCAGCCTCACCGGCAAGTCGGAAAACGGCGTCTCCTTCTTCCCCGCCGTGGTGAAGGTGGACAACGGGGACGGCGCCATGCTCAACGGCATGTCCATCGAGTACGAGCTGGTGCTGGCCCAGTCGGAGGACTGCCTGGTGGTGCCCGCCCAGGCTGTGCAGTACACCGAGCAGGGCAGCTGCCTCTTCGTGAAGGCCGACCGCCGCCCGGACAACGCCGTGGATCTGGGCGACGGGGTGGAGATCCCCCGGGGCTTCTACGCCGTGCCGGTGGAGACCGGCCTGTCCAACAGCGCCCAGGTGGAGATCAAGAGCGGCGTGGAGGAGGGCATGGAGGTCTTCACCCAGAAGCTGGTGGAGTCGGGCAGCTCCTTCGACATGATGTGAGGAGGTGCCCCATGAGCCTGATCCAGCTGGAACAGATCTACAAGATCTACAACGAGGGGAAGGAGAACGAGGTGCGGGCCCTCAACGGCGTCACCCTGTCCATCGGCCGGGGGGAGTTCGTGTCCATCATCGGCGCCTCCGGCTCGGGCAAGTCCACCCTGATGAACGTGCTGGGCTGCCTGGATCTCCCCACCCGGGGCAGTTATCACCTCAACGGCAAGCTGGCCAGCAGGATGAACGACGACGAGCTCTCCCACATCCGCAACGTGGAGATCGGCTTCATCTTCCAGGGCTACAACCTGATCCCCGCCCTGGACGCCCTGGAAAATGTGGAGCTGCCCCTGATCTACCAGGGAGTCGGGGCGGAAAAGCGGGCCAGGATCGCCAGGGAGGCCCTGGAGCGGGTGGGCCTGGGCGACCGGGTGCACAACTACCCCTCCCAGATGTCCGGCGGCCAGCAGCAGCGGGTGGCCATCGCCCGGGCCATCTCCACCGGCGCCCCCATCCTCATGGCCGACGAGCCCACCGGCGCCCTGGACTCCAAAACCGGGGAGCAGGTGCTGGGCATCCTCCGCCAGCTCCATAAGGAGCAGGGCACCACCGTCCTGCTCATCACCCACGACAACAAGGTGGCCGCCGCCGCGGAGCGGGTGATCCGCATCGCCGACGGGCAGATCGTGGTGGACTGCCCCAGAGAGGAGATCGCCCTATGAACCTGAAACAGTCCTTCCGGATGGCCTTCAAGTCCATCCGCTCCAACCGGGTGCGCTCCCTGCTCACCATGCTGGGCATCATCATCGGCGTGGCGGCGGTGATCATCATGGTCTCGGTGGTGCGGGGCTCCAACCAGCAGCTCAGAGCCTACTATGAGCGGCTGGGCAACAACCGCATCACCGTCTCCGCCCAGCAGTGGGGCGGCAGGGACATCTCCCAGACCCTCTATGACTACTGCCTCAGCCTGGGGCCCCTGGTGCTGGGGGTGACCCCCGACGCCACCACCGAGGGGCCCATCATCTACCGGGACAAGAACACCGAGGACATGGAGAACGGCTCCCCCACCATCAAGCTGGGCAGCGCCCAGTTCTCCCTGTGCAACAACTTCCAGATCGAGAAGGGCCGGGATCTCTGCCAGATGGACGTCCAGTCCGGCCAGCAGGTGGTGGTGCTGGGAGAGCGGGCCGCCCGGTACCTGTTCAACTATCAGAACCCGGTGGGCAAGACGGTGCTCCTCCACGGCCACCCCTTTGAGGTGGTGGGGGTCTACAGGGCCAAGGATCCCGACTCAGAGTACTCCATGGACAACATGGCGGTGGTGCCCTACACCCTGAACCGCCTGCTCAACCGCCAGAGCACCCTGGACGCCTTCACCGTCCGGGCCGCCAGCAGTGCCGCCACCGCAGAGGTCTCCTCCCGGGTGTCCGGCTTCCTCAAGGGGCAGATCGACACCGAGCGGGGCTTTTTCAGCGTCTATTCGGAGAACCAGGACGCCAAGGCCTCCGACGATCAGAACCGGATGATGAGCATGGTGCTGGGCGGCATCGCCTCCATCTCCCTGCTGGTGGGCGGCATCGGCATCATGAACATCATGCTGGTCACCGTCACCGAGCGTACCCGGGAGATCGGCATCCGCAAGGCCATCGGCGCGCGCCGCAAGTCCATTCTGGCCCAGTTCCTCATCGAGGCCTCGGTGGTGTGCGGCATCGGCGGCCTGCTGGGCATCGCCCTCGGCGTGGCCGGCACCCTGATCGCGGGGCAGCTCATCCTGCGGGCGGTGATCCTGCCGGATCTGCCCATGTCCGCCGGCGCCTTCCTGTTCTCCGTGGCAATGGGGGTGGGCTTCGGCATGTATCCGGCCGCCAAGGCCTCCAAGCTCCAGCCCGTGGTGGCCCTCCGGGCCGACTGAGCCCGGCAAATTTTTCTCCAACAAAGACAGACAGGAGATGCTTATGGAAATCACGTGTAAAACCAACTACGACCGCAAGACCCTGGCCGCCATGTCCCTGGCGGCGCGCAAGACCCTCCGCCGACGCTTCGACCGGCTGGTGCGCATCTACCTCTGGGTGGTGGTGGCGCTGATGGCGGTCTCCCTCTGGCTCTCCCTGGACGAGCCGCCGAGCGCCGCCCTCTACGCGGTCTTCATCGCCCTGCTGGTAGTGATTCAGCTCCGGCAGGACGCGATCAACGCCTTTTTCGCCCATCGGCGCCAGGTTCCCGGATGCGAGGTGAGCCGCACCGTCTTTTACCCCGACTGCTACGTGGTGACCTTCCTCGGCGCGGAGGCAAAGTGGCAGTATGACAAGATCCTCCTTCCCCTAGAGACCCGGGATTACTTCATTCTGCTCCTGGGGAAGGCCAACGCCCACGCGCTTCCCAAGGCCGGCCTGGAGGGCGCCGCCCCGGAGCAGTTCCGGGCTTTCCTGGCGGAGAAGACCGGCAAGCCCGTCCAGCGGGTCAGGAGGTGGAACGAGCGATGAGCCGTGGGAAAAAAGCCGTCTGCCTGGGGGCGCTGGCCCTCTGCCTGGGCGGGCTGGCCTGGTACAGGCGAACCTACCGCATGCCCTTGAAGGAGTACACCCGGCGGGCCCTGTACATGGCGCTGCTGGATGATGAGATCTGCCGGAACGAGCTGGAGGGAAACATCATCGGCGGGGAGGAGATCCGCTTTCCCCCCAAGGCCGAGTCCCTCCACTATCGGTACCGCCTCTACCTGTCCATGAACCGGGGGAAGAACCGCAGAACCCTCCAGATCGAGACCGCCCGCATGGAGCGGCGCCTGGAGGAGTCCCGGCAGTACCTGAACCGCCCTCAGGAGGAGCTTACAGTCTCCGTGGGCCCGCTTCCACAGTAAAGTCAAAACCTCCGGCTAAGCCGGAGGTTTTGACTATCTTCCTTCAATCTCCATGGTCGCCATCTGCTCCCTGGTGACGCCGCCGCGCCCCCCCATGTCCGTCCAGTAGGCCGTGGAAGCCCGGAGGAACAGCCGCTTGGGGAGCGGCATGGTCACCTGGAGGCTCCGGTGCCGCCCGGCGGATATGGCGCCGGCCAGCTTCCGGAGCTTCCGGCGAACCAGCCCCCGAAAGGGGGTGTCGAGAATGGCCTCTCCCCCGCCGATTTTCAGGACAGAGCCGAAGGGGTACCCGTTCTGCCCGCAGAACAGCTCCACCATCTGCACCGCAACGTCGTTCTGACCGGGCTCCAGGAAGCCGCAGTTGATGAGGACAGACACCGTGGGCCTGTGCCGGGGCGGATGCTCCTCCAGCGTTTTCAGGAAGTTCAGCAGCGTCACGGGGATGCCGTCCGCATAGAGGGGAAACACCAGCAGCAGGTCGGAATAGTGCTCCAGCTCCCCGCAGAGCTCCGGGTGGTTGGTCTTTGTGAGGGCAAAGCAGGCGCTCTCACCCGGCCAGGCCTGGACAAACAGCTCGGCATACCGCCTGGAGTTGGATTTGGGCGCCCTGGGGCTTGCGTTTATCAGCATGACGCTTCCCATGCCATCACCTCCTCCCTGACGGTCTGCTCCAGATCCTGCTCCGCGGCAAACACGACCCGGTGGCGCGCAAAATTCATGTTCCGGGCATTGCGCGCCACCAGCCGGCGGAACAGCGCCCGCTCCGTGTCAGACCGCGCCCCATAGCCGATGACGACCGCCTGCTTGGGAACCACCCGGCGCTGAACGTGGTGAGTCTCCCCCTCCACCAGCCGGATAAAGGCCTGCTGGATGGGAATGGCCCGCTCCAGCATGGTTTTCATGGGCGTGTCATAGCCCCCGTACCGGATCCGGCTGATATACATCACCTGGCCGCTCTCCGCGATGCGGGGGTAGACCCTCACCGCGTCGTCCCGGATCACACACTTCCCAGGCGTCCTTGTCCAGCAGCCAAAGCAGCCGACGCAGTTTGCAATGTCCAGCTTGGAGAGATCGATCCACTCCACGTCGGAGCCGCACTCCGGCAGCGCCAGCGTTCTGTCGCTTAAAATCAGTTTCATATCCGCTCCTTTTTCCCGTGGGTTCTTCCGGCACCCCGTCTGTCATCTAGTATATCATAAAACCGCGCCCTTATGGGGCCTAATATCCCAGATCACGCCTTCCCTGCGTATTGCACAAATCTTTCGGCTCATCTCTTTTTGAACCCGGGCCGCTGACCTCTCCTCCGGCTTTGGCCGCATATTTGCGCAGGGTGCGGCAGGGTTGTCTGCCGGCACGCGCCGCTTTTTTGTTCGCGGATCCGGCTTTTTCTAATCTACTGTGGTCTGCAGGTGGAAATCCTTGCTTTTTCTTCTCTTCCATGCTATGATATTGAAAGCGCCCAGTCAACATGTCGCCTCCGGCGTACATGCCGCGGTGCCCCTGTCCATGTTCCACAGGTATTTTTCACAGGTACTGCTAAATTCTGCTTTTCTGCCAAAAACAGATAACCGGGTGTAGCGCAGTTGGTAGCGCACGTGATTTGGGAGCGTGAGGCCGGAGTTCGAGCCGCACTTTCTTAAAATCCCGGAAAACTCTGGGACGCTAAGTCTGACGGAGTTTTACCCCTCGCCGGGAATTGGTCAAAAACCGGCGTTGACCCCATATTTGACCACAATCAGAAAATTCCATAACCGGGTGTAGCGCAGTTGGTAGCGCGCTTGCTTTGGGAGAAACCGCCCGGACAGTCCCACAACTTCATATCGGGGTGTTGCGCAGTTGGTAGCGCGCCTGCTTTGGGAGCAGGAGGCCCGGGGTTCGAGTCCCCGCACTCCGACCATCTTTGGCAGAAAAACCGCCTTTTCAGGCGGTTTTTCTGCACTTTTTGTTCTGCTTTTGCAGTTTTGCCGATTGCTGTTCAGCGACGGTTCAAGGGGCGGAAATGCGGTGGACACACGAACGAGGACAGCCGCTGAAACCGCCAAATCCCTAACCCATCCCTAATTGGCGTGACTGCTGTTTTCTCGTTGTGGATACGACAAATTCTTGAGTTTTCCAGCCTTATCCACTATAATAGTTCTACGGTGATCCTTTGCGCCACCAAGGTAGCCGTATGGGTGTATTCCTATGCGGCTTTTTTGCAAAAAGGGGCAAATGTATATGCGGACCAAGAGAATTATTGCTAAATATGAACAGCATTCAGGATACGGTGCAGGTGTCGGTGACACCGAATATTATGAATACGAATGTCCTTGTGGAAAAGGAACAATCATTGAAGAACATGACAATATTCCGGGCTTTAGAGATCATAGTGTATATCTTCACTGTGACATATGCAGTAGGAAGTACTTTATTGATACTTCTGCTGGAATAAGAAATTGGAGAATCGTTCAAAAGAGGGTAAACAGGATGAAAACACAACCGTATATTTGTCGAGTTCATATCGAAAACTTCAGAAATTTTCATTCAGTGGATTTTTCTCTTGGCGAAAAGCAGGTATTAATTGGCGAAAACGCAGTTGGTAAAAGCAATCTTCTTTATGCACTTCAATTGATTCTTGATCCAACGCTTTCCGAAAAAGACCGAATGCTTGAAGAATCTGATTTTTGGGATGGCATAGAAAACCCTATGGATGATGGCCAACATATATTAATCGAGATTTATCTCGCAAATTTTGAGGACAACAAAAATTTACTTGCTCAGCTGGCTGATGCGTCGGTAATAGTAGGCGGAAAAGAAACGCTAAAAATCAGCTATAAATTTTTCAAAAAAGACGCTACGAAACCAGACTATAGTTACATCATCTATAAGGGAAATGATGAAAATCGAGCTTTTACATATGAAGATCGAAAAATACTTAACATTCGTGTGATAAAAGCCATCCGTGATGTTGAGGCAGAGATGAAAAGTTCCCGAACTTCCCCTCTAACTCAAATTATTAAACAAAAATATACCATTAGCAAAGATGTGCTTTCAGAGATATCGAAGGCTCTTGATGAAAAAGGCGCAGATACTTTACAAATTGGTCAAGTAAATGATTTGGAGAGTAGATTGCAGCGGTTATTGAATGACATGGTGTCCTTTAGTGCAGATGAATTTAATGTTTCGTTAAAAACAATGAATATTGATGCGACTAAACTTCTTTATGCACTACGACCTCTTATTAACAGCCGAGAAACAGGCAACACCAGCTTAGGAATCAATAATATCCTTTATGTAGCTTTGATTTTACTACTTATAGAAGATGATACAATTAGGACTTTTCTATCTGGCGATTTGTACCATGAATTGTTAGAACAGGATCATGAGGGGTTACTTGAAAGAAGTTATGAAAAATCCGCCAGCCCTGATGGCTACACCTTAAACCTGACGGCTCTACAAGATGCAACATTATATGATAGTTTATATGCATTCTTTTCGGATTGTGTTCCAACCGCGAATGGTACCACCATTCTTGCGGTTGAGGAGCCCGAATCGCATCTCCACCCGATTTATCAACGACTCCTCTATCGCCATATTATGAATAAAACTAATACCTCCGTGATGATTACAACTCACTCAACGCATATATCTTCAGTTGCACCTATTACATCTCTTGTTCATCTGATTACTACAAAAGATGGAACCAAGGTAAACACAACAGCGAACATTGCTTTATCTGCAGACGATTATTCAGATCTGACGCGCTACATTGATGTCAAACGAGGAGAGCTTTATACCGCTAAAGGCATCATTTTTGTGGAAGGAATTTCCGAAGAATATTTGGTTCCCGGTTTTTCAAAAGCCAAAGGATACGACCTCGATCGTCTGGGTGTAGTGGTTTGCAACATAAACTCTACAAATTTTGCACCATATTGTCACTTTGCCGATGTGCTTGGTATCCCATATGTAATTATTACAGATGGTGATTATTATCATATGGTTGATAAAGAAAAGCATTTTAGTGATATCGAAGATGCAAGCCATGTAGGCAAAGGGTTTGATGGGCTCGATCGTATTTATCAACTGCATCGAAGCGATGTTGATCCTGAGTATACTAATTGGGATTACAATCATCAACGCAAATACTTCGAAACCTTTGGCACCTTTATTGGCGAATACACACTTGAGGTGGATATTTTCAAAAAGTCCACTGAACAAGACCAAACTGTTTTATGTTCTGTTTTTGATCAACTAACAAAAGGTGGCCAGACTCAGAGGGATAATTTCGCCACTGAACTCCGCGCTGGCAGGTATGACAAATGCCTTTCCAAAATAGAGTCAACCTATAGTGGGATTGGAAAAGGCCGTTTTTCTCAACGGTTGGCTAATTATGTATCTGCATCAATGGTTCCAGATTATGTATCAAATGCGATCGATACGATTGTTGCAAAAGTCAGGTGAATGTAGTGAATGCTTATTTTGAAACGAAATTACATGAAATAAGCAAAGACCATATGCAATTTGCAGCATATAAAGCCGAAAAAAGCACAGTTGTGATTGCCGGACCCGGAAGCGGAAAAACAACTGTTCTGACCCTAAAAGTTATACAACTATTATCTGAGAGAATTTATTCCCCTCGTGGACTTGCATGCTTAACATATAGTACAGAGGCTGTCCGAGAATTCAAAAGCCGGTTGGTAAAGTTAGGGTTGGAAAAGCGCAAGAACGTTTTTCTTGGTACGGTTCATAGCTTTTGCCTTTCGGAGATCATTATTCCTTTCGCAGCTTTATATCCTCAATACAAAATACCTCTGCCTATCCGAATCATTTCCAAAGCCGAAAAGAGTCATCTTTTTAACGCTCAAAATTATGAGGGGAATCCAAAACTCGATGATGTAGATAAAGAGCGCACAAGAAACATCAAAGGAATTAGTCGCGTTGCGATAGAAAGCTACGATATTGCTCTAAAGGCCGCCATCTCTTTTGAAGAACTACTGATAGAAAACGGCTATCTTGATTTTATCAGTATGGTAAAAAAATCTGTAGAACTCATTAACAATGAGCCTTATATCCGCAAAGCACTTGAGGCTAAGTATCCTTGGATTATTGTCGACGAATATCAGGACTTAGGCAAACCTCTCCACGAACTTATTTTAACACTGTTAAATCTCACAAAAATCAAGGTTTTTGCTGTTGGGGACGCAGATCAATCAATTTATGACTTCCAAGGAGCAGCTCCAGATTACCTAATAGAATTAAGTCAACGACAAGATGTTTCCTGCATTCATCTAAAAAATAATTATCGAAGCTCACAGGCAATAGTGGATGCCTCAGAATACATCCTCAACAGTAGCCGGGGATATATTGCTTCTGGAAAACTTCGAGACTACCATGCCAAATTGGAATTTGTCGAATGTTCAGCTGGGATGGATGAACAATATGACAAAGTAATTGAGCAGATATGTCAGTTTCGTGCGGAAGGTACTCCGTACCATGAAATAGCAGTTTTGCTCGCTAATAACAAACAAATAGCAGAATTAGCGCAGGAATGTTCCAGGAAAAATATCCCTGTATATATTGCTCGTCAGACTTTTAGATTAACAGATCTTATTGTTTGGATTCAAAACTGTGCAAAGTGGATTTCGGATAAGGCTTCTGTCTCATTTGATGAGATTTGCTCAGCTTGGAATTCTTTCATTTCTGAAAAGCGGATTATTAGCAAAGATGACTACATCTTGTTTAAAAAGGCCATTTATCAAGCTTTAACTGCGAGTAAGATTTATACGGACAATCTATTAGAATGGCTACTCTATCTTGACAAAGCAGTGGGCATTACTACTACTTTTACTGGTTCAGAACGATATCCTGATGAGATTGATAATTTCAACAAGTTACTTGAAACAGCACAAAGCCACGATGAACAGCTAACAATAATGTTTCTAACACGGCTTGGCATTCCAGAAAATCAAGTTATATTAACGACAAGGCACAGTTCCAAGGGACTCGAATTTGATGTTGTAATCTTGCCTGGAATGGAAAAAGACAGCTTTCCAATTTACTATGATAAAACTCCAAGAAAACTTGCAGAAGCCAGAAGGCTTTGTTTTGTGTCAGTTAGTCGTGCAAGGAAAGCGTGCATTCTCATTCGTTCAAGAAACTTGCAAGATAAGTATGGTCGATGGTTTAGTAAAGAGCCTTCACCATTCTGGGTTGCATTGCAGGAATTCCAAAATAGTCGAAATGATGAATAAATTCCATTCCAGTTACCACATTCTTTACCACCTCTTAAAGGGGTTCCCTGGATCACACAAGTGATCCAGGGAACCCCTTTTCTTACCTATCCAATTCTCTCGAACGGTATCACCTTGCACCGGCTCTCCTCCGGCGGGTCAGTCGGTTCCGGCATCGGCTTGGCTGTAGCCATTTCCATGAAACCACCGATCTTCTCCGCTGCTCCTCGCTGCATATCGTTGGTGATGTGCGTATAGGTGTCCAGGGTGAACCCGGCGCTGTAGTGGCCCAGCATACTGGACAGGGTCTTTACATCCACACCGCTGGAGAGGGCCATCGTGGCAAAAGTATGGCGCAGATCATGGAAGCGAACGCGCTCCTCGATGCCGGCCTGCGCCAGCAGTTTCCGGTTGATCCTGGACACCGCGTCCGGACTCCAGTACCCGCCGGTGCGGGGCGACGGGAACAGGAGGGGGTTGTCCGGGTGCTGTTCATGCTCCTGCACCAGCATATCCACGGCCTGCTGGGACAGCGCTACCTTGCGGACGGAGTTCTTGGTTTTCGGCTCCGTCACCACCAGTTCCCCGTCGATCCGGGTGACCTGCTTGCTTACTGAGAGGATGCGGTCCTTCACATTCAGGTCGTCCCACCGGAGGGCCAGCAGCTCCCCACGCCGCAAGCCGCTGGACAGCTCCAGATAGAACATGGGCAGGACGCCGTACTTCTCCGCCTCGCTGAGATATACCCCCAGCTTCTCCGGCGGGATGATGACCATCTCCTTTTTCTCCTTGGGCGGGATGCGGCAGTTGTCGCAGGGATTATACGGAATGATCCGCTCCTTGACCGCCTGCTTTAGCGCCGAGGAGAGCACCATGTGGATGCGCCGCACCGTGCTTCCAGACAGGGCCGTGTCGGCCGCTTTCCCGAAGCGCTGCACCCGCCCGCTGGTTTTGGAATCGTTGTACATCTTCTGGATCTGGATGGCGGTGAGCCGCTTGAGCTTGACTCCTCCAATAGCTGGTACGATGTGGTTTTCGATCATGTTCTCATAGGTCTTTGCGGTGTTGGGCCGGATCACCAGCTTGCTGTAGGTTTCAAACCACAGCCTGCACCACTCCGCCACGGTGTAGTCTCCGTTGTGGTTCACCGGGATACCCCGGTTGTCCCGGATGGCTTTCGCCAGCTTCTCCTTGCACTCGGCCTGCGTCCGGGCGGACACGCTTTTCTGGATGGCGCGGCCGGTGCTGGGGTCGATGCCCTGGGTGTATCTGCCCTCCCAGCGGCCGTTAGGCTTTTTACGGATGCTGCCCTCGCCGTTTGCTCGTTTCTTTGCCATCGTTCATCCCTCCTTTACGACTCGCTAAACGCCTCGCTGCGCTCGGTTGCTCGCATGTATTGCGCCTGCGGGCGCTTATTGCAACACAAACAAATACCATAGAATCTTTGAAATAGCCACTAAAATATTTCCGTCTTTTTGGCTGCCTGTTCGTCGATCCACGCCATGAACTTATCACGGGGGACGATGATCCGGCTGCCCAGGGTGATGGTGGGGAAATCCTTCCGGTGGGCCACCTCATAGGCGTGGGCCAGCCCGATGCCCAGCACATCGGCCACATCCTGCACGGTCAGCATCAGGGGAAGTTCGTTGAATGAGCTGTACTTGGATCGTTTCATCGGATTCCTTTCTACCCCTTCCGGCGGAAGGGGTTTTATTCTTTGATTTGCGGCGCAATTCTTGGAGGGGACTCACATCCCGCCCATGACCATCCCGCCCTGGTTCTGCTCCTCCTCGTGGTCATCCGGTTTGTGGCCCATAGCGATTTTCTTTGCCTGGATTTTTCTTCTCAGTTTGCTGTCCACCTGCAGGCCGGTACTGGAATGGGGCAGGGAGTGATCCTCAAAGATCCGGCTCATGTGGTAGAGCAGACGGGTGACCGCCAGCATGACGGAGGGTGGACGGAGACTGTTCTGGTGCTCCAGGAAGAACTGCGCGTACTGGTTCCCCTGGGCGGCGGAGCGGCTGAACCACGCCATTGCCTGGGCTTGATCCTGGGCTACTCCCTGCCCGGTCAGGTACAACTTGCCCAGCATGTATTGGGCGTACTGGTTGCCCGCCTCCGCCGACCGGGTAAACCACTCCGCTGCCTTGGAGGTATCCTCGGTCACTGCCTGGCCGGTCAGATATTCTTTCCCCAGCTGGTAGGCGGCGAAGTGGCTTCCGTTTTCCGCCGCCTGTCTCAGCCAACGGATGCCCTCGTCCGTGTCCCGCACCTCCCAATCGTCGGAGAGGAGCGGCTTGCCAAGGGCGTACTGTGCCTCCGGCAAACCATGCTCTGCCGCCCGGGTGAGCCAGTGCTTTGCCTTGCTGCTGTCCGGGATCAGCAGAGGGCCGTCCCGATAGAGCTGCCCCATGAGGTACTGGGCGTGGGCGTCGCCGCGCTCTGCCAGCCGCTCCAATTCCTCCACTGCTCCGTCCCGGTCGCCCAGGGAGAGAGTGTCATCACGGACAATATGTCGCAGTTCCCGGCAGGCATAGGATTCGCTTCGTACTTGCTCCGGTTCGTCGTGGCCGGTCAGGTCAGCGTCCTCGAAGGTGATCTCCCCCAGCCGGATGCGCTCCGCCTCCCGGATGACAGCGTTTTTGATCTGCCGGAATTCTTTCTCTTGGGACAGCTTTTTCTTCTCTCTGGGTTTGTCGTGGTAGTAGCTGTCGACTGCATTTTGGAGGACACACCACTGTTCGTAGCAGGCTTTCACCGCTGGTATTTCCTCCAGATTGTCCACTACCTCATCCACGGTTTTCTTCACGGACTTGGGGAGGTATCCGTAGGACTTTTTGCCCTTGACCGTTTCCAGCTGTCCGGCCAGCTGCTCCATCTTCTGCTCGATGGCAGGCTCTGTGCAGATGCTCCTGGCCATCTCTTGTGTGAGTTTTCGAATGGCCCGGCGGGCTTCCCGCACCAGTTCGTCCCTCGACTGTGACTTCTGCTCGTAGGTGTGGAGCATCTCCTGGCGGAAGATCTGGTTAGTCAATGTGGATTTGATCTTGCGGATGCCATCCCGCGTCAGGTATGCCTCACCGGGCACCGTTGACCACGCCATCATGTGGACGTGGGGATGTTCCCCCTCGTCGTGGAAGGCGGCATACCAGCGGAAGTGGTTCGGCGGGATGTTCATGGCGGCGGCAATGTCGTTGCGGTTGGCCCGGAGCAAGTTCATCCACGCCTTGGCATTGTCGTAACCGAGGCGTGCGGCGTCCTCCCGTTTCAGGGAGATGATGTGCGTCCACACATTCCCGGTGTACTGATCCAACTCCCGCATGGCTTTCTCCAAATCAACAGCATCTTCATCACCAAAGAGTCCGTGGTCACCCAGCCGTTCCGCACGAGGCCGGGTGGCAATGTACTTCATGTAGCCGTCTGATTGCTGAACTTGGGACCAATTTTCCTCCAATGCTCGAGTGATAAAGGCGGAGGCGTGGGCTTTGGTGGGCTTTGCCTCGTAGTCCAAATACTCACCCAGCTCCTTCGCCGCCGGGAAATCCTTCACCAATTTTCTGACCAACTGCTCCTGCTTTCTGGTGGGAGGACGGTCATCCGGGAGCAGTTCCACTCGCTCTCTGGTCCCAATGTACCGCAGATAACCGCTGACAGAGTTTCCGCCGTCACACTTCAGGTAAGGGCTTTTCAGAATCAATCCTGCCACTCATCGCCCTCCTCCCAGGCACCACGCACCCGCTGCTCCAGCGAGACACGGCCATTGGTTTTCTTCACGTTGTTGACGCTCTCCGCCCGCCGCCGGCGCAGATCATCGCCGCTGAACTGATACGCGTCGGCGAGGATACCGGCCACCATGTCCTGCTCCACCGCCTGCCGGAAAGCGATGGAGGACAGCCGCTCCTCCAGCTGTCCCAGCCGCCCGTCCAGGTACGACTTGATAGACGTTGGGAGAAACAGACCGGCATCGTTGGCGCTGAGGTAGTCCAGATAGAAGTCCACCGCCCGCTCGACGAAGGCGGTCATGCTCCGGCTCCCGTCCTCCTGAAACCGGCGCTCCAGAATGGCTTTCTTTTCCGGGGTGAGATAGAAGGCGAATCTCTCTTTTTTGCCCATAAACTGCTCCTTTCCGGGGCGTGACCCCTATTTTTTCGTTATGGCAGTAGGGGTTTGGGGATTGTGACCACAAACGTGATCCCCGCTGGCTGTTTTTGACCCCACTTTTGATACACCGCAAAACCCCGTAACGACCCGCACTGCGGGGCGAAGTAACCGGCCGGAGGAGCCACCGGCGACCCCGGCGTTTATCCTGCTTTTTCTTTCGTCCCTCGGTTCCGTGCAAAAAGGGCCGGAAGCCTTGTGCCGCAGCGCCTCCCACAACCGGCCCACGCCGGCCCGAACCAGCAGGGAGGGGGCAGGGACTCTGCCCCTCCTCGAAGGAGGCCACACAGCGGCCCACAGGCGCTCACGCGGGGCTTTCACGGGCCAATTCTGCGAGGCGTTCCGCCGCTCTTTGACGGGCGGCATCCTCCTCCAGTTGCTGGAACTGCCGCTCGTAGAACAATTCGATTGCCGTCTGGATTGGACGGATGGTGTAAAGCAGGTTTCCGTTGAGGGGCCTGCCGTCTTTGCTCCGCACCATCGTCGGCTCGGTGCGGATGAGACCTTTCTCCTCCAGGCTGCGCACATACTTGCTCACAGTGTTCTCACTCATACCCAGCGCCTTGCCGATGGTCTTGTAGCTGGGGTAGCACTGGTAGGTTTCTCTGTCCTCGATGCTCAGCAGATAGCAGTAGATGGAGATCTCCGGGTAACTGAGACCAATGTGAAATACTTCATTGGGGACCTTGAAATAGTTTTTGTCGGGATCTCGTTTAGGCCACTGGTGGAACTTCATATAGCACCTCCTGTATACTCCTCCACCCACTGAATGAATTTGTCCTTCGGCACCACCATGCAGTTGCCTACATGTAGTACAGGAAAATCCGGTTGGTGCATGAGTTCATACCCACTGGACGGAGACACGCCCAGGACTTTTGCCACCGTTGCCGAGTTCAGGAACAGCGGCAGGTCATCGTAGGATCTGTATTCGGATTCTTTCAATCAGCATCCTCCTCTTGGACATCACGGGCAGCGTCAGGACGTACCAGACAGAGAAACTCCTCCACGGAGTTGACCACCCTGGCGTCCTTCAGCTGCTGGTAGCGGATCAGGTCGCAGAGCATTCGGAGATTGACCTCCGCACACTCCAGCAGCTTGTCCATCGCCACGATCTGCTGTTCCGC
Source organism: Flavonifractor sp. An10 (assembly GCF_002161215.1). Classification (GTDB taxonomy): domain Bacteria; phylum Bacillota; class Clostridia; order Oscillospirales; family Oscillospiraceae; genus Flavonifractor; species Flavonifractor avistercoris. The sequence goes on from NZ_NFMB01000011.1 coordinate 99,815, forward strand.
GCTGAGTGAGATGGGCTCGTCCGGATTTTGCAGATAAGCCCGCACCACGTCCTCCTCCGGCATGTCCTCTCTCAAGACTTCCTTCATCCCCTGAAGGACATAGTCCAGCGTTTCTCTCTCCGCGTTGGCGGTCAGGAAACTAAGCAGTTGTTTTTGCCTTGCACCAAATAAATTCATCGTCATCGCTCCTCCTGTGTACTTTGATCTGGGCTTTCCTGACTACGGCCAAGGTCAGGTTTCCGAGTACCGGAAAATCACCCTCTACTTATCAGGACACTCACAGGCGGTTTGTAAACCAGAAAAATAAAAAAAGTTGAGGGGCTCTGTCAAATGACAGAGCCCCTCAGCTGTTCGTGGAGCTTTTTCAGCCGCTTTGATACCGCCGCCTTGGACACGCCGTAGATCGTCCCGATCTCCTCCACAGTCAATCCCTGGCCATATCGGAGCTCGACCAGATCCCGGCCCTGAGTGCCAAGACCATCGACGGCTTTCCGCAGACATTCCAGCTGGAGGTTCCGGAGTACAGTATCCTCCACGGGACGCCTGACACATTCCGAGCCGGACAGCACCGTTTCAAACTCACTTTTACTCAGGTGCCTTTGGTCCTGCTTATCCTGCGCCTGTTCCCGCTTCCGATCCTGCTCCAGGAAGTCTGCGACCTCCCTTGGCACTGATACTTGCTGGCCACTATAGGTAATCACGACAGAGTCGTTCATTTGCATCCTTTCCGCTTTCCACGGAAAGGCGCACACCCGCGCTGCCGGCACAGCGCCAAATACTGAAGACCTTCATGGAAGGTTCCCTTCGTTTAGGGTGGTTGTGGTGCCCTACGAGGCCCATGAATGTCTGAGGTCCCACCGGGGTGTGGACCTCACCGGAAAGCTGCGAGTTTTGGCTTTCGCCTATGCTTAGTATAGAACAAATGTTCTTGCCTGTCAAGCGCAGGGGGACATTCAATAGACAATTGCTATCCTTTTCCCAGCCCAAAGAACTTCTCAAAGAATTTTTGCAACTTCTCAATCACCCCCTGCTTCTTTTTGGCTCTGGCGCCGCCTCCGCCGAACCGGGATACTGGCGGCATCAGCTTATCAATGTCCGTACCGGTGGTCTTGATCTCACCGTCACGGAAGGCATTCTCCAGAAACTTTCGCGTTTCCGGATCCTTGAGTTTTTCTTCTTGAATGATTTGGACCAGTTCTTTCTCCCGCTCTGCTGCCACAAAGCCTTGCCACTCCGCCATCACATCATCCACGTCGTTGATACCGGCGATAAACGTCTCAATGAGCTGCTTCTTGCTCCGCAGTTCGGGGCTGGCATCCACCGCCTTCTGGATGGTAACAAGGATCTCCTTGTCATCACAGTGGGAATCGTGGTACTTCTTCACCAGCATCAGGATATAATCAATGTTGATCTCGATCTGGCGGATCAGCTCGATCTCAAAGACGATATCATCGGTAATGTCTTCTTTCTCGCCTTTTGCACGGTTTACCCACTCGTCCCGCAGATCCTGATAGCGGCCCAGATAGTCCTGCAGATTCCGCTCGGAGATCATTTCCCTGCCTTTGAAGTCGTCAAAGGATAGCAGCAGGTTCCGCATCCGAAGGATGGCCCCAAAGAGGGCAATGAAATCCTTCTGATTCTGTTCCCCCTCGATTCTTGGCTCGGACAGCGGGAACTTTTCTGTCAGTTCGTTGATCATATCCACATAGCCCGGCTTGTCCTTCCCGTCCTGGGTGGTGTAGCCGTAGTAGTAATCATCGAACTTGTGCAGCAGGACGATGCCGCCGGCCTCCCGATCGCCAAACAGCGCAATAGCAGAATCCACCCGTTTTTGCAGGTTGCGGAAGCAGACGATGTTGCCGAAGGTCTTGATGGAATTCAGGATACGGTTGGTGCGGCTGAAGGCCTGGATGAGACCGTGCATCTTCAGGTTCTTGTCCACCCAGAGGGTGTTCAGAGTGGTGGCGTCGAACCCGGTGAGGAACATATTCACCACGATCAGCAGATCCAGCTCCTTGTTCTTCATCCGCAGGGAGACGTCCTTGTAGTAGTTTTGGAACTTGTCGCTGTCGGTGGAGTAGTTGGTGTGGAACATCTCGTTGTAGTCCCGGATAGCGGCGTCCAGAAAGTCCCGGCTGTTCTGATCCAGGGCGCTGGTGTCCTCGCTGTTCTCCTCGTCCAGGATGCCGTCCGTTTCCTCCTCGTTGGCCCCGTAGCTGTAGATCGTCGCCACCCGCAGTTTCTTTGTGGGGTCGGCTGCCATCTGCTTTTTGAACTCCTGATAGTAGAGCTTGGCCATGTCCACCGAGGCCACCGCGAAGATGGAGTTGAAGCCGCTGAGGCGCTGTTTCTGCTTGATCTCATCCACCGCGCCATTTTTGCTGGAGGCCACCTCCGCGATGTTGGTGAGGGTATGGAACAGATAGGTCTTGTCCCCTCTATAGGTCTTCTGGTCGAAGTGTTCCAGGATGTACCGGGTCACCAGTTCGATGCGCTCCGGCGCCATGAAGGCCTTTTCCCGGTCGATGTCCCAGACCGCCTTGTCGTCAATGTCCGGCTCGGCGTCCATAGTCTGGATGTAGTCCACCCGGAATGGCAGCACATTCTTGTCGTTGATGGCGTCCACGATGGTGTACGTGTGGAGCTGGTCGCCGAAAGTCTGGGCGGTGGTGAAGAACTGCGCCCCGCCGGCGGCCCGGGTATTGGTAGCAAAGATAGGGGTGCCGGTGAAGCCGAACAGATGGTATTTCTTAAAATTCTTCACGATGGCCGTGTGCATATCTCCGAATTGACTGCGGTGGCACTCGTCGAAGATGATGACCACATGCTTCTGATAGACCTCGTGGGCCGGGTATTTCTTGATGAAGGTGGACAGTTTCTGGATGGTGGTGATGATGATATGGGCGTTGTCGTCCTCCAACTGCTTTTTCAGGATGGCGGTGGAGGTGTTGCTGTTGGCGGCCCCCTTTTCAAAGCGGTCATATTCCTTCATGGTCTGGTAGTCCAGATCCTTCCGGTCCACCACAAACAGCACCTTGTCGATATAATTCAGCTGGGAGGCCAGCCGGGCCGTCTTGAAGGAGGTCAGCGTCTTACCGCTGCCGGTGGTGTGCCAGATGTAGCCGCCGCCCTGGATGGTCCCGTACTTCTTGTAGTTATTGGCGATCTCGATGCGGTTCAAGATCCGCTCGGTGGCGGTGATCTGATAGGGCCGCATGACCATCAGCATATTTTCAGAGGTAAAAATACAGTACCGGGTCAGCACATTCAGAAGGGTGTGCCTGGCGAAGAAGGTGCGGGTGAAGTCGATGAGGTCGGGGATCACCTTGTTGTTGGCGTCCGCCCAGAAGGAGGTGAACTCAAAGCTGTTGCTGGTCTTCTGCTTTTTGGCCTTGCCGGAGGACGCCTCCCGGATGGCGTTGAACCGGGTGGAGTTGGAGTAGTACTTGGTGTTGGTGCCGTTGGAGATGACAAAGATCTGTACATACTCGAACAGGCCGCACCCCGCCCAGAAGGAGTCCCGCTGGTAGCGGTTGATCTGGTTGAAGGCTTCCCGGATGGCCACGCCCCGGCGCTTGAGCTCGATATGTACCAGGGGCAGGCCGTTGACCAGCACCGTCACATCGTAGCGGTTGTCATGCTTGGCCCCCTGCTCCTGGTTCACCTCATACTGGTTGATGACCTGGAGGCGGTTGTTGTGGATGTTCTTCTTGTCGATGAGGGAAATGTTCTTGGAGGTGCCGTCGTCCCGGCGGAGTACCTGCACGAAGTCCTCCTGAATCTTCCGGGTCTTCTCCACGATGTGCTCGTTGGGGTTGGCAATGGCATTCTGGAAGAACTGCTCCCACTCGCTGTCGGTAAACTGGTAATCGTTCAGAGCCTCCAGCTGACGGCGCAGATTGGCGATCAGGTCGGCCTCCTGGTGGATTGGCAGATACGCATAGCCCTGCTGGGTGAGTAGCTGGATGAACTCCCGCTCCAGCGCCGCCTCGCTCTGGTAGCGGTCGGAGCGTTTTTTCACCGGCTCATAGGAGGTGACCACGGTGTTTTCGGTTGTGGCGGCAACAATATTGAAAGAAGTCATTTTAACATATCTCCAGAGAGCATATCTTCCGAAAAGTCCTTCAGTTTCATAAAAAGCGGACTTTTTTCTATGGGAACCGCATCAAGAAAAAGCAGAGAGCCATCCTTCCAAGTGGTTAAAATGAATCGATGCGCATAGAGAAAACAAACATAGGTATCCTTGGTTGGGCGAAGTTGGGCACGGTATGTCAACACCTGGCGAAAATCTGCTTCTATGGCCTGTATGGCAATATTCTGTCCCAACAAAATATTATCGTTTTTATCGAAATAGATATTGTAAGGGAAGAATAGAAACAGATTTTTATTGGTTTCCAGAGTTTTCATCAACTGAACAATGTCACGCTCCACTTGATCATCGCAAAACTCCTGCCCCCGAATGTGCAGCAGATCATCCAGAGACAGCGGACGCAGCGCGGCAAAAATCCTTGTGGACTGGATTGGGTGATAATTTTTACTGTTGTCATCAACTCTGGAACCGCAGTAATAGGTTACACCGGCCTCATAAAAGATTTGAGAAGAAAAAATACTTTTCTCCTGCAATTTTGATCCGCTGGCAATCAATTTGAAATCCAGTTGATAATGCGGAGAAATGCAGTCACATTCTCCATGGGCCTCGCTGGAAGGGCTGACATAGACTTCGCCCTTGGATCTTTCTAAAAAGAAAGGTGTCGCATTGACGATTTCCAGCAGATAGTCGCTGTAGCGATAGGGATCAATTCCGTGAATAAAGTTATCTATAATCATGCCGGCTGGCAGACTGCCGATTTTCATATTTTCATATTGCATCGTCATGTCTTCACCTTAAAACTCAACAGTTTGTCCCGGTAGTATTCATACTGCTTTTTCCGGGCCGCGATTTCGGCGGGAAGGCCGCTGGTCAGATCGTTGCAGAGGGCGTCAAAGCGGTCGAGGATGGAGACAATACGGTGTTGTTCATCCGGTGAAGGCAGGGGAATCGGTATCTTATTTAAGTTTTTCTGGTTCAATTTTGGCTGTGCCCCTCCAGTGATATATGACGACAAGTCAATAGAATTCAAATAAATTTCGACATATCTTCGTGTATCGTATGTATCAAAATGAAGGACATGAGCGTGATTGTTTACCCAGTTTTTTCCCGCAATCGAAAAGGCAATCGGCGTACTTCTTGCTAAAAGATTGGCTCCGTCTTCCGAAATCAGCAGATAATCTCCATCAAAAATATAATCATCAACATAATCGACGATTCCGGATGCTCCATAGTAGGGATATTTTCCGGCGATTCGATTTCCGCTTGTCACTGGTCTCCTTTGATTATCGCAGTTATCTGAAATTTCATTTAGATAATGAACGCTTGCATCTTTAGCGGTTCTAAATAACTCGTCCCGATAATACGCATACTGCTTCTTCCTCGCCGTGAGTTCCGCCGTGAGTTCCGCCGTGAGTTCCGCCGTGAGTTCCGTAAAGGAATCCAGGATGCGGACGATCTCCTGCTGGACAGGGAGCGGGGGGAGGGGGATGGAGTATCGCAACACTGCACTTTTATCCCCTCGCGGCATTTTTGCACCTTTTACATTCTGCATATCATAGTTGAAGAAAGAATCAGACGAAAGAATGTAGTATAGAAATTGCGGCCGCAGAATATTTTTGTTCTTTATCTGTATGACCAAAACATCCCCATTTGTGCCGCCATCATGTGTGGCAAGCCAAATCTTTTTCAAATAAGGCCGGATATTGCCAATCAGGATATCATCTTTCCTGAAATGAATCCAACGCCCGTCGCTTGGCACATAACTGGCAACTGTTTTCCCTTGCTTATCTGGCAACAAATTTTCAACGCCAACATAATTGTCCGCATTTACTTCTGCCGCATCAATCCGCTCCGTGGCATAGGAACATACATCGCCTAAGTATTTATACTCCACCCCATCCGGGCAAAGCTGCTGGATCAGTTCTTCCAATCTACTCATGTAAGAGCCTCCTGCTCGCTTCCATCTATCGTCATATCGATGGCCAGATTGATATGATGTTCTTTCCATCGCCCCGGTTCAAATTGAATATCGCAAGGCACTTGTTCCAGTAAAACGGGTATAAGTTCTAATTCGATCACTTCACAATTTTGACCATCCGTAAAAATCACATAGGAAAGCATGTCTTGGTACGCTGCCGTATACCGCAGCATTGGGGCATCTTGATGCAAATGATAAAAGCCTGTGAACCTGCCGTACTGCATTGTCTTAAAAAGCGGCCCCTGATACTCCACCAGGAAAATACCGACATCACGGCAACCGATATACTTTTGAAGTGAATTAATATGATGCTGCCAGTTTTTTCGAAACGATGCTTCATACATCTCATAACTGTATGGCGGCGCTTCCATTTCACAAATTTCACGAGTCAGGCTATTTGCGGGCGGGGCATCGTTCAACTCGCGGCCCATTCTTTGGAATCGCTGTTCCGCCTCCTTACAAAACTGTGCTTGCCTCTGTCTATGTTCCGCGCCTTTCCTTGTTTCTCTCGACGCGTTGATTTGAAAGTGCTCAATAAAGCCGTTTTCAAACAAAAAGTCCGGAAAGTTGCTCTGTGCGGGATTGGGCCTTGCACTTTTCAAAATACGAATAATCTTTTGCGGGTCACTGCAAAAGTAATGCACCGAATTTCTGCCCAAATTTTGCTTTACCCTTGTGAGGCAGTTGATTTCCTGCTCACCTCTCATGCTTTGATCTCTCCAATGATCTTGTCGATTTCCTCCCGCAGCACCTGCTCCCGGGCCACGATCCTCTCGATCTCGGCGTTCAGCGCGGTGATATCGATGACCTCCCGGGTGTCCTCCTGCTCCACATAGGTGGAGACGGACAGGTTGTACTCCTGCTCCCGGATCTCCTCATAGGCGGCCAGGTGGGAGAAGTGGGCGACCTCGGCGCGGACGGCGAAAGTGTCCACGATGCGCTTGATGTTCTCCGGTGTCAGCCTATTGTTGTTGGTCACCTTGACGCACTCGCCGGAGGCATCGATAAACAGGGTCTTGCTGTCCGCCTTGTTCTTTTTCAGCACCATGATGCAGGTGGCGATGCTGGTGCCGAAGAACAGGTTGCTGGGCAGTTGGATCACGCAGTCGATGAAGTTGTTGTCGATCAGGTACTGGCGGATCTTCTTCTCCGTACCGCCCCGGTACAGGATGCCGGGGAAGCAGACGATGGCGGCGGTGCCGTTGGACGCCAGCCAGCTGAGGCTGTGCATGATAAAGGCCAGATCTGCCTTGCTCTTGGGGGCCAGCACCCCGGCGGGGGCAAAGCGGGGATCGTTGATCAGCAGGGGGTTGTCGTCCCCAGCCCACTTGATGGAGTAGGGGGGATTGGAGACGATCAGCTCAAAGGGCTCATCGTCCCAGTGTTGGGGATTGGTCAGAGTGTCCTCGCAGGCGATGTCGAACTTGTCAAAGCCGATGTCGTGGAGGAACATGTTGATGCGGCACAGGTTGTAGGTGGTGATATTGATCTCCTGGCCGTAGAAGCCACTGCGGACGGCATCGCGGCCCAGCACCTTCACCGCCTTCAGCAGCAGAGAGCCGGAGCCGCAGGCGGGGTCGTAGACCTTGTTGACCTCGGTCTTGCCCACGGTGCCCAGGCGGGTCAGCAGCTCGGACACGTCCGCCGGTGTGAAGAACTCGCCGCCGGATTTTCCGGCGTTGCTGGCGTACATGGTCATCAGGTACTCATAGGCGTCGCCAAAGGCATCGATCTGGTGGTCCTTCACGTCGCCCAGCTTCATATCGGCCACACCGTTGAGGAGCTTCACCAACTTCTCGTTCCGCTTGGACACGGTGGCACCCAGCTTGTTGCTGTTCACGTCATAGTCGTCAAACAGTCCGGCAAAGCTGCCCTCGGACTCACTGCCCTGGGCGGAGCTTTCAATGTGACGGAAGACCGTCTCCAGCGTCTCGTTCAGGTTCTCGTCCCCAGCCGCCCTGGCGCGGACGTTGCAGAACAGCTCACTGGGCAGGATGAAGAAGCCCTTTTCCTGCACCAGCCCCTCCCGGGCCTCCTCAGCCTCCTCGTCGGACAGCTTGGCGTAGTCAAAGTCGGCATTACCGGCCTCGATCTCGCCGGCGTTGATGTAATTGCAGAGGTTTTCCGAGATGTAGCGGTAGAACATGGTGCCCAACACGTAGTTCTTGAAATCCCAGCCGTCCACCGCGCCCCGCAGCTCATCCGCGATGGCCCAGATCGCCCGGTGCAGCTCGTCCCGCTCCTGCTCTTTCCTGATATCAGCCACAGTGGTGTCCTCCCAAATTTATTTTGATGCACATTGGATCAGCGACTTCCTTTTTCCCCTTTCGGGAACCGCGGATCAGGGGGCTTTTTCGCATCCGGCGGCAACAGCCAGGTCTTTCCTGCCTTGACCGTCCCCGGGATTCGCCCCTGAGCGCAGAGCAAGGCCACCCGACGAGGTGAGATCCCCCACAGTTCCGCCGCCTGCTTTGTCGTTAAAAATTCCATAGAGCATCCCTCTATACGCAAATTTCTACCAAATAGTATATTCTGTTATCTGAATATAGACAAGATATTTTTTCGTATAAGAGTATAGAAATCTTGTTGTCCCATAAACAGGCGTATTCTTTGATTATGCGGTGCATTTTTTGCGGGTGGCACTGTAGTTTAGAACGACACAGCGGCCCACAGGGCAAAACTGGCGGTAATCGCCGCTGCTGTGGCAATTCGTTCTTTCATTCCGGTTCCTCAGATACGAAACGAGCGCCCGTTCTACTGTTCGGAAAGCTCCGGAGGGGTATAGAAGCAGTCATACAGCCCCTTGAGCAGTTCGTTTTCCATTGTCATCGCCTCCTTGCGACACAAACCTATACCACACCTCCCGCAGTATATCCATCAGAATTTCAGGAGGTGATCCAGAATATCTGCCGCTTGCCGCAGCTCCTCCTGAGACGCTTCGGCGGGTTTGTTCTCGTCCTTGGCAACTGGGCAGGCCAGATAGGGGGCATAGTTCTGCCGGGTCATTGCGGTCCTGAAGTGGCCCAGCATCTGAGAAACCTCTTTCGTGTCCATGCCATTTTGCAGAGACAGGACGGCGCAGGTGTGCCGGAGATCCGCGAACCGAATGTGATCCAGCCCGGCCTCTTGGATGATCTCATTGTGTAGCCGGCGCACCATCTGGGGCGAGTAGGGCCTCTGGGTGGCTGGGTGCATGAACATGAGCGGACTTCTTGGGTGTTTGGCGTGTTCCAGGCGCAGGAGTTCAACCGCTTCCTGGGTTAGACTGACGATCCTGGTGCCGCCCTCGTACTCCACCAGTTCCCGCCGCTCCACGGCGCGTTTCTCGGTGATGGTCAGCGTCCGCTCTTTTACATCCAGGTCGCTCCATTTCAGAGCAATCAGTTCGCATTGCCGAAGTCCTGCTGTCAGTGCCAGCAGGAACATGGGAAGGTGGCCCAGCCGCTCCGCCGCGTCCAGATAGTCCTCTACCTCCGCGGGCGTCAGCACATTGGCGTTGACCTTCTTGGGCTTTGGGTAGTGAAACGCTCGGGCGGGATTTTCCGTCATCAGGCCATCCCGGATCGCCTGGTCCAGACATTGCTGGAGCAGCCGGTGGATGTGCCGCATGGTATGCTCGCCCAGCCCTGGGTATTCGGGGCTTTCCGGGCGGTGACCGCCAAAGCGCCTGCGCTCCTCCAGAAAATCTCCCACCTGTTCCACGGTCAATTCAGAGAGCGGGATTTCTCCCAGTCCGGGAAGGATGTGGTTCTTGAAGAGATAACCATGGGCCGCGTAGGTAGTCGGCCTGCTCTGGTTCTTGTCGTAGACCTCCTGCCAACGGAGGACGTACTCTCGCAACGTCATATCCCCACCTCCCTGCATTGGCGCTGCAGGTTCCGAAAAGCCACCCACGGCAAGCCAGCCTGTTTGAGTATCCGCTTGTGCAGATAATAGAACTCGTGGAGCTGATACGGCGCTCCGGTCTTGGGGTTGAGGAACACATAGCGGCCGGTTTCCGGTACCCGTTCCAGCAGATGCTCCGCTCTGCTGTTGAGGGATAGCAGACGCTGTCCCTTGAGGGGTCAGGTAGAATAAATTTCGCAAAAATAAAAAGAGACATGGTTTGCAGATCTCTGGTAGAATGAAGTCGCGACACACCATTCGAAAGGAGACAGCAAACCATGTCCGAGAAAATTGTACAGCTAAACGAAGAAGTTATCAAGGGGCAGCTCAAGGAACTTGTACGCGGAAGTGTAGAGGAAACCCTCAACGAGCTGCTGGAGGCTGAGGCAGAGAAATTGACTCAAGCAGCCCGGTACGAGCGTAATGAGCAGCGCCAGGGCTACCGCAGCGGCCACTACAACCGCAACCTCACCACCACTTCCGGGGATGTCACCCTCAAGGTGCCTAAGCTGAAAGGGATCTCCTTTGAAACGGCTATCATTGAGCGGTATCGCCGCCGGGAAAGCAGCGTGGAAGAGGCTCTCATTGAGATGTACCTGGCCGGCGTATCCGTCCGGCGCGTGGAGGACATCACCGAGGCCCTCTGGGGCAGCAAGGTCTCACCCTCCACCATCAGTGAGCTGAACAAGAAAGCGTATGTCCACATTGAGGATTGGCGGAACCGCCCTCTGCAGGGCGGACGCTATCCGTATGTCTATGTGGATGGGATCTACCTGCGCCGTAACTGGGGTGGAGAGTTTGAAAATGTGGCTATTCTGGTGGCGATTGCGGTCAATGAGGACGGATATCGTGAGGTTCTTGGCGCTGCCGAGGGTATGAAGGAGGACAAAGCCAGCTGGGTCAGTTTCTTCCAGTGGCTGCATAGCCGTGGCCTGGATGGCGTGAAGCTCATTGTTGGCGACAAGTGCCTTGGCATGCTGGAAGCTGTGGGAGAAGTGTTTCCTGAGGCCAAATACCAGCGTTGTACCGTCCACTTTTACCGTAATGTGTTCTCGGTCACACCTCGCTCTAAGGTGAAGCTGGTAGCCAAAATGCTCAAGGCGATCCATGCTCAGGAGAGCAAGAAAGCTGCCCGGGAAAAGGCCAAGGCCGTGGTGGAGGAACTGCGCTCCATGAAACTGAAAGAGGCCGCCCAGAAGGTGGAGAATGGCATTGAGGAAACGCTGACCTATTGCGATTTTCCCAGTGAGCACTGGACCCGTATCCGTACCAATAATGTGATTGAGAGGCTGAACCGAGAGATCCGCCGCCGTACCCGTGTGGTTGGCAGCTTCCCGGACGGCAACTCAGCTCTAATGCTGGTTTGTGCCCGGCTGCGCCATGTAGCCGGTACTCAGTGGGGCAACAAGAAGTACATGAACATGAAGCACCTGGAGGCGACCTTGGAGGATGCCTCCATTGCTGGCTGACTTCATTTACGGCAGAGTCTGCGAACTAAAGTGCGAAAAATTCTTGACACGACCCCTTGAGGATGTACCGGCAGCGGATATAAAAATTGGCCCACGACAAGGTGATGAGTTCACATTGCCGCAGGCCGCTGGAAAGTCCTGTGTAGATGAGGGGGAGTGCGCCCAACTGTTCCGCCGCGTTCAGGTACCGCTGGAGCTGCCCCAGACGCAAGGGAGTTGTTCGATATGCTTCTGCTTGTGGCTCCTGGCAGAGCTGCACCGGGTTGTAGGGGACGCGCTGGTCACGGGCTGCTTCATCCATGCAGCGCCGCAGGAGCAGATGAATGCACCAAACGCTTCTGGCGCTGAGTCCCTGGCTCCGCAGGCTGTCATAGAAGCTGGTGACGGTGCCTTCTGACAGCTCTGCCAGCGGGATGCCCCCGATTCCGGGGAGGATGTGGCGGTAGATCAGGTTGCGGTATCCGCCCACGGTGCTGCCGCTCCATCTGCCCCGATTCTCGCAGAACCAGCGGTCGCACCACCGGCCTACTGTGAGATTACTTTCTTTCTGCATATTGTTGCCTCCTTTTGGCAACCGAACAATACCACAGAAAGAGAGAAATAGCCACTGGAAAGAATGGAATGTTTGCAGAAGAATGGCCGCTCCAAACGATGCCGCTTGTTGACCTTCTTGTCATATACTCATCACATGACAAGAATTCGATTCGGGATCAGATATTGGCTCCAGCCAAATAGCGTTTCAGCAGGAAAGCGCAGAAGTAGGGGAAGGTATAGATGTTATCACTATACCCGATGTTTCCGCCGGTGAACTTAATGCCGCAGTGAATATCCGCATACTTCTCACTGCTGATCAGGGTCCTCATGGACTTGGCAGTCCCGTTCTTGGCCTTCACCTCAACAGGGATCAGGGCGCTTGCCGTTCGGACGAAGAAATCCTGTTCCAGCGTAGAATCGTCCCGTTTATAGTAATAGAGTTTGTATCCCGCCTTGACCAGTGCTTCGCCAACCACATTTTCGTAAAGCGCGCCCTTATAGACGCCGAGATTTTTGTTGGTCCGCAGATCCTCCTGCGCTTCTTCGTCCAGCATGGCCACAAGCAGGCCGCTGTCGGCAAAGTAGATTTTATACTTGGTATCGTCATAGTTGCCCTGAAGCGGCAGCTCCGGGAAATTCAGGCAGTAGCAGATATTGACCATTCCCGCATCATCCAGCCATTCCACACAGCCTCTATAGTCACGGAAGCGAGCGCCGGAGGCAACTTTGGAGATTTGAAACTTCTTGTTGTCCTTGGCAAGCTGCACGGGAATGTGGTTGAATACATTCAAGATCCTGGTCTGGTCGATGCCCTCGGCATATTTGCGAATGTCCTCCTTGTAGTCTGCGATCAGCTGTCTCTGTATCTCAAGCGACCCCTCAAAGGTACCTTTTACAATGAATTCACGAACAACAGCGGGCATTCCACCCAGGATGCAGTAGTCAAGGAAGAGCGAGCTGCACACCGACATCTGTACCTCGTTGAAGGGCGTGAGATTTCGCATATGCTCCAGCATATCTTCGATGAAGGCATCGTCATAGCCTTTGGCCCACAGGAATTCCTCGAAATCCAGCGAGAACATCTCGTAGTCAGACTTGTAGCCCACGCTGTTGCTCTCGATTTTCCGGTAATTGATGCCCAGCATGGAACCGCTGCAGATCACATCGAATCTGCCGTCAATCTTGAAGAACTTCAGCGCTGTTGCAATTTCCGGAAACTCCTGCAGTTCATCAAAGAATATCAGGGTTTCGCCCTCAATAAACCGTTTAGACGGATCCATTCTGGAGATATTCTTGATAATATCATCCGCCTTATATCCGTCCGCTGTGATCATTTTATACTTTGGTTCTTCCACGAAGTTGATGGTGATCACACTCTGGTAATTCATCTCACCAAACCGCTTGATCGACTCGGTCTTCCCCACCTGTCGGGGCCCCTTGACGATCAGCGGCTTTCTGTCGGGGTTCGCCTTCCATTCGGCCAGGAATGCATCGATCTTTCGTTTCAAATAGAGCATTTCACCCGCCTCCTTCGCCACCATTATACCGATACCCGATGGAGAAATCAATCGAAATCACAAAAAATGAGCGAGTTTTCTTTTGCGCTGCACATTTTATGAGCGAGTTGTTGGTCCGAATACACATTTTCAGTTTCCGAGCGAGCCATATCATGCCGGGGCGTATTTCTTTGTTTTATGCGGCGCAGTTTCTGCGCCACTGTTTTGAGGTGATTGGCCTGTCATCGCCCCCTCAAACCGGGCGGAACATCTTTTAATACACAGAATCCAATCCCACACAAATCCCAAAAGACGAAAGGGTTTCTTGAAACAAGCAGGGCAAGAAAGTTCTAAAGAGGAATTGCCCAAGCAGAGGAAAGGGCCAAAGAGGACGGAAGAGTGCCGGCTGAAGGTTCCGACACACATTTGGGAGCAAGATGCCGGGAGTTCGAGTCTCCCCACTCGGACCACCTCCCCTTGGAGCACGAGCTCCAAGGGGAGGTTTTCTTTGTTTTTTGGTGTAGAATTTGATAGCTATTACAAATACTTCTTTACTTTTCCACAAAGATTTATCTCAAGCCCTAACCCGCAACTTCTGCATACACCTGCATTACAGTTTGAACACATTTCAGATTGTTGTTTCCGAAATTTAGCAAAGCTCTCTGATTCCCATGCTTCTCGTAAAGTGTGTTGTTTCAAATCAACAGAAAAAGTATCGTCTTCTATTCCGAAAGAGCAAGGAAATGCGATACATCTCGAATTAATGTACATAGAAAATCTGGCCGCTTCACAGAATTCAATGGACTCTATTGCAATGCTGGATGCAAATTTGTATATTGCAGGAGATTGGCAAGTATCAAATCCGTATCTCCAACTACTGTCTGCTGATGCAACTAAGCGAAGCAACTCAAGATAATCTGGATCTCCACAATCTATGACATGCTTTCGAGATGCAAGTCCTATTGGCTTATAGAGCAAAAACACTACAGCGTTAATTCCTTTGGGAAATACACCATTTTTCACTCTATAAATCGCTTCTTTTATGCTTTTTTTCGAAAGAACGTAATGGACATTAGTAATACAGCCCGCCTTAACAAAACGTTCCAATGCCGAAATTGTTGAGGGGTTATCTTCATTGCCGTATTTATCAAGTTTAGAATAGTAAGACACCGCTACAGCCCCACAGTATTTTTTTGTTAGTTCAATTTCCTTATCAGTTAGTGCGTAACCACTTGTAGTATAATTTGGAACTATTCTATTCTCTCTTGTGATGTGTAGTATGTCAGGAAAGAATTCATGTTTATTAGGATCTCCTGCACCGCCCAAAGCTATTTGAAATACTCGTCCCTTACATTGATTGATTATTGCGGAATAATCATCGAAATCCATATTTTTCTCGCATGATGATATTCCACGTTGATAGCAATCTACACCAGCGTTGCGACAAAGACCCGTTTTACCCGCATCACATGCACCCATAATACCGATGTCAATTAACTCCGGGAAAGAACGCATAGGGGGTAACTGTCCAGTTTCAATGCCATTATCTAATATGTTACTTCTTATAAGAGTTCCTGTTTCATCATTGAACAGCTCAATAAATCCAAATCGATTGTCCTTGTAGTAAATCATTACCAACCACAGTTCTTTCCATCCATATAGAAATCTTTTTCGTCAATTACAAAAGAATCTGTTGTCATGAAAGAAGTCAAGTAATCGTCATCAGAATTGGTGTGACCGATATAAGTGTGATAGCCCTTTTTCGACATCTTTTTGAACTTTTCAGCACTCTCTTTCCCGAAAATCTTTAGAATATTTTCATAATTGATTTGATCAACCTCAAACCAACGAACTCCAGATTTTGTTGCACTAACGATATCATCAACCAGAGAAAATGCAGCAGCGCTTATGCTTGAGCCCTTTCTAAAGCCGAGCTTTTCGAGCAAATAATCACTACTCAATTCTTCTTTACTAATAATCATAAAGTTCGTGGAAGAACTATTTGTTACAAACCCATCTCTAATTATCATCGATATACGCTCCCATATATTTTCGAAATGTACCTTTTATAGCTTCGTCCTCTAACAAATCAGTTATATGCCCATCGGCTTCAAAAGTAAGTGATTTATGACATAGTAGCAAGGATTTTTTGTCTTTGATTTCGTTGGGAAACAGATTAAATTTTTTCTCTAAAAAGGATTCGAAGTCTGAAAATTCTTTTCGATAGTACAAAAAATACTCAAGATGCAGGTTGATGGCACCTCTGCAGTAATAATCGTAAATTCGTTCCACTATTGACCCTGCATAACTTTTTCTTTTTACTCCAAAAAAATGGCATATACCAATCAGGGACATTCTTGGAGTTTTCTTGAAAAAAACCTCATTATTCATGGTATCCCTCCGATTTCAACATGTCCATTAGTATCTGAAGCGCATTTTGATCAGTTGGTTTTGGCGTCATCCAGTCTTTGAATTCACTTACAAGTAATTTTATTGGATTGCAAAGGTCACTTTCCTGAATCTGTTTAAAAAAATCTTCGTTCATGACGAATTCATGGTATTCTTTAAGTGCAAACTCCGTTGGGTCGTACGCTGCCAAGATGGTAACCATAATTTTCAAACTTTCAGATAGCGTTCCATTATTCTTTTTAATAGCGTCAAGCCACTCCTTTAGATTATCGACTCTGCGTTCCTTGTAAGAATGAGAATAATATTTTTCTACTTTGTCATCGAAAAAGTATTTCAGAATTTTTTCAGGGGTCTCATCATTTTCACAACGAAGCAAAATATCGATGGCCAAGTGGATATTTGGCTTAAACCCAGAATATTCGTTCCCTAAAAGGAACCAGAATATCTCCCAGTAATGACTGCAGTCGTTTTCCACACAATGCAGGATGTAGTCAATTTCAAACGAAGCAATATTGTCACCTTCAGAAAAAACCAATGAAAAGCCAAAATTATTAAATGTTCTTTGTCTGTACAGGTCACGTTTCTCCCAATCTAAGATACTCTGTACATCTGATTCACCAAATGTTTTTAGAATCTTTTCACACAAATCGGTCCTCGCAGTCATCCTAAAATGATGATATGCATATTTGACCATTCCCTCAACAGGTGATAACCTTTGCTCGAAGAGTTTTGTCACATTTGAAAAGAATGCTACATATTTCGAGGAAGATTTGCTCTCATCTAAGGTTAAAAGATATCTTGCCAAGCAAAAATCTCGTAACTCATCAAAGACAAAGTAGACATACTCTTCTTCGTGCTCGGTAATACCTGTTCCAGCATGAACAGAGCGACTGATTATCAAATTGTTATCCAACAAATTTCTCAAAGAGTCCAGTTCATCAAATGATAAGTGCAATTCTTCTATTGGAATTTGATCAAACTGAAATTCGGCAAACATATATCGAGCAATACTATTAACAACCGCACTTAGATCAACTCCCATATTCTCAGAAGCAATTTTATCAAAATAGAGCTTATATATTTCTGCGTTTCGAAACTCCAGCATACATTCATCACGGCTGCTGTTTACTTCAAAGAAAATACGAGTCAAAAACAAGGAATTCCTTAGTTTCTCCCGTGTTTCAAGGGAAAACGGTCCACGGACGTTAAAATACTCCATGTATGCCTTTATCATCTTCATAGTTGCTCGCTCATCATACTCTGCTTCCTGCAAATTAAAAATGTAAGGCACCTCTTCACCAGCAGAAAACAGAGCCTTATAACGAGAATCAAAGTATTCACGTCTGCAAGTCAAAAGTATTCGAATACGGCCATATTTTGAAAATGTTTCGAGCAGTGTTGCAATGCTATTTGTAAAAACCTCCCGATCATTTTCATTAATTGCATCGATAAATATATAGAAATACTTTCTTTGAAAGAAGAGCATCAGAGATATTAATCTCAAATAAAGCAATGTTATATTTCGTAGTTTAGGAAGGATAGGGAGCTTTTTAGTGATATATTCTGTGCAATCTTCCTTGATATCTCTCGAATTCACAAGTAGGCAGGGCATTTTGTTGGCAACTGCAACTTCAGCCATTCGGCACAAAAGGTTGGTTTTCCCATTACCAGCGCTCCCCACAAGAATCACATTTTTCTGACTCATTATAGTACATAAATCTTGCAAATGCTTAACAGCATAGACATGTTTATATGTACTATTAGTAATTGCCCAGACGACCTCTCCATGTTCAGCATGTAACTCTTTGCTTTCTTTTCTTAACATCTCAAGTTCGTCATGCATGACAGACAGTGCAGAGTTTAGCTGTGAAAATGGCGCAAAGTAAGATAGGGTATATTTTATGCCAGATCCGAGCAATTGCTTTAGTCGTTTCCCTTCGTATCCATGAAACAGATGATTGTATTGCCTAATAATACGATGCTTCCATCTATACGAAAATATGAAATAGCGTAGGTACTCCATTGAATTGTTTAATTCAATGTATATTGACGGAAGATATTTTCCATCTTTTTGAAACCGCTGAATTTGTGCTTTAGTTGCTTTATTTACTCTATTAGTAAATGTAAGAACACAAAAAGCAAATGCAAGTACCAAAGCCCCTGTAACAATAAGTCCCCAAGCAGTTTGCACTGTACCTATACCGTCTATGATGTTTTTTAATTCAGTACAGCCACTAACAGTCTTTTCTTTCATAGATAACACCTTCGCTCAATGCCAAATGTTTCAATTGGTAAAAAAGCCGCATGGAGATCCCACACGGCTGATTTGATACCTGCTATCTGCAATTAATTATATACTAAATATCGTGCCAATTCAACAGATAGTATTATCGCTAATGTAGTTTTGGCCAGGCCATCGGTGTGCGGAACAAAATTACGATCAATCTCACCACTAAAAATGAATAGGCTAATGACATGGGAGGGTTGTAAAAATTTTGAAACCCGCCCATGCTTGTCTATATGGTGATGACACGGTGCCTCGAAGGCAGTGGAGACTTCGGAAATTTCGCTGAGGGATATACCGGTGGCCTTTGTGTACATCTTCAAGGGCACATCCAAGATCAGCATCTTCAGATTTGTCAGAACGTATTCTTCAAAGGGGTTGTCGAGCAAAGATATATAGATACCACCGAACCAAGTTCTCACCAGCCACCGTGTCCTACTCTACTTCACCGTCTCTCCGACTGTGCTTAGATAGTTTCTCTGCAATCGCCAAGTCATTTTATCTCGCCCACTACTAACATCCCCCTGATCATCTCATACCATTTTGCCGCCGTATGCCGGGTCACCCCGGAACCCCGGGCGATCACGCTGTAATTTGTCTCGTCCGGATGGAACTTCATATACGTCCAGATCTTCTTCTGTGTTTTGGTGAGCTTGTCCGGCGGGGTGACGCCCCGTGCTTGGTTCCGCAGAGCCTGCCGCTCCGCGTTCATCCGCTGAATCAGCGCCTTCAGCTTCGCCTCACACTCGTCCCGGGTGTGGGCGTAGACGCATTTGGAATGCTTGGTGCCGTCCGGCCAGGTGGGGGAGTAGCGGCCCTCAAACAGGTGGTCGTTGATCTGTGTGATGCACCCGATTCCGGGCTTCCGGGTCTTTCTCAGCACCGGCTGGAAGTCTGCGGCCGGGTTTTGCTCTGCCTGAACGGATTCCTCCCGCACCTCGTTGCCCAGCCCCCGGTCGATCTTGGCCGCCGCCTCGGTCTGCATATCCCCGGTGACGTGGGTGTAGATGTCCAGGGTAGTGGCCGCCGACACATGGCCCAGCATGGCGGAGAGGGTCTTCACATCCATGCCGTTTTCCAGGGATAATGTGGCAAAAGTATGCCGTAAATCATGAAATCTGATTCTCTTACACCCGGCCCGCTCCAGAATGATCTGGAGCCGTCGGCGCACCGCTCCCGGCGTCATGGGCATATTCTCTTTGACCGGGGAGGGAAACATCCATCTGGAGTCCACCATTTCCCGGTACTGCCACAGCACCTCCACCACGCCGGGCGGCAGGACCAGCCTGCGGATGGAGGCGCGGGTCTTCGGGACGCTCACCTGGAGCTGTCCCCTCACCTCGTAGACCTGCTTGTTCACGGTCAGGGTCCCGGTCTTGAAGTCCAGGTCGTCCCACTGGAGGGCCAGCAGTTCGCCCCGCCGCAGGCCGGTGCATAAGTCCAGAAGGAACAACTCGTAGTAGCCCTCCGCTTGGGCCTGGATGAGAAACCGCTGGAGCTCCTCCCGGCCCAGAACCTGCATTTCCCTGCCCCGCTTGGGCGGCAGCTTGCAGCCCACCGCCGGGTTGGTGCGGATCAGTTCCTCCTGCACCGCCTTTTCCAGAGCGGACCGGCAGGCGGCGTGGAGGCCGCGCACCATGGAGTCGGACAGCCCCTTGCCGAACTGCTCCGTGCGAATGAGCCGCCCGCCCGTTTTCATCCGGGCATAGAACTGTTGGAGGTCCTTCTGAGCCAGCTGGTTCAGGGGGATCTTCCCCAGCTCCGGGATGATGTGCTGATAGATCTTCGCCTCGTAGTTGGCCTGGGTGGTGGGGCGAATCTGGGGCTTGACGTAGTTCTGATACCAGAAGTCCAGCCACTCCCCGAAGGGCATCTCCGGCCGGACCTTCTCCGTCCTGGGACCGGTCACCGTCTCCCGGAGCTGCTTCAGCTTTTCCTGGCACTCCCGTTTCGTCTTGGCCAGGACGTTTTTTGTCCTGGGCAGGCCCTTCTCGTCGTAGCCGATGACCACCCGGCCCTCCCAGCGGCCGTCCTTGCGCTGGCGGACGGAACCCTCGCCCTTTTTCCGGCGCTTAGCCATGGCATGCACCTCCTTCCGGCATGTGTTTCTGCCACGGTTTCAGGTCCTGCCCCAGGAGATCTTCCAGAAAGCCGCCCACGATATGGCTGGCTTCCTGCTGCATGTCCGGCGTCACATGGGTGTAGGTGTCCAGGGTGAAGCTGGCGTTGGTGTGGCCCAGAATGCCGGACAGGGTCTTGGCGTCCACGCCGCTGGTGAGGGCATGGGTGGCAAAGGTATGCCTTAAATCGTGGAATCGGATCGCAGGCAAGCCCGCCTCTCTTAAGATCCGCTTCATCCAGTAGTAGGCGGCGCTGGGGCGCACCGGTTTCTCCGGAGCCAGAGGTTCCGGGAAGATCCACTGACTGATGGCGTGCTGTTTCCGCTCCCGCAGACGCTGGACGGTGCTGGGCGGCAGGCGGATGGTCCGCCGGCCCTGGCTGGTCTTTGTCTCACCGATCTCCAGCTCTCCGGCCTTGGGGACATTCACGGACCGAAGAATCTTCAGCGTCCCGGCCTTCTCATCGAAGTCCTGCCACATGAGGCCGCAGATCTCGCCCCGGCGCAGGCCGGTGGTCAGCTCCGTGTAGAAGAAGTCCCGCCAGATCTCGTTGCGGTCCACCGCCGCCAGGAAGATGTCCATCTGCTCCTTCGTGAGGATATGCTTGGGACGATGGTTGGCCTTGGGCACCACGGCCCCGTCGGTGGGGTTCCGGGCGATCACATGGGCCGCCTCCGCATCTTTCAGGCACCGGTGGAGCATGGCGTGGATGCGGAGCACCATGGTGTCCGACAGTTCGTGCCCGTGCTCCGGGTGCTCACGGACCCGGCCCTCGTGTTTCAGCTTTCGGTACAGCTTCTGGATGTCCATGCGGGTCACCCGGGAGACGATTTTATCCCCCAGATAGGGCTTGATGTAGCACCGGATGAACTGCTCGTAGCTGCGCAGGGTGTTGGGCCGCAGGGTGGCGGCGCCGTAGTCCTCCATCCACCGGTCCAGCCATTCACCCAGGGTCATGCGGCTGTCCTCGGTGAGCTCCACATCCTGAAAGGCCTCCAGGTCCCGGTGGAGCTTGTCCAGCAGTTCCTTCTGGGTCTTTGCCAGGACATACCGGAAGATGGGCTCGCCGTTTTGCTTGTGTCCCACCACGATGCGGCCCTCCCAGCGGCCGTCCTCCCGCTTTCGGACCATGCCGTCGCCGGACGGCCTGCGTTTTGCCATGGGCTATTCCTCCTTGTTTGGGTCGAGCAGACTGCCGTCATCCTCGTCCAGGGCCTCCAGGAGCATGCGAACCCCCAGGCGGAAACCCAGGATGAAGTTCTCCAGGGCCATGGTGCTGCCGATCTCATTCTCCGCGTTGATGAGCCGGAGCAGCAGTGCTTTTTCTTTGTCTTCCAGCAGAGCGGTGAGCTTTTCCTCGCACTCCGCTGACAGTTCCATGGCCTTTTTTAGTGCAGTCCCCGATTTGACGATCTGATCATTGGGGGTGATGTTTCCAAAGTACAGATTTTCCAGTGTGTCGCGCATGTGTGCCGCCTCCTTTGTCAGCAACACACAATACCCGAACTTCCTCCAAATAGCCACCCCCAACCGCAACTATTTTCAGAAAGTTATCATCTGCGGGCAGGATTTTATCTTTGTATTGCGGTCCAGATTTTGATATGCCTGCCATAGAAAAACCGCCTGCATCTCTGCAGACGGTTCCGGTGACAAATCGTTTCTCCCTATGAAGAAGATTGTCTCTATTCGTTTGTTTCGTCGTCCTGCACATCTCCAAAGAGGATGCGAAGATAATCCCGGCGGCCGTAGAGCACACGATCCACATAGACATCGTTGTCAAGAACTCGGTAAAAAGTGAGGTAACTGCCGGTCACCAGGAAACGATAGTCACTCTCGACATCGGCAATCGAGGACAGGGACGTGCCAATCAGACTGTGCTCCCGCAATCTGCGGATGTCCTTTGTGATGTTCCGTACCGTGGAGATCGCTGCGCTGGGATTTTCCAAATTCTTTGCGATATAGGACTTGATCCCGGCCAAATCAGCCTGCGCCTCGTCGGATAAATGCAGGTTATTCATCTGCGATTCCGAGATGTTTTTCTACGGCCTCCAGCGTCAACCAGCCCTTTTCCTCCCCGGACTTGCGGCCCTTGGCCAGCTCGTTCATCAGCCGGAGGGTGGCCTGTGTCCGCTCATAGTCCTGCATGTCCACGATGGCGTAGCGGCCCCGGCCATTCTTCGTCAGAAAAACCGGAGCGCCAACTGCCACGTCATGCAGGACCTCCGTGTAATTACGCAGATCAGAGATGGGTTTGATGTTCGGCATGGTATTCAGCCCCTTTCTTGCCCTTAGTATACCTCGATCTGCTGTAAAATTCAACGGCATTTTTTACTGCGGTTTCGTTGGCGATTGCTACCACCCCATGGTCATGCCGCCCATGTCCTGCCGGGGAGTTTCCTCATGGTCATCCGGCTTGTGGCCCATGGCGATCTTCTTTTCCTGGATTTTCCGCCGCAGCTTTCGGTCCACCCGCTGTCCCACGGGGGCGGCAGGAGGCACCGAGTTGTCACGAAAGATCTGACTCAAATGATGGAGCAGCCGGGTTGCCGACAGGAACACATTGGGCCTGCGCGCCTGATCGAAGTGCTTCAGAAAGAAGGCGGCGTACTCGTTTCCCTGTTCCGCCGATTCATAGAAATAACCCCAGGCCTGCTCCCGGTCCTGTTTGACATCCTGGCCGGTGAGGTACAGCTTTCCCAGAGTGTACTGGGCGTACTGGTTGCCCTGCTGGGCGGACTCGGTGAGGTAGGCCACCGCTTTGGGCACGTCTTTCGGGACATCTTTTCCTTCCAGATACAGTTTTCCCAGGCGGTAGGCGGCGCAGGAGTTCCCCTGCGCCGCCGCTTTTTCATACCAGGATACCACCTCTTCCGTTCGGTTTTGACTTTGCAGAAGTTTTCCCAGCGCATACTGAGCGAAGTCATATCCCGCGTCAGCCGCCCGCCGGAACCACAGCTCCGCCTGCTGGTCATCAGGGAGCACGCCTCGCCCCTCCCGCCAGCATTTGCCCAGCTGGTAGGCCGCCAGGGGGAAACCTCTCTGCCAGAGCTGCTCCAGCACCTGTACCTGCTCCGCTTTTTCACTCTCTGGGTTTTCGTACTCCTCCAGCACCTCCTTGGCACTCTGGTAGGCCTCGGTCATCTGCCAGTCGGAGTCCCAGGCGAAGTACACCGCATCCTGGTCCTCATCCACTTCATCTCTCATGCGGGCGTCCTCGAAGGTAAACGTACCGAGCCGGAGCCGCTCCGCCTCCCCGATGACCATATTCTTGATGGCTTTGAACTCCTTCTGCCGGGAGAGGGGCAGGTGTTCTCTGGGGGCGTCCTTGTAGTAACGTTCCAGCTCGTCCCGAAGCTGATTCCACTGTTCGTAGCACTCCGCCACCTCGGGAACTTTGGCCAGTTCGTCCACGATAGCGTCCACCTGCGCCTTCACCGGCTTTTTCAGGTAGCCGTAGACCTTCTTGCCCTTATGGTCCTCCAGCATTTTGGCCAGCGTCTCCATCTGCTCCGCGATGACCGGACTGTGGCACAAGCCTGTCTCCATCTCCCGAATGAGCCGCCCCATGGCCTCCGTTGCCGCATCCCGCACTTGGCTGTAGGACAGATCTTTTTTCTGGTAGAGAGACAGCAGCTCGTCCCGGAAGATCTCATTGGACAGCTGGGAGCGCATGTTCTCGATACCTTTTTCCGTGAGATACCCCTGCTTGGGGTCTGCCGACCAGACCATCATGTGGATGTGGGGGTGGTGCTTTTCGTCGTGGAAGGCGGCCCGCCATCGGAAGCTGCTGGGCGAAATTTTCATGGCCTGAGCCAGTTCCGTCTGATGGGCCAGCAATAACCTGCGCCAGCTCTCGCTGTTTTCATAGCCCAGCCGGTGGGCGTCCTCCCGTTTCAGAGAGTAGACAAAGGTCCACACCGGCCCGGTGTGCCCGTTGATCTCCTCCATGGTGTTCTCCAGATCGGCAGGACCGTCGGCGGAGAACAGACCGTGAGAGCGGGGACGCTCCGCCATGTATTCCAGGTAGCCGCCGCCGTCATGGGAGGGGGGCGGAGCCTCGATCAGCTCCACACCCTCCCGGGTGGCGATGTACTCGGCGTAGTGTCCGCCGCCGTTTCCCGGCTTGATGTAGCCTGACTTCTGGATCAACCCCGGCATCACTCAGCCTCCTGTTGATAGCGGACAGCGTCCTCGAAACTGATTTCACCGTTGGTTTCCTTCACCTCTTTGACGCACCGGACGCGAGCTTTCCGCAGCTGATCCGGGTCGATCTCTATGTCGGCGGCCAGGATATTCCCCATGAGGTTTTGATCCACCGACAGCTTGAACAGCAGGTGTCCCATCCGTTTACCGAATGCATTCAGCTTGCCTTCCAGCACATCGGCGAGAACCCGGGGCAGGTAAGCATCGGCAGATTCTGCGTCCAGGTAACCGGAGTAGAAACGGATGGCCTTTTCGATAAATTCATTTCTGGTGGAGCAGTTATCTTGCTGGTAGCGCGATTCCACCTCGGTCCAGGCGGATTTACTGAGCCAGACGGAATGTTTCTTATTTTCCTTTTTCAAATTCAAAATCCTCTCCTTATTGCATCAGCGCCGCCCGAAAGCCTGTCACAGCGGGGATTCAGGCGGCTTTTGAGAAAAAACAGCGCCAATCTCAAATCGGGTTAGTCGGAACAGCGCCAACTCCAACCCCTGAAACCGCCCGCACTGCGGGCGGAAGTGACCGCCCAGGCGCCATAAAAGCGCCAGGACTTTCTCCTGCTCCTCGTCGTCGCAAGCTCCACATCCCTCGTTTCCGCCCCGGAGGGGCGAAAACTCACTCGTTCCACTGTTCCGCCTCTCCCCAGCGAACCCGCTCCGCTGGGCTTCGCCGGGGGCCCCATTTTGCCCTCTTCCGAAGCGCCCCCCGAAATCGGGCCAAATCCGCCCCGAAACCGCCGGGAGGGGCAGGGACTCTGCCCTGTCCCCAAAGAGGGCACACAGCGGCTCACAGGCCGTTACACGGGGAGAGTCGCTTGTTGCAGGGAACGGTGTACTGCGGCAGAAAAATCCGGCAGTATTCCTCCGGGCCGGACACCAGATGCCGGCGTATCATCTCGCCGCACTGAAACATCTGGAACACCGCATTTCGATAGCAGGCCTTGATTTCCTCACGGCACTCTCTCGCAAAGATTCTTTGTTCATCTGTCAGGGTTCCACGGCTCTCATCGCAGAGGAACAGGGCCACCCCGTCTTCGTCGATAGACTCCTCGTGCGTACGGTTCCACCTGTTGACAATGTACCGCCGCATGTCTATGGTGCGCCGTGCTGACAGAGACGGGTCCTGCTCGATCATGCAGTCGATCATCTGCATCAGCATCCGGATGCACACTCCGTTCTCTCCAGCGCCGCCATGCGTTGTTCCGCTCTCTGTCGTTCCAGCGCCAGGTCAGCCGCATGGAGCTGCCGCTCATAGAACTGTTCGATGGACATCTGGACGGGCAGGATGTAGTAACGCAGACAGCCGTTGAGGGTGCGGCCGTCCCGAGTGGTGACGGTGGTGCGCTCCGTTCGGATCAGACCACGGTCCTCCAGCTCGGTCACATACTTGCGCACCGTGTTGACGCTCATCCCCACCGCCTCTCCGATAGTCCGGTAGCTGGCCACACACTGGTAGGTCCTCCGATCCTCCCGATGGAGGAGAAACCCGTAGACAGCAATTGCCCCGGCAGACAGTCCCAGGGAGAAGATCTCGTTGGGGAGGGGGAAGTAGTTCTTGATGGGATCCCGCTTGGGCCAGTGCTGTTTTCTCATTTGGCACCTCCCGACTGTCCCTCCGCCCACTGAATGAACTTCTCTTTCGGAACTACCATACGGCTCCCCACCCGCAGCGTGGGGAAGCCGGGGTCATTGAGCAGCTCGTAGGCGGTGGAGATGGACACGCCCAGCACCTGCGCCACCATCCTGGCGTTGAGGAACAGGGGCAGGTCGTCGTAGGATTTGTAGACAGACAGTTTCAATGATTAGTACCTCCGGTGTTTCAAATTCAGAGAAAAAATTCTTGCGTTTCGGAGGTCTCTCTGTTAAACTGGGACACAGATCAGGCTGTGTTTTCCGAAACGCGGCAGGCCGCTGAACTGTTGCAGCAGTTCAGCGGTTTTTTGCAGGGTCTGTCTTTTTCTTTTCTGGTTTTGGCCATGCACCATACCCGTTCCTGCCCTGCGGCCTTGTTTGACCAACACAGCGTTTTCTTCCCCTTGGTACGCTCAATTGTCAGTGCTCTGCGACAACGTCCTGGCGCTGCTTCTCCGGAGAGTATCGTCTCTGGTGATGGGTATTCATTTTTCAACGCCTCATGAAATGCCATCACAGCTGAGAATGAAAATATAGTCTGTGCGTTAACCGAAGGATTTGCTAAACTGAATACAGCAGGCGTAGTCCGGTTGCACCTTGGTGGATTTTCACCCCGTTTGTTCAACGTGGACGAGTTGCCCAAGAGAACAGCAGTATGTTGCGTCACATAAGTGAAGAGCACGAGTAGCAAAGTTCGGATACCCACCCGGGCAATTCCCAGCCTGCATAATTCAGGGAGGGATTTGATGCAAGACATATTGACCTGCGCCATGGGACTGGATATTCATCGTGACGTTATTGTTGCCTGTCTTGCCAAAGGTGAACTGGGCACCGATCCGGAAATCGAGATTCGCTCCTTCAGCACACTTATCCCGGAAATGCGGAAACTGCGGGATTGGGTGTTGGAAGCAGAGTGCCGCTATGTCGCTATGGAGAGCACCGGGATCTACTGGCAGCCTATTTACGAAATGCTGGAGCCATGTTTTGATGGGCAGATCAGCATTCTGGTCGTGAATGCCCGCCACATGAAGAATGTGCCTGGGCGCAAAACGGATATGCGGGACGCGCAATGGATCGCCACATTGCTCCGTGCCGGATTACTAAAGGGAAGTTTTATCCCAGATAAGACCTTCCGGGAACTGCGGCATCTGACCCGGTATCGTAAGAGCATCGTTCGCGACATTACCGCCCAAAAGAATCGCATCGATAAATTTCTGCAAAGCTCCGGTTTCCGCTTCACAGCGTTTCTGTCGGACGCATTTGGCGCTTCCGGGCGAAACATCATCCGTCATCTCATGGAATACGGAAATATTTCGCGGGAAGCTCTGGATCGGTGTCTGAAAACACAGACCCGGAAACGTATCGACGAAATACTGATTGCCTTGAACGGTTCGCTCTCGGAGCACCAGCGCGGCTTTCTTCGCATGATATTTGGGCACTTGGAAGCACTTGAACAGCACCGGCATACTGTGGAGGACGCTATTACGAAAGAGATCATAAAGCACGAAGAGGCATTGAGCCTCCTGTGCTCCATACCGGGTATTGATGTAACTGCGGCAGCAGCCATTATCGCGGAGATTGGTACCGATATGAGTGCCTTTCCGGATTCCCAGCATATATGCTCCTGGGCCGGTTTGAGTCCCGGTAACAACGAGAGTGCCGGAAAACGCAAGAGTGCTCACATTAACAAAGGTAATCCGTATCTGAAGAGTATGCTCTGTGAGGTGGGATGGGTCATCTCCGGAAAACGAAGCTTGTACCTCTCCGGTTGGTACTGGAGGATAAAACAGCGGAAGGGCGCTAAACGTGCAACGATTGCTTTGGCTCGCAAACTGCTGGCGCTGATTTACACGATGTTGAAGACAGGTTCTCCATACAACGAAGACTGTTTTGAGATCCGCAGAAAACAAAGTGAGCGCAAACGGGCCAGCCGTATGGTGAACGAACTGCAAAAGCTGGGGTACTTTGTGGTGGCACCAGGCTGATTCCCACTGTACCATACTTCGGCCGGCGACAGGTTTTGGCCTGCCGCTTTTTGTGCTGCGATGGTTTTTCATGAGGCGTTGAAAGCCTGTTTGTCAAGGTTCACGCCCTCGCTACTTATTTTCGTAGCAAGGTGCCGTTCCGAATGTTTGGGACCAGTTTCCCGTTGACAATCGGATTTGCGGGTGTTAGACTATTGTAAGATTATTTTGACAGTTCCCTGTGAGAGTATTGTAGCATGTGAACCTACCCCCTTGTCAAGACTATTTTATAAATTTTTTACGATTGTCTATTTTGGAGGGCGCCGACATGTGGTATGCCAAGATGTACTTCTCTGAGAAAAAAGAGGTTTTCCAATTTGATAGCCACGGGGTCCAGGGCGTTCCCTCGACCTACAAGGAACTCCCGTTCCTGGAGAGCCTGCTGTCTTTTCTGGAGACCGACTGTAAGGAGCTGGAGCCCCTGCTGCAGCGGGCTTATGAGAATTGGTCCCTTCTGATCGACAGGGATGATAGAGATGCTGGGGTCCGTACCTTGATGGACCTGGGTGACCTTGGGAGCCGGCACATCTACCTGAATCTTCTGTATGTGCGCTGGTTTGAGCGGTTTGGACGCATGGGGATCACCCAGGACCGGGGAAGCAGGGAGGATCAGCAGATGCTGGAGGAGCTGCAGGGCATCCCGGAACAGCTCCCGCTTTATCAGCAGCAGGTACAGCGTTTCTTTGATCTCGTTCTGGATGTGGACAAGGCGGGGCGGGATCCCCAGCAGCA
The DNA here is from genome assembly GCF_002161215.1 of Flavonifractor sp. An10. Taxonomy (GTDB): domain Bacteria; phylum Bacillota; class Clostridia; order Oscillospirales; family Oscillospiraceae; genus Flavonifractor; species Flavonifractor avistercoris. The sequence continues at coordinate 128,670 of NZ_NFMB01000011.1, forward strand.
GGCATCGGCACACTATCTCTACGATGCCCCCAAGGACCCGTCTCTGTTCTCCTTCCGGCCCATCCCCCTCAGCTTTGAACCGGTGGAGCCGGGCCGGTGCTCGCCGGTCCTGTATCCCCTCCACATTTCGGACATGATCGACTACTCCCTGCGCAGCTGCGTGGAGCGTGGGATCACTGTCCGGCGGTGCAAGAACTGCGGACGGTGGTTCCCACAGACCGGCCGGGTCAGCGCGGAGTACTGTGAGCGCCCGGCGGCCTCCGGCCAGCAGACCTGCCGGGAGGCCGGGGCCTTCCAGCAGTGGACCAAGAAACAGTCTGACGATCCGGTGTTCAAGGCCTACCGCAAGGAGTACAAGAAACGCTTTGCCTGGATCAAGGCTGGCCGCATCACCGACGAGCAGTTCTACGCCTGGAGCGAACAGGCCAGAGAGATGAAAAAGAAATGCGACCGGGAGGTCATCACCCTGGACGAGTTCAAAGACTGGCTGGGGAAGCCGTGAGGACGAATCGTCAGAAAATGAACAACGGGACGCGCCAAAAGGCGCGTCCCGTGTATTCTTTGTATCGGCGATGCAGTTTTTGCAAGGGCCACATGTGCTTAGGCTCCCTATTTCCGGGGCTATGACTCCGTCTCATAGGGCCAGGTGTTGATGCCGCCGAATTCGTAGATGTTGGTGTAGCCCAGTTCCGCCAGGGCAGAGGATGCCGTCTTGCTGCGGTTCCCGCTGCGGCAGTAGACCAGAACGGTGGAATCCTTTTCGGGGATCACCTCAGCGGCAGTATCCTCGTCGATGCTCCCCACCGGCAGCAGGACCGCGCTGGGGATGTGGCCGCTGTCATACTCGTCCTGCTCCCGCACATCCAGGATGATGACCTCCTGGGTGTCCATCATCTCTTTGGCCTCCTCCTGAGTGATCTGCTGGTAGCCGTCCGAGGTATTTCCTCCGCATCCGGTCAGCAGCAATAGGGATAACAGCAAAGAGGGGAATATTCGTTTCATTTGAGTACCTCCAGAAGTCCGGCGGCAAAGGCTCTGTGCCCCTGCTCCGTAAAATGGACGCCGTCGTAGGCCAAGGGGATATCCCATTTCCCGGCGTCGGCAAAGCGGATGCCCAACTGCTCCGTCAAGGTCTGACAGAGCCGGGCAAAGGTCCGGGAATCGTCAATGAGCTGCTGACTGGGAACCCACGCGCCCCATTTCACCGGCGGCGGAGCGATCACCAGGATCTTGCTTCGATCCAAGGAGATGCCAGAGAGGAACTGCTCCAGCCTCTCAGCGGCCTGTTCCGGGCTTCTGCTTTGGAGCAGGTCGTTGGTGCCCAGCATGACGATCAGCAGATCGGTATCAGCAGGAAAGTTAGGGGCCGTTGAGGGAATCTCCCGGCCGTTCTCCCCCAGGTTACGGACGGTCCAGCCGGTTTTCTCGGCCAGGATATCCACCCACTGGCTGTCCGCAGCGTAGCGGCCACCCAGATAGGAGCGGGGGTCATAGCCGTATGTGTTGGAATCGCCGAAGCAGATGACATTCATCGCCCATTTTTCCTTTCTCTGTTGATATTACCTGAACCGCCGGTAATATTCTTCCAGCTTCTCATCGCAAATCCGCTCGATCTTCTGCTTCTCCTCGCGGGTCAGCTTCTTCCAGATGGACTCGTCCACCTGAATCACGCCCAGGGTCTTGGTGTGGTGGAGCATCTGCATATCCTCAAACCGCTTGAAAGGGTTGGACAGGATATTCCGCTGAGCTTGGGCATCTGTATAGCCACCCTTGGCGTAAATGCTGTTGGCCTTTTCCACCACCAGCCCAGCTGCTCGGCGGGACTCGTAGAACTCCCGGAAGTAGGTGACAATGTCGCTGAGCTTTACCCGGCCCTTGTCGTCGGCAAACTGGAGCACCGCTTTCAACAGTACCGGTTTGTAGGAATAGCTCATATCCATCTGCCGCACCATGTCCAGAAACAGATCCTTGCGGTTGGAGTCGTCGATCAGCGTCCAACCAAACTGCTGGGCATACTTCTGGAGTGTCTCCTCTTTGAAGTATTTGAAGGTCCGGTGATCACTCATGGGCACCACCAGATCCGGTATCAGCAGGCCATCCCGGACATACCGCTCAATGGTCTCCGTCTGCACATCTACCCGACGGACGAACTCCATCTGGGAGATCATCCCGGCAGCTTCTTCCTGCCAGTTAAAAATATCCACCAGCTCGTAGTCCAAAGCGTCCACCGGCCAGTCGATGAGGGCATCCGGGCGCTCACCCTTGTCATAAAGCCCCTGTTCGGCGGTTTTCTGCTGTTTGGTGCCCAGCACCAGAGCACCGGGCTTGTACTCTTTCAGCCGGAATAGACGGTGCATGGTGTAGGGCATGTTGTATTGGCTGGCGTTGTCCACGAAGTCAAACACCATCAGGCTCTCCTTGCCGGGAGACAGCCGCATGCCACGGCCCAGTTGCTGGGTATAGAGCACCTTGGACATGGTGGGCCGGGCCATGAACAGCACCTCGGTGGCCGGGCAGTCCCAGCCCTCGTTGAGCAGGTCACAGGCGCACAGCACCTTGGTCTCGCCCTTCTCAAACCGGGCCAGCACCTCCCGGCGGTCGCTGGCCTTGATCTCTCCGGACACGGCCTCAGCGAATACGCCGGCGTCGTGGAGCCGCCCGGCGATCTCCTGGGCGTGCTTGACGGAGGCACAGAAGATGACGGTCCGCTTGTCCTTCACATACTGGAGCCAGGTGTCCACGATGAGCTGGTTGCGCTCCGGCACATAGATCTTGCTCTCCAGATCCCGGATGTTATATTGGACGCTGTTGAACCGCACTTTGGTCAGGTCGATGTTGGTGTGGATGCGGATGCACCGCACCGGCACCAGCTCGCCGATCTCCACAGCGGTCTGGATGTCCAGCTTGTGGGCGGTGTTTTTGAAAATATCCAGGATGTTTTGGTCGTCGGCCCGCTCCGGTGTGGCGGTCAGGCCCAGGGTAAATTCCGGCGTGAAGTAGGACAGGACCTTCTGGTATGTATCGGCGGAGGCGTGGTGGGCCTCGTCCACGATGATGTAGCCGAAGTCATCCGGTTTGAACCGCTCCAGGTTCAGCGCCACGCTCTGGATGCTGCCGCACACCACAAAGGCGTTGCCCTGCTTCATACTCTCCACATAGCGGCCCACCGTGGCCCGGGGCCACAGCTCCCGGAAGGTCTTGGTGGCCTGATCCACCAGCTCCACCGTGTGAGCCAGAAACAGCGTACGCTTGCCAAAGCGCTTAGCGTCCATGACGGCGGTCACCGTCTTGCCGGTACCGGTGGCGTGATAGAGCAGGGCGATGGTCTCGAAGTTGCAGCGCATCTCCTCCAGAGCCGCCAGGGCCTGCTTCTGGTGTTCCTTCAGTTCCAGTTTGGAACCGTCCAGGGACTTGCCCCGCTGGGTGGGGAGATAGTCCTCAATTTCCTTGAAGTTGGGATGTTGGCCCAGGAATACCCGCAGCTCGTCCTTGACGGTCTCCGGTTGCTGCTGCATCTGCCGCACCGCCCAGCGGTACACATCCCAACCCAGGTAGATCATGCTGTTCTGCTTGAGCAGGTCGTCGTAAAAATTGTTCTGGGAGACCAGCTTGGGGTTGTGAGAGGCTTCGTCATCGATCTCGATGGCCACCTTCCGCCCGCCGTTTTCAATTAGGAAGTCGGCAAACCGGCTGTTCTGGTAGATATCAGAGAAGGGATACTGGGAGTAGAGATAGCCGGCCTTTTCGGCGCCAAAAGTGTCGGAGAACAGCTCGATGAACAAATCCTCGGCACTGCTGCCAGAGACGGAGCGGTAGGTTGGCATGGAGATCACCTCGGTTTCCTGTTAAGATATGTGTCTGTAATCCTCCCGAGATCCGCTAATCGGGATTCAATGGTACCTTTGCTCCTGCCATGCTCCTTGGCGATTGCAGAAGTCGTCATTCCTGAGTCAAATTCATCCAGTAGTTTTTCTTCCTCAATATCCGTCCATGGTTTTCCGGCATTTCGGGGTAGGTTTTTCTTTTTGGGCGAAGGAATCACATTCAAAAGTTCATGAAAAGCTCGGATCATTTCAGGCTGATTGCATACATGGTTTTGTGGTAAAAGTTCTCCAGTGAATGGATCAATGCCGTCAGCCAAAGCAGATAATAGCTCTTTTGCTCTTACAATATCCATTTAGCAATCCTCCTTTACTCCCTTCAGCAGGATCTTCTTCTCGAATCCGCCCCGTTTGGCAGCCTTGTCCGCCCGCACCTGCTCCAATTCTTCCAGCGTCCAGCCGCGGGCCTTTACGACAGCCTGCATGACCTCCAGAAGGTCGGCGAGCTCTTCCAGAGATTTGCTCTCCTGGTACTCAGCAAGTTCTTCGTTCAGCTTTTGGTCCAAAAGATATATGTAGTCCTTGTCAGAAAGTGTTTCACAGATACAGATTTTCCCGTCTGCTTTAATGATCTCTGGGATTTGATCACGAACGAGCTTATGGTATTGTTTCATGTCGCAACACTCCATAATTTACAGGCTCCAATAATACCGTTTCATCATAGATGCCATCAACTTGCGGCGCTCGGTCAAAAACTCTTCATAACTGGATGCATCCATATTTTTTACAGACAGGGGGATACAGTTTTCTTGTAAGTTCTCGTTCAATTGTGACAGGTTGCAAATGTTTCCCAACTCTATTGCTTTAGTTTCGCATTGCATAAACGCCTTGCTAAAATAGTCGCAGGGTGCATCATCGCTAATAGCTTTGTTGACTTGTGTATCAAGATAAATATAATTGGCTACCTGATTGTATTTCGTTTTGCTATCTATGCCATTCTTTTTAAGATAGGCTCTCGGGAAAATGTGGTGGATATCTCCCGCAACAGTAATTAAATCGCTAACTTTTATACCATTCATCAGCAACGAATTGCAGTTCAAATGAACCTGTGCAGCAAGAAACACATTAAAAGCAGGGCTATTTACAGAAGATGTCTCTAAGTTCTGGGGGAGTGTGACAGTCCAGAAAGTATCTGACAATGCGGAAGCCTCTACTTCGGATAGAAAATTCTTGAAGCCTTTTTCCTGGATGCTCCGCATATCACGATCCATTTGGGATTCTGGTGAGCCGATATAGCGGGAAGTCAGCGTGGTAAGAACGAACCATTTTTGGACATACCGCTTAATTTGTACATTTGGAATTTCAGGGGTATCCAATAAAATTAAGTAGAGCGTATAGGCAAAATCCAATGTCATCGCAGAATTCAAAAGCTTGCTGGAAATAAAGCCAGCTCCTTTGATGGCCAGGATAAACTGTGCAAAGTTGTATTCATTGATAAAATTCAAAATGCCGTGCTCCAACTTTTGATAGGAATCAGATACAATGTCCTCGCGAAATTCCTTGGTTTCAAAATCCCTACCAGATAGCAGGCTTACTAAGTCGGCCAATTTTCCACGACGGAATTGATGCATGAAGGAGACTCGCAGCATATCGCTATACCCTGGATCATAAATGTCGTCATAATCGTTTGCCAGCCACTTAATCTTGTCAGCAAAGATTGATTGCTGAAACTCTGTGTCTTTTTTCAGATTTTCATAGAATTCTGGTTTTACCGCTAAATGGCAGAAATAGTCCACCGCTTTCCGCATTATACTTCCATCGTGGTCGGTATCTGCGGCCATTTTAGACATGACGAAATCAGATTGGCTTAGAGCGGTCCCCTTGGAGTTGATGCGGATAAATATTTCAGTAACCTCATCAATATCCAGGGAGTGGTCAAGTTCAATTACGCCAATTTGCCGGTTTGCAATTCCGGTAAGCTTGCTAATCTCATCGGCCAGCTCATCCAGGTCTACATTCGGGTTGTTTTTTGCGTATTCGTTTTCAAATGCTCTTGGCTTAAAATTAGCAGAAAACAGAACCGAGATGTCTGGAATCCATTTTTTGTCCTTTAAATGGGATGCGTCCTGGACGGCGAATCGTTTGCTGTCATCAGCTGCCAGGGGGTTAAACGCTATTTTGATCCGATCTTTTTTAAAATCTTCATCCAAGACTTCTTTTCCAGAAATAGCGGCCATCAAGGCAGTAATTCGTTGTTGACCATCAATTAGGACTTTTTTCCCCTGGGAGTATCCGCCATCCTTGGTCCTTACCGATGGATTTTTCCAGGTGATGATGTACCCAGTGGGATATCCATGGTAAAGAGAATCGATTAGATCTCTAACTTGGCTACGCTTCCAGACAAAAGGACGCTGGATTTCGGGTATGACAAAATCATTGGCCTCGATGAGGCCGAGAATTGCGTTGACTGAGTATTGCATTAGCGTAAATTTTTCTCCCGGCATATGGAAAACCTCCGTTTTGAGATGTAATCACCTTATTTTTTGTTCTTTAGTTTTTTTAAGATATCCTCATCCGCCGGGCAGAACATAAATTGATCAATTTCATTCACTGTGATCCAGCGAATGTCATTATGCTCCAATTTCTGCGGAACCCCTTCCTGGATAGTGGCATGGAATAGGGTCAAGTGAACCGTCAAATCCGGGTATTCATGGGTTACATCCATAAATACTTCGCCAACATCCAGAGTAATGGCCAGTTCTTCTTGACACTCCCGAATCAGAGCCTGTTCCTTGGTTTCTCCTGGCTCTACCTTTCCGCCAACGAACTCCCATAGGAGTCCTCTTGCCTTATGTGCTGGGCGCTGGCAAATCATAAACTTGTCCTGGTCCCAGATCAGGGCTGCTACTACCTCTGTCATTTATCCCACCACCAATTTATTTGTCTTCTTCAAAAACTTCGCTGGAATGGGTCGATCCAGCTTCCAGGTAATATTCATCGGCCTGCTCCCGCTATGCTTCACGTAGTTAGCTGTGCCCAGGAAGGTATAGGCCTCAGCGCCTCCAGTAATCCGGTCCGCCTTGAACTCCCGAACAAACAGCAGCACCTTACTCCCACGCTCCCAGTGGTGGATGTACCGCTGACCGGTGGGAGAGTCCGCCGCTGTGGTGCTCTGGCTCTGCCAGTGAAACAGATTTTCGTTGATGGAGTAATCGTGATACATGGTGGTGGGCGAGTAGTCCTTGTCCGCCTTATTCAGCGTCACAAAGAACACATCCAGATGTTTCTCCGGCAGCCACTTCACACCCTCACGCACCGTGGCCGGTTTCAGGAAATCCAGTGCCACCAGCAACTGGTCTCGGGTATAGGTGCAGTGGAGGTCCAACGGGCAGTCAAAGCCAAGCTCCACCGGCTCGTCAATGAAGTCGATCTGCTCATACCGGTATCGAAGCAGTTCCAAAAGCTCGTCCAGCAGCACGGGACTATCTGAGAGGGTATACAGGTTGTCTTGTACCTCATCGGATGTCCAGCTCTCTGCCGCCTTGCCCCAGACGGTCACATAGAACATCTGGAGCATCCGCTGCTCCAGTTCACTCAGCGTCGCAAAGTCCACATCGTCCAGGCAGGGCAGCAGATCCAACAAAAAGCGGATCCAGCGCCGGGAATCCACAACGGCCAGCCGGCCAAGAGCTTTTGTAAGTACCTCCTCCAGCGGTTCGCTAAAGTCCGCAATTACATCTGCCCTGGCGCAGATGCGGGAGAAGGAGGAAAACTTATAAATTGCCCTGGGGTCCAGATGGTAGTAGTCCAGGAAGTTTGCCAGGGTCAGCTCCAGGCCGCTGTCCTCCGCAAAGCTGGCTACCCGGGACACCAGTCCGGCGGTATTGCCGTAGGAGGCACGGATGTTGTCCAGAACGTACTTGGCTGCCTTTTTCTCCAACTGGATGTAGCAGCCCTTGGGCGCGGATACAAATCCATCTTTGATCTCCCGGGTCATGCTGCGAGTGGTATTGGACAGCAAGGCGGCAAACTTGTCCTCAAAATTATACCGCTTATTGGCCTGGCCAATAAAGTCCAGTACGGTCAGGCATTCTTTATTCTCCGCAAGCCGCAGGCCACGCCCCAACTGCTGAAGGAAGATAGTCAGGGACTCGGTGGGGCGCAGGAACAGCACCGTATTGACCTCCGGGATGTCCACACCTTCGTTGTAGATGTCTACCACAAAGATGAAGCGAACCTCACCACTGACCAGCTTCCCTTTAGCGGTTTTTCTCTCCTCATCGGAGGATTTCCCGGTCAAAAAGATGGACGGAATCCCGTGGTCATTGAAATAGCGGCACATAAACTCCGCATGCTCGATGGACACACAGAAGCCCAGGCCTTTCACCTCGTCGATATCGGTCACATACTTGAGAAGGGAGGACACCACCAGATCGGCGCGGCGGTTGGCCACGGCGCCGCTGAGGGTGTAGAGATTGGAAAGCTCATTTTTGTCGTAGCCGCCGGCATTCCATTTCAGGGTGTTCAAATCCACTGTGTCGGTAACGCCGAAATACTGAAAGGGGCACAGCAGCTTGCGGTCGATGGCCTCTGGTAGACGGATTTCCGCGGCAATCCGGTTGTTGAAGTAGGGCAGTACACTCTTGCCATCCATACGCTCCGGAGTGGCTGTCAGGCCCAGGAGGATCTGGGGCTGGTAGTAGGACAGTAACTTCTGATAGGTAGGTGCCGCTGCGTGGTGGAACTCGTCTACCACGATGTAGTCATAAAAATCCGGAGCGGTTTTGGCGGTGAAATCCTGGGAGTTGAAGGTCTGGATGGACAGAAACAGGTGGTCAATTCCCTCTGGACGGTAGCTGCCTACAAACAGCTCTCCGAAATTGGCGTTCTTCAGAACCGCTCGGAAGGTGTACAGGCTCTGCCGTAAAATCTCCTCCCGGTGAGCCACAAAGAGCAGCCGGCAGGGCTTTCCGGAGTGCTGCTTACAAAAGCGCTTATAGTCCAGAGCAGAAATCACCGTCTTGCCGGTGCCGGTGGCGGCCACCACCAAGTTGCGGGTATAGCCCCGGACGGTGCGCTCCGCCTCCAGCTTGTCCAGAATCTCCTGCTGGTAGGAGTAGGGCGCGATGTCCATGGTGTACACTTCGGCGTTGTTGGCGTCGAAGTATTTTTCCGCCTTCAGCGCCCGGGCCAGCCGTTCTTTTTGATCCTCCGAGTAATACTCAAATTCGTTGGAGTTCCAGTAGCTCTCAAAGGTGGCGGCGATCTTGTCGATGGTCTCCGGCAGATCTCGGCGGGTCACCTTCACATTCCACTCCAGGCCGCTGGAGATGGCGGCGTTGGACAGGTTAGAGGAGCCTACGTAGGCGGTGGTGAAGCCGGTATCCCGATAAAAGACATAGGTCTTGGCGTGGAGTCGGGTGCGCTTGGTGTCATAGCTGACCTTGATTTTGGTGCTGGGCAGGGCCCGTAGCTCCTCAATGGCTTTCACATCGGTGGCTCCCATATAGGAGGTGGTAATGATCCGCAGTTCCCCTCCGTTTTGGGTGAACTCCCGCAGTTCATCTATCAGGAGCCGCAAGCCGCTCCACTTGATAAAGGATACCAACATATCGATGCGGTCGGCAGAGACGATCTCCTTTTTGAGCTCCGTATACATCTGGGGCTCATGGATAGCTCCGGTAAACAGGCTGCTCTGGGCAATGGAGGTTTCCGGCCGGCTCAGGTCGGCAGCTGTCTTGCCCACTGCCAGTCGTGGATCCTGCTCCTGTAAAAGCGCAAGAAGCTGCTCTGCCCGCAGGTCGACGCTCAGCGCAGCAAAGTCAGCTTCTTTCGTTGTATTCTGGATGAGGTTTACGATCTGGTTGGCAAGGCCGATCTGGGTAGAGATGCCCCCGCCGTTGTCCGCCACATTCTCCAGGCCCTTTTGCACCACATCTGCCAGATACTGCGCCAATATCTTGGAGGCCTCTGCCTTGTCAATAGGCGCAACCGATTTGCGGGCTTCGGGAATTTCCACAAGCTCGCAGTTCAGCGCAGTATTGATGACTTGTTCGTAGAGGCCAGGGAGGAGCATATCAGGTACACCTCTTCTTTATCTTGCTGTATATCTGGATTTTCATTTGGTGTCACATTGTGGCGTTATGGTTCCGTTCTTTATATGATAGTCAATTCCGAGCTTATCACAATATGCTATTACCTCGGTGGCACAAGTGTTAAAAAAATGTTTGTGATCTGAATATGCGGTGACCACTTTGTTGTAGTTCATGCGGCCAAAAATTATGCGATCAACAAAATTAACTTTTTCAAGCAATTGGATTAGGTCTTGCTTTATGATGTTTGGTGTTGGGTACGGCTCAATACTAACCCAGGTTTTACACCCAGCATCATGAAGCGCCTTTAAAGCCGACAACCGTTCTTTCCACGGGGCAGCCCCCGGCTCTATCTGTTCCCTAAATGCCTCGTCTGTTGATATGAGTGTTATACCATATTCATTATCTTTAGACATTTGTGCCAACTCAATCGGGAGCACTCCTTTTGTCAATACAGAACATTTAACTCCAGAAGCATTTATTTTCTTTATGGCAGCGATGCTCATATCACGTACTTCGTCGTATTCATACATAAACGGATCTGTCGTAAAACAAAGATGTAGCATTTGAATTTTGTTTTTGAACTTAGGAAGTTCCGCGTCTAATAGCTCCAAGGCGTTTTCTACAATGGCAGGTTCACACCAGTCTTCGTATGATTTCACTTCTCCAAAGCGTTTTTTCAGCAAATATGCATAACAGGGATATAAGCATCCATGGCAACAACCGAGAACATGGTTCATTGTATAGTCACCATATTCAACTTCTGTTTTATAAATTAATGTTTTTCTGTGAATGAACTTTTTTATTTTCTTCACCTTATCCACCTCACAGAAATTTTTTGTCCCTTTCCTTCAGTCATAAAGGCAGTCTTTTTCCCTCGGGATGTATAATCTGGATTTCTTAATACCAATAGTCGTTTATCTTCTTCGAGGCCTTTTAGAATCTTTTTAACGTACCCAGTGGAGCAAATTGGTCCATAATTCATGAAAAACATAGCCAAAGCATCGTGGAGAGATGTCAAGCAATTATATTGGGAAAAATGCAAAATCGTCTTTTCCTCAATATCGTCTTCATCTACAGCTTGGTTATCAAAATTCTCAGCCCAGAGTTGCATTTGTCCTCCTGACTGAATTTCCTGCAAAGCTTCCCACCTATTGCAGATATTATCAACCATTAAAAGACATCCATCTCGATGATTTGTCGCATGAATAAGCCTATACTTTGGCCTTTGGCCTTTTTTTATCCGCAAAGGCATATTCAAAACATATTTATAACTTTTTCTAAGCCTCATGCAGTACTTTTCCGCAAACAGGGCTTCTGCATCATACCCGTCAATTTCTCCTTTTTTGTATGCGACTATAATAGGTTTCCAATAGTCTCCACCAGCAATTTCATTAAGTTCGCTAATGGATTTTTCAGAGGCATCCATTCTTGTCGGCTCATACTCCACAAGGTCGGCAAACAGCGTTGTATCGTCAAAAGTTGTCCCCAATGCATGGCAAGCCTCTCGAATAAAGCCAAAGGAATTTAGGTTAATAAGCAACTCAATAGAATTAAAATGGCCTTGAGCAAATTCATCAAAAAGGGAGCACTGCAATGCCTTGATTCCGTAAGGATCAATATAGAGGAAAATATTGCAGTTTTCTTTACCTCGTAAAATAGTCTTTATATTGTCCTCGTATTTTCCGGATACGATTTTCACCCATGGATAGGAGCCAAGATTTCGTCGAAGATCATCGGCATAGTTCAGATCAATGAATGTGGCATTGATTTGAGCCTGTTGCATTGTTGTGCTGGCGCGACATTGATCGATAATCTCCAATGCAATTAACGGTGAGCCTCTATTGCCATCCTCAAACTTTCCTTTACCTGCAAAGCAATCCACATAAACTAAAGGCTTATATGTATGGAGAATCTTAGAAACATACGGTTTAAAATAGCAACCAAGGATTTCATCTTTTACAACAGACCAAGGCTTTTTCTCTAAGAAAAAATCATCATTTTTCTTTGCCATATGTTTCCTCGCTTTCCTGTCCATCTGTGGGTATACTTATCCATTATATACATTTTAATTGGGATAACCCGTTTACATTAAATATTACTTTAATAGAAACCCAATCAATTCACTTTATCAAAACTCGCTTCGCCTATTCCGAAGAACCGCTCAAAGAAGCCTTTCAACTTATCGATCACACCCTGCTTCTTTTTGGCTCTGGCGCCGCCTCCGCCGAACCGGGATACTGGCGGCATCAGCTTATCAATGTCCGTACC
>NZ_NFMB01000012.1 GCF_002161215.1 Flavonifractor sp. An10
GGCCCAGGCCCGCCCCCTCCACCGCCGGACGGAGCAGCGCCCAGAGGGCCCACAGGGCGGCCAGCAGCACCGGCAGGGCCGCCAGGGCGGACAGCCACCCCGCCTCCCCGGCCAGGGCCGCGGTCTGGGCGGGGAGCACCCCGATGGCCGGGGCCAGCAGGGCGGCAAAGAGCAGCGAGAGCAGCTGCCGCAGAGAGATGCGGTCGTCGGCCATGAATGTTCCTCCTTCTGGTTTGGCTCTGTGATACGCCTGCAAGGCGCGCCGGGGTCGTCGCGCCCCACATCCTTTATCCCTCCTGCCGGGCGGCGTCGTAGCCGCGGCGGAGCTCCGCCTCCACGGACAGCTCCAGCTCCAGCCCGGCCAGGGAGGCGTTTTCCAGGGCCGCCTTGTGCCACGGCCGGGCCAGGGCCGCCCGGCTCAGCAGACCCAGGTAGTCGGCGTCCAGCTCCCGGGCCAGGGAGAGGGCGGCCCACGCCCGGTCATGCTCCACCCGGGCCAGCGCCTCCTCCAGGGCATGGGCCGCCTGCTCGTCCCGCAAGTCCAAATCCCCCTCGGCCAGGTTGGCCTCCACCTTACAAATGACGGTCAGGCCGGTGAGGGCGCCCCCCTCCACCACCGGGCGCACCGAGGCGGAGGCCCCCACCACCCGCAGGGCGGCGGTGCCGCCCCCGTCCAGAGGGAGCTCCACCACGTCGGCCTCCACCGAACCCAGCAGCAGGTTGATCCCCCGAGCGGCGTCCTCCCCCGCCCAGGCCGCCAGGGCCCCGTCCTTCACGATGCCGTATCCGGCGGCGGGCAGGCCGGTTTCCGCCGTCACGGCGGGGAGAAAGGTGGCCCCCTGGGCGTAGAGGTCGGTAATGGCGTCCTTCACCGTCCGGCGGGCGGAGCCGGAGAGCAGGCCCGCGTCCTCCGCCATGGCCTCCAGCCGGCCGGCGGCGGAGCCGTCCCGGGCCGCCGCCTCCAGGGCCGCGCCGGCCTCCCCGCCCCGCACCAGGTAGAGGGCGGTGTCCAGGCGCATCTCCACATCCCGGAGCACATAGTCCAGGGTGGGCCACAGCCCCCGGCGGGCCAGCTCCTCCCCCGCCAGCAGCTGGCCCACGTGGCCGAAATAGAGATAGGAGGCCCCCTCGCTCTGGAGGCCCAGCACCGCGGCACTGAGGGTGGCGGCCGAGCCGTTCACCACGGTGGCCCCGCTGTCCGGCCCGTCCCCCGCCCCGCTGGAGGCGGTGACGGCCACCTGCCCCGCCTCCGCCGCGTCCACCCCCAGGGTCTGCATCAGCTCCATGTCCTCGATCTCCCGGCCGCGGGGCAGCGCAGCCACGTCCCGGCGGCAGCCCGCCAGGGGGAGGAGCAGGGCGGCGGCCAGGAGGGCGCACAGTACCCGCCTCACCGCTGGTTCCTCCGGTTGGCGGGGTGGATGGCCGCCGGGCGCCACTTCACCCGGGGCAGGGGGCGGCGGATCAGCCCGCTCCCCTGCGCCGGCCCGTCGGACTCGGTGGCGAAGGGGGAGAGATAGGACACGCCGAAGCTCTCCAGCCCCGCCAGGTGGGCCACCAGGGCGGCCAGGGCCGCCGCCGCGCCGAACAGGCCCGCCAGGCTGGCCGCCGCCACCAGCAGGAACCGCCAGATACGCAGGGCCCCCGCCAGCTCCTGGGAGGGCATGGTGTACCCGGCGATGCCGGCCACGGCCACCACGATGAGCACCGCCGGGGAGACGATCTTGGCCTCCACCGCCGCGCTGCCCACCACCAGGCCGCCGATGATGGACACGGTCTGGCCGATGGACTGGGGGAGGCGCAGGCCCGCCTCCTGGAGGATCTCAAAGGCCAGCAGCAGCACGATCACCTCAAAGGCGGAGCGGAAGGGCACGTCCTGCTTGGCGGCGATGATGGACAGGGCCAGCTTGGTGGGGATCATCTCCTGGTGGAAGGTGACCATGGCCACATAGAGGGCGGGGAGCAGCAGGGTGAGGAGCATGCAAGTGTAGCGCAGCAGGGTGAGCACCGTGGCCAGCATCCAGCTCTCCGACCTGTCCTGGGGGGCCCGGAGGAAGTCCCCCAGCACCCCGGGGGCCAGGTAGCCCAGGGGCAGGCCGTCGATGAGGATGCCCACCCGGCCCTCCGCCAGGCCGGCGCAGAAGCGGTCAGACCGCTCGGTGTACTGGAGCAGGGGGAAGGGGGTGCGCTGGGCGGGGACGATATACTCCTCGATGTTGCCGGTGGCCAGGACGGCGTCGATGTCGATGTCCGCCAGCTGGGCCGCCACCCGGTTCACCAGGGCGGGGTCGGTGAGCCCCTCTATATATAAGATGTCCACCAGGGTGGCCGACTGCCGGCCCACGGTCTGCTCCCGGATGCGCAGCTCCGGGGCCTTGATGTGGCGGCGGACGATGGAGGTGTTGGTGCGCAGGCTCTCCACAAAGGCGTCCCGCGCGCCTTTGAGCACCGTCTCGTTGCTGGGGGCGGAGATGGAGCGCTTCTCCTCCGTGCCGGTAAACAGGGAGAGCACGGCGGATTCCCCGGGAAAGAACAGCAGGCACCAGCCGGACACCAGGTCGAAGGCCGCCTGATCCAGGGTGGTGCGCTCCGCGGCGGACAGGTTGTACAGGGCTCCGTCCTCCATCTTCTTCATCAGCGCCCCCATGTCGGCGCAGCCGGCCAGGGAGCTGTCCTGGGCCAGGGGGCGGAGCACATAGTCGCTGACCCGCTCCATCTTCACCATGCCGCTGAGGTAGCACAGGGTGAGGGTGGGCCCCCCCTCCAGGGCCACCGGGCGCTTGGTGAAGTCCACACAGCCCCGGAAGATCTCCTCCACCCCCGCCAGGGTCAGGGGCCCCGGATAGCGGGGCTCCCTTCTGGGGTGGGGCTCCCCCGGCTCCCTTCTCGGCCCGAATATACCCATGCCGCGCCCCTCCTTTTGTCGATTTTGTCGAATGGAACTTTGTTAGGATGCCCTTCTTTTGCCCGGTTATACAAATTTGTCCGCACCCGTTGCAATTTGCCCCCGTTGCTGATATACTTTTAACGAAACTCATAAGTTCAATCAATGAACTACCCACTTTCCTTTTGGTCAGTACCCGGCGCCCCCCTTTTCAGGCGGGGTCTCTTTTGTCTCAATTTCATTGTAAGGAGGAGCGGAAATGAAACCCTTTACCCAGGCCGCCGAGACCCTGGATCAGGAGCTGGCGGAGAAGATTGACGGCATCCTGGCCGCCCACGGCGGGGATCCCACCCAGCTGGTGGGCATCCTGCTGGACGTGGAGGCCGCCGTGGAGCGGCACTATATTCCGGAGTCCGCCGCCTACTATGTGTCGGAGAAGCTGGGGGTAAAGCCCACCCAGGTGTACGACGTGATCTCCTTCTACTCCGCGCTGCACGACAAGCCCAGGGCCAAGTTCACCCTGGAGGTGTGCAACAGCGCCCCCTGCCGGGTGAAGGACAGCGACACCCTGCTGGCCACGCTCAAGCGGCTGCTCAACCTGGAGGTGGGCGAGGTGACCTACGACGGCCGCTTCTCCATCGAGAAGGTGCCCTGCTTCGGTGCCTGCGACGTGTCGCCGGCGGTGCGGGTCAACGGGGTGGTCTACGGCCATCTGGACAGCGAGGAGCGGATTCTGGACATGCTCCAGCAGCTCAATTAAGGGGGAGAGGACATGAGCAAGACCGTCTGTTTCATCACCCGGAACTTCGGGAAGTACGACCCGGACAGCCTGGCCGGCTATGAGGCCATCGGCGGCTTCCGGGCCCTGCGCCGCGCCCTTGGCATGGACGGGTACGCCATCGCCGACGTGCTGGCCGCCAACGGCGTCCAGGGCCGGGGCGGCGCGGCCTATGACATGGGCAGGAAGTGGCGCCAGGCCCGGGACGTGCAGGGCGCCCACAAGTGCGTGGTGTGCAACGCCGACGAGGGCGAGCCGGGCACCTTCAAAGACCGGGAGCTGCTGACCCGCGACCCCTTCCAGCTGCTGGAGGGCATGATCATCGCCGGCTGGGCCGTGGGGGCGGACAACGGGTACATCTACATGCGGGAGGAGTACTCCCACCTGCGGCCCCGCATCCTCTCCGCCATCGCCCAGTGCGAGGCGGCGGGCTACCTGGGGGACAACATCCTGGGCTCGGGGCTGAACTACCGCATCCACCTGTACTCCGGCGCGGGGGCCTATGTGTGCGGCGAGGGCTCCGCCCTGGCCGAGTCCATCGGCGGCAACGCCGGCCGGCCCCGCATGAAGCCCCCCTTCATCAAGCAGTGCGGCGTGTTCCACCTGCCCACCTGCGTCAACAACGTGGAGTCCCTGTCCCTGGTGGCCCCCCTGCTGATGGACGACGAGGGCTACTACAAGCGCCAAGGCACCCCGGACTGCCCGGGCACCAAGATGATCTCCGTGTCCGGCAACGTGAAGCACCCCGGCGTGTTTGAGGTGCCCTTCGGCATCACCATCCGGGAGATCGTCTACGACCTGGCCGGGGGCATGGAGAGCGACGAGTACCCCCTGCGCCTGGTGCAGCTGGGCGGCGCGTCGGGCCGCATCTGCTCCCCGGCCCAGCTGGACACCCCCTACACCTACAAGGGCATGCGGCAGGCCGATCTCACCGCCATCGGCTCCGGCGCGGTGCTGGTGGTGGATGAGCGCACCAGCGTCATCGGCTTCCTGCGCATGACCCAGGAATTCTTCTCCCACGAGAGCTGCGGCCAGTGCACCCCCTGCCGGGAGGGCAACCGCCACATCTCCCTGCTGCTGGACAAGGTGGCCGCCGGCACCCACACGGAGAAGGACATCGCCACCCTGAAGAAGTTTGCCGACATCATGTCCAGCGCGTCCCTGTGCGGCCTGGGCGAGACGGCCCAGTCCGCCCTGCTGTCCGCCATGAAGCGTTTCCCGGAAGTCTTTGCCGTGAAAGAGGAGGTCGCCGTCCGATGAGCGAAATGGTACATATCACCGTCAACCGCCAGCCCCTGGAGGTGCCCGCGGGCACCCGGGTCATCGAGGCGGCCAAGATGCTCAACATCGACATCCCCCACCTGTGCTACCACCCGGATCAGACCATCAAGGCCCACTGCCGGATGTGCATGGTGGAGGTGGTGGGCTCCCGCAAACTCACCGCCGCCTGCTCCACCGTGGTGTGGGAGGGCATGGAGGTCATCACCGACTCCAAGAAGGTGTACGACGCCCAGACCGGCGTGCTGGATCTGATCCTGGCCGACCACAAGACCAACTGCCTCTCCTGCGCCCGCAACGGCAGCTGCGAGCTGCAGGATCTCTGCCGCCGGTTCAACCGGCTCCACCCGGAGCTGCCCGACATCTCCTCCAATGAGCCGCTGCGCATCGACAACCCCTCCATCGTCCGGGATCCCTCCAAGTGCGTCAAGTGCGGCCGCTGCGTGAAGGTCTGCTCCGAGGTGCAGGGCTGCGCCGCCCTGACCTACTCCAGCCGCTCCGCCGATTTCAAGGTCACCACCGCCTTCGACCTGCCCATGGACGAGACCGACTGCGTCCTGTGCGGCCAGTGCACCCTGGTGTGCCCGGTGGGCGCCCTGGTGGAGACCGACTACACCAACGAGGTGTCCGCCGCCATCCAGGATCCTTCCAAGCACGTGATCGTGCAGGTGGCCCCCTCCGTCCGGGTGGCCCTGGGCGACGAGTTCGGCCTGGAGAGCGGCGCCATCGTCACCGGCAAGATGGTCACCGCCCTGAAGATGCTTGGCTTTGAGAAGGTGTTCGACACCAACTTCTCCGCCGACCTCACCATCATGGAGGAGGGCAGCGAGCTGCTGGAGCGCATCAAAAACGGCGGCAAGCTGCCCATGATCACCTCCTGCTCCCCCGGCTGGGTCACCTACATGGAGAAGCACCACCCGGAGCTTATCGACAACCTGTCCACCGCCAAGAGCCCCCAGGGCATGTTCGGCGCCGTGGCCAAGACCTACTATGCCCAGAAGATGGGCTGGGATCCCCACGACGTGGTGAGCGTCTCCGTCATGCCCTGCACCGCCAAGAAGTACGAGGCCAGCCGGCCCGAGCTGGGCCGGGACGGCTATCAGGACGTGGACTACGTCCTCACCACCCGGGAGCTGGCCAAGCTCATCCGCTACGTGGGCCTGAACCTGTCCGACCTGCCCGACAGCGAGTTCGACTCCCCCCTGGGCATCGGCTCCGGCGCGGGGGCCATCTTCGGCGCCACCGGCGGCGTCATGGAGGCCGCCCTGCGCACCGCCTATGAGCTCCACACCGGCAAGACCCTGCCCCGCCTGGAGTTCGACGCCGTGCGGGGCGACGTCAACGCCATCAAGGAGGCCGTCATCGACCTGGACGGCACCCCCCTGAAGGTGGCGGTGGCCAACGGCCTGAAGAACGCCGAGGAGATCATCCGCCGGGTGGAGAGCGGCGAGGCCGACTACATCTTCATCGAGATCATGGCCTGCCCCGGCGGCTGCATCGGCGGCGGCGGACAGCCCATCGGCACCAACAACGCCGTCCGGGACGCCCGCATCCAGGCCCTGTACGAGATCGACCGGAGCCTCCCCCTGCGCAAGAGCCACGAGAACCCGGAGATCAAGACCATCTACGAGGAGTTCTTCGGCGCGCCCCTGTCCAGCCGGGCCCACGACCTGCTCCACACCCACTACCACGCCCGCAAAAAGCGGCACGATTTCTCCCATCTGAAGTAAAGAGGGGCCGGGGGACAGCCAATCTGGCCGTCCCCCGGCCTCAGGCTCTCGAAAAAGTGGCTTCGCCACTTTTTCGAGAAAAATTGCATGGCGGAAGGGACTCGATTTCTTGCGAAATTGTCGCCCCTTCCGCCATGAGAAGTGTCATTTCCGACGCACATGTCGCCGGAAATGACGGATTTTGATTTGATTCCTGCGGCTGCGGCCGCAGGAACTCTGCGAGGCCCTCCTTCGCGGGAGGTCTTTCGACAGGCTAGGGCCGTGGGCCGCCGATTCGGCGGCCCACGGCCTCTTTTCGCCTCTATTCCGGGATAAACTCCGTGGTGCAGCCCATGCCGTTCCAAACCTCCCCGTCGGAGCGGTAATACTTCCGCTCTGACGTGCCGTCCTTCCGGGTGTAGTCGATGACGAATACCTGCCCGGCCTCGATGGGTATGGGATAGTTGTTATAGGGCAGCACATCGCCGCCCTCGGGGCAGTCTTTGAAGTCCTCATAGGCCCCCTCCAGCCGCCAGAAGGCCCGGGACTGGTAATCCTCGCTCCAGCCGGAGATGTCCTCCTCCCCGAAGCAGGACGCCTGGTACGCCTTCCCCGCCACGGTGAGGGTATCCGTCCCCTGGGGCTCCCAGGCCATCCAGGAGATATCCTCGGTGCGGAGGGCATCCCCGTACCGCTCTGTCAGCTGGGCGGCCATGGATGGGACGGTGCCGGCGGAGTCCGCCATGGCATCCGGGTCGGTATGGGCCGCGCTCCTCCAGATAGTCCCGGTAGCGGGCCCCGGTGCTGTCGTACTGGTGGCCCACGTCGGTGCCGTGGAACACAGTCTCCGGGCACCCCTCCTTGACGGTGCGGTAAAAGTCCAGCGTCTCGGCGCCGGAGGCGTAAGTACCCTCCCAGGCCATACCGGGCCTTTTTTCTCAGTATAGCAGATTCCGCCCCGTCAAAAAAGGGATCTCAGATTAAAATGGGCTGAAACCCGCCCGCTGGGCGGGCCGGCCCAAATTTTACAAAAAAAGGGCTTGACAAACCGGGCCGCCGCCGTTATACTGTAGCAAATTAAATCGGTAAACCGATGACGAAGAGGAGTAGTCCGGTATCAAGGCCTCTCAGAGAGCCGCGGGTGGTGGGATCGCGGCAGGCGGCGTCCGGGTGAATGGACTTCCGAGGGCATGGCGAACGGCCGCAGGCTCAGTAGCGAGACGGGGACTCCGCCCGTTATCAGGGGAGCGCGTGCTGGTCGGCATGCGAAAGTGAGCGGGCGTGTGCTTGGCATACGTCAATCCGGGTGGCACCGCAGAGGTCTTGGCCTTTGTCCCAGAGCAGAAGATGGGACGAGGGCTTTTTTCATGCCCTCCTCCCCCGCACAACGGCAAAAAAGGAGTGTATGAACATGACGAAGATCCCCCACCGCCTGTACCTGACCGAAGACCAGATGCCCCAGAAATGGTTCAACCTGCGCGCCGCCATGCCTGAGCAGCCCGACCCCCTGATCCACCCCGGCACCCTCCAGCCCCTGGGGGTGGACGATCTGTCCCCCATCTTCTGTGAGGAGCTGGCCCGGCTGGAGCTGGACGGCGCCACCGAGTACGTGGACATCCCGGAGCCCGTCCGGGACGTGTACAAGATGTACCGCCCCTCCCCGCTGGTGCGGGCCTATGAGCTGGAGAAGGCCCTGGACACCCCGGCGAAGATCTACTACAAGTTCGAGGGCAACAACACCTCCGGCTCCCACAAGCTCAACTCCGCCGTGGCCCAGGCGTACTACGCCAAGCTGCAGGGCCTCACCGGCGTCACCACCGAGACCGGCGCGGGCCAGTGGGGCACCGCCCTGGCCGAGGCGTGCAGCTACTTCGGCCTGACCTGCGACGTGTATATGGTCAAGTGCTCCTACGAGCAGAAGCCCTTCCGCAAGGCGGTGATGGGGGTGTTCGACGCCCAGGTGACCGCCTCCCCCTCCCCCACCACCGACATCGGCCGCAAGATTCTGGCCGAGACGCCGGACACCACCGGCAGCCTGGGCTGCGCCATCTCCGAGGCGGTGGAGGCCGCCCTGAACAGCGGTGGCACCAAGCGCTATGTGCTGGGCAGCGTGCTCAACCAGGTGCTGCTCCACCAGTCCATCATCGGCCTGGAGAGCAAAATCGCCATGGAGCAGCTGGGCGAGTACCCCGACGTGGTGGTGGGGTGCGCCGGCGGCGGCTCCAACCTGGGCGGGCTGATCGCCCCCTTCATGGCCGACAAGCTCCGGGGGGTGAAGAACCCCCGCATCGTGGCGGTGGAGCCCGCCTCCTGCCCCTCCTTCACCCGGGGCAAGTACGCCTACGACTTCTGCGACACCGGCAGGGTTACCCCCCTGGCCCGGATGTACACCCTGGGCTGCGGCTTCATCCCCTCCGCCAACCACGCCGGCGGCCTGCGCTACCACGGCATGAGCCCCATCCTCTCCAAGCTCTACCACGACGGGTATATGGAGGCCGTGGCCTACGAGCAGACCAGGGTTTTCGAGGCCGCCGTCCTCTTCGCCAAGCGGGAGACCATCCTCCCCGCCCCCGAATCCGCCCACGCCATCCGGGGCGCCATCGACGAGGCCCTGAAATGTAAGGAGTCCGGCGAGGCCAAGACCATCCTCTTCGGCCTCACCGGCACCGGCTACTTCGACATGACCGCCTATGAGAACTATCTCAGCGGGCAGATGAGCGACTCCATCCCCACCGACGAGGAGCTGCAGAAGGGCTTCGACTCCCTGCCCAAAATCCCCCAGAACGAGGGGATCTGAGAAAGCCGCGGTCTTCCGGCAGCAGGGCGCGGCATCCCTGACGCGCCGCCCGACTCCCTGCAAGGCGGAACGGGCCGCCGAGGGCGGCGGCCCCGGCGCGCGTATCAACTGCCGGGCCCGCAGGGGCGGATATCCTCCGCCCGAAGCCTTCCCCCCCACAGGGGGGAAGGTGGCGCGGCCAAGCCGCGGCGGATGAGGGGCTCCACGTTCTCACACCGGGGGCGCCCCTCGCGGGACGGGCCTGCCCGGCCGGGGCCCCCATTTCTTCCCGAAGAAATGGGGAGAAAGAAGGGCCGGGGGGCTTCGCCCGCCCTGGGCCCCCCAGTACGGGGGCTCATGGCGGCGGCAGGCTGTACAGAGAAGGCAAGAACCGGGCGTGCATCCACGCCCGGTTCCTTTTTGGTTTCGTGACAGGCGCTGTCGCGCCCTGGGCGGCACGCATCGATCACCCCGCAAGCCCTGATCATTGCCACACTGTACCGGCCTGGCCCGCCGGGCCGCCGCCGGTGCCATGCCGCTGAAATATCGGGGCAGTTGCGGCAGCCATCCGTAGGGGCGCACCTATGTGTGCGCCCGCTTGCCTGCGTATCCACCAACCCGTGGGGCGCGACGACCTCGGCGCGCCATCCAACTGCCTGGGTGCCCCCCGGGGTGCCCCGGCGAAACTTTGTGTTGCACATTGTCCCCCGGGTGGTTATAATAGGGGGGACATCAAACACAAAAGAAGGTTTTGCCATGGAATTCCGCGCAAACGAGGGAAAAAGCGTCACCATAGAGGTAAACGGAAAGACCTACGCCCGCCACGCCATTCAGACCCACTTCGTGCAGGTGGGCGAGAGCTATGTGGAGCTGGTGGAGAAGTACGTCAAGCCGGTGTGGCAGCCGGGGGATCTCCTCTCCTCCAGCGAGAAGATCATCGGCCTGTGCCAGAAGCGGGTGGTGTACAAGAAGGACATGAAGGTGGGCTGGCTGGCCCGGTTCCTGTCCCGGTTCGCCTCCCACTCCTCCGCCGGCATCGGGGTGGACAGCCCCTACAAGATGCAGTTCGCCATCAATGAGCGGGGGGCCCTGTTCGTGATCTGGGCGGCCATCTGCGCCGGCTTCGGCAAGCTCTTCGGCAAGCGGGGCGTGTTCTACGAGATGGTGGGCCAGGAGGTGTCCGGCCTGGACGGCTTCTATGACCACGAGTTCCAGGAGTACGGCGAGTTCGGCATCCGCATCCCGGAGAACCCCGGCAAGGTGTGCGACGAGATTGAGGCCGCCACCGGGGTGCAGGCCATGATCGTGGACGCCAACGACCTGAACGTGGAGATCCTGGGCAAGGCCTCCTCCATCACCCTGGATGACGAGACCCTGAAGGGCCTGATCCGGGACAACCCGGCGGGCCAGTCCCGGGAGCTGACCCCCTTTATCCTCATCCGCGAGGTAAAGGAGGAGGGCGAGACCGCCTGACTTCCGCAGCACTCCACCATGAAGATTCCATTAAAAAGAGCGAAAGTGCGTTGCACTTTCGCTCTTTTCTGCTACAATAGGGTTTACGTAAACTTCTTGTAAAGGCAGAGACACCGACCCATGACTTACACCGTAGAAACACCCCGCAGCAAAAAACGCCGCCTCCGCTGGCCCAAGCTCCCGCTCGCGGAGCGGCAGCTGGCCTGGACGGGCCGGGCCCTGCTGCTCCTCCTCCCCGTGCTGGCCTTTGTGCTGGTGGAGTATCTGAACTACAACAGCTGGGACGACTTCACCCCTGTCCAGATTGCCCTCAACCTGGCCTGGTACTACCTGCTGGAGCTGGTGTTCTACTTCGTCCGTCGGCGGCGGCGCATCGCGGCGGCCAAGTGGGCCTTCGGCATCGCCTGGGGCATCGGCATGGCCAACCACTACTTAATCTCCTTCCGGGGCCGCACCCTGTTCCCCGGCGACTTCCTCACCCTGCGCACGGCGGCCAACGTGGCGGGCAACTACGACTACCGCCCCGACTCCATGCAGTGGCTCACCATCGGCATCTTCGCGGCGGTGCTGGTGCTCCTGTCCTTCCTCCCCAGGGAGGAGAAGCGGCCCTTCGACTGGCGGGGCTTTGCCCCCGCGGCGGCGGGAGCGGCGGTGTTCCTGGCGGCCTTCTTCGGCACCGGCTGGGTGGAGGGCCTGGGCATCGAGCCCTCCATGTGGACGACCCGGGGCAACGGCCTGGTGCTCAACTTCACCGTGTGCCTGAAATACATGAAGGTGGAGAAGCCGGACAGCTACTCCCAGGAGACGTTGGCGGCCCTGGCCGGGGAGAACCCCAGCGACGCCGCCGATGCGGCGGCCTCGGCGGACGGGGGCATCCGGCCGGTGAATGTGATCGTGATCATGAACGAGTCCCTCTCCGATCTCTCCGTCCTCCCCGGGGTGGAGAGCAATATGGACGCCATGCCCTTCCTCCGCTCCCTCACCGAGAACACCGTCAAGGGCTACGCCTACTCCTCCGTGTTCGGCGGCACCACCGCCAACTCGGAGTACGAGTTCCTCACCGGCAACACCACCGCCTTCCTCCCCGCCGGCACGGTGCCCTACCAGATGTACGTCTCCCCCGGCGACCCCTCCCTGGTGGGCCAGATGGAGGCCCTGGGGTATACCACCATCGCCGCCCACCCCTACCGCTCCTCCGGCTGGAACCGGCCCACGGTGTACGCCGACTACGGCTTTGATGAGGTCTATTTCGAGAGCGACTTCCAGGATCGGGCGTACATGCGGGGGGACGCGCGCACCGGCTACGTCACCGACCGGTGCGACTACGAGAACCTGATCCGCTGGTACGAGGAGAAGGAGGAGGGGCAGCCCCTGTTCCTCTTCAACGTGACCATGCAGAACCACTCCGCCTATCAGATGGCGTGGACGAACCTGCCCAAGGAGGTGTGGCTCACCGGGGAGCTGGAAAACCGCTTCCAGACGGTGAACCAGTACCTCTCCCTGGTGTACCAGAGCGACCAGGCCTTCGAGTATCTGATCGACTACTTCTCCCAGGTGGAGGAGCCCACCATGATCCTCCTGTTCGGCGACCACCAGCCCCAGGTTGCCACCAACTTCTACACCGACGTGCTGGGCACCAACCCCGACACCGCCGACGCCCAAAAGAAGCAGATGGTGCCCTTCGTGCTGTGGGCCAACTACGACATCCCGGAGGCCCAGGGGGTGGAGCTGTCCCTCAACTACCTGTCCGCCCTGCTGATGGACACCGCCAACCTGCCCATGACCGGGTATCAGAAGTTCCTCTCCCAGCTGTGGGAGACCGCCCCGGTGATCAACACCGTGGGCATCCGGGACGCCCAGGGGAACTGGTACGGGGAGAACGCCGCCCTGCCGGAGGAGCTGGACGGGGCCATTGAGGACTACAAGGTGCTGCTCTACAACAACGTGTTTGACAAAAAGGATCGGGTGGAAAACTTCTTCACCCTGTCGGACTAGCCAAAGGCCCGGCGCACGGAGTGTTTCGTGCGCCGGGCCGTATTTTTCTGAGCCTAGTCAGGCGCTCTCCCTGGGGGCGGTGGCGGCGTAGTCCTCCACCAGCTTGCGGCCGAATTTCAGGGCGTCCTCCCCCTTTTTCAGCCGGAGGGCCAGGTAGGGCTTCTCCCCGGCGGAGAAGAGCAGGCGGGACTTGTACTTCTCCATGGCGCACAGGGCGCTCACCCGCTGGAGGTCAAAGCCGTCCAGGTAGAAGTTGAGATTCGTCCCCTTCTGGCTGATCTCGGCGATGCCGTTGTCGGCGGCGTGGGCCCGGAGCAGGGCCACGGAGATCAGGTTGTTCACCGTCCTGGGCGGGTCGCCGTAGCGGTCGATGAGCTCATCCACCACGTCGTCGGCGTCGGCCTCGCTGCGGATGGCGGCGATGCGGCGGTAGAGATCCATCCGCTGCTCCGGGGAGGGCACATACCGGTCGGGGATGGAGGCGGCCACCGACAGGTCGGCGGCGCACTCGGTGGGCCGCTGGGGTTTCTCCCCCCGCTCCTCCAGCACCGCCTCCTCCAGCAGCTTCAGGTACATGTCGTAGCCCACGCTGAGCAAAAAGCCGCTCTGCTCCGG
This sequence comes from Flavonifractor sp. An10, assembly GCF_002161215.1. Lineage (GTDB taxonomy): Bacteria > Bacillota > Clostridia > Oscillospirales > Oscillospiraceae > Flavonifractor > Flavonifractor avistercoris. The sequence continues at coordinate 13,506 of NZ_NFMB01000012.1, forward strand.
CCCCAGCACGTTGCCGGCGCCCCGGATCTCCAGATCCCGCATGGCGATCTTGAAGCCGGAGCCGAACTCGGCAAACTCCCGGATGGCCCCCAGCCGCTTGGAGGCCACCTCGGTGAGCACCTTGCCCCGGCGGTAGGTGAGATAGGCGTAGGCCCGCCGGGTGGACCGGCCCACCCGGCCCCGGATCTGGTGGAGCTGGGCCAGGCCCATGTGGTCGGCGTCCTCGATGATCAGGGTGTTTACGTTGGGGATGTCGATGCCGGTCTCGATGATGGTGGTGCACACCAGCACGTCGATCTCCCCGTCGCTCATGCGGGTCATCACGTCGTTGAGCTCCTCCTGGCTCATCTTGCCGTGGGCCACCGCCACCACTGTGTCCTCCCCCAGCATCTCCTTGATGCGGGCCGCGGTGCGGGTGATGGTCTCCACCCGGTTGTGGAGGTAGAACACCTGACCGCCCCGCTCCAGCTCCCGCCGCATGGCGTCGGAGAGGACGCCCCAGTCGTGCTCCAGCACGTAGGTCTGCACCGGCTGCCGGTCCAGGGGGGGCTCCTCCAGGGTGCTCATGTCCCGGATGCCGGACAGGGCCATGTTCAGGGTGCGGGGGATGGGGGTGGCGGAGAGGGTGAGCACGTCTACCTGCCGGGACAGCTCCTTCAGCTTCTCCTTGTGGGCCACGCCGAAGCGCTGCTCCTCGTCGATGACCAGCAGGCCCAGATCCTTGAACTGCACGTCCTTCTGGAACAGCCGGTGGGTGCCGATGAGCAGGTCGATCTGCCCCGCCGCCAGCCGGCGGAGGGTGTCCTTCATCTGGGCGGCGGTGCGGAAGCGGCTCACCACGTCGATCTCCACCGGGTACTTGGCAAACCGCTGCTTGGCGGACAGGTAGTGCTGCCGGGCCAGCACCGTGGTGGGCACCAGGACGGCGGCCTGCTTGCCGTCCAGCACGCACTTCATGATGGCCCGGAAGGCCACCTCCGTCTTGCCGTAGCCCACGTCGCCGCACAGCAGGCGATCCATGGGCCGGGGCTGCTCCATGTCCCGCTTGATCTCCTCGATACAGCGCAGCTGGTCGTCGGTCTCTGCGTACTCGAACTCGTCCTCGAACTCCTTCATCCAGGGGGAGTCGGGGGAGAAGGCGAAACCGGGCTGCCGCTGCCGCTGGGCGTAGAGCTGGATCAGGCCCTTTGCCAGATCCTTCACCGCCTTCTTGGCCCGGGTCTTGGCCTTCTCCCAGTCGGTACCCCCAAGCTTGGACAGCTTCTTGGTCTCGTTGGCGTCCTCGCCGGAGCCGATGTACTTGCTCACCAGATCCAGCTGGGTGGCGGGGACGTAGAGCACATCCGCCCCGGCGTAGGCGATTTTGACGTAGTCCTTCTCCACCCCGTCCACCGTCATCTTGGTCATCTCCAGAAAGCGGCCCACGCCGTGGTGCTCATGCACCACCAGATCGCCGGGGGACAGGTCGGCGTAGGAGTCCAGCTTCTGCCGGTTGGTGACGGGCTTGCTCTTCCGCTTCTTGCCCAGCAGGGACTGCCCCTCGGTGAGGACGGCCAGCCGCCCCACCGGGTACTCCATGCCGGCGGTGAGGCCGCCCACGGCGATCACCGCCTGGCCGTGGGCGGGCAGGTCGTGGAGCTGGAAGTCCACGGCGGTCTTCCGCCCCTGCTCCCGCAGGAGGGCCTGGAGGTTCAGGGCCCGCTGCTCGCTGCCCACCAGCACCACGGTGCGGAAGCCGTCGGAGATATAGTGGGCCAGGTCGGACACGGCGGTCTCCAGGCTGGCACCGTAGGAGGGCAGCTGCTTGGTCAGCAGGTTGAGCAGCGTCCGGGGCCGCCGGGGGTACTGGGAGGAGGTGAAGGAGTCCAGGTAGCACACCGGCCAGGCGTCCAGCACCTCGGCCAGCTCCTCAAAGCTGCGGGCGAACTCCGCCAGCTCCCCGGACAGCTCCCCCCGCTCCATCAGGGTCTTGGCGTCCTCGGTGAGCTGCCACAGGTAGTTCTTCCCCCGCTCCGCCACCCGGGGGCTCTCGCTGAGCACCACCACCGCGTCGGCCGGGAAGTAGTCCGCCGCCGTGGCCATCTGGGGATAGATCAGGGCCATGTAGCGATCCATGGCCGGGAAGGTCAAGCCGCTGGCCAGCTTCTCCCGATCCTCCGCCAGGGTGGTCAGCAGCTTGTCGCTCCCCTTGCGGCGCTTTGCCCGGGAAATGACGCCGTCCAGCAGCTCCACCAGGCCGGCGAAGCCCCCGGGGGAGAGCTGGGGCAGCACCTCGGCGGCGGGGAGGATCTCCGCCGTGCCGATGTTCTCCACCCGCCGCTGGGTGTCCGGGTCGAAGAGACCCATGGCGTCGATCTCGTCGCCGAAGAACTCCACCCGCACGGGCTTGGCCTGGGACGGGGAAAAGAAGTCCAGGATGCCGCCCCGCAGGGCAAACTGGCCCGCGCCCTCCACCTGCTCGCACCGGGTGTAGCCCGCGGCGGTGAGGGTCTCGGCCAGCTGGTTGAGATCGTGGCTCTCCCCCATGCGCAGCACCCGGGAGGCCCCCTCCAGCAGGGCCTTGGGCAGGGTGCGCTGGAGGACGGCCTCCGCCGTGCACACCAGCAGGGGGCACTCCCCCGCCGCCAGGGCCCGGAGGACGGAGAGCCGCCGGTGCTCGTACTGCCGGGACACCACGGCGGCGTTGTGGAAGGTGAACTCCCGGGCGGAGAGGGTGCGCACCTCCTCCCCCGACAGGGCGGCCAGATCCCTGGTCATCCGCTCGGCCTCCCCCTCGTCGGCGCACACCACCACCACCGGCCGGCCGGTCTCCTGGCGGATGCCGGCGGCGAAGTGGGCCCGGTGCACCGCCGACAGGCCGGACAGGGCCGCCGGGCAGGCGCCGCCGTCGATGGCCGAGAGCAGGGAGCGGTATTCAGGGATGTCGTTGAGGGCAGAGAGAAGGGGTTTCATGGGGCACCTCTCAATAAAATAGAAAATTTTGGAAGCCACAGGCATGCCGGTATCCGGCCGGGCCGGCTCCGACGGGCCGGGCTTCATAAAAATAAAGTCAGTTTTCCTATTGACTTTAATTTTATTTATGTTATACTCAATTTTGTTAAAACTTTTGGAAAGGAGCAGCGCATTGGATCTGAATCAAATCCCCCAGTGGCTCCTGGCGCTGGAGCCGGAGGACATAGCCTTCCTGAAAAACTTCGTCCTGAAATCGGGCTCCCTGAAGGAGATCGCCCGGCTCTACGGGGTCTCCTACCCCACCGTCCGGCTGCGGCTGGACAAGCTCATTCAGAAAATCGAGCTGAGCGACCAGCAGAAGGAGGCGCCCTTCTCCGCCTTCATCAAGGGCCTGGCCGTGGACGGGCGGGTGGATCTGGACACCGCCAAGCTCATCATCGACAGATATCAGAGAGAAAAGGAGGCAGACGCATGAATCCGCTGCTTACCCTGGCCGCCGCCGCGGCAATTACCGTGTTCCACATCTGGGCCTCCCGGAGAAGGCCCAGGTACTGGTATCTGGGCGGCATCGTCCCCGCCCTGTGGATTGGGGCCGTTGTTTTCCTGCTGGCAAACGGCATGATCCGCCCGGCGGAGGACTGGAAGATGCTGCTCTTCCCCACCGCCATTCTCCTGCTCATCTGGCTGGAGGGCCATCAGGCCGCCAGGAAAAAAGAGCTGGAGCGCATGAGGGCAAAGGATCTGTAACGCACAAAGCCACCATTTATCCATACATGAAAAAGGAGCATCTGATATGAGAGCCTTGCTTGTACTCCTGTTGACCTTTGTAATCCTGGCCGTGCAGTTCCATCTGGGCCTTCGGAAAAGGAAGCTGCTGGGCGCCGTTCTGCCGGCAGTCATGGCGGCACTGTTCGTCTTCATCAGCCTTGCGGGAAAAACGACGGAATATATCGCCGCGGGGATCCTCTGCGTCATCGCCATCGTGATCGTGTGGGCAGTGGGATATGCCAAATCCGCCAAGCACGAAAAGGCTGCGCTGGACAAGATGAGGGCAAAGGATCTGTAACGGTCTACGCCAGAGCATTCCCGGCGGGTATCCGCCCGTTTGCCCCCGCAACCACTGACCTCGTGGGGCGCGACGACTCGGCGCGCCCTGCCATCCTCTGACCATTCACTGGGGGCTCCCCCGTGGAACACGCCTACACGGCGGGTGGCAACTGCCGTGCCCTGTAGGGGCGGATAGTATCCGCCCGCCCGGTGGAGGCTCGGCCTCCCGGCGGGGGCCTGCCCGGCCGGGGCCCCCATTTCTTCCCGAAGAAATGGGGGGAAAGAAGGGGCCGGGGGTGTGCCCCCGGCGCCCCCCCAGTACGTGGGCTGTTGGCGGCGGTGGGTTGTACGGACAGGGCAAAGACCGGGCGTGCATTGCCGCCCGCCCCATTGGCGCTTGCGGTAATTGGGGCCCCCGCCGAAGCCCAGCGAAGCGGGTTCGGTGGGGAGAGGAGGCCCAGCGGAGGGAGTGAGCTTTCGGGCCTGCCCGGAAGCGAACGATCCGTAGCTTGGGCCGACGACGCCGCGCCTTGGGCGGCACGCATCGGGATTGCCCCGCAAGCCCTGATATCTGCTGCACTGTACCGACACGGCCCGCCGGGCCGCCGTCGGCGCCTTGCCGCCGAAATACTATGGCGCTTGTGGCGGCGGGAAACGGCGCGTCAGGGATGCCGCGCCCTACAGTGTCGCTCCCGAGCGGCGGAGGCGTTACGAAGTAAGCCTTCGCCGCCGGTATGTTACCTGTAGCACAGCTCGGGGGAAGTTCCAAGAAGGGGGAATCGCAATTCCCCCTTTTTGGTCGATCTAAGGTGGGGGCGTGGGGGAGGGAACTCGAAATCCCTCCCCCACCCTTTCTTTCTCCCCACTTTCTTTCGGAAAGAAAGTGGGGCCGCCGGAGGCCGGGCCTCCATGGGGCGGGCGGCCACAGGCCGCCCCTACAGACCATGGCAGTTGACACGCGCGCCGGGGTCGTCGCGCGCCACGGGCCCGGCGGTTGACGGCCCCTAGCCGTTAAACCGGTTCATGGCCTTATCGGGGCCGTGTTCGACATAGCACGCCACGGCGGCGGCAGCCTTTTTCACCGCCGCCTGGATGGTTTTCAGATCCTCCCCGGTGAACTTGGAGAGCACCCAGTCGGCCATATCGTAATCGGGGTGGGGCTTCTCCCCCACGCCGATTTTGATCCGGGGGAACTGGTCGGTGCCCAGATGCTGGATGATGCTTTTGAGGCCGTTGTGCCCCCCGGCGGAGCCGCTCTTGCGGATGCGCAGCTTGCCGATGGGCAGGGACACGTCGTCGGAGATGACCAGCACCCGCTCGGGGGGGATCTTGTAGAACCGGGCGGCCTCCCCCACGGCCTCGCCGGACAGGTTCATATAGGTCACCGGCTTCATGAGCAGCACCCTGGCGCCCCCCAGCTCCACGGTGTTGGTGAGGGCGCGGTGCTTCAGCCTCTGCACCGGCACCCGCGCCCGCTCGGCCAGCTCGTCCACGGTGAGAAAGCCCACGTTGTGGCGGGTATTCTCGTACTTGTCGCCCGGGTTGCCCAGGCCCACCACCAGCCACTCGGCGCCGGAGCTTCGATTTCTGTCAAAAAACAAGGTTTTCCCTCCACGCGGCAACAGGGGCGGAGCAACGCTCCGCCCCTCGCCGTTATGGTTTTCGTTTGGTTCAGCCGCCGGTTCTTACACGAACAGCTTGGACACGGACACCTCTTCGTAGATGCGCTCGATGGCCTCGGCGAACATGTGGGCCACGGAGAGGTACTTGATCTTCTCGCACTTGACGCCCTCCTTGGGGGGCACGGTGTCCAGGAAGTAGAGCTCCTTGATGACGCTCTTCTCGATGCGCTCCACCGCGGGGCCGGAGAGGACGCCGTGGCTGGCGCAGGCGATCACGTCCACCGCGCCGCCCAGCTCCACCAGGGCCTGGGCCGCGCCGCACAGGGAGCCGGCGGTGTCCACCATGTCGTCAAAGAGGATGACCTTCTTGCCCTGCACGTCGCCGATGATGTTCATGACCTCGGAGGAGTTGGCCTTCTGGCGGCGCTTGTCCACGATGGCCAGGCCCATGCCCAGCTTCTGGGCGAAGGCCCGGGCCCGGGCCACGCTGCCCACGTCGGGGGAGACGACGATCACGTCGTCCTCGCTGCCGTTGAAGCGGTCGTGGAGGTAGTTGGTGAAGATGGGGTTGCCCAGCAGATTGTCCACGGGGATGTCGAAGAAGCCCTGGATCTGGTTGGCGTGGAGATCCATGGTGAGGACGCGGTCGGCGCCGGCCCGGGTGATCAGGTTGGCCACCAGCTTGGCGGAGATGGGGTCGCGGGGCTTGGTCTTGCGATCCTGGCGGGCATAGCCGAAGTAGGGCATCACGGCGGTGATGCGCCCGGCGGAGGCCCGCTTCAGGGCATCGATCATGATGAGCAGCTCCATCAGGTTGTCGTTGACCGGGGAGCAGGTGGACTGAACCACGAACACGTCGGAGCCGCGGACGGTCTCGTAGATGGAGACAAAGTTCTCCCCATCGGAGAAGGCGCCCACCTCGGCGTTGCCCAGCTCGGTACCCAGCTCCTTGCAGATGGCCTCGGCCAGGGGACGGTTGGAAGTGCCGGAAAAGATCTTGATGTCCTTACCGTGTGCGATCATTCTTTAACAACATCCTCTCACATTATCTCTATATTCCGGCCCGCGGAGTTGCGGGCCCGGTCTTACTTTCGGCGGGCGCGGCGCTTGGCGGCCCACTGCTTCTTGACGGTCTGGCGGGTGCGGGCGATGGCCAGGGAGTCGCCGGGCACATCGTCGGTGATGGTGGAGCCCGCGGCGGTGTAGGCCCCGTCGCCCACCTTCACCGGGGCCACCAGGTTGGTGTTGCAGCCGATGAAGGCGTCGTCCCCGATGGTGGTGCGGAACTTGGTGAAGCCGTCGTAGTTCACGGTGACGGTACCGCAGCCAAAGTTGACCCGCTCCCCCACGTCGGAGTCGCCCACATAGGTCAGGTGGGAGATCTTGGTGCCCGCGCCGATGGTGGAGTTCTTCAGCTCCACGAAGTCACCCACCTTCACGTTCTCGCCCACATGGCAGTTGGGCCGGATGTACGCGAAGGGGCCGATCTTCACCCCGTCGTCCACCCTGCTCTCGTTGAGCTGGGAGGCGTTGACGGTGACGTTATCCCCCACGGTGCAGTCGCGGATCATGGTGTTGGGGCCGATCTCGCAGTTCCTGCCGATGACGGTCTCCCCCCGCAGGATGGTGCCGGGGAGCACCACGGTGCCCTCCCCCACCTGCACCCGGGGGCCGATGCAGCACTGATCCGGAGCCAGGAAGCGGACGCCGGCCATCATCAGCCGGTGGGCGCCCATCTGGCGGGCCGCCAGCTCGGCCTCCACGCGGCCCTCCCACCCGGAGCGGATGGGATAGGCGCCCTGGAACCAGACGCCCCGGCTGTTGAACTTGTCGCCCCTCTCCTTCAGGGCCTCCTCCAGGCCCACGCCCTCGCCCAGGGCGGCGGACAGGGCGGCGGCATCCACCCGGTAGACCCCGGTGTCCTTGCTGTCCAGCACGCCGCCGTTCTCCGCGTTCACCAGGGTTCTGGCGTCGTCCCAGCGCAGCAGCACCGGCTTGGTGATCACCACCACCTTGCCCTCCAGGGCGTCCAGGAAGGCCAGCAGCTGCCCCACCGCGTCCTCGGTGGTGCCGGTGACCAGCTCCGTGCCCTCGGGGAAGCAGGCCGCGGCCTGTTCCCGGTCGTCACTGTGGCAGACCACAAAAAACCGCTCCACCCCGGCGCTGCGCAGGGACTCCGCCAGCCAGCGGGCCGCCGGGTCAAAGAGCAGCTCCTCCAGCATCAGGGACGGGCCGTTTCCCTCCCGGGGGAGGAACACCACCGCTCCAGTCGCGTTCATGTCGCCATCTCCTCAAAAAATGGATTTCTTGCAACAAGATTATAGCAAAGCGGGGCGGAAAATGCACCGCTATTTTCAAAAAAACCGCCCATTTTTTCACGGTTAGGAGGCTTGCACAATTTCTCCGCCCCTTCTTGACGGGATCTTTACAAAACAGCCGTCCATCGTCCCCATATCGTGGTCATCTGTCACCTCACCAGGGACAGCATTGCCCGCCGCAGGGCCAGGCGCCGCCAGACGTGGAGCACCTCCGCCACGGAGCACAGCTTGTCGGCCAGGCACACCGCGGCGGCCTCCCGGCTGTGGGGCATCCGGACGGACAGGGGCCACATGTGGGCCAGGATGCAGTTTTCCTCCTTGGGGGACAGGGCCCCCTCCAGGGCCGCGGCGTTTCTGGCCGCCGCCACCGGGTGGGCAAAGCACTGCCGCCAGGAGGGCAGGGAGCGGGGGTCGTAGAGGTACAGGTCGTGGAGCAGGCCCGCCCGGGCGGCCAGGGCCCCGTCCGCCCCCCACCACCGGGCCAGCCGCCAGGCCACATAGGACACGAAGGCGCTGTGCTCATAGCAGGACACCCCCGGGTGGTGGCGGATGGTTTTCAGCCGCGCCACCTCCGGCGCGGCCAGCAGCGCCGCCACGCAGTCCCGGTATTCCTTCCACTCCGCACGCTCCATGGGCTCCGCCCCCTCTGTCTGAGTTCTGTCTCCATTATAACCCTCCCGCACCCGGTTGTCACTGGAAATTTGGCGGTTTTCCGCCGCGGGATTTCTGCCCCGGCGGATAAAAGCGCCCCGCCTGCGGCGGGGCCCCCGAAGAGGCCGCCATAAAAACGGGCCCCGGACAGAAGTCCGGGGCCCTTGCGCGAACTTGATTACTTGTACAGCTCGACGAGACGGGTCAGGTGCTCGTAGCGGGCCTTTGCGGCCATACCCCAGCGGGCCAGCGGCCCGCCGGGAGCCCCTATTTGATTTCACATGCTCGGGGCAAGTGAATTGCCCCTGCGCCGAGGTTTTGCCTTCGGCAAAACGCTTGGACGCGCCTTGCGGCGCGCCCCGCCTGTGGCGGGGCCCCCGAAGAGGCCGCCATATAGAACGGGCCCCGGACAGAAGTCCGGGGCCCTTGCGCAAACTTGATTACTTGTACAGCTCGACGAGACGGGTCAGGTGCTCGTAGCGGGCCTTTGCGGCCTCTTCGTTCTCGGCGAAGAGCTCCTTGGCGCGCTCGGGGAAGGCGCGGGTCAGGGAGGAGTAGCGGGCCTCGTTCATCAGGAACTCCTGATAGCCGCCGGCGGGGGCCTTGGAGTCCAGGGTGAAGGGGTTCTTGCCCTCGGCCTTCAGGGCGGGGTTGAACCGGAACAGGTTCCAGTAGCCGCACTCCACGGCCTTCTTCATCTCCATCTGGCAGTTGGCCATGCCGCCCTTGATGGAGTGCATCTCACAGGGGGCGTAGCCGATGACCAGGGAGGGGCCGTGATAGGCCTCGGCCTCGGTGATGGCCTTCAGGGTCTGGTTGGGGTTGGCGCCCATGGCCACCTGGGCCACGTAGACGTAGCCGTACTGCATGGCGATCTCCGCCAGGCTCTTCTTGGGCTGGGTCTTGCCGGCGGCCGCGAACTGGGCCACCTGGCCGATGTTGGAGGCCTTGGAGGCCTGGCCGCCGGTGTTGGAGTACACCTCGGTGTCGAACACGAAGATGTTCACATCCTCGCCGGAGGCGATGACGTGATCCAGGCCGCCGTAGCCGATGTCGTAGGCCCAGCCGTCGCCGCCGAAGATCCAGATGGACTTCTTGTTCAGGTACTCCTTCTCCTGGAGAATCTCAGCGGCCAGCTTGCAGGCGTCGCAGTCGCAGAACTGCTTGCCGGCGGCCTTCAGCTCCTGGCCGTGGGCGGCCAGCTTGGCGTCGGGGCAGGCGCACAGCTCATCCACGGTGCACAGGCCGTCCTCCAGGGCGGCGATGTAGGCCTTGGCGGCCTCGCCGTTGGCCTCGCCGTCGTTCATGGTGTCCAGCCACTTCTGGCCGGCCTCCTTGATGGCGGCGGAGCACCAGGACACATTCAGCAGGTCGCGGGTCTTGGCGGCCAGCCGGTCGCGGATGGCCTTCTGGCCCAGGAACAGGCCCAGGCCGTGCTCGGCGTTGTCCTCAAACAGGGAGTTGGCCCAGGCGGGGCCCTTGCCCTCCTTGTTGACGGTGTAGGGAGAGGTGGCAGCCGGGCCGCCCCAGATGGAGGAGCAGCCGGTGGCGTTGGTGATGTACATCCGGTCGCCGCACACCTGGGTCACCAGGCGGGCATAGGCGGTCTCGGCACAGCCGGCGCAGGAGCCGGAGAACTCCAGCAGGGGCTGCTTGAACTGGCTGCCCTTGACGGTCTTGGTGTCCTCCATGTCGGCCTTGGGGGCAACCTTGGCCACCATGTAGTCAAACACGGCCTGCTGCTCGGCCTGGGACTCCTGGGGCTTCATCTCCAGGGCCTTGACGGGGCAGGTGCTCACGCACACGGAGCAGCCCATGCAGTCCAGGGGGGAGATGGCGATGGCGAACTTGTACTCGCCCTTGCCCTTGCCGGCCTTGATGTCCACGATCTTGGCGGCGGCGGGGGCGTTCTTGGCCTCCTCCTCGGTGAGGGCGTAGGGGCGGATGGTGGCGTGGGGGCAGACGTAGGAGCACTGGTTGCACTGGATGCACTTGGAGGCGTCCCACTCGGGCACGGTGACGGCCACGCCGCGCTTCTCGTAGGCGGAAGCGCCCTGGCAGAAGGTGCCGTCCTCATGGCCGTTGGCGAAGGCGGACACGGGCAGGGAGTCGCCGTCCATGCGGCCCACGGGCTCCATGATCTCCTTGACCATCTTGACGGTGGCGGCGTCGCCCTCCAGGTGCTCGGCCACGGGCTTGTCCTCGGCGGTGGCCCAGGAGGCGGGAACCTCAAACTTGTGGAAGGCGGTGGCGCCGATGTCGATGGCCTTGTGGTTCATATCCACCACGTCCTGGCCCTTCTTCAGGTAGGAGTGGGTGGCGGCGTCCTTCATGTAGCCGATGGCCTCGGTCTCGGGCATCACCTTGGCCAGGGCGAAGAAGGCGGACTGCAGGATGGTGTTGGTGCGCTTGCCCATGCCGATCTCGATGGCCAGGTCGATGGCGTTGATGGTGTAGACCTGGATGTTGTGCTCGGCGATGTAGCGCTTGGCCACGGCGGGCATGTGGTGATCCAGCTCCTCGTCAGACCACTGGCAGTTGATGAGGAACACGCCGCCGTCCTTCACGTCGCGAACCATGGGGAAGCCCTTGACGATGTAGGCGGGCACGTGGCAGGCCACGAAGTCGGCCTTGTTGATGTAGTAGGGGGCGCGGATGGGCTCATCGCCGAAGCGCAGGTGGCTGATGGTCACGCCGCCGGTCTTCTTGGAGTCGTACTGGAAGTAGGCCTGCACGTACTTGTCGGTGTGGTCGCCGATGATCTTGATGGAGTTCTTGTTGGCGCCCACGGTGCCGTCGCCGCCCAGGCCCCAGAACTTGCACTCGATGGTGCCGGGGGCCGCGGTGTTGGGGGAGGGCTTCTCCTCCAGGGAGGTGAAGGTCACGTCGTCCACGATGCCCACGGTGAACTGGCGCTTGGGCTCGGCCTTGGTCAGCTCCTCATACACGGCGAACACGTTGCTGGGCGGGGTGTCCTTGGAGCCCAGGCCGTAGCGGCCGCCGATGATGGTGGCCTGCCGGCCGGCGTTGGCGAAGGCGGTGACCACGTCCAGGTACAGGGGGTCGCCCTGGGCGCCGGGCTCCTTGGTGCGGTCGAGCACGGCGATCTTGGTGGCGGTGGCGGGAATGGCCTCCAGTAGCTTGTCGGCGCGGAAGGGGCGGTACAGGCGCACCTTCACCAGGCCCACCTTCTCGCCGTGGGCGTTCAGGTAGTCGATGACCTCCTCGGCCACGTCGCAGATGGAGCCCATGGCGATGATCACGCGGTCAGCGTCGGGGGCGCCGTAGTAGTTGAACAGCTGATAGTTGGTGCCCAGCTTGGCGTTGACCTTGCCCATGTACTCCTCGACAATGCCGGGGACGGCGTCGTAGTACTTGTTGGCGGCCTCGCGGTGCTGGAAGAAGATGTCGCCGTTCTCGTGGGAGCCGCGCATCACGGGATGCTCAGGGTTGAGGGCGCGCTTGCGGAAGGCCTCCACCGCGTCCATGTCCACCATGTCGGCCAGATCCTCGTTGTCCCAGATGGCGATCTTCTGGATCTCGTGGGAGGTGCGGAAGCCGTCAAAGAAGTTCAGGAAGGGGACGCGGCCCTTGATGGCGGCCAGGTGGGCCACGGCGCCCAGATCCATGACCTCCTGGGGGTTGGACTCGCACAGCATGGCAAAGCCGGTCTGGCGGCAGGCCATGACGTCGGAGTGGTCGCCGAAGATGTTCAGCGCGTGGGTAGCCACGGTACGGGCGGACACGTGGAACACGGCGGGCAGCAGCTCGCCGGCCAGCTTGTACATGTTGGGGATCATGAGCAGCAGGCCCTGGGACGCGGTGTAGGTGGTGGTCAGCGCACCGGCGGCCAGAGAGCCGTGGACGGTGCCGGCGGCGCCGGCCTCGGACTGCATCTCAATGACCTTGACGGTGGTGCCGAAGATGTTCTTGCGGCCCTGGGCAGCCCACTGATCCACATTGTCGGCCATGGGGCTGGAGGGGGTGATGGGGTAGATGCCCGCCACCTCGGTGAAGGCGTAGGACACATGGGCGGCGGCGGTGTTGCCGTCCATCGTTTTCAGCTTTCTAGCCATTTGAAACGATTCCTCCTCTTTGTCTGTCGCTCCAGGGCAATGGGAATCCGTCCCCGCCGCCGGTCCGGCCGGGCCCGATTCCCATTACCCTGGCGGTTTTTGCCGCGGCTTACCTGCCGGTAGGCCGTTTAAGCGCCTTCATTGTAACACCATCTTTCCCGTTTGTAAATCCATTCTGCCCTCCAAATTTAATTTTTCTTTTTTGTTCCTGAATTAGAAAAAATGATCCGCTTTTTTGGGGCGTTTTGCGGAAAAACTTTTGATATTAGCTATAACTAACTAAACTAGAAGGGCTAAAATATGCAGTTTATCCACACTCCGCTCTTCCCCCCTTCCACCCCCTTGGCAGGCCCCCTTTTTTCATGCTATACTATAAAAAAAAGGAAGGGCGGCGGTGGCATGCTCTGTGAGGTGCGCTCCCTGGGGTTGAGCGGAATTGCGGGCTATGAGGTGAAGGCGGAGTGCGATCTGTCCCCCGGGCTGCCCGCCTTTGAGGTGGTGGGCCTGCCCGACGCGGCGGTGAAGGAGGCCCGGGACCGGGTGCGCGCCGCCATCCGCAACTGCGGCTTCCCCTTCCCCGTGTCCCGCATCACGGTGAACCTGGCCCCGGCAGACCGGCGGAAGGTGGGCACGGTGTACGACCTGCCCATGCTGGTGGGCATCCTGGCCGCCGGGGGGCAGCTGCGCCTGGACGGGCCGGACAGCGCCTTTGTGGGGGAGCTGTCCCTGTCCGGCACCCTGCGGCCGGTGGCGGGCATGCTGCCCATGGCCCTGGCCGCCCGGGAGGCGGGGGTGAAGCGGCTGTACGTCCCCGCCCCCTCCGCCGCCGAGGCCACCCTGGCCGGCGGCATGGAGGTCTACCCGGTGGAGAGCGTGGCCGCCCTGGTGGCCCACCTGCGGGGGGAGGCGCCCATCGCCCCTGCCGCCCCCTGGACACCGGGGGCGGAGGCGGGGGAGGCCCCCGACTTCGCCGACGTGAAGGGCCAGGAGAGCGCCAAGCGGGCCCTGGAGATCGCCGCCGCCGGGGGCCACAACATCGCCATGGTGGGCCCGCCGGGCTCGGGCAAGTCCATGCTGGCCCGCCGCCTGCCCTCCATCCTGCCGGAGCTGAGCCGGCGAGAGGCCCTGGAGGCCACCGCCGTCCACTCGGTGATGGGCCTCACCAGCGCCCAGCGCCCCCTGCTGGTGCAGCGGCCCTTCCGCGCCCCCCACCACACCATCTCATCCACCGGCATGGCCGGCGGCGGCACCCCCGTGCCCCGGCCGGGGGAGATCTCCCTGGCCCACAACGGGGTGCTCTTCCTGGACGAGCTGCCCGAGTTCCACAAGGACGTGCTGGAGGTGCTCCGCCAGCCCCTGGAGGAGGGGTGGGTCACCATCAGCCGCTCGGCGGGCAGCGAGCGCTTCCCCGCCCGCTTCATGCTGGTGTGCGCCATGAACCCCTGCAAGTGCGGCTGGTACGGCTACGGCAGCCGGTGCCGCTGCTCCCCCAGGGACGTGGAGAAGTACCTGGGCAAGCTGTCCGGCCCCCTGCTGGACCGCATCGACCTGTACGCCGAGGTGCCTCCCCTGGACTTTGACGAGCTCTCCCGCCGGCCGGCGGCGGAGCCCTCCGCCGTCATCCGGGCCCGGGTGGAGGCGGCCCGGGCGGTGCAGGCCGCCCGCTTCGGCCCGGACGGCCCGTCCTGCAACGCCCACATGGGCCCGGCGGAGCTGGCGGCGTACTGCGCCCTGGACGCCGACGGCCAGGCCGTCATGAAGGGGGCCTTCCAGCGCATGGGCCTCACCGCCCGGAGCTATGACCGCATCCTCCGGGTGGCCCGCACCATCGCCGATCTGGACGGCGCGGCGGACATCGGCGTGGAGCACCTGGCCGAGGCCGTCCAGTACCGGGAGAGCGCCTATCTGCGCCGATAGGGCCGGGCTGGACAAAAATACCCAAATTGGATATAATAATGAGACTTTTGGAAAGGAATCCGATGAGAGATGAACGAGATTATTCTGCTGAAGCTGGGGGAGCTGGTGCTCAAGGGCCTGAACCGGCGCACCTTTGAAGACCGGCTCATCGCCAACGCCCGCCGCCGGCTCCAGGCCCACGGCAAATTCAAGGTATACACCAAGCAGTCCACCATGTATGTGGAGCCCCAGGACGACAGCTGCGACCTGGACGGCGCGTGGGAGGCCATGAAGCGCCTGTTCGGCGTGGTGGGCCTGTCCCGGGCCCGGGCCTGTGAGAAGGACGCGGACGCCATGCTCCAGACCGCCATCGAGTACCTGGGGGACAAGCTCTCCGCCGCCCACACCTTCAAGGTGGAGTCCAAGCGGGCGGACAAGAGCTTCCCCATGACCTCCATCCAGCTGTCCCAGTACGTGGGGGGCGAGCTGGACGAGAAATACCCCAACCTGAAGGTGGACGTGCGCCATCCGGAGCTGACGGTGCACCTGGAGGTGCGGGACTATGCCGCCTACGTCCACGCCGATCCGGAGCCCGGCGCCGGCGGCCTGCCGGTGGGGGTGGGCGGCCGGGCGGTGAGCCTGCTGTCCGGCGGCATCGACTCCCCGGTGGCCTCCTGGATGATCGCCAAGCGGGGCATCGCCCTGGACATGGTGCACTTCTTCTCCTACCCCTACACCTCCGAGGAGGCCAAGCAGAAGGTGCTGGATCTGGCCAAGATCCTCACCCCCTGGTGCGGACGGCTCACCGTCCACGTGGTGCCCTTCACCGCCATCCAGGAGGAGCTGCGCCGCAGGTGCCCCGAGGAGCTGTTCACCGTCCTCATGCGCCGGTTCATGATGCGCATCGCCGAGCAGGTGGCCCAGCGGTGCGGCGCCGGGGCCATCGTCACCGGTGAGAGCCTGGGCCAGGTGGCCAGCCAGACCATGGACGCCATGCGGGCCACCACCGCCGTCACCACCCTGCCCATCCTCCGGCCGGTGGTGGGCATGGACAAGGAGGAGATCGTCCGCATCGCCCGGAAGATCGGCACCTTTGAGACCTCCATCCTCCCCTACGAGGACTGCTGCACCGTATTCACCCCCCGGCACCCCCGGCTCCACCCCATGCTGGGGGAGCTGGAGGCCGCCGAGTCCGCCCTGGACGTGGACGGCCTGGTGGCCGCCGCGGCGGACGGCATCGAGCGCATCCGCGTGTAACCCACAGAACGAGAGACGCCCCGGGCGGCCGTTGGCCGCCCGGGGCGTCTTGCTGTCGAAAACCTCCCACAAGGAAAAGCCTCGCAGAGTTCCTGCGGCCGTAGCCGCAGGAATAAAGTCAAAATCTGTCATTTCCGGGGACATGTGCCTCGGAAATGACACTTCTCATGGCGGAAGGGGCGACAATTTCGCAAGAAATCGAGCATCTTCCGCCATGCAATTCTTCTCAAAAAAGTGGCTTCGCCACTTTTTTGAGACGCCGCCGCCCGGGGCGTCTTGTTATCCGGTCATTTTGGCGTAGGGGTAGATGCGGTACATCACGTCGTCGTTGTAGTGCTCGTCCATCCACACCTGCCAGGGCTGGTCGGCCGGCTCCCCGGCGGCGCGCTGGCTGTACCGGGTCAGGGCCGCGGCACTGAAGACCATGTTCACCGCCATGAACACCGTCAGGGCCCACACCAGGAGCTTGCCCGGCCGGGCGGGGATTTTGGCGATCCACCGGGCCAGGACGGGGTAGAGCCCCTTGAACCAGGCCACGGCGGCAAAGCCCCAGAAGAAGCAGTAGAGCAGGTTGATGCGCCCGCCCAGGTTGAAGGGGATGGCGCTGTAGTCCCAGAACACGGTGCCGAAGGCCAGCTCGGTAAACACGCTGCACAGGTACTCGTACAGGCCGCCCAGCAGGGTGCCCGCCACGAAGAAGAAGCTGGCCGAGCGCTCCCGGTACTTGTACAGCAGCAGGGTGGCCGCCGCCAGGGCCAGGCCCCACACGATGCTGAAGGGGCCCCACACCACGCTGGAGCGGCTCATCCACCAGCCCAGGCGGACGCGGCAGAACAGGGTCTCCGCCAGATCGCCGCACACGCCGCCGATGTAGAACAGCAGCAGGATGCTGTAGAAGCTGGCGCCTTTGGTAAAGGGATTGACCTTGACGGCCTCTTTCCGCCGGACGAAGTCCGCCCGGGGATAGGCCTTTTGGATGCGCCCCTCGGTGTGGCGGAGGATCCACTCCCCCATGCGCACCGACAGGGCGGCCAGGCGGTTGTTGAGCCGCTCCACCGGGGGCAGGACGCTGCGCACCCCCAGCAGGGTGAGCAGGGTACCCAACACGTCCGCCGCCAGGATGCACACCAGCACCAGCAGAAGGATCTCCCGCACCAGCGGGGGGATGAGCTCATACAGGGCCAGCAGCAGGGGGTTGCCCCACTGCACGGCGATAAGGCCCAGGGCGCCCCACACCAGGGAGGCGGTGAAGCAGATGTAGCCGTCCAGGTTCCACTTCCGGCCGGAGTAGTCCCACCAGCGGGTGTGGGTGGCCTTCTCCAGCAGGTGGCCGGAGATCCACTCCACCACCGTGGCGGCCACGGCGCAGCCCAGGAAGAGGAAGAACCAGCTGCCCCGCAGCTCGGTCAGGCCCTCGGACAGCACCACGGCGGTGAGGCCGTAGGACGCGCACCAGGGGCCGAAGAGGACGCTGCGATCCACATAGCGCCGCTGCCTGACCGCGGCCAGGGCCGTCTCCAGCACCCAGCCCAGGAAGGCGTAGCAGAAGAACAGCCACAGCAGGTTAAACAGAGTCATGGACTCCACCTTTCTCGCGCCGCACAGGGCGCGCGGAGGTCAGCGGCGGCTCACCGCCGCCGTGCGGGCGGGGGGATCTGGGGCTCATCGTGCTCCATGACGTCGAAGTAGTCCTTGTCCTCCAGCTCCGGCCTGCGGTGGCGGATGGCCTCGGTGAGCAGGGGGTAGAGCACGATGGCCAGCAGGCCGCCGGAATAGCCGTTGTTGTAGAGGTTGACGCCCTCCACCGGGGTGCCGGCGTGGAGCACCACCGAGGAGTGGAGGAAGCCGGCCAGGATGCCGAAGGGCCAGCCGAAGTAGCCCGAGATGGGGGCCAGGGTGGTGCCGAACAGCATGGCCAGCTGCACCGACGGGTTGTTGATGCGCCAGTGCATGCACACGCCGCCGATGACCACGCCCACCATGATGGGCAGGATGTTGCGGGCGTGCTTGCCGAAGGCGGAGAAGCCCATGATGGCGAAGATGCCCCCCAGGGTGGGGCCGTTGAGATCCCCGCCGGTGGCCAGGATGAAGAGCATGCCGATAAGGCCGTTGATGCCGGTGTTGAGGAGCACCGGCGCGGCGCCGAACATGCGCAGGTAGTCGCTGGG
Organism: Flavonifractor sp. An10; assembly: GCF_002161215.1. Taxonomy (GTDB): domain Bacteria; phylum Bacillota; class Clostridia; order Oscillospirales; family Oscillospiraceae; genus Flavonifractor; species Flavonifractor avistercoris. The sequence continues at coordinate 31,493 of NZ_NFMB01000012.1, forward strand.
GGCCCGGCCGGTGGTGAGCAGCAGCCGCCGGTACCCCGCCCAGGCCGCCCAGGCCGGCCGTCCGCACAGGAACAGGCCGGTGAGGATCAGCACGGCGCACAAAGCCCCCAGGGCCAGGGCCAGGGGCAGGTTGTTGCCCGTAGACCAGTGGCTGGCGATGTTGGGATCCGCCCCCAGGGAGCTCATCACCGGCACCAGGATCATGGCCAGCACGCCGCAGGCAAAGCCCATGTTGTACAGGTTCATGCCGTTCTGGATCTTGTAGGTGTAGGCCGACAGGGGGGGCAGCACAAAGCCGATGAGCACCCCCACCCCGATGCCCCACCACAGGTTGCCGAAGCCGTTGTCGATGGCCACGTAGCTGACCACCGGCGCCAGGGCGGTGGCCAGCAGGGCGATGGACACATACTTGCCGAAGGGCTCCCGCCGCACCTTGGCGTAGAGGAAGGTGCCGGCGATGATGGGCCAGATGTTGGCGATGTTCTTGCCGAAGAGGGCGAAGCCGGCCATGAGGCCCAGCTCCACCATGGTGAAGCCGTTGGGGGCCTCCCTGCACAGCCAGAGCAGGCCCACGCTGATGAGGGTCACCAGGGCGGAATTGACAAAGGCCGCGGAGATACCGGCGATCTGGATGTAGTCGGTGATGAGCGCGTCCTCCATGAGGATGATGGTGCGGATGCCGGGGATAATCTGGGCCGGATCGCCCAGCATCACCCCCACCGCCGCCAGAAAGACGCAGAAGCAGAGCGAGGCGGGATAGATTTTTGAATACCGCATGCCGTGACCCCTTTCTTCCGGTGGGTGGCTCCGATTGACTTATTGGGCTGCGTTCTGCCGGTCAAAATACTCCTTGGTCTGTTGGGCGTTGTGCATGACCTCCGCCTTCAGGGCCTCCAGGCTGTCGAACTTCCGCTCCCCCCGCAGGCGCTTGTAGAACTCCATGCGGATGGTCTGGCCGTAGAGATCCCCGTGGAAGTCCAGGATGTACCCCTCCACCGTCACCCGGTCGCCGTCGTCCACCGTGGGGCGCACCCCGATGTTGGTCACCGCCGGGCGGCTCTCCCCGTTCTCGAAGTAGACCCGGGTGGCGTACACCCCGTGGGCGGGCACCAGCACGCCGGGCTGGAAGTGGAGGTTCACCGTGGGGAACCCCAGGGTGGAGCCCAGCTTCTTGCCGTGGGCCACCGTGTCCGTCAGGGTGTGGGGGTGGCCCAGGAACTGGTTGGCCCGCTCCATCTCCCCCTGGGCGATGAGGGTGCGGATGTAGGTGGAGGAGATGGTGATGTGATCCTTCTCCACCTTGGGGATGATGTCGCAGCCGATGCCCAGCTGGCCGCACAGCGCCCGCAGCCGCTCCGGGTTGCCCTCCCCCTTGTAGCCGAAGTGGAAGTCGTGGCCCGCCACCAGGTGCACCGCCCCGTGCTCCGCCGCCAGATAGCCGGTGACGAACTCCCGCCAGGGCATGTGCATCATCCGCTCGTCAAAGTGGGCCACGATCACCTCCCGGATGCCGTAGCACCGGCGCATCAGCTCCGCCCGATCCAGGGGGGAGCTGAGCAGGGGCACCGCCGGGGTTTTCAAAATCAGGTTCTCCGGGTGGGTGTCAAAGGTCACCGCCGCCGGCACGGCCCCCAGCTCCAGGGCCTTCTCCCCCACCCGGCGCAGCAGGGCCCCGTGGCCCAGGTGCACACCGTCGAAGAAGCCCAGGGCAATGACTCGTTTTTCAGTCTGCATTGCGCTTACACCTCGAAAAAGCTCTTGATGGTGGTGGCCGTCCCCGCCTGGCACCGGCCCAGCAGCAGGAACTCCCCGCCGGGGCCGTAGAACCGGTAGACCCCGTCCGGCACGCCGGCCGGGCAGGGGAAGGGGTTGCCGTTCCTGGCCCTGGACAGGGCCCGGCCGGTGATCTCCACCGCGTCATACCCGTAGAAGCAGCCGTCCACCGGCCGGAGCAGAGCCGCGGGATCGGGGGCGGCCTGCACCGCCTCCAGCGTCACCGCGTCGGCCAGGGTGAAGCCGGCGGCCCCGGTGCGCCGCAGGGCGGACATGCACCCGCCGCAGCCCAGGGCCTGCCCGATGTCGTGGCACAGGGTGCGCACGTAGGTGCCCTTGGAGCACCGCACCCGCAGGGTGTAGGTGTCCGGCCCGGTCTGCTCCCCCGCCTCCAGGGCGTGGATGGTCACCGGCCGGGGGGGCCGCTCCACCTCCTTCCCCGCCCGGGCCAGCTCGTAGAGCTTTTTGCCGTCCCGCTTGATGGCGGAGTACATGGGGGGGATCTGGAGGATATTCCCCCGGAAATGGGCCAGGGCCCCCTCCAGCTCTTCCCGGGTGACGGACACAGGGCGCTTCTCCAGGATTTCGCCGGTGGTATCCTGGGTGTTGGTGACAACGCCCAGTTTTATCTCCGCCAGATATTCCTTTTCGGATTCACTGGCGAACTCCACCGCCCGGGTGGCCCGGCCGATGAACACCGGCAGTACGCCGGTGGCCATGGGATCCAGGGTGCCGGCGTGGCCCACCCGCTTCTCGCGGAAAATCCCCCGCAGCTTGGCGCACACGTCCATGGAAGTCCAGTCCCGGGGCTTGTCGATGATAATGATTCCGTTTGGCATACGCAGAAGCCTCCCTGTGCGCCAAGCATCGGCGCTTTTGCGCCGTCCGAGCGTTTTCGCCCCGGCGAAAACCTCGCCGCAGGCGGAATTCATTTCCGCCGAGGATGTAATAATCATAGGGTTCCCGCAGACGCGTGCGTCTGTGGGATGCACACGTCCATGGAAGTCCAGTCCCGGGGCTTGTCGATGATGATGATTCCGTTTGGCATGGCTGACCTCCGGGTGCGAAAAATAAAGTCTCTGCCGTATGGATGCGCGGCGCAGGCGCGCCCTCGGGGGCACCCCGGCAGGTGGATGGCGCGCCGAGGTCGTCGCGCCCCACATCGTCGGCCCAAGCTGCGGATCGTTCGCTTCCGCGTAAACGCGAAAGCTCATTCCCTCCGCTGGGCCTCCTTCTCCCCACACGACCCGCGGCACAGCCGCTGGGCTCGCGCGGGGGCCCCATGAAACGGGCCGGGCTGTTGTCATACCCCCACAGGCGGCGCGCCGGGCCGCCGCGCCCCTGGGGAGTGCGTCAGCGGGAACGCGGGCGGATAATATCCGCCCCTACGCCTCCGCCTGTACCTGCCGGATGGCGGCTAAAATGGCGGCCTCGGCCTCGGCCAGGCCGCCGGGCACGGTGCAGCCGGCGGCGGCGGCGTGGCCGCCGCCCCCCAGCAGGGCGCACACCGACGAGGCGTTGAGCCCGCCGCTGGTGCGCACGGAGAGCTTGCAGCCCCCCTCGGCCAGCTCCCGGATGGTGACGGAGGTCTCAACCCCCTCGATCTGGCCCAGGAAGGCGGCGATGTCCTCCATGTCCCCCTCCACGGCCCCGGCCTCCTCCATGAGGGACAGGGACACGGGGGCCACGGCGATCTTCCCCCCGTCGTAGCGGTGCATCCGCTCCACGATCAGGCGCTCCACCTGGAGGCGGGGCCAGGTCTTGGTGCGGAAGTGCTTCTTGTTCAGGGGGAACACGTCCAGGCCGGTGTCCATCAGCGCGGCGGCCGTCCGGTGGGTGGCGGCGGTGGTGCTGCTGTACTGGAAGCAGCCGGTGTCGGTGGCGATGGCCACATACAGGGGGGCGGCCATGTGGGCCGTCACAGGCCCCAGCTCTTTCAGGATGTCGTAGATCAGCTCCCCGCAGGCGGCCCGGCCGGCGTCCAGGCAGGTCTGGCGCGCAAAGAACTCCTGGGAGGGGTGGTGGTCGACGGCCAGGTCAATCCCCCGCTCCAGCCAGGGCCGGCCGGCGTCGGTGAACAGGCTGCGGGCCGCGATGTCCACGCTGACCACCGTGTCCGGCGCGAAGCCCTCCGGGGCCATGAGGCCCTCCAGATAGGGCAGGAAGATGGGGGTGGCCCCGGTGCCGGGGCAGATATGGGCGGTCTTGCCCAGCCCCCGCAGGCCCCGGCACAGCCCGGCGGCGCAGCCGATGGTGTCCCCGTCGGGCCGCTTATGGGTGAGGATCAGGTAATTGTCGTGTTCCCGCAGGAACGCGGCGGCTTCCGTGACGGTCATGGCGTTCACTCCTCGTCCTCCAGGTGGATGTGCTCGTTGGCCGGGTTGGCGGGCTTGACCACCTCCGGGTCGCGGAGCATGCTCAGGATGTGGGCGCCGGCGCCGATGGAGTCGTCCTCCACAAACTGCAGCTCCGGCGTGTAGCGCAGCTGGAGGGCCCGGCCCAGCTCCCGCCGCAGATAGCCCCCGGCGGACTTCAGGCCCTTCACCACCTCTTTTACGTCGCTCTTGTCCAGTACGCTGACGTAGATCCTGGCGTAGCGCAGGTCGGAGGTGGTGTCCACCGCCGTGATGGACACCAGCCCGTGGACACGGGGATCCTTCACCGTGCGGATGAGGGCGGCCAGCTCCCGCTGGATCTCCTCGTTGATGCGTCCGATGCGATTGCTCGGCATAGCGTTCTCCTTTCCAGGGGGCCTCAGCCCCCGGTCTATCTCTCGATGGTTAAGCAGATCTGGAACTGCTCGTGTAATTGCTTTATGGCATCCAAATCCAGGTCGGCCAGCCTGCCGCCGAAGCGGTGGGGCCGGGTCGGGCCGTCTCCTACCCACAGGCTCCACAGCTCCACGGCCTCGCCGGGGCGCAGGTGCTTTTCCAGATAGGCCCGCAGCTCCGCCGCGTCACCCTCCGTGGCCTGCAGATCCAGCTCATATTGGTATGGCTTCAGCTCCAGGCCCAGATCTTCCACCGCTTCCCGGTAGTATGTGTGCTCCTGCACGGAGAATCCGTTCGTCTCAATGCTGACCGTATGCCCGCCGTGGGAGCTGGTCTCAACCCGGCGGATGCCGGAGTCGTACAGGGGCAGGGGCCGGTCGGCGCACAGCAGGGTGACAGCACTCATAAGCTCTCCTTATAAAGACGCACAGGCCCGCCCCCTCCTCAAATGACTTGGGGACGGAACGGGCCTGTATGGGTTTGTGGGTTAGGGCGGGCAGGGAAAGGGTATCTCGCCGCCCCGCATGGGCGGGGCAGCAGGTCAACCCCGATCTTTGATACGGGCTTTGAGGGCCACGGCCGCCTCGTCGACACAAGCTCCAGATCACTCGCTTCGCCGCAGGCGGCAAAGCGCATTCCTTCCGCCGTGTCTCCTCTCCGAACCGGACCCGCTTCGCTGGGCTCCGGTTCGGTTTTCCTGGCACAGATCTTGGTGGCTTTTTTACACCTCAATCTGCTCCATCAGGTAGGCTTCCACAATGTCGCCCTCTTTGATATCCTGGAACTTTTCAAAGGTGATGCCGCACTCGTAGCCCTGGGCCACCTCCTTGACGGAGTCCTTGAAGCGCTGGAGGGAGGCGATGGCGCCGTCGTAGATGACGATGTTGTCGCGCAGCAGGCGCATCTGGGCGCCCCGCTGCATCTTGCCCTCGGTGACGTAGCAGCCGGCCACCATGCCCACGCCGGTGATGCGGAACACGTTGCGCACCTCGGCGGTGCCCAGCTCCACTTCCTTGAACTTGGGGGAGAGCATGCCCTTCATGGCGGTCTCGATCTCGTTGATGCAGTCGTAGATGACCCGGTACATGCGCATATCCACCTTGTTGCGCCCGGCGGACTCCTTGGCGTTGTGGTCGGGCCGGACGTTGAAGCCCACGATGATGGCGTTGGAGGTGGTGGCCAGCATGACGTCGGACTCGTTGATGGCGCCCACGGCGCAGTGGATGACCCGCACCCGCACCTCTTCGTTGGACAGCTTCTCCAGGCTGGCCTTGACGGCCTCGGCGGAGCCCTGCACGTCGGCCTTGACGATGACGTTCAGGTTCTTCATCTCGCCGGCCTGGATCTGGCTGAACAGATCCTCCAGGCTCACCTTGCCCACCGGGGCGGAGGAGGCCATCTTCTGCTCGTGCTTACGCTGCTCGGCCAGCTCCCGGGCCATGCGCTCGTCGGCCACGGCGTGGAAGTCGTCGCCGGCGTCGGGCACCTCGCCCATGCCGATGATCTCCACGGGCACGGAGGGGCCGGCCTCGGTGAGCTTCTCGCCCTTGGCGCTGGTCATGGCGCGGACGCGGCCCACCGCCGTGCCGGCGATGATCACGTCGCCCTGCTTCAGGGTGCCGTTCTGCACCAGCAGGGTGGCCACGGGGCCGCGGCCCTTGTCCAGCCGGGCCTCGATCACCGCGCCGTGGGCGGAGCGGTTGGGGTTGGCCTTCAGCTCCTGCATCTCGGCGGTCAGGTTGACCATCTCCAGCAGGTTGTCGATGCCCTCGCCGGTCTTGGCGGAGATGGGGCAGATGATGGTCTCGCCGCCCCACTCCTCGGGCACCAGCTCGTACTTGGTGAGCTGCTCCTTGATGCGCTCGGGGTTGGCCTCCGGCTTATCCATCTTGTTGATGGCCACGATGATGGGGATGTTGGCGGCCTTGGCGTGGTTGATAGACTCCACGGTCTGGGGCATGATGCCGTCGTCGGCGGCCACCACCAGGATGGCGATGTCGGTGATCATGGCGCCGCGGGCCCGCATGGCGGTGAACGCCTCGTGGCCGGGGGTGTCCAGGAAGGTGATGGTCTTGCCCTGCACCTCCACCTGGTAGGCGCCGATGTGCTGGGTGATGCCGCCGGCCTCGCCGGCGGCCACGTGGGCGTGGCGGATATAGTCCAGCAGGGAGGTCTTGCCGTGGTCCACGTGGCCCATGACCACCACCACGGGGGCGCGGGGCACCAGATCCTCCGGCTTATCCTCGGCGGTGTCGATGAGCTTCTCCTCGATGGTGACGATCACCTCGTGCTCCACCTTGCAGCCCAGCTCCTCGGCGATGATGGCGGCGGTGTCGAAGTCGATGATGTCGCTGAGGGAGGCCATGACGCCGTTCTTCATCAGGGTCTTGACCACCTCGGCGCCGGTCTTCTTCATGCGGCTGGCCAGCTCGCCCACGCCGATCTCGTCGGGGATCTTGACGGTCAGCGGGGTCTTCTTGGCGATCTCCAGCTGGAGCCGGCGCATCTTCTCCTGCTCCTCCTGGCGGCGCTTGCCGCTCTGGAAGCCGCCCTTGCGCTGGCTGCGGCCCTGGAACTTCTGCTTGCCGCCCTGCATCTGCTTGGTCTTGCCGGCGGCCAGATCCTCCAGCCGCTGGTCGTACTTCTCCAGGTTCACCTGGCCGCCCTTGCGGGTGTCCACCACCTTCTTCTCGGGGACACGGGCGCCGGGGCGGCTGGCGGCCGGCTGCTGCTGGGGCGGCTTCTGGCCGCCCTGATTCTGGGCCTGGCCGCCGTTCTGGCCGGCGGGCCTGGCCTGGCCGCCGTTGTTCTGGCCGCCCTTGCCGCTCTTCTGGGCCTGGGGCTGCTGCCCGCCCTGGGCGGGCTTGGCCGGCTCCGCCTTGGGGGCGGGCTTGGGCTCCCGGTACACCTCGGCAAAGATGCTCTCCAGGCTGTCCACCTGGTTGTGCTGGGTCAGATACTCAAAGATCAGGGACAGCTCCCGGTCGTCCAGGGGCTGCATGTGGTTCTTGGGCGTGGTCGCATATTCGGTCAGGATGTCGGTGATCTCCTTGGAGTTCTTACCGAAGTCCTTGGCCACCTCGTGCACGCGATACTTGTTGTTCAGCAAAAAAGCCACCTCCATTGGCGGGCCTGCACCAATAGGAAAACACAGCGGCGCCGCTGCGCTTTCTTATTGGAACAAACCCACGTCGTTGCAAACGTATTCTCGCCGTCTCATGGCGTCCTCTTTTTCTTCTTGCCGGGGCCCCGGTTTTTCGGCGCGGCGCGCCCGGCGGGCGGGGGCGCCCAGGGCTTTTTCTTTGCCCGCTCCAGCTTCTTCTCATGGGCCCGCTGCTCCCGCTGGCGCTGGAGCTGCCTGTCGGCCTTGTCCCGCAGCGCCTCCGCCGCGGGGCCGTAGGCGTCCGGGTCGGCCTGGGCCAGCTTCTCCACCAAGGCGGCGGCCAGCCCCGCGTCGGTGAGGGCCAGCATGGCGCAGGCCGTGCGCCCCACCGCGCCGCCCAGGGTTCCCTTGTCCCACGGGGTTTTCAGCCAGGGCACCTGGCCCGCCTCCGCGAAGCGGGCGGCCCGGCGGACGCTGTTGTCCGCCGCGTCGGCGGCCACCAGCAGCACCCTGGCCTGCCTTGCCCGGCAGGCGGCGCCGGCGGGCTCCTCCCCCACCTCCGCCCGGCCGGCCTTGCGGGCGATGCCCAGCAGGTGCAGCGCGCTATCCATCGCCGTCACCTGCCTGCATCTGCGCCTCCAGGGCGTCGTACACCCCGTCGGGCATGGGGGCGGAGAAGGCCCGCTCCAGGGCCCGGGCCTTCCGCGCCTTCTTCAGGCACTCCGGATTGGGGCACACGTAGGCCCCCCGGCCCGGCTTCTTCCCCTTGAAGTCCAGGGAGATCTCCCCCTCCGGGCTCTTCACCACCCGGATGAGCTCCTTCTTGGGCTTCATCTCCCGGCACCCCAGGCACTGACGCATGGGGATCTTTTTGGGCATCTCCGCCACCTCCTCGTCGTCGCAAGTTTCAGATCATTTGCTTTGCCGCAAGCGGCAAAGCGCATTCCTTCCACTGCTCCTCCTCTCCCCACCGAACCCGCGGCATACGCCGCTGGGCTTCGGTGGGGGCCCCGTGATGGGGCGAATGGGCGCATCTTGTGCGCCCCGATATTATTCCTCCGTGTCGGCGGCAGGGGCGTCCCCGCCCTCCGCCTCGTCGGCGATGATCTCGTCCCCGTCGTCCAAGATCACGTCGTCCTCGTCCTCCGGCGCCTCGTCGGCGGGGGCGGAGGCGGGCTTGATGTCGATCTTCCAGCCGGTGAGCTTGGCGGCCAGGCGGGCGTTCTGGCCCTCCTTGCCGATAGCCAGGGAGAGCTGGTCGTCGGGCACCACCACGCGGCAGCTCTTGCCCTCCTCGTGGATGTCCACGCTGACCACGTCGGCGGGGGACAGGGCGGCGGCGATATACTGGGCCGGATCCTCCGACCACTTGATGATGTCCACCTTCTCGCCCTTGAGCTCATTGACGATGTTGTTCACCCGCTGGCCCCGGGGGCCCACGCAGGCGCCGATGGCGTCCACGTCGGGATCGGCAGACCAGACGGCCAGCTTGGTGCGGCTGCCCGCCTCCCGGGCGATGGACTTGACCTCCACGGTGCCGTCGTAGATCTCGGGCACCTCCAGCTCGAACAGGCGCTTGACCAGGCCGGGGTGGGTGCGGGAGATGAGCACCTGGGGCCCCTTGGTGGAGCGGCGCACCTCCACCACATACACCCGCAGGCGCATGCCCTCCACGTACTCCTCGCCCTTGACCTGCTCGCCGGGGGCCAGGAAGGCCTCGGTGGCCTCGTTGCCCGAGCCGATGCGCAGGCTCACGCCGCCGGAGCGGGGGTCGATGCGGGTGATCACGCCGGTGAGCAGCTCGTGCTCCTTGGAGGAGAACTCGTCATAGATCATGCCCCGCTCGGCCTCCCGCATGCCCTGGATGATCACCTGGCGGGCGGTCTGGGCGGCGATGCGGCCGAAGTCCCGGGTGCGCACCTCGATGCGGATCACGTCGCCCAGCTGGGCCTGGGGCAGCTTATCCCGGGCCATCTCCAGGCTCATCTCGGTGCAGGGGTTATCCACCTCCTCCACCACGTCCTTCTTGACGAACATGCGCACGGTGCCCTTCTCCTCGTCGGCCTCCACCGTCACGTTGTCCCCCGCGCCCTCGTGATCCCGCTTGTAGGCGGTGACCAGGGCCTGGGTGATCTTCTCCAGCATGTAGGCCTTGGGGATGCCCTTCTCCTTCTCAATCAGGTTGATGGCGGCGAAAAACTCCGCCCCGTCCAGCTCGTTGGTCTTCTGCGCTTTGGCGTTCTTCTTCGGCATAATCGTTCTATCTCCTCACTCGTCTCACGCGGGCGCGCGCCGCGCGCCCCTGTATGGCAGGTTGTATCCGGCGGGCGGATGATATCCGCCTCTGCGTAGGGCGGGGGCTTGCCCCCGCCGCCCCCTAAAACCGCACGGTCAGGCGAACCTGGGCCACGTCCTTCTTGGCGAAGGTGCGGGGCGCGCCGCCCAGCTCAATGGTCACGTCCCCGTCGGCATAGTCCCGCAAAATCCCGGTGTACTCCTTCCGGCCGTCCAGGGGCCGGTAGAGGCGCACGTCCACCTCGGCGCCCAGGAACTGCCGGAAGTGGGCGGGCTTTTTCAAAGGCCGGTCGGCCCCGGCGGAGGACACCTCCAGCACGTAGCTGCCCTCGATGGGGTCGGCCTCGTCCAGGGCGTCGGACAGGGGGCGGCTCACCGCCTCGCAGTCGTCGATGGACACCCCGCCCTCCTTGTCGATATACACCCGCAGGAACCACTGCCCCGCCTCCCGGACGTACTCCACGTCCCACAGGGAGCAGCCGTTTTCCTCCGCGATGGGGGCGGCCAGACCGGCCACCAGCTCGGTGACTTTTGCCATGGGCAATCCCTCCTGCACAGGGGCATCCAGAAATTTACAGCCCCGCTTTTTTCAATAAGAAAGAGCGGAGCCGCAACCCCACTCTCACCATACCACTACTACTATCATACGTACTATAGCACAAAAAATCCCGCCATGCAAGGGCTTTGGGCTATTTTTTGCACCCCCCTGCGGGATCTGTAACCGAATTTGCGTTGACATAACAAATTCCTCTGCTAAAATGGTGGATAAGAGCGTACAAAGGAGGACAAACCGGCATGAACGAGAGCAAGACGGCGGCGGCCATTCTGGCCCAGGTGCGCCGCGCCGTGGTGGGCAAGGACGAGGTGCTGGCCCGGGTGCTGCTGGCCATTCTGGCCGGGGGGCACATCCTGCTGGAGGACATCCCCGGCGTGGGCAAGACCACCATGGCCCTGGCCTTCTCCAAGGCCCTGGGCCTGGACTACAACCGGGTGCAGTTCACCCCCGACGTGATGCCCTCGGACATCACCGGCTTCACCCTCTACAACAAGGAGGCGGGGCGGATGGAGTACCAGCCGGGGGCGGTGCTGTGCAACCTGTTCCTGGCCGACGAGCTCAACCGGGCCACCAGCCGCACCCAGTCCGCCCTGCTGGAGGCCATGGAGGAGGGGCAGGTGACGGTGGACGGGGTGTCCCACCCGGTGCCCCGGCCCTTCCTGGTCATCGCCACCCAGAACCCGGCGGGGGCCTCAGGCACCCAGCCCCTGCCCGACTCCCAGATGGATCGGTTCATGGTGCGCCTGTCCCTGGGCTACCCCGCCCCGGCGGACGAGATGGACATGGTGCGCCGCCGCCAGGGGGGCAACCCCCTGGACAGCGTGGAGCAGGTGGTGGATCGGGAGGGCCTGCTGGCTCTGCGGGAAAAGGCCGGGGCGGTCTACCTGTCCGACGAGGTGCTGGACTACATCGTCCGCCTGGTGGGCGCCACCCGGGAGCACCCCATGATCCTCCAGGGGGCCAGCCCCCGGGCCACCCTGGCCCTGGCCGCCATGGCAAAGGCCGCCGCCCTGGTGCGGGGGCGGGACTACGTGAACCCGGAGGACGTGGAGCTGGTGTTCCCCGACGTGGTGCCCCACCGGCTGATCCTCTCCCCCCGGGCGGAGGGGGACAAGTCCTTTGATCCGGCGGCGGAGCTGCTGGCCAGGGTCAGCGCCCCCAGGATCGGGTGACGCCATGGCCCGGCGACGGATTGCCTACGCCGCCCTGCTGGGGCTGGCGGTGCTCTTTCAGATCTTCTTCCGCTTCTACCTGTCCACCTTCACCCTGGTGCTGGTGGTGCTCCTGCCCGTGCTGGCGGCGGCGCTGAGCCTGCCGGCGGCCCTGGGCTGCACCCTCACCCTCTCCCCCGCCGCCCCCACGGTGATCCGGGGGGGCGAGGCGTCCTTCCGCCTCACCCTGGACTGCCGCACCCCCTTCCCCCTGCCCCGGGTGAAGGTGCGCCTGCGGTGGGAGAACCGGCTCACCGGCGAGGGGGACGCCCTGTCCTGGGCCCCCGCCCCCGGGGAAACGGCCGGGGAGCTCACCGTCCCCGCCGCCCACTGCGGCTGCCTGGCGTGCCGGGCGGAGGGGGCGTGGACTTGTGATCTGCTGGGCCTGTTCCCCATCCCTCTGAGGAAGCCCGCCCCGGCGGAGGTGCTCTCCCTCCCCCGGCCGGTGGAGCTGGAGGTGCCCCCCGGCCTGCTGTCCGGCCGCAGCGAGGGGGCGGCCCTCCGGCCCCGGCCCGGCGGCGGCCCCGGGGAGGACTACGACCTCCGGGGCTACCGGCCCGGCGACCCCCTGCGCTCCGTCCACTGGAAGCTGTCCTCCAAGCGGGACGAGCTGGTGGTGAAGGAGATCCTGGAGCCCCACCGGGCCGCCCTGGTGCTCACCTTTGACCGCTTCGGCGCGCCGGAGGTGCTGGACGAGACCTTTGCCCGGCTGTGCGCCCTGTCCCGCTGGCTGCTGGAGCGGCAGCGGCCCCACCACATCCGCTGGGCCGGCCCCGGCGGCACCGGCACGGAGGGTCGGCCGGTGGACAGCGAGGCGGCGCTGCTCTCCTGCCTGGCCCTGGCCTTCTCCGCCCCCGCGCCGGAGGCGGGGGCCTCCATGCTGGATCTGCCCCTCCGCCTGCCCGGCGAGGGGGGCCGGGTGCGCCGCATCCACGTCACCGCCAGCGGCCTGGAAGGGGGCGGACTATGAGGCGCGAAAAAATCCGCAGGCACCGCCCCGCCCCCCTGAAGCGGGGCCCCCTGGTGCTGCTGGGGGACGGGGTGCTGCTCTTCCTGGTGCTCGCCGGCGCGGTGGGGAGCTTCTGCACCGCCTTCACCCTGGACGTGTCCCTCCCCCTGGTGTACGCCGGGTGCGCCCTGTGCGCCCTGATTTTCCTGGCGGTGTGGTCTCTCCCCCGCCGGTGGTGGGCCCTCCCCCTGGCGGTATGCGCCGGGCTGTGGGGCGCCGCCCTGTGGCGGATGTGGGACGGCCTGGCCCTGGGGGAGGTGTCCGTCCGCTGCTCGGTGGTCAACACCTTCTGCCTGAGCCTGGGGCTGGACGGCATGATCCAGCCCGCCGCGGAGCTGCCCGCCGACACCTGGACGGCGGCGGCCACCCTGCTGGTGCTGCTGGTGACAGTGCCCCTGGGGGCCCTGCTGGGCCTGGGCATCGTGCGCCTGCGCTCCTTCTGGTTTGCCTTCTGGTGCTCCGTGCCCCTGGTGCTGGCCCCCCTGTGCATCTCCGTCACCCCCGGCTGGCTCCCCCTCATGGCCCTGGTGCTGGGGTGGTGCGTGCTGGGCCTCACCTCCCTGGCGGGGCGGCAGAACCCCCGGGGGGCCGCCCTGCTCAACCTGGTGGCCCTCCCCGCCGGGGCATTGCTGCTCTCCGCCCTCACCCTGGCGATGCCCCAGGACAGCTACCAGCGGCCCGCCTGGGCCGACGACGCCCTGGAGCACATCACCAGCCAGGTGGTAAAATACAGCGACATCTGGCTGGACGGCACCGGGCCCTTCGGCGGCGGAGGCGGCGGCCGGCTGGCCGCGTCCGACGGCTCGGTGTCCCTGAACAGCGGGCCCCTGCGCTTCTCCGGCCGCACGGTGCTGGAGGTGGACACCGAGCTGGAGGGCCGCATCTACCTGCGGGGCTTCTCCGGCGCCCTCTACGACGGGGAGCGCTGGCTTCCCCTGCCCGACGACATCTACAGCTCGCTGGAGCTGGACTTGGAAAGCGCCGGTGAGGACGGGGACGCCTCTGGGCAGGTGCTCGCGGACAAATACCCGAACCTGAGCCACTTGCCCTACCTCATCAAGCTCCGGGGCTGTCAGCCCCTGAACTTCCCCGCCCTGGCCGCCCGCTCGTCCGGGGAAGCCGGGGACTACGCGGCGGTGACGGTGCACAACGTGGGGGCCGACCCCGGCTATGTGTATGCACCCTACCAGATCCTCACCCAGCCGGACGAGCTGTCCGGGGCGGAGTTCGTCTACGACTCCCACCTGGCCCGGGCGGAGGACATCTGGACGCACACCCTCTACGTCCAGCCCGACGCCGACCCGGCCCGGGATCTGGGCGCCCTCACCGGCGACGCCGCCGTGGCGGAGGAGGGCTACCGGGAGTTCGCCCGCATCTACTACCGCATGCTGCCGAATGATCCAGAGCTGTACGACGTGCTGAGTGCGAACTGCAGCGCCGCCGCCCGGCCTTTGGACGAAGACAGCCTTGCCGCCTACCAGGATGCGCTGGAGCGCGGCACGCCGGAGCCGGTGGTCTATGCCCGGATGGTTGCGGACTATCTGGCCTCCATCGCCCAGTACGACCCCAACACCCCCGCCACCCCGGAGGGGGAGGACTATGTGACCTACTTCCTCACCGAGAGCCGCCGGGGCTACTGCATGCACTTCGCCAGCGCGGCTGTGCTGATGCTGCGCTGGATCGGCGTCCCAGCCCGGTATGTGGCGGGCTACGTGGCCGACGTGCCCGCCTCCGGCCACGTGCGGGTGCCCGACTCCGCCGCCCACGCCTGGGTGGAGGTGTACATCGAGGGCTACGGCTGGGAGCCGGTGGAGGTCACCCCGGCCTATGCCGGCTCCACCCCCGGGCAGAGCGGGGTGACGGCGGAGCCGGAGGCCACTCCTACCCCCACCCCCACGCCCTCGGCCAGACAGGCCCCTGCGGAAACCGACACCCCCGCCCCCACCGCCTCCCAGGCCGTGGAGCCGGAGGGGGACGGCGGGCAGGGCTTCGACCCGTCGGTGCTGTGGGTTCCGCTGGCCGTCCTGCTCCTCGTCCTTGCCTTCCCCCTCCGCCGCCGTCTGGCCCGCCGGGGAAGGGAAAAGCGGTTCGGAGACCGGGACACCAACCGGGCCGCCGTGGCCGTCTACCGCTACCTGCGGCGGCTGGAGCCCTGGGGCGGGGAGACGCCGGAGGAGATCACCGAGCTGGCCAAGAAGGCCCGGTTCTCCAACCACACCCTGACCGAGGAGGAGCGGCACGCCGCCGTCCGCGCCGCCGGGGACGTGGCCCGCCGGGTGGACGCCGCCCTGCCCCGTTGGAAGCGGCTCCTGTTCCGGTACGTGCTGGGGCTGTATTGAGACGCAGGCTCCAGGGGCGGTATAACAACTGCCAGGCCCGTAGGGGCGGATATCATCCGCCCGTTTGCCCCCGCAACCGCTGGCCCCGTGGGGCGCGACGACTCGGCGCCCCCCAATACGGGGGTTCACGGCGGCAAGCGCTGTACGGGCCAGGCAAAAACCGGGCGTGCAGCCACGCCCGGTTCCTTTTTCTGTTCGTTTCAGGCGCTGCCGCGCCCCGGGCGGCCCGCGTCGATCACCCGGCAGGCCCTGACAGCCGCTGCGCTGTACCGGCCTGGCCCGCCGGGCCGCCATCGGTGCTATGCCGCCGAAATACTTTGGCGGTTACGGCGGCACACAGCATGTTTGGGCCCCACATAGCCCGTAGGGCGGGGGCTTGCCCCCGCCGCCCGTTTCGTATACGCCGCAGGGCCGGCTGTGCCGGCAACGACAAGGGCCGGACGCCTGCTCCTGACGTCCGGCCCTCATCGAAGGAAAGAGGATACAATGAAATGAAAAGAAACTGTCTCTTGCGAGTATGATCATACCAAGGAGATGTTAACGAAAAAAACTCCATCTGTTACAGGAGTATTAAATTTCAATCTTTTTTTGTAAAGTTCCTGTCATGTGGGAAAATTCGGTGGAAAATGTGGAAAAACCGGCCAAATGCAGAAGTCCGGCCGGGGATTGCTCCCGCGGCCGGACGTTCTGAATTGGAGGATAGAATGAAAAGAAGCGCTGTCTCTTGCAAGTGTTATGGTAACAGAGGGTTGTTAACAAACCTAGCGCCGGATGTTACAATTTCATGAAATCAGCGGAGATTTTCAAAAAATTCCTGGAGCAGCCCGGCGCACTCCTCCTCCAGGATATGGCCGTACACCCGGGGGTGGTGGTTGAACCGCTCCTCAAACAGGTTGAGCACCGAGCCGCAGCACCCCGCCTTGTCGTCCCTGGCCCCGTAGCACACCACCGGGATGCGGGCGTTGACGATGGCCCCGGCGCACATGGGGCAGGGCTCCAGGGTGACGTAGAGGGTGCAGTCCCTCAGCCGCCAGCCCCCCAGGGTGCGGCAGGCGTCGGCAATGGCCTCGATCTCCGCGTGGCCCAGGGCGGTGCGCTCCCCCTCCCGCCGGTTGCGGCCCCGGCCCACCACGGAGCCGTCCTTCACGATCACGCAGCCCACCGGCACCTCGCCCGCTTCCCCCGCCTCCCGGGCCAGGGTCAGGGCCAGGCGCATCCAGTCCTCCCGCTCCATGACAATCTCCCCCCTCACATACTCCTATTTGTTATAGCATATTTTTCTCCTGTATGCTATAATCTTTTCAGCTGTTCTAACTTTCTTTTTTGAAAATGGGTGATTTTCTTTGGTCGAGATCTTTCTCATCGCCGTCAGCCTGGCCCTGGACGCCTTCGCGGTGTCCGTGTCCAGCGGCATCTCCATCCCCGGCTTCGGGGTGAAACAGGCCGCCAGGATGGGCCTGTGGTTCGGCGCGTTCCAGTTCATGATGCCGGTGGCCGGCTGGCTGCTGGGCAGCAGCGTCAGCCAGTACATAGAGACGGTGGATCACTGGGTGGCCTTCGGCCTGCTGGCCGTCATCGGCGGCCGGATGGCCTGGGGCTCCCTCCGGGGCGGGGAGGAGGACGAGGCCCCCGCGGATCTCTCCGCCAGGCGGCTGTGCCTGCTGGCCATCGCCACCAGCATCGACGCCCTGGCCGTGGGAGTGTCCATGGCCTTCATGAACGTGCCCGTGCTGGCCTCCGCCGTGGTCATCGGCGTGGTGGCCTTCGCGCTGTCCCTGGTGGGCGGCCTGGTGGGCAAGCGGCTGGGCAGCCTGTTCCAGCGGCGGGCCGAGCTGGTGGGCGGCCTGGTGCTCATCGCCATCGGCGTGAAGATCCTGATTGAGCACCTGAGCGGAGGTTAGGCCGTGGACATCTGGGAGAAGCTGCGCCTGGAGCCGGAGCGCCACCGGGTGGTGGCCCTGGTGGGGGCGGGGGGCAAGACCTCCACCCTCTTCGCCCTGGCCCGGGAGGCCCGGGCCGCCGGCCTGACGGCCATTGTCACCACCACCACCCACATCAGGCCCCACCCCCGCCTGCCCCTGACGGGGGAGACGGACGGGGAGAAGCTCCGCGCCCTGGTGGACGCACACGGGGTGGTGCTGTGCGGCCGGCGGGAGCCCACGGGCAAGCTGACCCTGGCCGCGGCGGTGGAGACCTGCCGCCGGGCGGCGGACGTGGTGCTGGTGGAGGCCGACGGGGCCAAGATGCTGCCCCTGAAGGCCCCGGCGGGACACGAGCCGGCCATCCCCCCCTGCGCCGACGCGGTGGTGGCGGTGGCGGGCCTGGACGGGGTGGGACAGGCCGTGGAGGCCGCCTGCCACCGGCCGGAGCGGGTGCGGGCCCTGCTGGGCGCGGGGGAGGGGCATCTCCTCACCCCGGCGGATGTGGCCGCCCTGCTGGCCCACCCCCAGGGGGGGCGCAAGGGGGTGGCGGAGGGCATGGCCTTCCGCTGCCTGCTGAACAAGGCGGACACGCCTGCGCGGCTGCAGTACGCCCGGGAGGCGGCGGCCCTGCTGGCCGCCCGGGGGATTGAGAGCGCCATTCACAGCTATACCGAGGAGGAGCGTGGCGGGTTATGCTGGTTTTGATCAAAGGGGCCGGGGATCTGGCCACGGGCACGGCGGTGCGGCTGCGCCGGGCGGGCCTTGACCTGGTGATGACCGAGGTGGAGCGGCCCACCGCCGTGCGGCGGACGGTGGCCTTCTCCCAGTGCATGTACGACGGGACGGCTGCCGTGGAGGGGCTCACCGCCCGGCGGGCGTCCGGAAAGGCGGAGGCCCTGGCCGCCATGGCGCGGGGGGAGATCCCCGTGCTCTGCGACCCGGGGGCGGAAATTCGGAAGGAGCTGCCCTTTGACGGGGTGGTGGACGCCATCCTGGCCAAGAGAAACCTGGGCACCGCCATCACCGACGCCCCCATCGTCCTGGCCCTGGGGCCGGGCTTCACCGCCGGGGTGGACTGCCACGGGGTGGTGGAGACCAAGCGGGGCCACGATCTGGGCCGCCTGATCCTGGAGGGCTCCGCCATCCCCAACACTGGCGTGCCCGGCGACATCGGCGGCTACACCGAGGAGCGGATCATCCGCGCCCCGGCGGACGGCATGTTTGAGCCCCTGGCCGCCATCGGCGACCGGGTGGAGGAGGGCGCGCCGGTGGCCCGGGTGGCCGGGTCGGTGGTGTGCGCCCGGCTCACCGGCGTGGTGCGGGGGATGCTCCCCGCCGGACTGGCCGTCAAACAGGGCATGAAGGCGGGGGACATCGACCCCCGGTGCGAGGTGCGCCACTGCTTCACCGTCTCCGACAAGGCCCGGGCCATCGGCGGCGGCGTGCTGGAGGGCCTGCTGTATTTTGGAAAGGAGAAGGGGTTATGGAGCGTCTGATCCTCTGCGGCGGGGGCCACGTGTCCCTGGAGCTGGCCCACATCGCCGGCCGGCTGGAGTTTGAGCTGATCGTCATCGACGACCGGCCGGAGTTTGCCAACCCGGAGCGGTTCCCCATGGCCCGGCGGGTGATCTGCGCCCCCTTCCTGGAGGCCCTGGCGGAGCTGGGCAGCCGGGAGGACGACTACTACTGCCTGCTCACCCGGGGCCACGTCCACGACCGGGACTGCCTGGAGCATGTGCTGAGAGGCCGGTACGCCTACATCGGGATGATCGGCAGCCGGGCCAAGGTGGCGGCGGTGAAGGACTCCCTGGCGGCGGCCGGGTTCGCCCGGGAGGCGCTGGACGGGGTGTGCGCCCCCATCGGCCTGCCCATCGGGGGGCAGACCCCGGCGGAGATCGCCCTGTCCATCGCCGCCCAGCTGGTGCAGGTGCGCTCCCGCCGGGGCCCGGCGGCCGTCCCCCCGCCGGAGGGGGAGCCCGGCGTGCTGTGCACCATTACCGCCAAGCACGGCTCCACCCCCCGGGGCGTGGGCACCTGGATGCTGGTGCGGCCCGACGGCTCCGTCCTGGGCACCATCGGCGGCGGCGCGGTGGAGTTCCAGGCCGTCCAGGAGGCCAAAGCCCTGTGGGCGCAGGGCGGCGGCGTTAAAATGACCCGGCACTACGACCTCTCCCCCGACGCCGCCAGCCTGGGCATGGTCTGCGGCGGCAGCATGGACGTGGAGTTTATCGTCCGCAGACCGTAGGGGCGGATACCATCCGCCCGCTTTCCCACGCAACCGCTGGCTCCGTGGGCGCGGCGGCCCGGCGCGCCGTGCGTAGGGCCGCCATACATGGCGGCCGCTCAGTGGAGGCCCGGCCTCCGGCGAGCGCCTACGCGGCGGGCGCCCCGCTTTTGATGGCAAAAGCGGGGGAAAACCAGCAGGGCGGGGAATTTCGATTTCCACGGGTTAAGGTGGCTACGCCTGGATTGCTTTTGGGCTAAAACGTGCCACCGGCACGTTTCTTAACGCCCAAACGCCCTGCACCCACCCCTTGAAACGACCAAGAAGGGGGAATTGCGATTCCCCCTTCTTGGAACTTCCCCCGAACTGTTCTACAGGCAGCTGACCGGCGGCGAAGGCTTACTTCGTAACGCCTCCGCCGCTCGGAGCGGGCGACCACAGGTCGCCCCTACGGGTCATGGCAGGCATCCCGCCCACCGGCGGGCAAAAAAGCAGGCGCCCCGCGATTGGGGCGCCTTTTTTTGTCATGCGGATATGGGGGTTACTCGCCCACCACGGCGGCGCAGCGGGGGCACAGCTCGGGGTGGTGTCCCTCGGTGCCGATGTGCTCGTTGTGGTTCCAGCAGCGGGGGCACTTGGGGGCCTCGGACAGCTTGACGGCGATGGTGCAGGGCACCAGGCAGTCCTCCATCTTCTCGCCCTCCACGGGCCCGGTGGTGACGGTGACCTTGGAAACGATGCACAGGGTGGCCAGATCCACGCCCTCCAGGAAAGCCGCGTCGGCGGCGGAGACGGACAGGGTGATGTCGGTGTCCTGGGCCTTCTTGAACACGCCGGCATTGCGGGCGTTCTCCAGGGCCTTGTTCACCGCGTCGCGGAGGGAGACCAGCTTGTCCCAGCGCTCCTGTCCGGCGGCGTCCAGGGCCAGCTTCTCCTCATAGCCGGGCATGTCGTTGAGCAGCACGCTCTCGGCGTCCACGCCCTTGGCGTGCTTCATGGCGTGCCAGATCTCGTCGGAGGTGAAGGCCAGTATGGGGGCGATGAGCCGGGTCATGCCGTCCAGGATGGTGTACAGGGCGGTCTGGGCGGAGCGGCGGCCGGCGTCGTCGCCGCAGTACAGCCGATCCTTGATGATGTCCAGGTAGAAGTTGGACATGTCCACCACGCAGAAGTTGTACACGGCCCGGTAGACGCCGTGGAACTCGTAGCGGTCGTACGCCTCCCGGCAGGCCTTCACCAGGTTGTTGTAAGAGGCCAGGGCGAACCTGTCCAGCTCCTCCAGCTTGTCATAGGCCACCGCGTGGGTGTCGGGGTCGAAGTCGCACAGGTTGCCCAGCATGTAGCGGGCGGTGTTGCGGATTTTCAGGTAGGCCTGGCTCAGCTGCTTCATGATGTCCTTGGAGATGCGCATGTCCTGGGTGTAGTCGGCGGAGGCCACCCACAGGCGGAGCATGTCGGCGCCGTACTCCCTGATGACCTCGTCGGGGGAGACGGCGTTGCCCAGGGACTTGTGCATGGCCTTGCCCTCGCCGTCCACAGTCCAGCCGTGGGTGGCGATCTGGTGATAGGGGGCCACGCCGTTGACGGCGATGGAGGTGAGCATGGAGGACTGGAACCAGCCGCGGTACTGGTCGCCGCCCTCCAGATAGAGGTCGGCGGGGTACTTCAGATAGGGGCGCTCCGCGGCCACGGCGGCCCAGGTGGAGCCGGAGTCGAACCACACGTCCATGATGTCGGTCTCTTTGGAGAAGTGGGCCTTGCCGCACTTGGGGCACACGAAGCCCTCGGGCAGCAGGTCGCGGGGCTCCTTGTCAAACCAGATGTTGGAGCCGTGCTCCCGGAAGAGCCGGGCCACGTTGGCGATGGTCTCGGGGGTGACGATGTCCGCCCCGCAGTCGTCGCAGTAAAAGATGGGGATGGGCACGCCCCACACCCGCTGGCGGGAGATGCACCAGTCGGAGCGCTCGGTGATCATGGAGATCATGCGCTCCTTGCCCCACTCGGGCTTCCACTGGATGGCGTCGCAGGACTTCACCGCGGCGTCCTTGATAGCGTCCACGGAGCAGAACCACTGCTCGGTGGCCCGGTAGATGATGGGGTTCTTGCAGCGCCAGCAGTGGGGGTAGGAGTGGGTGATGTTCTCCTTGGCCACCAGGAAGCCCTCTCGCTCCAGATCCTCCACCACCATGTCGTTGCCCTTGGCGTAGAACTGGCCGTTGTAGCGCTCGTCGGTCATGACGCCCTTGGCGTTCACCGGCACGGGCACGCCGATGTGGGTCAGGCCCGCCTTGTCGTACTGCCGGCAGATGGCGAAGTCCTCGGCGCCGAAGCCGGGGGCGGTGTGGACGCAGCCGGAGCCGGCGTCCAGGGTCACGTGCTCGCCATTGAGGATCACGCTCTCCCGGTCAAAGAGGGGGTGCTTGGCACTCATCAGCTCAAACTCGCTGCCCTTGAGGGTGGCCAGCACGGTGCAGGCGGCATAGTCGATGTGGGCGGCCTTGCACACGCTCTCGGCCAGATCCTTGGCCAGGATATACACGTCCCCGCCGGGCACCTGGAGGAGCACGTAGTCAAACTCGGCGTTGAGGCAGATGGCGTAGTTGCCGGGAATCGTCCAGGGGGTGGTCGTCCAGATCACGAAGTAGGTGCGGCTCAGATCGGTAAGGCCCCCCAGCTTGCCCTTGTCGTCCAGCACGGGGAACTTGACGAAGATGGTGGTGCAGGGGTCGTCGGCGTACTCAATCTCCGCCTCGGCCAGGGC
This sequence comes from Flavonifractor sp. An10, assembly GCF_002161215.1. Taxonomy (GTDB): domain Bacteria; phylum Bacillota; class Clostridia; order Oscillospirales; family Oscillospiraceae; genus Flavonifractor; species Flavonifractor avistercoris. Next base: position 53,457 of record NZ_NFMB01000012.1, read on the forward strand.
GGTCTGGTCGGCGGGGCACCAGTACACCGGCTTCATGCCCTTGTAGATAAGGCCCTTCTCCGCCATCTTGCCGAAGACCTCAATCTGCCTGGCCTCAAACTCGGGCAGCAGGGTGATGTAGGGGTTCTCCCACTCGCCCAGCACCCCCAGGCGCTGGAACTGCCCGGTCATCTTGGCGATATAGCCCTCGGCGTACTCCCGGCACTTGGTGCGGAACTGGGCGGTGGTCATCTCGTCCCGCTTGACCTTCTTGTCCTTCAGCACGGCGGACTCGATGGGCAGGCCGTGGGTGTCCCAGCCGGGTACATAGGGGGCGCAGTGGCCGGTCATGTTCTTGTGCTTGACGATCATGTCCTTGAGGATCTTGTTCAGGGCGGTGCCGATGTGGATGTTGCCGTTGGCGTAGGGGGGGCCGTCGTGGAGGACAAACTTGGGCTTGCCCTCGTTGCGTGCCACCATCTTGTGGTACAGATCGTGGTCGTACATGGCCTGGAGCATGTCCGGCTCCCGCTTGGGCAGGCCGGCCCGCATGGGGAAGTCGGTCTGGGGCAGATGGACGGTCTGGTTGTAATCCATGGGTGGTTCTCCTTTGTAAATTGATAATGAATAATTGAAAATGGAGAATGGGCGGTTAGGCGGCGGGGTTCGGGCCGACACACAGGTCGGCCCCTACGAGAGGCCGCCCGGGCAAACAAAAAGCGCCCCTGCCTCACAAAGAGACAAAGGCGCAAACCTCTGCGGTACCACTCTCATTGCCGCGGACGTGCCGCGGCCCCTCGACGGCCGGTAACGGGGCCAGGCGTCCGCACCTACTGGGCAAAGAGGCCGTTGGGGCGGCGGCTCGGAGGTGATCTTCCCGGCCCGCCCTGTCCGCCTTGCACCAAAAACGGCGGCTCTCTGCACAGGGTTGGGGGCGGTACTCGTCCTCGTCACAGCGTTTGGCTGGATAAAATCACTCGGAGGCGCGGTTTTCCGCGTCTCCGAGTATCTTACCTGTAATTCCGCCTTCTGTCAAGAGGCTTTACCGGATTTCGTAGTCCTTTCCGAACTGGAGGTGGTCGAAGTCGATGCGGCGGGTGGGCTCGGTGGGCTCCTCGGCCTCCTCCTCCCCGCCGTGGGAGCGGCTCAGCTCCAGCAGCTCGGCGTACAGGCCGCCCTCCTTCTCCGGGGCGGGGCCGCCCAGATCCACCGTGTCCTCCCGCTGGCCGGCCTCGGCCTCCGCGCTCTCCTCGGCCACCAGCTTCTCCACGTTGTGGGAGATGTCCTCCACCGCGGTATCCACCGGATCCGCCGCAGGGGCGGGCTGGGCGGCGGCGGTGAGCTTGGACAGGCCGTTGAGATAGTCCATCTCGTGCTGGTACAGCTCCTTGAGCTTGGACACGTAGGCCGCCGTGGCGTTCTGGGCCGCGGTGAGGCGCAGCTGCTCGTCCCGCAGGCCCTGCTGCAGCTCCGCCATGCGGGCCTTGGCCTGGGCCTCCGCGTCCTTGAGCATCTCCGCCTTCTTGCTCTCCGCCTGGGCCACCATCTCGTCGGCCATCTTCTGGGCCGTCAGCAGGGCCTTGCGCATGGCGTCCTCGGTGGAGCGGTACTCCTCCACCTTGTCCACCAGCACCTTCATCTTGGCCTTGAGGGTGGCGTTCTCCTTGTAGAGGGTGGTGTAGTCCGCCGTCAGCACGTCCAGGAACTCGTCCACCATCGCCATGTTATAGCCCCCGAAGGACGCCTTGGCAAAGGCGTGCTCCGATACTTCCTGCGGTGTCAGCATACTCAAACCTCCGGTTTAATTGATAATTGACAATGGATAATGGATAATTAGGCGGTGGACGATACCGTGCAGCACAGGATCGTTCCCCCGGCAGTTGCCAATATCCACTTGCCAATCACAATTTTCAAGTCAATTGACCATTGACAATGGATCCTCGATAACCGGGATGGGACCGAGCCCATATGGCGGGTATCGTCTCCCTCCCAATTATCAATTTCCCATTCTCAATTATCAATTGCTCAAAAGTACAGCCCGTTGTTCTCCAGCTCGTCGATCAGATCCCCGAGAATGTCCACGTTGTAGGGCGTGATGATGTAAGTAGAAATGGCCACCTTCTTGATCTTGCCCTCGTTGGCGTAGGCCACGCCGGACAGGAAGTCCAGCAGGCGGCGGGCGATGTCCTTGTTGGTGGACTCCAGGTTGAGCACCACGGTGCGCTTCTCCCGCAGGTGGTCGGCAATCTCGCTGGCGTTCTCAAACCGCTCGGGCTTGACCAGCACCACCTGCAGCTGGGTGGTGGTGTGGATGTTGACCACCTTGTTGCTGCGCCGCTCGTTCTCCACGGGGTAGAGGGTGCCGGTATTCTCCTGGCTGCTCTTGGCGGCGCGGCGCTCCAGCCGCTCGCCGCCGGTGCGGTCCATCCGCTCGCTGCGGGAGACGGGCTCGTAGTCGTCAAACTCCTCCTCGTCCTCCTCGTCCTCATAGGGGCGGGCCAGGCGCTTGATCTCGTCCAAAAATCCCATGTCGGTAAACCTCCCGATGTGATTCCTATCCCTTGTGCATGGGGGGACGGGGGCCGAACAGGGCGGTGCCCACCCGCACCAGGGTGGCCCCTTCACGGACAGCGTTCTCATAGTCGCCGCTCATGCCCATGGAGAGGCAGGTAAAGCTAGTCTTATTATCATCCATCTGACTTCTTATGTCAACAAAAAGCTGACGCATTTTTGCAAAAAACGGGCGGTTTCCGTCGGGGCCGGCCACCGGAGGGATGGTCATGAGGCCCCGCAGGCGCACATGGGGGCAGGCGGCGGCCTGTTTCACCAGGGCGGGCAGCTCCTCCGGGGCGATGCCGCTCTTGGACTCCTCCCCGCCGATGTTCACCTCCAGCAGGATGTCCTGTACCAGATCCAGCTTGGCGGCCTGGGCCTCGATGGCATCCAGCAGGTGGGCCGAGCCCACCGACTCAATGAGCTCCACCCGGCCCACCACCTGCCTGACCTTGTTGGTCTGCAGGTGGCCGATGAAGTGGAGGGCCGCCCCGTCGTAGGCGTTATCCGCCAGGTGGGCGGTCATCTCCTGCACCCGGTTTTCGCCGCAGATGGTGACGCCGGCGGCGATGGCCTGGCGGATGGTGTCCGAGGTCTGCACCTTGGTGGCGGCCACCAGGGCGATCTCGGACGGGTCGCGGCCGGCCTCCCGGGCGGCGGCGGCAATGTTTGCGTTGACTTTGGCAATATTCTCTGCAAGGGACATGTGAATAACCTCCCATATTAAGAATCCAGAATCACGGCTCCGTCTGTGAGCTCCACCGAGGAGAGGATGATCTGATCTCCGGCCCGCAGGGCCTCGCTGTCGGACACCCCGTCGGCGGGCACCACCAGGGCGAATTCCTCCATCTGCTCCACCACGGTGACGGGCTTGAACTCCGCCTGCTGGCCCACCAGCACGAACACGCCGGTGGTGAGCACCTGGCTCTCCTCCTCCGTCTCCGGGTCGGTGACGGTCTGCTCCACCACCCGGATGGACTCGGTGGGAACCCGGATGCCCTCCCGGCTGTCAAAGACCAGCTCCACCGTCTGCCGGCGCAGCAGGGTGGTCTCGGACAGGTAGCGGTCGGTGGACAGCACCACGGCGCACTGCCCGTCCTCCTCCGGCTCCCCCACCCGCTCCACCGTCATGTCCACCTCGCCCGACCAGTCCCGGGAGAAGCGGACGGTGACGCTGCTCCCCTGGTGCAGGCGCTGGGCCTCCTCGCTGCCGGCGGCAAAGACGAAGTACCAGGTGGCGTCGGTGATCAGCTTGCCCACGGCGCCGGAGTCGGCGGCGGGCTGCTGCCGGGCGAGCTGGGTGAGCTCCGCGGCGGTGATGGTCTCCAGCTTGTCCGGTGTGAGCTGGCTCTCAAAGCCGTCGGTCTGGCCGGAGAACACCCCCGACTGGCCGGCGGTGACCGCGGTGGTGTCCTGGGCGGCCTGGGCGGTGAGGGCGGAGATCTGGGCCTCCACCTCGTCCAGGGATGCCTGGATGGCGGCGGAGGCGTCCCCCTCCCCCTCCCCTTCGCTGAAGGTGTACTCCCGCTTGTAGACCAGGCTCTTCAGCTTCTGGGCCTCCTCCTCCAGCCGGGTGAGATCCCCGGCGGCCACCGAGGCGTGGAGATCGGCGATGGCGTCCAGCACCTGCTGGCTCAGCTGGGAGGCGTCGCCGCCGGTCTGGGCCCGCTCCAGGGCGTACTCCAGCTGCTCCCGCTCCAGGGTCAGGCTCTCCAGCTCCTGCCGCCGCTCCAGGCCCTCCCCGCTCTGGTAGAGCAGGGCCACCGTCTCCCCGCGGGCCACCTTCTCCCCCTCCTCGGGCAGCAGCTCCACCGTGCCGCCGCCGCCGGAGAGGACGGTCTCCTCCCGCACCAGGAAGCCGGTGGCCTCCAGGCTGTCGTCCACGGTGTAGGCGTAGGACATCACAAAGGCGTACGGATCCCGGAAGCTGCGCCAGGCGGAGGCGGCCAGATAGACCACCACCGCCGCCAGCAGCACCAGCATCATGATTCGGTTGATCAGCTTCCCTTGCTTCATGGGCGCTCCTCAGTCCGCCGCCGCCTCCGCCTCCAGGGAGATGGCCCGCTCGGGCACGATGGTGGAGATGGCGTGCTTGTAGATGACCTGCTGCTTGTCCCCCGTCATAAGTACCACCACGAAGGCGTCGTATCCCGTGATCTGGCCCCGCAGCTGATAGCCGTTCATCAGAAACACGGTGACAGCGGCGCGGGTTCTCCGGGCCCGGAGCAGGAACAGGTCTTGCAGGTTGTTGGTCTTTTGCATGTGGATGCACTCCTTCTTTCTGTAAGATGCATCCAATATATACCAATTATCAGGCGAATGGTGTCGCTTTTTGTTTGGAAACCGGGCTGAAATGCCCCCGGCGGTCAGGCCCGGGCCGGCCGGTGTCCGGCCCCTACGCCCTCCCGAACCGCTTCTCCAGCTGCTGGCGGGTCAGCTCTATCGCCACCGGCCTGCCATGGGGACAGTATTTGCTCCCCGGCGGTCAGGCCCGCCGGGGGCCCCAAATATTTTTGCATCCTCGGCCGGAGTGAATCCGGCCTGCGGCAAGGTTTTGCTCCGCAAAACGCTTGGACGCGCCAAAGGCGCGATGCGCGGTCAAATGCGGTCAGGCCCGCCGGGGCCCCAAATATTTCTGCATCCTCGGGGCAAATGAATTGCCCCTGCGGCAAGGTTTTGCTCCGCAAAACGCTTGGACGCGCCAAAGGCGCGATGCGCGGTCAAATTATGCTCTCCCGAACCGCTTCTCCAGCTGCTGCCGGGTCAATTCTATCGCCACCGGCCTGCCGTGGGGACAGTATTTGACCGCGCCGGACATGACGGCCTCGGCCACCTTGTACAGCTCGCCGGGGCTGTTCTTCTGTCCGCCCTTGATGGCCGCCTTGCAGGCCATGGTGTGGAGCAGGGCGTCCCGGGCGGCGTCCGGATCGGCGGAGCCGCCGGTGAGCAGCTTTCCCGCCAGCTCCCCCAGCACGTCGGGGATCTCCCCGGCGGCCACGTCGCTGGGGGCGGCCCGGACGATCAGCGTCCCGCCGCCGAAGTCCTCCGCCTCAAAGCCGAACCGCTCCAGCAGGGGCAGCTGGGCCAGCAGCGCCGCCCCCTCCTCCGCCGGCGGGGTGAACACCACCGGCTCCAGCAGGGCCTGCACCATGGGCTGGTAGCCCTCGGCCTTCAGGCGGTCGAAGTTGAGCCGCTCGTGGGCGGCGTGCTTGTCGATGAAGAGCACCTTGTCCCCCTGCTCCACGATGATGTAGGTGTTCAGCACCTCCCCCGCCATGCGCCAAGGCTCGGGCTCGGCGGCGGGTTCCGGCTCAGGGGCGGGGGCGGGCACGCTCCCCTCGTCCGGGGCCGCGCTTTGGGCCGGGGCGGCCCCTGCCGGGGAATCGGGTGCATCCTCCTGCTGTAGGGGCCGGACATCTGGCCGGCCCGCCGCCGGGGGCGCCGGTTTCGCCGGGGGCGCGGTGAAGTCGCGGAGGGGCAGGGCCTCCTGAACGGGGGAACGGCGCGCCGGGGTCGTCGCGCCCCACGCCGGGCCGCCGAGGGCGGCGGCCCCGGACGGGGAATCGGCCGCGTCCTCCCGCTGCAGGGGCCGGACACCCGGCCGGCCCGCCGCTTCGGCCGCCGGTTTCGCCGGGGGCGCGGTGAAATCGCGAAGGGGCAGGGCCTCCTGGACGGGGGAACGGCGCGCCGGGGTCGTCGCGCCCCACGCCGGGCCGCCGCCCTCCGCAGACAGGGTTGACACAGGGCGCGCCGGGGCCGGTTTCCCGTCGTCCAGGGTGAGGGCGGGCCGGGTGTGATCCCCCTCCAGGGTGGACTTGACGGCGTAGTACACCGCGTCAAAGACCTTCTTGTCGCTGCCGAACTTGACCTCCTGCTTGGTGGGGTGGACGTTCACGTCCACGGCGTTGAGCTTGGTCTGCAAATGGAGCACGCAGCCGGGGAACCTGCCCACCATCTTCTGGTTGGCGTAGGCCTCCTCCAGGGCGGCCATCATGGTGCGGCTCTTGACGTAGCGGCCGTTGACAAAGAAGTGCTGGTACCCTCTCGTGCCCCGGCAGCAGGTGGGCAGGGTGACAAAGCCGGTGACCGCCATGTCCTCGCCGGAGCCCTTCACCGCCTTGTACCCCAGGGCCATGTCCCGGCCCAGCACGGCGTAGAGGGCGGACTGGAGCTGCCCGTCGCCGGGGGTGAGCAGCTCCTGCTTCCCGTCCCGGAGGAACTTGACGCTCACCTCCGGGTGGGACAGGGCCACCCGCTGCACCATGGCGAAGCAGGCCGCCCCCTCGGCGGCGTCCTTCTTCATGAATTTCAGCCGGGCGGGGGTGTTGTAGAACAGATCCCGCACCACCAGGGTGGTGCCCCGGGGGCAGCCGGCCTCCTCCCGGCTCACCACCGTGCCCCCCTCCAGGGACAGGGCGGCGCCCAGCTCCTCCTCCGCCGTGCGGGTGAGCAGCTCGATGCGGGACACGGCGGAGATGGCCGCCAGGGCCTCCCCCCGGAAGCCCAGGGTGCCGATGGCCTCCAGATCGTACTCGGTGCTCAGCTTGCTGGTGGCGTGGCGGAGGAAGGCGGTGGGGGCCTCGTCATAGGCGATGCCGCAGCCGTTGTCGGTGACCCGGATCAGGCTCATGCCGCCGTGCTGGATCTCCACCGTCAGGGTGTCCGCCCCGGCGTCGATGGCGTTCTCCATGAGCTCCTTCACCACCGACGCGGGGCGCTCCACCACCTCGCCGGCGGCGATCAGATCCGCCACATGGGGGTCAAGTTGTTGGATGTGGGGCATAGAAGTACCTGCTTTCTAAAATAGGAAAATGGGCGGTAGGATAGGGCAAACGCCGGGCTTCCCCCTCAGGGGGGAAGCTGTCAGCCGTTAGGCTGACTGATGAGGGGGCGGTGGTTGCCAGACGCAGTTCCCCTCATCCGACACGGCGTTGCCGTGCCACCTTCCCCCCACCGGGCGGAAGGCTTTGGGTACCCTACGCCACCGCGAAGAACAGGGTGAAGGCGTTGATGACGGCGTGGAGGGCGATGGGGCTCCAGATGGAGCCGCCGTTGTCGTAGCACCAGGTGAGGGCCAGGGACATGGGCAGATACTGGACAAACAGCAGCAGGTAGCGGAAGTCCACCTGGCCGTAGGTAAAGACAAACTGCCACACGCAGTAGACGGCGTACACCAGGGTGGAGAGCACATAGCCCAGGGCCCGGCTGTACCGCCGGCTGGAGCCGAAGAGCAGGCCGCGGAACAGGGTCTCCTCCACCACGGGCATGAGCACCACCAGAATCACCACCGTGGCGGCGGGGGCCAGGGCGAACTGCTCCGGATAGCTGAGATTGTTGGGGTTTTCCACCGGCAGGGGGATGCGCATCACCAGGAAGTGGAGCACCCCGGCGGCAATCAGCCCGGTGACGAAGGCGAACAGGTTCTCCGGCAGCCAGTCCAGCAGCAGATGGAAGCCGTGCTTCAGGAACGTCCAGAACACCAGGAACACCAGCACGGCGGAGAGCAGGTAGTACACCACGTTGGCCTCCGCCACCGGCAGGGCCCCCTGAAAGGCCCGCTGCACCCACCCCATCACCCAGGGGAACACCAGCACGTACAGGGCAAAAAACACCCATCCCCGGCCCATCTCGGCCTTCGTCATCTGGGGACGCCAGGGGCGGCGCTGTCTGGTTGGCATGGTTTTCCTCTCTTTCTCTCGGGGACAGTTGGGAACGGGGGCCGCAGGGGGGGGCGGCGCGTCAGGGATGCCGCGCCCTACAAGGGCATTGTAGGGGCGGATATCGTCCGCCCGCCGCGGCTGTCACAGCATCTGCTTGAGCTCATACACCAAATTCATGGCCTCGATGGGGGTGAGGACGTTCACGTCCACCTGCCGCAGGCGGTCGGCCACCTGGGCGGCCCCCATGTCCAGCAGGGACACCTGCCCCTCCTCCGCCGCTCTGGCGGGGGCCGCGGGGGCTGGCGCGGGGGCGCCCCCCGCCTCCAGCTCGGAGAGGATCTTCCGGGCCCGTTTCAGCACCGGCTCGGGCACGCCGGCCAGCTGGGCCACCTCGATGCCGTAGCTCTGGTCGGCCCCGCCCCGGACGATCTTGCGCAGGAAGAGCACCGTGTCCCCCTTCTTCTTGGCGGCGATGTTGTAGTTCTTCACCCCGGGGATGAGCCCCTCCAGGGCGGTGAGCTCGTGGTAGTGGGTGGCGAACAGGGTCTTGGCCCCCAGCTTCTTCCGGTCGGCGCAGTACTCCAGCACCGAGCGGGCGATGGCCATGCCGTCGTAGGTGGAGGTGCCCCGGCCGATCTCGTCCAGGATCAGCAGGCTGTGGGCGGTGGCGTTTTTCAGCAGCTCGGCCACCTCGGTCATCTCCACCATGAAGGTGGACTGCCCGGCGGACAGGTCGTCGCTGGCGCCGATGCGGGTGAACACCCGATCCACCACCCCGATGCGGGCGGCTTTGGCGGGCACGAAGGAGCCCATCTGGGCCATGAGGACGATGAGGGCCACCTGCCGCATGTAGGTGGACTTGCCCGCCATGTTGGGGCCGGTGATGATGGCCACCGTGTCGTCCTCCAGATCCATGTGGGCGTCGTTGGGCACAAAGGGGGCGCCAGTGAGCATCTTCTCCACCACCGGGTGCCAGCCCTCGGTGATGTCGATGCGGTCGGACAGATCCACCTCCGGCCGGCAGTAGCGCCGCTCGGCCGCCACGGCAGCGAAGGAGCACAGCACGTCCACCTGGGCCACGGCGGCGGCGGAGCGCTGGATGCGCCCCACCTGGGCGGCAGCCGACTCCCGCAGCTCGCAGAAGAGCTGGAACTCCAGGGCGGTGAGGCGATCCTGGGAGGTGAGGATCTCGTGCTCCAGATCCTTCAATTCCTGGGTGATAAACCGCTCGCAGTTCACCAGGGTCTGCTTGCGGATGTAGTCCGCCGGCACCTGGTCGTAGTAGGACTTGGACACCTCGATGTAGTAGCCGAACACCTTGTTGAAGCCCACCTTCAGGCTCTTGATGCCGGTCTTCTCCTTCTCCCGGGCCTCGATGGCCAGCACCATGTCCTTCCCCCGAGTCTGGATGTCCCGGAGGCGGTCGACCTCGGCGTCGTAGCCCAGGCGGATGAAGCCCCCCTCCCGCACGGAGAAGGGCGGCTCGTCCACGATGGCCCGGCCGATCAGGTTCCGCAGCTCCTCCAGATCGTCCAGCTCCCCGGACAGGCTCTTCAGCAGGGCGGAGGGATAGGGGGCCAGCCGCTCCCGCAGCTGGGGCAGCTTCCCCAGCCCGGCACACAGGGACACCAGATCCCGCCCCCCGGCAGTGCCGTAGACGATGCGGCCGATGAGCCGCTCCAGATCGGTAATCTCCCGCAGGGTGTGGATGAGCTCCTCCCGGCCGATGGCGTCGTTGACCAGATCCTCCACCGCCCCCAGCCGGCGGGAGATTGCCGCCGGGGAGAGCAGGGGCCGCTCCATCCAGGCGCGGATAAGCCGGTGGCCCATGGCGGTGCGGGTCTTGTCCAGCACCCACAGCAGGCTCCCCTTCTTCTCCTTGGTGCGCAGGGTCTCGGTGAGCTCCAGGTTGCGCCGGGCGGTGAGATCCAGCTCCATGAACTGCCCGGAGGTGTACCAGCTCAGGGCGGCGATGTGGGACAGGTCGGTCTTCTGGGTCTCATAGAGATAGGCCAGCAGGCCCCCCACCGCCTGGACGGCGGCGTCGCAGGGCAGGGTCTCTGTCTGGCCGGGGAACTGCTTTTCCGCCGCCGTTTTCGCCGCGTCCAGCCGGAAGCGGCCCTCTCCCCCGTTTTCCACACGGCAGTTCAGCTTCTGGGTGAGAAACTCCACCAGGCCGGCGTCGCTGTACGCCCCGTCGGACAGCATGGCCTCCCGGGGGGCGTAGCGGCCCAGCTCGTTATACAGGTGCTCGTCGGTGTCGGGGCCGTCAAAGGCGGTGACGGCGCACTCGCCGGTGGAGATGTCGCAGAAGCACACGCCGGTGCCGGCGGAGTCCCGGTAGACGGCGCAGATGTAGTTGTTGCGCCCCTCCTCCAGCATGGAGGCGGTCATCACCGTGCCGGGGGTGACGATGCGGATGATGTCCCGATCCACCAGGCCCTTGGCGGTGGCCGGATCCTCCATCTGCTCGCAGATAGCCACCTTGTACCCCTTGGCGATCAGCCGGGCGATGTAGGCGTCGGCCGAGTGGTAGGGCACCCCGCACATGGGGGTGCGCTGATCCTCCGGCTTGCCCCTGTCCCGGCTGGTCAGGGTCAGCTCCAGCTCCCTGGACGCCAGCTTGGCGTCCTCGTTGAACATCTCGTAAAAATCACCCAGCCGGAAAAACAGAATGCAGTCCGGGTGCAGCTCCTTTATGCGGAGATATTGCTGCATCATGGGGGTGTTCACTGGCGGCATGGCTTCTCTCCTGTTCTGTCTCTATTGTGGTGAGGGTTCCTGATGGTGCGGGTATGTCAACTGCCAGACTCGTAGGGGCGGATATCATCCGCCCGTTTTCCCCGGAACCGCCGATCCGTGGGGCGCGACGACTCGGCGCGCCGTACGTCTGGCGGGATACAAAAATTGTCCCGAATCAATCCGTAGGGCCGCCATACATGGCGGCCGTCTGTAGGGCGCGGCATCCCTGACGCGCCGCTCGATTACCGGGGGCTCCCCCGGGGAACGCGCCTACGCGGCGGGCGCCCCCATTTCTTCCCGAAGAAATGGGGGGAAAGAAGGGCCGGGGGGCTTCGCCCACCCTGGCCCCCCAATACGGGGGCTCATGGCGGCGGTGGGCTGTACGGACAGGGCAAAAACCAACCACGCATTGCCGCAAGTTTTCCCGGCAGTTTTGTCATAGGCGCTGCCGCGCCTTGGGTGGCACGCATCGGGATTACCTTGCAGGCCCTGACAACGGTTGCGTTGTACCGGCCTGGCCCGCCGGGCCGCCGTCGGTGCCTTGCCCCCGAAAAACCGGGGCGCTTGCGGTGGCGTTCGAGCGGCGGAGGCGTTACGAAGTAAGCCTTCGCCGCCGGTAAGCTACCTGTAGAACAGCTCCGGGGGGTACATCCAATAGGGGGGAGCCGCAGCTCCCCCCTGATTGGTCGTTTCAAGGGGTGGGTGCAGGGAGGGGGAAATCGAAATCCCCCTCCCTGCCCTTTCTTTCCCCCCACTTTCTTTGGAAAGAAAGTGGGGCCGCCGGAGGCCGGGCCTCCTTTGGCCGGGCGACCACAGGTCGCCCCTACGGACGGCGCGCCGGGGTCGTCGCGCCCCACGGATTGGTGGTTCCGGGGAAAGCGGGCGGATGATATCCGCCCCTACGGGCTGTCTGTCCGGCCCACCAGGTAGTCGATGGACACGCCGAAGTAGTCGGCCATGCGGATGAGGGTGGAGACAGTGGCCTCCCGCTCGCCGTTTTCATAACGGTGATAGGTTCGGAGGTTAATGCCCACGGCGTCTGCGGCCACGGACTGGGAAACATGCTTTCCCTCCCGCAAGATTAAAAGACGTTCCGCAAAAGTTGCCATAAAAACTCCTTGACATTGACCGAACGGGCAATATATAATAAAAGCATAAATTGACCGTACGGTCAAATTTTTGGAGGGTTATACGATGCAGGATATCGTAGACTATCTCTTTGAATACGTCCAGGAGCACCGGCTGGCGTTCTACCTGAACGCCGACCCGGAGTATCAGAACGCGGGGCGGATGGCGGAGCGGGCGGCGGACTGGCTGGCGGCCAATCTTGGCCCGGAGGCCAGGGGCCAGCTGGAACGCCTGACGGACTGCAGTCTGGAGCAGGGAGATCTGACCGAGCGGACGCTGTTCCGCTGCGGCCTGTCTCTGGGGCTGGAGCTGGGGGCGTTAAGCCGGCTCCCCGGATAGAGACCACTTGTTGGCCCCGGTGATCTTCACGTCCACGAACTGCCCAATGAGGCGGTCGTCCCCGGTGAGGCGCACCAGCCGGTTGCCGGGGGTGCGGGCGGTCAGGCCCTTGTCGTCCTTCCCGTCCACCAGGCAGCGGACGGTCTTGCCGATGTAGGCCCTGTGCTTCTCCTCGGAGATCTGATCCTGCCGCTCCACCAGCCGCTGGAAGTGGGCGGCCTTCTCCGCCTTGGGGATGGGGTCGTCCATCTTGGCGGCGGGGGTGCCCTCCCGGGGGGAGAAGATGAAGGTGAACAGGGCGTCGAAGCGCACCTGGTCGATGAGGGTCATGGTCTGCTCGAAGTCCTCCGCCGTCTCGCCGGGGAAGCCCACGATCACGTCGGAGGTGATCACCACGTCGGGGATGGCCGCCCGCAGGCGGCGTACCTTGTCCAGGTAGCCCGCCCGGTCGTACACCCGGTTCATGGCCTTCAAAACCCGGTCACTGCCCGCCTGGAAGGGCAGGTGGAAGCAGGGGGCGATCTTGGGGGAGGAGGCCATGGTGTCGAACAGCTTCTGGGAGGCGTCCTTGGGGTGGCTGGTCATGAAGCGGAGCAGGAAGTCCCCCTCGATCTCAGAGGCGGCCTTCAGCAGATCCGCGAAGTCCATGGGCTCCTCCAGATCCTTGCCGTAGGAGTTGACGTTCTGGCCCAGGAGGGTGATGTCCCTGTACCCCTCGGCCACCAGGCCGCGGATCTCGTCCAGCACCACACCGGGCTCCCGGCTGCGCTCCCGCCCCCGGACGTAGGGCACGATGCAGTAGGTGCAGAAGTTGTTGCAGCCGTACATGATGGACACCCAGGCCTTCACCCCCTCCTGGCGCACCAGGGGGATGCCCTCGGCGATGGAGCCGGGCTCGTCGGCGATGTCGAAGATGCGCCCACGGCGGGTCACCAGGCGGTAGAGCAGCTCCGGGAACCGCCACAGGGCGTGGGGGCCGAAGACCAGATCCACCTGGCGGTAGCTCTCCTTGATCTTTTGGGCCATGTGGGGCTCCTGGGCCATGCAGCCGCAGACGCAGATGAGCTGCCCCGGCTTGGCCCGCTTGGTGTGCACCAGGGCGCCCACGTTGCCCAGCACCCGCATCTCCGCGTGCTCCCGGATGGCGCAGGTGTTGATGACGATCACGTCGGCCTCGGCCTCGCTGTCGGTGAAGTGGTAGCCCATCTCGCTGAGATAGCCCCGCAGCCGCTCCGAGTCGGCCTCGTTCTGCTGGCAGCCGTAGGTGTCCACGAAGGCCAGGGGGGGCGCGGGCCGGGCGGCGTTGCGCTCCAGAATTTTATGGCAGAAGTCCCGCTGGCGGGCGATCTCCTCGGGGGAAATCTTGGTGGTGGTTCGGTTCAAATCGTCTCCTCCAGTTTTGCAGGTTCAATCATTAAATTTTACCACTTTTCTTGTCGGAAAACAAGCGCCAACCCCCGCCAGGAGCGGGCGATTTTTCCTCTATCAAAAACAGCCGCGCGGTTGCCCGCGCGGCTGCCCTCTTTTTATTCCTCGTCCAGTTTGAGGACGGCCATGAAGGCTTCGGTGGGAATCTGCACCGTCCCCAGAGAGCGCATCTTCTTTTTGCCCTCTTTCTGCTTCTCCAGCAGCTTCTTCTTTCGGGTGATGTCGCCGCCGTAGCACTTGGCCAGCACGTCCTTGCGCATGGCCTTGACGGTCTCCCGGGCGATGATCTTGCCGCCGATGGCGGCCTGGACGGGCACCTCAAACAGCTGGCGGGGGATGTTCTCCTTCAGCTTCTCGCACAGCCTTCTGGCCCGGGGGTAGGCCTTGTCCTTGTGGGCGATGAAGGACAGGGCGTCCACCTGGTCGCCGTTGAGGAGGAGATCCACCTTCACCAGCTCGGAGGGCTCATACTTGTCCAGCTCGTAGTCCAGGGAGGCGTAGCCCTTGGTGCGGGCCTTGAGGGTGTCGAAGAAGTCGTAGATGATCTCCCCCAGGGGCATGGAGTAGTGCAGCTCCACCAGGTTGGTGTCCAGGTACTGCATGTCCTTGTACTCCCCCCGGCGCTCCTGGCACATGGGCATAATGTTGCCCACGTAGTCCGGCGGGGTGACGATGGACACCTTGGCGTAGGGCTCCTCCGCCATCTGGATCTCCGCCGGGTCGGGGTAGTTGTGGGGATTGTCCACCAGCACCACCGACCCGTCGGTCTTGGTGATGCGGTAGATCACCGAGGGCAGGGTGGTGATCAGATCCAGATCGAACTCCCGCTCCAGCCGCTCCTGGATGATCTCCATGTGGAGCATGCCCAGAAAGCCGCAGCGGAAGCCGAAGCCCAGGGCGGCGGAGGACTCGGGCTCAAAGGACAGGGAGGCGTCGTTGAGCTGGAGCTTCTCCAGCGCGTCCCGCAGATCGGGGTACTTGGAGCCGTCCTCGGTGTAGATGCCGCAGTACACCATGGCCCGGGCGGGGCGGTAGCCGGGCAGGGCCTCCGCCGCCGGGCGGTCGGCCCCGGTGACGGTGTCGCCCACCTGGGTGTCCTTCACGTTCTTGATGGAGGCGGTGAAGTAGCCCACCTCCCCGGCGATCAGCTCCTGGCAGGGCTCCATGCCCAGGGGGAGCAGGTGGCCGCACTCCAGCACCTGGTAAGAGGCGCCGGAGGCCATCATTTTCACCGTCATGCCGGTCTTGATCGTCCCCTCCATCACCCGGAAGTAGACGATCACCCCCCGGTAGGCGTCGTACTGGCTGTCGAAGATCAGGGCCTTCAGCGGCGCGGCCGGATCCCCCTTGGGGGCGGGCACGTTGGCCACAATGTCCTCCAGCACCGCGTCGATGTTCAGCCCCACCTTGGCGGAGATCTCGGGGGCGTCCTGGGCCGGAATGCCGATGATGTTCTCAATCTCGTCCTTCACCCGCTGGGGGTCGGCGGCGGGCAGGTCGATCTTGTTCACCACCGGCAGGATCTCCAGATCGTGCTCCATGGCCAGATAGGTGTTGGCCAGGGTCTGGGCCTCGATGCCCTGGGCCGCGTCCACCACCAGTACGGCGCCCTCGCAGGCCGCCAGGGAGCGGGATACCTCGTAGTTGAAGTCCACGTGGCCCGGCGTGTCGATCAGGTTGAGCTCATAGGTGGAGCCGTCGGCGGCGGGGTAGTTCAGCTTCACCGCCCGGGCCTTGATGGTGATGCCCCGCTCCTTCTCCAAGTCCATGTTGTCCAGCAGCTGGGACTCCATCTCCCGCTGGGATACGGCGTTGCACTTCTCAATCAGCCGGTCGGAAAGCGTGGACTTTCCGTGGTCAATGTGGGCGATAATGCTGAAATTGCGGATCTTGCTCTGGTCGGTCAAAAAAATACACCTCCGAAAGATGGGGAATGGTCAAGTAATATTGGGGTGTACCCCCAGGAGATCCCCGGCGGACAGGCGGCGGGGGCAAGCCCCCGCCCTACAGAACAGGGGAATGATAGGGGCCCCGGCAGGCGCACCGGCTCTCCGAGCCCTACGCATACCCGCGGCGACCGCCTTGGTATTTCAGGGGCATGGCACCGATGGCGGCCCGGCGGGCGCAGCCGGTACAGCGCAGCCGCTCTCAGGGCCTGCGGGGTAACCGCGATGCGTGCCGCCCGAGGCGCGGCGTCGTCGGCCCAAGCTACGGATCGTTCGCTTTCGGGCAGGCCCGAAAGCTCATTCCCTCCGCTGGGCCTCCTCTCCCCACCGAACCCGCTGCGCAGCCGTTGGCGGCTTTGCCGCCTTACGGATGCGGCGTGCCCCTTGCGGGTACTTCGCTGGGCTTCGGCGGGGCCCCAGTTACCGCAAGCGCCAGCCAATGGGGCAGGCGGCAATGCGCGGTCGGTTTACGCCCTGTCCGTACAGCCCACCGCCGCCGTGAGCCCCGGGTCCAGGGCCCGCAGGTCCTGGTGGTTTTCCCACCGCTTTTGACAGCAAAAGCGGTGCCCCGGCCGGGCAGGCCCGCGCCCGCGCAGGCGCGTCCCCCGGGGGATATCCCGATGGACATCGGGCGACCACAGGTCGCCCCTACAGGCGGTCAAAGTCTTACCCTGGCAAATCGCGGCAGATTACGGGCCTGGCGGTTGTCATACCGCCCCGCGGGCGGCGCGTCAGGGATGCCGCGCCCTACTTCTGGTTCTGGATCTCCATGCGGCGGTTGACCCGCTCGCCGGTGTTGTGGATGATCTGCAGCAGGGACTGGTACAGGCCGGGGTAGCTCTCCATGAGGGCGTCGTTGTGCATGGGGGGGAAGCTCCCCTTCTCCTTGGCGTGGGCGGCCAGGGCGTCCACATACTGGGCCTCGGTGCAGATCATGTCGGCGGTGGGCACGCCGGACATAAACTGCCGGGCGGGGACGGAGAAGAAGTCCTCGTTCTTGGTGCCGTCGGCCCGGTAGAGGTGGCGGAACATCTTGTAGATGGCGGTGCCCAGGTAGTCGGCGGCGGCGGTGATGGCCTCCTTTTTGCCGGTCTTGCCCAGCAGGTCGAAGAGCACGCCGATGGAGTTGACCAGCAGCTTCTTGTTCAGCGTGGCCATAATGGAGCCGTGGAGCACGTTGTCCTTCTCGGTGGAGTAGTCGTACAGCTCCCCGGCGGCGATGGTGGTGCCGTCCCGGGAGAGGGTGCGGCCCAGCAGGAAGTCGGCGGACACGTTGTAGTAGTTGCAGGCCTTGATGACAAAGGCCAGGCCCGGCTCGCGCACGCCGTTCTCATAGTGGGAGAGCAGCGCCTGGCTGATGCCCAGCTCCTTGGCGGCCGCGCGCTGGGAGATGCCCTTCTCCTGGCGGAGCAGGGAGAGGCAGCGGGAGAAATCGGAACTCATGAACACACCTCATTGCACAGTTGGTATCAAAACAGTAGGTATAGTATAAATTCATAAATACAAAAAGTAAAGTGTATTTTTTCACAATCTTCTGCTGTTTTGGCATTGAGAATCCCCGGGGTTCGGGTGTATAATACCAGTACAGCCAAAATCTTTGGCAAATCGCAGCTCACGCGTAAATATGGAGGATGATACCAATGGCCATTCACATGTTCCAGCAGCTCATCGACACCCTGAAGAAGAGCCCCAAGCGCATCGTCTTTACCGAGGGCACCGACGCCCGCATCCTGGAGGCCAGCGCCCGCCTGCTGGCCGGCACCTTCCTGACCCCCATCCTCATCGGCAATGTGGATGCCGTCCACGCCGCCGCGGAGGAGGCCGGCTTCAACATCCGGGGCGCGGAGATCATCGACCCGGAGACCTACCCCGACATGGACAAGATGGTGGACACCATGGTGGAGCTCCGCAAGGGCAAGATGACCGCCGACGAGTGCCGCGCCGCCCTGAAGAAGGGCAACTACTTCGGCACCATGCTGGTGAAGATGGGCGTGGCCGACTGCCTGCTGGGCGGCGCCACCTACTCCACCGCCGACACCGTCCGCCCCGCCCTGCAGCTGGTCAAGACCAAGCCGGGCAACAAGATCGTCTCCTCCTGCTTCATCATGGTGCGCGAGGGCGTGGGCGACAACACCGTGCTGGCCATGGGCGACTGCGCCATCAACATCAAGCCCACCGAGGACGAGCTGGTGGAGATCACCACCGAGGTGGCCCACTGCGCCCGCATTTTCGGCATCGACCCCAAGGTGGCCATGCTGTCCTACTCCACCAAGGGCTCCGGCAAGGGCGAGGACGTGGACAAGATGCGCCACGCCTATGAGAAGGTTCTGGCCACCAACCCCGACTTCGACGTGGACGGCGAGCTCCAGTTCGACGCCGCCGTCTCTCCCGCCGTGGGCCAGCTCAAGAGCCCCGGCTCCCCCGTGGCCGGCTATGCCAACACTTTTATCTTCCCCGACATCAACGCCGGCAACATCGGCTACAAGATCGCCCAGCGCCTGGGCAACTTCGACGCCTACGGCCCCATCCTGCTGGGCCTCAACGCCCCCATCAACGACCTCTCCCGCGGCTGCAACGCCCAGGAGGTCTACTCCATGGCCATTATCACTGCGGCTCTGGCCTGAGCAAATGTTACATCACCCCGGAGCGGTCTCAGGGCCGCTCCGGGGTTTCTTATGGCCATGGAGGAGACCTCCACCCCGCCAGCGGCGGGGGCGGTCTCTCCCCCGAGACGGCAGCGCGCCCCGGGCGGAAATTCCGCCCGGGGCGCGCAGGCTCTCGAAAAAAACTCCGTGTGGAAAAGCCTCGCAGAGTTTACCCGCAAGGGGTACGCCGCATCCGTAAGGCGGCAAAGTCGCCAACGGCTGCGCAGCCGCGCCCGCAGGCGCGAAAAAATGGAAATCTGTTTTCTCCGGCGACATGTGCGTCGGAGAAAACACTTCTCAGGCCGCAAGTGTGGGATTTGTCCGCCTGAAGCGGACAAATCCTGCGCGCGGCGGACTGCATCCTGCTCAAAAAAGCGGCTTTGCCGCTTTTTTGACGGTCTCAGCGCCCCGGGCGGAAATTCCGCCCGGGGCGCGTATGTTCAGTAGAGCTCGTCCAGGATGCGGATGGCCTGGGCCACGCAGCTCTCCTCACAGGAGCCCAGGATGCGGGCCCCCCAGGCCCGCACCTCCGGGGCGCAGTTGGAGGGGGCGAAGGGGATGGCGGAGACGGCCAGCATGGGGATGTCGTTCTGGTTGTCGCCGATGCAGTAGATGTGGCCGGGCCGGATCCCCAGCCGGCGGGCCAGCAGCTCCACCATGCCGCCCTTGCTGCTCCCCTTCCGGGTCAGCTCCAGCAGCACCGGGTTGGAGAAGATCACCTCGTAGTGCTCGCTCCACCGCTCCAGCATGTACCGCTGGGTCTCCAGCAGCACCTCGCTGCGCTGCTGGAGGATGGCCTTGCTCCAGGGCAGGGGCATGTCCGCGATGGGGGCCTCGGTGGAGGGCAGGCCCGCCCGGCCCAGGTGGTGGCGGGTGACGGCGTTGGGCTGGTAGGTGTACACGTCGTCGTGGTGGTAGGCCTCAAAGCCGATGGAGGGGATCGCCCGGGCCACCTCCTCCATGTCCCCCCGCACCCGGTCGGGGAGGAAGGTCTCGTACACCATCTCCCCGGTGCGGAAGTCGTACAGGGCGGAGCCGTTGGACAGGATGACGGGGGCGTTGATGGGCACGCTGCGGGCGTGGGGCGCGAAGTTGGGCCGGGCCCGGCCGGTAGCCACGGTGAAGATGCCCCCCTGGCCGGTGAAGTAGGTCAGGGCCTCCACGTTTTCCCGGGTAATGCGCATATCCTCGCCATAGAGGGTGTCGTCAAAGTCGCTGGCGAACAGCACGCCGTCAAATTTTCCCATGGAGGCTCACCTGCTTTCCCGGGCGGAGTGCGCCCTGTGATTGTTTAGCTGCCGCCGGGGCTACGCCCGCCGGGCCAGCCGCGCCAGCACCTGCGTGAAATAGTCCGGCAGGGGGCACTCCACCGTCACCCGCTCCCCGGTGCGGGGGTGGATGAAGGAGAGCCGCCTGGCGTGGAGGCACTGGCCCGCCAGGCCGGGCACCGGCTTTTTGGCCCCGTACACCGTGTCCCCCAGCAGGGGGTGGCCGATGGAGGCCATGTGCACCCGGATCTGGTGGGTGCGGCCGGTCTCCAGCCGGCAGCGGATGTGGGTATACCCCGGATAGCGCGCCAGCACCTGCCAGTGGGTCACGGCGGCGCGGCCGTTCTTCCGGTCTACCGCCATCTTCTTCCGCTCCACCGGGTGGCGGCCGATGGGGGCGTCCACGGTGCCCGCGTCCTCTCTCAGGGTGCCCACGCACACCGCCTCATACTCCCGGTAGAGGGAGTGATCCTGGAGCTGTTCGGCCAGGGCCTGGTGGGCGAAGTCGTTCTTCGCCGCGATGAGCAGGCCGGAGGTGTCCCGGTCGATGCGGTGGACAATGCCGGGGCGGAGGGCTCCGTTGATTCCGGAGAGTGATTCCCCGCAGTGATATAACAGTGCGTTGACCAATGTGCCGTCGGGATGGCCCGCCGCCGGGTGCACCACCATGCCCACCGGCTTGTTGACCACGATCACGTCCCCGTCCTCGTACACCACGTCCAGGGGGATGTCCTGGGGCACGGCGTCCACCGGCTCCGGCTCGGGCAGCGCCACCGCCAGCACGTCGCCGGGGGCGGTCTTGTAGTTCTTCTTCACCGGGCGGCCCGCCAGGGTCACCGCCCCCTCCTCCAGCAGGCGCTGGGCGGCGGAGCGGGTCAGCTCCGGCACCAGCCGGGCAATGAACTGGTCGGCCCGCTCCCCGTCCCGGTCAGCCCTCAGCAGAATCGGCTCCATGGCCGTCCCCCCTGCCGTGGAAAAACAGATAGTAGACGCAGAAGCCGATGCCGCCGCACACCACGCAGATGTCCGCCACGTTGAACACCGCGAAGTGGATGAACAGGGTCTGGAACATGTCGGTGACGTACCCGAACAGCGCCCGGTCGATCAAGTTGCCCACCGCCCCGGCCAGCACCAGGGACAGGGTGAGCATGGCGAGGGGGTGGGGAAATACCTTTTTCAGCAGCAGCACAACCAGGGCCACCGACACCACCAGGGACACCACGGTCAGAATCCAGGTGTGCTGGGAAAAGATGGAGAAGGCCGCGCCGGTGTTCTGCACATAGGTCAGCTGGAGGATGTGGGGCAGGAAGGGCACGTCCCCCCCCAGGGGAATGTAGGCCCGCACCAGGAACTTGACCAGCTGGTCAAGCCCCACCAGGGCCAGCACAAGTACCGCATACAGCATGAAAGGGCTCCTTTTTCTCGTTCAGATTCCCTTTATTGTACCACGCCCCGGCCCCGGGCACAAGGGCTCTTCGTCCGGAATGGGGCCGCGCAGGGCCTCCGCCTCCCGGATGTGCGCCAGAATCAGGTGGCGCACATAGCCGGACAGCGTGCGGTACGAATCCCCGGCCAGCCGCCGCAGCTTGGCCTTGGTGCGGCCGTCCACCAGGACGGTTATGGTCTCCTTCCGGTTGGGGTGGTTCATAGGGATCCCTCCTTTTGTATCTATATAATATCAAACAGATACAAATAGTCAATATCTTTTTGTATCTATTAGAACTATTGTGAGGAGACTGGTTGAGAGGATATCATGATAGCATCTAATAGAGTCAAAAGGAGTTGAAAGTATGTCTGTGCAGGCCAATCCCTATCCGCTTCGTCTGGAAAAAGTCTATATGGAAAAAATCCGCGCCCTGGCGAAGCAGGGGCGGAGATCCATCAATATGCAACTGTGCATTGCGGTGGAGAGCTATCTGAAGCAGTACGAGAAGGAGCACGGGGAGATCCCCGTGGAGCCGGAGAACCCGTAGGGCGCCGGGGGTACCCCGGTAAACGAACGGCGCGCCGGGTCGTACCCCAGGGCACCTTCTCTTGCCCCGTTGGGGCAATTCACCTTGTCGCGCCCCACGGGGCCAGTGGTTGCGGGGGCAAACGGGCGGCGCGCCGGGTCGTACCCCAGGGCACCTTCTCTTGCCCCGTTGGGGCAATTCACCTTGTCGCGCCCCACGGGGCCAGCGGCTGCGGGGACAAGCGGGCGGATGATATCCGCCCCTACATAGTGAGCAGTTACCCGCCGGTTGCGAGGGGCACCCCGGCCCTTCGGCGGCATGGCACCGACGGCGGCCCGGCGGGCCAGGCCGGTACAGCGCAACCACTT
Organism: Flavonifractor sp. An10; assembly: GCF_002161215.1. Lineage (GTDB taxonomy): Bacteria > Bacillota > Clostridia > Oscillospirales > Oscillospiraceae > Flavonifractor > Flavonifractor avistercoris. The sequence goes on from NZ_NFMB01000012.1 coordinate 75,465, forward strand.
CCAGGGCTTGCGGGGTAATCCCGATGCGGGCCACCCAAGGCGCGGCAGCGCCTGTAACGAAGCCAAAAAAGGAACCGGGCGTGGATGCACGCCCGGTTCTTGCTTTGTCTGTACAGCTTTCCGCCGCCATGAACCCCCGTATTGGGGGATCCAGGGTGGGCGGAGCCCCCCGGCCCTTCTTTCCCCCCATTTCTTCGGGAAGAAATGGGGGCGCCCGCCGCGCAGGCGTGCCACCCGGGGAGTACCCCGGCAAATAACGGCGGGGGCAAGCCCCCGCCCTACAGTGCATGGCAATTTCCGCGCCAGCCGGGCTTTTACCAGACGGGCGACCACAGGTCGCCCCTACATCGTCGGCCCAAGCTGCGGATCATTCGCTTCCGCGTAAACGCGAAAGCTCATTCCCTCCGCTGGGCCTCCTTCTCCCCACGCCGACCACTTCGTTGAGTCGCCGCGGGGGCCCCATTGGGTGCGCCGGGTCGTCGCGCCCCACAGATGGGGCGCCCGCCGCGCAGGCATCCGGGAACCCCTCATCCGCCCCAGTGCGCGCACTGGGGCACCTTCCCCCCAGCGGGGGGAAGGCTCCGGGCGCGCGATGCGCGCCCCCAAGGGACACGCTCGTTTCAGGACAAAAAAGTGCGCCGCCCGGGATACGGGCGGCGCTTGTGTTTACCGCTCTTCGCGGAAATACGCCAAACCAAGGCTGGCAGGCGGCTGCTTGTCGCGGTTGTTGCGCAGGGAGGTGAAGATCAGCACCACCACGGTGACCACATAGGGCAGGATCTTGTAGATCTGGTCGGGAATGAGGTCGATGGGCATGCGCAGGTAGAGGATGAGCAGGCCGCCGAAGAGGATGGAGCCCCAGATGGCCCGGTAGGGGCTCCACAGGCAGAAGATGACCAGGGCCACGGCCAGCCAGCCCTCGCCGGACAGGCCCTCGTGGTTCCACACGCCGCCCACCACGGTCATGATGTACACCATGCCGCCCACGGCGGAGATGCCGCCGCCGATGACGGTAGCCAGGTACTTGTAGCGGGCCACGCTGATGCCGGCGGCGTCGGCGGTGGCGGGGGACTCGCCCACCGCCCGCAGGTACAGGCCGGAGCGGCTGCGCCGCAGGTACAGGCCCATAGCCACGGCCATGGCGATGCCCAGGTAGGTGAAGATGCTGTGGCCGAACAGGAGGCTGCCCACCACGGGCAGCTGCTGGAGGGCGGCCGGGAAGGGGGAGTTGTTGAAGGCGGCCTTCAGGGTGTTGCTGACGGCCACATAGGTGCCCTCCTGCACCCGCATGAACTCGCCCAGGTACTGGCCCACGCCGGTGCCGAAGATGGTGAGGGCCAGGCCGGTGACGTTCTGGTTGGCCCGGAGGGTGATGGTGAGGAAGCTGAAGATCAGCGCACCCGCCGCCCCGGCCAGGAAGGAGCCCGCGATGGCGATGACCACCGCCAGGGGGGCGGACACCGCCGCGCCGGTCAGCTTCTCATAGTAGAACGCCGCGCCCAGGCCCACGGCGCCGCCCATGAACATCATGCCCTCCACGCCCAGGTTCAGGTTGCCCGACTTCTCGGTGAGGATCTCGCCGGTGGTGCCGTAGAGCAGGGGGGTGCCGTAGAGGACGGCGGCGGTGATCAGGTTGAGCAGGAATGTCATGATTTCGCCGCCTCCTTTCGGGCCTGCCGCTCCTCCGCGCCGCGGAAGATGAGCCGGTAGTTGATGAAGAACTCACACCCCAGCATGAAGAACAGCAGCACGCCGGTGATCACGTCGGACAGGGACACCGGGATGGACATCTGGGTGTTGAGGGTGTCGGCGCCCTTCTGGAGCACGGCCAGCAGGGCGGATATGCCCACCATGGCGAAGGGGTTGAGCTGGGCCAGCCAGGCCACGGTGATGGCGGTGAAGCCGGCGTTGTTTGCCACGCCGGAGTAGAGGGTGTTGTTGGCGCCGGAGACCAGCAGGAAGCCCACGATGCCGGCGATGGCGCCGGAGAGGAACATGGTGCGCATGATGATCCAGCCCACGTTCATGCCGGCGTAGCGGGCGGTGTTCTCGCTCTCGCCGATGACGGCGATCTCGTAGCCGTGCTTGGTGTAGCGCATGTAGAGGAACATGAGCACCGTCAGCACCAGCACGATGATCCACCCGCAGTACACCCCGGCCACCCGGGGCAGGCAGGCGTTGGACGCGAACTGCTCGATCTGCTGGCTGCCCCGGGGGATCTTCTCCCATGGCCCGCCCTGGAGCCACTTGACCACGCCGATGATGATGTAGTTCATCATCAGGGTGAACAGGGTCTCGTTGGTGCCCCACCGGGCCTTGAAGAAGGCGGGGATCAGGGCCCAGATGCCGCCGCCCACGGCGCCGGCGGCGCACATGATCAGCAGCAGGGGCACCTGGGGCAGCCGGTCGGCCCAGAACAGGGCGAAGTAGGTGGCGCACATGGCGCCGGCGGTGATCTGCCCCTCGGCGCCGATGTTCCAGAAGCGCATCTTGAAGCAGGGGGCGATGGCCAGGGCGGCGCCCAGCAGGGGGATGAAGTTCTTCACCGTCTGCCGGATGCCGGAGGTCTTGCCCAGGGCGCCCTCCACAATGGTGGCGTAGCCCTGGACGGGGTTGTTGCCCGAGATCAGGATCACCAGGCCGCCCACCACCAGGGCCAGCAGGATGGCCGCGATGCGGATGCCCCACTGGGCCGCCGCCGGCATGCTCTCCCGCTTGGCCAGGCGGATCAGGGGGGTCTTTTCGCCGTTATGCATCCTGTGCCGCCTCCTTTCCGCCGCCCACGTGGGTCATGTACAGGCCCACCTCTTCCTTGGTGGTGCCCCGGCCGTCCACGATGCCGGACACCTTGCCGCCGCAGAGCACCAGGATCCGGTCGCACAGCTCCAGCAGCACGTCCAGATCCTCGCCCACCAGGATCACGGCCACGCCCTTCAGCTTCTGCTGGTTGAGCAGGCCGTAGATGGTGTAGGAGGAGTTGATGTCCAGGCCCCGGACGGGATAGGCGGTCATGAGCACCGTGGGGGTGGAGTCGATCTCCCGGCCCACCAGCACCTTCTGCACGTTGCCGCCGGACAGCCGCCGCACCGGCGTGGACACGCCGGGGGTGACGATCTCCAGCTCCTCAATGAGCCGCTCGGCCAGGGCCCGGGGGGCCTTCCGGTCTACAAAGGGGCCCTTGTGCTCCCGGTAGGTCTTGAGCATCATGTTGTCCACCATGTCCATGCCCGCCACCAGGCCCATGCCCAGCCGGTCTTCGGGCACGAAGGCCAGGGAGACGCCCACCTTGCGGATCTGGGTGGGGTTCTTGCCCACCAGCTCCTCCCCGTTTCTGTCCACCGGCACGTGGTAGCCGGCGATGTCGCTGTTGGGGTGGGGCGGGTAGTAGAGCACGCTGCCCGCCTCCACATGCTGCAGGCCGGCGATGGCCTCCAGCAGCTCCTTCTGCCCCGAGCCGGCGATGCCCGCGATGCCCAGGATCTCGCCGCCGAAGGCCTGGAAGGACACGTCGTCCAGGGTCTTGACCCCCTCGTGATCCCGGCAGGTCAGGCCCTTCACCTCCAGCCGGAGATCCTTATATTTGGCCTCCGGCCGGTCGATGTTCAGGCTCACCGCCCGGCCCACCATCATCTCGGTGAGGGCCTGGGGGTTTGTCTCGGCGGTGTTGACGGTGCCGATGTACCTGCCCTTGCGCAGCACCGCCACCTGGTCGGACAGGGCCATGACCTCGTGGAGCTTGTGGGTGATGATGACGATGGCCTTGCCGTCGGCGCGCATGTTGCGCAGCACGGCGAAGAGCTTCTCCGTCTCCTGGGGGGTGAGGACGGCGGTGGGCTCGTCCAGGATCAGGATGTCCGCCCCCCGGTAGAGCACCTTGATGATCTCCACCGTCTGCTTCTCCGACACGGACATGTCGTAGACCTTCTTGTCCGGGTCGATGTCGAAGCCGTACTTCTCGCTGATCTCCTTCACCCGGCGGCCGGCGGAGCGGATGTCAAACCTCCCCTTCCCCTCCAGGCCCAGGACGATGTTCTCCGCCGCGGTGAACACGTCCACCAGCTTGAAGTGCTGGTGGATCATGCCGATGCCCAGGGCGTAGGCGTCCTTGGGGGAACGGATGGTGACCTCCTTCCCCTCCACGAAGATGTGCCCCTCGTCGGGGAAGTAGATGCCGGAGATCATGTTCATCAGGGTGGTCTTGCCGCTGCCGTTCTCCCCCAGCAGGGAGAGGATCTGCCCCCGCTTCACGTCCAGATCGATGTGGTCATTGGCAACCACGCTGCCGAAGCGCTTGGTGATCCCCTTGAGCTGGATTGCACTGGTACCTTCCAAGCCCAGCCTCCTTTCCCGGCCCCGGGGGGCCGAAGTTCTCTCGTCTCTCTTACAACTGCATGATAACAAATTTTTGGAAGTGTGTAAACCAAAAATCCCAAAAGCATGCGGGGGCCGGCCAGAAGGCCGGCCCCCATGGGCGTCTGTTCCGATTACTCCTCGGTGATGCCGTCGATGATGTAGCAGAACTGGGGCGCGGACAGGCCGCCCTCCTGGCTCAGATCGGACTCGGCAAAGTACTCGCCCTCGCCGATGCTCCACACCTCGCCGTCGGGATCCTGGGCGGGATGGCCGGACAGGGGGCCGGCGAACACGTGCAGGCCGTCGGCCAGCTCGGCCTCGGCGGCCTCCAGGGCCTCCGCGGTGCCGGGGGCGGCGATGGCCTCGTTCAGGGTGGTGAGCTTGACGGAGCCGTCAGCGTAGCCGGCAGTCCAGTCCTGGGCGAACTCCTCGCCGTTGGCCACGGCGGAGATGGCGTAGACAAAGTAGGGGGCCCAGTCCACGCGGCAGGAGATGATGCTGGACTCGGGGGCCACGCCGGTCATGTCGTTGTTGTAGCCGCAGTGGAACACGCCGGCATCCTGGGCGGCGGTGGCGGGGGTGGTGTTGTCGGAGTGCTGGGAGATGAGCACGCAGCCCTCGTCGGCCAGGGCGGCGGCGGCGGCGGCCTCCTCAGAGGCGTTGGACCAGCTGTTCACGTACTTGACCTTCATGGTCACGCTGGGGCACACGCTCTTGGCGCCCAGATAGAAGGCGGTGTAGCCGGAGACCACCTCGGCGAAGGGGAAGGCGGCCACGTAGCCGATGACGGCCTCTTCGGCGGTGATGGTGCCCTCGTCGATGAGCTGCTGGAGCTTCATGCCGCCGGCCACGCCGGCCAGGTAGCGGCCCTCGTAGATGTTGGCGAAGGCGTTGTGGGTGTTGGCCAGATCGTCCACAGCGGAGGCCTGGTTGGTGCAGGAGATGAACTCAATCTCCGGATAGTCGGGGGCCACCTTGAGCATGTAGGACTCAAAGCCGTAGGAGTTGTTGATGATGATCTGGCAGCCGGCGTCGGCCAGCTCGATGTTGGCGTCCTCGCAGCCGGAGTCCTCCAGGATCTGGGTCTTGTAGACCCACTCCACGTTGATGCCCTGCTCGGCCAGCTGGGCGGTGGCCTCCTCCACGCCGCGCATGAAGTTGTAGGTGTAGCCCTGGTCGTTCTCGTCGCCGATGCACACCATGCCAACCTTGATGGTCTTGGCCTCATCGCCGGCGGGGGTGGTCTCCCCGGCGGGGGCGGTGCTCTCGGGGCTGGAAGGGGTCTCGGCAGAGCCCTGATCCCCGCCGCTGCAGGCCGCCAGGCCAAACACCATGGCGCCCGCCAGGAGCATTGCAAGCAGTCTCTTCTTCATAAACAGGTTCCTCCTTATCACATTCAGACAGTATCGGATCCTCTATTCCAAACGGCTGCCCGCGCGGGGGACGACTGTCCCCGCCCGTGGTGGACGCCAAATCATCCGCTCATCACGGAGGATGCCCTCCGCCTGCGGCAGCCGGTCTTGCTTATGTCAGTCAGTATATCCGTGCGGGAAACCATTGCCGGGCCCGTAGGGGCGGATATCATCCGCCCGTTCGCCTCTGCAACCGTCGGCTCCGTGGGGCGCGACGACTCGGCGCGCCGTCCGCAGGGGCGACCTGTGGTCGCCCGCTCATAGAGGATGCCCCCCTCACGGGGCGGGCCTGCCCGGCCGGGGCCCCCATTTCTTCCCGAAGAAATGGGGGGAAAGAAGGGTCAGGGGCTTCGCCCCCTGAACCCCCAAAACGGGGGCTCATGGCGGCGGTGGGCTGTGTCTGGCTTGCAAAGACCAGGCGTGCATTGCCGCCCGCCCCATTGGCTGGCGCTTGCGGTAACTGGGGCCCCCGCCGAAGCCCAGCGAAGCGGGTTCGGTGGGGAGAGGAGGCCCAGCGGAGGGAATGAGCTTTCGGGCCTGCCCGGAAGCGAACGATCCGTAGCTTGGGCCGACGACGCCGCGCCCCGGGCGGCACGCATCGGGGTTACCCTGCAAGCCCTGAAAGCTGCTGCGCTGTACCAACTTGGCCCGCCGGGCCGCCGTCGGTGCTGTGCCTCTGAAATATCAAGGAAGTCGTGGCAACTGTCCGTGGGGCGCGACGACCCGGCGCGCCCTCGGGGGTTCCCCGGCAGACAGGCGATCAAAGCCTTACTCTGACAAATCGCGGGCGGATGATATCCGCCCCTACGGGCACGACGGTTACGGCACCCGGCCGGGCAGGCCACTCAGCAGAACTCCACGCCGCCCTCCACGCTCATGGACTTGATGCGGGCCAGGGACGTCCCAAAGCGGCCCGCCGCTTTGGGAACCCAACTTCCTTTTCGCGCTGGGGCAACTGAATTGCCCCAGCGCCGAGGTTTTGGCCCAGGGGCCAAAACGCTCGTACGGCGCGGGCGCCGCCCCGCTTCGCGGGGCCCCGTGGAGTCCCTGGCCAATCAGCCGGGTGCAATGGGGCGCCTTAACAGAACTCCACGCCGTCCTCCACGCTCATGGACTTGATGCGGGCCAGGGACTCCACCCGCACGCCCATGCCGCGGATGAGGTCGCCGCCGGGCTGGAAGGCCTTCTCCACGGCAATGCCGGCCCCCACCAGGGTGGCGCCGGCGTCCCGCACCAGGTTGATCAGGCCCTGCAGGGCGCTGCCGTTGGCCAGGAAGTCGTCGATGAGGAGCACCCGGTCGGAGGGCAGCAGGAACTCCTTGGACACGATGATGTCGTACACCTTGCCGTGGGTGAAGGACTCCACCTTGGAGGTGTACACGTCCCCGGCGATGTTCTTGGTCTTGTTCTTCTTGGCGAAAATCACCGGACAATCAAAAAACTGCGCAGTTACGCACGCGATCCCGATCCCCGATGCTTCGATGGTCAAAATCTTGGTAACTCCGCAGTCTCCGAACAGGCGCAGGAACTCTTTCCCCATCTCCTGAAACAGCTTCACATCCATCTGATGGTTCAGGAAGCTGTCCACCTTCAGCACGCCGCCCTCCCGGATCTTGCCATGGGTGCGGATGCGCTCCTCCAGCAGCTTCATATAGTCCTCTCCTTACTCCACAGAAAAAGATAGTTTTATTGTATCGAATTTTGGAAGTCCCTGCAACTGACTATATTCTATCAAAAATCCCCGGGCCCGTCACGTGTTTTTAGAAAAATTATACGGAAGAAATGCCCAAACTCCGGCCCCCGCTTTTGTGCATCCTGTTTTTTGGTTGTACTCCGTGTCGGTTTTTGGTACAATGCTGGTGGTTCCATATTACTGAGCAAAGGAGATCGCATATGATGCGTGACGCGCCGGTTCTGCGCGGCGGCCCTGGCCGCCGTGCTGCTGCTCGCCGCCGCCCCTCTCCCCGCCGCCGACGCCGCCTTTGCCGACGCCGGGCAGCTGGGCCGCGGACGTGATCCAGAAGGTGGAGGAATACGGACTGATGGAGGGCTACCCCGACGGCACCTTCGGCGTGGGCAGGGAGCTCACCCGGGTGGAGTTCGTCACCGTGCTGTGCCGGATGTTCTCCTGGGACACGGTGACGCCGGAGAGCCCCTCCTTCTCCGACTGCCCCGCCTCCCACTGGGCCTACTCCTATGTGGAGACCGCCCTGGCCCACGGCGTCATGGACGCCGGCGGCGCCTTCCGGCCGGAGGACTACATCAGCCGGGAGGAGATGGCCGTCATGCTGGTGCGGGCCCTGGGGTACAACGAGCTGGCCGGCCAGCTCACCGACCTGTCCCTCCCCTTTGACGACGTGACGGAGAACCAGGGGTACATCGCCATCGCCTACGACATCGGCATGATCACCGGCGTGGAGGGGGCGGGCGGCCAGCTCAAGTTCCTCCCCTGCGACTCCGCCACCCGGGAGGAGGCCGCCGCCATGCTGGTGCGGGTGTATGAGCGGTACACCAGCCGCGTGGACTGGCTCCACGGGTTCTACGCCTTCTCCTCCTACTCCCAGATCGACCTGACCGCCTCCATGGACGCCGTCAGCGTGGGCTGGGCCCGGATGGAGCTGGATCCGGCCAGCGGGCCGTGGCTCAACTCCACCAATTCCAACAGCAACGACTGGGTGATGCCCGCCGATCCCACCCCCGCCACCGGCTATTGGGAGGGCCGGAGCATCCCCTGCAACCTCAATGTATACGCCTCCGACGGGGATTCCATCACCCTCTCCGACGGCAGCACGGTCTCCACCGTGGACGGGGTGGTGGGCGATCCGGCCCGGCGGGCACAGGCCGTCTCCGCCCTGGTGTCCGCCGCGGCGGACTACGCGGGGATCACCATCGACTTTGAGGCCCTGAAGGGGGCGGACACCCGCGCCAGCTTCGTCACCTTCCTCACCGAGCTGCGCGCCGCCCTGCCGGCGGACAAGAGCCTCTATGTGTGCGTCCAGCCCGACACCTGGTACGACGGCTGGGACTACCGGGGCATCGGGGAGGCCGCCGACAAGGTGATCCTCATGGCCCACGACTACCAGTGGCCCTCGGTGCCCGAGTCCTATGTGGGCACCACCAACACCTACTCCCCCGTCACCCCCTTCGACAGCGTGTACGAGGCCCTGCGGGATCTCACCGATCCGGACACCGGCGTGGCCGACCGGAGCAAGCTGGCCCTGGCCATCTCCTTCGGCACCGCCGGGTTCCGCGTGGATGAGAACGGCGTGCTGCTGGAGACCACCATCTACCACCCGGCCATGTCCACCCTGGCCGCCCGGCTGAACCAGAGCGACACCGTGGTGACCTACGACACCGCCTCCCGCAACCCCTGTGCCCTCTACACCACCGAGGACGGCAGCCGCTACAAGATCTGGTATGAGAACGAGCAGAGCGTGACGGACAAGATCCAGCTGGCCCGGATGTTCGGCATCACCGGCGTGTCCCTGTGGCGCGTCGGCAACATCCCCAACACCGCCGGCTACGACGTGTGGAGCGCCGTCCTGTCCCAGCGCTGAACGAACATACTTAGGAGGCAGACCGATGAACCGAAAACAGGTGATCCAGGAGTTCCTGCTGATGACCTTCGGCACCCTGCTGGTGAGCGTAGGGGTGTACTTCTTCAAGTTCCCCAACAACTTCTCCATGGGGGGCGTGGCCGGCCTGGCGGTGCTGCTGGGGGAGCTGTTCCCCCAGATCTCCGCCTCCACCTACAACTCCGTCATCAACGTGCTCTTCCTGGTGGTGGGGTTCCTGGTGCTGGACAAGGGCTTCGGCTTCCGGACGGTGTACTGCTCCCTGCTGTCCGCCGGCATGATCCAGGTGTTCTCCTGGGTGTTCCCCATGAGCGGCCCCCTCACCGACCAGCTGGTGCTGGAGCTCTTCTTCGCCGTGATCCTCCCCGCCCTGGGCTCGGCCATCCTGTTCAACATCGACGCCTCCTCCGGCGGCACCGACATCGCGGCCATGATCCTGAAAAAGTACACCGGCATGGACGTGGGCCGGGCCCTGCTGATCTCCGACGTGGTGATCGCCGCGGCGGCCCTGTTCGTGTTCGACATGACCGCCGGGCTGTGCTCCCTGCTGGGCCTGGCCCTCAAGTCGGTGCTGGTGGACAGCGCCATCGAGTCCCTCAACCGCCGGAAGGCCTTCTTCGTCATCACCTCCGACCCCGTCCACGTGTGCGACTACGTGACCCACACCCTGGGCCGGGGGGCCACCGTGTGGCAGGCCAAGGGGGCCTACACCGACCAGACCCACCACGTGGTGCTCACCGTCCTGTCCCGGGGGCAGGCGGTGGCCATGCGCCGCCACCTGAGGCAGGTGGATCCCCACGCCTTCCTCATCGTGGCCAACTCCAGCGAGATCTTCGGCAAGGGCTTTCTCCAGCCCTGACGCATCCAGCACCCCGCCGCCCCACCGGGCCTCCGGCGGGGCCTTTTTTGCCCCGGTTTGGAAAATATTTCCCGATCGACGGCGTCCGCCTCCCTTCGCGGCAGAATCTGGTAATATATGGTTATCCAAGGTTCTGCCACAAAGGAGGAATTCCGATGCCGCTGCTGCGTCGAAAAGGTCTGTTTGAGAGCAACAAGGTGGTTTTTCTGCCGATCGCCGCCATTTCCCCCAACCCGGGCCAGCCCCGGCGCCACTTTTCCCGGGCGGGGCTGGAGGAGCTGGCCGCCTCCATCGGGGAGCACGGGGTGCTCCAGCCCCTGTCGGTGCGGCGGGTGCCGGGGGGCTATGAGCTCATCTCCGGGGAGCGGCGGCTGCGTGCCTCCCGCATGGCGGGGCTGGAGGAGGTGCCTTGCATCCTGGTCAGCGTGGACGGGCAGGAGTCCTCCCTGCTGGCCCTGGTGGAGAACCTCCAGCGGCGGGATCTGGACTTCGTGGAGGAGGCCCTGGCCCTGTCCCGGCTGATCCAGACCTACCACCTGTCCCAGGAGGAGGCCGCCAAAAAGCTGGGCAAGTCCCAGTCCGCCATTGCCAACAAGCTGCGGCTGCTCAAGCTGCCGCCGGAGGTGCTGGCCCTGCTGCGGGAGAAGGGCTTCACTGAGCGCCACGCCCGGGCCCTGCTGCGGCTGGAGACGGCGGAGCAGCAGGCCGCCGCCGCCAGGGCGGTGGTGGAGGGCGGCCTGACGGTAGCCAGGACGGAGGAGTATGTGGAGCGCCTCCTCCACCCCGCGCCGCCGGCCCGGCGGAAGCCCACCATCGTGCTCAAGGATGTGCGGCTCTTCCTCAACACGGTGAGCCGGGGCCTGTCCCTGATGAAGCAGGCCGGTGTAAAGGCAAACTGCCTGCGCGAGGAAACCGCCGACGCCATCCAGCTCACCATCACCATTCCCAAGTAGGGGCGCACCTGTGCGCGCCCGCCTGTCTGGTACGCCTCTCCTGTTGGGCCCGTGTTTCACGTGAAACATGGGCCCGTATTTTTTAGGATTTTATGAATTTTCCGACGTTTCACGTGAAACAGCGGAAAATCAGTTGAATTGCGCCATCTGCCGCTATATAATAGAACCTGACCCTTTGCAGCGAAGCAAAAAAGGCAGGTGTGCTATGGCTAAGACCATCGCGATTGTGAATCAAAAGGGCGGGGTGGGAAAGACTACCACCTGTGTCAATCTGGCCGCCGCCCTGAAAAATCTGGGCTGCCGGGTGCTGGTGTGCGACTTCGATCCTCAGGCCAACACCACCTCCGGCTTCGGGGTGGACAAGACCGTCTCCCCCAACATCTACGACGTGCTGCTCAACGGCTCGGAGACCCCCAAGGCCGTCCAGTCCACCCCCTACGGGGACGTGATCCCCTCCAACAAGGCCCTGGCCGGGGCCACGGTGGAGATGATCGCCCTGGAGCACCGGGAGTACCGGCTGAAGGACGCCCTGGACACGGTGTCGGACAACTACGACTACGTGTTCATCGACTGCCCCCCCTCCCTGGAGCTGCTCACCCTCAACGCCCTGTGCGCCGCGGACACGGTGCTGGTGCCCGTCCAGTGTGAGTACTACGCCCTGGAGGGCCTCAGCGATCTGCTCTCCACCATCCGCATCGTCAAGCGCTCCCTCAACCCCAGGATCGCCCTGGAGGGGGTGGTGCTCACCATGTATGACGGCCGCACCAACCTGTCCATGCAGGTGGCGGAGGAGGTCAAGCGCCACTTTCCCGGCCAGGTGTACGCCACGGTGATCCCCCGCAACGTGCGGCTCTCCGAGGCCCCCAGCTACGGCAAGCCGGTGAGCGCCTATGACAGCCTCTCCCGGGGCGCGGAGGCCTACGACGCCCTGGCCCACGAGCTGCTGGAGCACAACCAATTCGCGGTGACCCGCGTGGAAAGGAAGGAATGAAGCAATGGCAATGGAACGGGGCCTGGGCCGCGGCCTGGGCGCACTGCTGGGGGACGCCGCCCTCCAGTCCCAGGAGGGGGGCTCCCTCTCCCTCCCCATCTCCCAGGTGGAGCCGGGGCTGAAGCAGCCCCGCAAGCGGTTTGACGAGGAGTCCCTCCAGGATCTGGCCGACTCCATCCGCATCCACGGGGTGATTCAGCCCCTGACGGTGCGGCGGCTAGCCTCCGGCTACTACCAGATCATCGCCGGGGAGCGGCGGTGGCGGGCGGCCAAGCTGGCCGGCCTCACCGAGGTGCCCGCTGTCATCATCGAGGCCGACGACCGGAAGGTGATGGAGCTGGGCCTGATCGAGAACCTCCAGCGGGAGGACTTGAACCCCATTGAAGAGGCCAACGGCTACAAGGTGCTGCTGGACGAGTACGGCCTCACCCAGGAGGAGGTGGCCCAGCGGGTGGGCAAGTCCCGCCCGGCGGTGGCCAACGCCCTGCGGCTGCTGGCTCTGCCCGACCCGGTGCATCTCCTATTGGAGGAGGGCAAGCTGTCCGCCGGCCACGCCCGGGCCATCCTGGCGGTGCCCTCCGGGGAGCTGCAGAAGAAGCTGGCCCAGAAGGTGGTGGCGGAGGAGCTGTCCGTCCGCCAGACCGAGGCCCTGGCCAAGCGCCTGGCCGCCGGGGAGAAGGAGCCCTCCGCCCCCAAAACCGCCGCCGGGCCGGATCTCTCCCTCTATATTAAGGAGGCGGAGAAGTCCCTGGCCAGCCGCTTCGGCCGGAAAGTCCACATTGTCAACGGCCGGAAGAAGGGCAAAATCGAGCTGGAGTACTACAACCCGGAGGATCTGAACGCCCTGCTGGAGCTGCTGGAGCAGCTGCCCGGGAAAGGGGGTTCCTCCCTGTGAGCCAGGAGACCGAGAAGCAGGAGCGGGGCCGCCTCCAGCACGCCGCGGAGCACGAGCGGCCCAACAAGCGCAATTCCGTGCTGTTCTATCTGGTGATCCTCTTTGCCGCCGCCTTTGTGCTGCTGCTCATGTCCTTCCTCATGCAGCAGCGGGCCAACCAGGCCGCCCTGGACGATCTCCAGCAGACCTCCGACTCCACCGTCCAGTCCCTGGAGAACATGCTCCAGGAGAATGAGAGCCTCAAGGAGCAGAACGCGGAGCTCCAGGCCCAGGTGGACGCCCTGGAGGAGCAGGTGAACAGCGCCCAGACCGACACCGGCGAGACGGACGCCCTCCAGAGGCAGCTGGACGCCCTCACCTACCTGAACCAGATCCGCGCCCTGTACAACGAGGGGCGCTATGCCGACGCCCGGGATGTGGCCGCCGCCGCCGAGTCCGCTCTGGCCGGGAACGGCGGCATGGAGGGCGTGCTGGGGGAGGTCTCCGCCGCCCTCACCGACCAGGAGCGGGAGAACTACGACCCCCTGGAGGCCTACCACTCCCTCACCGAGTGGCTGAATTAACTCCCGCAACTCCGGGGCCGCTGTTTCACGTGAAACATCGTCGGGGCAAAGTCCGTTCCGTTCCGTCCTTAACAATTTTCAATTATCCATTCTCAATTATCAATTCATCTGAGGTGAACAACCATGCTGGATATCAAATTCATCCGGGAGAACCCCGATGCCGTCAAGGAGAACATCAAGAAGAAGTTCCAGGAGGAGAAGCTGCCCCTGGTAGACCAGGTGATCGCCCTGGACGCGGAGAACCGCAAGACCATCCAGGAGGCCCAGGAGCTGCGCACCGCCCGCAACGCCAAGAGCAAGCAGGTGGGCATGCTGATGGGCCAGGCCAAGAAGGATCCCTCCAAGCTGGCCGAGGCCGAGGCCCTGAAGGCCGAGGTGAAGGCGGACGCCGACCGGCTGGCCTGGCTGGAGGGCCGGGAGGACGAGCTGGCCCAGGAGATTCACAAGATCATGCTGGTGATCCCCCAGATGATCGACCCCTCGGTGCCCCTGGGCCCCGACGACAGCTGCAACGTGGAGGTGCAGCGCTTCGGTGAGCCGGTGGTGCCCGACTTCCCCGTCCCCTACCACACCGACATCATGGAGTCCTTCGACGGCATCGATCTGGACGCCGCCGGCCGGGTGTCCGGCTCCGGCTTCTACTACCTGCTGGGCGACATCGCCCGCCTCCACGAGGCGGTGCTGGCCTGCGGCCGGGACTTCATGATCGACAAGGGCTTCACCTACGTCATCCCCCCCTTCATGATCCACGGCAACGTGGTGGAGGGCGTCATGAGCCAGACCGACATGGACGGCATGATGTACAAGATCGAGGGGGAGGATCTCTACCTCATCGGCACCTCCGAGCACTCCATGATCGGCCGCTTCATCGACCAGATCCTCCCCGAGGACAAGCTGCCCCAGACCCTCACCTCCTACTCCCCCTGCTTCCGCAAGGAGAAGGGCGCCCACGGCATCGAGGAGCGGGGCGTCTACCGCATCCACCAGTTTGAGAAGCAGGAGATGATCGTGGTCTGCAAGCCTGAGGACTCCATGAAGTGGTACGAGCAGATGTGGCAGTACTCCGTGGAGCTCTTCCGCGCCTTCGACATCCCCGTGCGGCAGCTGGAGTGCTGCTCCGGCGATCTGGCCGATCTGAAGGTCAAGTCCTGCGACATCGAGGCCTGGAGCCCCCGCCAGCAGAAGTACTTCGAGGTGTGCTCCTGCTCCAACCTGGGCGACGCCCAGGCCCGCCGCCTGAAAATCCGCGTCAAGGGCGCCGACGGCAAGACCTACCTGCCCCACACCCTCAACAACACCTGCGTGGCGCCCCCCCGCATGCTCATCGCCCTGCTGGAGAACAACCTCCAGGCCGACGGCAGCGTGAAAATCCCCAAGATCCTCCAGCCCTACATGGGCGGCAAGGAAGTCCTGGTGCCCAAAAAGTAAGGGCGGATATCATCCGCCCGAAGCCTTCCCCCCTGTGGGGGAAAGGTGCCCCAGTGCGCACTGGGGCGGATGAGGGGTGCCCTGTTTTCACGCCGGGGGTGCCCCCTCGCAGGGCACGCATCGCGGTTACCCTGCAAACCCTGATAACTGTTGCGCTGTACCGGCCTGGCCCGCCGGGCCGCCGCCGGCGTACAATGTTTTGAATCCCCTCTCAGCCCGTAGGGCGGGGGCTTGCCCCCGCCGCCTTGTCTCCCGCAAGCCGGGGCCGGGCGGGGAAAAAGGAGAATGAAGTATGAGACCCATGCTTTCCGCGCTGCTCCTCGCCTGCGCCCTCCTCCCTGCTGCGCTGCTGGGCGGCTGCGCCGCTCAGCCGGAGGAGACCCCCCCGGCGGAGGAAACCCTGACCCAGGAGCAGATCGACGCCATCTCCGATAAATACGGCCTGGAGAGCCCGGCCCAGCAGACGGAGGCGCTCACCGGCGCGGACTGGGGCGTCAGCATCAAGGAGTCCCCCGCCGCCCAGCCGTAACCAGAATCCCATAAGGAGCAGTTTATGTCCGCAAAAGAGAAAACCACCGGCTTCTTTGCCGAGTTCCGCAAGTTCATCGCCCGGGGCAGCGTGATGGATCTGGCGGTGGGCGTCATCATCGGCGGCGCCTTCTCCGCCATCACCAACTCCCTGGTCAACGACATCCTCAACCCCATCCTGGGCATTTTCGCCGGCAGCAATGAGGCCCTGGCCGCCATGGCCGTGCAGCTGCCCGGCGGCGGCGCGCTCATGATCGGGAATTTCATCAACGCCGTCCTCAACTTCTTCATCATGGCCTTCGTGGTGTTCTGCATCGTGAAGGTGCTCAACCGCCTCCACAGAAAGGAGGAGGCGCCCCCTCCCCCGCCCCCCGGCCCCTCGGCGGAGGAGATCCTGCTCACCGAAATCCGCGATCTGTTGAAGGAGCAAAAGCATGTCTGATCAACCCAACCAAAACAACGAGAACCAGGAGCAGCAGCCCTCCTACACCCCCGCCTCCCCGCTGAAGCGCACCCTGGCGTGGGTGGGGCTGGTGTATATGCTGGCCTTTGTGGGGCTCAACCTCTACCCCTTTTTCAGCGGCGGGCAGTACCTGCGGGGCATCTATCCCCTGCTGGCCTGCCCCGCCGCCGCCGGGCTGGCGGTGATTGCCCTGCTGCGGCTGCGGCAGAAGGACTGCCTGCCCTCCCAGAGGGCGGTGATGGGCCTGGTGGCCGCCGGCTGCGCGGTGGTGTTTGTCGTGGGCCTGGTGCAGGGGATTCCGCCCCTGCTGGCCGGACTGGGGGTGTGAGCCGTGGAGGAGCGCATTGCCAGAGGCCTGGCCGCCCTGGGGCTCACCCCGCCGCCCGACGCCGCCCCAAAGCTGGCGGAGTACGGCCGCCTGCTGCTGGAGCAGAACCAGGTCATGAACCTGACCGCCATCACCGACCCCGACCAGGTGGTGGATCTCCACTTCCTGGACTGCGCCGCCCTGCTCACCCTGGGGGTGGACTTCCGGGACAAATCCCTCATCGACGTGGGCACCGGGGCGGGCTTCCCCGGCCTGCCCCTGAAAATCCTGGAGCCCTCCCTCCGCCTCACCCTGCTGGACAGCCTGGGCAAGCGCGTCCGTTGGCTGGAGAGCGTCTGTGAAGCTCTTTCCCTTGACAGCGTTGCCTGTCTCCACGCCCGGGCGGAGGAACAGGCCCTGGCGGAGGGCTTCCGCGACGGCTTTGACCTGGTGACCTCCCGGGCGGTGGCCGCCCTCCCCCTCCTGTGCGAGCTGTGCCTGCCCTACGTGAAGGTGGGCGGCCTCTTCCTTGCCATGAAGAGCGTGGACAGCGGCGAGGAGCTGAACCAGGCCGGCCGGGCCATCGCCAAGCTGGGGGGCCGCCTGCTGCCCCCGGTGGACTACGAGATCCCCGGCTGCGGCGTGCGCCACCGGGTGGTGCGGGTGGAGAAGCTCTCCCCCACCCCCAAGGGCTACCCCCGGCGCTGGGCAAAAATCCAGAAAGCCCCCCTTTAACGCGGAATTTTCTTACCAATTTGCACAAATAGCCATTGATTCCCAACCCGAAGTATGATAAGGTATTGACGGGAGTGAGCCTATGTCCACTGCAATCGTAATCACATCGGGAAAGGGCGGCACCGGAAAAACCTCCCTCACCGGCGGCGTGGCCTCCTGCCTGGCCGCCCTGGGGCACCGGGTGCTGTGCATCGACATGGACATCGGCCTGCGCAACCTGGATCTCACCCTGGGGCTCAGTGACCGGGCGCTGATGGACTTCACCGACGTGCTGTCGGGCCGCTGCACCCTGGAGCGGGCCGCCGTCCCCCACCCGGAAATCCAGGGCCTGTTCCTGCTCACCGCGCCGGTGAACCTGCCCGGCACGCCCCTGGACGAGGCCGCCATGAAGGCGCTCCTCCGCCAGGCCAGGGAGCAGTACGACTACATCCTCATGGACTCCCCCGCCGGACTGGGGGAGGGCTTCCGCCTGGCCTGCTGCGGGGCTGACCGGGCCGTGGTGGTGTCCACCACCGACGCCTCCGCCCTGCGGGACGCCCAGCGCACCGTGGCCGTCCTCCGGGGGCGCATCCCGCGCATCCATCTTGTGGTCAACCGGGTGCAGCCCAAGCTGCTGCGCCGGCTCCACACCACCATTGACGACGCCATGGACACCGCCGGCCTGCCCCTGCTGGGCATCGTGCCGGAGGATCCCCAAGTCCTGCTGTGCGCCAACCAGGGCACGCCCCTGATCCTCCGGGCCAGCCGGGGGGCCGCCATCGCCTATCTGAACATCGCCAGGCGCCTGCTGGGGCAGCGCGTCCCCCTCATGAAGCTCCACTAACTTGTAAATTGGAAAGAAGGTTGTCCACTATGAACATCGCCCTGATGAGCCACGACCGGAAGAAGGAGCTCATGGTACAGTTCTGCATCGCCTACTGCGGAATTTTGTCCAAGCACACCATCTGCGCCACCAACACCACCGGCCGCCTGGTGAGCGAGGCCACCGGCCTGCCCGTGCAGCTCTTCCTCTCCCACGAGCACGGCGGCAGCCAGCAGATCGGCGCCCGCATCGCCTACAACGAGATCGACATGGTGCTCTTCTTCAACGACCCCCAGTCCGGCGATCTGGACGCGGATTTGAAGTATATCACCAACCTGTGCGACCAGTACAACGTGCCCTACGCCACCAACCTGGCTACCGCCGAGGTGCTCATCCACGGCCTGGAGCGGGGCGACCTGGACTGGCGCGACATCATCAATCCCAAGACCAAGCCCTTTACCGCATAACACGCACCCCTACCGATCAGGCAAGACGGGCAGGCCACCACCGGCTGTCCGCCTTTTTGCTGGAAAGGAGCCCGTCATGAAACGGAGCCAGATCCTCGCCGCCGCCGGGGCCGCTGCCGCCCTCATTCTGCTGGTGCTCACCCTCCGGCAGGTCTCCGCCCTCCGGGAGGAGGTGGACGGCCTCCGGGATCGCCTGCTTCAAATGGAGCAGAGCCTCACCGATGAGATCAGCGGCATTGACAACGCCGTCCGCCGGGAGCTGGAGACCCAGGGCAGCCTGTTCTCCTCCGCCGAGGCCAGCTTGGACTATCGGGACGGGGCTCTGGTGCTCACCGCGTCTGTACTGCCCAAAGAGGTGAGGGCGGACGAGACCCTCACCCTCTCCGCGGGCGGGGTGAGCGCCCCCATGGCCGCCGGGGCGGACGGAGTCTATACCGCAGAACTCACCCTCCCCCTGGTGCGGGAGCTCACCCCAGCGGTGGCCTTTTCCTCCCCCGCCGGCACCCGGCAGGAGGCGCTGGATTCCCTGTGGACAGACGACGTGCTCACCGTGGACGGGGAGAGCACCTACAACACCGGGGACGGCGGGGTCACCACCGTGTACGTGGGCCTCAGCCCCGACCCCAGCGGCCCGGTGGCAGACCGGGCGGACGCGGCCTCCCTCACCCTGGAGGTGGTGGACGCCCCCACCGGCATCCCCCTGGGCACCGTGGACATGGAACCCGCCCAGTCGCCGGGACAGGGGGGTTTCCACCGGCTCCACCACACAGGCCGTCAACGCCAACGCCCTGTGGTATGCCGCCGACGTGAGCGAGTACGTCCAGGGGGAGGACTACGACCTGGAGTTCCGGGCCGTCCTCACCACCGCCGGCGGGCTGGAGCTCACCGATCCGAATCCGGTGGTCACCCTCCAACAGAACAGCGGCAGCTCCGGCGATGTGGACTTCTCCCCCGCCTGGGAGGAATAAGGATTGACTTTTTTCCCGGTTTGGGATACTATAGTCAGGCAAAACCGCCCTGACGGGGCAAGTACCGCGACATCCACCGCCACAGAGAGGACGCCATCGGCTGAAAGCGTCCGCGGCAGGGGCGCGGGAGACGGCCCTACCAGCGGGCCCGGAGACGGGCGCGGTTCCCTTCCCGCAACAGAAGGACAGAGGGAGCGGAGTTCCGCTCTGAACATGGGTGGCACCACGAAAGCAGGGCGCTTTCGTCCCGTGACTGGGGACGAGAGCGCCTTTTTGCGTCTGGAGAGCGGGCCTGCCCGGCCGGGGCCCCGCTTTTGATGTCAAAAGCGGGGGGAAAACCAGCAGGGAGGGGGATTTCGATTTCCCCCTCCCTGCACCCTCCCCTTAAAACGACCAATCAGGGGGGCCTCGGCCCCCCTATTGGATGTACCCCCCAGAGCTGTCCTACAGGTAACTTTCTGGCGGCGAAGGCTTACTTCGTAACGCCTCCGCCGCTCGAACACTACCGCAAGTGCCCCGGTATTTCAGAGGCATGGCACCGACGGCGGCCCGGCGGGCCAAGCCGGTACAGCGAAACCACTCCCAGGGCTTGCAGGGTAACCCCGATGCGTGCCGCCCGAGGCGCGGCAGCGCCTGTGACATAAATGCCAAGGGCACGGGCGGCAATGCACGGCCGGTCTCTGCTCTGTCCGTACAGCCCACCGCCGCCATTAGCCCCCGTTTGGGGGGGCGCCGGGGGCACACCCCCGGCCCCTTCTTTCCCCCCATTTCTTTGGGAAGAAATGGGGGCGCCCGCCGCGTCGGAGGCGCCGGGGGCGCTTCCGATAGAAATCCAGCGAAGCCACCTTCAAAAAAGCGGCGCGTCCCTCGGGGGGAGCCCCCGGTAATCGAGCGGCGCGCCGAGTCGTCGCGCCCCACGAAGAAGGAGATCCCCAATGTCCAGCGGGCGACCACAGGTCGCCCCTACAGAATATAGCGTTAGCGGCAGTCACCCAATTATCAATTATCAATTATCAATTCTATAAGAGGAGCACGATTATGGCACACATCAAACCCAGAACCCTGTCCGGCTTCATGGAGCTGCTGCCCGCGCGGCAGGTACAGTTCGACCGGATGGTGGAGATCCTGCGCAAGAGCTACTCCCTGTACGGCTTCACCCCCCTGGACACCCCGGCCATCGAGGCGGCCGAGGTGCTGCTGGCCAAGGGCGGCGGCGAGACGGAGAAGCAGATCTACCGCTTCACCAAGGGGGACACCGACCTGGCCCTCCGCTTCGATCTGACGGTGCCCCTGGCCAAGTATGTGGCCCTGCACCAGAACGAGCTGACCTTCCCCTTCCGCCGCTTCCAGATCTCCAAGGTCTACCGGGGAGAGCGGGCCCAGAAGGGCCGCTACCGGGAATTCTATCAGGCCGACATCGACGTCATCGGCGACGGCGCCCTGGACATCACCAACGAGGCGGAGATCCCCTCCATCATCTACAAGACCTTCACCGCCCTGGGCCTGCACCGGTTCAAAATCCGGGTGAACAACCGGAAGGTCTTAAACGGCCTGTTCGCCATCCTGGGCCTGGAGGAGCAGGCCGGCGACGTGATGCGCACCATCGACAAGCTGGAGAAGATCGGGCCGGAGAAGGTGAAGGCCATCCTGGCCGACGACTTCGCCGTGCCGGCCCAGGCCGCCGACCAGCTGCTGGAGCTGCTCTCCGCCGCCGACCCCATGGCCGCGCTGGAGCCCTTTAAGGGCCGGAACGAGCTCTTCGACCAGGGCGTGGCCGAGCTGTCCACCGTGGTCAAGTATATGTCCGCCTTCGGCGTGCCGGAGGATCACTTTATGGTGGATCTCACCATCGCCCGGGGCCTGGACTACTACACCGGCACCGTCTACGAGACCGTCATGCTGGATCACCCGGAGGTGGGCTCCATCTGCTCCGGCGGCCGGTATGATAACTTAGCGGAATATTATACCGATAAACAACTCCCCGGCGTGGGCATTTCCATCGGCCTGACCCGCCTGTTCTCCGTGCTGGAGGCCCAGGGCTATCTGAACGACCAGCTGATCACCGCCCCGGCGGACGTGCTGGTGCTCCCCATGACCGAGGAGCTCACCGCCGCCATCTCCTTCGCCACCGCCCTGCGGGAGGCGGGCATCCGGGCCCAGATCCACACCGAGAAGAAGAAGTTCAAGCAGAAGCTGTCCTATGCGGACAAGCTGTCCATCCCCTACGCCGCCCTGCTGGGTGAGGACGAGATTGCCCAGGGCAAGGTGACGGTAAAGGATCTGTCCACCGGCGTGCAGGAGACCCTGACCCCGGCGGAGGCGGTGGAGCTGGTGCGCTCCGCCCTGGCCGCCCGGGCGGGCGGCGCGCCCATCCGGGAGCCGGAGGCGTAACGGAACTTTTCCCCTTCCCCGCCGTCTAAAGGTGGAAACTCAGACCATCGTAAGGAGGAAACCTTCCATGAAAAAACTCGCCGCCCTCGTGCTCTCCGCCGCCCTGCTGGCCGGCTCCGCCGCCGCCGTCACCCCGGAGGAGGCCTTCCCCGCCGTCCACACCTACCCCGGCTTCATCGACGTGGAGGAGGGCGCCTGGTACGCCGACGCCGCCCGGGTGTGCTGTGAGGTGGGGCTGATGCAGGGCACCGGCCACGCCTTCGCCCCCGATGAGCTGCTCACCGTGGGAGAGGTGGCCGCCATCGCCGCCCGCATGAACGAGGCCATCACCGGGGAGCCTATCCCCATGGCCACCCCCAAGCCCGGCGAGACCCTGCCCTGGTATTTCTCCTATGTGGAGTACCTTGAGAGCCTGGGCATCGACGTGCCCGACCCCACCAAGCAGGCCACCCGGCAGGAGTTTGTCACCCTGCTGTCCGCCGTGGTGCCTGAGGACATGCTCGCCCCCATCAACACCATCACCGCCCTGCCCGACACGGAGGACGCCGACGTGCTGGCCTTCTACAACGCCGGCATCCTCACCGGCGTGGACGACTGGGGCACCTTTGCCGGGGACAAGACCCTCACCCGGGCGGAGTGCGCCGCCATGGTGGCCCGGGTGGCCCGGCCAGAGCTGCGGCAGACCTTCACCCCCGCCGACTACGATATATTCACCGCCGCCGGGATGAAGCCCTCTGATGTGCTGTTCACAGGCGGCACCACCGCCGGGCAGTTCCTCCCTGTGGTGCAGGAGCTCATCGACGGCCTGGAGGCG
Source organism: Flavonifractor sp. An10 (assembly GCF_002161215.1). GTDB lineage: Bacteria > Bacillota > Clostridia > Oscillospirales > Oscillospiraceae > Flavonifractor > Flavonifractor avistercoris. The sequence goes on from NZ_NFMB01000012.1 coordinate 97,969, forward strand.
GACTGCGCCGCCGCGGGTATGGAGTTCAACTGGTTCAACACCGTGGACGGCGTGGAGTTCCTGGACTACGTCACCAACACCGCCCTGGCCCGCTTCGGCGTCACCGAGGACGACGGCACGGAATTGTACCAGAACTTCGACGTGCAGGTCTACTACTCCCGCCTGCTGGATCTCCGGGGTGCATAAGGGTACCCCCAGAGCGTGCGCCCGCGCGGCGGTGAGCCCGTTATCGAACCGTAGGGCCGCCATACATGGCGGCCGCCCAGTGGAGGCGCGGCCTCCGGCGGCCCGCCCCCGGGGGTTCCCCGGCAGGTGGATGGCGCGCCGAGGTCGTCGCGCCCCACGTCGTCGACGCAAGTTACGGATCGCTCGCTTCGCCGCAAGCGGCAAAGCTCGTTCCCTCCACTGTGCCTCCTCTCCCCACGACGACCACTCCGTTGGGTCGCCGCGGGGCCCCATTAGACGGGCGGATGATATCCGCCCCTACGGGCATGGCGGCTGCCGGTTCCAGCTCTGGAGAACCCCCATATCTGTTATCATTTTATAAAATAATACTATTTGGAGTTGATTTTGATGGAAAACATGCGCACACACTACCGCACCCACACCTGCGGGGAGCTCCGCATGGAGCACGTGGGCCAGACCGTCACCCTGGCGGGCTTTTTGGAGAACGTCCGGGAGGTGGGCCAGAACTTCGCCTTCGCGGTGCTGCGGGACTTCTACGGCGTGACCCAGGTGGTGATTGAGACCGAGGACATGTGGAAGGCCTTCAAGGGCCTGAACAAGGAGTCCACGGTGCAGATCACCGGCGTGGTGCGGGAGCGGGACAGCAAGAACCCCAAGCTGCCCACCGGCGACATCGAGGTGGTGCCCCAGGCGGTGGAGGTGCTGGGCCGCTGCCGCCACAACGAGCTGCCCTTCCAGGTGAACCGCAGCCGGGAGGCCGACGAGTCCGCCCGGCTGAAGTACCGCTATCTGGATCTCCGCAACCCGGCGGTGAAGAACAACATTATCCTGCGCTGCCAGGTGGTGGCCGCCCTGCGCAAGGCCATGATCGACCACGGCTTCCTGGAGATCACCACCCCCATCCTCACCGCCTCCTCCCCCGAGGGCGCCCGGGACTACCTGGTGCCCAGCCGCAAGCACCCCGGCAAGTTCTACGCCCTGCCCCAGGCCCCCCAGCAGTTCAAGCAGCTGCTGATGGCCTCCGGCTTCGACAAGTACTTCCAGATTGCCCCCTGCTTCCGGGACGAGGACGCCCGGGGCGACCGCTCCCCCGGCGAGTTCTACCAGCTGGACATGGAGATGGCCTTCGCCGACCAGGAGGACGTGTTCGCCGTCCTGGAGGACGTGCTGCCCCCCATCTTCGCCCAGTACGGCACCTACAACGTGGCCTCTGAGGCCCCCTTCAAGCGCATCTCCTACCTGGAGGCCATGGACAAGTACGGCTCCGACAAGCCCGACCTGCGCATCGACCTGGTGGTGCGGGACGCCACCGATGTGCTGGGCGGCTGCGGCTTCGGGCCCTTTGAGGGCAACACCGTCAAGGCCGTGGTGGTCACCGGCTTCGAGGGCACCCGCAAGCAGATCGACAAGCTGTGCGCCGACGTGGAGGTGCAGGCCGGCGAGAAGGCCTACTGGTTCCGCTATGACGAGAACGGCGAGATCGTGGGCGGCATCGCCAAGTTTGTCCAGCCCGTCAAAGACCAGGTGGTGGCCGCCCTGGGGCTGGAGAAGGGCTGCTTCGTGGGACTGACCGCCGGCAAGCTGCTTGCCGCCCAGAAGACCGCCGGCGTGCTGCGCAATAAGCTGGGCGCCTTCTGCCCCGCCCACATGGACAGGGAGCGGTACGAGTTCTGCTGGATCGTGGACTTCCCCATGTACGAGATCGGCGAGGAGTCCGGCGAGCTGGAGTTCTGCCACAACCCCTTCTCCATGCCCAACGGCGGGCTGGAGATCCTGAAAAAGGCCGCCGCCGGCGAGGTGGATCCCCTGACCATCACCGCCTACCAGTACGACCTGGTGTGCAACGGCGTGGAGCTGTCCTCCGGCGCGGTGCGGAACCACGACCCGGAGATCATGATCGAGGCCTTCCAGCTGGTGCGGCTGGGCGAGGACGACGTGAAGGCCAAGTTCCCCGCCATGTACAATGCCTTCACCTACGGCGCACCCCCCCACGCGGGCATCGCCCCCGGCGTGGATCGGATGGTGATGCTGCTGGCCGGCGAGGAGTCCATCCGGGAGATCATCCCCTTCCCCATGAACAAGAACGCCCAGGATCTCATGATGGGTGCCCCCTCCTTCGTGGATCCCAAGCAGCTGGACGAGTTGAACATTGTCTGTACCAAGAAGGAGGAGGACGAGGCGGAGTAAGCACCCCTCTCCCCCTGCTTGGGATCCACGGGCCCCATCGCAGATGGGGCGGCGCTTGCGCCGTTCGAGCGTTTTGCCGCAGGCAAAACCTCGGCGCAGGGGCAATTCACTTGCCCCGAGCATGCGAAATCATCTCCCGGGGCCCCCCGCGAAATCCAGGATTTCGCGGGGGGCTCACAAGCAGCTGGACGAGCTCAATATTGTGTGCACCAAGAAGGAGGAGGACGAGGCGGAGTAACCGTCTTTTCCCCAGACCGGCAAAAGAATGTGGAAAACCCGGCGGAGTCGTCAAGACTCCGCCGGGTTTTTCTTTCGCTCCCGCTCCGGGACAATCAGCTCGAAAATCCGCTCTGCCTGCGGCGGTGCGCCCCCCGCCGCCTGCCACCCCGCCGCAAAGGCCAGACGCACCATGGAAAACAGGTAGCTCTCCGCCTCATCATACTCGTGGCGGTCCAAAAAGTTGGAAAAGGCCTCTTCAAATTCATTGGTGTACATAGCTTTCACCTCAAGGCGATTGTAGGCGATTAAGTAGGATTCGTCAATATTTTATCCTCCTAAATGGTATATTCGTCCTGGTGATAATATGAAGCCGCTAAAAGCAAAGGTCAGCCTGACTCTAGACATTCCAGTTCTGGAGCAAGTCCAAAAGCTGGCGGAGCAGGAGGACCGCTCCCTGTCCAGCTATATCAACCTGGTGCTGAAGGCCCACCTGGCCAGCCTGAAGCAGGGCGAGGAAGCATAAGGGGAGCGCGCCGCAGCTGCGGTGCGCTCCCCGGGCTTTTTGGGAAAAGAAGGGGCGGGAGACGGGCGGAGTAAGCCGCGTTCCCCCGCCCCACAAACCGCCGCCGCAAATACCATGGTATTTCGGCGGCATGACACCAGCGGCGGCCCGGCGGGCCAGGCCGGTACAGCGCAGCGGCCATCAGGGCTTGCAGGGTAATCCCGATGCGTGCCGCCCGAGGCGCGGCAGCGCCTGTGACATGAGTGCCAGGAAAACAAGCGGCAATGCGCGGCTGGTCTTTGCCCTGTCTGTACAGCCCACCGCCGCCATGAGCCCCCGTACTGGGGGGTCCAGGGTGGGCGAAGCCCCCCGGCCCTTCTTTCCCCCCATTTCTTCGGGAAGAAATGGGGGCGCCCGCCGCGTAGGCGCGTCCCACGGGGGGAGACCCCGATGAATGGTCAAAAGATGATAGGGCGCGCCGAGTCGTCGCGCCCCACGAAAGAAGCCCCCGACGTCCAGCGGGCGACCACAGGTCGCCCCTACATCGTCGGCCCAAGCTGCGGATCGTTCGCTTCCGCGTAAACGCGAAAGCTCATTCCCTCCGCTGTGCCTCCTTCTCCCCACGCCGACCACTTCGTTGGGTCGCCGCGGGGGCCCCATTGGGTGCGCCGAGTCGTCGCGCCCCACGGGCCAGTGGTTCCGGGGGCAAACGGGCGGATACGATCCGCCCTTACGGGCTTGTCGGTTGACGTACCGCGCCGCGCAGGCCGGCCAGAACGGCGGCCACGGTGTCCTCCAGGCTGCGGCCCGCCTCCACCTCCACGGTGAGATCGGCGTATTTCCGGTAGAGGGGCTCCCGCTGGGCGAACACGTGGGAGAGGGTCTCCCCGGGAGCCATGGCGATGCCCCGTGTGGTGATGTTGTCCACCCGCCGCTCCAGCTCCGCCAGGGGCACGTGGAGGTAGACCACCCTCCCCAGCTCCTTCAGCCGCTTCATGCCCCTCTCCCGGCAGACGGCGGAGCCGCCGGGGGCGATGACGGTGCCGGTGCAGGCCAGGCCGGACAGCACCTCCCCCTCCAGATCCAGGAAGGCCTCCACCCCCAGAGCGTCCAGGACGTCCTGGAGCAGGGCCCCCTCCCGCTGCTGGATGAGCAGGTCGGTGTCCACAAACTGATAGCCCAAAGCCTTGGCAAGCAGCACCCCCACGGTGCTCTTGCCCGAGCCGGGCATACCGATGAGCGTCACATTGTCCACAAAAAATCACCTCACATGGGATAAAAAGGCGGAGGGACGCCCGGTGGCGTCCCTCCGCCTTTGGTATGTCCGGTTATGGCAGAGCCCTTACTCCGCGGGCTGCGCCTCGGGGACGGCGGTGCCCATCTCCAGCAGATCCACCACCGCGGCCCCCTCGGGGGGCTGGGTCTCGGGGGCGGCGGTGCCCTGGGTGTAGGCGCCGGTCATGTCCATGGTCATGGACAGGATGTCCCCCATGCCCATGGACAGGTTGGCCGTCATGTTCCCGTCGGCGTCCATGGCCTCCGCCACGGTCAGGCTCACGGCCATGCCGCTGTCCGGGTCGGTGGCGGTGATCTCCGCCGCCAGATCGTAGGCGGTCACGTCCTCCCCGTCCAGGGTGAGGGTGAAGGTGAGATCGGCGGCCGCGCCGCCCTGCTCCAGGCTGTAGTGGAGGATGCGGTCATTGCCGCTGGCCGTCCAGGCGTCGTCCCGCAGCAGCTGGGCCGCCAGATCCACCGCGGCGGACAGGTCGGAATAGGCGGTGTCCTTGTCGGTGGGCTCGGTGACGGCCAGGGCCAGCAGGGTGGACAGCAGGCCGGAGTAGTCCACGTCGCCGGCGGCCATGGACAGCAGGCCGCTGTAGTCCATGCCCATGGCCTCATACATGGCGGCCATGTCCATGGAGAACCAGGTGTTCTCGTCCACGCCCAGGGCGGTGGTCATGAAGTCGCCGCCGAAGCGGAAGTAGAGCTGCCCGCGCTCCAGATCGCCCCGGATGTCCATGGCGATACCCTCGTCGGCCAGGCTGTCCAGCAGGGCGGTGTCGGTGTCGCTCATGCCGCCCCCGGCGCCCTCCGTCAGGCTGCCCAGCAGCTCCTGCAGATCCATCCGCAGGGCCATGGCCGCGTCCATCTGCATGCCGTCGGCCACGGTGCCGGTGAGCTCGCCGTCCATGGTGATGGGGGCCACGCCCAGGGCCAGCTCCGCGTCAAAGGCCGCCTCCATGTCCCAGATGCCGGTGGAGTAGGTCTGGCCGTAGGCCAGGTACTTCTCCAGCAGGGTGTAGTCGTATTTGGCGATGGTGTCCTCCACCAGCTTCTCGGTGTCGATGAGGATCACAGTCCGGTCGTCGGCGTCCCACCCCACGATGCAGCCGAAGGCCTGGGCGGCGAAGCGGACGGGTACGTAGGTGCGGTTGTCGTGGGCGTAGGGGGCCACATCCATCACCACGGGGGTGGTGATGCCGTCCATGGTGACGGAGGCCTCGGTGGAGCCCAGGGTCATGGTGACGGTGGTGCCGTCCCGGACGGCGGTGACCGCGCCGGAGGCGGCGTCATAGCTCACCTGGGCGCCCATGGCCTCAAACACCGCCCGGACGGGCAGGAAGGTGCGGCCGTCCCGCGCCTCGGGGGCGGCGTCGGAGAAGGTCAGGGTCTGGCCGTCCAGCTGGACGGAGATGCCGGCGTCCCCTTCCGCCGCCAGGGCGGAGGAGCCGGCGCTCAGCATGGCCGCGGCGGTGACCACGGCCAGGGCGCGCTTGCAGAAACGTCTCATGGTTGGGATTCCTCCTGTTCTTCTCAAAGTGGTACATCAACTATAGCACCATATCCCCTGTCCCGCAAGAGGAAAGGCCGCTATTGGGGGTTAATCTGGGCCAGCTCCTGCCGCCGGTGCTCCAGAATCTTGGGGAAGCGCCAGAAAAACAGGGCGCCCGTGGTGGCGGAGGCCAGCACGTCGGCCACCGGCTCGGCCAGGAACACGCCCAGCACCTTGTCGGCAAAGAACCGGGGCAGGAGGAAGATCAGCGGGATGAGGAGGATCACCTTGCGCAGCAGGGCCAGGAACAGGGAGATGCGGGTCTGGCCCAGGGCCACGAAGGCCTGCTGGCAGGAGAACTGGACACCCAGCATGAACAGGCCGGCGGCATAGACGTGCAGGGCCCAGACGGAGATCTCCACCAGCTCCGGCTTGTCGTTGAACAGGGAGACAAACAGCCCGGGGAAGAGCTGCAGCGCCGCGAAGGTGGCGCAGCTGTAGATCACCGAGGTGATGAAGAGCAGGCGGAAGGTCTTTTTCACCCGCTCCAGCTGGCCGGAGCCGTAGTTGAAGCCGATGATGGGCTGGGCCCCCTGGGACAGGCCCTGGGACAGCAGGGAGAACACCTGCATGATGCTGGAGCAGATGGTCATGGCCCCCACCGCCGGGTTGCCGCCGTAGGCCTTCAGGGAGGAGTTGAAGGCGATGTTGATGAGGCTCTCGGTGGACTGCATGATGAAGGGGGACACGCCCAGAGCCAGCACGGGGGCGAGCACCCTCCAGCTGGGCCGCAGGTACTGCCGCTGGAGGCGGAGCCTGGTGCGCTTCCCCAGCAGGAACCACACCACCCACACCGCCGAGACGCCCTGGGCGGTGATGGTGGCCAGGGCCGCGCCCTTCACCCCCATGCCGAAGCCGAAGATGAACACCGGATCCAGCACGATGTTGATCACCGCGCCGATGAGCACCGTGGCCATGCCCATGGTGGAGAAGCCCTGGGCGGTGATGAAGTAGTTCAGCCCCAGGGAGATCTCCACAAAGATGGAGCCGTACAGGTAGATGGTCAGGTAGTCCATGGCATAGCCGATGGTCTCCTCCGTGGCGCCGAAGAGGTAGAGCATGGGCTCCTGAAACACCAGGAAGGCCGCCATGGCCGCCGCGCCCAGCACCACCAGCAGGGTGGTGCAGCTGCCCAGGATGGAGTTGGCCAGCTCCATCTTCCCCTCCCCCATGTGCACCACCGCCCGGGAGGAGCCGCCCATGCCCACCAGGGCGGAGATGGCGGAGACAAAGAGAATCACCGGGAAGCAGACGCCCAGGCCGGTGAGGGCCAGATCCCCCACCTCCGGAATGTGGCCGATGTAGATGCGGTCTACGATGTTGTACAGGGCGTTGACCAGCTGGGCGGTCACCGTGGGGATGGCCAGGCGGAGCAGCAGCTTGCCCACCGGATCCCGGCCCAGGTCGTTTTCGCGCTTAGCCAAGGGGTTTCGCCTCCTCATTCTCCAGGAAATAGGTGGCCTCCATGTCCGCCACGCTGAGGGCGAAGGCCAGCGGATACTGCTGGAGGGCCTGGCCCACCAGGCGCTTGTCCTCGTCCCCCGAGAAGCCCATGTGCCAGCGGATGGCCATGGCCTCCTCCCGGGTGAGGCGGAGAAAGCCGGAGAGGATGTACACGCTCTTCTCCCCGTGGCCGTAGGGCAGGCTGTCCTCGTAGTAGAAGGTGGGCACCGCCTGCCACCTGCCGTCGGGGCCCTTCACGTTGCGGGTACCCGCCTTGTAGCAGCCGGTCTTGCACACGTCGTGGAGCAGGGCCACCAGGGCGATGCTCTCAGCCGAGTACTCCAGGCCGTAGAGTTCCTTCACCCGCTCCCGCTCCAGGTAGGCCGCCAGGCACCGGTAGACGTTGACGCTGTGCTCGCACAGGCCGCCGGGCCAGGCCCCGTGGTACCGGGCCGAGGCCGGGGCGGTGAAAAAGTCGCTCTTGTGCTCCAGATAGTCCAGCAGGGCGTCCGCCCCCTCCCGGCGGATGCTGTCCCGGTAGATCTGGATAAATTCTTCCTTGGCGCTCATGGGCTGTCTCCTTTTCCCTGATCTCGTAAAGCTCAGTATACCACACCCCGCCGCCAAAAACCACCCTGTCACCCCCTCTTTTTCCGCCGCATAGGATGGGCGGAAACCGGAGGGATTGGATGAACTGGCTTTCCGCGCTGACCGCCGCGGCCCTCTTCGCCGCGGCCTGCAATCTGGACACTGTGCTGCTCTCCGCCGGCTTTGCCGCCCGGGGAGTGGTTCTGAGACGGGGGTACGGCCTGGTGATCGCCGCCCTCACCACCCTCATCACCTGGCTCTCCCTGGCCCTGGGGGCCGGGGCCGCCGCCCTGCTGGGCGGGCGCACCGCCCAGGTGCTGGGCGGCCTGGTGCTGGCGGGCATGGGGGCCTGGTTCCTGCTGGACTGGCTCCGCCGGCCCGGCCCGCCGCCGGAGGGTGCCGAGGAGGCGGAGGCCGCCGCCGGCCTGCGGGGGTGCGTGGCCCTGGCCGCCGCCCTGGCGGTGAACAACGCCGGGGCCGGGGCGGCCGCCGGGGTGTCGGGCATCTCCCCCGGCCTGGCGGCGGCGGCCAACCTGCTGGCCACCCTGGGGGCCCTCCCCCTGGGCCGGATGCTGGGCAGCCGCCTGGCCGGGCGGCTGCTGGGAAAATACGCTCTCCCCCTCACCGGGGGGCTGCTGATCCTCCTGGGCCTGTGGGAGGCCGCCCCCCTCCTGCCCTGGGGCCGGTGACCCTTGCGGGCCGGGGGCGGGTGTGGTATCCTGATCCCAAAGGAGAGGATTGCCATGACACTGCTGGAGCGCCTGGGGGGCCGGGAGACGGTCACCCGGGGCATTGTGGACACCTTCCGCGCCATCAGCCGCCCGCCCCACCCCTCGGGACAGGAGGGGGCGGCGGCCGACGCCGTGGCCGCCCTGCTGTCCGGCCTGGGCCTGGGGACGGAGCGGGACGGGGCGGGCAACCTGCTCTGCCGCGTCCCCGCCGCCCCCGGGCGGGAGGGCGCGCCGGAGCTGGTGCTCCAGGGCCACCTGGACATGGTGTGCGCCGCCGCCCCCGGCAGCGGCTGGAACCCCCAAACCGACCCGGTGACGGTGGTGGAGGCCGACGGCTTCCTCCGCTCCGACGGCCGCTCCTCCCTGGGGGCGGACAACAACCTGGGCAACGCGGCGGTGCTGTGGCTGCTGGCCTCCGGGGCGGTGCGCCACGGGCCCCTGCGGCTGCTCTTCACCACGGCGGAGGAGGTGGGCCTGGAGGGGGCCAAGCAGGTCTCCCCCGCCTGGCTGGCCGGGGCCGGCTATCTGCTCAACACCGACGGGTTCCACCTGGGCCGGGCCATTGTGGGTTCCGCCGGCGGGCGGCGGGAGCGCTGGCGGGCCCCCCTGGACACCGTCCCCGCCCCGGATGCGCCCGCCTGGCGCATCACCCTGTCCGGCGGCCTGGGGGGCCACTCGGGGGACGACATCAACAGGGGCCGGGCCAACCCCATCAAGCTGCTGGCCGCCCTCCTGGCCGGCCTGCCCGGCGGGCGGACGGCGTCGCTGGAGGGGGGCGCCGCCTTCAACGTCATCCCCGCCTGGGCCCAGGCGGTGGTGCTGTGCAGGGACACACCCGATCTCTCCCCCCTGGAGGGGGCCCTGGCGGACTACCGGGCCGCCGACCCCAATCTGCGGCTGGCCTGCGCCCCGGCGGAGAGGCCGGAGACGGTGTGGAGCCCCGCCTTCCAGGCCCACACCCTGGCCTTCCTCAACGGGCTCTACCACGGCGTGTACGCCATGGAGCCCGCCTTCCCGGGGTGGTGGGGCCTCCGCCAACCTGGGAGGCCGGGGCGGAGGGACGGCTATGAGGATCTGCACCTTTCTCCGCGCCGGGCGGGGAGCTGGAGGAGCTGGCCGCCCGCCACGCCGCCCTGGGGGCGGAGCACGGCTTCACCGCCCGGATCAGCGGCTACCCCGGCTGGCCCGCCGACCGGGACAACCCCCTGGCCTCCCTGCTGGAGCGGGTGTGGCGGGAGCAGACTGGCCGCACCCTGGAGCTCACCGCCGTCCACGTGGGCCTGGAGCCGTCGGTGCTCCGGGCCAAGGCCCCGGGGCTGGTCATGGCCTCCACCGGGCCGGACATCCTGGACGCCCACTCCGTGGATGAGCGGGCACCCCTGGCCGGGCTGGCCGATTACGCCCTCCTCCTGGCCGGCGCCATGGAGGCCCTGTAGGGGCGGATATCATCCGCCCGAAGCCTTCCCCCCACAGGGGGGAAGGTGCCCCAGTGCGCGCACTGGGGCGGATGAGGGGTTCCACGTTCTCACGCCGTGGTGCCCCCCCTCGCAGGGCGGGCCTGCCCGGCCGGGGCACCGCTTTCTTTCCAAAAGAAAGCGGTGGGAAAGAAAGGCCGGGGGGCTTCGCCCGCCCTGGCCCCCCCAGTACGGGGGTTCATGGCGGCGGTGGGCTGTACAAACAGGGCAGAGACCAGACGTGCTTTGCCGCCCGTTTTCCTGGCGGTCTCGTTACAGGCGCTGCCGCGCCTTGGGCGGCACGCATCGGGGTTGTCCTGCAAGCCCTGAAAGTAGTTGCGCTGTACCAAGTGCGCCCGCCGGGCTGCCGCCGGTGCCATGCCGCCGAAATACCGGGGCAGTCACCGCAGCCATCCGTAGGGGCGACCTGTGGTCGCCCGCCCCGAGCCGAGGGGGCGTTACGGCGTCGGCCCAAGCTGCGGATCGTTCGCTTTGCCGCAAGCGGCAAAGCTCATTCCCGCCGCGTAGGCGCCCGTCGGAGGCCGGGCATCTTTCGGGCGGCCGCCATGTATGGCGGCCCTACGGCCTCGGGCAGAGGATATCCGCCCCCGGGGGATACCCGGTAGATGGCGAGTCGGCCAGGGAAGCCGGAGGTAGGGGCCGCCGCCCTCGGCGGCCCGTTCCGCCCCGAAAGGAGTCGCGCGGCTGTGGGGACAGGCGGACGGCCACTTGTATTTTGCACCTATTTGTGGTATACTCTAACAAAGTGAATTCCACGTGCAGTCCGCCCGCTGGCAGTCCGGCGGGCTTTGCCGTGTCTTCCCTGCCTCCGCGCGGCAGGTATATGACCCACGGCCCCCCGGCGCGGGAGGGGTCAAACTGAAAAAAGGAAGAATGCTATGACCTTTGCACAACTCGGCCTCTGCCCGCCCATCCTGAAGGCGCTGGCGGAGGAGGGCTATGAGAGCCCGTCCCCCATTCAGGAAAAGGCCATCCCCCCCGCCCTGGACGGGCGGGACGTGCTGGGCTGCGCCCAGACGGGCACGGGCAAGACCTGCGCCTTCGCCGCTCCCATTCTCCAGCGGTTGGACGGGGAGAAGATCTCCGGCCGGCCCATCCGGGCCCTGGTGCTCACCCCCACCCGGGAGCTGGCCCTTCAGATCCAGGAGAGCTTCGCCGCCTACGGCCGCCACCTGCCCCTGCGCTCCGCCGTGATCTTCGGCGGGGTTGGCCAGGCCCCCCAGGTGGAGCAGCTGAAGAAGGGCGTGGACATCCTGGTGGCCACCCCCGGCCGGCTGGGGGATCTGTACGGCCAGAAGCTCATCGACCTGTCCAAGCTGGAGATCTTCGTGCTGGACGAGGCCGACCGCATGCTGGACATGGGCTTCATCCACGACGTGCGCCGCATCCTGGGCTGGCTGCCCAGGCAGAAGCAGACCCTCTTCTTCTCCGCCACCATGCCCCCCGAGGTGCGTGGCCTGGTGGACGGCCTGCTGGTCAACCCCGTCAAGGTGGCGGTGAACCCGGTGTCCTCCCCGGTGGAGATCATCGACCAGAAGCTCTACTTCGTGGATCGGGGCAACAAGACCCGCCTGCTGGCCCACCTGATCCGGGAGCTGGACGTGAAAAACGCCCTGGTGTTCACCCGCACCAAGCACGGGGCCAACAAGGTGGCCGGCGACCTGGCCAAGGCGGGCATCTCCGCCGCCGCCATCCACGGCAACAAGAGCCAGACCGCCCGGCAGCAGGCCCTGGCCGACTTCAAGGCCGGCAAGGTGCAGGCCCTGGTGGCCACCGACATCGCCGCCCGGGGCTTGGACATTGAGGAGCTCTCCCACGTGTTCAACTACAACCTGCCCGACGTGCCCGAGACCTACGTCCACCGCATCGGCCGCACCGGCCGGGCGGGCCACGGCGGCACCGCCATCTCCTTCTGCGACATCAACGAGAAGGAGGAGCTGAAGGCCATCGAGAAGCTCATCGGCAAGGCCGTGCCGGTGGTGGAGAACCACCCCTGGCCCATGGAGATTCTGGAGCCCGCCCCCAAGGACAAGAAGGGCCGGGCGGTGAACCCGGAGGACGCGGAGGCCCGGGCCGCCGCGAAAGAGCGCCGCCGCCAGCGGGACGCGGCCAACAAGGCCGCCGCTGAGGCGCGCAAGGCCGCGGCCAACCAGAAGCTCATGGAGGCGGAGGCGCCGAAGAAGGCCGAGCCTCTGGCGGAGACCCCTGCCAAGAAGCGGCGGAACCGGGGCAAGCGCAGCAGCGCCACCCTGGAGGAGGCCCTGACCGCCACCAACCCCGTCCGGCCCAGCGCGCCGGAGCCGGACTTTGCCGACTTCCGCAAGCCCGACCCCCTGGCCAGCGACGTGATCATGGACGCCACCGCCCGGCTGCTGGCCCCCCGGCCCCGCACCCAGGCCCCCAAAAAGCCCAAGGCGCCCAAGCAGGCGGCCAAGGCCCCCAAAGCGGAGGCCGTCCAGCCCCAGGGCCAGTCCAAGAAGGCCAACAAGAAGAAGGCCGCCCCCGCCGCCGAGCCCCTCCACAAAGAGGAGCCCCGCCGGAAGAAAAACCGGGGCTCCAAGGGCCGCCGGCCCGGCCGGCCCCCCGAGGTGGTGCTCCGCTCCAACGGGCAGAAGGACTCCACCGAGCAGCCCAGCCTGATGAAGCCCTACTACCTCAGCGATTAAACAAAACGCCCCCGCGCCGGATGGTAAACCATCCCGGCGCGGGGGCGTTATATTTCATTGGGCGGTGCAGCGCAGGCCCGCCCCGCGAGGGGCCCCCCGGCAGACAGTGGGCCGGCCAGGTGTCCGGCCCCCTACGGGGTATCCCGCAGCACCAGCTCCACGGGGCAGTGGTCGCTGCCGGTGACCTCGCTGTGGATGATCTGATCCTCCACCCGGGGCATGAGCCGGTCGGAGACGATGAAGTAGTCGATGCGCCACCCGGCGTTGTTTTTCCGGGCGTTGAAGCGGTAGCTCCACCAGGTGTAGGCCCCGGTCTTGTCCGGGTAGAGGGCGCGGAAGGTGTCGGTAAAGCCGCTGCTCAGCAGGGCGGTCATCTTCCCCCGCTCCTGGTCGGAGAAGCCGGCGCTGCCCCGGTTGGTCTTGGGGTTTTTCAGGTCGATCTCCTCATGGGCCACGTTGAGATCACCGCACAAAATCACCGGCTTGACCCTGTCCAGCTCCATGAGATAGTCCCGGAAGTCGTCCTCCCACTCCATGCGGTAGTCGATGCGGGCCAGCCCCTCCTGGGCGTTGGGGGTGTAACAGCACACCAGGTAGAAATCGGAAAACTCCGCGGTGATCACCCGGCCCTCGTGGTCGTGCCGGTCGATGCCCAGGCCGCAGGTGACCTCCAGCGGCTCCACCCGGGTGAACACCGCCGTGCCCGAGTAGCCCTTCTTCTCCGCGCTGTTCCAGTAGAGGGTATAGCCGGGCAGCTCCAGCTCGATCTGGTGGGGCTGGAGCTTGGTCTCCTGCAGGCAGATCACGTCGGCGTCCGCCCGGGCGGCGAAGTCCAGAAAGCCCTTGCCCAGGCATGAGCGCAGGCCGTTGACGTTCCAGGTGACCAGCCTCATGCCTGGCCCTCCCTGGGGGCCCACTTCATGGGCTTCCCGTCGGCGTCCAGCAGGGGGGTGATGCCCCCGGCGTAGCCGCTGGCCATCTCCAGGTAGAGCACCCCCGTCTCGGTGTCCAGCAGGATGCGGGTGATGTCGGCCACCCCCTGGGTGTAGATGATCTGAAAACGGTCATTTTTTGCCATACGCGGCTCCCTCCAGCTCCAGTAAAAATCGTTTCATGTCCAGGCCGCCGGCATAGCCCGTCAGCGACCCGTCCGCCCCCACCACCCGGTGGCAGGGCAGAAAGATGGGCAGGGGATTGCGGTGGTTGGCCTGCCCCACCGCCCGGACGGCCCCGGGGCTGCCGATTTGCCGGGCCAGCGCCCCGTAGGTGACGGTCTCCCCATAAGGCACCGCCGCCAGGGCGTCCCACACCCGCCTCTGAAAGGGCGTGCCCCGGGGCTCCAGGGGCACGGTGAAGGCCCGCCGCTCCCCCCGGAAGTATTCCAGCAGCTCCGCCCGGCCCCGGACGAGCACCGGGGTCTCCTCCCCCGCCGGCTCCGCCGGCTGGTTGGGGAGGTACAGGCGCCTCAGCGCCCCGCCCTCCTCCTCCAGGCCCAGGGGGCCCACAGGGGCGTCAAATACGATGCGGTTCATGGCGTCACCTCGCAAAGCAGGCTGTCCGGTCAAAGGAGACGATCTCCAGCTCAATTCCCTCGGTATCGTAAAAGAAAAAGGCATAGTAATCCGGCGCGTACTCCGGATAGAGCCGGGGCGGTATGCGGATGCGCGCGCCGGGGATGGCCCGCACCGCCCCGCAGAGCCGATCCACCTCCGCCGGGCTGTCCGCGCCGAAGGCGATGTGGTGGAGGGCGCCGGGCCTGCGGCGGCACACCGCCTCCCCGGCGTAGGCATCCCGGGGGGAGATCAGGGCCAGATTGAAGGCGGCGCTCCCGTAGTCCACACAGCGGAACTGGTGGGCCGGGATGTCCGACCGGCTCTTGTGGGCCAGGTCGAAGCCCAGCAGGGGCAGCAGGAGGTCGTAGAACCTCTCCGCCCGATCCAGATCCCGAACGGTCAGCTCCACATGGTCGATGCGGGGGGTCACCCTCAGTACCTCCGCACCACGGCCACCACCTTGCCCAGGATGGAGCAGCCGTCGCCGTCGATGGGCTCATACTCCGGGTTTTCCGGCATGAGCCAGATGTGGCCGTCCTTCCGGCGCAGGGTCTTGACCGTGGCCTCGTCCTCAAAGAGGGCCACCACGATCTCCCCGCTGTGGGCGTCCGGCTGCTGGTGCACCACCACCAGGTCGTCGGGCAGGATGCCCGCGTCCCTCATGGACTCCCCCCGCACCCGCAGGGCGAAGTGCTCCCCGGTGCGGCCGCCGGTGTCGAAGGTCAGGTAGTCCTCAATGCACTCCTGGGCCAGGATGGGGGCGCCGGCGGCCACATTGCCCACAATGGGCACCTGCCCCGGCCCGGGAACGGCCTCCCCCTGCTCGGGGCAGACGGTGATGGCCCGGGTCTTCCCCTTGTCCTTGGTGATCAGCCCCGCCGCCTCCAGCCCCTTCAGGTGGAAGTGGACGGTGGAGGGGGACTTGAGCCCCACGTGCTCCCCGATCTCCCGCACCGACGGGGGATAGCCGTGGCGGCCGGAGAAGGAGAGAATAAAGTCGTAGATCTGCTGCTGCTTGGGGGTGAGCGCGCTCATGGCAGACCCTCCTCATGTCAGTTTGCGTCAATCTACCGTGAGTATAGCACAGAAGGGGCCCGATTGCAAACATTTGTTCTATATCTTGCCCGAAAAATGCCGGCATGTCCAGTCGGCGGGCCTTCCGCCCCCTGGACGGCGCAAATTCCCCTTGCCCGCCGGCCCGGCCCGTGCTATAATCGGATTAACCCGGAAAATAAACTCTAAAGTATAAAGGATGAACTTTCGGTATGGGTAAATTTGACGGCAAAGTGGCCATCATCACCGGCGGCGGCAAGGGCGGCGGCATCGGCTACGGCCTGTCCACCGCCTTCGCCAAGGAGGGCTGCAGCCTGGTGCTCACCGGCCGAAACACCAAAAAGCTGGACGGCGCCAAGGAGGAGCTGGAGCGGCTGTACGGCATCAGGGTGCTCCCCTGCCAGGCCGACGGCGGCGTGGAGGAGCAGGTGGCCGCCGTGGTGCAGCAGGCCGTGGACACCTTCGGCCGCATTGACTTCCTCATCAACAACGCCCAGAACTCCGCCTCCGGCGTGCCCCTGGCCCAGCACACCAGGGAGGACTTCGACAAGGCCATCTACTCCGGCCTGTACGCGGCCTTCTTCTATATGAAGCACTGCTACCCCTATCTGAAGGAGAGCCGGGGCTCGGTGGTGAACCTGGCCTCCGGCGCCGGCCTGTTCGGCAAGCCGGGCCAGTCCTCCTACGCCGCGGCCAAGGAGGGCATCCGGGGCATGACCCGGGTGGCGGCCACCGAGTGGGGCCCCGACGGCATCAACTGCAACATCATCTGCCCCCTGGTCATGACCGACGCCCTGAAGAAGTGGAAGGAGGAGTACCCCGAGGTCTATGAGCAGACCATCAAGGGCATCCCCGCCGGCCGCTTCGGCGATCCGGAGAAGGACATCGGCCGCACCGCCGTGTTCCTGTGCTCGGAGGACGCCAAGTATATCTCCGGCGAGACCATCACCATGCAGGGGGGCAGCGGCCTGCGGCCCTGACAGTATCCTGCCGGAAAAAACAGCGGCGGAGCGTTCAGCTCCGCCGCTGTTTTGCCTGTGCGAATTGGTAGGCCTCCGCCAGCCAGGCCCGCAGCTGGCCGTCCGCCTCCTCCGGCCGGGAGAGCAGCAGGTGGTGCGTCCACCGGCCGGGGTAGGGCTCCACGGCCTGGAGGATGCGGGGGCTGTCCAGCCGGCGGTTGAGGCCGATGGTGGCCAGCAGGGCGCCGGCCTTCCGGTCGGCGGCCCGCCGGGGGTGGGACAGCATGGCGAACAGATACGGGTTTCCCCAGGAAATCTGGGTTTTGGTCACCTTCCTGGTGCTCTCCCCGCAGGCCAGCACCGTCGCCTCATAGGCCTCAAAGAGGGCAATCTTCCCCGGCTCGCCCCCCAGGAAGGCCAGCACCTCGGCGGTCATGGCCTCCCCTCCCCCAGGACGGAGCGGTTCCACCGCCCGGTGCGCAGGTAGAGCAGCTGGAGCAGCACCTGCACCGCCGAGGCCGCCGGGGCGGCGATGCCGATCTGGAGCAGGGTCACCCCGGCGATGCGGCTCATGAAGAACACCACCGGCACCCGCACCAGGAAGGTGGCGGTGAGGTCGTTGAACAGGGTGAAGCCGGTGCGGCCGCAGCCGGCGTAGAAGCCGTTGAGGGTGAACACAAAGGTGACCAGGATGCAGTCGATGCTGTAGGTGCGCAGGTAGAGCACCCCGTGGCGGATCACCTCGGCGTCGGGGGTGAAGAGCCGCAGGGCCTGGCCGGGGAAGGCCTGGATCAGGGCGAACATGACCAGATCGGCGGCGAGGCACAGGAGGATGCCGACTTTCAGGGCCTGCCGCGCCCGGTCGGGCCGGCCGGCGCCCATGTTCTGGGCGGTCATGGCGGAGATGGCGGACATGAAGGCGGAGGGGAAGAGCATGATGAAGCCGGTGACCCGCTCCACCACCCCCACGGCGGCGGACTGGGCCAGCACGTCCATGTGGTTGACGATGGCGGTGATGATCAGGAAGGACAGGGTGACCAGCACGTTCTGCACCGCCACCGGCAGACCCAGCCGCAGCAGCTTGGACGCCTTCTCCCCCTGGGGCCGGAAGGAGGGCAGCCTGAAGTCAAAGGGGAAGTCCCGGTGCCGCAGCACCGCCAGGGCCAGAAAGAGGCTCACCCCCTGGGCGGCCACGGTGGCGACGGCGGCCCCGGCGGCCCCCAGGCCGAACACCCCCACCAGCAGCAGATCCCCCACGATGTTGATGACGCAGGCCACCAGCACAAAGTACATGGGCCGCCGGGAGTCCCCCAGGCCCCGGAGCACGGCGCTGACCATGTTGTACCCGGTGATGAACACCAGGCCGCAGGCGCAGATGAACAGGTACTGCCGGGCGGGGGCCACCGCCTCCGCCGGCACCTGCATCAGGGCCACGATGGCGTTGGCGGACAGGGCGAACACCAGGGCCAGGGCCACGGCGATGGCGGCGAAGAGGGTGAACAGGGTGCCGATGGAGCGGCTCACGTCCCCCCTCCGCCCGGCGCCCAGGTACTGGCCCACCAGCACCGTGCCGCCGGTGGACAGGCCGATGATGAAGTTGGTCACCGCCTGCATCACCTGGCTGCCGGTGGACACGGCGGTGATGCCCGCCTGGTCGTCAAACTGGCCCACCACGATGAGATCCACCGCGCCGTAGAGAAACTGCAGCAGCGAGGCCCCCAGGAAGGGCAGGGCGAAGCGGATCAGGGCCCCCTTCACGTCCCCCTGGGTCAGGGAGGTCTGGGACATGGGATGATTCCTCCTTTTTTCCTTCGTACCCGGACAGTATAGCACCCCCCGGAGGGAAAGGCAACCTTTGACGGGAGGGGCCGCGGGTGCTATACTGGGTATAATTTCTCAGGAAAGGCAGCGGTTGCTTTGCGCGTATCTGTCTCCCATCCGGAGTGGATGGACATCACCGGCCCGGATGGGGCCGTCACCCACGGGGCCGACCAGGACTGGTTCCCCGACCCGTGGCAGCAGCGGGCGGGCTGCGGCCCCACCGCCGCCGCCCTGATCTTCGCCTACCTGTCCCGGCAGCGGCCGGAGTGGGCCCCCCTCTACCCCGAGGGGGTCATGGAGCGGGCGGCCTTCACCGCCCACATGGTGCGGGTGTGGGACTACGTCACCCCCCGGTTCCACGGCCTCAACCAGCCGGAGCTGATGGTGGAGGGCATGGCGGCCTACGCCGCCAGCCGGGGGGTTCCCCTCTCCCCCGCCCTGCTGGCCTTCCCGGCGGCCAGAACCAAGCGGCCCCCCTGGGAGGAGGTGGCGGACTTTGTCCGCCGGAGCCTGGAGCAGGACTGCCCCGTGGCCTTCCTCAACCTCCACAACGGCAGGGTAAAGGAGCTGGACTGGTGGCACTGGGTCACCATCACCGCCCTGGAGGACGGCCGGGCCGAGATTCTGGACAGCGGAAACCGCCTCACCATCGACTTTCATCTGTGGTATGAGACCACCCGCCGGCGGGGCGGCTTCGTCTCCGCCCTGGGGGAGCGCCCATGAAGTGGCTGCTTATCTGGGTGCTGGCCCTCAGCATGCTGGACTTTGTCCTCATGGGTGTGGACAAGCGTCGGGCCAGGCAGAACCGCCGCCGCGTCCCGGAAAAGACCTTCTTCGCCGTGGCCCTGCTGGGGGGCTCCCCCGGCGCCATCGCGGGCATGTGGCTCTTCCGCCACAAGACCCGCCACTGGTACTTCCAATACGGCCTGCCCGCCATCCTGATTGCCCAGCTGGCCCTGGGCCTCTGGCTGGCCCGGTTGCTGTGAGAGTTTCCACATCCGGAGGTGAGACCGTGGAAAACACCCCTGTACGACGCCCTGCGGGCCTGCCGCCGCCCGCCCCTGCGCATGCACATGCCCGGCCAAGGGGCCGCTCCCCGCCCGAGCTGGCGGGCCTGTCCGCCCTGGACTTCACCGAGCTGCCCCCACCGGCGACCTCTTCTCGGCGGGGACGCCATCGAGGCGGCGGAGGCGCTGTGGGCAAGGCGTTCCACATGGCCCACTGCCTCTTCCTCACCGGCGGCGCCACCCAGGGGTGCAGGCCGCCCTGGCCCTGGCCTGCCGGCGGGGACGCGGTGCTGCTGGATCGGGGGAGCCACCGCTCCGCCTATAACGCCCTGGCCCTGCTGGATCTCCGCCCCGTGTACCTGGAGCGGCCCTGGCTGCCCCAGGCGGGGGTCACCGGGCCGGTCTCGCCCCAATCGGTGGAGCAGGCCCTGAAAACCCGCCCGGATATCAAGACGGTCTGTATTACCTCACCTACATATTACGGCGTGTTGTCAGATCTGCCCGCCCTGGCGGCGGTGTGCCGGGCCCACGGGGCCGTCCTGGTGGTGGACGGGGCCCACGGGGCCCACCTGCCCTTCCTGGGCAATTTTGACCTGGCCGCCGCCGATCTGGCGGTGGTGTCCGCCCACAAGACCCTCCCCGCCCCGGGGCAGAGCGCCCTGCTGCTGGCGGGGGGATCCAGAACGGCGGGGGCAAGCCCCCGCCCTACCGCAGATGCGCTGGCCTCCCGCCGCTTCACCCAGGCGGAGCTGCGGTGGGCCGCCTCCCTCACCGGCTCCTCCAGCCCGTCCTATGTGCTCATGGCCGCCCTGGACGTGTGCCGGGCTTATATGGAGGCGGATGGGGCGGCGGCCTACCGGGAGACGGCGGAGGCGGTGGCCGCCCTGCGGCGTCACTACCCGTCCCTGACGGAGGGGGACGCCCCTCTCGACCCGGCTCGGTTTGTCCTGCGCTGCCCCGGCGGCTTCGCCGCCCAGGAGAAGCTGGAGGCGCTGGGGGTGTGGCCGGAGATGGCCGACGCCGGCCACGTGGTGTTTATCCCCACCTGCGCCGACGGCCCGGAGCAGTTCGCCCGGCTCCGCGCCGCCCTGGACACCCTGACACCGGGGGACTGCCCCCCCTTCCCGCCGCCGCCCCCCCTGCCGGAGGCCGTCCTCACC
>NZ_NFMB01000013.1:0-2500 GCF_002161215.1 Flavonifractor sp. An10
GCAAGCGCCTGCATGCATCC
This sequence comes from Flavonifractor sp. An10, assembly GCF_002161215.1. Classification (GTDB taxonomy): domain Bacteria; phylum Bacillota; class Clostridia; order Oscillospirales; family Oscillospiraceae; genus Flavonifractor; species Flavonifractor avistercoris. The sequence continues at coordinate 21 of NZ_NFMB01000013.1, forward strand.
ATGTTAAGGTCAAGCCCTCGGCGGATTAGTATCGGTCAGCTTCACACGTTACCGTGCTTCCACCCCCGACCTATCAACGTCATAGTCTACGACGCGCCTTACTCCATAAGGATGAGAGATCTAATCTTAGGGGGAGTTTCACGCTTAGATGCCTTCAGCGTTTATCTCGTCCGTACATAGCTACCCAGCTATGCCCTTGGCAGGACAACTGGTGCACCAGAGGTACGTCCATCCCGGTCCTCTCGTACTAAGGATAGCTCCCTTCAAATCTCTTACGCCCGCAACAGATAGGGACCGAACTGTCTCACGACGTTCTGAACCCAGCTCGCGTGCCACTTTAATCGGCGAACAGCCGAACCCTTGGGACCGAATTCAGCCCCAGGATGTGACGAGCCGACATCGAGGTGCCAAACCTCCCCGTCGCTGTGGACGCTTGGGGGAGATCAGCCTGTTATCCCCAGGGTAGCTTTTATCCGTTGAGCGACGGCACTTCCACTTGCATACCGCCGGATCACTAACTCCAACTTTCGTTACTGCTCGGCCCGTCAGCCTCGCAGTTAGGCTCGTTTATGCGTTTACACTCACTGCACGGTTTCCGTCCGTGCTGAACGAACCTTTGAGCGCCTCCGTTACCTTTTAGGAGGCGACCGCCCCAGTCAAACTGCCCACCTAACAGTGTCCCCCGACCGGATTCACGGCCGCAGGTTAGAAAACCAGCAAATCAAGGGTGGTATCCCAAGGGTGGCTCCACCTGAGCTGACGCCCAGGCTTCCAAGCCTCCCACCTATCCTGTACATGATTTACCGATTTCCAGTATTAAGCTACAGTAAAGCTCCATGGGGTCTTTCCGTCTAGTTGCGGGTAACTGGCTTCTTCACCAGTACAACAATTTCGCCGGGTGGGCTGTTGAGACAGTGCCCAAGTCGTTACGCCATTCGTGCGGGTCAGAACTTACCTGACAAGGAATTTCGCTACCTTAGGACCGTTATAGTTACGGCCGCCGTTTACTGGGGCTTCAATTCAATGCTTCGCCTTGCGACTAACATCTCCTCTTAACCTTCCAGCACCGGGCAGGCGTCAGCCCCTATACGTCATCTTTCGATTTAGCAGAGACCTGTGTTTTTGGTAAACAGTCGCTTGGGCCTATTCGCTGCGGCCTCCCGTAGGAGGCTCCCCTTATCCCGAAGTTACGGGGTCATTTTGCCGAGTTCCTTAACAACCCTTCTCCCGTTGGCCTTAGGATTCTCTCCTCATCTACCTGTGTCGGTTTGCGGTACGGGCACCTTAGCATACCATACACCTTTTCTCGCCACAGAGCATCGCGGACTTCCCTACTATAAGTTCGGTCCCTTGCGCCCGGGTCAACCAACGCCCGGGTCCCGCTATCTCCATGTGTCAGTGTACTTAAGGTTCGGTGGCTACGGAATTTCAACCGTATGTGCATCGACTACGCCTTCCGGCCTCGCCTTAGCTCCCGGCTTACCCTGGGCGGACGAACCTTCCCCAGGAAACCTTAGATTTTCGGCCATTATGATTCCCACATAATTCTCGCTACTCATTCCGGCATTCTCACTCGAATACAGTCCACCGCTCCTTCCGATGCGACTTCACCCCGTATTCGACGCTCCCCTACCCCGCACATTGCTGTGCAGCCCAAGCTTCGGTTAGACGCTTAGCCCCGTTATATTTTCCGCGCAGAGTCACTCGACCAGTGAGCTATTACGCACTCTTTTAATGAGTGGCTGCTTCTAAGCCAACATCCTGGTTGTTTTCGCAACTCCACATCGTTTTCCACTTAGCGTCTATTTGGGACCTTAGCTGTGGGTCTGGGCTGTTTCCCTTTTGTCCACGAGACTTATCTCACGTAGACTGACTGCTGATCATCAATTAGCCGGCATTCTTAGTTTGATAGGGTTCAGTAACCTTATCGGCCCCTAGCCCATTCAGTGCTTTACCTCCGGTAATCTAAATCAACGCTAGCCCTAAAGCTATTTCGGGGAGAACCAGCTATCTCCGAGTTCGATTGGAATTTCACCGCTATCCACAGGTCATCGCCGGTCATTGCAACGAACGTGCGTTCGGTCCTCCATGGGGTTTTACCCCCACTTCAACCTGCCCATGGATAGGTCACCCGGTTTCGGGTCTATTGCCACCGACTTTATGCGCCCTATTCAGACTCGGTCTCCCTTCGCCTCCGGTGCTGAACACCTTAAGCTTGCCAGTAACAATAACTCGCCGGACCATTCTACAAAAGGTACCTCATCACCCTTTAACGGGCTTTGAGTGCTTGTAAGCACAAGGTTTCAGGTTCTGTTTCACTCCCCTCCCGGGGTCCTTTTCACCTTTCCCTCACGGTACTGCTCCTCTATCGGTCATCAGGTAGTATTTAGGGTTGGAGGGTGGTCCCCCCAGTTTCCCACCGGGTTTCACGTGTCCGGCGGTACTCTGGAACTCGACTAACAGAAATCGGTTTTCGCTTA
>NZ_NFMB01000013.1:5000-25688 GCF_002161215.1 Flavonifractor sp. An10
CGCCACTAAGAATTCCCTTCAATTGGACGAATCCTCTATCAGGGGTTCTCCGTTCGACTTGCATGTGTTAAGCACGCCGCCAGCGTTCATCCTGAGCCAGGATCAAACTCTCAATAAAATGGTATCTAAAGAACCGAAGTTCCTTAAATCATCTTATTGAAGCTTATCTTAGCTTCAAAGAAATTTGGAAGCCTTCTTCAAGCTTTCGCTTGTCAGAAGGACTCTTAGTCCTTTCTGGTGCTTCGTGTTTTTCTCACGTTGTTTAATTTACAAGGTACACGCTCCTGCCAGCCTCACGGCCAGCGTGCTATTTATTTTAGCACTTTCGCTTTCGCTTGTCAAGAACTTTTTTCAAGTTTTTTCGAAGTTTTTTCTTCGAATCCGCTTGGTTTTCGCCCTTTTCAAGCTCATTCACACCTTCCGGCACGAACTCATTTAGTTTACCACACGCTTCCCGGTTTGTCAAGAACTTTTTTCAGGAATCTTTCAGAAGTCCGTCCGGCTTCCGCCCGGTCTCTCCCGTCCGTTTCCTTCTTTTTCTTGCCCTCCCGTGAGGCGCTCAGATATAATACCACCCCCTCCCTCTTTTGTCAACACTTTTTTCTCGTTTTTTTCAGTCTTTTTCAATTTCCGCGCTGGTTGCAACCGGCGGGCAAATATGCTACTCTTATTATAATAATAGGAACACAGACCGGAGGGGATTACCCATGCCTATCAAGATTCCCGACTCCCTGCCCGCCACCGCGGTGCTGGAGAGCGAAAACATCTTTGTCATGACGGAATACCGGGCCATCCATCAGGATATCCGCCCGCTGAACGTCCTGATCCTCAACCTGATGCCCACCAAGATCGTCACGGAGACGCAGATCCTGCGCAAGCTATCCAACACACCGGTGCAGATCCAGGTGGAGCTGCTGCGCACCGCCAGCTACCACTCCCAGCACACTGACGAGGATCACCTGGCCTCCTTCTACACCACCTTTGACCAGGTGCGCCACCGGAACTTCGACGGGATGATCATCACCGGCGCGCCGGTGGAGAACCTGGAATTCAGCCAGGTGGAATACTGGCCGGAGCTGTGCGAGATCATGGCGTGGAGCCGCACCCATGTCCACTCCACCCTCCACATCTGCTGGGGGGCCCAGGCGGGGCTCTACTTCCACCACGGGGTGGAGAAGCGCTCCCTCCCCAGGAAGCTCTTCGGCGTGTATGAGCACCGGGTGCTCAAGCCCTCCTCCCCCCTGTTCCGCGGCTTTGACGACGTGTTCTTCGCCCCGCACTCCCGCTATACCGAGGTGTGGGAGGCCGACATCCGAAAGGCCGCCGGCCTGGAGCTGCTGGCTACCTCCTCTGAGGCGGGGGTGTACGCGGTCAAGACCGAGGACAGCAGCCAGTTCTTCGTCATGGGCCACCCGGAATATGACCCCGACACCCTGGCCCGGGAGTACTGGCGGGACAAGGACAAGGGGCTGGACATCGATGTGCCCGCCCACTATTTCCCGGAGGACGACCCCGCCCGGGTGCCCATCGTCCGCTGGCGCAGCGCCGGGCAGCTGCTCTACACCAACTGGCTGAATTACTACGTCTATCAGACCACGCCCTATGATCTGACAAAGCTCCACGCATAAGCGGCGCGGCGCTCCGCGCGCGTTCGTCCGTATCGCAGCATCCCTCCCGGCCGGACAGCCGGGAGGGATTTTTTATGGCAAGCTATACGGAACATTATCAGCTCCACCAGTGGGTGCCGGAGGACGATTTCCTCAGAACGGATTTTAATCAGGATTTTCAGAAGATCGACGCGGCGCTGGGGGGCAAGCCGGAGATCGTCACAGGCAGCTACATCGGCCACGGGGGCACCAGAGAGGTCAGCCTGGGCTTTGAGCCAGCGGCCGTGGTGGTAGATCTGGACAGCCTCTACACCGGCCTCACCGTCACGCCCAACGGCCACAAGTACATCAAAATCACCGCCAACGGCTTTGAGGCCCTGGACGACGAGGACAACCCGGATGCCGTCTCCGCCAACACAAAGGGGGACGCCTATTACTACATTGCGGTAAAATAGAAGGAGGGCGTGCCCCGTGGGGCACGCCCTCCTTGTCTTGCTTCAAGGATTAAGCGTCCTGAAATCAGGTGAGATCCGTAGCCAGGTTGAGGTCAACAGTGGTAGTCTGCTGATCCACAGTCCAGGTGAAGGTAACCTCCACATCCTCGAAGGTAGTGGCACCATCCGCACTCGCAGTGAAGACAATCTGTCCGCTGCCGGTGGGAGTGGTGACCGTCGCATTGTTCCGGCTGGCATCATAACCAGCGACGTCTCTTACAAGACCGTTGGTGTTGGTGCCGGCAATGTACTTGGTGTCGCTGGCAGTGGTGATCTCGAAAGAGCCAGTCACAGTGGCAACGATCTCATTGTCGTTGCCCTCGACGTACACCACATCATTGGCGGCGTCGTAGGTGTCGCAATCCTCAAGATCGTCGCCGTTCACGGTGACCGCAACATCCAGATCACCGTCGGTGGTGATGGAGAGGGCCAGGCCAGCCACATCAACGGCGGTGTAGCCGTCCTCGATGTCGAAGCCGCTGCCAGTCACAGTGACGGAGCCAACAGCGATCCAGTCATAGTTGTTGTTGGCGTCCAGACGGCCCCAGACATGGGTGCCGGCCAGAGGAGTGCTGCCAGCCAGGTGGGTGGAGCTGTCGGTACGGTTGGTGATCGTGGCGGAAGCCGTGGGCACGAAGGTCTCCACGCCGTTCACGCGGCCCACATAGCTGGGGATAAGCCAGTTGCCAGTGAAAGAGACAGTCGCATCGTAGACAAACCGATAGGTATCATCGAAGCCGCGGCTGTCCTCAACCTCCCAGGTATAGGTGTTGCCGTTGCGGGTGCGGTCAACGATGGTGTAGCCCTGATCCTCCATCTCGGCCTCGATCAGGCTCATGCAGAGATCCAGATCGGGGAAGTCGGGGGAATCATAGAGATCATCGTTATAGTAGATATAGGCACAGTTATCAGCATCGCTCAGAACCACCAGATAGTCGCTGGTGTCGAAGTCAACGGTGGTGTCGTCGATATCCCAAATCCAGGCGGCACGGATGGTCTCGTCGCGGCTGCCGCCGGTGACGATCACGGCGTTCTTGTCGGTGCGGGTGAAGGTGCCGGCAGTGATGTCGTCGTTGGCGCTGTCCACGTCGGTGACGTCCCACACGTTGGAGCTGTCCAGCAGGGTCAGATAGGGATTGGGGCTGACAGAGGTCGGGGCGGCCCAGTAAATGGTGCCGTTGTCGGTCCGGTGGGCATCATACTCGCCGATGGGATCCCTGTCGGAGATGTCGTAGGTGCCGTCAGCGTTCTCCACGTAGGCATAAGCCTTCATGTAGGAGCTGGTGCGGTCGAAGTTGTGGCCGCCGTCGTCGTCGATCTCGATGGTGGCGGCAGTGCCGTCCTCAAACACCACATTCAGCCACAGCTCATCGCCGCGGTAGTAGTTGGCGTTGAGCACCAGCATGTAGTCGTTGCTGTCGTTGCTGGGCTCGGAGTTGAACAGGGCAACATCCGCCAGGCGGGAGGCAGTCCAGCCGCCCTGGTTGTTCTTCTCCAGCACGGGGTAGACCTGGACAGAGACAGGATTGCCGTCCTCATCCTGAACAGGAATGTCGCTCATGTTGGAGTAGCCGGTAGCCACGCCGTAGGTATCGCTGTCCACATAGTAGAAGGCGATGGTGTCGCGGTCGATGGCGAAAGAGGCGTTGTCGTTCCGGGCATCAGCAACGGCGTCGGTGTTCTTCACGGTCAGGTACAGGGTGCCGTCGCCGGTGCTGTAGGGCTGACCAGTCTGGATCGTATACTGGAGGTTATTAGCAGTACGAACGCTGGTATCAGAGGCGGCACGGTTGGCGGCGATGTAAGCGATGGGGTTGCTGACCACATCAACCAGAGGATCGCCGTTGTTCTGATTCACGTAGCCGCCGTCGGCCAGGGTGTTCAGATTCAGGATGTTCTCGATGGTCAGCTCGTCGCCAGCGTCGTTCAGGCTGTACTCGATGACGGTACCCACGGCGGCGCCGGTTCTGTAGGAGCCGCTGTGCTGCACATCGCGGGTGCCCAGGTAGTTCTCCAGGGCGGTGTCCTTGCGGGTGTTGGTGGTCTCGTTCTCGAACACCTTGCGGGACTCGTTCCAGTCGATGTCAAAGGTGTTCTCGGTGCCGTCGGCCATGAGGATCTTGACCTCACCGGAGCGGGTCAGAGCGTTCTGGGTCCAGGCGGAGCCCAGCACCAGGGCGTAGTTGGTGACCTGCTCCTCGGCGGGCCGGACAGCGATCACGTACTGCTCGGTGGCGTCCAGGATGAAGTCATACGCGTCATCGAAACCGATGTCGGCGCGGGCGTTGTCGATGTCGAAGTGGGTCAGCTCCACGTCGGTCATGGAGGCGGCATCAGGCAGGTAGGCCTGACGATACTCCTCACCGTTGTCCAGGGTGATGTACAGCTCGCTGTCGCGGTCACGATCCACCCGGTTCATGGTGTCGGTGACGATGGGGGCCAGCTGGATGTAGGTGCGGCCGCCGTACTCCACGTACAGGATCAGGTCGTCCGCGGCCACATCGTCGTTGAACACCACGTCCTCAAAGTCGCGGGTCACGGTGTCGCTGTCGCCGGTGGGGGCGCCACTGTTGTTCAGCTCGGGGATGTAGAAGGAGATGGTCTCGTTGCGGTCGCTGTAGCGGGTAACCTCGGACAAGGTCTCCTGCAGGTACAGCACGTACTCGGCGGTGCCGTCATCGTTGTTGTCGATAACCTCAACCTCGACGCCGTTCAGGCTGTAGTAGCCGGGATCCTTGTCCTCCAGCTGGGCGTCGGGATACTGGTTGATCAGTTCAACGGCCTCAGTGGCGCCGTCCTCGCACCAGCCATAGTTGACATAGTACTGGGTGTTGCGGTCGGTCTCGATGCCGGTGCCATCCAGCAGGTCGTCCAGGGTCTCCTCGGTGGCGGCAGTGGCATGGATCACGTTGGCCTCGTCGTTGGTGGCGATGCCGATGACGTTGGAGTTGGCCAGGATGGTGGTCTTCTCCACGTACATGGTGACGGCCTTGCCGATCATGTCCACAGGGGTGCTCACGTTAAAGGTGACGGGATCGTCCTCGCGGATACCCTCGGGCACGGTGGTGTTGGAGGTGGTGGAATCGTACACCACAACCTCGTCCAGGGTGGTCTTGCCGGTGCGCAGAGCGGCGTCGGAGTCAGTCTCCTCCAGGCGGGCCCACTCGTTGGCGGTGACAACGCCCTCCACGCGAACCACACCGAACACGGAGCTCAGAATGGTGCGGTGGTCGGCGTACACCAGGGCGTAGCCGGTCTGGTACTGCTGGATCATCTCCACGTCCAGGGCGTTGTAGATGAGCAGAGCGGCGTCGTCGCGGCTCAGAGGCTCACTCACGTCCTTGGTGAAGTTGCGGAAGATGCCCAGCTGCTGCGCCAGGGCGGCGGTGTTCAGCGCCCAGTCGGGGCCCACCAGGCCCTCGATGTCGGCGTTGTAGCCCAGGGCGGCCAGCAGCATCTTGGCGGCCTCAACGCCGGTCACGTTGGCATCGGGGTCGAAGGTGTTGTCGCCGCGGCCGGCGATGATGCCGCGGACATAGCAGTAGTTGATGTAGCCGCGGGCCCAGTTGGCGGTAATGTCGGTGAGGCCGCTGTTCACGTTCGTGTAGAGCGTGTCGCAGTCCTCGTTGTTGGTCAGGGCGACAGAGATCATCTTCGCCATCTGCGCGCGGTCCACGTCGCCAGTGGGATTGTAAGAGCCGTCGGGCTGGCCCTCAATAATGCCCAGCGTGGTGAGCATGGAAACCGCATCCTTGTTCACGATCTCTTCCCGGTCGGAGAAATCGTTGTAGCTCACAGCGGAAGCGCCGACGACCATCAGGCCAATGACCATAACGACGGCCAGCACCAGGCTGAGAGTCCGTTTGAGGTTTCTCATCTTGGATTTCCTCCTTCTAAAATTTGAGACAAAAGTTTCCATATCCACCTGTTTATGCTCGATACGGGGGCGCTAGCGGCGTATGACGACCCTTGCACGGGATTAGAAGTGAGGAAATCCTGCGGTATTTAGGGGTTTTGAACCTGATTTGCTGCTCAAAAGTTCATATGGTGGACATTTGGTAGACACGAGACGGCAAAAGAAAGGGCGCACAGCGGGAAACCGCTGCGCGCCAATGGGTTGCGGGATTGAATTGGTAGACGTCTGGTAGACATGACCTCAAAACACAGTCTGCTGGGGAGAAAGCTTCCCCCTGAAAGGTGGGGCTGCTTCAGAATTGTGCAGCGCTGAAAACGCATTCTCCGCCCACATAGGAGGCCAATACCTGCGCGCCCAGCAGTTCTTCCGGCGGGCAGGTCAGCAGGTTCCGATCCATCACCACAAAGTCGGCCAGCATGCCGGGCCGGATGCGCCCCTTGACGTGCTCCTCTCCCGAGGCGCAGGCGCTCCCGGCGGTGTATGCGTACAGGGCCTGGGCGGGGGTAAGGGCCTGCTCCGGCAGGAAGGGGCCGGCCCCGGCAAAGTCCCGCCGGGTCACGGCGCAGTAGATCCCCTCCATGGGGTTCAGGTGCTCCACGGGGCAGTCGGTGCCGAAGGCCAGCGCCACCCCCTGCCGCGCCATTTCGCCCCAAGCATAGGCGTGGGGCAGCCGCGCCTCCCCCAGGCGTGCGGGGGCGATGTGCATGTCCCCGTTGATGAACACCGGCTGCACATAGGCCGTCATGTCCAGCTCCTTCATGCGGCCGATCTGTGCCTTGTCCATAATCTGGCAGTGAACCAGGCCGTGGCGGGGATGCAGCCATGGCATTTCCCTCCTGGCCCGCGCAACGGAGCGCAGCACCATCTCGGCGGCCCCGTCGCCGATGGCGTGGACGGCGGCGGGCAGGTTGTGCCGGTGGGCGGTGAGCACCAGGCGATCCAGCGCCTCCTGCTCCGGGTAGATGGGCAGGCCCCGGGTCTCCGGCGCGTCGGCGTAGGGCCTCCGCAGGAATGCGGTGCGGGCCCCCAGGGAGCCGTCGGCCAGGATCTTGACGGTGGATATGCGGAAGCGGTGGCTGGCGCCATAGTCTGCCATGCCCCGCTCAAAGAACTCGTCCAGGGTCTCCGGCTCGGTGAGGAGGGCCTGCTCCGCCATGCGCAGCTTGAGCCGTCCGGACTCCGCCAGGGCCCGCAGGCCGTCCATCAGGGCGTATGGCTTCTCCTCCGGGGCGTATTTGAAGTCGTCGCTCTGGATGCTGGTCAGGCCCACGGCAAAGAGATCCCGCTGGGCCTCCACCACCCGCTCCAGCAGGGCGGCCAGGCCCACCGAGGGCAGGGCGGCCTTGATATCGTCCACCACATTCTCCTTGACCACCCCGTTGGGCTCTCCCCGCTCGTCCACCTCGGCAAACTCACCGTATTTTGCCGCGGTGTCCCGGTTCAGCCCTAGCAGCTCCATGGCCCTGGAGTTGAGCACCCCCACGTGGAAGCAGGAGCGGAGAATGAGGATGGGGTACTGGGTGCTCACCTGATCCAGCTCCCGGCAGGTGGGGAAGCGGTGCACGTCGGTGAAGAGCTCCTGGTTCCACCCCTCTCCCAGCAGCCACCGGCCGCCGGAGCCGTCAAAGCCGGCCAGGCCCCGGCGCAGCCGCTCCTGCACCTCGGCCAGGGAGGCGGCGCCGAAGAGATCCACCGACAGCTTGGTCTTGACGTAGTGGATAAAGTGCAGATGGGAGTCGTTGAAGCCGGGGAGCACAAAGCGGCCCCGGAGATCCAGGGTCTCCCACCCCCCGGGGGAGAATTTGCGGACAAAGTCCTCCGCCTCACCTGCGCTCCCCACATAGGCGAAGTAGTCCCCCTCCACCACGGCGGCCTGCGCCAGCGGGCGGGCGGGATCCATGGTGGCGATGGTTCCGTTGGTCAGCAGCAGCATCTGCATGTTCCTCTCTCTCAGATGGCAAAGGGATCCAGATTGAAGGTCTCGTCCAGGCCCGCCAGGAACTCGCTGAGCAGCTCCACGGTGCCCTCCACGTCGGTGAGGCAACCCACCTCGCTGGGGGAGTGCATGTAGCGCAGGGGGATGGAGACGGTGGTCACCGGGGTACCGCCGTTGGTCTGGTTCATCTTGTCCGCGTCGGTGCCCATGACGCCGGAGGCCACCTCGTACTGGACGGACAGGCCCATCCTGCGGGCGGTCTCCTCCAGGGCACGGTTGGCCGGGGCGCTGCACACCGAGCTCATGCACAGCACCGGCCCGCCGCCCAGCTTGATGTCCCCGAACCGCTGGGGCAGGGAGCCGGAGAAGTCGGAGGTGTGGATCACATCCACGGCGATGGCCAGGCTGGGCTTCACCCGGCTGGCCGCGTGGAAGGCGCCCCGCATGGTGGTCTCCTCCCCGGTGGTGGTGGCGGCGTACACCCCCACCCTGGCCCCCTTGTCCCGGGCCCGCAGCAGGGCGTGGAGCACTGTGTAGGCCCCCAGGCGGTTGTCCAGCCCCCGGCCGGCGATGCAGTCATTCTCCAGCTCGTCCACCGTGTAGGTGTAGGTGACGAAGTCCCCGGGGGAGACCAGGCGCCTGGCGTCCTCCTGATCCCGGAAGCCGCAGTCGATGTAAAGGTCGGTGAGCTCCGGCTCCGCCTTGACCTCTCCCTTCTGGAGCAGCAGGCCCATGACGCCGGTGACCCGCTTTTTGCCCAGCACCGTGACCCGCTTCCCCTGGGCCAGGGACAGGCGCACACCGCCGGCCTTGCCCACGTGGAGATAGCCCTCCTTGGTGATGCAGGTCACCCGGAAGCCGATCTCGTCGATGTGGCCGCACAGCAGCACCCGGAAGGGGCTGTCATCGTTGATGGAGGAGATCACATCCCCCGCCGGGTCGGTAACCACAGTGACGCCCTGCTCCTTCATGTAGGCGGCCACCTTCTTCTGGAGGGGGATTTCCCCGCCGCTCACCGACTCGGTACGGAGCATCTCATATAAAAATTCCCGATTCATGGAACTCTACCTCATTTCTTTAACAGTATATGGAAGCGCACGCCCCCCTCCCAGTTGGCGGCCCAGATATCGCCGCCGTGGAAGAGGACAATCTTTCTTGCAATATAGAGGCCCAGGCCGAAGTTGCCGCCCTTGCCCCGGTAAAACTTGTCAAACAGGGTGTTCATCACAGCGGGCGGGATCTGGCTGCCGTCATTCTCCACGGTCAAAAGATACCCGTCCTTCTCATCCCGCGCCCCGATGTGGATATAGCTTTTGGCGTACCGCACGGCGTTTTCCACAAGGTTGTCCAGCACGGTCTGCAGGGCCGCGGCGTTGCCCGGCACCACGCAGTCCTCCGGCACTTCGGTCAGGAGATGAATCCCCCGGTCATTGCTCTGAAACCGCTTGCAGCACTCGGCGGCCAGCGTTTGGAGGGAGAGCTGCTGAAATTCGCTCTGCCGGCCCAGAATGTGGTCAAAGGAGGAGACATAGAGCATGGCCTTGATGCCAGACTCCAGCACCTGGCTCTCCTGCATGATGATGTCGATGGCCTCTCCGCCGTAGATGCCGTCCTGGTAGGCGGCGCAGCAGTTCTGGATGACCATAATGGGGGTCTTGAGGCCGTGGGAGACGCTCTGGTAGAAGAACTCCTCATCCTCATTGATCTCCACCACGTTGCGCTGGATCTGGGCCAGCTTGTTGACCACCCGGCCGATCTCATCCTCCCGGGTTGTCTGGAGCACCGGATCAGCCCAGTTCTTCCCCTTGATGCGATCCATATTCTCCGACAGCTTCTCCAGGGGCGCCACAATGCGCAGGGCGGCCCGCCGGGCCAGGAAGAGATTGAGCACCAGCAGCATCAGGAAGAGGAAGATCAGGCCCCGCCACTGCCGGGCGGTCAGCTCCCATCCCGGGAAGACCGCCAGCAGCAAGTATCCCAGGGCCAGCCCCATAGCCAGCGCGCCGAACAGGGTGAGAAATACCCACAGCTGCACGCTCAGCGGCTTGTTTTGCAGCCAATACTTAGTCGAAAACCGATTCATGATCCCCCTCAGTCAGGCAGTAGCCCAGTCCATACAGTGTGCGGATCTCGATGGCCGGCAGCTTCTTGCGCAGGCGCCGGATGGTGTCGTCCACCACCCGGTCGGAGCCGTAGAACGTATAGCCCCACACAGCGTTGAGAATCTCCCCCCGCTTGAGCACCAGCCCCTGGTTGGCAGCCAGATGGAGCAGCAGGTCGTACTCCTTGACGGTCAGCGGGATCGCCTCGCCCTCCCGGCCGGAGACCAGATGCTTCTCCAGATGTACCGTATAGGGGCCCACCCGCACCTCCGTGGGCTTGGGGCGGCTGCCCTTGAGCAGGCGCTCCACCTTGATGACCAGCTCCCGCACCAGGAAGGGCTTTGGGATATAGTCGTCGCAGCCCAGCTCCAGCCCCGCCACCCGGTCGATGTCCTGGTTGCGGGCGGAGATGAAGATCACATAGCTGTCCGGGTTCCTCTGCTTTACCTCCCGGAAGACCGTGAAGCCGTCAATATCCGGCAGCATGATGTCAATCACCCACAGATCCGTCGGCTTGTCCATGTTCTGCACCGCGTCCTCGCCGTTGAGAAAGCTGCGCACATCATAGCCCTCTTTCTGCAGATACCGGGTAATCAGGTTGTTCAGAACCGCCTCGTCCTCCACTACGCTGATCCACATGATGCCGCACCGCCCTTTCGACAAAAATCTGATGATTTATTATAGCACGGATAGGGCTGGCGGAACAGGGGGTGCCGGGCGGAATTCCTCAGCAGCGGCAAAGCGCCCCCCAGGCCGGGAAGGCTTGGGGGGCGCCGGCTGGGATCAGCCTACCATGGTGAAGTACTGGAAGTCCCACTGGCCCACCGGCGTACGGCCGGGGCCGGAGACCTTGCTGTGGTCGATGACCTGGGTGTAGGTGGTGTAGTTGATGGGGCAGATGACCATATTCTCCATCAGGACATCCTCGGCCTCCTTCAGGTAGCCGTCGCGCTCCGTGCCGGAGGTCTGCGCCGCCATCTTGACGGCCGTGTCGTAGGCCTCATTCTCCGGGTTGAGGGTGGTGTCGTTGGGCATGCCGGCGTACTCCTTGTAGCGCCAGCGGGAGTCGTTCAGACCCTCGGCGGTGAAGAGGGAGAGCATGGTCATGGGATCGTTGTAGTCGGCGCTCCAGCCGGTGAAGGAGATCGACCAGTCGCCGGAGTTGATGGTGTTGGTAAACACGGCGTACTCCTGCACCTGCAGGTTGACGTGGATGCCCAGGTTCTCCTGCCACATCTGCTGCACGGCCTCCACGATCAGGGAGTTGTTGCCGCTGTCATAGTAGAGGATGTTCAGCTCGGGGAAGCCCTCGCCGTTGGGGTAGCCGGCGGCGGCCAGATACTCCTGGGCCTCCTCCACCTTGGCGGAGTAGGGATCGATCTCATACTCCTCCACCACGTTGCCGTTCTCATCCAGCGGGCGCATGCTCTCGCCGGTGGACAGCTTGAAGGTGGGAGCCACGAAGGCGGCGGCGGGCACCGCGCCGTCCCGCAGAACCTGGTCGGTGATCATGCTGCGGTCGATAGCCAGGGCCAGAGCCTTGCGCACGTTCAGATCGTTGACCACGTCGGCGTCCATGTTGAACTGCAGGTAGGTACAGCCCAGGGCGGGCTCGCTGGAGAAGTTGGGATCCTCGGCCAGCAGGCGGGGGATCTCGGAGCCGGGCAGGATGCTGGTGACATTGATCTCGCCGGCCTCATAGCCCTGCAGGGAGGTGGTGGCGTCGGAGATAAAGAGGATGCGCACGCCGGCCAGATTCACGTTGTCGGCGTTCCAGTAGTTCTCGTTCTTCTTGAGCAGGATGTGGGAGCCCACCTGGTACTCCTCCAGAGTGAAGGCGCCGTTGGTGACGCACTTGGCGGGATCCTTCTCCCAGCCCTCGCCGGTGGAGGCCATGTCCTCGCGGCAGGGCATGTAGGTGAACCAGGACACCAGGTTCAGGAAGTAGGCGGTGGGCTGAATCAGCTCCACCTGGAGGGTCTTGTCGTCCAGGGCCTTGACCGCCACATCGTCCGCACTGCCCTCGCCGCTGAAGTAGTCATAGGCGCCCTTGATGTAGTCGGTCATCAGGAAGGCATAGGGGGAGGCCATCTCGGGGGAGCAGGCCCGCTTCCAGGCGTACTCATAGTCGTAGGCGGTGACGGGCTCGCCGTCAGACCATACCAAACCGTCCCGCAGGTGGAAGGTGTACACGGTGTCCTCCACGCCCTCGGCGTTGGCGGAGAGCTCATAGCTCTCGGCCGAGGCCATCTGGATGCCGTCCTTGGTGTCCCGCACCAGGCCGTCATACAGGTTCAGGATGACATGGCCGCCCATGCTGGACGTGTTGAGCTGGGGATCCCAGGTCTTGGGCTCCTCACCCACGTTGTAGACCAGGTAATCCGAGGACGTCCCGGTGCCACCCGTGGAGGTGGCTTCGGCGGCGGGGGTCTGGCTGCTCTCTGTGCTGGTGGTGGGCGCGCAGGCGGCCAGGCCCAGGATCATGGAGCCGGCCAGCAGCATGGAAACCAGATTCTTTGCTTTCATTCTGTTACCTCCTTCTTTTCCTCTATTGCACTCGAAACTTTATGACAAGCAACCGCGTGGTTGCTTCCCACCTGACAAAGGGAGGGCTCCTGCTCGGCGCAGATGCCCATGGCGTAGGGGCAGCGGGTGCGGAACCGGCAGCCGGAGGGCGGGTCGATGGGGCTTGGGATATCGCCCTGGAGCATGATGGGCTCGCTGCCCCGGGCCACCTCCGGATCGGGCACCGGAACCGAGGAGAGCAGGGCCTCGGTATAGGGGTGGAGATGGTTCTGATAGATCTCCTCACTGTCGCCCAGCTCCACCAGCTTGCCCAGGTACATGACGCCGATGCGGTTGGAGATATGGCGCACCATGGACAGGTCGTGGGCGATGAAGAGATAGGTCAGGCCGAACTCCCGCTGGAGATCCTCCAGCATGTTGACCACCTGGGCCTGGATGGACACGTCCAGGGCGGAGATGGGCTCGTCACAGACGATGAATTCCGGGTTGACCGCCAGGGCCCGTGCGATGCCGATGCGCTGGCGCTGGCCGCCGGAGAACTCATGGGGATAGCGGTTGGCGTGCTCCTTCATCAGGCCCACGTGATCCAGCAGCTCGTAGACCCGCTGGTTGCGCGCCTCCTTGGTGGTGAGCTCGGAGTGGAGATCCAGCGCCTCCCGGATGATGTCCATGACCGTCATGCGGGCGTCCAGGGATGCGTAGGGATCCTGGAAGATCATCTGGATCCGCTTGCGGAAGGGGAGCAGCTGGGGGCCGGTCAGGTGGCTGATATCGGTGCCGTCGTAGACCACCCGCCCCTCGGTGGGCTCGTACAGCCTGGTAATGGTGCGGCCCAGGGTGCTCTTGCCGCAGCCGGACTCCCCCACCAGGCCGAAGGTCTCGTGGCGGAAGATGTCAAAGCTGACGTGATCCACGGACTGGATGGTCTGCTTCTTCCGGCCGAACAGGCCCACGGGCTTGTAGAAATATTTGGTTACGTTATCCAGCTCCAGCAGCTTATCCGTCGACACGCCGCGTCCCTCCCTTCCGCTTTTCATAGTCCGGATTGGCCGGTGCCTCGTCGTCCAGCAGCCAGCACATGGTGCGGTGCTCCCCGTCGGTGAAATAGGGGGGCATCTCCTCCTGGCACACGTTCATGCAGTAGGGGCAGCGGGCGCTGAAGGGGCAGCCCTTGGGGGGATTGATCAGGTTGGGCGGGGTGCCGGGGATGGGCTTGAGCCGCTGCTTCTCCCCCCCTGCAACCCGCGGAATGGAGTCGATGAGCCCCATGGTGTAGGGGTGCTGGGGGTGATAAAAGATGTCGTCGGCGGAGGCGTCCTCCATGATGAGGCCGCCGTACATCACCGCCACTTTGTCGCACAGGGTGGCCACCACGCCCAGATCGTGGGTGATCAGGATGGTGGTCATGTCCAGCTTGTGGTTGAGCTCCTTGATCAGGTTGAGGATCTGGGCCTGGATGGTCACATCCAGGGCGGTGGTGGGCTCATCGGCGATGAGCAGCTTGGGACTGCAGGCCAGGGCCATGGCGATCATGGCCCGCTGCCGCATGCCGCCGGAAAACTCGTGGGGGTAGTTGTGGATGCGCTTCTCCGGAGAGGGGATGCCCACCAGGCGCAGCATTTCGATGGCCCGCTCTCTGGCCTGGGCCTTGGTCATCTTCTCGTGCTCCAGGATCATCTCCACGATCTGGTTGCCCACGGTGTAGACCGGGTTGAGGGAGGTCATGGGATCCTGGAAGATCATGGCGATCTCCTTGCCGCGCACCCGGCGCATCTGCCGCTTGCTGTAGGAGAGGATGTCCTTGTCCTGGAAGAAGATCTCCCCGTCCACCACCCGGCCGGGGTGCTGGAGCAGGCCCATGATGGAGAGGCTGGTCACGCTCTTGCCGCTGCCGCTCTCCCCCACGATGCCCAGCACCTCGCCCTGATTCAGGTCGAAGCTGATGCCGCGGACGGCCTTGACCTCGCCCACGTGGGTGAAAAAGGAGGTCTTCAGATTCCGAACGGAAAGTAAACGTCTTGACATATCGCCACTCACTTTCTGAGCCTGGGATCCAGGGAATCCCGGAGGCCGTCGCTAAACAGGTTGAGCGCCAGGATGGTGATGCTCATGATCAGCGCGGGGTAGAACAGCTGATAGGGGTTGGTGTAGAGGCTGGGCAGGGCCGCGTTGGCCAGGGAGCCCCAGGACGCCTGGGGCTTGGACACGCCCAGGCCGATGAAGCTCAGGAAGGCCTCGGTGAACATGGCCCCGGGGATCTGCATGGCCAGGGACACCATGATGGGCCCCATGGCGTTGGGGATCAGGTGGCGGATCAGGATCTTCCGGGTGGGCACGCCCAGCAGGATGGCCGCGGAGATGAACTCCTGATCCCGCATGCCGATGACCTGGGAGCGGACGATGCGGGCCATGCCCAGCCAGTTTGTCAGGCCCATGGCCAGGATGATGGAGTGCAGGCCGGAGCCGAAGACCACCATGATCAGGATGACATAGAGCATCATGGGGATGGAGCTCAGCGTGTCCACAATGCGCATCATCACGTTGTCCACGGTACCGCCGAAATAGCCGGCAATGCCGCCGTAGAGCACGCCCACAACCAGGTTGACCAGGGCGGCCACCACGCCTACCAGCAGGGACACCCGGGCGCCGTACACCACCCGGATGAACAGATCCCGCCCCAGGGAGTCGGTGCCCCAGATGTAGGTCTTGTTCAGAACCGTCTTTGCGGGGTGGATCTGCTGGTCGTCATAGTACACATGGTAGCGCTCCAGCTTGTCCTCCAGGATGCGCTCGGCCTCCCGGACGCTTACGGTCTCAGGGGCGCTGTCGCCATAGTAGTCCTTCAGATACTCCACATCCGCCACTGTGATCGGGGTTCCGTCGCTGTGGAGGGCCTCCTGCTGAATAAACTCCGCATTGGCCCGGAAATAGACGCCGTAGTCCACCATCAGCTCCTTGCCGTTGATCTCGTAGAGGTAGACGCGGTTGGTCTTATCGTCCTTGAGCAGGGTGGAGGCGCCCAGCAGGTGCCCCTTGTCGTCGGTATTGATGCACTTGTAGTCGGTGGTCACATAGACATAGTACCCCTCGCCCAGATCGTAGATCTTCAGCTCCGGCGGGATGTTTGCGTAGGTCAGATCCTGCTCCTCATAAGAGTAGGGCCAGAACATGGGCACAAAAATGGCGGAGAGGATGACAATCAGGACGATGACCATGGAGAGCAGGGCGGTCTTGTTCCTGCACAGCCTCTGCCAGCAGTCCTGAAGATAGGTCAGGCTGGGGCCGCCGATGGCCTCGGAGGCGCTGGCATCCCGCTGGGCGGGCTGCCAGCGGCGGTCGGTTGCGTTCATGGGTTTCCTCGCCTCCTCAGTCCAGTTTGATTCTCGGGTCGATGAATACGTAGATGATGTCCACAATCAGCACGGAGATCACCAGCAGCACGGCAAAGAACACGGTGATGCCCATGATCAGGGGGTAGTCGCGGTTGAGGATGCTGTCGGTGAACAGGCTGCCTACGCCGGGAATGCCGAAGACCTCCTCAATGACGAAGGAGCCGGTGACGATGGAGGCGATCATGGGCCCGATGTAGGTCACCACGGGCAGCAGGGCATTGCGCAGGGCGTGCTTGCAGATCACCTTGGCCTCGGACAGGCCCTTGCTGCGGGCGGTGCGGATGTAATCCTGCTGCTGCACCTCCACCAGGCTGGTTCGGGTCAGGCGGGTGACAAAGGACAGCGGGAAGGCCGCAATAACCAGCACCGGCCCGATATAGCCCGACACCACATCCACGCCGAAGGCCGGCACCAGCCCCAGGGTACGGCTGAAAATAAAGAGGAAGCCGGTAGCCAGCACAAAGCTGGGGATGGTGGAGCCCAAGGTGGACAATATCATGAAGAACCGGTCTATCAGTTTGTTCTGCCTCAAGGCGCATATAATGCCGAACATGATGCCGGCAAACACCACCACCAGGGAGGCGTAGAGGCCGATGGTCAGGGAGTAGGGGAAACCGTCAGAGATGACCTTGTTGACGGTCATGCCGGCAATGGTATAGGATACGCCGAAGTCCCCCCGCAGGAAATTGCCCAGATAGATGAAATACTGCTTCCAGACCGGCTGATCCAGGCCATACTTGGCCATCATGGCTGCCTGAATCTCCGCATTGGGCATCTTCTCCGCCGCAAAGGGGTTGCCGGGGATGGCCTTCATCAGGAAAAAGGTAATGGTGATGATGAAGAAGATGGTGATGACGGCGGACAGGATGCGCTTCAGAATATATTTCAGCATGGCGGCTCCTTTCTGAACGGCCGGCAGGAGGGCTCGTTCCTGGTATGGTTGAAAATGTAGCGCTTTAGCGTATTATAGTACATAAATGTCTGAGAAATATCCCATAAACGTGTGAAATATCACATAATCTGTCTACGGCCGCCGATAGTAGGGGCGGATGGAGGGGTGGGGCTGCACATGCCAGATATAGACATCCCGATAGTCCTCCAGCAGGATTGTGTACCAATTTCCATCCGCCGCCAGGATACCGGCCACGGCAATGGTGGACAGCCAGCACACCCCCCAGCCCAGCAGGGGGAAGAGGCCGGCGGCGGTGTAAAAGTCCCACAGCAGCAGGGCGCAGGACAGGCAGAGCGCCGCCAATACCTGCCCTTTGCCGGTGCTGCGGAGGAAGTTCCGCACGGCGCGCTCCAGATCCAGCAGGGTAAACAGGCACAGGAACCCGGCCAGCCCGGTCAGAACCCAGTCATTGTCCTGAGGGACGAGCCGGGCGCACAGGAACAGCAGCCCAACGGCCGTCTGGAGCACCATCTGCAGGCAGGCCCGCAGCTGGACATAGACCGAGCAGAATACCGGGTGCGGAAAGCGGGGCAGCTCCCCCGGATCGGCACATCCGTGGAGGAGCGCCGTCCCCGCCCCCAGCCGGGCGCCGCCCTGCAGGACGGCCATGAGTCCCGCCCCGGTGAGGGCGGATAAAAAGCTGCTGAGCTGTACGGAGTCCAGCAGAGAGAGCTCGATAACCGGGATCAGGCTGGCGAGATTCCCCAGCAGCGCAAGCAGAAGGAACAGAAGGAAGAGGATGGAGGCCGCCGCCCGCCCCCGCCGCCGGAACAGCAGGCACACAGCCCCCGCCAGCAGGGCCGAAACGAGAAGCCAGGGCTGTCCGCCCGCGGGAAGGTATCCCCGAAAGCCCAGCAGGGGCGCCGCCAGAAAGGGGAGCACGCACCCCAGCAAGAGATAGTGCAGTACGCTCAGGGCCCGGCACAGCAGGGGACGGGCCGCGCGCTCCTTCCTCTGCAGCATCAGTTCCAGCAGTCGGCCCAGGTTCAGCGGCCCTCCGTCCGGGCCCTGATAGTAGCTGCGCAGGGCGGCCAGGGCCCCCAGCGGCCGCAGCATCAGCAGGGTGTATGCCAGATACCAGACCAGGCAGCCCGCACCGCCGGCCTGAATCATGGCAAACATCACCAGCCAGCGGAATGCAGCGTGATCCCCGGGTACAGACAGCAGCAGGGCGCGCAGCACCTCCCGCCGCTGGGCCGGCGTGCACTGCTCCCCCAGAAAGACGGCAAAGTTGTGTTTATGGTGCACCTCACTGAATACCCCGGCCGAACGGATCCAGAAGGAGAGGCCCAGGCAGAGGATCAGAAAAAAGTAGGGCTGATCCCATAAAAAATCCATTCTGCACCTCCACATCCGATTTTATTGGCATCTTATCACAATCTCACTCCCGCCGCAACCGGCACGCCGCCCGCGGATATCCCCTGTTCCGTGATGGAACCGCCTGCTGTCACAGGAGCTGCGTGCAGACATGCGCGGCGCAGAAAGCGGCCCCGCCGGCCGCATGAGGAGCGGAAATATGGCGGAGGACTGGTATAGAAATCCTTCGGCTGAGGGAGACTAGGGGCAGGCTGGAGCGTGATGGCATTGGAAATTCATATCCGGGATGACCAGAAGCTGGTGGAGATCTGGCTGAACAGGCGGGAGCAGGGGGATCCGGAACTCCGGGGCAGGCTGAAGCCTTTCTTCCAAACGTACCACGCCCGGAAGTATCTGGTGGCTGTGTATCAGTCCGGGGAGGAGCCGCTTTATGACGGAACACGGGAGCTGCTGCTCTACAACCGCAGGCGGCAGGCGGAGCGGGAGGTTCGGCGGGAGAAAGGGGTCAGCCCAACTGCGAGCGCCTGAGGCCCCTGACGGGCCCGAATGGCCGGGGCGGCGGAATATCATTCCGCCGTCTCCTTTTTATTTTTGTTGCTCTTCCCTTTGTCCTATGGTACAATGTTATCTGCAAATACAGAATTACTATAAATGTTATTGACAGAAAGGGGCGGCACATGATCCAAGCCTTTGACATCGCCGGCTACTGCCGCATCTCCGTGGACGAGGAGCTGGATCGGGACAACGTGTCCATCGAGAACCAGAAGGCCATCATCGGGGACTTTGTCAGGCAGAAGTTCCCCGGCAGCACCCTCACCTTCTACGAGGATCGGGATCGCTCCGGCTACACCTTTGAGCAGCGGGAGGGCTACCAGGCCATGCGGAAGGGGCTCATGTCCCATCGGTACCACATCCTCATCGTCAAGGACTTCTCCCGCTTCTCCCGGCGCAACAGCCGGGGGCTGGTGGAGCTGGAGGATCTGCGGGACGCGGGGGTGCGCATCATCTCCATCGGGGACAGCATCGACTTCCCCAACGACGACGACTGGCTGAAAATCCAGTTTCAGTTTCTCATCAACGAGATGCCCGTCACCGACACCAGCAAGAAGGTGAAGTCGGTGATCCAGCGGCGGCAGGCGGACGGAAGGTGGATCTGCGCCGCCCCCTACGGCTATCTCATCAACAGGCACCAGGAGTTTGAGCTCATCCCCACCGAGGCGGAGGTGGTGCGGGAGATTTTCCGGCTGTACATCGACGGCTGGGGATACAAGAAGATCGCCAACCACCTGACCGACCGGGGGGTGCCCACCCCCCGCATGGCGGAGCGGGAGCGGAAGGAGGCCGCCGGGGAGGACTGCAGGCGCACCGCCAGGCCGGTGTGGGCCATCGTCACCGTCCAGGGGATTCTGGACAACGACTTCTACATCGGCACCCTGCGGCAGGGCAAGTACACCCGGAAGAAGATCAACGGGAAGGACGTGCGCCGGGACGCGGGGGAGCACGTGGTCATCGAGCACCACCACCAGCCCATCATCGACTACCGCACCTTCGCCACCGTCCGCGCCCTGCGGGAGAGCCGCTCCGCCGCCCACTACCGGGGGCAGAAGAAAAACGACAACGTGTACTCCGGCTTCCTGGAGTGCGGGGACTGCGGGGCCCCCATGTTCGCCATGAGCCGCTCCGACCTGCGCCCAGCCTACACCTGCGGCACCTACCACCGCCGGGGCCTGAAGGGCTGCACCAGCCACCACATCCGGGTGGACAAGCTGGACGAGCTGATGAAGGCCTACGTCCGGAAGGTGAAGGACAGCTCCGCGGAGATGCTGGAGCGGCTCAACGGGGAGCTGGCCCGGGAGCGGGAGGACGTGGCCGAGGCCGGCCAGAGCGCCGTCCATCTGGAGGAGGTGCTGGCCCAGCTCCAGGAGGAGCTGAAGGCCACCAAGCGCCAGCGCATCCGGGATCTGGTGAAGCACCCGGAGCAGGAGGAGCTGCTGGAGCAGACCTACGATGAACTGGAGAGCGACCTGGCCCGCCGCATCGAGGGCATCCGGAACCAGCTGGACATGGCGGTGGACAAGCGCAACACCATCATCCGGGTCAACCGGGCGGCCAAGACGGCCCTGGAGGTGTTCGACGACATCCTGGCCAAGGACAAGCTGGAGCGGAACGATCTCCAGCTCATCATCCGGAAGATCAGGGTCTATGAGGATCATCTGGAAATCCAGCTCAAGGCCGACGTGGACAGCCTGCTCCGGTGCGGGGCCCTCCCGGAGGAGATGCCGGAGGCCGCGGCCGCCATGGCCCCGGTTCAGGGGGACACCGTAAATTTTAAGGAGGGCATGGGACATATCTCATCCATTACCATCGTCCAGCGGTCTGAAAAGCGGCCGGACAAGGTGTTCCATGCCAATGTTGTCAGTGAGGGCGACCCGCTGGAGATCTACAC
>NZ_NFMB01000014.1 GCF_002161215.1 Flavonifractor sp. An10
CCGGAGCCCACCACCACCCGCGTGCCCGCCCTGGACTTCACCCAGCCGGTGCCGGAGAGCGAGGAGGTGGAGATGGACTACTTCTCCGACGCGCTGTTCATCGGCGACTCCCGCACCGACGGCCTGCGGCTGTACAGCGGCATCCAGGGGGCGGACTTCTACTGCTACAAGGGCCTGACCATCTTTGAGGTGGACGAGCGGAAGATTGTGGAGCTCAACGGAAGCACCTACTCGGTGGTGGAGGCCCTGGAGAAGGGCCCCCAGTACGCCAAGATCTACATCTCCCTGGGGGTCAATGAGCTGGGGTACTACAACGACGACGCCTACCACCAGGCCTTTTCGGAGTTCCTGGACACGGTCAAGACCCTCCAGCCCGACGCCATCATCTACCTGGAAAACCTGGTGCCGGTGAACCCCCAGAAGTGCGCCGAGTACAAGCAGCCCTATTACGTGAACAACGACCGGGTGGCCGCCTACAACGCCATCTATCCCCAGCTGGCGACGGAGCACCAGGTGGCCCTGCTGGACGTGGCCTCCGCCCTCAGCGATGAGAACGGCATCCTCCCCGCCGACGCCACGGCGGACGGGGTGCACTTCACCAAGGCCTGGTACCAGAAGTGGCTGGCCTACCTGATGAACCACACGGTGTCCCCGGAGGAATATGAGGCGGGACAGACCGCCGCGGAAGGAGCGTAAAAAGAGATGAAAACCATGCTGATGCGGCTGATTCCCGCCGCGCTGACCCTGTGCCTGACCCTCACCGCCTGCGGCGGTGACAGCGGTGACAGCCAGGCGGCCGGGGCCTTCGACCCCGCCGCCGCCGCCCAGGCCCTGATGGACTCCGGCGCCTTTACCGAGACCCTGGAGGCGGTGGACGCGGACGTGGCCGCCGCCCTGTACGGCGTGGACGCCGCCGACATCACCGACTGCGCGGTGTACACCTCCCTGTCCGCCGGCGCGGAGGAGATCGCCGTGCTGGTCATGGCCGATGAGACCTCCGCCACCGCCGCCATGGACGGGCTGGAGAAGCGGGTGGCCGACCAGAAGGCCGCCCTGGAGAGCTACCAGCCCGACGAGGTGGCCAAGCTGGACAGCGCCATCCTCGAGCAGCGGGGCAGCTCCGTGCTGCTGGCGGTGTGTGCCGACGCCGACGCGGCCCGGGCCGCCATCGACGGCCTGTCGGCGTAATCCAGATTATCCCCCCAAAGTGCCGGCCAGCGCCGGCACTTTTTTTGACCCGCCCGGCAACTTTTTTCCCGGCTGCCGCGTCTCAGATACAGAACCAGGAAGGAGCGCCCCGGCCTTGGAGCAGACCGTCTACCAGCAGCTGACCGACTATCTCGTGGCCCACCAGGAGGACTTTTACCGCCTGGCGTTCAGCTATGTCAAAAACCGGGACGCCGCCCTGGACGTGGTGCAGGAGAGCATCGTCAAGGCTCTGGCCAAGGCGGACACGGTGCGCCGGCCGGAGTACATCAAGACCTGGTTCTACCGCATCCTGCTCAACGAGAGCATGAACCACTACCGCCGCACCCGGCGGCTGGTGCCCCTGGAGGACGCCGCGCCCGAGGCGGCCGATCCCCGGGGCGATCCGGCGGAGCGGCTGGATCTCTACGACGCCATCGAGCGGCTGGAGCCCCGGGAGCAGGCCGTCATCCGCCTGCGGTTCTTTGAGGACATGAAGCTGGAGGAGATCGCCCGGGTCACCTCCACCAATCTGAACACCGTCAAATCCCGGCTGTACAAGAGCCTGCGGAAGCTGCGGGAGCTGACGGGGGAGGAGTGCTGACATGGACAACGTATGGGAGCGGGCAAGGGCCCGCTACGCGCAGACCCCGGTGCCGGAGGAGCTGTCCTTTGCCGTGGCCTCGGCCATCCGGACAGGCTCGCGGCGGCGGCGGGCCGGCCGCGGCCTGCGGCGGGGCCTCACCGGGGGCCTGGCCGCCTGCGCCTGCTTTATGCTGCTGGTCAACGCCAACCCCACCTTTGCCCGGGCGGTGTCCGATGTGCCGGTGCTGGGGGGCCTGGCCCGGGTGTTCACCGTCAGCGAGTACACCATCGACGAGCGGGAGCAGCTCATCGACGTGCGCATGCCCGCCCTGGAGCTGCCCGAGTCCACCGATCTGGAGCAGCGCATCAACACCGAGATCCGCACCCGCATCGAGCAGGTGCTCCAGGAGGCGGAGAACCGGGCCCGGTCTGTCCGGGACGCCTACGTGGAGACGGGGGGCGACGCGGCGGAGTTCATCCCCGTGATCATCGACGTGGACTACGAGATCAAGTGCCAGAACGACCAGTACCTGTCCTTCATTCTCACCGAGACCGAGACCCGGGCCAACGCCTACACCGAGGTGTATACCTATAACATCGATCTGGAGGCCGGGCGGGAGCTGACCCTGCGGGACATGCTGGGGCCCGACTATGTGGAACTGGCCAACGCCGCGGTGAGGGAGGGCATCGCCGCCCGGGAGGCCGCCGACCCCGACGCCACCTTCTTCCACGACGAGGCCGGCTTCACCTCCATCGACGAGGATCAGGCCTTCTATATCAACGAGGCGGGCAACCCGGTGGTGCTCTTTGAGAAATATGAGCTGGCCCCCGGCTACATGGGCCAGCTGGAGTTCGAGGTGCCCGTCCCCTGACCGCCGCAGCGGACAGAACATGAATATAAATTGCCGAATCCGGACAGGAATGCCTGCCCGGATTTGGCAATTTTTTTCTTGACAACCGGGGCGCGAAGTGCTATTCTTTCATACATAAATATTCGCTTATATACGAATATTATTCACTCGCGTGGAAAGAAGAAAGGTGAAGAGCATGAAGAAACACACGTCCCTTGGCCGGCTGCTGTCCCTGGTGACGGCGCTGGCGCTGCTGGTGAGCCTGTGCGTGATCCCCGCCTCCGCCGCGGAGGGCACCGCCGCAGAGCCCGCAGCCAGCTTTACCAACACCTCCGGTGACGGCGGCGCAGACGCCATCTCCCTCACCGCCGGCCGCAGCTTTGAGGCCAAAATCCCCGTGGACATGACCGAGGCGGAGGCCCAGGCCGCCGCCGAAAGCGTGGTCTGGTCTCTGGACTACGACGAGAGCCAGCCCTATGTGGATCCTGAGCTCTATCCCAACCACTCCGCCGGCGGCGCGCTGGACACCTGGCTGTGCACCGACGGGGAGACCCCCCTGTTCTCCAACGTCACCACCGGCGCGGTGACCGAGAACGGCCAGGTCTATCTCACCGTCACCTTTGACAGCGGGATCTACTTCTACACCACCAACCGCTCCACTGGGGAGAGCACCCCCGACGCCAGCGCCCCCCACTCCAACGGCGGCGCCTATCTGGACGTGTGCGGCTGGTACGACCTGACCGCCACCCTGGACGGCCAGACCGTGGGCGCCGTGGAGGGCGTGAAGGTGGCTCCCTACGACAGCTTCCACACCATGGAGGAGCTCTATGAGAACATCGGCGCCATCGTGGACTTCGCCGCGGAGAACACCGGGCTGTATGTGGAGCAGTTCTCCATGGGCTCCAGCCAGGGCGACAACGGCATGGAGAGCCTGGACATGCCCTACCTGATCATCGCCAAGAGCGAGGCGGCGGTGGACAAGTGGCAGGAGATCAAGGCCGAGGCCGAGAGCGATCCCACCGCCCTGATTGCGAAGATTGAGAACGGCACCCTGGGCGACTACCAGGTGCCCGTGATGTACTCCAACGTCCACGCCAACGAGGTGGCCGCCAGCGACGGCGTGCTGGCCTTCGCCTGGATGCTGGTGGAGGCCGCCGCGTCTGAGAGCGGCACCATCGACTACGACAAGCTCACCGGCTTCACCGCCGAGGGCGAGGCCGAGCTGGCCGAGCAGATGGGCCCCGAGGGCCAGGAGGGCTCCGTGGCCGTGCCCGACCTGGTGGCCGACACCGCCACCTACCTGGGCTACCTCAAGGGGGAGAACGCCGACGGCACCACTGCCAGCGTCTCCACCGTGGTGGATCTGGAGCAGTACTACACCATCGAGACCGAGACCGTGGATGTGGACGAGCTGCTGGACGATGTGTTCTTCATCATCGTCCCCGAGGAGAACGTGGAGGGCCGCACCTATGTGACCCGCACCTCCTCCGGCGGCTTTGATCTGAACCGGGACAACTCCTTCCAGACCCAGGCCGAGACCCAGAACATGACCCGACTGATCGCGGAGTGGAACCCGGTCAGCTTCGCCGAGTTCCACGGCCGGGTGCAGCAGTTCCAGTGCGAGCCCTGCGACCCGCCCCACGAGCCCAACTTCGAGTACGATCTGCTGGCCGAGCACCTGATGGCCGGCGGCGAGGCCCTGGGCATTGCCGCCGTTGCCAACAACGACGGCCACAACAGCTACGTGATCCCCCAGCGGGACTACCTGACCTACACCGGCGAGACCGCCGCCGACGGCTCCTACCAGACCCAGTGGCTGGATCCCTGGGACGACATGTCCACCAGCTACACCCCCCAGTACGCCATGCTCCACGGCACCGTGTCCTACACCGTGGAGGTGCCCGCCTATGACGAGTACATGGTGCAGGGCCTGGCCTACGGCCAGCTGGGCCAGTCCAACTACATCGCCCAGAACAAGGAGAGCTATCTGCTGAACCAGACCAGGATCTTCGAGCGGGGCGTCACCAACGCCAACTCCGACGCCTATGAGCTGGTGGGCCAGTGGCTCACCGACCAGTACGACGTGGAGGGCGCCGAGGCCGATCTGTTCCGCCCCGAGTACGACGGCGAGGGCCAGAACGGCAACTTCTATCCCGAGTGCTACATCATCCCCATGGACGGGGCCAACCAGTCCAACCTCCAGGCCGCCGCGGAGATGATGGTCTACCTGACCCGCAACGGCGTCACGGTGAACGTCACCGAGGACAGCTTCACCTACAACGGCGTGGAGTACCCCGCCGGCACCATGATCGTGTCCATGTACCAGGCCAAGCGCAGCGTAGCCAACGGCGTGCTCTACGACGGCACCGTGATCACCGAGTGGCCGGTGCTCTACTCCGAGGGCATCACCGCCTTCAACTACACCCGGGGCTTCGACATGGTGGTGTGCGCCGAGCCCGCCGCCTATGAGACCATCGACGCCGCCTGCGGCGACGGCATGGACTACGCCGACGCCCAGGCCTATGTGGAGACCCTGACCTCCGCCTTCTCCGGCGTGGAGGGGGAGAACGTGGTGCTGATGAACGCCTCCGAGGCCTCCACCGCCGCCGTCAACGACCTGCTCCGGGCGGGCAAGGCCGTCTCCCTCATCACCGCCGGCGAGTACGAGGGCAGCTTCCTGGTGTCCTATGCCGACTGGCAGAGCGTCTGTGACGACTACCTGCTCACCGGCGTGGGCGTGTCCGCCGCCCTGTCCGGCCTGAGCGCCCAGCCCCTGTCCAAGGCCCCCGTGATCTACATCTCCGGCAAGCCCGCCGACAACGACTCCGGCTTTGTCAAGACCAGCCTGGTCAGCGGCTCCTACCAGTACAACTACGACCGCCAGGCCATGGAGCTGCTGGGCTTCACCGTCACCGACAACGCCGCCCAGGCCGATCTGATCATCGGCGCCGCCGCCCTGGACGACCAGGCCCTGGCCGCCGTGCAGGCCGGCACCCCCTACATCGGCTACGGCTCCAACGCCATGCGCTCCGCCGTGGAGCTCTTTGCCGACGGCGAACTGGTCTATGAGACCGCCGGCGACTCCGCCATGGACGCCCTGTCCTATGTGACCTACCCCACCGACAGCCTGATCACCGCCAGCTATGTGGCCGAGGGGGACGACGTGCTCTACGGCTATGGCGCGGGCTACTTCGCCGCCATTCCCGAGGGTGCCCAGGTGCTGGTGCAGCTGGACAGCTCCAAAGGCCTGCTGGAGGGCTTCCTGCCCAGCACCGGCGACCACTACCAGGACTTCCTGGACGACTCCGTCCAGGCCATCTCCTACCAGGGCGCGGGCGCCGACGGCGCCCAGCTGGATGTGGTGCTCTTCGCCAACACCCTGACCAACAAGGTTCACCAGCGGGATGAGTTCAACTTCATCTCCAACGCCGCCTGGGCCGCCGTGCTGAACGGCCAGGCCGCGGAGGAGCCCGCCACCGGCTACTCCGACGTGGCCGCCGGCGCCTGGTACGCCGACGCCGTGGCCGCCGTCACCGAGCAGGGCCTGATGAACGGCGTCACCTCCACCGCCTTCGGCCCCGGCGTCACCACCACCCGCTCCATGCTGGTCACCACCCTGTACCGCATGGCCGGCCAGCCCGACCTGTCCGACGAGAACCTGGGCTATCCCTTCGCCGACGTGGTGGCCGACTCCTGGTACGGCGACGCGGTGTACTGGGCCCGCCTCAACAGCGTGGCCAACGGCACCAGCGACTCCACCTTCTCCCCCGACGGCACCCTGACCCGGGAGCAGGCCGTCACCATGCTCTACAACTACGCCAACGCCCAGGGCTATGACACCACCCAGGGCGGCATGGCCGCGCAGGAGTATCCCGATTTTGCCAGCGTGTCCAGCTGGGCCTCTGAGGCC
Source organism: Flavonifractor sp. An10 (assembly GCF_002161215.1). GTDB lineage: Bacteria > Bacillota > Clostridia > Oscillospirales > Oscillospiraceae > Flavonifractor > Flavonifractor avistercoris. The sequence continues at coordinate 6,532 of NZ_NFMB01000014.1, forward strand.
GTCACCTGGGCCGTGAACACCGGGGTGCTCACCGGCACCAACGCCGGCACCCTGAATCCCCAGGGCTCCGCCACCCGTGCCGAGCTGGCCACCATGCTGGTGCGCTTCACCGCCGGCCTGGAGGGCTGAAACCAAGGTCAAAGAGAGGACGGGCTTTTGAAAAGCCCGTCCTCTCTTTGTGATTCAGCCCCAGTCGTGGCGGACGCCGCCGCTGGAGCCGACCTCCTCCAGAGCCCAAATGATCGCCTCGATTTTCTGGTAGCACTCCGGGTCGGTCAGGCTCCTGTCCCGAATGATGTCCCGGATCTCCTCCAGTGCGCGGTAGCATTTCTCGCCCACCAGTGCCTGGGCGTCCAGCCGCAGATCGGGGAAGGTCACCTCCATGCGCTGCTGGGAGAGGGCCTTGATCAAAACTTCCTCGTATAATTCCATAAGATCACCTCACATGATAAGGATATCTGAATATCAGATAAAAATCAATATCTGATATTCAGATATTTTAGGATGTGCAGGGTGATTGTATGAGAAATGAAATCCTGCGCTTTGAACGTATCCGGAATCTGCGCCTGGACAGGGAGCTGTCGCAGCAGCAGATCGCAGAGCTGCTGAACGTAAAGCAGAATACCTATTCTCAGTATGAGATCGGCGTGCTGAACTATCCGGTGGATGTGCTCATCAAGCTGGCCCGGTTTTACGGCACCAGCGTGGACTATCTGCTGGGCCTGACGGACGAAACGGCGCCCTATCCCCGGCGGAAGGGCTGACCATTTGTGAAAATTTCCGGTTGCATTTCCCAAACTGCGGGGGTATAATGACCCTAACCTGTTATTGTGGGGAGAACATCATGGATTACCGAACCCTCACAACTGCATCCTTCGTCTTTTCCTTTGGCTGGGCTCGATTTATGGGCACCGGCTTTTTCGGCATGGGAAAAAACGAGGGATGAAATGAATGGGCGGGGCCGTTCTTGGGGCCTCATCGTACCTGGAAGTTGCCGGGGCACTCATTGATTTCATCAATGGGTGCCCCTTTTTTGCGGGCTTCCGGGAGAAACAGAAAGGATGTTGAACTATGGTAGTTGTCATGAAGCCCGGCACGGCGAAGCAGGACATTGACGCGCTGGTGGCGAAGCTGAAAAAAATGAACCTGGACGTGGGCATCACCAACGGCGTGGGGTGCACCATCCTGGGCCTGGTGGGCGACACCACCGCCGTGGACATGGACAAGATCTCCATCAACCCCCACGTGGAGCGGGTCATGCGGGTGCAGGAGCCCTACAAGAAGGCCAACCGCAAGTTCCACCCCGAGGACACGGTGGTCACCGTGGGCAGCGCCAAAATCGGCGGCGGCAGCTTCTCCGTCATCGCCGGCCCCTGCTCCGTGGAGAGCGAGGCGCAGATCTGTGAGGTGGCCGAGGACGTGAAGCGCTCCGGCGCGGCCCTGCTCCGGGGCGGCGCGTTCAAGCCCCGCACCTCCCCCTACTCCTTCCAGGGCATGGGCACCGCCGGGCTGGAGCTGCTGCTGGAGGCCAAGAAGAAGACCGGCCTGCCCATCGTCACCGAGATCATGGATCCCCGCATGGCCGAGCTCTTCGAGGAAGAGGTGGACGTGGTGCAGGTGGGCGCCCGCAACATGCAGAACTTCGAGCTGCTCAAGGAGGTGGGCAAGATGAGCAAGCCCATCCTCCTCAAGCGGGGCCTGTCCAACACCTATGAGGAGTGGATCATGTCCGCCGAGTACATCATGGCCGCCGGCAACGAGAACGTGATCCTCTGCGAGCGGGGGGTGCGCACCTTTGAGACCTATACCCGCAACACCCTGGACGTGTCCGCCATCCCCGCCGTCAAGCAGATGAGCCACCTGCCCGTCATCGTCGACCCCTCCCACGCCGCCGGCATGTACTGGATGGTGGAGCCCCTGGCCCTGGCCGCCGTGGCCGCCGGTGCCGACGGCCTGATCATCGAGGTGCATAACGACCCCGCCCACGCCAAGTGCGACGGCCAGCAGTCCCTCACCCCCCAGAAGTTCGACGCCCTCATGCACAAGGTGTCCGCCATGGTTGACCTGGTGGGGAAAACTCTGGTAAAATAAAAAGAAGCGCGGAGCCGTCGTGAGCAGCCCGGATGGACTGGAGCGACGGGTACAAACCAGGCCAGTTCGCAAACTGGCCGTTTGTGCCCGGAGTCGGAGGGAAGCCGGGCGTCGCGAACAGGCGGAGCGTGACAGCGAAGAAGCGCGGAGGGTAGGCGCATAGGGGAGCTAAGGCAGGGCGCAGACGAAAAAACAGGCGACGGGCGCAGCCCGGAGCGGCATTTTTCGCGGAGCCCGGACTTAGCGACCCGGCCATGCGCCCAACCCGCAGCGTGACAGGAAGCGCGGAGGCGTGCGGAGCCGCAGCCCATCCGCAGCGCCATGCCCTGTAGGGGCGGATATCATCCGCCCGCCCAAAGGAGGCCCGGCCTCCGGCGGCACCGCTTTCTTTCCGAAAGAAAGCGGTGGGAAAGAAAGGGTGGGGGAGGGATTTCGATTTCCCTCCCCCACACCCCCACCTTAAAACGACCAATCAGGGGGGCCTCGGCCCCCCTATTGGATGTACCCCCGGAGCTGTTCTCCAGACAACTTTCCGGCAGCGGCCCCTTACTTCGTAACGGGGCCGCTGCTCGGGGTGGGCGCGGCATCCCTGACGCGCCGCCCGCACAAAAACCATCGCAAGGGAGAGGTGCCCATGAAAACCCTCACCGTGGCCCTGCCGGGCCGGTCTTATGAGATTTTGATCCAGCGGGGCCTGCTGGCCCAGGCCGGGGCGCACTGCCGGAAGGCGCTGCCCCGGGCCTCCCGCCTGTTTGTGGTCACCGACTCCAACGTGGGCCCGCTGTACCTGGAGCGGGTGCGTGCCGGCCTGGAGGGGGCCGGATTTCAGGTAACCGCCCACACCGTCCCCGCCGGGGAGGGCTCCAAGTGCGCCGGGCAGCTTTCCGAGCTGTGGGAGGCCATGATGGCCGCCGGGCTCACCCGCACCGACGCGGTGGTGGCCCTGGGCGGCGGCGTGGTGGGGGATCTGGCGGGCTTCGCCGCCGCCACCGTCCTGCGGGGGGTGGACTTCGTGCAGATGCCCACCACCCTGCTCTCCCAGGTGGACTCCTCCGTGGGGGGCAAGGTTGCCATCGACCTCCACCACGGCAAGAACCTGGCCGGGGCCTTCTGGCAGCCCAAACTGGTGCTCATGGATCCCGACACCCTGGACACCCTGGACGACCAGACCTTCGCCGACGGCATGGCGGAGGTGGTGAAGTACGGCTGCATCAAGGACGCCGCCTTCTTCGACTTCCTGGCCGCCCGCCTGTCGAGAGGGGAATTGATGGCGGAAATCGAACACATTTTGTATACCTGCTGCGATATAAAACGCGGCGTAGTGGAACGGGACGAGCGGGACACCGGGGAGCGGATGCTCCTCAACTTCGGCCACACCCTGGGCCACGCCTACGAACTGGCGGGGCACTACGAGACGTGGAGCCACGGCCAGGCGGTGGCCGCCGGCATGTGCGCCGCCGCAAAGCTGGGGGTCAGGCTGGGGGTGACCCCGGCGGAGGTGCCCCCCAGGCTGGAGGGGGTACTGTCCGCTCTGGGCCTGCCCACCGCCATCTCCTGCACCGCGGAGGACTACGCCGCCGCCGTGGGCCTGGACAAGAAGGGGGCGGGGGACAGCATCTCGGTGATCCTGCTGGACAAGCTGGGCCATGCCGTGCCCCACAAGATGCCCAAGGCAGAACTGCTGGAGGAGCTGACATGAACGTCACCATCACACCTACCTTATTAAAGGGGACGATTACGCCGCCCCCCTCCAAAAGCCAGGCCCACCGGCTCATCATCGCCGCCGCCCTGTCCGACGGGGTGTGCCGCCTGTCCAACGTGGAGCTGTCCCAGGACATCCAGGCCACCCTCCGGTGCATGCGCACCCTGAACGCCGACGCCTCCTCCGACGGCACGGTGATCCGGGGCTGTAATCTGGTGGACGGTTTCGAGGTGCCGCCCCCGGAGATCATGGACTGCGGCGAGTCCGGCTCCACCCTGCGGTTTCTCATCCCCGTGGCCCTGGCCCTTCAGGGGGGCGGAAAATTTACCGGCCACGGCCGCCTCATGGAGCGGCCCCAGGGCCCCTACTTTGACCTGTTCCGGGAGAAGGGGATCGCCTGCTCCCTGGAGGACGGCGTGCTCACCGTCTCCGGGAAGCTCACCCCCGGGGAGTATGCCCTGCCCGGCGACGTGTCCTCCCAGTTCGTCACCGGCCTGCTCTATGCCCTCCCCCTGCTGGAGGGGGACAGCGAGATTCAGCTCACCACCGGCCTGGAGAGCCGGGGATATGTGGACATGACCCTGGACGCCCTGAGCCGGTTCGGGGTGTCCGTGGACTACGACGGGGATCGGCGCTTCCAGGTGCCGGGGAACCAGGTCTATCAGCACCGGGATCTGGCCATTGAGGCCGACTGGTCTAACGCCGCCTTCTGGTACGCCGCCCGGCTGCTGGGCTGTTCGGTGGAGGCGGCGGGCCTCAACCCGGCCTCCGTCCAGGGCGACCGGGTGATCGCGGCCTTCTGTAACCGCCTGCGGGAGCCCGGGCCTGTGGAGCTGGACGTGTCCCAATGCCCCGATCTGGTGCCCCCCCTGGCGGCCATGGCCGCCCTGCGGGACAGGGAGACCACCCGCATCGGCAACGCCGCCCGGCTGCGCATCAAGGAGAGCGACCGGCTCTCCACCGTGACGGAGGTGCTCTCCGCCCTGGGGGCGGACATCGAGGAGCAGGCGGACGCCCTGGTGATCCGGGGGAAGGCGAAGCTGCCCGGCGGCGTCACCGTCTCCGGCCACAACGACCACCGCATCGCCATGATGGCCGCCATCGCCGCCACCCGGTGTGAGAAGCCCGTCACCATCACCGGCGCGGAGTGCGTGAAGAAGTCCTATCCCAGGTTCTGGGAGGACTACGAAAAGCTGGGCGGACAGCTGACGCGGGCGTGATCCGCCGGCGGGGGCAAGCCCCCGCCCTACTGAGTGAGATTGAGACAAGGACGCGTTCCAGGGAGGAAACCTGTATGAGACACATGATTTTCGGCGAGTCCCACGGCCCGGCCATCGGCGTGGTGGTGGAGGGGGTGCCCGCCGGGCTGGAGCTGAAGCTGGAGGCGGTGCAGCGGGAGCTGAACCGCCGCAGGCCCGGTCAGGGCCCCACGACAACCGCCCGGAAGGAGAGCGATCTGGTGGAGGTGCTCTCCGGCGTGTTTGAGGGCAAGACCACCGGCGCCCCCCTGGCTATGGTGATCCGCAATTCCGACCAGCACTCCCAGGACTACGAGGCCATCCGCTACACCCCCCGGCCCAGCCACGGGGACTATGCGGGCTTTATCAGGAGCCAGGGGTGTCAGGACTACCGGGGGGGCGGCCACTTCTCCGGCCGCCTCACCGCCCCCCTGGTGGCCGCCGGTGCGGTGGCCAAGCAGGTGCTGGCCCGGCATGGCGTGTGGGTGGGGGCCCACATCAGCTCCATCTACGGCATTACCGACGCCTCCCTGGAGGACGAGGAGTCCCTGAGAGCCGTGGCCGCCAAGTCCTTCCCCGTGCTGGACGACGCCAAGGGGGAGGAGATGCGCCAGGCCATCCTGGAGGCCAAGAACGAGGGGGACAGCGTGGGCGGCGCCGTGGAGTGCGCCGTGTTCGGCCTGCCCGCCGGGCTGGGGGCCCCCGACTTCGGCTGCAACGTGGAGGGCATCTTTGCCCAGTATCTCTTCGCCGTCCCCGCCGTCAAGGGGGTGGACTTCGGCGCGGGCGTGGCCTTCTCCCTCATGCGGGGCAGCGAGGCCAACGACCCCTTCGAGGTGCGGGACGGCAAGGTGGTCACCAAGACCAACCACGCCGGCGGCGTCAACGGCGGCATCACCAACGGCATGCCAATCACCTTTGAGGCCACCATCCGTCCCACCCCCTCCATCGCCCTGCCCCAGGAGAGCGTGGATCTCCGCACCGGCGAGGAGACGGAGATCGAGATCCACGGCCGTCATGATCCCTGTATTGTGCCCCGGGCCGTGCCGGTGATCGAGGCGGCGGCGGCCCTGGCCGCCTGCCAGGTGTTGGGCATCTGACCGCACCCCACGGGCGGTAGCATGTAGGGCCGCCATACATGGCGGCCGCGTAGCCCAGACTGCCGAGATAGGAGAGAGAAAACCATGAACGAACTGGAACAGTACCGCCGGGAGATCGACCGCATTGACGGGGAGCTGGTGAAGCTCTTTCTGGAGCGGATGGCCGTCACCGGGCAGGTGGGGGCGTACAAGCAGGCCAACGGCATCCCGGTGCTGGACGCGGAGCGGGAGAAGCGGGTGATTGCCGCCAAGACGGCCCTCACCGACGACCCGGCCCGCAAGGCGGATCTGGCGGCTCTCTACGAGAGCATCATGGCCATCTCCCGGCGGCAGCAGCGCCACCTGGTGCGGGAGGGGGACAGCGACCCGGGCTATGCCGCCTGGGCCGCCGCCATGAAAAACCGGCGGGAGCCGGTGTCCAACCCCCGGGTGGTGTACCAGGGGGAGCCGGGGTGCTACAGTGAGGAGGCCGCCGCGGGCTTCTTCGGCCCGGAGGTGGACAGCCGGGGCCTGGCCTGGTTCCCCGACGTGTTCGCCGCCCTGGAGCGGGGGGAGGCCGACTACGCCGTCCTGCCGGTGGAGAACTCCTCCACCGGCTCCATCCGGCAGGTGTACGACCTGCTCTCCCAGTACAACTACTACATCGTGGGGGAGTGCCAGGTGGAGGTGCGCCACTGCCTCATGGCCCTGCCCGGCGTGAGGCTGGAGGACATCAAAACCGTCTACTCCCACGAGCAGGGGCTGATGCAGTGCGAGAAGTACCTGGACGGGCACCGGGACTGGAACCGGGTGCCCACCCTGGACACGGCGGGCTCGGCCAAGCAGGTGGCCGGGAGCGGCGACCGCGCCGCCGCCGCCATCTGCTCCCGCCGGGCGGCGGAGATCTACGGCCTGCACATCCTGGCCGAGGGGGTCAACTACAACGCCATGAACCACACCCGGTTTGTGGTGGTCTCCCCCGTCCTGGAGCTGCGGCCGGGCCGGAACAAGATCAGCGCCATGTTCCGCCTGCCCCACCAGAGCGGCTCCCTCCACGAGATCCTCACCATCTTCGCCGTCCAGGGGCTCAACCTGCTGAAGATCGAGTCCCGGCCCATCCCCGGCCGGGGGTGGGAGTACCTGTTCTTCCTGGACTTCACCGGCGACGTGGCCGCCCCGGAGCTGGACGGCGTGCTCCACGAGCTGGGGCAGCTGGCCGCCGAGTTCCGCATACTGGGCAACTTCCGGGGGTATGAGCCGTGAAAAACATTGTGCTGATCGGGATGATGGGCTGCGGCAAGTCCACGGTGGGCCGTCTGGCGGCGGAAAAGCTGGGCATGGCCTTCGTGGACACCGACGAGCGTATCGAGGGGGACACGGGCCGCGCCATTCCGGAGATCTTCGCGTCGGAGGGAGAGATCGGCTTCCGGGAGCACGAGCTGGCGGTCAGCCGGGCGCTGGCCCGGGAGCAGGGGCTGGTGATCGCCTGCGGCGGCGGCCTGCCCACCCGGCCGGACGCCATTGCCTCCTTAAAATCCAGCGGCGCGGTGTTCTGGATCAACCGGGATCCCGGGGTGATCTACGACACCGTGTCCATGGCCCACCGGCCCCTGGGGCAGGGGGGAAAAGAGAATTTTCTGGAGCGGTTCCGCCAGCGGGAGCCCATCTACCGCCGGTGGGCCGACTACATCATTGAGGGCCACAGCCTGGCCGCCGAGGCGGCGGAGCGGGTGGCGGAGATCTACGAAAGGGAGTGCCGGGCGTGAAGTTTCTGATTATCAACGGCCCCAACCTGAACCTGCTGGGCAAGCGGGAGCCGGGCATCTACGGGGAGAACAGCTATGAGAGCCTGTGCAGGCGGCTGAAGGACTTCGCCGCCGCCCACGGCGCCTCGGCGGAGTGCTTCCAGTCCAACCACGAGGGGGCCGTCATTGACGCCATCCACGCCGCCGACGGGGTGTACGACGCCATCGTCATGAACCCCGGGGCCTTCACCCACTACAGCTACGCCATCCTGGACGCCCTCAAGGCGGTGGACGTGCCCTGCATCGAGGTGCACATATCCAATGTCCACCAGCGGGAGGAGTTCCGGCACAGGAGCGTCACCGCCCCCGCCTGCGTGGGGCAGATCTGCGGCCTGGGCCTGTACGGCTACGAGGCCGCCATGTCCTACTTTCTCTTGAAAGAGAAAGTAGGCAAAGAGAACTTTCACACAACTCTCCCTTGAAAGAGAACGCAGGCAAGGAGAACTTCCGTGCTTCGCCCTCCTGAGAGAGAAAGGGCGCAGGGGCGCGCCTCCGCCGGGCCGGCAAGCACGCCGGCCCCTGCCTGACCGCCGAACGACAAGGAGTGCTTCATGAAACAGAATCGCGTCCCCCGCATCGGCATGCGGGTGATCAAGACCGCCGTGGCGGTGGTGCTGTCCTATCTGGTGTTTGTCCCCTTCGGGCTGCTCTATCGGGAGGAGCTGGGGGGCGTGCTGGGCCAGGCCGGGCCCCTCTATGCCTGCATCGCCAGCATCATCTGCCTCCAGTCCACGGTGGATCAGTCCGTCCAGCTGGGCATCTCCCGCCTCATCGGCATCGGGGTGGGGGGCGTGCTGGGCATTGCCACCCTGCTGCTGGGCCCCGCCCTGGACAACCCGTGGATCAAGGCGCCGGTGCTGGGGCTGGTGTGTGTGGCGGGGCTGTGGCTGTGTCTGCTGCTCAAGCGGCCGGGGGCCTGCGTCATGGCCTGCATCCTGCCCTGCGTGATTCTCATCACCGGCGTCACCGGCGTGACCCGGTATCACTATGCCGTGGCCCGGATCGTGGAGACGCTGGTGGGCCTGTTCATCGCTCTGGGGGTGAACGCCGTCCTGCCGGATCTGCGGCCTGAGCCGGGAAAGGGGGCGCCCGATTTGCGGGTGGAGGTAAAAAACAGCACCAAAAAGCTCTGTGTCATCGGGGATCCGGTGGGCCACTCCAAGTCCCCCCTGATTCAGAACACCATGATTGCCGCCCTGGGGCTGGATTACGTGTACCTGTGCCAGCCGGTACCCCGGGGGAGCTGCAGGCAGTGGCTGGACTGCGCCAGGTTTGCCGGCTACGCCGGGTTCAACGCCACCATGCCCCACAAGGAGGAGCTGGTGGGCCTGATGGACGAGCTGGACGAGGACGCCCGGCTCTTCGGCGCGGTGAACACCGTCTGCCTCCGGGACGGGAAGGCCTGGGGCTACAACACCGACGGGGCGGGCTTCCTGCGCACCCTGGACGACGAGGGGATCAGCCCCGCCGGGAAGCGGGTGCTGGTACTGGGGGCCGGCGGGGCGGCCAAGGCGGTGTGCCTCAAGCTGGCCCAGGCCGGGGCCGATGTGGTGGTGTGCAACCGCACCGTCAGCAAGGCGGCGGAGCTGTGTGCCCTCGCCCCGGAGCACCTGCGCCCGGCGGGCTTTGACATCGACACCCTGCGAAGGGAGGCGGCGGAGTGCCAGCTGCTGGTCAACTGCACCTCCCTGGGCATGGCGGGGGCCGGGGGGCAGTTCCGGGACTTCTCCTTCCTGGACGTGCTGCCCCTGAACGCGCCGGTGGTGGATCTGATCTACGCCCCGGCGGAGACCGAGCTGCTCTGCCGGGCCCGGGAGAAGGGCCACCACACCGCCAACGGCTTCGGCCTGCTGGTGAACCAGGCGGTGCTCTCCCTGGAGCACTTCACCGATACGCCCATCGACGCGGCGGCCATGAAGAAGCTGCTGGCGGAGAAGCTGGGCTGATGCCCGCAACGTGTCGAAAAAGCGGCAAAGCCGCTTTTTCGAGAAAGGCTGCATGGCGGAAGGGGTTCGTTTTCTTGCGAAAAAGTCACCCCTTCCGCCATGAGAAGTGTGATTCCCGAGGCTCATGTCCTCGGGAATCACATATTTTGATTTGATTCCTGCGGCTGCCTGCGCCCGCAGGCGCGTTTCGAGGCCAACCGCCGCACTGCGGCGGCTCTTGGGCCGAGATGGCCGCAGGAACTCTGCGAGGCTGCCCTTCGCGGGGAGGGGGTTGGCCGGGCAGAAGCGCTTGGGGGCCTATCCCAGGGCCACATCCAGCACCATCATGACCACAAACCCGGCCATAACGCCCAGGGTGCCGGTGTTGGAGTGCTCCCCCAGATGGGCCTCGGGGATGAGCTCCTCCACCACCACGTACATCATGGCGCCGGCGGCGAAGGACAGCAGCCAGGGCATGAGGGGCTGGATGCCTCCGGCGGCCAGCACCACCAGCACGCCGAAGATGGGCTCCACCACGCCGGAGGCGGCGCCGTAGAGGAAGGAGCGGAGCCGGGACAGCCCCTCCTGCCGCAGGGGTAGGGAGATGGCGGCCCCCTCGGGGAAGTTCTGGATGCCGATGCCCAGGGCCAGGGCCAGGGCGGAGCTGAGGGCCGCCCCCTCCCCGGCGTGCTGGGCGGCCAGAGCGAAGGACAGGCCCACCGCCATGCCCTCGGGGATGTTGTGGAGGGTGACGGCCAGCACCAGCAGGGTGCTCCGCCGCCAGGAGGCGTGGATGCCCTCCGGGCTCCGGGCCCCCGCGTGGAGATGGGGCAGCAGGCCGTCCAGCAGCAGCAGGAAGCCCACCCCCAGGACAAAGCCCCCCACCGCCGGCAGCCAGCCGGGGGTGCCGGCGGCCTCGGCCTCCTCGATGGCGGGGATGAGCAGGCTCCACACCGACGCGGCGATCATCACCCCGGCGGCAAACCCCAGAAAAATCCGCTGCACGGCGGCGTTGAGCCGGGCGCGGAACAGAAAGACCATGGCGGCGCCGGTGGCGGTCATGAGGAAGGTGAAGCCGGTGCCCACCGCCGCCCACAGGATAGACTGCATAAAGCCTCCTAATCAGTTAAAATAAGCTAACTTTCGACCAACAGGCGGGGGCCCGCAGCGCGGGCCCCCGCCTCAGCCTCGCAGAGTTCGTGCCTCCGGCACGAAACAGATGAAAATCCGTTTTTCCCGAGGACACGTGCCTCGGGAAAAACACTTCTCAGCCGGCCAGTGTGTCCGGCTCCGCCGGACGCGCGCAGCCGGCTGCTCCCTCAACCAAGCGGCATCGCCGCTTGGTTGATCAATAGGCCACGCCCCAGTACACCATATGCTTGGCGGGCTTGCCGCACACGGGGCACACGTCGCCCAGGTGCTCCTGCTCCAGGGGAATGCAGCGGGAGGAAACCCCGGCCTCCTCCTTCATCTTCAGCTCGCACTCCAGGTCGCCGCACCACATGGTCTTGGCAAAGCCGCCCTGGGTGGACATGCGCTCCTTGACCTCCTCCAGGGAGGAGCAGGCGTAGGTGTTCTCGTCCAGGTTCTTCTTGGCCTTGTCGTACAGGCCCTGCTGCACCGCGTCCAGCATGGCCTGGACGGTCTCCTCGATGTTGTCCAGGGAGACGAAGGACTTCTCGCCGTTGTCGCGGCGAACCAGCACGCACTGGTTCTTCTCCATGTCCTTGGGGCCCAGCTCCAGGCGCAGGGGCACGCCCTTCATCTCGTACTCGGCGAACTTCCAGCCGGCGGACTGGTCGGAGGCGTCCATCCTGGCCCGGATGCCGGCGGCCTTCAGGCGGTTCATGACGGCCTCGTTGGCCTCCAGCACGCCCTCCTTGTGCTGGGCCACGGGGATGATGATCACCTGGGTGGGGGCGATGCGGGGGGGCAGCACCAGGCCGTTGTTGTCGCCGTGGGTCATGATCACGCCGCCGATGAGCCGGGTGGACACGCCCCAGGAGGTCTGGAAGGGGTTGTGGGGCTGGTTGTCCCTGCCGGTGAAGGTGATGTCGAAGGCCTTGGCGAAGCCGTCGCCGAAGTAGTGGGAGGTGCCGGCCTGGAGGGCCTTCTTGTCGTGCATCATGCACTCCACGGTGTAGGTGGCCTCGGCGCCGGAGAACTTCTCCTTGTCGGTCTTGCGGCCCTTCACCACCGGCATGGCCAGGTAGTTCTCACAGAAGTCGGCGTAGATGTTGAACATCTGCTCGGTTTCGGCAATGGCCTCCTCGGCGGTGGCGTGCATGGTGTGGCCCTCCTGCCACAGGAACTCCCGGTGGCGCAGGAAGGGGCGGGAGGTCTTTTCCCACCGCAGCACGGAGCACCACTGGTTGTACAGCTTGGGCAGATCCCGGTGGGAGTGGATGATATGGGCGTAGTGCTCGCAGAACAGGGTCTCGGAGGTGGGGCGGATGCAGTACCGCTCCTCCAGCTTCTCACTGCCGCCGTAGGTCACCCAGGCGCACTCGGGGGCGAAGCCCTCCACGTGATCCTTCTCCTTCTGGAGCAGGCTCTCGGGGATCAGCATGGGCAGATACACGTTCTCGTGCCCGGTCTCCTTGAACTTCTCGTCCAGAATCTTCTGGAAATTCTCCCAGATGGCGTAGCCGTAGGGGCGGAGGATGAACATACCCTTAATGGAGGAGTAATCAATCAGCTCCGCCTTCCTGCACACGTCGGTAAACCACTTGGCGAAGTCCACCTCCATGTCGGTGATCTGCTCCACCTGCTTCTTGTCCTGTGCCATGTCTATTCTCAATCCTTTTTTCTAAAAAATACAGAGGGTTCTATTCATTTTATGCAGTCGGGGCGGAAAAGTCAAGGCCGCGCATAAAATTCCGGAATTTTCGCACACTGATTTCCGAGGAAAGGCGGTGCTGGATGTGCGTGTGGGCGTCTGGGAGCGGGACGAGGGCATTTCGGCGGCGGTGGGGGCCGCCCTGGCCGGGTATGGCGCGGAGGTGTCCGCCGGCCGCCACCCGGCGGAGCTGGCCGCCGTCCCCCTGGACCTGCTGGTGATCTCCCCCGGCGCCGTGGGCTGGGCGGGGGCCGGGGCGGTGCACTGCCGGACGGTGCTCCTCCCCGGGGCGGCGGGCCCCCTGGCCCGCACCCTCCAGGCCGGGCAGGCGGTGAGCTACGGCACCTCCCCCCGGGACACCCTCACCTTCTCCAGCCTGGAGGGAGACCGGCTCTGCCTGGCCGTCCAGCGGGAGCTGGTACCCCTGTCCGGCCCGGTGGTGGAGCAGCAGGAGCTGGTACTCCCCTTCCCCACCGGGGCCTCCCCCCTGCCCTTCCTGGCGGCGGCGGGTGCCCTGCTCCTCTGCGGCGTGCCGCCGGAGGAGCTGCCCCGGCTGGCGGGCGGCCGGGGGCTCCGGCCCGGTTGATCTTTCCACATTTCTGTGCTATGTTGGGGAGGAACCAACCGGCATCCGGGAAAGGAGAGCGCCATGGACAGACTGCGCCGCATGCCCACCCTGCTCCTGGCCGTGCTGGCCGCCTCCCTGCTGGCTAATCTGGTGCTGCTGGGGCTGCTGCTCCGCCCGCCCCAGCGGCCGGATGTCTCCGGCTCCTATGCCCTGGGCACGGAGGTGTCCACCCTGACGGAGGACGACCGCTTCCTGCTGATGTACGATGACGGCGGCTATCTGCTCTATCAGCGGTATCAGGTGCTGGACAGCGGCCGCTATTCCGCGGAGGACGGGAAGGGCGCCCGGCTCCGCTTCACCTCTGACCGCGGGCAGGGCAGCTATATGGCCGTGTTTGCCCGGCCGGATACCCTCTACCTCCCCGACCGGGACACCGGCATCGGGGTCTACAGCCGGTACCAGGACTCCTCCACGCTTGTCTTTGGGCCCGAGGAGATTCTTGAACGATTTGAATGACAAAAGCAAAAAAGGCGGGGCCCGGACATGCCGTCCGGGCCCCGCCTTCTGCTACCCCTCCAGCTTCTTCACCGGGTCGGAGATCTCGCTGAGGGCCTTGCCGGCCTCCATGTCGAACTGGCGGCACTTGGCCAGATCCCCCAGGGACACCATGCCCACCACCTTGCCCCCCTCCAGCACGGGGAGGCGGCGCACCTGCCGGGCAGCCATGAGCCGGGTGGCCTCCCGGGCGTCGTCGTCGGGGGACACCACCGCGCAGTTGCGGGTCATGATGTCCTTCACCTGGGTCTGGGCCGGGTCGTCCTCCGCCGCGATGCAGCGCAGGACGATGTCCCGGTCGGTGACGATGCCCCGCAGGCCCCCGTCGTTCCCGCACACCGGCAGGGCCCCCAGGTTGTGCCTGGACAGCAGCCGGGCCGCCAGGGAGGCCGACTCCTGGGGGGTGATGGTCACCACGCTGGGGTTCATGAGATCGCGTACTTGCATAACAAAACCGCCTTTCCTCCAAACTTTCTGTTAGTTTGGGCCGGAAGGGCGGTTTTATTCACGCTTCAGCTCCAGGTTGCGGCGGAGGGGGCCGGGGCCCCGCCAGGCGAAGGCCCGGCCGCCGTACTTCTCCCGGAAGGTGCGGTTGGTGAGACCCTCCAGATCGGCGTTTTCCAGACTGTCCACCAGATCTGTGGAAAACTCGGGCAGAGGGGACAGGGCCGGGTCGGCGTTGAAGGGACAGGCCCGCTGGCAGAAGTCACAGCCCCAGATCAGCGGGTGGGCCTTCAGCCGGGCCGCCTCCTCCCCCGTCAGCGCCCCCTTTTTCTGGGTCAGCTCCGACAGGCAGCGGGACACGTCCGGCCCGCCCTCCCCCATGGCC
>NZ_NFMB01000015.1 GCF_002161215.1 Flavonifractor sp. An10
AGCGAACGATCCGCAGCTTGGGCCGACGCCGTAACGCCCCCTCGGCTCGGGGCGGGCGACCACAGGTCGCCCCTACGTGGGGCACGACGACCCGGCGCGCCGTTTCCAAGCCACATCAGCCGCCCTGGTATTTCAGAGGCACGGCACCGACGGCGGCCCGGCGGGCCAAGTTGGCACAGCGCAGCTGCTCACAAGGCTTGCAGAGTAACCCCGATGCGTGCCGCCCGAGGCGCGGCAGCGCCTGTAGCAGAAGCGCCAAGGGAGCGGGCGGCGATGCGCGGTTGGTCTTTGCAGGCCAAACGCAGCCCACCGCTGTCATGAACTCCCATACTGGGGGTGCCCACCGCACGGGCGCGCCCCGGGGGAGCATCCTGGCGGCGAGAATGGGGGAACCCCTCATCCGCCCCAGTGTGCGCACTGAGGCACCTTCCCCCCAGTGGGGGGAAGGTAATGGCGCGTCAGGGATGCCGCGCCCTACAACTCCGGGCAGACGGAAAATATCCCCTCACCGGGTATGCAAAACGGGCGGCCCGGAGGGGCCGCCCGTCTGTGCTTGGATATCAGAACTCCGCGTTGCCCACCGTTCTGGGGATGGGGCAGGGCCCGGCGCGGCAGGCCGCGCCGGGTTCCCGTAGGGATGAGACATACTCGGCGGAAATAGATTCCGCCTGCGCCAAGGTTTTGCCTGCCGGCAAAACGCTTGTACGGCGCAAAGCGCCGCCCCATCTGCGATGGGGCTCCGACGTCCTGCCCGAACAGCCGGGAGGATGCCGGGGCCCTGTCTGTCCTTTTTAGAACTCCGCGTTGCCCACCGTTCTGGGGTGGGGCAGGGCCCGGCGCGGCAGGCTGCGCCGGGTTCCCGTAGGGATGAGACATGCTCGGCGGAAATAAATTCCGCCTGCGCCAAGGTTTTGCCTGCCGGCAAAACGCTTGTACGGCGCAAAGCGCCGCCCCATCTGCGATGGGGCCCCGACGTCCTGCCCGGAACAGCCGGGAGGATGCCGGGGCCCTGTCTGTCCTTTTTAGAACTCCGCGTTGCCCACCGTTCTGGGATGGGGCAGGACGTCGCGGATGTTGGAGATGCCGGTGAGGTACATGACCATGCGCTCGAAGCCCAGGCCGAACCCGGCGTGCTTGCAGCCGCCGTAGCGCCGCAGATCCAGGTACCACCAGTAGTCCTCCGGTTTCATGCCCAGCTCCTTGATGCGGCCCTCCAGCAGCTCCAGCCGCTCCTCGCGCTGGGAGCCGCCGATGATCTCGCCGATGCCGGGCACCAGGCAGTCGGCGGCGGCCACGGTCTTTCCGTCGTCGTTGAGGCGCATATAGAAGGCCTTGATCTCCTTGGGGTAGTCGGTGACGAACACGGGCTTTTTGAAGATCTGCTCGGTGAGGTACCGCTCGTGCTCGGTCTGCAGGTCGCAGCCCCAGTCCACCTTGTAGTCAAACTTGTCGTTGTTCTGCTTGAGCAGCTCCACCGCCTCGGTGTAGCTCACCCGGCCGAAGTCGGAGGCGGCTACGTGCTCCAGCCGCTCCTTCAGGCCCTTGTCCACGAAGGAGTTGAAGAAGTTGATCTCGTCGGGGCACTTCTCCATGACGGTGGTGATGATGTGCTTGATCATGGCCTCGGCCACGTCCATGTCGCCCTTCAGGTCGCAGAAGGCCATCTCCGGCTCGATCATCCAGAACTCGGCGGCGTGGCGCTGGGTGTTGGAGTTCTCCGCCCGGAAGGTGGGGCCGAAGGTGTACACGTCGCCGAAGGCCATGGCGAAGTTCTCCGCGTTGAGCTGGCCGGAGACGGTCAGGTTGGCGGGCTTGCCGAAAAAGTCCTTGGTGTAGTCCACACTGCCGTCCTCGTTCCTGGGCGGGTTGTCCATGTCCAGGGTGGTCACCCGGAACATCTCGCCGGCGCCCTCGCAGTCGGAGGCGGTGATGATGGGGGTGTGGACGTAGACGAAGCCCCGCTCCTGGAAGAAGCAGTGGATGGCGTGGGCCGCCACGGAGCGCACCCGGAAGGCGGCGGAGAACAGGTTGGTGCGGGGCCGCAGGTGCTGGATGGTGCGCAGGTACTCCACGCTGTGGCGCTTTTTCTGGAGGGGGTAGTCGGGGGAGGAGGGGCCCTCCACCGCGATGGAGGCGGCCTTCACCTCCAGGGGCTGCTTGGCCTCGGGGGTGAGCACCACCGTGCCAGTGACGGTGAGGGCGGCGCCCACGTTCTGGGAGGCGATCTCCTTGTAGTTGGTCAGGCTGCCCGAGTCCATAACGATCTGCAGGTTCTTGAAGCAGGAGCCGTCGTTGAGCTCGATGAAGCCAAAGGTCTTCATGTCCCGGATGGTGCGGGCCCAGCCGGACACCAGCACCTCTTTCCCGCCGAACTGCTCAGAATCGGCGAAGATCTGCGCGATTTTTGTGCGTTCCATTGGTCGTTCCCTCTATTCTTAAAAAATAAAGTCTCAGTGGGCAATAGTATATCATTTTTCGCTGATTTTGCAAGGGCTGGCGCAAAACTTCATGCGCGTTCGGCACACCATAAACATTGGCAAAGGTTATGCGCATGAAGTTTTTGCGCAGCATTTCCGGTTGCCCCAAAGGGGCGAGGAAATGGCGCATCTCAATATTTTGCTATGCAAAGCATAGCAAAATAGACTATATGCGGTGGCTGTCCCCCCACTCGCACATCTGATCCAGGATGGGGATCAGGGACTTCCCCCGCTCCGTCAGGCTGTACTCCACCTTGGGCGGGATCTGGGGGTACTCCTCCCGGTGAACCAGCTGGTCGGCCTCCAGCTCCTTCAGGGTGGTGCTGAGGGTCTTGTAGGAGATGCCGCCGATGTACTTCTTCATCTCGTTGAAGCGCACCACCCCGAACTCCATCAGGGTGTACAGGATGGTCATCTTGTATTTGCCGCTGATCAGCGACAGGGTATAGCTGAACCCGGTGGCGCCCAGGCTCTCATTGGAAATGCACCGCTCGCCCATGTTACACTCTCCCAAAGGTAAGTATTATTCTCTCTTGCTAGTATCGCACTTGATTGTGCGTACTTGTTTTCCTTCTCATGCCTGCTATGATTATAGTAACGAGCGCGGGGGAAGTCAATCCCGCGGAACAGGAGGATATTTCTATGGGCAAGAACATTGTGGTACTCAACGGCAGCCCCCGGAGTAAGGGCAACACCTCCGCCCTGGTGCGGGAGTTCACCCGGGGCGCGGAGGAGGCGGGCCATACCGTGACCGAGTTCTTTCTGGACGGCATGGACATCCACGGCTGCAAGGGCTGCTTCGGCGGCCACAGCAGCCGGGAGTGCCCCTGTGTACAGAAGGACGATATGGGCAAAATCTACCCGGCAGTAAAGGAAAGCGACGTGGTGGTGCTGGCCACCCCCCTGTACTATTGGAACATGAGCGGCCAGCTCCGCACGGCGGTGGATCGGCTCTTCGCCCTGGAGGAGGGGGACGGCAATCTGCTGCGGGGCCATGACCGGGCCTCCTGCCTGCTGATGGCGGCGGAGGGGAGCGGCTTCGAGGATGTGCTCACCTACTACGACCACCTGATGGAGCACCTTCGGTGGAAGAACCTGGGCCACGTGCTGGCCGGAGGCAACATGGACGCGGGCGATATCGACGGCAAGCCGGAGCTCCAGGCCGCCTACGAGCTGGGCAGATCCATCACCTGACAAGATGCAAAGGCGGGCCGGTCATTTGACCGGCCCGCCCATTTTTTGGAATTCTGCATATGGGTTAAGGGGTTTTCTCCCGGCCGCCCAGGATGCGCTGGGCCCGCTGGGCGTCGGAGAGGGTGCGATCCCGGAAGTGGTAGAGGGCCAGCCCCAGCGCGGCCAGGGCGGCGGCCAGGGCGTACTCCAGGGGGCTGAGGGCGCCGGGGCTGAAGGGCACCAGCAGGTTGCCCGCCAGGAACACCGATGCGATGATGCCGCACACCGCGGTGATCCGGCCGCCGGGCATGGACACCGGCCGCCGCCAGTCCGGATGGCTTTTCCGCAGGGCCAGCACCGCCGCCAGGGACATGACCCACATGACCACGGTGGCCAGGGAGGCGATGTTGATGAGGGGGAGAAAGAGCAGCTTGCCGGTGAAGGGGGTGAGCACCACAAAGGCGGCGGTGAACCAGATGCACCGGGCGGGTGTGCCGTATTTGGGGTGGAGGGCGGAGAACCTCTCCGACACCAGGCCGAACCGGGACAGGCCGTAGAGCATCTGGGCGGAGGAGTAGAGGGTGGAGTTCATCACACCCACCGCCCCCACGAAGGCGGTGACCAGAAAGAGCACCCGCACGGCGGGGACGCCGGTGAGGCCCACCAGCACGTCGGCAAAGGGGGCGGTGCGGTTCACCGCCTCCCGCCAGGGCATGCACCCGGCCACGGCGGTGGACACCAGGCACAGGATGCCGGTGACCAGCAGCAGGCAGGTGATCAGCGCCGCCCCGGCCTTGCGGGCAGCGGGGCCGGTGGCGTCGGCGGCGGCCTTGGACACGGTCTCCCACCCGGCCACCGAGAACACCAGCAGGCTCAGCAGGGCCATGGAGCCGGAGAAGTCGAAGTCCAGCCCCCCGTCGGAGGCGTACACCGCCGGGTCGAAGTGGGTGAAGCACACCGCCAGGCCGATGGCGCACATGACCAGCAGCACCACCGTGGCGATTTTGGCCAGGGAGGCGCATACGTTGGCCCCCTTGAGCTGGATGAACAGGATGGCCCCCGCCAGGGCCAGCTGGACGATCAGATTGGGCAGGGTGACGGGGAAATCCCCCACCTGATAGAGCACCGCCGTCCGCCCCAGGGCGGGGAACAGCTCGTCCAGCAGGGACACGGCGGCCAGATCCACCCAGCAGAACACGATGGTGTTCATCAGAATCCCCGCCCAGCCCACGGCGAAGCCCCCCCGGCTGCCGAAGGCGGCGTAGGAGTACACCACCTCGCCCCCGGGCAGGGGCAGCATGGGGATGGCCTCCATGTAGGCGAAGGCGAAGGGCAGCTCAATGAGGATGCACAGCACAAAGGCCACCACCAGGTTCAGCGGGCCCCCCGCCGTCTCCAGCCAAGTACCCGTCAGCAGCAGCCAGCTGGTGCCCAGCATGCACCCGATGCCCATGGCCACCAGCCCAAAGTAGCTGATGGATTTTCCACCGTTCTTTCCCATCCGGATCCCTCATTCATGTTAAGATGGGACTATTATAGCATTTTATGCCGGCTTTTCCTAGCCCCGCCGCCAGAGAGCCCGGGCCGGGCCCCTATCTCCCCGCGGATTTCCTCGGATAGGCCCCCGCCGCGTTGCCCAGCAGGGCAAAGACCGCCGGCTCCAGGCAGAGGGCGCCGGCCATGTGACAGAGGCCCCGCGCAATGGGCAGCAGGCACAGGGCGCACGCCAGAGGGAAGAGGGGGCACAGGCCATGCCGCTTTCCCAGGGCCATCCCAAGGGCCATGCACCCGAAAGGCAGCAGGTAGATGGCAATCAGGATCCCTCCGGTTCCCAGCCACCACATGAGCAGGACGGGCAGGAGGGTACACACCACCGCACACCAGGGCAGCCAGAGGGCCGTGACCCGTAGCTTGAGGCGGACGGGCTCCGGGGCCAGCCGCCGGATCAGAACCGGGCTGGACAGGATCGCCAGCCAGCACACCAGGGCCGCCGGGGTCATATCCTCACCTCCCGCGTGTCTCCGTAGGGGCGAACTGTGTTCGTCCGCCGTTATCTCTCGCCCACCCAATTTTTCCGCCGACATAACAGCTTTTTGGTCAGCTTTGCGATCATATTGACGGCCAGCAGAGCCAGCCCCAGAGCCAGGGTGAGTCCAAGGGCCAGCAGCGGTACGCCCAGCAACAGAAACCAGCTGACGAAAAACCAGGCGAAGGAACTCATGCCCCCGCGCCCCCCTTCCGTACCCGCCGGAGGGCGGAACCGGCCAGATTGCCCGCCAGGGAGCAGACCAGGGCGATGGTCACTAGAGGCCAGTCGTACATGTTGGAGAACAGGCGGGCCAGGGGGATGAACACCAGAATCCCCAGCACGCACGCGGCGGGGTAGAGGGGGCAGAAGCCCCGCCGCCTCCCCAGGGACAGGCCGGAGCAGAAGGCCCCCACGGGCAGCAGAATATAAGGGTAGAGCAGGCCGGAGAGCACCGGTACATACCCGCCGTCGCACAGCCGCAGCACCAGGGGCAGGAGCAGGCACAGCAGGGCGGCGAAGGGCACATAGGGCAGGGCCTCCCGCCAGCGGAGCGGGGAGGGGGCGGGGGAGAGGCCCAGCCTCTCCCGGATGGCGGAGAGCTCCACATACCACCCCACCCACCGGCCCAGCCACACCAGGACGTAGACCACGGCCAGCAGAAAGACCAGCAGCGCCGCCCCCGCCGGGTCGAAGGTGAGCCCCGCCCACAGGGCCATGGTGGCCGCCGTGAGGGCGAAGTGGGTCAGGGTGCGGAGCACCAGGGCCCGGCCCTCCCCGGCGAAGGGGAGGGTGGCGACGCCCGTCTCCGCCCCCAGCAGGGCGAAGAGGGCGAAAGACAGGGCAATGCCCCACCCCTCCAGGGCGTCGGGAAAGCCGCAGTCCAGAAAGCCGTACCCGGTAAACTGAGCCGGGCCGGCAATGGGAAAGTCCCCGGCCAGCCGGCCCAGGAGGGCGTGGGCCGCCAGCCCCAGCAGGGCCCCGGCCAGGGCCCGGCGGGCGGCCTGCCGCCTGTCGTCAAACAGCATGGAAATACCTCCTCTCAAAGCCCCAGGGCCTCCTTGATCTTCTTCACGTACCGCCGGGACGCGTAGCACACCGTCCCCCCCGCCAGGGTGATGCGGATGGTGCCGGTGAGGGAGAGATCCAGGGCGGTGATCTTCCGCAGGTTGACGATCTCCGAGTGGGAGATGCGTGCGAAGGCGTGCCGGTCCAGCCGGGCCTCCAGCTCGTAGAGCCGCTCCTTCAGATCATACACCCCGCCGGGAGTCTGCACTCTCACCCCCTTCTCCTCCCCGTAGCAGCGGAGGATGTCCGCCTCCTCCAGGGGCACCGCCCGGGCCCCGTCCCAGCCCACCAGGGCCGCGCCCCCCTCCAGCCGGGCGGCCAGGGCCTTGATCTCGTCGGTGAGGGCCGGGGCAGTGATGGTCACGGCCGGCTCCCCGCAGGCCGGATCGATGCGGATGTCCACCTTCATGCCGCTCCCCCCCTTTCACCCCCAATATAGCGGAAAGCGGGCCGTTTGTCCACGGTTTCCAGACAGACGGCCGGCCGCGGGGGATAGCCGGCGTGCCTACGCCGGCGTAGACAAAAGCCTATCGACGGCGTATAATATCCCCATACTACATAGAATGGGGAGCACACCATGGAAAACAACGCCAACAACGGCCATGAAGCCTACGATGACCAGGTGATTTTTGTCGATACCCATCTGATCCAAAAGGCGGTGGAGGGGCTCCAGCGCTCGCGGGAGGAGTTCCAGAGCCTGCTGGAGCAGGCGGAGGGGGGAGATCCCGCCGCCTACTACGACCTGGGCGTGCGCTATGCCGAGGGGGACGGGGCGGAGCGGGATCCGGCCCGGGCGGCCCACTGGTTCTCCCTGGCCGCCGAGGACGGGGATCTCCGGGCGGTGGATCTGCTGGGCCGGTGCTATCAGGCCGGCTCCGGCGTGGAGAAGGACGAGGCCCGGGCCGTGGAGCTGTTCCAGCAGGCGGCGGAGCAGGGCTACGCCCCCGGCCAGTGCGACCTGGGCCTGTGCTACGAGAACGCCACCGGCGTGGAGAAGGACGAGGCCCGGGCGGCGGAGTGCTACCTCCAGGCCGCCGAGCAGGGCTATGCCCCCGGCCAGACCAACCTGGCGGTGTGCTATTTCAACGGCATCGGGGTGGAGCAGAGCGTGGACACCGCCCTCCAGTGGCTGGAGAAGGCGGTGGAGCAGGAGTTCCCCCGGGCCCTGAACATCCTGGGGGACTGCTACTGGGACGGCACGGGGGTGGAGCGAGACCGGGCCCGCTCCGCCCGGCTCTACCGGCAGGCCGCCGACCAGGGCTATCCCCCCGCCCAGTGCAACCTGGGCCTGTGCTATGAGCACGGCGACGGGGTGGAGATGGACAAGGAGACGGCGGCGGAGTACTACCGCCAGGCCGCCCAGGAGGGTTATGCCCCCGGCCAGACCAACCTGGCGGTGCTCACCCTCCACGGCGTGGGGGTGGAGGAGGATCCCAGGGCGGCGGTGGAGTGGCTCCAGAAGGCCGCCGACCAGGATTTTCCCCGGGCCCTGGATCTGCTGGGGGACTGCTGGATGGAGGGCAGGGGGGTGGACTGCGTGGACACGTGGCGGGCCGCCGAGCTCTACCGGCGGGCCGCCGAGCAGGAGTACCCGCCGGCCCTGTGCGACCTGGGCCTGTGCTACGAGAACGCCAATGGCGTGGAGGAGGACAAGGCGCGGGCGGCGGCGCTCTACCGGCAGGCCGCCGAGCTGGACTACGCCCCCGCCATGTGCAACCTGGCGGTGTGCTACCTCAACGGCATCGGCGTGGAGGAGAACATGGGGGAGACGGTGGCGTGGCTGGAAAAGGCGGTGGCCGCCGGCTCCCCCCGGGCCGCCGGCATCCTGGGGGACTTCTGCCTGGACGGCCGGGGGGTGGAGGTGGACAAGGAGCGGGCCATCTCCCTCTACCGGCAGGCCGCCGAAGGCGGCTACCTCCCCGCCGTGTGCAGCCTGGGTCTGTGCTATGAGACCGGCGACGGCGTGGCCCAGGACAAGGAGCAGGCCGTGGCCTGGTACCGGAAGGCCGCCGAGGGGGGCTACGCCCCCGCCCAGACCAACCTGGCCTACTGCTGCCTTACCGGCATCGGCATGGAGCCGGACGCCGCCGGGGCCATTCCCTGGCTGGAGAAGGCGGCGGAGCAGGGCAACGCCCGGGCCCAGAGCCTGCTGGGCAACTGCTACCGGGACGGGGACGGCGTGGAGGCCGATCTGTGCCGGGCGGCGGAGCTCTACGGGGAGGCCGCCAAGCAGGACTATCCCCCCGCCATGTGCAGCCTGGGCCTGGCCTTTGAGCTGGGAGAGGGCCTCACCCTTAATCCGGCCAACGCGGTGTACTGGTACAAAAAGGCGGCCGAGGCGGGCTACCTCCCGGCCATGACCAACCTGGCGGTGTGCTGCCTCAACGGCACCGGCACGGAGCGCAGCCCGGAGGAGGCAGCCCGGTGGCTGGAGCAGGCGGCGGAGCAGGACTTCCCCCGGGCCCAGGGGATCCTGGGCGATCTTCTCCTGACCGGCGACGGGGTGGAGCAGAACCGGGAGCGGGCGGCGGCGCTCTACCGGCAGGCGGCGGAGGGCGGCTACCTCCCCGCCTGGTGCGATCTGGGCCTGTGCTACGAAAACGGCCAGGGGATCGCCGAGGATCTGGAGCAGGCGGCGGCGTGCTACCGCCGGGCCGCCGACGGTGGCTATCTGCCCGCCATGACCAACCTGGCGGTGTGCTATCTCAACGGCAACGGGGTGGAGCGCAGCCTCCAGGAGGCCGTCCGCTGGCTGGAGCAGGCGGCGGAGGGGGGCCACGCCCGGGCCCAGTGCATCCTGGGGGATTGCTGCCGGGACGGGGAGGGCACGCCCAAGGACGAGGCGCGGGCCTTCCAGCTCTACCGGCAGGGGGCGGAGCAGGACTATCCCCCCGCCCAGTGCGCCCTGGGCTACTGCTTCGAGGCGGGCATCGGCACGGCGGAGGACAAGGAACAGGCCGCCCAGTGGTACCGGAAGGCCGCCGAGGCGGGCTACGCCACCGCCCAGTGCAACCTGGCGGTGTTCCTCCTCCACGGTGTGGGCGTAAAGCGGGAGCCCGAGGAGGCCGTCCGCTGGTTCGAGCGGGCGGCGGAAGGGGGCCACGCCCGGGCCCAGTTCCTGCTGGGGGAGCTCTGCCGCACCGGCCGGGCGGCAGAACGGGATGAGGCCCGGGCCGTCCAGCTCTACCGCCGGGCGGCGGAGCAGGGCTATGCCGACGCTATGTATGCCCTGGGCCGCTGCTATGAGCGGGGGGAGGGCACGGCCGCGGATCCGGCCCAGGCGGCGGAGTGGTACCGGAGGGCCGCCGAGCGGGGCCACGAGGAGGCCGGAGACGCCCTGCTCCGCTGCCGCAAGCGGAAGGCCCAGGCCGACCCGGCCCGTGCCGCCGAGGCCGAGCGCCTCCGCAAGGCCGCCGGGGCCGGGGATTTCCAGGCCATGTGCCGGCTGGCCGTGCTGTGCCAGCGGGGCGAGGGGACGCCCAAAAATCCGGCCCAGGCGGTGAACTGGTACCGGAAGGCCGCCGAAGGGGGCTATGCCCCCGGCCAGACCGGCCTGGCCCGCTGCCTGCTGGAGGGGCAGGGCGTCCGGGCCGACCCGGCCCAGGCGGTGATCTGGCTGGAGCGGGCCGCCGGGCAGGAGGATCCCCAGGCCCTCACCCTGCTGGGGGAGTGCCTCCGGGACGGCCGGGGCGTCCCCGCAGACCCGGCCCGGGCGGAGGAGTGCCTCCGCCGGGCAGCCGCCCTGGAGCAGAAGGGGACAGGAGACACCCCGGCGCCGGCGGAGCCGCGCCCCAAAAAGAAATCCTTCCTGAGCCGGCTCTTCGGCGGGAAATAACACTGAGGCCGCGGACGATGTCCGCGGCCTCACAAAATAAATGCGGGCGCCGCAGCTGCGGCGCCCGCGCGGGTTATTTGGCGTACTCGATGACCTTGGTCTCGCGGATCATGTTCACCTTGATCTGGCCGGGATACTCCAGCTCTTCCTCGATCTTCTTGGCGATGTCCCGGGCCAGGAGCACCATCTGATCCTCGCTGACCTGGTCGGGCTTGACCATGATGCGCACCTCGCGGCCGGCCTGGATGGCGTAGGACTTCTCCACCCCGGGGAAGGAGGAGGTGACCTCCTCCAGCTTCTCCAGCCGCTTGATATAGTTCTCCAGGTTCTCCCGCCGGGCCCCGGGCCGGGCGGCGGAGATGGCGTCGGCCGCCTGCACGATGCAGGCCACCACGGTGCGGGGCTCCACATCGTTGTGGTGGGCCTCGATGGCGTGAACCACGTCCTCGTTCTCCCGGTACTTCCGGGCCAGCTCCACGCCGATCTGCACGTGGGAGCCCTCCACCTCGTGGTCGATGGACTTGCCCAGGTCGTGGAGCAGGCCGGCCCGCTTGGCCTGGGTGATGTCGGCGCCGATCTCGGCGGCGATGAGCCCCGCCAGGTGGGACACCTCGATGGAGTGGTTGAGCACGTTCTGGCCGTAGCTGGTGCGGTAGCGCATCCGGCCCAGCAGCTTGATGAGCTCCGGGTGCAGGCCGTGGACGTTGGTCTCAAACACGGCCCGCTCGCCCTCGGCCTTGATGGTGGCGTCCACCTCCCGCTTGGCCTTCTCCACCATCTCCTCGATGCGGGTGGGGTGGATGCGGCCGTCCTGGATCAGCTTCTCCAGGGCGATGCGGGCGATCTCCCGGCGCACCGGGTCAAAGCAGGAGACGGTGATGGCCTCCGGCGTGTCGTCGATGATCAGATCCACGCCGGTGAGAGTCTCCAGCGTGCGGATGTTGCGGCCCTCCCGGCCGATGATGCGCCCCTTCATCTCGTCGTTGGGCAGGGGCACCACGGAGACGGTGGCCTCCGCCACGTGGTCGGCGGCGCAGCGCTGGATGGCCAGGGAGAGGATCTCCCGGGCGCGGGTGTCCGCCTCCTCCTTGAACTGGGCCTCGATCTCCCGTACCTTCATGGCCGACTCGTGGGTGACCTCCTCGGCCAGCTGGTCGATGAGGTAGTTCTTGGCCTCCTCGGCGGTGAAGCCGGAGATGCGCTCCAGCACCTCCATCTGGGTCTTCTTGACGGTGGCGACCTCCTCCCGGGCCTCGTCCAGCTCGGTCAGCTTGCGCTGCAGGGTCTCCTCCTTCTTCTCCATGTTCTCGGTCTTGCGATCCAGGTTCTCCTCCTTCTGCTGGAGACGGCGCTCCTGCTTCTGGAGATCGGCCCGGCGCTCCTTGACCTCGCGCTCGTACTCGTTGCGGGCCTGGAGGATCTCCTCCTTGGCCTCCACCAGCGCCTCCCGCTTCTTGCTCTCGGCGCTCTTGATGGACTCGTTGATGATCCGCTTGGCCTCCTCCTCGGCGCTGTTGATCTCCTTCTCCGCGGTACGCTTGCGGAGCTGGATGCCGATTAAGATGCCTATGACCAGTGCGACCACTGCCGCGATCACACAGGTAATAACAGTCTGTATCAAGGGTTTCCCACACCTCCATTTCTTGGATTTTCAAAGTTCTAATGTCACAATTTGATGCATGCGCGCCGCCTGCTCTTGGGCAGTACGCACAAAATTTGAAGAACCTGCCTGCGGTTCCGCAAAATATTACACCTAATCTATTTTAAGACCCGAAGGGCTTTCTGTCAAGAAAATTCGTGTGGGAAGCAAGGGGGCGGGTGTAGGAGTACAATACATATTGGACAGAAGAATAAAAAAGGATGAAGGATAAGGCCTCATCGGTTAAAGTTGGAGTT
>NZ_NFMB01000002.1 GCF_002161215.1 Flavonifractor sp. An10
GCACGGTAACGTGTGAAGCTGACCGATACTAATCCGCCGAGGGCTTGACCTTAACATGGATGCATGCAGGCGCTTGCAAAGGTACAGCAGAGTTTACATTGTTCGGTTTTGAGGGTGCTGGCACCCTGCGACGCGCATATGTGGCCCGTTGGTCAAGCGGTTAAGACGGCGGCCTCTCACGCCGCAAACGTGGGTTCGATTCCCGCACGGGTCACCATTTCCCATGCGCCTTTAGCTCAGTTGGTAGAGCAACTGACTCTTAATCAGTGGGTCCCGGGTTCGAGTCCCTGAAGGCGCACCATTCCTTGTGGGATGCGCTGCGCATCCCACAAGGAAACCCCTGACAAGTGAATGACGACTTATCGTTGAAAAGAACGGTAAGGAGAAGAAAGTTTCATGAAAGTTTCTTTTGCTTACTTTTCTTTTCAAAGAAAAGTAAGTTGGTGTTGATTGCGGTGAGGGTCCACCCGTTCCCATCCCGAACACGGAAGTTAAGCTCACCTGCGCCGAAGATACTTGCCTGGAGACGGGCCGGGAAAATAGGTAACGCCAACACAAAAAACGGACTTCTTCGGAAGTCCGTTTTTTGCTTATACGCAACAGAAAGGAGCGGCGGTATGCGCTATTCCAATATCCGGGCGGGCCGCTTTCTGGCCCGGCCCAACCGGTTCGTGGCCCATGTGGAACTGGACGGCGAGACGGTGGTGTGCCACGTGAAGAATACCGGCCGATGCCGGGAGCTGCTGGTGCCCGGCGCCACCGTCTATCTCCAGGAGAGCGGCAACCCCGCCCGGAAGACCCGGTTTGACCTGATCGCGGTGGACAAGGGCGGCCTGCTGATCAATATGGACGCCCAGGCCCCCAACCAGGTGTTCCGGAAGTGGGCGGAGGCGGGCCAGTTCGTGCCGGGGCTCACCCTGCTGCGGCCAGAGACCACCTGGGGCAAGTCCCGCTTCGATTTTTACTGGGAGTTGTCCACACAACGGCGGGGGTTTGTGGAAGTAAAGGGGGTTACCCTGGAGGAAAACGGCCACGCCCGCTTCCCCGACGCCCCCACGGAGCGGGGGGTGAAGCACCTGGAGGAGCTGATTGCCTGCCAGGCAGAAGGCTATGAGGCGGCGGTGTGCTTTGTGATCCAGATGTCCGGCATGAGGGACTTTTCTCCCAACGATGCCACCCACCCGGCCTTCGGGGACGCCCTGCGGCGGGCGGCGGCGTCCGGCGTCCGGGTGCTGGCCATGGAGTGTCTGGTGGAGCCGGGCGGCCTATGGATCCACAGGTCGGTGCCGGTCAATCTGAACATGCAGGATATCATATAAAATCCTGCAAAAATGGGAGAAAAACCGGGCCTGATTTGGCACAGGTCATGAAAAACGGCCCGAGCGGTTGACAACACCTGCAAAATAGGCTATTCTGTGTCCAAGAGGCAAGGGCGCTGCGGATATATCCGCGGCGCCCTTCTCTCGTTCGCAAGGGGGCGAACCCGAGGGGGGACGCCCCCTCGTTATTTGACGGCCGCCCCGCGGCGGCTGCGAGGGAGGAAAGTATAGTGGATATCACCGTGATTATCGACACCTTTTGGGTTCTGCTGGCCGCCATCCTGGTATTTTTCATGAACCTGGGATTCGCCTCGGTGGAGGCGGGCCTGGCCAGAGCGAAAACACCGTCAACATCCTGTCCAAAAACTTCATCGTCTTTGCCGTCTCGTCCCTGGGCTTCATGCTGCTGGGCTGGGGGCTCATGTTCGGCGGCGACAACCCCTTCGTGGGGACGCAGCACCTGTTCATCCTGGGCAGCTCCGACCTGTCCTTCTACGACGACACCCTGACCTCCAACGTGCCCTTCTGGGGCAAGTTCTTCTTCCAGCTGGTGTTCTGCGGCACCGCCGCCACCATCGTCTCCGGCGCGGTGGCCGAGCGCATCAAATACCTCTCCTTCATTGTCTTTTCCTTTGTGCTCACCCTGGTGATCTACCCCATCGCGGGCCACTGGATCTGGGGCGGCGGCTGGCTGGCCGACCTGGGCTTCCTGGACTTCGCCGGCGACTCGGCGGTGCACTCCGTGGGCGGCTGGGCCGCCCTGGCGGGCGCCATGATTCTGGGCCCGCGCATCGGCAAGTATGACAAGGACGGCAAGCCCCGGGCCATCCCCGGCCACAACATGTCCCTGGCGGTGATCGGCCTGTTTGTGCTGTGGCTGGGCTGGTTCGGCTTCAACCCGGGCTCCACCATGAGCTTCCAGAACCCCTCCGACGTCATGCACATCCTGGTGACCACCAACACCTCCGCCATTGCGGCGGTGCTCACCTCCACCGCCACCTCCTGGGTGTTCCTGGGCAAGCCGGATCTGGGCATGACCATCAACGGCTGCCTGGCGGGCCTGGTGGCCATCACCGGCGGCTGTGCCTACGTCAGCATTGTCAGCTCCCTGATCATCGGCGCCCTCTCCGGCGTGATCGTGGTGTTCGCCGTGGTATTCTTTGACCGCATCCATATTGACGACCCGGTGGGGGCCACCTCCGTCCACCTGTGCTGCGGCGTGTTCGGCACCCTCTGCGTGGGCCTCTTCGCCCAGGAGGGGGTCACCACCCTGTCCGGCCGCAGCGGGCTGCTGTTCGGCGGCGGCGCGGGCCTGCTGGGTGTGGAGCTGCTGGGCATTGCAGCTGTCGGCGCCTTCACCTTCGCCTCCTCTGCCTTGGTGTGGCTGATCCTGAAGAAGACCATGGGCATCCGGGTGTCCCGGGAGGAGGAGCTCCAGGGTCTGGACATCGGCGAGCACGGCAATGCGGCCTATCCCGACTTTGCGCCGGCCGCCCCCACGGCGGAGCTGGATGGGGAGCCCGGGATGCCCGCCCCGGCTCCGGCCGCGGCCCCTGCCCCGGCGGAGGCCGTCAGTGCCGACGCGGCGGTGCCCGTGGAACACCGGGTGTGCACCGGCCCCAAGCTGACGAAGGTCACCATTGTGGCAAGCCAGGCCAGATTCAGCCAGCTCCAGGAGGCGCTGGAGAGGCTGGGCATCACCGGCCTGACGGTGACCAATGTGTTCGGCTACGGCGCCCAGAAGGGCCACAGAACCTACTACCGCGGCGCGCCGGTGGAGGCCCGCCTGCTGCCCAAGCTGAAGGTGGACATCGTGGTGTCCAAGGTGCCGGTGGCCGAGGTGGTGGCGGCCGCCCGCAGAAGCCTGTATACCGGCAGCATCGGCGACGGCAAGATCTTCATCTACGACGTGGAAAACGTGGTGAAGGTGCGCACCGGCGAGGAGGGGTACGACGCCCTCCAGGATACGGACTGATCCGCAGTATTGGCGGCCCCCGGCAGGTGTCCGGGGGCCGCTTTTGCGTCCGCCGCCGGACTTGCCATAACCTGGCCCGTATGGTAGAATGGGAAAAACTGCGCAGAGGGGGAGGGGCCGTGGAGCCGGTGTATGAGCTGGTGACCCGGGAGATCGCCGCAAAAGGGAAGGGATATCTGCTGCTGCGACGCTGTCCGCCCCAGGAGCTGGGGGAGACCCTGGCCCGCGGGCGGGCGGAGCTGCTGGCGGCCGGTGCCGCGGAGCTCTACGCCGCCTCCGCCGACCCCGCCTGCCCCCTGGACGAGGGGCGCTGGGAGGGCTTCCGGCTGTCCCATGTGCGGGACATGCTGTGGATGGAACGGCCCCTGGATCAGCTCCCGCCGGCGGAGGGCCTGACTTTGGAGCCCCTGACCCGGGCCCGGGGCGGGGCCTGGCTGACCCTCCACAACGCCTGCTTTTTCGACATGCCCAACTCGGCCACCTACGGCCTGCGGGAGCTGGAGGAGGCCCTGGGCGAGGAATGGCGCTGCGGCTTTGCCGCGGCGGACGGCGTGCCGGTGGGGGTGTACGAGCTGGCGCTGGCCGGGGAGATGCCGGAGATTGCGGGCATTGCCATCCACCCGGATTTCCAGGGAAAAGGACTGGGCCGGGCGCTGCTCCGCGCCGTCCTGGCGGAGCTGGCGGGGCTGGGCTGTGGGCGCTGCCGCCTGCTGGTGGCCACGGACAATGGGCGGGCCTTCTCCCTCTACCGCAGGGAGGGGTTCAGGGCGGCGGCAGTGAAAAGCCGCTGGTTTCAGATGATAGGAACTGCTTAAGAGGGGGAGCCGGAGACGGCTCCCTTTTTTTGCTCTTGACTTATATCGAATATTGATATAGTATGGTTATGACGATAATCGATATAGTATGGGAGGTGACTGCCGTGGCCCGAAAGAAGCTGGAGACCCTGACGGAGCAGATGTTCTACGTGCTCCTCTCCCTGCGGAGGGAGCGGCACGGCTACGGGATCATGCAGGCCATCACCGAGATGACAGGCGGCCGGGTCAGCGTGGGGGCAGGCACCCTGTATGCCCTGCTGGAGCGGTTTGAAAAGGACGGGCTGATCCGCTTTACCCGGACGGAGGAAAACCGGAAGTACTACCAGATGACGGAGGCGGGGGAACAGGCCCTGGAGGCGGAATACCAGCGTATCCGGCAGCAGGCGGCGGACTGGGAGCGGATTATGAAGGAGGAAAAGTCATGAAGCGTCGATTTTCCCTGTTTACTTACCCGGTAATGGACATGAAGGCGGCGGAGGCGGAGCTGAACCGCCGGGCGGCCAAGGGGTGGCGGCTGGAGAAGATCTGGATGGGCCTCCTGGCGGTGTTTGTACCCGCCCACGTGCCGGTGCGCTACTGCCTGGACTGGTGCGACAACGTCAAGGATACGGAGCGGATGGACTACAAGGAGCTGCTCGCCCAGGCCGGGTGGGAGCACCGGATGGAGCTGCCCTACTGGAACCTGTACGAGGCCCCGGCGGGCACGGCCCCCATTCAGACCGACGGGGAGCTGGAGTACCAGCGGTTCCGGGACAAGGTGATGCGGCGGATGGTCAAGGGGATCCCGCTGACTCTGCTGGTGGTGGGCATCCAGCTGCTCAACATCATCGCCCAGTCCGGTGAGTTCGGGGCCATGTCCGCCCTGATGTGGGCCTCCACCCTCCATATGATGCTGGCGCTCCTGCTCCTCCTGCCCCTGTGGGGGCTGGGGGGCCTGGCCTGGCTGGGGCGGATGGCCCTGCGGCTGCACCAGTGGCGGCAGGCAGCCCGGGAGGACGGCCCCACCCCCGTGCCCGGCCGGTGGAGCGGCCTGGCGGCGGCCCTGCTCACCCTGGCCGGGTGGCTGTCGGTGGTTCTGGTCTGCGCCGCCGCGGTGTGGGATATGACCACCAATTGTGTGCCCACCCTGCCGTTTGCCGGGGTGTTCCTGCTGTGCGCGGGCATCCTGTTTGCGCGCTCCCTGTGGGAGCAGCACCAGACCAAGTTTGTGCGGCGCATGGCATCGCTGTGCCTGGCCACGGCCCTGTGCGGCGGGGCGGGCGGAATGGTCTTTTTCCGGCAGGCGGAGGCCACCCTGCTGGAGCCGCCCCTGTCCGATCTCCACCTCCTGCCCGGGGTGACGGAGGTGTGGACGATGTGGGAGGAGCGCAGCCACGCCGCCACCTCCCTGCTCTCCTGCACCGACTGGGACGAGCTGGAGCCCGACGGGGAAACGGGATTCGGAATTCATGAGACGGTTTTGGGGGTTCGGATGGATGCCCCGGTGCGGGGCACCGCCTGGCGGGCCCGGTGGCCCTGGATGGCGGAGTGGGCGGCATCCCTCCAGCGGGGCGGCATGGAGCCGGTGGAGGGATACCCCGGCGTGTGGCGCCGGGAGACCAGGAAGGGGGAGCTGTGGCTTCTCCGCCGGGACACCCTGGTGCTGCGGGTGAAAAACGATCTGGAGCCGCTGGACGAGGACTGGCTGGCGGATATGCTGGCCCAAATGGAGGAGGAAGGACGATGAAGCGTCGATTTTCCCTGTTTACATACCCGGTGATGGACATGAAGGCGGCGGAGGCGGAGCTGAACCGCCGGGCGGCGGCGGGCTGGCGGCTGGAGAGGCTCTGGCTGGGTACGCTGGCCTCCTTTGTGCCGGCGGAGGAGCCGGTGTGCTACTGCATGGACTGGCTGGATCCGCTGAAAACCGACCAGCCTGGCTATGCCTCCCTGCTGGCGGAGGCCGGGTGGACGCGGCGGGCCCTGGTGGGTTATCAGGTGATCTACGAGGCCCCGGCGGGCACCACCCCCATCCAGACCGACAGCGCTCTGGAGTACCAGCGGTTCCGGAAGAAGGTGCTGCGGCGGATGCTGCTCGGCGGGGGTATCCTGACGGCCCTCCTGCTGCTGATTTTTGCGCTGGTGCTGGCGGTATACGGCGGACGCATCTCCTGGGCGGATGTGGTGGGGAGCATGGCGGCCTCCAGCCTGTCCGCCGTGCTCCAGCTCATGCTGCCGCTGCTCCTGGTGATCGGCGTGCTGTGGCTGGGGCGCATGGCTCTTCGGCTGCGCCAGTGGACGCGGTGCGCCCGGGAGGGGGAGCCCTTCCCGGTGCCGGGCCGGGTGAGTGCCGGCGCGGCAAAGCTGGGCACCCTGCTGGTCTGGCTGTGCCTCGCCCTCCTGCTGGCGGCCCTGTGCCTGGACATCCTGGACGGCAAGGTGAACCTGGGCTGGGCCGTGGGCCTGGCCGTCGGCGGCTTTCTCTGCCTGCGGATTTATCCCGGCATGGACGCGGAGCTCCGGCGGCGGCAGCAGTGGGCAGCCGGGGGAGCGGTGGTGCTGGCCGCCATGGTGCTGCTCGTCCCCCGGCTGACCCCCGACGGGCTCACCGCACCCCTCTACCCGGATCGGCCCCTGGCGGAGGCCCGGCTGCTGGAGGGGGAGGACAACTGGTGCGTCCGTCACCCGGACGAGGCCTCCCTGCTGGTGTCCTGCAGCCGGTGGGAGGAGGGCGCGGAGGACGGCTCCGCCTGGCTGGAGGGCCGGTGCTGGAACATCCGCAGCGATTTCCTGGCCGACCGGGTGGCGACGGAGTATCTGGAGGAGCTGGGGCCGGAGAACCAGGCCCCTCTGCCCGGCTATGACCAGGTGTGGACGGCACCGGAGGCGCTGCGCTACGCCAACGGAAATACGGCGGATCTCTGGCTGCTCCGGCAGGGGAATGTGATTGTGCGGCTGGAGACCACCCCGGGGCTCCTGGAGGAACAGGATCTGGACAACATTCTGACTCAACTGGAGGGCGGCGCATGAAAACGCTGTGGAAAGGCTTTCCCTACGGCTCCGCCGACCGGGAGGCGGCGGAGGCATGGCTCAACGAACTGGGCAGACAGGGCTGGCGGCTGGAGAAGGTGCGCCTGGGCGTTCTGGCGGTGTTTGTGCAGTCCGGGGAGCCGTGCACCTACTGCGTGTGTACGCAGCCCGGCTCCTTCTACGGCCGGGGCCGGGCGGAGTACGAGCAGCTGTGCTGGGACGGGGGCTGGCAGTGGACGGCCAACGTACGGAGCATGGACATCTTTGTCTCCCGGCCGGGGCACACCCCCGTGCCCCTCATCACCGACCCGGAGGTGGAGCGGCGGGAGGAGGCCCGGCGGAAGCGGCGGGGGCGGGTGTTCCTGGCCGTACTGCTGGCCCCGCTGCTGGCGGCCATCGCGTGGAGCTTCCGGCCCGGCGGGCGGCCCTGGCACGCCATTCTGGAGTCCAACCGCCTGCTGGCGTGCCTGCTGGCCCTGGCCCTGTGCGGCCTGATCCCGGCCGGGGCGGCGGTGTGGAGGAAGCTGCGGCCACCCAGGCCCCGGAGCGGCCGGGCGGTGCGGCGGCGGGCCGCCCTGTGGCTGGCGGTACTGCCCCTGTGGTATGTCCTCTGCTTTGGACTCGCTTTCACCGAGGGGCTGGCGGAAATCGTGGCGTGGGTGGACGCCCCGCCGGCGGCCCGGGCGCTGGGGGTGGATGCCCCCGGGGACATGGCGTACCGGCAGGTGCGCGCCTCCGTTCTGGTGGAGGGGGAGCACTACAGCCAGCCCCTGGTGGGGGCGGATCACACGGAGTATGGCTCCGTGAAGCTGGACCGCTACCGCTGCCGGGGGGAGGGGACGGCCCGCCTGCTGGCGGAGCTGGTGCGGCTGGACGAGACCCGGGGCTCCCCCGGCCATCTGGACGGCACCCACGGCCCCCTCACCGGCGCGGAGGTGCCCGTAGAGGGCGCCTGGGCGTGGCACGGCCGGGGGGAGGGCCGCACCTGCCTGATCCTCCGCTGCGGCGAGGGGGTGGCGGTGGCGGAGACTGACCAGCGCGTGCCGCCGCCGGATCACCAGACCTGGGCGGCCCTCCGGGCCCTGCTGGAGGAATGGCCGTAGGGCGCGCCGGTTGAGATGCAGATGTAAGGAGGCTTCGGCCATGAGAGAGAAAACCAAATGCACCCGCTGGTTCCGCTACACCATCGAGGACGCCAAGGCGGCCCAGGCGGAGCTGGATCAGCGGGCGGAGCAGGGCTGGGAGCTGGAGGAGGTGGGCCTGTTCACCGCCACCTTCCGCCGCGCGGAGCACCCCCGCCCCTGCTGGGTGGAGCCCGCCCGGTGGAAGAGCGT
This sequence comes from Flavonifractor sp. An10, assembly GCF_002161215.1. Lineage (GTDB taxonomy): Bacteria > Bacillota > Clostridia > Oscillospirales > Oscillospiraceae > Flavonifractor > Flavonifractor avistercoris. The sequence continues at coordinate 8,453 of NZ_NFMB01000002.1, forward strand.
GCGGCGGAAGGACGAGGATGCCCGGGCGGACTACCTGGCCCTGTGTGACGAGGCCGGGTGGGAGCTGATCAGCGAGGACGGCGGCCTGTTCTACTTCCGGGCCAGGGAGGGGACAGACCCGGCTCCCATCCAGACCGACGCGGGTGTGGAGTGGGAGGACGTGTGGAAGAAGGCCCTGGCTGACCAGGCGTGGAACCTATTGTATATCGCCGTTTCTTGGGCAATTTGTGCGATCGGGCGGTATCTCAGAGATCAGCCCCGGCTGTGGGAGCTGTTTCTGTCTAACCTGGCTATGGCGGCCCAACTCCTCCTGCTCCTGTGGCTGGGGATCGACCTGTTCCTGGGCCTGCGGGTGGTCTTCTACCGGAAGCGGTGCCGCCGGGCGGCGGAGGGGGAGCCCTTCCCCGTGCCCCGGCGGTGGGCCGCCCGGTTCCGGGGGGCCTATCCCCTGGTCTGCGGGGCACTGATCGCCGCCACCGCCCTGTGCGTCCTGCTGGCCGTGGGGGAGGGGGAGACCAACCACATTGACCATGCGGCCTACACCCAGGAGCAGCACTCGGTGCTGGGGGACTATTTTGAGTACCGCCGGTTCAGCCAGGCGGAGGGCGATCTGTGGGTGGAGCGGGCGGACTGCCGGGCCGGCTGGCTGGCGGACTGGATCTGCGGGGACTTCCGGGCCTCCGAGGGGAATGCGGATCGGGTTCACCGGGAGGTTCACCCACACGACGGCGCGGTCATCCCCCGGGAGGCGGAGCTGGGCTTTGACGAGGCCTGGATCTATTCCATCGGGGAATACAGCGGCCTAATTCTACGGGATGGAGACCAGGTGGCGCGCATCGAGGCCGAGGAGACCGACTTGACCAGCGCCGAGACCCTGGGGGCCATCCGCGCCTGGCTGGCGGAGTCCCCGGACTGGCAGCCGGAGGCATAGCGGGCGGAGTCCATCCGCCCGCCGGAGAGAAAGGTGGTAGCATGAAACGGACTTTATGGAAGCTGTTCCCCTTTACCGCCATCGACAGCAAGGCGGCGGAGGCGTGGCTCAACCGGCTGGGGGAACAGGGCTGGCGGCTGGGCTCCGCCGGGCTGTACACAGCCCGGTTCTGGCAGACCGGGGAGCCGGTATCCTACGCCGTCACTCCGGAGCAGGGGCGGAGAGAGGACTTTCTTGTCCTTTGCCGGGACGCGGAGTGGGAACTGGCGGCCCGCAGCCGGAAGATGGAGCTGTACGCCTCCCGGGCGGGGGCGCGCCCGATCCCCCTGGAGACCGACCAGGCGCTGGAGTGCCGCAGCTTCCTCCGCCGGGGAATCCGCTGGCTGGCCCTGGAGGCGGCTTTGACGCTGATGTTCCTGCTCAATCTGCGGCAGCTCCTGGACATGGGCGGGCCCACGGACTGGCCGGCGCTGGCTCTGTGGCTGGGGGAGCTGGCCCTGTGGGGCGGGTGCCTGGCTGGGGATGGGATTTACTGGCTCCGGGTTCGCCGGGCCGGTGAGCTGCTCCCCCGCTCCATGGCGGGGGTCTGGTTGCGGTGGTGGGCCGTATGGGCGCTGGTGCTCCTGGGTGCGGGGCTGCTGGCTGTCATGTGGCTCCGGCCCGCATACCTGTGAGGGAGGGGGATAGGATGGACGGGATCCGGATGGAGCAGTTCCCCTTCCGGGTATTGGACTACAAGGCTGGGGAGGCGTGGCTCAACGAGCTGGGGGCGGCTGGCTGGCCCTGACAGTGCTGCCACAGCTCCTGAGGGTGCTCCTCTTCCCCAGACAGGAGCTGCACCGGGTTCTGACCCTGCCGGGCTACGGCCTGCTGCTGTCGGCCTATGTGCTGGCCCTCCTCACGCCTGCCGCCGCGGAGGGACGGGATGTGGTGTGGCTGCTGCGCTGCCGCCGGGCGGGGCGGCTTCTGGCCCGCAGCCCGGCGGCGGTACGCCGGTGGAGGCGGGCGGCACTGGCCGCCCTGGGAGCGGCGCTGCTGCTGGCGGCTGTGGGGATGGTGGAGCTTGTGCCCGCTCTTGCATCCCGCATCGGCTTGTGATAGGATAGGGGCAGTGTGGAAAACTTCTGTTCAGGAGTGTGAACGATATGGAAAACCTGCTGTTTATCAACGCCTGTGTGCGGGGGGAGCGCTCCCGCACCCTCAGGCTGGCCCGCCGTTTTCTGGACGCCTATCAGGCCAGGCACCCGGACACGGTGATCACCGAGCGTAATCTCTGCGCCGAGCGATTACAGCCCCAGTACCCCGAGGTGCTGGAGGAGCGGGACGCCCTGTGGAACGCGGGCAGGCTGGATCAGCCCATGTTCGACCCGGCCCGGCAGTTCGCCGCGGCGGACAGGATTGTCATCGCCGCCCCCTTCTGGGATCTCTGCTTCCCCGCCATTCTGAAGATCTATCTGGAGCGCATCTCCGTCACCGACATCACCTTCGGCTACGACGAACAGGGGGCCATGGTGGGGCTGTGCAGGGCCTCCAAGCTGCTGCTCATCACCACCCGGGGGGGCAACTACGCCGGCACCGAGCTGGAGATGGGCACCCCCCTGCTGAAGGCCCTGTGCGTCATGTACGGCATCCCGCAGTTTGCCTGCCTGGACGCCGAGGGCCTGGACGACGTACGCAACGACAAGGCCGCCATTCTGGCCGACGCGGAGCGCCGGGCGGACGCGCTGGCGGAGGAATTTTAAGTGCGGGCCCGGATTCTGCTCCTCACCACCGGGGGCACCATCGCCTCCCTGCCCACGGCGGAGGGCCTGGCCCCCGGCCTGGACGGGGAGGAGCTGGCCCGGATGCTGCCCCAGGGCATCCTGGAGCACTACGACGTCACCGTCCGGGACATCCTCCACCTGGACTCCTCCAACATCCAGCCGGAGGAGTGGCAGACCATCGCCCGCCACGTGTTTGATAACCGGACGGAATATGACGGCATCGTGATTACCCACGGTACCGACACCATGGCCTACACCGCCTCCGTCCTCTCCTTCATGCTGCGGGGCATCGCCATCCCGGTGGTGCTCACCGGGGCCCAGCTGCCCATGGCCCACCCCTTAAGCGACGGCATGGAGAACCTGCGTACCGCCCTGGCCATGGCGGCCTCCGGCGCGGCGGGGGTGTTCCTGGCCTTCGACCGGAAGGTGATGCTGGGCTGCCGGGCGGTAAAGATCCGCACCACCGACTTCGACGCCTTTGAGAGCGTCAACTGGCCCCTGGCCGCCAGCGTGGACGGAAAGGGCCTCCAGCTCCACCCGGAGGCCATCCCCCGGCAGACCGGGGAGTGCGCCCTGCGGGACAGGCTGTGCGACAAGGTGTTCCTCATCAAGCTCACCCCCGGCCTGGATCCGGAGATCTTCGACATGCTGCTCCAGATGCACTACCGGGGCATCGTTATCGAGGCCTTCGGCGCCGGCGGGCTCCACTTCGTCCGGCGGGATCTGATCGCCAAGCTCCAGGCCGCCGCCCGGGCGGGCATCACCGTGGTGGTGTGCTCCCAGTGCCTCTACGAGCCCAGCGACTTCTCCGTCTACGAGGTGGGCCAGAAGGCCCTGGAGCAGGGGGTGATCCAGGGCCGGGACATGACCACCGAGGCGGCGGTGACCAAGCTCATGTGGGCCCTGGGCCAGACCGACGACACCGAGATCGTCCGGGACTACATGGAGCGCTCCCTGGCCGGGGAGATGGCGTAAGGAGGCGCGAAGGGTGGACAGGCTTGACATCCGCCCGGCGACGGAGGGGGACTACCCCGCCGTCCGGGACTTTTACTACGCCCTCACCGACGAGATGGCGGACGCGCCCTACCGCCCCGGCTGGGAGAAGGACGTGTACCCCACCCAGGACTTCCTCAAGGACTCCATCCGGCGGGGGGAGCTGTACCTGGGGTATCTGGACGGTGCGCCGGCGGCCTGCATGGTGGTCAACCACGCTTACAACGAGGGCTACCGCTCCGTGGCCTGGGGGGTGGAGGCGGCGGACGACGAGTTGCTGGTGATCCACGCCCTGGGGGTGCGCCGGGCCTGCTCCGGCCGGGGGCTGGCCAGGGAGATGGCCCGCCGCGTCCTCCGGATGGCCCGGGCCCGGGGACTGAAAACCGTCCGCCTGGACGTGCTGGGGGGCAACCTCCCCGCCGAGCGGGCCTATACCGCCGTGGGCTTCCGCCATGTGGACACCCTGCGCATGTTCTACGAGGATACGGGCTGGACGGACTATAAGGCCTTTGAATATCTCCTCTGAAACCGAGCTGCAGCAAAAAAACGTCCCCGGAATCGAGAGATTCCGGGGACGTTTTTCATGGCAGGCAGTTATTGCGGCCCGTCCAGCAGGGCCTCCAGGTACGCCACCCACCGCTCCAGGGCGGCGGCGTCCAGGCGGGAGAGGGCGTCTGTGTAGAGGGCGTACCCCTCCGGGCGGGCCGTTTCCAGCCAGCGCAGGCTCTTCTTGGGCCCCTGGTAGAGGTGTCCGCAGAGGTCGCAGCAGATCTCCAGGCTGTCTGTCAGCAGCCAGTGCCAGCGGAACAGCCCCTCCGCGTCCCCACGGCCGGCCCGCAGCAGCATCTTGCGGCACCAGGCCGCCTGGGCGCGGTTCTCCTCCGGCGTCCTGGGGGGCAGGCTGTCCCGATAGGCGCCAGCTTCTCCAGCAGGGCCTTTCCGGAGCCGTCCCGATCCCACACCAGCTTCCCGTCCAGCAGGCGGAGAAACTCCGCCATGGGGAAGTCCCCCTGAAAGTCGGCGGCGGGGTGGACGAACAGATCAAGCCGCACCCCGTCCACGAGGGACACGTCGCGGCGGGCCGGGCCGTCCGCCGTCAGGGCCAGGGCGTCAAAGTCGCTGTCCGGGCCGTTGGAGCCGTCGGCATAGGAGCCGTAGACAAACAGGGCGGCGGGGGCATAGGTATCTTCGATATAGCTCAGAATTTTCTCCATGCCTGGCCCTCCCGTTCCAGCTTAGCCAGGAAGCCCGCGCAGGCGCAGGGGGAGCGGAACACGCGGAGCTCCCCCGTCCAGCCGTCCAGCAGCTCCAGCACCTGGGGCCGCTGGGTGCGGTGGAACTCCCAGATCCAGCGGACAAATTCACCGTCCAGCCGCTCCGGGCAGTCCGCCGCCATATCGGGGCGGGTGCGCCCCCGCCAGGTGAGGATCCGCCGCAGGGCCCGGAGCAGGCACACCCGCCGGGGGTAGTCCAGCAGCACCACGGCGTCGCACCGCTCCAGCCGCCGGGGGAGCGTGCGCAGGTAGTTGCCGTCGATCACCCACTCCTCCCCCAGCAGGACGGCGTCCAGCAGGGCGTCAAACTCCCCCTCGGTGCGGTTGACCCACCCGGACTTCCACCACAGCTTGTCCAGATGCACCACCGGCAGGGAGAGGGCCTCCCCCAGAGACCGGGCCAGGGTGGACTTCCCCGCGCCGGGGCAGCCCAGCACCAGCACCCGGCGCATCACATCTCCCTCCGGCCCTCCAGGGCCCGCATGAGGGTGGCGTCGTCGGCGTACTCCAGGTGGCTGCCCACCGGGATGCCGTAGGCCAGCCGGGTCACCTTCACCTGGAAGGGCTTGAGGAGCCGGGACAGGTACATGGCGGTGGCCTCCCCCTCGGTGTCCGGGTTGGTGGCCATGATTACCTCGGCCACGCCCCCCTTGGCCACCCGGTCTACCAGCTCCTTCACCCGGATGTCGTCGGGGCCCACGTGGTTCATGGGGGAGATCACCCCGTGGAGCACGTGGTAGAGGCCGGGGTACTCCCGGGAGCGCTCCATGGCCACCACGTCCTTGGGGTCGGCCACCACGCAGATCACCGAGGTGTCCCGCTTGGGATCCTGGCAGATGGGGCACAGCCCCTCCCCCTCGGAGAAGTTCTGGCACACGGGGCAGCAGTGGATGGAGGCTTTGGCGCTGACGATGGCGTCGGCAAAGGCGGCAGCGTCCTCCTCCGGCAGGGAGAGGACGAAGAAGGCCAGCCGCTGGGCGGTCTTGCGGCCGATGCCGGGCAGGCGGGCGAACTGCTCCACCAGCCGCTCCAGCGCGGGCGGAAGGTACTGCATCGGTCACACCCCCCGCAGGGCGGCGATGGCCGCCGCCGGATCTTCCGCGCCGTACACGGCGGAGCCGGCCACCAGGGTGTCCGCCCCGGCGGCAATCACCGCCGCCGCCGTCTTGGGGCCGATGCCGCCGTCCACCTCCAGCCGGCAGGCGGGGTTGTACTTTTCAATCAGCTCCCGCACCTGGCGGATGGTGTCCAGCTGGTTCTCCAGGAAGGCCTGGCCGCCGAAGCCGGGCTCCACCGTCATCACCAGCACCATGTCCAGCCCCTCCAGGTAGGGCAGCACCGCCCGGGCGGAGGTGATGGGCCGCAGGGCCACCGCCTTCTTGACCTTGCAGGCCTCCATGCGCCGCAGGGCCTCGGCGATGCCGGTGGGGTGGTCGGCCTCCAGGTGGACGGACAGGAGATCCGCCCCCGCCCGGGCAAAGGCCTCCACATACCGCACCGGCTTGTCGATCATCAGGTGCACGTCCAGGAACAGGTCGGTGCATCTGCGGATAGACTTTACCACCGGCACGCCGATGGTGATGTTGGGCACAAAGCAGCCGTCCATCACGTCCACGTGGAGCCAGTCGGCGGAGGACACCCGGTGAATGTCCCGCTCCAGGTTGGCAAAATCTGCCGAGAGGATGGACGGGGCAATTTTAATCATTTTTTTACCACTCCTTGAAGGGAAGTTCAGAATTGTGTGGTAGGATAAGCCGTGGCGCCCGGGACAGGCCCGGGGCAAACTGGGGGCGGGGCACATAGGATACGGCAAGCGGACGCCGCCCGGGGCCCCGCCGGGGCTCCCCTCCGCCCACGGGCGCCGGCCCGGCGGCCCCTGCCCCGGGGGAAACGGCACCGCATCATATAACCCGGTCTAGGGGGGATTTCATCCCCCCTAGATACGGGGAGGCCGCGCCGCATATGCGGCACAGCCTCCCCGATACCCCCCTCAAAGGCGCGGAGGCTTTCTGCGGAAAGCCTGTCGCTTCGCTCCGAGCCGCGCCTCGCGGGCGGGAACCAGTTCCCCCCGCGTGCCCCCCTCCGCTCTCCGAGGGGGCAGGGGCGGCCTGCGGCCGCCCGCGTAGGGTGCGACGACCCGGCGCGCCGCGGCAACCTGCCGGCAGTGTAGGGCGCGGCATCCCTGACGCGCCGCAGCAGGGCGGGGGCTTGCCCCCGCCGCCCGTCAGTCATAGACGTTCTTGGTGCTGCACTCCCGGGCCTGATACCCGGCGGCGCGGAGGGCCTCCAGGATGGTTTTCTTATGGGCGTGGCCGAAGGCCTCCAGGGTGACCCGCAGCTCCACGCCGCTCTGGCGGTTGATGTTGACGAACTGGTTGTGCTCCAGCCGGATGACGTTGCCGTTGGCCTCGGCCACAATCTGGGCCACCCGCAGCAGCTCGCCGGGACGGTCGGGTAGCTGGACGGAGAAGGTGAACACCCGGCCCCGGTTGATCAGCCCGTGCTGCACCAGGGAGGCCACGGTGATCACGTCCATGTTGCCGCCGGAGAGGACAGGCACCACGTTCTTGCCCTTGCACTTCAGGTGGTACAGGGCGGCGATGGGCAGCAGGCCGGCGTTCTCCACGATCATCTTGTGCTTCTCCATCATGTCCAGGAAGGCGTCCACCAGCTCGTCGTCGTCGATGGTGATGATGTCGTCGATATTCTTCTGGATATAGGGGAAGATCTGGTCACCGGGGGTTTTCACCGCCACGCCGTCGGCAATGGTCTCCACCCTGTCCAGGGTGACCACGTGGCCCGCCTCCACGCTGGCCTTCATGGAGGCCGCGCCGGTGGGCTCCACGCCGATCACCGTCACGTTGGGGTTGAGCAGCTTGGCCAGGGTGGACACGCCGGAGGCCAGCCCGCCGCCGCCGATGGGCACCAGGATCACGTCCACATCGGGGAGATCCTGGAAGATCTCGTAGGAGATGGTGCCCTGTCCGGTGGCCAGGGCGGGGTCGTTGAAGGGGTGGACGTAGGTGAGCCCCTCCTCCTGGGCCAGCTTAGAGGCCAGCTCGGCGGCGTCGTCGAAGGTCTCCCCGTGGAGCACCACCTTGGCCCCGTAGTCCTTGGTGTTGTTCACCTTCACCAGGGGGGTGGTGGTGGGCATGACGATGGTGGCCTCCACCCCGGCGTGCTGGGCGGCGTAGGCCACGCCTTGGGCGTGGTTGCCGGCGGAGGCGGTGACCAGCCCGCGGGCCTTCTCCTCGTCGCTGAGGGTGCTGATCTTATAGTAGGCGCCCCGGATCTTGTACGCGCCGGTGAGCTGCATGTTCTCCGGCTTGATGTACACCTGATTGCCGGTGGCCTTGGAAAAGGCGGGGCTGTAGACCAGCGGGGTGTCCCGGATCACACCGGAGAGCACGCCGCGGGCCTCTTTGAAATCTTTGAGTGTGAGCATGGCGCAGACTTCCTCTCTGTTGGCTGAAACCTTTTTTTCTCAATAGATATAATGATAATAACTTTTCCCCCTAAAGTCAACGTGTTTTCTTGACACCCGGAGACGGGAAAGGTAGAATAAAACCATCCCCAGGTCTGGAGGAGATCCCATGGCAAAAATCGTGAAAAAATCGCCCATACCGCTGTACGGCGCGGCGGCGGTGTGGCTTTTGTGGGCCGTTTTCCTGCCCATGTATGCCCTGTGGCACTTTGCGCTGGTGGCCGCCGCGTCGCTGCTGGTGTGGTTCGGCCTGAAAAAGCTGTGCCCCGACAAGGTGCTGAACCTGCCGGATCCGGAGTCTCAGCCGGAACCTGAGCCCCAGCCGGAGCCGGCCAGACAGGCGCCGGAGGATCCCATCGCCGCCGAGCGGGCGCGGGCTCTGTCCGAGCTGCGGCGGCTGGACGACAACATCGAGGACGAGAAGATCTCCGCCCAGATCGTCCACATGGAGGAGGTCACCGGCAAGATCTTTGACATCGTGGCCGGGCAGCCCGCCAAGCTGCCCCAGATCCGCCGGTTTTTGAACTACTACCTGCCCACCACCCTGAAGCTGCTCAACGCCTATGACCGGATGGGCAGCGCCGGGGTGGAGGGGGCCAACATCGACGGCACCATGGGGCGCATCGACGCCATGATGGACAAGGTGGTTCAGGCCTTTGACAAGCAGCTGGACGCCCTCTTTGCCGACGAGGCGCTGGATATTTCAACCGACATCACCGTCCTGGAGCAGATGCTGGCCCGGGAGGGCCTGGGCGGCATGCAGATGGGACAATCATAACGAGGAGGAAGGAAAACCATGGCTGATCAAACTGATTTCACCCCGGAGCTCACCCTGACCCCCAATCTGGACACCGCCGCTGCGGCGGCGGAGGCCCCCAAGGCCCCGGAGGCGCCCACCCTCACCCTGGATCCCACCGGCGCGGCGGCCGCGGCGGCCGCCCAGCAGGACAAGGATGCCCAGGCCATCCAGCTGGACGAGAGCCAGCTCACCGAGGCCGAGCGCAAGATGGTGGACGACTTTGCCAAGCAGATCGACATCACCGACGCCAACCTGGTGCTCCAGTACGGCGCGGCGGCCCAGAAGAACATCGCCGGCTTCTCCGAGAGCACTCTCAACTCGGTGCGCACCAAGGATCTGGGGGAGATCGGCCAGGCCCTGTCCTCCCTGGTGGTGGAGCTGAAGGGCTTCGGCAAGGAGGAGGACGAGAAGGGCATCTTCGGGTTCTTCAAGAAGAAGCGCAACGAGCTGGAGGCCATGAAGGTGGCCTACACCAAGGCCGAGGCCAATGTGGACAAGATCGTGGAGGTGCTGGAGGGCCACCAGGTGACCCTGATGAAGGACATCGCCATGCTGGATCAGATGTACGAGCTCAACACCAAGTATTACAAAGAGCTGACCATGTATATCCTGGCGGGCAAGAAGCGGCTCAAGCAGGTGCGGGAGGAGGATCTGGCCCAGCTCCAGAAGAAGGCCGCCCAGTCCGGCACCCAGGAGGACGCCCAGGCGTACAACGACCTGGCCAACATGATCTCCCGGTTTGAAAAGAAGCTCCACGATCTGGAGCTGACCCGCATGATCTCCATCCAGATGGGCCCCCAGACCCGCCTGATCCAGAACAACGACACCCTGATGCTGGAGAAGATCCAGTCCTCCCTGGTGAACACCATCCCCCTGTGGAAGAGCCAGATGGTGCTCTCCCTGGGCCTGGAGCACTCCCGTCAGGCCACCGCCGCCCAGAGCGCGGTGACCAACATGACCAACGAGCTGCTGCAGAAGAACGCCGACATGCTGAAGATGGGCACCATCGAGACCGCCAAGGAGGCCGAGCGCAGCGTGGTGGACATCCAGACCCTCCAGCACACCAACGAGCAGCTCATCTCCACCCTGGACGAGGTGATGAACATCCAGCGGGAGGGCGCCCAGAAGCGCCGGGAGGCCGAGGCCGAGCTGGGCAAGATCGAGGGCCAGCTCAAGCAGAAGCTGTTGGAACTGCGTGGCTGACAGCGCGTAGGGGCGGATAGTATCCGCCCGTCCGGTGTGCAAACCACCCGCTGTTTTGAAAATGAGGTAATCCCATGAAATTTCTCAAAACCCACACCGGCGCCATGGTGGTGCTGGCGGTGGTGATTGTGCTGTCCACCCTGCTGGGCTCCCACCGCTCCCTGGTGCAGGCCAGGGCGCAGGTGGAGGCGCAGTTCGCCCCCATCGCCGGGGATCTCCAGGACTGCGTGGACATCACCGCCAACCTGCTCACCGTGGCGGGGCGCTACCTGGATCAGGGCGAGCTGACCGACCTGACAGCCAGCCGGGAGGCCCTGGCGGGGAGCACCGGCATCTCCGACGCCTACGCGGCCTACCAGCGGCTGCTGGGGGACGCGGAGACCGTGTTCCTCAAGCTGGAGGACGAGAGCCTGACGGAGCGGGACGCCGACTATGTCCAGGGCTTCCGCACCGACCTGGCCTCTGAGCAGGACACCATCTCCCGGGACGGCTACAACGCCGCGGCGGAGGACTTCAACACCCGGGTGCTGGGGGGCTTCCCCGCCGGCATCCTGGGTACGCTCACCTTCGTCCAGCCGGCGGAGATCTTCCAGTGAGAGGAGAGGAAGCCATGAAAAAGCTGCTGACCGCCGCCCTGCTGGGGGCGGCCCTGCTCACCGGCACGGCCGGCGCGGTGGTGGAGCCCACCGACGCCTTCTATGTGGCCGACTACGCCGACGTGCTCAGCGAGGAGACCGAGCAGTACATCATCGACCAGAACGAGGCCCTCTTCGAGGCCACCGGCGGCCAGATCGTGGTGGTGGCGGTGGACTTCATGGACGGCATGGACTCCGCCGACTACGCCATGGCCGTGGCGGAGAAGTGGGGCGGCATCGGCGACGCGGAGCGGAACAACGGCTTTCTGCTGGTGTACGCCGTGGGGGAGAACAAGGTGTGGGCCATGGCGGGCACCGGCATTGAGGACGCCCTGTCCGCCTCCACCATCGAGGGCTGGCTGGAGGAGGACTTCTACGACGGCTACGACGCCGGGGAGTACGACAGCGCCACCCGGGCCTTCTTCGACGACGTCTATGGCTGGTATGAGAGCTATTACGCCACCTCCGCCACGGGGGGCGCGGCCCAGCCGGGTTACGAATATCTCCCCCAGCCGGAGAACGACCATTTCTATGCCCACACGGGCTCCAGCCTGATCGGGACGCTGCTGTCCCTGTTCCTGGCGCCGCTGATCGTGGTGATCATCGTGGTGGCGATTCTGGCCGACGGCTGGCGCTACCGCCGCTATCACCGGCGGTACATGGGGCCCGGCATGCCGCCCCGCCCTATGTGTACCGGCCCTTCATCTTCGCTGGCCCCACCGGCCCAGGCCGCCCGCCCGCCCAGAGGCCCGCCCCCATGGGCGGCGGCTTCAACGGCGGGGCTTCGGGCGGCGGGCGGGCGCTCCGGCGGAGGCTTCTCCCGGGGCGGCGGCTTCGGCGGCAGATCCCGCGGGGGAGGTGGCTTCTCCCGCGGCGGCGGGTTCCGCGGCGGCGGAGCCGGACGCCGGTAAGCATTCTTTCATCAAACAAGGCCCTGGAGTGCCCCTCCAGGGCCTTTGTCATAACTCCGACACATCTGGGGGTTAGACTGTGGGCGGAAACAGAGGAGGGGAGACCATGGACGGCCATGTGCTGATCGTGGAGGATGAACAGCGCCTGCGGGACATCATCCGGGACTACTTCACCGCCCACGGGGCGGACTGCGACCTGGCCCGGGACGGGGCGGAGGCCCTGGAGCTGCTGCGGGAGAACGACTACGACGCCATCCTGCTGGATGTGCTCATGCCCAACCTGGACGGCTTTGCCGTGTGCCGGGCGGTGCGGGAGCACAGCGGGGTGCCCATTTTGTTCCTCACCGCCCTGGGGGGCGAGGAGGACGTGCTGCGGGGCTACGCCCTGGGGGCGGACGACTACGTGACCAAGCCCTTCTCCCTGGCGGTGCTGCTGGCTAAGACCGGGGCGCTGATCCGCCGCAGCCGGGGCGGCCCGGGGACGGAAACCCTCACCTGCGGGGTCATCACTCTGGAGCCGGGCCGCCGGGCCTGCACCGTGGACGGCCGGGCGGTGGAGCTGCCGCCCCGGGAGTACGAGTTGCTGCTCTGCCTCATGCGCCACCAAGGGCAGGTGCTCAGCCGGAGCCAGCTGCTGGACCGGGTGTGGGGCATCGACTTCGAGGGGGGCGACCGGGCGGTGGACGGCCGGATCAAGGCCCTCCGGGCCGCCCTGGGCCCGGCAGGAAAGCAGATTAAGACGGTGTTCAAGGCGGGCTACAAGCTGGAGGAGGGAGCGTCGTGAAAGACAGGCTTCTGTTTCTGCGGGCCTTTGCCCGGACGCTGTGCATCTGCCTGGCCGTCTGGGCGGCGGCCATGGCGGCGCTGGTGTGGCTCAACGGACGGTGGAGCGCGGAGGACATTCTCACCAACGAATATGAGGCGCGCCGGTCGGCCGGTTCCCTGAATGGGGAAGAGATGGATTTCTCGGTCGATCTGAGCATGATCGCCTGTGAAGAGCTAGAGCGCTATGGGGGCCAGATGCTCCTGCGGATCTATGACGAGGAAGGCGGTGTGCTGGGGCAGAGCCAGCTGTTGATGGCCCGGATCGCCAAGGACGGCTTCCTCCAATACGTCCTGTTTGACGCCGCCATGACCGACGCCGAGCAGCTGGCCGCCGCCCGGGTGTTCATGGAATATCCATGGCTCAGGGTCTATCAGCTCTATGACGAGGCGTCTGCCGCCTTTGAGAGCCTGGAGATGACCGGCTGGACGGAGGGGGAGGCGTTCTTCCCCATCCGAGCGGTGCTCCACCTGGACGGGGAGGAGATCACCCTGGTGGACGCCGATCCGGCCCGCTTTCCGGGGAAAACCATGGAGAACATCCAGACGCCCCATGTGCAATTTTATTCCGCCCTGGCGGGGCGGGGCGGGCCGGAAATGCGGCTGGAGCAGTACCGGACTCTGGAGGCGGAGATGGACGCCTGGATCAAGCAGCTGCTGACCCAGGATCCCCGCACCGGCCTGACCTATGATCAGATGATCATGACCGCCGGGGGAACGGCACCCCGCACATTTCCAAATATGTCCATGGACGGCTCCATGGAGCAGATTGTGGTAAGCAATTATGCGCTTCCCCCGTTCTACCTGCTCTACGGCCTGGAGCCCGCCATCCTGCTCACCCTGGCGGCGGCGGTGGCCCTGGCCTGTTGGCTGACCTGGCTGGAGACCCGGGCCATCCGCCGGGAGCGGAATTTTACCCGGGCGGCGGCCCACGAGCTGAAAACGCCCCTGGCGGTGCTCCGCTCCCACGCGGAGGCCCTGCGGGAAGACATCGACCCGGCCAAGCGGGAACAGTACCTGGACGTGGTGCTGGACGAGAGCGACCGCATGGCGGCCCTGGTGGGGCAGCTGCTGGATCTGTCCCGGCTGGAGCGGGGCGTCCCCCTCAAACGGGAGCGGGTGGACTTTGCCGCTCTGGTGCGGGCGTGCTTTGACCGCCTGTCCCTGTCCGCGGGGGAGCGGGATCTCCATGTGACCCTGAACCTGACAGAGGGGGCGGTGTCCGGCGACCGGGCCCGGCTGGAGGAGGCGGTGGGCAATCTGGCGTCCAACGCCCTGCGGTACACCCCGGCGGGGGGCAGCATATCGGTACGGCTGGAGAACAGCCGGGGGAAGCTGTGGCTTGCGGTGGACAACGACGGCCAGGGATTTACCCCCAGGGAGCTTTCCCGCCTGTGGGAGCCCTTTTACCGGGGCGACCCGGCCCGCAGCCGGGACACCGGCGGGGCCGGCCTGGGCCTGGCCATCGTCCGGGCGGCGGTGCGCGCCCACGGCGGCACCTGCGGGGCGGAGAACCGGGCCGGCGGGGTGCGCTTCTGGCTGGAATTGCCCGCCTTGCAATCAGACGGCTGATATGATAGAATGATTCCACCAATCAAGAAACAGAGATTGCGAGGAATTTTCTATGGGCTATAACCGGCCGGAGGCCAAGGCGCTGGCCAAGCAGGCCATGCGCACCACCTATCCCCACCCCATGCTGGTGACCCTGGTGTATGTACTGCTTGCCTCGGTGCTCACCAACATGGTGTCCAAACTGGTGACCAACCCATTTGGCGCCTTTTACCTGTATGTGCTGGACAGAAGCTACGACATTGAGGATCTGATCCGCGTGCTGCTCGTCCCCCGCACCGTGGCGGCCTTCCTGGTGATACAGCTGCTCATCACCGTCTATCAGTGGATCATGAGCTTCGGCTACACCTCCTACGTCCTGCGCATGGCGCGGAACGAGCAGCCCAACTACTGGAATCTGCTGGACGGCTTCCGCACCATCGGCCGGGCCTTCCTGGTGTATCTGCTGATCTATATCTTCACCACACTGTGGAGCCTGCTGTTTTTGGTGCCCGCCTTTATCGTGATGCTGGTGTCGGCAATGGGCGGCCCGATGCTGATGTTCCTGGCCCTCCTGCTGGTGATCGCCGCGGCCATCCTGTCCGTCATTGTCACCTACCGCTACCGCCTGGCGGTGTATTTCCTGCTGGACAACCCGGAGATGGGGGCCCTGGCCGCCATCACCGAGAGCAAGAGGGCCATGATGGGCTGGAAGGGCGAGCTGTTCATCCAGGATCTGTCCTTCCTGGGCTGGTGGCTTCTGCTCAGCCTTGCCTCGCTGCTGGCGTTCTCCCTGGGCTCGATTTTTGGGCTCGGCGTTGGGGGCCTGCTGTCCTTTCTTACCGTGAAGATCGCATCGCTGTGGTTCAGCCCTTACATCTGGGGTACCGAGGCCAACTTTTACGACTGGGTGGTGCATGGCCGCTACTCCTATCGGGACAACAGCGGCCCTGATGCCGGCTACCAGAGTCCCTACAGCAATTTCTGAATCAAACAAACATCCCGGCCCTCCGAGCGGAGGGCCGGGATGTTTGTATAGCGGAAAGGGGCGAAGCGGGCGGATGCTATCCGCCCCTACAGGGCAGGTGGTTCCCGCCCCCGGACACCCCGGACGTAGGGCGCGGTATCCTTGACGCGCCGGGCAGAGGCGGGCGGAAACCCGCGCTTACTCCAGGACGGCGCCGCGAGCGGCGCTGGTGACCAGCTTGGCATACCGGGCCAGATACCCGGTCTTGCATGCCCCATGGGCCGGCGCAGCCGCCTCATGGGGGCCCAAGTGAGGATAAAATCTGCCCGGCGGAAGTGAATCCCGCCGGGCATCAAGGTTTTGCCTGGGGCAAAACGCTTGGGACGCGCTGACGCGCGGGGCAAGGTCAAGACCGCCGAAGGCTTACTCCAGCACAGCACCCCGTGCGGCGCTCGTTACCAGCTTGGCATACCGGGCCAGGTAGCCGGTCTTGACCTTGGGTTCGGGACAGACCCACTTGGCGCGCCGCGCGGCCAGGGCGGCCTCGTCCACCTGGACGTCGATCCTGTTGGCGGGGATGTCGATGGAGATGATGTCCCCCTCCTCCACCAGGGCGATGGGGCCGCCCTGGGCGGCCTCGGGGCAGACGTGGCCGATGGCGGCGCCCCGGGTGGCGCCGGAGAACCGGCCGTCGGTGATCAGGGCCACGGACTCGCCCAGGCCCATGCCCACAATGGCGGAGGTGGGGTTGAGCATCTCCCGCATGCCGGGGCCGCCCTTGGGGCCCTCGTAGCGGATGACCACCACGTCGCCGGGGACGATCTTGCCGGCGTAGATGGCGGCGATGGCCTCCTCCTCGCCGTCAAACACCCGGGCGGGGCCGGTGTGGGCCATCATCTCGGGGGCGACGGCGGAGCGCTTGACCACGCAGCCCTCGGGGGCCAGGTTGCCCTTGAGCACGGCGATGCCGCCGTCCTGGGAGTAGGGGTTGTCGATGGGGCGGATGATCTCGGGGTTGCGGTTGACCACCCCCTCCAGGTTCTCGGCCATGGTCTTGCCGGTGACGGTCATGACGGAGGTGTCCAGCAGGCCCTTTTTCGTCAGCTCCTTCATGACGGCGTACACGCCGCCGGCGCCCTCCAGATCCTCCATGAAGGTGTCCCCGGCGGGGGCCAGGTGGCACAGGTTGGGGGTCTTGGCGGAGATGGCGTTGGACATGTCCAGATCCAGCTCGATGCCGCACTCGTGGGCGATGGCGGGCAGGTGGAGCATGGTGTTGGTGGAGCAGCCCAGGGCCATGTCCACCGTCTCGGCGTTGTGGAAGGCGGCGGGGGTCATGATGTCCCGGGGCTTGATGTCCTTCTCCACCAGCTCCATGATCTGCATGCCCGCGTGCTTGGCCAGCCGCAGGCGGGCCGACCACACGGCGGGAATGGTGCCGTTGCCCCGCAGGCCCATGCCGATGGCCTCGGTGAGGCAGTTCATGGAGTTGGCGGTGTACATGCCGGAGCAGGAGCCGCAGGAGGGGCAGGCGTTGTTCTCATAGTCCTCCACGCCGGCCTCGTCCAGCTTGCCGGCCTTGTAGGCGCCCACGGCCTCGAACATGTGGCTCAGGCAGGAGCGGCGGCCGTCCTCCAGCCTTCCGGCCAGCATGGGGCCGCCGGAGACGAAGATGGTGGGGATGTTCACCCGGGCGGCGGCCATGAGCAGGCCGGGCACGTTCTTGTCGCAGTTGGGGATCATCACCAGGCCGTCGAACTGGTGGGCGATGGCCATGGCCTCGGTGGAGTCGGCGATCAGATCCCGGGTGACCAGGGAGTATTTCATGCCGATGTGGCCCATGGCGATGCCGTCGCACACGGCGATGGCGGGGAACTCCACCGGGGTGCCGCCGGCGGCCCGGACGCCGGCCTTCACCGCCTCGGCGATCTTGTCCAGGTTCATGTGGCCGGGGACGATCTCGTTGTAGGAGCACACCACGCCGATGAGGGGCCGCTCCAGCTCCTCCTTGGTGTAGCCCAGGGCATAGAACAGGGAGCGGTTGGGGGCGCGCTCCACGCCCTTCGTCACGTTGTCGCTGCGCATAGGGAAAACCTCCTCCAGAAAAATGGGTACAAGTTGTATGATAATACTTGCATTGTCTGACTATATATTATAGGATAGAGGAGAGGCTGTCAAGGACTGACTGAAAGGAAAGTGAGATCCATGGAGAAAAAAAGCCTGGCCCAGCAGACCGCCGAGCGGCTCTACGGCCAGATTGTGGTGGAGAAGGCCCTGGCGCCGGGGGAGAAGCTGCCCAACGAGGTGGAGCTGTCCGCCGCCCTGGGGGTGAGCCGGGCCACCCTGCGGGAGGCCATCCGCACCCTGTCCGCCGAGGGGGTGCTGGAGGTACGCCGGGGCAAGGGCACCTTTGTGTCCGGACGGGTGGAGGAGATTGACGACTTCGGCTTCTCCGGCCTGGAGCGGGTGAAGGGTCAGCTGCGGGATCTCTTCGAGCTGCGGGCCATGTTCGAGCCCCGGGCCGCCGCCCTGGCCTGCCGCCGGGCCACGGAGGCCCAGCGGGCGGAGATCCTGGAGAAGGGCCGGGCGGTGGAGGAGTGCATCCGGGCGGGCAGAGACCGCACCGCCGCAGACCGGGCCTTCCACGCCGCCATCGTCCGGGCCGCCCACAACGAGTTCCTCATGCGCCTGCTGCCCCTCATTGACCAGGCGGTGGCCGCCGCCCTGACGGCGGGGGAGCACCAGGAGCAGCTGGCGGAGGACACCCTGCGGGATCACGCCCTGCTGATGGAGTTCTTCCAGCGGGGGGACGCCGAGGGCGCGGAGCACGCCATGGCCATCCACATGCGCCACAGCATGGACGTGATGGGGCTGAAAGAGTAAAACACGGAGCGCCGCCCGGTTCGGGCGGCGCTCCTGTGTTCTGCGGCAGAGGTCACTCGCACTCCCAGTGCCGGTCGGTTTCCAGCCCGGCCTCATGCCAGGCGCTCACAATGGCGTCGATGCGCTGAAAGCAGGTGGGATCGTCCAGTGCCTCATCGTCCAAAATCTCCTTGATCCGGCGGAGCAGCTGAACCGCGCAGAGCTCTGTCATATGGGCAATGGCTTCATCGCTCAGACAGTCCAGATATGTTATGATATAGCTGCCGATGGCGTTTGCACAGAGCTGCCTGGCCGTTTGATCGAAATTCATTGCACTCACCTCTGCCTCAATTATAGGTCAAAATCACCCTATTTTCAATAGGTCAATTTGCCATACTGTCTTTGGGTGATGATGATGTCAAGACTGAGACAGCTGAGAGATGCGCTGGGTTATTCTCAGGTGAAGATCCAGATGCTGACAGGGATTGACCAGAGCGATTACTCCAAAATTGAGAACGGGAAGCGGCACATGTCCTTTGAACAGTGCAAGCGGCTGGCGGTGGCCTTAAAGACCAGCATGGACTACCTGGCCGGTCTGACCGACAAGCCAGATCCCTATCCTCCTGCTCGACGGAGGTGACGATGCCATGTACAAGAACCGGGGGCCGGACGGGAGATGCAACCTGTGCGGCCAGCGGGTGGCCCAGCTCCGCAAGTCCATGAAGCCGAAGGTCTCCCAGCGGGCGCTGGCCGATATGCTCCAGCTGGCCGGGGTAGACGTGGATAAGAATGCGATTCAGCGAATTGAGTGTGGAAAACGGTTTGTCACAGACGTTGAGTTGAAGATTCTGGCCCAGGTGCTGGGCGTGACTGCGGACGAGCTTCTGCAATAGAGGGGGAAGCAGGTTCCCTGCCGGGCAATGGGCCGCACCCTGCGCAGAGGCCGCAAAGCCCTGGGGGAGAAGGACTCTACCGCTGGTCGGTTGACGGGGGCGCCTCTTTCGGCTAGGCTGGAGGGGCGAAGGAGGAAACCGATATGAGCGAGAACCATGAGATCGACAAGGAAAAATTCGGGGCCTTTCTGGCCCGGCTGCGGAAGGAGAAGGGCCTGACCCAGAAGGAGCTGGCGGAGCGGCTGTTTGTCTCCGACAAGGCGGTGAGCAAGTGGGAGCGGAGCCTGAGCCTGCCCGACGTGGCCCTGTTGCTCCCCCTGGCGGACTGCCTGGGGGTGAGCGTCACCGAGCTGCTGCGGGGGGAGCGCACCACCCAGCCCCAGCTTCCGGTGGAGGAGGTGGAGGCCCTGGTGGGCTCCGCCCTCCGCATGGGCGGGGAGGAGCAGGCAGAGCGCCGGACAGACCGCCGGCGGTGGCGGCTGGCCTGCGTGCTGTGCGTGCTGGCCGGGGCGGCGGAGACGCTTGCGCTCCGGGCCCTGGGCTTTTCCTGGGCGGAGCTGGGCCCCGCCGTGCTGCTGGTGGAGGGGATGAGCCTGGTTTTCGCCCTGTGGCTGTGCTTCTGGGTAAAGGAGCGCCTGCCCGCCTACTACGACGAGAACCGCATCAGCATCTACAGCGACGGGGTGTTCCGCCTGAGCCTGCCGGGGGTGCACATCAACAACAGCAACTGGCCCCATATCCTGCGGGCCATGCGGGTGTGGCTGCTGGGGGCCATGGTGCTCTTCCCCCTGCTCTGGGGGGCGCTGGCCGCCCTGTGGCCGGGGCGGCTTTCCGCCGTCAGGCTGGCCCTGGTGCTGGTATTCTGCCTGGGCCTCTTTGTCCCCGCCATGCTCGCCGCCAGGCGGCACGCATGATAAAAAAACTCCGCCTGCTGTGCAGGCGGAGTTTTTTCCCGGTGAAATGATTAGTGAGGAATGCGCTGGCAGTCCTTGGGGGTCACGCAGGTGCCCTCGGCAATGCACACCACCACGGGCTCGGCCAGGAAGTCGGCGGCGGAGGGGCTGATGTCCGGGCGGGACACGGCCACCTTGCGGGCCTCGAACTTCATCTTGCGGGAGGTGTTGCCGATGTGGGTGATCTCACCGTAGGCCTCGATGTAGTCGCCGGCGTAGACAGGCGCCTTGAACTCGATGTTGTTGTACGCGCAGAACAGGCCCTCATCGCCGTCGCACTGGATCAGCAGCTCGGTGGCCACGTCGCCGAACAGGTGAACCATGTGGGCGCCGTCCACCAGGTTGCCGCCGTAGTGGGCGTCCTTGGCGGACATGCGCAGGCGGATCATAGAGGTATACTTCTTCTCTTCCATGTCATTCCACTCCTAAACTTTTTTTGGGAAATTTGATGAAATGGTACGTGAAATTGCGCAGATCTATTGTACGGCTTTGGACGGAACTTGTCAACACCGGCTTACGCCAGAGGCAGGTGGGCCCGCTTCATGGCGGAGCGGATGGCCAGGTACAGGGGCGGAGCCGCCGCCACCGCCGCCGCCCCATTGAACAGGGAGGCGGGGATTTTCAGGGGCAGCAGGGCCGCCGCCGCGGCAAAGGGCAGGCCGCCCACCAGCATGTTGTCGTAGAGCAGGGACTTTCCGAAGTAAAGCGCGTAATAGACCAGACAGCCCGTCAGGGCCGCCGCCAGACAGCGGGGATAGCCCAGACGTTCCCGCCGCTGGGCGTTTCCGGCCACCAGTCCGGCCCCCAGGCCCATGGCCCCCTTGGTCAGGAAGGTGAGCCAGCACTCCGGGGCAAAGACCGGGTTGGTCAGGTCGTACAGGGCGGAGCCCAGGCCGGAGGCCAGGCCGCCCACGGGCCCCAGCAGCAGCCCGGACAGGACACAGGCGATGTTGGCCAGGGTGAAGGAGGTCTCGCCGGTGGGCAGGGGGATGATGATTCTGGGGTAGTTGACGGCGAACACCACCGCCGTCATCATGGCCAGCATGACCAGCCGCTGGGTGGTGAAGCCCTTTTGTCCAGACATGGGACGCACCTCGCTGTCATTGACTTGCGGGATCAGTATAACACCGGACTGACCTTAAAACAAAATCCAGATTCAGAAAATAGAGCAAGGTCAGACAGGACGCAGAGCCGCCGCGAGAACTCGCGGCGGCTCTGTATTTCAGGCAGGCGGGTCACAGCATGCGCTTGAGGTACTGCCCGGTATAGGACGCCTCACAGGCGGCCACCTCTTCGGGGGTGCCCGTGACAACGATGTTTCCGCCGCCGTCGCCAATCCCCACGCGGCAGGCCGCGCGGGGGCCCCGGATTGATTTTATCTGCTCGGGCGGAGTGAATCCGCCCGGCATCAAGGTTTTGCCAGAGGCAAAACGCTTGGTGGGCGGCGGCGACGGCCGCTTTTTACAGCATCCGCTTGAGATACTGCCCGGTGTAAGAGGCGGCGCACTGCGCCACCTCTTCGGGGGTGCCCGTGACGACGATGTTTCCGCCGCCGTCGCCGCCCTCGGGGCCCAGGTCGATGATGTGGTCGGCGGTCTTGATCACGTCCAGGTTGTGCTCGATGACCACCACGGTGTTGCCCACCTCCACCAGCTTCTGGAGCACCTCGATGAGCTTGTGCACGTCGGCGGTGTGCAGGCCGGTGGTGGGCTCGTCCAGGATATAGATGGTCTGGCCGGTGGAGCGCTTGGCCAGCTCGGTGGCCAGCTTGACCCGCTGGGCCTCGCCGCCGGACAGGGTGGTGGAGGGCTGGCCCAGCTTCACGTACCCCAGGCCCACCTCGTAGAGGGTCTGGAGCTTGTTGTACAGCTTGGGCAGGTTCTCGAAGAAGGGGAGGGCCTCCTCCACCGTCATCTCCAGCACCTCGTAAATGTTCTTGCCCTTGTAGCGCACCTCCAGGGTCTCCCGGTTGTACCGCTTGCCCTTGCACACCTCGCAGGGCACGTAGATGTCGGGGAGAAAGTGCATCTCGATTTTCAGCAGGCCGTCGCCCTGGCAGGCCTCGCACCGGCCGCCCCGCACATTGAAGGAGAACCGCCCGGCGTTGTAGCCCCGGCTCTTGGCGTCGGGGGTGGAGGCGAACAGCTCCCGGATGTCGTTGAACAGCCCGGTGTAGGTGGCCGGGTTGGAGCGGGGGGTGCGGCCGATGGGGGACTGGTCGATGTCGATCACCTTGTCCAGGAATTCCTCCCCCTCAATGGAGGCGTGCTTGCCCGGCCGGGTCTTGGCCCGGTTCAGATCGGCGGCCAGCCGCTTGAAGAGGATCTCGTTGACCAGGGAGGATTTTCCGCTGCCGGACACGCCGGTGACGCAGGTGAAGGTGCCCAGGGGGATGGACACGTCCACATTCTGCAGGTTGTTCTCCGCCGCGCCCCGGATGGTGAGGAAATTTCCATTGCCCTTCCGCCGCTCGCTGGGCACGGGGATCTTCTTCCGGCCCGACAGGTAGTCGCCGGTGATGGAGCCGGGGGTGTTCATGACCTCCTCGGCGGTGCCGCAGGCCACCACCTGGCCGCCGTGGACGCCGGCGCCGGGGCCGATGTCCACGATGTAGTCGGCGGCGCGCATGGTGTCCTCGTCGTGCTCCACCACCAGCAGGGTGTTGCCCAGATCCCGCAGGTGCTTCATGGTGTCCAGCAGCATGTCGTTGTCCCGCTGGTGCAGGCCGATGGAGGGCTCGTCCAGGATGTAGAGCACCCCCATGAGGGAGGAGCCGATCTGGGTAGCCAGGCGGATGCGCTGGCTCTCGCCGCCGGACAGGGTGGCGGCGGCCCGGCTCAGGGTCAGGTACTGGAGCCCCACGCTCTGGAGGAAGCCCAGCCGGCTCTTGATCTCCTTGAGGATCCGGCCGGCAATCATCATCTTCTGCTCGCTCAGCTCCAGGTGCTCGATGAAGTCCAGTGCCTCGGTCACCGACTTGTGGCAGAAGGCGTCGATGTTGATGTCCCCCACCGTGACGGCCAGGGCCTCCTTGCGCAGGCGCTTGCCGCCGCAGTCGGGACAGGGGTGCTCGGCCATGCACTCCTCCAGCTCCCGCCGCATGGCGTCGCTCTGGGTCTCCTTGTAGCGGCGCTCCAGGTTGTTGACCACGCCCTCGAAGGCCTGCATCAGGGTGCCCTTGCCGTTGGCCCGGTCGTAGGTCAGCTTCAGCTTCTCCCCGCGGGTGCCGTAGAGGATTACGTCCATGACCTCCGGGGGAAGCTCCTCCACCGGGGTGGTGAGCTTGAAGCCGTACTGCTTGGACAGGGCGTCGAAGTACATCCGGGAGATGGAGTCCCCCTTGATGTTGTTCCAGCCGGAGGCGGTGATGGCCCCGTCCAGGATGGACAGCTTCTTGTTGGGGATGATCAGGTCGGGATCCACCTTCAGCTGGGAGCCCAGGCCGGTGCAGGTGGGGCAGGCGCCGAAGGGGTTGTTGAAGGAGAACATGCGGGGGGACAGCTCCTCGATGGAAATGCCGCAGTCCTCACAGGCGTAGTTCTGGGAGAACAGGATGTCCCGATCCTCGTTCACGATGTTGATCACCACCAGGCCGCCGGCCAGGGCGGCGGCGGTCTCCACGCTGTCGGTGAGGCGGCGGTGGATGTCCTCCTTGATCACCAGGCGATCCACCACGATCTCGATGTTGTGCTTCTTATTCTTGTCCAGGGGGATCTCTTCGGTGAGGTCATAGAGGGAGCCGTCGGCCCGGCAGCGGACGTAGCCCGACTTGCGGGCGTCCTCAAAGATCTTCTGGTGGGTGCCCTTCTTGCCCCGCACCACCGGGGCCATGACCTGGATGCGGGTGGCCTCGGGCAGGGCCATCACCTGGTCGATGATCTGGTCGATGGTCTGCTGCTGGATCTCCTTGCCGCACTTGGGGCAGTGGGGGGTGCCCACCCGGGCCCACAGCAGGCGCAGGTAGTCGTAGATCTCCGTCACCGTGCCCACGGTGGAGCGGGGGTTCTTGGAGGTGGTCTTCTGGTCGATGGAGATGGCGGGGGACAGGCCGTCGATGTAGTCCACGTCGGGCTTCTCCATCTGGCCCAGGAACATCCGGGCGTAGGAGGACAGGGACTCCACATAGCGGCGCTGGCCCTCGGCGTAGATGGTGTCAAAGGCCAGGGAGGACTTGCCGGAGCCGGACAGGCCGGTGAGCACCACCAGCTTGTCCCGGGGAATGTCCACGTCGATGTTTTTCAGGTTGTTCTCCCGTGCGCCTTTGACAAAAATATGGTCGAGCATAGGTTTGGTTTCTCCTTTGAAATGGCAATCAGCCCGGCGGGCCGGACTCAGAACAGGGGGCGGAGGATAACATGCCACAGGGCCCACAGCAGAAGGGCGGCGCCCAGCACCCCGGCGGGCAGGCGCACCCGCTTGGGCGGCCTGGGCCAGGCGGCCAGACAGATCAGGGCGAAGGATGCCAGCCCCAGCAGCAAGGGGGCATAGATGGTCAGCAGCACGCCCCAGTCCACATCCCACCGGCCCATGTCAGCGGCCGAAGATCCTGGCCACATCCATCAGCATGTCCCGGATGGGCAGGCCGTAGGGGCAGCGCTTTTCGCAGGCGCCGCACATGACGCAGGAGCCGGCGTGGTAGGGCATGGCGTCGTAGCGGGCCCTGGCCCAGTCGGCCAGGCCGTACTTTTTGGTGTAGTTGGCCATGAGGAAGCAGCTGGGGATGTCGATGCCGTTGGGGCAGGGGGCGCAGTAGTTGCACCGGCGGCAGAACTGGGTGCCCAGCTCCTTGCGGACGGCGGCACACTGCTCCAGCTCCGCCTCGGTGAAGGAAGTTTCCAGATCCACGGCGGCGTTGCGATCCACCTCCTCGGGGGAGCCCATGCCGGGGATCATCACGTCGCACACGCCGCTGGCGGCGATGTACCGCAGGGCCAGGGCGTAGTCGTCCAGGTTGCCCCCCGCCAGGGGCTTCATGGCGATGGTGCCCATGCCCTTCTCCCGGGCCAGGGCCAGCACGTCCCTGCCCTGATCCTCCACAATATTATAGGGGAACATGACGGTCTCCAGACGGTCGGAATACTGCTCCACCAGGATTTTCAGGGCGTCGGCGCTGTGGGCGGTGACGCCGATGTGGCCGATCTTCCCGGCGGCCTTGGCCTCCGCCAGGGCCTCCCAGGCGCCGCCGGGGCCGAACACCTTCCCGATGTCCTTCTCCGGCAGGTTGTGGAGCTGGTAGAGCTCAATGTGGCCGGTGCGCAGGTTGGACAGGCTGGTCTCGATGTCCCTGGCCATGCTCTCCCTGTCCCGGCTCATGCTCTTGGTGGCCAGGATGAACTTGTCCCGCCGGCCCTCCAGCGCCGCGCCCAGGTACTCCTCGGACACGGTATAGCCCCGGGCGGTGTCGATGTAGTTGATGCCGTACTCCTCCAGCTTGTCCACCACGGCCTTTGTGTTGGCCGCGTCGGCCCGCTGGATGGGGATGCCCCCGAAGGAGAGCTGGGAGACGTTCAGGCCGGTGCGGCCAAGGGTGACGTATTTCATATCAGATAACCTCTTTCTTCGTGCCCAGCTCCCGCTGGACGTATTTGGGCAGCTTTTCCACCACCAGCCGGTGGGAGAGCGCGCACAAGTCCCGCAGCACCTGGTCGGGCAGTTCCCCGTCCAGCAGCACCGCGATCCAGGTGCGCTTGTCGCAGTAAAAGCCGGGGAGGATCTCGGGGTACTGCTCCCGCAGGCCCTCCGTCAGCCGGGGGTCGCATTTCAGGTTCACCAGGGGATGGCCGCCGTAGACCTTGTATTTTGAGTCTGGCGTGCACAGGGCAGCGAAGTGCCTGCCGCGCACGGTGTAGCGGTGCCAGTTCCACTCCTCCTTGTAGCCGTGCTCCGCCCCGGGCAGGGCCCGCAGCCAGCCGTCCAGCCAGTCATACATAGTAGCAGTCCTCCCGCCATTTCAGTGGATTGGTGTCAATGTAATCCCATACGCGCAGATAATCCGCCTCATTGCGGATCACATGGTCGTGAAAAGTAGATTGCCACAGATTTGTTCCGGCATTTTGGTTGGTAAACCGCTTCAGGGCGGCAATCATGCGGGAAACCTGCTGCGTGGGGCGCGACGACCCCGGCGCGCCCGGTTCCGGGGTGTCAATCGAGAGCAGCAGGTGAACATGATTGGGCATGATGACAAAATGATGGAGCGTCACATTTGGATAGGCCACGGAAAGTGTGTTCAGGAAAGAGTGCAGGGAACGGCCATAGGCGGTGAGGACAACAGAGGGCGCGCCGGGGTCGTCGCGCCCCACGATTTGAGAGAGAATGCACCGGCGCTCCCTCGTGCAGAAGGTCAAAAAATAGCAGCCGGCGGAGCCATAATCCCAATGGGGCAGCCGGCCAGGGCGGCCCTTTTTTGTGTCAGATTTCAACAGCCCCTCACCCCTGCCCCCGCAGCTCGATGATGCGGTCGCGGAGGACGGCGGCGTACTCGAACTCCAGCCGCTTGGAAGCCTCCCGCATCTCCTTCTCCAGCTTGGCGATGGCGGCCTCCTTCTCCTTTTTGGACAGGTTCTTGGCGGAGTGGGGCAGCTCGTCCTTCTCCTCGGACAGGTCGATCACATCCCGCACCGACTTGATGACCGTCTTGGGCACGATGCCGTGCTCCTTGTTGAAGGCATCCTGCTTGGCGCGCCTCCGCTCGGTCTCGTCGATGGCCCGGCGCATGGAGGGGGTGATGGCGTCGGCGTACATGACCACCATGCCCTGGGCGTTTCGCGCGGCCCGGCCGATGGTCTGGATAAGGGAGGTCTCGGAGCGGAGGAAGCCCTCCTTATCCGCGTCCAGGATGGCCACCAGGGACACCTCGGGCAGATCCAGGCCCTCCCGGAGCAGGTTGATGCCCACCAGCACGTCGAAGGTGCCCAGGCGGAGATCCCGGATGATCTCCATGCGCTCGATGGTGTCGATGTCGTGGTGCATGTAGCGCACCTTGATGCCCGCGTTGGTCAGGTAGGCGGTGAGATCCTCCGCCATCTTCTTGGTGAGGGTGGTGACCAGCACCCGCTCCCCACGCTGGGTGCGGGTGTTGATCTCCCCGATGAGGTCGTCGATCTGCCCCTCCACCGGCCGCACCTCGATCTTGGGATCCAGCAGGCCGGTGGGGCGGATCACCTGCTCCACGATCTGGCCCGACCGCTCCCGCTCATAGTCGCCGGGGGTGGCGGAGACGTAGATCACCTGGTTGAGCCGCTTCTGGAACTCCTCAAACTTCAGGGGCCGGTTGTCAAAGGCGCAGGGCAGGCGGAAGCCGTAGTCCACCAGGGTGGTCTTGCGGGCCCGGTCGCCGTTGTACATGGCCCGCACCTGGGGGAGGGTGACGTGGCTCTCGTCGATGAACAGCAGGAAGTCCTTGGGGAAGAAGTCCAGCAGGGTGTGGGGGGGCGAGCCGGCGGGCCGGCCCTCGATCACCCTGGAGTAGTTCTCAATGCCGGAGCAGTAGCCCAGCTCCTGCATCATCTCCACGTCGTACATGGTGCGCTGCTTGAGGCGCTGGGCCTCCACCAGCATGTTGTTGGCCTGGAAGTAGGCCACCCGCTCCTCCAGCTCCTTATAGATCTCCTGGATGGCGGCGTCCATCTTCTCCTTGGGGGTGACGTAGTGGGTGGCGGGCCAGATGGGGATGGTGTCCAGCCGGCGGATGGTGCTGCCGGTGACCACGTTGATCTCACTGATGCGGTCGATCTCGTCCCCGAAAAACTCCACCCGGATGGCGTGATCCTTCCAGTAGGCGGGGAAGATCTCCACCGTGTCCCCCCGCACCCGGAACATATTGCGCTCAAAGGCGATGTCGTTGCGCTCGTAGCGGATGGCCACCAGCTTTTTCAGCAGCTCGTCCCGCTCCATGGTGCTCCCCACCCGCAGGGAGACCATCATCTTGGCAAAGTCCTCCGGCTCGCCCAGACCGTAGATGCAGGACACTGAGGACACCACGATCACGTCCCGCCGCTCCATCAGGGAGGCGGTGGCCGCCAGCCGCAGCCGGTCGATCTCCTCGTTCACCGCCGAGTCCTTCTCGATGAAGGTGTCGGTGTGGGGGATATAGGCCTCGGGCTGGTAGTAGTCGTAGTAGGAGACGAAGTACTCCACCGCGTTGTTGGGGAAGAACTCCTTGAACTCGGCGCACAGCTGGGCGGCCAGGGTCTTGTTGTGGGCCAGCACCAGGGTGGGCCGCTGGACGGCCTCGATCACCTTGGCCATGGTGAAGGTCTTGCCCGAGCCGGTGACCCCCAGCAGGGTCTGCTCGTCCAGGCCGTTCTCCACCCCCGCCGCCAGGGCGGCGATGGCCTCCGGCTGGTCGCCGGCCGGCTGATATTCGCTGACGACTTCAAATTTGGGCATACCCTCACCTCGTAAGATGATAATACCAAAACATATGTTCGATTGCAACCCCTTGAAAAGATCTGGGACGGAATCGTCTACAAGCGCCTCGAAGAGTTCCGACGCCCGCAGGCGGCGGAAACAAATTAGAACCCGTCATTTCCGGCGACATGTGCGTCGGAAATGACACTTCTCATGGCGGAGGGGACGACTATTTCCTGAGAAATCGAGCCCCCTCCGCCATGCAAACTCCCTCGAATCAGTGGCAAAGCCACTGATTCGACGTTTTATGGCCGGTAAAACCCGCTGTCCCGGAGGGACACCATGTCGTCATCCACGAAGATCAGATGATCCACCAGCTCCACGCCCAGGCGGGCCAGGAGCGGGGCCAGGCTGTCGGTGGTGGCCACGTCGTCCTCCGAGGGGAAGGCGATGCCGGAGACGTGGTTGTGGGCCAGCACCACCGCCGCGGCATTGAGGGAGAGGGCGGCCTCCGCCACCAGCCGGGTGGTGATGGACACGGTGTTGACGTTGCCCTCCCCCAGCTTCCGGATGCCCAGCACCTTGCCCTTGCCGTCCAGGCACAAAAGGCACAGCTGCTCGTTCCGCGCCCCGAAGAAGTAGGGCCGCAGCAGGGCGTAGTAGTCCCGGCTGTTCCGGGCGATGTCGTCCACCCGGGTGCGGGCGGTGAGGTAGCGTCCGGCCAGCTCCTTGACCGTCTTGAAGAGCACCGCCCCGTGCTCCCCCATGCCCCTGACCTTGCACAGCTCCTCGGGCGTGGCGTCCAGCACCCCGGACAGGGAGCCGAAGCGATCCAGCAGCTCGTGGGCCAGGGGATTGGTGTCGCTGCGGGGGTTGGCGTAGAACAGCAGCAGCTCCAGCAGCTTGTGATCCGGGAAGGAGTCCGGCCGGGCCAGAAATTCAGTTTTCATACGCTGGCGGTGGCCGTCGTGGGTGCCCATAAACCGCTCCCTCCCATTCATCGTGTTCCAGCCTGTCCCGGTAGGGCGGGGGCTTGCCCCCGCCGCGCCGCCCATAGAGTCCACGATCCGGCGGGAGCAAGCTCCCGCCCTACTGCCTGGCTCCGTACTGCTCCAGACACCCCTCCATCCAACACGCGGACTTTTCCTGCGGGAAAAATATGCGCTTCGCGCGCCGCGTGTTCCGGGGGGAATCGATTCCCCCCGGAAGCCCCCCACGCTCTCCGAGGGGGACGGGGGGGTTTATTTTTTGGCCCCGTACTGCTCCAGATAGGCCTCCATTTTCGCCTTCATCCCATCGTCGATATACACACTGCCGTCGATCTCCCGGTTGTGGAGGAAGGAGATGATCTCCCGGACGGTGACGATGGGGTAGACGGCGATGCCGTAGTCCTCCCGCAGCTCGTCCAGGGTGGAGCACTCCCGGGTGCCACGCTCCATCCGGTCAACGGAGACGATGAGGGCCTTCATATTCACCTTGGCCACGTGCTTGAAGAGCTCGATGGTCTCCCGCACGGCGGTGCCGGCGGTGACCACGTCCTCCACGATCACCACGCTGTCCCCATCCTGGGGCTTGTAGCCCACCATGGTTCCCCCCTCACCGTGATCCTTGGCCTCCTTGCGGTTGAAGCAGTAAGGGAGATCCCGGTCGTAGTTGCGGTACAGGGAGGCGGCGGCGGACACCGCCAGGGGGATGCCCTTGTAGGCGGGCCCGAACAGGCAGTCCACCCCGTCGGGCAGGTTGTGCTGGATGCAGGCGGCGTAGTAGTCGCCCAGCTTGGCGGCCTGGGCGCCGGTCTTGTAGTTGCCGGTGTTGATGAAGTAGGGGGTCTTGCGGCCGGACTTTGTGGTGAAGTCGCCGAAGGTGAGCACGCCGGCGCGCACCATGAAGGTGATGAATTCCTCCTGATAGGTCATGATCTGAAACCTCGCTTCCTTCAAAATGTCAAATCGTATTATTATACCACGCCGGGGCACGGGGGACAAGGGCGGAGCCGGGGAGAAAAATTCCCTTTTTCATCAAAAAAGAATACCCTTCCTTTCCCCAATATGGTACAATGTCAGCAATGCCCCTCGGCGGGGAACTGCCTGCGGAGTGACGGCGGAAAGGAGCTTTCAGGTTGGAACTGTTTGATTGGCTGACCTCCACCACGTGGGGGGAGAGCCTGCTGACCATGCTGGTGTCCATGGTGCCGGTGATCGAGCTGCGGGGCGGCGTGCCCTTCGGCACCGCTCTGGGCCTGGCCCCCCTCCACGCCCTGGTGGTGTGCATCATCGGCAATATGATCCCCATCCCCTTTATCATTGTCTATATCCGCCGCATTTTTCTGTGGATGCGCCGGAAATCCCCCAGGCTCAACGGCCTTGTGGACAGACTGGAGAAGAAGGCCCACCTGAAGGGCCAGAAGGTGACCAAGTATAAGTATATCGGACTTTGGCTCTTCGTGGCCATCCCCCTGCCGGGCACGGGGGCGTGGACGGGGGCGCTGATCGCCGCCCTGCTGGACATGCCGCTGCGCAAGGCGGTGCCCTCCATCTTCCTGGGGGTGGTGACCGCCGGGCTGATCATGACCCTGGCCACCGGCACGGTGGTGGCCATTTTCGCCCCCTGAGGGGCCGTTTCCCGCCGCCGGGCATAGAATGGCCCGGAGGTGAGCGGAATTGAACGCGATCTGGCAAGTGCTCCTGGCCCTGCTGGCCGTGGTGGGTCTGCTGGCCCTGGGGTGGCTGCTCTTTGGAAAGCTGGTGACCCCGGTGGGGGGCGGCGGAGGCGGTCCGGTGTACGCCGTGGTGCCCGCCGCCGGAGACGGGGAACACCTGGAGCAGGATGTGAAGGGCCTGCTGTGGCTCCGGGGCGGGGAGCTGGCCCGCTTCACTATTGTCATCGCCGACAGCGGCCTCAACGACACCGGCCGCCGGGTGGCCGCCGCCCTGCTCACCGGGAGCCGGGGGATGGTGCTCTGTCCCATGGAACAGCTGGAGACCTACCTGAGAACCTGAAAAAAGTCCGCCTCGGGCGGACTTTTTTCAGGCTTGGATTCGACAAACGGCGCAGAAGATGGTAAGATAGAGAGAATGAGACGGGAGGGAGAGCGGCCATGCAGGAGGCGGAGCGGAGCTTGATCGAGGGCACCGTGGAGAGCGTGATCTACCAGAACCAGGAGAACGGCTACACGGTGCTGCGGCTGGACGGCGGGGAAGGGCAGACCCTGACGGTGGTGGGCTGCATGCCCGGCGTGGCCCCCGGCGAGAGCATCGCGGTGGAGGGCACATGGACTCGCCACACCTCCTACGGGGAGCAGTTCAAGGCCGAGGCGGTGGAGCGCCGCACCCCGGCGGGCACCAAGGCCATCTTCGACTATCTCTCCTCCGGCGCGGTGAAGGGCATCGGCGCCGCCACCGCCAGGCGCATGGTGGAGGAGTTCGGGGAGGAGACCCTGACGGTGCTGGAGGAGTACCCGGAGCGGCTCACCCAGATCCGGGGCATCACCCGCAAGAAGGCCCTGGCCATGGGGGAGAACTTCCGCCTCCAGATGGGCATGCGCCGCCTGCTGGAGTTTTTGGGGGAGCATGAGGTGCCCCTCCAGCTGGCCATGCCCTTGTACCGCAAGTACGGCGACCGGGCCCTGGAGATCATCCGGGGCAACCCCTACCTGCTGGTGGACGGGGAGCTGGGGGTGGAGTTCTCCACCGCCGACAAGCTGGCCCTGTCCATGGGCATGGAGGGGGACGACCCCCAGCGCATCGAGGCCGGGCTGCTCTTCGAGCTGGCCCACAACCTGGACAACGGCCACGCCTTTCTGCCCCGGCGCAAGCTGCTTCCGGCCACGGCCCAGCTCATCGAGCTGGAGGGGGAGACGGAGGCCCTGGAGGACGCCCTGGAGGCCCTGCTGGAGCGGGGCGAGGTGATCCAGGAGACGGTGGCCAATGAGGAGGCGGTATACCTCCACGACCTCTACGAGGCGGAGCAGTACGTGGCCTTCCGCCTGTCCGAGATGGCTCGGGGGGAGCAGGTGCCCCCCGCCGGGCTGGACGGGCTCATCGACCGCATCCAGGCCGAGCAGGGCATCGTCTACGCCCCCCAGCAGCGCCAGGCGGTGGAGCTGGCCGCCGCCAGCCAGGTGATGCTCCTCACCGGCGGCCCCGGCACCGGCAAGACCACCTCCCTGCGGGGGGTGCTGGCCCTCTTTGACCAGCTGGGGCTGGAGACCGCCCTGGCCGCCCCCACCGGCCGGGCCGCCAAGCGGCTGGGGGAGCTGTGCGGCATGGAGGCCGCCACCATCCACCGCCTGCTGGAGACCCAGTACGACCCCCGCTCCGGCCGACTGGTGTTCGCACGCGATGAGGACGATCCCCTCCGGGCCGACGCGGTGATCGTGGACGAGACCTCCATGGTGGACATCCTCCTCATGCGGGGGCTGCTCTCCGCCCTGCGGCCGGAGTGCCGCCTGATCCTGGTGGGGGATCCGGATCAGCTGCCCAGCGTGGGGCCGGGCAACCTGTTCTCCGACCTGATCCGCAGCGGGGTCGTGCCCATGGTGCGCCTCACGGAGATCTTCCGCCAGGCCGCCGAGAGCGCCATCGTCCGCAATGCCCACGGGGTCAACCGGGGGGAGTTGCCCGACCTGCGGGACAACAAGCACGACTTCTTCTTTCTCCGCCGGAAGGATCCCGCCCGGGCGGCGGAGACCATCGTGGAGCTGGTGCAGACCCGCCTGCCCAACAACATGGGCATCCCGCCGGAGCAGATCCAGGTGCTCTCCCCCACCCGCAAGCGGGTGACGGGCACCGCCGCCCTCAACCGGGCCATCCAGGAGGCGGTGAATCCCCCCGCCCCCGACCGGCCGGAGCGCCGCTTCGGGGAGTACGTGTTCCGCCAGGGCGACCGGGTCATGCAGGTGCGCAACAACTACGACGTGATCTGGAAGGACGGCCTCACCACCGGCATGGGGGTGTTCAACGGGGACATCGGCCGGATCGTGGAGGTGGACAACCGCTCCGAGCTCATCACCGTGGACTTTGAGGGCCGCCTGGTGGAGTATACCCCCGACATGCTGGGGGAGCTGGAGCCGGCCTACGCCATCACCGTCCACAAGGCCCAGGGCAGCGAGTATCGGGCGGTGATCCTGTCGGTCAGCGACGGGGCTCCCGTGCTCCTCACCCGGGGGGTGCTCTACACCGCCATCACCCGCGCCCGGGAGCTTTTGATCCTGGTGGGCGACGAGGACGTGGTGGCCCGCATGACCGCCAACGACCGCCAGCAGCGCCGCTACTCCGGCCTGCGCTGGCGGCTGGTGCAGATCGCCAACTCGTAGGGGCGACCTGTGGTCGCGCGTTGTCCGCCGGGATGCCCCCGGGGGCGGGCCTACCCGGCCGGGGCCCCGCTTTTGGTGTCA
Organism: Flavonifractor sp. An10; assembly: GCF_002161215.1. GTDB lineage: Bacteria > Bacillota > Clostridia > Oscillospirales > Oscillospiraceae > Flavonifractor > Flavonifractor avistercoris. Next base: position 42,235 of record NZ_NFMB01000002.1, read on the forward strand.
AAAGCGGGGGGAAAACCAGCAGGGCGGGGGATTTCGATTTCCCCCGCCCTGCACCCACCCCTTAAAACGACCAAGAAGGGGAATTGCGATTCCCCCTTCTTGGAACTTCCCCCGAGCTGTTCTACAGGCAGCTTTCCGGCCGAGGGGGCTTACGCTGTAACGCCCCCTCGGCTCGGGGCGGGCGACCACAGGTCGCCCCTACAGTAGGGCGCGGCATCCTTGACGCGCTGTTTCCAAGCCACCATAAACACCACGGTATTTCAGCGGCATGGCACCGGCGGCGGCCCGGCGGGCCAAGTTGGTACAGCGCAGCAACTTTCAGGGCTTGCAAGGTAATCCCGATGCGTGCCGCCCGAGGCGCGGCAGCGCCTGCAACAAAATCGCCAGGAAAACGGGCGGCAATGCACGCCCGGCCTCTGCCCTGTCCGTACAGCCCACCGCCGCCATGAACCCCCGTACTGGGGGGCCCAGGGTGGGCGAAGCCCCCCGGCCCTTCTTTTCCCCTATTTCTTCGGGAAGAAATAGGGGCGCCCGCCGCGCAGGCGCGCCCCGCGGGGGGGGGGTACCCCGGCGCGAGAACGAGGAACCCCTCATCCGTCATTTGCTCCGCAAATGCCACCTTCCCCCCAAAAGGGGGGAAGGCTTCGGGCGGATGATATCCGCCCCTACAGAGCATGGTAGCTGCCAGCCAGCCTCAGATTATCAAAGGGGGTGAGAATATTTCTTGCCGTAAAAATGCACTAAAAATAAACTAAGATTAGGACACACAGGATATGCTTTGTTTACCGACAAGCAGGGGGCAGAGCATATGGAAAAGACGAATCATCTCAGTATCCGTACAGACAAGGAGCTCCACGACAAGTTTAAGTATGTAGCGGCGTATGAGGGACGCTCCATGAGCGGGCAGATTCTATACTTGATCCAGAGCTGCATCCGCGAGTTTGAAAAGGAGCACGGCCCCATACAGCTTGAGGAAGAGCCATGAGCGGGCCGGTGAGCTGGCTGCTGGATCTGCTCTTCCCGCCCAAGTGCGTATTCTGCGGGAAGGTGCTCTCCGGCGGTGAGCGGGGCTTCTGCGCCCGCTGTCAGAAGGAGCTGCCCTGGCTGACGGGGGAGGCGGCGGAGCAGACGGGGGAATTTTTCTCCCTGTGCGCCTCGCCCCTGGCCTATCGGGATCAGGTGCGGGACTCCATCCGCCGCTACAAGTTCAAGGGGCGGCAGGGCTACCACAAGACCTACGGCCGCCTGGTGGCCCAGTGCGTCCACGACCACCTGGCGGGGCGCTATGACCTCATCACCTGGGTGCCCCTGTCGGACAAGCGGAAGAAGGAGCGGGGGTATGACCAGGCCTTCCTGCTCTCCAGCGCCGCGGCGCTGGAGCTGGACGACGTGGCGGTGGAGACCCTGCGCAAGGGCCGCAACACTCAGGCCCAGTCCGGCCTGGACGACGACGCGGCCCGCCGGGCCAACGTGCTGGGGGCCTATACCATTGTGGATCCCGAGCTGGTGGAGGGGAAGCGGGTGCTCCTCATTGACGACGTGATCACCACCGGCTCCACCATCTCCGAATGTGCCCGCGTGCTGCGCTCCGCCGGGGCCGCCGACGTGGTGTGCGCCACTCTGGCCCGGGCGCGGGGAGAAAAGACATAAAATTTGTGAAAAATGGCGTGGAAAATGCCGTTGAAATAGGTCTGATACTTAGGTATAATATAGGGGATTATTCATGAGATTTTGGGACAAAATAAAGCGAAAGCTATCAAGACTTCGAGGTGCGGGTATGTTCAGTAAAGACATTGGAATCGACCTGGGTACGGCTTCGATCCTGGTTTACGTAAAAGGCAAGGGCGTGGTGCTGCGGGAGCCCTCCGTGGTGGCCATCGACAAGAATACGGGCAAGCTGCTGAAGGTGGGCACCGAGGCCCAGCAGATGCTGGGGCGCACCCCCGGCAACATCGTGGCCATCCGTCCCCTGCGGGAGGGTGTCATCTCCGACTACGACATGACCGAGCGGATGCTCAAGGAGTTCATCCGCAAGGTGACCTCCTTCCGTCTCTTCAAGCCCCGCATCGTCATCTGCGTCCCCTCCGGCATCACCGAGGTGGAGGAGCGCGCCGTCATCGACGCGGGCATCCAGGCCGGCGCCCGGCGGGTGTACCTGATTGAGGAGCCCGTGGCCGCCGCCATCGGCGCGGGCATCGACATCGCCAAGCCCGACGGCCACATGATCGTGGACATCGGCGGCGGCACCACCGATATCGCTGTCATCTCCCTGTCCGGCATCGTGGAGTCCACCTCCATCAAGATCGCCGGCGACCAGTTTGACGAGGCCATCGTGAAGTACATACGGCGCAAGCACAATGTACTCATCGGTGAGCGTACCGCGGAAGAGCTGAAGATGCAGATCGGCTGCGTGTTCCCCCGGCCGGAGGAGCAGACCGTGGAGATCAAGGGCCGCTGCCTGATGACCGGCCTGCCCCGGGTGTTCTCCGTGTCCTCCAGCGAGATGATCGAGGCCTTCGAGGAGGTCTCCACCCGTATCCTGGAGGCCATCCACGGCGTGCTGGAGCGCACCCCCCCGGAGCTGGTGGCCGACATCTCCACCAACGGCATCTGCATGACCGGCGGCGGCTCCCTGGTCTGGGGCTTCGACAAGCTCATCGAGTCCCACACCGGCATCGAGACCCACGTGGCCGACGACGCCATCTCCTGCGTGGCCTACGGCACCGGCAAGAGCCTGGACGACGTGGACTCCATGCAGGACGGCACCATCAACCTGTCCCGCCGCAAGCAGATGAACTGAATGAGAGACGAAACACCCCCGTGCGCCGTACTGCGGCGCCCGGGGGTGTCTGCTTGTGATGCCGGGACTTGAAAACCAATCGGATTTATGATATGGTTGGAAAAAAGCGGAGGGCGCAGTCTGGAGGCGAAACATGGATTTCTCCAAATTCTGGATTCCGTTTCTGGCATCAGCGGTCATTATTCTCCTGCGGAACTACTTTCCCAAAACCTGGGAGAGGCTCTACGTCCCGTTTCTGGTGGTGGGCAGCGTGCTGACCCTGCTGCTGGTCTGCTTGATGCTGGGTGCCGCCTATGTGATGGTGTTTCACAGAACCTTTTCCGCCGGGAAAAAGATCCTGTACTGCCTTGTTGACGCGGCGATGGTCGGCTTTCTTGTCTGGCTCGACATTGCCGGTTGGAAAAAGTGGAGGCGGGAGCACGGAGAAAAGAAGTGAGCGTTTTCCACAGTGCGGTGATAACAAAGAGGAAGCGGTCAGTGACAAACACTGACCGCTTCCTGCTGTTCAGAAAAGATACAGAGGCTCAGCTCTCCCGCACCAGGGCCTCGCCCACGGTGAAGATGTCTCCGGCCCCCACGGTGAGAATCAGATCCCCGGGCCGGGCCAGCTCCTTGAGGCGCTCGGTCACCTCGGGCAGGGTGGCGCAGTACTCGCTGCCGGGAATCTGCTCCGCCAGATCCCTGGAGGAGATGCCGATGTCATTGACCTCCCGGGCGGCGAAGATCTCCGCCAGGATGGTGATGTCCGGCTCCTTCAGCACCCGCACGAAGTCGTCGAACAGGGCCTTGGTGCGGGTGTAGGTGTGGGGCTGGAAGGCGCAGATGATCCGCTCATACCCCAGGGTGCGGGCGGCGGACAGCAGGGCCTGGAGCTCCCCGGGGTGGTGGGCGTAGTCGTCGTACACCTCCGCCCCGTGGTAGGTGCCCTTGTGCTCGAACCGGCGGCCGGCGCCCCGGAAGGCGGCCAGGCCGTCGCGCACCGCCTGGGGCTCCACCGCCAGGGCGATGGCGGCCGCTGCGGCGGCCAGGGCGTTTTTCACGTTGTGCTCGCCGGGCACCCGCAGGGAGACGTGGGTAAAGACCTCCCCCCGGTAGATCACGTCGAAGGAGGGCAGGCCCTTCTCCCAGGTCAGGTTGGCAGCGTGGACGTCGCCCTGCTCCAGGCCGAAGGTGAGGATGGGCCGGGCCTCCCCCTCCAAAGTGTGCATGGTGTTGGCGTCGTCGGCGTTGGCCACGATCAGGCCGTTCTCCGGCACCCGGTCGGCGAAGGCCCGGAAGGAGTGCTCCACGTCCTCCAGATCCTTGAAGAAGTCCAGGTGGTCGGCCTCGATGTTGAGGATCACCGCCACGGTGGGGAAAAAGGACAGGAAGGAGTTGCAGTACTCGCAGCTCTCCAGGATGATGGTGTCCCCGTGGCCCACCCGGTAGCCGGAGCCCAGCAGGGGCAGGGTGCCGCCGATCATGACGGTGGGATCCATCTGGGCGGCCATGATGATGTGGGTGCACATGGAGGTGGTGGTGGTCTTGCCGTGGGTGCCCGAGATGCACAGGGCGTTCTTGTACCCCCGCATGATGGAGCCCCAGGCCTGGGCCCGCTCAAAGACGGGGATGCCCTGGGCGTGGGCGGCGGCGATCTCGGGGTTGGAGTCGTGGACGGCGGCGGTGCGGATCACCAGCTCCGCCCCCTGAATGTTCTCGGCCCGGTGGCCGATGGCCACGGGGATGCCCAGGGAGCGCAGGTGCTCCACCGTGGCGCTGTTGCGCATGTCGGAGCCGGTGATCACCATGCCCGCCTTGTGGAGCACCTCGGCCAGGGGGGACATGGACACCCCGCCGATGCCCACCAGGTGGGCCCGGCGGCCGGGGGCGATGTAATCGTGAATGTCGGCGCTTGCCATGGGGTTTACACACCCTTCACAGTAGATTATAATGCAGGAGGAATTGCAGGTATTATATTATATACCATTATAGGCGAATGGCAAGCACAAAATACCAAAAAGAGCCGGGAGGCGGAGAAAATGATGGGAAAGGACGGCTCCTTCGTGCGGTGGACGCCCCACCCGCGGACAGAGAGGATGTACGATCTGGACAAGGTGGAGTTCCGGGATGACGGCTTGGTGTTCACCATGCTCCAGGACGACGACTGGCGTCATGACCACCGGCTGCGCCTCACCTGGATCTGGGGGACGGTGATCAGTTACCAGGTCAGCGAGGAGACCTACCGGGAGGACTGCTGGTGCCAGCCGGGGGAGGAGCCCTGGAGCTTCTTCGTCAGCGACGCCTCCCCCTGGCTGGAGGAGTACCGGGCCAACAGCACTCTCCTGCTGGAGGGCACCCGCCACTACCTGCTGAAGGGCACCAACCTGATCGCCGATGTGCTGGCCTCTGAGCCGCCCCGGGTGGAGCGGCTGGAGGGCGGCCTGCCCACGGTGGACTGGCCCATCCCCGCCGGGGTGCGGCAATGCCTGGAGACCCTGGATCGGGAGCTTTACTACGCCTACCCGGTGGGGGGCTGCGTGCGGGATCTCCTGCTGGGCCGGACGCCGGGGGACTGGGATGTGTGTACCGACGCCAGGCCGGAGCGGGTGATGGAGCTCTTTCCCCGCACGGTGCCCACCGGCCTGAAGCACGGCACGGTCACGGTGCTGACGGAGGACGGGCCGGTGGAGGTGACCACCTTCCGCCGGGAGGGGGGCTACGCCGACGGCCGCCACCCGGACGAAGTGGACTTCGACGCCACCCTGGCGGAGGATCTGGCCCGGCGGGACTTCACCGTCAACGCCATGGCCCTGGATGAGCGCGGCATGGTGATCGACCTGTACGGCGGACAGCTGGATCTGTTCCGCAGGCTGATCCGCTGCGTGGGCGACCCGGACACCCGCTTTGCCGAGGACGCCCTGCGGATGCTGCGGGCGGTGCGCTTCGCCGCCCAGCTGGGCTTTTCCATCGAGGAGGGCACCCTGGCTGCCATCAAGCGCAATGCCCGCCGGGCGGAAAACCTGTCCGGGGAGCGGATCAAGGCGGAGCTGGAGAAGATCCTTCTCTCTCCCCGGCCGGAAAAAGCCGTGGATGCCCTGAGGCTGGGCCTGCTCTCCCACCTGGGGGGGAGCCCGGACTGCCCCGACCTGTCCCCCCTGCGGGATGTGCCCGCCGCCCCCATCCCCCGGTGGCGGGAATTCTGCCGCCTCACCGGCTTCCCCATCACAGCCCTGCCGGTGGAGCGCTCCCTCCGCCGGGGGGTGCTCCACCCGGAGGCGGAGGCGGTGCGGGAGCTGGCGATCTCCGGCGGGGAGCTGGCCGCCCTGGGGCTGGAGGGGGAGGCTATCGGGGCCATGCAGCGCCGCCTGGCGGCCCACATCCTGGCCCACCCGGAGGACAACACCCGGGAAAAGCTGCTGGCCCTTGTGAGCGGGGGACAGAGCACGGAAACCCCGTAGGGGCGGCGGGGGCAAGCTCCCGCCCTACAGAGAGGCACACCGTCCCTACGGAGCGTACCAGGGACGCGCGCAGGCAGGCCCAGCGCCAATTTACCGGGCCCTGTAGGGGCGACCTGTGGTCGCCCGCGGGCGGTCGCAGACCGCCCCTACAAAAATGCTCCGGTGTTGCCTTCATTTTCCCCGGGACAGGCAAGATCGTCCCCCCTCTCTCATAAGCATGGAGGACGAGGGGGGACTGCCATGGATCGGAGCGGAAAAAAGGAGGGCCTACTGGAAAAGACGGCGGAGGTGTTCGACCTGCCCGGAGACGTGGTGGCGGGCCTGCCCCGCATCGAGCTGACGGGCAGCCGGGAGCTGCGGATGGAGAACCACAAGGGGATTCTCTCCTACGGCGACGACGAGATCCACATATCCGGCGGAAAGCTGGTGGTGAAGGTGCGGGGGGCGGGGCTGGAGCTGAAGAGCATGAACGCCAGCCAGCTATTGATCACCGGCGCCATCCGGGCCGTGGAGCTGGAATAGGGGGGCGGGGCGATGCTGAAGCGGCTGATCAACGTCCTGCGGGGGAGCGTCCGGCTGGAGGTGACGGGGGCCTTTCCCGAGCGGCTCCTCAACCTGTGCGCCCAGAAGGGGATCCAGTTCTGGAACGTGGAGTGGCTGGAGCCCACCCGCCTCCGCCTCACTGTCACCCGGCAGGGCAGCGGCCCGGCCCGCAGGCTGGGGGAGAAGGTGCAGTGCACCGTCACCCCGGAGGGGCGGTCGGGGGTGCCCTTTTTCCTGGCCCGGTTCCGGCGGCGGTACGCCCTGCTGGTGGGGCTGGCCCTGTCCCTGACGGCGGTGTGCGTGCTGTCCCAGTTCATTCTCACCGTGGAGGTGGAGGGCAACCAGAGCGTCACCACGGCGGAGATCCTCACCGAGCTGCGGCGGCAGGGGCTGGGCGTGGGGGCCTACGGCCCCGGCCTGGACGCCGACGAGGTGGGGCGGCGGGCGCTGATGAACCTGCCGGGGCTGTCCTGGCTGTCGGTCAACCTCCACGGCACCCGGGCGGAGGTGCTGGTGCGGGAGGCGGTGGAGACCCCGGAGTCCGTGGACGGGACGGAGCTGGGGGACATCGTGGCCCGGGCCTCGGGGATCATCACCGGCATCGACGCCCTGTCCGGCGAGGCCCGCTTCGCCGTGGGGGACACGGTGGTGGAGGGGGATGTGCTCATCTCCGGCTCGGTGATCCTGGACGCCCCTATGTACAGCGAGCGGGAGAACCTGGGCACCATGGAGGTGCGGGCCCAGGGGCAGGTGTACGCCCGCACCTGGCGCACCCTCACCGCCGCCCTCCCCCTGGAGGCCCCGGTGAAGGCCTACACCGGGGAGGAGCACAGCCGCTGGGCCCTGACCCTGTTCGGCCGGCGGATCGATTTTTTCGGAAAGAGTGGAATTTCCTTCCCGGAGTATGATAAAATAAGCCGTACCTGGACATTGACGCTGCCGGGCGGCCGGGAGATGCCCCTGGCCCTCACCCGGGAGACCTGCCGGGCCTACACCCTGGAGAGCGCCCCCGTGGAGACGGAGGCGGCCCGGGCCCTGCTGGAGGAGGAGCTGCTGGCGGCCCTCCGGGAGAGCGTGGGGGAGGGGGAGATTCTGAACGCCTCCTTTGCCGCCGCGGAGCGGGACGGCCTGCTCACGGTCACCCTCCAGGCCGAGTGCACCGAGGAGATCGGGCGGTTTGTGCCCAGAGAACATGCAGACTTTACACAGGAAAACGAGGCCGATTCATGATCGAACAGAGCATCAACGTGGAACGTATTGAGGACGCCATTGACATCTTCGGCTCCTTTGACGAGAACATCAAGCTCATTGAGCGGGAGCTGGGCGTCACGGTGGTCAACCGGGACTCTGAGCTGAAAATCTCCGGCGAGGCGGAGAACGTGCTCTACGCCGTCAAGGCCGTCCAGGGCCTGCTCAACCTGGCGGGCCGCAAGGAGACCATCACCGAGCAGAACGTGCGCTACATCATCAACCTGGTGAAGGCGGGCAACGAGGAGCACATCGGCGACATCGCCCGGGATGTGCTGTGCGTCACCGCCAAGGGCAAGCCCATCAAGGCCAAGACCCTGGGCCAGAAGCGGTATGTGGACGCCATCAAGAAGAACACCATCACCCTGGGCATCGGCCCGGCGGGCACCGGCAAGACCTATCTGGCGGTGGCCGCCGCCGTGGCCGCCTTCCGGGACAAGCAGGTCAACCGCATCATCCTCACCCGCCCGGCGGTGGAGGCGGGGGAGCGGCTGGGCTTCCTGCCCGGCGACCTCCAGTCCAAGGTGGATCCCTACCTGCGGCCCCTGTACGACGCCCTCTTTGAGATGCTGGGGGCGGAGACCTACAACAAGTACCTGGAGCGGGGCAACATCGAGGTGGCCCCCCTGGCCTACATGCGGGGCCGCACCCTGGACGACTCCTTCATCATCCTGGACGAGGCCCAGAACACCTCCCGGGAGCAGATGAAGATGTTCCTCACCCGCCTGGGCTTCGGCTCCAAGATCGTCATCACCGGCGACATCACCCAGATCGACCTGCCCCGGGACACCATGTCCGGCCTGAAGGAGGCCATGCGGGTGCTGGACGGGGTGGAGGACATCGCCATCTGCAAGCTGGGCGAGGCCGACGTGGTGCGCCATGTGATTGTCCAGCGCATCATCAGGGCCTATGAGGCCGACGAGGCCCGCCGGGCCAAAAAGGAGAACCGGGAGGCGCGCAAGTGACGGAATTCGCTTGGCACGGCTACACCGTGGAGGTGGACGAGCCCGCCACCCGGGCCTGGTACGCCCAGGCCGGGGGCTGGAGCTGTACCTGCGGCCACTGCCGGAATTTTCTGGCGTTGGCGAAAGAGCGGCGGCTGCCGGAGGAGCTTCTGAACATCCTGGACGGGCTGGGTATCCCGCCGGAGAAGGCCACCTACGTCTGCGAGCTCTACCACGACGAGAGCTGGCAGGAGAAGGGGCTGCTCTATCAGCTCTGCTGGCGCGTTGCCGGAAAGATCACGGGCAGGCCCGCCGGGGCGGACGACGGCCCCACCTGGGGCCCCCGGGTGGAATTTCCCTGGGGCGGGCTGGAGCTGGGGCATGAGACCTTTCCAGTGGAAAATGAATTTCCCGCGCCCCACTTTGACCTGGGGTGTGACATGTTCCTGCCCTGGGTGCTGGACGAGCCCATTGACGGCCCGGAGGAGGAGAGAAAATGAACCACGAAATTCTCATCGAGACCGAGGTGGACGGGGCGGAGCCCTACGCCGCGCTGCTGCGGCGGGTGATCCCCGCTGCCCTGGAGGCGGAGGGGGTGCCCTTCCCCTGCGAGGTGGACGTGCTGTTCACCGACGACGAGGGCATCCAGGCCATCAACAGGGAGCAGCGGGACGTAGACCGGCCCACCGACGTGCTGAGCTTCCCCATGTTCAACCTGACCCCCGGCGCGCCGCCCACCCTGGACGACGTGGAGGCGGATCCCGGCACCGGCCTGGTGCCCCTGGGGGACATGGTGCTCTCCCTGGAGCGGGCCCAGGCCCAGGGGGCGGAGTACGGCCACGGAGCGGAGCGGGAGGCGGCCTATCTGGCCGTCCACTCGGTGCTCCACCTGCTGGGCTACGACCACCTGGACGAGGGGCCCATGAAGGCCCAGATGCGGGCCCGGGAGGAGGCCATCCTGAACGGGCTGGGCATCACCCGGGGGGAGGAGACCGGCCGTGCATAACCTGTGGCGCTATGTGATCGGCGGTGGGGCCATCTCCGTGGCTGCCTGCGTGGTGCTGGTCATGGTGCTGGAGAGCCTGCCGGGCTTAGATGGAGATGGGCTGAAGCTGCTGGTGACCGGCCTGCTGTTCGCCCTGCCCGGCATCGTGATAGGCTGTGCCATCTGGCTGTATGAGTCTCTGAAAGGCGGAGACGGGCCGGAATCGTAGGGCGCGGCATCCCTGACGCACCGCCCGTTCCCCTGTTCGTAGGGCGGGGGCTTGCCCCCGCCGTCATTTACCGGGCCCACCGGGGGACGGGTCTGCCCGGCACGGTATGTCAACTGCCCGGCCCGTAGGGGCGGATATCATCCGCCCGCATCCGCAGGGGCGACCTGTGGTCGCCCGCCATTTGCTGGGGAATCCCCCGGGGACGCGCCCAATGGGGCCCCCGCGGCGACCCAACGGAGTGGTCGTCGTGGGGAGAGGAGGCCCAGCGGAGGGAATGAGCTTTCGGGCCTGCCCGGAAGCGAACGAACCGCAGCTTGGGCCGACGACGGCGCCCCCATTTCTTCCCGAAGAAATGGGGGGAAAGAAGGGCCGGGGGGCTTTCCGCCTTTTCAAAAAGGAGGCTTCGCATGGATTTTCATCGAAGGCGCCCCCGGCGCCTTCGACCCCGGCCCCCCAGTACGGGGGCTCATGGCGGCGGGGGGCTGTACGGACAGGGCAAAGACCGGGCCCGCATTGCCGCAAGTTTTTCAGGCAGTTTCGTCACAGGCGCTGCCGCGCCTTGGGCGGCACGCATCGGGATTACCCCGCAGGCCCTGACAGCCGCCGCGCTGTACCGGCTTGGCCCGCCGGGCCGCCATCGGTGCCATGCCGCTGAATTGCTCCGGTGATTGTGGCAGATGTGCCGACGCCGTAGGGCGGGGGCTTGCCCCCGCCGCCTGCTGCCTCTGTTTGAAAATACCATCATAAAACTGCTCAAGAAAGTTGAGGATTACCTATGGACATCAAGAAATCCGGCATGATCGCCATTGTGGGCCGGCCCAACGTGGGCAAGTCCACCCTGACCAACGCCCTGGTGGGGGAGAAGATCGCCATCGTCACCAACAAGCCCCAGACCACCCGCAACCGCATCTGCGCGGTGGTGAACAAAAACGGCTGCCAGTACGTGTTTCTGGACACGCCGGGCCTGCACAAGGCCCGCACCCGGCTGGGGGACTACATGGTGAAGGTGGTGCGGGAGAGCGTGGCCGACGTGGACGCGGTGCTCCTGCTGGTGGAGCCCATCGACCACATCGGCGGCCCCGAGGCGGAGCTGATCCAGCGCATCAAGAGCCTGCATGTGCCCGCCGTGCTGGTGATCAACAAGATCGACACGGTGGAGAAGGAGAAGCTGCTCTCCGTCATGCAGGTATACGGAGCGGCCCACGACTTCGCCGCCATCCTGCCCATCTCCGCCAAAAACGGTGAAGGGGTGGACGAGCTGCTGGAGCTGCTCTCCCAGTTCCTGCCCGAGGGGCCCCAGCTTTTCCCCGAGGACATGATCACCGACCAGCCGGAGCGGCAGATCTGCGCCGAGATTTTGCGGGAGAAGCTGCTGCTCTGCCTGGACAAGGAGATCCCCCACGGCACCGCCGTGGAGTTGACCCGCTTCTCCGAGCGGGAGGACGGGGTGGTGGAGCTGGACGCCACCATCTACTGCGAGAAGGCCAGCCACAAGGGCATCATCATCGGAAAGGGGGGTGCCATGCTCAAGAAGATCTCCTCCCTGGCCCGCTCGGACATGGAGCGGTTCCTGGACGCCAAGGTGTTCCTCCAGACCTGGGTAAAGGTGAAGGAGAACTGGCGCGACAACTTGAATTTGATCCATAACTTCGGATACCGGGACGAATGAGCGCAAGGCAGGGGTTGCAGGCCAGTTCTCCGCGAGCGGGAGCGAGCTGCGCCTGCGGCGCGCCAAGCGTTTGCGAAGCAAACCTTGCCGCAGGGCGGATTTACTCCGCCCGAGGAAGAGAAGGAAAAGGGTTCCCACAGGATGGGACATCCTGTGGGAGGAACTGGAGGGACAACTTGAATTTGATCCATAACTTCGGATACCGGGACGAATGAGCGGCGCGCACATCAGCACCCAGGGGCTGGTGCTCCGGGAGGTCAACTACAAAGAGGCGGACAAGATTCTCACCGTCCTCACCGCCGAGGGGGGCAGGCGCACCGTCAAGGCCCGGGGCTGCCGCCGGAAGGGGAGCCCTCTGGCCGCCTCGGCCCAGCTGCTGGTCTACTCGGACATGACCCTGTTCGAGTACCGGGATCACTTCACCCTCAACGAGGCGGAATCCCTCCAGCAGTTCTGGCACATGAAGTCCGACGTGGTGAAGCTGAGCCTGGCCTCCTACTTCGCGGAGGTGATGGAGGCCGTGGCGGTGGAGGGGCGGCCCGACCCGGCGGCCCTGTCGCTGATCCTCAACGCCCTGTACGCCCTGGATCAGCTCAACAAGCCCCTGGCCCTGGTAAAGGCGGCCTACGAGCTGCGCCTCATGTGCCTGGCGGGGTATGAGCCCCTGGTGGACGCCTGCGCTGTCTGCGGCGTGTCTGAGCCGGAACAGCCCCGCTTCCACCTGACCGAGGGGGTGCTCCACTGCGCGTCCTGCCGGGTGGGGGAGGGGGACGACCTGCCCCTGACAACCGGGGCGGTGGCCGCCATGCGCCACATCGTCTACGGCAATCCCAAGCGGCTGTTCTCCTTCCAGGCGGACGGGGACAGCCTGGCCCGCCTGGGGCGGGCCTGCGAGCAGTTTCTCACCACACAGCTCGACCGGGGGTTTCGCACCCTGGATTTTTATCATCAATGGGGGAATTGACTATGAAGCTGTACGTCGCGGACGCTTTTACCACCCGGCGCTTTTCCGGCAACCAGGCCGGCGTGGCCCTGCTGGGAGGGGATCCCTTCCCGGAGGAGGGCCTGATGCGCGCCCTGGCCGGGGAATTGAAGCACTCGGAGACCGCCTTTGTGCGGCAGACGGGGGAGAGAGCCTTCCACATCCGCTACTTCACCCCGGCGGAGGAGGTGGATCTCTGCGGCCACGCCACCATCGCTTCCTTCACCGTCCTGCGGGACACTGGGGCCATCGGGCCCGGCGACTACGCCCTCCACACCCGCTCCGGCGATCTCACCATCCAGGTGGGGGCGGACTCGGTGTGGATGGACATGGCGCCCCCCACCGACGGCCGGGGCTTCTCGGAGAAGGAGCAGGCGGAGCTCTACGCCGCCTACGGCCTGTCCCTGGCCGACCGGCCTGACGGCCTGGAGGCCCAGGCGGTGAGCACCGGCCTGCTGGACATTCTCCTGCCCGTGAAGGATCTGGACGCCCTGGAGCGGGCCGTGCAGAACGAGGGGGAGGTCACCCGCCTGTCGGAGCACTACGGCGTGGTGGGCGTCCACATGTTCTGCGCCGGTACGGCGGACGCCACCGCCCACTGCCGCAACTTCGCCCCCCTGTACGCCATCCCGGAGGAGGCCGCCACCGGCACCTCCAACGGGGCCCTGACCTACTACCTGTTCCGCCGGGGCCTGGTGGCCGCCGGGGCGGACAACCGCTTCGTCCAGGGGGAGAAGATGGGCAAGCCCTCGGAGATCCTCAGCCGCCTCACCGAAGCAGAGGGCGGCGTGAAGGTGCAGGTGGGCGGCCGGGCGGTGCTCACCCTGCGGTGTGAGCTGCTGTAAACACCTGCTGAGGGACAGAAAAGCGCCGCGGGTACAGCCCGCGGCGTCGGTTCTCAGGCCACGCCGAACTGCCGGATGATGCCGGTGGCCATGTACTCCCCCATCTCCTGGGCCAGCCGATCCAGCAGCAGGTAGGAGGAGCTGATGGCCCGGTAGTTGCCCAGGAGATCCTGATCCGCGGCCTGGCAGAGCAGATTGGTGTTGTGGGTGAACATGGAGCCCCAAAGGCTGCTCTCCCAGTGGGGGTTGAGCTCCGCCAGCCGCTGGGCGGTGAGGCGGTTGAGCTCCAGCCACTGCTGGCGGATCTGCTCGGCCTGCCGGCGCTGGCGCTGCTTCAGATACTCCAGGTAGGTGTCGTAGTAGTGATAGAGGGGGGAGCCGTCCGCGGCCGCCCCGCTGGTCAGGCTGACGCCGTAGTACCGCTCCATGATCTGGTCGTAGTGGGCGGGCTGGGCCTGGAGCTCTTGGTAGATGCTGTCCGCGTTTTCCGCGTCGAACAGGCGGCTCTGCATATACATGAGGGCCCAGAAGGAGCTGCCCCGCCAGGCGTTGACGCTGGCGTTGAGCAGGATCAGCTGGGCCTCCGTGAAGGTGTAGGAATCAGTTTCCATGGGAATCCCTCCTGCCCCAGCCTACGCGCCGGAGGGCGCATCTGTGCGGCGGGACGGCTCTCCCGAGAAATTTCAAATAGGATGAACAAGACGATATGACCGATTTATTTGAGAAATCCATACAGACCTTAGAGCTGCCCAAGGTGCTGGAGCGCCTGGCGGAGCAGGCGGTGACGGAGGAGGGCAAGGAGCGCTGCCTGGCTCTGCGCCCCCTGACCGACGCCGACGACGTGCAGCGGGCCCTGGACGAGACCAGCGCCGCCGTCCAGATGACCGCCCTGCGGGGCAGTCCCTCCCTGTCCGGCGTCAAGCCGGTTGCCCCCTCCCTCCAGCGGGCCCACATGGGGGGCGCGCTGAACACCCGGGAGCTGCTGGACATCGCCGCCGTGCTGCGGGCGGCCCGCTCCGCCAAGGAGTACGGCGAGGGGGAGGGCGACCGGGCCAAGACCTGCATCGACCACCTGTTCCGCTCCCTGACGGCCAACCGCTTCCTGGAGGAGAAGATCACCGGCTCCATCCTGGGGGAGGACGAGATCGCCGACGCGGCCAGCCCGGAGCTGGCCTCCATCCGGCGGCACATCCGGGCCACCGCCTCCAAGGTGCGGGACATCCTGAACAAGCTGATCTCCTCCAACCAGGCCAAGTACCTCCAGGAGGCCATCATCACCCAGCGCAACGACCGCTTCGTGGTGCCGGTGAAGTCGGAGCACAAGAACGACGTGCCCGGCCTGGTTCACGACGTGTCCTCCTCCGGCTCCACCTTCTTCATCGAGCCCATGGGGGTGGTGAAGGCCAACAACGAGCTGAAGGAGCTCCAGTCCCGGGAGGAGAAGGAGATCGAGCGGATCCTGGCGGAGCTGTCCGCCGACTGCGCCCAGTTCGGGGAGGACATCGCCCAGGACTACCGCCTGCTGATCTTCCTGGACGTGATCTTCGCCAAGGCCCAGCTGTCCTACCGGATGCGCGCCTGCGCGCCCAAAATCGCGGAGAAGGGCCTCTACCTGCGCAAGGCCCGCCACCCCCTGCTGGATCCGGACAAGGCGGTGGCCAACGACCTGATGCTGGGGGAGGACTTCGACACCCTGGTGATCACCGGCCCCAACACCGGCGGCAAGACCGTCACCCTCAAGACCATCGGCCTGCTTACCCTCATGGCCCAGTGCGGCCTCCACATCCCCGTGGGAGACGACAGCCGCGTCAGGGTATTCGACCGGGTGCTGGCCGACGTGGGGGACGAGCAGTCCATCGCCCAGAGCCTGTCCACCTTCTCCTCCCACATGGTGAACATCGTGGGGATCCTGAAAGAGGCGGACGACCGCACCCTGATCCTCTTTGACGAGCTGGGGGCGGGCACCGACCCCATCGAGGGCGCGGCCCTGGCCGCCGCCGTCATCGACAGCGCCCGGGAGATGGGGGCCCTGGTGGCCGCCACCACCCACTACGCCGAGCTGAAGGTGTACGCCATGACCACCCCGGGGGTGGAGAACGCCTCCTGCGAGTTCAACGTGGACTCCCTGGCCCCCACCTACCGGCTCCTTATAGGCATACCCGGCAAGTCCAACGCCTTCGCCATCTCGGAGCGGCTGGGCCTGCCCAAATCCATCATCCAGAAGGCCGCCGCCCGCATCGACGCGGAGAACGTGCGGTTTGAGGACGTGCTCACCCAGCTGGACGAGCAGCGCCACCAGATGGAGAAAGAGAAGGAGGCCGCGGCAAAGCTCCGCCGGGAGATGGAGGAGACCGCCAAGGCCAGCCGGGAGTACAAGGCCCAGCTGGAGGCCCAGCGGGCCAAGGCGGTGGAGAAGGCCCAGGCGGAGGCCCGGGCTATCCTGGACGAGGCCCGGGACACCGCCGAGCAGACCTTCCGGGAGCTGAACGAGATGCGCCGCCGCCAGCGTAAGGAGGAGGACTGGCAGCGGGTCAACGACGAGCGCTCCGCCCTGCTCCACAGCCTCAACCAGGCGGAGGGCAAGCTGGGTCAGCGGCCCCAGGAGCCCGCGCCGCCCCCCACCCGCCCGGCCAGGGCGGGGGACACGGTGGAGCTGGTGAAGATGGGCACCCAGGCCACCGTCCTCAGCGTGAACAAGGACGGCTCCCTCCAGCTCCAGGCCGGCATCCTGAAGATCTCCGCCAAGCAGGACGAGGTTCGGGTGGTGGAGGGGGAGACCCAGAAAGCCGCCAAGAAGGTGGTTCAGCGGGCGGAGCACAAGCTGCGCGCCATGGGGGCCTCTCCGGAGGTGGATCTCCGGGGCATGACGGCGGACGAGGCCATCGGCGCCCTGGATCTCTTCCTGGACAGCGCGGTGCTGGGCAAGCTCAACGAGGTGCGCATCATCCACGGCAAGGGCACCGGCGCGGTGCGCCGCGCGGTGCGGGAGCACCTGAAGCGCAGCCGCTATATCAAGTCCTTCCGCCCCGGCCGCTACGGCGAAGGGGAGGATGGCGTAACCATTGCCGAGCTGCGATAGGACAGCCCCCGTCCCCCGCGGGAGCGCGTGGGGGGCCTCCGGGGGGAATCGATTCCCCCCGGAAGGCGCGGCTCGGAGCGAAGCGACAGGCTTTCCGCAGAAAGCCTCCGCGCCGTGAGGATGGCGTGACCATCGCCGAGCTGCGGTGACACTGTCCGTGCTGCACGGACAACAGGACGCCAAAAGGTGGACGAACGGCGCCGATTCGTCTTTTTCTACAGTCCATTCCATGTTATTTGTGCATTTTGATATTGACGGTTTGGGATAAATTTGCTATCCTATAGTACGTAGTATGCGAATGCATCTTTGGGGGGAAAACGCTATGTATATGAAAGAGGCAGTTGTGAACAACCAGGTCGGTCTGCACGCCAGACCCGCCACGTTTTTCATCCAGAAAGCCAATGAGTTCAAGAGCTCCATTTGGGTGGAGAAGGACGAGCGCCGGGTGAATGCCAAGAGCCTGCTGGGTGTGCTCTCTCTGGGGATCGTGAAGGGGACTTCCATCAACCTCATCGCGGACGGCCCCGACGAGAAGGAGGCCGTGGAGGCGCTCATCGAGCTGATCTCCTCCAACTTCGCTGAGTAAGTCAAACGAGCGAGAGAAAAAAGCGCCGCAGCTGCGGCGCTTTTTTTGATAGACAGAGAAACCGGATTTACAGATCCAGACGGTAGACAAGGCTGGGGAAGGTGCGGGCGCCGTCGAAGCTGGTATAGGAGCCCCTCCCCACGCAGTGCAGGCCCGCATGGCGCATCACCGCGCCGGAAGCGGGGTTGTCCGGGGCGTGTTCCCCGGTAAAGTGCCGCACGCCCACGGTGTGGATCAGGTGCTCCATGGCACAGATAAGGGCCTCGGTGACAAGCCCCTGCCCCCACCAGGCCCGGCCGATGGCGTAACCCACGTCCGCAGCCTCCCGGGACGGGCCGTCCCCCTGAAGGCGGAGGCTGATGGAGCCGACAGGGACACCGGCCGCCTTCGGCACAATGGCCCACTCGTAGTGGCACGGCTTCCGGTAATCCTGCTCGCACTGGGCCAGCCAGGAGCGGGTCTCCTCCACGCTGGTGTGGGGGTTCCAGCGCATAAAGCGGGCCACTTGGGCGTCGCTTGTCCAGTTGGCAAAAGCGGCCTCCGCGTCGGCGGTGGTCAGGGGGCGCAGGATCAGCCGGCCGCTCTCCAGACGCACCGAGCCCGTGTGATGCAGCATGTGACCGTCCCCTTCCTGTAAAGGCTGAGAGAATGGTAACAGAGACTGCGCGGTTTGTCAATCGCGCCGGCCGCCCGGCGGCAGGGCGTAAAAACCACCGGCAAGAGGGAGGATAACTACTCCGAACATGACTTTCGACGAGTTAAAAGAAAAGGCCCACGCCCTGCCGCTGAAGCCGGGCGTGTATATCATGCAGGATGCCAGGAACGAGGTCATCTACGTGGGCAAGGCCAAGGCCCTGAAGAACCGGGTGAGCCAGTACTTCGCCAACCTGGCCTCCCACACGGAGAAGACCCGGGCCATGGTGAGCCAGATCGACCACTTCGACGTGATCGTGGCCGACTCGGAGTTTGAGGCCCTGGTGCTGGAGAACTCGCTGATCAAGCGGCACCAGCCCCGGTACAACATCCTGCTCAAGGACGACAAGGGCTACCCCTACATCCGCCTGACGGTGAAGGACCCCTATCCCCGGTTCTCCCTGGCCAACCGGGCGGCGGAGGACGGGGCCCGGTACTTCGGCCCCTACGGCAGCCGGGGGGCCACCCAGAACATTGTGGACGCCCTGCGGGTGGCGCTGAAGCTCCCCTCCTGCAGCCGGAAATTCCCCCGGGACATCGGGAAGGAGCGACCCTGCCTCAACTACCACATGGGACAGTGCGACGGCTACTGCCGCAAGGAGATGGATCAGTCCCGCTACCGGGAGGCCATCGACCAGGCCGTCCGCCTGCTGGAGGGCAAGTTCCAGGAGGTGGGGGAGGAGCTCCAGGCGGAGATGGAGCAGGCGGCGGAGGAGCTGCGCTTTGAGAAGGCCGCCGAGCTGCGGGATCGCTACCGGGCCATCGAGCTGCTGGGCAAGCGGCAGAAGGTGGTGGCCGGCTCCCTGGCGGACACCGATGTGGTGGGCTTCTTCCAGGGGGAGGCAACAAAAAGCTGCTTTGTGGTGCTCCACTTCGCCGGGGGCGACCTGGCCGCCAAGGACTGGGAGCTCATCGACACCCCCATGGAGGAGGACAGGGCGGACATCCTGTCCGCCCTGGTGCGGCAGTACTACGCCCCCCGGGGGCAGCTGCCCAGGCAGATTTTGCTGCCCTGCGCCCTGGAGGACGAGGTGCCCCTGATGCGCCTGTTCTCCCAGCAGGCGGGCCACAGGGTGGAGCTGGTCACCCCCCAGCGGGGGGCCAAGATGGATCTCATCCGCCTGGCCAACAAAAACGCGGCGGAGGAGGTGGAGCGCTGGACGACCCGGGAGGAGCGGCAGAGCAAGCTGATGGAGCTGCTGGGCCGCATGCTGGGGCTGGAGGCGCCCCCCCGGCGCATCGAGTCCTACGACATCTCCAACCAGGGGGCCGACGACATCGTGGCCTCCATGGTGGTGTACGTCAACGCCAGGCCGTTGAAGCGGGGCTACCGCCGTTTCAAGCTCAAGGACATGGACGGCCCCGACGACTACGCCTCCATGGATCAGGTGCTCCGCCGCCGGTTCCAGCGGTACCTGGACGGGGACGAGAAGTTCGCGGACAAGCCCGACCTGCTCCTCATCGACGGCGGCGTCAACCACGCTAACGTGGCGGTGCGGGTGCTGGAGGAGCTGGGCCTGTCCGTTCCCGTGTTCGGCATGGTGAAGGACGACCGCCACCGCACCCGGGCCCTGGTCACCCCCGAGGGCCGGGAGATCGGCATCCAGGCCAATCAGGCCGTCTTCTCCCTGATCGGCCAGATCCAGGAGGAGACCCACCGCTTCGCCATCGAGTTCCACCGCCAGCAGCAGAACCAGCGGGTAAAGGGCTCGGTGCTGGACAAAATACCGGGCGTGGGGGAGAAGCGGCGGGCCGACCTGCTGAAGCACTTCAAGAGCGTGAAAAATATCAAGGCCGCCTCCCTGGCGGAGCTGGAGGAGGCCGTGCCCAAAAACACCGCCCGGGCGGTGTACGAATATTTCAATCAGAAAACGGAGGAACCGTCATGAGAGTGATTACCGGCATTGCCCGGGGGCGGAAGCTCAAGGAGCTGCCCGGCCTGGAGACCCGTCCCACCACCGACAAGGTGAAGGAGTCGGTGTTCAACATCGTCCAGTTTGACATCGAGGGCCGGAGGGTGCTGGATCTCTTCGGCGGCACCGGCCAGATGGGCATCGAGGCCCTGTCCCGTGGGGCGGCGGCCTGTACCTTTGTGGACGTGCGGAAGGAGGCCGCCGGGGTGATCCGGGCCAACCTGGAGCACACCGGCCTGGCGGGCCTGGCAAAGGTGGTGCAGGGGGACTATCTGGCCTTCCTCACCGGCTGCCGGGAGAAATTTGACCTGATTTTCCTGGATCCCCCCTACGGCACCGGCATGCTGGAAAAGGCCCTGGAGATGATTGCCAAGATTGACATCGTCACGGAACATGGTATAATAGTGTGCGAAAGTGCCGCGGAGGCGGCGCTGCCGGAGCTGGCGCCCCCCTATCAGAAGGGCCGGGACTACCGCTACGGCAAGATCAAGATCACGCTTTACCACCGTGCGGTCTGAGGGCTGTGCGAACATAAGGGAGTGAGCCCCCATGAAAACCGCCATCTACCCGGGCAGCTTTGACCCCATTACCCTGGGGCATCTGAACATCATCAAGCGGGCCGCCGTGTGCTTTGACAAGCTGATCGTGTGCGTCATGGTCAACTCGGAGAAGGTGAACCGGGGCCTGTTCACCGAGGCGGAGCGGGTGGAGCTCATCCGCCGGGTGGTGGCCAAGCTGCCCAATGTGGAGGTGGACAGCTCCTCCACCCTCATTGCCGAGTACGCCCGGCAGAAGAAGGCGTGTACCCTGGTGAAGGGGCTGCGGGCGGTGTCCGACTATGAGAACGAGCTGCAGATGGCCCTCATCAACCGGAAGCTCAACCCCCGGCTGGAGACCATGTTCCTCCCCTCCAGCACCAAGTACACCTATGTCAGCTCCAGCATGGTGAAGGAGATGGCCCGCTACGGGGCGGATCTGTCCGACTTCGTGCCGCGGGAGATCATCGCGGACATTCAGGAAAAAATGAACGGCAGGAGGGATGGCTGATGGCCACCGGCGTGGAAGAATTACTGGACATGCTCTTTGAGATGATCGACGAGGCCAAGAGCATGCCTCTGAGCAGCGACAAGTGCATTCTGGAGCGGGACAAGGCCCTGGATCTGCTGGACGAGATCCGCGCCCAGTTCCCCATGGAGCTGGCCGAGGCCAAGAAGCTCATCGCCGCCCGCACGGAGTATATCGCCTCCGCCAAGCGGGAGGGGGAGCTCATCCGCAAGCAGGCGGAGGACAAGGCCAAGCAGATCGTGTCGGAGGACGAGCTGCTGGCCCAGGCCAAGCAGAAGGCCAACGAGCTGATGCGCACCGCCGAGGAGCGCAGCCGGGATCTCCGCAAGGCCGCCAACGACTACTGCGAGGACGCCCTGCGCCGCACCGAGGAGGCGGTGGCCGAGGCCTACGACGAGATCAAGAAGTCCCGGGCCCGGTTCCGCGCCCTGGCGGGGGGCGCGGCCCAGGCCGGCCGCCAGCCCTACGACGTGGAGGCCGAGGAGTGACAAGACAGAACAGCCGGAGGGGAACCCCCTCCGGCTGTTTTCTTTTCATGGAAACCGGCTGGCAAAAGGTGTACTTATTGACAAATGTGGGTGCGGCGGAGGACGGTAATGAAAATAAAAATTATGTGCGCAAAATAAAGGCTAAAGTTATTGATATTACTGAACTAACGTGCTACAATGGAGCCAAGAAACCGGCTGGCAAAAAGTACACTTTTTGCAAAATGTGGGTCGGAAAGATGAGGAGGAAAACAAATGAAAAAGCGATTATTGGCAGGACTGATGGCGATGTGTCTTGTTTTGACGCTGCTTCCTGCCTCCGCACTGGCCGCCGAACCGGGAGGAGAAGGCACAAAGGATAATCCCTGGAATGTCTCCGCAGATAGCGACGGAAATAACGTCTATGCATATTTGACAAGCAATGGCAAAATCGAAGCAACATATGGCGAGAAAATCAATCTGTCAGTACCACTTTCGATGACCTATACGCTGCATATCGAGGGCACCGGGGCGATGAAGGACTTTGACCATCCAACTCTGACAGAGAGCACCGACTTTGCCCCCTGGTATTCGGTATTAAAACAAGAAGGTGTTGACACAATTCCGATTACCAACATTTCTATCGGTGATAATATTACCTATCTTGGAGATTATGCTTTTGCATTTACCGATGTGACAGAAGCTGTGTTTGGAAATATTACCGACTGCGGAAAGTCAGTCTATGCAGAGTGTGATAACCTAACCATGCTGGATTGGGATAGTTACCCGCTTACTGCAATTCCAATCGGTTTGCTAGACGGATGTGATAATTATAAGGGCAATGGCGAAAATAACACCCTTGTTTTACCGGACAAAATTACATCTGTCGGGCAAGCCGCATTTCGTCATACCAGTATCGGCGGAGAACTTGTTTTAGGAGAAAATATTAACAGTCTAACAGATGGCCATATGTTTTATGCCACAGATATTACATCTGTGAAATTTGAAAATCCAAATTGTACGATTACGGGAGGCGCCACATTTAGAGCTTGCTCCAATCTAACGAGCGTCGATCTTCCTGCTAGCATCAAGGAAATTCCTGCGGACACATTCAGAGAATGTACTAGCCTTGAGTCCTATACCGTACCGAGTAGTGTAGAAACGATTGGAGATCGTGCATTTTTAGACTGCTCTTCCCTCAAAAAAATTAGTTTTGAAGAAAGCAGCAATCTCCAATCTATAGGGACACAGGCGTTTGAAGATACTGTTTTGGAAGAGTTCGATATGCCGGACACGGTCACTTCTGTCGGCAGCTATGTTTTCAATCATGTCGAAGAACTGAAAAAGCTGTCTCTATCGAATAGCCTGACCTCCATTCATGATCGTGCATTTGAGGATGCTACCGGCCTGGAAGAAGTTGAGATAGATTTAGACGAGTCTAAGTTGGAATCCGTTGGTGCCTACGCATTCAAGAACACCAATTTAAAGTTCATTGCGTTTCCTGCTGGGGTGACCAGTATTGGTGTCCAAGCTCTGCATAGCTGCTTTAATCTGGCCAAGATTGATTTGACACGAGTTGACCCTGAAAAGATTACAGTTGGGGACTCTTGGGCCACGTGCTTGTCTGCAGAAGGCACTCCAAAGGCACACATCATTTATGTCGCTGATGAGGATATGCTTGAAAAATTAAAGAACGGATCGAATACATATTTTGGCCACCAGATGGCAATTGCAGTTACTAATGAGGGAACTCTTGAAAACAGCGAAAGTGGTGAAGAGGATTCTCTACTTACACCTACTCGAGCTGGATGGAAGTTTGATGGTTGGTACACAAATAAAGAATTTAATGGCACCCCAGTAACCGAAGTGAGCAAAAACGGCAATAATTATCCGACATATTATGCAAAGTGGGATCTGGCAACAGATTCTGCGGACGAAATTACGACGGATATTGTCGACGGCGATATGATCGTTTCTGAACCTGTAGAGGAAGTCGTAGAATCCACCGAAACTTCTAAAGAAGAAGTTCCTCCAGAGACAGAGCCCGCCAATAAGCTGGATCTCACGGGCACGAACCTGCCCACCGCAGGCGCGGCCCCGGCCCCGCTGGCGGGCGGCGATACCGCTACGTTCTACTATGGTGATGTCAAACTTGGCGATGGAACCTCCAACAGCGACGGCACTTACAGCCTGAGCTATGACACCACGCAGAAGGGACTTCCCATCGGGACGAGCACCGTTACTGTGAAGCAGGGTGACACCGTGCTGGGCACCATCACCGTCACCCTGAACCCCAAGGCCCTGACCGTCACCGGCCTGAGCGCCGTGGATCGCCGGTACAACGGCTCCACCGCCGTCTCCCTGACCGGCGGCACGCTGACCGGCGTGGTTGACAGCGACGACGTGTCCTTCACCGCCTCCGGTACGGTCTCTGACGCAGGCGCGGGCACCAATAAGCCCGTCCATGTCTCTGTCACCCTGACCGGCACCGATGCCGGGTGGTACACCGTCACCGCACCCACCGGCATCACGGTGGACATCACCAAGAACTCCTCCGGCAGCTCCGGCAGTTCCTCCGGCAGCTCCAGCAGTTCCGGTTCCTCCTCCTCCAGCCGGTATGACGTGGACGTGGAGCAGGAGTCCCACGGCAGTGTGGAGACGGACTCCAGCCGCGCCCGGAAGGGGGAGCGGGTTATCCTCACTCCGGAGCCTGAGGAGGGCTTTGTACTGGCCAGCATCACCGTTACCGACGAGGACGGCAACGAGGTGGAACTGACCCGCCGCAGCGACGGCAGCTACCTGTTCTATATGCCGGGGGACGATGTGACCGTTGAGGCCGTGTTTGTCCCCGCCGAGTCCGAGACCCCCGCCCTGCCCTTCACCGACGTGGCCGAGGGCGACTGGTACTACGACGCGGTGGCGTACTGCTGGGAGAACGGCATCATGGACGGCACCAGCGGCACCGCGTTTGCGCCCAACATGATCCTCACCCGGGCCATGATGGCCCAGGTGCTCTATAACCTGGCCGACGGCACGGCCTCCACCGCGGCGGGCTTCCCCGACGTGGCGGCTTCCGCCTGGTACGCCGACGCGGTGAACTGGGCCGCGGCCAACGGCTACGTCACCGGCTATGACAACGGCAGCTACGGCCCCGAGGACAACCTGACCCGGGAGCAGATGGCGGCGATCCTGTACCGCTATGCCGGCTCCCCCGCGCCCGCCGGTACCCTGGATGGCTTCGCGGACGCCGCGTCCGCGTCCGACTACGCGGTGGACGCCCTCCGCTGGGCGGTGGGCGAGGGCCTGCTGACCGGCAAGGACGGCGGACGGCTGGATCCCACCGGCACCGCCTCCCGCGCCGAGCTGGCCCAGATCCTGGCCCGCTTCACCGGGTAGGGGCGGATAGGATCCGCCCGGCGGCCCGGTTTCCATAACAACACAAAATACAGGGCAAAAAGCCGCCAGACCACAAGGTCTGGCGGTTTTTTGATACCATTTGTAACGGATCGGATCGAACAAATGTTTTTCGTTCCGAAAAGAAAGGATTTCCGTTGGAATCCCGGTATTTTTCCCGGCAAAAAAGAAGAAAAAACTATTGCAATTCTGTTACAAAGCATTTATACTAAAGAGGAAAGTGGGGCAAAGTGGAGGGAAAGACCGCTGATAGACAGTAAAGTGGAGGGAGAGTGAGCAGCGTGACCGGCACCTACGAGCACAGCATCGACGCCAAGGGCCGCCTGTTCATCCCCGCCAAGCTCCGGGAGGAGCTGGGCGTCTCCTTCTATCTGGCCATGGGCGTGGACGCCTGCCTGGCCATCTATCCCCAGTCCACCTGGGATCGGTTTACAGAAAAATTCGCCTCCCTGCCCATGAGCCAGTCCAAGGCCATGCGCCCCCTGTTCGCCAACGCCGCCAAGTGCGAGCTGGACAGTCAGGGCCGCATCGTCATCCCCCAGAAGCTGCGCAGGTACGCCGGGCTGGACAAGGACGTGGTGATCATCGGCGTCCACGACCGGGCCGAGATCTGGAGCGCCGACGCCTGGGCCGCCCAAGAGGAGGAAGAGATGACGCCGGAGAAGATGTCCGCGTGCATGGAGGCGCTGGGATTCTGATGAGTGAGCAGGTATTTTCCCACAAGCCGGTGCTGCTGCGCGAGTGCCTGGAGGCCCTGAACATCCGCCCCGACGGGGTGTATCTGGACGGCACCCTGGGCCGGGCGGGCCACAGCCGGGAGATCGCGGCGCGGCTGATCACCGGCCGGCTCATCTGCGTGGATCGGGATCAGGCGGCCCTGGACGCGGCAGAGGAGCGCCTCGCCCCCTGGCGGGAACGGGTGACGCTGGTACACAACAACTTCTGCGAGCTGGACGCCATCCTGGACGGCCTGGGGCTGGAGCGGGTGGACGGCATGCTCTTTGACCTGGGGGTGTCCTCCCCCCAGCTGGACGACCCGTCCCGGGGCTTCTCCTACATGGCGGACGCGCCCCTGGACATGCGCATGGATCAGACCGATACCCTGACCGCCCGGGCGGTGGTCAACGAGTGGCCCCAGGAGGAGCTGCGGCGCATCCTCTGGCAGTACGGGGAGGAGCGGTACGCCCCCGCAGTTGCGGGCGCCATCGTCCGGGCAAGGGACAAGCAGCCCATCGAGACCACCCTGGCGCTGGTGGACGTGATCAAGAGCGCCCTGCCCCCCGCGGCCCTGCGGGAGAAGCAGCACCCGGCCAAGCGCACCTTCCAGGCCATCCGCATCGCCGTCAACGACGAACTGGGCGCGGTGGACAAGATGGTGCAGCGGGCGGTGCCCCGGCTCAACCCCGGTGGACGGCTGGCGGTGATCTCCTTCCACTCCCTGGAAGACCGCATCGTCAAAAACGGCCTGGCCGCCTTTGCCAAGGGCTGCACCTGCCCGCCCGACTTCCCGGTCTGTGTGTGCGGGAAGAAGCCGCAGATCAGGCTGATTACCAGAAAGCCCATCGTCTCCGGCCCTGAGGAGCTGGAGGAAAACCCCCGCGCCCGCAGCGCCAAGCTGCGCGCGGCGGAGAAGCTGTAAGGCCGGAGCACATTCTACACGAGAGATTGGAGTGGACACACCCATGGCAACTGCCGTCAGACGCAGAAACATCAGGTATTCCAAGTATGACACCGTGCCCTATGAGGCCTATGACGGCTCTGCCGCCCGCCAGCTGGAGCGGGAGGAGGTGCTCCAGCCCCGCCCGGTGGTGCGTCCCCGGGAACGGGCGGTGGTGCGCCCCCGGGTGCGCGTGCGGGAGGCCGGCGCCGTGTCCCCCTTCGCCGTGGTGGGCTTCCTGGCGGTGGGCGTGTTCGCCGTGCTGCTGCTGTTCAGCTACGCCCGGCTGATGACCATCTCCCAGCAGGTGGTGGCCCTCAACAGCGAGATGACCACCCTCCAGTCCGAGGAGGCCAAGCTGCGGGCCCAGTATGAGCTGGCCTACGATCTGGATGCCATTCAGGAGTCCCTGACCACCAGCGGAACCATGGTGGAGCCCCAGAACGGACAGACGGTGTATGTGGATCTGTCCGAGCCCAACACCGTGAAGGTCTTCCAGCAGGAGGAGGGCACCTCCGGCCTGGAGGGCATGTTCCAGAGCGTCAAATCCATTGCGGAGGAAATCGTGACATATTTCCGGTGAGTGCGGCCATATCATGATTTGGAGGCCCCAGAAAGAGAGACGGGCTGCCCGGCGGCCCTGATACACAGAAAGATGAGAGGGTGTAAGAAAAGGAATTTTCTTACACCCTTTCCGGTACTTCCATCCCCGAAAGGCGCGAGGTGAATCATGGCAGAGAGAAAGCACAGACGAGTCGTCCAGCAGCCCGACCACCGGGCCAACCGCACCATCCTGGTGCGCACCCTGATCCTGCTGGCCGTCTTTGGCGTGGCGGTATTCATTCCGCTGTTTGTCCGGCTCTGGCAGATCCAGATCCGGGATTACGACCGCTTTCAGGAGCTGGCGGTGGAGCAGCAGACCGGCGACTCCGTCGTGGCCGCCCAGCGGGGCGTGATCTACGACCGCAACGGCGAGGTGCTGGCCATGAGCGCCACGGTGTACAACATCCAGCTCTCCCCCAAGGAGATCCTGGCCTGCCAGGAGGCGTACGCCGACGACGTGAAAAACGGGAAGGAGCCGGACTACCCGGAGCCCACCGACGAGTTCATCGCCTCCAACCTGGCCCAGATCCTGGGCCTGGAGGAGGAGGACATCCTGAAACGGCTGGAAAAGACCTACTCCATGTACGAGATTATCGCCCAGCGGGTGGACGAGGACACCCGCAACGAGGTGCTGGCCTTCACCACCGAGAACCACATCACCGGCATCTTCACCCCGCCCACCACCATGCGCATCTACCCCAAGGGAAGCCTGGCCGCCCAGGTGATCGGCTGGGTGAACCCCAACACGGAGAACACCGGCGCCTACGGCATCGAGGCCCAGTACGAGAGCGTCCTGGCCGGCGAGACCGGGCGCATCGTCACCGCCAAGAACGCCGACGGCACCCAGATGCTCTATCAGTACGAAAACTACTACGACGGGATGGACGGCTGCGATCTGGAGCTCACCCTGGACTCCAAGATCCAGAGCTTCTGCGAGAACATCCTGGCCAAGGGCATCGAGCAGTTCGAGGTGCAGGACGGCGGCTTCTGCATCGCCATGGATCCCAACACCGGGGAGATCCTGGCCTGGGCCAACTCCCCCACCTTTGATGCCAACGACCCCTGGGCGGTGAGCGACCCGGTGCTCCTCCAGTATCTGGCGGATATCGAGAGCGGGGAGTACACCAAGGAGGAGGCCTATCAGAAGGCCCTGGCCGAGGGCGCCACCACCGAGGAGGCCAGAGACACGGCCATCTCGGCGGCGGAGAGCGAGGTGCTGTACAAACAGTGGGCCAACCGCTCCATCAGCAGCACCTATGAGCCCGGCTCCACCTTCAAGTCCATCGTCCTGGCCGCCGCCCTGGAGGAGGGCGTGGTCAGCGAGAGCAGCACCTTCTACTGCTCCGGCGTGGCCCAGGTGGACGGCTGGAGCGGCCCCCCCATCCAGTGCTCCGACCGGGACGGCCACGGCACCCAGACTCTGGCCAAGGCGGTGGCCAACTCCTGCAACCCGGCCTTCATCGCCATCGGCCAGGCACTGGGGGCGGAGAAGTTCTACAACTATCTGGAGGACTTCGGCTTCCTGGAGAAGACCGGCATCGACGTGCTGGGCGAGTCGAACATCAATCCCGTCAGCGCCGGCCTGATCTGGGATCGGGATAAGTTCACCAACGTGGATCTGGCGGTGGCCTCCTTCGGCCAGCGCTTCCAGGTCACCCCCCTCCAGCTCATCACCGCCGCGGCGGCGGTGATCAACGGCGGCCACCTGATGCAGCCCTATGTGGTCAGCCAGGTCACCGACACCGACGGCAACGTGGTGCAGCACACCGAGCCCACCGAGGTGCGCCAGGTGATCAGCGAGCAGACCAGCGAGCGCTGCCGCACCATTCTGGAGGGCGTGGTCAACGGCGGCACCGGCCACAACGCCGCCGTGGAGGGCTACCGCATCGGCGGCAAGACCGGCTCCTCCCAGACCCTGTACGGCAGCGACTACACCATCGTCTCCTTCCTGGGCTTTGCCCCGGCGGACGACCCCCAGGTGATCATCCTGCTGGCCTACAACAGCCCCAAGCCCGCCGCCCCCGGCGCCAACACCACCGCCGGCGGCTGGTACATCAGCGGCGGCAACATGGCCGCCCCCATGGCCGGCGAGCTGCTGGAGGACATCCTGGGCTACCTGGGCGTGGAGAAGACCTACACCGCCAGCGCCGACGTGCTGGTGCCCAATCTGGTGGGCCTGGATCTGGCCTCCGCCACCGCCAGTCTGGAAAAGAACGGCCTGTCCCTGCGCACCGTGGGCGACGGGGCCGCCGTCACCGGGCAGATCCCGGCGGCGGGCGCCTCCATCCCCGGCGGCAGCCAGGTGGTGCTCTACATGGGCGAGGAGGTGCCCACCGACCAGGTGACGGTGCCCAGCGTGGTGGGCCTCACCGCCGCCCAGGCGGAGGAGAAGCTGGCCGCCCAGGGCCTGTACATGCGGGCCACCGGGGCCTCCGACTACAGCTCCGGCGTGGTGGCCTACGAGCAGAGCGTGGCCGCCGGCACCAGCGTAGACCGGGGCACCACCGTCGAGGTGCGCTTCAGCGACAGCAGCGCCAGCGGCGAGGGCCTGTAGCCGCATCCATTTTCAAGATCGGGGGGAGAGCATGAGACTGAACCAGCTGCTGGCCGGCGTGGCGCTGACGGAGCGCCGCGCCGGGGACGTGGAATGTTCCGGAATCTGCTATGACACCCGAACCATGGAGCCCGGTTGCCTCTTCGTGGCCCTGCCGGGCTACAAGACCGACGGACATAAGTATATCGCACAGGCCCTGGAGCAGGGGGCGGCGGCGGTGCTCTGCCAGCATCCGCCGGAGGGGGAGGGCCCCTGGCTGGTCACCCCGGACGCCCGGGCCGCCCTGGCGGCGGTTTCCGCCAACTGGTTCGGGCACCCCGCCCGGGATCTGACCCTGCTGGCCGTCACCGGCACCAACGGCAAGACCACCACCACCTACCTGCTCAAGGCCATGCTGGAGGGGGTGCTGGGGGCCAGGGTGGGCCTCATCGGCACCAACCAGAACATGGTGGGGGACGAGGTGCTCCCCGCCCACCGCACCACCCCCGAGTCCTACGAGGTGCAGCAGCTCCTGCGGGAGATGGCGGACGCCGGCTGCACCCATGTGGTGATGGAGGCCTCCTCCCACGCCCTGGTGCTCCACCGGCTGGA
Source organism: Flavonifractor sp. An10 (assembly GCF_002161215.1). Taxonomy (GTDB): domain Bacteria; phylum Bacillota; class Clostridia; order Oscillospirales; family Oscillospiraceae; genus Flavonifractor; species Flavonifractor avistercoris. The sequence goes on from NZ_NFMB01000002.1 coordinate 72,536, forward strand.
CGGCCTGCGCTTCCGGGCGGGCATCTTCACCAACCTGACCCAGGATCACCTGGACTTCCACGGCACCATGGAGGCCTACCGGGACGCCAAGGGCCTGCTCTTCCGCCAGAGCGACACCGCCGTCCTCAACCTGGACGACGAGGCGGGCCGCTACTTTGCCCGCACGGTGGCCGTCCCCAGACTCACCTATTCCGAGCGGCGGGACGAGGCGGATCTTACCGCCAAGAACCTGCGGCTCTTCCCCGACCGGGTGGAGTTTGAGGCGGTGGCCGAGGGGGCCATTTCCCGGGTGAGGCTGCCCATACCCGGCGGCTTCACCGTCTACAACGCCCTGGGGGTGCTGACCTGCGGCCTGGCCCTGGGCCTGCCCCTGGCGGACTGCGCCGACGCCCTGGCCAAGGCCCCTGGGGTGAAGGGGCGCATCGAGGTGGTGCCCGTCTCGGCGGACTTTGCGGTGATCATCGACTACGCCCACACCCCCGACGCCCTGGAGAACATCCTCACCACCGTCCGGGATTTCACGGCGGGGCGGGTGATCTGCCTCTTCGGCTGCGGCGGCGACCGGGATCGCACCAAGCGGCCCCAGATGGGGGCCATCGCCGGCAGCCTGGCCGATGTGGCGGTGGTCACCTCCGACAACCCACGCACAGAGGAGCCGGAGGCCATCATCCGCGACATCCTGCCCGGCCTGGAGGGGACGGCGGCGGAGGTGGTGGTGGAGCCCGACCGCCGCGCCGCCATCCGGAGAGCCCTGTCCCTGGCGAAGCCCGGCGACACGGTGGTGCTGGCGGGCAAGGGGCACGAGACCTACCAGGAGGTGGGCACGCGGGTGCTCCACCTGGACGAGCGGGAGGAAGTGGCCGCCTATTTCGCCTCCTGAGCCGGAAATTTGTTGCTTTTTTGGAGTGGAAACCCGCAGAGGATTGTGATACAATAGATGGCCGGCCCGCCGGGCGGGCAAAAATCGAGCTTTGAGAGGCTTTGGAGGTTGCAAAAGACATGCTGAGGATCGTCATCGGTGTGATATTGGGCTTTGCGGCGGCCGCCCTGGGGGGCAAGGTGCTCATCCCCTTCCTGCGGCGGATGAAGGCCGGCCAGTCCATCAAGGAGATCGGCCCCACCTGGCATATGTCCAAACAGGGCACCCCAACCATGGGCGGCCTGATGTTCATCATCGCCGCCGCGGCTGTGACGGCCGTGCTGGGCTGGCCTGACTTTATGGCCGGGCGCTTCGGCGGGGCCTTCGTGCTCCTGTTCGCCCTGGTATTCGGCATCATCGGCTATATCGACGACTACATGAAGGTGAAGCACCACCAGAACACCGGCCTGACCGCCCCCCAGAAGTTCCTGCTCCAGCTGGCGGCGGCCATCCTGTTCACCGTGCTCATGCGGGGCCACGGGTACCTGAGCCCGGTGCTCTACCTCCCCTTCTTCGACGTGAACCTGGCCCTGCCCTGGCCGGTGTACATGGTGTTCGCCGCCTTCGTCATGGTGGGCACGGTGAACGCCGTCAACATCACCGACGGCATCGACGGCCTGGCCGCCGGGGTCACCATCCCGGTGATGGCCTTTTTCACGGTGCTGGCCTGGTACTGGCAGCACCTGGAGATCGGCCTGTTCTCCGGCGCCCTGATGGGGGGGCTGTTCGGCTTCCTGCTCTACAACTTCCACCCGGCCAAGGTGTTCATGGGGGACACCGGCTCCCTGTTCCTGGGGGGCGCGGTGTGCGGCCTGGCCTTCGCCCTGGACGTTCCCCTGGTGCTCATCCCGGTGGGGATCATCTACATTGCGGAAACTCTGTCTGACATTATACAGGTTGGATACTTCAAGCTCACCCACGGCAAGCGGATTTTCCGCATGGCGCCCCTCCACCACCATCTGGAGATGGGGGGCTGGAGCGAAGTAAAGCTCTTCTGTGTCTTTTCCGGCATCACCCTGGTGATGTGTGTGCTCACCTTCCTGGGGGTCATGAACCGGTAAGGAACCCCTGCGGGGGAGAAAGGAGGGGAGACCCCTGGCAAAACGCAAGCGCGATCTGACCATGGAGGAACAGCTGGCCCGGGGGCCCATGGATCTGCCCTTCCTGATGCTGGTGGTGCTGCTCACCGGCATCGGGGTGATCATGGTGTTCTCCGCCTCCTACGCCACGGCCTATTATGAGGGACGGGATCCCACATTTTACTTCTTCCGCCAGGGCCTGTTTGCCGTGGCCGGCCTGGCTATCATGTACGTCGTCTCCAAGATCAACTACCAGACCTTCCGCTGGCTGTCGGTGTTCGCCCTGATCCTGGCCATCCTGCTGCTCATCGCGGTGCTGATCCCCGGCATCCACACCGACCGCAGCGACAATGTGAAGCGGTGGATCGCCGTGCCCGGCCTCGGCACCTTCCAGCCGTCGGAGATTGCCAAGGTGGCGGTGATCATGTACTTCTCATCCCGGCTGTCCAAGCGGAACACGGAGAAGCCTGTCCGCCTGTCCCCCCGCAGTCCCCTCAGCGGGGTGGTGGGCGTCCTGGATCGCATCGGCCTTCTGGAGCTGGTGCCCTACGGGTTGATCCTGCTGCTGATTGTGTTCCTTATGAGCAGGGAGCCGCACATGTCGGGCACCCTGCTGATCCTGGCCGGCGCGGCTGCGGTGCTTTTTGCCGCCGGGATTAAGCTGCGCTGGTTTGCATTGGGCGCCTCGGCTCTGGCTGGGCTGCTGCTCCTGGTCATGCAGGACTATCAGTCCACCCGTATCCTGGTGTGGCAGGATCCCTGGTCTTACAAACAGGACGGCGGGTGGCAGATCATCCAGTCCCTCTACGCCATCGGCTCCGGCGGCCTGCTGGGCCTGGGCCTGGGCAAGAGCCGCCAGAAGTTCCTCTATCTGCCCGAGCCGGAGAACGACTTCATCTTCGCCATCGTCTGCGAGGAGCTGGGCCTCATTGGGGCGGCGGTGATCCTCATCCTGTTTGCCCTGCTGGTGATCCGGGGCTACTGGATCGCCATCCACGCCCGGGATCGGTTCGGCGCCCTGCTGGTGGTGGGCATCACCACCCTGACGGCGGTGCAGGTGTTCCTCAACATCGCCGTGGTCACCAACCTGATCCCCACCACCGGCATTTCCCTGCCCTTTTTCAGCTACGGCGGCACGGCCCTGATGATCCAGCTGGCCGAGATGGGCGTTGTGCTGTCGGTGTCGAGACAGATTCCGCCGACGAAACAGGAGTGAAACGGTCTAGGGGGCATCCAATGCCCCCTAGATACGAGCCTGCGTGCCGGCGAAACGCCGGCGACTTGGCTCGATACCCCCGGTTTCGCGCACCGTGGCGCGGGTCGGGGTGTCTTTCCGAGAAATGAATTCCCGGAAAGACTGATTTTCAATTCTTTTCCCCGCAAAGCGGGGAAAACTCTGCGAGGCTGTAGGGGCGGCCTGTGGCCGCCCGCGGGCCCTGTCCAGGCCGTGGCGCGCGACGACCCCGGCGCGCGTCCGTCCTGCGGGCGTGGTGCCCCCCTTGCGGGGAAAACTCTGCGAGGCCGTCCCCTGCGGGGGTATCGATTTGCCTGTAGGGGCCGCCGCCCTCGGCGGCCCGTCCCCGGTCATTTTTTACGAGGAGGAGAAAAGCGCATGAAGATCCTCTTTACCTGCGGCGGCACGGCGGGCCACGTAAACCCGGCCGTGGCCCTGGCCCAGATGTTCCAGGAGCGGAACCCGGGCTGTGAGGTGCTCTTTGTGGGGGCCGACGGCGGCATGGAGACCCGGCTGGTGCCCAAGGAGGGCTATGAGATCCAGACGGTGACCATCACCAACTTCCGCCGCTCCATGGCTCCGGCGGCCATCGGCCACAACGTCAAAACCCTGCTGAACATGAACAAGTCCAAGAAGCAGGCCAACGCCATTCTGGACGCCTTCCAGCCCGACCTGGTGGTGGGCACCGGCGGCTACGCCTCCTTCCCGGTGGTGAGCGCCGCGGCTAAGCGGGGCATCCCCACCGCCGTCCACGAGTCCAACGCCGTCCCCGGCCTGACCACCAAGGCCCTGTCCAAGGTGGTGGACGTGGTGATGGTGGGCTTTGAGGAGAGCCGCAGCCACTACGACACCCCGGAGAAAGTGGTGGTCACCGGCACGCCGGTGCGGGGGGACTTCTTCCGCTATACCCGGAAGGAGGCCAGGGAGAAGCTGGGCTTTGCCGACGACAAGCCCCTGGTGCTCTCCGTGTGGGGCAGCCTGGGGGCGGAGGTGATGAACCGCCAGATGGCCCAGTGCATCGCCCTGGAGTGCCGGGACGGCGCCCCCTTCCGCCACATCCACGGCGCGGGCCGGGATTACCACGCGGTGGTGGAGGAGCTCCGGGACAGCGGCGTGGAGAAATTCCCGGAAATCGACGTGCGGGAATACATCTACGACATGCCCCTGGTGATGGCGGCGGCCGACCTGGTGCTGTGCCGGGCAGGGGCGTCCACCATCGCGGAGCTCACCGCCATCGCCAGACCGGCGGTGCTGGTGCCCTCCCCCAATGTGGTGGCCGACCACCAGACCAAGAACGCCCGGGTGCTGGCTAACGCCGGCGGGGCGGTGCTCCTGCCCGAGGGCGAGTCCAGCGGGGAGAAGCTGTACAGCCTCATCACCAAGCTGCTGGGCGACGGCGCCCGGCGGGAGACCATGAGCCGCGCCCTGCGGGACATGGGCGTGCCCGACGCGGCGGAGCAGATCTACAAAACCCTGACCGGTTTGCTGGAAAAACCGGCCCATTGAACCCGTGCGTTCCCCTCCGCATAGGATGGCGTACCAAACCACTTGCGGAGGCTGGAGCATGAGTACTTACATCGTCGAGGGGGGCCGCCCCCTGGAGGGCTCCGTGCGGGTGCACGGGGCGAAGAACAGTGTCCTGCCGATCCTGGCGGCCTGCCTGCTTGCGCCGGGGGAGTGCGTCATCCACAACTGCCCGGAGCTGTCCGACGTGCGGGCCTCCCTGGACATCCTGCGCCGCCTGGGCTGCCGGGCGGAGCGGCAGGGGGAGGCGGTGGTGGTGGACGCCTCCGCCCCCACGGGGTGGGAGGTGCCCGACGCCCTCATGCGGGAGATGCGCTCCTCAGTGATCTTCCTGGGGGCCATCCTGGGCCGCATGGGACAGGCGCAGCTGTGCGCCCCCGGCGGGTGCGAGCTGGGCCCACGGCCCATCGACCTCCACCTGGCCGCCATCCGCGCCCTGGGGGGCGCGGTGGAGGAGGCGGAGGGCGGCCTGCGCTGCTCGGGCAGGCTCCGCGGGGCGGACATCGTCCTCTCCCTGCCCAGCGTGGGGGCCACGGAGAACGCCATGCTGGCGGCGGTGAGCGCCCACGGAGACACCACCATCACCAACGCCGCCCGGGAGCCGGAGATCGTGGATCTCCAGAACTTCCTCAACACCCTGGGAGCGGATGTGCGGGGGGCGGGCAGCTCCGTCATCACCGTCCGGGGGGGCGCGCCCCTCCACGGCGGGGAGTACACCGTCATGGGCGACCGGATCGTGGCGGCCACCTACCTGGCCGCGGCGGCCTCCGCCGGGGGAGAGGTGGAGCTGACGGGGGTGGACTGGCGGCACCTGTCCACCGTCACCGCCGTCCTGCGGGAGGCGGGCTGCGCCGTGGAGAGCCGGGCCGCCTCCATCCGGCTGGGGTGCCGCGGCCCGCTGAGGGGGGTGCCGCCGGTGCGCACCGCCCCCTATCCCGGCTTTCCCACCGACGCCCAGGCCCCCCTCATGGCCGTCATGGCCCGGAGCAGCGGCTGCACCGTCTTTGTGGAGAACATCTTCGAGAGCCGGTACCGCCACGTGGATGAGCTGACCCGCATGGGGGCGGACATCCGGGTGGAGGGCCGGGTGGCGGTGGTGTACGGCGTGCCCCGGCTCCACGGGGCAAAGGTGCAGGCCGCGGATCTCCGGGGCGGGGCCGCCCTGGTGGTGGCCGCCCTGGGGGCGGAGGGGCGCACGGCGGTGTCCGGCGTCCGCCATATCGACCGGGGATACCAGTCCCTGGAGGGGGATCTGTCCGCCCTGGGGGCCTCCATCCGGCGAATTTAAGGTTTTTCTTAGGATGCGTTCACAAATCCGCAACCTTTGGATGGGATACTGAGAGAAAACGACTAGAACAGGAGACCGGTGCATCATGGCGGCGAGAAGGAACAGACGGGGACGGCGGAACCGGGGGCGCTTCGGCGCCCTCTATAAGCTGCTGTCCGCGGTGCTGATTCTCGCCGCCATTGTGCTGGGCTGCGTGGTCTTTTTCCGGGTGAACACCGTGGAGGTGGTGGGGGACTCCCCCTACACGGCGGAGGAGATCATCGCCGTCTCCGGCGTGGAGCAGGGGGACAACCTCTTCGCCCTGAACAAGTACCAGATCAGCAGCCGCATCTATACCCAGCTGCCCTACATCGACACGGTGAACTTCGTCCGGCGGTACCCGGACACCCTGGTGATCCATGTGACGGCGGGCACCCCGGCGGCCTGGTTTGAGAGCGGCGGGAGCTGCTGGCTGGTGGACAGCCGGGGCAAGATCCTGGAGAGCGGGGACGAGAGCCTGGCATCAGGCCGGGCCCAGCTCCTGGGGCTGGAGCCGGTGAACCCCACGGTGGGAAACACCATCACCGTCCGGGAAGAGGAGCAGACCCGGCTGGAGCGGCTGACGGCCTTCCTGTCGGCCATCCAGGCGCGGCAGATGACGGGCAGCCTCACCAGCTTCATTGATCTGACCGCGGATTACGAGCTCCGCTTCGGCTATGGCGACAACCTGACTGTCCTCTTCCCCATGAACGGGGACTTTACCCAGAGCACCTATTATCTTCAGCAGACCCTGTGGACTATGGATGAGCGGGGCATCCCCCGCAACGGCACCCTGGATCTGACCTACGGGGACAGCGAGGCCCATCTGCTGCCTGAGCGGTGGCTGCCGGACGGCGCTGCGGATGTGGAGGAGACCCAGGAGCCCGGGATTGTGGAACCCACCCAGGCTCCGGATCCGGAAAACACGACGGCACAAGGAGAGAGCGATGAAACGGATACGACCCATGCAGAATAGGGGCGAGCTGGCCGTGATGGCGGTGTGCGTGGTGGTGGGCTTCCTGCTGGCGGCCCAGCTGCGGGGTGTCCAGCTGGCCGGGGCGGCGGACGCCACCAACGCCAGCCGGCTGGAGACCCTCCAGAGCCTCTACAACGACGTGGTGGAGGAGCGGGACGGCCTGACCGAGCAGGTGGGCCAGCTCCAGAGCGAGCTGGAGCTCTACCGCCAGCAGGCGGCCTCCGGCGATGAGGGCAGCGAGGCCCTCAAGACGGAGCTGGAGCAGATGGAGATCACCGCCGGCCTCACCGACGTGGAGGGCCCCGGCGTCACCGTGGTGCTGGAGGACTCCACCCAGGCCAATGTCACCGGGGACGAGGCCGACTACCTCATCCACGACAACGACATCCTCTCGGTGATCAATGAGCTGCGCTCCGCCGGGGCGGAGGCCATCTCCCTCAACGGGGAGCGGATCCTGGCCACCAGCGAGGTGCGCTGCACCGGCGCGGTGGTGACGGTGAACGGCCGGCGCTATGCCGCGCCCTACGTGATCTTCGCCATCGGCGATCCGGACACCCTCTATTCCGCCCTGACCATGCGCAACGGTGTGGTGGACATACTCAGCCAGTGGGGCATCACCGTCCGGGTCACCGCCAGCGACCAGCTGCTCATTCCCGCCTACAGCGGCACCGTGGACTACCAGTACGCCAAGCCCGCCGCCCCGGACGAGGACGGCGGAGAGGGGGTGGGCTGATGCTGGAGCTGATCGGACTGATTATCGGCCTGGTGATCGGGCTCATCTCCCCCTGGACGATCCCCGTCCAGTGGTCTCTCTACGCCGCCTGCGGCCTGCTGGCCGCCCTGGACTCGGCCCTGGGAGGCTTCCGGGCCCGCATCAAGGGGGAATTCAAGCTGGGGGTGTTCCTCTCGGGCACCATCGGCAATGCGTTTATCGCCGTGTTCCTGGCCTGGCTGGGCCAGAAGCTGGGCCTGCCCCTCTACCTGGCCGCCGTGGTGGTGTTCGGCACAAGGATGTTCCAAAACTTTGCGGAAATCCGGCGGGAACTCTTGACCTCCAGGCAAAAGAGCGATAAAATAAGGCAAGATGTAGTTACGCCCGGGGAGGACACCACAAAATAAGTCCTTTTCCGGCAGAACCTGCGCATATTTTACGAATTGGTTTCACATAGGAGGAGCAGTTATGGCGTTTGGACTGGATACCGGCCCGGATACGGTCGTTACCATCAAGGTCATTGGCGTCGGCGGCGGCGGCAACAATGTGGTCAACCGGATGGTGAAGTCCGGCACCAAGGGTGTGGATTTCATCGCGGTCAATACGGACAAGCAGGCGTTGGCCGTCTCCAGCGCCACCCAGAAGATCCAGATCGGTGAAAAGCTCACCGGCGGCCAGGGTGCGGGCAGCGATCCGGAGGTGGGGCGCAAGTCCGCCGAGGAGAGCCGCAGCGCCGTGTCCAAGGCCCTGGAGGACGCGGACATGGTGTTCATCACCGCCGGCATGGGCGGCGGCACCGGCACCGGCGCGGCCCCCATTGTGGCCGACATCGCCAAGGAGATGGGCATACTCACCGTGGGCGTGGTCACCAAGCCCTTCAACTTTGAGGGCCGCCGCCGCATGCTCCAGGCCGAGAAGGGCATCGAGGAGCTGCGCACCCGGGTGGACTCCCTGGTGATCATCCCCAACGAGCGGCTGAAGTTCGCCACCGATCAGAAGATCACCTTTGCCAACGCCTTCGAGATCGCCGACGACGTGCTCCGCCAGGCGGTGCAGTCCATCTCGGATCTGATCAAGAACACCGGCTTCATCAACCTGGACTTTGCCGACGTCACCGCCGTCATGCAGAACGCGGGCATGGCCCACATGGGCGTGGGCCGGGCCGCCGGCAAGAACAAGGCCGAGGAGGCCGCCAAGATGGCTATCTCCAGCCCCCTGCTGGAGACCTCCATCAACGGCGCCAAGGGCGTGCTGGTCAACGTCACCGGCTCCATGGACATCGGCCTGGAGGAGGTGGAGACCGCCGCCAACCTGGTGCAGCAGGCCGCCCACCCCGACGCCCTCATCATCTTCGGCGCCGCCTTCGACGACACGCTGGAGGACGAGATCCGCGTCACCGTCATCGCCACCGGCTTTGAGGAGCGGGAGGGCGCCATGCCCAGCAAGCCCTTCACCGCCGCCGGGGAGAAGAAGGCCGAGGCCCAGCCCCAGGACAAGGCCGAGCCCGCCGCCTCCGCGGAGGACGACCCCTTTGAGGACATCTTCAAGATCTTCAACCGGGGGAAATAAGAGAGAAAACCGATCCCGGCCCCGAAGCAGAGCTTCGGGGCCGGGATTTTTGCGCCGGACTGAGGCTGTCCGCCGTCCCTCCGGCAAAAAAGCGCCCCCGCCGGCCGGCGGGGGCGGATGTATGCTCAATAATTCTTGGCCTGGAGCTCAAAATAGGCCTGGGGATGGGCGCACACGGGGCAGACCTGGGGCGCGGTGCGGCCGAAGTGGATGTGGCCGCAGTTGCGGCACTTCCAGACGTACTCGCCGTCCTTCTCGAACACCTTGCCCTCCTCCAGGTTCTTCAGGAGGGTCAGGTAGCGCTCCTCGTGCTCCTTCTCGATCTTGCCCACGCCCTCGAACAGGAAGGCCAGCTTCTCAAAGCCCTCGGCCTTGGCGGTCTCAGCCATCTCCTTGTACATCTGAGTCCATTCCTCGTTCTCGCCGGCGGCGGCGGCCTTCAGGTTGGCGGCGGTGTCGCCGATGCCGCCCAGCTCCTTAAACCACAGCTTGGCGTGCTCCTTCTCGTTGCCGGCGGTCTCCTCAAAGATGGCCGCGATCTGCTCAAAGCCCTCTTTCTTGGCCTTGCTGGCGAAATAGGTGTACTTGTTGCGGGCCATGCTCTCCCCGGCAAACGCCTTCCAGAGATTGGCCTCGGTCTTGCTGCCCTTCAGTTCCATGTGACTCAGCCTTCCTTTCTCAATCAGATTTTATCAGGTGAGAGCCCTCAGCCCTCGCCCTTCCAGTAGCCGTGGAGGTTGCAGATCTCGTAGGCCTCCACCTTGTCGCCCCGCACGAAGGTCTTCAGCTCGGGCTTGTCGCCGGGCTTGGGGAACTTCATGGTGACGGTGTCGCCGTCCACCGCGGCGATGAAGGAGATGTAGTGCTCGGGGAGCATGGGGTGCTCCACGCTGCCCACCTTCACGGTGACGGAGCTGCCGCTGCCGTGGGGGGTCTTCTCCATCACGGGCACGTGCTTCTCCTGGGCCGCGTCGGTGGTGTTGGGAACCAGCTCCTCCATCTTCTGGCCGCAGCACATGACGGGCACGCCCTTGTCCACAACCTTGAAGATGATGTTGCCGCAGTGGGTGCAGTAATACAGCTTGAACTCCATGAAAATCAACGTCCTTTCCTGAAGCATTCGTGCTTCTGTTATTATAACACTCTTTGGTTTGGTTTTCAAGCGGCGGTATGCCGGGGGCAGGGCTCAGTGCAGCGGCTTGCATTTTCTGCAAAGGCCGTGGAAGGTGAGCTCGTGCCCCGTCACATCATGCCCGCTGGAGAGCAGCGCCTGGCGATCCAGCTCCGGGTCGTAGGGCAGCTCCAGATCGTACACCCCGCCGCACTGGTCGCAGCAGAAGTGGGGATGGGGCGCGGTTTTGGCATCGTACCGCTCCACGGGAAAGGCCATCCGTCGGATCACACCCTCGTCCGCCAGCAGGTTCAGATTTCGGTAAACCGTGCCGAGGCTCAGGGCGGGATTCTCCGGCTTCAGCCAGCGGTACACCATCTCAGCCGTGGGGTGCTCGTCCGTCTGGCACAGGGCCTGGTAGATCAGCTCCCGCTGACGGGAGTATCGCTTGCCGTTCATAGGCCACCTCTTTTCAACGGAGATAAACAGTAACTATTACTGTTATTGATATGATAGCACAGCTGTTAGGAAAATGCAACCCCTTTTTTCCAAAACATTTCTTGCCGGGGCTAAATCCGCCGCCGCGGCACATACTAGCTGCGGGTGAAGCCATTTGTGACAGACCCCTTTGTAAATCATGGAGGAGGAACACACATGAAACGCATTGGAATTGCTCTGGCGCTGGGGGCGGCCCTGCTGCTGCCCCTGGCGGCCTGCGCCCGGGAGGACGCCCCCGCCGTCACGCCTACCCACACCCCGGCGGCCCCCGCCAGCCCTCACGTCAGCCCCGAGGCCACGCCGCCGGTGACCGCCACCGATACGCCGGTTCCCGACGGCACGGCGGAGCCGGGAAGCGTGGGCGACGATCTGAAGGACGCGGCCAAAAACGCCGGCGACGCCGTCAAGGATGCGGCGGAGGGCGTGGGCGACGCGGTCAGGGGCGCGGCGGACAAGGCCAAAAACGCCGCCGACGACATGCTCCGGGACGGCCGGACAGCCGTCCACTGACGGCAAAAAGCGGTATGGGGGAACCCATACCGCTTTTCTGCGTCCAAAATTCGGAGAAAAATTTCCGCCCCGGTGAGATATTTCCGCCCTGACGGGGGTATTCACAGTGAAAGGCCTTTCCAAGACGACCGAAAGAAGGGGGATGCCCATGACAGAGGAGACGTTCGAGCAGGTGGTGCGGCGCTACGGGGACATGCTCTACCGGGTGGCATTCCACGCCCTCCGGAACCGGGCGGACGCGGAGGATGTGACACAGACCGTGCTGCTCAGACTCTATCAGCAGGGCGGGCGGTTTGACAGCGAGGAGCACCGGAAGCACTGGCTGCTGCGGGTGGCGGTGAATGAGAGCCGGCGGCTGCTCCGCTCGGCCTGGCGGCGCCGCTCCGTGCCCCTGGAGGAGTGGACGGAGCGGCCGGCTGAGGAGGATCCGGCCAAAGCCGAGCTGTTCCAGGCCGTCATGGCCCTGGAGCCCAAGTACCGCCTGACCATCTATCTCTACTACTACGAGGGCTGCTCCGTCAAGGAGGTCGCCGCGGCCCTCCGCGCCAAGGAGTCCACGGTGCAGACCTGGCTGCAGCGGGCCCGGGATCGGCTGCGCCGCACCCTGTCCGGGGACGGGGAAGAAGAGGAGGGATCCAGTTATGTTTGATCCAAAGCTCTATCACGAGGCCTGCTCGGAGATGCATGTCTCCGAGGAGAAATTACAGGAGGTCATTCATATGACAGAACAGAACAAGAAGCGCGCCATCCGCCGCCCCCTGCGGGTGGGGCTGGCGGCGGCCGCCCTGTGCGCGCTGACCGTAGTAGGTGCCAGCGCCGCAAACCCGGAGTTCCTGGAGGAGATCGTGCTGTCCATACGCTCGACCGTGGTGGTGAGCGACTATCAGGAGGAGCTGATCATGGAGGACGGCTCCCAGATCACCGCCCTGCGCTACCCCGACGTGTCCGTGGAGGAGCGGGACGGCCGCACCATCCTCACCGTGGACGGGGCGGAGACCGACATCACCGACGCGCTGTCTGAGGACGGCCGGTATGTCTGGGAGGCCACCGACAACGGCAGCCAGGCCCAGGTAATCGTCACCCTGGACGAGGACGGGAAACCCGTGTGGGTAGCCAACGTGGCCGCCGCCGGGGAAGAGCTTGAGGACTCGGAGGTGTCCCTGGTGTCTGAGCCGTCCGGCAAAAGAACCCATATTGTGGATTAGAAACCCAAGAGCAAGAGATAAGCGTGGGCCCGATGGTATCGGGCCCACGCTCATCGTGTCGAAAAGGCGGCTTTGCCGCTTTTTCGATACAGGGCCGGCCACTATGTGTAAAAATTTATCTTGACAGCGGGCTTTGCTTCTGCTATACTATCAGAGCAAAATAAAGCAGGAACGGTACCCCCGTCCTCACCTCCCGCCCACGGCAAAGAGGTCAATCGGACTGTGCGCACACGGAATTTCTCCGGGTGTGCTTGGCTGTGATGCGGGTGCCGTTCTGGCAGCCGTTTTTTTGTGTTCATTTGAGAATTGGAGGTGCTTTCGTATCAGCAAACAGGGTCATCAAATCAACGAGGAGATCCGTGACAAAGAGGTCCGGCTGGTCTCTGAGACCGGCGAGCAGCTGGGCATCATGTCCGCCCGGGACGCGCTGGAGCGCGCTGCGGAGGCCAACCTGGATCTGGTGAAGATCTCCCCCACCGCCAATCCCCCCGTGTGCAAGCTCATGGACTACGGCAAGTACAAGTTCGAGCAGACCAAGCGGGAGAAGGAGGCGCGGAAGAACCAGCACATTGTGGAGATCAAGGAAGTGCGCATGTCCCCCAGCATCGACGTGAACGACTTCAACGTGAAGCTGCGCAATGCCCAGAAGTTCCTGGCCGAAGGCAACCGGGTGAAGGTCACCGTCCGATTCCGGGGCCGCGAGATGGCGCACACGGACATCGGAAAGGGCCTGCTGCTCAAGTTCGCGGAGCAGTGCGCCGAGGTCGCCGCGTTGGACAAGGAGCCCAAGCTGGACGGACGGCACATGTCCATCTTCCTCTCCCCCAAGGTTGCCAAGGAAGCCAAGAAGAACTGAGCGCGAGCCCGCACTTTGAATTGAACAGAAAAGGAGTTTACCACCATGCCTAAGCTGAAAACCCACAGCGGCGCGAAGAAGAGATTCAACCTGACCAAGTCCGGCAAGGTTAAGCGCGCCCATGCCAACAAGCGCCACCTGCTCAACGGCCACGGAAAGGACACCAAGCGCAAGAGAGGCCTCCGCGCCGGCGCGTATGCGGACAAGACCAACGCGCCCGCCATCAAGCGCATGATCCCCTACAAATAATCTTTACCTGAATATAGGAGGCTTTTTACAATGGCTAGAGTTAAAGGCGCGATGATGACGCGCAAGAGAAGAAATAAGATCCTCAAGCTGGCCAAGGGCTACTGGGGCGCCAAGAGCAAGCACTTCAAGATGGCCAACGAGCAGGTCATGAAGTCCCTGAGCTACGCCTACACCGGCCGCCGGCTGAAGAAGCGCGACTTCCGCTCCCTGTGGATCACCCGCATCTCCGCCGCCTGCAAGATGAACGGCATGAACTACTCCACCTTTATGAACGGCCTGAAGAAGGCCGGCGTGGAGATCAACCGCAAGATGCTGGCGGAGCTGGCTGTCAACGACAAGGCCGCGTTCACCGCCCTCACCGAGATGGCCAAGGCCAAGCTGGCCTGAGCCTGTATCCAGCAAACTCTTAAACCGCCGCGGCAGAGCCGCGGCGGTTTTTTTCGTCCCCGCCTCCGGGCAGCGCGGCACGGGGCAATACCCTCTGTATAATCCTTTGCCCCATGGCGGAAGAACTGCAAATTCCCCGCTCGCAGGCCGGGTGTGTCCCTCCATCGTCCCAGGGAGCCCGGCGGTCTGGGGCAGAGGAAAGTGCCGGAATTTCTCTTCCACGGCCGGTTTTCCGCACTTTCCGGATGCCGCCATTTTTGCTCTCTGCTTGACATAATTTTTACAATGTAACCTCTCTACAGAGCGTTATGCACATTGTCCACCTTGTTTTCCACACCCCTTCCCCCTTAGGCCCCCGCGGTTTTATCCACTTATCCACCGGATTTTCCACCCGCTCCAATCGAAGTCCGGGGTCTTTCCGCGCCGGTCAGTTTAGTAGACATAACGCATTTTTTCTGCTTCGCTGCACCTCCGGGACGCCGCGCCTTCATATCCGCCCGGCCCATTTTTCCACAAAAAAAGCATCCGCCAGAGCGGATGCTTTTCCTTATTCAGCATTCAGCCCAGCTCGATGGAGCGGGTGGCGTAGGCGTTGAGTTCCAGGCCGCCGCGCCTGCCCGCCAGGTACTCATAGTAGGCCTGGCAGCCGATCATGGCCCCGTTGTCCCCGCACAGGGACAGCTGGGGCAGGTAGAGCTTGTCGCCGCTCCGGCGGCAGGCCCGCTCCAAGTCCGCCCGGATGCGGGTGTTGGCCGCCACGCCGCCGGCCACGGCCACCTTGCCGTAGCCCAGCTGTTTGGCGGCCTCCATGGTGCGGGGCACCAGGGTGTCGCTGACGGCGGCGGCGAAGGAGGCCGCCAGGCCGGGCAGATCCAGCGTCTCCCCCTTCTGCCCGGCGTTGTGCACCAGATTGAGCACCGCGGTCTTGAGCCCGGAGAAGGACATGTCCAGGGGTGCTCCGGCCACGTGGGCCCGGGGCAGCTCATAGCGGGTGTCGTCCCCGCCCTGGGCCAGCCGATCCATGGGAGCCCCGCCGGGGTAGCCGATGCCCAGCACCCGGGCCACCTTGTCGAAGCACTCACCGGCGGCGTCGTCCCGGGTGGCCCCCAGGATCCTCATGCGGGTGTAGTCCTGCACGTCCACGATCATGGTGTTGCCGCCGGAGACGCACAGGCAGACAAAGGGGGGCTCCAGCTCGGGGTGGGTGATGTAGTTGGCGGCGATGTGCCCCCGGGTGTGGTGGACGGGGATCAGCGGCACCCCCAGGGCGTAGGCCGCCGACTTGGCGAAGTTCACCCCCACCAGCAGGGCGCCGATGAGGCCGGGGGCGTAGGTGACGGCCACCGCGTCGATGTCCGCCCGGGTGAGGCCCGCCTGCTCCAGGGCCAGCTCCGTCAGGCCGGCGATGGCCTCCACGTGCTTGCGGGAGGCGATCTCGGGCACCACGCCGCCGTAGGTGGCGTGCATGTCCGCCTGGGAGGCGATGGCGTCGGACAGGACGGTGCGGCCGTCCCGCACCACCGCGGCGGCGGTCTCGTCGCACGAAGATTCAAAGGCCAGAATGTTTATGGAAATCAGTCCTTTCTTGCTGGGGCGGGCTCCTCCGCCGGAATATGGATCACCCGGCGGAAGAGCAGGGGCGACACCTCGCTCTGGTAGAGGGCCCGGTGGGAGGCCTGGAGCCGTTCCCCCTCCTGAGAGTCCACGGCGGGCCAGGAGAGCATGGCGTAGCGCACGCCGAACAGGACGGCCTGATAGCCCAGCGGGACAAACCCGGCCCGCTCGTAAAAATGCAGCCGCCGTTGGCGCAGGGCGTTCTCCCCCGGCGGCGCGCTCTCCTCCGGGGCCTCCACCTCCGCCAGCAGGGGCATGGGGCCGTACTGCCCCTTAACCAGCTCCAGGGCGCGGGTGCCGTACCCCTGCCCTCGCGCGTCCCGGCACACGGCCAGGTAGTCCAGCAGGGCGCAGCCCGCCCCCCGCCACAGGAAGGCATAGGCCTCCAGGGCGTCCCCGTCAAACACGCCCCAGGTGTCGTAGTCCCCCCGCCGCCGCAGGCGGAGGATGGCGGAGAGGGGCCGCCGCTCCGCAGGCGGGAAGTCCTCCGCCACATGCTCCCGGTAGAGCCGCCGCAGCCGGGGCTCGGTCAGCGGGCGCAGCTCAGGCGTCATGCCGGAGCACCACCGTCATCAGCAGGGCGTCCTCGCCCTCCTCCCGGTAGTAGTTCCTACGGCGGCCCACCACCTCAAACCCCAGCTTCTCGTACAGGCCGATGGCCGGGGCATTGCCCGCCCGCACCTCCAGGGTGAGGAAGGCCAGCTTCTCCCTGCCATCGTCCAGAAAACGGCGCAGGAGGGCCTCCGCCGCCCCATGGCGGCGGAACTGCGGCGCGACGGCAATGCGCTCCAGGGTGCCCTCGTCCAGCACGGTGCGCATCTCCCCGTAGCCCAGCAGGGTTCCGTCCTCCCCCACCGCGGCCAGCAGGGTGAGCAGCTCATTGTCCAGATCCTCCGCCAGGGCCTTCTCCGTCCAGGGGTGAGAGAAGCAGGCCCGCTCCAGCGCCGCCGCCTGGGGGAGCTGGGCGGGCGTCATGGGGATGATTTGATACTCCATGGGCGCCCCCTCAGCCGAACAGGGCGTTCACCAGCAGGCCCACCAGCTGCACCACAAAGAGGACGGTGCCCACCAGCAGGGCGGCCATGCCGGCCAGCCGAGTCCAGGCCAGACGCCGGCGCACCATGGCGTTGAGCCTCCACTGGAGGCGCTTGAACCGGGCGGGGAAGAGAAGCATGTACGCGCCCAGGGCCGCCAGGGCCAGCCCCAGCAGGCAGAGCAGAACTTGTGCAATCATAGGTCTAACCTCATTTCATCCAGTAGGGGGCCTCCGGCACCTGGCCGGGGGCGGGGTCGATGACGGTGTCGGGTCGGCCCGGGCCGTAGATGGCCCGGTGGGCGGCCTTCACCGGCTCCAGATCCTCCGGGGCGGGGCCCAGCACAAAGACCTGGCACACCAGCCCGCAGTTGAAGCTCCTGTACACCGGGGTGCAGCCGTTCCTGCGGTAGAAGTCCAGCCGGCGCAGGCGGATGGGCCGCTCCTCCTCCGGGCCGCCGGAGTCCTCCGCCTCCGCCTCGATAATCAGCACTGCCTGTCCCGCCAGCCGCGCCGAGAGCAGCGCCAGCAGCCGGCCGCCCAGTCCGCTGTTCCGGCGGGCGGCGGTGACACCCAGATAGTCCAGCAGCACACAGCCCGGCCAGTCCGGGGCGCTCCACAGGGCCGCATAGCCCAGCAGATCAGGGCCGTCATACAGGCCCAGCACCTCATACCGCCCGGCCTCCGCCAGGGACAGGATATCCGCCAGGGGCTTGCACTCGCAGTCGGGGAAGGTGGTGCACAGCTCGTTTTCATACCAGTCCGCCCAATCGGCGGCGGGAATGGGGCGCAGTTCCATGCAGCTCCTCCTTTGCCTCTATCCCAGGCCCGCGGCCTCCAGAACCAGGGAGATGACAGAGACCAGGATCACCACCGCCGGGATGATGATCATGGCCGTCCCCAGCACCGTTACGGCCGCCAGATAGTGCCTGGACGGCTCGCCCCCCTCCGTATCCAGAGCGTGCTTCAGCTTCCAGCACAGCTCCGGCTTGCGCACCATGAAAATGCCCACGGCAATGACGGCAACCGAAACCAGGCAGATTTCGAGATAATCCATGTGTGCCCCCTTCTCTGTCAGCCCTTGGCCTCCGCCCAGCTCCGGCCCGCATGGGCCTCGGCGGTAAGGGGGAGAGCCAGCTCCACCACGTGCTCCATCTCCCCCTCCAGCAGTTCCTTCACCCGCTCGGTTTCCCCCTCCGGGCACTCCACGATCAGCTCGTCGTGAACCTGGAGCACCAGCCGGGCCTCCAGCCCCTCGGACAGCAGCCTGTCCCGCACCTTGATCATGGCCAGCTTGATGATGTCGGCGGCGGTGCCCTGGATGGGCATGTTCAGGGCCACCCGCTCCCCGAAGGAGCGCAGGTTGAAGTTGGAGGATTTCAGCTCCGGCAGCCACCGGCGGCGGCCCATGAGGGTGGATACCCAGCCGTTCTCCTTGGCCTGCTCCACCACACGGGTCATATAGGCGTGGACGCCGGAGTACTTCTCAAAATACTTCTCCATATACTCCCTGGCCTCGGCCCGGGTGACCCCGATGTCCTGGGACAGGGAGAAGTCGGAGATGCCGTAGACGATGCCGAAGTTCACCGCTTTGGCCCGGCGGCGCATCTCGTGGGTGACGGACTCCGGGGGCACGCCGAACACCTGAGAGGCGGTGACGGTGTGGATGTCCTCCCCGGAGCGGAAGGCGGCGATCATGTGCTCGTCCCCGGCGATGTGGGCCAGCAGGCGCAGCTCGATCTGGGAGTAGTCCGCGTCCACCAGCACCTTCCCCTCCGGGGCCACGAACATCTTGCGCAGCTCCGCCCCCAGCTCGGTGCGCACCGGGATATTCTGGAGGTTGGGCTCGGTGGAGGAGAGCCGCCCGGTGGCGGTGACGGTGTTCTGGAAGGAGGTGTGGATCCGCCCGTCGGGGGCGATCACCTTCATCAGCCCGTCCACATAGGTGGATTTCAGCTTGGCCAGCTGCCGGTAGTCCAGCACCGCCTCCACGATGGGGTGCTTACCCCGCAGCTTCTCCAGCACCTCGGCGCTGGTGGAGTAGCCCGTCTTGGTCTTTTTCACCGGGGGCAGGCCCAGCTTGTCAAAGAGGATGTGGCCGAACTGCTGGGTGGAGTTGATGTTGAAGGTCTCCCCGGCCAGCTCGTAGATGAGGGCCTCGTCGGCCCGGATGCGCTCGTCCAGCAGGGCGCCGAAGGCGGCCAGGGCCTGCCGATCCACCAGCATGCCCAGGTGCTCCATCTCGGCCAGCACCGGGCAGAGGGGGAGCTCCACGCCGTAGTAGAGGTCGTGCATGCCCAGCTCCTCCAGACGGGGGGCCAGAACCTGTTTCAGCGCCCCGATCAGGGCGGTGTGGCTCATGAGGGCCCCCAGCACCGCCCCCTGGTCGGCCAGGGGGGTGAAGGCGTCGGCGGCCAGATAGGTGTCTTTGGCCTTGGGGAACTCCTGGTTGAAGTAGGTCATGCCCAGCTTCTCCAGCTCGTAGCTGCCGTCGGTGGGGGCCAGGAGATAGGCGGCCAGGGCGGTGTCGAACACAAAGCCCTCCCCGGCGATGCCCTCGTCCAGCAGCCGGGACAGGAGGGTCTTCACGTCGTGGGCGTTCTTTTTGATGTCGACGGCAAAGAGGGCCTTCAATCCCTCGTTATACCCCTCCAGGGCGTCGGCGCGGAGAACGGCGGCATGGGAGACCGCTTCGCTCTCCCACCATTCCACGCACACCACATTCAGATCCGGGGTGGCCAGCACATCCACGCTGTCCAGCCCCCGCCACAGGGCCAGCAGCTCCTCCAGCCGGGCGGAATCCGCCACCACCTCGCTCTCACAGGCGCCGGAGAAGGCTGCCTCCCCCGCCGGGGCGTCCCCCTGGACGGCCTTGAGGCCCAGCTTGTCGATGAGCTTGGCAAACTCCAGCTTCAAAAGCAGCTCGTACAGGGCGGGGCCGTCGGGCTCCTTCCGCCTGGCATCCTCGGGGGTGAAGTCGATGGGCGCGTCGGTGTGGATGGTGGCCAGCTCGTAGGACAATTTCGCCTGCTCCGCTCCCTCGGCCAGCTTTTTGAGCACCGCCGGCTTGGCCTCCAAAGTGTCCAGACCGGCATAGATGGCCGACACGCTCTGGTAGCGCTGGATTAAGTCCATGGCGGTCTTTTCTCCGATGCCCTTCACGCCGGGGATGTTGTCGCTGGCGTCCCCCATGAGGGCCTTGAGATCGATGATGTGGATGGGGTCGAAGCCGTACTGCTCCCGGAAGCTGTCGGGGGTCATCTCCTTGGTGGTGGTCTGCCCCATGCGGGTGGACACCAGCTTCACCCGGGTGGACTCGGTGACCAGCTGCAGGGAGTCCTTGTCGCCGGTGACGATGACGGTGTCCCACCCGGCGGCGGTGTCCCGGGCGGCGATGGTGCCGATGAGATCGTCGGCCTCCCACCCGTCCAGCTCGTACCGGGGGATGTTCATGGCGTCCAGCACGTCCTTGATCACCGGCAGCTGGGCGGCCAGCTCGTCGGGCATGCCCTTGCGCTGGGCCTTGTACCCCTCGTAGGCCAGGTGGCGGAAGGTGGGGGCCTTCCGGTCAAAGGTGACGCACAGGGCGTCGGGCTTCTCCTCGTCCGTCAGCTTGAGCAGGATGTTGAGGAACCCGTACACCGCGTTGGTGGGCAGCCCGTCCTTGGTGGTGAGCAGCTTGATGCCGTAGAACGCCCGGTTGAGGATGGAGTTGCCGTCGATGACCATCAGCTTCATGGAAGTGCCTCCCGTTTGTGAATCGGACATAAGTAATAATATTATACCATATAACATTATTTTAGGCAATAAAGCGTGGGCCGGCAGATACCTGCAATTTTCATGCCCGCCGACCGGCCCGAACCGGGCAGAAATCCCTTGACAGGGGAGCGGGTATGGGATACCTTATACATAAACCGGGCGGCCCCGCCGGGCCGCCGTGTACAGAGGAGGAAGCGCCATGATCTTTTCCAAGCTGAACGGGGGAGACGACCTGTCCGCCTACCCTGCCGCCATCCAGCGCGCCCTGGCCTACCTGCGGGACACGGACATCATGTCCCTGGAGCTGGGCCGCCATGAGCTGGAGGGGGACGACATGTTCGTCAACGTGATGGATATGACCACCCACCCCATGGAGGGCTCCCATCCGGAGGTTCACAAGAAGTATATCGACCTGATGTACTGGCCCGAGGGGGGCGAGCGCATCGGGGTGGCCCCCTATCTGGGCACCGAGCCGGTGTTTGAGGCCCGGCCGGAGAACGACATCTCCCTGCTGGAGGATGTGGCCAACGAGTGCATGCTGGTGGCCACCCCCGGCTGCTTCGGCATCTTCTTCCCCTGGGATGCCCACCGGCCCGCCCTCATGCTGGGGGACGCGCCGGCCACCAGCCGCAAGGTGGTGGTGAAAATCAGCATGGCCCTGCTGGCCCGCTGAGGACAGCTCTTTTTGAAGGATTTCTTATCGGACTTGCATAAAAATGCCCGGGGAGATCCGCCGCAACTCTTCCGCTTCCCACGAAAAGAAGGAAAAGGAAGAAAAAGGGTTGACAAAATACCCTGAAAACACTATACTGTTCCCATAGCTAAGGACGAAGGTGTTCTAACCCGCAGGGGGGAGAGCGCCTTCGCCCTTTTTGTTTTAATTTGAAGGGACAAAAGGAGATGCTTGCAATGTCGACCAGAAAGGAAGATATTATCCGCATGGTGCGGGACGAGGACATTGAGTTTATCCGCCTCCAGTTTACCGACATCTTCGGACAGCTCAAGAACGTGGCCATCACGGCCTCCCAGATCGAGAAGGCGGTGAACAACCAGATCATGTTCGACGGTTCCTCCATCGAGGGCTTCGTCCGCATTGACGAGTCCGACCAGTACCTCTATCCCGATCTGGACTCCTTCGCCATCTTCCCCTGGCGGCCCAGCCACGGCAAGGTAGCCCGGCTCATCTGCGACGTGTACAACCCCGACGGCACCCCCTTTGTGGGCGATCCCCGCTACGTGCTGAAAAAGGTGCTCCAGAAGGCCAGGGACATGGGCTACGACGCCTTTAACGTGGGCCCTGAGGCGGAGTTCTTCCTGTTCCAGACCGACGACGAGGGCAAGCCCACCACCAAGACCAACGACGAGGCGGGCTACTTCGATCTGGGCCCCCTGGATCACGGCGAGGGCACCCGGCGGGAGATCTGCCTGGCCCTGGAGCAGATGGGCTTCGAGATCGAGGCCAGCCACCACGAGGTGGCCGAGGGCCAGCACGAGATCGACTTCAAATACGCCGGCGCCCTCCACACCGCCGACAACATCATGACCTTCAAGCTGGCGGTGAAGACCCTGGCCCAGAAGAACGGCCTCCACGCCACCTTCATGCCCAAGCCCATCTTCGGCATCAACGGCTCCGGCATGCACACCAACATGTCCCTGTTCAAGAACGGGAAGAACGCCTTCTATGACCCCGACGATCCCAAGGGCCTGTCCAGGGAGGCGTACAGCTTCATCGCCGGCCTGCTGGCCCATGTGAAGGGCATGGCGGCGGTGACCAACCCGCTGGTCAACTCCTACAAGCGGCTGGTGCCGGGCTATGAGGCCCCCTGCTACCTGGCCTGGTCGGCCTCCAACCGCTCCGCCCTCATCCGCATCCCGGCGGCCCGGGGCCAGTCCACCCGGGTGGAGCTGCGCTCCCCCGACCCGTCCTGCAACCCTTATCTGGAGCTGGCGGTCTGCCTGGCCGCCGGCCTGGACGGCATCGAGAAGGGCATGACCCCTCCCGACGAGGTCACCGAGAACATCTTCGTCATGGACGAGGCCGCCCGGAAGGCCCACGGCATCGACAGCCTGCCCGGCTCCCTGGAGGAGGCCATCCACGCCATGGAGGCCGACCAGCTGATCCTGGACACCCTGGGGGAGCACGTGGTGACCAACTACCTGGACGGCAAGCGCCGGGAGTGGGACGAGTACAGAACCCGTGTCAGCTCCTGGGAGCGGGAGAAGTATATCATCAATTACTAAGCTCTCGTCCCCCGCGGGAGCGCGTGGGGGGCCTCCGGGGGGAATCGATTCCCCCCGGAAGGGGCGGCCTTGGGCGCGAAGCGCCGCGCTTTCCGCAGAAAGCGCCCGCCCCGTGGGAGAAGTATATCATCAATTACTGAGCAGAAAAACGAGCCGCCCGGCGGGAGGTGGATACGATGGAAACCGTGATTGTCGCCTTTGAAAACAGCAAGACCGCCTGGCGGGTGAAGGAGATCCTGGAGGGGGGCGGCGTGGCCTCCTGCGTGGTGTGCCGCTCCGCCGACCAGGTGCGGCGCACCCTTCACAAGCTCCACGTGCCGGCGGTGGTGTGCGGCTACAAGCTGGGGGATCAGACGGCGGAGCTGATCTTCGACGATCTCCCCCTGTCCTGCGCCATGCTGGTGCTGGCCTCCCAGAGCATGCTGGAGCTGATGCAGAACGACGACATTTTCCGCCTGCCCACCCCGGTGTCCAGGGGGGATCTGGCGGCGTCGGTGCGGATGCTGCTGCAGATCGGCCGGCGGCTGGAGCGGTATGTGCGCCCCCGCCGCAGCCGGGAGGAGCAGAGCCTTATCGACCAGGCCAAGCGCCTGCTGATGGATCGGAACGACATGACAGAGGAGCAGGCCCACCGATATTTACAGAAAAAAAGCATGGACAGCGGGGCAAAATTAGTGCAGACGGCCCAGCTGGTGCTGGACAGCACAGAACCGGAATAGCAGGAGGGACAAGGCGGTCTCACGGCGGCAGTCGGGAGCGCGGCTGCCGCCGTTTTTATCGGAAAGGGGAACGGACTATGACAACACAGGAGCGCCCGCGGGGGCTTTACCGCCCGGAATTTGAGCACGACGCCTGCGGCATCGGCGCCGTGGTGGACATACACGGCCGACCCAGCCACCGGACGGTGGACGACGCGCTGAAAATCGTGGAGAAGCTGGAGCACCGGGCGGGCAAGGACGCCGAGGGGGAGACCGGCGACGGCGTGGGCATCCTGGTGCAGCTCTCCCACCGCTTTTTCGCCAAGGCGGCGGAGGAGGCGGGCTTTGCCCTGCCCGGTGCCCGGGACTACGGCGTGGGCATGTTCTTCTTCCCCCAGGACACCCTGAAGCGGAGTCAGGCCAAGAAGATGTTCGAGGTGATTGTGGAAAAGGAGGGCATGGTCTTCCTGGGCTGGCGGGCGGTGCCCGTCTGCCCGGAGATTCTGGGCCGGAAGGCCCGGGACAGGATGCCCTTCATCGAGCAGGCCTTCGTGGCCCGGCCCGGGGGGGTGGAGCCCGGCCTGCCCTTCGACCGGAAGCTCTATGTGGCCCGGCGGGTGTTCGAGCAGTCCAACGACAACACCTACGTGGTCTCCCTGTCCAGCCGCACCATCGTCTACAAGGGCATGTTCCTGGTGGATCAGCTGCGCCGGTTTTACCCGGATCTCCAGAGCCCGGACTACCAGTCCGCCATCGCCATGGTTCACTCCCGGTTCTCCACCAACACCAACCCCTCCTGGGAGCGGGCCCACCCCAACCGCCTCATGGCACACAACGGCGAGATCAACACCATCCGGGGCAATGTGGATCGCATGCTGGCCCGGGAGGAGACCATGTCCTCGCCGCTGCTGGACGCGGACATGGACAAGGTGCTGCCGGTGGTGAACGAGGCCGGCTCCGACTCCGCCATGCTGGACAACACCCTGGAGTTCCTCATGATGGGCGGCATGGATCTGCCCCTGGCGGTCATGGCCTGCATCCCGGAGCCCTGGCGGGGGGACAAGACCATCTCCCGCACCCGGCGGGATCTCTACCACTACTACGCCACGCTGATGGAGCCCTGGGACGGCCCGGCCTCCATCCTGTTCTCCGACGGGGACGTGGTGGGGGCGGTGCTGGACCGCAACGGCCTGCGCCCCTCCCGGTACTATGTCACATCCGACGGCCGCCTGATCCTCTCCTCCGAGGTGGGGGTGCTGGATGTGCCCGCCGGGGAGATTGTGGAGAAGTCCCGGCTCCAGCCGGGGCGGATGCTGCTGGTAGACACCGTCCAGGGCCGCATCATCGGCGACGACGAGCTGAAGGAGCACTACGCCGCCCGGCAGCCCTACGGCGAGTGGCTGGATGCCAACCTGCTCCACCTGCGGGATCTGCCCATCCCCAACAAGCGGGTGGAGCGGCACAGCCGGGAGGAGCTCCACCGGCTCCAGAAGGCATTTGGCTACACCTATGAGGACGTGCGCAGCACCATCCTCCCCATGGCCCGCACCGGGGCGGAGCCCACCGCCGCCATGGGCACCGACATCCCCCTGGCGGTGCTGGACAGCAGGGAGCAGCCCCTGTTCCACTACTTCAAGCAGCTCTTCGCACAGGTGACCAACCCGCCCATCGACGCCATCCGGGAGGAGATTGTCACCGACACCACCGTCTACGTGGGGGACGACGGCAACCTGCTCCAGGAGAAGGCGGAGAACTGCCGGGTGCTCCAGATCCACAACCCCATCCTCACCTCCACCGACCTGATGAAGATCCGGGCCATGAACCAGCCCGGCTTCCGGGTGGCCACCGTGTCCATGCTCTACTATAAGAACACCCCCCTGGATCGGGCCCTGAACCACCTGGCCCTGGCGGTGGACAGGGCCTGGCGGGAGGGGGCCAACATCATCATCCTGTCCGACCGGGGGGTGGACGAGAACCACGTGGCCATCCCGTCCCTGCTGGCGGTGTCCCATATCGAGCAGCACCTGATCCGCACCAAGAAGCGCACGGCGGTGTCCATCCTGCTGGAGTCCGCCGAACCCCGGGACGTACACCACTTCGCCACCCTGCTGGGCTACGGCGCCCGGGCCATCAACCCCTACCTGGCGGAGGAGACCATCGTCTCCCTCATCGAGGAGGGGGTGCTGGACAAGGACTTCCACACCGCCGTGGCCGACTACGACGCCGCCATCCTCCACGGCATCGTGAAGATCGCCTCCAAGATGGGCATTTCCACCCTCCAGTCCTACCAGTCCGCCCAGATCTTTGAGGCCATCGGCATCAGCCGGGACGTGATCGACCAGTACTTCACCAATACCGTCTCCCGGGTGGGGGGCATCGGCCTGAAGGAGATCGCGGCCATGGTAGACCGCAATCACTCCAAAGCCTTTGACCCCCTGGGCCTGGACACCAATCTGGAGCTGGACAGCCTGGGTGAGCACAAGGCCCGCGCCGGCGGGGAGGATCACATGTACAACCCCCGCACCATCCACCTGCTCCAGGAGGCCACCCGCCGGGGGGACTACAGCCTGTTTCAGGAGTACACCGCCCTGGTGGACGACGAGACCAGCCCCCACACCCTCCGGGGCCTGCTGGACATGAAGTACGCCGACACGCCTATCCCCCTGGACGAGGTGGAGAGCGTGGACTCCATCGTCAGGCGCTTCAAGACCGGGGCCATGAGCTACGGCTCCATCTCGAGGGAGGCCCACGAGTGCCTGGCCCAGGCCATGAATCTGCTGGGGGGCAAGTCCAACTCCGGCGAGGGTGGCGAGGAGCCCGACCGGCTCCAGGATCCCGCCCGGTGCTCCGCCATCAAGCAGGTGGCCTCCGGCCGCTTCGGCGTCACCAGCGAGTACCTGGTCTCCGCCAAGGAGATCCAGATCAAGATGGCCCAGGGGGCCAAGCCCGGCGAGGGCGGCCACCTGCCCGCCGGCAAGGTGTACCCCTGGATCGCCAGGTGCCGCCACTCCACCCCCGGCGTCACTCTGATCTCCCCGCCGCCCCACCATGACATCTACTCCATTGAGGATCTGGCCCAGCTCATCTACGACCTGAAAAACGCCAACCGGCAGGCCCGCATCTCCGTCAAGCTGGTCAGCGAGGCGGGTGTGGGCACCATCGCCGCCGGCGTGGCCAAGGCCGGGGCCCAGGTGGTGCTCATCTCCGGCTATGACGGCGGCACCGGCGCCGCCCCCCGCACCTCCATCCACAACGCCGGCCTGCCCTGGGAGCTGGGCCTGGCGGAGACCCACCAGACCCTGATCCAGAACGGCCTGCGCTCCCGGGTGGTGGTGGAGACCGACGGCAAGCTGATGAGCGGCCGGGACGTGGCCATCGCCTGCATGCTGGGGGCGGAGGAGTTCGGCTTTGCCACCGCCCCCCTGGTGACCATGGGCTGCGTCATGATGCGGGTGTGCAACCTGGACACCTGCCCCGTGGGGGTGGCCACCCAGAACCCGGAGCTGCGCAAGCGCTTCCAGGGCAAGCCGGAGTACGTGGTCAACTTCATGCGCTTCATCGCCCAGGAGCTGCGGGAGCACATGGCACGCCTGGGCGTGCGCACGGTGGAGGAGCTGGTGGGCCGCACCGACCTGCTCCGGGTGCGCCGGCCCGCCGTCAACGAGCGGGCGGCCACGGTGGATCTGTCCGCCATCCTGAACAACCCCTACGTGGGCACCGGCGCCAAGACCCACTTCGACCCCGCCGACGTGTACGACTTCCGCCTGGAGGACACGGTGGATCTGAAGGTGCTGGAGAAGAAGCTGGGCAAGTCCCTCCAGAAGGGGGAGCCCAAACAGCTGGAGCTGGCGGTGTCCTCCACCGACCGGGCGGTGGGCACCATCCTGGGCTCCGACATCACCCGCCTCCACGGCAGTGAGCTCACCGACGACACCTTCACCGTCAAGTGCACCGGCGGCGGCGGCCAGTCCTTCGGCGCGTTCCTCCCCAAGGGCCTGACCCTGGAGCTGGAGGGGGACGCCAACGACTACCTGGGCAAGGGCCTGTCCGGCGGCAAGATTGTGGTCTATCCGCCTAAAAACAGCGCCTTTGTGCCCGAGGACAACATCCTGGTGGGCAACGTGGCCCTCTACGGGGCCACCAGCGGCACGGCCTTCCTCAACGGCGTGGCCGGGGAGCGGTTCTGTGTCCGCAACTCCGGCGCCACCGCGGTGGTGGAGGGCGTGGGCGACCACGGCTGCGAGTATATGACCGGCGGCCGGGTGGTGGTGCTGGGCCCCACGGGCCGCAACTTCGCCGCGGGCATGAGCGGCGGCGTGGCCTATGTGCTGGACGAGGGCCGGGACTTCTACCTGCGGCTCAACAAGGCCCTGGTGTCCATGGAGCTGGTCACCGAGCAGCACGACATTGCCGAGCTCAGGGGCCTGATCCAGGCCCACGCGGACGCCACCGGCTCGCCCAAGGCCAAACGGATCCTGGACGACTTCGACGCCTGGCTGCCCAAGTTCAAGAAGATCCTGCCCCACGACTATGACCGGATGCTGCGCACCATCGCCCGGTATGAGGAGCGGGGCATGAGCCGGGAGCAGGCCCAGGTGGAGGCGTTCTACGCCAACACCCGGGGAAAGGGGGAATAACCATGGGTAAACCCACTGGATTTTTGGAATACACCCGCCAGGGCAATCCCAGCGAAGCCCCGCTGGCCCGCATCAGGCACTACAACGAGTTCCACCCACGGCTGGGCCGGGAGGAGCGGATGCGGCAGGGGGCCCGGTGCATGGAGTGCGGCGTGCCCTTCTGCCAGTCCGGCGCGGTGCTGAACGGCATGGTGTCCGGCTGCCCCCTTCACAACCTGGTGCCCGAGTGGAACGACCTGGTGTACCACGGCAGCTTCGGACACGCCCTGGAGCGGCTGCTCAAGACCAACAACTTCCCGGAGTTCACAGGAAGGGTGTGCCCCGCCCTGTGTGAGGCGGCCTGCACCTGCGGCCTCCACGGGGAGCCGGTCACCGTCAGGGACAACGAGCTGGGCATCATCGAGGACGCCTGGGAGCGGGGACTTATGAAGCCCCGGCCCCCAAAAAATCGCACCGGAAAGCGGATTGCGGTGGTGGGCTCCGGCCCCTCCGGCCTGGCCTGCGCCGACCAGCTCAACAGTCGGGGCCACTCCGTCACCGTGTTCGAGCGGGAAGACCGCCCCGGCGGCCTGCTGATGTACGGCATCCCCAACATGAAGCTGGAGAAGTCCATCGTCCAGCGGCGGCTGGAGCTCATGGCCGCCCAGGGGGTGGAGTTCCGCACCGGCGTGGACGTGGGCAGGGACATCAGCGCCCAGGAGCTGCGCCGGGACTATGACGCGGTGGTGCTGTGCTGCGGCGCGGCCAATCCCCGGGATCTCTCCGTCCCCGGCCGGGAGGGGGAGGGGGTCTGGTTCGCGGTGGACTTTTTGAAGGAGACCACCCGGGCCCTGCTGGACAACGGCCTGCAGGAGGGCACCTCCCCCTCCGCCAGGGGGAAGCACGTGGTGATCGTAGGCGGCGGCGACACGGGCAACGACTGCGTGGGCACCTGCATCCGCCACGGCTGCGAGAGCGTCACCCAGCTGGAGATGATGCCCAAGGCCCCGGACAGCCGCGGGGAGAACAACCCCTGGCCCGAGTGGCCCAGGGTGTGCAAAACCGACTACGGCCAGGAGGAGGCCATCGCCGTCTTTGGCCATGACCCGAGGATCTACGAGACCACCGTATCCAGGCTGATCCGGGACGAGGAAGGGGCCCTCACCGGTGTGGAGACCGTCCGCCTGGGGCCGGATCACAAGCCCCTGCCCGGCACGGAGCAGGCCCTGCCCTGCGAGCTGCTGCTCATCGCCGCCGGGTTCCTGGGCCCCCAGGACTATGTGCCCGAGGCGTTTGGTTTGGAACGAACCGCCCGCTCCAATGTCCAGACAGCCGAGGGGGGCTATGACACCGGCGTGGCGGGCGTGTTCGCCGCCGGAGACATGCGCCGGGGCCAGTCCCTGGTGGTGTGGGCCATCCAGGAGGGCCGCGCCGCCGCCCGCCAGGTGGACGAGTACCTGATGGGCTACACCAACCTGGAATAGCGACAAAAGGTGCGCGCCGCAAACTGCGGCGCGCCCTTTTCTGCCTGAATTTCGGAAGACACCAGGAGATGTCGGCGGCGGCCTGATGTGGAACCCGCCGTGCGGCTGAAAGAGAGGGGACAGGGCAGCCCGGTGTGCTATAATGAAGTCAATCTTGGACGAAAGAGGAAGTGTGCATATGCAGTATGAGGAGATCCGCCGGCAGGTGCTGGGCGCCATCCGGGAGGCCCAGGCGCGGGGCCTGATCCACGGCACCTCGGGGAACATCGCCGTGCGGCAGCCCGGCGGGGATGTGGTGGCCATCACCCCCAGCGGCCGCCCCTACGACACCATGCAGCCGGAGGACATCGCCATCGTCACCCTGTCCGGGGAGTGGATCGACGGGCCCTACAGGCCCTCCTCCGAGACCCCCATGCACACGGCGGTGTACCGGGCCCGGCCCGACGTGGGGGCCACGGTGCACACCCACGCCCTCTACTCCACCGTCATGGCCATGGGTCTGGACGAGCTGCCCCCCTCCACCCCGCCCCAGGCGGAGTTTGCCCCCATGCGGGTGATTCCCTTCGCGGTGCCCGGCTCCCAGAAGCTGGCCGACTATGTGACCGGGGCCCTGGGGGCGGACGGGCTGGCGGTGCTGCTGCGCAACCACGGCAACTTCTGCTGCGGCAGAGATATCGGCGCCGCCATGACCGCCGCCGTCTACGTGGAGGAGGCCGCTCAGGTGGCCTACCACGCCGCGCTCCTGGGGCAGTTCCACCCCCTGGCGGCGGAGGACGTGCAGGCCTGCAAGGACATGCTGGCGGCGGGCAGGGCCGTGTGACAGGACACAAAAACAGACCGGGCGGTGCGTACGCACCGCCCGGCCTGTTTTTTTATGATGCGGTTATGGGGCTGTGTCAGTTATCGTCCACCACTTCGCCGGTGAGGACGGTCTTGGCCTCCACCGTCAGCTCTCCATTGACGCAGTCCACGGTGAGGGTGTCGCCGCTCTCCACCTGGTCGGCGATGATCTTCCGGCTGATGAGGGTCTCCACCGAGTGCTGCACAAAGCGGCGGAGGGGCCGGGCGCCGAAGGCGGGGTCGTAGGCGCTGTCGATAATGAACTGCTTGGCCGCGGGGGTGAGCACCACCGTCAGCTGTTTGTCCTCCAGGCGGCGGTTGAGCTCGGCCACCAGCAGGTCGATGATATGGGTGATGTTATCCTTGGTCAGTGGCTTGTAGAACACAATCTCGTCCAGCCGGTTGAGGAACTCGGGCCGGAAGGAATGGCGGAGCAGGTCGTTGACAGCATTCTTGGCCTCCTGGGTGATGTTGCCGTCGGCGTCGATGCCGTCCAGCAGGTACTGGGAGCCCAGGTTGGAGGTCAAAATGATGATGGTGTTCTTGAAATCCACCGTCCGGCCCTGGCTGTCCGTAATCCGGCCGTCGTCCAATACCTGGAGTAATATATTGAACACGTCGGGGTGGGCCTTCTCCACCTCGTCGAAGAGCACCACGGAATAGGGGTGGCGGCGGACGGCCTCGGTGAGCTGGCCGCCCTCCTCATAGCCCACGTATCCCGGAGGGGCGCCGATGAGGCGGGAGACGGAGAACTTCTCCATATACTCGCTCATGTCGATGCGCACCATGTTCTTCTCGGAGTCGAACAGGGCCTCGGCCAGGGTCTTGGCCAGCTCGGTTTTGCCCACGCCGGTGGGGCCCAGGAACAGGAAGGAGCCGATGGGCCGGTCGGGGTCGGCGATGCCGGCCCGGCTGCGGAGGATGGCCTCGGACACCAAGCGCACGGCCTCGTCCTGGCCCACCACCCGCTGGTGGAGGATGTCCTCCAGGTGGAGCAGCTTCTCCCGCTCCCCCTCCATCAGCTTGGCCACGGGTATGCCCGTCCAGCGCTCAATGATGCGGGCGATCTCCTCCTCGGTGACCTTGTCCCGCAGCAGGCTTCTGGCCCTGCCCTCGTTGGCGATGGCCTCCTCGGCCTCCAGCTGCCGCTTCAGCTCGGGGATGCGGCCGTACTGCAGCTCGGCGGCCTTATTCAGGTCGTACTGCCGCTGGGCCTTCTCCAGCTCGGCGTTGGCCGCCTCCAGATCCTCCCGCAGCTTCTGCACCTTGCCGATGGCGTTCTTCTCGTTCTCCCACTGGGCCTTCTTGGCGTTGAACTCGTCCCGCATCTCGGCCAGCTCCTTCTGGATCTCGGCCAGATGCTCCTGGGACAGGGCGTCGTCCTCCTTCTTGAGGGCGGCCTCCTCGATCTCATGCTGGATAATCTTGCGCTGGATCACGTCCAGCTCGGTGGGCATGGAGTCGATCTCCGTGCGGATCATGGCGCAGGCCTCGTCCACCAGGTCGATGGCCTTGTCGGGCAGGAAACGGTCGGTGATATAGCGGTCGGACAGGGTGGCGGCGGCGATGATGGCGCTGTCCTGGATCTTGACCCCGTGGTAGACCTCGTACCGCTCCTTCAGGCCCCGGAGGATGGCGATGGTGTCCTCCACCGAGGGCTCGTTGACCATGACGGGCTGGAACCGCCGCTCCAGGGCGGCGTCCTTCTCGATATACTGGCGGTACTCGTTGAGGGTGGTGGCGCCGATGCAGTGGAGCTCGCCCCGGGCCAGCATGGGCTTGAGCAGGTTGCCCGCGTCCATGGCGCCCTCGGTCTTGCCCGCGCCCACGATGGTGTGCAGCTCGTCGATGAACAGGATGATGCGGCCCTCGGACTTCTTCACCTCATTGAGGACGGCCTTCAGCCGCTCCTCAAACTCGCCCCGGTACTTGGCGCCGGCGATCAGGGAGCCCATGTCCAGGGCGAAGATGGTCTTGTCCTTCAGGGAGGCGGGCACGTCGCCCTTCACGATCCGCTGGGCCAGGCCCTCGGCGATGGCGGTCTTGCCCACGCCGGGCTCGCCGATGAGCACCGGGTTGTTCTTGCTCTTGCGGCTCAGGATGCGGATGACGTTGCGGATCTCGTCGTCCCGGCCGATCACCGGATCCAGCTTGTTGGCACGGGCCCGCTCCACCAGGTCAGTGCCGTACTTCTTCAGGGCGTTGTAGGTCTCCTCCGGGTTGTCGGAGGTGACCCGCTGGTTGCCCCGCACATTGGTCAGGGCCTGGAGCACCCGCTCCCGGCTCACGTTGTAGGTGCGGAAGACCTCTTTCAGGGCGCGGTTTGCCGTGTCGATCAGGGCCAGCAGCAGGTGCTCCACCGACACATACTCGTCCTTCATGGAAGAGGCCACGCTCTCGGCGGTGTTCAGGCACTTGTCCACGTCCTGAGCCACGTAGATCTTGCCCTGCTCCCGGCCGGAGCCGGACACACGGGGCAGCTTTTCCACCTCCGCCTTGACGGCGGCGGTGAAGGAGGGGACGGTGAGGCCCATGTTCCCCAGCAGCTGGGGGATCAGGCCGCCCTCGTCCAGCAACAGGGCCAGCAGCAGGTGGGGCTGCTCAATCTGCTGGTTGCCGTACTCGGTGGCGATGGACTGGGCGTTCTGCACCGCCTCCAGGGATTTCTGGGTATATTTCTGCGCGTTCATAAATCGCGTCACATCCTTTCTCGTCGGCAGACCCGCCAAAGGCTGGGCTCTGCCGGGGGTGGGCGGCCTATTAGGCCGCCCGCAGGTTGGCAAAAACTTTATGGTATTTCAGGGGCATGGCACCGACGGCGGCCCGGCGGGCCAAGCCGGTACAACGCAACGACTTTCAGAGCTTGCAGGGTAATCCCGATGCGTGCCGCCCAAGGCGCGGCAGCGCCTGTAACAAAATCGCCAGGAAAACGGGCGGCAATGCACGCCCGGTTTTTGCCCTGTTTGTACAGCCCACCGCCGCCATGAGCCCCCGTTTTGGGGGGCGCCGGGGGAACTCCCCCGGCCCCTTCTTTCCCCCATTTCTTTGGGAAGAAATGGGGCCCTGGCCGGGCAGGCCCGCCCCCGGGGGCCCCGCCGGAGGCCGGGCCTCCACTGGGCGGAACACGAACAGGAGCCGGTCAGCCGCAGCTGACCGGCTCCCGCGTTCCCGATCAATCGATGGCGATCCGGCGGCTCTCGGGCACCACCGGCACGGCCTTGGGCAGGTTCAGCTCCAGGATGCCGTTGTTGTAGGCGGCGGTGATCCCGGCCTCGTTGATGCCGGTGATGTCAAAGGAGCGGCTGAAGGAGCCGTAGCGGCGCTCGCGGCGGATGTAGGTGCCCTTGTCGTCCTTCTGATCCTGGTTCTCACTGTGCTCGGCGGTGATGGTCAGGATGCCGTCCTTCACATCCAGCTTGATGTCGCCCTTGTCAAAGCCGGGGAGCTCGGCTTCTAAAATGAACTTGTCGCCGGCGTCCCGAATGTCGGTGCGGAAGGCGGGCAGATTGGTGTTGCTGCTGCGGAAGAAGTTCCGGGCAAAGTTATCAAAGGTATCGAACACGTTGTCTTCGCTGCGCTCAAAGGGAAGCATGCCAAACATAATCAATCTCTCCTTTTTCCTGAAAGCGGATGGTTAGCAATGATGGGTTCTGCGTGCTAAAATCTTGGGTTTTTCACGGCTGTCATCCTCTTTCTGGGGCCCTCGCGGGCCCTCCTATCTCGTTTTCTGAACCTAAGTATAGAGGGATTCTGTGAACAAATATACATGAAATTATGTCCAAATTGTAAATATTAGCACTCTTATATATGGAGTGCTAAAACAACTGACCCTTTACGGAGTGGGAAAAAAGAGGTATAATACCCTCCGCTTGTGCGGAAGGGAGAGAACTATGAAACGTACCAACGACCTGGGCCGCGACCCGGTTTTCAAGCTGGTGTGCCGGCTGGCTATCCCCACCATGCTGGCCCAGCTGGTCAGCGTGCTCTACAGCATCGTGGATCGCATTTACATCGGCAACATCCAGGGCATCGGCGACCTGGCTCTGGCGGGGGTGGGGGTGTGCGGCCCCATCGTCACCCTGCTGTCCTCCTTTGCCTCCCTGGTGGGCCTGGGAGGCTCCCCCATCATGGCCATGCGCATGGGGGAGGGGAGGAAGAAGGAGGCGGGCCGGGTTCTGTCCAACTGTTTCCTCATGCTGCTGGTGCTGTCGGTGGCGCTGACGGCGGTGTTCCTGCTGTCCAAGGGGCAGCTGCTCCGCTGGTTCGGCGCCAGTGAGGCCACTTTCGGCTATGCCGACACCTATCTGACCATCTACACCGCCGGCACCTTTTTCGCCCTCATGGCCACCGGCATGAACAGCTTCCTCATCGCCCAGGGCTACTCCGGCCTGGGCATGGCCACGGTGATGCTGGGGGCGGTGCTCAACATCGTGTTGGATCCCGTCTTTATCTTCGCCCTCCACATGGACGTGGCCGGGGCGGCCATCGCCACGGTGATCTCCCAGATGGCCTCCTGCGCCTTCGTGCTGACCATGCTGCTGCGCAAATCCATGCCGGTGCCCCTGCGGTGGGGCAGGCCGGACTGGGCCGTCATGCGGCGGGTGCTGGCTTTCGGCCTGTCCCCCTTTCTGATCATCGCCACCGACAGCATCCTGCTCATCGTGCTCAACACAGTGCTCCAGCGGTACGGCGGCCCCGAGCAGGGGGACGCCCTGGTCACCTGCGCCACCATCGTGCAGAGCTACCTGCTCCTCATCACCATGCCCATGGGCGGCCTCACCCTGGGCACCCAGCCGGTGGTCAGCTTCAACTACGGCGCCGGCAACCTGGAGCGCATCAAAAAGGCCATCCAATGTATTGTGGGCCTGTGCCTCACCTTCTGCGCGGGGATGATGGTGTTCACCCACACCCTGTCCCCGGTGTTTGTGGGCCTGTTCACCCGCAATCCGGAGCTGGCGGAGCAGTCGGTGGGCTATATTAAGGTGTTCACCGCCATGATCCTCCCCCTGGCCGTCCAGTACCCCCTGGTGGACGAGACCACCGCCCTGGGCCACGTGCGGCTGGCCCTGTTCTGCTCCCTGTTCCGCAAGAGCGTGTTCCTGGCCTGCCTGCTCCTGCTGCCCGCCCTGGTGTCCGCCCCGGCCACCTTCCTGTCCGAGCCCATCGCCGACGCGGTGGCCGCCACGGTGACCACCTGCCTGTTCCTCCACTTCTTCCCCAAAATCCTGGCCAAACGGGCCAGGCAGGAGGAGGGTCAACCCAAAGTTGCGGAATAGCTGGTGGACGCAACCGGGGAGATCCGGTATTCTGGAGCCATCCAGAAAGGAGTGTTTTCTATGTATCCGACAACTGAAACAACGGCAGGCTCCGGCGCGGCTGCAATGTTGATCCCCATGTTGATCGGCCTGGTGATCTGGCTGGCCATCCTGGGCGTGGTCATCTACCTGGTGGTGCTGCTCATTAAGGCCCTGCGCAAGTATCTGCGCTCCGGCCCCGTCCGGCAGGAGAAGGCAGAGATGGCCAGGAGTCTGGGGGAGACCCTCAGGTACCACCGCACCCGCTGCAAGATGACCCAGGAGTTTGTGGCGGAGGCCATCGGCGTCAGCCGTCAGGCGGTGAGCAAGTGGGAGAGCGGCGCCGCCGACCCCAGCACCTCCAATCTCCTGGCTCTGGCCAAGCTGTACGGCGTGTCGCCGGAGGAGCTTCTGAAAAGCGCGGAAGAGTAAAACAGGCAGGGCCCGTCCAAACGGACGGGCCCTGCCTGTTCAAATACCTGTAAAATTTCCGGTTCAGCGCGCCCGGGTTTTGCTCAGTTGGACGCGGTGTCCAGATCCTTGTCGCCGCCCCGCGTCGCCACAAGCTCCGCATTGTTCGCTTCCGCCCCTCGTCGGCGCAAAGTCCGCTCTGCTCGGGACGCCCTGGCGGACATCCCTCGCTGCGCTCCCTTGCGCCTCCTCTCCGGACGCGACCCGCTCCGCTGGGCTCGCGTCCGGGTTTTGCTCAGTTGGAGGCGGTGTCCAGATCCTTGTCGCCGCCCCAGATCATGTTCTTGCGCAGCTCCTCGCCCACGATCTCCATCTGGTGCTTCTTGAGCTGCTGGCGCTTGGAGTTGAAGAAGGTGCGGCCGTTCTTGTTCTCGGCGATCCACTTGCCGGCGAAGGTGCCGTCCTGGATGTCGGAGAGGACGGCGCGCATGCGGGCCTTGGTCTCCTCGTGGGGGATGACCCGGGGGCCGGAGACGTACTCGCCGAACTCGGCGGTGTCGGAGATGGAGTAGTTCATGGCCGCCACGCCGCCCTTGTTGATCAGGTCGATGATCAGCTTCATCTCGTGGATGCACTCGAAGTAGGCGTTCTCCGGCTCGTAACCGGCCTCCACCAGCACCTCGAAGCCGCAGCGCATCAGATCCACCACGCCGCCGCACAGCACGGTCTGCTCGCCGAACAGGTCGGTCTCGGTCTCGTCGTGGAAGGTGGTCTCCATCACGCCGGCCCGGGCGCCGCCGATGCCGGCGATGTAGGCCAGGGCGATCTTATAGGCGTTGCCGGTGGCGTTCTGCTCCACGGCCACCAGGCAGGGCACGCCCTTGCCGTTGACGTAGGTGGAGCGGACGGTGTGGCCGGGGCCCTTGGGGGCCGCCATGAACACGTCCACGCCGGCGGGGGGGACGATCTGCTGGTAGCGGATGTTGAAGCCGTGGGCGAAGGCCAGGGCCTTGCCCTCGGTCATGTAGGGGGCGATGTCCTTCTTGTAGACCTCGGCCTGCACCTCGTCGTTGATGAGCATCATGACGATGTCGCCCCACTGGGCGGCCTCGGGAATGGTCTTGACGGTCAGGCCGGCCTTCTCCGCCTCAGCCCAGTTCTTGGAGCCCTGGCGCAGGCCCACGCACACGTCGCAGCCGGAGTCCTTCAGGTTGAGAGCATGGGCGTGGCCCTGGGAGCCGTAGCCGATGATGGCGATCTTCTTGCCGTTGAGGTAGGAGAGCTCGCAGTCCTTCTCGTAGTACATCTTAGCCATGGTAATACACTCCTTTTTATCCAGTGGTGGCTGTTGATAGCTTATCATAGCACAGGCGGGAACGAAAGAATGATAACTGTGTTACAATCTCAAAAAAGATTTGGGTAGCATCCCCGGCGGGGAGCTCAATCGAGCACCCGTTCCAGCTCGATCTCATCCTCGTCCGCCCGGCCGGTGGCAGAGAAGTGCAGGGTCTGGTACAAGTGACAGGCAACGGAATTTTCCGGGCTGACGGTCAGCCGGACGATGCTGGAATCCCCAAAGGGCCTGGAGCGGATATAGGCGAGCGCCGCCTCCATGGCGGCCCGCCCGTAGCCCCTGCCCTGGTGCCGGGCGTCGATCATCAGATGCCAGATGAAATAGGCTTCTTCGTCATAGTCATAGATGACCATCAGATATCCGACCACTTCACCGGCGCGGCAGACCGCGAAGGGGGTGCACTGCCCGCGGTACACATACGCCTGGGCCAGGCTTCGGATGGGGTGGGATACAAACTTTTCCTGCTGGGCGTCCAATTCCAGGGAAAAGCAGGCGAGAAAATTGGATTCATCCACGTTCTGCAAGGTAATACAGTCCATACTTCCTCCTTTAATGCGGAGGGCTAACGGATGAAAACCCTCCTTCTGGCTGACAGGAACCTGTTTTCATACAGCTTCATATCTGCTCTCCCCCTTTCTCTGGGAAAAATATTTATATAATAAAAGGTTTCGCTGCGCGAAACACTTGTACGCCGCAGAGCGGCGGGCCGCCGTTGGCGGCCTGGTGGCCCTTACAGGAAATTCTTGCCCAAATTAAATTCCGTCTGCATATCCCAAACGCGCGGGGCGCGTTTGGGAGCCCTCCGGGCGGATTTCACATCCTCGGCGGAAATGAATTCCGCCTGCGGCAAGGTTTCGCTGTGCGAAACGCTTGGACGCCGCAAAACGGCGGCTCGCTGCGCTCGCAAGAGCAGACCGGCGAAAGTCACAGGAAATTCTTGCCCAGGTTGAACTCGGTCTGCTCTTTGGTCTCGTCACCGATGTTGTAGGCGCCGCGCTCCAGGGCCGTTTCCCAAACGCGCGGGGCGCGTTTGGGAGCCCTCCGGGCGGATTGGACATCCTCGGGGCAAGTGAATTGCCCCTGTGGCAAGGTTTCGCTGCGCGAAACGCTTGGACGCCGCAGAGCGGCGGGCCGCCGTTGGCGGCCTGGTGGCCCTTACAGGAAATTCTTGCCCAGGTTGAATTCCGTCTGCTCTTTGGTCTCATCGCCGATGGTGTAGGCGCCTCTTTCGAGGGCCACCATGCCGGTGCGCACCAGCTCCAGGATGCCGAAGGCCTCCAGCAGCTTCTGCATGGCGTCGGCCTTGGACTCGTCGCCGATGAGGGCCAGGGTGAGGGACTTGAGGGACACGTCGATGATGGAGGCCCGGAAGATGTTGGCGATCTGGATGACCTCGTTGCGGATGTCGGGGGTTTCGGCCCTGACCTTGAACATGACCAGCTCCCGGCGGATGGAGCGCTCCGGCTTGAGCTCCTGGACGGAGTAGACGGGGAACTGCTTGCGCAGCTGGTTCATGATCTGCTCGGTCATGGCCTCGTCGGCCATGACTTCGATGGTGATACGGGAGACGGCGGGGTCGTCGGTGGTGCCCACCGCCAGGGATTCGATGTTGTAGCCCTTCCGGGAGAACAGCCGGGAGACCTGGGACAGGACGCCGGCGGCGTTTTCCACCAGCACCGAGAGGGTGCGGCGGGTCACGGTTGCTTCACTCATTTCCACGCCCTCCTTATCAATCCAGAATGAAATCGGTGACCGGCGCGCCGGCGGAGACCATGGGGTGAACCATGGCGTCCTTGTCGATGGCGCACTCGATGACGTAGGGCCTGCCGGCGGCCACGGCCCGGCGGAAGGCCGCCTCAAACTCCGGCTGGGTGGCGGCCCGCTCCCCCTGGATGCCGTAGGCCTCCGCCAGCTTGACGAAGTCGGGGCCGCGATCCAGGTCGGTCTGGGAGAACCGCTTGTTGTAGATCAGGTTCTGCCACTGGCGCACCATGCCCAGGGTGCGGTTGTTGAAGATCACGGTGATCACCGGGATGTTGTAGTGCTCGGCGGTGCACAGCTCGTGGCAGTTCATGCGGAAGCAGCCGTCGCCGGTGCACTGCACCACCACCTTGCCCGGGTTGCCCACGGCGGCGCCCATGGCGGCCCCCAGGCCGAAGCCCATGGTGCCGAAGCCGCCGGAGGTGATGAACTGCCCCGGCCGGGAGAAGTGGTAGTACTGGGCGCACCACATCTGGTGCTGGCCCACGTCGGTGGCGATGATGGCGTCCCCGCCGGTGACGGCCTGGATGGTCTCCAGGATCTCGTGGGGGTGGAGGATGCCGTCCTTCTTCAGGGGCACCTCCGGGTGGGAGAACACCCACCCCTTCCACTCGGGGTAGTCGTGGACGGGCAGCTTTTCGTTGAGCAGTTCCAGCACCCGCCTGGCGTCGCCGATGATGTGATGGTCGGTCTTGACGTTCTTGTCGATCTCCGCCCGGTCGATGTCGATGTGGACAATTCTGGCGTTGGGGGCGAAGGTGGCCGGATCGGTGGCCACCCGGTCGGAGAAGCGGCAGCCCACGGCGATGAGCAGATCGCACTGGTCGCTGGCCAGGTTGGAGGCGTGGGAGCCGTGCATGCCGATCATGCCGGTAAACAGCGGGTGGTTGCCCGGGCAGGCGCCGCCGCCCATGATGGTGGAGGCCACCGGGGCGTTGAGCCGCTCGATGAACTTCCGGAACTCGGGCACCGCCCCCTTGGAGCGGATCACGCCGCCGCCCACCAGCACCAGGGGCTTTTTGGCCTCCTCGATCATGTCCAGCAGGGTCTGGATGTCGCCGGCGTCGGGCTCGGGGGCCTTGAGCTCGTGGCTGGCCCGGCGGAGCATGGCGGCCAGGCGGCCGTGGTTGGGGTGCTCGGCCAGGGGGAGGGGCTCATAGTCGGCCTCGGCGGCGGTGACGTTCTTGGCGATGTCCACCAGCACCGGGCCGGGCCGGCCGGTGCGGGCGATGGCGAAGGCTTCCCGCAGCACGTCGGCCAGCTGGCTGGGATCCTTCACCAGGTAGTTGCACTTGGTGATGGGCATGGTGATGCCGGTGATGTCCACCTCCTGGAAGGAGTCCTTGCCGATGAGGTTCTCACTGACGTTGCAGGTGATGAACACCACGGGGGAGGAGTCGTAGTAGGCGGTGGCGATGCCGGTGGTCAGGTTGGTGGCCCCGGGGCCGGAGGTGGCGAAGCACACCCCCACCTTTCCGGTGGCCCGGGCGTACCCGTCGGCGGCGTGGGAGGCCCCCTGCTCGTGGGCCGTCAGGATGTGGCGGATCTTCTCCTTATATCCGTGCAGCTCAAACTCGTCATATACATTCAGAATGGTGCCGCCGGGGTAGCCGAAGACCGTGTCTACCCCCTGCTCCAGCAGGCACTCCATCAAAATCTGAGCGGTTTTCATTCTCATGGGTCGTATACCTCCTTTGGCGGAACTCTCATATCAAAAACACATGGCGGCTTCGTCCCATAGGACGAAGCCGCCATGACTCCGTGGTACCACCTAATTTCGCGGGCAGGCCCGCGCACTCGTTGCCCCGATAACGGAGGGGAAACCCGTCTCCGCCTAGCCCTCTGGTTCAGCGGAGCTGCTCTCGGGTGAGCGCCCGGACGGCCTCACGGGAGCTTACACCAGCCGCTCCCTCTCTGCGCTTGCGCGCCGTCCGTATGAATCCGGTCATCGCTTTTGGCGCCGCCGGATATGCCCGGCGGAGTTTAATTACTGATTATCTTACCGTTTCGGCCGGCGTTTGTCAATCTGCTCAGTTTGATTTTTTGAACTTCTCCCTTTTTCACAACGTTGGCGGAAGCGGAGCGATGGCGGCAATTCATCTTGACGAAAAATAAACTACACGGTGCAAATGCGCAGAAACAGGGCGAAACAGCGCGCTTTTCGGCTTTTGAGATAAAACTGCCCAGTTCAGCGCAAAAAATGAATAAAATTTGAACATTTTAACTGGACAATTCAGCGTCTTTGCGCTATGATAATTCTGTTTGAGATACCGGTCAAACAACTCAGAAAAATGGCCCGTGTGTGGGTCAGATTTGCGAGGTGGACCTATGAAGCAAAGCTTTTACGGCGGCGTGCATCCCCATGACCGGAAGGAGTTGGCACGCCACAAGGAGATTGTGCCTCTCAGCGCGGCTCCCAAAGAGGTCGTCATCGCCATGGCGATGCACGTCGGCGCGCCCTGCAAGCCCATCGTCTCTGTGGGCGACCAGGTGAAGGTGGGCCAGAAGATCGGCGAGATCGCCGGCCTGGGCGCCCCCATTCACGCGTCGGTGTCCGGCACGGTCAAGGCGGTGGAGCCCCGTCCCTACGTGGGCGGCGGCAAGTGCATGTCCGTGGTCATCGAGAATGATTTCCAGGACACCTGGGGCTCTGAGCTCACCCCCCATCCCGACTACACCAAGCTGACGACCAACGAGATCGTGGAGATCGTCAAGGAGGCCGGTATCACCGGTATGGGCGGCGCCGGCTTCCCCACCCACGTGAAGATCAGCTCCGGCCTGGGCAAGGTGGACACGCTGATCCTCAACGGTGCGGAGTGCGAGCCGTACATCACCGCCGACCACCGGCTGATGCTGGAGCAGGGCGAGAAGGTCATCGGCGGCGTGCGCATCCTGATGCAGGCCTTCGGCCTCAAGAGCGCCGTCATCGGCGTGGAGGCCAACAAGGAGGACGCCATCGAGCACCTGAAGGCCCTGGTGGGCGGCAAGAACGACGTGACGGTGGAGTCTCTGCGCACCCGGTACCCCCAGGGCGCTGAGAAGCAGCTGATCCAGCGCATCACCGGCCGCGAGGTGCCCCCCGGCGGGCTGCCCGCCCACGTGGGCTGCGCGGTGTTCAACGTGGGCACCGCCGCCGCCGTGTACGACGCCGTGGTGGAGGGCAAGCCCCTGACCCACCGCATCGTCACCGTCACCGGCGACGCCATCAAGGAGCCCAAGAACCTGCGGGTTCCCCTGGGCACCTCCTTCCAGCAGATCATCGACGAGGGCAAGGGCTTCAAGGAGACCCCCGACCGGGTGCTCACCGGCGGCCCCATGATGGGCATCGCCCAGTACACCCTTGACGTCACCTGCATCAAGGGCACCAACGCCGTGCTCTGCCTGACCAAGAAGGAAGCCGCCCCCGTGGTGGAGGAGGAGACCTGCCTGCGCTGCGCCCGCTGCGTCAACGTCTGTCCCATGCACCTGACCCCGGTGTACATGCACCTGTACGCCGAAAAGGGCATGTGGAAGGAGGCCGAGGCCCTCAACGTCATGGACTGCATCGAGTGCGGCTCCTGCAACTACATCTGCCCCGCCCGTATCCACTTGGTTCAGTCCTTCCGTGTGACCAAGGGTGAGCTGCGGGCTCTGGCGGCCAAGGAAAAAGCGGCGAAGGAGGCGGCCAAAGCATGAACGAGGAAAAGAACCTGAGACTCACGGTGGCTTCGTCCCCCCACGTGGCCTCTCCCATTGACACCCAGAACCTGATGCGGGACGTGCTCATCGCCCTGGTGCCCGCCATGGTCATGGGCGTGGTGTTCTTCGGCCCCCGGGCCCTGGTCGCCACCATCATCTCCGTGGTGGCCTGCGAGTTCTTTGAGTGGGCCTACCGCAAGCTCATGAAGAAATCCTGCGCCAACAAGGATCTGTCCGCCGCCGTCACCGGCGTGCTGCTGGCCTTCGTGTGCGCGCCCACCCTGCCCTACTGGATGCTGATCATCGGCGACTTCTTCGCCATCGTGGTGGTCAAGCAGCTCTTCGGCGGCCTGGGCCAGAACTTCCTCAACCCCGCCCTGGCGGGCCGCGCCTTCCTGATGCTGTGCTACCCCGTGGCCATGACCACCTGGATTGTGCCCGGCATCGGCGCGGACAAGTGGGCCAATGTGCTGGGCAACACCACCACCATGGCCGGCGCCGACATTGTTACCGGCGCCACTCCCCTGAGCACCGATCTGATGCACTCCGGCCTGCTGCCCACCCTGGAGAACTTCCAGGCCGGCCTGCTGCCCGAGTCCATCACCTCCCCCACCACCCTGCTGGACGTCTTCGTGGGCAACGTGGGCGGCTGTATCGGTGAGATTTCCGCCCTGGCCCTGCTGCTGGGCGGGGTGTACCTGATCGCCCGGGGCGTGATCCGCGCCCGCATCCCCGTGGCCTACAT
This sequence comes from Flavonifractor sp. An10, assembly GCF_002161215.1. GTDB lineage: Bacteria > Bacillota > Clostridia > Oscillospirales > Oscillospiraceae > Flavonifractor > Flavonifractor avistercoris. The sequence goes on from NZ_NFMB01000002.1 coordinate 116,199, forward strand.
CGCCACCGTGGCGGTGCTCACCTTCATCTTCCCCAAGGGCGACGCTGACCGTCTGGCCTGGATGCTGTATCAGCTGTTCACCGGCGGCCTGTTCCTGGGCGCCTTCTTCATGGCCACCGACTATGTCACCAGCCCCGTCACCAAGAAGGGCGAGATCATCTACGGCATCGGCTGCGGCCTGCTGACCGTGTTCATCCGCTACTTCGGCGGCTACCCCGAGGGCGTGAGCTACTCCATCCTGATCATGAACTGCTGTGTGTGGCTCATCGACAAGGTGGGCAAGCCCAACCGCTACGGCGTGACCAAGGAAATGCGCGCCGCCGAGAAGGCGGCCAAGAAAGCCGGGAAGGAGGGTTAACCATGACTGAGACGAAAAAAGATCCCGGCACTGCCACTCTCGTGGTGGTACTGTTCCTCATCTGCCTGGTGACCTCTCTGCTGCTGGGCCTGACCAACGAGGTGACCGCCCCCTTTATCAAGGCGAATAACTGGAAGACCACCCAGGAGGCCATGAACGCTGTTCTGCCCGCCGACGAGTACACCGACGTGACCGCCGACTACGCCGGCGGCGACGCCACCGTGGAGGCCGTCTATCAGGCCGGCGACGCCGGCTATGTGGTGCAGGTCTCCCCGCCCACCTCCTTCAGCGGCAACCTGACCATCATGGTGGGTGTGGACTCCAGCTACGCCTGCACCGGCATTTCCGTCACCAGCACCGGTGAGACCTCCGGTCTGGGCTCCAATGCCAGCCGGCCCTCCTTCGCCGATCAGTTCATCGGCAAGACCGGCACCGTGGCCGTCACCAAGGACGGCGGCGACATCAACGCCATCACCGGCGCCACCATCACCTCCCGCGGCGTGTGCGAGGCGGTCAACTCCGCCATCGCCGTGGCCGAGAGCATGGGTTAAGGAGGTAAGAACGTGAATCCGAAAAAGCAATTGATGGACGGCCTGTTCTTCCAGAACCCGGTTACCGTCCAGCTGCTGGGCATGTGCTCCACCATGGCCATCACTACCACCCTGTTCAACGGCCTTGGCATGGGCGTGTCCGTGCTGATTATCCTGACCCTGTCCAACATCCTGATCGCCGCGCTGCGGAAGATCATCCCCAACAACATCCGTATCGCCTGCTTCATCGTGGTGATCGCCGGCTTCGTGACCATCGTGGATCTGATGCTTCAGGCCTTCATCCCGGCCCTGTCCAAGAGCCTGGGCCTGTTCATCCCCCTGATCGTGGTGAACTGTATCATCCTGGGCCGCGCCGAGGCCTTCTCCTATAAGAACACCATCGCCGCCTCCACCCTGGACGGTATCTTCCAGGGCCTGGGCTACACCATCATCCTGGTGATCATGTGCGTCATCCGTGAGTTCCTGGGCGCCGGCACCATCATGGGCGGCCTGCTGGAGATCGGCGAGAACGGCCAGCTGGTCTTCGGCCTGGGCACTGCCGCCGGCATCCGCATCCTGCCTGAGGCCTTCCCCGCCCTGGGCATGATCCTGCCAGTGGGCGGCTTCCTCACCCTGGCCTGCCTGATCGCCGCCATGCAGTACATCCTGAACAAGCCCAAGAAGGACAAAAAGACTGAGGAGGTGGCCAAGTAATGGGATTTGATCTTGCCAACCTGTTCAGCGTGGCCCTGGGCGCCATTCTGGTCAACAACTTCATTTTCTCCCAGTTCCTGGGCATCTGCCCCTTCATGGGCGTGTCCAAGAAGATCGACACCGCCGCCGGCATGGGCATCGCCGTGACCTTCGTCATGGGCCTGGCCTCCGCCATCTGCTGGCCCATCAACCAGTTCCTGCTGGTGAACCCCGCCATCTACGGCGAGGGCGGCCCCAATCTGGCCTTCATGCAGACCGTGGTCTTCATCCTGGTCATCGCCGCCCTGGTGCAGTTCATCGAGATGTTCCTGAAGAAGTCCATGCCCTCCCTGTATGAGGCCCTGGGCATCTACCTGCCCCTGATCACCACCAACTGCGCGGTGCTGGGCGTGGTGCTCCAGAACACCCAGAACGGCTACGACTTCATCACCAGCGTGGTGTACGGCATCACCGGCGGCCTGGGCTTCATGCTGGCCATCGTGATCTTCGCCAGCATCCGGGAGCGGCTGACCTTCTCCGAGTGCCCCAAGGCCTTCGAGGGCTTCCCCATCGCTCTGATGACCGCCGGCCTGGTGGCTCTGTCCTTCATGGGCTTCTCCGGCCTGAAGGTCTTTTAAGGAGGGCGGAAGAATATGAATTTTCAGATTGTTATCATCGCGGTGGTGATCCTGGCTGCCCTGGGCGCCCTGTTCGGACTGGTGCTGGGCTTCGCCGCCAAGGTCTTCGCCGTTGAGGTGGATCCCAAGGAAGAGGCCGTGCTGGGCTGCCTGCCCGGTGCCAACTGCGGCGGCTGCGGCTTCGCCGGCTGCTCCGGCTATGCCGCCGCCGTGGCCAAGGGCGCTGCCCCGGTCAACGCCTGCGCCGCCGGCGGCGAGGCGGTTGCCGCCCAGATCGCCGAGATCATGGGCGTGTCCGCCGGCGCCATGGTCAAGCAGCTGGCCCAGGTGCACTGCACCGGCTGCGGCCAGAACTACAAGCAGTATGAGTACGTGGGCCTCCACGACTGCGTGGCGGCCTCCAAGGTGCCCGGCGGCGGCGCGCTGTCCTGCGCCTACGGCTGCCTGGGCCTGGGCTCCTGTGAGAAGGCCTGCCCCTTCGACGCCATCCACGTCATCGACGGCGTGGCCAAGGTGGACGAGGAGAAGTGCAAGGCCTGCGGCAAGTGCGTGGACATCTGCCCCCGCCACATCATCGCCCTGGAGCCCTACAAGACCAAGCGCCACGTCACCATTCCCTGCTCCTCCCACGACAAGGGTGTGGACGCCCGGAAGGTGTGCGACAACGGCTGCATCGGCTGCTCCCTGTGCGCCAAGAGCTGCCCCAAGGAAGCCATCACCATGGTCAACAACCTGGCCGTCATCGACTACGAGAAGTGCATCGGCTGCGGCATCTGCGCCCAGAAGTGCCCCCGCAAGCTGATCACCGTGGACGGCAAGGTGCCCGAGGTGAAGCCTGCGGCCCCCAAGGCGGCCCCTGCCGCCGCCAAGCCCGCGGCCCCCGCCGCAGAGGCCCCCAAGGCCGAGCCCGCCGCCAAGGCGGAGGGCACCTCCGAGACCAAGGAGTAAAAACGGCATCAGAAAGCGCGCGTTCCGTTTGGAACGCGCGCTTTTTGCCGTCTGTACGGGGCCTTACTGCTTGGTGCCCAGCTGGAAGGACGCGCACTCGGTGTTGGCGCAGTTGGTCACGTTGGCGTCGCAGCAGCCCACCTTGATCTCGTTCAGGGTGCAGTAGTTCTGCTCGCCGCAGTGATAGGCGCAGCGGTTGACGGAGCAGCGGATGCTGTTGTTGGGGGTCTTGTTCATGGTTCGATTCCTCCTTGATTCCTGGCTCGCGCAAGGGAAGCACCGCCCTCCGCGGGGCGGAGGAGGTGCTTCCCTAGTATGCGCCGTCAGGGGCGGAATATACATCTACGGTTTGCCGGCGGTCTGGTCCTCCGGCTCCGTCTCATCCGGCCAGAGGGTGGGGATGAACCGGCGGGCGAACCAGCCCCGGCCCCGGTTTTTCACATAGAAATAGCCGATGAAGGAGAACACCACCGCGCCGATGAAGTTGACGAACAGATCCTTCATGGTGTCCAGAATGCCGATGTCCAGATAGCCGCCCAGGCCCAGGGCGTGCTGGGCGCCGTCGGCGGTGACCACAATCACGTCGGTGATGTCCTCGATGGACACCGGGGTGTTGCCGCCGCTGGGATCCAGCATCACCGAGCCGATGGAGTGGACGATGGTGTCCTTCTGCATGTCCAGCAGGAAGAGCTGATCCATCAGGCACTCGAAGAACTCCCACAGCACCCCGATGGTCATGGAGAAGCAGAAGGCCACCACAGCCAGATACACCGGCGACAGGGTGAAGGCCAGCTTCTCGTTGCGGTTGAGGATGTCCAGGAGGGAGAAGCCGATGGCGGCGCACAGGAAGCCGTTGAGGGTGTGCAGCATGGTGTCCCAGTAGGGGAACTGGACATAGTAGGCCTGGATCTCCCCCAGAATCTCCGCCGCGAAGATGAACAGGAGGATGATGACCTCCAGGGTGTCGGGGATCTCGATGCGGATGGTGCGTTCAATGAAGCTGGGCAGGGTGAAGAGGAACAGGGTGAGCACGCACAGGAACACGTTTTCGAAGTTCCCGTTGAAGAACTGGGCCACCAGCGCCACAAGTACCAGGGCGCGGAGGGTGATATACACCGCCGTCAGCCCCGGCTTTGCCTTGATCTGCTCCCGCAGGGTGGGGCGGCCCGGCAGAGGGGCGGGCTTTTTGTGCTTCCGCATGTCACAGGCCCTCCGCGTCACCGGCCAGGGGCAGCAGCTCCGCCGACAGGCGCAGGTATTTCCCCGCATCCTGGGCCAGCCCGGCCAGCTCATCAGGGCGCAGGGGCCGCTTGACCCTGGCGGGTGAGCCCACCACCAGGCTGCCCGGCGGGATTACCGCACCCTGGGTCACCAGGGCGCCGGCGGCCACCAGGCTGTCCGCCCCGATCACACAGCCGTTGAGAAGCACCGCCCCCATGCCGATGAGGGCTCCGTCCTCCACCGTGCAGCCGTGGAGGATGGCGCCGTGCCCCACCGTGACCCCGCGGCCCACGGTCATGGGGAAATCCTCGTCGCAGTGGAGCACGGCGTTGTCCTGGATGTTGGAGTCCCGTCCGACCCGGATGGGGGCCTCATCCCCCCGGAGCACCGCGCCATACCAGAGGCTGGCGCCGGCCTCCACGGACACCTCTCCCACCACAACAGCGGTCTCCGCCACCCGGGCGTCGGGATCCACCTGAGGATGGTGCTTGCCATACGACTGTGTCATCAGATCGTCTCCCTTCGTGTTTTTCAGATAAGAACCATTATACCGATCCACGCCCCGCCTGGCAAGTCAAATCTGGCGAGGCGACCGCATAGGATAGCGGGGAGGTGAATCCGATGGATCTGAAAAACAACAAGGTGACGGTGGGGGAGCTGATGGAGCATCCCGGCGCCCGGGCGGTGCTCCAGCGACGGTTCCCCATGCTGATGAAGCACCCCGTGATGGGGGCGGCCCGCACCATTACCCTGGAGCAGATCCTGGCCGTGGCCAGGGAGTACGTGCCCCAGAAGAAGCTGGACGAGGCCCTCAGCGACCTGCGCCGGGCCTGAGCCGGCGCTCAGGCGGCCCGGCGGCGTGGAAGGCCGGCGTACCACCGCAGCACGGCGGGGTCGCCGCTGCGCCGCAGCAGCCGGGCGGTGAGGAGGGTGTCCGCCCCCAGCAGCACTGCGGCGGGGGGCAGGGCCCAGAGGGGGATCCGGGCGGCCAGCCAGGCCGCCGCCGGGTGAATGAGGTAGAGCACCGCCAGGGCCAGGATGCCCCAGAACAGGGCGAACAGGGGGCACACCCGCCCGCCCAGGTTTCCCGGCAGGTGGGAGTAGTCCCAGAAGGACACCCGGAACACCTTTTCATAGAACAGGCTGGTCAGGTACTCCACCGCCGTGCACGCCGCGCCGGCGGCGGGGAGGAGGAGCAGGGGGCGCGCCTGCACAAAGGGGGGCAGGGCCAGGACGGCCAGGGCCCCCAGCCCGTACACCGGGCAGATGGGCAGGAGGAGCCGGCACTTCCGATCCCGCTTGGCGCCGCCCACCACCCGCACATAGACCACTTCCACCAGAAAGCCCAGAAAGCTGTAGATCAGAAAATACCAGAACCAAACCATGCAACCGCCCCGCTTCGTCCATTTTTCTCTAGCATGGACGGGACGGGGCGGGCTTATGAGATGCAGTTTTTAGCAGGGGCGGGCGGCGCACAAGGCGGGGCGCGAAAAAGGTTGGAAATTTGTCCATTCCGCTCTTGCCGTAGAGGGGGGAAATATGATACGATAGAAAAAATTCTAAAGGGGTAATGAAGGGTCATGCGGCATTTGATCGACTTTGGAGACCTGACGCGGGCGGAGTGGGATTCCCTGTACCAGCGGTGCAGCGAGATTATGGACCACCCCGCTGATTTTATGGACGCCTGCAGGGGGCGGGTGATGGCCAGCCTGTTCTACGAGCCGTCCACCCGCACCAACTTTTCCTTCCAGACCGCCATGCTGCGGGTGGGGGGCACGGTGTTCGGCTTTGCCGATCCCAAATCCACCTCCACCGCCAAGGGGGAGACCCTGAAGGACACCATCAAGATGGTATCCGGCTACGCCGATGTGGTGGTCATGCGCAACCCCAAGGAGGGGGCGGCCAAGGCGGCCTCCCTGTACTCCGATGTGCCGGTGATCAACGCCGGCGACGGCGGGCACATGCACCCCACCCAGACCACCGCAGATCTCACCACCATCACCCGCCTGCGGGGCAAGGTGGACGGGCTGTCCGTGGGCCTGTGCGGCGATCTGAAAAACGGCCGCACCGTCCACTCCCTCATCAAGGCCCTGGCCAAGTTTGAGGGCATCAAGTTCTTCCTCATCGCCCCCCGGGAGCTGGCGGTGCCCGAGTACATGCGGGCCTTCATGCGGGAGAACGACATGTGGTTCACCGAGGTCACCGGCCTGGAGGCGGTCATCCCCCAGCTGGACGTGCTCTACATGACCCGCATACAGCGGGAGCGGTTTGTGGATCCCCTGGAGTACGAGCGGAACCGTGGCATCTACATCCTCACCCGCCGCAAGCTTGACCGGGCCAAGAAGGATCTGCTGGTGATGCACCCCCTGCCGAGGGTGGACGAGATTGCCATCGACGTGGACGACGACCCCCGGGCGGTGTACTTCGACCAGGCCCGGTACGGCATGTTCGCCCGCATGGCCCTGCTCACCGACCTGGCCAACCAGGAGCGGTACAGGCCCGAGCCGGTGGCCATCGGCACCAAGCCAGTGTGCTCCAACCCCAACTGCATCACCCAGACCGAGCTCTACCTGCCCCCGCTGGTGAAGCAGAACGGCGGCGTGGACTGCTGCGCTTACTGCGACAAGGAGCTGCGGTAAATTCGCGGCCCTGCGGGCAAAAAATTTCTCATATTGTGCGACCAAAGGCCCTCTCTGCCGCTCTATATAGGCAGAAGGGCCTTTCATTTCATCGGGAGAGGAGGCGGGATCATGACGGACAGTGAGCTCATCGCCCTCTATCAGGCCCGGGATCCCCGGGCGGTGGAGGAGACCCGGGCCCAATACGGGGCCTGGTGCGCTGCCATTGCCCGCCGCCGGCTGACAGACAGCCGGGATGTGGAGGAGTGCCTCAATGACTGCGCCCTGGCGGTGTGGAATGCCATCCCGCCGGCGGAGCCGAAGCACTTCCGGGGCTGGCTTGGGGCCATCGTCCGCCACCGGGCCTTAGGGCTTGTTTGAAACATGTCAACATGCCCAATCGGCGGGCCTTTTGCCCCCTGGACGGCGCAATTTTTCCTTGAAATCCGTCAGGATTCCTGCGAAAAAATTGCTTGCCAGCGGCCCAAAATCCCTCGCCGCTGGACACATCGCCAATTTTCAAACAAGCCCTAGCCATCGGGAAGGCCAATGACCGCCGGCCGTCCACAGTGGAGGAGAGCGCCCTGGAGCTGGCCGCGTCTCTGCCGGCGGCGGACACGCCCCACGGACAGGCAGAGGCGGAGGAGCTGGGTCGGGCCATCTCCCGGTTTCTCCGGGCGCAGAAGGAGCCGGCACGGGTGGTGTTCCTCCGGCGGTACTGGTATGCCGACTCGGTGGAGCAGGCGGCGGCCCATATGGGCTGGAGCATCAGCAAGACCAAGACCGTCCTCTACCGTACCCGAAACCGGCTGCGGGACTTTTTGGAACAGGAGGGACTCTGGAATGGATAAAGAGATCCTGTTGGATGCGTTGAATGACCTGGATCCGGAGCTGGTGGAGGAGGGAGCCGCTCCGCGGAGGCGGCCCGGCCGGCGGGCCCTGATTCTGGCGGCGGCCCTGGCCGCAGCCGTGTGCATCATGGGGGCCACCGGGGTTCTGGAGCGGGCTCTGCTGATGACGGGGGTGGACATCGTCCGCACCCCCCATAGGGCCTGGGTGAGTTTTCGTTTCGCCGAAGCCCCTTACACCGTGGAGGGGGAGCGGGTATATTTCACCGCCGACGGCCAGCACACCGATATTACCGCTCAGATCGACGAAAACATCCCCTATATCTATGAGACGGAGCACGAAGGCCGCCCCACATGGCTCATGGTGGGGGGTGCGCCAGGGGCTCTGGGCTGGGCCGAGGTGTGGGCTGGCCGGGAGGCGGTGGAAGTGGCCTTTCAAGCCGGTGGTGGCAGCGGCGTGCTCAATCTGGACGCCCAGAGGCTCCGGGAGCGGATCTGGCGGGAACTGCTGGGGGATGTCTCCTGGCTGTCCGCCGGCCTGGACGCCATCCAGGGCGAGCTGGAGGCCCTGCTGCCGGAGCCGTGAGACCCTCTGCCGTTTTGACGAAGAGAGGCTTGCCTTTTTGATTGCGGCGCAGTGCAGCGGGCATATCGTCAAGGGACTGTCTCTGCCATATCCGGATATATCGGTTTGTTCAATACGGCTTTATATCCATTTGTCTGATCACCGGTGATGGTAATAAAATATGATTCACCAAAGTGTGCCTCCCATGAGACAGGCTCCATATATTTCGTGATGTCATCCGGATATACGTTTTCATAATTGGGAGCCACGTATTCGGTTATGATTCGGAACTGCATGGACAGCTCAAAAGGCTCAGAGGGGTTATTCAGTTCCTCCTGATTCCACACCACAATGTTATCAGAATCGCGGCTGATCAGCGATCCATCCGCATTTGATATGCCTCCACTGTATTCATGGCTGCCTGCACGATAATCAAAAACCAGCAGCCCGATATCCTCTTCCGCATCTAATCGTATATGCAGGGCGATTTCATCATCAGCAGGCGCATATTCGTTAGGAATCATCTGATTGTAGACGACGAGGCTCAGTCCCAGCACAATCACAACCGCAGCAATCATTCCAATTGTCTTTTTCTTCATTTTAGAAGCACTCCTATTGATCGAATCATTTTTGCCTTCATGGAAAGAACATTTCCATGATCGCAGCAGCAAGATCATCGGTGCTGCCCTGGCAAACAGCCGTTCAAATAAGTGAAAAGCCACTTCGGGAACGGCGGTTTCAGATTTACTATAACATCCACCCCAATGGGGACTATTCATATTCCTGTTTTTAGGGATGCCCCCTCTCTATCCCTCGCTGCCATGATTGTAGGCGGAATTGCCCGTTGCCGCAAGCAACGAATCTTAACATCATTGGGTTGGCGGTAATTAGGGGCTATTGGCTTCTGGAAGGTTATCTTCCTCTCCCGATTTCTTCCTTTAAGAAAGGGCCGCCTGACACGGATCGGGAGGGCATATTGTGTAGAAGTATTGCGCGCCGGGGGAAAGTATGATATTCTAAGATATCAATTGCTGCCTGCTTCAAGGGCGGCATACAATCCATAGAAAGAAGGTACCTGAATGTCCCATCAGACCGTGATTGTCCTGGACTTTGGCGGCCAGTACAACCAGCTAATCGCCCGCCGGGTGCGCGAGTGCGGCGTCTACTGCGAGGTCAAGCCCTACACCACCCCGCTGGAGCAGCTCCGCGCCATGGAGCCCATCGGCTTCATTTTCACCGGCGGCCCCAACTCCGTCTATGTGGCGGGCGCCCCCAAGGCCGACCCGGCCATTTTTGAGATGGGGGTGCCGGTGCTGGGCATCTGCTACGGCTGCCAGTTCATGGCCCACACCCTGGGCGGACAGGTCACCGAGGCCCAGGAGGACACCGCCCGGGAGTACGGCAAGACCGAGACCTACTACGACACCGGCTGCAAGCTGTTCAAGGGCCTGCCGGAGCAGGGCATCTCCTGGATGAGCCACGGGGACTACATGGCCAAGGTGCCCGAGGGCTTCGCCCTCACCGCCCACACCGACGCCTGCCCCAACGTGGCCATCGCCGACGAGAAGCGGGGCTTCTACGGCGTGCAGTACCACCCCGAGGTCAACCACACCCAGCACGGCATCGACATGATCCGCAACTTCCTCTATGAGGTCTGCGGCGCCACGGGCGACTGGACGATGGGGGACTACAAGGAGAGCTCCATCAGGGCCATCCGGGAGAAGGTGGGGGACGGCAAGGTGCTGCTGGCCCTGTCCGGCGGCGTGGACTCCTCCGTGGCGGCCGCCCTGCTGGCCGAGGCGGTGGGGAACCAGCTCACCTGCGTGTTCGTGGATCACGGCCTCATGCGCAAGAACGAGGGCGACGAGGTGGAGGCCGCCTTCGCCAAGTGGGATATTCACTTTGTCCGGGTGGACGCCGAGGCGCGTTTCCTGTCCAAGCTGGCCGGGATCACCGAGCCCGAGCGCAAGCGCAAGATCATCGGCGAGGAGTTCATCCGCGTCTTTGAGGAGGAGGCCAAGAAGATCGGCCGGGTGGACTACCTGGTGCAGGGCACCATCTATCCCGACGTGATCGAGTCCGGTGCCGGTGACGCCGCCGTGATCAAGAGCCACCACAACGTGGGCGGCCTGCCCGACTATGTGGATTTCAAGGAGATTATCGAGCCCCTGCGCCTGCTGTTCAAGGACGAGGTGCGGCAGCTGGGCCGGGAGCTGGGCCTGCCCGAGTACCTGGTCATGCGCCAGCCCTTCCCGGGCCCGGGCCTGGCCATCCGCGTGATCGGCGATCTGACCAAGGAGAAGCTGGACACCCTCCGGGACGCCGACGCCATCTACCGGGAGGAGATCGCCGCCGCCGGTGAGGACAGGAACATCAACCAGTACTTCGCCGTCCTCACCAACACCCGCTCCGTGGGCGTCATGGGCGACGGGCGCACCTACGACTACACCCTGGCCCTCCGCGCCGTCACCACCAGTGATTTTATGACCGCTGACTGGGCCCGCATCCCCTACGACGTGCTGGACAAGATCTCCACCCGCATCGTCAACGAGGTCAAGGGGATCAACCGCATCGTCTATGACATCACCTCCAAGCCCCCCGCCACGATCGAGTGGGAATGACGCTCGAAACGGCGAAAACCCGCATGAATACAGGCTTTTTTGCCCGTCCATACTGCTCTTGATACTGGATTGATACTATTTGTGTCCGCCCGGTATTCTCAAGAGAAAAATCCCAAAAGGACAAGCAAAACCGCCCTGCTGAACGACAAATTCAGCAGGGCGGTTTTTTTGCTTGTCTTATTTATTTTTCCGCCAAGGGATATAATATTCGCTTTCCAGGCCATCGTCGCAGGTATGGGGCCAGTTGAGTTTCCATTCAAAATACTCTTCCCTGGTGATCTCCCCGGCGTGTAACTCCTGCTGACGAAAAAGCCATTCCCGCATGAACTCGTCCACAAGGCCATACTGGAAGTACATACCCACGGGAGGGTGTGCGGGCCAGTCATCGCTATCATTGTACCGTACAGCGGTATCATCAGCGGCCCCTGCTCTGCCCGGATTGCGGACAAGTTGGAACAGGCGGATAGCGCCAGGGCTGTCCTCGTCCAGCCAGAAGAATGTCCGCATGAAGTCCTCGGCAGAGCCGGGGGCGATGGTGTAGAAGTTCTGGCGGTCTACCCGCAGCGCCTCGGCCATCTTGTCCAGCAGTTCCCGTTTCGGAACACGGTAATTCGTCTCATACTGGGCGATCCGGTTGTCCGCTCCCTTTTCCTCAAAGCCGATAGCAAGCCCCAATTCCTTTTGTGTCATGCCTCGAAAGGTGCGGATTTTCTTTATCTTGTCTCCGACTGTCATAATATCCCACCGCCTTTGCCAATAGTATAGCGCAAAAAAGCGAAAGATGCAAGATAATCTTTAACAAAAATGCGAAATAAATTCTTGACATTAACACTTATGTTAATGTATAATGAAGATGGTGACATTAACATATTTGCGAAACTAAAATAAGGAGGTGCTGACCATGGAAAAGGAGCTGTTTGTGAGAGCAGAGGAGGTCGCCAGGGAGCTGGGCATTTCCAAGCCCTACGCCTACAAGCTGGTGCGGGAGATGAACGAGGAGCTGAAGAAAAAAGGCTTTCTCACCATTCCCGGACGGGTAAGCAGGCGCTACTTCGAGGAAAAATTCTATGGGCTGCGGGACAGACAATAAGGAGGGAACCACAATGCCGGCATACAAAGACAAGGCAAAGGGCACATGGTATGCGTCCTTTTACTACGAGGACTGGACGGGCAAGAAAGTAAAGAAAATGAAACGGGGCTTTCCCACCAAGCGGGAGGCTCTGGAGTGGGAGCGGACATTCCTGCAACAACAGACCGCCGACCTGGAAATGACCTTTGCTACGAAAATAAGTAGCGAGGGCGTGAACCTTGACAAACAGGCTTTCAACGCCTCATGAAAAACCATCGCAGCACAAAAAGCGGCAGGCCAAAACCTGTCGCCGGCCGAAGTATGGTACAGTGGGAATCAGCCTGGTGCCACCACAAAGTACCCCAGCTTTTGCAGTTCGTTCACCATACGGCTGGCCCGTTTGCGCTCACTTTGTTTTCTGCGGATCTCAAAACAGTCTTCGTTGTATGGAGAACCTGTCTTCAACATCGTGTAAATCAGCGCCAGCAGTTTGCGAGCCAAAGCAATCGTTGCACGTTTAGCGCCCTTCCGCTGTTTTATCCTCCAGTACCAACCGGAGAGGTACAAGCTTCGTTTTCCGGAGATGACCCATCCCACCTCACAGAGCATACTCTTCAGATACGGATTACCTTTGTTAATGTGAGCACTCTTGCGTTTTCCGGCACTCTCGTTGTTACCGGGACTCAAACCGGCCCAGGAGCATATATGCTGGGAATCCGGAAAGGCACTCATATCGGTACCAATCTCCGCGATAATGGCTGCTGCCGCAGTTACATCAATACCCGGTATGGAGCACAGGAGGCTCAATGCCTCTTCGTGCTTTATGATCTCTTTCGTAATAGCGTCCTCCACAGTATGCCGGTGCTGTTCAAGTGCTTCCAAGTGCCCAAATATCATGCGAAGAAAGCCGCGCTGGTGCTCCGAGAGCGAACCGTTCAAGGCAATCAGTATTTCGTCGATACGTTTCCGGGTCTGTGTTTTCAGACACCGATCCAGAGCTTCCCGCGAAATATTTCCGTATTCCATGAGATGACGGATGATGTTTCGCCCGGAAGCGCCAAATGCGTCCGACAGAAACGCTGTGAAGCGGAAACCGGAGCTTTGCAGAAATTTATCGATGCGATTCTTTTGGGCGGTAATGTCGCGAACGATGCTCTTACGATACCGGGTCAGATGCCGCAGTTCCCGGAAGGTCTTATCTGGGATAAAACTTCCCTTTAGTAATCCGGCACGGAGCAATGTGGCGATCCATTGCGCGTCCCGCATATCCGTTTTGCGCCCAGGCACATTCTTCATGTGGCGGGCATTCACGACCAGAATGCTGATCTGCCCATCAAAACATGGCTCCAGCATTTCGTAAATAGGCTGCCAGTAGATCCCGGTGCTCTCCATAGCGACATAGCGGCACTCTGCTTCCAACACCCAATCCCGCAGTTTCCGCATTTCCGGGATAAGTGTGCTGAAGGAGCGAATCTCGATTTCCGGATCGGTGCCCAGTTCACCTTTGGCAAGACAGGCAACAATAACGTCACGATGAATATCCAGTCCCATGGCGCAGGTCAATATGTCTTGCATCAAATCCCTCCCTGAATTATGCAGGCTGGGAATTGCCCGGGTGGGTATCCGAACTTTGCTACTCGTGCTCTTCACTTATGTGACGCAACATACTGCTGTTCTCTTGGGCAACTCGTCCACGTTGAACAAACGGGGTGAAAATCCACCAAGGTGCAACCGGACTACGCCTGCTGTATTCAGTTTAGCAAATCCTTCGGTTAACGCACAGACTATATTTTCATTCTCAGCTGTGATGGCATTTCATGAGGCGTTGAAAACTTCGTGGCTGTCTATGTGGCGGACATGAAAGGCCGTATCAAGGAAAACACCTGGGGGACGAAAGAGCATATCCTCTACAAGAAGTTGGTGCCGTACTTCGGCAAGCGGAAGATGTGCGACATTCACTCCAAGGAGGTCATCGCCTGGCAGAATGAAATGCTGGGTTACCGGGACAAGAACGGCAAGCCCTACTCTCCGGTGTACTTAAAAACGCTGCACAATCAGTTGAGCGCCGTGTTCAACCATGCGGTACGGCACTACAATCTAAAGGTCAATCCCGCTGCCCAGGCGGGCAATATGGGAAAGCCAAAGGGACGGGAAATGCTGTTCTGGACAAAGGCGGAGTATCTGAAATTCGCCGAGGCCATGATGGACAAGCCCCTTTCCTATTACGCCTTTGAAATGCTCTACTGGTGCGGCGTCCGGGAGGGGGAGCTGCTGGCCCTCACTCCTGGCGACTTCGACTTTGAGAAACAGACCGTCACCATCTCCAAGTCCTACCAGCGGATTAAGGGCAAGGATGTGATTACCGACCCCAAGACCCCTAAGAGCAACCGGGTCATTCAAATGCCCGCTTTCCTCTGTGAAGAAATGCGAGACTATATCAAGAGCCTGTATGGGGTGAAGCCCACCGACCGCATTTTCACGGTGACAAAATCCTACCTCCACCGGGAGATGGACAGGGGTGCGAAAGAGGCCGGGGTAAAGCGGATCAGAATACACGACCTGAGGCACTCCCACATTTCGCTGCTCATTGACATGGGCTTTACGGCCCTGGCAATCGCTGACCGGGTGGGACATGAAAGCATTGATATTACCTACCGCTACGCCCACCTGTTCCCCACCCGGCAGGCGGAGATGGCGGACAAACTGGACATGGAGCGAAAGGGGGCCTAAATCATGTCAGTGAAAAATCTTGACCGACACAACCGCTGGAGAAACAAAACTGTGGCTTTCCGGGTGTCCCCGGATGAGGACAGGGAAATTGAAACCGCTGTGCGGCTCTCCGGCCTTACCAAACAGGACTACATCACCCGACGGCTGCTGTGCCGGGATGTGGTGGTACAGGGCAACCCCAGGGTGTATAAGGCCCTGCGGAACGAGCTGGCCGCCGTTCTGGAAGAACTGGAGCGTATCGAGGCCGGGAATGGCGTGGATGGGGAGTTGCTGGACACCATCCGGCTGATCGCCGCCATCATGGACGGCATGAGGGAGGATTGATAGATGGATAGATTGCAAGAGAAAACGACTGCCCCATATCCGCCTGTTGGCGCAGACGGGGGACAGTCGCTCTCACAAAAACCTAACCAAAGTATAGCAGAGGGCGTGACAGAACACAAGCCCCCGGAAAGAGATTTGGAGGAAATCCTGCGGCAGATAAGCCGGGTCAATGACCCGGCCTATCTGCCTACCGTGTCTATGAATGACCTCTACGAACAGGTGTACCCCGGCAGACCTCCTGTGGTAGACGGTCTGCTCTATGCGGGGACATATCTCTTTGTGGGCGCTCCCAAGGTGGGCAAGTCCTTTCTCATGGCCCAGCTTGCCTATCATGTGAGTATGGGCCTTTCCCTGTGGGGGTATGAGGTGCGCCAGGGGACAGTCCTCTATCTGGCCCTGGAGGACAACCACCGTCGCTTACAGGAGCGGTTGTACCGGATGTTTGGAGTAGAGAGTACCGGAAACCTGTTCTTTGCCATCGGAGCTAAGCAGCTCGGCGGTGGCCTGGAGGAGCAGCTAAAGGGCTTTGTCCGGGAACACACGGACACCCGGCTTATTATCATCGACACCCTGCAAAAAATCCGGGAGGCCGGGGCAGAGAAGTACAGCTATGCCAACGACTATGAGGTAATCACCAAACTGAAACGGTTTGCCGATATAAGCGGGGTTTGCCTCCTGGTTGTACATCACACCCGCAAGCAGCAGGCCGATGATAAGTTTGATATGATCTCCGGCACCAACGGCTTATTGGGTGCGGCAGACGGGGCCTTTCTGCTCCAAAAGGAGCGGCGGGCAGACAACGCCGCCACCCTGGACATTTCTGGGCGGGATCAGCAAGACCAGCGCCTCTACCTCAAGCGGGACGAGGAACGGCTTGTGTGGGAGCTGGAGCGGCGGGAAACGGAGCTGCGGCAGGAGCCGCCTGACCCGGTGTTGGAGGCTGTTGCCGCCCTGGTAACGGCGGAACGGCCAGAGTGGAGAGGGACGGCCACGGAACTTGTCGCCGCCCTGGGGCTGGATATGAAACCCAATGCCCTGGCTATGCGGCTGAATGTCCGGGCGTGGCGGCTGTCCTATGAGTACCACATCCACTATGAAAGCGCCCGAACCCATGCCGGGCGGAGTATCAAGCTCACGTTGGAGGAACCCCAGGCGTGACGACCGTGACAGCTGTGACAGCTTTTCGGAGTGCGGAGGCGGTGTGTAAAACATCGTCACGGTCGTCACGGCTGTCACGGGGAGCGGGGGCGAAAGTCAAGGGGGGCATACCTGCGGGTGGAGATTGCCGCAAGTCAATACAACCCGTACCCCTTGACTTTCGGCCCACGGAAAACACTTGCCGGGCGGTGGAAAGGCCCCTGGCCTTTCCACCCTGCCCAACGGCGAGTGACAAAGTTTAGGCGGGGTGCAGGGTGCCCTTTTCAAAGGGCGGCCCTGCTGGGGGAGGCAACCGCAGTTGCCGGGGGCAAAGCCCCCACACCACCCCGTAGGGCGCAAATGCGCTTTTGATGGCCGTCAGGCTGTCAAAAGTGCTTTTGCGTTACTTTCGCAGAAAGTAACAAAGGCTCGCCGCTTGCGCGGCGGAAAAGGGAGGAGGGATTGATTTGAAAAGGACAATCAGCGCCATGGTGGGCCAAGGATCGGTGAACCATAACAGTAGAAAATTCCACGCCAAGAACACTGACCCGGAACGCTCCCACTTGAATATAACCTACTGCCAGGAGAATATCAAGGCGGTGTACCATGAACTCTTTGACGAGGCTCTGGAACGGTACAACGCTAAACAAACCAGGGCCGACAGAAGGATAGAGGATTACTATGAGAAGATCCGCTCCGGCAAGCAGGAAAAGCCGTTCCATGAAATCATCCTGCAAGTGGGCAATCGAGATGATATGAGCGCCGACAGCGAGGAGGGACAGCTTGCGGCAGCGGTTTTGGACGAGTACATGAAGGGCTTTCAAGAGCGCAACCCCCAACTCCGGGTGTTCTCTGCCCACCTCCACATGGACGAGGCTACGCCCCATCTGCACATTGACTTTGTACCATTCACCACCGGGAGCAAGCGAGGGCTGGACACGAGGGTATCTTTGAAACAGGCGTTAGCGGCCCAGGGTTTCCAGGGCGGCACCAGAGGGGACACAGAGTGGAGCCAGTGGGTGCGCTCGGAAAAGGAGCAGCTTTCCCTGGTCATGGAGCGCCACGGGATTGAGTGGGAGGACAAAGGCACCCACGACAAGCACTTGTCTGTGCTGGACTACAAGAAAGAGCAGCGGGCAAAGGAGATCGCCGTTCTGGAGACGGTCAAGGCGGAGAAAGAAAACCAGGTGGAGAGCCAGGAACGGCGGCTCAAAGAACTTGCCCCGGCGGTGAAAAATATGGAGCGGTTGGCAGCGGATTTCTCCGCCAATCCGGAGGAGATTTTGCCGGAGCCGGGAACGCTGGAAACAGGCCGGGCCTACCGAGAGAAAAAGGCAAAGCCCCTGCTGGCCCAAATCGTCAAGGTGCTGCGCTCCCTGTATCTGGCCTATGTGGAGCTGCGGGGGAAATTTGAGCGTCTGCAAGGGGACTATGGCCGGGTGAGGGAGAGCAACATCCGCCTGTCTGATCGATTGCAGGAGGTCAAGTTGGAAAACAAGGCCATGCGGCAAGTCTCCGCTGACTATGAGCGGGTCAAAAGGGCCTTTGGCCCAGAACAAGTGGACAGAATATTAGAGGCAGCTTACCAGCAGGAACATGCCGAAAAGGAACGGAAACGGGCCGCAAAGTCAAAAATTCGGATAGACGCACGATAATCACCAAAACCGGAGGGTATTCCAGTGAATACCCTCCGATTTTATTTGTGGAATCGGTAAAATGATTTCTTGTTTTTTAGAGCGTACTATGATATACTGCTATTATCCTGATTTGAGGAGTCTATCAAATATGCGGCAAGGTATTCTTAAATAAAATTTGATAATGGGCGCAAAAATGATTGCCCCTTGCAGGGGCTTGGTTTTTGTACCCAATTTTAAGAATACTTTTGCCTTTTTAGTAAATATCGTGACGGACCGCGGCTTATGTAAGTCGTGTATGTTTCTGTGTGTCCGAAGTCATGATCCCCAGCGGTAAAAGTATTAGCCGCTGGGGATTTTTGCGCCCATTCGGGCCTTGTATGGAGGATAGACATGAACATTATCAATATCGGGATTCTTGCCCATGTAGACGCTGGAAAGACGACCTTGACGGAGAGTCTGCTATATGCCAGTGGAGCCATTTCAGAACCAGGGAGCGTCGAAAAAGGGACAACGAGGACGGACACCTTGTTTTTGGAGCGGCAGCGTGGGATTACCATTCAAGCGGCAGTCACTTCCTTCCAGTGGCACAGATGTAAAGTTAACATTGTGGATACGCCCGGCCACATGGATTTTTTGGCGGAGGTGTACCGCTCTTTGGCTGTTTTAGATGGGGCCATCTTGGTGATCTCCGCGAAAGATGGCGTGCAGGCCCAGACCCGTATTCTGTTCCATGCCCTGCGGAAAATGAACATTCCCACCGTTATCTTTATCAACAAGATCGACCAGGCTGGCGTTGATTTGCAGAGCGTGGTTCAGTCTGTTCGGGATAAGCTCTCCGCCGATATTATCATCAAGCAGACGGTGTCGCTGTCCCCGGAAATAGTCCTGGAGGAAAATACCGACATAGAAGCATGGGATGCGGTCATCGAAAATAACGATGCATTATTGGAAAAGTATATCGCAGGAGAACCAATCAGCCAGGAAAAACTTGCGCGGGAGGAACAGCGGCGGGTTCAAGAAGCCTCCCTGTTTCCGGTCTATCATGGCAGCGCCAAAAAGGGCCTTGGCATTCAACCGTTGATGGATGCGGTGACAGGACTGTTCCAACCGATTGGGGAACAGGGGAGCGCCGCCCTATGCGGCAGCGTTTTCAAGGTGGAGTATACAGATTGCGGCCAGCGGCGTGTCTATCTACGGCTATACAGCGGAACGCTGCGCCTGCGGGATACGGTGGCCCTGGCCGGGAGAGAAAAGCTGAAAATCACAGAGATGCGTATTCCATCCAAAGGGGAAATTGTTCGGACAGACACCGCTTATCCGGGTGAAATTGTTATCCTTCCCAGCGACAGCGTGAGGTTAAACGATGTATTAGGGGACCCAACCCGGCTCCCTCGTAAAAGGTGGCGTGAGGACCCCCTCCCCATGCTGCGGACGTCGATTGCGCCGAAAACGGCAGCGCAAAGAGAACGGCTGCTGGACGCTCTTACGCAACTTGCGGATACTGACCCGCTTTTGCGCTGCGAGGTGGATTCCATCACCCATGAGATCATTCTTTCTTTTTTGGGCCGGGTGCAGTTGGAGGTTGTTTCCGCTTTGCTGTCGGAAAAATACAAGCTTGAAACAGTGGTAAAGGAACCCACCGTCATTTATATGGAGCGGCCGCTCAAAGCAGCCAGCCACACCATCCATATCGAGGTGCCGCCCAACCCGTTTTGGGCATCCATCGGACTGTCTGTTACACCACTCCCGCTTGGCTCCGGTGTACAATACGAGAGCCGGGTTTCGCTGGGATACTTGAACCAGAGTTTTCAAAACGCTGTCAGGGATGGTATCCGTTACGGGCTGGAGCAGGGCTTGTTCGGCTGGAACGTAACGGACTGTAAGATTTGCTTTGAATACGGGCTTTATTACAGTCCAGTCAGCACGCCGGCGGACTTCCGCTCATTGGCCCCGATTGTATTGGAACAGGCATTGAAGGAATCGGGGACGCAGCTGCTGGAACCTTATCTCTCCTTCACCCTCTATGCGCCCCAGGAATACCTTTCCAGGGCTTATCATGATGCACCGAAATACTGTGCCACCATCGAAACGGCCCAGGTAAAAAAGGATGAAGTTGTCTTTACTGGCGAGATTCCCGCCCGCTGTATACAGGCATACCGTACTGATCTGGCCTTTTACACCAACGGGCAGAGCGTATGCCTTACAGAGCTAAAAGGGTATCAGGCCGCTGTCGGCCAGCCGGTCATCCAGCCCCGCCGTCCAAACAACCGCCTGGACAAGGTGCGCCATATGTTTCAGAAGGTAATGTAAAGATACATAATCGTCAAGACGGCAACAATCAGAAGTTATGGAGGGTAACAATGGAATATCGTAAGGAAGATTTAATGGAAGCAAAAAAGCAAATTTTGGGAGTGGGAGAGAACATGGGAACAGAGGAAAGTAAAAAAATCTGGGAGGAGAACGCACAATTTTGGGATAATGCAATGGGTGACGAATCTAATGAATTTCACAGAGAGGTAGTGCGTCCCAAAGTAACGGAACTTCTATCTCCTAATCCTGCGGATTATATTTTGGATATTGCGTGTGGCAATGGAAATTATTCTTCGTATCTTGCACAAAGAGGCGCTTCGGTTGTCGCTTTTGATTACAGCAAAAAAATGATAGAATTGGCTAAAAGACGGCAATCACAATATGCAAAACAAATTGAATTTTGTGTGGCGGATGCGACCAATAGAAAAAGTATATTAGAATTAAAAAGAAATCGAGCCTTTACGAAAGCAGTTTCTAATATGGCAATTATGGATATTACGGATATTGAACCACTTCTTATGGCTGTTTATGAACTGTTGCAGGAAAGCGGAATTTTTGTCTTTGCAACGCAACACCCTTGTTTTGTCACGTTGACTGAAAAATATATGACACCGCACAGTTACTATGATATAGCGATTGAAGGGCAACCGAAAGAGCAGATTTATTATCATCGTTCCATACAAGATATTTTTAACCTTTGTTTTAGAGCTGGATTTGTCATTGATGGATTTTATGAAGAATGTTTCAAAACCAACAAAGAAATTCCTATGGTAATGATAGTAAGGCTTAAGAAGGTAAAACGTGATACCTTACAATAAATTCAAGTTTGTCGGGTAAATAGCAAAGCCAGCCGAGCCAGCGGGCGGTCAAGATGAACGGGCTTCGCCCACCGTTGACAGCCCCGCCCGGTTTCGCAGTTAGGCAGTCAAGGAGCGACAGCAAGGAGTGCTGCCGCCCCGCACTATTATTCAGAGAGGGGGAATTTCCATGACAGACCAGAAAGCCTATCAAGAATATATCCAGCGCAGGTACAACGCCTCTTGCAAGGCTGTTATCCGCTGTGCCTGACAGCGTCCGTCCGTGCCGGAATTATGTAGAGCTCCACATAATTCTGTTGTATTTCCCAGCCTTTTGTGATACTATTTTGATACTAATAAACTTTACAGCCGAAAATAGCAGGTGGAATATTAACATATTTGCGAAAGTTTTTCCTGCGAAATCACCTCAAATACACCCTACTATATCTGAATTTGCCGAGTGGGAATGATTTCAGAGACCCGGAAAAGCCTGATATGACTGGGTTTTTGAAGGGTTAAGGCCCTCCGTGGCAACGATTTGGCAACACTTTTTCATTATTCATGAAAAGAGAGCTAACTGATTTTGATTAGTCAGTTAGCTCTCTTTTGCTTTTATATTTCACTCATTTTTATCGTTCCGTGTAATCCCACATTAATTTCATCGGTATAATTCCCTGTCTTACTAATCGTCTTATAGGCTGATACCAATGAGGATATTGCTACACCATAGTTCTTATTAGGCTTGCACATTAGAGATACTCCCAAGGATATTTGGAAACACATACTCTCAATTTCTTTGAGTGACAAGTAATCTTCTGCATCAAGTTCTATTCTGCGTTCTTTAATTGAATTTGCTTCTGAAAGTAGCGTCAGTCCACTTGCAGACAAAATCAAAAACATTTTTTGAACTTTTTGAAGTTGTTCTGGCTGCATTTTCGATTGTTGTTCAAGAGAGTATTTATCTTGCAAAGCCTTTAATCTTTCTTCGGCTTCTTCAAATGAGATTTTTTCTTTACCTGGATACTGTTGACCGGCATAGATCATGTATTGAAAGGATGAGTAGACCGCTGGGTCTTGGCTCCAATCAAAGTCATCATTTAGCCTTTGGTCAAACCAAAGAATACGTTCAATCATCATTTTTAGTTGGTCTTTAACTTCCCTAAAATATATGGCTCTTGCTTTTATTTTTCTTTCCTTTTCTTTCTTTAAAGCCGCCGATTCAAGAAAAACGGCCATAATTGCAGCTGCAATACCACTACAGCCGATGCCAGATATAATTGTCAAAATATTATGATCCCAAATACAAGCTGGAATTAGAAGCAATAGTGAAATTATGATTGTCCAAATGTATATTTTTTTATTCATATCCGCACCTATTCTTTCATTCGTGGATATCAGTTTTCAAAGATTCCATCCGAATATCGCTGAGTTCCTGCAAAGGCACCTTCGCCCAGCACTTGGTCTTGTCAAACTCCGGGTAGTGGTAGCGCCACTTGTCGTAATCCTCTTTGGTGATTTCGCCCGCCTCCAGCATGGCGGCGGCTTGCTGCCAGGAACAGAGCATCTCATGTAGCCGGGCGGCATCCTTGTTCTTCCGCACATCCACCTTCAAACAGACTTCTCCATCCATCTCGCTGATCTTGAGCCCGTAGTTATCCTCCAGGGTAAACAGGGTGTGCATCAGCCCCACATAGGAGTCTATGTCCGGGACGGAGAGCGCATGGGGAGAGACATCCAGTACCTGGGCTAGGGCAGCAGTCAGGTCTGCCTTTGGGGTTCTTGATCCTGTTTCATACTGCGCCAGGCGCACATCAGCGGACTTCTCCGGGAAGCCCAGCGCCATACCGAGATATTTCTGCGTCATCCCCCGCATGAGACGAAAAAAATGAATCCGTTCGCCAATCGCCATATCATCAACTCCAATCGTTGGTTGTCCTTAGGAAAAGCGTAGCAGAAATGCTTAGTAAAGTCAAGAGAATACTAAACAATTTTATTTAATTTATTTTCCGTACTACGATTGACACAAGCTATTATGCTTAGTATAATGACAATAGACTAAGCATAATAGCTTAGAATCAATAAATAAAAAAGAACTGTCGCAAGCCCTGGTTATACATCCGGGAAAAAGTGGCGGACGAAAGTGAGGAGGCATTTATGGAACACAATATCCATCCGCAGCAGCCATCAAAGAAGAAAGGGAGGTATTTTCAATGCAGGCACAAAACTTTATGCGCGTGGAGGAAGTGGCCCAGGAGCTGGGCATCTCCAAGTCCCACGCCTACAAGGTGATCCACAAGCTTAACGCTGAACTCCGGGACAAGGGATATCTGACCATCTCCGGGCGGGTCAATCGGAACTTTTTCATGGAGAAGTTTTGCTATGGCAAGACGGGAAAGGAGGGCTAATCATGGCGGTCTACAAAGAAGAAAAGACCAACACTTGGCGGGCGGTCTACCGCTACACGGACTGGAACGGTGAGCGCAAGCAGACCCAGAAGCGGGGCTTCAAGACCAAGCGGGAGGCGCAGGCCTGGGAGCGGGAACAGCTCAACAAGACCAGCGCTGATCTGGACATGACCTTCAAGAGTTTCGTGGACCTCTACACGGCGGATATGAAAACCCGGCTCAAGGAGAACACCTGGGCTACCAAGGACCACATCATCCGTACTAAGCTGCTGCCCTACTTCGGCAGGCTGAAAATGTGTAACATCACCGCCCAGCAGATCATTACCTGGCAGAACGAGATGCTGAACCATAAGGACGAGAACGGCAAGCCCTACTCGCCGGTGTACCTGAAAACGGTCCACAATCAGCTCAGTGCCATCTTCAACCACGCGGTTCGGTACTACAACCTCCGGGAGAATCCCTGCAAGAAGGCGGGCAGCATGGGCAAAAAGAAAAACCGCGAGATGATGTTCTGGACCAAGGAGCAGTACCTGAAATTTGCCGAGGTGATGATGGACAAGCCGTTGTCCTTCTATGCCTTTGAGATGCTCTACTGGTGCGGTATCCGAGAGGGGGAGCTGCTGGCCCTGACCCCGGCGGACTTTGACTTTGAGAAGCGCACCGTGTCCATCAACAAGTCCTATCAGCGGCTGAACGGCGAGGACCTGATTACCACTCCAAAGACGGAAAAGAGCAATCGGATTATTACCATGCCTCAGTTTCTGTCCGAGGAAATCCAGGATTACATCAAAATGCTTTACGGCATCGGGCCGGATGACCGGATGTTCACCGTCACCAAGAGTTATCTCCATAGGGAGATGGACCGGGGAGCCAAAGAAGCGGGAGTACCGCGTATCAGAATCCACGATATTCGTCACAGCGCAGTGTCACTTCTAATCGACATGGGGTTCTCTGCCACGGCCATCGCAGACCGGGTAGGCCATGAAAGCATCGACATCACCTATAACTACGCACACCTGTTTCCGTCCAAGCAGGCGGAAATGGCGGATAAACTGAACATGGAAAGGGGCAATTAAAAATGTCAGCAAAGAATTTGGACAAGCACAACCGTTGGAGGAACAAGACCGTGGCTTTCCGGGTCTCCCCGGAGGAGGACGCCCAGATCGAGACGGCGGTGAAGCTCACCGGCCTGACCAAGCAGGATTACATCATCCGGCGGCTCCTTTGCCGGAATGTGGTGGTCCAGGGAAACCCCAGGGTCTACAAGGCGCTACGGGACCAGCTGGCCGCTGTGCTGGATGAGCTGCGCCGGATCGAGTCCGGGCAGGGCGTAAACGATGAGCTGCTGGACACCATCCAGATGATTGCCACCATTATGAACGGGATGCAGGAGGATTTTGCCTATGACCGATGATAAAAAGAAAATGACCGCCCAGGGCTCATCTGTTGGCGCAGATGATGGGCAGTCAATCTCTCAAAATTCCAAGACCACTATACCAGACCCGGACGAAAAAAGCAATTCCCCAGAAAGAGATTTGGAGGAACTTTACCGGAAGATGCGCCGCATGAGCGACCCGGCTTACCTGCATACTGTAACCTTGGACGAGCTGATGGACAATGTGTTCGAGGGCAAGTCTGCGGTGATTGAGAACCTGCTCTATGCAGGAGCGTACATCCTTGCCGGAGCGCCGAAAATCGGCAAGTCCTTCCTGGTGGCGCAAATCGCCCACCATGTCAGTACCGGGCAAGACCTGTGGGGCTACAAAGTCCACCAGGGAACCGTCCTTTATCTTGCTTTGGAAGATGACGAGAGCCGTTTGCAGCGCCGGATGTTCCGAATGTTCGGATTGGAGGGGACAAGCTCCCTCCACTTTGCCACCAATGCTAAGATGATTGGTGGTGGTCTGGATGAACAGCTGGAAAAGTTTGTCCGGGAGCACAGTGACACCAGACTGATTATCGTGGATACCTTGCAAAAGGTCCGGGAGGCGGTGAGCGATAGTTACAGCTACTCCAGCGACTATGAGGTAATCGGCAAGCTGAAGCAATTTGCTGACCGATATGGTGTCTGCATCCTGATCGTCCACCACACCAGAA
The DNA here is from genome assembly GCF_002161215.1 of Flavonifractor sp. An10. Lineage (GTDB taxonomy): Bacteria > Bacillota > Clostridia > Oscillospirales > Oscillospiraceae > Flavonifractor > Flavonifractor avistercoris. The sequence continues at coordinate 141,745 of NZ_NFMB01000002.1, forward strand.
AGCAGCCTGCGGGAGACAGCTTTAAGATGATTTCTGGTACAACCGGCTTGCTGGGCTGTGCGGATGGGGCGCTCCTGATGCAGAAGGAGAAGCGAACGGATAGCAAGGCCACTCTGGAGGTGGTAGGCAGAGACCAGCCGGATCAGCGGCTGTATCTGAGCAAGGACCAAGAGAGCCTGGTGTGGGACCTCGACCATGCAGAGAATGAGCTTTGGAAACAGCCTCTGGACCCAGTGCTGGAAGCCGTAGCGAAGATCGTGTCTGCTGAGAATCGGGAATGGGAAGGCAGTCCCACCGAGCTGGCCCAGGCAATTCAAACAGATATGGCGGTAAATCGGCTCACCAAGCATCTGAATGTGAATGCCAGCCGTCTGCTGGAAGAACATCAGGTAAAGTACGAGAACAAAACCAAGCACACTGGGCGGCGTATCCGGCTGACTTACATGGTGGTGGAAGCACCTGCGTTTGAAGTAATCGGGTAAAGCGCGACGCTCGCAACGGTCGCGACGGTGTTTTGAGGGGTGCTCCCAGCACCGTTGCGACCGTCGCCACCGTCGCGGAAAGAAAAAGATGGGGTGGTATTTTGCCACCCCATCTTCAAGGAGGATGCCCCATTTTAGGACACCCTAAAAGTATCAGAGGATGTCGCGATTCACGACACCCTATGCCCCGAAACAGGGCACCGGGTACAGGGGCAAAAAGCGTTCGGAGAACGCGCAGCCACAGAATGAAATTCTGTGTTCAGAAGGGGCTTGGGGGCGTTGCCCTCAACAAGCAGAAGGCAGGAAATGTGAGTGTGTATTAACACTCGCATTGCTTGCCGGATTTGTGTGTGGCTATCCACACGCATTGCTTGCCTGTATCTAAAACAACCGAAACGGCCCTTGTGCCGCTGCGGAAAATCAACTGAAATTCAAGTATTGGGAGGTAACGAGTATGAGAAAGATTTTGTCCTGTGAGTTCAACCCGGACACTGCCTGCGTGGAGCTGTGCATGGAAGATGGAACCCTGTTGTCCATCGACTGTACCGCCGTGGAGAACGAGGTAGCGAACAGTATGTACCAGCGGTCAGAACTGGACTGGCTGATCTATAATGATCCGCTGTCCTATGCCGAACTGATTTTGAATGGGGACCCTGAATTGTATCTAAAAGCAGTAACAAAGAAAACTCCGTTAGATTGATGGCAAAGAAAATCCGCCAGAAGCAGCACTCTAAAGGGTGCGCCTCTGACGGATTTTTTACATCTTATCAATCAAAGCAAATACAACAGCCTGCTGTTCTTCACTTAGTCTTGACCAGCGTTCCAGAAGCTTTTTCTGCGCCTCAGTTAAGGAAACCGGTGCATCTTCTTCGGCAAACAGTTGAGATAGCGTAATGCCAAAGGCTGTACAGATTTTCTCCAGGGATGGAATGGTCGGAACCATATTCTTGCGATACCATGAGGAGATCGTGGATTGCGGCAAACCGGAGCGTTCTGCAAGCTGATACTCTGTCCAGCCCCGCTCCTCTCGATACGCGGTTATAACCGAGAGAATATCCTTCACCTGCATCACTCCTTTACTTGTGTTCTTCGTAAATTATACTTTGATAAATCGTTGTGATTTAATCATTTATATCGTATAATTTTAACGACAAACACAACTATAAAGGAGGAAAAACTTTGGGCGGAAAAAGCTGTTTCTTTATCGGACACCGGGAAGCATCGGAAGAAATTTATCCGGCATTGTATGCGGTTGTGGAGCAGCACATTTTGGAATATGGCGTTACAGAATTTATCGTTGGCCACTACGGCGGATTTGACCGTCTTGCAGCGTCAGCAGTCAAAGAAGCAAAGCGTTTCTACCCAGAAGTGAAGCTCACTTTGCTATTGTCATATCATCCGGCAGAGCGGCCCATCCCAACACCCGATGGATTTGATGGAACATTCTATCCACCAGGGATGGAAAGCGTTCCGCGCAAGATCGCAATCGTGAGAGCAAACCGCTATGTTGTGGATCATGTAGACTACCTCATTGCCTATGCGTGGCACCCTGCCAGTAATGCACGGGAGCTGGTGGAGTATGCAAAAAGGCGAGTAAAGAAAGGCTCTCTTTTCATAACAGTGATAAAGCATAATGATTCGACATAAAGTTGAGTTTTTCACGAAAGTGTGATAAAATAAATCCAAGCATTTCTTGCTTTGGAGGGACTAAAATGGCGATTTGTTATGACCGCTTATTCCACCTGATGATTGATAAAAAGATAAGCAATGCACAGCTAAAAGAGAAGGCCGGTTTTAGTGCCAATATTATCACCCGCCTAAAGCGCAACGAGTATGTTTCCATCGAAAGCATCGAGAAGATTTGTCGCGTGATGGAGTGTGGCGTGGACGATATTCTGGAGTTTGTTCCGGAAGAAAAATAAGCATGAATTTTGACAAAGTGGTTTGATATTTGAAGGTAACTTTCGGGACACAAGACCTTTGCAGCTGAAAAGCTGCGAAAGATTGGATAGGAGTGTGGCTGTGATGGCAGCAGCAAACAAAACAGTTTGGGGAATTCATACGATGGACGATCCCCTTTTTTTGCATCAGAATCTAATTGCAATTGGCTGGGAAGAGATGGGCGACTTGTCGGTCATAAGTGCATCTCGTGATGCCTACAAAGAAAAATATATTGCGACCTATCCGGACGCTAAAAAAGGTTCGATTGCCACAAGTGCTGGAATGCTGTACCGGTTTGTTCATGAAGTGCGAGAAGGCGATTATGTCGTGTTCCCATCTAAGATCGACCGTAAAATCAATATTGGAATCGTTGAGAGCGCCTATTTTTATGATAGTACAGCTGCACAGTATCACAATCGTCGGAAAGTAAAGTGGCTCAAACATCTGCCTCGTACGGCTTTTTCGCAAGGGGCTCTGCATGAAGTAGGATCGGCATTGACTTTTTTCTTGGTGAAGAACTACGCGGATGAGTATTTGAAGGCGCTAGATAAAGACTTCAAAGGTAATATCATGGAGCCGGATACCGATGAGACAGTGGCACAAACGGCGGATGAAATTATCGAGGCTACCCGAGATTTTATTTTAAAAGAGCTGAGCAAAAATCTGAAAGGCTATGATCTGGAGCCGTTTGTCGCAAATCTTTTGCAGGCCATGGGTTACCGCACGATTCTGTCTCCGCATGGTGGGGATAGTGGCATCGACATTACCGCCTATAAAGATGAGCTACCGCCCCGCATTGTTGTCCAGGTCAAAAGCCAGGATGGAGATATTAAAGAGACTACCATCCAGTCCTTAAAAGGCGCTATGCGTGAAGGAGATTATGGCCTGTTTGTGACACTATCCAACTATACAAAAAACGCGCAGAAATATCTGGAAAATACCCCTATCATTCGTGGAATCAATGGCACAGAACTTGTGGACCTAGTCTTGAAATATTACGATCAGCTCAGTGTAAAGTATCGAAAAATGATCCCCCTGAAAATGGTGTACATTCCTGTTCCGGCTGAAGAGTAAGAGGAAACCAGGAAGATAATAAAAATGAAATGGAAAGATACCAATGGCAATTAAAAAGAGTGAAATTTATAGTCAGATTTGGGCTGCATGCGATAAATTGCGAGGCGGCGTAGAACCTGCTCGTTATAAGGATTACATTCTGACACTTTTGTTTGTAAAGTATGTGTCTGATCGCTTCAAGAGTAGTGACAATTGGGACATTGAAGTGCCCGATGGAGGCAGCTTTGACGATATTGTTGCCTTAAAATATAAGAAAAACATTGGCGAAGGCATCAATATCATCATTGGCAAGCTGGCAGAAGCCAACGACTTGAAAGGCATTATCGACATTGCCGACTTCAACAGCGAGGAACTGGGCACCGACAAGGAAGCGGTAGATAAGCTCTCTGGTCTCGTGGAAATTTTCCAGAAACCGGAGTTGGACTTCACCAACAACCGTGCTGGCGGTGATGACATTTTGGGCGACGCCTACGAATTTTTGATGCGGAAATTTGCCCAGGATTCCGGCAAGAGCAAGGGCCAGTTCTATACACCGGGCGAAGTCTCTCGGATTATGGCAAAGGTGATTGGTATTGATAAAGCCACCGATCCCAGCATGACAGTCTACGATCCTGCTTGCGGTTCCGGTTCGCTGCTGATTCGTGCGGCGGATGAGGCCCCCTGCGAGATCTCCATCTATGGACAAGAAAAGGATAACTCCACCGCCGGTCTTGCACGCATGAATCTGGTCCTGCACAACAAGGGTGCTGGTGTCATTGTCGGCAATAAAAGCACCTTGTCTGCACCCCAGTATAAAGATGAGAACAACCCTGAACTGCTGAAAACCTTCAACTATATCGTAGTGAATCCGCCCTTCTCGGATAAATCTTGGATGGACGGCATTACGATACCTGACTCTTATGGGAGATACAGCGAGACAGTGTTGGGCGTGCCGCCGGAGAAAAATGGTGACTATGCTTGGCTGCTGCATGTTCTGAAGTCCCTAAAATCTACCGGTAAAGCAGCCATTATTCTGCCTCACGGTGTATTGTTCCGTGGTAACGCTGAAGCAGATATTCGCAAAAGGATTATTGACCGAGGCTATATCAAGGGGATTATTGGCTTACCTGCAAACTTGTTCTATGGCACAGGAATTCCTGCTTGTATTCTGGTGCTGGACAAAGAGGATGCTGCGGAACGTACCGGCATTTTTATGATTGATGCCAGCAAAGGCTTTGTAAAAGACGGTAACAAGAACCGTCTGCGGGAACAGGATATTCACAAGATCGTGACTACCTTCCTTACAATGGATGAATCGGACCCCAAGTATGCCCGGTTCGTTCCCAACGAAGAAATCAAAATCACCAACGAGTACAACTTGAATATTCCGCGCTATATTGACAGCAGTGAGCCGGAAGATTTACAGGACATCAATGCCCACCTAAACGGTGGCATTCCGGAAATCGATGTGGACAGCATGGCGGAATATTGGGCAGTGTTTCCCTCCTTGAAAGAAATCCTGTTCCAGCCATTGCACCCGAGGTATCTGCGCCCGGTAGTGGACAAGGACGAAGTTGTCTCTACAATTACTTCCAATCCGGAATTTATCCGCCATGCTGATCAGGTAGACAATGCTTATTCTCGCTGGAAAGAAACTGTTACCAACGATTTGATGGGGCTGGGCAAAGATATTCAGCCGAAAAAGTTGATTGCCAAAATTTCCGAGCAGCTTCTGGATGATTTTGCCCAGGTGGCGCTTCTCGATAAATACGATGTCTATGAAGTGCTGATGGAGTACTGGGCAGAGACCATGCAGGACGATGTGTATGCGGTTTGCTATGATGGCTATGAGGCCGGGCGAGAAATTGCCTATGAGTATGTGACCAAGAAGAAAAAAGAAAACGGCCAGACCATTGAGGTCAAGCCCGATAAGATCAAGGGCTTTGAGGGTAAGCTGCTCCCCAAGGCTTTGATTGCTGCACACTTTTTTGAGGAGGATGTCAAGGCCTTGGATACCCTCCGAGGCCAACTGGATGAGGTGTCTGGCAATCTGGAAGAAATGGCTGAAGAAAACGGCGGCGAGGATGGACTGTTTGCTCAGCTGGACGATCTGAAAAAAGCCACCATCAGCGCCCGAATTAAGGCAATCAAGAATGATCCCGCAGCCAAGGAAGAATTGGCTGCATTAAAAGAGTATATGTCCCTGTTGGACGCCGAAAGCAATTACAAAAAGGCAATTAAGCAGGCCGAGGCAGACCTGGACACCAAACTGGAGAAAAAATACCCCCAGCTGACACTCGAGGAGATTCGACATCTGCTGGTGGAGGAAAAGTGGTTTGCCGCTATTTATAGCGGGATTGATGCCATTCACGAGGCGGTATCTCACCATCTTTCTGCCCGTGTGACCCAGCTGGTAGAGCGGTATGAGTATACCCTGAAAGAATGTGAGGAAGAAGTGGAGCAGTACGAAGCCAAGGTTAAATCTCATCTGGAAAGGATGGGGTTTGTATGGTAAAGGAAATGAAGAAAACGTCATTAGGTTTACTGCCTAACGATTGGGATGTTGATATACTTGAGCATCGTTTGAAAATTCAAACAGGTAGTAGAAACACTGAAGATAAACAAGAAAACGGCAAGTATCCTTTTTTTGTTCGCTCCTCGAAAATTGAACACATTGGCACATATCACTATGATTGTGAGGCTATTCTAACCGCAGGCGATGGAGTCGGAACAGGAAAAGTTTTTCATTATATTAATGGAAAATTTGATGCTCATCAAAGGGTCTATATACTGACGGAATTTGAGGGTATTAAAGGGAAATATTTTTATTACTATTTTCGAGAAAACTTTTTGAATGAAGTGTCTAAATACACTGCAAAGTCTTCTGTAGACTCTGTTCGCAGAGATATGATTGCTAAAATGGCAGTTCCTATTCCCAAAATTGAAGAACAGGTCGCTATTGCTGAAGCCCTTTCCGATGTAGATAGCCTGATTTCCTCCCTGCAAAAGCTGATTGAGAAAAAGAAAGCCATTAAGCAGGGAGCTATGCAGGAACTGCTCACCGGCAGAAAACGCCTTCCGGGTTTTAGTGGAGAGTGGAAGCATGGGGTATGGAAAGATGTCCTGACTGGATTTTACAGCGGCGCAACTCCATATCGAGGTAAGGCTGATTACTATAAAGGTAATATTAGATGGGTATCTAGTGGAGAACTTAACTATAATATTATTACAGATACAATAGAGCATATATCCGAAAGAGCACAAAGCGAAACATCCCTGACGATGCATCCAGCAGGAACATTTTTAATGGCTATAACAGGGTTGGAGGCTGCAGGAACAAGAGGAAGCTGCGCAATCTTAGGTAAAGAAGCGACAACAAATCAGTCATGTATGGCCATTTATGGAACAGATAAAATGGTGATTCCTTATTTATACCACTATTATTTGTTGAATGGTGAAAGGTTGGCATTTCAGTACTGTCAAGGAACTAAGCAACAAAGTTACACAGCAGCGATTGTTAAGGAACTTCCAATTTATTACCCTTGTGATATAGCTGAACAGCGGGCTATCGCTCAAGTTCTTTCGGATATGGACAGCGAAATTGAGCTGTTGGAAAAGAAACTGGCCAAGTACCAGCAGATCAAGCAGGGCATGATGCAGGAGTTGCTCACCGGGCGGATTCGGCTGGTAGATGCAGATGTCAAAAAGTCGCCGGAGGCACACATGGTTCGGGAAAAACAGCATCAACCGACACACAATCAGCATTTTGATGATGCGGTCATGATTGCAGGAATTGTGAATGCATTCTATTCCGAGAAGTATCCCCTGGGGCGCAAAAAAGTTCAGAAGCTGCTCTATCTGGTTCGCCGCAAGGAGCAGGCGGATATTTCTGCCTTCCATAAAAAAGCGGCCGGTCCATACGCTGATGAGATCCGCTATAAAGGTGGCGAGCCGATTGCTCAGAAAAACAAGTATATCCAGGTCAAAAGAAGCGAAAAGGGCAGCCGTTTTGAAAAAGGTGTGCAGATGCAGCAGGCGTTGACCTATTTGCAGGACTGGGGAAAGCAGGCGGATATTGATTGGCTGGTGTCACAGTTCCAGTACACAAGTGTCAATGAACTGGAGCTTTTGGCAACGGTAGATATGGCAATCTGCGACTTGCGGCGGGAAGGTAAGGAAACTTCCGTAGCTTCGATTAAAGACTTGATCCATTCCAATAAAGAATGGAGAGATAAGCTGAAAAAGACCTATTTCCGAGATTCGGATATTCAGCGAGCAATTAAAAAGTGCGAAGATCTATTTGAAAGCTAATATCCACGGGAGGTGACATGTTTAATGCGTCTATTTCTAGATGAAGCAGGAAACACTGGTGGCATAACTGATAAGAATACAAAACTAAATTATGGAACACAGCGCCATTTTTGTTTGGCAGCTGTTGTTACTCATGATATGCAAAGTGAACAGCTGCTTCATCAGAAATATACAGCATTTAAGAGTCAATTTGCATCTGAGAAAGAGCTGAAAGGAAACTCCCTGTTTACAAAAGAAAATAACAATGCTCTAGAATACTTCTTGGACAATATTTTAGATGATATCCATTTTTCGATATGTTTGTATGATAAAAAATTCTACCTGGCATCGCTTTTGCTATTTGCCATTTTGGGAGAACAAGCAAGAGAACAGTTCCCGGTAGAATATTACTCGTTGGTGAGTGACCTTTCGCAAGAAAAAGATGAGCTATTTGCTACATTCTGCAAACTAACAAAGCGAGCTACAGAGACAAGTGTGCACGAACTGTTTGAATACTTAAAGAACTATTCATATCAACATATTCCAACGTCTGGAAATGGATTAGTTTGGGCTGTTTCAGAGATTCAGAACAGAGGAATTGAAGAAACGTTTGTAAATGACTTTCTAAAGTTTGGAAGTTATTCAAATCGGAAATTTGCTAATCTTATTAATCTTAATGCTCTCTCAGAGTTGTTGGAAGTAATTGAAATTGAGCGCAACTGTGATACCAGAAAAATTGATATTGTTCATGATAATATTTCAGGTATCGATGAAATGTTAAAACAAGAACTTAAACATTTCGATGTGGCTGTTAAGTTTGCAGATAGTCAAGCAGAGGAACTGATTCAACTGGCAGACAATGTCGCAAGCATCTTTTGTAAAATAATAAATACCATCGTACGATGCTGGGATACAAAAACGGAGTGGTCACCTGAAAATGAGTGGATATTAACGCAGTCCGCACGATTCTTGAAAAAAATAGGAACGCGAAACATAAAGTTTACTGTTCCAATCCAAAGTTGGGCATTAACCTTTTGTGTGATGGATATGTTTGATCCCCAATACCCAAAGGAAATGCGCAAGAACCTATTTTTTAATCCAAGATACCAGTATTGGAACCAAGCAATTGTTCAAAATATTGCTGAGTTGGATTTTTCGCGACATGCAGCTTGCTTCGATGAATTATATTCAAACGAAGGAGGAAAGCCATGAGTATTGGCCAACGGGAAAAAGCCACGCAGAAGCGTGTCATAAAACTATTTGTCCAGGAACTTGGGTACACCTATCTGGGCGATTTCACCGAGCGAAAAAACGCCAATATTGAAACCGAACTGCTGACGAAATTTCTGACCCGCAAGGGCTATTCGCCGGTACTTATCAACCGCGCCTTGAAGGAGCTGCAAGATGCCGCCGGAGATCAGTCGGTGAACCTCTATGATTTGAACGAGCAGACTTATAAAAAGCTGCGCTATGGGGTCAAGGTCAGCGAGTCTGTTGGCCAGCATAAGATCACAGTCCAGTTTGTGGATTGGGAGCATCCGCTGGAAAATGATTTTTACATTGCCGAAGAAGTAACCATCAAACACAAGCGCCCTGATTTGGTGCTGTACATCAACGGCATCGCTTTTGCTGTCATCGAGCTGAAGCGCAGCACAGTTTCCATGTCGGAGGGCATCCGCCAGAACCTGACCAACCAGCGCCCGGATATGATCATGCAGTTCTTTGCCACCATTGGGCTTGTCCTGGCTGGCAATGATTCGGAGGGGGCGCGTTACGGTACCACCGGCACACCAGAAAAGTATTATCTTTCCTGGAAAGAAGATCCCAATGCCAAAGATGAGGTTTCCGTAGCGGTACGCACTCAAATCGAAAAATATCCCCTGCGTCTGGACAAAAACCTGATTTCTCTGTGCCGGAAAGAGCGGCTTGTAGAGCTGCTGCATAATTTCATTGTGTTTGACAGTGGGGTAAAAAAGACCTGTCGGCCTAATCAGTTCTTTGGCAATATGGCAGCACGGGATTTTGTGCGGCGTCATGAGGGCGGTATCATCTGGCATACCCAAGGCTCCGGAAAATCCTTGACCATGGTGTGGCTCAGCAAGTGGATTAAGGAGAATGTTTCTGACAGCCGTATCCTGATTATCACCGACCGGGACGAACTGGATGTACAGATTGAACAGGTGTTTGCCGGGGTCAATGAGAGCATTGTCCGCATTCGCCGGGGAAGCGAATTGATTCAGAAGATCAACGACACCTCGCCCGTCATGATGTGTTCCTTGATCCATAAGTTTGGCAAGAAAAACAGAAGCAAGAGCGGCGAGTCCGATTATACTGGATTTATTGAGGAGCTGAAACGCTCACTGCCGGAAAACTTTTCTCCCAAAGGCGATTTCTATGTCTTTGTGGATGAATGTCACCGCACCCAATCTGGCAAGCTCCACAAAGCGATGGAGACCATTTTGCCAAATGCCACTTTTATCGGTTTCACCGGTACTCCGTTGATGAAAAAGGATAAGGAGACCAGTCTTGAGGTATTTGGCCCTTATATCCATCGCTACAAGTTTGATGAAGCGGTGCGGGATAAGGTAGTTCTGGATTTGCGTTATGAGGCCCGAGAGGTGGAGCAGAATGTTGTCCAGCAGGATCGGATCGACGCCTGGTTCGAGGCAAAAACGCGCGGGCTGACGGGTGTGGCAAAGGCTAAGCTGAAGCAGCGTTGGGGTAATCTGCAAAAGATGTTCAGTTCCAAAGCTCGCCTGGGACAGATTGTAGCGGATATTGTTTTTGATATGGAGACAAAACCACGCCTGCATGACGGACGGGGTAATGCCATGCTGGTGGCTGGCAGTATCTATCAGGCGTGCAAATTCTATGAATTGTTCCAGGAGACCGAGCTGAAGGGCAAGTGCGCCATCGTGACTTCTTACGAACCAGCGGTGGGTGATATTCGCACTGAAACCGTAGGTGATGATGGTGAGACCGAGGCTGTGGAGCAATACGAGATCTACATGAAGATGCTGGGTGGAAAAGACCCGAAGGCATTTGAAAAAGAGGTCAAGGAAAAGTTTATCAAGCAGCCGGAACAGATGAAACTTCTGATTGTGGTTGACAAGCTCCTGACAGGCTTTGATGCTCCGCCTGCCACTTATCTGTATATTGATAAGTCTATGCGAGACCATGGCTTGTTCCAAGCAATCTGCCGCGTCAATCGTCTGGATGGTGAAGATAAGGAATTTGGGTATATTATTGACTACAAAGACCTGTTTCGATCCTTGGAAAATGCGGTTGCAGACTATACCTCCGAAGCATTTGACTGCTACGATAAGGAAGATGTCTCCGGCCTGCTGACAGATCGTTTAGACAAGGCTAAGGAACAGCTGGAGGATTCGCTGGAAGCTCTGCGTGCACTGTGCGAACCTGTGGCTCTGCCTAAAGATATGGTAGACTACTACCATTATTTCTGCGGTACCAACACCGAAGCCTTTGACTTGGATGAATTGGAAGAGAATATGCCCAAGCGGGAACAGCTTTACAATCTGTCAGCAGCAGCTCTTCGCGCTTTTGGTGAAGTATCGGGCGAATTGCAGGAAAAGTACCACTATACTGTGGAACAGATTAAGGCGCTGGAGAGAGAAGTTACCTACTACATCAAGGTGCGTGATGATGTGCGTTTGGCCAGCGGTGACTATGTGGATTTGAAGAAATATGATCCGGACATGCGCCATTTAATCGATACCTATTTGTCGGCCGATCCCAGTCGTGTGTTGACTTCCTTTGGAGGAGCAACATTGGTCGAGCTGTTGGTAGACAACGGAATTTCCGCGCTGAAGGATATGCCTTCCTCTACACCCAAAGAGCAGGAAGCAGTTGCAGAGACTATCGAAAACAATATTGGCAAGGAAATTGTTGAGAGAACCCAAAGCAACCCCAAATACTACGAGAAGATGTCTGCACTCCTTCGTGAATTGATTGAAAAACGCAAAAATGACGTGATCAACTATGAGGAATATCTACGTCAGATTGTGGAACTGGCAAGGAAGGTACATAAGCCGGAAAGCGGCACAGAATATCCTCCAGGAATCCGGGAGAGTGCCGCTAAGCGCGCCTTTTATGACCATCTCAACGGGGATACGGTTATGGCCAATCAGATATATGGCGCTGTCATGTCCAGCAAACAGGATAATTTCCGGGGAAGCAAAATCAAAGAGCGCAAAATCTGGCGTGCTATTCGTGCTGTCGTAAAAGATGATCGGGAAGCCGATCAGTTGCTTGCATTGGTAAAGGAGCAGAGTGAATTCTAGTGGGTGAACTGCAAATCGGCAACATGAGTATTGCCGTTACAAAAAAGAACATCAAGAATATGTACATTCGCGTTCTGCCGCCCGATGGGAAAGTTCAAATTACTGCACCGCACTCTGCTGGGGATGACGCGATCCGAATGTTTGCGGTATCCAGAATTTCCTGGATTAAAAAGCAGCGTGCGAGCTTTGAAGCTCAAGCACGTCAAACAAAGCGACAGTATGTGACCGGAGAGAGTTACTATGTCTGGGGGCGGCGTTATCGTCTGGATGTGCAATACTCAAATGTTAGGAATGAGGTATCCCTTACAGGCGGGTATCTGATTTTGCAAGTGCGGTCTGAAAGCACTCCGGAGCAGCGCGAGCGTGTTTTGAATGATTGGTATCGGGAGCAACTTAAACGCAAGCTGCCGGAAGTGATTCAAAAATGTGAACAGGTTGTAGGTGTCCATGCATCTGAGTGGAAGGTCAAAAACATGCGTACCAAATGGGGAACCTGCAATATAGACCGAAAAAGGATTTGGATTAACCTCCAGCTTGCAAAGAAAACTCCAGAGTGTCTCGCTTATGTCGTGACCCATGAATTGGTGCACTTGCTGGAGAGAAATCACAATGAGCAATTCCAGAAATATATGGACGCCTTTTTCCCGGAGTGGCGAGTAGTAAAGGAAACACTGAATCAGCAAATGCTGGATTATATGAGCGAGTAAGCTGCCCGTTATTTGAAGGCAGATATCACAGCTACCTATAATAACGCAAATTGAGAAAAGGTGGGATGTGCTTGTTTGGGATCTCTTATGATACTTGGAAAAAAGTTTGCGGTATGTACTTTACACTAGGGATAGGATCTCAAAAGGCATATTTGCAATGGTTCCCGTTTACAAAGCTATCATCTGATGACAAAAAAATTATCTCTGGAGAGGATTTTTATAACCGGTATATAAGAACAGCTTCATTTATGCTTTTTCCTCCTGCTATGCATCAATCAGAAAATTATCTGCAAAAAGGTGATGGCAGTTTCAGAGACTCATCCCTTATTGCTCCGATTCTGTTTTTGTTTTTGCAGTCGGTAGGAATGGAAATACACAATCAATATGCGCCTATTAGACCGTCAGATATATCCGTTTATTATGCCGGTAACTATGAGCATTTGCGCCCCAAATACAAACAGGACTATGATGATTTTTTTAAAGAACTAAATGCCTCTATTGATGAGTATCAATATTTTATCAAAACAGACATTACCAATTTCTTTGCAAATATAAGTGTGGACAAGCTGATTGCACAAGTAGATAAAGTTTGCAACTCTAATGCAGTAGTTTTCTCTCAAACACAGTTACACTTATTTAAAGAATTGCTTACATACTGCGGTAATGGCAGATTTCCACTTATTGAAAATAGTGTTGCCTCATCATTTCTTGCAACAGTTGTCTATCTTGATGCTGTGGACAAGGCTCTGCACGAATATATCTCAAAGAATGTTACGGCATTTTCTTCTTTCCACATTGTTCGTTATGTTGACGATATGTACATCCTTATTTCCTCAGACAAGCCTATAGGATATTTGCATGAGGCTTACAATGAAATAAGAAATGAGTATTCATCAATTCTCAAAGATTACGGATTAGCATTGAATGCTAAAAAATGTTGTTTGAAAGAATCGAAAGAAATCAACGAAGAACTTAAAAAATCATTATATGATGAATACTTCAGCGGACAAAAACATAATATTGAAGAACTTTTCTCTGGTGCTCTATGCCGTTTCTTGAAGGATCTGTCTATCGAATTGCTTTTGGATAGTATTGATATAGAAAGATATAATGAACTAATTAATAAACATTTTTCCTCGAACGATATAGAATTTACCCCAAGCGAAGTTTTTAATTATTTTGTATATGAAAATGAAGATGAATTAAAATCTGAGCCTGTGGTAAAAGAGATTGTTGGACTCGTTGAGCAAAGCATATCATTTATCAATCTTGATCCTAAGCGGCTGACAGTAATGATTATGAAAACCCAAAGCGATAAGGCTATTAAGGGATTCTTAAATCAGCTTTTTAGAAAAAATCGTTTAGATAAGTGGAATTCCTATGATACAACCATAGCGATTTCATATTTAATACAAAGCGAATTCAGACACATAGATTTGCTGGAGATTCTTTCTAATCGACATCCAAATCTTTATAGCTATTATTTATTCCACTGCAAAAGTAGCACAATCCATTGTTTTGATTTATGGAGGGTAAAGAAGTTAGGCGAAATTGTTGCCCGGGATGACAAAGCCCACTATCTTTACTTCATGCACTTATGCGAGATGAAACGAGCAAACTATATGGCTGCTTTTGCTTATTTCAAAAATTATTTTGATCGAGTAACAGCGGATTTAGATTTTGTAGCCGGAAATGATCCAAGTCTTAAAAAGCCTAATTACAATATGTTTTACAGGGAAGGAATGCTTATAAGGTTTTACACTGGCGTTGACGATAGCAAAACTGTTATCGAGAATGCTCACAAATTAAGAAATGCCAACCCATTATCGCACGCCTCCTCTCAATTGCTTGACAGCAATGACACATCAAAAGATTTATGTAAGTCCATAAAAGCTCTTTCGAAGTTGATATATGGATATATAGACAAGCACAAGGAACAGGCTTGATTTGGATTTGGAGAATCGATATAATATAGATGTTCTCGTGGCAACACCATGGCAACAAAAAATCAGATAGCCTCTACTATCTGAATAATGAAAAGAATACCAATAATCCGAGCTAAATCCCATAAGCAAATCTGTTTAGAAAACTTCTGACAGGAGCGAGTGGGAATAAGCAAAAAGTGGATATGAGGGCCCGCAAACCCTTGAAAATACTGACTTTTTGATTTTTCAAATCCCCATTTGATAGCAGATTGATAGCACTCGTCAAATCCCGATTTATTGAGTTTGAAAAGAAAAATCGGGTGGCTTGCGAGTAGCCTAAAAATCCTCATCTTTTTATTCATAAGTAAAAGGTCTAACTGATTTTTGCTGATCAGTTAGACCTTTTTTATTTTGCTCTCATTTATCTGAATTTTCTGATTTTACGCAACAAACGGCCTTTCCCGTGGCCTACAAGTGAGAGG
Source organism: Flavonifractor sp. An10 (assembly GCF_002161215.1). Classification (GTDB taxonomy): domain Bacteria; phylum Bacillota; class Clostridia; order Oscillospirales; family Oscillospiraceae; genus Flavonifractor; species Flavonifractor avistercoris. Next base: position 156,926 of record NZ_NFMB01000002.1, read on the forward strand.
GTCAGATCAGACCCTCCGGCGGTACCTTAGCGCGGATCTGGCTGCTGTCGTACTCCGGGTAGTGGTAACGCCAGCGGTCGTAGTCCTCCTGAGAAATCTCTCCGGCCTCCAGCTTGGCGGCCTGCTCCCGCCAGGCCCAGAGCATCTCGTGCAGTTGAGCGGCATCCTTATTTTTGCGGAAATCTACCTGCAAGGCAAGCTCACTATCTTGCTCCGTGATCTTCAGCCCGTAGTTGTCCTCCAGGGTAAACAGGGTGTGCATGAGCCCTATATAGGAGTCTATATCCGGGACGGAAAGGGCATGGGGCGAGACATCCAGTACCTGCGCCAGGGCAGCAGTCAGATCGGCCTTAGGGGTTCTTGACCCTGTTTCGTACTGCGCAAGACGCACATCGGCAGACTTCTCCGGGAAGCCCAGCGCCATACCGAGATATTTCTGTGTCATCCCCCGCAGGAGACGGAAAAAGTGAATCCGTTCGCCAATCGCCATACATCCAGCTCCCATCTATGGTTGTTCTTATATGAAACATAGCATATTTGCTTAGTGTTGTCAAGGTAATCTAAGCAAATTTATTTAATAATATTTCTTCTAAAAGGCTTGAACTAAGCTTATATGTATAGTATTATAAGGACACTAAGCATATACGCTTAGATAATATAGCGTATCAAATGGCCCGCCAGATTTTTGGTTGCGAAACAGAGAAAAAGTGGCGGACATAAGTAAGGAGGCATTTATGAAACACAACGCTTGCAGTCCACAGTCACCAACGACTAAGAAAGGAAGGTATTTATCATGGCAAACCAGATTTTTATGCGCGTCAATGAAGTGGCCGAGGAGCTGGGGGTGTCCGTACCCTACGCCTATAAGCTCATCCGGCAGATGAACGAGGAACTGGCGAAAACCGGCTGCATCACGATTTCCGGCCGGATCGACCGCAAGTTCTTCCACGAGAAGTTTTATGGCACGAGAACCGAAACAGCGAGAAAGGGGGAGTAATCATGGCAGCGTTTAAAAACAAGGACAACGGCACCTGGTATGTGCAGTTCCGCTACACCGACTGGAAAGGTGAGCGCCAGCAGAAGCTCAAAAGGGGCTTTGCCACCAAGCGAGAGGCGCTGGAATGGGAACGGGAGTTCCTGATGGAAAAGCAGGCCGATGTGAACATGACCTTTGAGAGCTTCGTCGCCCTCTATGAGAGGGACATTAAGCCCAAGTTGAAGCTCAACACCTGGCTCACCAAGGAGAGCATTATCAAAAAGAAAATCCTGCCCTATTTTGCCAAGCGGAAGCTTTCGGAGATCACAGCCAAGGACATTATGCGCTGGCAGAACGAGATCCGGGAGATGCGGGACTGTCACGGCAAGCCCCTGTCAAAAACTTACCTTAAAACCGTTCACAATCAACTTAGTGCAATTTTCAACCATGCTGCCCGGTTTTACGGCCTGAACCTCAACCCGGCCCGGCAGGCGGGCAACATGGGGGCGGAGGAGCGGAAGGAAATGCTGTTCTGGACCCGGGAGGAGTACACTAAGTTTTCCGAGGCCATGATGGATAAGCCGCTGTCCTTCTACGCCTTTGAGGTGCTTTACTGGTGCGGCATCCGGGAGGGTGAGCTGCTGGCCTTGACCCCGGCGGACTTCGATTTTGAGAAGCGCACCCTCACCATCAATAAGTCCTATCAGCGGCTCAACAAGCAGGATGTCATTACCACCCCCAAGACACCAAAGAGCAACCGGGTGATTCAGATGCCCCAGTTTCTCTGTGACGAGCTTCAGGACTACCTTAAGCAGCTCTATGGCGTGGAGCCGGACAGCCGGATGTTCCCCATCAGCAAAAGCTATCTTCACCGGGAAATGGACCGTGGCTGCAAGCAAACTGGGGTGAAAAGGATTCGCATACACGATTTGAGACATAGCCACATCAGTTTGTTGATCGACATGGGCTTTACCGCCCTGGCTATTGCGGAGCGCGTAGGACACGAGAGCATCGACATCACCTACCGCTACGCTCATTTGTTCCCCACCCGTCAGGTGGAAATGGCCGATAAGCTGGATTCACTGAAAAATGAGAAGGGAGTGTAAGAAAATGTCCAAGAAGAACTACGATAACCACAACCGCTGGAGGAACAAGACGGTGGCTTTCCGGGTGTCGGCGGAGGAAGACCTCCATCTGGAAGCCCTGGTGAAGCTCACAGGCCTGACCAAGCAGGACTACATCATCCGGCGGCTGCTGGAACGGGATGTGGTGGTCCAGGGCAACCCCAGGGTCTACAAGGCCCTGCGGGACCAGCTGGCCGCCGTGCTGGACGAACTCCGCCGGATCGAAGCTGGGCAGGGCGTAAACGGCGAGCTGCTGGACACCATCCAGATGATCGCCACCATTATGAACGGGATGCAGGAGGATTTCGCCTATGATCAATGAAAAAAAGAAAATGACCGCCCAGGGCTCATCTGTTGGCGCAGATGATGGGCAGTCAATCTCTCAAAATTCCAAGACCACTATACCAGACCTAGGCGAAAAAAGCAATTCCTCCGAAAGAGATTTGGAGGAACTTTACCGGAAAATGCGCCGTATGAGTGACCCCGCATACCTGCATACTGTGACCCTGGACGAGCTGATGGACAATGTATTTGAGGGCAAGTCTGCGGTGATTGAGAACCTGCTTTATACAGGAGCGTACATCCTTGCCGGAGCGCCCAAAATCGGCAAGTCTTTCTTGGTTGCACAGATCGCTCACCATATCAGTACCGGGCAGGACTTGTGGGGCTACAAGACCCATCAGGGGACTGTTCTCTACTTGGCGTTGGAGGATGACGAGAGCCGGTTACAGCGCCGGATGTTCCGAATGTTCGGAGTGGAGGGGACAAGCTCCCTCCACTTCGCTACCAACGCTAAGATGATCGGCGGTGGCCTGGATGAACAGCTGGAAAAGTTCGTCCGGGAACACAGTGACACCAAACTTATTATTGTGGATACCCTGCAAAAAGTTCGGGAAGCGGTGAGCGACAGCTACAGCTATTCCAGCGACTATGAGGTAATCGGTAAGCTGAAACAATTTGCTGACCGATATGGCGTCTGCGTCCTGATCGTTCACCACACCAGAAAGCAGCCTGCGGGGGATAGTTTTGAGATGATCTCGGGCACCACCGGCTTGTTGGGCTGTGCGGATGGGGCACTCTTGATGCAGAAGGAAAAGCGGACAGATAGCAAGGCCACTCTGGAAGTGGTAGGCAGAGACCAGCCGGATCAGCGGCTGTATCTGAGCAAGGACCAGGAGAACCTAATTTGGAGCCTCGACTATGCAGAGAATGAGCTTTGGAAGCAGCCCACGGACCCGGTACTGGAAGCCGTGGCAAAGATCGTATCCTCCGAGAACCGCGAATGGGAAGGGAGTCCTACGGAGCTGGCCCAGGCAATTCAAACGGATATGGCGGTAAACCGGCTCACCAAGCATCTGAATGTGAATGCCAGCCGTCTGTTGGAAGAACATCAGGTAAAGTACGAGAACAAAAGCAAACACGCCGGACGGCGTATCCGGCTGACCTACATGGTGGTGGAAGCACCCGTGTTTGAAGTAATCGGGTAAAGCGCGACGCTCGCAACGGTCGCGACGGTGTTTTGAGGGGTACTCCCAGCACCGTTGCGACCGTCGCCACCGTCGCGGAAAGGAACAACTGGGGTGGTATTTTACCACCTCATCTTCCAGGAGGGAGCCCCATTTTAGGGCGCCCTAAAAGTACCAGAGGATGTCGCGATTCACGACACCCTATGTCTCGAAACAGAGCACCGGGTACAGGGGCAAAAAGCGTTCGGAGAACGCGCAGCCACAGAATAAAATTCTGTGTTCAAAAGGGGCTTGGGGGCGTTGCCCTCAACAAGCAGACGGCAGGAAATGTGAGTGTGTATTAACACTCGCATTGCTTGCCGGATTTGTGTGTGGCTATCCACACGCATTGCTTGCCTGTATCTAAAACAACCGAAACGCCCCTTGTGCCGCTGCGGAAAATTAACCGAAATTCAAGTATTTGGGAGGCAACGACTATGAGGAAAATTTTGTCCTGTGAGTTCAACCTGGACACTGCCCGCGTAGAGCTGTGTCTGGAGGACGGGACACTGCTCTCCATCGACTGCACGGCCGTGGAGAACGAACTAGCAAGCAGTATGTACCAGCGGTCGGAGCTAGACTGGCTGATCTATAATGATCCACTGGCCTATGCTGAGCTGATTTTGAATGGTGACCCGGAACTATATCTAAAGGCTGTAACAAAGAAAGCTCCCTTGGGCTGAATTTCCAATTAAGAAAAAGAAACCCGCCTGCATTCATACCACCTATATGGATGCGGACGGGTTATTTCTATTGAATTTCCTGTTCCAAATTCCGGAACAGTTCAGAATTGAAAAAATCCTCAATCGTGATTCCCAGACCATCGCAGAGTTTCTTGATTGTAGAAACTGTTGCGCTGCGGTTCCGACCACTAACGATGTTGTTTACTGTGGATTGGGTCACACCGCTCATGCTACAGAGCTTGTTGATGGAAATATCGCGCTCGCTGCACAGCTCCAAAATGCGCTCCTTAACAGCTTCACCGATGTTCATGGGTATCACCTCTCTTCACTGATGATGATACCCGGTTCCTCTTGAAAAGATTAACCCTCTTGAGTTAATATAACTCAAAAGGGTTGGAGGTCATAAGATGGGCATGAAGAGCTGTTTTTTCATCGGGCACCGGGAGGCATCGGAAGAAATTTATCCGGTATTGTATGCGGCTGTTGAGCAGCACATTGTTGAATATGGCGTCACAGAATTTATCGTCGGTCACTATGGTGGATTTGACCGCCTTGCAGCGTCAGCAGTCAAAGAAGCAAGGCGTTTCTACCCAGAAGTGAAGCTCACTTTACTGCTGCCATACCATCCGGAGGAGCGGCCTACCCCAACTCCAGATGGATTTGACAGCACCTTCTATCCACCGGGAATGGAAAGCGTCCCGCGCAAGATCGCAATCGTGAGAGCAAACCGCTATGTTGTGGATCATGTAGACTACCTCATCGCCTACGCGTGGCACCCTGCCAGCAATGCACGCGAGCTGGTGGAGTATGCAAAAAGGCGAGAAAACAAAGGCTCTCTTTTCATAACATTGATAAAGCCTAATGATTAGACATGAAGTTGAGTTTTTCACGAAAAAGTGATAAAATAAGCCCAAGCATTAACTGCCTTGGAGGTACTAAAATGGCGATTTGTTATGACCGCTTATTCCATCTGATGATTGACAAAAAGATAAGCAACGCACAGCTAAAAGAGAAGGCCGGTTTTAGTGCCAATATTATCACCCGCTTAAAGCGGAATGAGTATGTTTCCATCGAAAGCATTGAGAAAATCTGCCGCGTGTTGGAGTGCGGTGTGGACGATATTCTGGAATTTGTTCCAGAGGAAAAGGAAGGAAAAGAAGCATGAGCCTGAGTGCCAACGTAAGTGAAAAAGCCGCCCTGATCTGGGCGATTGCAGATAAATTGACTGGCGTGTATAAGCCCCATGAATACGGCGAGGTGATCCTGCCCCTCACGGTGATTCGCCGCTTCGACTGTATCCTGGCCGACACCAAGGATGCGGTGCTGGAAAAGTTTGAATCCGTGAAGAATCTCCCGATGCGGGATGTGCTGCTGCGCAACGCTTCCGGCAAGGCGTTTTACAACACCAGCAAGTTCACCTTTGAGCGGCTGCTGGACGATCCGGACAACATCGAGGCCAACTTCCGGGACTACCTGAACGGCTTCTCGGAGAATGTTCAGGACATCCTGGAAAAGTTCAAGTTTGACGGACAGATCACCACCATGGCCAATAAGGGAATTCTCTATATTGTCATCAAGGAGTTCACCACTCCCAAGGCCAACCTGCACCCGGATGTGATTTCCAACCTGGAGATGGGCTACATCTTTGAGGAAATTATCCGCCGGTTCTCTGAGTCTCACAACGAGGACGCCGGACAGCACTATACCCCCAGAGAAGTGATCCAGCTGATGGTAAACATTCTGTTTTACGATGACAACGATATGCTGTCCGGGAACAATGTGGCGAAAACCATCTATGACCCGGCCTGCGGTACCGGCGGTATGCTGTCGGTGGCGGAGGAGTATTTGCATCAGCTCAACGCCTCCACCGAGCTGATGGCCTTTGGCCAGGAGCTGAACGACCAGACCTTTGCCATCTGCAAGGCGGATATGCTCATCAAGGGCAACAACGCCGACTTCATCAAGGACGGCAACACCCTGTCCGACGACCAGTTCGAGGGCCAGACCTTCGACTATGTGCTGTCCAATCCGCCCTTTGGCCGGGAGTGGAAGAACGAAAAAGCGGCGGTGGAAGCCGAGTCCAAGCGGGGCTTTGCCGGGCGGTTCGGCCCCGGCCTGCCTGCGGCCAGCGACGGGCAGATGCTGTTCCTGCTCACTGCTATTTCCAAAATGAAAGAACCCAAGGACGGCGGCAGCCGCATTGCCATCATCCACAACGGTTCGCCCCTCTTTACCGGCGACGCCGGCAGCGGCCCCTCCGAGATTCGCAAGTATATACTGGAGAATGATCTGCTGGAGGCCATCATCGCTCTGCCCAATGATATTTTCTACAATACCGGTATTGCCACCTATATCTGGGTGCTGTCCAACAAGAAGGCCGGGACCCGCCGGGAGGGTAAGGTGCAGCTCATCAACGCCAACGGTCTGTATGAAAAGCGCCGTAAGGCCCTGGGCAACAAACGCAACGACATCCCGGAGAGCGCCATCCAGGAGATCACCCGGTTGTACGGCGACTTTGTGAAGAGCGAGATCAGCAAGATTTTTGACACCACCGACTTTGGCTATACCAAGATCACGGTGGAGCGCCCGCTGAAGGACGAGAACGGCCATCCGGTGCTCAAGAAGGGCAAGCCCCAGCCGGACACCGCCCTGCGGGACACGGAGAATGTGCCGCTGAAAGAGGACATTCAGACTTACTTTGAACGGGAAGTGCTGCCCTTTGCACCGGATGCCTGGATTGACGAGAAAAAGGCCAAGGTGGGCTATGAGATCCCATTCACCCGGTATTTTTACAAGTATGAAGCCCCCAAACCCTCGGCGGAGATCATGCAGGAGATCCTGGCCATTGAAGCGGAGTTGGACGGCGCTCTGGCGGAGGTGTTCGAATGAATATAGTTCCTATCATGATGGATGAAAGTGGAGCAATTGTAGAAAGCAACCTCTTAATGAAGATTACTAAAGAGCAATATGCAGAAGATATTCTGTCCGGGAAACTATATATGAACAGTCTCAGATATTTTCGGGAGTTGGAGCAGGAAGGCGTGGGGGATGAGCAGGAGGGCGCTCTATGTATAGGGGCAACAGGTGATTTGCTGTATAAAGGGCAAATCATTGCAAAAGTAAAAAATCTCAGAGCCTACTATGATTTTCCAGTATTTTGTGCATTGTCCGTTCCGCTAAATCAAGTAGGCGAAAGCGACTATGCATTTTTGATCCCGCAAAAGATGCTGAGAGAATTTATGTACGATAGAACATCCAAATACACAGCGGTTTTAATTAATCGATGTGATTTTGAAGAAAGACTCGAAAAGGCGCTGGTTCAGTACAAGATCATGGGATGTCTGGGAAAAGTACAATATTCAGATAAGATTATTTCCTATTCGTCTGAGGAGAAATTGAAAGTGGCTTTCTGTAAGAGAAAGAAATTTGCTTATCAAAATGAATGGCGAATTGCGCTTGATTTTCCTGTGGAAGACCGCTTTGTTCTTGATGTGGGGGATATATCGGATATTGCTTGTAAAGTACCCATAGATAATTCTGAACAAGAGATGAAAATAGAGGTGCATTTCCATGCGTGAAATGAAAGACAGCGGGATTGAATGGATCGGTGAGATTCCAAAGACATGGACTATTACGATTCTTTCGGCCCTTTTTTCTGAACGCAAATGTAAAAATAGTGGACTGGCCGAGAATAACCTTCTGTCACTCAGCTATGGAAATATTGTACGAAAGAATATTGAGTCTAACGAGGGACTTTTGCCTGCTTCATTTGAAACATACAACATCATTGAACCAGGAAACATTGTGTTCAGACTTACTGATTTACAGAATGACAAAAAAAGTCTTAGAACAGGCCTTTGTAAAGAACGGGGAATTATTACATCGGCATATGTGACCCTTCAAATTAGGAGCGATGATTCTCCTCGCTATATGCACTATCTTTTTCATACATATGATTTGTGCAAAGTCTTTTATGGAATGGGAGACGGTGTACGTCAGGGGATGAATTATGAAGATCTCAAGCGCCTGCGAATTTTGCGCCCGGATCAAGACACTCAGCGCCGCATTGCCGACTATCTCGACCATAAGTGTAGCCAGATTGACACTATTATTGCCAGGCAGCAGCAAGTGATCGAGAAGCTGAAGGCCTATAAGCTGTCCGTCATCACCGAAGCCGTCACAAAAGGTCTGAATCCCGATGTGCCTATGAAGGACAGCAGAGTGGAATGGATCGGGGAAGTTCCGGGCAACTGGACAAAAGTGAAGTTGAAGAACATTTGTCAGTTTATCAATGGAGATAGAAGTTCAAATTATCCCTCTCCCAATGAATATGTTGATAATGGTATTCCGTTTTTAGGCGCTGATTCTCTTTGCGGAAGATATGTTGACGTTACACAGAGCAAAAAAATCACAAAAGAAAAATATCATTCCATGGGCGGCGCAAAAATTCAAAAAGGGGATATTTTGTACACTTTAAGAGGTTCTACGATTGGGAAAAATGCCATAGCTACGTTCGATGAGGGAACAGTGGCCTCATCACTTATGGTTATTCGACCAATCTCACTTATTCCGGAGTATTTACTCTATTGGCTTAATTCAGAAGAAGAATTTAAACAACGACAGTCATATATCAATGGTTCCACAGCTCCTAACTTATCAGCTGAAAATGTTGGTTCGTTTGTTATGTTTTTACCACCTGCATTAGAGCAGAGGGAAATAGCTGATTATCTTGATACAAAATGTGCTGAAATAGAATTGACCATGCTAAAGAAGCAGGTGCTGATTGACCAGCTAGGTAACTACAAGAAATCCCTCATTTATGAGGTCGTGACCGGAAAGAAAGAGGTATAAGTCATGAACCCGCTTTATAACATTTGGAACTATAATTATATCCAGCAACAAGCCCAGCAGCAGTATCATCAAAATCAGGTACAACAAGTGCTGGAAGCGGCACACAAGTTGCAGGATTATCTGGACAGTGTGGACAAGGTCGATCCAGCATATCAGGGGGCTATGACGGCTGCTTGCTGCGGTGTTTTGCTGGACTATGCGAAGAAGCACGGCTTGATCTGAGAAAGAGGGTGGGAATGTGTCCGACTTTGATGTAAAAGAAAAACGCTTTGAGCAGGATATTGAGGAATACCTCACTACATACGGCGGCTATCAGAAGGGCGACCCCGCCGCCTTCAATCGGGAAAAGGCGCTGGACACCGGCACGTTCCTTTCCTTCATCCGCACCAGCCAGCCCAAGCAGTGGGAGCGGTTTGAAAAGATCTACGGCTCTGATAGCGAGCGGCAGCTCATTGAACGTTTTTGCCGGGAAGTGAAGATGGTAGGTCTGCTGAAAGTGCTACGCCAGGGCTTCACCGACCGGGGCATCAAGTTCCGGGCCGTGTTCTGGAAGCCGGAGACCTCTATCAACGAGACCAGCCAGGCCCAGTATGCCGCCAATATCCTCCACTGCACCCGGCAGCTTCACTATTCCCTGAGCAACGAAAACAGCATTGATATTGTCCTGTTCCTCAACGGTATCCCGGTGGTGTCCATGGAACTGAAATGTCAGTTTACCGGCCAGGACACCACCAACGCCATCCAGCAGTACAAGTTCGACCGAGCAGGGAAGGACGCTATCTTTGAGTTCAAAAACCGGGTACTGGTCCACTTTGCCGTGGATCTGACCAATGTGTACATGACCACCCGGCTGGAAGGGGAGAAAACCTATTTCCTGCCCTTCAACCAGGGCAGCAACGGGGCCGGAAATGTGGGCGGCAAGGGCAATCCCATCAACCCGGACGGCTACGACACCGCCTACCTGTGGGAGAATGTGCTGTGTAAGGACCGCCTGCTGGAGATTTTACATAAATACCTCCACTTGCAGCAGGAGAAGGACGAAAAGACCGGCGAAGTGAAGTCCGAGCGGATGATCTTCCCCCGGTATCACCAGCTGGATGTGGTGACCAAGCTGCTGGCCGATGTAAAAGCCAACGGCTCTGGCAAGAACTATCTCATTCAGCACAGCGCCGGTTCCGGCAAGTCCAACTCCATCGCCTGGCTGGCCCACCGGCTCACCGGCCTGCACGATAAACACGACGAGAAGATCTTCCAGTCTGTCATCATTGTCACCGACCGCCGGGTGCTGGACAGCCAGCTACAAAATACCGTTTACCAGTTCGATCATGTGGCGGGCGTAGTGCAGAAGATCGACAAGAACGCCCAGCAACTCCGGGAAGCCATTGAGGCCGGGACGGGCATCATCATCACCACCCTCCAGAAGTTCCCGGTCATCTACAAAGAAGTGCGCACCGGCAATAAGCGGTTTGCGGTCATTGTGGACGAGGCCCACTCCTCCCAGACCGGCGACGCCGCCCGCAAGCTGAAACGGGCGCTGGCCGATACAGAGAAGATTCTGGAAGAGTACGCCAAAGAGGAGTACGAGGAGGAGTCCAGGCGCAAGGACGATGAGGACAAACTGCTGGATGAACTGGCCGCTCAGGGTGTTCATGAAAATCTATCCTTCTTCGCCTTTACAGCCACCCCCAAGGACAAAACGCTGCAGATGTTCGGTCAGCGGGATGAAAACGGCAAATACCATCCATTCCATGTGTATTCCATGCGGCAGGCTATCGAGGAAGGCTTTATTCTGGATGTGCTGCAAAACTACATGACCTATAACATGTACTACAAGATTGCCAAGGCCATCCCCGACGACCCGGAGCTGGACACCGCCGCCGGTGTCCGTGCTATTCGCCAGTTTGAGACGCTGCACCCCCACAACATCTCTCAGAAAACAGCTATCATGCTGGAGCAGTTCTGCAATGTGACCCGGCACAAGATCGGCGGCAAGGCCAAGGCCATGATCGTGACGCCTTCCCGGCTCCATGCGGTGCGCTATCTGCTGGAGTTCAAGCGGCAGATCCAGGAGAAGGGCTACACTGACCTTGATGTGCTGGTGGCCTTTTCCGGCGAGGTGGAGGACAACGGGGAGACCTACACCGAGGAGAAACTGAACAAAACAAAATCCGGCGAGACCATCAAAGAGAAGGCTCTGCCGGAGGCGTTCCATACAGACGAATATGGGATGCTGATCGTGGCGGAAAAGTATCAGACCGGCTTTGACGAGCCGCTGCTGCACACCATGTTTGTGGACAAGAAGTTGTCCGGTGTGAAGGCCGTCCAGACTCTTTCTCGGCTGAACCGCACCATGCGGGGCAAGAAGGATACCTTTGTTCTGGATTTCGTCAACTCTGCTGAGGACATTCGCAAAGCTTTTGAGCCTTACTATGAGGAGACGGTGCTGGAGGAGGAGACCGACCCCAATGTGGTGTATGACCTGAAGAACACCCTGGACGAGTATCGGGTGTATCAGCAGATAGAGATTGACCGGTTTGCGGAGATTTTCTATTCCTCCAAGGAGCAGTCTAGCGGTGATTTGGGCAAGCTCCAGGGAACCATCCGTCCGGCGCTGGATCGATTTGAGGCACTGGAGGAGGAAAAGCAGGATCTCTTCAAGTCTACCTTAGCACGCTTCAACCGCATCTATGCCTTCATCACGCAGGTTTGCCGCCTGTTTGATAAGGAGATCCACAAGTTCAGCGTATACGCTAAGTTCCTCTATACCATGCTGCCCAAGGGTGGGCGGGATAAGGTCTATGTGGACGACAAGGTGCTGTTGGAATATTACCGGTTGGAAAAAGACTTCGAGGGCGGAATCCAGCTGGAGAGTACCCCGGAGGGCTTCCGTCCCATCACCGGTGAAGCTGGCCGCAGGGAAAAGAAGCGTGATCCGCTGACGGTCATCATTGAGAAAATCAACGAGAAGTACGGCACCAATTTTACCGAGATGGATAAGGTCCTGCTTCAGATGGAGAACGACTATGCCGCTCAGGACAAGTGGCACAACTACGCCCAGAATAACGACCGCAAGACCTTCATGCTGCTCTTTGAGAAAGATTTTCCAAATATGGCCGCCGCCCGCTATGAGCAAAACGAGGACTTCTTTGTGAAGATGTTCTCTGATCCTGATATGATGCGGCAGGTCATGGAAACGGTGGGGACGGTGCTGTATGAGAGGCTGAGAGGCCAAAAGGAATGATAGAGGGTACGATGAGGTGATGGAACCATGATTGAAAAAGTGAAGGGAATCTTAATCAATGGTCGTTGCTTTGCAAAAGAAACACCCCTTTCCTTTTTTCCTGGAGAGAATGACCGCATTGCCATTGTTTATGGCAAAAACGGAAGCGGCAAGAGCACAATTTCAGATGGATTTTCTCAGATTGCTTCTGGTGTTTTTTCCGAAGAATTATCTGCCTCACTAATTGACCGCTCCGATAATGCGATTGCTTTGGCTGCCGAAAGCAAGATATTTGTGTTCAATGAAAAATACATTGACGAAAATGTAAAGATTGATGCAGATGGGTTGGGGACCATTATCCTTTTGGGAGGTCAGGTCGATTTACAAGCGGATATAGATCACTATGCGGCGCTATTGGCGACAGCTCAAAGAGAATATGATGCGGCTGAATCGGCGCTAGAAGCATTTGGAAACAAGCATAATCCACTTAGCCCTGATTACCATTTGGAACGCATCAAAAAAGTATTACAGGGCGATTGGGCGGCAAAAGATTCTGCGATTAAAGGTAATAAAGCCAATTCGAAGGTGACAGAAGAAGTTATTAAAGAAATTGGCGGTATACTAGTTAACGAAACAAGAGAGCAATTACAGCAGAAGTTCGACGAAACTAAAGCTTTACTAGATAAGGTGGCCGATGCTACAACAACCTATCCGATACCTGTTTGTGAAGTTACATTTCCGGATGGCTTTGAAAAAGCACTTTGCTCGTTGTTGGCGAAAACAGTAGAAAAACCAGTGTTAACTGAACGGGAGTCTCTCATCCTTTTAATGATTCAGAATGGAAGGCAGTCTATTGTTGAGGCAGCCAAAAGAGACTTTAGCGACAAAGCGACAACAGTCTGTCCATATTGTTTCCGGGAAATTGATGAAGAATATCGGCGTGGTTTAATTGATAGCATCAATAAAGTGTTAAACAAAGATGTAGATGCTCATAAGGCTGAATTGCTTGCAATATCATTTCCTCAGTTTAGCGAAGACTATTCTAATTTTATAGACTTGGATGCTGAATTGGTAAAAGTGATTCAGCAGCAAATAAAAGCTTGTCAGGAATTGATAGCTCAATATGAAGATGCCCGGCAGCAGAAGCTTAGTAGCGTTTATAATCCATTAAATATTGCTCCCGTAGGCTTAGAGAGCGGTATACAACGACTTAATGTGTTTTTGAGTAAGCTTGAGTTAAAGCGACAGAAATTTGTGGATGCAATTCGCCAGCGAAAAGCAATTCTGCAAGAGTTGGTTTTGATCAATAAAAAAATTGCACACCTGCAAATAGAGCAAGCGTATCGAGATTACCAGAAGCAGCAGCGCGAAATGAGAGCCGCGGAAGCCAAACTGCAAACTAAGCAGAAAGAGGTAAATGAAACCTCAGAGCATTTAAAGGCCCTTGAGCAAAAAAAGTCAAATGTGGGACTGGCCATTGAAAACATAAACAATGCACTTGACTACGTGTTTTTTTCGCATGGTCGGCTTTCTATCGAGCTGAAGAATAATAAGTATTACTTAAAATCAAACAGAAAAGATGTCAAGCCCAAAAACGTGTCCTTAGGGGAGAGAAATATTATTGCCTTATGCTATTTCTTCACTCAGATATTGTCAAACCAGGATATTGGAAAACTATATCAGGATGAGGAATTGGTGGTCATTGATGATCCTATTTCTAGCTTTGATTTTGAAAACAAAGTTGGTATAAGTTCCTTCTTGAGGTACCAGACACATAAAATTATCAAAGGTAATGCAAAAAGCAAAATCCTATTTTTGACACACGATTTATCTACGTTTTCTGATTTGCAAAAAATAGCTGACGAAATGGAGAAGTCTTTCAAAAAGCAAAAGCTAGGTGTGTCAGTTAAGGGTAAATCATTTGAGTTGCAAGGGAGAACTTTGTCAGATCCGATAAAGTCCATTAATGAATATCGTGATTTGCTACACATGATTTTTAACTATGCAATGGGCAATACCGAGGGGTTAGATTTGGCAATTGGTAATTCTATGCGACGAGCATTGGAAGCATTCTCTACTTTTATTTATGGGACAGGAATTGCAGAAGTCTCTTTTGACCCGAAGGTTATAAAAAGTTTGGGCAATCATTCTAGGTATTTTGAAAACCTTATGTATCGGCTCGTGCTCCATGGAGAAAGTCATTTTGAAACCCGTGTTTATGCGATGCAAGACGATCTTAGTTTTTACCGTTTTATTTCAGAAGAAGAAAAACAGCGCACTTGCAAAGAGGTTTTATGTTTTATGTACTGCTTAAGTCCGGATCACATCGAATCGCATATTCCGGATGCAATCCATGAGATTCAGAAATGGATGGCAGACATTCGCACAAACGAAGAATTTGATATTATAGCTAATCCGAAAAAGCGGATTATCCATCTATATGATATTCCTTTGTCCGCTGGTTTAGGTGAGAACATACTGGATAGTGACATACCTTTTGTAGAATATGAAACGGATGTTGAGGATGGGGACTTTGCGCTTCATGTATCTGGTGACAGTATGGAGCCGGATATTCCCAACGGAAGTACCGTCTTTGTCAAAAAGCAAAGTGAAATAGCTGATGGCATAAGTGGTGCATTTTTCCTTAACGGGGAAGTTTACTGTAAAAAACTGCTACATAAAGATGGAAAGGTCTTTCTTTGCTCGGATAATGCTGAATACCAGCCTATCGAAGTTCATGATGGAGATACCCTAATAGTGTATGGAAAGATTGTCAAAGTGCTCTGTTAGTGCTATAATACTCCTAAGCCACCCAATCGTCCGTCTCAAGTAAAACCCCTGATAGGATGGCCTGGATAGATTTTTGATAGCAAAAGTCCGAATAGACCTTATGATAAGGATAATCTGCATCAAATAAAATCACGTCGAATCAAATCCTCTATACAAAAAAGTTTAGAAATGGATTTAACTCGGCGAGTGGGAATAATCACCTCCCGGAGCCCTGAAAATCTGAGCTTATGAGGTGAACAGATACCCATGCGAATGAGAAGAAAACCCAACCTGATCCCCCGGATGGAGCGCTGCGCCCGGGTCTTGATCTCCGATCCGGAGGCGCGGCGGGGAAACTGGCGGGAACTGATGCCCGAGGCGGAGACGGTGTACCTGGAGCTGGGCTGCGGCAAGGGCCGCTTCACGGCGGAGACCGCGGAGCAGAATCCCAAGGCCCTGTATATCGCGGTGGAGCGGGTGCCCGACGCCATGGTGATCGCCATGGAGCGGGTATGTGCCAAAGAGCTGCACAACGTCTTTTTCGTGGACGGGGATGCGGCTCTGCTGCCCCAATACTTTGCCCCGGGGGAGGTCTCCCGCATCTACATCAACTTCTGCGACCCCTGGCCGGGCAACCGCCACGCCAAGCGGCGGCTGACCCATCCGGACTTCCTGCTGCGGTACCGGCAGGTACTGACGGAGGACGGGGAGATCCATTTCAAGACAGACAACCGGGATCTCTTTGAGTGGTCGCTGTTCCAGTTCCCCCGGGCGGGGTTTACCCTGTCCCAGGTGACCCGGGATCTCCACGCCGGCGGCGTCTGCGGCGTTATGACCGACTACGAGGAGAAGTTCCACAGCCTGGGCACCCCCATCAACCGGTGCGTGGCCGCGGTGGGCCCCCTGCCGGAGCCGGAGGAGCCGTCTGAGACGCCGGACAATCTGTAAAAGAAAACCGTCCCCGCCGTATCGGCGGGGACGGTTTCTTTTGACTTACAGGAGGGCCACCACCCGGTACATGAGCAGGTAGTGGAACAGGGAGCCCAGCAGGATAAAGACGTGGAAGATCTCGTGGCAGCCGAAGCGGGGATTGTCCCGGCCCGGCCACTTGACGGCATAGAGCACGCCGCCCACGGTGTAGAGCACGCCGCCGCCCACGGCCCAGAAGAAGCCGGCAGAGGGGAGCACCTGGAGCAGCGGCACCAGGGCGGCCAGGGCCAGCCAGCCCATGAAGATATAGATGCCCGCGGTAAGCCAGCGGGGAGAGGAGATCCACGCGATGGTGAGCACCAGCCCGGCCAGGGCCAGACCCCAGATCACCGCAAACATGCCCCAGCCCCAGAACCCCACATCCCGCAGCACCACCAGGCACACCGGGGTATAGGTGCCGGCGATGAGGAAATAGATGGAGGCGTGGTCGTATTTCCGCAGGGCGATGCGGCCCCTGACGGACACATTGCGGCAGTGATAGAGGGTGCTGGCTGTATACAGCCCCACCATGCTCACGCCGTAGATGAGGAAGGAGGCCGCGTGCCACACGCTCAGCCCCAGGGCCGCGCAGCGCAGCAGCAGGAGCACGGTGCCGACCAGGGCCAGCACGGCACCGATGCCGTGGGTAATGGCCGACCAGGGGCGCAGGCCGTCATAGGGATCCCGATCCTTCTCCCGCACTCTGGCCCGGCGGGGCGTGACCTGGACGGGGCAGAATGCCGCCTTCCGGCGCGGCAGCGCGTTTTCCATGTTCATAAGCTCACCTTCCTTTTCTATAGTATAACACCAATGGCGATATATAATCAATATAAATCTTAAATATAATTTTGAAAATTATATAGATAAATCTGGGAAAGAAGCCCAAGTTAGGATCCCCAGCGGTGCCGCTCTCTATGCGGCCGGCGGTGCAGCGTTTCCTGAAAGGCCGGCGGGCACAAAAAAGGATCCGCGGCCGGCAAACGGCCGCGGATCCTCATGGAGCCTGCTTAGTACATCAGGTTCTTCTCGGTCTGGGGATCAAACAGGTGAATGAGCTCGGGACGGAAGGCGAAGCGGATCTCCGTGCCATAGGGGATGCCGGCGCGGTGCTCCTCGGGCAGATCCATGGTGGGGATGCGCAGCACCACGTCCTTGCCCACGGCGTTGACGTGCAGGTACACCTCGCTGCCCATCATCTCAGACACGTCCACCTTGCTGGCGATGGTGTCGGGGGTGTTGGCGGTGGCAAAGGAGATGTGCTCGGGACGGATGCCCACGGTGACGGCCATGTCGCCCACGCCCTTCTCGGCCAGCAGCTTCTGGGCCACATCGCCCAGAACCACGGTGGCCTCGCCCACGGTGATCTGGTACTTGCCGTCCTTCTTGGCCAGCTGGCCGTCGAAGAAGTTCATCTGCGGGGTGCCGATGAAGCCGGCCACGAACAGGTTGGCGGGCTGGTTGAACACCTCCTGGGGGGTGCCGATCTGCTGGATGAAGCCATCCTTCATGATGACGATGCGGTCGCCCAGGGTCATGGCCTCGGTCTGGTCGTGGGTGACGTAGATGAAGGTGGTGTCGATGCGCTGACGCAGCTTGATGATCTCGGCGCGCATCTGGTTGCGCAGCTTGGCGTCCAGGTTGGACAGAGGCTCATCCATCAGGAACACCTGGGGATCGCGGACGATGGCGCGGCCGATAGCCACACGCTGACGCTGGCCGCCGGACAGGGCCTTGGGCTTGCGGTCCAGGTACTGGGTGATGTCCAGGATGGCGGCCGCCTCACGAACCTTCTTGTCGATCTCGTCCTTGGGAGTCTTGCGCAGCTTCAGAGCAAAGGCCATGTTGTCGTACACCGTCATGTGGGGGTACAGAGCGTAGCTCTGGAAGACCATGGCGATATCCCGATCCTTGGGCTCCACGTCATTCATCCGCTTGCCGCCGATGAGCAGGTCGCCCTCGGAGATGTCCTCCAGGCCGGCGATCATCCGCAGGGTGGTGGACTTGCCGCAGCCGGAGGGGCCCACCAGCACGATGAACTCCTTGTCGGCGATGTCCAGGTTGAAGTCGTGGACGGCGGTCACCTTGTTGTCGTAGATCTTCTTCACATTCTTCAGCGTAACAGTTGCCATTTGCATGGGCCGAAAGGGCAATGCCTCCGCAAATACCCTCTTGCCCGCAGGGAGCGGAACCCTGCGGACGTTACGACAGGTCTCCACACTGCCGCACCGCCGGCCCGGCGGATGTTCCTCCTTTTTTTACGGCTCACGCCGCCCTATGAGAATGGAGTAGGGGGGCGCGGCCTGAATATAGGGGTTGCGCTGCTTATTTAACCGCGGTCAACCAGTTCCCCGCGGAAAAATACGTCCTTGAGCTCCAGGTTCTGATCCAGAACCACCACGTTGGCCCGCTTGCCGGGCTCCAGGCTGCCCATGCGGCTGAAGATGCCGATGGCCCGGGCGGGATTCACCGCAGCCGCCCACACGGCGTCCTCCAGGGGGATGCCGAAGGAGACGGCGGTGCGCATGCAGTTCATCAGGTTGGTGACCGAGCCGGCCAGGGTGCCGTCGGCCAGGGTGGCGTACTTGCCCTTCACCTTGACCGGCTGGCCGCCCAGGGTGTAGTCCCCGTCGGGCATGCCGGCGGCCCGCATGGTGTCGGAAACCAGGATGACCCGCTTGGGGCCGAACATCTTGAAGGTGGCCCGCACCACAGAGGGGTGGATGTGGACGCCGTCACAGATGAGCTCCACATTGCAGATGGGGGTGTCCAGGGCGGCCCCCACCACGCCGGGGGCGCGGTGGCTGAAGGGCGGCATGGCGTTGAACAGGTGGGTCACCTGCCGGGCGCCCAGGCGGAAGGCCTCCATGGCGGTGTCGTAGTCCGCCGTGGTGTGGGCGATGGACACGGTGACCTCGCCCTCCACCGCCTCGATGAACTCCATGGCGCCCGGCTCCTCCGGAGCGATGGAGACCAGCTTGACCAGCCCCTTGGAGGCGGCCATCAGCCGGCGGAACATGTCCACGTCAGGGGCGTGGATCCAGTCGGCCTTCTGGGCGCCCTTCTTGGCGGTGGAGAGGAAGGGCCCCTCCAGGTTGATGCCGCACAGCTCGGCGCCGGGCTTGTTGGCGTCCCGATGGGCGGCGGCCACCTGACAGACCTTTGTCAGCTGCTCCTCCAGCAGGGTCATGCCGGCGGGGCAGATCTGGGTGACGCCCTGGGAGAGCTCATACCTGGCCATGATCTCCAGGCCCTCGGGATCCGCGTCGGAGAAATCCTTCCCCATGCAGCCGTGGAAGTGGAGATCCGTCAGGCCGGGGATCACATAGCAGCCGCTGGCGTCATAGGTCTTGCCGTCGGCGCTGGAGCTGGAGAGCAGGCGGCCGTCAAAGCACACGTCCCGCCGCACAAAGCCCTCGTGAAGGTCGAAAACCTGTCCTCCGGTTATCCGCATACGGGTACACCTGCCTCTGCCAGTTTGTGGAGGGCGGCCTTGTCGCCCACCAGGGTCACGTCGGGGTGGAGCTGGAGCACGGAGGCGGGAACCTCCTTGGTCACCGGGCCGGCAAAGGCGCGGCACACGATGTCGGCCTTCTCCTCGCCGCTGACCACCATCAGGATGCGCCGGGCGTTCATGATGTTCTTGATGCCCATGCTCAGGGCGTGGCGGGGCACCTCGTCCCGGCTCTCAAAGAAGCGCTGGTTGGCGTCGATGGTGCTGTCGGTGAGATCCACCACGTGGGTCTCCAGGCCGAAGTCGTCGCCGGGCTCGTTGAAGGCGATGTGACCGTTGTGGCCCATGCCCAGCAGCTGGAGATCGATGCCGCCCAGGTCGCGGATGAGCCTGTTGTAGGCGGTGCACTCGGCCTGGGGATTCTTGGCCAGGCCGTCCAGCACGTGGGTGTTCTCCGGCTTGATGTCGATGTGGTCAAAGAGATTGACCTGCATGAAGTAGCGATAGCTCTGCTCGTGGTGGGGGGACAGGCCCAGGTACTCGTCCAGGTTGACGGAGCGGGTCTCGGCAAAGCTGAGATCCCCCTCCTTGTACCAGTCCACCAGCTGTTTGTACAGGCCCACCGGGGTGCCGCCGGTGGCCAGGCCCAGCACGCAGTTGGGCTTGTAGATCACCTGGGCGGAGATGATGTTGGCCGCCCGGCGGCTCATGGCCTTGTAGTCCTCCGCTTGATAAATACGCATATTCAGCAAGCTCCTATTCGTTAGCAGTATTTGGCGATGGCGGCGGCGATCATGGCGTGTGCCTCGTCCACTACAGCGGTGTCGGTGTCGATGAGGGCGGGCATGGGCTTGCGGACGGAGCCGCAGGGCACGCCGTTCTTGGCCAGGATGGCCTTCTGCACGGCATACAGGTTGCCGTGGGCCTCGCACATCTTGTAGATGATGCGGTCGATGTCGTTCTGGATCTGGCGGGCGGGCTCCATCTCGCCCTTCTGGAAGTGCTCATACACCTTCAGGAAGAGCTCGGGCATGACGGCGTAGGTGCCGCCGATGCCGGCGCAGGCGCCCATGGCCAGGCCGGAGATGTACTGCTCGTCGGGGCCGTTGAACACCAGAACTCCGGCGTCCTTCCACATCTGGATGTCCTGCACGGGCATGGAGGAGTTCTTCACCGCCACCACACGGGGGTTCTTCTGCATCTCCTTCAGCAGGGAGGGGGTCAGGGCCACGCCGGCCAGCTGGGGGATGTTGTAGATGACGAAGTCGGTGTTGGGGGCCGCGGCGGAGATGTCGTTCCAGTACTGGGCGATGGCATACTCCGGCAGGTGGAAGTAGATGGGGGGGATGGCGGCGATGGCGTCCACACCCAGGCTCTCGGCGTGGGCGGCCAGCTCCCGGCTGTCAGCGGTGTTGTTGCAGGCCACATGGGCGATGATGACCACCTTGCCCTTGGCCTCGGCCATGACGTTCTCCAGCACCACCTTGCGCTCCTCCACGCCCTGGTAGATGCACTCGCCGGAGGAGCCGCCCACGTACAGGCCGTTGACGCCCTTGCCGATCAGGTAGCGGGTCAGGCCCCGCACCCGCTCCGGGGAGATGTTCCCCTCGTCGTCATAACAGGCATAAAAGGCGGGAATGACACCGCGGTATTTGTTCAGATCGCTCATGATAATTCCTTCTCTCATTCTAAAGCTATTCCGATCTTTTTGCAAGTGGAAAATGTGGCTCAGCCCTTCACGGCGCCCATGGCAATGCCCTGGGTGAAGTACTTCTGGAAGGCGATAAACACCACGATGATGGGGATGGAGGCCAGGGCCGCGCCGGCCATGATCAGGCCGAAGTCGGAGGACATCTCACCCTGCAGGTTGGCAATGGCCAGGGGCAGCGTCCAGTTCTTCTCGCTGGTGAGCATGACCAGCTGGAGGAAGTAGTCGTTCCAGGTGTTGACGAAGGTGAAGATGGCCAGGGCGCCGATGCCCGGCTTGATCATGGGGAACACCACGCTGAAGAAGGTGCGCAGCTCGCCGGCGCCGTCCACACGGGCGGCCTCCAGAATCTCGGTGGGCACCGTCTCGGAGAACTGCTTCATCAGGAACACGCCGAAGGGCCAGCCCACGGTGGGCAGGATCACGGCCCAGATATTGTCGTTGAGGCCGATGGCGGTCATCTCCTGCAGCAGGGGGATGACGATGACCTGCTTGGGCAGGGCCATGGCGCAGATGATGATGGTGAACAGAATGCCGCGGCCGTAGAACCGCTTCTTGCCCAGGGCGTAGCCGGCCAGGGAGGCGGTGATGCAGGTCAGGATCATGGCCATGGCGGAGATAAACACGATGTTGAACAGCCACAGGAAGGCGGGGTGCTCAAACAGCCGCGCATAGTTGTCGACGGTCGGGTTCTGGGGGAACCAGATGGGCTCACGGGCGTTGATCTCGATGGCGTCCTTGAAGGAGCCGGTGACAATCCAGTACAGCGGGAACAGGAAGAACAGGGTGATGAGAACCAGGATCACCACGGCGAATACCTTGTACCCGGTGGAGGTACCGCTCAGATCGGTCTTTTTGTTTGTCATGTTCTCTCTCCCCCCTTAGTCCGTCTTCGCCACTTTGAACTGGATGGCGGAGAAGATGGCGATGATGATGGCCAGAACCACGCCGATGGCGTTGGCGTAGCCCAGGTCGTTGAGGCGGTAGGCGGTGTCGTACACCTGATACATGATGGTCATGGTGGAGTCCAGCGGCCCGCCCTTGGTCAGCAGCTGGATCAGCGCGAAGCACTGGAAGGAGTTGATGGTGGTGATGACCAGCACGTAGAGGGTGGTGGGCATGACCTGGGGCCACTTGATCTTCCAGAACACCTGGAGCTTGGTGGCGCCGTCCACCTGGGCGGCCTCGATGAGGGACTGATCCACGTTGCCCAGGGCCGCCACGTAGAGCACGATGGGCTGGCCGATGGAGGTGGTAAAGAGGATGAGGATGATGAACCAGAGGGCGGTGCGCTGGTTGCCCAGCCAGTCAAAGCCCACGTTGTTGGTTACCTGATTGAGGATGCCGTTGTAGGGGTTGAGGATCCACTTCCACACCACGGTGATGGCCACCGAGCCGGTGACCACCGGCAGGTAGAACACACAGCGGAAGAAGGAACGGGGGATGGCGTGCATCTTGTAGATGGCGGAGCTCACCCACAGGGAGAAGGCGGTGACGGTGGGCACCGCCACCACCACGATGATCAGGGTGTTGATAAAGCCCCTGTGGAACACGGGATCCTGGAACAGCTTGATGTAGTTGCTCAGCCCGGCGAAGCCCTTGATGCCGCCCAGTCCATACTCCGTGAAGCTGTAGAACACGCAGATGAACATGGGGATCACCACAAACCCGATGAAGAAAATCAGGCTGGGCAGCAGGAACAGGTAGGCGGAGATGGTCTCTCTGCGCACCAGGGCCTTGCTCATGCCGGAGAACTGGGACTGCTTCTGCTTTTTAGGCTTCCGCTCGGCGGTCGCCGCTGCGGTGTTTTGCGCCATGAATCTCCCTCTCTTTCAAGTGGTTTTCTGCCTTTCCCGCACCGGGAAAAGAGGCTGTGCCCGCCCCCTCTCAGCAGGGAGCGGGCACAGGAGTGCACAATTTAGATCAGATGCTCCGGTAAGTAAGCTCAGCCGATGTTGGCGTTGGCCTGCTCCACGAAGCTGTCGGCCGAGGTCTGAGGATCAGCACCGGTGGTGAGAACCGCAGACAGCATTTTCCACCAGTTGCCGCGCTGCTCAGTCCAGCCGCCGGTCAGGTTGTAGTAGCGGCCCAGGTAGTCGCTCATCAGAGCGAAGGGAGCGCGCAGCTCGGCGTCGGCGTCGCCCTCATAGACGTCGCCCCAGTCGGAGTGGACGGGGAAGAAGCCGGTGGTCTTCACAGCCTCGGTGCCGGCAGCCTGGTCGTCGCACACGAACTGGATGAACTTCTTGGCGGCGTCGATCTTGGCCTGGTCGCCGTTGTCAAACACGCCGAAGCCGTAGGGGCCGGCCATCTCCAGCTCGGGGGTGCCGTCGTCGGAGGGGAAGGCCATGGCGAAGGGGGTGAACTGGGTCTGCTCGGCGTACTGGGTGTAGTTGGAGTAGTTCCAGCAGAAGGTCACGGCGCAGGTCTGGTTGGCGAAGGACTGCAGCTCGTCGGCGGCGGCGTAGCTGGCGTTGGCGGACAGGGAGCCGTCGTTCACCATGGTCTGCAGCAGGGTCAGGGCCTTCACGTTGTTCTCGCTGTTGACGTTGTAGGAGGTGCCGTCCTCGTTGACATAGTAGTCGGAGTACAGGTTGTTGACGAGGGCGCGGGTGCCCTGGTCGCCGCCCTGGGCGCCGCAGTAGACGATGCCGGGGGTAGCCACGTTGACGGTGCCGGCAGCGGCCGCGTCACGGATGGCGGCCATGGCGGCCACAAAGTCGTCGGTAGTCCAGGTGCGGGTCTCCTCGTCGATGTACTGCAGGGCGCCGGCGGCCTCAAAGACCTCGTAGTTGATGGCCATGCAGTGGGCGGCCACGCTCAGGGGGTACATGTAGTAGGTGCCGTCCAGCTGGGACACGCTGGAGATGCCCTCGGCGATGTCGGAGCCGCCGGCAGTCCACAGGTCGGACAGATCCACCATCAGGCCGTTGCGGGCGTAGTTGCCCACGATGCGCTCGGGGCCCTCAAAGATGATGTCGGGGGCGCTGTTGGAGCTGATGGCGGTGGTCAGCTTCTGGTCGCCGTCCTGATAGTTGATGGGGGTCACGGTGACAGCGATGTCGGGGTTGGCCTCGTTGAAGGCGGCCACGATGGGCTCCCAGGCAGCGGCATCGGTAAAGCCGCCGATGTTGAAAGACCACAGGTTCAGCTCCACGGCGCCGCCGCTGGAGGTCTCGCTGGCAGGAGCGTTGGAGCTGCCGGCGGGGGTGTCGCTGCCGCCCTGGGTTCCGCCGCCACAGGCGGCCAGACCGAGGGTCATGCCGGCGGCGAGCAGGAGAGCAAGAGGTTTCTTCATGTTCATTGTTACATCCTCCTCATTTTTGATAAATTTTGCGAGGACTGGGGTTGCCCCCGTTGTGTAGATTGTATAGTTTCGGGCCGGGTTTGTCAATACGATTTTCAAAAAAATTTTCAAAACATTTTTTGTTCTGCAATTTTCTTTCAAAATCGCCCTGCTGCGGTCAGATGTGCTTGTCGGAGAGCACCTCGGCCACGATCTCCCGGGTGGCGGCGCACCTGGCCGCGTCCCGGCGGCAGACCTCGTGGAAGAGCACGTCCGTCAGATAGAGCTGGGCCACCCGGGCCGCCACGGAGCCCACCTGGAGCGGCCCCTCCCGGGAGCCGCACTGGAGCACCACGTCGGCATAGGCCGCCCCCGGCGACTTGGGGAAGCGGGTGATCAGGATGGCCATGGCCTTCCGCTCCCGGACGATTTTCAGATTTTTCAGCAGCTCCTCGGTGGAGCCGGAGTAGGAGTAGTAGAGCACCGCGTCCCGGGGCGTCAGGTGGGAGGCGGCGATGGCCTGCATGTGGGAATCCACCACCGCCGTGAAGTTGGGCATGCTGGTGCTGAACAGATGGGCGCACTCCTGGGCCAGGAGCATGGAGCCGCCCTGGCCCATGCACAGCACCTTCTCCGCCGAGAAGAGGATGTCCGCCGCCCGGCGGATGGCCTCGGGGCGGATGAGCTCCAGGGTCTGGGCCATGGCATCCCGGTCGGCGGCATAGACCTTGCGGCTCATCTCCTCGATGCTGTCCTCCGGCAGCACCTCGCCCTGGGTGGGGAGGGTGTCCGGCCGGCCGGCCGTGGAGTTGGCCACCGCCAGCTTGAAGGCGTTATACCCCTTGTAGTCCAGCCTCCGGCAGAACCGGGAGATGGTGGCCTCCGCCACGCCGGACTCCTCCGCCAGCTCGGAGATGGACATGAACTGGGTCTTCTGCTGGTGGATGACCACGTAGTCAGCCACCTTTTTCTCCGCGCTGGTCAGCTGGTAGTACTCGCTGTTGATCTTCTCAAATACATTGCCGAAGGGCATAAGCGCCCCCCTTTACTGCCTGGCCAGGAGCTGATCCAGCATCTGATCGCACATGATCAGCATCCGCGGCAGGTGGAAGGGGCCCTTGAAGGTGCTGCCCTTGCAGGCAGGCATGGTGGGCTTGCCGTCCCGGCGGAGGTAGCCGTACCAGTCGCCGAACTCGGGGTCGGAGAAGTGCTCCTTGCAGTAGTCCAGGGTGCGCTCGAACCAGGTCAGGTACTGCTCGTCGCCGGTGTCCCGGAAGATCATCAGGGAGGCGATGAGGATCTCGTCGTGGGGCCACCACAGCTTCATGTCGTGCTCATAGGCCTCGGGGGGACGGCCCAGGCAGTCGATGAAGTAGAGCAGTCCGCCGTACTCGTAGTCCCAGCCGGCGTTGATGGCCTGGTCGAAGATCTTCACGGCGGTCTCGTGCTGCTTCTTGTCCCCCTTGCGGTTGGCGTCCTCCATCAGGAACCAGGAGCACTCGATGTCGTGGCCGGGGTTGACCACCCGGCCCTCGGTGACGTCCAGGCGGGGGGTGCCGTCCATGGCCACGCTCTCCAGGGTGCAGCCCAGCTCGGGCTTGTAGTGGTACTGGAAGATCTCATTCACGCACTCCGCGGCCCGCTCATTGTACAGGGCCTCCTGCTCGGGATCCACCCGGCGCAGCACGGAGGTGATGTTCAGGTAGATCATGGGGTTGGCCAGGGCGCGGCCGGAGCGGGTCTCGGGGATGGTCTTGGGGCCCAGGCCGGTGGGGTCGGTGATGAGCCCCTGGTTCAGGTTCCAGATCAGGTCATAGGCGGCCCGGGCGCGCGCCAGGCACTCCTTGTCGCCGGTGACGCCGTAGTACTCCGCGTTGGCGATGGCATAGAAGCCCTCGGAGAAGCAGTAGCGGCGCTGGCGCAGGGGCTTGCCGTCGCCGGTGACGGTGAAGTACATGCGGTTGCCCGCCTTCCGGTTGATGCAGTACTTCTCCATGAAGTCCAGGCAGCTCTTGCTGGCCTCCAGCCACTCGTCCTTCACGCCGTACACGTGGCACAGATAGGCGAACATCCAGGCGCAGCGGCCCTGCATCCAGACGCTCTTGTCGGTGGAGAACACCTTGCCCTCCCGATCCAGACAGGTATAAACGCCGCCGTGCACCGGATCCATGCCGTTTTCCAGCCAGAACCGGATGCTCCGCTCCAGCTCCTCCTTAATCCATTTCTGATGGCATTGCAGCCGAATAGACAGATCCATCCTTGATCCCACCTTTTCAGATTCGGGGGAAACCTCCCCTGTTGCCACCATCATACCTGTCCCCGCCGCCTCCGTCAAGAGAGTTTGGAAAATTATTTTCAAAAACCTGAAAATATGCTTGACAGATCCAAAAAAACTGATAGCCTATAGGGGAAGGAACTCTGTGTGTTTCCGACAAAAAAGGAGGATGTATCCGAATGAAGCATCTGGGTATTGAGGTGCCTGTGAAACATGTGCCGGAGCTGGATCCCGGCTTCCTGCCCCTGGGCAAGTTCTGCACCGCTTTTCTGAAGGACGCCAGGCAGCCCCTGGACATCGCCGTGGAGCGGGCCGGCGGCGAGGTGGCCGTGTACAAGACCTTTATCCACGGCACGCCGGACATGGCGGAGGCCGACACCTACTATGTGGATCGGCTCATCAAGACCATGCTGTGGTATATGGGCGGCTTCAAGGTCTATCTCAGCGGCAGCAAGGACATCTATGAGGCCATGAAGGACACCTACTGCGTGGGCGGCAAGCGGAGCTTTGACGCCGAGTTCATGTCCAACGTGTATGAGAAGCCCTTTGAGGTGGTGTACTGCGACGCCGTGCCCGCCGAGAAGAGCAATCCCCAGGCCGTGGGCCGCCACCTGGGCGGCTGCCGCATCGGCTTCGACGCCGGCGGAAGCGACCGGAAGGTGTCCGCCGTCATCGACGGGGAGCCCGTGTTCTCCGAGGAGGTGGTGTGGTATCCCAAGGTCACCGAGGATCCCGACTACCACTACGAGGGCATCGTCTCCGCCCTCAAGTCCGCCGCGGCCCATATGCCCCGGGTGGACGCGGTGGGCGTGTCCTCCGCCGGCATCTACATCGAGAACCGCACCATGGTGGCCTCCCTGTTCCTCAAGGTGCCCAAGGATCTGTTCGACGCCAAGGTGAAGGACATCTACATCCGCGCCATCCGCGACACCTTCGGCGACGTGCCCTACGTGGTGGCCAACGACGGCGACGTGTCCGCCCTGGCCGGCGCCATGAGCCTGGAGGAGAACAACATCCTGGGCATCGCCATGGGCACCAGCGAGGCCGTGGGCTACGTGGACGAAAACGGCAACATCACCGGCTGGCTCAACGAGCTGGCCTTCGCCCCCGTGGATGTGAACCCCGACGCCATGGAAGACGAGTGGTCTGGCGACATCGGCTGCGGCGTCAAGTACTTCTCCCAGGACGGCGTGATCAAGCTGGCCCCCGCTGCGGGCATCAGCCTGTCCGACGACCTGGCCCCCGCCCAGAAGCTCAAGGAGGTTCAGAAGCTGATGGAGAACCCCGGCTCCCCCGCCGAGGCCATCTTCCGCTCCATCGGCGTGTACCTGGGCCACTCCCTGGCCCTGTACCACCACTTCTACGGCTTCAAGCATGTGCTGCTGCTGGGCCGGGTCATGTCCGGCCGGGGCGGCGACATCATCCTGGACGTGTGCAAGCAGGTGCTGGCCGACGAGTACCCCGAGATCGCGGACAAGATCAACCCCACCCTGCCCGACGAGAAGGCCCGCCGTGTGGGCCAGTCCGTGGCCGCCGCCTCCCTGCCCGAGCTGAAATGAGCCGTCAGGCGGCAATCCCCGCCCTGCTGTAACCCCGAACGGGCCCGGCGAGCCGTCGCCGGGCCCGTCCTCAGATCAAAGGAGGCCCCCGCATGGCCAAAGGTATTTTCAACCCGGACAACGACATCTGGCGCTTTACCGCGAAGCTGGTGGATCTCTTCCTGCTCAGCGTGTTCTGGCTGGTGTGCTCCATCCCCCTGTTTACCATCGGGCCGGCCACCTCCGCCCTCTACAACACGGTGGTGCGCTGCATCCGGGGGAACCGGCGGGACAGCTGGACTCTGTTCTTCCGGACGTTCCGGGACAACTTCAAGGTGGGGGCCCTGACCAGCCTGGTGGTGCTGGCCGCGGGGGCGCTGCTCTTTCTCATCTACAGCATGCTCTACCAGACCGCGCCGTACAGCCAGGCGGGCTATGTGCTCTTTATGGCCTACTACGTGTTCCTCCTGCTGCCTCTGGGGGTGCTGTGCTGGCTCTTTCCCACTCTCTCCCGGTTTGAGTTCGGGGTGGGCGGCCTGCTGTCCAACTGCGCCAAGCTGGCCATCGCCCACCTGCCCTCTACGGTGGCGCTGGCCCTGCTGCTGTACGGGACGGTGTTCGTCTGCATCAACTTCTTCCTGGCGGTCTTTTTCCTGCCCGCCGTCCTGGCCCTGGCCCACTCCCTGCTGCTGGAGCGGGTCTATGCCCCCTATATCCGCGAGCAGCTGGGAGAGGAGGAGCCGGAGGAGGACGACGGCTGAGCCGAGCCCGGAAAACAAGGAGGCCCCCCGATGTTTTACATCGGGGGGCCTCCTTCAGCCTGTCAAAAAACCGCCATGCAGTCTTTCTCGAAAAAGCGGCGGAGCCGCTTTTTCGACACAGAAGTTACGCCTTGAGGCGCAGCCACTCGCTGGTGTACAGATCCAGGATGTCCTGGGGCAGATTGGTGTAGGACTCGCACTGGGCCATGATCTCCGCGTCGGGATAGGCCATGGGGTCGCTGGACACCTCGGGATCCAGCTCCTCCCGCACGCTCATCAGCGGGGTGGAGTACCAGATCTCCTCGCAGTTCTTCAGGCCGGCCTGGGTGGAGCACATGTAGTTGATGAAGGCCTCGGCGTTCTCCTTGTTGGCCGCGCCCTTGGGGATGCACATGGCGTCCACGTAGATGTTGGTGCCCTCCTCGGGGAGATAGAAGGCCAGGTCGGAGTTGTTCTCCTGCATGGTCAGGAAGTCGCCGTAGTAGTAGGTGCCGATGGCGGCGTTGGAGCCCTCCATCTTGCTGAAGATCTGATCCATGGCATAACCCTGGAGGACGGACTTCTGCTCGATGAGGGAGTCCACCGCCTCGGTGATCTGGTCAGGGTCGGTGGTGTTGTAGGAGTAGCCCAGGCGCTTGAGGGCGATGCCGATGGCGTCCCGGGAGTTGTCAATCATCAGGATATCGTTGCTGTATTTCTCATTCCACAGCAGATCCCAGCTGCCGGTGTCCGCCTCGTCCACCATGGTGGTGTTGTAGATGACACCCATCAGGCCCCACATATAGGGGACGGAGTACAGGTTCTCCGGGTCGTACTCGGGATTCTTCAGCTCCGGGTCCACGTCGGAGAAGTTGGGAATGTTGTCGAAGTTCAGGGGCTCCAGCTTGTCCTCTTCGATGAGGCGGGAGATCATGTAGTCGGAGGGGATGATCACGTCGTAGTCGGCGCCGTCGCCGTCCAGCACGGCATACATGGCCTCGTTGCTCTCGAAGGTCTGGTAGTTGACCTTGATGCCGGTCTCTTTCTGAAAGTCCTCCAGGACGGACATGTCGATGTACTCGCCCCAGTTGTAGACGTTTACCTCGCCGGCAGAGCCGCCGCCTCCGCAGCCGCTCAGGCAGGCCGCCGCCACAGCGGCGCCCAGGGTCAATGCCACAAATTTTTTCAATTCTCTCTCGTGCTCCTTTCAGACACAAAATACATATTTTCCAAACCCGCCGGGGCGTGCCCCGGCGGGGCCGGAACAGGGAAGGGGGATCAGGGCCGCACGCCGGCCCGCCGCTCGGCCCGGATGGCCGCCTGGGTGCGCCGATCCTGCCGGCTCTGCCGGACATTGATGAGGATCATGAGGGCGATGACCACCACAAACATGAGGGTGGACAGGGCGTTGATCTCCGGGCTGATGCGCCGGCGCACCATGGAGTAGACCACCATGGACAGTGTGTTGGCCCCGGAGCCGGCGGTGAAGTAGCTGATCACAAAGTCGTCGATGCTCATGGTGAAGGCGATGAGGGCCCCGTTGAGCACGCCGGGCAGGATCTCGGGCAGGATCACCTTGCGGAAGGCGTACCACCCGGTGGCGCCCAGATCCTGGGCGGCCTCAAAGATGTTGGGATCCAGCTGCCGCAGCTTGGGCATGACGGACAGGATCACGTAGGGGATGTTGAAGGTGATGTGGGCGATGAGCAGGGTGCCGAAGCCCAGCCGGAGCCGCAGCCCCAGGCCGCCGAACAGGCCGTTGAGGGCCCCCAGGGCCAGCACGAACAGCAGCATCATGGACACGCCGGTGATGATGTCCGCGTTGGTCAGGGGGATGTTGTTGATGGTCATGCAGACGGTGCGGGCTCTCCGCTTCATGTTGGCAAAGCCGATGGAGGCGGCGGTGCCCGCCACGGTGGCGATGGCCGCGGAGAGGATGGACACCAGCAGAGTGGTCTGGAGGGCCTCCAGCACATACCTGTCCTGGAACAGCTCCGCGTACCACTGGAGGGAGAAGCCGCCCCAGACCGCGCTGCTCTGGGAGGCGTTGAAGGAGAAGGCCACCAGCACCAGGATGGGGGCGTACAGGAAGATGAAGACCAGAATCAAAAAGAGCTTGCTGAAAATTCCGTTGCGTTTCACAGCAGCACCGCCTCCCCCTCACCCTCGCCGAAGCGGTTCATAATCCCCATGCATACCAGCACGATCACCATCATCACCAGGGAGATGGCCGAGCCCAGATGGGGGTTGTAGGCGTTGCCCAAAAACTGCATCTCAATGAGATCGCCCAGCAGGATCGTGGTGCCGCCGCCCAGCAGGCGGGAGATGACGAAGGTGGACACCGAGGGGATGAACACCATGGTCACGCCGGACAGCACGCCGGGCAGGCTCAGGGGAAAGATCACCTTGCGGAACACCTGCTGGCTGTTGGCGCCCAGATCCTGGGCCGCCTCGATCACCCGGGGGTCGATCTTCTCGATGACAGAGAAGATGGGCAGGATCATGAAGGGCAGGAAGTTGTACACCATGCCCAGCACCACCGCGCCCTGGGTGCCCAGAAATTCGATGTAGGCCACGTCGGTGGGCAGGGCCAGGCCGAAGGCCCCGTTGAGGGCCCCGTTCAGGCCGTTGAGCAGGTTGAAAAAGCCCAGGGAGCCCAGGATGTTGTTGATAAACCCGTTGCGCTCCAGCAGGAACATCCAGGAGTAGGTGCGCAGCAGGAAGTTCATCCACATGGGCAGCATGATGAGCATGTTGGCCACCCGCCGGAAGCCTGGGGGCGTGCGGGTCAGCAGGTAGGCCGCCGGGTAGCCGATCAGGATGCAGATTACCGTGGCGATGGCGGCCAGCAGGAAAGAGCGGGCGAACACGGCGGCGTACCCCGCCATGCCCGCGAAGTTCTCCAGGGTGGGAACCCAGGCGCCGCCTGCCAGCTCCTTGGTGAAGGCGTACACCACCACCACAATGAGGGGGATTACCACAAACAGGGCCATCCACAGCACATAGGGCGCGGAGAGCCAGGAAAGCCGTCTATTCTTCATCGCCGTCCTCCGCCTCCAGCCGATCCTCATTGAGCTCGTCGTACTCGGAGGAATAGGAGCTGTAGTCGCCGAACATGCCGGAATAGGCGCTCTTCTTCATGATGTGGAAGCCGTCGGGGTCGATCTTCACCCCAATCCTGGCCCCTACAGGGGAGAAGTCGGTGGTCTGGATGAGCCACTTGAAGCCCTTGAAGTCCACGATGATGTCGTAGTGCATGCCCTTGAAGGTGACCTCGGTGACGGTGCCGGTGAGCTGGCCCTGCTCCTCGGGGACGATGTCGATGTCCTCGGGCCGGATTACCACGTCCACCGGCTCGTTGGGGGCGAAGCCGCCGTCCAGGCAGGGGAACTTCTTGCCGTACATGCCCACCACCTTGTCCTCGTGCATGATGCCGTCGATGATGTTGGACTCGCCGATGAAGTCGGCCACGAAGGCGTTCTTGGGCTCGTTATAGATGTCCTCGGGTGTGCCGATCTGCTGGATTTTGCCGCCGTTCATCACCACCACCGTGTCGGACATGGTGAGGGCCTCCTCCTGGTCGTGGGTGACGTAGATGAAGGTGATGCCCACCTGCTGCTGGATGCGCTTGAGCTCGATCTGCATATCCTTGCGCAGCTTGAGATCCAGGGCGCCCAGGGGCTCGTCCAGCAGCAGCACCTGGGGCCGGTTGACGATGGCCCGGGCGATGGCTACCCGCTGCTGCTGCCCGCCGGAGAGGGAGTTCACCGACCGCTTGCCGTAGCCGGCCAGGTTCACCAGGGCCAGGGCCTCCTCCACCCGGGTTTTGAGCTCCGCCTCGGGCACCTTCTGAATCCGCAGGCCGAAGGCCACGTTCTCAAAGATGTTCATGTGGGTGAACAGGGCGTACTTCTGAAAGACGGTATTGACCTTCCGCTTATGGGGCGGAACGTCATTAATCCTCACGCCGTCGAAGAACACATCGCCGGAGGTGGGCTTCTGAAAGCCGCCGATGATACGAAGTGTCGTGGTCTTGCCACACCCGGAGGGGCCAAGCAGCGTGAGGAATTCCTTGTCATTGATATAAAGGTTGATGTGGTCCAGAATGACGTCGTCGTCAAATTTCATGAAGCAATCCGACAGGCGGATCAGTTCCTTGGACATGTATCCTCCCCCATTTCAAAATGGTAGTAAAGGGCGTACCCAAACCGGCGGTTGGGTACGCCCTCATTGCGAAACAAATCATATATGCTCCGGCGAAAAATGTCAATAAGAAAATCGAAAATTTTCAGGGATTTTACGGGACGGGCCTCCCGGGGGCCCCGGAGGGGAAATATTCCTCGGCAAAGTCCACCTTTTCCACGGTGAACACCCTGCCCCGCAGGTACTCCAGCACACCGGCGTCGGTGGGGAAGGTAAACTCCAGCTTATAGGAGTAGAGGGCCTGGAAGGAGCGGCCGTACCTCTTGTTGTCCCGCTCCCGGCCGTACTTGCCGTCCCCCAGCAGGGGGTGGCCGGCGGCGGCGAACTGGGCGCGGATCTGGTGGGTGCGGCCGGTGAGCAGCTCACACTCCACCAGGGACAGCCCCCCGGCGGTGCGGAGGGTCTTATATAAGGTAGCGGCGCTCTTGCCGCCGGGCACGGGGCGGGAGTATACCTTCACCTGGGCCTTGTCCTCGTCCTTGAGCAGGAAGCCCTCCAGCTTCCCCTGGGGTGGGCTCATGCGGCCGTGGATGACGGCCAGGTAGTATTTGGCGATCTCCCGGTCGCGGATCTTCTGGTTGAGCACCCGCAGGGTCTCGGCGTTCTTGGCGGCCATGACGATGCCGCCGGTGTTCCGGTCGATGCGGTTGCACAGGGCGGGGGCGAAGGAGTGCTCGTCCCGGGGGTTCCACTCCTTCTTCTGATAGAGGTAGGCCTGGATGTGGGTGATCAGGGTGTTGACCTTCTCGTGCTCATCGGCGTGGCAGAGCAGGCCGGGCCGCTTGTCCAGCAGCATCAGGTTCTCGTCCTCGTAGACGATCTCCAGCCGGGGCCTGAACACCGAGAGGAAGGCGTTGTCCTCCCGGGGCTGGTCGAAGAACTCGTCGTTGATGTACAGCTGGAGCACATCCCCCTCCTTCAGCCGCACGTCCCGCTGGGAGCCCTTGCCGTTCACCTTCACCCGCTTGAGGCGGATATACTTCTGGGCCAGGGGGCCGGGGAGCAGGGGGAGGGTCTTGGCCAGCCAGCGATCCAGCCGCTGCCCGGCGTCGTTTTTTCCGATGGTAAACTCTCTCATTGAGCCGCCTCACGTCGTAAGATAGATTGGATTTCAGTTCAGTATACCACAAGCGGGGGCGGCAGGGAAGGGGGGAAGCTCCAGGCTGTCGATAAACTCTCCAGCCAAAGGATTCGGAGGGAGGGATAGTGTGAAAGGCTGCCCCGCAGGGCGTTTCGGAGCGCAACCGCCGCAATGCGGCGGCGCTTGGCGCGGAGATGAACCGTCAGGGTTCCCTTTCGCGTTGGATCAAACAACTTTTTGAAACTTTTTTGAAGTTTCAAAAAGTTCAGCAGCGTGTCGGAAAGGCTTTTTCGACACGCTGGGAAATGTAGGTTTGTCAAACATATTGGACAGTGAATTCGTTCGGAGAAAGCCAACTAAGCGGTCTCATGGGGAAGTTGTTGGAGCGGCGGTTGTGGACAGCGAGCTGTCTGGCGAAGTCATCCAGGGAGTAAAAACTGTGGCAGGAATAGAAGCGTTTCTGGTCCTCACGGTGGCTGCGCTCCACCTTGCCGTTGTGGCGAGGCGTATAAGGCCGGATGAGCTTGTGGCGGATACCCAGTTGGGCGGCGGCGGACTCAAACAGAGTAGGGAGATCCCGCTTGCTGTTGGAGAAACGATTGGTAAATTCAAAGCCATTATCCGTCTGGACACATTCCACGCGGATTCCCCGGCGGGCGTACCATTTGGACAGCTTTTTCAGAAAGTCAGCGGAGGAAAAGGTGGACTGCTCCGGGTAGGCGGCCAGGAAGCGCAGGCGGGTGAACTCATCAATGGCGGTGTACTGAAACAGGCGGAGTTCCGAGTCGGTGATGCAGCGGCGGGGGACCACCTTCACATCTACCTGAACCCGCTGGCCGGGATAGGTCATCTGCTGGTAGGGCTTTGGCTTGTAGGCCGTTTTCTTCTCTTTAGGTGAGAACAGCCCCAGCTTTCTCATCACCCGGAACAGGCTCTCTGGGCGGCGGGTGTAGCCTCGCTGCCGCAGCCGGTGCCACAACTCCACCATACCCAGATTCGGATTGCGGCGGCGCATATCCCGGATCAGTTTTAGTTCTGCTTCTGTGTGCTGGTTTGGATGGCTGTGGGGCCGCCGGGACTGGCAAACCAGGGATTCTGCTCTGCCGTCCCAGCGTTTCTTCCAAAAGTAGATATACGACCGGCTTTTGTTATACTTCCGGCTTGCCCGGCTGACGCCGTATTTCTCCGCGTACTTCATCAGGGATTGCCGATATGCCATGTCCTGTGTTATACTCTTGCTCATGAAGGATATGGCCCCCTCTCGTCAAGTTGTTGTCTGCAACTCCAACTTTAACCGATGAGGCCTTATCCTTCATCCTTTTTCTTCACTTGTCCAAAATGTATTGTAATCCTACAAAAGGCTTTTTCGACACGCTGGGAAAGCACTTGCATGTTTCACCGGAATTATGCTATGATAACCTACAGGACTTTCTCCCATACACATGATGTTAGACAAAAAAGAGGCCCGTAAAGGAATACCGCCTGCTGGAGTTTGCAAAAATGCGGATTTTCAGAAAAAAGTATTTGACATTGGGCCCCGGTTTCTGTATAATGTCTGCTGTGCCATTATGTGAGGTGTACCATGCGACTGGATCTGCGACCCATCCTTCATGTTCCCGGCGCGTCCCTGCCCTTTGACTTCACCCTGGATCTGTCCGGGCTGGATTTCTATGGGGAGCGCCCCTTTGCCCACCCTGTCCGGATCACCGGCGCGGTGCGCAATATGGCGGACGCCCTGCTTTTGGAGGGGAGTGCGGAGACCACGTTGGAGCTGGTGTGTGACCGCTGTCTCAAGCCCTTCCGGCAGGAGATGCATCTGCCGGTGTCCACCCTGCTGGCCGAGACCCTGGAGGACGAGGAGAACGACGAGATCGTCCTGCTGGACAACGGCGAGGTGGATCTGGACGAGGTGTTCACCACCGCGGCGGTGCTGAACATGGACGCCAAGCATGTGTGCTCCGAGGACTGTAAGGGGCTGTGCCCCACCTGCGGCGCGGATCTCAACGAGGGATCCTGCGGCTGCAAGCCTGAACGTGATCCACGTTTCGCTGCCCTTGCGCAGCTGTTGGATAAAGAGAATGAGTAAGTTTTGCCCGGCCAGGGCATGAACCTAAGGAGGTGTCATACATGGCAGTCCCTAAGAGTAAAGTGTCCAAGCAGCGCCGGAATAAGCGCCGCAGCTCCGTGTGGAAGCTGGAGACTCCTGGCGTTACCACCTGCCCCAAGTGCGGTGCGTTCCGTCTGCCCCACCGGATGTGCAAGAACTGCATGACCTACAACGGCCACGAGTTCGGCAAGGTGGAGGCCCCCGCCGAGGCGAAGTAAATAGGCGAAAAGAAGAGGGGACTTTGCCCCTCTTTCTTTTTGCCCGGAAATAGGGTACAATAAGAAGCGCGGAGGCGCCCGGGAGCAGGACGACAGCGAACCACGCAGACCGAAAAACAGGCCGGCCAAAGGCCGGCGGCATTTTCGGCGGAGTGGTGAGCAGTTGTCCGTGGCGGAGGGCGCGCAGCGTGACAGCAAGAAACGCGGAGAGCGCCGCAGGGGCGGATTTCATCCGCGCGCGGAAGAAGGAGGCCGGGGCCATGAGCCTGACCAAAATTCAATCGGTGGATCCCCACAGTCCGGCCCGCCGGGCGGGCGTGCGGCCGGGGGAGATCCTGACCCACATCAACGGCCGCCCCATCGCGGATGTGCTGGACTATAAATTCTACTCCTACGATCCCCGGCTGGAGCTGACTCTGGCGGGGGAGGACGGCCGCACCCGCACCGTGCGGGTGCGCAAGGACGAGGGGGAGGAGCTGGGCCTCAACTTCGAGACCTATCTCATGGATAGGGCCCGCTCCTGCGCCAACCGGTGCATCTTCTGCTTTGTGGATCAGATGCCCCCCGGCATGCGGGAGACCCTCTATTTTAAGGACGACGACGCCCGGCTGTCCTTCCTCATGGGCAACTATATCACCCTGACCAACCTGTCCCGCCGGGAGATCGACCGCATCTGCGAGCTGCGCATCTCCCCCATCAACATCTCGGTTCACGCCACCGACCCGGCCCTGCGGGAGGCCATGCTGAAGCACCGCCGGGCGGGGGAGTGCCTGGACATCATGGGGCGCTTCGCCGCCGCGGGCATTGAGATGAACTGCCAGATCGTCTCCTGTCCCGGCGTCAACGACGGCCCCGCCCTGGCGCGCACCCTGGCGGATCTGGGAGAGCTGTACCCGGCGGTGGAGAGCGTGGCGGTGGTGCCGGTGGGCCTGACCAAATACCGGGAGGGGCTGTGCCATATCGAGCCCTACACCCCGGCCCAGGCGGCCGCCCTGATCGACCAGGTGGAGGCCTTCGCCGCCGCCTTCCTGGAGAAGCACGGCACCAGCCTGGCCTGGTGCTCCGACGAGTTCTATCTCATCGCCGGCCGGGAACTGCCGGAGAAGGCGTACTACGAGGACATGAATCAGCTGGAGAACGGCGTGGGCATGCTGCGCCTGCTCCAGAGCCAGGCGGAGCTGGCGGCGGACGACGAGGAGCTGGCCGCCCTGGCGCCGCCCCCCTTCTCCATCGCCACCGGCGTGTCCGCTGCGCCGTTTTTGCAGAAAATTGTTGACACCTGCCGGGAAACATGTGCTAATATAAACGGATCGGTCTACCCCATTGTCAACCGCTTCTTCGGGGAGACCATCACTGTCTCCGGCCTGATCACCGGGCGGGATCTGATCGACCAGCTCCGGGGAAAGGAGCTGGGGGAGCGGCTGCTCATCCCCTCCAACATGCTGCGGGCGGGGGAGCGGGTGTTCCTGGACGACGTGACCGTGGAGCAGGTGGAGGAGGCCCTGGGCGTCCCCGTCTGCCCGGTGGACGCCGAGAGCGGCTTCGACCTGGTGGACGCCATGTTCGGGCGGAGCCCGGAGCCGCCGGAATATACCCTGCCGCCGGAGGCGGAATATTATCGTTACAATCCGTGACAGAGAGGGAGCGTGATAGGACATGAAGCCCTTAGTTGCCATCGTGGGCCGCCCCAACGTGGGCAAGTCCATGCTGTTCAATAAGCTGGTGGGCCAGCGGCTGTCCATCGTGGAGGACACCCCCGGCGTCACCCGTGACCGGCTGTACGCCGAGGCGGAGTGGCGGAACCGGAAGTTCGATCTGGTGGACACCGGCGGCATTGAGCCTTCCGCCGACAGCGAGATCCTGGCCTTCATGCGCCAGCAGGCGGAGATCGCCATCGACCACGCCACGGTGATCGTGTTCCTGTGCGACATCAAGACCGGCCTGACCGCCTCCGACCAGGAGGTGGCTAACATGCTGCTGCGCTCCGGCAAGCCGGTGGTGCTGGCGGTGAACAAGATGGATCAGGTGGGCATGACCAACCCGGACATCTATGAGTTCTACAACCTGGGCCTGGGCGATCCCATCGCCGTCTCCGCCGTCCACGGCCACGGCACCGGCGATCTGCTGGACGAGTGCTTCCGGTACTTCCCCCCCGAGGACGAGGAGGAAGAGGAGGATGACGTGATCAAGGTGGCGGTGATCGGCAAGCCCAACGTGGGCAAGTCCTCCCTGGTCAACCGGATTCTGGGGGAGGAGCGGGTGATCGTCAGCGACATGGCGGGCACCACCCGGGACGCGGTGGACAGCTATTTCGAGAACGCCAAGGGCAAGTACCTGTTCATCGACACCGCCGGCATGCGCAAGAAGGCCAAGGTGGACGACCGCATTGAGAAGTTCTCCGTCCTCCGGGCCACCATGGCCATCGAGCGGTGCGACGTGTGCCTCATCATGATCGACGCCAACGAGGGGGTCACCGAGCAGGACACCAAGGTGGCGGGCCTGGCCCACGAGGCGGGCAAGGCCTGCATCATCGTGGTCAACAAGTGGGACGCCATCGAGAAGGACGACAAGACCATGGATCGGATGCGCCAGGATGTGCGGCGGGATCTGGCCTACATGACCTACGCCCCCATCGTGTTCATCTCCGCCCTGACGGGCCAGCGGGTGGATCGGCTCTTTGATCTGATCAACTACGTCTCCGATCAGGCGGCCATGCGCATCACCACCGGTATGCTCAACACCGTGCTGGCCGACGCCACCGCACGGGTGCAGCCCCCCACCGACAAGGGCCGCCGGCTGAAGATCTACTATATGACCCAGATCGGCGTCAAGCCCCCCCACTTTGTCTGCTTCTGCAACGACGCCAAGCTGTTCCACTTCTCCTATCAGCGGTATCTGGAGAACCAGATCCGCGCCACCTTCGGCCTGGAGGGCACGCCCATCAAGCTGACCATCCGGCAGAAGAGCGATAAGGAGGGATAGATATGCCCGGTATGACATGGGCGGATCTGGCGCCGTGGATGCTGTCTGATCTGCTCCTGCCCTTGGTGATCGTGGCGGTGGCAGCCTACTTCTGCGGCTGCTTCAACGGCGCGGTGATCGTGTCCAAGTATATCCTGCGGGACGACGTGCGCACCCACGGCAGCGGCAATGCCGGCCTGACCAACTTTTACCGCACCTTCGGCGGCCCGCTGACCTTTGCGGTCATTCTCACCGATGTGCTCAAGGCCGTCGTGGCCGTGTGGGTGGGTATCCTGGTGGCGCGGTACTGGGACGGCGGCTTTTGGAACCAGGAGGCCATTGCGGTGGTATACGGCAAGTACTGGGCAGGCACCTTCTGCCTGCTGGGCCACATGTTCCCCTGCATGTTCCATTTCAAGGGGGGCAAGGGCATCCTGTCCGGCGGCACCATCGCCATCATGATCGACTGGCGCATCGCCCTGGTGGTGTGGGGCGGCTTCCTGATCCTGGCGGTGCTCACCCGCTGGGTGTCCCTGGGCTCCATCTGGGCCGGGGCCTCCTTCCCCTTCGCCACCTGGTTCGTATATCACGACTGGATTCTGCTGCTCCTGGGTATTTTCATCGGCGGGCTGATCGTCTGGAAGCACCGGGGCAATTTGAAGCGGATTCTCAGCGGCACCGAGTCCAGGTTCAGCCTGCACCATAAAACTGACGAGGGGGCGTCCAAGACATGAAGATCGCGGTGATGGGCAGCGGCGGCTGGGGCACGGCCCTGGCCCTGGTGCTGCTGGAGAACGGGCACGATGTGACCCTGTGGTCTTATACGGAGGCGGAGTCCGCCGTCCTGCGGGAGCGGCGGGAGAACCCCATGCTCAAGGGGGTGTCCCTGCCCGAGGGGCTGAAGCTGACCTCCGATCCCGCCTGCGCATCGGGCTGCGGGGTGGTGGTGCTGGCCACCCCGTCCTTTGCCGTGCGCACCACGGCCCGCACTCTGGCCCCCCTGCTGGAGCCGGGCGCGGTGCTGGTGTCGGTGTCCAAGGGCATTGAGAAGGACACCTCCCTCACCCTCACCGAGTCCATCGCCCAGGAGGTGGGGGAGGGCCATCCCATCGTGGCCCTGTCCGGCCCCTCCCACGCCGAGGAGGTGGGCCGGGGCGTGCCCACGGTGGTGGTGTCCGCCTCCAAGGACAAGACGGCCGCCGAGCTGGTGCAGGATCTGTTCATGAACGAGCGCTTCCGCGTGTACGCCTCCGACGACGTGGTGGGGGTGGAGCTGGGAGCGGCCCTGAAGAACGTCATCGCCCTGTGTGCCGGCATCTGCGACGGCATGGGCTTCGGCGACAACACCAAGGCGGCCCTCATGACCCGGGGCCTCACCGAGATCGCCCGGCTGGGCGTGGCCCTGGGCGGCCGGCGGGAGACCTTCGCCGGCCTGTCCGGCGTGGGGGATCTGATCGTCACCTGCACCTCCATGCACTCCCGCAACCGCCGCTGCGGCATCCTGATCGGCCAGGGCACGCCGGTGGACGAGGCGGTGAAGGAGATCGGCGCGGTGGTGGAGGGCTACTATGCCGCCGCCACGGCCAAGGCATTGGCCGACAAGACCGGGGTGGAGATGCCCATCACCGAGGCGGCCTACCAGGTGCTCTATCAGGACAAGAAGCCCAGGGCCGTCATCAAGGAGCTGATGACCCGGGCGCGTAAGCACGAGCTGGAGGACAGCTGGGTCTGAGCCCCAGAAAAAAAGAAAGAAAAATTGAAAAAAAGGCTTGCATCTCGCCGCGGAATGTGGTAATATAATCAAGCCGTCTGAAACGGGCGGCTGTTTCCGGGTGTGGCGAAGTTTGGTATCGCGCTTGAATGGGGTTCAAGAGGCCGCTGGTTCGAATCCAGTCACTCGGACCAACTCATGAGGATCCGAATTACATTATCCAGATGGATAGTGTAATTCGGATTTTTCATTTCTATTGAGAATGTGATTTGACGGACAAGGGCAGGGGAATATAACCT
Organism: Flavonifractor sp. An10; assembly: GCF_002161215.1. Taxonomy (GTDB): domain Bacteria; phylum Bacillota; class Clostridia; order Oscillospirales; family Oscillospiraceae; genus Flavonifractor; species Flavonifractor avistercoris. Next base: position 198,601 of record NZ_NFMB01000002.1, read on the forward strand.
TGCCCTTGTTTATTCTTATTTAATATGTTATTTGTGACAACTTTAGCAAACAGGGGATGCGGCATTTATTTATGCCTGATGGCAAGGGCTTTATTGATTTTCCCCCTGTGTTTTATGCTGTTGTTGTTTCGATTACTTTTTGGGGATTGCAAAGTTTTATATATTTTAACATATCACATTACAATTCGGATAATGGTTCATCTGTCGCCGTTCTCCTAACTGTACGCCATTGTAAATTTGATTTTCTCCTGTACAATAGCATTCTACAGCATTGCATAGGAGGAATCAAATTATGCGCATCAGCACAGAAGAAAAGGGATCTCTGGTTGTCCGCTACCAGGCCGGTGAATCCGTCGCCGAGATTTGTGCCGACACCGGCGTGCCCAGGAGTACGTTCTACACATGGATCAAGCCGTACACTGTGACCATGACAGACTCCGGTCATGCTGTCAGCCAGCAGGCGTTTATCAAAATGAAACAGAAACTTCAAAAGTTGGAGCAGAAGATTGAGATTTTACAAAAGGTCAACTGCACGGTTTCAGCGCCGCTTCAGGAAAAGTTGCAGGAGCTTGCCAAACTGCACGGTCAGTACAGTGTCCATGCCTTGTGCGAGGCTCTTTGTGTATCCCGCGGTACCTTCTACAACCATATCTTCCGGCGGAAAGAAGTAACGGCCTATGATAAACGAAGGGTCGAGATGAAAGAGCATATCCAGGCAGCTTTCGATGAGAGCCAGCAAAGGTTTGGCGCAAATAAAATCGCTGCTGTGTTGGCAGAGCGAGGCGTTCGGACTTCGCCCAAGTATGTGGCTGAACTAATGAGAGAAATGGGATTACAAAGTGTATCCATCTACTCCAAACGCGATTATCAGAAAAGTGAGCGGCTGGCAAAAAAGCAAAACATGTTACAGTGGCAGTTCAAAGTGGATGACCCGAACCGCGTTTGGGTCAGCGACATCACTTGCTTTAAGGTTAATGGCAAGTATCTCTATGTCTGCGTAATACTCGACCTTTTCTCACGTAAAGTAGTAGCCCACAGAGTATCACCAAAGAATAGTACCTATCTGGTTACCTCTACCTTTCGTCAGGCATATCAGAATAGAAATAAGCCCCAGCAGCTGATGTTTCACAGCGACCAAGGCCCGCAATATACATCCAACACATTCCGGAAACTACTTCGCATGAACAAGGTTGTCCAATCTTTCTCGAAGTCCGGCCGTCCTCATGACAATGCTGTAGCCGAGTCCTTCTTTGCCTCCATGAAGCGAGAGGAGATTTATCGGACCCAATATCACTCCGAGCACCAGTTCATGAGAAGTGTTGATACCTACATAGAATTTTACAACACTAAGCGCCCTCACAGCACGCTCAACTACAAGACGCCGGATGGGTTCGAATTGCTCCATGCGCAAAAGAGAGAGCGGACAGGCTGATCTGGGCAAAGGGTTCAAAATTAGGTATTTTTCGTTTTTTCAACCATCAAGCTTGCGACTTTCATCTTTGCGATAAAGTAGGCGGGCCACACATGAGAAAAGAGAAAGCCTGAAATAACAAGACTTTCTCCCATAAAACGAGGGTAGGAGTATTAGACAGTCTAAGAAAACTGTTCAATACTCCTACCCTCATCCAGTTGGTGGAGGCGGGGGGAGTCGAACCCCCGTCCGAAAACGCTTCCTCGGGAACTTCTCCGGGCGCAGACGGTCATTTACATTCCCTTGCCCTGGCGTAGGCCGTCAAACTACAGGGCTTGGTAGCTTCATTGTTCATGGTGCGCTCAAAGCTTTGCGCACACACGGGCACCACTCAACGACGCCCCATCCCGGCTCGTGGTCCTTCCGGGCGGGACGGTCACGGCTTAAGCCGCGACAAGCTCAACGTTATCGTTGTTCTTTAATTTATAAGTTGCCCATTTTAAGGATGCTGGGCGCATCCGCCCGCTATTCCCGCCTCTACGTCCCCGTCGAAACCAGTACGCCCCCATGTCGTCGCAAAGTACATTTCACTCGGAACACCCTTTCGGGTATTCCTCGCTTCATTTCCTTGCTCCTCCATTTCCAGACGAACCCGCTTGCGCTGGGCTTCGCCTGGAGGCCTGACTCTGCAAAGTCCATTCTGTTCGGGACGCCCTTTCGGGCATCCCTCACTTCATTCCCTTGCTCCTCGCCTTCCCGGCGAACCCGCTTGCGCTGGGCTTCGCCGGGAGAGGGGAGGTCACAGAACATATCCGCGTGAATTTAGTTTGTTGAGCTTCGAAATCAGCACTTCTCCGGCGCGGGGTAATCCACGCCGAAGGTCTCCACGGTGACGGACTTCATCCGCTGATCCTGATGGGGCTTATCCATCCGATCCCGGTCGGCGCTGACGATGGCATCGGCCACCTCCATGCCCTCGATGACCTTGCCGAAGGCGGCGTACTCGCCGTCCAGGTGGGGGGCCTTCTCCACCATGATGAAGAACTGGCTGCCGGCGGAGTTGGGGTGCATGGCCCGGGCCATGGAGAGCACGCCCCGGTCGTGCTTGAGATCGTTTTTCACACCGTTGTGGGTGAACTCGCCCTTGATGGAGTAGCCGGGGCCGCCCATGCCGTTGCCGTTGGGGCAGCCGCCCTGGATCATGAAGCCGGGGATTACCCGGTGGAAGATCAGGCCGTTGTAGAAGCCGGACTGCACCAGGCTGATGAAGTTGTTCACCGTGTTGGGAGCCACCTCGGGGTAGAGCTCGGCGACCATCTTGCCGCCGTTCTCCATCTCAATGGTGACAATGGGGTTCTGAGCCATGTCATTTCATCCTTTCCCGGGGCCGGGCCCCGCTGTTTTCTCAGTAGTCGCGGCGGCCGCGGGTCTTCATGGCGCGGTCCATCTCCCGCTTGGCGTCCTTGGCCGCGGCGGAGGCCCGCTTGTCATAGAGCTTCTTGCCCTTGGCCAGGCCGATCTCCAGCTTCACCCGCGGCCCACGGAAGTACACCGACAGAGGCACCAGGGCGTACCCGTCCTGCTTCACCTTGGCGAAGAGCCGCAGGATCTCCCGCTTGTGCATCAGCAGCCGGCGGGCGCGCAGCGGATCCTTGTTGAAGATGTTGCCCTTCTCATAGGGGCTGATGTGCATGCCGTGGACGTGCATCTGCCCGTCCTTGACGATGCAGAAGGAGTCCTTCAGGTTGACATGGCCCTGGCGGATGGACTTGACCTCGGTGCCCGCCAGCTCGATGCCCGCCTCGTACTTATCCTCGATGAAGTAGTCGTGGTAGGCCTTGCTGTTCTTGGCGATCACCTTGATCCCCTTGCCGTCCATGTCCTCACCTCCTGGATGCCGCCCTGCACGCTTAGGTATCTATTATAACACGGCTGTCAAGTGGTCAGACGGGAAAGTATGTAAGCAGGGCGTTCAGGGCGTCCCGGCGCCACACCGGGCGGCCGTGCTCGGCCAGGCTGGCCTCCAGGTGGGGGCGGGAGGACTCTGCCCGGCCGAACTCGGACAGGCGGGCGGCGGCCCCCGCCGCGCCGGCCTCCAGGGAGAGCCACCAGCGGTCGTCCCACCAGAGCAGGGCGGCGTCCGGCCGGGGCTCCGGCAGGGCCCGGGCGGCGGCGGCCAGGCTCTCCAGGCCGCCGAAGGAGAACCAGACCCGCGACCGCGGGCGCACCCGGGCGAACACCAGCACGCCGCAGGTGCCGGGATAGGCCTCGATCTCCACCGGCCCCGCCAGCTCGATGCCCGCCTCACGGAAGGCGTCCCGGGCCAGGGAGAGGGCCCTCTCCAGGGTGAGGGCCGCGGGGGTGAGGCCGTGCTCCTTCAGATCGGCGGGGGTGATGTACAGCGCCACGCTGGCGTCGGAGATGGGCTGGATGGTCATGGCGGGGCCTCCTTTTCATGAACTGGGATATCTGAGCGGTATTATACCGGATAGGCCGCAGGTTTGGATAGCTGTAATGATTGGGGGGATTGGCAAAGGAGAGGGTGGCGCGGGGCGGAAAACTATGCTATAATATTGCTTAACTACTCAAGGATACGCCGCGCGGCGGCAAAGGAGATGGGCCGGATGGAACTGATGGAAAAGACGGTGGAGAGCCAGGTGCTCTTCTCCGGGAAGATCATTACCGTGCGCCTGGACAGGGCACAGCTGCCCAATGGCCGGATTGCCTCCCGGGAGGTGGTGGAGCACCCCGGCGGGGTGGCAATCCTGCCGCTGTTTGACGACGGGACGGTGCCCCTGGTGCGGCAGTTCCGCTACCCCTTCGGCGCGGTGGTGGAGGAGCTCCCCGCCGGCAAGCTGGAGAAGGGGGAGGATCACCGCCTGGCCGCCCTGCGGGAGCTGGAGGAGGAGGTGGGCGCCCGCTGCGGGAAGCTGACCTATCTGGGCTGCCTGTATGCCTCTCCCGGGTTTTCCAGCGAGGTGCTGCACATGTATCTGGCCCAGGAGCTGACCCAGGGGGAGTGCCACCCCGACGAGGACGAGTTCCTGGAGGTGGAGCGGGTACCCTTCGCCCGGCTGGCGGAGCGGGTGATGGCCGGGGAGATCACCGACGCCAAGACGGTGGCCCTGGTGCTGAAGGCCAAGTTGCTGCTGGGCCTGTAAACGGGAAAGGGGAGCATACGATGAGCAAGCGTATTCTGATTGTGGAAGACGAAAAGAACATTGTGGATATTCTCACCTTCAACCTCAACCGGGAGGGCTATGAGACCCTGGAGGCCTATGACGGCGCCGCCGGGCTCCAGCTGGCCCTGGAGCAGAACCCGGATCTGATCCTGCTGGATCTGATGCTGCCCAAGATGAACGGCTTCGACGTGTGCCGCAACCTCCGCAAGGAGAACCGGAGCACGCCGGTGATCATGCTCACCGCCCGGGAGGAGGAGACCGACAAGGTTCTGGGCCTGGAGCTGGGGGCCGACGACTACATCACCAAGCCCTTCTCCATGCGGGAGCTGCTGGCCCGGGTGAAGGCCAACATCCGCCGCAATGAGATGGTATCCGCCGCCGCGGGGGCCGCCCAGACCGGCGGCGGAGAGCGCATTGAGCACGGCCGCATCGCCATTGATCCGGATCTGATGGTGGCCTACAAGGACAACCAGCCCCTGGAGCTGACCCAGCGGGAGTACGAGCTGCTCAAGTTCCTGGCCTCCCAGCCGGGGAAGGTGTTCTCCCGGGAGGCCCTGATGGAGCACGTGTGGAACTACGAGGGCTACGTGGGCGACGTGCGGGCCGTGGACGTGGCAGTCCGCCGCCTGCGGGAAAAAGTGGAGGACGACCCGGCCTCTCCCCAGTTTGTGGTGACCCGCAGAGGCCTGGGCTACTACTTTAACGCCTGAACATATGCCAAGGGTGGACGCCGGGGCGTCCTCCACGGGGCCCCGCAGAGCGGGGACGGCGCTCAGCGCCGTCCAAGTGTTTTGCCCCAAGGGCAAAATCTTGATGCCGGCGGAATTCAGTTCCGCCGAGCAGATAGAATCTGAACTGGGGTTCCCGCACGGCCTGCCGCGCGGGGCGCAATGACCCGGCCTCTCCCCAGTTTGTGGTGACCCGCAGAGGCCTGGGCTACTACTTCAACGCCTGAGCGGGGGCCTGCAGCCGCTCAGAATATCCACACTCAGGAGGGGGGCTCCCCGTGTTTCGCAGCCTGCACATGAAGCTGATGCTGATCATGACGCTGCTCATCGTGTCTCTGATGACCGTGGTGGGGGCGTTCCTGATCAACTCGGTGGCCAACTACTACACCCAGGACTTCTATACCCAGATGTCCGAGGCCTTCGGCGACCCGGACTTCCTGACGGATCTGGGGACGCCCATTGAGGGGGAGGAGGACGGTGCCTCCAGCATCGCCTATATTCTCAATGCCAACAGCGCCCTGGGCATTGACAACCGGAACCGGAAATACTACGTGCTGGACGGCACCGACGGCCACTGGCTGGCCGGCTCCGACGAGGAGAGCGCCGGACAGGATCTGCCCGACGACTCCCGCAACCTGATGCGGGTGCTGGCGGGGGAGCAGGTCAGCAGCGACAGCACCCCCACCGCCTCCTACATGGACGTGGCGGTGGCGGTGGAGCGGGGGGGCAGCCGGTATATCGTCTACGTGCTGGACAACGGTGCCAACGCCACCGCCCTGAACAGCGAGCTTATCACCCTGATTGTGGAGGCGCTGATCTTCGGCCTGATCATCTCGGTGCTGCTGTCCTTCCTGCTGTCCAAGACCCTGACCACCCCCATCGAGCGGCTTACCGAGGGCGCCGAGCGGGTGGCCGACGGGGACTTCTCCCACAAGATCGAGGTGGCCTCCCGGGACGAGATCGGCGTGCTCACCGGCACGTTCAACGACATGGCGCAGCAGCTCAAGCGCACCCTGGAGGAAGTGGAGAACGAGCGCACCAAGCTGGGCACCCTCTTCCTCCACATGACCGACGGCGTGGTGGCCTTCTCCCGGGACGGGACGGTGATCCAGTCCAACCCCGCCGCCGAGCGGATGCTGGGCCGGGCCATCCCCATCGGGGGCGGCGAGAGCTATGACACCCTGTTCTCCGACGTGGCCCCCCTCCAGGGGGTGCTGGCGGTGGAGCAGCCCGGCTATCTGGACGGGGAGCGGGAGGTGGACGGCCGCAGTCTGGAGCTGCTGCTCACCCCCTTCGACCAGGAGCGGCTGGGCGGCGTGCTGGTGGTGATCCACGACGTGACCGAGCAGCGCAAGACCGAGGAGATGCGCCGGGAGTTCGTGGCCAACGTGTCCCACGAGCTGCGCACCCCGCTGACCAACATCCGCTCCTACGCCGAGACCCTGGCGGACAACGCCGGGGATATCCCGCCGGAGACGGAGAAGAACTTCCTGGGGGTCATCCTCAACGAGTCCGACCGCATGACCCACATCGTGCAGGATCTGCTCACCCTGTCCCGGTTCGACTCCGGCCGGTCGGAGCTGAACCTGGCCCCCTTCGACTTTGGGGAGGCGGTGCGGGACGTATATCAGGCCAACCGGCTGGAGGCCCAGCGCCACGGCCACACCATGGAGCTGGAGCTGCCCGGCAGCCTGCCGGAGATCGTGGGCGACCGGGAGCGGATCCTCCAGGTCATGATGAACGTGGTGTCCAACTCCATCAAGTACACCCCCGACGGGGGGCGCATCCGCCTGTCCGCCGGGGTGCAGGGCAAGCGGGTGTGGATGGAGGTGGCCGACAACGGCATCGGCATCCCCAAGGAGGACAGGGGGCGCATCTTTGAGCGGTTCTACCGGGTGGACAAGGCCCGCTCCCGGGAGTCCGGCGGCACGGGCCTGGGACTGTCCATCGCCAAGGAGATCATTGACCGCCACCAGGGCACCATCGAGCTGGTAGACCGCCCCGGCCCGGGCCTGACGGTGCGCATCACGCTGCTGGTGGAGGGGCCTGGCCATGGCTGGAAATAAGCATCCCCGCCGCCGCAGGCACAGCGGGCTGGAGCGGCTCAAGAGCCTGCTCATCGTCCTGCTCACCCTGTCCGCCCTGGCCCTCACCCTCCGGGTGCTCCTGTTCAACGAGCTGGCCGGGCAGGGCCCCCGGGGCTGGCTGGACAACCTGACCTCCCTGTTCCGGCAGGAGCAGACCGCCTCCACCGGCGATCCGGGCGGCTCCATCCAGTCCTCCGCCGCGGCCCAGCCGGTGCGGCTCTCCGTCTCCGACGGCTCGGAGCGGTTTGCCGTCCAGTACGACACGGCTCAGACCGACCAGATGTTCTCCTCCCTGGGCATCCTGCTCAGCGAGGCCCTCTCCAGCGCCGCCGCCCCGTCTGAGGTGACGGAGCAGGCGTGGCGGGACGCCCTGTGCGCCCCGGGCGTCTGGTTCGACTTCCTGGGGGACATCCCCCTGGAGGCCCTGTGCGCCTGGATGGTGGAGGGGGGGAGCAATCCCAACCTCACCGCCGCCGCCCGGCAGGTGGCCGTGGCCCGGGACGATGGCGGCGGGGTCTCCCTGTACTATCATAATGTGGAAGACGGCCTGTATTATGCCTGCCGGACGGCGGTGGCCTACGAGGGCCACATGGACGAGCTGGTCACCGGCTACGGCGGCAACGGCGTCTCCTTTGTCTTTGAGCTGGAGGAGGGCGGCGGCTATGACGGGCTGGATCCCTATGTGCTCCTCTCCGCCGCCACCCCCAGCCCGGCGGTGTTCCGCGCTTCCACCCCCCTGTCCGGAACCGACACCAACGCCGTTTCAGCCCTTCAGGAGTCCCTCTCCTTCCAGGTGTCCAGCGACGCCATCTACGCCATCCCCGGAGGCCTGCGGCTGCGCCTGGGCCGGGAGACCCTGGAGATCGGCGGGGACGGCACCGTGACCTACCACACCTCGGAGGAGCTTCCCACCCGCTACCCGGTGGGGGAGGACGGTTACACCGTCACCGAGCTGGTGGAGACCACCCGCCGGCTGGCAGCGGACACGGTGGGCCGCACCTGCGGCGCGGCCAGGCTCTATCTGGCCGGCGTGGAGACGGGCGGGGACGGGGCCGTGACGGTCAGCTTCGGGTACAGCCTCAACGGCGCGGCCGTTCTGCTGCCCGAGGACGGCTGTGCCGCCCGCTTCACCGTGCAGGACGGGCAGATTACCGACTATACCCTGCGCTTCCGGGAGTACGAGGAGACTGCGGAGCACAGCCTTCTGCTCCCGGAGCGGCAGGCCGCCGCCGCCCTGGACGCCCTGTCCCCCGAGGGGCGGGAGCTGCTCCTGTGCTATACGGACAACGGCGGCGACACAGTCCAGGCCGGCTGGGTCGCCAGATAGGAGTGCGCCATGGAATGGCCCAAGCTGAAAAACATCATTCTGCTCCTGCTGGTGTGCGTCAATGTGTGCCTCCTGCTCCTGGCCGGGCTCCAGGGGAGCCGCAGCGCACGCTATGAGGAGGAGACCCGCCAGGCCGCCATCGACGTGCTCGAGCAGAACGGCATCACCTTCGGCCCGGAGCGGCTGCCGGCAGACACCCAGCTGCGCCCGCTCACCGTCACCCGTGACCGGGAGAGCGAGGCCCAGGTGGCCCAGACCCTGCTGGGAAGCGCGGAGCGCCAGGGGGAGAACGAGGTGCGCCAGCTCTACGTGGGAGAGGGGGGGATGGCGGAGTTCTCCATGAACGGCACCTTCTCCGTCTCCCTCCAGCCGGGAGCTTGGGTGAAGGAGCACGACCGCTCCCACGTCGACGCATCCCAGGCCTGTCTGGAGCGCATCGGCTTCCAAGGTGCGCTGGAGACGGAGGAGCGGGACGAGGCCTCGGGCCAGGTGCGCCTGACCTTCCACCAGGAGTGGGAGGATGCTCCGGTGTTCTCCTGCCGCGTTGTCCTGACGTGGGAGGGGGACGAGCTGGTACATCTGGAGGGCAGCCGCCTCTCCGGCACCTCCACCCAGGCCTCTGCCCGGGGGGAGCCCCTGTCCGCCGCCTCCATCCTGGTTCGCTTCCTCAGCGGCATCAACGAGGGGGGCTATGTCTGCGGCCGGGTGGACGGCATGACGGCGGGCTACCTCCTCAGCGGGGCCGCCCGGCCGGTGGAGCTCACCCCGGTGTGGCGCATCGACACCGACAGCGGCTCCTACTATGTGGACGCCTATACCGGGGTTCTGACCCCGGATCAGACCTGAATCGGAGCCCAAAAAGGAACCGCCCCGCCGGCACAGCCGGCGGGGCGGTTTCTGCGAGTCAAAAAAGTGGCTGGAGCCACTTTTTTGAGGAAGCTGCATGGCGGAAGGGGTTCGGTTTCTTCCCAAAAAGTCACCCCTTCCGCCATGAGAAGTGTCATTTCCGACGCACATGTCGCCGGAAATGACAGATTTTGATTTTATTCCGTCCTCTGCGGAGAACGGAACTCTGCGAGGCTTTCTCCCTGGGCGGTTTTGCCTGCTATTGGGAGGCCGGAATGAAGGGCTCGCTGCCCGGCGTCTCCGCCGGAGTGGGAGACGGGGCAGGCGTGGTGTCCGGCGTGGTGGTCTCCCCGGTGCCCGGGGTTTCGGTGCCGGGAGTCTCCTCCGGCTCCGGCGTGGGCCAGGTGGCCGGGTTCTCCGGATCGAAGTTCTCATACCGGGGGTCGTTCACCGGCGGCCAGGTGGAGGGATCCGTGATGTCGAAGCTGTTGGGATCGTAGCCCGCCGGCTCCACAGGCTCCGGAGCGGTGGTGTGGACGTCGCAGGTGCCCTGGGCGTCCAGGAAACTCTTGAAGTAGTTGCCGTCGGGGGAGCTCACGCCGCCCACCAGCTCCCGGGTGTAGTCCAGGATGCCGATGGTCTGGACGGTGCCCTCGGTGATGCCCAGGCTCTCGTCCGCCTCCCGGGGGCAGAACTCCCCGGCCAGGTGGTACAGACCCTCGATGGCGGTGCCGCTGCTGTCCAGCACCGGGCTGTCGGTGCAGACCTCCACCGACACGTGCATGGCGCAGGTCTCCGCCGGCACGTCGTCGGCGAACAGGGTCATGCTCTGCACCCGGCTGCCCCTGGGGTCGTTGAGGCAGGCCTCGCTGGCCCGCAGGCCGCTGTCCCGGCAGATCTGCACCGTGACCAGCCCGTCCGGCTGGGTGAAGTCCTTGTTCTCCAGGCCCTCGTGCACCTGGCTCATGACCTTCTCCCACATGGTGACGGCCGGGTTGCCGCTGGCGTAGATGCGCTCCGGCGTGTCATAGCCCACCCAAACCGCGGCGGTGTAGTAGGGGGTGTAGCCCACGAACCACCGGTCGGTGTTGGAGTTGGTGGAGCCGGTCTTGCCGGCCACGGTCATGCCGGAGATCTGGGCGGCGGTGCCGGTGGCGCCGTTGCCGCCGGTGACCACGTCCTTGAGCATGTCGTTGATATAGTAGGTGGTCTCGCTGGAGAGCACCGCCTCCGGTTCCCGGTTGGTATTGTCCAGGATCACCTCTTCGGTGCCGTCCTCCGCGATGCGGGTCACCTGGGTATAGGTGCGGGACTCGATATACAGGCCGTCCCGGGGGAAGACCGAGTAGGCCGCAGCCATGTCGATGACCCGCACGCCGTTGGTCAGGCCGCCCAGGGCCAGCTGGCTGGAGCCCAGGTCGTTCTTGATCTCGCCGTTGACCTCCAGCCCCTCCTCCAGATCGATGTGGAAATTGTCCTGCATGAAGTTGAAGGAGTTCTCAAAGCCCAGCATCTGCAGCACCCGCACCGCCGCGGGGTTGGAGGACACCCGCAGGGCGTCGGCCACTGTCACCAGCCCCCGGTAGGTCTGGGGGTTGTTCAGGGGCCAGGCGCTGCCGCCCAGCACCTGGACGGGGTAGTCGTCAAAGACGGAGGCGGGGGTGATGAGCCCGGCCTCCAGGGCGGGGGCATAGACGCTCAGAGGCTTGATGGAGGAGCCGGGCTGCCGCCGGGAGCGGCTGGCGTAGTTCCAGCCCCGGTTGGTGGTCTTGTCCCCCAGGGCGCCCGCCAAACCCACGATGTTGCCCTCGGGATCCACAATCACGATGGCGGACTGGATCTCCTGGCCGGAGTTGCTGGTGAGCTCCAGGTTGCTCCGGTCGGAGTACACCGACTCCACAATGCTCTGAACATTCTGATCCACGCAGGCGTAGATGCGCAGGCCGCCGGAATACACCATGTCGGAGGCCACCAGCTCGGAGTAGCCGTACTGCTCCATCAGATCGTTCATCACGTCGGTGATGACCTGCTCATCGTACCAGCTGTAGATGGTGGCGGGCTCCTCCTCGTCCACGTCAGAGACAAAGACCAGCTCCTCCGCCACGGCGGCCTGGTACTCCTCCTCGGTGATGATCCCCTGGTCCCACATGGTCCAGAGCACCAGCTCCTGGCGCTGTTTGTTGCGCTCCCGCCCGGTGGTCACCTCGCCGTCCTCGTTGGTCATGCGCACGTTGGAGTTGGGGCCGTAGATGGTGGGGTTGTTGGTGATGGAGATGATGCTGGCGCACTCAGCCAGGGACAGCTCCGACAGATCCTTGCCGAAGTAGTGCTCCGCAGCCGTGGCCACGCCGCTGCAGGTGTCGCCCAGATAGATGTAATTGAGGTACCACTCCAGAATCTGCTCCTTGGAGTAGTTTTTCTCAAAATCCAGGGCGGTGAAGATCTCCTGGATCTTCCGCTTCACCGTCACGTCGTCATAGCCGGTGAAGTTCTTGATGAGCTGCTGGGTGATGGTGGAGCCGCCCTGAATGTCCTGGCCGGTGAACATGAGGATCACGCCGTAGAGGGTGCGGCGCCAGTTGACGCCGTGGTGCTCCCAGAAGGTTCGATCCTCGATGGCCACTGTGGCCTTGATCATGTCCTCCGGGATGTCCTCATAGTCCACCAGGATGCGGTTCTCATCGCCGTGGAGGGAGAGATGCTCCACATACTCCCCGGTGTTGGGATCCTCATAGTAGATGATGCTGGTCTGATCCATGACGAAGTTGGCCTCGATGTGGGCCTGGGGGATGATCACCGTCTGGATGTACCTGGCGGCAAAGCAGATCAGAATCACTGCGGTGATGATCCCGATGAGCAGCAGGGTGCCGACCACCTTGCCTATGGTGACGGCCACCGTCGCCGCGGTGGAGCGCTGCCTGCGCGGCCGCTTCCGTCCGGGCTGCGGGGCCTGATTGGATGTTGTAGCCAAAAGAACACCTCCGTAAATCGGTGAGCGCGGGTGGATGGGTGCAAGTCCGGCGCCGCATGGTACGGCGCCTTGCGCCTATTATACCATGATCTGCCCGCTTGTCCACCCTAATCATACCCTGCTTTAGAATAATTTTATGATTTATCTGCGAAAAATCCGGGGATTTTCCCCGTTGATTTCATGTTTTTTCAGTCGTTTCGAGGGCCAAATGCCCCCGGATGAAAAATTTGGCTGTCCACACTCTTGCATTTTGGGCCGGGACGGGATACAATAGAGCAGGAAGAAACGGAAGGCAGGTAGCCGATATGAGTGAAGAATTTGGCCCGGATTTCATCACCGTCACCGACGAGGACGGCAATGAATTTGAGCTGGAGCATCTGGACACCCTGGAGTACAACGGCCAGACCTACATGGCCTTTTTCCCCGCCGTGGCCGCCGGACAGGACGGCGAGCCCGCCGACGGGGAGGAGGAGGACTACGGCCTCATCATCCTCAAGACCGTGCTGGTAAACGGGGAGGAGCAGCTCTCCACCCTGGACAGCGACGAGGAGCTGGAGGCGGTCTACCAGCAGTTTATGGAGTCCCTCTTTGCCGACGAGGACGAAGGGGACTGACAAGGACACAAATTTTCCTGCTCGGTGCGTGACGGGCTCTATTTAAACCCACATCTCTCAAACGGGATGCCAGAACTCACGGCGTGAACCGCAGGCCTCCCGGCCCCCCTCCGAGGTGCGGCTGGAAGTTGGAAGCGACGAAGCGCCGTGGAGGCAACCCACCTGCCATTTTGTGCAGGTTTTAAGTGGGCTCGCACGGCCAGAGCGGGGCCCCCACGAAGCGGAAGCTTCGTGGGGCTTTTTCTTTTTCCTCTGTTTGAATAAACTGTAAAACCTGCTTTTCCTCTTGCGCAGGCGGGGTTTTTCCTGTATAATATTTGAACGTCTACGGAAACCCCGCCTCTGCGGGGGAGATTACTGAGAGGACTGAAGCTACAAATGAGCGCATCCAGAGAAAAGAAAACGCGCCAGAGCGACCCCAACAAGGGGCTCACCCAGACCCAGCGGAAGGAGCTCCAGGAGCAGAAGGCCGCCAAGCGCAAGGCGGTTCTGTATACGGTCATCGGTGTGATCGTCGCCGTCCTGGTGGTGATCCTGCTGGTGTGGCACTCCGGCATCTTCCAGCGCCGGGAGGCGGCCGTCAGCGTGGGCGGCCGGGACTACAGCGTCACCGATGTGATGTACTACTACGACAGCGCCGTGCAGACGGAGTATCAGTACAGCCTGTACGGCGCGTCCAGCTTTGACGCCAGCGTGGATCCCGCCGAGCAGTACCGGGATGAGGCCCAGACCCAGACCTACCACGACTACTTCCTGGATCAGGCCGTGACCGCCCTGACCAGCCAGACCGCCCTGCTCAACGCTGCCGACGAGGCCGGCTATACCATGACCGAGGAGGACCAGGCCACCGTTGACGAGGCGATCGAGTCCATGCGCCAGACCGCCGAGCAGTACGGCCGCAACCTGGCCGGCTATCTGAAGGTCCGCTTCGGCCGGTATATGACCCCCTCCGCCTACCGCGCCTGCCTGGAGCGGGCCCAGTTGGCCTACGGCTACTCCAACAGCGTGTACGACGGCCTGACCTATACCGACGAGGAGATCCAGACCTACTACGAGGAGAACGCCGACACCCTGGATACCTTCCAGTACTACTATGCCTTTATCGACGGCACCGCCGAGTCCACCACCGACGAGGAGGGCAACACTGTGGAGCCCACCGAGGAGGAGAGCACCGCCGCCATGGAGGAGGCCAAGGCCCAGGCCGACGCCTTTGCCGCCGCCCTGAATGAGGCCGACGACAAGGCCGCCGCCTTCGGCGAGCTGCTGGCCGACTATGTGGGCGAGGACAGCGTGGACACCTACAGCCCCCTGCGCACCACCGTGGGCAGCGGCCTGGCCTCCAGCTACTCGGAGTGGATGCAGGATGCCGGCCGCACCGCCGGCGACGTGACCGTGGCGGAGAGCACCACCTCCAGCAGCACCGGCTACTATGTGGTGCTGTTCATGGATCGCTATCGTGACGAGACGCCCACCGTGGACATCCGCCACATCCTGATCCAGGCCGAGCTGACCCAGGAGGACGACGAGTCCACCGAGGACGTGGACGAGAGCCAGATCCCCACCCAGGAGGCCCTGGACGCCGCCAAGGCGGAGGCCGAGGATCTGCTGGCCCAGTGGGAGGCCGGCGACAAGACCGCCGAGTCCTTCGGCGAGCTGGCCAATGAGTACTCCGACGACACCGGCTCCAACACCAACGGCGGCCTGTACGAGCAGGTCTATGAGGGCCAGATGTTTGAGGCCTTCAACGACTGGATCTTTGACGAGGCCCGCCAGGAGGGCGACACCACCGTGCTGGAGAACCCCCAGGACGGCCAGCAGGGCTGGCACGTGATCTATTTCCAGAGCTGGGACGACCCGGTGTGGAAGAACACGGCGGACAGCTCCCTGCGGGGAACCGACTATAACGAGTGGCTCACCGAGATCCAGGACGGCCTGGAGGCCACCGAGGGCAGCGGCATCAACTACGTGGGCTGAGCTGCGGAACAAGCATGAAAAAAGCGGACGGGGCCACGCTCCGTCCGCTTTTTTGAAAGGAAGCTGTATATGGACGAGCGATTTCTGCGGACAGAGATGCTGCTGGGGCCGGAGGCCATGGAGAGGCTGGCCGCCGCCCACGTGGCGGTGTTCGGCCTGGGGGGCGTAGGCAGCTGGTGCGCCGAGGCCCTGGCCCGCTCCGGCGTGGGCGCCCTCACCCTGGTGGATCACGACGACGTGGGCCTCACCAACCTGAACCGGCAGGCGGAGGCCCTGGAGTCCACCCTGGGCCAGCCCAAGGCCGCCGCCATGGCGGAGCGCATCTCCCAGATCAACCCGGCCTGCCGCCTTACCGTGCTGGCGGAGAAGTACGAGGCCGCCAGCCGGGAGAAATTCTTTGCCGTCCCCTACGACTACATCGTGGACTGCATCGATCTGGTGTCCTGCAAGCTGGATCTGATCGAGACCGCCCTGGGGCGGGAGATCCCCATCATCTCCTCCCTGGGCACCGGCAACAAGCTGGATCCCACCCAGTTCCGCATCTCCGACCTGTCCAAAACCGAGGGCTGTCCCCTGGCCCGGGTGGTGCGCAAGGAGCTGCGGGCCCGGGGCATCGTCCACCACCGGGTGCTCTGGTCGCCGGAGGAGCCCCGGGCGCCCATCCAGACCGAGGCCCCGCCCCCCGGCCGCCGCTCCGTCCCCGGCAGCGTGGCCTGGGTGCCCCCGGCGGCCGGCCTCATGCTGGCCGGCGACGTGGTGATGGCCCTGGCCGGCCTGCGCGCATAAAAGCATCCCTCCCCTGGCAGACTATGGCCAGGGCTTGTTTGAAACATGTCAACATGCCCAATCGACGGGTCTTTTGCCCGCTGGACGGCGCAATTTTTCCTTGAAATCCGTCAGGATTCCCGCAAAAAAATTGCTTGCCAGCGGCCCCAAATTCCTCGCCGCTGGACACATCGCCAATTTTCAAACAAGCCCTAAGGGAGGGATGCTTTTTGCAGAAAAAGTCCGGTTCAAAATTCCGCAGCGCCGTAGCCGGCGGGGCCGCCGGATTGGCCAACGGCTTCTTCGGCGGGGGCGGCGGTATGCTCCTGGTGCCCCTGCTCACCCGGTGGTGCGGCCTGGATCAGCGGCAGGCCTTTGCCACCTCCATCGCCGTCATCCTGCCCCTGTGCGTCCTGTCCTCCGCCATCTACTGGTTCCGGGGCGGGCTGGACTTCCTGCTGGCCCTGCCCTACCTGGTGGGCGGGCTGATCGGGGGCTTCCTGGGCGGTCGGATGTTCAAGAAATTGAATATGGTGTGGCTCCGCCGGGCCTTCGCCCTGCTCATCCTCTACGGCGGCGTCAAGGCCCTGTTCTTCTGATGGGCTGGCTGCTCCCCCTCCTGGCCGGAACCGCCACCGGCATCCTCTCCGGCTTCGGCGTCGGCGGCGGCACCCTGCTGCTCATCTATATGACCACCTTCGCCGGCGTGCCCCAGAACCTGGCCCAGGGGGTCAACCTGCTCTACTTCCTGCCCGCCGCCGCCACCGCCCTGCCAGCCCACATCAAGAACGGGTATATCGACGGCAAGACCGTCTGGCCCGCCGCCCTGGCCGGGCTGGCGGGCACCGCCCTGGCCGCCTGGCTGGCCACCGGGCTGGACGTGGAGCTGCTCCGCCGCTGCTTCGGCGGCTTCCTCCTCGTGGTGGGCCTGCGGGAACTGTTCGCCAAAACCTGACGGCAAAGGGTACGGAAAACTTCCCCGGCCGCAGCGGGAGACCGGGCCTCCGCATCCGCTCCAGCCCCCCGGCGGCCCGGCGGGCGCACCCGGTACAGCGCTGCGGCCATCGGGGCTTGCAGGGTAATCCCGATGCGTGCCGCCCGGGGCGCGGCAGCGCCTGTAGCGATGATCATTACGGGGCCCCGCCGAAGCCCAGCGAAGCGGGTTCGGTGGGGAGAGGAGGCACAGTGGAGGGAACGAGCTTTGCCGCTTGCGGTGAAGCGAATGATCTGGAACTTGTGCCGACGAAGCGGGCGACAATGCGCGGTTGGTTTTTGCCCTGTCCGTACAGCCCACCGCCGCCATGAGCCCCCGTTTTGGGGGGATCCAAGGGGCGGAGCCCCTGACCCTTCTTTCCCCCATTTCTTTGGGAAGAAATGGGGGCGCCCGCCGCGTCGGGGGTGCCGGGGGCGCTTCCGATAAAAATCCAGCGAAGCCACCTTCAAAAAAGCGGCGCGTCCCCGGGGATTCCCCAGCAAATGACGGGCGACCACAGGTCGCCCCTACGGACGGCGCGCCGAGTCGTCGCGCCCCACGGGGCCAGCGGTGGCGGGGGCAAGCGGGCGGATGATATCCGCCCCTGCGGGCCTGGCAGTTGTCATACCGCCCCGCGGGCGGCGCGTCAGGGATGCCGCGCCCTACGCCTGTCCCCGCGCCCGCCTGAAGGTGAGGTATCCCTCCAGAATCAGCGTCGCCGCCACCGCGTCCACGGTTTTTTTGTGGTTTTTCATCCGCTTGCCCGAGGCGTGGAGGATGCTGTGGGCCTCCACGGTGGTGCGCCGCTCGTCCCACAGCACCGGCTTGAGGCCGCAGGCGGCCTCCACCTGCTCCGCAAAGGCGCGGTACAGCTCGGCCCGGGGGCCCTCGGTGCCGTCCATGTTACGGGGGAAGCCCATGACCAGCTCCTCCACCCGGTGCTCCCGCACCAGCCGGGCCAGCTCCGCCGCCACCGCCTCCGGCTTCCGGCTGTGGATCACCGTGGTAAACCCGGCCAGCAGGCCGGTGGGATCGGAGATGGCCACCCCGGTTCGGGCGTCTCCGTAGTCAATCGCCATGATGCGCAATCCAATCACTCCTTTTCTCCCCCAATATACCCGAGAACCGGGAAAAAAACAAGGAAAAATCCTTGACTTCCGGGAGAAGCTGTGATAGACTCTATTCACCTATGAAAAAGGGCTCTTTTTTTGTGCGCATTTTTACGGTGTGATGACGTACAAACCCTTCCCTCGTCTGGAGGACATAGGGAGGCAAGCATGCCGAATCCGCACCGTGACGAACTTGACCGGCCGTTTTTCTGCCGGTGGTGCGTTGCTGGATTCGGCCCGCGGCCGGGTTCAGCTTTTTTGCTGTCCGCGGCCAATCATTGAAGGAGGTGCCGAACATGGCGAAAGCCGGCAACCGGGTGAAGATCACCCTGCGCTGCTCCGAGTGCAAGCAGCGGAACTATAACACCAACAAGAACAAGAAGAACACTCCCGACCGTCTGGAACTCAACAAGTACTGCCCCTTCTGCAGGAAGCACACGGTTCACAACGAGACCAAGTAATGCGTGCTCTGATTATGGCGCAGAAGAAAGAAGGGTGAAACGGAATGTCTGAAAACGAGAAGCTGGAACAGGCCGCCGACAAGGCCGCCGACAAGCCCGCGAAGGCCGAGAAGAAGAAGGACGCGAAGCCCGCTGACAAGAAGCCCGGCGTCTTCGCCCGCATCGGCAAGTGGTTCAAGGATATGAAGGGCGAGCTGAAAAAGGTTCAGTGGCCCACTCGCAAGCAGACCATCAACAACACCGTGATCGTGATCGTCTGCTGCATCATCGTGGGCATCTGCATCTGGGTGTTTGATGCCCTGGCCGGCGCCGTGATCACCGCCCTGCTGGATCTCTTCGGTAAGGGTTAAGGTGCGGCATGGCTGACAACGCGAAGTGGTATGTGGTGCATACCTATTCCGGCTATGAGAACACCGTGGCCGCCAGCATCGAGAAGGCCGTGGAGAACCGCGGTCTGCGCGACCTGATCCAGGAGGTCAGCATCCCCCTGGAGACGGTTACCGAGATCACGGACAACGGCCCCAAGACCGTGGAGCGCAAGGTCTTTCCCGGCTATGTGCTGGTGAAGATGGTGATGACCGACGACACCTGGCATCTGGTGCGCAATATCCGCGGCGCCACCGGCTTTGTTGGCTCCGGCAACAAGGCCATCCCCCTGACAGACGAAGAGATTGCCGCCCTGGGCGTGGAAAAGCGCGAGGTGGTGGTCGGCTATCAGGTGGGCGACAACGTGAAGATTACCGACGGCGCTCTGGAGTCCTTCCTGGGCACCGTGGAGGAGATCGACCTGGATCGCAGCAAGGTACGGGTGGTGGTCTCCATGTTCGGCCGCGAAACCCCCGTAGAGCTGGAGCTGGATCAGGTCGAGCCGGTCGAATGACATCCCGGGCCCTGCGGCCCGATTCCCCGCACGTGGGAGGGACTGCCCTGCAGTTCCGCTTCCAACCACATTTATCGTAGGAGGTGCTGTTTCAAATGGCACAGAAAATTACTGGTTATGTGAAACTTCAGATTCCCGCGGGCAAGGCGACTCCCGCGCCCCCCGTCGGCCCCGCCCTTGGTCAGCACGGCATCAACATCGCCGCCTTCACCAAGGAGTTCAATGAGCGCACCAAGAACGACGCAGGCCTGATCATCCCCGTGGTGATCACCGTCTACGCCGACCGCTCCTTCACCTTCATCACCAAGACGCCCCCCGCGGCCGTCCTGATCAAGAAGGCCTGCAACATCGAGTCCGGCTCCGGCGTGCCCAACAAGACCAAGGTGGCCACCATCAGCAAGGACGATGTGCGCAAGATCGCCGAGACCAAGATGCCCGACCTCAACGCCGCCAGCATTGAGGCTGCCATGAGCATGATCGCCGGCACCGCCCGCTCCATGGGCGTGGTCGTGGGCGACTAAGGCGAAGGAGGGAATGGAATATGTTTAGAGGCAAGAAATATCAGGAGAGCGCCAAGCTCATCGACAAGGGCGCTCTGTACGATACCGCTGAGGCCATGGAGCTGGTGGTCAAGACCGCTCCCGCCAAGTTTGACGAGACCGTGGAGCTCCACGTGAAGCTGGGCGTTGACTCCCGCCACGCTGACCAGCAGGTTCGCGGCGCCATCGTCCTGCCCCACGGCACCGGCAAGACCCAGCGCGTGCTGGTCTTCGCCAAGGGCGACAAGGCCGAGGCCGCCAAGGCCGCCGGCGCCGACTTCGTGGGCGAGATGGATCTGGTGGAGAAGATCCAGAAGGAGAACTGGTTCGACTACGACGTGGTGGTGGCCAGCCCCGACATGATGGGCGTCGTGGGCCGTCTGGGTAAGGTTCTGGGCCCCAAGGGCCTGATGCCCTCCCCCAAGGCCGGCACCGTCACCCCCGACGTGGCCAAGGCCGTCACCGAGATCAAGGCCGGTAAGGTGGAGTACCGTCTGGACAAGACCAACATCATCCACTGCCCCATCGGCAAGGTCTCCTTCGGCGCTGAGAAGCTCGCCGAGAACTTCAACGCCCTCATGGGCGCCATCGTCAAGGCCAAGCCCTCCGCCGCCAAGGGTCAGTACATCCGCTCCTGCGTGTGTGCTTCCACCATGGGCCCCGGCGTGAAGATCAACGCGGCCAAGCTGATGTAATGCTCTCCGGGAGAGGACTCCTTTCCCGGCTGTCCGGCCAGCGGCCGTGCCGACCAGTCAGGTCGGCGCGGCCGCTGCGCTTTTACCTCCGCCTTCGCCCAGGGACGGGCTTCGACAAAACTTTCTCCGCCGCCGGCACAAAAACCTCTTGCCAAGCCGCGGCAGATATGCTATAATTTTTTAGTCAATTGAATTGCAGGTATAGTTCAGTGGTAGAACGTCAGCTTCCCAAGCTGAATATGAGGGTTCGATTCCCTTTACCTGCTCCACGTCGGAGCAAAGTCTGCTTTGCTCCGACGTCTTTTTATGACTGAGGCAAAAAAGACGTCATCCGCCCGCTCTCTTACTCCTTCCTTTCCAACTGCGACCCGCTGCGCTGGGCGCGCACTTGGTAGGCCGCCCTGCGGGCGGCATTTTTCTCCATTAAGAAATATCGATTTTAACCTGCTCTTCCAAGAAGAAAGGCATGGCCTGTTGGTCATGTCTTTCTTCTTGGTGTTCGCCATTCAGGGGCGGCTCCACTCTGTCTAGACTGCTGCTGTCTATTTGTTACAATGGTTATTGTAACAGGGGCATGTCGGAATACAAAGTATTTTGTGGGAAGGCGTATGCAAACCGATATCAAGGTTTCATCTGAGACAACAAATCGGAGTATAATGCATACGCAGATAAACTCCCTTGTCCAACAAATTGTTGTGATCCAAGGGCGTGGTTTGGCGACGAAAAGAAGCCCGTATTCAATCAGATTAATTTAGATGAAGG
Source organism: Flavonifractor sp. An10 (assembly GCF_002161215.1). GTDB lineage: Bacteria > Bacillota > Clostridia > Oscillospirales > Oscillospiraceae > Flavonifractor > Flavonifractor avistercoris. The sequence continues at coordinate 219,925 of NZ_NFMB01000002.1, forward strand.
AGCAAATAGAATGAAGCCTAAAATGAGCTTTCAAGACTGGTGCCTCCAAAACCGCTCATATCTGCTGCTTCATTTTTATCAGGAAGGGAACAATCCGCTCTCTCCTGATAAAATCGGATTTTCCTCCGGAAAGCGTGTTTGGTTCCGCTGTCATGTCTGTGGGCTTTCATGGCAACGCACATTAAATCATGTCACAAGGAACCCGGCGGTCCAAACCTGCCCATTCTGCGAACACCGAAAACCCAGCCCGTTTTATAATCTGGCGACGGAGTATCCGGAATTGAAGGATGAATGGGACAGCGAAAGAAATCCATTTCCGCCGGAAAGCTGTTTGCCCCATTCAAAACAAAACGTTTATTGGCGCTGTACAAAAAACCATCGATGGAGGGCCATAATCTGTGATCGCGCTGAAACAGCAGAGAAAGCGCGGAAATCAGGAGCCCCGGTATGCCCCTATTGCTCCGGAGAGCGTGTGTCCACAGCCTATAATCTGGCTGAAAAATATCCGGAAGTTGCCGGGGAGTGGGACTATGTATTAAACAACGGACAAAAGCCAGAAGATTTCCCGCCGCACAGCAACCACAAAGCCTGGTGGAAATGCACGTACAATCCCTCACACAAATGGCTGGCAAAAATATCCAATCGGACATCGCTGGGACGAGGCTGCCCCCAATGTGCAAAGGATTTTAAAATGTCCTATCCCGCGCGCGCATTATTCTATTATTTGCGGCAGGCTTGCCCAAGCTGTACCTGTGAGGAACCATTCCGAAAATATAAAATGGATATTTTTCTGCCTGAACGCAAATTGGTGCTGGAACATGATGGGTATTATTACCACAGCAGTTTGGCGGCCAGAAAGAGGGCGGAACAGAAAGACCGCGCCCTGCGGGAGGCGGGGTATCAGGTGCTTCGCATCTGTGACAGCAGGGAGCTGGCTGAGCCGGTTGTATTTCAAAAATCGAAAATTCTATACAGATTTGACGAGCGGGACCGGTATCTTGACCAAATGATCGCTGCTGTATTTTCCTATCTTGATTTGCCGCCGCTCGATTTTTACCACTGGCGGGATCGATATGCAATCAACCGAATGTATTTTCACGAGCGAAAGAAACGCACCCTGGCGGTAGAATATCCTGAGATTGCACGGGAGTGGAGCACCCGCAACACTGACAATCCTGATACTGTATTCAGCGGTTCATCTCGAAAAGTTTGGTGGCACTGTCCGAAATGTCAGCAGGAGTATCAAGCAACAATTGCCAACAGAACCAAGAACCGCTCAAACTGTCCGTTCTGTGACAATCTTCGGGCGTATGAGAAAAACTGCCTGGCAGTGCTCCGATCGGAAATTGCCGCTCAATGGCATCCTGAGTTGAATTTCCCCCTGACACCCTATGATGTAGTTCCCGGCTCTGAAAAAGAAGTATATTGGGCATGTTCGGAAGGACATGTTTGGAAGGCAGCCATCTGTTCCCGCACTAAGCCCCGAGAAAGCAGATGTCCCATCTGTTATCCGAGAACCGTGACGCGATGCGGCCCAGTGCGGCCGATGGATCCTGCGCTTGTTCAGATCTGGCATCCCACAAAAAATTTGCCGCTCATACCCAGTGAGATAGCGAATCAATCCAATAAAAAATTTTGGTGGCAATGTGAAAAAGGTCATGAGTGGCAATCTGATCCCAGCCATCTCAACAGACTGGCGCCTTCAAAGCGCTGCCCCTATTGCAATGACCGGGCTGTTTGCGGGGACAATTCCCTGCTTGCGCTGTATCCGGAGCTGGCTCGGGAGTGGGACAGCGAACTCAATTTTCCGCTGACGCCGGATCAAGTGCTCTATTGCTCTGGCAAAAAGTATTGGTGGCGGCGCGGGGAGTTCGTGTGGCAGGCGAGCATCAAAGATCGCCAGCGGAAAGGGGAGGGGATCCCCCGCAGTTAATACCTCAACTGCTTCCCGCACCTGCGCCTGTCTGTGTCCCATCCGGAGCTCGCTGCCCAGTGGGACATCTCAAAAAACGCGCCGCTAGGGCTTGTTTGAAACATGTCAACATGCCCAATCGGCGGGCCTTTTGCCCCCCTGGACGGCGCAATTTTTCCTTGAAATCCGTCAGGATTCCTGCGAAAAAATTGCTTGCCAGCGGCCCAAAATCCCTCGCCGCTGGACACATCGCCAATTTTCAAACAAGCCCTAGCATCGGAACAAGTTTCTGCACAGTCCGGGAGAAAGGTTTGGTGGCGATGTGAAAAGGGGCATGAATGGAAAGCTCCTGTCTCAAATCGAAGCCGGAGAGGACATAAGTGCCCCTATTGTGCAAATCGTTCCAAGAGGTTGGGCAGCGTTGCAGAGGAACGTCCCAATTTGCTTGAGGAATGGGATTATGAGAAGAACGAAAATGCACCACAAAATTGTTCTGCGCGTTCCAACAAAAAAGTGTGGTGGAAATGCAGTGTCTGTGGCCATGAGCGGCAAACATCCCCCGACAATAGGTTTTGCGGAAGTGGCTGCCCAGTTTGCGCGCGAAAACAGCGTCGCATCTCTTTTGTCAACACATGACAGCCTGTCGAGAAACCCGGCCTGCGCATAATCCGCAGACCGGGTTTCTCGACAGGCTGAGGCGGCGGGCCTCAAATGGGCCCGCCGCCTTTTTCCTTGGCTAATGGGGTGTGTGATGGAGACCGTCTGTTCAGCGCAGCCCGTCCGTCAGCTCCTGCACCTCCCGGAAAAACCGGGACAGGTGGAAGCCGTCGGCCACGGCGTGGTGGATGTTCATGGTCAGCGGCATGATCAGCCGCCCCCGCTCCTCCTCATACCGGCCCCAGGTGACCACCGGGGCCAGGAACGTCCCCTGGTCAAAGACGTGGACGTCAAAGTGCCGGTAGCGCACCCACGGCAGGCAGGACACGTCGAAGAAGTTGGGCGGCTGGTGCCCAACCACGCCCCGGAGCTCCCCGTACCGCTCCCGATCCCGCAGGAAGCGGGCGTGGAAGACGGACAGCTCCCCGGCATACTCCGTCACCAGCTTGGTGAAGTTCTCATCCTCTCGGTGGAAGTGGGCATAGCTGGGGGAGACAAAGTCCCACCGGATCAGGTTCCCCGATGTGTCCCAGCCGTACTTGAACTCGTCGTGGGCGTTGATCACCCGGGACACCGCCCAGATCATGGCCGGGTAGAACTTCAGGCCGCGCCCCTTGACATACCGCACCAGCGGCGTCACGTCCATGTCCACGGTGAGGCTCATCACCACCCGCATGTGATCCAGATAGAACTGAAAAAGCCCACTCCGGCTCCATGCGCTCCGGTCAACAATATGGTAAGTTGGATTCATGTGGATTTCCCCTTTGCATATTTGTCTGTTTGTCAAACATGCAGGGCCGCGGGGATCACGGCGCTTGCTCCATGCAGGCCGGCCCGGTCAGGCCCCGCATGGAGCGGAAGCAAGGCCGCGCTTCATGTGCCCACCTCCTGAGGTTTTTTATCTTGCCGCGGCTGCAGACAGTCAGGGATGCCGCGCGTAGAAGTCCTTCAGCAGCTCCGCCAGGGCCTGGGGATTTTCTTCATTGACCACATGGCCGGTATGTGCGATGATCTGCAGCTCCGCGCCCGGGATGTTCTGAGCCAGGAACCGGGCGGATGGGAGATTCGCCCGATCCTTTTCCCCGCAGAGGATCAGGGCGGGGCAGCGGATGCCGCCCGCCCGTGCGCTGAAGTCCAGGTTTTTCATGGAGCTCCCCAGGGCAAAGGTATTCCTCTTGTCAAAGGCCATGGACGTGAAGACGGACTTGGGCAGGAACCGGAACACCGCATTTTGGAGGGCGAAAGACGCCCCGGGAACCTTGTGCGGCGTGCCGATCAGCACCAGCGTCCTCACCTGCTCCGGGTGCTCCAGCGTGTAGTGCAGGGCCAGGATCCCGCCCAGTGAGAGGCCGCAAAGATGGAAGGGCTCTCCCACCTGCGCGCAATAATCCGCAAAGGAGGCGCAGAGATTGGGGTAGCTGGCCTCCTTCCCCCCGAGGATGCCGGAGAGCTCAGGGCAAAGGACGTCCTCACGGCCGCCCAGACAGGAAACCGTCTTCTCCCAGCTTGCCGCCCTGTGCCCGGAGCCGTGAACCAGAATGATCTTCGCCATAAGCGCCCTCCTAGGTCAGGTATTTTGGCTTATTCTACCACATCCCCGGCCGGAATTCCAGCGCCGCCAGCGGGGCCGAACCGCACCGCGGCCCGCACCCCCTCCTCCGTGTTTTGGATGGCGCAGGACGCGCCGTGGCGCTCCAGAATCATGCGCACCAGGTAGAGGCCCAGGCCGCTGCCGCCGGTGCTCCGGCTGCGGGAGCCCTCCTCCCGGTAGAAGGCATCAAAGAGATGGGGCAGGGCGCCGTCGGAGATGTGGACGCCGGTGTTTTCCACCTCCAGAACGGGGACACCCCCCTCCGCCCGGACGGTGACGCGCACCTCGGCCCCCTCCGGGGAGTAGCGGGCGGCGTTGGAGAGCAGGTTGTCCACCGCCCGGCCCAGCAGGGCGGCGTCCCCCTCCACATACACGCCGGGGGTAAGGCGCAGCTCCAGGGTCATGCCCCGCTGCTCCAGCAGCTCGGCGTAGGCGTCCAGCCGGGCGGATACCAGGGCCGACAGCTCCAGCCGCTCCCGCTTCTCCGCCTCCGCCCCCGACTCCATGCGGGAGACCGAGAGGATCTCCCCCACCAGGGCCTCCATGCGGTTCGCCGTCCGGAGGGCGCGGGCCAGGTATCTGTCCCGATCCCGGTACACCCCCACCCCGTCCAGCATGCCGCCCAGCTGGCCCTTCAGGATGGTCACCGGGGTCTTCAACTCATGGGAGGCGGCGGCAAAGAAGGCCAGCCGGCGGCGCTCCTCCGCCCGGGCCCGCTCCATGTCGTCCCGCAGGGCGGCGTTGGCGGTTTTCAGCTCCGCCAGGGCGGCGGAGAGGCGCCCGGCCATCTCGTCCAGGCTGCGGCCCAGCAGGCCGATCTCGTCGGGGCGGCTCTCCCCGCACTTCCACTGGAAGTCCAGCTCCGCCATCTTCCCGGCGATGGCGCTGATGCGGACGATGGGCTTTGCCAGATAGCGGGAGTACCCCACCGCGCACAGCAGGGAGAAGGCCAGCAGGGCCAGGGCCAGCCAGGGGGCCACCCGGCCCAGGGCCTCCACCGCCTGGTTGGCCAGGCGGAACGGCGGGGTGACCAGCAGCTGGTAGGTCTCCGGCCGGTCGGCAAAGGTCACGTCGGCGGCCAGGGCCCCGGCCATGGTGGTGGTCACCACTCCCTTTGCGCGATCCAGCTGCACCTGGTAGTCGCTGCTCTCATAGGCGGCCACCGAATCGGACTGCTCCACGGCGGTAGTGACGGACACATAGAGGGAGCCCGTGTCCGCCGATGCACCGTCGGGGCTGGCCAGGGACACCGACGCCCCGCTGTCCCGGATAAACTCGTCCAGAATGGGGCCGGCGTCGGCCAGGTTGGTCTGGGCCAGCCGGGCGACCAGCCCGTCCACCTGGGTCTGGAGGCGCTCACTGACCACGGCGGTATAGGTGATGGGGGCGGCCCAGGCGATGAAGGCGAAGGTGAGCACCCCCGCCCCCAGCAGCAGGACAAAGGTGAGCAGAAAAATCCGGGCCGCCAGATGCTCACGGATGCTCTTTCGGAACACGATAGCCCACCCCCCGTACCGTCTCGATGCAGTCCACCCCCAGCTTTTTGCGGAGGTTCTTGATGTGGCTGTCCACCACCCGCTCGTCCCCGAAGAAGTCGTAGCCCCACAGCCTGGCCAGCAGCATTTCCCGGGTGAACACCCGGCCGGGGCGGGCCAGCAGCTCCCGCAGCAGCTCAAACTCCCGCAGGGTGAGTTTCTCCGGCAGGGGCTCCCCGCCCAGGCGCACCTCCAGGGCGTCCAGATCCAGGGTCAGCTCCCCATAGCGCAGCAGCTCGGCCCCGCCGGCCGACCCCGACACGCGGCGGAGCACCGCCCCGATCTTCCGCAGCAGCACCGGCATGGAGAAGGGCTTGGTCACATAGTCGTCAATCTCCAGATCAAAGCCCCGCAGCTGCTCCGCCTCCCCGTCCAGGGCGGTGAGCAGGATGATGGGCACCCGGGACTGGCGGCGGATGAGCTCGCACACCCCAAAGCCGTCCAGCTTGGGCAGCATCACGTCCAGCAGCACCAGATCAAAGTCCCCCCGCTGGATGAGATCCACCGCCTCAATGCCGTCCCCGGCCAGGGCGGTGTCGTACCCCGCGTCCCGGAGGTAGGCATCCAGCAGCTCCTGGATGTCCGCCTCGTCCTCCACAATCAGAATCCGTGTCATGCCATCAACTCCTGTGCCCACATCCTAACACACAATTGTGAATTTTGTGTGGAGAACCTCCCCCTTCCGGCGGGGAAGCGCAAAAACAGGCGGGGCGGCCCGCATGGGCCGCCCCGCCGCGCTGTTTCGGCTCCTACAGACGCCGCAGCCCCTCCCAGCAGGCCATGATGAAGCAGTGGGGGAGGAACTTGCTGGCTGCCCGCTGCACCAGGGCGGGCAGGCCGCAGGTGGTCACCGCCATCCAGCGGCTGTCCCGCAGGGCCCGCCGGGCCACGGTCTCCGGCCGGAGGGCAAAGGGAAAGCAGCGCACCGTGCGTCCGTTTTTGGTGTCCCGGGCCACGTCCATGAACTCGGTGCGGATCCACCCCGGGCACACCGCCGTTACCCGGATGCCCCGGGGGGCCGCCTCCCACCGGAGTGCCCGGCTGTACCGGAGCAGGAAGGCCTTGGTGGCGGCGTAGACGTTGAAGCCGGGCAGGGGCTGGAAGGAGGCGGAGGAACAGATCTCCAGCACCCGCCCGCCTCTCCCCATATGGGGCAGGACGGCGGCGGTAAGGGCCACGGCGGCCTTGCAGTTCAGATCCACCATGTCCGCCGTCTCCTGGAGGGTCATGTCGGCGTAGGTGCCGAACTTGCCGAAGCCGGCGGAGTTGATGAGCACCCGCACGTCCGGCCGCTCCCGCTCCAGCAGGGCGCGGAGGGCCTCCACGCTCTCCATTTTGGTCAGATCCAGGGCGATGGAGCGCATGGGGGTGCGCAGCTCCGATGCCAGGGCCTCCATCCGCCCCTCCCGGCGGGCCACCCCCCAGATCTCGTCCAGGCCGCCCAGCTGATCCAGGCGGCGGATGAAGGCCGCCCCCAGGCCGGAGGACGCCCCGGTTACCAGTGCGATATTCACGCCAATGCCTCCCTGCCGCGTTGTTTCCTCTATTTTACCCCCAAAAGGACGGCCCATGCAAGCCCGCCGGAGCGCAGAACAGGGAGTCCGGATCCTCTCCGGACTCCCTGTATCCTGTTCTACGGGCCTGTATTCAGGCGGCCGGAGCTCATGTTATCGTCTCATTCAAAACGCACCTAATATCTCGCTCATTTTGTCCCTCTCGCCCCTCATTCTGGTCAACAGCCATTTGATCCAATTCATCACGTTTTTCTCGTCTTTTCCTCATAAACTCCATCGACCAATCCCCAAAAGTGGGCAAAAAAGAAGGGAGCCTAAGGGTAAAACCTTAGACTCCCGTGCCATTTTCAGCGGGATGTTATGTCTGTTTTGGACGAGACACTGTCATGGAGTCTAAAGATATTTATCATTATATCATCACCGTCGGTCAGACGCAACCTATTTGATATGCGGGTTATCCAGAACCTCCCATGATATCTCCGATGCAAAGTGTATATCGTAAGATATCTATATTGCAAAGGAGTATCGTATATGACAACTATTCAGACATATGTACCATCGCCTCCAACGCCAGGCTTGGCCACAATTTACATTGTTCGTGTTCAAGAAACCGATGACTCTATTCTGCTGTATTACGACATTGCGCTTGGTCCATCAGCAGGCTATGCGTATTGTCTCTATCAAGTCACTGGTTTTTGGCCGTTGTGCTGGCGGATCACGAAAAAATCTGCTGGCGAATTTGTCCGGTGCTGTGCATTGAAAGCCATTCAGCGCAACCGCAGAAATGTAAAAGACCTGCTTGAGAGCGCTGATTCCTCGTTGGTTGTCTATTTAGATTGTGCAGATGATTCTAACAGTGATAGCATCCATATTTGTAGATCCTATCCCTTGGATATCAGCAAAATAAATCCTGATGACATTCGGATTAACGGTACAGTGTCTTGGGCCGAAGGATCACCAGAGAACATTCGAGCAAACTTGATGGCGGCTTACAATCCGAACTTGCCTTTGTTATTGATTAGCAAGGAGGAGAAGGCATCCCCCATGATAGATTGGGCGGCTAAACACCACGTCATTCTCTTGCCCAGCAAAATGGATTCCGGAGATTATCAGATGTTAGATGGAAAGTACATTGTAGACCGAAAATCTGACTTACTGGAACTTTTTAATGATTTTTGTATGCCAGATAATCGCCGTCGCTATGAAAACGCCGCTGTCAGGGCAAAAGGCCAGAGGAAGAAGTTAGTATATGTTGTTGGCACAAACGATGTCACCGATATCGATTCGCTGGAAGGTTGGTCTGCTCCAATTCCCGGGAAAAATAAGATCGCAGATGGAAATTCATTGGCTGCACACTTGCGGCGCTATCAGATGACTTTCCCACATATATCATTTGTCTTCTGTCCTTCGGATACTCTCTGTAAAACGATTTTTGAACAAGCCAACGGAAAAGCGTAGCAGGGCAACTCCTTCTTTGCTTCTCTGGAATAATAGTAGTATATTTCCACTATATAGCGAAAGAAGGTGAAAAATCAAAGATAAAATCACCCAATGCATAAAATTAACAAGTGGGAAGTACCCCTGATGGGTACCTCCCACTTTTGTTTTGCAAGGAACAGCCTTCTTCAATAACGTTTCCATCTGATAACCATTTGCTTGTTCTCTGATAAGGTGTCATGAGTTTGCGTAATGTAAGCAAATTGCAATGCAAGGAGCTTACATATGCAAAACTTTATGCCGCACTACAAAAAACAATCCTATGCAATCACCGCTGATGGCCTACAATTCCTGAAAGACTTTGGGAAAGTTTCGAATTACAATGGATATATTCAGATTGCTTTAAAAGATGATACAAAATTTAAAACTATCTGCTCTGTTTACCTACAGGATCTCGCTGACTATGTTTCGAAAATGGAACTGTATCCCTCAAAGAATTATTATCTAACAGCGACGTCCTTCACCAAGATTGAGCGGTCATATGAAACTATGTTTTCTTACAACGCCATCGTTATCGACATTGACTGCCATGTGAACTCAATTACAATGCAGGAGAGGGAGCGTTTAATTGATAACTTTATTTGGCGCTTCAACAATGACTGTGTACAATGCAAGGACTTAGACTCTCCTAACTATGTCGTGCTGACTGGACGCGGCGTACAACTTTGGTGGTTTCTTATCCCTGTATATGCGCCTCAGTTCAAGAATTGTATTTTAGATATTTCTGCCCATTTTACCGGTATTATTCAGAACTTGCTGGATGAATTCCAAACGGAACTGAGCGGCTTGGAAGTTGATGTAGCCGCCTCCAAAAATCCGATCGGCTTCTTTCGTATGCCGGGAAGCACGAATCCGATTGTGGGGAAAGAAGTATGTGTCCAGCATTTAAGTGATAAGCGCTTGGATCCCAAATCGTATCGAGATGAACATCTGCCGTTTACCTCCGAAGCGAAACAGACGGTCAGTAAAAAGAAGTATGTCGCCACAGCTCAGGATCAGAGTGAGTGGTTCGAACACCTTGTGGAGGCAGTCAAAAAAATTCGAGATCTCCGCGCCGCACCGATTGGGAGTGAACAACGGAATAACTTTATCTATCTTTTCTTTTGCCTCACAAAATCTATCTATCCTGTTGATGTGGCAATGAGCCTGACAGAGGAGTTTAATTTGGGCTTTCAGGTTCCGCTCAGACCGCAGGAACTGAAAAGCACGCTATCATCTGCAGTTCGGAAACACTATGTAATCGGGCCTAAAAAAATCATTGACCTTCTGAACGTCACCGACGAAGAAGCAAACCTGGTTAGTCTTATGTCTCCAAGCACCCATACCCATATCAGCAAATTGGAAGAAACAGGAAAAGTGAATCGCGATGCAAAAATTCTTAAAATGTACCTTGAGGGAGCCAAGCAAAAAGATATAGCAGCTGCCATCGGTGTTACGCGCCAGACAGTCAGTGCGGTGCTCAAGACTCAAAATGCCGAAGCCCTTCTTGTCGCCAAAACAAAACTTTTGTCTGACTCTGGCGTAAAAGCCAAAGAAATCGCCCAAAAACTGTGTTGCTCACTGCGAACAGTCACTTACCGTCTTTCCGCCGCCAAGGCCATGGATGAGTGCGATTTCGCCAAATGTGCAAAAATGTTAAAAAGTTGCCCCTATAATGGTTTAACTTTATCTCCCGCTCCCAGACAGGGGAAAACGACGGAGGCTGCACAGGCGGTAGTAGTTCACTTGGAAAGGTTTGTCCTGAAGTATCTGAAACGGGCCTCTCAGTCCGAAGGAAGTCTATGTCTGCCGGAGTCTGTGCTGGTTGAGCGAGTTATCGAATCTCGTAAACGGGCCAAGCCCGATGAAATCGTTATTACCTGCAAATCTATGGCTCAAAAGGGTATCATTAAATATGTGACAGATATAGGCAACACCAATTATCTTTATCTTCCGCAAAACTATGAACTGGAAGCAAACACTGCAAAAGGAATTTTAGCAGTGATTGGAGCAGAAAAGAAAACTGCCATTTCGACAGATGAAATCGTTCGCCTTCTTTTCTCTTATGAGTCCGAAAAGCAGATAATGCTCTCCATTGAGCAAAAGTCTGCAGTGGTTACTGCCCTTACCTCTCCTATGTGTATAATCACTGGCGGTCCAGGGACCGGAAAAACAGCTGTAACGGATGCGATTTGCTCACTGATTTTGAAACACAATCCGGGTTCTAAAATAAAGCTCTGTGCCCCAACGGGCAAAGCCGCAGTTCATCTTGCTGAGTCTACAGGACACCCTGCAACCACAATACATAGTTTGATACCTGCCCACTCTATAAAATGCGATTATCTCATCGTGGACGAAATGTCGATGGTCAGCACGGAACTTTTTAGCGCTCTAATCGAAAAAACTGCCTCAAGTGTACGAATTGTACTGATTGGAGATCCAGATCAGTTGCCCTGTATTGGGCTTGGGAATATTCTGCGTGACCTGATTGCATCAAAATGTATGCCAACGGTTACGTTAAAGACCCGCTTCCGTCAAAATGGCAACAGTGGTATAACCGAATTTACAGAGAATATAAGTGGACAAGCAGATTTCCGCATAGCATTATCCACCATTAGCGATTCCTTATCGTCCGATATCTCTTTCCGGTGTGCAGGCGGTTCCGTTGTATCAACCGTTTCTGATATTGTGACTGATTTAATAACACAGTATGGCGTAAGCACCAGTGAAATTCAGGTACTCACCCCGACAAAGAAGTGCGCCAATGAACTTAATATTCAACTGAGAAATATTCTCAATCATTCTGTATATGGACAAGCTCCAGCAGACCCGGAACTCCTCATGCCTGGTGATCGGGTAATCTTCTGCAAAAATGACTATAGCCGCAACCTTTTTAACGGTACAGAAGGTATCGTTAAAGAATCTAATCCTCAATATGTCACTATTGAATATGCCAATCATCATATTGTAAGACATACCATTGCAGAAATACAGAAGCGAAACCTCATTCTCTCATATGCGCTGACGATCCACAAAGCACAGGGCAGCGAGTATTCCACCGTCATTGTCCCCCTCGATGATTCAATGGACAGTATCCTTACTCGAAACTTAGTATATACTGCTGTCAGTCGGGCAAAAAAGAGATGCGTTTTGGTTAGTTCGAAAGCCACGTGGGAACGGGCTCTCCAGCGCACTCTGGAAGGAACCCATCGTTCGAGACTGTCGGTTCTGCTCAAGCAAAATCCAAACTAAAGAATTGAGTGTTTTCTCGTCAATATACAAAGCAATTATAGCTTTCAAGTTTTAAACCGCAACTCCGCTACTATTGCCTTGGCCTTTCACATTTTTTCAATGTAATTCACCAGGAAAGTATCTTTGCTCTGATATGTAACGCAAAATATGTATAGAATAAAAATGAGTTCACAATTCCAAAAGAGGCGGTAATTTTTGCAAAAGGGGTGGAAATGATGCTACCGGGTGAGGAAAGAATTCGTGACTGTGCCGCTACATATTACGCGGCCATAGAAAAGTATAATGCGGCAAGGCAAGAGATCAATCTACTCAAAAACAATCTTTATAATCTGGATTTTAGTGCCCGCATTCAAAATCTCGAGGATACTCTCCATGTGTTGGAAGACAGTATAAAACAACACTTTTCTATATTATCCCATGCCATTGCAACCATTCCCAATAAGAAGCACCAAGAAGTTATGGAAGATTTTCTTCTCTATAAAATGCCCAAGGCAAAAATAGCAGCAAATGTGGGATATAGTTACCGACACATATGTAGCTTGATTTCCCAATTTTGCTATCGCCATGTGAGTTCATTTGAAGGAGCGCAGGATGATGGGACAGGTTTCTAAACAAAAAGGAAAGCGCGGCGAACTTGACCTTGCACATGAGCTACGGAAACTCGGCGTTCCTAATGCTCGCCGGTCCCAGCAATTCTGTGGGACAGAGTCGAGCGCCGATATCGTTGGAGTCCCCATGGTACACATTGAGTGTAAAAGATCAGAAAGGTTATCCCTTTATGACGCATATAACCAGGCGGCAAAGAACACTGGGGATTCAGGGAATCTGCCGGTTTTGGTACATCGCCGCAGCCGTCTGCCGTGGCTTACAATTATGTCCCTGGACGATTGGATTAAATTATACAGGGCCTATATTATTCATTGCACGGATTTGTAGGCGAAAAAGTTGCCTGCGACAGCATAATTTTAACAAATTGTAAAGTAGCTTTGTGTAAGCTATTTTCGACAAACAAGAATATCACGTGTATGCTGTGTATCATAGCCGATAATGTCTACCGTTTCCTTCTGCGAACCTATGCTCAACTTGTAAGAATGGAAGCCATCGTCCTGTCGGACTTGGAACTCATATGTTTCACCTGCATCCAAATTGACGGTAGCACTTTCGCTGTAGCTATCCATGATGTTATTGTCGAGCTTATCCCACATCATCATACGGAAGCCGACACCACTCTTATACTCAGACAAATCGAAATGGTAGCGACCGGGAACAGGGGCGGTATCCCAATCCATGACACAATGGGCAGTATGTTGGTTCGTAACCTCGTCTATACCGCTGTGACTCGAACTAAGAAAAAATGTATTCTCATTGGCTCTCAGACCGCTTTAATTCGTGCCTTGAGTTATAGCGTTGATGGTCATCGCTCCATGCTGGCTACTCGGCGTCAAGGTATGAAGCAGTAAAATCAAGGTGTATGACCCAATCACGTTGTTAAACTCGGAAAATCAAGGACTCAAGAGTTCTTGCTGTGGGGCGTCTACATTTAATTTTGCTCTACATATTGAAATTTACAAGCAATTATTGCATTTTGGGATAAAATGTGATATAATACATTCAACAGTTGGGTGATCGCAACGGCGAGGCCCAACTGTTTTTATTTTACAAGGAGGATTTACCGTTACAAAGAAGATGAATTTACAAATGATGACCAAGGCGAGCGCTTGGGACAAAATATTCTGCGGTCTGTGCTTTTCTGCAGTTGTATGGCTCATAATCTGTTTTTTTTTCGGTATCATGCCTGCTATTGTTCAGCAAAATAGTATGGCCCCAACATATTGTGATGGCGACCTGATTCTGATGCACCGGCTGGATGAGGCCGAGCTCCCCAATCGAGGTGACGTAGTTACTTTTTTTGCCGAGCCTGGTAACAGTACGCTGTATGTGAAGAGAGTCATCGGGTTACCTGGCGACCAAATCCGAGCAGATGACGATGTATTAACAGTTAACGGTCGATTTTTTGATAACATTCCAGGAACCGGAAGTTGGATTGTCAATGTGCCAGATAAGCATATTTTTCGCTTGGGAGACAATCGAGCTTCCTCATATGATTGCCGCTACATGGGGTGTATACCTGTTGAGCAACTCTGTGCTAAAATTTTGTGATTCACCGCAAAAATCGTGATATTCCAAGTGGTATTCGTATATCATAAATCAACTTCACATGGAAGGTCGACGCCAGGTGAAAATCTTAAGAAAGGATGATCAACACAAGGGCCCACCAAGTACAGGACAACTCAATACATCTGATCACAAATAAGAAAGGCGACCTGGAAACAGGCCGCTTTTCTTATTAAAAATTTTCCACAATATCACAATACTTCTTGTAAAAAAAAACATTTATAATATAATCGTAGTTAGTAGAAAGGCATTTTGATGGAGGAACCAGAAATGAACTTCTCTTATTGGGATTGGAATTTGCCCTAAAACGTATGGAAATTGAGAAGCCTTAAATTATAAGACAGTATAGAGGGGGAAACCGTATGTCTATCATCAAATTTAAAATGTACGGCGGGGACCTGGAGATCACCGAGGGGGTAACTGTGGCCGAGTGCGAATACTGTGGCACCAAGCAGACGGTTCCCCGACAGAAACAGCCTCGAAACAAAGTTTACCTCCATCTAAGCAGATGCGAGATTATGCAAGCGGATGTGTTTCGCAGTTAACAGCTGAGCAAAAAGAGGCTATTCATGATTATACAAAGGGGATTCCTCCTTATTATAGAAATATAAATAGCGTTCTCATGGGCACTCAAAGTAACTATGATCTTGTTAACGAAGAACGATGTGAGTTTACATACAACGCTGAAAGAGACAAGAACGCCATGCGATATCACAGTGTGTCGTGGCTGCAGTGCCAGTGTATTAGGCGATTTGGTTCTGGCCTCTGATGATAATCTTCTTGGTGCGCTCTTCGCAGATAAAGGGTTCGCGAGCATGAGTATGTCTCGAGGATTAGCTTTCAAATAATGACATGCTTCTAGAGATTCATCTCCCAGCCGGTAGCTACGCAGCGAACATTGAAACGCTTAGCGCTGCGGGTAGATATGAAAAAGAAGTTTTGATTGATAGAGGTCAGTTATTCCAGGTTGCTGGTGTGCATAGGGACGAAAATGGCAGAAGAGTTCTTGAGGTCAATGCTATTAGGAGGTAATATGAGTAACGAACGATTTAACAATAATAAAGGCGATATAGAGTTCAAGCGATGCCAATGTGAATTTTGCAGATATAATTGCAAGGATGAAAACGGAATTGATAAGAAAACGTGTCCAAAATATCCGGATGGCAAGCCAGATGAAGTTCTGCAAACAAAAGTAAAGTGTCCCTTCTTGGACTTTCAAGCGATGTTACAGCGAAATGCACAAATCTTTCGAGGGATTCCTGGTTACAGAAAGTTTGATACTGTTCGTCGTTTACGAGGATTGTCTTCGGAAGAAAAATACTATATTAAAACTAAAGAGCAGCAAGAGTTCTTGCTGAAGGTCAGCAATATCCCTAACGCTCGAAAGATGGATGAAGAGCGGCTGTGGTTAAACTACCTTGAATCTAATGGAATATTAACAAATCGTGTTTTAGATTACGGTAGTTTCCATAGGCATCGGAGTGCCTATACGCTATTGTCTTGGATTCCTGGAATGTCTGTATCTGATGTTTTGAATGACGCAAACAACGACGTTTGCCTTCAATTAGGGTACAAGGCGGGGACGCTCTTGAGGCAGATTCATAAAATTAAGCCTCCCCAGCGCCTGTTACCGCAAGCGATGTCTCGTGTAATTGATGAATGTATTTTTAAGTTTTCCTGTGATGATGTATCCCTTGAGAAGTATCCATCAATGAATGTTTTTTTAGATTACCTAAAAAAACACAAGCATATCGATTTGCACGAAGAAACATACAGTATATTGCACGGCGATTTTCACACCGGAAATTTGATCTTTTATGACAATCGCATTTGTGCGATTGACTGGATACGTGGCGCATGCGGGAATCCGATTGACGATTTTGTTCGCAATATTGTAAACGGCTCTGAAAATCCTGCTTTCGCCTCCGCTCAAATTGATGCGTATTTTGACGGAAATGTTCCAGAATCATTTTGGCTTGAACTGGCTATTCTTACAGCGATACACGAATTAAAGATTACCGAATTTCAATTTCCAGACGCCAAAAATGGAGAAGCATTTGTGAGTTATCAGCACGGTCTTGTTGTGGACCAATATAATTCAATGCAGTTACTTATACCAAAATATTATTCCCATACATAGAGGAGAGAAAATCATGAGTATAGAAGATGAAATCAGAGCTAAAAAAGAGAAAATGCAAGCAGACATAAGAAAAGCTGAAGTAGAAAAGAGAGAAGCAGAGCGTGTTCAAGCTGCATTTAATAGTGCTGGAATGAATCACTCCTCTCCGGTATTGATTGTACCAGCAACAGAGTTGCAGGCAGTTATCTCAGAGGCGATTCCTAGTATGCGATTCAATTCTCCCAAAATTGTTCGCACCATTACTATGACAGATGGGCAACGCACCTTTGTACGTTTCGCAAGGACGGGGCAAAATAGTGAGCGTGCGGACATGTATTCGTTTGATGTAACCTTATATTCTAGCGGTTCAGGCAAGGGCTCGTATACTTATAACATGTGGGTGTTTAAAAACGGAGCAATTTCTTTTAACAAGAGTGGCACCTCAAACATGACCTGGGCTGAAATAAAATCAACTGGAATAACTGCAGCAACTGTTCGTTCTAAAATTATTGAGGCAATTGCACTGCAATCTATTAAAAGAGAGTCTTCGTATTCGCAATCTTCTTCAAAATCTTCCAGCTCTGGTGGTTGCTATATCGCAACAGCCGTATATGGTTCTTATGATTGCCCTGAGGTGTGTGTGCTGCGTCGATATAGAGATAATAGATTGCAGAAAAATACTCTCGGAAGATTGTTTGTCAAAGTGTATTACGCAATCAGTCCTACTTTGGTGAAATGGTTTGGCAAAAAAGCATGGTTTACCTCTTTGTGGCGTGGTTATTTGGATAATAAGGTATCTTCATTAAAGAAAAGTGGATATAGCGATGAAAAATATAACGACTAAACTCCGTTCTTCCGGTTTGTTATTAAAAGCCCCTATTTATAATGCTGAAAATATCCATGCTAAAAACCGTAAGAATGCCATAGTGATGTTCTCTGGTGGGATGGATTCTACTGTGTCATTATGGTGGGCTCTTGATAACTATGAAAATGTTGAAATCCTTATAGTGGACTATAATCAGCCTCACAGTATCGAGATTGACAAAGCTATTAAGATTGCTAAGATGGTCGGCGCAAAATATCAAAAGATTAAAGTTGATTTTCCAACTTCGTTTTGGGGCATTGAGAATCACCTGACCAGAGGGCAGGCTTGTCTTATGACCTCTTTGGCAGCGCTCAATATAAGTCATGATGGTGCTGATATAGTAATGGGAATCCTGTCTACAGATAACTATGGTGATTGCGACAGAGATTTTTTAGACCACATAGCAAGTGTATTATTTCATCCAAATGATTGGTCAGATATTGGTATTGCAACGCCGTTGCGCGCAGTAAAGAATAAATCAGATGTGATTGCATTAGGTTATCAATATGGAGCTCCATTAAGCCTTAGTTGGACTTGCCGGGATCCGATAAATGATAAACCGTGCCATAATTGTATGCAATGTAGACAGCGGGACGAAGCTTTGGTTTCTTTTTATCGAGAATATGGCATATCAAAGGACCAATATGATAAGTGGAGTCTTGTTTGTGCTTCCCCCTATCACCCGTATTTTCGGGATGTTTCGTATGATATCCATATTGTTGTAGAGGCGTTTCTACAAGCTGGTGGCTTCAAACACGGCAAAAGGTGTTACGTATACACTTCCCCCGATGGAAAACAGCGTGTTTCTACACATATTTCGTCAATTGAATCACTTGAAGAGGCAGGTACGGGGTCATTTATGGATTTAATTCACATACATGGGTATCTGCATAATAATTATCGGTGGGAGTTGTGCGTTTCCCCAAATGGGGCTATTGCAGCAACTGATGTATTACCCAATGTGAGTGTTATTGAAGAAGAGCTTATCAAGAAAGCTGAGTTTTAATGTGGAAACAGTAAATAAAATTGTAGTAATAGCAGGTCATTCTGGTTCAGGTAAGAGCACCCTAACAAAAAGGTTGTCCGAGTCTTTTTTGTGTGAATCATTAAATTTTAGCTATATAGGACAAGCCTTAGCTGCCGAAGAACGAGGTAGTGTTGTTTTTGATGGGCTTAACGATTATATATATCAATGTATTTTGTCAACTGCTCGAAAAAACCTGCTTACATTTGTTGATGGTCTTGCCTCAGATGATATTATTCAACGCCTCTCTGCCGAAGGTTTTTCCATATTGGTTCTTTTTCTGGATACACCATACGATATGCGTATAAAACGTATGATGAACAGAGAAAATTGCTCTTTGTTTGAAACGGAAAATATTGAACGTGCAAAAGCCTATGGGAAGGAAAAATCCGGATTATCTAATGTAATTGCAATGGCGGATCATAGGATTGACGGCACTAAAGCGATTGATGAAATACTGGCGGATGCGATATTATACCTAAAGGAGAAATTGCGACTTGAGTAGTAGTATTACAGACAAAAAATCGAACTTATTATGGAGCAAGTCGTTTATAATTATTGCGCTAGTAAATGCACTGACGTTCCTAGGATTTAATATGGCTACGGCTGGGTTTCCGGTATACTTGTCTTCTCTTGATATGGACGAATCTGTAGTTGGCTTTTCTACCTCGCTTGCTGCCGTCGGTTCTCTTTTCATGCGCCCCTTTGCCGGATACCTGGGCGCAAAGATTTCATGTAAAAGATTCTCTTTTATGGGATTAGCATTAATGGCTGTACCATGTGCAATTTCTATGGTAGCTGTTAATACCAAGGTTCTTCTTCTTATGCGCTTTTTGCAAGGTATTGGTTGGGGGATATCCTCCACCTGTTGCGCAACTATTATCGCTCAATGTGTTCCGTCAACACGGTTGTCAGAGGGAGTTGGATATGCGGGTGCTATTTCATCAGTTACAACAGCCTTTGCTTCCAGCCTCGCAATATTCATCCTCCAAAGCATGAATGTTATCTCCATGATAATCTCTATTGGATTGGTTATTGCGCTTGCAATATTACTTTTGTTGTTGATGAGGCCCACCGAAATAGCGACTTCAAATCAGGTGCGTAAAAATCCTATCGTGATCTGTCCTCCTAATGCGATAGTCCCTGCGGTAATGATTTTTTTTATTACTTTTGGATATTCTCCAATAATTACTTTCGTGACACGCTTTGCATCAGAGAGCGGATTCGCAGGTGTATCTTTATTTTTTTTGATTTATGCCATTGCAACAATAGTGATAAGACCATTAACGGGTATTTTCGCAGATAAATATGGGTGTGTTTTGCCCACAATGTTTGCTATGACCACATCTGTGTTAAGCCTTGTTTTTTTGCTTGTTGCCCATAATAGTATGATATTCTATTTTGCAGGAGCACTTTCTGGCATTAGTACTGGGATGGGAATGAATGCTTTGCAAACGATGGCGTTAAAAGGTGCAACTACTCAGACCCGTGCTGCCACTATGTCTACATTTCTTTTTGGTTTTGATTTTGGCATGGCTATTGGCGCTGGTATATCTGGATTACTCGTTAAAACATATACATATAATGCAATGTATGGAATTGTTGCAATTGCCCCATGCGTGGGACTATTATTCTTCATTTTGATTTCCGCGGTAAAAAGAAAAAGGGCGTGATAAAGTTGCGTGCGTTTAGGAACGCTGGACCCGCCAAATGGATTGCAAGAAATTGGTCTTTACGCATTACTAGGCTATGGGTAATTTGAAGGGACTCATTCTGAAGGATTTTGCCGTTGCTACAATCGCGACTTTGGCAACGGTATGGCAACAAAAAATCAGATGGCCTCTACCGCATACGGCGATGGCCAGCGGCCACGGTTGCGGAGCTTAGCGACCGCTGTGCGGCCTAACGGCCACCCCAATATAAACAGCTAATTGAAGCAGTCCAAAACTTCTCCATAATGATGGTATCCGCAACAGCGGAAATCTACATTTATGGAGGGTAGTGTTGGAGTTTTGGGGGTGGATTTTGTCAACACGCCCAATCCTTGACACTACCGTGAACAGTATTACAAAGTCATTTGGGAGCAGTAATATCTACTCATAATAGTAAAGCCTCCGCCAAATTGAGAATTGGCGGAACTGGCTTCTGCAAAGTAAGCGGTGTATGTACTCAACACCAACACGATGACGTTACACCGCCCCTCCTGCTCCAGTGCGGACAACATCAAGCCGTCAAACCGTCAGGACTACCACGGTTCCAAGGAGGATCTCAATGCTCAGAGGTACACTCCTTGCAAACGTCGTTTTCCATAGGAAGGGATACCGCTTTCTCAATAATTATGAATCTCTTTAATCACATCTAAACATCTGTACTGAAAATTGGCAGAGTTAGGTTCTATCTCGGCAATATACTCACTTGTACCCAAATGGAGTTTACACAGAGTTTGGCATTGACCCAGAAGAATCTTCCATTTTTTGCTTTAGCGTATTAACCCTTTTATAGATATTAAAATAACAGCACTCAGAGCAATCTTCCTGTACGGTTTTTTCATAAGACATCCCACACTTTTTAATTACACCAACAGCACGTTTATTCCGTACATCGCATGCCGCGATAATCTTTTCCAGTTTTAGTGTATTAAAGCCATATCGAAATAATTCATCAAGTGCCTCTCGCATCAGTCCACTGCCCCAATATTCTTTTCCAATCCCAAAACACACCTCACCAGACAGGCTTTGTTTATTAAAATATAGTGCGATGATGCCAATGACTTCGTGATTTGAGTTGTTCTCAATTGCCCAGCGCGCTTCGCCGCCCCTCTTCTGTCGGATTTCCCAATATTCGATTAAGTATCTAATTTTTGCAAGAGTATAAACCGGAGCGGCGTAGTATTTATGATTACTCTCATCCGCTGCATAATTCCGGTGGAACGATTCAGCATCATTCAAACTGAATGGGCGTATAGTCAATCTTTTTGTTGTAAAAGTCGGTATCATCTTATCCTTCGGTCTGCTTCAAAAATGTTTCGATATGATTGTAGCACTGAAAATAATAATAGACAAATGTGACAATCTCCAATCCAAGCTGGATCAAAAATTCATTGCTCACTTCCAACATAGTTGATTGATTCAGTTCTTTTTCCAAAATATTCTGCATCTTACTCATTACTGCAATAAGTTTTTTTGTGGCTCCTGTCTCGTCCTTTATTCCCACAGCTTCAGCAACTTGAATAGAAGAAGTGGCCGTTATCTTGCATTTAATAAAGAAAAAGCCAAGTCGCTCCGGATAAAATGAGAGATTGTACAACAGCGATTTAAACTCTCTCTCTATGGAACTTTGGCTCCAATTTTCTTCTAAAAGAAAAATCTTCGTTACCAAGTATTCAGCTGTATATTCCTTCCACATTCGTTCACCAATTTGAAATAGAAATCGCATCACCTCATCATTTGGTGGCATATTCTTAGACATGCTGTCACAATATGCGTGTGCTAATTCGTGCAGAACGATTCGTAGGGATTCATCCGATGGCTCTAATAGCGATTCCCTTATGATAATGATAGCTTTTTTTGATGTTTTAAGCAACTCCGCTCTGAGTTGAACTGCATACTGTTCTAGTTGGACAGTGGTAGATTTTACCTCGAGCCGCAAAATCCTTGCTGCATTTTGGTAGACTGAACTGTATGCGCCTTCTGGCGCTTCCCATAACATAATATCATTCAATTGATATGGAAAATCGGGGTACTCCTTGACGAACAGCCTATAGGCTTCTTCTAGCAGTGTGTTTTTACACATATTACATTCCCCACCTCCGGCAACAAGAAAATATGCTGTTGCAAAATATATCTTGAAAATTAAGGTAAAGAAAAAGTTGCTGAGAATTCCCGAAGCGACGGGTTCTCAACAACTTTTTTCGTGTTAAATTTCCTGCTTGGGTCTGAAAACTGCATTTTGCAACTGGCCCTTTCGAGAGGATTAGAACATAATACCGTACCGCTCAGAATACTTATCGTGCCTCTCGTAATAAGCTTCGTGAAGGCCCTCTTCTGTTATTACGGTGTTGATATGCATCAGACGATCGAATACCTTTCCCGCCTTGGCATCTTCGGGAATGTCAAACTTGCTGCTGTCGAGTTTAATATCCTGACTCATTTTTATACCCCCTTAGTCATTTCACAGCGAGATTAAAAATATCTACATTTTGATTATAAGCGATGAATCCCTGATTGTCAATGCAAAAAACGCCATCTGTGACGCTTTGTTGCTATTATAGTAACCGGCAAGGCTGTCCAGTGACATAATGAAGAAGTCATCATATACTTCTGATAACAACTTCATAATCACACCCGATGTAATCCAGTATTTGTTTAGATAACACCTCCATCTGCTTATATATCTTGACCATGCCATTCACGCCAGATAGATTATTCTTTTTGCAATATGGCGAGAGACTCATCCATTTAGTGAAGCCAGCACCCCAAGAATTTGGTTCCATACCACGCTCTTGAATCGTAATCGTGATTAACTTCTCGATGTCATCAGGCAAGAGTAAATACGTTCTGCAAGACAATGGGCGAATGATACTGGCTAATGTATTGAAATAGGTCAGGATCTCCTCCACACTGATATCGTAAAATCCAAGAATATCCAGCAGCTGGTTATGCAAAATTGCTCCTTCTGCAATATAGACCCTGTGAGTTAATCCATAAGTTTGTACAAATGATTCCCAAAGGAGAAAATGATGTTCCTTGTAGATATCAAATGACACTCTTCCGTCTCCAATATCATACTTGCACAACTGAGGGAGGACTGTTTGAAGCTCTAATGTTTTGTACATCACCTTCGTATATGCCACTATTACATTTTCATAGAGCAAATACGAATTAGCCTTCATCGACTGTGCTGTTTTAATGGAAACCTTCATCAATAGTTCTTCAAATACCCGTTGTGGGATAATCGCCTGCCTAAACAAATCTACCGGTTGACTGGTCTCCTCCTTATAATATACAACATCATCGTTTGCCTCTAAT
Organism: Flavonifractor sp. An10; assembly: GCF_002161215.1. Taxonomy (GTDB): domain Bacteria; phylum Bacillota; class Clostridia; order Oscillospirales; family Oscillospiraceae; genus Flavonifractor; species Flavonifractor avistercoris. Next base: position 243,072 of record NZ_NFMB01000002.1, read on the forward strand.
AATTGCTTTTGTAAAGAATACGCAAAAGTTGATTTCCCTGAGCCTGGGAGCCCTTCCACAAAGCACAGTCTGGCAGGCATAATCACACCTCCTTTGCATCAAGTTTACGAAAGATAATGCTCTTTTTTATTTTGACTTGATCAAGAATCTTTTGTTCTATGCGTTTTCTATCCATACAGAATTGTACTGCACCAGAAAAGCCAGACATCCCATGCTTTTTTCCATAATTACAAGTCGTTACTAGCTTAATAAATCCATCAATCCAGCGATATCCTTGATCATTCCTCATCTTTGCAGTTTGTAAAAGCAACTGTTCTATCTGGTCTGTCGATACATAAACCAACTCTGTCGATATTTCGCATATAGTTTCTAGTAGAGCATTCACAAATTGAAGAATGGTGCTATCATCTGCTTCATAATACCCCAGCAGTTCTGTAATAGGGTGCTGCAACAGTGCGCCTTCAAATAGGTACACAGTGTTATCTGAAATCGTTTTAGCAAAGGTTTTCCATCTGCTGCGGGTTATTTCTTTGTATCGTTCATAGCCTGCCCTTCCATCACACAATTCGTGGGCAAGTGCATATGAAGTGAGATTCTTATCCCGCAGATGATACTTAGACAAAAACTCAAGCCAATTCACATAATAATAGTTGCCTTCAATGGATGAGAATTGTCTCACCTGATCTTCAATCGTACTCTTAAACTCAGAGTGAAGTGAGATAATCATATGAAGAAATGCCGTGAATTCTTCTTCCGAAAAAATGGCCAGTCGGCAAATATCGAGTGGGCAGGGTTTCTCAGACCGCATCACAATATGCACATTCGGGTAAGTATGTCGTACTTCCTCCGCCTTTATTTTTGCAAGCGTTGATTTTCCAGAACCGTGAATACCCTCAAAAAAGAATACTTTATTCATAATCAAACATATCCGAAACTTGAAAGTAAATTCGATATGCGGTTTTGATCAATCGCCGTTCTTTTTGAAGCATCCTTAATTTTTTGATATAATTTGTCTCTAAATAACCCTGCTTTTTTAGTGTTTTCATCACGATTTTTCAGCAAACCAGAATTTTGACAATGCTCCTGAAGCAGAGCAAATGCATTGCCTTTTTCAATTTGCTTTAGCCAAGTTGCAGCTTTGTCCCCATAAAATACCCTAAGCAAAGCAACTATTTCATTCAGAGCCACCCCGGATAAGGTCATTTCTATATATCGTTTTAGGAAGGTAGCACAGTCAATCCTAGTATCTTTAAGTACTAACAAAGCTTTCTCAGGCTCACAAATATCAAACAGCAAGGAAGCATGTAAGAAATCAAAGATATCACGATCCCAGTTGTGTAGTAGCATTCTCAGCAGAAATGCATCCTTACTAAAAGCACATCGGCAGGCGTCTCGCTTTTTATCCAAAGGAAACTCGTTAGACAAGTACTCAATAAAATGATTTGCGATAACAGTCTCCTCGGCCAACCTGTTGTCAAAAATGATGTGCGACAATGATAGAAATGGGATATACACCTTATAAACCGGGAAATTTAAGATGCTGTTGTCACGAATAAAAACATCACAGCCATTATCTTTGAGAAGGCGCAATTGATGTATTACACCGATTCTATTATTATATGTGTCAAAAATCTGCCACGGAACAAATTCCCAAGATGCTTTATCAAGAAACACACTATTCGGGACGCTTCCAATATCATCTCGTAACAGAGAAACCCAGTTGCTCAAGCATGTTGAATCTTCGTCAGCATGAGCAATCCAATCTGTCATATCTGCTCGGTCTATCAAACAAGAGACACATTCATGATCCTGAAACAACTCGGTCAGGCATCTCTCTAAAGCGATTTCAAAGCATGGATGTGCTCCAAAATTAGTAAGGTAACGTTGTGTCTGGTTATCAATAACCAGAATACAGATAACAGAAAAACCTTTTCCCAAAGAAGCATCCTTTACAATAATGTTGAATCGTCCTTGAGCTTCAATCTGCCTTATGACCTCGTACAATTCTGGGCACCGTTTACGAACATATTCCTGCGGAATTGTTGGAGGTGTCAAGTTGTTGAATACAATTTTGTATTTAACATATCGTTCAATTGCCTCGTCCAGCGCATGCCCTATGGCTTCCTCCGGTGTATTGCCACTTCCTCCGCCGTTGGAACCACACATTTTTGATAGAATGGCATCTGGGAGCAGTTCGGTTTTTCCAGATGAAATGTTATAGTACGGTACAAATGGGGTTTGATCACTTTGAAGGAGTTGCTTCCAAATCTCTATGATTTCTGCTTTTTCAACTCTGTCGGATCCGCAACAGTTCTGCATATCCCGAAACACTATTGGGGAAACGTCTTCAATCGCTTCAATGGGTAATAGAATCTCATCATAATAGCGGAGAAAACCTCCGTATGCTTTCGCATGCTCTGAAGTTTTGCTGATATCAAACGCAAAATGATTACACAAGTGCTCCATAGACTCTCCAAATGCACTTGCAAGGCAAAAAGATTCAGTAGTTCCTTTTCCAGCAACATTCCACTGCCCGTCTACATCATATAAATATGCAGAATAAACGCTATCTACATGCTTTTCAATTGTGTATTCCATATTCAATTGTAATAAGGTATAACAAGCTTTTATTGTTTTGACTGTCTGCAATGGTTCGGCATCTTTATGCTTACTATACAGAATTATCACACCCTTCTATCGACTTATGATTCTGATACGTAGACTCTTTTAGGGTACAAAAGTAACTCATTCACTTTATCAAGGTCGATCATAATTGGTTTCTCTTCCAACACGGCCTCCTCACCCACAGCAATGCGGTCAAAGAAACTGACAAAATCATATCTGAATTCTTCTTGGCTATTTATAGTATCCTCCCTATAAATTGACCGGAACACGTATTCTTGGAAGCGTAAAAGATCAGCCTCACACGGCGACCGGTCATCCAGATACTGAATGAGAAACGGTCGGAGCTCATAATATAGCGTATCTATATTTTCTATTACTCGCAAAAAAGTTGCTTCTTCTGGCGGAACCCGAACTCCATCGTAGTATTCTATGGCAGGGTTGTCAATCTGATTTCCGATAGATATTTCGGTATACCACATTTTCAAATCCGAATATACTTGAAACGCTTTTTGTCCCATCATCCATGTGTATAAGTGATTATAGAATTCCTTATAGTCCACCTTGCTCTTTTGGTGCAGATATGAGGCTACAAAAAGAAGAATACCAAATGAGTGAAATCCTTTGACAATAGACGTAAACATCCTACAGTTTACCCACGCTTCTCTTGGCATTGTTGACGTCTCAACCACAATATCCGCAAACTCTTGGATTAACCTCAGATTGTAATCGGGTCTGCAGTAATACACCTTCAATGGCATCTTTACCGTCTTGATTCCATATTTATCTGCAGTTGTCGGAATGCCAATTTCTGAATTCACAAGTAAAGCAAAGTCATATACATTAATATAGCGATATTGGCCATCGGCAATCAGTTCGCATATTCCTGCAGTAAATGTGTCATAAGATTCCCCCGGAAGCCCTAAAATAAGTTCCGAATATGTAGGAATGTTTTCTTTGTTATATTGAGCAATTAACTTTTTGAAATGTGCTACAGGAAGATTGCGCCGACCAATCAGTTCTAATGTTTTCGGATTTAGCGATTGGAAAGAGATTGTTACGCCGGCAAGAACACCGCACACGTTTAGGATTCTTGAAATCTCCAAAACTCTTTCATCGCTCTGTTTACTAAAAGAAACAGAAAACTTGTATGGGAAACCATACCTTCTTCTCGTTTCTGCGATTTTCTTCGCGATAGTTAGATCTCTTGAGAACATGCCGAAGTTGGAATCTGCGCCGTTGCAGACCACGATTTGATGTTGGCCCATCCATTCTATTTCAGCAAGTATTCGGTCGAGATCCATCATCCTGAGACGGGATTGGTTGAGTCCCCAGTCACAGTAGGCACAGTGAAATGGGCATCCACGGTTAGTTTCTATGGTCGCGCTGTAACGGGCATCTGGGTCATCAAACATTTTGTCAAACACTCCGGTCAGATATGGTGACGGATAGTCCTCAACAATGCAGTCAGAATGATAGTTATATGAGATCTTATCATCCAAGCGATAGGAAATGTTATTCACACACTCTCTGTCCAAACAACCTATCTGATATAAAAGTAATTCTTGAAATGGGATTTCTCCCTCCCCGTGGATTAAGTAATCCACATACGGGAGTTCTTGGAGCAACTTGCTTTGGCCAATTGGTATGCTGTGTCCACCGAAAATGATAACGCATTCAGGATAAGCTTCCTTGATTTGTTTTGCTAATTGCTTACTATACTCAAAATTCCAGATGTAACAGGAAAACGCAAACACATCCGGCTTCTCAAGGATACAGAGATAACGTTCAGGATCCAATTTTTCTACGAACAGGCCACACAACCGGTAGTTTGCTCTAATCACATCATCCTGAAATGCATATGCGTACAGTATCCCGATTGAATACGGAAGAGAGATGATACCGTCCGGCTTATCGCACGCCTGCATCATATACAAATTTTTCATGACTACACTCCCAGTGTCAATGCGCTCAAATAGTCGTTTGCCTGCTGTTGACATAAATGCCTAATCACTGCGTCTTTCAGTGAACCCTTCATCCTAATCACTGTCCCCGTTGAGCTGTAATCTACAGCCGTTTCTGAGAACCGGCGAAACTCCAACAGGCTGTCAAATCGTTTGTTCTTTCCGTGAGCAGCAAAACCAAATGTCTTCCCCGGAATGCAAAAGACCGATACATACGGTGACACATGCGGGTTATAGCAATAACTCGAACCGTCCCACTTAAGATCGTGTATGCATCTGTCAAAACATGGAATTTTGATACCGCAATGCTCCGAATCCGTTGGACGGTAAAGATCAAACAGCATAGAAAGAAATGTCTGATATGTTTGTTCTGAGATACCGCCCTGCATACCAAGAACAGGAAAGCACCTATTGACGGAAAAGTCCATGCCCAAACAGGAAAAGAAGGTAAAAATATCTTTTGCCCGGCTGGACGACAATTCTGTCACAGTAGCAAGCGCAGACACATCGACACGGTTATTACGGAGGAGGTCAATTGCACGCATCACCATACTATATGTACCAAATCCGCCTGCGTTTTTCCGATATTCGTCGTGAAGACTCTTCGGACCATCCAAACTGACGACAATCCCAACATCGTATTGATGAAACAACTCGGCTGTTCTTTGTGTAATCAATGTGCCGTTGGTCTGGATTTGTATCGCAGGATTGCCATTTTTGCGGATCAGTTCAAACAGTTTTTCAAGATTATCCGGCGCAATCAGTAGTGGTTCTCCACCGTGCAGTATGAACTGCACTGACCGTCTGTTCCTTCTTGCAAGTTCGGATAGGCAAGAAATATACTCTTCACACGCATCGAGATTTTCCGCAAAAGCGTTGTTAACTACAATCTTGGAGGTCCTAGTGCGGTATGTATCTGAATGTTCGTAACAATACCGACAGGAAAGGTTGCATTCAAACGTAGAAATAATAACTCCTATCATTGGGATCAACTTTCCTTGTAAAATGATTTGTAATAATCATAAATATAATGGACAATATCCTTTTGGCAGGCACAAGTGTTCGGCCTGGAGAAGATAGTGTGATTAATTGCTTCTGCAACATATGGGCATCCGCCATTACAGTACAATTGGATATCACAATCCTTACATTCGGTCTGGAACAACTGATCGCAGCGGCTACCAAACGCTTTATCTCCAAGGGCGATATTCAGGTTATCGGTCAGGATATTCCCAATCCTATTCTCACTATCCATGCAATAATGTAGGCACCGGAAAAAGTCTCCGTTTGGTTTAATTGCAACTGTTGTACGACTGCAATCTCTGATAAACGAACAGACTTCCATATATATTTCACTCTTAATACACATGGCGCTGATGATACGCTCGAAGCATGTAATGGAAATATTACTTTCTTTGTCGTTAATCCAGAGATTGAACATCTCTCTCGCAAATTTAATGTATGCTTTTTCGTCTAGTGGAGTATAGGATTTTGGAAGACTCGGATCTGTAAAGCACGGATTGAATGAAAAATCGAGATTGTTTTCCTTGAAGAAATTGTAGAAATCTTCAGGAGATTGAATAGTAACGTCTGTAACAGTGGCCAATGCACCGACCGAAACTCCCGCCTCCTTCATCTTCATGATGTTCCGATAGACCTGATCGAATGATCCGTCACCTGCCGCATTAATCCGATAAGCATCATGCATATATTTGGGACCATCGATACTGGTGCCAATCTGGATGTTGTACTTCAAGAACAGTTCAATAAAAGTATCGTCCACCAGCGAGGAGTTTGTTTGCATTCCAATCGTAGTATTCGGGTAACTTTTAATGATCTCACACCCCTTTTGGAGCAAATCATGTCCAATCAACAGCGGTTCCCCACCATGGAATGTAATATCGGTTTCTTTCCGTCCGAGGGACTTGTTAATTGCAATGAGTTCTTCAATGAACTTCCTAAAATAGCGATCCAGAAAAGTTGCAAATGCCTCGCGTATCTCATTGATTGGTATCATCTTTTCGCAGTGCATTGTTTCTTCAAAGCAATACTTACACCTTAGGTTACATTCGGGTGTACATAAAAGTAATCCATTCATATGTTTCTCCCTCAATTATCACTTAGTTATACTCTGATTTGCTTTCAGCCTCATTAAATTCCATTTTCTCATTATTTATGCGATATATATCGCAATCTTGGACAGGATTGGCTTCAATCAGATAATTTGTGCTTTGCTCCAAACCTGATTTCAGGATAATAGCATGATAAACCCATAAAACAAGTTTTGGGATCAGACGGAAAAACCATGTTCTCTAGGTATTCCTTCCGGGAACTGGATTGTTCGGCAATTGCAATATTAGCTTTTACCATAGTTATGCTTTTTGCTATGTGTTCCTGTTCTGCCGCTCTGCCGACAATCTTCAAGGCGTGGATATTCATTTCCGTAAAATCATAGATTGCGCACATCCCGCAGGCATCATGCTCGTACAGTTCTTTGAACATCATGTCGTTAAAAAAGAGTTGCTGAGCCAAATCAAATGTGAGATTTGTACCACCAATTTGCTTTTTCGAGAATTTAAGCGTCCGGCACAAAGCGCCGTGAGGATAACAGTGAAAGCCCAAGCAGTTGGCATCAGAAAATTTACATCCATTTCTCATCATGAACACTTCAAATTCAATCTCTGGAAAAGATTCTTTCATTCTTTTCACATCTTCGATCCGCACATCTCTGGGAACAATCACTCGCTTCACGCCTGACATAGCATATGTACTCAAAATTTGAGTATTGTATACACCGCACATCGTACTTGCGACCGCACTGATTCCCTCTTGCCTGCAAATATCTGCGACTCTAAGATTCGAAACTATAACGCCGTCAACTTTAAACTCTTTCAGTTTTCGTATATACTCCTGAAGCATTCGGAGCTGATTTGGGTTGTAATAAGGTGCGTTCAGAGTGACATAAATCTTTTTTCCTAAGCGATGCGCTTCTTCAATCGGTTCTATTAATTCAGGCAGAGAATACCGATTGGCATCTTCTGCAAAGTCAGACATTCTATTTAAGTCATAAAAGCGCTCGTTGTTTGAAGCCCAAGAGGTTTCATAGAAGCCAATATAGAACTCGTCCGCTCCGCTTTGTGCAAGATGTTTCATGTCATTCGCATGATTGATTGGAGCCAATATAAACATAAATTCACCTAATACTTTACGAGTTGTTGATATCGGACAAAGGATATTTTTGTTTCCAGAGATATAGGGGAAAATCAATAAATCTAACCTCTGAGTCAGTCCGAATCGTATTGGCAGACACCTCAAAGAAAACAGCCTTTCCAACTTGACAGAACGTGTGTCCTTCTTGGTCGACATAATTTAAAAAGAATCGGCTGCATACCTCACCACAAGGGCTGCTGAGATCAAATTTCTCCCATACACTCCGATTGAGTCCTGCAAACTGACAGTTCCTGCCCATTGTAGCATATGAGCAATTCCTATGGATTGCAGCTCTTTTCCCCCCAATGTGGATTTCCATCGTTTCTGCACATACATCAAATTCAATTGTTTCGGCCAACGACTCATATTCATCTGAGTAACCGTAATATTTGAAACAACCCTTGGAATAATTCGCATGCCGGATATCCCGGGAGTATTTCTGAAGCAGTCGCCCGTGATTTATGTTTACATTCCCTCTCCCGCTGATATATCGCAACATACCGACATCGTTGACCGTTACCTCGTCAATCACGTCTCTGTACTGGGTTAGGAGTTCGTCAATGAGCCTAATACCATTGTTTAGGAACGATTCCGAAAAAACGGGCAGCGTCAAAGTGATTCTGATGTTATTTTTTCGACAGTAGGGATATGTGCTCGCAAACATACCTCGGATGTTTCGAATGAAATAGTCATCACAGAAATATGCGCCGAGACAAATCCTATCGTATCCGACTTTTTTTGCATCCTCAGCTGCAGACATGAGATTTTCCACGCACTCATATTCATAAAGTAATGCTGTGAATATGTCACACAGGTTCAAGCAATATTCCATAATCACTTCTCCGTAATCTGTTTTTGTGATTTTCCATCAGTTCCGTGTCACGCATCAACAACACGACAGTCAATTGCACCTTGTCTTTCTATGAACGGGTCAAACACCTTACAAGGTCAATTGTTTCCGATGAGTACAGTGTCTATCGTCTCGTTAGCTTTTCTGATAAACTCCGACTTAAAGCCGATGCAGCCAGCTGTGCAGTGTCTAGTCTTTCTGTAGTAACACGCCTGACAGTCCGCACAGTCCGCAATACGATACGCTTCGCAGTCGACCCTGTTCAGAAAATATGAGGCCAGGTCGGTTACGGAGTCAAAATCACAGATATTTACCTTCTCAAAGGAGGACATACCGAAACAACGTACTGCCTCAAGCGTCGGAAGGATATCAATTACTGGATAACACAGAGAGTTCGTCTCCAGCAGGTTACTCTCCTTGACCCCATACCTATCAAGATACTCCTGAATCCATTGCTTTTCTTCGTCTGTCCAGATACAAACGGGGGGCTTGTTACAGTCATAATAGGGTACAATCGCGTTATCGCAGAACCGTCTGAGCAGATTCATCAAGCCCTGTTTTCTCTGCCTAAAGAAAGCGACGGAACTGACTGTGTCGCAAACGCTGAAATCGGGAACTGTCAACGACAATCTGACCCTGTGCAGATCAAACCGATTCAAGAGTTCGATAATGAACGAACAGTCTAAATCATCCGAGTAATAGTTGACACCAAGATTAATTCGATCGCGCATATAGCGTTGGTTGATTAGCACATCCAAGTTTTTTGCGATCTTTGCAAAACGCTCTTCTCCGATTGTCTCGGGCGAATTACAGTTGACCAGCAATCTGAACTTTGGAGATGAGATTTCATCGATATAGGGTTCCAGTTCCAACCCGTTCGTATAAACAGTGCACTCCTTTATCTTTCTATCCTCGATAATCGTTCTCAGAATGTTCTTAAAATCCTTATGTAGCGTAGGTTCGCCACCAATCAAGCCGAGAAATGCAGGCCCATCCTTTGTAATAAAATGTACCGCCGACAGGAAACTATCAAATGTGATGTCGGTCGACTGCTTGTTGACAAATTCGTTTGCAAAGCAATACGGGCAATTCAGATTACAGCGATAAGTTAGCATGATGTTTGGCATAGCATTTCCTCCAATCCGAAAGCACAAGGATTTTGAAACGGTAGGCGCAATTTGTTTGAATTGTTCAATTAAAAACGCTTAGAACTCTAAATTGCCTATATCATATCAGATTTTTCGCTATTTGTATAGAGCCAAGCTTGTGGCACAGGTAAACAATAACCAAAAGTAAAACGATAGGAGTCCTCGGAATACGCCAAGGACTCCTTTTACTCTTTAATAATGTGGATATAGTTTTTACAAACCAAAATGATACCTGATTCATATGGAGATCTGTTTGCATAACATAAATCAACATCAAGGCTCTCGCAGAAGCGCTTCAATGCTTCGCTTTTGATTTTCATACATCGATAGATTGATGTATGGATACAGTTTTCTCAATAGATTTGAATCCTTTCTTTTGAGAATTTCTTCAATCAAATCTAGACATCGATATTGAAAATTGGCGGAACTAGGTTCTATCTCGGCCATATACTCCACACGAAAAATCGGGGAAGTATAGTGAAACACACATTTTAAAAGTGATTCTTCGGGCATATATCTCTTATAACAGATAATTAAATTAATCATTTCGAGATTTTGCTCAACCGTCCCAACAGGATTGATAAGGAACAACTTATGTGTTGTTGCCCAAAACTCGGGAATCCACGAAAACTCAACATTAGTTGGATCTCGTGACTTTAATTCTTCCTTATATGCCTCAAGATTCTTTTCGCTCCAAATCTGTCGGCTTACATCGCCAGACCAAGGCATGAGTTTCTCCACCTTCATAAAATAATAATTTCAATAGATTACAAACTCATAGGGGAAGACTCCTCTCTGGCACGAATATGTAATAGCCATAACTATGAGAATCATCATCCTCTATGTGTGATAGCAGAAACTTGCATTTCTCTCTTATATCAATTCCAGTCAAAACAACCTTTATCTGCTTTGCCCACTCTATAATCCACTTGGCCATTTCAATCTGGGAAGCACTGCGGCCACACAGACTCATATCTATGTCTTCGATACACAGAATTTTGTTTTGGCAATTTTTCAACATATCCGAATGAAATTGCTGGCCGTCTGTGCCATGAATTATGTGACGTATCCATTGCTCCAGCAAAATATGGCATGGGAGGATTACAGTGTTCTCGTTGCCCAATGTCTTTAAGAATGAGGTTTTCCCGCACCCAGACGGCCCAGCAATAAATATAATTCGTATATTGGCAGTAGCAACTTCCTCTTTAAGCTGCTCACTGCAACATGGGCTATCACAACCCCCAACTAATCTCCACATTTAAGTGCTTCACCCGCCTCCCATTTAATATCTTAAGCCTTCCTAAGCCTAAATCCCAACCCATCAACATTTCATTATCTCTTTCAAATACTGTTTGCCAGAATTGATTTTACAAGGTCACTGGGCATTCCCCAAATTAAGTGTAGAGTCCTTTCTTCGCCATAGAAAGAAGGTACTCAATGGCCCACACTTTGGATGGCATACTGGCATAGACTCTGGCCTTCTCAATAAACCTCAAATGTTCCTGTGTGTTCAAGCTTATCGTTTCTTGCCTTCCCCTTTTCAATCGATTCATCTGTCTATAGGCTACTTCAGCTGTTACCCCTAGGCCAATATAGTGATCAAAAACATCCTCTCGAAATAGAATTCCATCCGGTAAAGGAACACTATCAAGAAAAGCGGTGATATCCACATCCTCTTTCCAGCAGAAGCGCATGAGGCTGACATACCGGATTGCAGAGAAAAAGGTCTCAATGCGGGTACACATACTTTGTAGCACCCGTCGGGTGTTCTGATTCTTTCCATGATCTTCAATTGGTAGCAGGCTCCTCAAATTTCTGAGAATAAATTGCTTAGTACTGCCTATACTTAAGGGGTTGAACCAGTTTTCACAGTACGATGGTAGTTCGGTATCCGTAGCTAAAGCAACACTGGGGAATACAGCAAACTGATCCGGAGCATAAGGTTCAACTGGTTGCTCATTAGGTTTGTAAAGTTCCATTGCCAAGGAAACTATCTCAGCATACCGATTGACAGGAATCATGACCAAACCCATCAGTCTTTCGTCCGCTAAGAAGTATTCGCCCTTTAAATTATGGCCATCCACCTCCATCAATGCGCCGCAGGTGCAACGGCGGGGAGAGAGGTCAAAACCATCTATAGTACTATCATCAAATATAAACTCCATTCTATGACAAACAGGGCAGATATAATGTGGGGGCAGAGGATTTGTTGGTGACAGCCCCAAAAGGTAAAAGAGAAAAGAGGACGCAGCAGTTTGGGCAAAATAATACGGGCAATTATGAAACTTTAGCATATCACAAAATGAGATAATCTGCTTTAAATCCTCTCGCTTTGCCCCTCTGATGGAGGACTGTATTTCCGCAGCAAGCCGCTCCCGAGCAAGAATAGGTGGTGAAGGACCGTACTTCTGATAAAGGGCCGTTTCTACTCGTTCTTCCATGAAAATATTCTCCCTCATCCAATTCAAGGATACTCAACCTGCCAAGCCTTGTAACATTAATTTGTGAATAACTGGGAACTGGCTAATCTCCGAAGAATAGCATCCTCAACCTCTTCCAGTGACATTGTCATCATCATTTTTGCCATATCTGGATTTCCGGCATCTTTTGCAAGTTCTATGAAGTCACGATTTCCAACATATAATCCGCCCAATCCGCCTGAACCATACCTGTATTTCAGCGGCCTTGGAGCGTAAGATAGGGATTTCAAATATGCTGACAGCGCCTTTCGACCCTTCCCTCTCAAGCGGTATATATCTCCCTGCTTTTTATAGCTCATTTCCAGGTGCTCGTCCGAATTCATTTGATCACTAAACCGCAGCATAGAGTTTATCGTTCTTTGCGCTGCCCTATAGTCTTTTCGATCTCTGCAGATATAGTACATTTCCAACTGGCAGGAAAACAAAGCAAGCCAGGCAGGCCTCAACTTGTTAATATCTTTGGTGGTTTTTGCTTGCTGTTGAAACGCTTTTGTGCGCAATGTCACGAGTTTCTTTTGCCAATAATAGGCGGATCTAAGGCTTCCCTCCACACCGTCATCATATTGGAATGCGAAAACAAGTAGCTGTATTGTTTGTTGGCTATTCGCGGATGCTACTCTCTTATAACATTCCAGCATCCGTTTCATATTTTTTCGCACTACAATACCATGACAGTAAGCGATTCCCAGAAAAATATCATGCTCAGGCTTGAAAGCCCGTGTCTGCACTGCTGCTTTTCTTGCAAAGTGGAGCAAAACAGGCGTGGGAACATTCGTCACTAGCAGGAATTGGGAATGCTTCAGCACTTTCTCGACAGCATCCGAAAATGTGTCCTCAGGCTTGAGGTTTTTGCCCATCCAAGAGGATATTGCCTGTCTTTTCTTGTCATTGCGTATGAGTTCCGCCACAAACATTAATTGTTTTTCCTGGCGCGATACACACCTAAAAAAGACATATCCGTCAAAAATGTTTTGAACTTGACGAACTGTATCTTCATCCAGCATCTCGATCGCCGGAAATTCGATAATCTTCTTCATTCCGTTTCCTCATTATCCGAAGCCGCAAGGTAGGCATCAATTCTAGTAAAGTATTCACCAACTGCATCATCAGCATATGCCCGTGCGGTTATCTCGACTGTCTGGAAGTAGTACTCCATAAATTCCTGTTCCGTACTGCCACCGTCCGCATAATCCGAATACTCATCCAGATATTCCCTTGCTGTGTTAAAAACCTGAAGACTGCGGTATTCTTCGCTGCTATCTAGGTACAAATCTACCAACACATGTTGGTAAGCGTGGTAGCACTCATGCGCAACTGAGTTTAGAATCTCTTCTGGCGAATCCTCTTCTAAGTGCCCTATATCAATCGTGATACGATTGGTCGCATCTTCATACGTAGCAACTGTGCCCTCCTCCAACACATCGGTTTTGACAACCAAGGCGTCAAAAATGCCAAGGTATCTGCGTTCAATGTTGGCTACAACCTGCATAACCGATAATCTTTCCTCAGAAGAAAGCCCAGCCCAGGTTTCCGTCTGGAGTAAACATAGAGTCTCTATATGATTTGCGATCGTTTCGCTCTCTACAGATTCATCAATGCTTGGCAAAGCATTCATCGCAACCGGGATTCCGCCGTTCAGTTGTGTTATGGCGCAAAATACCAATATGGAGGACAGACAAGTTGGAACAATAACTCTGGTATTCACTGCGGTTTGGTATAATCGCCTCAGTACCGTCCGTTTTCTGTTTGCCGTTTGCTTTATAGGGGCCAATAACACCCACAATGCAAGGAGAATGCTCAATACCGCTCCGATTGCCGCAGAACAATATATCCCCAGCAGGAAATATTTCCCTAGAGATATTGTCGCGTAAACTTCATAAGGAATCAGCAATGTGATTACAAGATTCATAGTATTCCGGTGTGTGGGAGCTGTGAATAAGAATCCTAAAATAATGAAGGATGCGAACAGCAGCCACAATATTAGTATAGATTGCTCATAAGAACAATTTGGGATCCTGCGGAACAAAAGAGAGCGATACCATACCATGCTGAGCAAACCCCAGAAGATATGTTGACCGGCATATGTAGAAATGTGATATTTATTTCTCATGGAATTCACCATACATAAGGGCTCTTCTACAGAACCCACAACAATTATATTTGTCCCTTTTCAAGTTAAGTGTTGCTGGATGGAACCTCTCTAAATGTGGGACTCGTATAGTGCCTCTGCCTCAAAATATACCCTGGAACTCAGGCGTTCTGGAGATCTCATCCGTAACGATACAGAAAGCAACACTTAACCTAAATGGGAGTTATATTTTGGCTTTTGTGACTAGACATTGTGTTCCCTACTTAACCACGGGAGAAAACAGACTTTTGATTTGCATACTTATTTGACTTCGCCGGAAGCATGGCGGCCATTTTTAGCCATATTTATTTTTATTGTATGATGCTATGTGATGAAAATCAAGTGTCTATCCTGACATTGTAATTATAACATATCAGGTGGGCAGTGGCTGTCATTCTTATTATTTTTTTCGATTTTTTCTTGAAGTTGCATCAACATCGTTTGGAACAGTCGACACCAGGCGAAAATCTAACAGAAAGGACATAGAAACCGCAAGGGTCCATAGAATCCAGGCACAACAACTCAACACGCACAATCACACAAAGAAAAGCGGCCTGATTTTTAGGCCGCTTTTCTTTGCGTGAAAAAGGACTATGGTCGAAGAATCTCCCCCAATGCAATATATTTCGGACAATTTTCAGCGCAAAAAATGCGGAATATATAAATTCCAAAAAGTCGTATATCCGCTCACAATTGTCCTCAAAAACAGATTGATTTGGCGCGAATCGTATATTTTTGTAAAATATTTGATAAATTGCGCCTATTTTCGACCATGATTACAGCCTACTACTGCTATATATCGATAAGCCGTCGGACGACTGATTTTTGCCAACCTTGCCAGCTCCGAGACATTGATTTTCCCTGCCTGATATTGTGTAAAATACCTCCAAAAGACCTTTGGAATATCATCTTGCGTAATTGGGGGCCGGCCTATTCGCTTGCCTTTTGATCGGGCATTTTCTACTCCTGAGCGCACACGAGTTCTAATCATCCCCAACTCCAATTCTGAAAAAACGGCAATCAACTGCAGAAAGGCTACCGTCATCGGATCAGGCTCGTTAGCTCGGCAATCGATGGTGATGCTACCCAAAATCTGGAGACGGATGTGCTTGCCTTTTATTTTCTCAACGATTTGGCAAAACTGCTGGACAGACCTGGAAAGTCTGGATGGTTCCGTGACAACGATTGTATCACCTGACTGGACTGCTTCCCACATCAGATTTTGTTGCTCTTTGCTGTCCGCATCGCCATGCTCATATTCCCACCATATGACTGTAGCCCCAGCGGCTCTCAGTTCTCGCACTTGACGGTCGATATCCTGTTTGCTTTCGCAGGTAGAACACCGAGCGTATCCATGTGTAACAGAAAACCTCTCTGCAGTTTTCATTACGGTTTTCGTTTCTTTTTACCCCCTCTCGGGGCCCCCAAACGGGGGCCCCAGCGTGTAACGAAAAACAACTGTTTTTCGGACGCCCCTACCGGATCTCCGGGTAGGGGTCATCATCGTCGTCATCGTCATCGTCACCATCGACAAACCACTCCGGCGGCAAGTCCAGCGGACCGTCATCATCGTCCGGGGGTTCGTCGTCCGGGGCGGCCATGGCGTGCGACTGGGCCACCTGCCGGGCGTCCCAGTGGCAATCGTCGGCCATAGACCTCAGACAGTCGCAGCACAGCCCTGCCACCATGTCGGCCACGTCTGCGGCGTATTTGCGCATGACCAAGTTGAGTTTGGGCATCGCTACCCTTAGTCCCTCCAAAATGTCCACGGCCTCGCTGATATAGGCCGGTTCCTCTTTGATTTTGCGTTGCAAGGTCCAGAGGGAGATTCCGAAAGCCGCCCAGTCGTCTACTGCCCAGCAGTCCATCTCCTCAACCTGGATGTTGTTGGTATTGTTTTCCACGATTTCAGTCCTCCTTCATCTTATCTGTATGTCTCTGGTCTACGTCAGCCCTCCAAAGCGCCCAGGACGCCTCAAGCTCGTGCTGGACGTCGGTGAGTAGAAAACTTAAGGATTCTGCCACCTCGGAGAAATCCGGCAGTAGGGGCAGTTGCTTGGGGTTCTGATAGTCGCTCAGCGCGGCCAGGAATGCCGCCGCCCATTGGACCCCCTCCCGGGGCGGCCCATCCTCGCAAACGCCACAGACAAGCCGCTGCAGGGTCTCTATGGTCTGCCTGGGGTTGTCGCTGTGCTCAATTTCGACCATGATCTCGCTGTACTTATCCATTGCGGGTACCTCCTTCCAAGTCCATGCTATCCACGTATCTGCTCAGCCGCCGGGAGATGTCCCGGACAGCCTTGACCGCTGCCAGCGGGGGCCGGGTCTCAAATCGCCCCGCATAGTCTCTGAGGGCTGCCAAAATCTGCCCACCCCAGGCGATTGCCGTCGCCCGGTCATCGTACTTGATGGTCTGCGCCACAGAACCACGCAGGTAGGTCATCAGCACCTCATCGGCCCCATCTCGCTCAAGTAAATAGGCTGCCATTGCATAGCCGCCCCCCCTTCGCATGTAGATCGCCTCCTGTCAAAAAGTTCAAAGAATTTTGAGTCTCATATCAGATGCAAAAAACGAAACCATGATCAGACACAAATCCGATCACGGTTTCGTTATATATATTATATCACATTTCCGCTAAAAACACAAGAACTATCGTTGGTTTTCCCATGAAAAAGCGCAAGTTCTTTTTGCATAAAGTAGCGGAGAGCGTGGCCGTAGGCGTCCATCTCATGCTCTGACATGTAAGCATCAAGGTGCCTCCGCTCCTCCTCGGAAAGATGGATTGTGACGGCATAGGTTTGCCGCTTTTCGGGCTCTGTTTGTTTTCCGCTTTGGACCCAGAATGGTTCTATCCCAAATCGCTCCGCATAGGGCATGACCTGATCCACCCGGATCCCCAACAGTTTGGCTACATTCCTTTTTGTGTAGGGGCGTCCCCTTGTGCTTAGTTCCAGCATCTTCTGATAGATATGCAGAGGAACCTGTTCCTTGGTAAATAGCGCCTCCGGCCCCATTCCAAGCAAAACGGACAAAAGTGCGTATTCTTCGGTGTAGGCGATCTCACCCAACCGGAGTCGTCGAGCGTGGGCCACTGTAATTTGCCGGCCAAATACATCCTCAATCATAGCCGCTCCAAACTTATTAGTCAGAACTGTATATATCCGTGCCGTGTCCCAGGCCAGCCTCCTGACATTTCCCGGAGCCAGAAGGCCGGCGTTTTCTATTGCCCGGCCCAAGTTGTCTGTATCCTCTATGCTGGCGGTTACATCAAATGGCATCTGATACCACTGGTGCAAAAGGTCAGTCAGACCGTGTTCCGTCTCGCTACTCCCCAAATTTGGCTTGGGGTTCTCTTCCGGAATCAATACCAACTGTCTGCTGAGGGACATGGTATCCCGATAGGGAGCCTCCATCAGCCGGCAGCCATGCACGGGACACAGCGGCATGATCCAGATCTGGTGCTCTATGTGCCAGTATGATTCCCCATAATGTTCTCGGTCAGCCTGGGCGCAAAGTGGGCAATATCGTAACGGATGCTCCCTCAGTTTTTTGGTAAGCGACAGCAGACGGGGCTGTATATCCTCTCCGGCCAGGTAACGACGTAAATATTCTTCCTTCTGTTTCTCTGGCAAAAAGAGTAGACGGAAGGGCAGGAGGGAGTGATGCAATGCTAGTTCCGCCAGGTTCAGGACTCCATCCGGGAGTCTATGCGTGAGTTGCCGCATGGTCTCATTGGGTAGCAGGCTACCGACATTGGGGCGCTTACATCCTGGAAATAGCATCTGAAGGGTATCGCTCCAGTAAGCAAAGCCAGACTGGAGATGAAACCGTGTGATTATTCCATACCACAGTTCGTCCGGATATGGGGCCGGAAAGAATGGGATCATAGATGCAAAACCTCCCCTATGTTCAAGGACAATAACACCTTGCAGATAGAATCTGCCCGCTTGTGCTGTTTCCACAGCTCGATCAAATCCACTCGATCGCGGACCTTTGGTCGCCGGCCCCGTGGTGTGGCATACATTCTGGGCACCGAATCATGTGGGATGGCGGGCATCTCCTGGTGCTGGCCTTCTTCTACTACAGAAATCGAGAAGTCAGAGAGGGATACGCCGGCGGGATATGTTTTGGGAATGCTGATGCACAACATGTTAATAGCTCGCTGCACTATCTTGGCATCAATCACATCTTCACTCCCGATGATGGCCTGGGCTTGGGCCTCCATAAATATCTGGATGATGTACGCCGGGATGCCTCCGGAGTGATCGTAGATTTTATTGGCGATCTGATCTGTCAGGGCAATCCGATGCAATGTAAATTGATATTGCCAGATTGTCTCCAAAAATCTGCGGTAAGTTCCGTCCGGGCGTAGGGGTAGCAGCCGCAATCCACGGGTCCGCCGCTTCAAGTGATCGTGTCCACAAAACACTTCGTCTGCCTCCAATGTCCCAACGAAATAGATCCCCGTGCAGGTGTCATTCAGAAGTTCCAACAGGAAGGTCACCAGGGGTTTAATCCGCCTAGTCTTTTCTGCCGTTGAGATGGCATTTTGAATCTCATCCACCACAATCAGCCCGATGGCATGGTTGAGACAGATGATCTTAAGCTGGGTGGTCAGGGCACTGGCAGAGATCCGGGACTGGTGAGAGATTACCCGAAAATAATCTGATCCAATCGCCCGGTCCACAGCGGCGATGATGTTATAGGTCAGGGTCTTAATCGAGCAGTCGCTGGGGCACTCCACGCAAATGTATAAAATCTGCTTTTTAAAGAAGGGTTGACCCTGAAACTCCCGGTGCTCTATCACCTGAGGCAGTTGAGCGAGACATCGACGCACGGTGGATGTCTTGCCTACGCCGGGAATCCCCAGGATGGAGCCGCTTTGAGCCTGGGTGCCAAAAGAAGTCTGCCCACTCTGCCGCACTACCCCGATTTGCCGGATAGAGTCCAACACAGTCTTGGTATGGTAGGTAGTCTGGATGGCTCGATAAAACAGGTCGTAGATTGTATACATATAGTCAAGCGGGAGGAATAGATTTGCCAGGCCAGACAGCAGTCTCCGGCGCTCCTCTCCGCTCAACGATAACAAATTAGGAGGAACGACGGGCAGGCTTTGAAGCCGCTGCAAAAATATATCCTTGGGCATCAATTCTGGAAGGGCTGCCAGATAGGGGTTGTCCTCCGGCTCGGTGTAGATTGCTCTTACGGTGTTGCTGTTGGTATATTTCACGTCAGATACCCCTCCTCCTGCTCCCGGTTCTCTTGAATAATCTTCCCGCTGATTTTTTTGCTTTCATGCTCTTGAATTTTCCCCACAATAATTTCTCTGGCCCTTCCCAGCAGTTCAACCCTTGCCTCTGTCTCCTGGGCGGCCATCTCCCTGATGCGCTCCTGCTCCTTGGCTCGGTAGGCCGCCAGTTCCTCCTCATTCAAGCCCTGGTACCGGCTGCTGGCCTGGGAGAGCGGCAGAGGGTAGTAGTTGTGGTCGTGGAGCAGATAGACCTTTGAAGTGTCCTCCGGGGAGTAGGCTACCGTGACCTTACTCCCCTGCAGCTGCTCCAAGAGCCGACGGAGACCGGGATCACTATACGATAACCCCCGGAATACAACGCCCTTTTGTGTCACCCTGGCTTCTTCCCTGGGCAGGGCTACGCAGGTCAGCTTCTCCTCGTCTACATCCAGCAGGACGGAGCGGCCCATATCCTCATACCACCGCCACAGGTTTGCAGGGGTGGGGGCCACCTGGTCGGCCATCATCTCCGGTGTCAGGGGATAGTTCTTTAACGTGCGGCTATTGAGGTACAGGACGATGTGGATCAGGACCTTGGTATAATCGTCCATGGTCAATATCGCCTGGCTACGGTAATCGGTGGACCATCGCTCCATGGCATCCGGCTCAATGACTCCCTTGCCTCGGAGCAGGCTCTTGTACCTCTGTTGGATCAGGTCAAAGGTTTTCTCCACGATCCCCTTGTGGTCGGGCCGGAATGGAGGAACGCTCTCCCGCTCCACCCCATATCGGATACAGAGTTCGTCCATCCGCTGGCCGCAGAACTCCCGGCCCTTGTCGGTGATAATGCCGCCCGCAATACCACGATTGGGCCATTGCTCGTGGGTGATCTGGATACCATAAGAGGCACAGTAGGCCACCTTGTCACTGGCCGCATGGACCAGGCAGGAGGCCACCGCAGACTCACCAGCCGTCAGTCCTACATAGAGCCCAGCGATCAGTTCAGTCGCCGTATCTACCGCCAAATAGATATAAGGCCGCCCGATCACCAGGGAGGGGTCAAAGCGGGATACCAGATAGATGTCCCCTTGGGTGGCATCCATCTGGTAGTAGCCGATCTTGTCCTTCCAGGTTGTACCGGAGCCGTAGTGGAGCCTTCCATTTCGCTGGTACACCGACAATCCGCTGCGGGTGATGGCTTTGCGGCTCCCCTTGTGCAGCCCCTGGCGATAGTAGTATTGCCGAAAGCTGTGCCAGGAGGGGTGGTTCTCCGCCAGCTTGCCCGTCCCATCCACATAGTGGGCCAACAGCATACAGTCGTAGGCGTCCCGCAAAGACCTCTGCGCGCTGGAAAAGTAGTAGGTCTCTATTGCCTCGTCGTACAGAGTTTTAACGTCTTCCATCATACGGCTTTTCCCCTGCTTTGGGGGAGCAGACACACTGCCGGAAGCCAGCCATCGGTAATAGATCCGCAGCACCCGGCGTGAGGTCGTGTTGTACTCCTGGGCCTGCCGCTTGGCCAATAATCGTCGCTTCTCCCGGTCGGTCATGCACCCCTCGTCCGATATCAGAGGCTGGATCAGCAGCAGCCGTTTCTCCTCAGCGGCGGTCTTCGTACTCGGTGTCCCCTCCAAAGTTTCGTCCGGAGTCTGGATGCGCTGATACCTCTCTAACACCGCACTGGATACAAAAAATGGGGCCGCCGGTTTGTCGTAGCAGATCAGCCAGGTGCCTTCCGCTTGCTGTCGCAGAACTCGATAGCGGGTCCCAGCAGAATCTAAAAACATTTTTGCATCCTCCTTCATCACAAAATATATGCTCCAATCACGCCAAAAGCGGGGGATCGTTGCCGAAAAAGCGGGGTGTTACTGCCGAAAAAGCGGGGTGTTGTTGCCGACGGGCGGAACCCATTAAATTTCAGCGAAAAATTTCGCCGCAAATTATTCTCATTTCCTTTGGAAAATATCAAAATTTCACGGATAAGATACTTAAAAATCACCTGATTTTAATTTTAAAATTATGTTAACTGTCTTTGCATTTCAAAATGTTTAAAATGATTAAGACTATTCCTTCAGCCTCGCTGTTTGACACAGCGGGCTGAGCTAACGATGAACCTCTCTTAGCATGTGTATAGCTGACGTAAGAGTTTTTGATAACTGACTCTTGCCGTACTGTTTGGCATTACAATACCATTCGCCTACAAGGGATGGACTGCGTCCATCGAAACAGCCCATGAATCCTCAAAGTAACGTCAGAAGCTTCTGGTTCCATAAATCCACGCAATAAAGCCGACGAGGCACCCCACAGTGCTCCACGCATAATGTGCCTCTTGATCTTCTATGTATTGCATGGCGTGTAGGCGATAATACCTCAAAGTCCATCGACAGCATTTCACATAGCCAACTAATGACCACCCACATGCTTATTATTACATGGCTGATCATTCGTTTCTTTTGATGGAACATATCAGAAAAAGCAGTCATCGTCACTGAAGCTCCAAGAATAGTTATCCCGCAAGAATGGACAGAGTTCCGCCGCCCAGCCCTCAGGTGGCAAAGGGTGTGCCGTCCTCCACAACGATGACTTTCCAGTTCCCGCAGCCCCGGAACACCCAGTAACGCCGGGACAGTTCCAGCCGCTCACACGTCGCACGATTTGCCAGCGAAGCTTTTCGAATAATCTCCCGTATCCCAAAGCTCCCGTCCTGATAGAGAATCCAAAAGTCGCTGGCCCATTGCGTTTGAAAATACTCTTTCCGGATGTCCACATGGCTGAGGTGGAGCAGTGCGGATGGCTCCCAAGTTTGATTTGCCTCATATCGAGTAACGGTGTGGTCTTCCTCCAGCCGGTCCGCATACCTTCGTGCTGCCTGAGAATGGACGCAGACGGGGCAATCGTTCTTTTGGGAAAAGTAAGTAATGTCACGAGTTCTCGTCCCTGCTTTTTCCATTGGTCAGTTCTCCTCCTCCATCATTTTCTCGGAATAATTTCGCAAAATCGCCGGCTAATTCCTTCTAAGCCTTGAATTATTCCGAGATTTTGCAATTTTCCAGCAAAAACTCCAAATAATTTTGGGAATTAAACCGAGATCTTGCGAAAAGCCTTTTTGAAACAATTTCCGTGGAAATCAAAGAGAATTGTAGCAAAAACCAACTATACACTACATATTTTATCTTGAAATATCGTCGCCTGCGGCTTCGTCCTTTCCACAAAATCTTCGACTAAATCCATTTATTCCGAGCCTCCATGTTATCGTCTCATTCAAAACGCACCTAATATCTCGCTCATTTTGTCCCTCTCGCCCCTCATTCTGGTCAACAGCCATTTGATCCAATTCATCACGTTTTTCTCGTCTTTTCCTCATAAACTCCATCGACCAATCCCCAAAAGTGGGCAAAAAAGAAGGGAGCCTAAGGGTAAAACCTTAGACTCCCGTGCCATTTTCAGCGGGATGTTATGTCTGTTTTGGACGAGACACTGTCAGCTCACTTCTCCGCCAAAAGCTTGTTCAGCTCCGACATGAAGGTGCTGATGTCCTTGAACTGGCGGTAGACCGAGGCGAAGCGGACATAGGCCACCTCGTCCACCTCCCGCAGGCGATCCATCACCAGCTCTCCGATCCTGGCGGAGGGCACCTCCCGATCCATCTCGTTCTGAAGGGCCTGCTCAATCTCATTGGCGATCCCCTCCAGTTGACTGAAGGGCACCGGGCGCTTCTCACAGGCGCGCAGCATGCCGTTGAGCAGCTTGCTCTTGTCAAAGGTCTGGCGGCTGCCGTCCTTTTTGATGACCACCAGGGGCAGGCTCTCCATCGTCTCATAGGTGGTAAAGCGCTTGTGGCAGGCCAGGCACTCCCGCCGGCGGCGGATGCTGGCCCCCTCGTCCGACGGCCGGGAATCCACCACCTTGCTCTCCAGATGGGCACAATAGGGACATTTCATGGCGTTCTGCCTCCTTCCGCAGTCTGGCCAGCGTCTGTCCGCCGCCTGTTCACCGCTATGCTGTCTGCATAGCATGCTATGATACCTTATTATACCATGAAGCTTTCCCCGTGGGTATCCCCTTTTTCTGAAAAATTTGCCTGTCTGAAACAGCCCCCATAAAAAAGAGAAAAAAACAGTTGACAAACCCTGCCCACTCTGCTAAAATACAATTCGTTCGGTCGGCCAGTCCGGCAGGCACAAGCGAATACGGGGGTATAGCTCAGCTGGGAGAGCGCTTGAATGGCATTCAAGAGGTCAGCGGTTCGATCCCGCTTATCTCCACCAAAGGGTGTGTAAAAAGGCTTGTTTCGTGAGAAAACAAGCCTTTTCCCTTTTCTCTGATGAAATCGGCATATCCGTGCCATCTCAACACTCCCCAAGGGGGGCGTTCCGTGTGAACGCCCCCTTTTTGTATCCCAAGTTGGGACAAATTTTATCATTACTTTGATGCACGTCTTTTAGTTTTTTAAGTAGAGTGCTTCATCAATGCGACATATTGCTTTTCTGAGATTAGATGCAATAATAGGTGAAACGTTTTCATAGATCCTTCTCTGTTAATAATACGCATTGGATCTTTGGGGCTGGTTCTAAAGATATTAGTAAGGACTTCAAGGGAAAGAGGGGAAATTTTAGGCATTCTGCACCTCCACCAAAATGTATATAATTAACTGGACTAATATTGTGTATATAAAAGTGAATATGGGTTTCGTAGCAAACGCCGATAATATTAAGTGAAGATTTTTTATTGTAACAATTTTTTGCCAATTTCTCAATATTTAGAGCCGAAAATCGGCTCTTTTTTCATGCCCAAAGGAGGTGATAACATGGGCCAGACAGTTTTATTCGACTATTTCTACGGCGGACAGTCGGATGCTTTCAGTTAGGGTCGGACGTGGGTTCGGGCTGAGCCGGGCTGTCGGCGGTGGGATGAGCGGTCACGCCGCTCTCATCCAGGGTGTAGAAGGTGGGAGCGGACTCGCGGGTGGTGTACCACACCACCTGGCCGTTGTAATAGATGGGCTGGCAGTTGGACAGGGGGGCGTTTTCCGCCGTCCGGACGTCGGAGACAGTGCCGTCGGCGCTGTACCGGGCGTACTGGAGCTCCCTGGTGTTGTAGAAGTAGCCGTTGTCCGCCTTCTCCGCCATGTCCCACAGGATCCAGCCGCCGTTCAGGCCGGTGGTCACCAGCCGGGGCTGGGAGCCGTATTCGGTGGAGCTGCTGCTGAAATTGGTGAGCTGGCGCACGGTAGTACCGCTCTGGGAGAAATTGTCCTTATCCGTATAGGCCAGGTAGACATTGCTCACGTCACGGCCGATGCGGGAGCTGGAGCCCTTGCCGATCTCGCTGTACGCACTGAGATAGCCGGTGCTGGTCTCGGCCAGACCGGTGATCTGGGCGCCGGTGGTGTTTTCTCCCGTGGCGCCGGGCCAGGCGCGGACGGTAACGCTCTCCGACACGGCACTCCAATAGGAGCCCCCGGTGGTGATGAATTGATTCCCGCCGGCCTTGGCGCGATAGCGCATCAGCACCGCCCCGCGGGGGTACGCGTCGCCGTGATCCAGGGCGACGATGTTGCCGTCCTCGTCCACCAGAATGAACTGGTTGAAGGAGTGGGACACATACCCCGCCGACGTGTTGGCCACGCCGGAGAAGGAGTCGGTGATGGTCATGTCCTCCTCCCGGACGGAGAAGGTCAGGTTGGCCTGGTGATTGAGACCGTCGCTGCTGGCATACATCTCGTGGCAGGTGCGCACGTACAGATACCCTCCGTACTCGTCGCACCGCAGGCTGCCCGCGTCAAAGGGCACGGTGGTGTTGGCGCCGCGCAGGCTGGCCTGGCCCAGGCGGTTCCAGTCCTTGTCGTACTTGACCACCCGGATGACCTCCACGCGGTCGCTCTCGGAGGGGTTCTCCTGGCCGAAGATCACAAAGTTATAGTCCTCCCCGGCGAAGAACCCGCCCCAGATGGGCAGCTCCATCTCCAGCGTGCGGGACTCCAGGAGCTGAAACGCGCTGTTGTAGGTCTCCACGATGATCTGCTCCGGCCGGAGCACCTTGGTCTCGCCGGTGTTGGAGGAGTACATCTTCTGGCCGGGATCGTACTCTACCCGGATCAGGTTCTCTCCGTCCTGATACAGGTAGGAGTGGATGGTGACCGCCCAGTTGCCGTTGTAGATACCGCCCTCGTTGGTGCTCACCGCCGGGGGCGGCCCGTTGGCGGCCATCGCCGCCGCCGGAAGCAGGGACAGTGCCAGGGCGGCCGCGCAGGCCAGCGCGCCCAGACGTCGGAAAGGATGCCTGTGTTTCATTTGAAATTCCTCCTTCTTGTTGACAGGGATCTGCTGACTGGAACCGGACGAAATGCCGGATCAGCAACTGATTATGGGTGGGCTCCGGCTCACACCCGGTCGGCCAGACCGGCCAGGCGGCACAGCATGGCCGCGGTCTCGGCCCGGGTGATGTGGGAGCTGCCGTTGAAGTTCCCGTCCTGGTCGCCCTGGGTGATGCCCGCCCGGTACCAGCGGTAGACCGCCCACCCATAGGGGTCGGACTCGGCCAGGTCGGGCACGATGATGTGGGGGTGGATGGGGGCTGTTTCGCTTTCGGGCACGGCCCGGTTCAGGATGTCCACCATGTCAAACCGGGTTGCCAGGTTGTCCATGGTGCTCAGCGGCAGCCGGATTTCGTCAAACAGCCCGTTGGCCACACAGTAGTTGTAGGCCCCCATATACCAGGGCCCGGGGGCCGTGGGGACAATCAGCCCGAACTGGCTGGTGTGGAGACGGGCGGCCAGGGTGACCACCTCGGCGATGCTCAGGGTGCCGTTGGGGTTGAACCGCCCGTCGCCGGTGCCCTCCATCAGCCCGGCCTGGGCGGCCGCGTTGACGTAGGGGGCGTACCAGGCGCCGGCGGGCACGTCGGCGAAGCTGCCCGTGCCGGGCTCCGGCTCCGGTTCCGGCTGGGCGGCGGACATCGGATAGGCGGTGACGCCGCTGTCGTCCAGGGTGTAGAAGGTGGGGGTGGATTCGTGGGTGGTGAACCAAACCACCTGTCCGTTGTAGTAGATGGGTTGGCAGTTGGACAGCGGGGCGTTTTCCGCCGTCCGAATGTCGGAGATGGTGCCGTCGGCACCGTACCGGGCGTATTGGATGTTGTCGCTGTAATAGAAATAGTCGCCGTTTTTATCCGCCAGGTGCCACAGAATGTAGCCCCCGTCCAGCCCGGTGGGCACCAGCCGGGGCTGGGCGCCGTACTGGGTGGAGCTGGCGCTGAAATTGGTGAGCTGTCGCACGGTGGTGCCGCTCTCGGAGAAGTTGTTCTTATCGGTATAGGCCAGATAGACGTTATAGACATTTGTGTTGTCGGAGGCGTCCCCCAGGCCGGTCTCGCTGTATGCGCTGAGATAGCCGGTGCTGGTCTCGGCCAGGCCGGTGACCTGGGCGCCGGTGTTGTTGGCCCCGCTTGCTCCCGGCCAGGTGTCCACGGCGAAACGGACGCAGGTGTCATCGGGATAGATGTCGCGCATCCTGGGAGTGCCCAGGAAGCTGTCGCCGCCGGCGGGCGCCTTGTATCGGGTGAGCACTGCCCCTCGGAGGGTGGCGTCGCCGTGGCTCAGGGCCACCAGACGCTGCTGCTGGTCCACCAGCAACAGCTGGTTGAAGGAGTGGGCCACATAGCCGGAATTGAGCGCCACATCGGTATAGGAGTTCGTGATGGTCATGTCTAACTGGCGGATGTTCAGCATCATGTCCATCTGGTGGTTCAGGCCGTCGGCGTCCATATACATGCTGTGGGCGGTGCGCAGGTAGAGATGGCCGTTGGACTCGGCGCAGCCCATACCGCCCCAGTCAAAGGGGACGATGGTGTTGGCTCCGTACAGACTGGCATGATCCAGGCGGTTCCAGTTCTTGTCGTACTTGACCACCCGGACAACCTCCACACTGTCGTCCTCATTGAGGTTTGCCTGGCCGAAGATTACGAAGTTGTAGTCCGCCCCGGCAAAGAATCCTCCCCAGATGGGCAGCTCCTTCTCCAGCGTGCGGGACTCCAGCAGCTGAAACCTGCTATTATAGGTCTCCACGATGATCTGTTCCGGGCGGAGCATGGTAATCTCGCCGGTGCTGGCGGAGATTATTTTCTGGCCGGGATCATACTCCATCCGGATCAGGTTCTCCCCATCCTGGTACAGATAGGCCTCCGCCGGGCAGGCGTGATAGCCGTTATAGATGCCGCCGGCGTTGGTGCTCTCCGCCGGAGTCAGCCCGCCGGCTGCCGCACCGGCCGCCGGTAGCAGAGCTAACACCAGGGGGCCGTACAGGTCAGCGCGCCCAGGCGCCGGAATGGATGCCTGTGTCTCATTCGGAATTCCTCCTTCTTTTTTGCTGTACATCTATATAGTGCCAGATCTGGCCCGGTCGGTTTTATCCCCGGAAATATTTCCACAGAAATTTTGACCAGACCACTACCGTGGCATGATCTTCATCGTGCAGCCGTCACCCTGGGCCACCATGCCGATGCTGCACTGTTCAAAGCCCGTTCCGCCCAGGGAGCTGTCCCCGGGTGTGTAGTTCTGGCAGACCAGAAGAGTTACGACGGAGTAGGCATAGGGGGAGCCGGGCCTGTTCGCCTCGATCTGACGGAGGATGTCCGTATCCACCTCCACAAAGAGGGAGAAGGGCTGCCCGGATACAAAGGGCACGTAGCTCTCGCCGCCCGCGGTACGCAATACCACATAATTATACAGCCTGCTGTCCAGAACCCGCATTCCTGTGGCGGTAAGGGTATTTCCAGAGAGCTGGAGCTCCAGATACTGACCATCCCGGAAATCCTCCCGGTAGCTGTCGGCAAAATAGGGCTCTGTAGGAGCGGAGACAGGCGTGGGGCTGGGGGTCGGTGTGGTGTTGGGGTCGGCGTAGGCGTGGGAGCGGGGTAGGTGTCACCGGGCCGTAGAGGTTGGCGTGGGAGAAGGCGGGTGGTGTGGGCTGGGCGGCCGTCGCCGTGGGTGTGGGCGACGGGTGCCGTGGGCACGGGTGTGGGTGTTGCGGTTGGGAGCGGCGTGGGACTGGGCGTGGGTGACGCCGTGGCCAGCGGGGGGGGGAGGACGTGACGGTCTCCACCACCGCTATGGCGGGCGCATCCGGCTCCGGGGGCAGGTGGGTGAGGGCGTATCCGCCGCCTCCCACCGCCACGGCGCCCGCCACCACCAGGGCGGCCACCTTGGCGCTGATGCCCCCGGCGGCGGCGCTGCCCGCCGCGGAGCTCCCGGCTGCTGCCGCTGCGCTGCCTCCCGCTGCGGCGGCAGAGCCTCCCCCGGCAGCAGCCGCGCCGGAGCCGGCGGCCGTACCGGCCGCCGCCAGCCCCAGCACACTGCGCACATGCTCCAGGCCCTGCTGGACAACCTCGGGATCCAGGTTCAGGCTGCGCTCCTGAAGCAGGAAGGCCGTAAACAGCATGGCGGGGTTGATGGCGTTCAGGTGGACGGAGTCCAGCATTCCCTGCTGGACGGCCTGCTGACGCAGCTTTTTCTTCGCGTAGTTGATGCGGCTTTTGACCGTCCCCTCCGCACAGTCCATAATCTGCGCGATCTCTTTGATGCCGCAGTGGTCGTACCAGAACAGCATGGCTGTGATGCGCTGCTCATCGGGCAGCTGATCGATCATCTTGGCCAGGGTGGCGCCGACCTCCCGGTTGCACGTGATCTCCTCCGGGGATTTCTCGTTGCCCTGGGCATTGATATAGTCAAACACGGTGCTCTCCTCCACGGCAAACTCATGGGAGGAATTCCGCTTCTGGCGGGCTTTCAGAGCCTTGTGTACCGCAATGCCGCCGATCCAGGAGCGAAGTGCCTCCGGCTCCTGGAGCTTGTCGATGGAATGGAATACGGCGATGAATACGTCCTGGGCCACGTCCTCGGCGTCATCCTTATGATTTAGAATTTTCATGGCCTGGAGATATACCATGCGGTAGCAGGTGTTGTAGAGCTGGGTAAAGACCTCGTCGTCTCCCGCCCTCAGCCTGCGAACCACCTCGGTGTTGCTCAGATCTGGCAGAAGCTGCATCTTGTCGTCCTCCTTTTGTTTTGCCCTCTGTCTGTTAGTGTCACTTGGAGGCCGTTTGGTTTTATTTCCCGAAAAAAATTTTTGTTTTTATGGCCGCTCTCCCGGAGCCCGGCCGGCACAGAAAAAATTTTTTCGAAAAAATTTGTGAAAAGATAAAACCTGTTTGGCGGCTCGGGGTACTGATCTAGTGAAACGGTTCCCATCTGGGCGGGGGAGTGCGGCCCCACAGATGGGGGAAAGGAGTCAGATATGAGAAGGACAGAACTCACCGGGCCGGCAGGCCGGTGCAGGGCAGGGGCATACGCCGGCCTGCCGGGCGGTCTCGCCGCCAGGATGCTTTCCGGTGTACTGGCCGCGGCGATTTTGGTGGGCGGCGGGCTGGCCCTGGGCGGCTGCAGCGCCGACGGACAGGAGGCGGCCGCCCCCTCGCCCTCGGAGACGGCGGCGCCGGAATCCGCCGCGCCGGAGCCCACCCCGCCGGCGCCTGTGGTGCTGGATACGGCGTATGTGGGTCAGCTGCCCTACACCGGCGGCGCGGCCCAGTGCGCACTCACCCCGGAGCAGGCCGAGGCCTTCGCCCAGATCATAGAGGAGGCCGCCGGGGAGAGCCAGAGCCTCTATGGAAAGCCGGAGCTCAAGCAGTATGCGCTCTGCCAGGTGGCCCTGTTCGACGCGGGGAACGGCATCCCCGCCCTGCTGGTGGCGGAGGGGTACTACTACGATTACGGCATCCGGGAGATCACCCGGCAGGATTACCAGTTTTACAAGGGAGAGGTCTACTACTGGGATGGGAGCCAGGCCGTGGCGCTGCTGGACAGCCAGCCGCAGTACCTGGTTCTGACCGACCGGGGACTGGAGGTCTCCTATGCCTACTCCGACTACACGGAGACCTATCCCCTGTCCGACGGGCGCATCTCCGCCGAACCGGCGGAGCGGTACATCTCCTTCCGGCTGGTGGGAGACACACAGCCCACCGAGGCGGATCTCCAGACCGAGATAGCGGCGTACGAGAACTTGGATATGAGCTTTGACTTCACCACCCTGACCGGGGACAAGTGGAGCCAGGAGACGGTCTGGGACAAGTATGACCAGGAAAACGTCACCTACTGGCGGATCGCCGCGTCCGACGGGGCCTTTATCCGGTACAGCGATGACACCCGGCCCGCCCATCGGCTCTCCCCGGACAACTGGCTGGTGGGCGTGGGCCTGGACATCTTTTCCGGCAAGAACGACGTCTCCTTCCGCTGGGAGGGCAGCTGGGGCGACGGCGCACAGACCGCCGCGGTGCTCCGGGAGGGGGCCCAGGCCGCCCGGGCGGAGCGCCAGCCGGAGTCCGAGCCGCCCCAGAGCGCCGGGGAGGCCCCGGCCCAGGTTCCCGTCCCCCGCATCCAGCGGATCGACTGGGATCAGCCCATCAACAATATGGAGGTCTATTTCGAAATGCCCGTGTTCGACAACGCCTCCGGCGGCTACCAGGTCATCAACCAGTTTTTCCAGCAGAAGCAGGAGGCGTTCTTTTCCCCGGACAACCCGTCTCTGGCCAGGGCCCAGGAGTGGGATTCGCCGGAAAACCACATTCCCCCCAACGAAATTTACACGTACTGCTACACGGTCCAGATCAAGGACTGCACCGACCAGCTGTTCAGCGCGACCCTGAGCAGTTCCTGGTACATGGGCGGGCAGTACGATGCCGGGACGGACGCCTACACCTTCCGGGTGGATACGGGGGAGCTGCTGGGGCTGGATGATCTGCTGGAGGGGAGCGAGGCCGAGATCAAGGAGATGGTCGCGGAGGCCGCGGTACAGGAATATGGGGTCGGCACCGCGGCGGTGGAGACGATCTGCAGCGATACCCTGGATCAGTTCCAGTTCTATGTCTCAGAGGGACACATTTTTGTCTGCTTTGACAAGTACGAGCTGCCTGAAGTGGGGCCGGCGGTTTTGGATGTGGAGCTGACGGCCCAGCTCAAGCCCCTGTCCTGAACACCCCGGAAAAATATGCCGGACGCGGTGCCGCCATGGCGCCATACACACAGAACATACTGAAAGGGAGAGAAAGACATGAAACACGTGAAAAGCGACACGGATCGGCCCGTCCGCTGGACCGCAAAAGAAGTGGTGGTGGGGAATACCTTCTGGTTCCTGGTGCTTACGATCATCGGGTCTGTCCTTCTGATCCGCGGGGTGAACAGCGGGCTCACCTATGTGCTGAACCTGCACCGGGAGAACAGCCTGTTTACCTATTTCAGGCGCGCTCTTTCCTCGTGCAAGATCCAATTATCTATATCGCAAAGATAAAAGACGCAAGCTTGGTAGTTGAAAAAACGAAAAATACCCAGCTTTCAACCCTTTGTCCAGATCAGTCAGTTCGCTCTCTCCTTTGTTCATGGAGCAATTCGAGCCCATCCGGTGTCTTGTAGTTGAGTGAACCGAACCAGCAAAAACGGACAATAGACAAAGTCCCCCCCTGATGTAGGAAAATAAGACTACATCAGGGGGATTCTATATGGCAAGAAGGTATCAAAAAGTGCAGAAGCTTCTGCCAGAAATCAAGCGGATGTTGGAGAGCGGGATGAGCCAGGGGGAAGTTGCGGAAAGGTTGGGGCTGAAGGGCGACAGGCCAATCCATGCATTGCTGAAACGAGAGCGAAAGAAAGCCATGCAAGTCATGTCCAACCAGAGAGGACGAAAACCCGCCAGGACTTTGCAGGAATATCAAGTATGAAAACAAGCGTCTGAAAATGGAGAATGTACTACTGCGGGATTTTATTATGCTCATGGGGAGGAAGTGAGGCCGAAGGTAAAGTATCAAGTAATTTATCGTCATCAGAGCGCATATCCGGTATCCGTCATGTGCACATTCTTTGGGGTATCCAGGAGCGGTTATTATGATTATGTGAAGCGAATGAATCGGCCCGAGAAGGACGCACCGCTGGCTGCGCTGCTTCGGAAACAGCAGGAGCATTGCTTTCAAACCTACGGCTACCGCCGGATGCACCTGTGGTTAGAGCGGCAAGGCATCCACCATAACCCGAAAACTGTCCTTAGGGTCATGGAAAAATACGGCCTTTTATCTGAAATTCGGAGAGAACGGAAATGGAAGAACCTGGGGCAGCAAGTACATAAATATCAGAATTTACTCAACAGGGAGTTTCACGCAGACAGGCCCAACAGCAAATGGGTAACAGATATTTCTTACATCCAAACGAAGCAAGGGGTACTGTATCTGTCCATGATCCGGGATCTCTATGACAACAGCATCGTGGCTTATAAGACCGGAGCACAGCAGTCGGTGAATCTGGTCCTGGACACCATTCGTCTGGCCATGAAGCGGGAGAAAAAGAGGGTCGCTGCGGAGTTGCAGCTCCACAGCGACCAAGGCTTTCAATACACATCCCAAGCATATTTCCAGCTGACTAAACAATACGGCATTTCGCCTTCCATGTCAAGACGGGGAAATCCGTATGACAATGCCATGGCCGAAAATTTCTTCTCCATCCTTAAAACAGAGTGTATTTACTGACATAAGCCAGCCACTTTCTCTGAGGCCAACGAGATGATTGACCGATACATTCACTTTTACAACCACGAGCGTATCCAGTTAAAGACTGGAGAGGCGCCGCTGGCGCGGCGCCTCTCCTACTAAAACTCTATATTTCCTACCAGGGGCTTTTTTGTACTGTCCGCATAATCTGGGGCTGTTCAGGAATCCCTCCCGGGGGTCTTTGTTCGCTTTTTGTCACTCCCAGGGCTGGAAGCTCCCGTCCAGCACCGCGCGGCGGTGGATGCTGACAAAGTCGGGGGAGGCGTCGGGGCACTGCTCCCGGACGGCGGCCACCACCAGTTCCGGGTTAAGGCCCGGGTTCTGGGCCTTCAGCACCAGATCCAGGGCGATGGTGTCCCGCCGCTCCTCCACCGAGGCGCGGGCGATCAGGGGGATCAGATCCACCTCGGTAAAGCCGCTCTTGGCCTTCTTGCTCCGCTTGGTCATCACCAGGCTGTCCCGCTCCAGCAGGGCCTGGATGTCCCGCTCCGCCCCAAAGGGGGCGCCGGCCTCATACTCCAGGGTGACGATGTAGTTGACGTAGCACAGCTCCTTCACCGGGCGCACACCCTCGTAGCAGCGGGTGACGGTGATCCCCGCCGGCAGGGCGGCGTTCATCCGCGCCGGCACCTCCTCCAGAGGCACGTTGAGCACCTGGCACTCCAGCACCTCGCAGGCGCTGGAGAAGCCCACCGACAGGGGCAGGGGGATGGACACGAAGGCGTGGGGGTTAAAGCCCTCGGTGTGCTTGACGGCGATGCCCGCCCGGAGGAAGGCGCGCTGGAAGGTGCGCATGAGATCCAGGTGGGAGATGAACTTGGCGGTGTCCGCCTTGCTGAACGCTAATCTATGCTTCGGCATCGCATTTCCCTCCCGGATACAGCTTGTCCGCCCCGCAGCCGGTGCACTGCACCCGGCAGTCGGGGGTGATCACCGCCTGATAGGCCCGCTCCCGCTCCCGCCACAGGAAGGGGGTGGTCACGCCGGTGGAGGTGACCGACCAGGGCAGCACCTCGTCTTTGGCCCGCTCCCGGTTGGCGTAGAAGCGGGGATCCAGGCCGCAGGCCTCAAAGGCGGCCATCCAGCGGTCGAAGTCGAAGGACTCGCTCCAGGCGTCGAACTTGGCGCCCTGGCGCCAGGCCTCCTCGATCACCCCGGCCACCCGCCGGTCGCCCCGGGAGAACACCGCCTCCAAAAAGCTGGTGTCCGGGTCGTGCCAGTTGTAGCGGATAGACCGGCCCCGCATATGCTCCCGCAGCAGCTTCACCCGCCGGCGGTACTCGTCCATGTCCACCTGTCCCTCCCACTGGAAGGCGGTGTGGGGCTTGGGCACAAAGCAGGCGGTGGACACGGTGATGGATACCCCCCGCTTGGGGTTGGGGGTGGTCTCCTTCCAGGCGTGGTAGACCTTCTCCGCCAGATCGGCAATGCCCAGCACGTCCTCGTCGGTCTCGGTGGGCAGGCCCAGCATGAAGTAGAGCTTCACGCTGCTCCACCCGCCGGAGAAGGCGGTGCGGCAGGAGCGGAGGATCTCCTCCTCCGTCACGTTCTTGTTGATGGCGTCCCGCAGACGCTGGGTGCCAGCCTCGGGGGCGAAGGTGAGGCCCGACTTGCGCACGTGCTGCACCCGCTCCATCAGCCCCAGGGAGAAGTTGTCCGCCCGCAGGGAGGGCAGGGACAGAGAGACCTTGTTGGGCTCGCACCAGTCCAGCAGGCCGTCGCACAGCCCCTCCAGGGCCCGGTAGTCGCTGGTGGACAGGGAGGACAGGGTCATCTCCTGATAGCCGGAGTTCTTACAGGCCTCGATGCCCTGCCGGATGAGCCGCTGAGGGCTGCGGGCCCGCACCGGCCGGTAGGCATATCCCGCCTGGCAGAAGCGGCAGCCCCGGATGCAGCCCCGGAACACCTCCAGCATCACCCGGTCGTGGACGATCTCGGTGGAGGGCACAATGGTCTTCACCGGGAAATAGCTCTTGTCAAAGTCCTGGACGATCCGCTTGGTCACCACCGCCGGGGCCCCCTCCCGGGGGGTGATGGCGGCCACGGTGCCGTCGTCTTGGTAGGACACGTCATAGAGAGAGGGCACATAGACGCCGGGAACCCGGGCCGCGGCGGTCAGGAACTCCTCCTTGTCCCAGCCCTCCTCCCGGGCCTTCCGGTAGAGCTGGATGAGCTCCACGCTCACGTCCTCCCCCTCGCCCAAGACAAACAGATCCACAAAGGGGGCCAGAGGCTCTGGATTGAAGGCGCAGGTGCCCCCCGCCACCACGATGGGGGTCAGCTCCATCCGCTCCTCACTGCGCAGGGGCAGGCCGGCCAGATCCAGCATGTTGAGCACGTTGGTGTAGGCCATCTCGTAGCCCAGGGAGAAGCCGATGAGATCAAAGTCGGCGATGGCGTCGCCGCTCTCCAGGCCGTAGAGGGGGATGCCCTCCCGGCGCATCTCCGCCTCCATGTCCAGCCAGGGGGCAAACACCCGCTCGCACCACACCCCCTCCATCTCGTTCATCACGCCGTAGAGGATGCGCATGCCCAGGTTGGACATACCGA
Organism: Flavonifractor sp. An10; assembly: GCF_002161215.1. Taxonomy (GTDB): domain Bacteria; phylum Bacillota; class Clostridia; order Oscillospirales; family Oscillospiraceae; genus Flavonifractor; species Flavonifractor avistercoris. The sequence continues at coordinate 278,842 of NZ_NFMB01000002.1, forward strand.
TCTCATAGGTGTCGGGGAAGCACAGGGCGTAGCGCACATCCACCTCACGGCGGTCCTTCACCACCGCGTTGTACTCCCCGCCGGTGTACCGGGCGGGCTTCTGCACCCGCGGGAGGATGTGTTCCAAAGTTCGATTCATGCCGAATCCACTCCATAGACAAAATACAGTAAATTGTATTATACTATGACCCGATTCGCCTTGCAAGAGTGATTGCAAAACCTTTTCCTAAAAAAATTTTCCCATCTCCCGCAAAAAGTGGAGCAAAGGGCCGTGGGCCGCCTTCTGGGACGGCCCACGGCCCGCTTGTTTTCCTGGTTTTTACAGATTTGCGTCCAGCACGGCGGTATAGGCCGCCTCGGGCATGACGCCCACCTTCCGGTCGATCTCCTTGCCGTCCTTGAGGAACACCACTGTGGGAATGCTCATGACGCCGAAGCGCATGGCCAGGCCGGGCTGGTCGTCGGTGTTCACCTTGCCCACCAGCACCCTGCCCTCATACTTCCGGGCCAGGCCGTCGATCACCGGGGAGAGCATCTTGCAGGGCCCGCACCAGGAGGCCCAGAAGTCCACCATGGACAGCCCGCTGGCCGTCGCCTTGTCAAACGCCTCTTCCGTCAGATGAATCAGTGCCATATTGAATCCGTCCTTTCTCTGTCTTGAAAATCAGATGTAGTTTAGCCTGTTTGAATCAGGGTATCCACATATTCCGCCGCCCGGTGGCCCGCCACCTGGCCCTCCCCCACGGCCTTGGAGACCTGGAGGGGCTGCCCGGTGCAGTCCCCCGCGGCGAACACGCCGGGGACGCTGGCGGCCATGTTCCGATCCACCCGGATGTAGTTCCCCTCCAGCTCCAGGCCGGGGAGCAGCTCCGCCGGGGCCATGGAGGGCCGGAGGATGAACACCCCCTCGCAGGGGAGGGTCACGCTGTCGGCCTGCACGGCCTCCACCGCCCTGTCCCCCAGCACCCGGAGCTTCCCTGCCTGCACATAGGGGATGTCGGGCCGCAGGCCCTCCGGCGGCCGGGGGCTGACGTAGGTGACCCTGCAGCCGATCTCCCTGAGGTAGTTGGCCTCATGGGGGGCGTCGGCGGCCCGGCCAATCACCACGACCTCCTTGTTCCGATAGAGCATCCCGTCGCAGGTGGCGCAGTAGCTCACCCCCGCGCCCAGGTGCTCCGCCTCACCGGGGAGCTTTCCCGCCTGCACCACGCCGGTGGCCAGCACCACGGCGCGGGCCTGCTCCACCTCGCTGCCCACGGCCAGGTAAAACTCCGTCCCCATGGGCAGGATGTTCAGCACCCGGCCGTTTCGGCGCTCCACGCCCATCTCACGGGCGTGTGCCTCGAACCGCTCCAGCAGCTCCGGCCCGGCAACGCCGTAAAAGCCCAGGTAGTTGTCAATGCGGCGGGTCTTGTACAGGGCGTTGTCCCGGGCGTCGCCGCCGATGACCACCACCGACTTGCCACGGGCCCTGGCCTGCACCGCGGCGGACAGGCCCGCCGGGCCGCCGCCTACGACCGCGATGTCGTACACTGGTACTCCCCCTCCCGATCTCCGAAGATGGCGGCGATCACCGCCGCCACCTCCGGATTGGCGATCTCATAGTATACCTCGTTGCCCGACCGGGAGCACTTGACCACCCCGGCGGCCTTGAGGCGCATCAGGTGCTGGGAGATGCAGGACTGGGACTGGCCGGTGTTGGCCTCCATACAGCCCACGTTGCGGCACCCGCACACCAGCAGGCCCCGGACAATCCGCAGCCGGACGGGGTGGGCCAGGGCCTTGAGCAGAGCCGCCCGCCCCTCGTAGTCCACCTTCTGTTCGTCCATGCCTCTCACCTCACGTTCAAACTTTCTAATATTATTATATTCAAATATTCTAATATGTCAACCCCCATTTTCAAATTTGATCCGGCGGCACGGATTCCGCCCGCCGCCCCAGGCTGTCGAAAAACCTCCCAGAAGGAAAGCCTCGCAGAGTTCCTGCGGCCATCTCGGCCTAAGAGCCGCCGCAAGCGGCGGTTGGCCTCGAAACGCGCCTGCGGGTGCAGGCAGCCGCAGGAATCAAAATCAAAATCCGTCATTTCCGGCGACATGTGCGTCGGAAATGACACTTCTCATGGTGGAAGGGGTGACTTTTTCGCGAGAAAACGAACCTCTTCCACCATGCAATCTTTCTCGAAAAAGCGGCTTTGCCGCTTTTTCGACGCACTGCGGCGGCGCGGATTCTGCCCGCCGCCCTTTCTTTTCCCGCCGGTCTGTGTTATGATGAGGGGGAACACGGAAAGGAGGCGTTGTCATGGCGCCGCACAGAAAAATCCCCCTGTTTCTGCTGCCGATCCTGCTGATTCTGCTGGCCGGCGCGGTTGTGCTCCTGGTACGGGGGCAGCCCCTGACCCTGGAGCGCATCTTCCACAGGCAGGGCTATGCCATCACCGGCCAGACCGAGACCGCCTTGACCCTCACCCTCTCCCGCGACCAGATGCCGGAGGGCTTTCCCGAGGAGGTGCCCATCAGCCAGGCGGAGGGGGAGCTGGAGCTGCTCCTGTATCAGGACAGAGACACCAGCTTTTATCTCACCGCGTTCGCCCAGTCCAACCAGGATTCCGATATTCTCCACGCCAGCATCGAGCTCCGGCACCAGCTGTCCCGGGAGGGCGGTGAGCTTCTCCTCCCCTACCAGGTCAACGAGGACGGCAGCATCACCGTCGGCCTGGGCATCGACCGCGAGAGCGTCCGGGCGGACGGGGAGGCCCGGCCCGAGGCCGTGCTCCTGGCCGGCCAGAGCAGCAGCCGGTTCGATCTGTATATCGACCGGGCCCTCTTCCTCCGCTCCGACGCGCTCAGCTTCCAGATCGGCCCCTTCTACTATCTGACCTACGAGCCCAGCTAAAGGAGGTTTCCCGCCATGTCCACCCTGCTGATCAAGAACGCCCGCTACATCGTCTCCTGTGACGACAGGGACACCCTGCACGAGCACAGCAACCTGTTCATCCGGGACAACGCCATCGAGTACATCGGCCCTGAGCTGCGCCAGGCCGACCAGGTGATCGACGCCTCCACCATGGCGGTGTACCCCGGCCTGATCAACACCCACCACCACCTCTACCAGCTCTTCTCCCGCAACCTGCCCGAGGTGCAGCGGATGGAGCTGTTTCCCTGGCTGGTGACCCTGTACGAGGTGTGGAAAAACCTGGACGAGGAGGTGGTGACCGCCTCCACCCAGGTGGGGCTGGCTGAGCTGCTGAAAACCGGCTGCACCACCTGCTTTGACCACCACTATGTGTTCCCCGACCGGGCCGGGGATCTCATCGGCGCCCAGTTCCGGGCGGCGGAGCGTCTGGGCATGCGGTTCCACGCCTCCCGGGGCTCCATGGATCTGTCCAAGAAGGACGGCGGCCTGCCCCCCGACAGCGTGGTGCAGGACATCGACGCCATCCTGGCCGACTCGGAGCGGCTGGTGCGGGTGTGGCACGATCCGGCCCGCTTCTCCATGCGGCAGGTGGCCCTGGCCCCCTGCTCCCCCTTCTCGGTGTCCACCGACCTGCTGCGGGAGAGCGCACGCCTGGCCCGCGCCCTGGGTGTGCGCCTGCACACCCACGTGGCGGAGACGAAGGACGAGGAGCAGTACACCCTGGAGAAGTTCGGCCTGCGGCCCCTGGCCTACCTGGAGGGGCTGGGCTGGACTGGCCCCGACGTGTGGTACGCCCACGGCATCCACTTCAACGACGAGGAGCTGGACGTCCTGGCCGCCACCGGCACCGGCGTGGCCCACTGCCCCATCTCCAACATGAAGCTGTCCTCCGGCGTGTGCCGGGTGCCCGACATGCTCCGCCGGGGGGTGCCGGTGGGGCTGGCGGTGGACGGCGCCGCCTCCAACGACGGCTCCAACCTGCTGGAGGAGCTGCGGGTGTGCTACCTGCTCCACCGGCTGAACTGGAGCCAGAACGCCCCCACCGGGTACGATATCCTGAAAATCGCCACCCGGGGCTCCGCCCGGCTGCTGGGCCGGGATGACATCGGGTATCTGGCCGCCGGCATGGCCGCCGACTGCTTCCTCATCGATCTGGAGCGGGTGGAGCTGGCGGGGGCCCAGTTTGACCCCATGTCCCTGCTGGGCACCGTGGGCTTCAAGGGCCCGGTGGACTACACCATCGTCAACGGCGTGCCCGTGGTGCAGCGGGGGGAGCTGGTTACCGCCGACGAGGCGGAGCTGACCGCCCAGGCCAACGGAACCGTCCGGCGCTATCTGGGCCGCCTGTGACGTTCCCCCGCGGCCGGTTGACCCATTGCGCGATACCCCGGCGCGGGCCCCGTCTGAGGCGGGGCCCGTGCCCTGATCTCCCTCAGGAAGGCAGATGTTACTCCCATGGACGACAACAGCCAGAACCGGCTGACCACCGGCAGCGTCCCCCGGAAAATGCTCCTGTTCGCGCTGCCGATTTTTCTCAGCAACCTGTTCCAGCAGCTCTATAACGCGGTGGACTCGCTGATTGTGGGCCAATTCATCGGCCAGCAGGCCCTGGCTGCGGTCAGCTCCTCCTCCAGCCTGATCCTGCTGCTCATCGGCTTCATCAACGGCGTGTCCCTGGGCGCCGGTGTGCTCATCGCCCGCTTTTACGGCGCCGAGGACGAGGAGCACCTGGAGCGGGCCGTCCACACCACCCTGGCCCTGGGCCTGACGGCCGGCGCGGTGCTCACTGTGCTGGGCGTGGCGCTCTCCCCGCTGATTCTCCACTGGATGGGCACGCCGGCCGACGTGATTGACAACTCCATCCTCTATTTCCGGGTCTACTTCCTGGGCTCCATCGCGGTGGTGCTCTATAACATGGGGGCCAGCATCCTCCAGTCCGTGGGGGACAGCCGCAGCCCCATGGTCTACCTGATCCTGGCCTCCCTGACCAATGTGGTGCTGGATCTTCTCTTCGTGGCGGTGTTCCACTGGGGGGTGGGCTCCGCCGCCCTGGCCACCATCCTCAGTCAGATCCTCAGCGCCTTCCTGGCCTTCCGCAGGCTCACCCGCACCCGGGCATGCTACCGGGTGAACTGGCGGCGCATCCGCTTTGAGGGGCCCATGCTCCGCCAGGTGGTCACGCTGGGCATCCCCTCCGGCGTGCAGAGCTCGGTGGTCTCCCTGGCCAACGTGATCGTCCAGGCCAACATCAACGCCTTCGGCTCCGCCGCCATGGCCGGCTGCGGCGCCTACAGCAAGATTGAGGGCTTCGCCTTCCTTCCTGTCACCTGCTTCGCCCTGGCCCTGTCCACCTTTGTCAGCCAGAACATCGGCGCCCGGCGCTTCGACCGGGTGCGCCAGGGCATGAAGTTCGGCCTCATCTGCAGCCCCGTGCTGGCGGAGCTCATCGGGGTGGCCATCTTCACCCTGGCCCCCTTCCTGATCGCCCTGTTCAACAGCGATCCCACCGTGGTATCCTTCGGCGTGGACGACGCCCGCACGGTGGCCCTGTTCTACTGCCTGCTCTCCTTCTCCCACTGCTGCGCAGGCATCCTCCGGGGTATGGGCCGCCCCGTCGTGCCCATGGCCATCATGCTGTGCGTCTGGTGCGCCCTGCGCATCACCTACATCACCGTGACCGTCCACTTCATCCCGGACATCCACGTGGTCTACTGGGCCTATCCCCTCACCTGGGCCATCAGCTCGGTGCTGTTCCTGTTCTGCCTGCGGCGGATGCGCTTTCCGTCCGAGGAGCATGGGGAGCCTGCATCCTATACCAGGGGATGACCCGCCCCGCGCCTGCGGACGGGAAAGGAGGAGACGCCATGCACAAATCGGGGCACGCACCGTCCGACATCCCCAGTAAAATCTCTGCGTGAAAGGGCTTGCCTATTCCTCCTCCATCGTGTATAATGTTTGTCAGCCAATCCGCCGGTATGATGGAATTGGTAGACGTGACGGACTCAAAATCCGTTGGTGGCAACATCGTGTCGGTTCGAGTCCGACTACCGGCACCAAACGCAACAAATCCGAACCTAACGCTGATTGGCGAGGGGTTCGGGTTTGTTGTTTTCTTTGACCGCTATGAGGCCACATACTTCCGCAACGGGGTGAAGCGCAGGCCCACCTCCAAGCCGAGAGGCCCAAGAAAGAAAAAGACGGTTTAACGAAACTGCGGACGCACCAGAAAAGGTGTGTCCGCATTTCTTTATTACCCTGTTGCCGTGGCCTTGCGCTTTATGGCTTGTTGCTCCTCCTGCCACGCCGCAAACTCCCGCTTGCCCTCCTCGCTCTCGAAATATGCTTGTATCTCCGGGAACAAGCTCCGGGCCAGGGCCTCCAGCTCGTGGTCGGGTATCCAGCACTTGTGCGCTCCCATACATCGCCGCACAGTTCCCTATATGATTTCCTTTTTCAGCGGTGCGCCCATGCGTGGGCGTTATATAAATATAGGGGCCTACACTTTAACTTCTACGTTTCTTCCTCACTGTTTCTTTCATGTGCCCTCTCCTTTCTGGCTCTGTTATACTGTCGATAGTTAATGATGTTCCGAAGTTCGCCATCCGAATCTCTGACAGATATGGTCTTTTCGTATGTCAGCGGAGCCGTGCCGATTTCTGCCTGGGCCTCTCCCTCTGTCATTTGCCGCACCTCTGGCCGCTTTATCCCTCGGCTGGTGCGGTACAGGTTGAAGCCGGGCGGATATAGGCGCAAACGGGCTCCCTTTATCACAGCCTTGCTCGTTCCACCCGCAACCGGCTTTTCTTCCAGCCGGCCCCGTTTGACACCGGCTTGCACCGCCTCTGTCAGTTCCATGTCTCCTAGGTAGGCGGTTAGGTACAGGCCGGGATTGTCTATCCCTTGTAAGCTCTTGGTCTTGGTGAAGCCATGGCCCCATAGCCGGGCCACATCTTCGTTTGGAATAAACGGGGCTTTGCCGGGGAATAGGAACAGTGCATGGAGGTGCCACGCTCCCCTGCCTTGCGGCTCCGCCGCTACGATGTACTCAGCGGACGGCTGGCCCTGCTTGTCCAGGTAGTAGCGAAATCGCTGCCAAAAACGCCGGTAGTCCTCATACAGTTGGGTCGGGTCGGTCATGTTTGCACGGTATGTCAGCGTCACCCACAAGGCCCTTGCCGGGTTGGTCATGTTTGCATTGATGATGTCCCGCAGGTTGCGGAGGCTTTGCGCTACACTGGCCAGCGCCTCTCCCCGGTTCTCTGTATGCCGGAACTCCTTGACCTCTCCCGTCCGCTTGTCGAGGTACAAATCTGCTGACAGCTTTTCAATGGCTATTTCCGGCGGGCCATGGACTGCATATTAGTCCCCATCCCCCCAAAACTGGCGGTACGTACCACCCGGACTCTATCGTGAACCTCCCACAAGAAGCTCCTGAAGGGCGCAAGAGTTGTAACACAGAGAAACAGAAGGGGCCGGAGAGGATGAATATCCTCTCCGGCCCCTTCCGGTTATTTCGGCGTGTGGGTCACAGTGCGGATCGATTCTGATTGCGGTCAGGAAAAAGATAAAAAACTAAGTAATCAAATGAACAGGAACAGGAAGCCCACAATGACGAAGTAGATGGACATGGGCAGCGTGAGCACCATCACTCGGATGGGATCCACCTTGCCGGCGTCCTTGCCCAGCTTCTGTACCAGGATGCTCTCCACCACAGCGGAGATTGCCAGGGCGGGGGCACTGACGGGCGGGAAGGCCTGACCGCCGGAGGCGATATGGGCGGAGGCCACAGCCGCATGGACGGGGTCCACGCCCACAGAGGCCAGGGCGGGGGCCAGGAAGGAGAAGATGGTGTTTTGTCCGGTGGACTGGGAGCCGGTGAGGGCGGAGATCAGCAGGATGCCCAGGCCGCCGCTGACCTTCAGGGCGCCGGCCTCCATGGAGGCGGCGAAGGCCTGCACAGCTTCAATCTGGCCGGCGGCATAGAAGGCGCCCAGGAGCAGGGCGGCGCCCAGCTCCACCTTGACGGCGGGCAGTGCGCCCACCACGCCGTTTTTGACCACCTTGGGCAGATTCTTGCGTACCGGTTTGAAGAAGAGGGAGACCAGGGTGGCGGTGATCAGGAAGGTGACGATGTTGTTGCTCAGCCCTTTGAGGATGGTGATGTTGCTGAGCCAGCCCATCAGGGGGCCGGTGGCCATCTGCACCAGATTGATGCCGGCCGCCGTCTGGAGAATCACCAGCAGGATCAGAACTGCCAGGGGGAGCATCAGATGCCAGTTGCCGTGCATAATCTGGCCGGCGGTCTTGTTGGGAATCAAATGCTCGGGCAGGGCCTTGATCTTCACAAAGGCGAAAACCGCATAGATGGTGCAGATCACAAAGCCGATGCCCACGGTGATATAGGAGATGTTGACCACGGGTGTGGTGTCCACCTGGGCCAGGGAGGATGCCAGGAACACCGCCTGGGTGATGGGGGGCATGATGGAGCCCAGAGAGGCGCCCATCATGATGATACAGCCGATCCCCGCCGCGGAGATCTGCATGTCGCTGAGGATGCCGATGACCAGGATGCCCACCACGGTGGCGCTGGCCACGGAGTCGCCCAGGAGAGAGCCAGCCAGGCCCAGGACCAGAATGATGGCCACGATGAGGCCCTTGGGAGAGCGGCCCAGGGAGACCCGGGCCACGTTCAGCACCAGATCCAGGGTCTTCATCTCGGTCTGGGAGGCGGCGTAGATGCTTCCGAAGATGTTCAGGGCCATGATCCAGGCCAGCTTGTCGATACCGTCAATCCAGGCCAGGACCCATTGCAGGGGGTTGAACACGCCGCCCATAAGCAGGGCCAGCAGGCCGGCGATAATCAGCGCGTAGGTGACCTTTCCCCCGACAAAGGGGATTTTTTTCACCATGATCAGAACGATCAGGACGATGACAGGGACGATGACAGTTATCATCTGCTCTCACCTCTCTTGATTCTGTATTTATGGGTTTACCAGCTTCATGGCCTGGCTGGCGGCGATCAGAATCGGGTCGTAGACCGGGGCCACGGGAGGGGCATAGACCAGATCTAGCTCGTTGATCTGGGCCACGGTCATGCCGGCGGTAATGGCGGTGGCGAGCACGTCCACCCGGCCGGCCACGGTGGGGCCGCCCATGGCCTGGGCCCCCAGCAGGCGGCCGGAGGCGCGGTCCACAATCAGACAGATGTGCATGTCGGAGCCGCCGGGGTAGTAGGAGGCGCAGTCCCGCTTGCGGATCAGGCTGGCCGCCGCGTCATAGCCGGCGGTGCGGCCCTGCTCCAGAGACAAGCCGGTGGCCGCGATGTGCAGCTCAAAGACCTTGGTCACCATGGAGCCCAGCACGCCGGGGAAGGCGGCCTCCTCGCCGGCCAGATCCGCGCCGGCCACCCGGCCCTGCTTGTTGGCCGTGGTGCCCAGGGGGACGTAGACCGGCTGGCCGGTGAGCAGGTGGCGCATCTGCACGCAATCGCCGCAGGCCCAGATGGCGGGGTCGCTGGTCCGCTGGTGTTCGTCCACCACAATGCCGTCCTTCAGGCCCAACTCCAGGCCGCAGGCACGGGCCAGCGCAGTGGCCGGGCGCACGCCGATGGAGATCAGAACGCCGTCCACCTCCATGCGCTGCCCGTCCGAGGTCTCCACGGCAGTCACCCGGCCGTCTGCGCCGTGGATGGCGGCCAGGGCGGTGCCGGTAAAGAGGCGCACGCCGTGGAGCTCCAGGGTCTGGGCCGCCGCCTGGGAGAAGCTCTCGTCCAGGAAGGGCAGCAGGCGGGGCAGCTGCTCAAAGACCGTGACCTCCGCACCGGCCTGGGTCAGCTCCTCGGCCATCTCCAGGCCGATGAAGCCGCCGCCCAGGATAGCGATGCGCCGACGGGCGGCCAGGGCCCCCTTCAGGCGGATGCCGTCCTCCACGGTGCGCAGGTAGTACACCCCGTCCAGTTCTGTGCCGGGGATGTCCGGTCTGACGGGGGCGGCGCCGGTGGCGATCACCAGCTTGTCGTAGGGCCGCTGGAACTTCCGCCCCGTGTCCAGATCGGTGACGGACACGGTTTTGGCGGTGCGGTCGATGGCGGTGACCTCGTGGTGGGTAAAGGTGGGGATCCCCCGCTTGTTGGCCATCTCGTGGGGGAACAGGGAGACCAGCTCGTCCGGATCGTCGATCATGCCGCCCACGAAGTAGGGCAGGCCGCAGGCGCCGTAGCTGATGTACCCGGTCCGCTCATAGACCTCGATGTTCAGGTCGGGGCGGACGCGCTTGGCCTTGGAGGCGGCGCTCAGACCGGCGGCCGTCCCCCCGATTACAATGACTTTTTCCCCCATGGGCGCTTACCGGACGCCGTACTTGTCGATGACGCCCATCTCGCCCATCAGGCGCTCCAGCTCGTCCCGGCCCTTGCCGGTAAACTCCTCGTAGGGGCGGCGCAGGTGGCCGCCGGGCAGGCCCAGGATGTCCAGGGCGGCCTTGATGCACACGGGGTTGGAGAAGGTGTAGAGCATCTTCAGCAGGGGATACCAGTGGGTGTACTCCCGGCGGCAGTCTTCCATGATCTCCATGCTGGTCCAGGGGCGGGAGTAGAGAGCGGACTCCTCGGGGATGATGTTGCCGCCGATGTTGGCCGTGCCGGTGCCGCCGACGGCCAGGGTGGGGATGACGATGGAGTACTTGGGGAAGTCGCAGCACATGATCTTGACCTTGCCCTGGCACTGGGCCTGAACCTGCACCAGCTGGGAGCAGTCGCCCATGGCCTCCTTGTCCAGCACGAAGTGGGGGTGCTTGTCGGACAGGTACTTGATGGTCTCGGGGGTCAGGTGGACGCCCAGGCGGGAGGGGTTGTTGTACACGCCGCAGGGGATGCCGATGGAGCTCATGCAGGCGTCCAGGTGATCCCGGGCGGCCCGCTGGTTCACCAGCACGTAGGGGGGCACGGTGAAGATGACGCCGTCGGCGCCCTCGGCCTCGCAGTACTTGGCCATCTCGATGGCGCCCTCGGTGGTGGTGGAGGCGGCGCCGAAGAACACGGGGATCTTGCCCCGGGTCATGGCCACCACCTCTTTGACGATGGCCTTCTTCTCCTCCACGGTGAGCAGGGTGGTCTCACCGGCGGAGCCCAGCACGAAGATCTGGCTGGTGCCGTACTTGATCTGGCGGTTGATCAGGGTCTCGAAGCCGTTGAAGTCGATCTTGTCGTCGGGGGTAAAGGGGGTGGGCATGGCCACAAAGGAGCCTTCCAGCTTGATCATAACAAATTCCTCCTCAAAAAGTAATGATTAAAAGAGATCAAAGCGGTTGGGGTCAAAGCCGGGGGCGGCGGGCACGTCGGTCTTGCCGTCCACGATCAGGTCGCTCACCAGCTTGCCGGTGACGGGGGACAGGCAGATGCCGTCGCCCTCGTGGCCGGCCGCCAGGAAGAAGCCGGGCACGCCGTTGACAAAGCCGATGAGGGGCTTGCTGTCGGGGGGATAGGGGCGCAGGCCGCCCATGGTGCGGATGATGTTCAGGTTCTTCAGGCCGGGGATGATCCGGGTGGCGTTTTTCAGCAGCTCCCGGAGGCACAGGTAGGTGTTGCCCGTGTCGTAGCCCACGAACTCCCGGCTGTTGCCGAACTCAATGTTGCCCTTCTTGGACTGGACCAGAGAGATGGCGATGCCCATCTGGGCCTTCAGGGAGTGGTTGTTCTTCAGCATCTCGGGGTGGTGCTTGCCCACGATGTAGCGGGCGTTGTTGACCAGCTTGTGGACGAAGGGGGGCACGGCCTCGGTGATCACCGTTTGGCCCCGGCGGGGCTTGATGGGGATGTTCAGCCCTACCATCTTGCCCACGATGGGGGCCCAGGAGCCGGCGGCATTGATCACGATGGGGGCGTAGTAGGTGTCCCGGTTGGTCTTGACGCCGGCCACGGCCCCGTTGCGCAGGAGGATCTCCTGGGCGGCCTCGTGGGTAAACACCTTGGCGCCTAGGGACACCGCCTTGTCGGCAAAAGCCAGGTTCAGGCGGAAGGGGTTCACGTCGGCGTCCACCTCGCTGTAGGACGCGCCCACGATGGCGTCCCGGTTCAGGCCGGGCTGGAGGTACATGGTCTCGTCCACGTCAATGATGCGGGAGTTGAGGCCCAGGGCGTTCTGCTTCTTGACGATGCCCTCCATGATGTGCAGCTCGTCCTCATTCTCGATGAGGAGCAGGGAGCCCTTCTTCTCATACTCGATGTCCCGGCCCAGCTCCTGGGAGAGGGTCTTGTACAGCTCCACGCTGTACAGGGCCAGCTGCAGGTGCTCGTTGGGCTCCTTGGTGTTGGGGGCGATCATGGTGTCGCAGGAGCCGCTGGCGCCGCTGTTGAAATAGTTGCGCTCCAGCTGGATCACCCGCTGGCCCCGCTTGGACAGGTAGTAGTTTATGGAACTGCCGATCACGCCGCCGCCAATGATGATCACATCTGCTGTCAACGACATGCCTCATCCTCCTCTCTGGTGATGGCGGTCAGATCGCCCACATTCAGCAGGCGGACCGGGAAACGCTGGTGGGTGCAGCAGGCGTCGAAGTCGATTTTCGCCTCCCGCAGCATCCGCTCGATGTTCTTCCGGCAGGTCATGCCCTGGCAGACGCCCATGCCCGCGTTGGTGCGCACCTTGATGTCCCGCACGCTGCGGGCACCGGCCGCAATGGCCCGCTTGATGTCGCCCACCGTCACCTCTTCACAGCGGCAGACGTAGATGTCGTCCTCGTTGGGTACCATCACTGCCCCCCCTTTCTGTCGATGCCGCGCACATCCATGAGATACTCCTTGGGGATCTCAACGGTGACCACGGCGGTGTGGTCGAACGCCGGTACGTTCCGCACGCTGTGGACGGTGCCCTGGGTGACGAAGGCGCCGTCCCGGTTGGTGCAGCGGACGGACGCCCCCGGCTCCGGCAGGGGCACGTACTCATAGGGGAAACTGACCAGCGATGTGGTCTCACTGTAGTTCTTGTGGAGATTGAAGATGGCCAGGCCGGGGCAGCGGGTAATGCAGATGCCGCAGCCGTTGCACTTGTCCGCGTCCAGCCTGGGCAGGGCGGTGATCTCAGCGCCCACCGTGATGGCCTTCTGAGGGCAGGCCGTCTCACAGGGGTTGCAGGGGATGCACTGCACGCACTCGATGCAGGCCACCGGGCCGCGTTCCAGCCGCTCCGGCGTGGGGATTCCGGGGGTGTGTTCCATCACTGCTTCCCTCCCTGATGATAGTAGTTGAGAATCTGTGCCTTGGCGTCCGCCCGCTTCTGGCCGAACTCGCCGGAGCGCAGGGAGGCCAGTCGGGCCCGGATGTCCTCCTTCTCCGCCGCGGCCTCGCCGGCAGGCACATAGCCCAGAGCCTCCGCGGCGGCGGTGCCGGCCAGGCGGCCCTCCTCCATGGCGGTGCTGGCCTCCTCAATACCGGAGATGTCCCCGGCGATGTACACGTCCGGATTGCTGGTGCGCATGTCCTCGTCGTGGAGGGGAATCACGCCGCCCAGGGCCGGGATTTCGGCCAGCTGGCAGCCGGCCATGCTGGCCAGCTCGATCATGGGAGTCAGGCCCACGGCCATGCACACCGTGTCGGCCTCCAGCACCTTTTCGGTGCCGGGAACGGGCTGGAAGTGGTCCAGCTCCACCAGCTCCACCTTCTGCACGCCCCCCTCGCCGGTGACCCGGTTGATGGTGTGGGACAGGTAGAAGGGCACGCCGGCCCGGCGGAGCTTGTTGGCGTGGACGCCGTAGCCGCCGATGGCGGGGGCGGCCTCCACCACGGCCACCACGTCCATGCCCGCCTGGAGCATCTGGTAGGAGACGATCAGGCCCACGTTGCCCGAGCCCACCATCACCACCCGGGAGCCGGGCTGGACGTGGTGCAGGTTCACCATGGTCTGGGCCGCGCCGGCAGTCATGACACCGGGCAGGGTGGAGCCCTCAAAGTAGAGGTTGTTCTCGTTGGCACCGGTGGCGATGATGATCTTCTTGGCCTTGACGGTCTGGACGCCGTCGGCGCTGCCGTACAGGGCCAGGTGGTCGTCGAAGATGCCGTAGACCGGATAGCCCAGCAGCACCTCCACCTGGAGCTGCTCCGTCTCCTCCAGCAGCTGCTCGCCGATGCGGAAGCCCCGCACGCCGGCGTTGTGCTCCCGGGAGCCGAAGAACTTGTGGATCTGCTTGAACAGCTGGCCGCCGGGCCGCTGGTTCTCGTCGATGATGAGCACCTTGGCCCCCCGGCGGGCCGCCGCGATGCCGGCCGACAGGCCGGCCGGGCCCGCGCCGATGATCAGGATTTCGACCTCCCTCACGCCTGCTCCTCCTTTCCGCCCAGTCCGTACTGGGTCTCCACCGTCATGCCCTCCTCCACGGGGGTCACGCAGGTGCGGGTGTTGGGTACGCCGTTGACGATCATTTTGCAGTCGTTGCACCGGCCGATGCCGCAGAAAATGCTGCGGCCGGTGTGGTTCTTGGCCGTGTACCGCAGGGGGCGCACCCCGGCGGCGATGAGCGCCGCCGCGATGGGCTCTCCGGTGACGGCCGGGATTTTCTTTCCCTCATAGAGGATGTAGGTGTCCGGTTGCCGGCCCACCTCCAGGATGGGATGCTGCTCGACTCTCATAAAGACCCTCCTATTCTCGAAACGTGGTATTGGACGATCTGGCTGGGCGTACCAGCGCGCCCCGCGGGGGAGCTGCATGCTGAACGAAAAAGAAAGGCAGTGCAGGATAGGTCGTCCCCCTTGATGGACCCTATCTTACACTGCCAATCGGCCTTTGACGAGCAACCTGTAAACAAGTTGACCAAATATATTTTGTAAAACAGCTTACAAATAAAGCGGTTTGATGAAACTGACCGGTTGAATTTTGTTAGATTTGCCTAAATACTCACCAGTCCTCCGGGTTCAGTCTGGCATTTATCTGAATCCTACGATTCAGCATCCGAATGACACCTTCATCGCAGAGCTCCCCCAGCAGCTTGGACACTGTGATGCGGGAACTGCCGATGATGACGCTGAGGTCGCTCTGGCTGTAATGTACCCGTTGGTCATACCATTGGCCGTCGATCAGCCTAGTGCGGTCGGCGGCCACCAGGAAGAGCTTGATCAGGCGATCCCTATAGGAGTTAAAGGTAATATTTTCGATCTCATGCCGCATGATCAGCGTCTTTTTAGCGCTCTCCATCAGTACCGCATTTCGGAAGAGCGGGGATTCGTCCGTTAGGCGGAGAAACGTGTCGTGATCCAGCCGGTACAGGGTTGTGGGGAGATCCGCTTTGGAGATCACCGTGCTGGGCTCATTCAAAAAATTGACCGCCTCGCCGAAGAACCACCCCTTGGACAGGGTGTAGAGCAGCTTTTCGCCGCCGTTCTGCCCGATGATGTAGTGGCTGGTTCGCCCCTCCGCGATATAGTACACGCCTCCGATCTTCTCACCAATTTTGCAAAAAACTGTTTTGGGCGCTAACAGGATGATGGTACCGTGCTTCTGAATAAATTGTTCCAGTTCGCTGTCCATTCCGTTTGGAAGGGTGAAGCTGGAATAGGCAAACGCCATAAAATCACAACTCCTCTCCTGGGCAGGGATGCCAGAAATGCATGATTCCATGGTCATAAGTTTACACCCTTAACCGTCAAAAGGCAATGCGGTTTTGCGCCGTTATTCTGTCCGGACGAGCAGATCTGGTATGGTACCCCAATAGTCTTAAAAACTAAGCCAACTGTGGATGTACTTTGAATGAGCCGCATAATTCAATCTGTATAGTGATAAAAATACCAGAAGCACCGCCCGGGGGATGTCGAGAAAGCCGCAGGGAAGAGGAGAATGTGGTCCGCACCCACTCCGTGTGAGATGGCAGATGCCCACAGGAAGGCCCCTGTCGCGGCCGTGTCAGCCATGTGTGCCGCTTTCGGGAGTGGGGTAGGGAAAACACACAGGATACGCCGATTGAAGTAGCACGCCCACATGAAAATTCAGAGAAAGAACGCCTCCGTGGGCCCCGTTTCGGGCCGTTTGGGGCGTTCGATTTTCGTACTAGGATAAAGGGAGGTGGTCGCAAGCGTCCACCTCCCGGCCACAAAGCCCCACAGTGCGGGGCTTTTCCGGTTTTCGAGGAAGGTGCACCTTTTCGCCACAGTCGGCGGTTTCAGGTGGTCGGTGGTTTTGGGAAAGCCAGTGTTCCCAGCCGATTCCGGCCTTTTTGGCCGACGCTGTGGACTGAGAACGCAAAATTTGCGCCGTAAAGCAAAGAGAAATGCGATGCTGTTGACAAAGAGAGCTCCAGGTGCGGCCAAATGATAAGGATCTGTTAACTCTGCGGGTTTGGGGTGGCTATTTTCTTCCTTCTGCGGTATTGTGTGGTGCTGCGAAGGAGGCGAACAATATGGCCAAGAAGCGGGCCAATGGCGAGGGAAATATTCGCAAGCGCAGCGATGGGCGCTGGGAGGGCCGGTACACCGCCGGATACCACCCGGATACCGGCAAGCGGATTATCAAGAACGTGCTGGGAAGGACCCAGGCCGAGGTCAAAGCGAAGCTGAAAAAGGCCATTGAGGAAGCCGGCAGCCTGGACGTGGCCAGGGCCGGGAAATACACGGTGTCGGAGTGGCTGAGGCTGTGGTTTGAAATCTACGCCAAGCCCAATTTGCGGTTCTCCACAGCGGAGTACTACCGGCGGGGTATTGAGCTGCACACGATCCCCTACATCGGGGAGGTCAAGCTCAACCAGCTGACCACCCGGCAGATTCAGAACCTTTACCGGGAGCTGCAGCAGAACGGCCGCCGCAGAGCCGCGCAGAAGACCAAACACCCTGGCCTGAGCAGTTCCACCATCCGGGGCGTCCACACCATGCTCCACAGTGCCCTGGACCGGGCGGTGAAGGAGAGGCTGCTTCTCCACAACCCGGCTGAGGACTGCATTGTGCCCAGGCTCCAACGGCAGGAGATGAGAACCCTGAAGCCGGAGGACATGAGGGCCTACCTGGAGGCGGCGGAGCGGCGGGGTGTGCTGACCCTGTTCTACCTGGAGCTGGTCAGCGGCATCCGGAAGGGCGAGCTGGCCGCCCTCCTCTGGACCGACTTGGATGTGGAACACGGCACTATCTCGGTGAACAAGTAGGTGGGGCGGAACGCCCAGGGAGAATTGACCGTCTGCCAGCCCAAGACGTCCAACTCCGTCCGGGAGATCTCCATCCCCAGGGAGGCGGTGGAGCTACTGGTACAGGAGCACCAGCGGCACCCGGAGAGCCCCTATCTGTTTCCATCCCCCAAGACCGGCGGCATGTACCACCCGGACTCCATCGTGAACCTCCACAAGAAGATCTTGAAGGATGCCGGGCTGGAGTATGTCAGATTTCACGATCTGCGCCACACTTTTGCCACGGTGGCGCTCCAGAGCGGTGTGGATGTAAAAACGGTGTCCGCCATGCTGGGACACTACGATGCCGGGTTCACCCTGCGCACCTACACCCACACCAACCGGCGGATGCAGGAGAAGGCCGCCGAAAAAATGGGGAATTTCATGGCGCAGGTGCTGTAACACAGAGCAACAGGAAGGGCCGGAGAGGATATTCGTCCTCTCCGGCCCTTTCCGGTCATTTCGGCGTGTGGGTCACGGTGTGGGTCAAAGTCTGACCCACATTTTGACCCACACCGTATTTCCTCAAAAAGTGACAAAACCGGCGGAAATCATCCGATTTCCGCCGGTTTGTGGAGCTGGAAACGTGACTTGAACACGCGACCTGCTGATTACGAATCAGCTGCTCTACCGACTGAGCTATTCCAGCGTCCGGCCGCCGGGGGCTTCGGCCCAAAGCGGCGATTTTTATAATACTATACCGGAGGGGCGTTGTCAAGTCCCAACGCCCTGAAATTCAGCGAGGCAGGGGAGGGGAGAGGCGCCCGGCCTCAGAACCCGGGGCTGGAGGCCAGGCGGATCAGCCTGCGCCGCAGGCAGGCGGTGAGCTCCACCTTGCGCACCCCCGCGTCCCCAAAGTCGATCACCGCCAGGGAACCGGCCCGGCTCTCCACCACCCCGGGGCCGAAGGAGCGGTGCACCACCGCCGTGCCGGGCAGATAGTCCTTCTCCCAGGCGGCCACTGCGGCGGCGGAGGGCTCCTTCCGGGGGGCGGCCTTCTCTTTGTGCTTCTGGCTGCTCCAGGCGGGCAGGCCCAGGAACTGCTCCACAAAAGTGGAGGGCGGGGAAGGCTCCCCAAAGCGGTTGGCACAGGTGAGCAGGGTGAGCCGTTTCTTCGCCCGGGTGGCGCCCACGTAGAAGAGCCGCCGCTCCTCCTCCAGGGTGCGCTGCTCCTCCTGAGACAGATCGTTCCCCTTCCGGGGGTTTACCGAGGGGAAGATGCCGTCCACCGCGTCGATGAGGAACACCCGGTCGTACTCCAGACCCTTGCTGGCGTGGATGGTGGACAGGACGAAGGGGCAGCCGGAGCTGTTTCCCGCCTCCACCGTCTCACGCAGGGTATCCAGCCGGCGGAGCAGCCCCTCCACCCCCGGCTCCTGCCGGGCCAGGGCCAGCAGGATGTCCACCCGGCTGCGGTCGCCCCCCTGGCTGGACAGATAGTCCCCGTAGCCCATGTATTTGACGATGCGCTGGAGGGCGGCGAAGCTGGACAGCTGGGGCAGCTTGGACAGGTGGGTGCGCAGGGCCTTGAGCCGTCCAACCTGCCAGGGCTCGATGCCGCCGCCGTCGATCAGGGCGTCCAGCACGGGCGCCCCCTCCGGCACCCGGCGGAGCCTGTCCTGGAGGACGTTCCGCTTGATGCGCACCTCCAGCTTGTAGTACACCCGCAGCAGCCGCTCCCGGTCGGTGGGATCCAGGGCCAGGCGGAGCACGTCGGTGAGATCCCGCACCGCCGGGCTGGTGAAGAAGAAGCCCTCCCGCTGGCGGCAGGCGTAGGGGATGCCCCGCCGATCCAGCAGATCGATGAGGGGCAGGGCGCTGTCGTTGTTGCGGTAGAGCACCGCGGTGGGAACCGCGCAGTCCTCCGCCGCCTGGGCCAGGTAGCTGGCCTGCTGCCCGTAGTCCTCCAGCTGGACATGGCGCACCGCCTCCCCCTGGGGGCGGCTGGGGCGCATGTGCTTGGCGTGGCGGCTGCCGTTGCGCTGGATGAAGGCATCCGCCTTCTCCACAATGGAGCCGGCGGAGCGGTAGTTGGTCTCCATCAGCAGCACACGCCCCTCCGGGTAGGCCTTCTGGAAGTCCAGCAGGCCCTGGGGCCAGGCGGCCCGGAAGCCGTAGATGCTCTGATCCTCGTCCCCCACCAGGAACAGGCTGTGGCCCCCCGCCGCCAGCAGGTTGAGGATGGCGTGCTGAATCTTGGAGGTGTCCTGGGCCTCGTCCACGCTGAGGCAGGGGAACCGGCGCTGATACCAGGCCAGCAGCTCCGGGTATTTCCGCAGGGCCCGCCAGGCGAACACCAACTGGTCGTCGTAGTCCATGCGGCGGTGCTCCTCCAGATAGCTGCGGTAGCCGAAGTACACCGCCGGGAAGTCCACCCCGTCCATGCGGACGGCCCGGATCTCCTCGTCCCGCAGCATGCCGTTCTTGCAGCAGGTGATCTGCCCCCGCACCTCTTTCACCTCCTGCTCCCCCGGCCACTCCGCCCCGTTGGCCTGCATCAGCCAGCGCACCAGGGCGTTCAGCTCCCCCTCGCTGCTCCACAGGGCGAAGGGCTCCACCCCACGCAGCCGGGCGTAGCGGGAGACGATGGACTGGCACAGGCCGTTGATGGTGCGGAAGGACAGTTCCTCCGCGTGCTCCTCCCCGAAGAGGGAGATAAAGCGGCGCTTCATGTCCCCGGCGGCGGCCACGGTGTAGGTGACGGTGAGCAGCTGCCGGGGATCCACCCCCCGGCAGTGGATCAGATAGCCCAGCCGGGTCACCAGGGTGGTGGTCTTGCCGCTGCCCGGCACCGCCAGCAGCAGGGTGGCCCCCGCGTCGGAGAGGATGGCCGCCTCCTGCTGGGGGTCGGGGTGCAGACCGTATTTGGCTTTGAACTCGGGGTAGGTCACGGCATCCGTCCTCCTGTGGATGTGTGGATGGCAGAAAAGGCGGCAGGCCAGTCCTGCCGCCTTTGGGGCGTGTTTTGGATTATGGATTGCACTGACCGCAGGGGGAGTAGCCCTCGTCCAGCAGGGCCTCCCGGCTGCCCACATAGCTCTGCCGGTTGGCCGGGTTCATGCTGGCCACGCCGGAGCAGTCGGGCAGGTGGAACTTCTTGCTGCTGGTGTTCAGAATGTAGGTGGTCTCCGCCGGGGTCTGGGTGTCCTCCGCCGGGGCCTCATCCCCCTCGGCCCGGCTCTCCCCGGTGGCGTAGTCGATGGTGACGCCGGGCTGGACGTTGTAGACGTACACGTTGAAGCACACGCCCTCCCCACCGTCCTCCATGCTGAGGGCCTCCATTAGCACGCCGCCGGCCACCAGATTGTCCCCCTCAAAGATGGGGGTCACCCGGTAGAGCACGTGGTTGTCCGTCTCCTTCACGTAGTCGGCCACCAGGTTCTCAAAAGGCAGCATGCCGTCCACGTTCATGTACCGGGTGCCGGTGATCAGGTTGCGCTCGTTGGCGTTCTCGCCGGTGAGCTGGAAGCCGATCAGGTGGCAGCGGTTGTAGAGGTACTGGCCGTCGTACTCCACGTTGATCCAGCCGGAGGGGGTCACCGAGCTGATGCTCTCCCGATCCTCGGTGGGCATCAGCTCCGTCCCCACGCAGGCCCAGGCCGGGCCGCAGCGGCCCAGCCCGTCCAGCTCGCTGTAGGTCTCAAAGGCCTCGGTGGTGTACTCGTCCTCGGTGAAAAAGGGCTGGTTGCCGTTGACGGCCACATAGGGCTCTCCGGCATAGGCGGGGAGTTCATCCAGGCTGACGGCGGGAACCGCGGCCTCCTCATCATAACACCCGGTGAGGAGCAGGACGAACAGGAACAGCAGAGGCAGGACTCGTTTCATCGTTGGTAGACCTCCTTGGTAATGCGTGGGTGGGAACTGCCGGAGAACTCCTCCCGGCTGACCAGCCGCCACCCCGGCGGCTCCGGCCGTATGTCCAGGTACACATCGGCGGGGTAGCGCCGGTTCCAGCGGTAGAGCACCAGCCCCTCCATCCGCTCCAGCCAGGGCAGCAGGGGACGGCCCTCCACGAAGCAGAGCTCCCCCGGGCCCGCCCGGTTCAGGAAGTCCTCCGCCGCCGTCAGATGCCCCTCCGCCCCGGGGCCGAACAGGGCCAGGGAGGACGGCGCGCACCACAGCGGCCGCCCCGCCGCATCCGCCAGCACGCGGGCGCTTACCTCCCGATCCCGGCTCTGCCGCCGGCCGCCGAAGGCCATGCCCCAGCCGTCATCCACGCATACGATGGGAATCATCCCGGCACCTCCCGCCTGCATATCTGGGTGGAAACAAAAAGGCAACTGCCGAAGCAGTTGCCTTTTTGGTACGGCTGAAGGGATTCGAACCCCCGACCTTTTGGTTCGTAGCCAAACACTCTATCCAGCTGAGCTACAGCCGCATATCCGTTCAAACGGAACCGCCTCAACGACGGCTCAATTATATTATCACAGCCGCCGACGAAATGCAAGAGGAAATTCGAATATTTTTGAAATTTTTTCATCCGCTCCCCGGTGGCCCTGCCGCCGCCGGTTGACAATCCCGCCGGGTGCTTTATAATAAGGACAATCACTGCTGACCGGGCCGCGCGGCGCGGCGGGTCGGGAAACGGAAAAGGAGGGAGGCCGCGGTGGGGGACTTGAAGCGGCTGCTGGGCTATCTGGGGCCCTACCGGAGGGATCTGATTCTGGGGGCGCTGTTGGTGCTGGTGGAGACGGCCTTTGAGCTGGTGATCCCTGTGCTCATGGCGGACATCATCGACGTGGGCGTGGCGCAGCAGGATGTGCCCTTTATTCTCCACAAGGGGGTGCAGATGGGGATATGCGCCCTGCTGGCGCTGATCACGGGCCTGCTCTACGCCCGGTTTGCCGCCCGGGCGGCCTATGGCTGGGGCGCCCGCATCCGGGAGGAGCAGTTTGCCCGGGTGCAGAACTACGCCTTTTCCAACCTGGATCACTTTGAGACCTCCTCCCTGGTCACCCGCATGACCACCGACGTGACCGTGCTGCAGAACGCCGTCAACGGCGGGCTGCGGCCGCTGGTGCGTGCGCCGGTGATGCTGGTGATGGGCATCGGCCTGTCCATGTGGATGAATGCGGAGCTGGCCCTGGTCTTTCTGGTGTGCACCCCGGTGCTGGGGGTGATCCTCTTCTGGGTGGTGCGCAGGGTGGCCCCCATGTACGGCCGCCTGCAGAAGGCGGTAGACCGGCTCAACAACGTGGTGCAGGAGGGGCTCACCGCCATCCGGGCGGTGAAGGCCTTTGTCCGGGGGGAGTATGAGGAGGAGAAGTTCGCCGCCGTCAACGACGAGCTCACCGACACCAGCCAGAAGACCTTCCACTACGCGGTGCTCAACCTGCCCGCCTTCCAGCTGGTGATGTACACCTCCACCGTGCTGCTCATGTGGTTCGGCGGGAACATGATCCTGGCCGGCAGCCTCCAGGTGGGGGAGCTCACCGGCGTGCTCAGCTATGTGCTCCAGATCATGAACTCCCTGATGCTCATCTCCAACGTGTTCCTGCTGCTCACCCGCTCCCTGGCCAGCGCCAGGCGCATCCTGGAGGTGCTGGACGAGGACATTGTGCTCACCTCCCCGGAGGGCGGGGCGGAGGCGGTGCCCGACGGCGGCGTGGACTTTGAAAACGTCTCCTTCAAATACCACGCCGGGGCGAAGGAGTACGCCCTATCCGGTGTGAACCTCCACATCCCGGCGGGCCAGACAGTGGGCATCCTGGGGGGCACCGGCTCGGCCAAGACCACCCTGGTGCAGCTCATCCCCCGCCTGTACGACGCCACCGAGGGCACGGTGAAGGTGGGCGGCCGGGACGTGCGGGAATACGACCTCCACGCCCTGCGGGACGCGGTGGGCATCGTGCTCCAGAAAAACGTGCTCTTCTCCGGCACCGTGCGGGGCAACCTGAAGTGGGGCAATCCTGACGCCACGGATGCGGAGCTGTGGGCGGCCTGCAGAGCGGCCTGCGCCGACGAGTTCCTGGAGCGGATGCCCAGGGGCCTGGACACCGATCTGGGGCAGGGGGGCGTCAACGTCTCCGGCGGGCAGAAGCAGCGGCTGTGCATCGCCCGCACCCTGCTCAAGCGCCCCAAGGTGCTCATCTTCGACGACTCCACCAGCGCGGTGGACACCGCCACCGAGGCCCAAATCCGCGCGGCCCTGTCTGCCCTGCCCAACGTGACCAAGCTGATCATCGCCCAGCGCATCACCTCGGTAATGAACACCGACCAGATTGTCATCCTGGAGGACGGCCGGATCCACGCCGTGGGCACCCATGAGAGCCTGCTGGAATCCGACCCGATCTACCAGGAGATCTACGCATCCCAGATGAAAGGAGGGGAGGAGCATGGCCCGTCAGCTCAGCGCAAAAAAGCCTAAGCACCTGGGGTACACCCTGCGCACTCTGCTGTCCTACCTGGGGCGGCACAAGCTCCTCCTGCTGGCGGTGGCGGTGCTGGTGTCTGTCAGCGCCCTGGCCAACCTGCTGGGCACCTATATGATCCGCCCCGTGGTCAACTCCCTGGCGGGCGGCCAGGTGGGGGATCTCATCCGCGGCGTGGCGGTGACGGCGGGCATCTACGGCCTGGGGGCGGTGTGCGCCTACGGCTATACCCAGATCATGGTGAAGGCCGCCCAGAAGGTGCTGCGGGACATCCGGCGGGATCTCTTCGCCCACCTCCAGACCCTCCCCCTGCGCTTCTTCGACACACGGCGCCACGGGGACGTGATGAGCTACTTCACCAACGACGTGGACACCATCTCCGACGCGCTGAACAACAGCTTCGCCATGGTGATCCAGAGCTTTATCCAGGTGGCGGGCACCCTGACCATGCTGTTTATTCTCAACTGGCAGCTCTCTCTGGTGGTGGCGGTGTGCTACGTCGTCATGTTCGGCTACGTCCGGTTCAGCGGGAAGCGGAGCAAGGCATACTACACGAAGCAGCAGGCCAGCCTGGGGGAGCTGGACGGCTACATCGAAGAGATGATGGCCGGCCAAAAGGTGGTGAAGGTGTTCAACCACGAGGAGGCCAGCCTGGAGGAGTTCCGGGCGAAGAACGAGACCCTGCGCCGGGCGGGCACCGGAGCCCAGGGCTATGCGGCCACCATGGTGCCCGCGGTGGTCACCATCTCCTATATTAACTATGCCATCGTGGCGGTGCTGGGGGGCATCATGGCCATCAACGGCATGACCGACGTGGGCAGCCTGGCCAGCTATCTGGTCTTTGTGCGGCAGGCCGCCATGCCCATCAACCAGTTCACCCAGCAGACCAACTTCCTGCTGGCCGCCCTGGCGGGCGCCGAGCGGGTGTTCGAGGTCATGGATCAGCCCGGCGAGGTGGACGAGGGCCGGACTGTGCTGGTCAACGTGAAGGAGGAGGGCGGACGGCTGGTTCCCTGCGGGGAGAAAACCGGGCGCTGGGCCTGGCGGAAGCCGGACGGCTCCCTGACGCCCCTGCGGGGGGACGTGCGCTTTGAGCACGTGGACTTCGGCTATGAGGACGGCCATCCTATCCTGAAGGACATCAGCCTCTACGCCGAGCCGGGGCAGAAGATCGCCTTCGTGGGCTCCACCGGCGCGGGCAAGACCACCATCACCAACCTGATCAACCGCTTCTACGACGTGCAGGGGGGGCGGGTGATCTACGACGGCATCGACGTGCGGGACATCAAAAAGGACGATCTCCGCCGCTCCCTGGGCATTGTCCTCCAGGACACCCACCTGTTCACCGGCACCATCGCGGACAACATCCGCTTCGGCAAGCTGGACGCCACCCGGGAGGAGGTTGAGCGGGCCGCCCGCATCGCCAACGCCGACTCCTTCATCCGCCGCCTGCCCCAGGGATACGACACGCCGGTCACCGCCGACGGCGCCAACCTGTCCCAGGGCCAGCGGCAGCTGCTGGCCATCGCCCGGGCCGCCGTGGCCGATCCGCCGGTGCTGATCCTGGACGAGGCCACCTCCTCCATCGACACCCGCACCGAGGCCCTCATTGAGAAGGGCATGGATCAGCTGATGGAGGGGCGCACCGTGTTTGTCATCGCCCACCGGCTGTCCACCGTGCGCAATGCCGATGCCATCCTGGTGCTGGAGCACGGCCAGGTGGTGGAGCGGGGCAGCCACGAGGCCCTGCTGGCCCAGAAGGGCGAGTACTACCAGCTCTACAACGGCATGTTCGAGCTGAGCTGACCGCCGAAAAGCATCCCGGCCCCGGAGCACAGTTCCGGGGCCGGGATTGTCTGTTTCCCGGGGAAAGCCGGGGGCGCGGCGTCACAGGGCCCAGCGCTGGCTCTCGGCCTGGGTGCGCACCATATGGGCGTAGATGCCGCCCTGCTGCATCAGCTCGGCGGGGGAGCCCTGCTCCGCCGCCACGCCGTGTTCCAGCACCACAACCTTGTCCGCCCCCGCCACGGTGCGCATGCGGTGGGCGATCACCAGCACCGTCTTGTCCCGGATGAGCCGGGACAGGGCGCTCTGGATCAGGGACTCGTTTTCCACGTCCAGGGAGGCAGTGGCCTCATCCAGCAGGATGATGGGGGCGTTTTTCAGAAAGGCCCGGGCGATGGAGATGCGCTGCCGCTCACCGCCGGAGAGCTGGCAGCCGTTCTCCCCGATCCCGGTGTTCCACCCGCCGGGCAGCTTCTCGGCAAACTCGTCCACGTTGGCCAGCCGGGCGGCGGCGATACACTCGGCGTCGGTGGCGTCCTTCCGACCGATGCGGATGTTCTCCAGGATGGTGTTGTCAAAGAGGGTCACGTCCTGGAACACGATGGAGTAGAGGGAGAGCAGGGCCTCCGGGTCGGCCTTGGACACGTCCATGCCCCCCACGGTGATCCTCCCCCGGTCGGCGTCCCAGAACCGGGCGGCCAGCCGGGACACGGTGGTCTTGCCCCCGCCGGAGGGGCCCACCAGGGCGGTGACCTCCCCCTGCTTCGCGGTGAAGGACACGTCCTTCAGAACCGTCTCCCCGGTGTTGTAGGAGAAGCCCACGTGGTCGAAGGTGATGTCGCAGCACCGGTTGGTGAGGGTGTCCGAGCCCTGCTGCACCGGGTGATCCAGGATCTCGTTCATCCGGGCCACGTTGGTGCGGGTGCTGATCACGGCGGCCAGGTTCTGTAAGGCGCCCTGCAGGGGGTCGTACAGCCGGGAGACCACCAGCAGGAACAGGAAGAAGGTGAGCACGTCCAGGCCGCCCTGCACCAGCAGCAGGGAGCCCGTCAGGGCCACCGTGGCAATGCCCAGCTTGAGGATCAGGGAGGCGGACACCACGAAGGCGGCCAGGCCGAACTCGTTGATGATGCTCCGCCGCTCCACCGCCCGGATCTTCTCCTCCAACCCCGCCAGGTAGGCCCCCTCGGCGTTGTTGGAGCGGAGATCCCGCACCGTCTCGATGCACTCCTGGATGCCGTCGGCGCAGGCCATCCTGGCGTCCATGGCCTTCTGGTTCAGCTTCTCCTGCACCCTGGCGGAGCCGGCCACGATGGCGAAGGACACGGGCAGCACCCACAGGGCCGCCAGGGCCATGCGCCAGTCGATGCAGAACAGCCCCGCGGCCACCAGGGTGGTGGAGCAGATGGCCCCGGCCAGCTCGGGGACAAAGTGGGAGAAGCTCTGCTCCAGGAAGGTGCAGTCGGCCATGATGGTGCTGGTGAGATCCGCCAGATCCTTCTTGCCGAAGAAGGACAGGGGGAGCTTCCGCAACCGCTCGGCCAGGGTGATGCGGCGCACGCCGCTCTCCACATAGGTGGCCAGATAGGTGGCGTTGTACTGGAGCCAGGTGGTCAAAAAGATCAGCCCCACGCAGGCCGCACACCCCGCAATGTAAAAGGGAACCCGCCCGGCGGCCACCCCGCCGCCCAGCAGCTCCCCCACCAGCAGGTAGAGCAGCCCAACCGGGAGCATAAAGGACAGGTTTTGCAGCACGCAGGCGATGCAGCCCTTGATAAGATCCCTGGCGCCCTGCTCGGACAGGGCGTATTTCCGCTGCAGCTTCTGAATCACGGTTTCATCCCTCCTTGGCGACCTTCCACTGGGTGGAGGTCTGGTAGTTGTCCCACAGGCGGCGGAAGAGGCCGTCCCGGGCCAGCAGCTGGTCATAGGAGCCGTGCTCGGCGATGCGGCCCTCCTCCACCACAAAGATCTGATCCACATGGGCGACGGTGGACAGGCGGTGGGCGATCATCAGCACGGTTTTGCCCTCGGCCAGGCGGGCGAAGGCGGCCTGTACCCTGGCCTCGTTGTCGGGATCGGCAAAGGCGGTGGCCTCGTCCAGGATGATCACCGGGGTGTTTTTCAGCATCACCCGGGCGATGGCGATGCGCTGCTGCTCCCCGCCGGAGAGGTACACCCCCCTGGCGCCGATCACCGTGTCCACCCCCTGGGGCAGCTTTTCCAGGATGTCGCCGCACTGGGCGCTGCGGAGGGCGGCCAGCACCTCCTCCCGGGTGGCCTCCGGCCGCCCCAGCCGCACGTTGTCCAGGATGGAGGCCTTGATGAGCCTGCTGTCCTGGAACACGAAGGACACCGTGTTCATCAGCGTCTCCTTGGCGATGTCCCGCGCGTCCACGCCGCCGATGCGGATCACGCCGCTCTGGGGGTCGAAGAAGCGGGCGATCAGCTGGGCCAGGGTGGTCTTGCCGCCGCCGGAGGGGCCCACAAAGGCCGCCGTGGTACCGGCGGGGATGGAGAGGGTGACGTGCCTGAGCACCTCCGGCCCGCCGCCGTAGCGGAAGCACACGTCGCTCAGCTCCACGGAGCCGTCCCGGGGCTCCCGGGGGCGGGCGGGCTCGGGCAGGGGAGCCAGGCTGAGCACACTGTCGATGCGCTGGAGGGCGTCGTCCACGATCATGGCGTTCTCGCTCTGGAACATGATGCGGGTGAGGGTGACGGAGATCACCGGCGTGATGATGATGTAGAAAATCAGGTTGAGCAGGAACTGGCTGGTGACCCCGTTCCGGGTGAGCACCAGCGCCCCGGCGGTCAGGAAGGCGAACACCCCGTTGATGGCGGCGGTGTAGCACATCATGGGCAGGCGCAGCTGCTTGGTGTAGGCGATCACCCACACCTTGTAGCGGTCGATGGAGTCCTTGAACTTCTTGAAGGAGAAGATGGTCTGGCCGAAGGTCTTGACCACCGGGATGCCCCGGACGTACTCCACCGCCTCATTGGACATGTCGTCCAGGGCGTCCTGGTACTCCTTCATCTTCTGCTGCATCCGGGGCCCGGTCATAGCCATCATAATGAGGAAGCCCAGGGCCACGGGGGCCAGGCTCAGCAGGCCCAGCCGCCAGTCGAACACCAGTAGCAGCACCAGCAGGCCGATGGGGGTGGCGATGGCCCCCGCCCGGTCGGGGAGCTGGTGGGCCAGGTAGGTCTCGGTGGCGGCGCTGGACTCGTTGACGATCTTGCGCAGGCGGCCGCTGCCGAACTGCTCCGCCGCCCCCAGGGGCAGGGTCACGATGTGGCGCATGGCCTCGATGCGAAGGCTGCTGGCGATGCGGAAGGCCCCCATGTGGGAGCACATGAGCGCCGCGATGTACACCAGCACGGCGAGCACCGCGAACAGCACCGCCATCCAGCCGTTATGGGCCAGGCCCCGGGCCCGGGAGAAGTCCGGGGCGGCGGCCAGCACCTCCCCCATGAGGCGCCAGATGTACCAGTAGGGGATCAGGGCCAGCAGGGCGCTGGCCGCCGACAGCACCCAGGACGCGTAGGTCAGGTATCTGTGCCCGCCGGCGTAGTCCAGGAGCCGCGACAGATTGGATGGTTTCTTCAATGCAATTCCTCCTTTTCCGTGTGCTCGATAGTTAGTATAAACTAACTATCGTTCAAAAAGAAAGGGACAGGTTGTGTCCCTCGCTTTTTCGTGGTTCGTGCCGCCCTACGACTGGCCCATGACCTCCAGCCAGCCGGCAGTGTAGAAGTCCCGCATCTGCCGCAGGTAGTTTTCCGCCTCCTCCAGGGGCATGGCGTGGAGGATCAGCTCAAAGAAGGTGCGGAACATGCCCGTGATCAGGATGTGCTCCAGCCGGCGATCCAGGCGGGGGGCGGGGCGGCCCAGCTCCCCCAGGACGGCCATGTAGTCGTGGGTGGCTGTAACCTCGATTTCCACCATCTCGTCCACCAGCCCGGCAAAGCGGGTGCCCTCCGAGGCGGTCAGCAGCAGCTGGCACTCCTCCAGATGGGCGTAGGCGTAGTGGAGCATGTCGAACATGCAGCCGCCGGAAAAGCTGCCCAGCTCGTCCGGCTGCCGGTGGTGGGGGAGGTGGGCGAACTCACTCTGGGCCTGCCGGAAGCGGCGGATCAGATAGTCGTAGTGGGGGCCCACCAGGGCCTCATACAGCGCCTCCTTGCTGGGGTAGTAGCCGTAGAAGGCGCCGGTGGTCATGCCCAGGGATTTGACGATGCTCCGCAGGGAGGCAGAGGGGAAGCCCTTCTCCCGAAATTCCGCCCGGGCGGCCAGGTGGATGCGCTCCAGGGTGGTGGGCTGCTGCTCCGTCATGGGATCACCTCGGTATAGCGGTGTTATATAACGCTGTTATATTGTAACAGACGGCGGCGCCGCTGTCAAGGGCGGCGGGACATTTTTAGGCAGCGGCACGGGATATCGGGATATATGGACAGCCCCGGCCATATCGGCCGGGGCTGTCCGCGCAATCGGTTCATTCAGATGTTGGGCATTTTGGCGGTGGGCATCATCAGCACCTTGCCGGTGCCCCGGTACACGTTGACCAGGCCCTCGCCGGAGGCGGCGGAGCCGATCAGGCTCTTGCCGGAGCGCTCCACGGTGAAGTTCAGGCTGTTGCTCCAGGCGATGGCGTAGTTGCCGTCGATTTTCAGCACGTCGTTCTGGAGGGTGATCTCGATGAGCTCCTCCTTCGGGCAGTCGGACTCGATGCAGAAAATGCCGCTGCCGTTGAGGCTCAGGTTGAACAGCCCCTCCCCGCCGGCCACGGCGGAGGAGAAATTGGAGCGCATCACGGCCTTGTGCTGCAGGGTGGACTCGCAGGCCAGGAACAGGCCGTCGTCCAGCACCACCGAGCCGCCCCACTGGGCGGCGTCCATCAGGATCAGGTGGCGGTAGGTGGGCTCCAGCACCAGCAGGCCGTCGCCGGTGTACTCCGGCTTGATGGCGGACTCGCCGGTGGCCTTGCCGCGGACGGCCTTTCCCAGGAAATCCCCCACCCCCTTGATGCCGGTGGTGGCGTTGACGTTGCCCAGCATCCACTGCATGGCGCCCGCCTGGATGGTCACCTCGGCCTTGCTGAGATCACAGACCAGCTGGCGCTTGCGCACGTTCATCTGCGCGCTGTAGAAAGCGGTGGCCGCTGAGCCGGGGGTCACGCTGAGATCCCGCTGGTACTCGAGCACCTGGAACGCGCCCAGCTCCGAAAGGATCCTGACATCGTCGTTGTCGGTGAAATTGGAAATCTGATACATGGGACAGCACCTCCAAAAATCTGTTGTTTCAGTCTGGGGTATGCGCTGTGCTGCCTCTATTATACCGACTCCGAAATAAAACCGCAAGTCCGGAAAAGCGCACTCCCGGGCCCTTCTCAGGCGAAAATGGTCTCCGCCCCCACCTTGACGCAGCCCGGCGGGGCGTACTTCCACTTCTCCAGCCGGCCCTGGGTGATAAAATACTCCAGCAGGGCGGGGCCGTCCAGGGGCGGCAGGGTGTCGATGGCCAGCAGCTTGATCTTCATCCGCTCGGGCAGGATGGCCTTGATGTACACGGAAACCCGCTGCCCCTCCGCCAGGCCCGCCTTCCGCTCCGCCAGGCCGGACAGGTTGGGGGTGAGCTCCACAAAGGCCCCGTAGTCCTTGACGCCCCGGACGATGCCCGGCACCGTCATGCCCGGCTGGAACCGGGCGGCGTTCTCCGCCCAGGTGCCCAGCAGCTCCCGGTGGGTCAGGTAGATGCGCTCCGCCCGGGGATCCAGATCCAGCACCGCGGCATAGACGGCCTGCCCCACCCGGAACCGCTGGCCCGGGTGGGGGATGCGGGAGACCGAGATGTTCTCAATGCCGATCAGGGAGGGCACGCCGCAGCCGATGTCCACAAAGGCGCCGAAGGGCTCCAGGTGGGTGACCACGGCGGGGATGATCATGCCGGGGCGCAGCCCGGCCAGCATGGCGTCCAGGGCGGCCCGCTGGGCCCGGCGGCGGGAGAGCCGGGGGCGGAGGGCGCCGTTTTCCTCTTCCAGGGCTTCCACCGTGAAGCACACCGGCCTGCCCACCCGGGAGAGGATGGCGATCTCCCGGGTGGTGCCCTCGGCGATGCCCAGGGCGGCCTCCTCCCGGGGGATCACCCCGGTGAAGGGCCCCACGGTCACCAGCAGATTGTGGCCCTCGTCGCACAGCTGGGCCACCCCCTCCAGGACGGTTTTCTCCTCCATGGCCCGGCGGAGTGTGCCGGCGGAGGCGCAGGCGGCCTCGTTTTCCGGTGTATGCAGCAGACGCCCCTCGGGCGGATAGCGGCTCGTCAATATGACCAAATCCTTTCTCGGCTCCAGGCGCTTTTTTCTTACCCAACCACTATATGCGCCCCCTCCGGTTGAATTGACAGGGGCGGAGCGGGAATTTATAATATAGACATCTGATGCTTTACACAAATAAAGCGCGCGGCCCGGCCGCGCGGAGAGAAGGGGGCGCGGCGCGTGGACATTCACGTGGGCGATGTACTGGAACTGAAAAAGGAGCACCCCTGCGGCAGCCGGCGGTGGCTGGTGCTGCGGGTGGGCATGGACTTCCGCCTGCGCTGCGAGGGCTGCGGCCACGAGGTCATGCTGCCCCGGAGCAAGGCGGAAAAGAGCATCCGGAAGATTCTGCGGGAGGAGGGGACGGAATGAAGGAATTTTGGAGCGCGCGGGCCAGGAGCCTGACCCCCTATGTGCCGGGGGAGCAGCCCCAGGGCCAGACCTTTATCAAGCTCAACACCAACGAGAACCCCTATCCCCCCGCGCCGGCGGCCCTGGCGGCCATCCGGGCGGCGGCGGACGGCACCCTGCGGCTCTACCCCGACCCGGAGTGCGGCGTTCTGCGGCAGGCCCTGGCGGAGACCTACGGCCTGCGGCCGGAAAACGTGTTCGTGGGCAACGGCTCCGACGAGGTGCTGGCCCTGTGCTTCCAGGCCTTTTTTGACCCGGGGCGGGAGATCCTCTTTCCCGACGTGACCTACAGCTTCTACCCGGTGTTCGCCCAGCTGTACGGCTTGGACTACCGGGAGGTGCCCCTGAACGACGACTTCTCCCTGCCGCTGGAGCCCCTCCTGGGCGGGAACGGCGGCGTGGTGATCGCCAACCCCAACGCCCCCACCGGACAGGCGGTGGGCCTGGACGCCGTCCGCGCCCTGCTGGAGGGGAATCCCCGGGCGGTGGTGCTGGTGGACGAGGCCTATGTGGACTTCGGGGCCGCCTCCGCCGCGGAGCTGGTGGGGGAGTACCCCAACCTGGTGGTGGTGCAGACCATGTCCAAGTCCCGCGCCCTGGCGGGCCTGCGGGTGGGCTATGCCCTGGCGGACGGGAACCTGATCGCCGCCCTCCACAGCGTGAAGAACTCCTTCAACTCCTACACCCTGGATCGGCTGGCCCTGGCCGGGGCGGCGGGGGCCCTGTCGGAGCCGGACTATCTGCGCCAGACGGCGGAGAAGATCATAGCCACCCGGGCGCGGACAACGGCGGCCCTGCGGGCCATGGGCTTCCAGGTGGCGGACTCGGCGGCCAACTTCCTCTTTGTCTCCCACCCAGCGGTGGCGGCCAAGACCCTGCTGGACGGCCTGCGGGCGCGGGGAATCCTGGTGCGCTGGTGGGACAGGCCCCGCATCTCCAACCACCTGCGCATCACCGTGGGCACCGACGGGGAGATGGACGCCCTGCTGAGCGCCCTGGAGGAGCTGGTGCCGTGAGATACGAGGGGAACATCTACCGCCCGCCGGGGGAGTGGAAAAGCTACCTGCTGCAAGTCACGGTGGGTTGCTCCCACAACGCCTGTACCTTCTGTGGCATGTATAAGGACAAGCGCTACCGGGTGCGCCCCCTGGAGGAGATCTTCGAGGACATTGCCATGGCGAAGGCGGCCTACGGGGACGTGAACCGGGTATTCCTCTGCGACGGGGACGCGGTGGCCATGGATACCGCCGATCTTCTGGCGGTGCTGAAAAAGCTCTATGAGACCTTCCCCTCCCTGGAGCGGGTCAACGCCTACGCCGGGCCGGTGAGCACCCTGGCCAGGACGGCCGGGGAGCTGAAGGCCCTGCGGGAGGCGGGGCTGGCCCGGCTCTACCTGGGGGTGGAGAGCGGCAGCGACACGGTGCTGAAGGCGGTGCGCAAGGGCGTGGACGCCGCGGGCATGCTGGAGGCGGGCCGCCGCCTGGTGTCCGCCGGCTTCGATGTGTGGGTGATGGTGCTCATCGGCCTGGCCGGGCCGGGGACGGCCTCCCGGGCCCACGCCCTAGACACGGCGGCCATGATCAACGCCATGGGGCCCCGCCACCTGTCCGCCCTGACCTATATCCCCGAGCGGGGCACCGTGCTGGGCCGGGCGGTGGAGCGGGGGGCGTTTCAGCTCCTCACCGCCCGGGAGGCCCTGGAGGAGACCCGGCTGCTGCTGGAGCATCTGGAGGTCAATCCCCTCCACTTCACCAGCGACCACGCCTCCAACTACCTGCCGTTGAAGGGCGGCCTGCCCGAGGACAGGGGGCGGCTGCTGACCCTGATCGACCAGGCCCTGGCGGGGGAGCGGGGCGTGCGGGCCGAGCAGTGGCGGGGCCTGTAAGAGGAAAGGAAGAGGAACATGGAAGACAACCATCTGCACATCCTGTGGACAAACGCCGACCCGGTGGTGTTCGACAAGATGGTCATGATGTATGCGGTGAACAGCCTGGTGCGGGGCTGGTGGGAGCGGGTGACGGTGATCCTCTGGGGGGAGACCGCCCGCCTGGCCGCCCGGGACACCGGGGTGAAAGAGCGCATCCAGCTGGCCATGGATCAGGGGGTGAAGTTCTCCGCCTGCATCACCTGCGCCCGGGAGCTGGGCGTGGAGGAACAGCTGCGGGACATGGGGCTGGAGGTCATCTCCTGGGGCCCGCCCCTCACCGAGCTGCTGAAGGCCAGGGCGCCCCTGCTCACCGTCTGACGGGTTTATACAAGAAGCTGACAGGCATTTTGCCTGTCAGCTTCTTTTTTGCCCTGTCCCGGATCTGACCTTTTTTGTGGACGGGGGCCTCTATAATGGGACGTGGCGGGCCGGCCGGGAGGGGGAAGCGGGATGACGGTGATCTATCTGGATGAGCTGTTCCTGCTGAACTTCGTGGTGGACTACCTGCTGCTGCTGGCCGCCGGACGGCTGTGCGGCGAGGTGCTCCGCCGGGGCTGGCTGGCCCTGGGCGCCGCCGTGGGCGCGGGCTACGCCGCCGCCGCCTTCCTGCCGGGGATGGGCTTCCTCCTTCACCCCCTGTGCAAGCTGGCGGCGGCGGTGCTGGCTCTGCTGGCGGGCTACGGCCGCAGCCGGCACCTGCTGCGGGTGGGGCTGGTGTTCTTCGCCGTGTCCGCCGCCTTCGGGGGCGGGATTTTTGCCCTCCAGCTGCTGGGCGGCCAGGGGCTCACCCTGCGCAGCGGGATTCTGTACTCCGCCATGGATCTGCGGCTCATCCTCCTGTCGGCGGCGGGGTGCTATGTGCTCATCACCCTGGTGCTCCAGCGGACGGCAAGGCACACCGCCGCCCGGCGGGAGCTGGCGCCCGTCCTGCTCACCCTGGAGGGGCGGCGGGTGGCCCTCACCGCCCTGGTGGACACGGGCAACACTCTCACCGACCCGGCCACCGGCCGGCCGGTGATGGTGGCGGAGGGGGAGAAGGTGGCCAGGCTTTTCCCCGCCGGGCAGGCCCCGTCGGGGGAGGAGCTGCGCCGCCCGGTGGACGCCCTGGAGCGGCTGGGCCGCCAGGGGTGGCAGGGGCGGTGCCGCCTGCTGCCCTACCGGGCGGTGGGGGTGGAGTGCGGCATGCTGCTGGCCCTGCGGCTGGACGGGGCGAAGGTGGGCACGGAGGACTACGGCCGGCTGCTGCTGGCCCTGTCGCCCACCCCCCTCACCGACGGGGGCGGCTACAGCGCGCTGATTGGTACATAAATCAACACGGAGTGCGGGGGTGCGGATATGAAGAGCTGGAAACTGCGGTGGTATGCGGCGCTGCAGCGGATCCTGGCCCGGCTGGGGCTCAGGCTGCCGGGCAAGATCATGTACATCGGGGGGAGCGACACCCTGCCGCCCCCTCTCTCCAAGGATGAGGAGGCGGAGCTGATCGCCCGGCTGGACGGGGGCGACGAGGGGGTGAAGAGCCAGCTCATCGAGCGCAACCTCCGCCTGGTGGTGTACATCGCCCGCCGGTTTGAGAACACCGGCGTGGGCATCGAGGATCTTATCTCCATCGGCACCATCGGGCTCATCAAGGCCATCAACACCTATCAGCCCGCCAAAAACATCAAGCTGGCCACCTACGCCTCCCGGTGCATTGAGAACGAGATCCTCATGCACCTGCGCAAGACCGCCAACCTGAAAAGTGAGGTGTCCTTCGATGAGCCGCTGAACACCGACTGGGACGGCAACGAGCTGCTCCTGTCCGACATCCTGGGCACCGAGGGGGACGTGGTCATGAAGCCCATCGAGGCCGACGTGGATCGCCAGCTCCTCTCCGACGCCCTGGAGAAGCTGGAGGAGCGGGAGCGGCGGATCATCACCATGCGCTTCGGCCTGGACGGCCGGCCTGAGCGCACCCAGAAGGAGGTGGCCGACCAGCTGGGCATCTCCCAGTCCTACATCTCCCGGCTGGAGAAGCGCATCATCAACCGCCTGAAGCGGGAGATCCTGAAGATGCTGTGAGTCCCGCTGTTGACAAATGGTTGGAAATGGGCTACGATTCCCATTAGAGAGAAATGTAATCCATACAGGAGGGATTCGGATGGAAAAAATGGCCGTGCCGGAGGGGAAGTACCTGGCCTCCGTCAAGGTGGGCCCCAAGGGGCAGATTGTCATTCCCAAGGAAGCGCGGGAGCTGTTCGGCATTCAGCCCGGCGACACCCTGCTGCTGCTGGCGGATGTGAACCGGGGCATTGCCCTCCAGACCTTTGAGAAGGCCGACCCCATCTTTGCCGAGGTGTTTGCCGGGGGAGAGGGGTAGAGGAAAGAAACCAGAAGCCGCGCCGAAGAGCGCGGCTTTTTTGGCTTGACAAGAGAGACTGGAAGTGATATAAGTAAGAAAAGTAATACTAATAATACTATGGAGGAGATACCATGAGCCGGATCGCCTTTTTCTCCATCCCAGCCCACGGCCACACCAACCCCACGGTGGAGGTGGTGCGCACCCTGGCGGCACGGGGCCACCGGGTGCGCTACTACTCCTTTGAGGAATTCCGGGGAAGGCTGGAGGGCGCGGGAGCGGAGTTTGTGCCCTGTGATTCCTATCTGCCCCCGGCGCCCCGGGACGTGGAGCGGCGCATCGGCCGGGACTTCGCCAGCCTGATCGGCATGGTGGTGGATGTGACGGCGGCCATGGAGGAGCAGGTGCTGGGGGAGCTGGCGGCGTTCCGGCCCCACTGCATCGTGGCCGACTCCCTGTGCATCTGGGGCAAGCTGTACGCCGAACGGCTGGGGATCCCTCTGGTGTGCTCCACCACCACCTTTGCCTTTGACCAGGTGACCGCCAGGGGGATGCGCCCCCGCCCCGGGGAGCTGCTCCGCACCCTGGCGGGTGTGCCCAGGATCGGGAAAAAGATGGCCCTGCTGCGGGCCCACGGCTACCGGGCGGAAAAGCTGACGGATCTGATCCAGAACGACAGCTCCACCGACACCATTGTCTATACCTCCCGGGCCTTCCAGCCCGGCGGGGAGCGATTTGGGGAGCGGGTGGCCTTTGTGGGGCCCGTCCTGCCGGAGCTCCCCGCCCCGGCGGAGCGGGGGAACCGGCCCCTCATCTATGTGTCCCTGGGCACAGTGATGAACCGGAACGCCCGCTTTTACCGGAACTGCGCGGAGGCCCTGGGGGGCGGCCCCTGGGACGTGCTGATGTCGGTGGGGAGCGGGGAGCGCGCGGCCTCGCTGGGGGCCCTGCCCCCCAACGTGCGGGCGGAGGCCCGGGTGGATCAGCTCCGGGTGCTCCAGGCCACCCACCTGTTTGTGACCCACTGCGGCATGAACAGCGTCAGCGAGAGCATCTGGCAGGGGGTGCCCATGGTGCTCTCCCCCCAGCAGTCGGAGGAGCGCATGGTGGCCCGCCGGGCCGCGGAGCTGGGGGCGGGGCTCCTGCTGAAGCGCTCAGGCCCGGCGGCCATCCGGGCCGCGGTGGAGGAGGTGCTGTCCCGCCGGGCGGACTACTGCCGGGCCATAGAGCCCCTGGCCGCCGGCTTCCGGGCCGCCGGAGGGGCCCTGCGGGCGGCGGAGCACATCGAGGGCGTGATCGCCCGGCGGAGCGGCGTGGCCCGCCCGCAGCTCCCATGACGGCGTCTCGGGACAGCAAAAAAGAGATGCGGATGAAAATCCGCATCTCTTTTTTGACGTTCAGGTTGTCTCCGCCTGGCCCAGATCCACCTCGGGCATCAGCTCCTGATCCACGATGGCCAGCATCTCCTCCAGCTTGGCGCACTCCTCGGGGGAGAAGCGCTCCCGGATGCGCTCGGTTACCATATGGACATAGTCGTTGCTGATGTTGTAGTAGTCCTTGTACTTCTGGGTAACCTGGAGGTGGTACTCCCGCTTGTCGTGCTCCGACTGGATCTTCTGGATATAGCCCTTTCGGATGAGACTGTTGATCTTGTAGGCCGCATTGGGCGGGGAGATCTTCATGAAGGAGGCGAACTCGTTGACGGTGGGGGAGCCCAGGGCCTGGATGGTCTCCATGGCGAAGGTCTCCACAGTGGTCAGGCTGGCCTCCCGGTTCTGAAAGCGGGCGAAGATCTCCTGGTAGAAGTGCAGCTTGAATTTGGTATACACGATTTCAAATTTCTCTTCCAGCATACTGGGCCTCCGCGTCCAAAGTGATAGGGGTTCTCTCTTCCTCATTGCGGAGGGGCAAGGGTTCAGGCGTTGGGGGCCAGGGCGAAGGTGAGCTCCGCCGTGACGGCGGCCTTGCCGTCCACGGTGGCCTTGGCCTCGGCCACCGCCACCGGGCCCTTCTGCTTGATGATGGTGCACTCCAGCTCCAGCACGTCGCCGGGGGTGACCTGCTTGCGGAAGCGGGCGTTCTTGATGCCGCCGAACAGGCCGATCTTCCCCTTGTTCTCCGGCATGGACAGCATGGCCACGGCGCCCACCTGGGCCAGGGCCTCCAGGATGAGCACGCCGGGCATCACGTGGTACTGAGGGAAGTGGCCCTGGAAAAAGGGCTCGTTGACGGTGACGCACTTGATCCCCTTGGCCCACTTGCCCACCTCGCCGTCCACGATGCGATCCACCAGGGCGAAGGGGTAGCGGTGGGGGATGATCTCCGCGATCTGATTGGAATTCAGCTGCAGCATCTCTCAGCCCTCCCACTTCTTAAACAGCACGCAGGCGTTGTGGCCGCCGAAGCCCAGGGAGTTGGACAGGGCGTATTCCACCTGCTGCTCCCGGCCCTGGTTGGGGATGTAATCCAGGTCGCAGGCCGGGTCGGGCACCTGGTAGTTGATGGTGGCGGGCAGGAAGCCGTCCCGCAGGCCCAGGGCGGTGAAAATGGCCTCCACCGCGCCGGCGGCCCCCAGCATGTGGCCGGTCATGGACTTGGTGGAGCTGACGGCCAGGCGGTGGGCATGCTCGCCGAACACGGTCTTGATGGCCGCGGTCTCGCCGGAGTCGTTGAGGGGGGTGGAGGTGCCGTGGGCGTTGATGTAGCCCACCTGCTCCGGAGACACCCCCGCATCGGACAGGGCCTGGGCCATGGCCCGGGCGCCGCCCTCCCCGTTGGGGGCGGGGGCGGTGATGTGGTAGGCGTCGCAGGTGGCGCCGTAGCCCACCACCTCGGCGTACACCTTGGCTCCCCGGGCCATGGCGTGCTCGTACTCCTCCAGCATCAGGATGCCGGCGCCCTCGCCCATGACGAAGCCGTTGCGCTCGGCGTCGAAGGGGATGGACGCCCGGTTGGGATCGTCCCCCACGTGGAGGGCCCGCATGGTGGTGAAGCCGCCCATGGACAGGGGGGTCACCGCCGCCTCGGCGCCGCCGCAGAGCATGACCTCGGCGTAGCCGTCCCGGATGTGGCGGAAGGCGTCGCCCACCGCGTTGGAGCCGCCGGCGCAGGCGGTCACCGGGCAGGTGCACATGCCCTGGAAGCCGGAGAGGATGGCGATATAGCCCGCGCCCATGTTGGCGATGGTGGTGGGGATATAGAAGGGAGAGGCCCGGTCGTAGCCCTTCTCCGAGCAGCGCAGGGTCTCGCTCTCGGCCATCTCGATGCCGCCCACGCCGCTGGACACGATGACGCCGCAGCGGGTGAGATCCTCCTGCTCACGGTTCAGGCCGCTGTCGGCCAGGCACTCCTTGGCGGCGGTCATGGCCAGCTGGATGTAGCGGCTCATGTGGCGCACGTCCTTCTTGTCCAGCACGGTGGTGGGATCCCAGTCCTTCACCTCGGCGGCCAGATGCACCTTCTGGGCGGAGCAGTCGTAGTGGGTGATGGGGCCGATGCCGCATACCCCGTCTTTGACGGCCTGCCAGGTATCGTCAGCGTTGTGGCCCAGGGGGGTGATGGCCCCCAGGCCGGTTATCAGCACTCTGCGTTTTTCCATATTACTTGTTGCTCCTCCTTGTCGAGCGGCGGCCGCCATGTATGGCGGCCCTACAAGAAACCAAGATTGTATCCGTTTGTAGGGCGGCCATATATGGCCGCCGGGTGCGGTTCAATGCCGCGGGGACACACGCCCGACGGCTCGCCGCTTCTCGCTGTCACGGCTTGCCTGCTCGCGACGCCCGGCTTCCCTCCGTCTCGGGCTGGTCTGCGGGCCGCCCTGCGGCCCTGCGCTCGCCCTCGCTCCGATCCATCCGGGCTGCTCCCGACGGCTCGCCGCTTCTCGCTGTCACGGCTTGCCTGCTCGCGACGCCCGGCTTCCCTCCGTCTCGGGCTGGTCTGCGGGCCGCCCTGCGGCCCTGCGCTCGCCCTCGCTCCGATCCATCCGGGCTGCTCCCGACGGCTCGCCGCTTCTCGCTGTCACGGCTTGCCTGCTCGCGACGCCCGGCTTCCCTCCGTCTCGGGCTGGTCTGCGGGCCGCCCTGCGGCCCTGCGCTCGCCCTCGCTCCGGTCCATCCGGGCTGCTCCCGACGGCTCGCCGCTTCCAGGTGTCATGCTTCGCGCCCTCCGCGACGGGCAACTGCTCACCGCTCCGCGAAAAACACCTCGCGCCTGTGGCGCGACTGCTTTTTCGTCTGCGCGGCTCGCTGTTGCCCTGCTCCCGGGCGCTCCGCACTTCTCCCTACATCCCCATTCCTCCGTCCACAGAAAGCACCTGGCCGGTGATATAGGCGGCCTCGTCGGAGGCCAGGAAGGCCACGGCGGCGGCCACGTCCTCCGGGGTGCCGGGGCGGCCCGCCGGGATGGCGGACAGCATGGCCTCCCGGGCGGCCTCCGGCAGGGCGGCGGTCATATCGGTGGCGATATAGCCGGGGGCCACCGCGTTGACGGTGATGCCCCGCCCGCCCAGCTCCTTGGCCAGGGACTTGGTCATGCCGATGACGCCCGCCTTGCTGGCGCAGTAGTTGATCTGGCCCGGGTTGCCCCGCAGGGCCACCACGGAGCTGAGGTTGATGATGCGGCCGTACTTGGCCTTCATCATGGGCCGGGCGGCGGCCTTCATGCACAGGAAGGTGCCCTTCAGGTTGGTCTCAATGACCGCGTCGAAGTCCTCCTCCTTGAGCATCATGGCCAGGTTGTCACGGGTGATGCCCGCGTTGTTGACCAGGATGTGCAGGCCCCCCAGCTCCTTGACGACGGTGTCGATCAGGGCCTTGACGGCGGCGGGGTCGGCCACGCTGCCCTGGACGGCCCGGGCCTGCACGCCCAGGGCCTCCAGCTCCTTCAAAGTCTCCTCCGCGGCGGCGGTGTTGCCCGCGTAGGAGAACACCACGTTGGCGCCCCGGCGGGCCAGCTCCAGGCAGATGGCCCTGCCGATGCCCCGGCTTCCGCCGGTGACCACGGCGGTCTTTCCAGTAAAGCTCATAGCGTTATCCTTTCAGCGCGGCGGAGAGGGCGTCCACGTCGGCGCAGGTCTCCACGGCATAGGTCTTGATGGCGGGGGCGGTCTTTTTCACAAAGCCGCTGAGGGCCTTGCCCGGG
This sequence comes from Flavonifractor sp. An10, assembly GCF_002161215.1. GTDB lineage: Bacteria > Bacillota > Clostridia > Oscillospirales > Oscillospiraceae > Flavonifractor > Flavonifractor avistercoris. Next base: position 320,167 of record NZ_NFMB01000002.1, read on the forward strand.
CCGATCTCCACGATGGTGTCCACGCCCAGCTCGGCCAGGCGGCGGATGGTGTCCTCCATGTAGACGGAGGACTGCACCTGCTTCTCCAGCAGGGCGGGGATGGTGTCGCCGGGGCCCATCTCACGGCCCAGGCAGTTGAACAGCACGGGGATGCGCATCTCCCCGAAGGTAATCTCCTTAAACTTCTCCCGCAGGGCGTCGCCGGCGGGGGAGAGGAGGGAGGTGTGGAAGGGCCCGCTGACCTTCAGGGGCATGCACCGCCTGGCGCCCAGCTCCTTGGCGATCCCGGCGGCCTTGTCCACAGCGGCCTGCTCGCCGCCGATGACCAGCTGGCCGGGGCAGTTGTAGTTGGCGATCTCCACCACGCCCGCGTCGGCGGCCTGCCGGCACGCCTGCTGCAGCTTCTCCCGATCCAGGCCCAGCACGGCGGTCATGCCGCAGGGGCGGCCGGCGGCGGCAGAGGCCATGGCCCGGCCCCGGAAGGCGGCCAGGGAGACAGCCTGCCCGGCGGTGAACACCCCGGCGCACTGGAGGGCGGAGTACTCGCCCAGGGACAGGCCCGCGGCGTAGGCCGGGGTGATGCCCTTTTCGGCCAGGATGGCGGTCATGCCGGCGGCGAAGGCCACCATGCAGGGCTGGGTGTACTCGGTCTGGTTCAGCACCCCGTTGGGGTCGGAGAACATGGTGGTTTTCAGATCAAAGTCCACGTCGGCGGAGTCCACCACGGCCCGGAAGGCGGGGTAGGCCTCATAGAGGTCGGCCCCCATGCCGGGGTGCTGGGTGCCCTGACCGGCGTACAGAAATGCCAGGCTCATTCGCTCAGCTCCTTCCGCACCTGCTCGTAGCCGGCCATCAGCTCCTCAAAGATCTGCCGCAGGGGCCTGATGGCGTGAACCATGCCGGCCACCTGGCCGGCCATGAAGCTGCCGGTGTCCACGTCGCCGTCGAACACCGCCCGGCGGAGGGAGCCCAGAGTCAGCTTCTCCATCTCCTCCAGGGGCAGATTCTGCTTCTCCATGCGCAGGTACTCCCGGGCCATCTTGTTCTTCAGCACCCGGACGGGGGCGCCGCCGGAGCGGCCGGTGACCACGGTGTCGTTGGCCCCCGCCTTGAGGACGGCCCCCTTGTAGTTGTCGTGAATGGGGCACTCCTCACTGGCCAGCAGGACGGTGCCCACCTGCACGCCGCAGGCCCCCAGGGCAAAGGCGGCGCACAACTGACGGCCGTCGGCGATGCCGCCGGCGGCGATGACGGGGACGCTCACCGCGTCCGCCACCTGGGGCACCAGGGCCATGGTGGTCATCTCGCCCACATGGCCGCCGCTCTCGGTGCCCTCGGCGATCACGCCGTCAATGCCGTAGCGCTCCAGCCGCTTGGCCAGCACGGGGGCGGCCACCACGGGGAACACCTTGATGCCCGCCTCTTTCCAGGCGGGGACGTACTTGCCCGGGTTGCCGGCGCCGGTGGTGACCACCTGCACGCCCTCCTCCACCACCACCTTGGCCAGCTCGTCGATGTGGGGGTTCATCAGCATCAGGTTGACGCCGAAGGGCTTGTCGGTGGCGGCCTTGGCGTCCCGGATCTCGGCCCGCAGGGCCTCGGCGTCCAGGCCGCCGCCGGCCACCAGGCCCAGGGCGCCGGCGTTGGACACGGCGGCGGCGAACTTGCCGGTGGCGATGTTGGCCATGCCGCCCTGGATAATGGGGAACTCAATCCCCAGAAGCTCGTTTAATTTCATAGATACTCCTTATGAAATGACTCCACGAGAAAGCCTCGCAGAGTTTCCCCGCCCGCAGGCGGGGAAATAAAATGAAATCCGTTTTCGGCCGCGACATGCGCGTGGACGAAAACACTTCTCAGCCCGCAAGTGTGAGTTTTATCCGGCTTCGCCGGATAAAACTTGCGCGCGGGGGGCTGCATCTCCCTCCAACAAGCGGCTCTGCCGCTTGTTGGAAGCTACGCCAGTTCCAGCAGCGCCCCCGCCCAGGTCAGGCCGCCGCCGAAGCCCACGCACAGGGCCCGCTGGCCGGAGCGCAGCTCCCCGCCGGTGATCAACTCGTCCAGCAGCAGGGGGACGCTGGCGGCGGAGGTGTTGCCGGTGTGCTCGATGTTGCCGGTGCACTTGGCCGGGTCGATGCCCAGCTTTTTGACGGCAAAGTCGATGATGCGCTGGTTGGCCTGGTGGAAGACGAACCGATCCACATCCTCCAGCCCCAGGCCGGCCTTGGAGAGCACCTCCCTGGCACAGCGGGGCACGGCCTCCACCGCGAAGCGGAACACGGGCTGGCCGTCCATGTGGATGTAGGAGGGGCGGTCGGAGTGGACGCCGGGGGCGTAGAGCACCTCGTCGTTGCCCCGGCAGCCCAGCACGGCGTGGAGGGATGGGTAGCCGGCCCGCCACTCCACCACGGCGGCGCCTACGCCGTCGCCGAAGAGCACGCAGGTGCCCCGGTCGGAGAAGTCGGTGATCCGGCTGAGCACCTCGGCCCCCAGCACCAGACCGTACTTCCGGGGCGCGGCGGCCAGGAGGCACTCGGCGGTGTGGAGGGCATAGACAAAGCCGGAGCAGGCGGCGTTCAGATCAAAGCACACCGTGTCCTCCGACAGGCCCAGCTCCCTCTGGAGCAGGCAGGCGGCGGCGGGGGTCAGGTAGTCGGGGGTGAGGGTGGCCACGATGCACACCCCAACCTCCTCCGGCTTCACGCCAGAGCGCTCCAGGGCCTGCCGGGCGGCGGCCAGGCAGAGGGAGGTATGGCTCTCTCCCTCCGCGCAGTAGCGGCGGGAGCGGATGCCGGTGCGGGTGGAGATCCACTCGTCGTTGGTGTCCACGATTTTGGCAAGATCGTCGTTGGTGACCACCTTGCTCGGCACGGCGGAGCCGGTGCCCAGGAGTTTGATTCCGCTCATGTGCGCTCCTTTCTCAGGGCCTTGGCGCCCATGGCCCGGAATTTCTTATACCGCCCGGCGGCCAGGGCCGCGCCGCTGAGCTTGCTCAGGGAGTTGAGCTCCCGCGCCAGGACGGTGTCCAGGGTCTTGTACAGAGTCTCTGGGTCGGTGTGGGCCCCGCCCGCGGGCTCGGGGATCACCTTGTCGACCACCTCCAGCTCCAGCAGGTCGGCGGCGGTGAGCTTCATCACCTCGCAGGCCTCCTCGCTGCGGGAGGAGTCCTTCCACAGGATGGCGGCGAAGCCCTCGGGGGAGAGGACGGAGTACACCGCGTTCTCCAGCATGAGCACCCGGTTGCCCACGCCCAAGGCCAGGGCGCCGCCGCTGCCCCCCTCTCCGGTGACCACGGAGATCACCGGCACGGTGAGGCTGCTGGACAGGGCCAGGGTGTGGGCGATGGCGTCCCCCTGGCCCCTGGCCTCGGCCTCCAGGCCGGGGTAGGCTCCGGGGGTGTCGATGAAGGTGATGATGGGGCGGTGGAACTTCTCGGCCTGGAGCATGAGCCGCTGGGCCTTGCGGTAGCCCTCGGGGGAGGGCATGCCGAAGTGGAAGGCCAGGTTCTGCTCCAGGGAGCGGCCCTTCCGGTGGCCGATGACGGTCACCGGCTTGCCGTGGAACAGGGCGATGCCGCCCAGGATGCTGCCGTCCTCGGCGCACAGGCGGTCGCCCCGCTGCTCGAAGAAGTCGGTGAACAGGTGCTCGATGAACTCCGCCGTGCCGGGGCGCTCCGGGTGGCGGGCCAGGGCCACCCGCTGGGCGGCCGTCAGCTCATTTGCCATGCTCGTCGCCCCCCTTTCCGTGGAGCTTCAGAATCTGCAAGAGGGTGGTGCGCAGCTGGGGCCGGGGGACGATGGCGTCCAGGAAGCCGTGCTCCAGCAGGTACTCGGCGGTCTGGAAGCCCTCGGGCAGCTTCTCGCCGATGGTCTGCTCGATCACCCGGGGGCCGGCGAAGCCGATGAGGGCCCCCGGCTCGGACAGGATGATGTCCCCCAGGCTGGCGAAGCTGGCGGTGACGCCGCCGGTGGTGGGGTGGGTAAAGACCGAGATATACAGCCCGCCCCTCTGGGAGAACCGCTCCAGGGCGGCGGAGGTCTTGGCCATCTGCATCAGGGAGAGGATGCCCTCCTGCATCCGGGCCCCGCCGCTGGCGGAGAAGAGGATCAGGGGCAGCCTGTACTTGTCGGCGAACTCCACCAGCCGGGTGACCTTCTCCCCCAGGGCGGCGGACATGCTGCCCATGAAGAAGCGGCTGTCGATGGCGCCCACGGCCACCCGCTGGCCGCCCATGCGGCCGGTGGCGGTGACCACGCCCTCGTTCATGCCGGTGCGGCGGCGGGCCTGATCCAGCTTGGCCTCATAGCCGGGGAAATCCAGGGGGTCGTTGGAGGCCAGGCCGGCGTCCAGCTCCCGGAAGGTGCCCTTGTCCAGGATCAGGCTCAGCCGGTAGTAGGCGCCCACGGGATAGTGATGGCCGCACAGGGGGCATACATAGCGGTTGGCCACCAGCTCCCGCCGGGGCACCGCCCTGGAGCAGGCCGGGCAGGTCTCCTCGGTCTGGGCCGGTGCGGGGGAGGAGCCCCGCAGGGCCTTCAGGGACAGCAGCTTCTGCCGCCGCTGGGCGAATACGCTGCTCATGCCTCACGCACCTCCCCGCTGCCGCTCCAGGCCAGGAGGGTGTCCATGTTGGCCTCCAGGAATCCGGTGGAGTAGTTGCCCCGCACGAAGTCGGGGTGGTGGAGAATCTGGTGGAGCAGGTCGATGTTGTTGGCCGGCCCCTCGATGATCAGCTCCTCCAGCGCCCGGCGCATCCGGCGGATGGCCTCCAGCCGGGTGGGGGCGTAGACAATCAGCTTGGCCATGAGGGAGTCATAGTAGGGGGGCAGCTCGTAGCCGTTGTAGAGGCCGGTGTCCACCCGCACGCCGTACCCGCCGGGCAGGTGGAGGAAGTCGATCCTCCCCGGGGAGGGCTGAAAGCCCTTGGCCGGATCCTCGGCGTTGATGCGGCACTCGATGGCGTGGCCCCGGAAGGCCACCTCCTCCTGGGTGACGGAGAGGGGCAGCCCGGCGGCGATGCGGATCTGCTCCCGCACCAGATCCATTCCGGTGACCAGCTCGGTGACCGGGTGCTCCACCTGGATGCGGGTGTTCATCTCAATAAAGTAGAAGTGGCCCTCCTGATCCAGCACGAACTCGATGGTGCCGGCGTTGACGTAGTGGGCGGCCCTGGCGGCGGCCACGGCGGCCTGGCCCATCTGCTCCCGCAGGGCGGGGGTGAGGGCCTTGGAGGGGGACTCCTCCAGCAGCTTCTGGTTGCGCCGCTGGATGGAGCAGTCCCGGTCGCCCAGCTGGATCACATTCCCCTGGCCGTCGGCCATGATCTGGAACTCGATGTGGCGGGGGTTGACAATCAGCTTCTCCAGGTACATCTCCCCGCTGCCGAAGCAGGCCACCGACTCGCTGCGGGCCTCCTCGAAGAGGGGGATGAGCTGCTCCGGGTCGTACACCCGGCGCATGCCCCGGCCGCCGCCGCCGGCGGAGGCCTTGATGAGCACCGGGTAGCCGATGGAATCGGCCAGGGCCTTGGCCTGCTCGGCGGTGTCCACCGCCCCGTCGGAGCCGGGCACCACCGGCACCCCCGCCTGCTGCATGAGCTTCCGGGCGGCGGCCTTGTTGCCCATGGCGCGGATCACGTCGCCGGAGGGGCCGATGAAGGTGATGCCGGCGGCCTCACAGGCGTCGGCGAACTCGGCGTTCTCGCTCAAAAAGCCGTAGCCGGGGTGGATGGCGTCGCAGCCGGTGGCCTGGGCCACGGTGAGAATGGCGTCCACGTTCAGATAGCTGTCCGCCGAGCGGGCGGGGCCGATGCAGTAGGCCCGCTCCGCCAGCTGGACGTGGAGGGCGTCGGCGTCGGCCTGGGAGTAGACCACCACGGGCTCGATATCCATCTCCCGGCAGGCGCGGAAGACCCGCACGGCGATCTCGCCCCGGTTGGCAATCAGAATACGCTTGAACATGGGCTCACCCTTCCCGGTAGCGGATCAGCGGCTCCCCGAAGGACACCAGGGCTCCGTCCTGCTGGAGCACGGCCTCGATGACGCAGTCGCAGGGGGCCTGCACCTCGTTCATCATCTTCATGGCCTCCATCAGGCACACGGTCTGCCCCTTCTTTACGTGGTCGCCCACCTGCACATAGGGAGCGGCGTCGGGGGCGGAGGCGGCGTAGAAGGTGCCCACCAGGGGGGCGGTGATGAACAGGCCCTCGGGCTCCGCCGCCGGGGCGGGGGCGGCGGCAGGCGCGGCGGCCTGGGCCGCGGGGGCGGCGTAAACCGGGGCGGCGGCCCCGCCGCCCTTGCCCAGCTCCAGGGAGAAGTCCTTGGTGGTCAGCTTGAAGCTGGTGGCGGCGCTGGCGTCAAACCGGGCCATCAGCTCGAAAATCTCTTGGTTGCTCATAGCGGCTCCTTTCGGAAAAAAGGCATCGGCAAAAGCCGATGCCCCGGTTCCTCAAATTACTCAGCGTGATCTTCCAGATACTTGACCAGATCGCCCACGGTCTTCATGTTGGGCAGCTCCTCGTCAGCGATGGTGACACCGAACTCCTCCTCCAGGGCCATGGACAGCTCCACGGCGGCCAGGGAATCGGCCTCTAGATCCTCGGCCAGACGGGCCTCGGGGGTCACCTTGTCGGCGTCGCAGCTCAGGGTCTCCACGATGATCTCTTTAACCTTCTCAAAATCCATGATAGATTCTCCTTCAAAAATAGTTCAGACATTTTACTTAAAAATTTTTAAGTAAAATAACTGAGGGATATTTTAACAGGAGATTTGGATTTGTCAAGATGGAACTTTGCAAAATAGTGGATTGCGCCAAAAATTCCGCCGGGCCGCCGGGGCGTGTGGGCAAAAAGAGGCAGGGAACACCCCGCGAAAGGTGGAAACGCCGCCCCTCCGCTCAGGGCGCCCAGTGGAATTGCTCCGCTCCGGCCCCCAGCTCAAAGTGATATTTCGCAATGCCCAGGTCAATTTTGCTGTAAAAGCCCAGCCCGGCCCCGGCTGACACGGCGTCCCCCCGGAGGGTGAAGCGGAACTTCTGCTGGTTCATGGCTGTGGGGGCCAGCAGCGCGGCCTGCACGCCATGCCGGAACCACTCCGGCATGGGCCCGTCGGCCTGGGCCACCTCCTCCGGCGCCTTGCTCCTGTGGCTCACGCCCTGGGTCTGGCCGTAACCGATGGCGATGACCAGCCGGAGGGCCTCGCCGGGGCCCACCGCAAAGGCCGTCTTGATCTTGCTGTAGGTCATGGCCACCCAGCAGGTGTTCAGGCCCATCTGCTGGGCCCGCAGCACCACCTTTTCGCCGTAGTAGCCGCACAGCTCATCCAGCTTGGGGCCCTTGGGGCCCACCAGGGCGATATAGTTCTTCACACCGGAGAATTTCCCATAGCGGGCCATCATGCCGCCGAAGCCCCGGGGCTCGTCCCACACCGGCTGCATGTGCAGGCCGCTCTCCCGGTTGCACTGGTCTATAAAGACCGACAACTCCTCCCGTACCTCCGGCGGGAGCGCCTTATCCTCATACGCGCGCACAGAGTGGCGCCGCTCCATTGCTTCCCATAGCTCCATCATTTCAGATGCCTCCCGTGCTGCTGCAGCTCGTCCGTTTCACTCCTGTCCGGCGCGGCTCTCATGACGCGCCGGATATGGGAGAACAGGCGGATGACCTTTTCGATCTCACCATCCTGGGGATCCAGATAGTAGTAGATACAGGTTCCCTCTTTTCTGGAGCGCACGACCCCGGCCTCCTTTAGGATCTGTATGTGGTGGGAGATGGAGGGCCTGGACAGATGGGTGCGGCGGGCCAGCTCAATCACCCGGCGGCCCCCGCAGGGGCCGTCCAGCAGAACATACAGAAGGTACTGCCGCGTCTCGTTCCCCAGGGCGTTGAGCAGCTTCTGGCAGTCCCGGAACTCCGATTGCAGGCGTGTCAGTTCCTGTTGCATGTTTTCCAAATCACTCACCTCCGGCCGGCGCGGGCTCCAGTCCGTCTGCTGCTGGAATGTGTACGGAGCAAAGCCGCAAAGCGGTTTATTCAGCGGACATTATTGTAGCATAAAATTGGGCCCGGCGGTTGATTGGTAAAGAAAATAGAGACGGAGTTTCACCGGAGCCTCCGCCGGTGCGGGGAGACAGGCTGTTGTGTCCCGGCGGGAAACGTGGTAGGATAGGGGGGCAAAGGAGGCGCATAGCCATGAAGGTATTCATCAGCGCGGACATCGAGGGCACCGCCATCACCGCCACCCGGGAGGGGTGCCGCCCGGGGGAGTTTGAGTACGAGCACAGCCGCCGGGAGATGACGGCGGAGGTGGTGGCCGCCGCCGAGGGGGCCCGGGCCGCCGGGGCCGACCTGGTGGTGGTGAAGGACGCCCACGGGCCGGGGCTCAACATCCTGCCCGAGGAGCTGCCCGAGTATGTCCAGCTCATCCGCAGCTGGAGCCACGCTCCGGAGATGATGGTGGAGGGCCTGGACGAGAGCTTTGACGCGGCCCTCTTTGTGGGCTACCACAACGCCGCGGCGGAGGAGGGCAACTCCCTCAGCCACACCATCAACGGCGGGGTGGTGCACCGCATCACCGTCAACGGCCGGCCCGGCTCGGAATTCCTGATCTACAGCTGGATGGCCGCCTGGTACGGGGTGCCCAGCGTGTTTCTGGCCGGAGACCGGGCCCTGTGCGAGGTGGGAAAGACCCTCCACCCGTCCCTGGTCACCGTGCCGGTGAAGGACGACGTGGGGGGCCGCTCCCAGGGGCTGAGCCCCGCGCTGGCCCACCGGCTGATCCGGGAGGGGGCGGAGCGGGCGCTCCGGCAGGATCTGGCCGCCGCCCGCATCACCCTGCCCGAGCACTTCCGGGTGGAGCTGACCTACAAGAGCCACCGGGACGCCTACACCAAGGGCTTCTACCCCGGGGCGGAGCGGGTGGACGCCGTGACCCTGGCCTACGAGGCGGATGACTGGTACGAGGTCAACCGCTTCCTCCTGTTCGCCATTTGACGGCTTCAAAGGCTAATATTCTAAAGACAGGGAGACGATTCATGTTCAAAAAGCTCGACCTGCACGGCATCCACTGCATCGCGCCGGTGCCCGGAAGCCGCAGCCCGGCGTGGTACTGGGGCAGCGACTTTGCCTCCGGGGATCTGTACGAGGCGGAGGAGCTGTTTCGCGGGGGACACCCCGTCCGCGGCAACCGCCTGGTGTTTGTCCGCTACCCGGAGGGCCGGGTGGTGGAGCCCATCGCGGGGAGGGAGGGGCGGTACTTCGGCCGGCCCTGCTTCGATGGGGGAAGGCTGTACATCCTGCTGGCGGACTTTCCCGGGGGGCGGATTGAAATCCACCGGTACGATGACGGGACCGGGCAGACGGACCTCCTGGCCGCCATCCCCCTGGACCAGGTACCGGACTGCTACAATCTGCTGCTGTTCGGCTCCCCCCTCCTGCTGACCCGGCAGGGGAACGACGGGAAGTTCCAACTCCTCTGGCCGGACAGGTCGGAGTTCCCCCTGGAGGACAGCGGCGCCTTCCTGGGCCGGGGGGAGGACGGCCGGCTGTATTTCAGCCGGTGGTTTGAGGAGCCGGACGGCTCCGATTACCGGGAGGAGGTGGTGGTGCGGCGGTACCCCGCCGGGGAGGTGCTGGAGGTGATTCCGGGCACCCTGTGGGAGATGCCCGACGGCCAGCAGTGGATTCTCCAATAGCATATGTGAAAACAGAACGTGCCGCCCGGCAAACCGGGCGGCACGTCTGTTGTGTGGGGGGTGTTGTCGTAAGTAGCCGCCCCGGCTGGGGCGGCAGGGGCGGTCAGTTCCGGCAGCAGCCGCAGGAGCCGCTCCCATCCCCGTCCTCTGCGGTATCCCACAGGAAGGCGGGGTAGGAGACATACACCGGCCAGCGGGTGTTGACGGCGGAGCCTCCGCCGGGAAAGACGGGCAGCTCGGGGAAGGAGGGCAGGGTGGAAATCCCGCCGTTTCCGGCGGTGGAGCCGTTTCCGCAGCAGCAGCGGCGGCAGCAGCAGTTCTGCCACTGACAATAAGACATGAGATATTCCCCCATACAGATGTCGGCGGGGGAAACCCGCCGCATCAGCAGTATACGCCGCAGGGGGCCGGCGGGTGCGTGGACAAAAAAGCCGCCGAACCAGAGGTTCGGCGGCGGTGGGTACATCTGACCGTCCTATGTTAGGCGGCGACCACGTTGACCGCGCGCAGCTTGTCGGCGTTCTTGGGATCGGGCTCCACATCATAGGTGACCTTCTGGCCCTCCTGCAGGGTCTTGAAGCCGTCGCACACGATGGCGGAGAAGTGGACGAACACGTCGTCGCCGCCCTCGTCGTTGGAGATGAAGCCGAAGCCCTTGGTCTCGTTGAACCACTTGACAGTACCGTGATACATGAATGGTACCTCCTGAAAAGATTTTGATCTAAATGACATAGAAAAAACCCACATGCCTGTTGTTCGTCTGAAGAAGCGACGATGACTACAAACATGTGAGTTCAGGCCGTGCATTTAGACTACTTGATATACTATACCACCAATTCCAGATTGCGTCAAGAGGAAAGCGCAGGAATCTGCGGCAGAGGGTGTAGGAGTACAATACATATTGGACAGAAGAATAAAAAAGGATGAAGGATAAGGCCTCATCGGTTAAAGTTGGAGTTGCAGACAACAACTTGACGAGAGGGGGCCATATCCTTCATGAGCAAGAGTATAACACAGGACATGGCATATCGGCAATCCCTGATGAAGTACGCGGAGAAATACGGCGTCAGCCGGGCAAGCCGGAAGTATAACAAAAGCCGGTCGTATATCTACTTTTGGAAGAAACGCTGGGACGGCAGAGCAGAATCCCTGGTTTGCCAGTCCCGGCGGCCCCACAGCCATCCAAACCAGCACACAGAAGCAGAACTAAAACTGATCCGGGATATGCGCCGCCGCAATCCGAATCTGGGTATGGTGGAGTTGTGGCACCGGCTGCGGCAGCGAGGCTACACCCGCCGCCCAGAGAGCCTGTTCCGGGTGATGAGAAAGCTGGGGCTGTTCTCACCTAAAGAGAAGAAAACGGCCTACAAGCCAAAGCCCTACCAGCAGATGACCTATCCCGGCCAGCGGGTTCAGGTAGATGTGAAGGTGGTCCCCCGCCGCTGCATCACCGACTCGGAACTCCGCCTGTTTCAGTACACCGCCATTGATGAGTTCACCCGCCTGCGCTTCCTGGCCGCCTACCCGGAGCAGTCCACCTTTTCCTCCGCTGACTTTCTGAAAAAGCTGTCCAAATGGTACGCCCGCCGGGGAATCCGCGTGGAATGTGTCCAGACGGATAATGGCTTTGAATTTACCAATCGTTTCTCCAACAGCAAGCGGGATCTCCCTACTCTGTTTGAGTCCGCCGCCGCCCAACTGGGTATCCGCCACAAGCTCATCCGGCCTTATACGCCTCGCCACAACGGCAAGGTGGAGCGCAGCCACCGTGAGGACCAGAAACGCTTCTATTCCTGCCACAGTTTTTACTCCCTGGATGACTTCGCCAGACAGCTCGCTGTCCACAACCGCCGCTCCAACAACTTCCCCATGAGACCGCTTAGTTGGCTTTCTCCGAACGAATTCACTGTCCAATATGTTTGACAAACCTACAAAAGCGCAGGAATCTGCGGCAGAGGGCTATACCTGCTCCCGGTCGGTGTTCTCCGCGATCAGGCGGCGGATGGACTCGGCGGGATAGGACAGCAGCCGCCCGTACTCCCAGGCCACCTGGCTGCGGTTGCCGCCGAAGTAGGCCCCCTCCGCCACCAGGGCCGCCTTGCGCTCCTTCAGGCGCAGGTACTCCTCCAGCACATGGCCGGCCCGGTAGAACAGGATGTTGTGCTTGCCCCGGTTCAGGGACAGGGGGAACAGGTCGGAGAGCAGGGGCTCGTCCTCTATGTAGAGCTGGTTTCCGTACCGCTGGCACAGCTCCCGGGCATAGGGGAGCAGGGCGTCCCGCTCCTCCGCGCTGTCCATGGGGTGGCTGAGGGCCAGAGATTTGACGCCGGCGTACACCATTTCGTTGAAGCAGTCGATGACGCCGCACTGGTAGGAATAGGAGTCGATGTTGCGCATGGTTGGATGCCTCCCGTCTTGTCTCCCCTATTGTACCCTTTCCCACAGAAAATGGCAAGGGAGAAGGACAGGGAAATCCAGGAAGTTATGTCGGATTTTCGCGGGCCCATCCCCGGCAGCGCTCCACGGCCCGGTGCCAGTCCGCCAGCAGGCGCTCCCGGTGCCGGGCGTCCATGGCGGGGGAGAAGGTGGTGTCGCACCGCCACAGGCGGGAGAGCTCCTCCCGGCTCTCCCACACGCCGGCGGCCAGGCCGGCCAGATAGGCCGCCCCCAGGGCGGTGGTCTCCCGGATGGCGGGACGCAGCACCGCCCGGCCCAGGATATCCGCCTGGAACTGCATGAGGAAGCCGTCCCGGCTGGCGCCCCCGTCGGCCTTCAGGCTGGTGAGGGGCACCCCGGTGTCCGCCTCCATGGCCCGGGCCAGGTCTGCCACCTGGTAGGCGATGGACTCCTGGGCCGCCCGGGTGATGTGCTCCCGCCGGGTGCCCCGGGTGAGGCCGATGAGCATGCCCCGGGCGTACATGTCCCAGTAGGGCGCCCCCAGCCCCGTGAAGGCGGGCACCAGGTACACGCCCCCGTTGTCGGGCGCCTTCCGGGCGTAGTACTCCGCGTCCCGGCTGTCGGGGAAAAAGCGCAGCTCGTCCCGCAGCCACTGGATCACCGCGCCCCCCACGAACACCGAGCCCTCCAGGGCGTACTCCACCTTGCCGTTGAGGCCCACGGCAATGGTGGTCAGCAGGCCGTTCCTGCTCTCACAGGGGGTATCCCCGGTGTTCATCAGCAGGAAGCAGCCGGTGCCGTAGGTGTTCTTGGCGTCCCCGGGGGAGAAGCAGCCCTGGCCGAAGAGGGCGGCCTGCTGGTCGCCGGCCATGCCCGCGATGGGGATGCGTACCCCCTGTATGTCGGTATAGCCGTAGATCTCGCTGGAGGAGCGCACCTCCGGCAGCACGGAGCGGGGGATGTCCAAAGCCTCCAGCAGGGTGTCGTCCCAGTCCAGCCTGTGGATATCGAAGAGCATGGTGCGGGAGGCGTTGGTCACATCGGTGACGTGAACCGCCCCGCCGGTGAGCTTCCACACCAGCCAGCTGTCCACCGTGCCGAAGAGCACCTCCCCACGCGCCGCCTTCTCCCGCGCCCCCTCCACGTGATCCAGCAGCCACTTGAGCTTGGTGGCGGAGAAGTAGGCGTCGGGGAGCAGGCCGGTGACGGCCCGGATGTGCTCCTCCAGCCCGTCGGAGCGGAGCTGATCCACCAGCTCCGCCGTGCGGCGGCACTGCCACACAATGGCGTTGTGCAGGGGCCGGCCGGTGGCCCTGTCCCACAGGATGGTGGTCTCCCGCTGGTTGGTGATGCCGATGGCGGCAATCTCCGGCGGCTCCACCCCCGACCGGGCGATGGCCTCCATCATCACGCCGTACTGGGTAGACCAGATCTCCATGGCGTCCTGCTCCACCCAGCCCTCCCGGGGGTAGTACTGGGTCAGCTCCTTCTGGGCCACGCCCAGAATGTTCTGTTCCCGGTCGAAGAGAATGGCCCGGGAGCTGGTGGTGCCCTGATCCAGGGCCAGGATGTACTTGCCCATATTAAGCGCCTCCTGATGGAGAGATGTTGTGAAGGGTGAAGCGGGCCCGGTCTGCGGTGAGCACACCCTCCCGCTGGAGGGCGCCGATGGTGCGGGACAGGGCGCTGCGATCCACGCACAGGTAGTCGGCCAGGGCCTGCCGGTCAAAGGGGACGGTGACGGTGCGCCGCCCCGTCCGGTCGGACAGCTCCTCCAGATAGGCCAGCAGCCGCTCCCGGATGGTGCGGCCGGACAGGTGGTTCAGCTTGCCCGCCAGATGGAGGTTCTTCTCCGCCAGCACGGCCAGCAGGTTGGCAATCAGCCTGGCGTGGCAGCCGCAGGCGGCGGAGCAGGGGGAGGAGATGCGCCGGCAGTCCAGCAGAAGCACCGCCGCCTCGGCCTCCGCCGTGACGGTCACCGGCAGGCTCTCCGCCCGGGCGCAGGCATAGGACTCGGCAAACAGGCCGCCGGGCCCCATGCTGCCCATGACCACCCGCTGGCCGTCGGCCCTGGCCCGGCTCACCTGCACCTGACCGGTGAGCACCACCCCCAGATGGGTGGCGGGCTCACCGGCGCGCAGCACCGCGGCCCCCTTTTGGTAGCGCCGCAGCTGACCGCCCAGGCAGTCCACCGCCGCCAGAATCTGTTCATCCTCCATGCCGCGAAACAGCGCCGCCCGGCGCAGCGCACCCAGATAGGCCTGCATCGTATCCTCCCCGTTGCAGCAGCAACCTTTTCTGCTCTGATCCTATCAGACCCCCGGGAAAAAGGCAAGATGAAATGGCGGCCCGGCTTGCAAAATGGCGGGGAAGCTGGTACAATCAGAGCAGTACACACAGAATGGCGGTGAAGAAATGGGTGGCCTGTTCTCCGTGGGGGTATTGCTGATTATTGTAGGCGTCCTGTTCCTGCTCATCCCCCTGGACATGCTCCGGAAGGTATTCCGCCGGATGCGCTCCAAAATGGGAACCAAGGTGGGCGGCGTGGTGCTGATCATCGCGGGCATTGTGCTGATGCTCTACAAGTGAAACCGGAGCGACACAGAGGGGCCGCCGGCGTATGCCGGCGGCCCCTGTTTACAGCCGGGAGAAGAGCCCGCGCAGCACGCCGGAGGCCCACAGCTGCCGGGCCAGCACCCCGGCCAGGGGGGCGAGCACCATGCCGGCCACCCCGAAGGCCCGGAAGCCCACATACATGCAGGCCAGGGCGGCCAGGGGCGGCAGCCCCACCCGTTTCCCCACCAGCCTGGGCTCCAGCAGGCTGCGCACCAGGGTGACAACTCCGTAGAGGAGCAGCAGCCCCAGGCCAAGCCGGACATCTCCCAGCAGCAGGGCGATGGCTCCCCAGGGGAGCAGCACCGTCCCCACCCCAAAGACGGGCAGGGCGTCCACCAGGGCGGTGAGCCCGGCCAGCAGCAGGGCGGGCTCCACCCGCAGAAGGAAAAAGCCCAGAGCCAGCTCCCCGAAGGTGAGCAGCATCAGCAGCCCCTGGGCCCTGAGCCAGCCGCCGAAGGCCGTTTTCAGGCCGCCGGACACCCGGCCCAGCCGCTCCTGCCAGGTGCCGGGCATCAGCCGCCGGAGGGAGGCGCGCAGGAGGGCGGCCTGCGCCTGGTAAAATAGGCGGCCAGGAGGGTGGTAAAGAGAAAGAGGGCGGCGGAGGAGGGCGGCGGCCAGGCCGGCGGCCCCTCCGCCAGGGCCTGGAGAGCCGGCCGGGCAGGGCGGCCTGGCGGGCCAGGTTCTCCAGCCCCTCCCGGGCGGCGTCCTGGAGGGGGAGGGGCAGGGCCACCAGGAAGCGGTAGGCCCACCCCTCCAACTCCTCCGCCAGGGCGGGAAGCCCGGAGAGCAGCACGGGCAGGCGGGCCACCAGCCGGGTCAGCTCATACCAGGCCCGCCACAGGGCCAGGGCCAGCAGGCCCAGCAGGGCGGCGGCCAGCGCGGCGGTGCACAGGGCGGCGGCCCCCCACCGGGGCAGGCGGAGCCGCCGCATGAGAAGGCCCACGGCGGGCTCCAGCAGGGCGGCCAGTCCCCAGGCCAGCAGAAAGGGGAGCAGCCAGGGCAGCAGGAAGCGGACGCACAGCCACAGCCCGGCCAGGGCCAGGGCGGCGTAGAGGAGGCGGAGGAGGAAGCGCAGGTGCCTGTTTTCCGGCAAAAAGACGCCTCCTTCCCCGATAATATGTAGGATTCCACAAAAAAGCGCGGACAGATCTGGAAGAAATCGGCGGGATTGGCGGAGGTTGGCCCTTGCGGCGGGGCGGGTGGATGTGCTACAATAGACCACAAGCGGAAAACAAATGGCCTTCCGCTGTGGACACATAAAGCGGGAGGTGCATAGTATGGGAAAAACGCCGAGCTATTTTATTGTGGAGGCCGGCGCGCTGCCCGAGATTTTCCTGAAGGTGGCGGAGGCCAAGCGGCTCCTGGAGACCGGTGAGGCCGAGACCGTCCACCAGGCGGCCCAGCAGGTGGGCATCAGCCGCAGCGCCTTTTACAAGTACAAGGACGCGGTGCGGCCCTTCAACGACATGCTCCACGGGCGGATCGTCACCTTTCAGTTCCTGCTGAAGGACGAACCGGGGGTATTGTCCGCCGTCCTGAATATCTTTGCCCAGACAGGCGGAAATATTCTCACCATCAACCAGTCCATCCCGGCCAACGGCTGCGCGGCGGTGACGGTGGGGGCGGAGACCTCCGGCCTGTCCCTGCCGGTGGAGGAGCTGATGGAGCGGGCCCTGCGGATGGAGGGCGTGCTGCGCTGTGAGATTCTGGCGGGCTGAGTGCCCGGATGTGAGGAGGAGAGACAGAGTATGGTGAACGTGGCAATTCTGGGCTTTGGCGTGGTGGGCTCCGGCGTGGCCGAGGTGCTGGCAACCAACGGCCCCCATATTGATCAGAAGGTGGACGATCTGATCCGCCTGAAATACATCCTGGACGTGCGGGACTTTCCCGACAGCCCCTTTGCCGACAAGGTGGTTCACGACTTCTCGGTGATCGAGAACGACCCCGAGGTGTCCATCGTGGTGGAGACCATCGGCGGGGCGAAGGCGGCCCTGGACTTCACCCGCCGGGCGCTGCGGGCGGGCAAGAGCGTGGTCACCTCCAACAAGGAGCTGGTGGCGGAGCACGGCTGTGAGCTGCTGGCTCTGGCGGCGGAGCAGGGGGTCAGCTACCTGTTCGAGGCCAGCGTGGGCGGCGGCATTCCCATCCTGCGCCCCCTGAACCAGTGCCTGGCGGCCAATGAGATCGAGGAGATCACCGGCATCCTCAACGGCACCACCAACTATATCCTCACCCGGATGATCCGGGGCGGGCTGAGCTTTGACGCGGCGCTGAAGGAGGCCCAGGCCAACGGCTATGCCGAGCAGGATCCCACCGCCGACATCGAGGGACACGACGCCTGCCGCAAGATCTGCATTCTGGCCTCCCTGGCCTTCGGGCGGCACATCTATCCCCGTCAGGTGCCCGCCGAGGGCATCACCGGTGTCACCCTGTCCGACGTGGCGTGGGCGGAGTCCTGCGGGAAGAAGCTCAAGCTGCTGGGCCGGGCCATCCGGCAGGCCGACGGCAGGGTGTGCGCCTATGTGTCCCCCCACCTGGTGGACGTGGAGAACCCCCTGGCCGGGGTGGAGGACGTGTTCAACGCCATCGCCGTGAAGGGCAACGCCATCGGCGACGTGATGTTCTACGGCCGGGGTGCGGGCAAGCTGCCCACCGCCTCCGCCGTGGTGGCCGACGTGATCGACGCGGCCAAGCACCGGGATGAGAAGAAGCGGGTGTTCTGGGCCGAGGGCGGCGAGGACACCACCGTGTCCCCAGACGGCCTGGCCTCCGCCTGGTACGTCCGGGGCTCCGGGGATGTCGGGGCGGCGAAGGCCGCCCTGCCCGGGGCCAGGCTGCTGGAGCGGGCGGACGCCCCGGCGGGCGAGTTCGCCCTCCTCACCGGCCCCATGACCCGCCCGGAGCTGGACGGGAAGCTGGCCTGCGTGAAGCCCCTGTCCGTGTTCCGGGTGCTGGACTGAGGGCATAGGATGGCCTGGGGCGCCCTGCCCCGGCCTGTCCTGACTTTTTCCTTTGTAGGGGGTACATATACCAATGGGACTGATTGTACAGAAATTCGGCGGGAGCTCGGTTGCGGACGCCGACCGCATCCGCAACGTGGCCCGCATCATCACCGAGACCTACCGCCGGGGCCATAAGGTGGTGGCGGTGCTCTCCGCCCAGGGGGACACCACCGACGATCTCATCGCCAAGGCGGCGGAGATCAACCCCAACGCCTCCAGACGGGAGATGGATATGCTGCTCTCCACCGGGGAGCAGATCTCCTGCTCCCTGTGCGCCATGGCCATCGAGGCCATGGGCTATCCGGTGATCTCCCTGACCGGGTGGCAGGCGGGCTTCCGCACCAACTCGGCCTACGGCGACGCCCGCATCAAGCGGGTGGACGTGGAGCGGGTGCTCACCGAGCTGGACAAGAACACCATCGTCATCGTCACCGGCTTCCAGGGCATCAACAAGTATGACGACATCACCACCCTGGGCCGGGGCGGCTCGGACACCTCGGCGGTGGCCCTGGCCGCGGTGCTCCAGGCGGATTTGTGCCAGATCTTCACAGATGTGGACGGCGTGTACACCGCCGACCCCCGCCACGTGACGGGGGCGCGGATGCTGGAGGAGATCACCTACGACGAGATGCTGGAGCTGGCCACCCTGGGGGCCCAGGTGCTCCACAACCGCTCGGTGGAGATGGCCAAGCGCTACGGCGTCAATCTGGAGGTGCTCTCCAGCTTTTCCGGCAAGCCCGGCACCAAAGTCAAGGAGGTTGCGAAAACCATGGAAAAACTGCATGTCAGCGGCGTTGCCTGCGACAAGAACGTGGCCCGGCTGGCCGTGGTGGGCCTGCCCGACGAGCCCGGCATCGCCTTCAAGATCTTCTCCCTCATGGCCAAGGAGAACGTGAATGTGGATATCATTCTCCAGTCCATCGGCCGCCACAACACCAAGGACATCAGCTTCACCGTGGGCAAGCAGGACATGGAGCGGGCCAAGCAGGCCCTGGAGGCCCGGAAGGAGGCCCTGGGCTTCGACCACGTGGACGTGAACGACGCCATCGCCAAGGTGTCCATCGTGGGCGCGGGTATGATCCACAACCCCGGCGTGGCCGCCAAGATGTTCGAGGCCCTGTACAACGCGGCCATCAACATCCACATGATCGCCACCAGCGAGATCAAGATCTCCGTGCTGGTGGATCTCAGCGAGGCCGACCGGGCGGCCCAGGTCATCCACGACCGCTTCTTCCACGAGGTGGGCGTACAGTAAACCGAAAAAGCGCGGAGCCGGTTCCCATCGGGAACCGGCTCCGTTTTTGTGTGCTCAGGCGTTGAATACGTACTTGTCCAGGCGGTGGAAGGCCTCCTGAATGCGGGAGAGGGGGGAGGCCAGGTTCATGCGGATGTGGCAGGGGCCGTGGAACGCCCGGCCGTCCTGCCAGGCCACGCCCACATCCCAGCCGGCCTTGATGACCTGATCCAGGGTCTTGCCGGTGCGCCGGCAGTAGTCCGTCAGATCCAGGAAGAGCATATAGGTGCCCTGGGGCATGGAGACGTCCACGCCGTCGTAGTGCTGCCGGATGTGGTCACAGGCGTATTTGCAGTTGCCCTCCAGCACCTGAAGAAGTTCGGAGACCCACTCTCTGCCCTCGTCGGAATAGGCCCCGATCAGGGCGTGCATGGACAGCACGTTCATCTCGTTGTAGTGGGTGGCGTCGCCGTGGGCGGTGACACGGTCGCGCAGATATTTGTTATAAATGATGTGATAGCTGCCGATCAGGCCCGCCAGGTTGAAGGTCTTGGAGGGGGCGTAGACGGCCACGGTGTGCTCCCGGGCCCAGTCGTTGACCATGAGGGTGGGGATGTGCTGGTGGCCGGTATAGGTGATGTCGGCCCAGATCTCGTCGCTGATCACGAAGCACTGGTTGGCCTCAAAGACCTCCATGGCCTTCTCCAGCTCCCAGCGCTCCCACACCCGCCCGGCGGGGTTGTGGGGGGAGCAGAAGATCGCCAGATGGATGTTGTTGGCCTTCAGCTTGGCGTCCATGTCCTCGTAGTCCATGCGCCAGATGCCGTTTTCATCCTTTTTCAGAGGGCTGTACACCGAGGTTCGGCCCAGATATTCCACATCGGCGGCGAAGCCCACATAGGTGGGGCTGTGAAGCAAAACCTTGTCGCCGGGGGCGGTCAGGGTCTGCACCGCGCTGGTGACACAGCCGTGGACGCCGTTCTCATAGCCGATGTATTCCCGCTTCAGCTCCCGGAAGCCGTGGCACTCCGTCTGCCAGCCGATGATGGCGTTGTAGTATGCGTCGCTGGGGAAGAAGTAGCCGTACAGGGGATGCTTGGCCCGCTCAATCATGGCGGCGGGAATAGTGGGGCAGGTGGCGAAGTTCATGTCGGCCACCCACATGGGGATGGGGTCGAAGCCTTCCTTGGGGGCATCGGGCTCGTTGCCCCAGACTTTATGCCCGATGCTCTCCACAGCCAGGGCGTCTTTGCCCCGGCGGTCAATGATGGATGTAAAGTCGTATTTCATAATAAAACCTCCTTATTTAGCCCTCATTCTCGGTATCGACCAGGGCGCGCTCAATCGTCTCCTGCTTGCGGGCGGCCAGGACATCGGGCGAAACCCACTTCATTTTCAGGGTGATGAGAGGGATAATGAACATGACCACAATTTCGCCCACACACAGGGCGGCGGCCTTGAAGTCAAGGTTGATGAACAGGTTATAGATAATCATGATGCCGAAAACACTACCGGCTACAGAGCAGAGGTTCCAGACCCACTTCGGGAAGCGGAGGCCCCGCTTTTCCCACTGCTCCGGATACAGCTTGGGCAGACGCAGGCAGTAGAGGTTCATGAAAATATTCAGGATCATAGTGGGGATCATGGTATTGCCGACAACACCCTCAATGTCCAGGCCGGTCACCAGGGGGATCAGGCTGACAACATATAGCACCAGGTACATGACCCAGGGATAGCCGCCCTTGGTGGTCTTGGTGAACACGGAGGGAAGCCAGCCGTCCTCAGCCACCCGCAGGATAGGCGCACGCAGATAGGCCATAACACCCAGCATGGTGGAGGCCACAGCGCAGATACCGCCGCCCACCACGAAGAACACGTATAGGCCACGGGGCAGGATCGCCTCGGCGGTGACGCTGATGTTCTGGCCGGCCACCTGCTCATAGGGCAGGATGCCGCTGGCCACATAGCCCATCAAAGCATACACCACGGCGACAACAACGGTGGCGAGAATTGAGGCCAGGGGAATGGTGCGCTTGGGATTCCTGGTGACTCCGCCCATAGAGATCATGGCAGAGGTGCCCATACAGGCAAAGGACATCATGGAGAGAGAAGCCATGAATCCGCCAAACCCGTCGCGCCAGAATCCGCCGTCCGCATTGGAGAAGAAGCTGGCGGCGTCTACCTGGGGAACGCCGAACACAATGAACATCCCCAGAGATACAAGCAGGGTAACGGTAATCAGGTTCTCAATCAGGGTCAGCATGCGGGAGCCGCGGATGGTGCATACAAATCCCAGCGTCAGAACCAGCACCGAGAAAGGCATCTGGAAGTTGCTGACCTGCGGCCACAGTTGTTCCACAAATTGCGTGATAGCCAGCGAGTGGCCAGCCAGTACAAAGGCGGACGCGATTTGGAACCAGGCCGACACACCGGTGAGCAGCGGCGGGAAGACCATGGACCGGGCGGCGTAGTCGCCGCCGGGCAGCACGAACATGGAGCCAAATGCCAGAGAGTTCCAGAAGGCCAGCAGCATGTAGACGCAGCCAATGCTGCATACCAGCACAATGGACCGCCCGCCATAGGCGATGCCGGAGCCCATCATGATGAAGATACCGGTGCCGATGCCGCCGCCCACGCAGAGGCCGATCAGATTGAGTAAGCCTAACTTTTTCCCTTTTTCCTCCACGGAAATTCCTCCTTTATAGATTATAGCACGAATCCTGTGGGTTTTCCGCTTTATTTTGATCAGCGCGTCCGCTGCAAAGCACCGCCGTATTTACGAGCTATATTATTAAGTAACTAAATAAAGTAGCATATTTATAATATCACCACAGCGGCAGATGTCAAGCAAAACTGTGCAGATTTCACAGGTTCTGCGGGGTACACAAAATCGGAGCGTGCATTTTGGCGGATTCGACAAAGAAAACCGGGGCGCGGCCATGGCCGCGCCCCGGTGGTTCACAGATTATGTTCCTTGCTGTGCTGCACATCCTCCTGATACGCCTCGTTGAGCTTCCGCTGCACCATCAAATGGTGCTCCAGCTCCTGGGTGGAGAAGGTATCCAGGAGCCGGAAGGTGGCCTCCTGGCAGGAGCGGTTGAAGGAGGTGTGATCCTGATAGACCCGCTGGCCGCTGTCGGTGAGATAGAGGTTGAAAATCCGGTTGTTCTCCGGGTTGCGCACCTGCTCCACCCAGCCCTTGGCCCGCAGCTTCCGCACGATCTGGGAGCAGGCGCTGGGGGTCTTTTTCAGGATGGCGGCCAGCTCGGTGACGGTGATCTCCGGGTGCTCGCCGATGAGGTCGATGATCTGGGCCTCCGACTGGTAGAGGGTATTTTCCCCGTACTGGTGGGGGAGGGAGTCATATTCATACATCAGGTCGTAGGCCTCGTCCTGGGCCGCCCAGATCTGCCGGAGCAGGGCCTCGCGCTGGTCTTCCATAGCCGTCCGCGTCCTCTCTTACATAGTTGCCACCATATTATAACGGATTTGCCGCCGGGACGCAAGCCGGGAATTGGCCTTACTCGGTGTCGTGGTTCACCGCCCGGTTGATGGCGGAGAGGATGCCCTTCAGGGGGGCCAGGTTGATGTTGTGGCTCATGCCCACGCCGAACCAGTCCTTGCCGTTCTGATCCTGCAGGTGGATGTAGGACACGGCCTGGGAGTCGGAGCCCTGCTTGATGGCGTGCTCGCTGTAGTCGATAAAGGTAAAGCGATCCATCTTCTGGCCGTGGATGGCGTTGAAGAAGGCGTCGATGGGGCCGTTGCCGGAGCCCTGCACCTGGAACACGGTGTCGGTGTGGCGGAGGGTGCCGGCAAAGGTGACGTGGGAGTGGCCCTCCTCGTCGGTGAACTCGGCGAAGGAGTGGCGCACCAGCTCGTAGGGCTTCACCGCGTCAATATAGTGGGTCTTGAACAGGTCGTAGATGGCCTCGGGCTTGAGCTCCTTGCCCACCCGGTCGGTCTCCACCTGGACGATGTGGCCGAACTCCGGGTGCATGGCCTTGGGAAGGTCGAAGCCGAAGGAGTGCTGCATGACGAAGGCCGCGCCGCCCTTGCCCGACTGGGAGTTGATGCGGATGATGGGCTCATACTGCCGCCCCACGTCCGCCGGATCGATGGGCAGATAGGGCACCTCCCAGTACTCGGTGCCGCTCTCCTCCATGTAGCGCACGCCCTTGTTGATGGCGTCCTGGTGGGAGCCGGAGAAGGCGGTGAACACCAGCTCGCCCACGTAGGGCTGCCGCTCGCCGATCTTCATCTTGGTGACCTTCTCGTACACGTCCCGGATCTTGTTGATGTTGGAGAAGTCCAGGCCCGGATCCACCCCCTGGGTGTACAGGTTTAGGGCCAGGGTCACCATGTCCACGTTGCCGGTGCGCTCGCCGTTGCCGAACAGGGTGGCCTCCACCCGCTCCGCGCCGGCCAGCTGGCCCAGCTCGGCGGTGGCCACGCCCTCGCCCCGGTCGTTGTGGGGGTGCAGGGAGATGATGGCGCTCTCCCGGCTGGGCAGCTTGGAGATGAAGTACTCGATCTCGTCGGCGAAGTAGTTGGGCATGCAGTTCTCCACCGTGGTGGGCAGGTTAAGGATCACCTTGTGCTCCGGCGTGGCGTGGAGGGCCTCGATCACCGCCTGGCAGATCTCCACCGCCGCGTCCATCTCCGTGCCCATGAAGGACTCGGGGGAGTACTCATACCGGAGATCCATGCCCGCGTCGATGGCGGGCTGGCTCAGCTCCCGGATCAGGTGGGCGGCATCCACGGCGATCTTCTTCACCCCCTCCACGTCGGTGTGGAACACCACCTTCCGCTGGAGGGTGGAGGTGGAGTTGTAGAAGTGGAAGATCACGTGCCTGGCGCCGTCAATGGCCTCAAAGGTCTTGCGGATCAGATGCTCTCTGGCCTGCACCAGCACCTGGATGGTCACGTCGTCGGGGATGTGGTTCCCGTCGATGAGGGCGCGGAGAAACTCATACTCCGTCTCCGAGGCGGAGGGGAACCCCACCTCAATCTCCTTCACGCCGATGTCCACCAGGGTGTGGAACAGCTCCAGCTTCTCCTCCACGTTCATGGGGTCGATCAGCGCCTGGTTGCCGTCCCGGAGATCCACCGAGCACCAGATGGGGGGCGCCGTCAGCTGCTTGTCGGGCCAGGCGCGCTTTTCCATCTTGAGGGGGACGAAGGGGATGTACTTTTCCTGTGCGGGCTTCATGAAAATTCCTCCTGTTCTCGGGGTCAGGGTACGAAAAAACGCCCCTGACCAATCCATTTGGTCAGGGGCGTAGAATTACGCGGTACCACCCTGCTTCCGCCGCCGGTTGCCCATGCGGCGCTCATGGCCTCCAACAAGGCCGCGGCCGGTAACGTGGCCGTGACGGTTCGCCCTACTGCTTGCGGTTCAGGCGGACGGCTCCGGGATCAGGATGCGCGCGGGCTCCCGCACCGGTTTGCACCAACCACCGGCTCTCTGCCCGGGAGGGGCCGCGCCTTCTTCCCATCATCGCCTGTTCTGGGATGCTGTTTCAATTATTCTATCCGACCGGCCGGCCTTTGTCAAGGGAAAAGATTGCCTGTCGGTGAAGGACGGCGATTTGACGGGAAAGGGTGAGGGGAATTTTGTAAAATTCACGTAAATTCTCATTGACGGGGTAATTTACATTCGATATACTTAGTCTGGAAAATGTAAAGAATCTGAAAAAAGAATGTAAAGATGAGGGAATGAAATATGAACGCGAGTATCGTGCTCGGGCTGCTGGGCGGCCTTGCCCTGTTCCTCTACGGCATGCAGATGATGAGCTCCGGCCTGGAGGCCGCGGCCGGCAACCGGATGAAGGGCATCCTGGAGCGGCTGACCTCCAACCGCATCCTGGGCGTGGCCGTGGGCGCCGTCATCACTGCGGTGATCCAGTCCTCCTCCGCCACCACCGTCATGGTGGTGGGCTTCGTCAACTCCGGCATGATGTCCCTGAAGCAGGCCGTGTGGGTCATTATGGGCGCCAACATCGGCACCACCATCACCGGCCAGCTCATCGCCTTGGATGTGGGCGCCATTGCCCCCCTGTTCGCGTTTGTGGGCGTGGCGATGATCGTCTTCCTGAAAAAGCCCCAGCTCCACCACTACGGCAGCATTCTGGCGGGCCTGGGCGTGCTCTTCATCGGCATGGAGATGATGGGCACCTCCATGGAGCCCCTGCGTGAGATGCCCGCCTTTGTGAACATGGTGAGCACCTTCTCCAACCCCCTGGTGGGCATCGCCGTAGGCGCCATCTTTACCGCCATCATCCAGTCCTCCTCCGCCTCCGTGGGCATCCTGCAGGCCCTGGCGGTCAGCGGCGTGGTGGGCCTGGACACCTCGGTCTATGTCCTCTTCGGCCAGAACATCGGCACCTGCATCACCGCCGTGCTGGCCGCCATCGGCACCAGCCGCAATGCCAAGCGCACCACCGTGGTGCATCTGTCCTTCAACATCATCGGCACCGTCCTGTTCACCATCCTGTGCCAGGTGACCCCGCTGGTGCCCTTCATGCAATCCCTGACCGACAACCCGGCGGCGCAGATTGCCAACATGCACACCCTCTTTAATGTGGTCACCACCCTGCTCCTGCTGCCCTGCGGCGGGCTGCTGGTGAAGCTGGCCATGCGCATCCTGCCCGACCGGGAGGAAGATCAGAAGGAGGGCATGCACCTGGCCTTCCTGGTGCCCGAGCCGGCCCGCACCAAGCAGGAGCACCCCATCGGCCTGTCCGCCATGTACCTGACCCAGCTGCGCCAGGAGCTCAACCGCATGCTGGGCATGGCCAAGGACAACATCGCCACGGCCTTCCAGGCGGTGCTGGAGCGGGATCCCAAGGAGGTGGAGAAGGCCCAGGCCACCGAGGAGTACATCGACTTCCTGAACAAGGAGATCTCCCAGTACATCT
The DNA here is from genome assembly GCF_002161215.1 of Flavonifractor sp. An10. Lineage (GTDB taxonomy): Bacteria > Bacillota > Clostridia > Oscillospirales > Oscillospiraceae > Flavonifractor > Flavonifractor avistercoris. The sequence continues at coordinate 346,026 of NZ_NFMB01000002.1, forward strand.
CCAAGGGCATGGTGCGGGAGACCAACGCCAAGGACTCCTCCGCCATGAGCTCCTATTTTAAGATCACCGGCAACATTGAGCGCATCGGCGACCACGCCATGAACATCTGTGAGTACACCCAGAAGCTGGCGGACAAGCACATCCGCTTTTCCGAGGAGGCCCAGGACGAGATCCGCGCCATGGAGCAGGTCTGCCTGGACACCCTGGCTCTGCTGGAGCAGGAGGGCATCCAGCCCACCGAGTGGCTGACCAAGGTCTCCGCCATGGAGCAGCGCATCGACGACATGACCGACGAGTTCCGCCGCAAGCAGCTGGAGCGCATGCGGCAGGGCTCCTGCTCCGATGAGGCGTGCATCATCTTCTCCGAGCTGCTCACCGACTTTGAGCGCATCGGCGACCACGCCCTCAATATCGCCCAGGAGCGGGCGAGCATTGCGCCCGAGTCCACGGACGCGTAACAGTGAATCCTGAGAAGGGGAGTGCCGCCCCGGGGCGGCGCTCCCCTCCTGTCTTGCGGGGCGGGGAGGGCCCGCCCGTTCCCCTGCGGATTTCAGAAAATCAAAAAATACCGGAGATCTCCCCGGTACTGCTTGACGGGGGATTTTCCATCTGTTATGATAATATGTTGGAAAAAACCTTATGCATATAGAGCTCAGGGCCCGGTTCCAGGCCCTGTTAGAAGGAGAATGACATATGTACTGCACCCGTAAGCTGACCGAGCAGGTGACCTGGGTGGGCGGCAGCGACCGCCGGCTGGCCCTGTTCGAGAATCTGTTCCCCGTACCCCACGGCGTATCCTACAACTCCTATGTGATTATGGACGAAAAGACCGCCGTACTGGACACGGCGGACGCCGCCATCTCCCGCCAGTTCCTGGAGAACGTGCTCCACACCCTGGGCGGCCGCCCGCTGGACTACCTGGTGGTCAACCACATGGAGCCCGACCACTGCGCCAACATCGAGGCGCTGGCCCTCCGCTTCCCCGGGATGAAGATCGTGGGCAATGCCAAGACCTTCACCTTTATGAAGCAGTTCTACGACCTGCCCCTGGAGGAGCGGATGATCATCGTCAAGGAGGGGGATACCCTCTCCCTGGGCAGCCACACCCTCCACTTCTACATGGCCCCCATGGTGCACTGGCCCGAGGTGATGGTCACCTACGAGTCCAGCGAGAAGCTCCTCTTCTCCGCCGACGCCTTCGGCACCTTCGGCGCCGTCAACGGCAGCCTGTTCAGCGACGAGGTGAACTTCGACCGTGACTGGCTGGACGACGCCCGCCGCTACTACGGCAACATCGTGGGCAAGTACGGCCTCCAGGTGCAGGCCGCCCTCAAGAAGCTCTCCGCCCTGGACATCGCCATGATCTGCCCCCTCCACGGCCCCGTGTGGCGGGAGAACCTGGACTACCTGCTGGGCAAGTACGACAAGTGGAGCCGGTATGAGCCGGAGGAGAAGGCCGTGGCCATCTTCTACGCCTCCATGTACGGCGACACGGAGAACGCGGCCGATATCCTGGCCGCCGGCCTGGCCGAGGGCGGCGTGAGGAACATCGCCATGTATGACGTGTCCTCTACCCACATCTCCTATCTCATCTCGGAGGTGTTCCGGTGCAGCCACCTGGTGCTGGCGGCCCCCACCTACAACAACGGCATCTATCCCGCCATGGCCAACCTGCTCCACGACATGAAGGCCCTGATGCTCCAGAACCGCACCGTGGGCCTGGTGGAGAACGGCTCCTGGGCGCCGGTCAGCGGCAAGCTGATCCGGGCCGAGCTGGAGAGCCTGAAGGGCTTCCAGGTGCTGGAGCCCGTGGCCTCCCTGAAGTCCGCCCTCAAGGGGGACTCCCTGGAGCAGCTGGGCCAGCTGAAGGACAGCATCCTGGCTTCCCTCAACGGCTGATCAGGTGGACAAAACACGCGGTTGCCGGTAAATCCAGCCTGTCGAAAAGCCTTTCCGACAGACTGACGCGGCCCATCGGTCTTCGACCGATGGGCCGCGCTCTGTTTTTCCTTGCATTCTCTGCTTCCGTCTGTTCAGTCCAGCAGCTCCTCGGCCGGGATCCATTCCTCCGGGGAGAGAAGCTGGCTCTCCACCAGTTCCTCGAACCGAACCTCGAAGGTGTCTTGATCCACATCTTCATTGTCCAGCAGATAGGTAAGCGTCTCGACACCGCCGTCCGACGTGTCCTCGTGAATCGTCAGGTTGGCGGTTTCCTCGGTCTCTCCATCGGACAGATAGCGGAACAGATTGTACAGGTGGGAGTATCGGGTGGGCCCGGTGCCCGTATCGTACTGCCGTACCATGGTGCCGTCCCGCAGGGGATAGTCCCGACAGCTTGTCTCCATGATATCGTACTGCCAGCAGGACAATTCCCCGTCCCCGTAGTGGAACACGGCATTGAACAGGGCGGGCTGCCCCACCTTCTGCACCACCAGTTCAGCCCCGCCGTCCCCATCCAGATCCAGCAGTACATACTCCAGCTCCTTCGCCGGGGGCAGGGTGACCTGGTACAGCTCCAACCCCTCCGGAGGGCGGTTCAGCGCCCCTGGCTCTCCCTCCAGCAGGGCCCGGTAGGCCTCCAAGGTCTCGGCCGACACAGGCGCAGGGTATAGCGGCTCCGGCGAAGCGGGCACGGGGCTTCCGGACAGCGCCGGCGGTTCTACGCCCCCCGCGCAGGCGGTAAGGACGGCAGCCAGTAGACAGGCCAGCCCCATTACGGATGTGCGGTTCACAGCGGCACTCCTCCTTCGGACGGTTGTGCGGTCATGATACCACCCGTACACCCCCAGGGAAACCCAGTTGCAGTTTCAAATGTTGAAAATTTGGTAACAAGTCCCCACAAGTCCGGCGCGGAAGTACTGTCGCCGCGGAAGGACACACGGCACGGCAGCGACGCGCGAATAAACCTTCTGGGGAGGGGCGTGTACTCACGACCCGGGCGGCATGGCGGCTCACCGGGGGCGCAGCTGCCAGAAGACCACGGCGCCGGCGGCGGCCACGTTGAGGGAGTCCACACCGTGGGCCATGGGGATGCGGACAGTGTCGTCGCAGCAGGCGATGGTCTCGGGGGAGAGGCCGTTCCCCTCGGAGCCCAGCAGGACGGCCAGCCGCTCCGCCTGGGCCAGCCGGGGCTCCTCAATGCTGGCGGCGCTGCCGCTCAGGGCCATGGCGGCGGTTCGGAAGCCCATCTCCCGCAGGAGGGCCAGCCCGGCCCGGGGCCACTGGCCCTCCCCCTGGCCGATCCAGGCCCACGGCAGCTGGAAGACGGCGCCCATGCTGACCCGGATGGCGCGCCGGTAAAAGGGGTCGCAGCAGGAGGGGGTGACCAGCACGGCGTCCATCCCCAGCGCGGCGGCGGAGCGAAACAGGGCCCCCACATTGGAGGCGTCCGTGATGTTCTCCAGCACGGCCACCCGGCGGCTGTTCCGGCACACCGCCTCAACATCGGGGAGAGCGGGCCGGCGCATGGCGCAGAGCATGCCCCGGGTGAGGGCATAGCCGGTGAGCCGGGCCAGCACCTCCCGGTCGGCGGTGTAGACGGGGACATCCCCGCAGCGCGCCTCCAGCTGCCGGGCGAACAGGGGCAGGTGCCGGCGCTCCATCAGCAGGGACAGGGGGCGGCAGCCGGCGTCCAGGGCGCAGGAGATCACCTTGGCGCTCTCGGCGATCAGGACGCCCTGCTCCGGCTCCCGCCGGCTGCGGAGCTGTGCGTGGGTGAGCTGGGTGTAGGGGCTCAGCTCGCGAAGGGAGAGATCTGTGATCTCCACAATGTGTGCCATGGCGCACCTCCCGGGTGGCGGATGTTCTGTCCGGCGGATTGTCCGTACCGGACTCAGCGGTACCCACCATATCATATACCGGGCTCTTTTTCAAGCGGTTTCCCGCCGCCTTTTCCCCGGGGATGCCCATCCGTCCATCCAAATTGAAGAAATTGCGCAAGATGTAGGTTTGTCAAACATATTGGACAGTGAATTCGTTCGGAGAAAGCCAACTAAGCGGTCTCATAGGGAAGTTGTTGGAGCGGCGGTTGTGGGCAGCGAGCTGTCTGGCGAAGTCCTCCAGCGAGTAAAAGCTGCGGCAGGAATAGAAGCGTTTCTGATCCTCGCGGTGGCTGCGCTCCACTTTACCGTTGTGGCGAGGTGTATAGGGGCGGATGAGCTTGTGGCGGATACCCAGATGGGCGGCGGTGGTCTCAAACAAAGTAGGGAGATCCCGCTTGCTGCTGGAGAAACGATTGGTAAATTCAAAGCCATTATCCGTCTGGACGCATTCCACGCGGATTCCGCGGCGCGCATACCACTTGAACAACTTTTTCAGAAAATCCGCAGAGGAATAGGTGGACTGCTCCGGGTAGGCAGCCAGGAAGCGCAAGCGTGTGAACTCGTCAATAGCAGTGTATTGGTACAGGCGCAGCTCAGGGTCTGTGATACAGCGGCGGGGAACCACCTTCACATCTACCTGAACCCGCTGGCCGGGATAGGTCATCTGCTGGTAGGGCTTTGGCTTGTAGGCCGTTTTCTTCTCTTTAGGTGAGAACAGCCCCAGCTTTCTCATCACCCGGAACAGGCTCTCTGGGCGGCGGGTGTAGCCTCGCTGCCGCAGCCGGTGCCACAACTCCACCATACCCAGATTCGGATTGCGGCGGCGCATATCCCGGATCAGTTTTAGTTCTGCTTCTGTGTGCTGGTTTGGATGGCTGTGGGGCCGCCGGGACTGGCAAACCAGGGATTCTGCTCTGCCGTCCCAGCGTTTCTTCCAAAAGTAGATATACGACCGGCTTTTGTTATACTTCCGGCTTGCCCGGCTGACGCCGTATTTCTCCGCGTACTTCATCAGGGATTGCCGATATGCCATGTCCTGTGTTATACTCTTGCTCATGAAGGATATGGCCCCCTCTCGTCAAGTTGTTGTCTGCAACTCCAACTTTAACCGATGAGGCCTTATCCTTCATCCTTTTTTATTCTTCTGTCCAATATGTATTGTACTCCTACACATCCAAATTGAAGAAATTGCGCAAGAAAGATTGACAGAGGGGAAAAAATATGGTATGATCACCTTCGCACTTGACCGGAGATCGGACGTGGAGAGATGTCCGAGCGGTTGAAGGAACCGGTCTTGAAAACCGGCGATGCGCAAGCATCCGTGGGTTCGAATCCCACTCTCTCCGCCACATTTTATTTGTTCGGCAGGCTGTTGTCAGGTATTTGCAGAAGTACCCAAGTGGCCGAAGGGGCTCCCCTGCTAAGGGAGTAGGGCGGGAAACCGTCGCGAGGGTTCAAATCCCTCCTTCTGCGCCAAAATAACCACACCGGAAGGTGTGGTTATTTTTATGCTTACCGTAGGAAACTTGACATGCCCGGCAGAATGAGTCCCGTCTGCGCCGAAGTTTTGCCGCGGGCAAAACGCTCGTACGGCGCTTAAGCACCGTTGGCCAGTCAGAGGAAAGGGATCATGCGGCGGTTTTTGACAGAGAGAGGCCGCGGCCCCGTGGGGCTGCGGCCTCTCTCTGCTGTGGTATATTTTGGGCTGGCGCGTCAGTCCAGAAGCTGGGCCTGTACATCGATGGGCAGGGAGTCGATCAGGCTGTGGTTGGCGTTCATCAGGATGCGCTCCTCCAGCTTCAGGCCGAAGGTGGCCCCCTCCATCACCGCAGCGTGGAGGTTGCGGGGCTGCTTGCTGTCGCCGGCGTTCACCACCGGGATGCCCGCGCGGCGCACCTCCTCAAAGAAGGCTGTGTTGGAGCGGGTGTGGCAGGTGATCACGTCGTCAATGGCCAGCTCGGTGCGCTGGAAGGACTTGTCCATCAGCACCACCCTGCCCTTCTCCACGCTGTACACCGTGCTGTTCTCGATGATCCTCACCGGGAACTTGAAGGGCTCGCTGTGGAGGGCCTCCGCGTCGGTCTGGGCAAACCGCTTGCGCAGCACGTACATGTGGATCACCTCCACGGAAGCGGCGAACTCCTTGTTTTCCGTGACGATGGTGACCTCCTTGCCCATGCCGGCCAGGGCGGCGGCGGTATCGGCCGCGGCGTAGTGGTCGCCCCACACCAGCACCCGCTGGCCGGTGCGGCGCATCTGCCGGTCTTTGGGGTGATAGGGGCAGGTCACCTTGGGGCAGGCGATGGCCTCCTCAAAGGGCACCACCCGCTCCGCACCGATGCAGTCGGGCACATAGCTGGACGCGCCGGTGGCGTTGAGCACGATGTCAAAGCCGCGGAGATCGTCCGCCGTGGGGGCGGTGTGCAGGCGCACATCCACCTCCAGCCGGCGGATTTGGCCCCGGATCCAGTCGGCGTACCACTTCATCTTTTCCTTGCCGGGGGCCATGCAGCAGCCCAGGATGGCGCCGCCCAGCTCGCCGGTCTTTTCAAAGAGGGTGACGTGGTGGCCGCGGGAGGCGGCGATGCGGGCGGCCTCCATGCCGGCGGGGCCGCCGCCCACGATGCCCACCTTCAGCGGATTGGCTGCGGGGGTCATCTCGTCAAACTCCATGTGGCCGCAGGCGGGGTTGATAGCGCAGCCGATCTCCTTCTTGGCCATCATGCTCTCCTGCCAGCAGCCGGTGAGGCAGGAGATACAGCGGCGGATCTGGTCATCCCTGCCCAGATAGGCCTTCAGTGCCCAGTAGGGGTCGCAGAGCATCTGCCGGGACAGGCCCACCATATCGGTGTCCCCGTCGGCCAGCACCTTGTCGCAGAAGTCGGGGTTGCGGAAGGAGTGGCTGTTGATCACGGGGATGGACACCGCCTGCTTCACCGCCCGGGAGGCGTACAGAGTCCACCCCTCGGGGTAGTACATGGGGTCGAAGCCGGCGCCGGGGCTCTCCTGGATGCACTGGCTCAGATCCAAGGCAGCCGCGCCGGCCTTCTCCAACTCCACGGCCACCCGGACGCTCTCCTCACAGGTTCGGCCGCCCTCCACCCACTCGTCCACCGAGTAGCGCACCAGGATGGGGAAATCCCTGCCGCACTTCTGCTGGATGGAGCTGATGATGGCCAGGGGGAAGCGCATCCGGTTCTCAAAGCTGCCGCCCCAGCGGTCAATGCGCTTGTTCAGATAGGGGGACATGAACTGGGAGATCAGGTAGCCGTGGGCGGCGTGGAGCTCCACCCCGTCAAAGCCGGCCTGCTTGACCCGCCAGGCCGACTCGGAGAACTTGTCCACCATATCCACCACCTCCTCGGTGGTCATGGCCCGGACGGGCTTGCCCTTCTCCTCGGCATTTTCGTAGACGATCTCGTGGCCGGCGCTCCAGGGCAGCTTGACCACCATGTCGGTGGCCGACATGGTGTTGTAGCGGGGCCAGGCGCACTGGCGTCCGGGGTGCTGCAGCTGCACCACGCACTTGGCGCCGTACTTGTGCATGCTCTCCGCCAGGCGGGCCAGGCCGGGGATCTGTGTATCGCTGTCCGCCACCAGGCCGGTGACGGTGGGGCGGCCGGTGGCCGCATCGGGGGAGGTGGCCCCCACGATGATCAGGCCCACGCCGCCCTTGGCCAGCTGGCTGTGGTGATGGATGTCCCGCTCACTGACGGAGCCGTCGGCGTTGGAGGAGCTCACATCGGTGGGCACGTGGCAGATGCGGTTGGGCACCAGCATATTGCCGATTCGGATGGGCTGGAACAGATGTGGGTACTTTAACATAGCGCAGAACCTCCCAATGATTCAGATCTGCCCCTCGGGCAGCGGATTACGGTTCGTCAGGGGCCGGCAGGCGCAGGGCTCCGGCGGCAAAGAGGATGACCAGCAGACCGGCGAAGATGGGCACGGACATGCCCACCTGGATGGAGACGGCGTCGGACAGGTCGGCCATGAGAATGGGCACCACCACCCGGGCGATGCCGGTCACGAACATGTACATGGAGGTGGTGAGGGTGGTGCTGCCCTGATAGCCCCGGGCGCACTCCGCCACCATCATGGGCATAAAGTGGCCGGTGACCAGGCCCAGCAGCCCGAAGCACAGGCACATGACGGCGGCGCTTCCGCTGAGGATGCCCAGGGCCAGCAGGCCGGCGGACAGAGCCCCGCCGCCCAGAATGAGCAGCAGGGGGCGCACCCGCAGGTGGGGCGCCAGGAAGCGGTTGACCGTGGCGGCCACCCAGTAGACGGTCAGGCAGGTGGCCCCCAGGGCGTCGTTGTTATGAACCAGGAGCATGTAGCGCACGATCCAGCAGGTCAGGCCGGTCTGCACCATGGCGCACATGGCCCCGCAGGCCAGCAGCAGCAGATTGCGCTTTTTGCGCAGATAGCCGCCGAACTGCTGCAGGGAGAGCCGCTCCTCCCGGGCCTGCTGCCGGCTGTCCAGCCCTTTGGCGCCCCGCCGGGCCAGGGCCACACAGAGCATGGCGCCCGCCGTCATTGCGGCGATGACAAAAAATACGCCGCGCCAGGAGATCCCCAGCAGCAGGGCCTGCATCAGCAGGGGGGCCAGCAGGCTGCCCACGCCGAACAGGCCGTGGAGCAGGCTCAGATACTTGGGGCTGTCATGGGGGTGAAAGTCGATCATGCAGGAGTTGATATAGCCATCCAGCCAGCCGCAGCCCACCCCCAGCAGCACAATGGCGGTGAGAAACACGGCGAAGGAGGAGGCCGAGCCGGAGAGAAGCAGCATCGCCACCTGCAGCAGTCCGGACAGGAGCAGCATGAACAGCTTCTCCGTCCGCCCCTGGAACAGGGGGTTGACCAGCAGGGCCAGCATATAGCCCACGCTGAGCATGCTGCTCAGCAGGCCCTGGGCAGCGCCGGTCAGGGAGAAGGCGGCCACCACCTCGTTGAGCAGCACGCTGCTGATGGAGTTGACAAAGGCGTAGAGAAAGGCGGTGACCAGGATCGCGGCGGTGACGCCCTTGACGGCTGGCGGATTGGTGCGGGTTTCCATGAAATCGCTCCTTTGGCAGAGAAAAACCGGCATCGGACGGTGCCCGATGCCGGTTTTCCAAAAGTGGGGCGCCGACGGTTAGTCAGCTTACTGCCGGACGTTTTTCTCGCGGTTGTAAAGGATCAGCAGCAGAACCATGATCAGGCCCATGAAGATATTGCGGAGAGGCTGAGAGAAGCCCATAGTGGTCAGCGCGTTGCTGAGCACCACCATGACCAGGGAGCCGGCGATGCTGCCCGTGTAGGAGCCCACGCCGCCGGAAAGGGTGGTGCCGCCGATGATGACCGCGATGAGGGAGTTATAGGCGTACTCATCGAAGATCTGGCAGCGGGCGGCGTTCATATACGCCGCACCCAGCATGCCGGCAAAGGCGGCGAACAGGCCGGAGAACACATAGGTCAAAATCTGCACCCGGGCCACGCTCACACCGCTGAGCCGCGCCGCCGTGGGGTTGTTGCCCACCAGATAGACCTGCTTGCCGAAGCGGGAGCGGTTGAGCAGATAAAAGACCAGCGGAATGAGAACCACAGCGTAGAGCACAATGGACGGCAGGAACTGCAGCCCGAACAGGCGGGCGGTCACCGTCTTGATGAACGTGGGGGAGGCATAGCCCATGGGGCTGCCCTGGGTGAGCACGTACTGCATCCGGGTCACCACGTTGGAGATGGCTAGGGTGACAATCATGGGGGGCAGGCCGATCTTCACCGAGCAGACGCCGTTGAGCAGGCCCACCAGAGCGCCCATGGCCAGAGCGGTCACCAGCAGCTGGAGGAAATGCCCGTCCTCGCCGTTCATGATAGTGGTGGTCAGAATGGCCGCCGACGACATGACCGCGCCCACGCCGAAGTCCATGCCGCCGCCGATGAGCACGATGGTCTGGCCCGCGGAGGCGATGCTCAGCAGCAGGGTGAGCATGATGATGGAGCCGATGGCGCTGGCGTTGAAAGAAGACGGCGTCTTGATGATGGTGGCCAGATAGAGCAGGCCGGCGATGATAAAGGCCATGCGGGCGGGGCTCTTCTGGATAAACATCTTCACCCGCTGGCCGGCGGACAGCTGCTGTGCAGACAGAGCGTTACGCATTCCCGTCGCCCCCCTTCTTAGTCTCGACGGGCTCGTCATAGTGACGGTCGCTGCGCCGGAACTGGCGCACGATGCCCTCCCTCAGGGCGTCGCGCTGGCCCTTGGCCGTGACGATGGTCATCAGCAGGCCCAGGAAAATGATGATGTCGGACACGAAGTTCTGCCAGTAACTGGTGACGGAGAAGCCGGGGATCAGGTCTACCAGCAGGGAGAAGAAGTAGTACACGGAGTTCTGGATCAGCACGTAGAAGCCGGAGCCGAACACGGCGCAGGCCACATTGCCCCAGCCGCCGAAGCCCAGGCCGCCCAGGATGCAGGCAGACAGGGAGCGGATGCCGTAGTCCTCGGCCTGCAGCGGGTTGCCGGAGGCGATCATCAGCGTGATGCAGATGCCGGCCACGCCCACAAAGATGCCCTTGAGGATGAAGGCCTTGAGCTGCACCTGCATGGGGCTGATGCCGGCGGCAAAGGCGTTGCGGGGGTTGGCGCCCACGGCGTAGATGTGGGTGCCGAACCGGTTGCTCCGGGCATACCACCAGATGAGCAGGACGCCCACGATGAACAGGGCGGACACCGGGATGATGCCCAGGATCTGGGAGTCATAGGCCTGGTAATAGACCTTCTCCACCTTGCCCTGGGGCACGTCCATGATCAGCACGTTGATGCCCTTGATGATGTAGGTCAGCGCGTAGCTGGCCAGCAGCGCCGGCAGGCGGAACACCGAGCAGCACACCCAGCAGGCCAGGGAGGCCAGGACAGCCACCAGTACCACGACACCGACGCCGAGGATCACGCGGTCACCCAGCTGGAGTTTGAGGTGAACGGCCGCAAGGTGCTCTGCGTGGGCGAGGACAGCTGGGTCAAACAGGGCGGCATGCAGGACTGCATCGAGATTTACGGCGACAAGGGCGTGTGCTACGCCGATCTGTTCCAGGGCAACTCCTCCCAGATGTACAGCCTGGAGGGCTACGACTACGCCAGCGAGAAGGCCGGAGCCACCACCGGCTGGACATACCCCATCTTTGAGGAGGCCTTCAACCAGGGCTATCCCCAGGAGCTCACCCACTTTGTGGACTGCGTGCGAACCGGCGGGAAGCCCGTCTCCGACGGCGAGTACGGCAAGGCCGTGCTGGAGGTCATCCACGCGGCATACCGCTCCGCAAAGGAGGGCCGGAAGGTGGAGCTGCCCTGGCAGTCCCGGGCCGGCAGGCCGGTGGACAACTGGAGGTGATTGCGGTGCAGCGCTTCCCCAGCGACGCGGCCATGGGCGAGTACCTGGCGGATCGGATCGCCGAAGTGCTCCGGGCAAAGCCGGACGCCCTGCTGTCCATTGCGGCGGGCACCACCTCCTTCCCGGTGTTTGACGCGCTGAAACGGCGGGTCAGGGCAGGGGAGCTCTCCTTCGCGCAGGCCGGCTTTTTCGGCATGGACGAGTGGTGCGGCCTGCCCCAGGACGCCGACGGCGCCATGGCGGACTTCCTCCGCCGGCATTTCCTGGACGAGGTGGACTTCAAGGAGGTGTTCCTCTTTGACGGCATGGCCGATCCCCAGGCCGAGTGCGCCCGGGCCAGGGCGTTCCTGTCCAGCCGCGGCGGCCTGGATGTGATCGTGTTCGGCATCGGCGTCAACGGCCATGTGGCGCTGAACGAGCCGGGGGCGGATCCCACCCTCCACGCCCACGTGGCCCAGGTGGCCCAGGTTACCGCCCACGTGGCCCAGAAATATTTTGAGAAGAAGGCGCCCCCGCTGACGATGGGGGTCACCATCGGCCTGGCCGACGCGCTGGATACCGGATCGGTCTGGCTGGTGGCCAACACCCCGGCCAAGCGGGAGGCGGTGGAGAAGCTGGAGGCCCTGGCCGGTGCGGGCACCCCCAACAATCAGGTGCCCGCCAGCCTGGTGGCCGCCATGCCGCAGACGGAGCTGCTGGTGACAGAGGCGGTTTACGCGCCGGCCTCCTGATCAGAGCGCACAGAGCAGAGCCCTGGAACCGGATCCGGTTCCGGGGCTCTGTGCCTGCACGGGCCGTACTGGCCCCGCCCGGCTGTTTTCGCCCAACCCCTTGAAATCGGCGCGGTTTTCAAGTATAATATCACAGATTGCATGCGGCCTGGGGCCGAAGTGACAGATTCAAAGAAAGCGTGAGAGATTTGAAGTACGATTTTGCCGCCATTGAGCCCAAGTGGCAGAAGAAGTGGCTGGACGAGAAGACCTTCCACTGCGAGAACCACAGCGACAAGCCCAAATTCTACGCCCTGGTGGAGTTCCCCTATCCCTCCGGACAGGGCCTGCACGTGGGCCACGCCCGGCCCTACACCGCCATGGACGTGGTGGCCCGCAAGAAGCGGATGGACGGGTACAACGTGCTCTTCCCCATGGGGTACGACGCCTTCGGCCTGCCCACCGAGAACTACGCCATCAAAAACCACATCCACCCGGCCAAGGTGACCCACGACAACATTGAGAATTTCTCCAAGCAGCTGCACATGCTGGGCTACTCCTTCGACTGGGATCGGGTGATCAACACCACCGACCCCAGCTACTACAAGTGGACTCAGTGGATCTTCCTCCAGCTGTACAAGCACGGCCTGGCCTACAAGACCACCATGCCGGTGAACTGGTGCACCTCCTGCAAGTGCGTGCTGGCCAACGAGGAGGTGGTGGAGGGCGTCTGCGAGCGGTGCGGCTCCCCCGTCATCCGCAAGGAGAAGAGCCAGTGGATGCTCAAGATCACCGAGTATGCCCAGCGGCTCATCGACGATCTGGACGAGCTGGACTTCATCGAGCGGGTGAAGATCCAGCAGAAGAACTGGATCGGCCGCTCCACCGGCGCGGAGGTCACCTTCCAGGCCACCACCGGCGACGAGATCGTGGTGTTCACCACCCGGCCGGACACCCTGTTCGGCGCCACCTACATGGTGCTCTCTCCGGAGCACGAGCTGGTGCGCAAGTGGCTGGACGCCGGCCTGCTGCACAATGCCGACGATGTGACCGCCTACCAGAAGGCCGCCGCCTCCAAGTCCGATCTGGAGCGCACCGAGCTGAACAAGGAAAAGACCGGCGTGTGCCTGGACGGCGTGAAGGGCGTCAACCCGGTGAACGGCAAGGAGATCCCCATCTTCATCTCCGACTACGTGCTCTCCACCTACGGCACCGGCGCCATCATGGCCGTGCCCGCCCACGACGACCGTGACTGGGAGTTCGCCAAGAAGTTCGGCTGTGAGATCATCGAGGTGGTCTCCGGCGGCGAGGACGTGCAGCAGGCCGCCTTCACCGCCAAGGACGAGACCGGCATCCTGGTCAACTCCGACTTCCTCAACGGCCTGACCGTGAAAGACGCCATCCCCGTGATCACCAAGTGGCTGGAGGAGAAGGGCATCGGCCGCGCCAAGGTGAACTACAAGCTGCGGGACTGGGTGTTCTCCCGCCAGCGGTACTGGGGCGAGCCCATCCCCATGGTGTACTGCGAGAAGTGCGGCTGGCAGCCCCTGCCGGAGGATCAGCTGCCCCTGGTGCTCCCCGACGTGGAGAGCTATGAGCCCACCGACGACGGCGAGAGTCCCCTGTCCAAGATGACCGACTGGGTGAACACCACCTGCCCCCACTGCGGCGGCCCCGCGAAGCGGGAGACCGACACCATGCCCCAGTGGGCCGGCTCCAGCTGGTACTTCCTGCGCTATATGGATCCCCACAACGACAAGGCCCTGGCCTCCCCGGAGGCCCTGAAATACTGGTCGCCGGTGGACTGGTACAACGGCGGCATGGAGCATACCACCCTCCATCTGCTCTACTCCCGGTTCTGGCACAAGTTCCTGTACGACATCGGCGTGGTGCCCACCAAGGAGCCCTACCAGAAGCGCACCTCCCACGGCATGATCCTGGGCGAGGGCGGCGAGAAGATGTCCAAGAGCCGGGGCAACGTGATCAACCCCAACGACGTGGTGGCCCAGTACGGCGCGGACACCATGCGGCTGTATATCATGTTCATCGGCGACTTTGAGAAGGCCGCCGCCTGGAGCGACAACGCGGTGAAGGGCTGCAAGCGGTTCCTGGACCGCGTATGGAACCTGTCCGACAACCTGACGGACGAGGCGGGCTATTCCAAGGCCAATGAGAGCGCGGTGCACAAGACCATCAAGAAGGTGTCCGACGACATCGAGGCCATGAAGTTCAACACCGCCATCGCCGCCCTGATGGCCCTGGTGAACGACTTCTACGCCAACGGCTGCTCCAGGGGCGACTATGCCGCCCTGCTGCTCATGCTCTCCCCCTTCGCCCCCCACATGGTGGAGGAGCTGTGGGAGGCCCTGGGCTTCGCCGCGGACAAGGGCATGGCCTGCGCCCAGCCCTGGCCCGCCTACGACGAGAGCAAGACTGTGGAGGCCGAGGTGAACATGGCGGTGCAGGTCAACGGCAAGCTCCGCGCCACCATCACCGTGCCTATGGACAGCGGGGAGGAGGCCGTGGTGGCCGCCGCCCTGGCCGACCCCAAGGTACAGAAGTTTACCGAGGGCAAGAACCTGGTCAAGACCATCCTGGTGAAAAACAAGCTGGTCAACCTGATTGCCAAATAAGTTCCGTGCCCGGTATGTAAAAACGCTCTTGACATTTGGGGCATTATAGAATACAATGATTCTGTTAAAGCCATATCTTTGTGGCCCTTTGGCGGTGGAATCCCGCCGCTTCGGAGGGAGGGGAAGTCAATGTCGGAAGTCCATGTGAAGGACGGGGAGTCCTTGGAGAACGCGCTGAAGCGCTTCAAGCGCAGCTGCGCCAAGTCGGGCGTTCTGGCCGAGGTTCGCAGGCGTGAGCACTATGAGAGCCCGAGCGTGAAGCGCCGCAAGAAGTCTGAGGCCGCCCGCAAGAACCGCAAGAAGTATTACTGAGAACTTACAAGGCCCCGCACCCAATGGGTGCGGGGCCTTGCTGCGCCTGTCGAAAAAGTGGCGAAGCCACTTTTTCGAGAAAGATTGCATGGCGGAAGGGACTCGATTTCTTGCGAAATAGTCACCCCTTCCGCCATGAGAAGTGTCATTTCCGACGCGCACCCCCCAGGGGGCCCTCTCTTGCCCCTTCGGGGCAATTCACCTTGTGTCGCCGGAAATGACAGATTTTGATTTTATTCCTGCGGCTGCGACCGCAGGAACTCTGCGAGGCTTTCCTTCGCGGGAGTTTTTCGATACGCTGAGGCCCCGCACCCAATGGGTGCGGGGCCTTGCTGCGTCCAGGGAGGTGCCCCGCCAAAAAGAGAGGTATTTGTATCTTTCCGCTTGACAGCGGAATTTTAAAATGATATATTTATCCCATAAAGAGATAAATATATCTCATAAGACGGGAAGGATTCCAAGATGAAACAGCACTCTGTCAGACGAATTGTACTGCCGGGCGTGATCTGCGCCCTGCTGCTGGCGGCGGCCAGCGGGTACTCCATGGCCTTCAACGGGGGCCGGCTGGTGGAGCCCATGGACTTTTCCACCTACGTGTTCCGGGCGGGGGATCTGCCCATGCTCCTCGCCCTGGCGCTCACGGTCTGCTACGTGGGGTATCTGGTTGTCCTCCTGGTGGGGTATACCCTGTCCAGCAGACATCGGCAGGCGTCCGCCAGTACCGCCCGGGCGGTGAACCCCAGGCTGGGACTGCTGGGCCTTTTGGGGTTCCTGGGCTTTCTGGGCTTCTGGACTTACCAAACGGATGGGAGCATCTTCCCCTTCGTGTTCTTTCTGTTCTTCGGCTTCTTTGGCTTTTTCTTTGAGGGGAAGCTGTCCGGCACCCTGATGGACGAGCGGTACAGGGAGAACCAGCTGCGGGCCCGCACCACGGCCAACCGGGTGGCACTGACCATCATCTTCCTGGCGGTGCTGCTGCTGGGGCAGGGGAAAATCATGGGCAATCTGGAGCTCACGCTGGTGGCCTTTGTGATCGTGGTGGTGCTGGCCCTGGCGCTGGAGCTGTTTCTCAGCTCCTATCTGCTCTACCGCTATGACCACGACGAGCCAGCGGCCAGGGACGGGGAGTGAGCCATGCCGGAGTTTGAGTGCAGGCTGAAAAAATACCGCCAGCTGAAGGAACTGACCCAGGAGCAGCTGGCGGCCAAAGTAGGGGTGCGGCGGGAGACCATCATGCGCCTGGAGAAGGCCCAGTACAACCCCTCCCTCAAGCTGGCCATCGACATCTCCCGGGCGGTGGGCGCCCCCATCGAGGAGATTTTCCTCTTTCCCGAGACTTCAGAGAAGGAAGAACAGGGCGGGGACGGATAGCATCCGTCCCCGCCCTGTACGGCTCTTACCGCGCCATCTCCTGTTTTGCCCACGCCATCAGGGCGGGGAGGGTGCACCCGTCCTCCAGCAGTTCCCGCTCATCCGGCTCCAGCAGGGGGAGCAGCTCCCGCCTTGCGGCCGCATACCGCCCGGTGCGGCGGAGGTGGGCCAGCCGCAGGGCGAAGAAGGCGGCCTTCTGCAGGGCGGGGATAGCCTCCTCCGGACGGGCGTCAAAGAGAGCGGTGTGGCAGGCGGCGTGGTAGAGGGCGGAGGTCCCCGCCCGCACCGCCTGCTCCAGCGCCTCCTGCCCCATGGGCGGCAGCAGCCCCTCCAGGGAGCCGTACACCGGCAGGGTGTCCAGCTTCAGCTGGAGGGCGTCGAAGGCGGGCCAGGCGGCCAGGGCGGCCCGGTCGCAGAAGAAGCCGCAGGCCCGGTCGGCAAAGGGCATTTGCGCCAGCAGGGCCCGGCAGGCGGTCAGCTCCGCCTCTCCCAGCTCGTCCAGCACCACCACCAGATCCACGTCGCTGTCCGGCCCGGCCTCTCCCCGGCCATAGCTGCCCTGGATGCCCACGAAGGCCACCCGGCCGGGGAAGGCCTCCAGCAGGGCGGGGAGAAAGGCGTCCATCCACGGTTTCCAGTCCATCACGCATACCTCCTTGTCAGAAATGGGAGGCAAGTATACCAGAAACCGGGAATCAGCGCAAGGCTATTTCAGGATTTCCTCCAGCAGATCGTCCACCTGGGGGTAGGCCAGCACGGCGGAGGTGATCCCCAGACTCCGGGCGGTCTGCAGCTTTTTTCGGATGGAGCCGGCGTCGTCGAAGAGGACGAAGTGGGCCCCGTTCTGCCGGGACATGTAGGTGAAGTAGTGGGCGCACAGCTCGCTGGAGAAGAACACCGAGGGGGCGCGCTCCTCCAGGCGCTCCTGCAGCTCCTCCCGGGTGAGAGGCATGCCCTGGCCGGTGGGGGAGGGGAGGAAGAAGTCCTCCGCCGCCCGCTCCACCGCCAGGGCCACCCGCCCGGCTCCGTAACGCTCCACCGCCTCCTGGAGCCGCTGGCGGAGGGAGCCGCCGGACAGGGCGGAGGGGATGAGCACCAGGGCGGAGTCGGAGCAGGAGCCGTAGGCCTCCGGCACATAGAGGGGCCAGCTCCGCCTGCGGCAGGCCTCCCCCAGGGCCTTCACCGCGCCGGCCAACACCGGCACCGGGTAGCCCTCAAAGTCGCACAGGATGCCGTCAAACCCCCGGGCCATGCACTCCCGCAGAATCTCCTGGCACAGGGGCCCGGCCTCCCCCCGGCCGTCAAAGCCGGTGTTGTCCACCACCATCAGCCCGCCCCGCAGGGTGACGGGCATGTTGGCCCGGAACAGGTGGGGCCCGCCCCCCACCCGGTAGGCCACGTGGGCCACGGGCAGGCCGAACCGCTGGGCCGCCCGGGTCTGGTCGGGCGGCGCGGTGAGGATCAGGTTCAGGTTGGTTTGCATGTCTTAAGTACCCCCTTGTCCAAGTTCTCAGAAGCGTGTATAATTCTATGCGGACAAGACGGCAAATAGACGAGGTGAAACCATGGCCTTTTCCATGCTGCCCCACTGGACGGGCGGCAGTATCTTCGACATCGACCCCGCCGCCCTGGCCGGCCGGGGGATCACCCTGCTGCTGGCCGATCTGGACAACACCCTGGTGCCCTACGGCGTGCCGGAGCCCACGGAGGCGGTGCGGGCGTGGAACCGGGCGCTGGAGGAGGCGGGGGTCACCCTGTTCGTCCTCTCCAACAACCGCCACCCACAGCGGCCGGAGCGGTTTGCCCATGCCCTGGGCGTGCCCTTCCTGGGCCACGCGGGCAAGCCCAGGCCCGCCGGCTTCCGCCGGGCCATGGAGCAGATGGGCCGCACCCCGGCCCAGACCGCCATTGTGGGCGACCAGATCTTTACCGACATCCTGGGGGGGCGGAACGCCGGGGTGCTCACCCTGCTGGTGGAGCCCATCCGCCTGGCGGGCAACCCGGGCCGCTACCTGCGCTACGCCGCGGAGTGGCCCTTCCGCATTCTGGGAAAACGGAGGTCAAAACCCTTATGAGCGCAATCTTCGGCCCGGCGGGCAACGCCGACTCCTTCCCCTATAAATCCTCGGCGGACGCCCCCCGCTGGCTGGCGGGGCTGGGCCTGGACGCCTATGAGTACCAGTGCGGCAAGGGGGTCAACGTCAGGGAGGACACCGCCCGCAAAATCGGCGCGGCGGCCAGGGAGGCGGGCATCCGCCTGTCCCTCCACGCCCCCCTACTTCATCAACCTGGCAAACCCCGACCCGGACAGTTTGCAGAAGACCATCGGCTATATCACCGCCGCCTGTGAAGCGGCGGACTGGATGGGGGCAACCCGGGTGATCATCCACTCCGGCGCCCTGATGAAGCGCACCAGAAGGGAGGCCCTGGACATCGCCATCCCCTCCCTGCGGGCGGTGGTCGCCGCCTGCGACGAGGCGGGGTATGGGCACATCGCCCTGTGCCCGGAGACCATGGGCAAGATCAACCAGCTGGGGGATCTGGACGAGGTGCTGGAGCTGTGCACCCTGGACGAGCGGCTGGTGCCCTGCGTGGACTTCGGCCACCTGTACGCCCGCTCCCTGGGGGAGCTGGAGGGCCATGAGGCCTGCGTCCGGATGCTGAACCGCATCCGGGAGGTGCTGGGGGAGGAGCGGGCCGGAACCTTCCACAGCCACTTCTCCAAGATCCAGTTCACCCCCAACGGCGGCGAGAAGATGCACCTGACCTTTGCGCAGGACGACTTCGGCCCCGACCCGGCCCCCCTCATGGCCGAGGTGGCCCGCCGGGGCTGGAGCCCCACCTTTATCTGCGAAAGCGCGGGCACCCAGGCGGAAGATGCGCTGACCATGAAGAGACTGTATCAGGCCGCGGCCCCGGGAGAAGAGGCACAGCCATGAGCCCGGCGGTATGGATTGCGCTTCTGGCCGTGTTCCTCCTCCTGCTCGCGGGCCGCAGGCGCGCGCGGAATCTGCGGCGGAGGGACCGCCGGAGACGAAAGGAGAGCAGATTGAGCATGAATGAGATGATCCGTCAGCTGCTGGGGAAGCGGTGCGTGGTCTGCCTGGACGGCGGCTTCGGCGGCTCCCTGACCGGCGTGCTGGAGGCCCTGGAGGACAACTGGCTGTCGGTGCGCACCGGAAAAAACGGGGCGCTGGAGCTGGTGAACCTGGACTACGTCAACCGCATCCAGGAGCTGCCCGAGAAAAAGAAATAGAGGCAGAACGTAGGGCGGGGGCTTGCCCCCGCCGCCGATCCATCAAAAAAAGACGACACCATTAGAATCATAGAAGGGAAGTTTTCAACATGAACCATCTGAAACAGATTGCGGCCAAGCTGCCCGAGTACGGCATCGACGCCATGCTGCTCAACAGCGAGCCCGGCGAGTACTACGCCGTGGGCTTCCACGGCGAGGGCAACGTGGTGGTGACGGCGGAGAAGTGCTTCTACTTCACCGACTCCCGCTACATTGAGGCGGCGGGCAACCTGATCACCGGCGCGGAGATCGCCATGACCGGCCACAGCCGCAACTACCGGGCCATGGTGCAGGAGGTTGTGGAGCAGTGCGGGATCAAGACCATGGGCTTTGAGGAAAACTACCTGTCGGTGGCGGAGTACGAGTTGTGGGAGAAGGGCCTCACCGCCGAACTGGTGCCCGCCCAGAAGCTGGTCAACTCCCTGCGGGCCGCCAAGGACGAGGAGGAGATCGCCCTGATGCGCAAGGCCCAGGAGATCACCGACAGGGCCTTTGACGAGATCCTCAAGTTCATCCAGCCCGGCATGACCGAGCAGGAGATCGCCGCCAAGCTCCAGTACGACATGCTCCGCTTCGGCGCGGAGAAGATGAGCTTCGACCCCATCGTGGTCTCCGGCCCCAACGGCAGCCTGCCCCACGGCGTCCCCAGCGGCAAGCAGGTGCAGAAGGGCGAGTTCCTCACCATGGACTTCGGCTGCAAGTACGGCGGCTACTGCTCCGACATGACCCGCACCGTGGCCCTGGGCGAGCCTACCGAGGAGATGAAGAAGGTCTACCAGATCGTGCTGGAGGCCCAGCTGGCCGGCATCGCCGTGACGCGGGCCGGGGTGCCCGGCACCAGCATCGACGCCGCCGCCCGCAAGGTGATCGCCGACGCGGGCTACGGGGAGTTCTTCGGCCACGGCTACGGCCACAGCCTGGGGATTGAAATCCACGAGTCCCCCAACGCCAACACCCGGGACAACACCCTTCTGCCCGTGGGCGCGGTGGTGTCCGCCGAGCCGGGCATCTACCTGCCCGGGAAATTCGGCGTGCGCATCGAGGACGTGACCATTTTGCGGGAAGACGGCTGTGAAATTCTCACCAAATCCCCGAAAGACCTGATTATTCTCTAAAAACCCTTGCAAATACGGGGAGAATGGGGTAAAATAGCGTAGCTGATTTAGTACAACCTGATTTTGGAGGATGAATACCAATGCCTACGATTTCTGCCAGTGACTTCCGCAACGGCGTGACCTTTGAGATGGACGGCCAGGTCATGCAGGTGGTCGAGTTCCAGCACGTGAAGCCCGGCAAGGGCGCCGCCTTCGTGCGCACCAAGATGAAGAACGTGATCACCGGCGGCGTGACCGAGACCTCCTTCAACCCCACCGCTAAGTTTGAGCAGGCCTATGTGGAGCGCAAGGACATGGAGTACAGCTACAACGACGGCGATCTGTACTACTTCATGGATCCCGAGACCTACGACCTGGTGCCCATCGGCAAGGAGCTGCTGGGCGACAACTTCCGCTTCGTGAAGGAGAACATGGTGTGCAAGATCAACTCCTACAAGGGCAAGATCTTCGCCGTGGAGCCTCCCACCTTTGTGGAGCTGGAGGTCACCGAGACCGACCCCGGCTTCCGCGGCGACACCGCCACCAACGTGACCAAGCCCGCCACCCTGGAGACCGGTACCGAGATCAAGGTGCCCCTGTTCATCAACCCCGGCGACAAGATCAAGATCGACACCCGCACTGGCGAGTACCTGGAGCGCTGCAAGGCTTAAGCGTCCGAGCGCCCGGGAGCAGGCGCACAGTGAGCCGCGCAGACGAAAAAGCAGTTGCGCCGCAGGCGCAAGGTGTTTTTCGCGGAGCGGTGAGCAGTGTGCCGTCGCGGAGGGCGCGAGGCGTGATAACAGGCGCACCATCTTAACGAAGGCCCTTCGTGGCCGCCTGAGAAAGGGAGAAAAACAATGACGATTTCCGAGAAGGTCGCGTATCTGAAGGGCCTGGCTGAGGGCCTGGATCTGGACACCTCCAAGTCCAAGGAGGCCAAGCTGATCTCCGTGATGATCGGCATCCTGGAGGAGATCGGGATGTCCATCGAGGATCTGGAGGAGAACACCGTAGCCCTGGGCGAGGAGCTGGACGCCGTGTCCGACGATCTGTCCGACGTGGAGAAGGCCGTCTTTGAGGATGAGGACGAGGACGACGACTGCTGCTGCGACGAGGACGACGATTTTTTTGAGGTGGACTGCCCCAACTGCGGCGAGACTCTGGTGATTGACGAGTCCGTCCTGGAGGAGGGCGTGATCCAGTGCCCCAGCTGCAAGCAGAAGTTCGCTCTGGATCTGTCCGACGAGTGCGGCTGTGGCTGCGAGGACGACGATGAGGACGGGGACTGCGGCTGCGGCTGTGAAGACCACGACCACCAGTAAGAGCAGATACAAACGGCTACAGCGGGGAGGCGGCCGCCTCCCCGCTGTTTCTCTGCCGTCGTCCCGCCAGCCGTTTCTTCAAAATTTCTTGATATTTTGGGGAAATCAGGCTTGACACGGCCCGGCCGGGATGGTATACTATCAGGCGTGTTCAAAGACAGCAGGTGGCGCCAGCCATAATTCCTGCCGAGAATGCAGCCACAACGGAATGAGATTCTTTGTGCTGTTTTCGCGTGCTTTGAATGCGAAAACGGCTTTTTTGTTGCGTCTGCATCGGAAAAGTTGGACTCAATCTCAACGGAGGTGAATTCCAAATGCCTAACGCAAAGGTTCTCAGTGAGAAGCAGGCCATCGTGGCTGAGCTGACCGAGAAGTTCAAGACCGCCAGCAGCGGCGTGCTCGTGGACTACAAGGGCATCACCGTGGCCGAGGACACCGCTCTGCGCGCCGAGTGCCGCAAGAACGAGCTGGACTACGCCGTAGTGAAGAACACCCTGGTGCGCTTTGCCATCAACAACGTGGGCCTGGAGGAGATGGATTCCGTCCTGAACGGCACCACCTCTCTGGCGCTGTCCCACGGCGATCCCATCGCCCCCATGCGCGTCATCAACAAGTTTGCCAAGCAGTTCAATGGTGAGAAGTTCACCATCAAGGCCGGCTTCATGGACGGCAAGGTTCTGTCCATGGACGAGATCAAGGCCCTGGCCGAGCTGCCCTCCAAGGAGGTTCTGCAGGCGCAGGTTCTTGGCACCATGCTGGCCCCCATCACCAGCCTGGCTATCGTCATCAAGGCCATCTGCGAGCAGAAGGGCGGCTCCGTGGAGCCCGCCGAGGCGGCTGCCGAGGCTGCCGAGTAATATCCCCGCATCAAACATTCAAAAAAATATTTATTTCATAGGAGGTTACCTATCATGGCTTCTGAGAAAATCACTGCCCTCATCGAAGAGGTTAAGGGTCTGACTGTTCTGGAGCTCTCCGAGCTCGTCCACGCTCTGGAGGAGGAGTTCGGCGTCTCCGCCGCCGCTATGGCCGCTCCCGCCGCCGGCGGCGCTGCCGCTCCCGCTGCTGAGGAGAAGACCGAGTTTGACGTGGTGCTGGCCGAGGTCGGCGCCGAGAAGATCAAGGTCATCAAGGCTGTCCGCGAGATCACCGGCCTGGGCCTGGCCGAGGCCAAGGCTGCCGTCGAGGCTGCCCCCAAGGCCATCAAGGAGGGCGTCTCCAAGGACGAGGCCGAGGAGCTGAAGAAGAAGCTGGAAGAGGTCGGCGCCAAGGTGGAGCTGAAGTAATCCGGTTTCCCAACCAAACCAAAAAACCGTGCCCGGGCATATGCCCGGGCACGGCTTTTTCTTTTTCATACGGAGTGCGGCGCTCACCGCTGCCGCATCAGGCGGGTCAGGACGTTTTTGCAGGGCCGGAAGAGCACCAGCGCCATGGCGAAGTTGCCGGCGCAGTGGAGCAGATCGAAGGGGATGCCGCTGACCCACCAGGACAGGGCGAAGGCCCAGCCGCCGCTGACCCAGTACACCAGGGCGCACAGGGCGCCGAAGCTCAGGCCGAAGGCGCCGGAGAGCACCGCCCAGCCCAGGGGGGACTCCATCCGCCGGAACACCATGGCCAGCAGCACCAGCACCAGCCACACGTAGGTGTAGCAGATAGACCAGAAGCCGATGCCCCAGATCAGCAGCTCCATGGCCACATAGACATACAGCGGGGCCAGAACCCTCCAGCCCAGCACCACCGTGTACACCACCAGCAGGAGGGACACCGGCTCAATGTTGGGCAGCCAGGCCAGGGCCATCTTGCTTACCCACAGCAGGGCGCCCAGCAGGGCCAGGAGCACCAGCTCCCTGGCCCCCATGGGCTTCCCTTTAGAACTCGTCATAGCCCACCATGAAGGTCAGCTCGAAGTGGTCGCCGTCGGCAATGGGGGTGGTGTCCGCGCTGGTGTTGATCATCTCGCCGCCCTGGGTGAGCTTCCACCACTCCTGCGCCCCTTCGTCCGCCGTCTCACCGTCGGCTACCAGGATATACAGCCCGTAGGGCCCCTGATTGTCCTCCACCACGCCGCCGGCCACCAGGGCGGGGCCCAGATAGGCCTCGTCGGTCTCCAGGGTGAAGTCCTTGGCGGTACCGTCTCCGTGAACCACCTGCACCGTCACGGTCTTGGCGCCCGTCTCCCCCGTGGGGGCGGTCAGGCGCCACACCAGCACCAGCGCGGCGGCCACGATCACCAGGATCACCACCGCCAGCAGCGTCTTTCTCTTTTGCAATCTCATCTGCCTCCCTATATTGGTCAAGTAGAGACAGTTTACCACAGTTCGGCGCCGGTTTCAACTCAAATCCCCGGCCTCCGCCGGATCAGGCGGCCTGGGGCAGCCGCCGGGGCGGAAGGGGAACACGGCGTACCACGCCCCGCCCAGCCGCCGGACGGAGGCGAAGCAAAACAGGGGCGTCAGGGGGAAGGGCGCCGCCGGGTCAAAGGGGTAGGCCAGGGAGAAGCCGCCCTCCTCCGGCCGGTACAGGGCCCGCCGCTCCCCGGCGGCCCGGGCCAGCAGGGGCTCCCCCATCCGCCTGGCGGGGCTGGGCTCCCACTGCCAGCCCGCCGGCGGAGCGGCGGCCTCCCGCCCGGGGACGGCTCCGGCGGCAAAGGCCAGCTCCGCGGCCGCACCGGCGGGGGGCCACGCCCCCTGCCGCCGGAGCTCGTCCAGGGACAGGGTGCGCCGCAGCTTCAGCGCGCCCCCCTCGGGCACAAAGGTGCCCGCCAGGGCCCGCCCATGCGCCCCCAGCAGCCAGCCCTTGTACAGCCCGCGCCGGTCGTCGGGCAGCTCCGCTTCAATCCGCGCCCGCCCGTTCTCCTCCCGGACGGTGAGCCAGCCCCGGCCGCCGTCCAGGGAAAACCGCTCCATGCCGCCGCCCCCTCTCCCGGTCTCTCCCTCTATCCTATGCGCGCCGCAGGGGGAAATGCGCGCGGAGGCGGTTGACAGACGGCGGAAGCCCTGCTATACTGTGGGCGATCAAAAAAACGATGGGAGCTGGGAAGATGCGCAAATAACCTGAACTGTCCATGCACGCGGAGGCGGCCCCTGGGGCCGTCCGGTTCGTCGTGCGCCGGCAGGAGGGTTATGTGAGCGCGCTTCCCCTTTTTTGCACCCTTTTTGGACAAAGTGGGCGCGGGAGGCCGGATCCTCCTGCGCCCATTTTTGCATATTGAGGTGATGCACCATGTCTCTCATTGAGATTCGCAATCTGACCTTCGCCTATCCCGGCAGCTTTGACAACGTCTTTGAGGGGCTCAATCTCCGGCTGGACACCAGCTGGCGGCTGGGCCTGGTGGGCCGCAACGGCCGGGGCAAGACCACCCTGCTGCGGCTGCTCCTGGGGGAGTACGAGTACAGCGGCGCCATCTCCGCGCCGGCGGAGCTGGCGTATTTTCCGCCCAGGGTGGCCCATCCGGAGGCGGACACCCGCGCCGTGCTGGAGGAGCTGGCACCCGGCCTGGAGGAGTGGCGGCTCCTCAGGGAGCTGGCCGCCCTGGAGGTGGACGAGGGAGTGCTGGACAGGCCCTTTTCCACCCTCTCCGGCGGGGAGCAGGTGAAGGCGCTCCTGTCCGTCCTCTTCCTGCGGGAGGGCGCCTTCCCCCTGCTGGACGAGCCCACCAACCACCTGGATCTGGAGGGGCGGCAGCTGGTGAGCCGCTGGCTGTCCCGGAAGGAGGGCTTCCTGCTCATCTCCCACGACCGGGCCTTCCTGGACGGCTGTGTGGATCACATCGCTGCCATCAACAAGAAGGACGTGGAGGTGCGGCAGGGGGACTTTTCCGCCTGGTGGCGGGACAAGCAGGCCCGGGACGACTGGGAGCGGGCGGAGAACAGCCGCCTGAAAAAGGAGATCGGCCGGCTGGAGGACGCCGCCCGGCGCACTGCCGCCTGGTCCGACCGGGTGGAGGCCAGCAAGAAGGGGAGCCGGAACGCCGGCCTGCGGCCCGACCGGGGCTACATCGGCCACAAGGCCGCCAAGATGATGAAGCGCTCCAAGGCCGCCCAGGCCCGCCGGGAGGAGGCCGTACAGGCCAAATCCGCCCTGCTGAAAAACATCGAGCTGGCGGAGGAGCTGAAGCTCCACCCCCTCACACACCCCAAGGCCCGGCTGGTGGAGGTGAAAGAGGCCGCCCCCGATTACGGGGGCGGCCCGGTGTGCGCCCCCGTCTCCTTCACCGTGGAGCGGGGGGAGGTGGCGGCCCTGACCGGCCGCAACGGCTGCGGCAAGTCCAGCCTGCTCAAGCTGGCCTGCGGGGAGGACATCCCCCACACCGGCCTGTTTGCCCTGGCCTCCGGGCTGGTGGTGTCCTGGGTGCCCCAGGACGCCTCCTTCCTGCGGGGCTCCCTGCGGGACTTTATCCGGGACAGCGGCGTGGACGAGACCCTGTGCAAGGCCATCCTGCGCAAGCTGGACTTCTCCCGGGCCCAGTTTGACAAGGACATGGCCGACTACAGCGCCGGGCAGAAGAAGAAGGTGCTCCTGGCCCGCAGCCTGTGCCAGAGCGCCCACCTGTACGTGTGGGACGAGCCGCTGAACTATATCGACGTGTTTTCCCGCATGCAGCTGGAGCGGCTGCTGCAGGCATATCACCCCGCCATGCTTCTGGTGGAGCACGACCGGGCCTTCCTGGACGGCCTGGCCGACAAGCTGGTGCCGCTGCACGCCGGGGCCGCGTCCGGCGGGAGGTAAAGATTTTTCCCGGCCGGCCGCGGGCCGCAAAGCACTGGGGCTCCTGAATGGTTACCCGCCGGAAACCGCTCAATTGTTACCAGCCGGTAACTATAGCACATTATTGTGCGTACTTTTCAAAAGACGGAAGGACTGCTACAATCCGGTTATCAGGAGCGGCACACGCCGCGCAAGGAGGTTTTTATCATGTCATTGAAGAATCTGTTCAGCCTTGGCAGGGATCGGGAGGAGAAGCCCACAGCCTGTGGGACGGCCTGCGGTTCCGGCGACAAGAAGCCCACAGCCTGCGGGACGGCCTGCGGTTCCGGCGACAAGAAGCCCACAGCCTGCGGAACGGCCTGCGGCAGCGGCGACAAGAAGCCCGCAGCCTGCGGAACGGCCTGCGGCAGCGGCGACAAGAAGTAAGGATACAGCCAGACCTCCCCGCGGGCCCCGGCCCGCGGGGACGCAATTCCAAGCGAGGGATCAGACATGGAGTATTTTGCGTTTCAATGGCACATCACCGAGGCCTGTGACCAGCGGTGCCGCCACTGCTATATCTACGCCCTGGGCAGCCACGCCAGGTTTCAGGAGATGGCCCTGGAGGACATGCTGACGGTGATTCGGAACTGCCAGACCTTCTGTGAGAAGGCGGGGCGGCTTCCCTACTTTTACATCACCGGCGGCGACCCTATCCTCCACCCCCAGTTCTGGACGCTGCTGGAGATTCTGCGCATCGCGGACATCCCCTTCACCATCATGGGCAACCCCTTCCACCTGACGCCGGAGGCCTGCCGCCGGATGAAGGACTGCGGCTGCCGGAAATACCAGCTCTCCCTGGACGGCCTGCGGGAGACCCACGACGGCATCCGCCAGCAGCCCGGCTCCTACGACGCCACCATGGCGGCCATCCCCATGCTGCGGGAGGCGGGCATCGACTCGGCCATCATGACCACGGTGTCCCGCTGGAATGTGCAGGATATCCCCGCCCTGGTGGACGAGGTGGTGGCCCATCGGGCGGACATCTTCGCCTTTGCCCGCTACTGCCCCTCTCCGAAGGATCGGGACGTGTGCTGTTCCCCGGAGGAGTACCGGGACATGCTGGAGCAGTGCTGGGAGAAGTTTCAGCACTACGAGGCGGAGGGGTGCCAAACCACCTTCAACCTGAAGGATCACCTGTGGACGCTGTTCCAGTATGAGAAGGGCCTGTTTGATCCCGGCCGGTATCCCGACGACGGGGTGGTCTACGACGGCTGCAACTGCGGCAACTGCCACCTGACCATCCTCTCCGACGGCGCGGTGTACGCCTGCCGCCGGATGGAGAGCAAGGTGGGAAACGCCCTCACCGACGATCTCTACGACCTGTTCACCGGGCCGGAGTTCGACCGGTACCGGGTGTACGAGAACTTCCAGAAGTGTGCCAGGTGCGAGCTGCTGCGGTTCTGCCGGGGCTGCCCCGCCGTGGCGGCCGGCTACCACGGGGACATGTACGCCCCGGATCCCCAGTGCTGGAAGGAGGTGGGGGCATGACCGCGCTGGAGGCCATCCACCGCCGCCGCTCCATCCGGAAGTACCGGGACAGGCAGATCCCGGAGGAGGCCCTGCGGCAGATCCTGAAGGCCGGGGCCTGCGCCCCCAACGCCGGCGGCGGGCAGCGGACTATCCTCTGCGGGGTGCGCAGCCGGGCGCTGGCCGGGCGCCTGGGGCGCTGGAGCCTGGCCCGGTTTGACCGGAGCCGCCTGGCCGGAGGCTTTGTCTCCCGGGAGCAGCCCAGCGCCATTGACGACCCGTCCATCCGCAACGGCTTTTACGGCGCGCCGTCGGTGTGCGTGGTGTTCGCCCAGGAGGATTTCCTCTACAGCATACCGGACGCCTTCTGCTGCGCGGAGAACATGGCGCTGGCGGCCTGTGCGCTGGGCATCTCCTCCTGCATCGTGGCCCGGGCGGAGGAGACCTTTGACCACCCGGAGGGGAAAGCGCTGATGCAGGCGTGGGGCATCCCGGAGGGCTATATCCCCCGGTGCTTCGTCCTGCTGGGCTATGCGGACGGGCCCTATCCCGGCCCAAAGCCCGTCCGGGACGGGCGCATCCGCATTGTGGAATCGGAGGAGGCGTGACGGCATGGACGCGGAAACCTGTCTGAAAAAGCTGGGCTATGTGGGGGTGCTGGCCTTCGCCACGGTGGACGAATCGGGCGGGCCCCAGGTGCGCAACATCAGCGCCATCCACTATGAGGAAAACGCCCTCTACTTCTTCACCGCCCGGGGCAAGAACTTCTGCCGGGAG
The DNA here is from genome assembly GCF_002161215.1 of Flavonifractor sp. An10. Classification (GTDB taxonomy): domain Bacteria; phylum Bacillota; class Clostridia; order Oscillospirales; family Oscillospiraceae; genus Flavonifractor; species Flavonifractor avistercoris. The sequence goes on from NZ_NFMB01000002.1 coordinate 374,950, forward strand.
CTGCTGCGGGACGGCCGGGTGCAGGTGCTGGGCTATACCAGGTACAAGGAGATGCTCCGCCTGTCCGGGACGGCAAGGCCGGTGCCGGCGGAGGAGCAGGAGAAATGGCGGAATCTCATTTTTGAGGAGCAGCCCTATCTGTCCAATGTCTACCCCGGGGACACCCGGGACATCGGGATCATCTTCTGCATCCGGGACTTCACCATCGAGTATTTCAACCTGGGGGTCAGCCCCATCTTCCGGGAGAGCTATGCGGTGGGCGGGGGGCAGATCCGCCCCAAGGGCTATGAGATCTCCGCCGCCTGCATCGGCTGTAGCGCCTGCCGGCGGGTATGTCCCCAGGGGGCCATCGATCCGGGCAGCCCCTATGTGATCCGGCCGGAGAACTGCCTCCACTGCGGCAGCTGCTTTGCACACTGTCCGGTGCAGGCGGTGGTGCGGCTGGGATAGGGGGGCGGAGCCGTGAACCGTATGGAACAGATCCAATTTCTCAACCGGAGGCTGCTGGCCGAGCTGCCCCAGTATCAGGAGGAGGCGGCACAATACCCCGCGGACGAGGCCGCCCAGCGGCGGCTGCTCCGCGCCCTGATGAACGTGCGGCCGCCTCTGCCCCTGGCGCCGGACTTCCTGGCGGTGCAGGACGCCCTGCTCTCCGCCGAGCGGGAGGCGCGGGGCGTGGTGGACGGGGATGCCCTGCCCGCCGTTCCCGCCGAGCCCCGGCTGGCGCTCTGGCGGGGGGACATCACCCGGCTGCGGGCGGACGCCATTGTCAACGCCGCCAACAGCCGGCTGCTGGGCTGCTTCGTCCCCTGCCACGGGTGCATCGACAACGCCATCCACTCGGCGGCGGGGCTCCAGCTCCGGGAGGAATGCCGCCGCATCATGGCGGAGCAGGGCCGCCCGGAGCCCAACGGCCGGGCCAGGCTGACAGAGGGCTACAACCTGCCCGCCCGGTACGTGCTCCACACCGTGGGGCCCATCGTCCGGGGACGGGTGACCGGGGAGAACCGGCGGGAGCTGGCCTCCTGCTACCGCGCCTGCCTGGAGCTGGCGGCGGAGCACGGCCTGCACAGCGTGGCCTTCTGCTGCATCTCCACCGGGGAGTTCCGCTTCCCCAACCGGGAGGCCGCCGGGATCGCGGTGGACACCGTTACCGGCTTTCTCCGCCGCAACACTTCCATCCAGAGGGTGATCTTCAATGTTTTCCAGGAGCTTGATGAGCGTATCTACCGGAGCATGCTCGGAGGCGGTTGACCGCCTGCGGGAGGCGCTGAATCGGGCGGATGCCGTGGTGGTGGGCGCGGGCGCGGGCCTGTCCGCCTCTGCGGGGCTGACCTACGACGGGGCGCGGTTTGAGGAGCACTTTGGGGACTTCATCGCCAAATACCATATCCCGGATATGTATGCCGGCGGCTTCTACCCCTTTGAAAGCCTGGAGGAGTACTGGGCCTGGTGGAGCCGCCAGATTCTGCTCAACCGCTATGAAAAGGCCCCCCGCCCGGTATATGAGGCCCTGCTGGCCCTGGTGAGGGAGAGGGACTGCTTTGTCCTCACCACCAACGTGGATCACCAGTTTCAGATGGCGGGCTTCGACAAGAAGCGGCTGTTCTACACCCAGGGGGACTACGGCCTGTGGCAGTGCTCCCAGCCCTGCCACCAGGAGACCTACGACAACGAGGAGACCGTGCGCCGCATGGCGGCGGAGCAGCGGGACATGCGGGTGCCCCCGGAGCTGGTGCCCCGCTGCCCCAGGTGCGGCCGCCCCATGACCATGAACCTGCGGTGTGACGGCACCTTTGTGGAGGACGAGGGCTGGCACGCGGCCGCCGGGCGGTATGCGGAGTTTCTCCGGCGACACCGGGGGGCGCGGGTGCTGTTCCTGGAGCTGGGTGTAGGCGGCAACACCCCGGTGATCATCAAGTACCCCTTCTGGCAGATGACGATGCACAACCGAAACGCGGTCTATGCCTGCATCAACCGGGGGGAGTCCTTTGTCCCCCGGGGCCTGCGGCGGCGCGGCATCGGGATCTCCGCCGACATCGGGGACGCGCTGGCCCTTCTCTCCGGAGCGGAAGCATAGAGCCCCGGACGGAAACAGGCGCCCATGGAGAATCCATGGGCGCCTGCTGGCATATAACGGGGGAGAGAATTTATGGGGCGGTGCTGCCGTGTGCCGGCATCTGTCCCGTACAGAAGAAGGTATAGTGGCCGCTGGCGTACACCGTGCCGTCCGGGCCGGAGATTTCCACCGAGACCAGGCAGGTGGTGCGGCCGCGGTGCTTCACCTCGGCGCGGGCGGCGACACGCCCCTCCTTTGCCGAGCGGATGAAATCCAGGCTGCCGTGGAGGGTCACATATTTCCGCCCGTCTGTCCGGCAGGCGGCGCCGGCGGCACAGTCGGCCAGCGTATAGTAGGCCCCGCCGTGGAGGACGCCGTAGGGGTTCAGGCTGTTGGGGCCCATTTCCAGATATGCCTCCGCCACATTCTCTCCGGTTTGGTTGGTATGAATTCCATTGAAGAGGGCGAAGGCATTGGCTCTGGTGATCTCATCAAAGCTCTCTTGGTTCAGCACAGACATTCCCCCTACTGCAGAATAATCCGGTCGCCCTCTACCCGCTCCACGGTGGCCAGGGCCTCCACCCGCACGCCCATCCGGCGCAGAACCCGTCCGCCGTCCCGCATGGCTTTTTCGATGGCGACAGCCACGCCGGCCACCTCACCGCCGGCCTTGGACACCAGCTCCAGCAGGCTCAGGACAGCCTGGCCGTTGGACAGAATATCGTCCACCACCAGCACCACGTCATCCTCAGTCAGGTACTTCTTGGACACACGGAGGGTGTAGGTCTTGTCCAAGGCAAAGGAATGGGTCTCCGCCGTGTAGACCTCCGGGTCGATATAGCCCGTCCGGAAGCGTTTGGCATAGACCGCAGGGACGCCCAGAGCCCGGGCCACAAAGCAGGCCAGAGCGATGCCGGAGCTCTCCGCGGTGAGCACCTTGGTGATCTTCTCCCCCCGGAACCGCTTGGCCAGCGCGTCGCCCATCCGCTCCATCAGGCCCATATCCATGCAGTGGTTGAGGAACATGTCCACGTGGATGATGTCCCCTTCGCCCACCACCGCCTCATTCAAAATCCGACGCTTTAATTCTTCCATGCTGCTCCCTTCCGTCTACTCGCAGGCAGATCAAGCTCAGTTCAGTTGATTATAACCCATTTTTGCCCATCCTGCAATATTGACAAGAATATAAAAATAGGGTATCCTAATACATACGGCAATTGGCCAGTCCAATGGCCCGAATTTATGCAGCGGTATCGAAGTGGTCATAACGGGGCTGACTCGAAATGGATGGGGGCTTAGGCCGCTTTGTCCGCGAAAAGTTTCCGGTTTCCCACTGTTCCTGGTGTTTTTACTCACTTATCCCTGCGTAGTTCTCTCCAACAGTTCTCTCCAATTCTCTCCTGAATGAGGATGGAGCGCCTGTGGGAGTGACCGATTTGGAGATGTACCCAAGTGGTTGAAGGGTCCGCACTCGAAATGCGGTAGGCCGGCTCAAACCGGTGCGAGAGTTCGAATCTCTCCATCTCCGCCACCTTGCTCCAGCAGTCCAGATGGGCTGCTGGAGCTTATTTTTTATACCTGCATTTCCCACTTGCACTTCACTCCGTCCGCCGCCGGCAAGGGCAGCCCCTGCGTCATAGCCTGAGCGGAGGACAGCTTGGAGGAATAGTCAAGGTGGGCATAGATATTTGCGGTGGTGCTGAAATCGCTGTGTCCCAGCCATTCCTGGATCTGCTTGAGGGGCACCCCATTTGCCAGCAGGAGACTGGCACAGCTGTGTCTTAAATCGTGGAGACGAATCCGCTGAAGTCCATGCTGCTCCAGATACTCCGGGAATTTGGAGGTCAGGTAGTTGGGGTTGATGCGTTTGCCCAGCTCATTGACAAACACATAGCCGTCATAGGAGTAATCGTAGCAGTTGCCGCAGATCCGTTTGTTGTATTCCTGCTCCTCTTTTACCTGCCGAAAATAAGCGGCGAAGCTGCCTACCAGGGGCAGGGTGCGCAGGCTGGACTTTGTCTTGGCCGATTCCTGCTCCAAAACGTAGGTTTTCCCATCAATGCGTGTGGTGGTCACCGTGTGCTTGATGGTGATGGTGCCCCGCTCGAAGTCAATGGCGTCCCACTTGAGGCCAACCAGCTCACCTCGGCGCAGGCCGTAGAAAGCAGCCACCAGTATCGGAAGCTCCATCCAGGTGCCCTTGAGTACTTCAAAAATCTGCTGGAGCTGCTCTGCGTCCAGAAATTTGGGCTGAAACTCGTTCTTTCTCGGGCGGTCCACCTTGGTGGCCACATTCTGTATGACCAGGTCGGTTTTCAGAGCATATTTCAGCGCCTGATGGATGACGGCATGGTCGTGAAGCACAGAATTCGGCTTGACTGTTTTCAGCCGTTCTCCATAAAACTGCTGAATATGCCGTGCCTCTAGTCCTCGCAGCGTATATCCCTTTTGCCGGAAATACGGCTCGATCACACTGTGTACGATGTTGGAATAGGAGCCATATGTGGCAGGCTTGATCTTGACCCGCACAATGTCCAGCCATTGCAGCAGATAATCTGCAAACAGCATATCCGAGCAAAGCTCATCCGGTTCCGGCGGGGGCACAAAGCTGGAACGAATACGCAGCAGCTCCGCCTCTGCCTTCCGCTTGTTGCCCTTCTCAGGCAGTCCGGTGGCGTGCCATTTGCTTTTCCTCTTGCCCTTGTTGTCCTTATAGCTGATGACCACATAATAGTAGCCCTTTTTTACCTGTAAATGTCCTGTTATCATATCAATCTCCTTTCCGGGGCGGCTCCCCACAGGACAGCTTTTTTGATGCAGCCCCATCTTACTCCATAAGCTGCCCACTGTCTACGCTGCGATTTTGTTTGCGGCAGACACTTTCGCCCCTACCGCTCCCGGCGGTTGCGCTCCCGCTGGCGTTTCAGCAGTTCCAGCCCCTTCAAGATGTCCTGTTTCATCTGCGTGTCGGAATATGTGGCGGGGAAGAATTTCTTTAACTCTGTCATGGGAAGATGCAGTTGCTCCTGCTGGTTGGCCTTGGGCTTGGAGAGAATCTGCTCCAGATCCTCCTGGGTCAACATCCCCAGTTGAGAGAGCTTCTTCAGGCTGATGGCCTGACTGTGGGAGGGGGTGCAGTCGAACTGCTCCATACAGGAGAGAAGGCGGGTTTGCTCTTCCTCCGTCAGATAGGACAGCTCCACGGCTGGACGGAGGGCCATTTTCCCTTCGTCCACCATCGCAAGCAGCGGGGGCACCAGGTGGGTCAGCCGGATATAGCGGTGGATCTGATTACGGCTGTCTCCGCTCTCCTTGGCCAGTTCTTCATAGGTATTGAACCTTTTCCCCAGTGGGGAAAAAGTGTGGTCACTGCGGTAGCCCTGACGATTCAGGACTTCCAGCTTCATCTTGTAGGCAAAGGCTTTTTCACTGGGCAGGATGTGCTCTCTCTGCAAATTGGCGTCCACCATGGCCACCACCGCCTCCTCGTCGGTCATTTCCCGGACAATCACCGGCATGGTTGTAAGGCCCAGCCGCTCACAGGCAGCCAGCCGCCGATGGCCCGACACCAGCTCATAACCGCCGCCCTCTCTGGGGCGGGCCAGGCCGGGGGAGATCACCCCCATCTGGCTGATACTCGCCACCATATGGGCCATCTCCTCATCGTCCCGCAACGCAAAGGGATGCAGGGGAAAAGGGTGCAGCTCTGCCACCGGCACTTCCCGTACCCGCTCCAGCTTGGCGTCGTCCCGCTCGGCCTGGGTGGTGAACAAATCCTCGATGCTCATCAGATGTATCTTGTTTTTAACGCTCATATTCGATCCTCCGTTTCTTGTTTTTGTGGAACTGACGGTAGGAGCGCCGCATCTTCTGCTCCAATAAAATCTGCCGTCTCTTTTCCGGCAGCTGTTCCAGCAGCTGCCTGGCGGTTGCCTGCTGCCGGCGCAGAGTGGAAAGCTCCCGGGTCAGTACCGTGCGCTGCTCTTTCAGTCCGTCCATCTGTTCACCAGGCTGACACCGCCGCAGTTTGTGATAGATCCCCGTCCGCTGCCGTAGCTTTTCTTCTATTTGGGATTGGACGGAGATAAGAAAGCCCTCCACATCCTGCGCGCTGTTCAGATGTTCCCGGTGAATCAGCTCGATCTGGCGGGACAGCTGTTCCAGTTTGGCCACCTCCAGCCGCATCATGGGCGACAACGGCCTTGTCCGGCTTTTTCGGGGAAAAATCCCCAGGAAATAGCAGTAGTGGAGATACAGCGCCCTCAGGCCGGTAATCTTTTTTGCGCTGTGAAAGCTGCCCGCCATGCGCATCCGTTTGGGCGACCTGGACAAGTTCCGGCGTATCTGCTGATAGGTCCGCCCACAGGCCTCCTTTTTCCGGTAATCCATGGTGTCAATTCTCTGGATGATCCTCCTGTGGTCGTACTCCTCACCCAGCCGTACCATGCGTACGGCTTTTTTTGCGCCTATGGCTCGAATGGTGGCATACTTGCGGTGGGGGCTGGCGTTAATGAGATAGCCTTTTTCCTTCATCACCTGGCAGAAGTCAAACCAGCTCCAGGAAATGCCCACCGCCTCATCGATGGCTTGCCGCATGAGACCGAAGGTTGTGGGCTTGCCCTGTTTTTCCGCAAAGTAGAGGTTGCGGGGCGTCTTGCCGCTGGGATGTTCGATCACCGTCAGATTGTGCTCCCGGCACAGCTGGTCGGAGATCTCCCGCATCCGATAAAAGGCTCTCTGATTGCAGTTGAACTTTTTTCCATCTGCGAAACTGACCGAGTTGATGACCAGATGGTTGTGATAGGTGCCGGTGTTGAAATGGGTGGCCACCAGCACCTGAAACCGATCTCCCCACATTCTCTGGGCCAGCTCCACGCCCAGCTGGTGGCACAGCTCCGGGGTCACCTCGCCGGTTTTGAAGCTCTGGATACAGTGGTAGGCCACATTGCCACCAGTTTTGTTAAAGTAGCGCTTGGTATACATCATGTCCTCGTAGGCCTGTTCCCGGCGGCAATGGAGTCCGGTCACATACATGGTCTGCTCCATATTCACTTTCTCCTGGTTGCCGGCATAGTGGAGCACCTGCTGCATATCGGAATAGTGTGTCTTCTCCGGGTTTTCGGCATAGCCCACGATACGGCTCAGGCTGTCCTTGATTGCCTTAATCTTGGTGATCCCCACGGTCCACCCCCTGCTTCAAGTTCCCGAAGCGTTCCATGGGGTGGGGAGCGGAAAGATCTTCCCCCATACCCAGCCTTCTCAGGTAGGCGGAGAGGGAAATGCCGCACCGCCTCGCCATCCGCTCCAGCCGCTCTTTTTCCTCTTTGGATACCCGCACGTTGATGCCATACGTTCGTTTTCTCATATCGTTCTCCTTTCTCGGGGGTTATAGGGGCCGCAGCCCCTCTCGGCGTCTGCCGCCGGCTTTGGTGGGCAACACAAAGCCTATGCTCGCTACCCTCCAGGACACCCCTTCACGGGGTGCCCTGGGCTGCCCGGGCTACGTTGACCGGCATGACGGTTATGACGGTTATGACGGCTGTGACGGCTCTTTCTCTATGACGGGATTGCTGTCATTTGCGTCATTGCTGTCATGGGTGAGAGTCAGGCGGAGGATGCGCTCCGAGGCTGTCCGCCGGGTGGAATAGCAGATATTTTCCGGAACCAGAACTCGCTCCCAGTGGCGCACGATATACCGGGTCACCGCATTGGGCGTAACCTCTGTTTCGCCCATCTGCTTCAAAAGCGTTGTGGCGCTTCCCTCATAGCCACCCTGTGCTTTGACAAACTCCACCAGCCGGAAAAGAAACGGTGGCACGTCGTCCTTCTGAATTGTAGCTGAATCCTTTCGCTCTACCAGCGTCCAGCGGTAGTTCTCGAAGCGGAGGATAAGCTGCTGATATTCGATGTCCCGACCGGTTGCCAGGAGGATGGCTTCTTCTTCGGCCCGGTTGCTCTTTTTCAGCAGATATGTGGCATCCGCCGCCCCCATCAGGGCTGTGGACCCGGACACCTCGTTAAAGGGGTCTGCGCTGTCGGTGAGCTTGCGCAGGTGATGAACCAGGATCATGCAGAGGTTATGGCGGTCTGCGATGGCCTTGAGGGAAGCCATGTCGCCGTAGTCGCTGGCATACATGCTGCCCTTGTTCACCGTGCCATCCCGCACCTTTTGCAGAGTGTCGATGATGACCAGCCGGGTCTGGGGATAGTCCCTCAAAAAATCCTCCAGTTGCTCCTGTAAGCCGCTCCCCAGCCGCTGACACAGCACCGAAAAGCGGAGGGTTTCTGGTGCTTCCTCCGTCAGCTGCTGCAAACGGCTTTGAATCCGTGCGTAAGTATCCTCCAGACACAGGTAAAGCACGTCACAGCGATGGGTGGCAAATTCCCACAGGGGTTCTCCCCGCGCCACCTGCAATGCCAGCCACAGCATCAGCCAGCTCTTGCCGATTTTGGGGGAACCGCACAGGGTATTCAGCCCCTGAGGAATCAGCCCCTCCACCACAAAGAAGGGGCGCTGCAATGGACTGGTCAACAGGGTGTCCGCATCCATGTACTGAATCTTCTCAACCGGCATGATCCTGCGCCTCCTGCTCCATCACATAGCGAATGACGCTGACCTTGGGAATCTTGAAGGAGTTGCCGATTTTTATGCCAGCCAGACGGCCGTCATTGATCAGGTGGTAGGCCAGGTGGCGGCTGATGCCCAGCATGTTCTGGAGCTGGGCCACGGTCACAATGTCCGGATAGTCCGGAAACATCATGTGATAGAGGTCCCGAAGTTCTGATTTCTTCATAGTGCTTCATCCTTTCATTTTTTGCGCGTGATTAGCTGTTAAAGGGCAAAAAAACACAGGCCTTTCGACCTGTGTTTTTTTGCTATGTATGCCCTTGCGTATATGCCAGCCATTGTTCTGCCAGCCTGTCCACCCGCTTTTTCACTGCACTGTGGGTGTGGTATCCCAACTGATCTGCAATTTCCTGATAGGTATATCCATTTTTGCGTAGTTCCAGAATGTGAATATCTCGAGGGGTAAGCTGTTTTATAAAGTCTTTTACCAGCACCTCTGCTACGACTTGTTCCTCTATGTTGGACTGATCTGGTTCGGTTGCTCCCTCCATCAGTCCGTCCAGAGATTCCTCCATACGGGGCGCAAAATTCCTGGTGTGGTAGCGTTTCCTTAGAAAATCAATCTTGGCTGCTGAGTTGACGGATGAATAGTCCTCGTCACAACGGTTTTGCTTTACAACTTCAATAATCTCTTTCATACCATGCTTATCTATCGCTCGTTCTACCGTAGTATGCATAATGGTGTTGACCTCATCCATGGTACGGTAGGGATATTCAAATGATCTTGGCCGAGAAAAGAGAAACTGCAAGTTGTAGTCGGAGATCTCTGCCAGACAGTTTAGAAAAAGGGGCGTGGCATAGGTCCAGCGATAGATGGGGTCATCCATTGAAAATGCTTCCTTCTTAGCATAGATCCCAAGATGAGGCCATACCAGAAAGGAAATTGCTTCCATCATCAAATGGATAAACTCCGTATTGAAAATGACTTTTCGGTAATGCTCGCTTTCCAATGCCTTTAGAGCAGATCTTGGAATATCACGGCATTCTTTACTTTTAGAGATCATATCCAACGGCAGCAGGTAATAGGCCGGCAAATAGCGCAGAGGGGTGTCATATGGAAAGACCATCAAAGAAATCTGAGCGTTTTGTGTGTTGGCCTCTGCACTGGAAGCATTGCCGGGTTGCTGTGTCATAAAATCCCTCCTTCATTTTGAGTATTAGCTTACCACTCTGCCCCTAAAACGGACTGAAAGTACCAGATTGTTCCTGAATCATGTAAAATTTTTTAGAGCTTATCACTTCATGCGGGAGATTAAAGTCAATTTTTGTCGAATCAATCTAAAGTAATTATAGATATAGCTGCTTTAACCTAAGATCTTGTGTTCGGACATGAAATTGTATTGTCCTAAATTTTTGTATTTGCTATAATAAAAGCATCAATTTCCCGACAAGTTAGCCTAAATGGTTGCCGCTTACAATAGATTTGGAAGCGGTGTGTTGGGAGTCAATATCAGGGATATTGTCGATTTACTTCCCCAAGTATAAGTATATTTATCGCATAGGAGAACGCTTAAGATGTTCGATATGAATCAAAAAATAGATTTTCAAGCGCAAGAAAATGCCACCAAGATGATAGGGTACGTAAAAAAGGCCTCAGAAATGACCCATATAGTCATCATGGCGGCTCAAAAAGCATCAAAGGCCGTTTCTGCCATTCAAACACAAGATAAGAGCAGAAAATGGACAGTTTTGCAGGAATATCTGAAAGAATACGGTGCGTTTATCAATCAGACATCCTTACTTACCGGAGTGTATGTCTACCAAGTAAATGCGGAGTTTTATGCTGAGGTTCATTTGCAGGAGCTTGACCGGCAGCTTCAAATTATGGTTGGAATCGTATACTTGAAAGAGGCGGTTCGTGCTGCAATCAATGCGACATATAAGGAGTGCCTGAAGAAGCTACTCAAACAGAGTGGGCTATTCACCGAGGCACAGCTAAATCTTTTGTAAATTGAATGGAGAGCCAATATGCCAACACTTGAATGGATTGGAAAAGATAAAGTGGTAAACCACCACCAGGAGGTGCCCTACCGGGTGCTGGAGCGCCAGTACAGCTATGATGAAGCCGGACAGCACGCCGAGGACAATGGCAGCGAAAACATGATTATCCACGGTGACAATCTGGAGGCGCTGAAAGCCCTGCTGCCCCAGTACGAGGGCAAGGTGAAGTGCATCTACATTGATCCTCCATACAATACCGGCAACGAGGCATGGGTATACAACGATAACGTCAATGACCCCAAGATCAAAAGGTGGCTGGGAGAAGTGGTTGGCAAAGAGGGCGAGGACCTTTCCCGGCACGATAAGTGGCTGTGCATGATGTACCCCCGCTTGAAGCTGTTGCAACGGCTGTTGGCGGAGGATGGAGCTATTTTTATTAGTATTGATGATAATGAATTATACAATCTCAAAGAAATCTGCGATGAAATATTTGGGCCTAACTGTTTTGTATCAAATATATCATGGCAAAGAACTTATTCTAAACGGAACGATTCAAAAGGAATTCCAGCAGAGATAGAACATATACTTGTATTTTCCAAGCGAGGCCAATGGATTCCTAAACGATTGCAGCGTACTGCCGCAATGGATGAAGGATATAGTAGCCAAGATGGAGACGAGCACGAATGGTCATCTGTTACAATTAGTGCTCCTGGTGCTGCAACCCACCAAGGAATGGTGTATGCAATACAACATCCGATTACAGGGGAATTACTATATCCACCACTTGGACGCTGTTGGAGCTTTGGGCAGGCACAAATGCTTGAGTGCATGAATGAATGGACAGATTATGAGTTAAGGATAATTAACGACTATGAGAAAAGATGTGAAATTTGTGGCAGCGATCGAGGAGTTTCAAAAGAAATAAATGCGATTATGCTCAAAAAGCCATTTGAAACAGCTCAAGCTGAGGCACTTAATCGATACAATCAAGGAATAAAAAAAGAGCGACCTTGGCCGCTATTGTACTTTACCGCCAAAGGCAAAGGTGGCTTACGAAGAAAACAGTATCTTGATAAGAGTTCTGGAAAAGTGGCTACAAATCTTTGGCCTCATATTGATGTTGGTCATACTGGAGAAGCGGCTAATGAGCTATCGGTAATTTTTAATGGCCGTTCTCCTTTTGATACTCCAAAACCATCCCGTCTTATTGAGCGCATCTTACAAATTGCATCTGATCCTGATTCCATCATTCTTGATTCTTTTGCCGGTTCCGGAACTACCACCCACGCCGTGCTCAACATGAACAAGGCCGACGGCGGCAACCGTAAATTCATCCTGGTGGAAATGATGGACTACGCCGACAGCATCACCGCCGAGCGTGTTAAACGGGTAATTGACGGCTATGGAGAGGGCAAAAAAGCCGTGGAAGGCACCGGCGGCAATTTCAGCTACTATGAGCTGGGTCCTGTACTTCTGCTGCCGAACGGCAACCTCAACGAAGAAGTAGGCCCGCAAAAAATCCGGGAATATGTCTACTTCATGGAGACCAAAGAGCCCCTGCCCGCCGAACAGCCCATGGACGAGCCTTACTTCATGGGCCTGTGCCGCAACACCGCCTATTACTTCTACTATGAGCGGGAAAGCGTCACTACCCTGGACTATGCCTTTTTATCCACCATCCAGACCAAAGCCGAGGGCTACACCATCTATGCCGACCTATGCGCCATCCCCCAGGAGACGCTGCGCCGCCACAACATCACCTTTAAGAAAATCCCTCGGGACATTGCTCGCTTGTAAAGGAGAGACGCAAAATGGCGGAAGAGCTTTCCGAAATATCTAAATTTGTCTCTAGTTACTGGAATTATTACCTTGAGCTTGAGGAAGCCTTTAAGCACACACAGAAATATGTTGCCTTTGACAGACACAATGATCGCACCTACTCTGTTGAGTATTTGAAACTTATTCAGGCTGTGTGCAGTGAGATTGATGTTGTGGCAAAAGAAATTGCAGAACATTTTGACCCAGACTTCTGTACAATTCAAAGGCCCACTATTTCCCACTGGGGATATGTCCTCATTAATAATATGCCCCAAATCGCAAAAGCCCGTATCCACTTTACTAACGGGTATGTGGTCAAACCATGGGATAAGTTTGGATATACCCAATATTCAGATAAAAAAGGAAATATAAGATACAAATTACTTCCAAACTGTGACACACCCAGTTGGTGGAGCGATTACAACAAAATGAAACACCAACGCACATCAAGAAATGCAGATGGTGAAATCAACTTTGTAAAGGCAAATCTTAAAAATATGGTTTTGTCATTGGCAGCACTATACTCCATGGAATGGCTATATATGTGGAGTATTCACACTGAATTTGGGCCTAAAATTGTAGAAAGCAGTGTGTTTGATCTAATATATAGCGATTCTGTTGAAGACATAGGTGGTACATAATATGGAACTGAAATCTTATCAGAAAGAGATCATTGCTGATCTTGCACACTACCTGGAGCTGGTTGTGGAGCTACAAAGCCCGGCAAAGGCGTATCAGGCCCTCTGGAACGAAAAGAATGTTCTGGTGGGCTTGGGAGGTATGCCGAATTATGTGAATGTGCTCCCCGGCGTGCCCCATGTGTGCGCTAAGGTACCCACCGGCGGCGGCAAGACCTATATCGCCGCCAGTTCTCTGCGGACAATTTTTGACGCCATGCCCCAGCTCAGCGCCAAGGCCGTTGTATGGTTGGTGCCCTCCGAGGCCATTCTGACCCAGACCCGTAAGGCACTGGAAAATCCAGACCATCCCTACCGCCAGCGGCTGGATGTGGATTTTGGCGGGCGGGTGCAGGTGTACTCCAAGGAACAGGCCCTCATGGGGCAGAACTTCACCCCCTCTGCTGTGACAAAACAGCTTTCCTTGTTTGTGCTCAGCTATGATTCCTTCCGCACCAGCAAAAAAGAAGGGCGCAAAGCCTATCAGGAGAACGGCTATCTGGCCGAGTTTGCAAAGTGGATGGATGATCCGTCCGTTCTGCTGGCCGATACCGATGAGACGGCGCTGATCCAGGTGATCCGCTATCTCAATCCGGTGGTCATCGTGGACGAGAGCCACCATGCCACTTCGGATTTGAGCGTGGAAATGCTGCAAAACTTTAATCCCAGCTTTGTGTTTGACCTGACCGCCACCCCCAAGAAGAAAAGCAATATCATCTCTTTTGTGGACGCTGCTCGACTGAAAAAGGCCAACATGGTCAAGCTGCCGGTCATCGTCTACAACCGTAAATCTCAGGCCGATGTATACGGGGATGCTATCGCTATTCGTGCCAAGCTGGAGGCACAGGCTAAGCGGGAACAGGAAACCAGCGGGCGCTACATTCGTCCCATCGTTTTGTTCCAGGCACAGCCCCGCAACAATGCGGACAGCACCACATACGAAAAAATCAAGAAGACGCTGGTGGATGGCGGTATTCCCGAAAAGGAAATTGCTATCAAAACCGGCGATAAGGACGAGCTGAAAAATGTGGACTTGCTGTCCCCAGACTGCCCCATCCGGTACATTATCACCGTGAATGCCCTGAAAGAGGGCTGGGACTGCCCCTTTGCCTATGTGCTGGCCACGGTGGCAAACCGTACTTCTACTGTGGATGTGGAGCAGATTTTGGGGCGTGTGCTTCGGCTGCCCTACACGCAGAAGAACAGCAGCGAGGTGCTGAATCTCTCCTATGTTATCACATCTTCCGCAGACTTTCATCAGACGCTGGAGAAGGTTGTGGCCGGGCTGAATAGCGCCGGTTTCAGCAGCCATGACTACCGGGCACAGGATGTGGATGTTCCCGTTATGGCACCTCCCATCGCAGAGACAGAGCAGCTTCCCATTGTAGCCCTTCCCGCTGACGAACCGGATTTGCCGGAGGTAGACGGCTCGGATTTGAAGGCACGTTTTGAAGCAGCTGCACAGGAGGCGGAGCAATCCGTGCAGGATGGAACGATGCAGTCAGACCCTATGCTGTCACAGGCCCTGCAACAGAACAAGACCTATGAGGACGAGATCAACCAGGCCGACAACACCGCTTTGAGCCAGGCTCCATCGGAGGTGCGCGACAAAATGAATCAGTTCCGAATGAATGAGGACTTTGCAGATGAAGCCGCCACCCTGCGTTTCCCCCAATTTATGTTGGAGACTGGCCCCAGCCTGTTTTCGGAAGCCCACGAAACCCTGGAACTGGAACATTTGGAGGGTGGTTTCTCCCTGCGGGACAAAGACGCTCATGTGGATTTCACCACCGTCAACGCTGAGATGGCGCGGGTGGATGTAGACGACAGCAAAGACAGCACCGCAAAGGCGTGGCGGCTGTCCGGCGGTGACAGCGCCTTTTTCCGGGAATGGTTCAACACCCAGCCCTCGGAAAAGCGACTTTCTTTGTGTAAGGGCATTATCAAGCAAAAGCTGTCCAAGATGAACTGCGTCAACGACCGGGAGCTGGATGAGTACATCGACCGGGTGATCGGCACCATGAGCGAAGATCAGCTCTCCGAGCTGGAGCAGTCGCCGTATCCCTATGTCGTAAAGATTCAGGGGAAGGTGAAGGAGCTGATTGCCCAGCATCGCTCCGGCGTCTTTGATACCTGGCTAGAGCAGGACAAGATTTCCTGCCTGCCCAACTATGCGCTGCCAGCGGTGATCTCCCCAACGGCATTTACCTCGATGGTGCCGAAATCGCTCTATACCGCCGAAGAAGATATGAACGAGTACGAGTTCAAGGTGGTGTGGGCACTGTCAGAAATGGGTAACGTTAAGTGGTGGCACCGCAATATCTCCAGACTGGGCTTCCAGATTAACGGGCCTGTTCACGCCTACCCCGACATCATCGTGATGCTCCACAGCGGAAAGGTACTGATGGTAGAAACCAAGGGGGATCACCTGGATAATGATGAGTCCAAGGAGAAAGCCAAAATCGGCGACCAGTGGGCGAAGCTGGCCGGAAAACAGTACAAGTATTACATGGTGTTTGAGACCAAGCAGCCGGACTATCCGGGAGCGTATTCTCTGGAGCGGTTTATGGAGATTGTGAAGGGATTGTAATTTTCCTGAAATATTTGGAGGAAGATATGACCACTAGAATTGAAGTTTGTACAAAGGAAGATGAATCCACAACCGTTAAGGGCGGTATTTTGGAGCAGTTAGTGGCACAAATATTGACGGTTCAGCAGTTTGAAGTTACGCAAACGGTGCGTGTAACTGGCATGGAAATAGATGTATATGCAAGACACAAAATTACAAATCAAGAGATTCTTGTTGAGTGTAAAGCGCATGAGAATGCTTTGCCTGCGGATGTCATCACTAAATTGCTAGGCAACATAATGCTGCGCAAAGCTGATGCTTGTTGGCTTGTTACGACAGGGCCTCTGTCTAAAGATGCTGAAGGCACGCGGATTGAATGGGAGCGAGAATCAAATAGTGACAGAGGAAAATTGGCTTTTTATACGCAGGACAGAATTCTGGATTTATTAGTCGACTCTAAACAAATTCAACCGTTGAATAAAATGCTTGGCCTAATTTCAAATGAATTTGTGGCTGGAGATGATGCAATGTTAATGTGCACCTCTTCAGGCATGTACTGGATCATACCAGTTGTTGATCCTGCGCTGGGAATGTCCTCAACGGTTCTTGCATTTGACGCAGTTCATGGTAAAAGAATTACATCAACTGAACAACTTAATAATTTAAAGGCCCATAAAAACAGCTTTAGTAGTTTTCAATGGCTCGGTAGCGAAAATATTGACTCTAAGCAAACAGAATTGCTTGCCGAAGAATACAGAAACATTGTTCCAGTAATAAGTGGTGATGATTGGAGCGACTATCGCCCAGCAAGACCGGAAGATTTTGTTGGTAGAGCAAAGATTTTGGCAGACATGCTTGAATTTTTAGAATGTGTTAATGGTGGCAATTCAAAAACAAGATTGTTTTCTATAAAAGCACCATCTGGCATGGGAAAAAGTTCTGTTGTATTGAAATTGGCTTCCCTGGTAACAAAAAGCAGAAAGTATTCCAAAAAGTTTTTTGTATACGCAGTAGATGTCCGTACTGCTATGTCAGCACGATATGCAGAGATGGCAATTAAATCTTGCTTTTCTGAAGCTGATTCACAAGGATTTACAGATGTTACAACGAGGGACATCAATTCAACTACTGTAAGTCAATACCTAAATGATAGTTCAATTCAAAAGACATTAGAATATTTAAAACAACACGGGAAAACTATTGTAATTGTATTTGATCAATTTGAAGAGCTGTTTTCTCAAAAGGGTTTGTATCCACTCTTTGATAATATGCGTGTCCTTTGCAATGAGATAGATGCGCTACAAGGTCCACTTGTTTTAGGATTTGCATGGAAAACAGATTTAACGATTCCTGCTGACCATCCAGCATATTATATGTGGTCAAATTTGGCAGATAGGCGTAAAGAATTTGAATTGTCTCAATTTAAGGCAACAGAAATTAAAAGCGCCATTAAGCTTTTTGGTAGGCATTTGCAAGAGCCTGTTAATCCCATTTTAAACAATTACTTAACCAAACAATGTCAAGGATACCCTTGGTTGTTAAAAAAGTTATGCATTCATGTCTTCAAGTTGATACACGATGGAAACAGTCAGGACTATGTTATTGGTCAAAGACTTAATATAGTGGACTTGTTTGAAAGGGATATTTCGGAACTAACGCCAGACCAGCACGCTTGCGTAATAGAGATTGCTAAATCTTCACCGGCGGATTATTTTTCAATTACAGAAACATATGGTAGCGATATGGTGCAAACTCTGATAAATGGAAGAATTGTAATCCGACGTGCATCAAAGTTAACGTTGTACTGGGATATTTTCCGAGATTACGTTTTAAATAAGACTGTTCCAGAACTTATGTTAGATTATATTCCTCAGCAGCAGTTTAGAACAGATATGCGCGCATTCGTGTGCCTGATAGACAAAGGAGATTTGACATCTTCAGAATTGGGAAATGAATTGTCTATAAGTACATCTACAATTGATAATATAATGATTGACGCTGTTATGTTTGGGGTTGCACAAAAAAACTCAAATGCTATACATATCATCCCAAGCACAAAAGAAGCCCTTTTATCCTCTCTACAAACTATTTTTAAGAAGCATACTGTATACATTGAAATAAAAAAATTAGGAATTGAATATTTTGATTATTCCTTATTTGCTAAGATTTTTCATGGAATTTATACCGATACCAATATTAATACCAAGACAAAAGCAACATATTGCAGTAAATTATATAATTGGTTTGTATGCTTGGGATTGTTTGAAGAAACTCACGGCAAAACTCATTTTATAAATGTACCGAGTGCTAAGTCTGCTGTATTTAATTTGGATGCAAGAACTCGTAGAGGTCGATATCAAAGCGGCGGTCAAAATCTATTTTGGGGACAGACTTCTCCTGAAAAAATGATATTTGCGTACAAATTGATTAAGTCTGGACAAACAAACTACGATACGCTTAAATCGAACGGGTACAGGAATGCAATAGAAGCTTTAGTAGCTGCTCGCGCAATAAGAAAACACGGAAATGATGTTTATATTATTTGTAGTCTCTCTCAGGCTTTTACAAATATCAAACAGGCAGATACAATTATATTTTCAAAATCTTTGATGGAGCAAAACCCCTCTATTAAAAGTGATGAAATGGGAATAAAGCTTGAAGAAAAATTTTCAAAGAAATGGAAGGATGGTTCAAGAACACGGTACGGAAATTCGATGATTCTATGGGTCAAATATTTATCATCTAATAGTTTCGAGGAATCTCCCGCTATCAACTGAACACAGCAGAAAATTTTTCAGTATAAAATTGTATATTTACCAACAGCTAAGGGGCTGTTGCAAAATAATGCAACAGCCCCAGCTTTGCTATCCTGATTTTTAAAACGGAAAGCTGAATAACCAGTTTAACCCATAGACACCCTGACTAGATTAACCCAATAGGCACAATCAAATTATTCTCGTCAAAGGCCCCCAGCTTTTCTGCCATGCACAGTATCGCGCCGGTACCACGCTGAAGCGGAGATTTGTCGATCAACTCAAAGACCTTTGTGAGCTTTTTCGGCGGGGTGGCCATCTTCTTGATCTCCAACGGATAGAGCTTTCCGTCCTGCTCCAGCAGCAGGTCGATCTCCTTGGCGTCGCTGTCCCGATAGTAGTAGAGAAACGGCTCCAGCCCCGCGTTCTGGTAGGACTTCATAACCTCAGACACCGTGAAATTCTCCAGCAGCGCCCCGTTCATAGCCCCGGCCATAGCCGTCTCCGGGCTGGTCCACCGGGTCAGATAGCACACCAGGCCAGTGTCGTAAAAATACAGCTTGGGCGTGGAGACCGTCCGTTTCAGCAGATTATTGGAATAGGGGTGCAGCAGAAATATAATACCCAGCGCCTCCAGAATATGCAGCCAACTCTTGGCCGTGGCCTGGTCGATCTCCGCATCATCGGCAATGCCCTTGTAGTTCACCTGCTGACCGGCCCGGGCGGCGGTGGCCCGCAGAAACCGCAGAAATTTCAGACTGTCGATTCCAGAGGACAGCCGCCGCACATCCCGCTCCATATAGGTATCAATATAACTGGAATAGAACAGATTGGCGTTGGTATACTGGCCGGTGACCAGTGCGGGCATACCACCCCGGAAAATCCGCTGATACATGGTCGGAGTGTCGCATACCGGGCAGTGCTGCTGCCGCTTTTGCAGCGCATTCAGATCTACTCGGAAGGGGCCTGCGGCAGGACAATGGAGAATCTCACTCTGTGACATGGGAGACAGGTGGAGCAGAGCCACTCTCCCTGCCAGAGATTCCTGCACACCCTCCATCATTTTGAACAGCTGAGAGCCGGTCATCCAGAAGTCACCCGGCTGGTGGCGCTGATCCACCATCATTTTGATGTAAGGAAACAGCTCCGGGGCATACTGCACCTCGTCGATCAGGAGAGGCGGCTTATGAAGCTGGAAGAACATCTTGGGGTCGGTCTTTGCAAGCTCACGCTCTGTGAGATCGTCCAGAGTGACAACTGTCCGTCCCTGTCCCTCTACCTCGATCAGATGCTCCAACATGGTGGTCTTGCCCACCTGCCGGGGACCTACGATCAGCAATGCGGGATACTGGGAGGAGACCTCCAGAACCACCGGCTCCATGTGGCGGGTAACGTACACATCCCTCACCTCATTTCGGATAATATCAGACTACACTCCTATTTTACCCGAAAAATATGGGTGTGACAAGTCTACCATCCAATTTATTATAGTATTGTGTATATCAGTTCCCGCAGGACAACTTCTTCGGCAGCGGCCCTGAAATTGTTCATGGCTCCTACCCATGCCATCTGGTCTGACTCCTTCAGGCGCTCGTCCACTCCACTGGTAGCTGCCATCTTTTCCACCATATCAATCACCATTTCTTCGGCCCGCAGGTCAATCTCTGCCAGATGGTCATCCAGCTGCCCAACCAGCAGCAAGCGGTCGTACAGCATGGGTCTGTGCTGCTTCAGGTAGGTTTTACGAAGCATACCGTACTTGCCCAGCGGTCGGTCATCTGTCTCCGGCAAGCAGAGATCAGGGTAGTAATAGTCCCCCACCTGGGTATAGGTCAAAGATTGACTCATAGGTCTATTCCTCCTCCGTCATAAAAGTATCCAGGATCAACCTGGCACCCATGCGAAAGCCGCAGACAAAGCTGTCTAGGTCACAGCGGGCATTCAGCTCGCTCCAGGCGTCGGTATACGCCAAGAAACGATCCCTCTGAGGTTCCTCTAGCTGCTCCAGCAGCCATTTTTCCAGATCGGAAAGCGTCCGCTGCACCTTCCTCATTGCTTCGGGATGGATGCTTTCCCGCGCCTGTGGGTCCATATTGCCATAGAAGAATTGCTCTAGATAGCGCATCATTTGCCCTCCTTCTGCTTGGTATGGGCATCCATCTCCTTGTGGAAGGACATCATGGTGACGATATGCCATTGGGATTTGCGGTGGATCGTACGGAACCGCATGGAACAAATAAAGTCAATAAGGACTACTTTGGGGATATAGTAGCTGCCGCCGGACTGGATGTAGTACAGCTCACCCTTGCGGCACCACTGATGGACAGTGGTGGGGCCGTAGCCGATCAACTTGGCCACCTGTCTGCCGGACATTACATCGGGGCAGTCCTTCATCAGCCTCAAGAGATACCCTTTCAGTGCCTTTCTGGTTTTCTCCGGCAGCTCCTTCGACGTCAGGGCCGGAAATTTCGTTTTGCGCTTTGTGTGTTGGGGCAGATACAACTCCGGGCAGATTCCCTTTCCCCGGAGATAAGTCTGCACATCCTCTTTGCGGATCTGATAGCAGCGGGTCTTTTTGCCGGTATATTGGCAGGGTACCTTGCCGGTTTGGAGCAGGTACCTGGCGGTGGATTTGCTGATATGGCACAGCTTATAGAACTGGTCTTTGCTCATCACATCAGGAACGGTATCCCAGTTAATTGGCTCATAATTCATGGCAATCACCTCGTCAGAAATGTTGCATCAAAAAAGCCATTTCCTGTGTGTTGCCAGGTGGGCACTTTCGCCCGCAGTTCTCTCCGTAGTTCTCTCCAAAACGCTTGAGTTCTCTCCAAAAACGGCCAAAACGGGCATTTATTCGAATTTCAGGGGTTTGAGGGCATGGGGCCGGATCAATTAGCGCAAACCGCTGTGGCACAAGGGCTAGACAGCGGATAAAACCGCCTGAAAACGCCTGGGAATTTCAAGAAGTGTATAATTGGACAACCGACTCGAAATCGTTTGATCGGTGATGAGCCGGTCCGTGGGTTCGAATCCCACCGTCTCCGCCAAGGGCTTGTAGTGGGTTACCCACTACGAGCCCTTCTTTTTTATACTGAAGTTTTCCCACGCACAAACATGGCACCCATTGTCGCTGCAGACTGTTCTTGAGCTGAGAAGTCCAAGTGAGCATAAATATCAGCTGTAGTAGAGAATGTGCTGTGGCCAAGCCAGATCTGGATCTGCTTCATTGAAATCCCGTTGCTGAGAAGCAGACTCGCACAAGTATGGCGGAGATCATGGAACCGAATTTTCTTTAGACCGTATTTTTGAATAAGCCAACTGAAATGCTCTGTAACATAATTGGGCCGGAGAAGCCGACCACACTGGTCAACACAGATGTAGTCAAGGTAATCACGGCAGTAGGATTTCTTAAAGAGCCGACGGTACATTTCCTGCTTCTCTTTTTCTTCCAGCAGCAGTTTCTCTACTGCTGGGATTAAAGGCAATGTACGAAAGCTAGACTTGGTTTTCAAGACATCTTCCCCGACTGGAACAAATTTTCCGTCTACTTCAGCTTCAATCACTTTATGGCTAATAGATATAGTCTTATGTTCCAGATCGATTGCATGCCATCGCAACCCGAGAACCTCACTTCGGCGAAGACCATAATAGGCTGCTATTTTTACACAGACCTCTAAAGGATCGGATGCTACTGCATCAAAGAGCTCCAGCATTTCTTCCTCATTATAGAAGGTGCCATGGTAAACATTTTTTTTAGGGCGATCCACCTGGTCTGCTGGATTCCTAGGAAGAATGTCTTTTCGTACCGCATTTTGCAGGGCTTTTCGGATAATTGCATGGTAATGGATAACTGTATTTGTGGTGCATTTATCTTCTAGGATTTTCTGATAAAACGCCTCGATGTGCTGAGGCGTTACATCTATGAGAGGGATGTTCTGGGGGCGAAAATAGGGAATAATGCGTGCTCTCAGCATGTCAGAGTAACTCTGATAGGTTGCAGTGGCAAGTGTTGCACGAACACCCTTAAGCCACTTTTCCATGTACACAGTGAACTCTTGCCGAGCATCTGGGTGGACACCTTTGAACATCGCTTCTTCTTGGGCTTCCCGTTGGAGGCGTTCTTCTTCCACTAGCTCATATTGCATCCGTATTTCATCAAAGACTTTCCGCACCTTCCGCTCACTGGTTCCGACGACTGGAAGTTTCGTAGCAATCCATTTTACCTTCCGCTTACCATTCACCCTTAGATAGAGTAGTGCATAGTAGTAACCATTTTTTTGTTGCAGGCAACCTGTTATCATAATTTCCTCCTTTGTTATAACATGCATGTATTTGCCTGCTGTTGACACCCTCAACATATCATGAAGCGGTTCGAATAGCCATATATAAAACGTAAAAATACCACTTGACTTTTCTACGTGTTTTGGAGGGAGCAGGCTCTAAATGTCTTTTTTAAGACAAGTTAATGTGGCACATTTCCTCGCCCAACAAATATTCAATCACACACAGTTTTGGAATCTTGTAAGTACGTCCCACGCGGACACTGTGGATCTCTTGCTCGGCAAGTAGCCGATAAGCTAGCTTTTTACTAATGCCGCCCAACATTTTACGCAAATCATCAACTTCAACGACATCAGGATATTCGGTAAACATAGGCTGCTGCTGTTTCATTTGGTGTGCCTCCTTTATCAACATTTGGGATGAGCTTCATATCACAAAAACGGAGACCGCCCAAATCCTGCATGAGTATAGGATCGGTATTGCATTGAGACCGCGTAGCTAAAAACATGCGGTTCCCTGATCCCTGTCATAGGCGGGATAATGCAGGGCGATCTCCGTGGCTTCTAACATGAAGCGCTTTTGTTGGCTCTATTCGACACTACTTCCCGAGCCTTGGGCGGCAGCAGACGGACCGCGCTGGTGCGCGTCACGGGAATCTCACCCCTCCGAGGATCTCTCCGAGCTGCCCCCACAAAGTGGTTTTAATATGGGCAGGAGTATCATTACTAGATTGTTGATGAGGGTCGGACTGGGCAAACCCAGACACAATGCGAAACAGCCCACCACAGGCTGCTTTGGGGACGGATGGGAACCGCTCAGCACCTTATTTGGCCGTCTTTGATGCAGGTTGATATCTGCACAGGTGGTCTTGGCGCATCCTCCCGAGTCGCTCTGGCCTCCCTTCCAGGAGGCATCTCATCAACGGACGTATCCCTGTTGCCGGATATTCTATTTTCAACGCCTCATGAAATGCCAT
The DNA here is from genome assembly GCF_002161215.1 of Flavonifractor sp. An10. GTDB lineage: Bacteria > Bacillota > Clostridia > Oscillospirales > Oscillospiraceae > Flavonifractor > Flavonifractor avistercoris. The sequence goes on from NZ_NFMB01000002.1 coordinate 398,655, forward strand.
CACAGCTGAGAATGAAAATATAGTCTGTGCGTTAACCGAAGGATTTGCTAAACTGAATACAGCAGGCGTAGTCCGGTTGCACCTTGGTGGATTTTCACCCCGTTTGTTCAACGTGGACGAGTTGCCCAAGAGAACAGCAGTATGTTGCGTCACATAAGTGAAGAGCACGAGTAGCAAAGTTCGGATACCCACCCGGGCAATTCCCAGCCTGCATAATTCAGGGAGGGATTTGATGCAAGACATATTGACCTGCGCCATGGGACTGGATATTCATCGTGACGTTATTGTTGCCTGTCTTGCCAAAGGTGAACTGGGCACCGATCCGGAAATCGAGATTCGCTCCTTCAGCACACTTATCCCGGAAATGCGGAAACTGCGGGATTGGGTGTTGGAAGCAGAGTGCCGCTATGTCGCTATGGAGAGCACCGGGATCTACTGGCAGCCTATTTACGAAATGCTGGAGCCATGTTTTGATGGGCAGATCAGCATTCTGGTCGTGAATGCCCGCCACATGAAGAATGTGCCTGGGCGCAAAACGGATATGCGGGACGCGCAATGGATCGCCACATTGCTCCGTGCCGGATTACTAAAGGGAAGTTTTATCCCAGATAAGACCTTCCGGGAACTGCGGCATCTGACCCGGTATCGTAAGAGCATCGTTCGCGACATTACCGCCCAAAAGAATCGCATCGATAAATTTCTGCAAAGCTCCGGTTTCCGCTTCACAGCGTTTCTGTCGGACGCATTTGGCGCTTCCGGGCGAAACATCATCCGTCATCTCATGGAATACGGAAATATTTCGCGGGAAGCTCTGGATCGGTGTCTGAAAACACAGACCCGGAAACGTATCGACGAAATACTGATTGCCTTGAACGGTTCGCTCTCGGAGCACCAGCGCGGCTTTCTTCGCATGATATTTGGGCACTTGGAAGCACTTGAACAGCACCGGCATACTGTGGAGGACGCTATTACGAAAGAGATCATAAAGCACGAAGAGGCATTGAGCCTCCTGTGCTCCATACCGGGTATTGATGTAACTGCGGCAGCAGCCATTATCGCGGAGATTGGTACCGATATGAGTGCCTTTCCGGATTCCCAGCATATATGCTCCTGGGCCGGTTTGAGTCCCGGTAACAACGAGAGTGCCGGAAAACGCAAGAGTGCTCACATTAACAAAGGTAATCCGTATCTGAAGAGTATGCTCTGTGAGGTGGGATGGGTCATCTCCGGAAAACGAAGCTTGTACCTCTCCGGTTGGTACTGGAGGATAAAACAGCGGAAGGGCGCTAAACGTGCAACGATTGCTTTGGCTCGCAAACTGCTGGCGCTGATTTACACGATGTTGAAGACAGGTTCTCCATACAACGAAGACTGTTTTGAGATCCGCAGAAAACAAAGTGAGCGCAAACGGGCCAGCCGTATGGTGAACGAACTGCAAAAGCTGGGGTACTTTGTGGTGGCACCAGGCTGATTCCCACTGTACCATACTTCGGCCGGCGACAGGTTTTGGCCTGCCGCTTTTTGTGCTGCGATGGTTTTTCATGAGGCGTTGAAAGCCTGTTTGTCAAGGTTCACGCCCTCGCTACTTATTTTCGTAGCAAAGAGCAAAAGAGCATCGTTTCCGCTGCTCAAGAAAGGCAGAAACCATCGACTCTGGCCGATGGAATTTCTCCCTTCACTTATCACACGGACATTTTTTTACCGTTTGGGGGGTATCGAAGAAAAACTTTTTTACTTTTTTTCTGATACACGCAATGGAGGCTCTTACGGAAGAATGATCCATTTGGTTTGCTTTGGCATATTCTCGGATACCAACTCCTGACACAATACAGTAAAGGTAGATATCCAGTTGACGTGGAGTAAGAATCTTCATAAATTCTTCTTCTGTTAAATTGGCAATGATCTCATCCTCAAAACTGTTTGGATCAGCCAACCAGTATTCACTGGTGTCGACATCCGCAAGCGTGTTCAGGGAGAGATCTTTGCCTTGCTCTCGCTCCACGTCTTTCTCTCTTCTTATTCGCTTTTCTTCGCAACGTAAAAACCGTAGTACAGGTAGGGATACTTGTGTGATCTCATCAGTGTACTTTACCCGCACCCAGTACTTCTTTTCGCCGTTCTCTTCCGTGGTCCAGATTTCATATTCAAACTCTTTCAGTTTTTTCATAGTGTGATCTCCTTTGAAGTTTTGAATTTTTGAAAATCAAACTTCGGAGATCACGGATATTTAGCGATATAAGTCTCCCAATCCACGCCGGCCCTCCTGGTACCGGGCAGAAAAAAGCCGGGAACGCAACTCAGCGTTCCCGGCAACCTCCTGCCACCATATTGCGGCAGGAGCATAGGAGCCCCAGATGCTTTTCAGCGTCTGGGGCTCCTATAACCTAAGCTATTCACTTTTGTGCATACCTGCCACTATACCGAGTATAGCAGGCGTAAAGTCGGAAGGGAGTAGGGATTAGGTCGGTTTTTCATCGGGAATTAGTCGGGAAATAGTCGGGGTACTTCCATTTCTTCCTGGAGCTCTGGAAGTGCGTATCCAAAGAGGCAAACAGAAAACAGGAAAAGAGCCTCTCGTTTCCGGTCATAGAAGACACTTCGCTCCATGCTTAACTCATCCAGTAGTTCTTTCTCCGTACTGTTAAAGCGGTGAATAAACTGCTTGACCAGTATCTCATAATAAAGTTCTCCGCGGTCCGGATATCGTTTCAGGCGAAGCAAGGCCCGGTCAATCACATCTACCAGCATTCGACTCTCCATAACACAACAGACCTTTTCCTCAAATTCCTGGAGGTCAATATCCGGGGCGAAATTTTCCAGATAGCAGAGGCCAGCGTCGGCATCTCGGCTACCAAGTTGCCAAGCATACTCATGCAGTTCTTCTGCTCGTTCACTGAGTACCCATACTACATCCCGATAAATTTTCAGGATTATTTTTACGCGGTGGTACGCTGATTGGCTATCAATACCAAGGGAGTCCATCTGCTTTTTACATTTCTGAACCGTGAGGCTCTCTTTTCTCATCATATCTCCTCCTGTTTTGTTCGCTAAATTGCGAACAAAACACACAGCATGAAGCCATGTAACAATCTTAGGGCTTGAAGTCCTTTTACAACAGATGGCGTTATCGAACCAGCTTTACAGCAAATTATGCGTTTCTAAGCGAATCTGTATTGCCTGTTTGGACACCTGAAAGATTTGCGCCATTTCTACAATTATTTGTCCTCCAGTTTTACCAGATCGAAGTTGGTAAAAGCATTTTTTGATTTGGGGGATAGGCATTAAGAGTGCCGTTGCCAATGCATCTGCTTGCCACTCAATCAGGCCATGGCTTTCATCTGAGGATGTTTTGCCTTCATAGGCAGCCACATCTCCGGTTCCAGAGTATAATTTTTGATGAAGCACCCAATGGCCAAGCTCATGGGCGCAGGTAAACCGCATTCTGCCAAGAAGCCTGTTTGTACAGAGCCGCTCATCCACCAAAATTGTCCCTGCCTTAACAGCGATCAAACGATATCGTTTCTCTAGGTGGTCATATAGAATCGCTGCACCGTCATCAAAGATCGTTTCCCCAAGGACACTCCCATTTTTGCGGAGGGTGTGGTACTCCAGAATCAGGTTAAACTTTGTTTCAATGATTGTTTCGATTGGAACCGCTTGCGGAGGGCCTTCCAGCAATGTGCGATCATACTCCTGTAGGACCTTTCGCCCGATAGCTTCAATGGCTTCCAACCGGTACTTCGGAGCATACAAGGAAATCCCTCCTTTTAGCTCTGGCGGTTTTTCAGCATTTTCATAAATGCTGTCCATTCCTCATCTGTAGCATCTACTTCTTTTGCAACTCTCAGGGCTGCTCGTACTATATCGTGCTTGCGTATATAGTCAGGAAGATCTGCAGGAACTGCTTGTCTGGAATCTGCAGCTAAGTCTAAAAGCATTTCATGTTCTTGCTTGTCCAACTCCAGAAAAGAGGAAATCCGTTCAACAAATTTACCCTCTGGAGCAGGACGGCGCCCCTGTTCAATATCACAGAGATACCCATAGGCAATCCCAAGGTGCTTTGCGGCATCGCGGAGGTTCAGCTTGGCCTCCTTACGTTTTGCGCTAATAAAAGCGCCAAAAGTCATCTTGTCTGCCTCCTTCCTTATGACGGTTCACTTCATTGCGAACACCTTATTTACAGTATAGTTCAAACAAGTGTTCTATTCAAGCGGCAAAAAAATATTCAGGGTGAGGTGTTAAAAACTCATAACACCTCACCCTGTTGTCACAGAAATTTACCAGCGATCTGGGTCATCTCCTCCACACATTCTTTGGGAGATATGATCTTAATGCTTCCCATGAATTTAAATACCCATCCATAAAAGGTTCCGCTGGGGTTCACTTCAATTTGGGCCACAAAATGATCATTATCGTATGGATGTGTGGGAATTGCCTCCCCATAGTAATCAACGATAGTCTTCATAAATTGATTCTCACAAAGAAGTTCGACAAGTACTGTGCGGCCAGCCGCAAACATATCAATCATTTTATTGGTGTAGTCGGCAACATCAAAATCAGGGTGGGGAACATAGGTGGACTCTAAGATTTCTACTCCGGCCAGACGGTCTACACGGAAGTGCGCCATGCCATGATGCTTATGGGAATATCCGATCAGGTAGTAGTGATCGTTTTTCCATTCCAGGGCGTAGGGATCCATCTTATAGAAATAGCCATTATGTTTGAGAATTCGCTCTTTATTCGGTGTGTACTCGTAATACTGAAATTGGATTTGATGACTCTCCAATATGGCATTTTGGATACCATCAATGATGTAATAGACCTTTTCGTTATGTGGCTTAATTCGGCTCGAAATCGCAGCCAGGTGCTGGAGCTTTTCGGCCTCTGACTCACTGGTCAACCGACAGAGCTTTTGGATGAGTTCATTCGTTTTATCTGCAGATATAACCTTAGAGGATGCAACCGCATCTGTGAGCATCTTTAATTCGGGATATTCAAACATCCGTGCGCCAATAAAATACTGGTTCTGTGTGCTTTTAATCACCACCACATCAATCCCAGCTGCAATGAGGTCTTGAAGATCTCCATACACCGTCTGCCGCACCGCATAGATACCCTTTCTTTTGAGGAAATCCAGCATATCAGCTATGGTGGCAGGATGTTCTTCATCTGTCCGCAAATAAAGGTATTTCAACAGTTCTAAGACTCTAGTGTTATTTTGCTTTCGCATAGCTATGTCCCCCGGTTATTGAAACACACTACTGTTCTGACCTTTGGCAACGCACAACCTTATGTTGATAAGCATAACTGTATCACATCACACTATAGTTGTATATGGCCCAAGTGTCAGGTGATCCGATATCCTCCTTTTGTCAGGTCCTGAATGAAATGAAACCATTCCTCGAGGGAGGCAAAACTGACCTCTTGATAACCTGCTCTTGGCTGAGTCGATACTACTTTTTCTTCCTGTGAATACCAGACATGCTTTGTCAGCACAGGCATTTTATCATCCATCTCTATCCGTCCCAAACACACTCACATTTACCGCTGACCAGCAGCAAATTCACCCATATTGATGTCCAGCACCCCTCTGGGCGGCTGGATCAGGGCGTCCTCATACTGGCACTTCCACTGGAGCTCCCGGCTCATCTGTCCATTCTCCACACCATCTACGGTTTCCCCATCCTGAATGGGGTTGTCATTGGCCAGAATATAGGACGCCACATTATAGGCGTGGTTTACCACCCAGTTGGGGTCCATGTCGTGGAAGTGATACTGGAGATCTGGCAAAAACAGGGTGCTCATGCCCACCGTGTCGATGAGCATATCCTCAGTGCCCTCGATGTTGAAGAAGCGAACATTGACGCCAAAGCGGATGAACCGATCCGGGCCTTCAATCTGATGGGAGCGCACATCCTCCGCCAGAAACAGCTTGCCGCAGTTCTGGAAATAGAACGCCTCACAGGTGGGATACAGTTCCGCCAGAGCATCCAAAAAGTCGGCATCCAGGTTGGCCCGCTCCAGCGCCGGAAGCGCTGCTGCCAGCATATCGGTGGCCAACACCTGATACCGGCACTCCCGGAAGATCCGCTCCCGGTCCTCCTGGCAGTCCCACATCTGGCTCATCAGGAAGGCGTCAAAGCCTTTGCCCTTGAACTTGTCGCATTTCATCACCATCAGCTGCACCGGGCATTTGCCGTCCTGAAATTCCGCGATATGATCCAGGGCGGCAAAGCCGGCCATCTTTTTATCACGGCAGAAACACTCTACGGCGCCGATGTGCTTTTCCATCACAGCGGTCATTTCATCCTTGTCTGGCATATCCACCGGCTCTTTGAATAGCATCTGAATGAGATAGGGGCCGCCGGGCTGTGGGCCTTTTTTGTCATCCAGGTTTTGCTGGAACACTTTATTGCTCATTTGATTTCCTCCTGTTTTTTATGAACTTACGGTTGCTGCATAGCGCCAGTGCCACTCATCCCAGAAGGCAAGATGCGTCTTCTTTCTAAAGCTCATATTTTGCGTTAATGCTTTATTTCGTAATGCGGCAATTCACTTTCTGTCAGGCAAAAATGCCATTACAGCACCTACAATGCCAATGATTGAAAAAATCAAAGACCATCTAAAAGATAGGTCAAAAAAAGCTGCATTGCCGTACCCTAACATCAACATGATAGAAACTAATATAAGTGCTATTCCTTGTAGTTGCTTTTTCATAGACATTTTACCTCCCGATGATTTTAATAATCCAGTAAAATGGGCACCCACTGTTCCTCAGCAAACCGCATGGCCCGCCAGAACATGGAGAAGGCAAACTTGGCCAGGGATTGGGTGTCATACTGGGTGTGTTCCGGGATGTCCGCCTTGCTATACTGTCCATCTGCGTCTATGGTTCCGTCTACCGGGTATCCTTCCGTATCCGCCCAATCAAGGATGGTATCCTCATCGGCCTGCCACGCCAGCTGGTTCAGCTTCTCCAGCTCCTTCCGCAGTCCGCCCAGGGTGGCGATCATCGCCTGATCATCGGTGGGCAGAGGCGCCTGAAAGAAGAAGGGGTCCGCCAGAGGCAACCACCAGGTAGCCCCATGGAACAGGGACCACACCCGTTCCTCGTCCGATGCAAGGCGGGCGACCAGAGGATGCTCCCCGAAGTTCCAGTCCTTCTCCACGGTGGATGGCACCGGCTCATCGTATGTATGGCAGGCGGCCACCAGAAGCATAGCGCCGAAGGCATCCCAATCCGGCTTGTCGGTGTAATAGGGCTTCTCATTATCTTCCGGCCAGGGGGTGTAGGGGGGCTGGCCCGGTTGAGAAATGGCGCTCAAGATCTGATCCCGCCAGTTCTCCACTGCAGCCTGGACCTCAGCTGGGGACATTTCTTCCTCGTTATCAGCAGCTTCTCCATCCGGCGTGATTTTTTGAAAGCCCCATCCATTTTCCTCCGCCCACTGCTGAACAACAGTTTTCCAGTTGTGAGAATAGTACCGGGTCAGTGTTCCGGCGTAGATGTCAAGTCCCATAGTGATGCCTCCTTTTCCGCTTGGTCAAAGCTGTTCCAGGGTACAGTCGTGCCCGGAATGGTCCGTATCCAAAATGATTTCCACAATGGTGTCCATAGTCTCTTTCCCGAGATTACGGACGCTTTTTTCATAGGCCAACCACTGGATGTGGATGGGTTGTCCATACTCATGCCGCCCGAAACCGCCCCGGAGAATATCATTGAAAGCATTCAGGTTCCGACCGATCTTCCGGTCCAAACCGAATGTAAATACCCGCTCCACTTCGTCATAAAACCCGGCCATGTTAGAAAAGCGGCGGCCGTCGATGGTGAACTTCTGCCGCTGTGGTTGGTCTGCTGTAAACACCCGGTCGATCTGCTCCAGATTATACTCCAAGATCCAGCCATGAAATTGATGGTAAAGCGGCAAAAGCAGTTCTCTGGAACTGCCCAGCACATCCAGCCCCCGGTCATCGTACAGGTGGTAGAGGAACGGTCCAGGCCCTGTCAGATAGACGCTGGACACAAAGCCGCTCCAGCCTCCGATATCTCCCAGAATGATCTCCTGCAAAAGTTGCTCCGGCTGAAAGGTAATCCCGCTGAGATCCCAGTAAAACTGCACTTGTGCATGGGTATCCCCATCTTCGTCCATCTCTATGGCCGGAAGTTGCTCATTGGGAACCGGGAGTCCCATTCGCTGCCGGATAACGGTCAGCAGGGACTCGGCAGGTTCTTCAACGGGATACCCGTCGATCCGCAGAAGGTCCGGCACCTCCGGAAGTGCCCGATAGATCGCGGCGGCCCGGTTCAGCGCCCCCTGAACATAGGCGGGGTTGGTTCTCAATTTCGCCGCACTCCTGTCCAGATAGATTGGTTCCTCCCCACCGATCTCAAACCGAATGCCTACCGGCGCATGGTAGAACAGAGGGTGTTCCAGCTGCTCCATGCCAAGGTCAGTAATTGTTTTCTGAAATTTTTCTGCCAGCATGCTACTTCCTCAATCCTCATCCCCGGCCTTAAAGTTGTAGATGGGGCGGATGATTCTCCTCACCTCCGCCGTGGGACCGATATTGTCCAGAATATCCTGCATCCCCTTGTAGGCCATGGGACACTCATCCAGGGTGGCGTTGCTCACCGAGGTGGTGTAGATTTCCGCCATCTGCTTTTTGAACTCGGACACCGTGAAGGACTGCTTGGCGTCCGCCCGACTCATTAGGCGGCCGGCACCGTGGGGAGCGGAGCAGTTCCAGTCCTCGTTGCCCTTGCCCACACAGAGCAGGCTCCCGTCCCGCATATTGATGGGGATGAGCAACTGCTCGCCCTCCTTGGCGGACACAGCCCCTTTCCGCAGGATCATAGCATCGGTGTCGATATAGTTGTGGATGGTGGTGAATTGCTCCTCCACATGGAGCTTCATGCCTTTGACGATCTCGTCCATCATAGCTTGCCGGTTGAGCATGGCGAAGTGCTGGACGATCTTCATGTCGTGGATATACTGCTCAAACAGTTCCCCGGACACATAGGCCAGGGCTTTAGGGATACTGGTCTGTTTGAGGTTTTTCAGCTTCTTCAGTTCTTTCTGGATTTCCTTCTCCCGGCCCTCTGCCTTCATCTGAGCCACCAGCGCCTGCAGGGAGGCATCGTCGGTGCGGTTGAGCACCTTGTAGCCCGCCTCCTGATAGTAGGCGGCCACCTCTACGCCCAGATGACGGCTGCCGGAGTGAACCACGATGTAGAGATTCCCTTCATCGTCCTTGTCCACCTCAATGAAATGGTTCCCGCCACCCAGGGTGCCGATGCTCTTTTCTGCCCGGAGCAGGTCCACATGGCGGGCACAGCACAGTTCGCTCAGGTCGATCTCATCGAGATAGCGGTGGGCCTTATCCCGTATGGAGAAGCCGGAGGGGATCTTCTCATAGATCAACTTGTCCAGTTTCTGAAGCTCCAGCCGTCCCTCCCGGATGCGGGTGGTCTCCATGCCGCACCCAATGTCCACACCCACCAGATTGGGTACCACCCTATCGGTGATGGTCATCGTCGTGCCGATGGTGCAGCCTGCCCCGGCGTGGATGTCGGGCATGAGCCGGATACGGCTGCCGGCCGCGAATTCCTGATTGCACAGTTCCTGAACCTGTGCGATGGAGGCGCTGTCCACCACATCGGTGAAAATCTTGGCCTCGTTGTATTTTCCTTTGATTTCGATCATGGTTTCCTCGCAATATTCTATGGGGCATGGCCCCGTCAAGTCATTTCATACAGCAGGGCTGTATTGCCCTGCACCAGTTCCAGATGGGAGCGCAGCGTTTCAAGTCCGCTTTGCACCGCCTCGGTGGGCAGATCCCAGTCTGGGGCAATTTCAGCGGACAACTCCGGGAGGTCCTGCTCCCGCAAAGCTGCCAGCACATTAGACGCCAGCTCTCCCTCCAGCAGAGCGCAGTCCAGGGTGTCCTCCGTCTGGGGAGCAGGAAAACGGACATCCAGATCCAGCTCGCTCTCACACCAGTCCCAGATGGCCATATAGACCGCGCCGGAGCAGTCGCCGTTGGACAGTTCCTGCCGCTGGCCGTCTTTGAGCAGATAAAAGGATGCGATCTGTGACATGGTAATTCCTCCTATATGTTATTCGCTTCCATCAGCCCTTCTGCCTGCATCCGGATCACATAGAAAGCCCGCACCCAGTCCAGCTCCGGCTCCATGGATTCCTCCAGAGCCAGCAGGCGGCGCTTTCCCAGCCTGCGGTCCAAAAGGGCAAAGATGCGGACAAGGGGATTCTCGCTGACGAGGCTTTTCTCGATGCTCTGGTTGTCAAAGATACCAAACGCCTCATAGAACACCTTTTGGTCAAAGGTGCCCTGCTCCAGCGCAAAGGCATGAGCCTGGTTGATGGCCTCTTTTGCGGAGTCGCAATCTTTCAGCGTTGTGGACCGCAGGTGATGAAATTTCGTCCACACATTCTCAAAATAGATGTAGTAGTTGCTCCGCAGTACTTCCACACCGTCCATGCGAATGGCTGCCCGGCCCTCATGGTCAGCGCTTTTGCTGTAACTGGTGGCAAAATACTGGATGTGGCCCCGGAGCGCCGGGCACAGGTAGTCATTCTCCAGTTTGTTCCGGATTCCGCTCCAGGTTGACATAGTGGTCACTTCCTTATCATTTCAGTTACTTTGATCGATACAGACACTCAGTTGTTTTTCGTAGGGGGCAATGGTTTTAGAAAAGAAGGAGATGTCGTCGCTGGACGCCCCGGTAATATAGAGCTCTGTGCCGTAATGCTCACTGTAAAAATGCATGTTTTTCCCTTTTATAAAGATGGAAAAATACTTTGTCATTTTGCGAAATTCCCCGTTGTCCGCAGGTGCTTCGGTCAGCAGTTCCGTCAGCAATGCGTCCGTGACCGTTCCTTTTACAGAAACTTCAAGCCCATCTTCCGAGGGGGTTCCATATCGGGAGGCCTGCTGGATTTCCAGGACTTCTTCTTTCCAGCATCGGATTTCCAATTCATCACCAATACAGACAAACCGACCAACAAGTTTTTTCCACCAGTCCGATGAAATTGAGTCGTCTATTACCTGAAGACGGATGGTTCCCATAACACACCTCCGAACAATGAAACTTTCACTCTTTATAGAGACTGGCTTTCTTTCCGATACAGACCGGATTGCAGCAGCTCCATCGACACCCGAATGTTTCCGCCCCACTTATTCGGCTCTGTGGTGTTGCTGCTCTGCGAGATATGCCCGGAAGCATTCGACAAACTCCCGATTCCGCTTTGGGATATCGAATCCCTTCCGATGGGGAAAGAACCCCTCCCGTTCTACATCGTCCAGCAGCTTCGGCAAGTCGGAAAACCGGGCGAAGAATGGTAGAGCATAGTCCTGGATCTGCTCAGAAATCTCCTGGATGGAGCGTTCCCGCTCCAGCAGAGTAGATACCTCATAGCGGGGGAAGTCATCATACCGGCGGGTCAGCCGGGCGATGGAGGTGCCCACGATACCGTCATAGGTCTCCTCCGTCCCTTCCTGCTCACTGCGCCACTGGGCGATTATCGGAGAGCCCACATGGAAGGTAGCGGTAAAGGTGGTGGAGCCAAAGCGGATGGAGGGAGAAAAATCAAAGGAGAACACAAAGATGCCGTCTTTTTTGTAGATGTCATTTTTGCTCTTGCGGTATTTGTAACCCAGCGGGATCAAGGGCTCCGCGATCCGCTCACAGGTATAGACGAAAATCTCGCGGGGCTTGGTTCCCTTGGGGAAATCCTTCTTCTCCATGTTGCCACCTTCCTTCACTCATTTACCGTTCCACTCTCAACCGCCGCGTTATTTTTATTGCTCATTGAGATACCTCGCCAATTTCTTCTCCAGCAGTTCTGTCATATCATTGCAGAGGCGCTTTACCTTGTCCTGCTCATGGGCGTAGTACCAGATGGTTTCCTCTCCAGGGCGGAGCAGGAGCTGGTCGCCGTCCGCTTCTTTCCAGAACTCGCCCAGCACACAATACCGCTCTCCATGGATGGTCAGATCAAACATCCCGGCAAGGGAAAGGATCACGCCTGTGGACGCCTGGATGCCTGCGGTCAGCAGGAAGAACTCCCGCACCTGGGATGGGAGCGTGAAGTCCAGCACGCTTTCTTGATTCCCGATTTGCTCCTCCGTGGCGGCGGGCTTGATCTCGTCAGAGGGGTCCAGCACCTTTGCCAACGCCTTGGAGAACTTGGGGTATCGGCCAAACAACTCCGGGTTGTTGGTCTTGAATTCCTTTTGCTTTTCCCGCTGCACTCGCTCCTGCTCCTTGCAGAAAACATCCAGCTCGGCCAGATACCGCTCCTGGTAGAGATTGCTGGCCTCAAATGCTGTGCCGCTCTTTTCCAGAATGGCGATGGCTCCCTTTTGGCTACCAAACACCGGGACCCACTGAAAACCGTGTCGGCAGGGCTTCAGTTTCAGAAATTCACCCCGACTCAGCAGGGCTTCCAGTTCCGGCTCATGTTCGCCCCACCAGTTCTGCCAGGTTTCGGGAGTTTCCCGCCCCTCGACCAAGTCCAGGAGCTTTGCTGTCAATGATTCTTTGTTCATAGGTGTCCACGCTCTTTCTCCGCCATTACGATACTTGTGATTCCATGACTTCGCCATTATCGTTGATATAAGTGTAATGAATAAAATCCTCGTCCACAAGCAACAGGTATGGACTAAAAACTTCCCATGCATCATGATCGCTCATGATGTCAGAATATTTGCCAAATACATAAATCTGAAATAATGCGTCAGTTCCCATTAAGAAGCACAAGTAGACATTTCCATGGGGATATGGGCAAACTTCTTGGATCGCCAGCTGCCCCGGCTGCTTAAAATTGAGTTTTGAGATAAAGGTTTCAATTTTGCGTGTTTCCACTTCATCTGCGTATCGGTATTTTTGAGAAAAATGTTCGATGCTTTTTGTAAGACGGTCCTTGTATTGCTGTATTTCTGCTCTTTTCTGCCTTTTCTTGAGCTGCGCTTTTTTCTGAGCCAATAGCTCTTTCCTCTCATGATCCATAGGTCACTTCTCCGTTTCAGAGGGCGCAGGAATAGATGCTCATGGCCCCGTAATCGGTGTGCAGGACAAGCCCGCTTTGAGTAAAGGCAAAATTCACCTGCCGCACCACAAAGGGGTCATCAATGGTGGCCAACAGCTGGCCGCTGCTGGTATCCCACAGCTCTATGGGAGAATTACCCCGTTCCTGCTGAACAGCCATCAGGCTGCCCCTTGTCCGTACCATGCAGGTATCTGAAAAACTCAGCCCCTGCCGGACGGAAAACGGGAACGGATTGGCTATCTCCTCTCCGGTCTGGGTCAGATAGAACCTGCCGCCCACCGAGAAGCACTGGTCATCCGGAGAGAAGAAGGGATGCCAGCCCGCATTGGGAATCACTACTTTTTGGGCGGACTTCAAATCGACCATCACATACTCACACTCGGTGACACGGTAGGCCGCTTTGCTCTGCCGGGGAGACAGCATCCCGAAGCAGTAATAGGCAAAATTCGGATCTTTTGACTTCTTGCATTTTACCGCTTCCCGCCACACCTCTGTGTTGCTGCCAAAGTCAAAGACGACGATCTCCTCGCCTGTGTACCACAGGGCCAGGTCGCCGCTGGCATCCAGCATGGTCTTCATGCTGTTTTTCTTGTTGGCAAAGGGCGTGATTTCATGGGTGCGGAGCGAGAACTGCTGGAGAAGATAGCTGTTGTTCAGAAGAAGGGTGCCATTGGAGCAGAGGACCTGCTCGTAGGTCATCCGCTTGGCACCCAGAGAGACCGTTTCAAGGATCTCCCCGCTGCCATCGAAGTGATAGAGGGTCTCGTCCTCAAAATCTCCGACCACCCTCGTCAGGAAGAAGTCGTCCCGTGTGAGGGCGGCAGCCAAGGGCATAAAGCCGTTGCTGTCCTTGCCGACAAACCGATGGCACCGCGCCTGCCCAACAGCGGCATCCCGATTCTGATAGACAAATCCTTTCCGCATCTGGCTCATCATGGCGCTGGCCGCCTTGCTCTTGACCTGGTAAACGGAGTCGCACAGGATCTCCTTGACCTTCCCGCCATTCAAGCAGGTTCGGATGGTATGTCCGTCAATTTCAATTCGCCACTGCTTATTTGTGGCGGGGTTGAGGAAGGTTTTTTCAATCATGGTTTTGGCCGTTCCTCCTTTCGGATCAGGATGCTTTTTCCCTCGGAGTTGATGCTATACAGGTCATCCAGATGGATGTGGAATCCATCCCCGCGAATAGTTTCTGCCATACCCAAAGCGGCTTTCGCCAATAGAAGCAGCCCCGCCCGGTTTCCCGTTAGCTCCAATTCATTTCCATCAGCATGAGTGGTAAAGGAGAGGTGGGCTTCCGGTTCCACTGGAAGGATGGGCAGTTGTTCATCATTCAGTTGAATGGTCAGTGTTTTGGGTTTCATCGCTTGTATCCCACCTTTTGAAAACTCCTCAATCAAAATCCATCCAGACCAAGTGTTTTCCGCAGTGGAGGCATTGGAACAGATAGCATTGCAGATGCCCGCCGTTGACGGATTCCTGGATCATTTCCTTATGTTCGTCATCCCACATTGGATCGTCCAGCACATCCTCCAGCACACCCAGCGCCCGCAGTTCTCTGGCACCCACATGGCCCAGATAGGCACAGTAGTCGCCGCAGTGGGCGCGCCAGTATTCCTGCTGCCAGCCACAGTAGCCAGGAGTTCGGTGGATCAGCTCGTCCAGTCGGGCCGGGTCCTCCACGCCATCGTCCACGGAGCAATCGTCCTGGAAGCTGCCATCATATTTCCGGGCCGCCTCGCCGCTGGAGATACACTCCGGGCACAGACACTCAATATCCTCCACAGCGTAAAAGGGGCCTGTATAGAAAATATGGGTCGTCTTGCCGCAGCAGTCGCAGGCAACGCCATCCGCGGACTCCTCAAAAGCGCCGGTTTCCAGAGGATTGGGGTGATACCGGAAGGTGGGCAGGCCCAGCTGGGCCTGCCGCTCCTTCTCTTTCTGCTTTTCCTCCGGCGTTTTGGGCTTGGGGAGGGCATAATGATTGCCCCAGTTTTCCGCATAGTCCTTCAGCGTGCCCAGCCGCTTGAGTGTCTTTTTATCGGAACGATTTCCGATTTGGCAGAGCAGTTCGTAGGCATCCTTCTTGAAATCCAGCAGATCATACACATCCACCAGCACCTCCTTGGCCTGTTTGTCTTCCGACTGCTCCAGTTTCTCTTTGAAGGTATAGAGAGCGCGGACACTGTCTGGATTTCCTTTTGTCTCTCGAAACTGCTTTTGGAGTTCAATATATTGCTTCAGATATTCGTTCATGGTCACAATCTCCCATCAATCCCACCAGAGATACCAGACAGTGGACTGCCGCAGCACATCCGCCAAAGCGCCCACGGTGGCGTCTTCCGGTCCCTGGTCGATGACATCGGGACAGAAGCCATACAGTTCTACCGCCGCATCCATGGCGTTCTGATTGGGAACAGGGGAGGGGAGTACAAACTCCAATTCATCGTGGCTCATGGCGGCAGGCACCGCGCCGTACTGCTCGAACCAGTATTTGGCCGCTGCCATTAGTTGGGGTGTGTCGGGGCACTCGTTCCAGTTTCCGAAGGGCAGATAGGCGAAGATCTCCCAGGGATTCTTGACCGGAATTTTCGCCAGAATGAGAGGATGGGTCATATCGGTGTCGGAATCCCAGTAGCAGGAGATACGGTTATTCTCGTAGCCGCCCTCCATCTCGCCCAGGATCTCCTCATCCCAGTCCATATCATCGTCCTCGGCTTCTTCCTTGCGCTGGCCGGTCAATTCATCCAAAACCGCCTTTCCGTCCTTGACGGGGGCGGAGAGTATCTTTTTCCGGTACTCCGTTACAGTTTTGAGGTCAAATTCGTAAATGTCTGCTTCATTCTCCGGGTCGGCATTCATCACCAGACACTCCAACAGCGTTTCGTCATCCGCCTTGATGAGCACCGGCACAAAGCCTTCTTGGGCGCTGTCCCGCTTGGCATAGTTGTAGGCTGCCATGATGGGGTCATCGTCCTTCATGGAGGGAAAATAGGTGCATTCACAGTCCAGATACTCCATGATGGCCTGAGCCACCTCGGAAGGCTCCAACGTGTCCTCGTCGAAGTCCTGTCCCTGCCAGTTGGTGAAGCGTTTCTCAATCACCTCTGCCATGGCCTGGTAGTAGTCCTCGTCAAAGGGGATGAACAGGTAGGCTTCGTCCTGGATCTCGTCGGAGTAATTGCGCTCCTGCCCGATGACGCCAATGGCGTAGTCGTCGATGTCGCTGGGGAAATAGGGGCTGTCCGGCTCCCCATAGTAGTAGGAGGCAAAGGCCCGGCCGATCTTGTTAAACATCGGGCCCACCAGCTGCCCATCCAGCTCATCCCGGATAAACTCCCGCAGATCCACGCTGGCAGGATCAGCCTTGACCTTTTCTACCACCTCTCCGTACTCCGCAAGGAATTCTTCGCCCATCAGGTCGTGCTCCATGCACCAGCGCAGGTAAATAGCCATGTGGTTGTAGGCGCTCAGCTCATCCACCGGCAGATTCTTTTCCTGAATGGTTTCCAGATGCCAGTCAGCGCAATCCATTTCCATCACGCCGCCGTCCTCCACACTGCCAAGTTTGCCCATAGTCATGGCGTTGGGACGGGTATTGTAAGTCACAAAGCTGATTCCGTCCATTTTGTCGAGCAAGGCATCTGCGTCATGCTCCATCTTATATTCCAATTCCTCTCGGTAGAGGGGGATCACCTGATAGAAGTTGACCTCCTCGCCGCTCGGCAGGATGCAGACCTCGCTGCCACCTTCGGTGTCCTGGGGGCCGGTCAGAATGGCAGCGCACAGCTTGGTGTCCTTTGCAAAGTCCTCCTCATTGTCCATGGTATGGCCGAAGCCCAGCCAGGTATCGCTGGCAATGGGCAAGCGGGCCAGGGTTTTCAGCAGGCGGATAGGCCAGTACCACCGCTCATTCTTCAAATCCTCACGCTTCAGCTTCCAGTTCCCCGGCAGCGCGATGGCCAGCTCCGCCCGCTCCAGCTTATATTCCGCCAGTTCCTCCGGCACATTCATCCGGTGAGCGCCCATCCCCATGGTGACCAGAGTGTAGTAGTCCCGCTTCTCGGAGGGCGGCACCACGCAGATATCCACATGGATGTCCGGGGAAGAAAGCTCATGGAACACATTCTCGAACTCACCGAAATACTGCTGGATGTGCCCCTCGACGGCCTCCATCTCCTCCTCGGTGTAGACCTCGGGAACACCGGATTCCTCATCCTCGGGCGCTTCGCCATCCGGGTCATCGCCGTCATCGTCAGGGTCACCGTCCGATGACGCCCAGGAGATTTTCAGGGTCATCTGCTCCTCCGGCAGTCCGACGCCAGGGCTGCGGGTGATGGTGTGCTTATCATCCTCCGCAAAACCGATGGTCTCTCCATCGTGGAGGTCCACATCATTCTCCAGCACATAGGAGGCAAGACTGGCCAAAAAGTCCCGCAGATCGCCCGGCTCGGCATCGGTGCCCAGCACCTCCATCTCGTCCTTGCCAAACGACGCCATGCCGTAGGTGTAGCCGTTCATGCCATGCTCATCCCGCCAAAGACCGAACCAGATCCAGTTGAAGATGGGCAGTTCGTCCTCCTGCATCATATCGGCAAAGCCCTCATAGAACCGGGGCTCAAACACCACGCCGCTGGTATAGATGCCGGTGGCATATTCCTGCCGGCAGCAGGCGGCTACCACCTTGGCGAACAGCTTGCCCTTTTCCAGCAGATCCTCCTCTTTGCCCAGCACCGCTACCATCAGGTGGGCACGGTGCTCTTTGGCTACCTTGACCGCATCCTCCCACATATAGTTGTTTTCCGCATTGCCCTCGGCCTCGCCGCCGGGGATAGGATAGGCGGCCAGGCTGACGGCGGCCAGCATGTCGCCCACCTCAAACACCAGGGCGTCGTCGTCCTTCTCCTCGCTGGCGTCGTATTCCTCCACAGCGATGTCCCACTTTTCCTTCATGTCCCGGATGAACTGCTCTTTATTCCATTCTGCTTTGGACAGCAGCACAAAGCCGGTGAAGACGCCTGTGTGGTCACTCTCATCCTCGGCTTCTGCCTCGACTCGCTTTGCGATCTCTTTCTGGCACTCCTGAATCACCGCCGGGGCGTCCTCGTCTTCGGGGTCCAGCTCCGCCCACCGCTGGGCGTAGGGGATAGCCTTTTCCTCCTGGCCATGGAGATACTGATATCCATAGGCCATCCGCATATTCCACTCCGCCTTGTCCTGGCCTTCTTCCCGGACAGACTCCAGCACCTCGATGGCTCGGCGCAGGGCCTTATCTCCCTTATAGTTAGGAGTACCCTCGTCGTGGTCCCCAATGATCGCATAGTTCTCCAGCGCCCGTGCCATAGCGTAGGCAATACGGTAGTTCCGCCAATCCTCCGGAATGGCATTCAAGGCCTGGATGCAGCGGGTGTACTCGTCCTCGTCGTTCCACTGCTCCAGCTGCTGGAAGAATTCTTCTTCGTTCTGCGGGGTGTAAGGGATATAGTCCATGCCCGTCAGCGTTTCGTCCAGCTCGGGGATCTGATCCTCATCGTCCGGCTCCTCCTCGGACGGTGTTTTCAGGTTCACCGTGCCCGCTTCACGGCGGAAGGTGTGGAAGCTGGCCCAGGGGATGTCGCTGTCCTCGAAGAACTTCTTTGCCATCTGGAGCGCCGTTTGGATATCCCAGGCGATGAAGTCCACATAGCCGCAGAAGATGCCGGTGGCCCCGCCGGTGAGGGTGAGGATCTCCGGGCCGTCCCCGGCGGCGAGGGCCTCCTCCAGCCGGTCCCGGAAATCGAAGATCTTCTCGCTCCCTTCCTCCTCCCGCAGAGCATCCAGAGGATAGCAGAAGAAGCCCGCCACCGCGCCGTCGGCATGGAGAGCGTCCATGAAGTCATTGTCGGCATCCAGATAGCCGTTGATGAGCGGCACGCAGTTGGTGGAGCCGACCATCACATCCAGCCGCCAATCGGCATCCGGGTCCTTGTTGGGTTCCATTTTGTAGCCGAGGTAGCTGTTCAGATAGGCTTCCGGGTCAGTGGAGAGATTCGCTCCCTTTTCCTTCAGCTTGTCCGGCAGCTGGGACATGGGGATGGACGGCTCCGCCCTGGGGGCCTCCAGTACATCAAAGCTGTCTATGTATCTCATGTGGGAAATCTCGCCCAACACCTGGTCGGTAAGGGTGGTGAGCATCCACCAGGCCCGGCCTCTTTCTTCCTCCAGCATGGGCAGCAGCTTTTCGCAGTAGGCGGAGAGGGCGAAACTGTTTTTTCCCTGCTGCTCCAGCCAAATCTGCACATCCTCCCCGGAGATGTCCCAGCCATCGTCGGTGCGAAGGCCGATGTTTCGGATGGGCTGACGGCCTACCAGTATGTTCCAGTGCTCCAGCACCTCCTTGGGGGCGTGCTTCTGGAAGTAGACCAGCTCAAACAGCTTGACCTTGTCACCCTCCGGTGTGAGGATCAGCTCGTACTTCTCGCCGTTGAAGCCTATCTCGAAAGAGATTTCGTCAAACGCCTGGTTCAGAATCCCTTCCACCCGGTCCACCAGCTCCTGGCCCCGGGTGTGGTCCTTGTCCTCGTCCATCATTCGGCGCAGTTGGGCCTCCTGCTCGGCAAAGTCTTTCCATGCAGATTCCGTCCGCTCCCGGAAGCACATCGAAAACCATGGCCGAGAAATGTCCGTTTCGCACCATTCGATGAATCGCTTGGTGTCCTCATCGTCGGGGCGGGCCTCCAGCGCCTTGCGGAAATAAGGCAAGGCCCGGCCCCCCTGATCCAGGTAGTAATAAGAATAGCCCATGCGGAAGTTCCAGTAGTGATCGCCCTGAAAGTATTCCTCATGAGGTTTTAAGAGAGCGATGGCCTTTTTGAGTAGCGGACGGTTGGAAGGTGCTCCCAGATTGTTGTAGGCTCGCGCCAGCTCCATATCCATTTCCGGGGTACGCTCCTGGGCGGGGATGGCCTCCAGCGCGTCAATGATTTTCTGATATTGGCCCTTTTCATGCCACTTCTGGCACTGCTTCAAAATGTCCATATCCGGGTCCTCCTCGTCCTCATCTGGTTTCCAGTCTTTGATCTGCTGGAACACGCCATTTTCATCCCGCTCAAAGGCGCAGGGGGCGGGGGTGTTCAGCAGAGGAATGATGTCGGGATCGTCGTTGCAGATTGTGTTCAGCTTGTAAATCCCGGCATTGTTGGGATCGTCCATGTACTCCTCACTCTCATCACCGGCGGTGAAGCGCCAGCCGCTGTCCCAGTCGCCGTCCGGCTTCTCCCGGTAACAGTAGCCAACCTTGTAGCCCTCCACCGTGATACGGTTGGTGGCAATGCAGCCATCGGCACCCTTCCAGTCAGGGAGCAGAGATTTTACATCCTCCGCTTTCACATGGTAGTCCCGGTTGCGGCCAGCGGCCTCGTACAGCTCCTTCCGCAGCGCCTCCACATCCCGAGCCATCTCCTGGATCTCCTCGTTGTCCATCATCTCACTGAGGTCATATTCCAGCGGATTCTGGGCAAAATCCGCCAGGGCCTTGTTCATGGCGTCATGCTCCTCTGGCGTAGCGGTGATGCGGATGCGGCGGGCAGGGGTGTTGTACTCGTCCAGATCCTGAAGGTTTACACTGCCGCTGACGCTGCACTCCAGCAGGATGGCGGCCAGGTCGGTGACCACATCAATGGCGAAGTGGAAGTCCATCTCCACGCCATCGGAGTGTGTAAACTCCAGATACTCCACGGTCTGGCGGAAGTCCCAGTTCTGCTTGTCCAGCCCAATCTTGGCGAAGATCTCGCTGAGGGGGATCTCCTCCTTCTTCTGATCTACCAAAAAGGCCACAAGGTTCAGGCTGTCATCCGAGCCTCCGATAAAGTTGCCCCAGTATTTTTTGATATACATGACCATCCTCCTCACTTGCGCGTCAAAGTTCCGTTATCAATAAGGGCAGCCTCCCGGATGCGCCGGAGGGATTCCGGCTCCATCAAAAACTCCCGCAGGTTCGGGTCCTCAAAGAAGGACATGGGGCGCACCTGCGTCGGCCCGGCAACCACCCACAGCCGCGATGTTGCCAACCGCTCCGCTGTCTGGAGCGCCTTCTCCCGTTCGCCTAAATAGAGATAGCGGGCGATTGCGTCCCGATAGGAGGAGTCAGCCATGGGCACGCCCTGGATCTCCTCAAAGAGATCTACGGCATCCCTGGCGGTTCCGAACATACAGCAGTGGTTATAGAGTTTCCGCTTGGCATCGGGATCGTCCGGCGAGAGTTTCTTATTCTGTTCCACCAGCTTTGCCCAGAGCTGCTCCTTTGTCTGCGGTTCCTCCGGTTCATGGTAGGGGTAGTTCTTGTCGTTGTCCGCAAAGGGCATAACGCCCCGCTTGAGGTAGTCCATCAGAATGTCACAGAACCGATCCCGCTGGGGGAGGCCGTTCTCAGCACGGATGCGCGCCTGTTCCTTTGTCAGCGCCTCAATCATCTCCTGCTCGCGGTGGAGCTGGATGGCGGCCACCGTCATGGCAATCATGTGTTCATCGCTCACATTGCTGTAATACCACTCCTCCAGCCAGGGAAGGATGGTCAGATCCAAAGCCAGCGCCTTTTCATAGTCCAGGTTGAAATATGCGACCTCGGCCTTGACCGCCGCTACCTGATGAGGATATTTATCGGCAAAGGATTCCAGCGTGTCCAAGGCTCCTTCTTTGCCATCCATGATCTCATAGCAGACCATGCGGACTTTCTTGGGAAGTTTCACGACATCCATGTCGACGCCTCCTTCAGTCTTTTTTCTGTAAATAGTAGGTTCCACACCGGCCCCACAGCCGGGTGTCCAGATTTTCCTTTTTGATATCTGCCATCTGCCGAAAGACCGGCGCACCCCGGATGCAGGCTCCCATAAAATAGAGGGCTCCACAGTTGCGGCACTGCATATAGTGGCAGACGGTATAGTGCTGCTCAGCGTCCAGCACTGCGCCGGTATCCTCCAGTGGGCAGTCACCGGCGTACAGTTCCATGTCACCCTGCCGCTCCAGTTCCATGAGTTTCTGGAGAAGCTGGTCATATTGGCGGTAGGAGATGCTGCTGTCTTCCTTCATCTGTGCCGCCAGTTGACCACAGGAAGGGCAATACAGCTTCTTGCTGTCCATCTTCATCCCTCCGGCTACAAATTACTTTCTACAACCATAACGGTGGGATAGGTCAATGCTGTTTCAATTCACCCTCTAAGCGTTTCAGGTAGGTTGCAGGAACCACCTTTGTAAGCCAGACTCCATTGGCGGACAGATAAAAGAGATATCCGTCCCGGTGCATCTGTCCGGCATCCACCAGATAGATCACAGGTTCTCCATGCCGGCGCCCAACTTTCTCCGCTGTTTCCTGATCCGGTGAAAGATGAACATACAGGCGGCTCTGGGGGAGCAGTCCCTGGGCCTCGATGGAGGCGGCAAACCGCTGGGCCGTCCCGTGGTACAGCGTCTCCGGTGGCTCAGTCACGGGGAGTTCCACATCCACCTGAATGGAGTGGCCCTGGTTGGCCCGGATTTTTGTCCCGTCCTCGCTGAAGGAATACCGCTGCTTTTCATCACTCTGTACGATTTCCTCCAGGATGTCCCGGTTGATGGGGTATTTTCTGCTGATACCCGCCAGCAGCGCATTGACATCCGCCCAGCCGTGGGTATCCAACTTGATCCCAATAATCTCCGGCTTGTGCCGAAGGATCAAGCTGATATACTTGCTGATCCTTGTGAGATCGGGTGTTGTTTCTTTCATAACCTACCTCTTGAAAATTATCTTTTAAGCCATCGTTCCAACATATTGATTTCTTGAAATGGATGCCACAGCAATTCTGCCATTTGTATCGATTCCTGCTGCTCTGACTCCTCAGAAGGATTAGAGCAAGGCGTTAAGTGCAGTACCAATTCTTTCTCGGTTTGATTTTGGATGGCAATTTGATGACCATTTGTATCCATTGTCAACACCGTGAATTGCCGCTCATACAAATCTAGGAGAAGCAGGGGACACTCCACTCGATTTTGGCCGGATAAGTACACCTGTGACTTCAAACACACATACCGGCCATTTGCAGAAAACACAGGGGTTTGAGGAGGGAAATGGGCTTTGTCCGCGTTCAGTAGCAGGAGGGGATGTTCTCGGCTTTCGAAAACAGCCAGACAGCCTACCTCGTTGCACATACTGACTTCTGCAATGGAATAGATCAAGATGGCATATTTATCAGATGGAGACTGGGTGAGTTGATCATAAACATAGGGAAAACGCTCCCTAATCCTCCAATGAGGCAGGCTTTCAAAGAGATAATTCCAGCCGTTGATGTCCATTGTTTCCCTCTATTCTCTCAAGTCATCTCTACCCGGATAATGGGCCGGTAGAAATCATAGTCGCCGTTCAGTTCCTTGTCCTCCTGCACTTCCGGCTTGCAGTGGGGCGAACAGGGCAGAAAACCGAGGAAGATTCCAAGTCCGCCGCAGATGCTGCGCCCGCCATCACCGCCGCAAGTAGTAAGCTGCTCGGCCTTCACGACCTCCCGCATATAGGGGTCATAGGCGATGGACACTCCGAAGAAGTTAGGCTCCTCCATATCGAAGGGCTTGTCCTCATCCTCCGGGCTTTCGAAGTGGTGCAGGTGCATGGAGTAGTCCATTCCATCTCCCCAGGGGAACAGGGTGCGGCACCCACCGCCGCACAGATAGGCCCACTCGTCTGCCGTAGGCAGCGAAAGCCCCTGCTTTTCCAGCCCGGCAAGGAGCGCATCGTAGTCTGTGCGGTTATAGAGACAGATCTGAAAGCCCTTCTCCGTCCGCTCAATGCGGGCTGACTGGTGCAAGGTAAGGCTGTCAAGGTCGCTCCAGGCAAAATCCCGAAACTGCTTCAGCCAGTCGGGGTGGGCGGTCAGTCTGGGATCGGCCATTGTGACCGGCTCCCAGCACAGTTCCTCCAACTCCCGGCCCACCAGCATAGGGCCAATAGCTGCCTGCCGAACGGGAGCCATGCTTTCCCGGATCATCTCCTCCGGGTCCTGTTCCATCTCCCATTCCTGGAACAAATAGTCCAGTTCCTCTCGGCTGTCCTGATCCAGCCCAACAGCGAACCGTTCCCAGCCCAGGGTGACGGTGTCACCGGGAACAAAGACAAACTTCCGGCCATCTTTCTCGAATATGCCGGTGGTACAGTTCTGGCCCCAGCGGTCAAAGGTATGTAGACCGTGAAAAGTCATATCATAACGAGCAGCCAGCCTTTCCATCAGTGCCTGTTTCTCGGTGGTTTCCAGTTGATCAAATTGGCTGCGGAATAAATTTTCGTTCACAGTAGTCCTCCTTCGATCCTTTCTGCGTGTTCCAGCAGATAGCGTCGGCCATCCTGCTTGGCCTGCTCCAAGTATTGTGGAAGCAGGCCGGAATGGATGGCGTCCAGCGAGACCAGAACCGCGATCCGCTGGTATTCCTGTAAATCGAGGGAATAACAGTTCCGCTCCCAGAACAGCGGAGCGAACTGTTCCACACAGTCAGGACGCAGAGTGGGCATCGCCAAAAGCGCCCGCCGGCTCACATATTCATTGGGGTCCTTTGCGAAGTCCAGGATCATGTCTTTTACTTCCTGGCTGCACGGACATTCTGGCAGATACGCGGCAAACTGCCACTTGGCCTCACTCTCATTGGAGGCTGCGGCCCTGCGGCAGAGGCACTCAAACCATTTTGGATGGGAAGTGGTCTCCTGTATAAACCCCTCCGCTTCGTTGTCCCTGGCGATCAGATAGACCATCTCATCCAGTAGGACGCTGTCTGCCGTTTCTGCATCCATTTGGGTCAACACATGGCAAAAGGCACTGTAAGTATCATTCCAGTATGGATAATCGACTTCCCACTCACCGCCGAGTTCCTCGCTGGTTTTGCCGGGATAAGTGGCTTCCTGCCATTGATGGAACTTTATTGCCTGCTCCAGTAGGCGTTCACGAATGCCCTTTGCCATGTGCTCACCTCACAATTTTCCGAAATGGTCCAGATATAAATCCCGCACAGAATAAGGGCCTACAAGGTTCGTTTCCTGCCTGCCATCCCAGGAATACACATGAATTTTGCCCTCGTCCCCAATGTACTGCTGCTCCTCAAAGGGTGCGGGGAAGGGGAAGCTATCTACTATGCTCCAGTCGATCTTGGGTTTCAGCCCATCAAACTCCTCGTGCTTGAGCCTTTTGAAGTTAAACACCAGTGCTGCCCCAATCCCATCGAACAGCAAGTCTGCGTATTCTCTGGGGGTGATACTCTCGCTCACATTGGCGGCATCAACATTCACATCCAGAACCTTGTTGCCGCAGTTTGTCCAGATTTTATCGGGGGAGAACCAGGTGGCGCGTTCCGCAGCGTCTGCAAAGTCCTCACGGGGATACCATCCGTTTGCGCTGTCCGGCTTGACACCTTCCCGAAGCTGCCCGTTGTACGGGGAAAGCGGATAATATCGGTGCCGCACCGGATCAAATCGGCCAAAGGCAATTTTCAGCAGATACTTGTGCTTTTCACTACGCATGAGCTTATGGGGCTTCACGATATGTTCTTCGATCAAGCTCCAAATGTACTCATCTACACGGATGGATACACGGGGACGGCTGAATAGTGTGATTTTGTTGGTGTCTGTATCCACATTGAGCCAGACACGATTGATTTCAACCATTGTCATTCCTCGCTTTCACCAAGTACCCCGCCATAGAGAACGCCGTTTTTCCCGAGGAACAGCATCTGGCTGCAAAGCAGGCTGCACTGCACCACAGCGACCTTGTTTCCATCACAGGTGGGAATCGCCTCCTGCTTTTGCCCAAGGCGATCACCATGAGCGGTAAGGAAGTAGAATTTGTCCCGTTGCTGGTATCCGCCTTGAAATAGGAAGGCATTGCCGGACGGGGCAACAGAAAAAGCTCCGCTTCCTTCGATTGGCAGTTCAAACACAAGATCCTCTTTGAAGTTCGTCCGCACCAGCTGGAATTCATCGTAATAATAGAACCACAGGTTTTCTTCTTCGTCCAGGCTGATGGCATAGCAGTCATAGATGGAATACTTCTCATTCTTCCAGAGAGGAGTTCCCTCCGATGTCCATGCAATCAGGCCGCAAGCGCCCAGAGGTTCATCCCAACCGTAATTACCAAATACACCTTCGTCAAAGTAGCTGGTAATGATGGTGCCATCTTTTTTTACCACACAGTCTTGAATGCCATCCCCCAGGCAGAAACGGGACAGCACAGCTCCGTCCCGGCTGACGATCCAGGCGTTCTGGTCGGGGCCGCTTTCCCGATAGGCGCATCTTGCTCCCAGCAGGAGGAAGTATTCGCCTGCAGGCCGCAAATAATGGAACTGGAACTTCAAGAGGCCAAGAGGAAACAGCGTCGTTTCCAGCACCCGCTGTTCCGCCCAATCCAGCTGGATTTCCACTGCGGTATAGGTGGAAGGAGTGCTGAGCCAGTCCTTACCCTGTGTTTCGGACGGCTGTTCCATGAGAAGATAGACTTTTCCATCCCTTGCCGTGAAAAAGTCTGTCACTTCTGTGCCCTCCAGATGGTTTTCCCGGCGCAGCTGGTTCAGGTCAATGATGGAGAACAACGGCAGATTTTTGGCTTTTATAGGTTTGTTCATAGTGTCTCCTCCTGGTTCCTTTCACGCTCCATCATAGGTGTGGCTTTCCCAGATGGCCTCAAATTCCGCCTGCTCTATGATGCAGGCGTGGAATTCCTCGCCCCAGACATGGGCGTTCAATTCCTCCACGGTGGGGATCGGCGTAATCTCAATGGCGCTGTCGTAAAGGTCAGGGATATTGCGGGTGCGGCCATCCGCAAAGATGTCAATGGAGCGGAGGGCCAGCCGCTCATTTTCGGTATCCACTTCATAGAGGATGACCGGTGGCTCTCCCTCTGGTGCGCCCTCCCAAAAGAGCTTGATGTACTCGATCATTCCATTTCCCTCATTTGAACCAATGCCACCCCGTCATGGTGCCGGTTACCTCATCTATCTGTATTGCGATATCATAATTGCCGCGACAGCCCAGCAAGGCCGCAAGATGATCGTTTTCCATAATCAAATCATAAAACTCAACCGCTATACCTTGGAATTTCTCTGGGATCTCCAGCACAGAAAAGGAATCCACTGACTGAGCATTTTGGAAAAATTCAATGGCCGTTTTACTGCATTTTACTATAATCCCTGTTTGAGTGGTCAACTCTTTCATGCTTTCGCTGCCTCGCTCATGTTCAGATACATCCCCATCGTTTTTTCATCGGCACAGGCCGCCCGGATCATTTTGGCCAGCATCATCAAATCGTCGATGTATTGGGAGTACACGCAGAACACATCCTCGTCGGAGTCGAAGTGAAACAGATCCTCGCCGCTGTTGCCTTCCTCGAACTCTTGGATCACACCCCGGACCAGCCGTTCCCAGTCTCCGCTGCTGCCGGTCAGTCCCAGCCGACGGAATTCTTCCGTCCGGAATCCATCGTTGATTTTAAGCAGAAGGGAGATGGCATAGGGGTGGTGGGGAATGAGAAAGAATGGCGCGATCTGCTCCGGCTTCACCCAGATTTTGAAGGGCGGGCGCGGATCGGGTATCCAGGGCAGTATTTCCCATTCATCATCCCGTCTATTTCCGTATTGGCATAGGTCTTTCATGTAATCCCTCGCTTTCCGGCACATCAGCAGCCCAGTTGTCCTCCGTTTACCGGGCGGAAGATCCTGCGGCCCGCCAGCAGTTCCTCCAGCTTTTTGGCCAGCGCCTCTACAATGGCATGGCAAGGGTTTTCGTAGCCCATGATCTCCAGCTTTTGCAGCTCGACGCAGTGGAGCGTTCCATAGAAGCCCAGCATAAACTCCGTCAATTCAGCAATCATCTGGTAGCCTTCCATGTTGCTCACATCCGTCTGGCCCTCTTTGGCGGTCATCAGCCCGATGATCCCCACCGCCACGGTGAAGGCACCACAGCAGGACTGCTTGGTCTGCATCCCAAGGCCCATGACGGAGAACATCTTCCGGGTCTCCTCGGACAAATTCAGATGGTAATATTCATTGCAGGCCATGAACATCGCCTCGGCGCAGGTCAGTTCTGTGCCGATGTGGTAGTGGTTGACCAGTTCATAGAGTTTCATTGTTGCCATACTGTGCTCCAATCGCAAAGCATTTCATTCTGTGTCACTCGGCGCAGTTCGTCCCGCACCTCCATCAGCGCAAAGCCCAGTAGGTTCCGTCCCCTCCACTTCATGGGGTCCTGGGCCTCCGGGGAGCTGGCCGCGAGGCGGATGCCCCAGATGGCATCGTAGGGGCTGGCCTCCACCAGCACGCTGTCCCCGGTGGAAAGGAGAAACTCCCGCAGTTCGCGGTTCTGGCTGAATTTGTGCCAGTTGCCAAGCAGCACAATGGCGTACTTGAACTTGTCCCATACCTTCTGCTCAAAGCCCCGCACCTTGCGGCCCAGGGCCTTGATCTGCTTTTGGTCGCTGCATTTCAAAATCTGGTCCCGGATCTCTTTGTCACCGAACAGCTCGGCCTTAGCAGCCATCATATACTGCTCCATGCAGAGGTAGGAGTCAGCCGTCGTATAGAAGTCCTCCATCCACCACTGGCTGAGGCAGCTTTTTGTCAGCTGGCCGTCCTCGGCAGGCTGATGGCTCCAGAACAGGCACAGCTCCCGCTTCCGCCCGGCGGCAAGCTCCTGCTGGAGCCACTGGCGGGTGTACTTGGGACGGCCCTCCGACTGCCACGCATCCACCAAGAAGTCACCATGCTCCAGCACCTCGCTGCTGTCCTCGTCATCCCACCAGCCCTTCCAGGTCACCGGCTCGGGAAAGAGAGTGCGGTATTCCGTCCGCTCCTCCGGGGAGAGGGTGTCCAGCCAATCGCCAAATCGGTATATGTAATCCTCCCCATAGCCCATGCGCCAGCCAATGGAGTATCGCTCGATCTCCCGGTGGGCCAGCCAAGGGGGAGGCATGATTTTCTTATCTTGTAGTGCCATATTGTTTTCCTCATTTCTCTTGCAGCTTCTTCAGCAGCTTCACGATCCGCTCCCGGTTCTTTGCGGTTTTCATGAAGGTGGGGAGATGGTCGGCCTGGGTCTTTTTCTGCCTTCCCGATGGCTTTTCCCTCAGGTCGGCGCTGAGATAGCCAATCAGATAGGCCAGGTGCTCCCGGTTGAGAGCCCAGACTGGCTTACCCTGGAAGGAGGTCAAAAACCACAGTTCCAGGCCGAACCAGGGGTCCTTGCCGCCCTGAATCTCCGCGCCATAGGAGAAAGCCTCCGCCGTCTTGTGTACCTCGCCCGGCATGGTTGCCCCGCAATAGGGGCAGGCCACATGGAGGACGGGAAAGTGTTGTTTTGCCTCATCTTCAATATCCACCCGGTAGTATCTTCCGCAGTTTTTGCACTGGTTATGGACATCGTAGCGGTAGACCGTCCGATCCTGCGTCATCCGATAGCCGCAGCTCAGGCACCGGAAATAGGCGTTGTCATCATCCGCTGTCACCACACCTGCGCCGTGGCACTTGGGGCATTTCACCTGGATGCCGGTGGTGAGGGCGCTGTAGGCACTGTGGGTGAAATAGGGTTCATCAACGATTCGGCTCATGCGACCGCACATTCCTTTCTCTACGACTGAACTAAAGATGCACAACGATTTCTTCCTCGTCCTTCCTGCCGAAATAGACAAGATATACCTTTGGATGTTCTTTGATATAGTCACTCAATCCGGAAATCTGTTTCTGTTCCAATGACTCGCCACAGATCGGGCAAACTTGAGTGGAGTCAATGTAGAAAAATGCATTGCCGCTAAAAATTTTCTCCGCCCGCTTTGGCATGCTGTCATTCCACCCAAAGCGGAGCTCATTTTCGGTAAGCTCCATAATCACAAGGGTTGATGACTGCGGCGCATAAACACTGCTAAGAAATATTGGCACCATATCGGTATCCGATGTAGATACAGCCTGAACAAACACATTCTTGCACTTTTTACAGCTGTACCTATGAACTACCATTAAACAAAATGTAAGTCGCCTGACTTGTTCGTTACCTTTCATGAGGTTTGTCCTCCCTTAATGGCCGTATTTGATGCCAATGCTGAACTCATTCCGGTGAAAAAGACACCTCCATAAAGACAATGCCGCATCAAAAATCATGAAGCTCATCGAACTTCGCAATCAGGGCATCTTTCTGGAGTATATCGCCTGGCAGGGCATCCAGGATACCCCGCAGGGCCATATAGATTTCATCCCGCTCCTCAGTTTCGATAAAGCCCATCTTGTTGAAGGTCTGAGTGTAGGCTGCCACCGCATCCAGTGCCTGGGCCTGAGCGTCCTCGCCCGGCTCAGTGGCCAGCTTCATCAGCTGGGAACGGGTCTTGCGGTATTGATTGGCTGCCTTTTTCGCAGCAGAAGCAGGGATATGCTCCGCACCGTCCCAGCCTCGGAAGGGATTGTCCAGGTTTTGCGCCAGCCACTCCGGTTTCCGGGGCTTGGTGATCCGCAGATCCATTCCCGGCTTGCTTTTCCAGAGCTGTTTTGCCGCTTTTGCCGCCGTCTCCGGCAGGCTGGTCATCCAGAACCAGCGAAGTTCCGGCATCTGCGCCGGGGTGGGGATGTCCTCCGCCCCGAAACCAAACAGGTCGAAGGTGGAGAGATTCGTCAATTCTCGGAACCCTCTCACGGCGGAGAAGTTCCCCAGGTTTCCCGGCGCACCCCAGAGCCGCAGCTCCTTCAGATGGGGATGGACAGCATCCATTCCAGTCAGCTCAAAGTCCTTCAGCTCGATGCCATGCAGCCCCCATAGGTTCGGCAGTTCCGTGTGCGGGCGGTATTCCCCGATAAATTGGAGGGTCAATCCGCTACCATCTTCGGGGGCATGGATGGCACAGGCGTCCGGCCCCTTGTTCTGGAACAGGAGCAGCTCCGTTCCCTCACACAGCCACAGTTCCTCCAGCCCGGTCATGTCCAGCATCAGCTTTCTGATGCTGGTGCCCCGCAGATCAAGTGTCCTCTGACCGTGGTTCAGCAAAGTCACTTCATCAACAAAGGGGGTTTCCCGCAAAAACTCCAGCAGATCCGGGTGCCACCGCTCGCAGATGAGTTCGGAGAGGCAGGGTAGCGCCTTTAGTTCCAGCGCCGAATCGAATGGTTCGTACTGGTCCGTCACCCGATGGCTGCTGACCTTCACCGGGATACCGCCGATCTCCGTTTGCTCGTCACTGTCCATGGCCTCCTTGAAGGCCCGCCGCCGTTCCTCCGGAATGGCCTGCCACCGGATCTGGAGATACACATCATAGCCGTCACTCCAGCCTCCGTAGGAGCGGCAGGGCTGGTCGGTGAAGGGCGGAAGTGTACCCACCAGTTTATACTGGGGCGGGACCTCCAACGGCACCCGCAGCAGGTGGAGGTCGCGGGACCAGTACATGAAGTCCTTGTAGAGCGGGCGGAGATGGGGCAGTTCCTCCGCAGTCAGAGGGGCGTCGCCCACCCAATCCAGAGAGAGGACCACCGCCCAAGATTCTTCGCTCACCGTGTCCGGCGGCGCAATATAGGCCACCTGGCAGGCGGTGTAGCGTTTCAGATATTGGTTGTAGACTGTATAGACTTCTCCGGCGGTGGCTTTCATGGCGCCACGCTCCTCTCATCCGTTCTTTTCCAGATAGAATCCCCATACACAGTTGGAGAACTCCCCGGCGGCAAAGCGGTGGATCTGCCCGTCAATCTCCACCTGCCAGACCTCGAAGGTATGGTCTTGGTGATAGATCGGGTCTTTGACTTTTACTCGCTTGCCGGTGGTTTGCCAGTCGTAGTCAAAGATGTTCACACCAAACAATTTACATTGACCGTCTGGGCTAAAAGTTTCATATTCCCAAGCCATGTGATGCCTCACAAACCCGTGCGCTGCCAGCCGTCCAGCCGCTCCTGCACCCCGTCGATCATCCAGTTATCGCCCACACGCTTCATGAGGAAACGGCGGTCAAAGCCGGTGTTTTTCTCTCTGGTGTAGATGTAGAGTTTGTTTTTGGTGATCTGCTCCGCGTCAAGGAATTCTTCCCCGTTGTAGGTGCCCTGGGCACTGTATGAGAGGCCCAGAGGACGGTAGCCCGGACGGGGCTTTTCGCTCACATACTTTTCCCAGATCGCCAGCAGGCGGGGCACAGCCTCGGCATCTTCAAACCCGGCATGCTCCATGTACTGCTCCCACTGTGTCATCTCGGCAAAGAAAGCGGACAGCACCTTGCGGCATTCTTCCGCCGCCTGCTCATCCAGCTGGACGGGCTTTTTGGCCTTTTCCCGCTGGAGCTGGGAGAAGTGTTCCATCTGCTCCTTGGTGAATTGCACATGGGCCACCGGCTCGATGCGGTTGTTACCGGCGATGGCCAGCAGGCCCTCATAGGTAACGGCGGAATGGTCGATCTGGATGTGGGAGAGCTTGGGGATGGAGGCCGCCTGGAGCAGACCGGCATCATCCAGCCCGGTGCGGTTGAGAGTGATAAGATCCAGCTTGCAGCCTTGCAGGGCGGACAGACCGCTGCCGTGGATGGCGGCATTGCCGTCCAGCAGGAGATAGCGCAGCTTGGGCATAGCGGAAAAAACAGGGAAACAGGCGTCGGTGAGCGCACCGTCCTCCACGCCGAAGTTGGCCATGCTTTTATGGCCGGCAAAAGGGGAGAGTAGGTCGTCGGTCACCGGATAGCCTTTTACATGAAAGCCCACCAGAGTGTAACCGGCCAGCTGCTCCATGATCTCTGCGGTCAGTTCCGGGACTTCAAACTGCTTTTCTCCGTCTAAGGTCAGGACACCACTTGCCCAGTCCGCTGTCCGCGCCCGTTTTGGCCATTCCATCGCTGTTTACCTCCTTACACCTGCTCCTTGTAGCTGGCTTCAATGTCGATGAAGCGCACATACACGGCACAGATTTCGCCCTTGGCGTCATAGCCGAAGTAGACGGGATAGTAACCGTAACCGTCACCAGAGCCGGAGGCGAAGATGGGCAGATTGGAGTCTGTGTCCGGCACCGTCCAGTTGAGCCAGTCGCCGTAGTCCCCCTGATATTTGGGGTGGGCTTTGGCGTTTTCCTTGAGAAGATCGCAGAACAGGTCGTTGTAGGGGTCGATGTCCGGGTCTTCTTCCAGACGCTTGGCCCAGTAGGTCTTGAAGGCCGCCTGGGTCTGGATGTCCGCAACGCAGCCCATCCCAGTGTCTACGCCAAAGCCAAAAAACTCGTCCTCGCTCGGCTCCTCAACCAGATCCTCTTGGCCGGTCATGCCCAGCTCATAGCGGACAGGCTTTTCCCGGCTGACCTCCACCTTGACGCAGGCGTAGCAGTCGCCGTATTTCTCACTGGGCACCACGCAGATCTTCACCGGATAAGTCCCGGCGGGGATCGTCTGGATAAAGGGCGGCGTGTCCTCCAGCTCCACCAGAGGATCGCAGGCGAAAATCGTTCCTGTTGGGAAATTGACGGCGCCAATGTCCAGCACATCCACACCCATATTCCCAATCACTTTTTCTGTAAAATAGTCGTCCAGGTCCGTTTTGCAGGCCAGTTTGTCCTTTATGGATTCGTATTTGTTCAGCCATTCGGTAGTCGGCATAATGGCTTTCTCCTGTTTGTCGTGTTTCTTAATGTACTCGCTCTTAGAGCCGTCCCAGTAGCAGTTCACACACCGGCCATTCTGAAAATGGTGGGGACAATTTGGGTAGCCATAGAGGACATGAGCGCATTCCGGGCACAGTCCCATCATCTGTGAGGAGCCTTTGAAAAACAGGCTGCCGCACTCATCACAGACGGCCAGTTCATTTTCTGCCATGAGGTTCACCAGTCCCTTTCCCGGATGGCCTCCTCAATATCAATGGGAATGCCGAACCACTCCAGAATGTAGGCCACAGTGACTCCAATACAATCCCGGGCCACCGTTTCGATCTCGCTGTCGTTCTCGTCAAACTCCTCCTGGAGATCATTGATGCCGCAGACCGCCTCATCCAGCGTTTCCTGTATTACTTCAGTGTCGGTTTCGCCGCTCTCAAGCAGGTCGATGACCTTCTGGAGTTCGTCCTTTACCTTATCCACCAGAAAAGTAGGATAGTAATCATCCTGATACATCTCGTCCAGCAGTTTGTAGTTGGGATCAAATGCTTTCATAGGGATTGCTCCTTTCTCATTCAAACATCAGGCCGTATGATTCGGTCAGGCTGCCATCATCCTCATGGAACATACACTGATACAGAGGCTGGCGCTGTGTTGCTTTGCGGAATCGCTCCAGAACCGGAGCCAGCGGCTCATCGGTAGGGACGCCGAGAGCATCAGCTACCCGTCGCCAGCTGTCCATATCCATATCTTCCAAGTTGATGTTGCGCTGCCTCTGCCCGTATTCCTCCAGTGTTTTGGAGTCCGCATACTCCTTTGCGTCACAGCAGTCGTGCCAGCAGATACAGCTCACAATCAGTGAAAAAAGGTCATCCATGCTCTCAGCCAGACGGCCTGCCTCACCTTCGCTGCTGTAATAGCCGATGGAGCCATCTTCCAACAGGTGGTATTCTCCGCCGGAGCCATCTCTCGCAAAAGCCATACCGGGCAGTGTGAAGGTTGCTCGACCATCCGCCTCATCCCTCGGGGACAACTCATCCAGCAGGAAGAAGTCAAAAAGGGAATCAAACTCCTCTGCCAAATCAGGGTTTTCATGCAGTGCCTTCAAATAATCCATAGCCGTTTTCCTCCGTCTACTGTTCTGGTTTTAACTCATGCAGCCTTTCCAGCCACAGCGGTTCTTCAATCATCTCATCGTTTTGGTAAAAATGTTCCTTGTCACGGGCCAGATGATCGGCAAGCGGAGGTGCGTCCAGCGGGGTGCATACCGTAAAACTGTCCCGATCCGCCTCCTTAATCTCCCGGTTGAGGTAGTACACCCGCCTGGCATCGCGGGAATACCAGTGACCGAGCAATTCCCATGAGGGCAGATCCGCCTTGGGAAGCTGCTTACCGTAAGCATAGATTCGTTTCTCATCCCTGGCAAAATAGGTGTCGCCCAACGAGCGGAAAGAGGAAACTTCCGCGCCCTTGATGATCTTCACCTTGCCGTCTCCGTTGTGGAAGTAGACCTGCCGGCTGTCCTTTGCATATCCCTGTGGCGCGCCCGAATCGTTCTGGCCATTGTCCAACACCTGGAAGGTTGTCAGCTCTACATCTGGGATTCTCCCGCTGGTAGTGTAGACGGCTGTTTTGTCCATCGCGTAGGCATAGTTTAACACCCGAAACGATGCCGGGTCTGCTCCACGCAGGCGAATCCCGCCGAGAAAGCAGGCCGTAGAGGATTTGCCCCAGTAACGCCAGCAGCAGAAGTCTTTGGGAGAAACACCCTTCAACAAGCCGTTTTCATATAGGCCAGAGAAATATACGGCTCCATCCTGAAAGAAAAACTCATTGTCCACCGGCTCTATGTTTGTGATCGGCTGCAGCAGTTCTTCGTGATGATCTGTTATGCTCAGTTCGATTTCGTCGTCGCTATAAACTAAGTAGAGCCCATGAGGGGCCTTTCTATCGAAATGCAGTTCAATGTCATAATATTTGAGGATCAAAGGTTTCCCGTGGCTTCTCATGGTGGAAACGGCATCGGGATTCCCGAAGATTTCTATGACCTCATCCTGCGATATTCCGAATTTCAGCGGTGAAATGTCCCGCGGATTCTGCAATATTTGATTGCGCCAAATAGTAAAGTCCTGTTTCATAGTTTTCCGTCCAGTGCCTCCACAGTTTTCATGGCAGCGGAATCAAATTTGCACTGCCGCAGATCCCGTTCAATCAGGGCAAACACATCCGGGAAACACTCAATCTCATCCTGGTACTCATATTTCGCATACAGTTTCCCGTACTCGGAGATCCAGACCTCTGCCGGGTAGTAGTAGCCGATATGACCGATGGGCTGGCATTTTTCACCGGCAGCCTGTTCGATCTCTGCCAGTTCACAGCCGGACATATCCCGAAAATAGGCTTCTTCCAAATGGTTTTTGATTCCGTTGACCAGGTAAGGGAACAAAGCGAATTGGAAGTCAGCCGCCCAGTTCAGTTTTTTCTGCTCCAAGTACCACTCACAGCACAGGCCGAAATACTTGCGGTAAAACCGCTGGGTGGTCTTCATCATTGGGATGCCATGAGCGGCGTAATACTTCTCCGCAATGGAGATGTCCACCTTTCGCCCTTCCTGCCATCCGGCGTACTCCATCAGCTGCTTGACCTTACTTTTGAGATCGCCGGAGATGGAGATGCGTTCTTTGATCATGGTGGTTACCTCCATTACCAGATTTCAGATATTTACAACTCTGCCACAAACTCATAGGAAACCGCAATGATGTTGTAAACATCATCGTATGTAAACAGCCGGTAGTGCCGATAGATGCCTTTGTCAAAGTCCTCCCGCACCGGCAGAGACTTCAGCCAGGTGCTGTCCTCAATTAAATCGAAGGAACTGCCATCTAGATACTCCGTCCCAGCCAGATTTTCATAGGTGTCCAATTCACAGGTAAAATAGGCCAGCACCTGCCGGAAGGTGAGTGTATAGGGAAACCAGTCTTTTTCGTCCCTGCGCTGGGAGATTAGATGGCCATTGATGTCCCCCGTAAAGGTCAGATTGTTCAGAGCATCCTGTTTCACCTGATCCAGATAGATGCAGTCCCGTCCCTTCAAAACACCTAAGCAGGTATTAACAGCAGTCGCTTTTTCCATAGGCAATTCTCTCGCATCAGCTTTCATGGGTAATACAGAAAATCTCCTGGTTTAAGTCAAAGTAGATTACCATCAACTCGTCGGTGATCTCCGGGTTGAAGGACAGATCCATAATGAAAACTTGTTGATCCATCTCATCATCCACCAGACTGCCGAACCGCTTGAGCTTCAGAAAGTCCACCATCTCGGCAAAGGACAGTTTGGATGGGTCGGTTCCCGGAAAAAGTTCCGCCGCAATATCCGGGCCTACATCGTCCCGGTGGAACTCCATGAAAAATGTCACAACGCTATGGTAGCGGCTGTCCTCGTCCGCCAGCGCCGCTTTGATGGCGGCTTTGGCCTTCTCCGCCAATTTCTCCGCCTCATCCAGCATTTCTCCCACCGCATCCATGGCAGCAGGATCGCCGGTCAGTTCTTCCTCTACATCGAAGAGAAAGGGCAGTCCCGATTCCTCGGGAAAGGTGAAGATCTCCTCGCCGGGCGTGTATTCAAAATCAATGCGTTTACAGTTCAGCTTCATCATACTATCCCCTTACCCCTCAATGTTGGCAGCTTTGAGGCCCTTTTTCAGGGAGCCGCAGACCGTCACCGCATGGTCGGTGAACATCTCGTCGCAGTCAAACCAGGCGGTGAAGCTGCCGCCGGAGGTGACGGAAAGGCTTGTCATGCTGATTCGCCGGGCAAACTCCTCCTCTGTGATGGGGGCGGTTTCCGAATTGCGGGGGTTTTCCTCGTCCTGGGAGAGCCAGTCGTTGGCCAGCCCAGTCAGGTTCTTTGCCGCAAGCTCCCGCATGGCCTTGTCCCAGGTCTCGCAGTCAGCCAGTAGTTTCTTGGCGGCGCCGCGGGCACGGGTCCAAGAGGGCTTGCTCTCCGCGTTGACCTCCAGAGAGAGGAGCACAGCCTTTCCCCGCCACTGGATCTCGCCCTCAAAGGTATCGTAGTCCTTGTCCATGGTCAGCTCCCCCAGCACCTGGTCCTGGATCACCACCGGCTTGTGGTATTCGTCCAGAACGGCCTGAAGTTCCGGGCAGTCCTCATGGGCATTGACTATCTCGGAGATACACCAAGGGCGCACCACCAGATCCTTTGCCCGTTCTTCTTTCATCCGGCGGATCTTCAGGCGGCAGATCTGCTCCTTGCCAAAGCGTCCCCAGCCCTTGTCGCTATTGCGTTCCTCCTCGGTGACCGGCCAATCCAGTCGTTCCTCTTTGGTGCTGACCTTGCCGGTGTCGCAGAACATGATGCCCAGCGTCACAACGGTCATTTCCCAAAAGTTGCCTTTCCAGTTAAATCCGCCCCCAATGCAGCGATTGATCAGAGCGACCACTTCCTGCTCCTCGGGCTCGTACATCTCATAGAATTCTTCAAACATCGGGTAGCCTCCTTTACAGCAGTTCCAGCACCTCGGCAGCGGGCTTGGCAAACTCTGCCGGGACTTGCTCCAATACATCCTGGTAGGCTTTCACTGCTTGCCAGGAGTAGTAATAGAAGCTGTAGAACAGGTCATCGGGGAAAACCTCGTCCTCCTCGTAGCGCATCTCATCTTCTTCCTCGTCGTATTCCTCCGACCACAGATATTCTTCCTTCAACAGATCGGAGAAGCAGGGGAGGGGAGAGGCGTGTTCCATCTCGTCTCCATCGTGGAAGCACTGGAGGATGCAGGAGAAGAAGTCCAGCAGCTCCCCGGCCAGGAAATGGGCTGCAGGGTTCTGCCCGCTGTCTGCGAGGGCCTTCTCCAGAATTCGGCTCAGGAACACCATGCCAAAGGGGGTGGCGTGCCAAAGGGTACTCTGGTGCTCCATGTTGGTGGTGAGCTCGTAGAGGGACTCTTTGACGGATGCCAAATCACGCATCTGCTCCAGCACTGTCAGGTGTGCGGGAAAATCCGTCCCCCGGCCATAGGCGGTGGTGAGTCGGTGCCACGGGACATCAGCGACCTTGAGATGTGTGATGTAGGTTCTGTTCTTCTCTATCATGTTGCTGCCCTCCTTATCCCGCCGACTGGCTGAGGTACTCCTTCTCCAGTGCGGTGTACCATCGTTTCAGCATGGTTTCCAGACTGCTTTTCCCGCCTCGGTCTGTAAAAACAAGGAACTTCTGTATCAGTCTGGGGAAAAGATATTTGCCCGCTGTTGTCAGATCCTGATTGAGATAGACCATCCGTAGGATACGGCCCTGCCGGTCCAGAGGGTTCTTTTTCAACAGCTCCTTTTCAAAGCAGAAGCGCAGGAAGACTACATTCTCATCGTAAAAGTCCTCCACCACAGCCGCACCAATGCTGGTGTATGTGATGTCGTACACCAAACGGCTCCAGTCAAATTTCTCGGCATAGAGCAGTTTCAGCGCTTTTGCCCAGTGTTCCTCCGGGATCACCAGCATCCTGTGCTGGGCGGTGCTGGAGTATCCGCGATAGACGGGGTCCGGCTGCCCCAGCAGCTCGCTCACACTGTCGGTATAGACGAAGCACAGCTCCTCATCGAACAGGCCGCCGATAAAGTTGCCGTTGCAGTACAACATATAATTCTTGGACTTGGCCGGAGAATAAGAGAGGTTATATTCCTGCGAGTCCAGGCTTTTATGTACCTTGTTCAGAAAGTCTATTGATGTCATGGCTTTACTCCTCAAACTCGCCCTCGATCATCCCGTTCAGATACCGGCCGGGATCTGCGATGAAGTCATCCCATTTGGCCAGAGGGTGGAATTCCTCATGCTCGATGTCCAGATACCACAGCTTTTTGTCCCTGGGGCTCCACAGCAGCAGATAGTCGCTGTAGTTGTCCATCTGCACCATCAGGGAGAGCAGCTTCTTCCGTTTCCAGGTCATCTCCTGCACATCCATGAAGGAGTAGAGTTCTGCCCACTTCACCCATTTTTGCTCCGGGAATTCCAGCCGCAGGGAACCGGTCTTCAAGTATTCCACCAGCTTGGCGGGCAACTTGTAGGGCATGAGCTGCCGGATCTTTTCCTGCTCGTTGTGCCATTCCTCCGGTTCCAGCTCCTTCAGGTAGTCGGCCAGCTCCTGATTTTTGTTCTGCACCGCCACACTGTAGGGACGGTCGCCGTATTTGTCAACAAGGGTGATATCCGCTCCCTGTTCCACCAGCCAGCGCACCATGGAGAAATTGTTGGAGCGGGCGGCCTCGGTGACAGGGGTGGAGGCGTAAGGGAACACCATGTCCGGCTTGTGGTAATTGATATCCGCCCCTTTTTCCAGCAGCAGTTTGGCAAGCTCGGCCTGTCCATCGGACACCGCCGCCCGGAATGCCTCGCTGCCAAACTTGTCCACAGTGATCCCGGCTTGCTCCAGCACCTGGATATTCTCCGGGCGCTTGCCCCAGCGCACTTCCTGGAAGGCCCGCTCTTTTTGCTTCGGGCTGAGTTTTGCGGCCTGTCCAGCAAAGAGGGAGACAACCTCCGGCCCGCAGCAGCGGGCGGCAGTGAGCAGCAGGGGCTGTTCCTCTGCCAGACCGGGATCAGCTCCATGCTCCAGCAGGAAGTGGATCATGGGCACATCATTCCGAAAAACCGCGATCTCCAATGGCATCAGCTTGATGTATTCGCTGAGCTGGATGGGAACATCTAAATCCAGACCGCCCTGGAGCAGCGCCTCCAGCTTGGGAGTGTCATGGTCACAGATGGCGGCAGCCGTTTCCGGGAGGGTCTCCCAGCGGCCAATATATGCAATTTGGTACATAAGGCACCTGCTTTCTCGACTTGTACTCATTCATCCCCGAACCGATCAGCAGCATCTTTGTAAACAGTAATACTTTCTTCCACTTTCACTTTTTCGCTGCGAATACGGAAGTATTCCCGCAGAATGCGCTTCAGTTCCGGGTTTTCCACCTTGCGGGGCAGCAGGCTGATGAACATTTCGTCGTAGCTTCCATATAGCACACCGCCCCGATTGTAGGTCTGCCATGTCACCGTAGGTTTGCGGCCCTCCGGGTCCTTGGCCAGATCAAAGAGCCACCGCTCATCCAGATCCACATAGCGTTCAATCATAAACCTTGTGTCATAGGTTCCATAGCTATAATCCCCCCAGAAAATCAGAGCGATCATTCCATCCGGGCCCAGGCGTTCATAGGTCCAGCCTTCCGGATAACAGCGGTAATGGAGCATTCCCAGCGCATGGAACAAATAGCCTTTTAGCGGCGTATCCAGAAGGGGCGAATAAGTCTCGTACACCTGCTCCTTGGGCTGGGTGATGATCGCCTTCATAAAGACCGGCATCAGCCAGCTGCCGCCGTAGCGTTCATTCAGCTCATCAGCCAATGCTTGCAGTCGCTCATCCGGGTTGCGGATCAGGGAGGCGGTCAGCACCACAGCGGGAATTTTCTCTTTTTCCTTGGGTGTGGCATCCCAAATGCGAAGCCCGTCCGTAATCCACCAGGAGGTACAATCATCATCAGAATAAACAGGCGCGCGTTTCAGATGGGCGATCCGCTGGGAGTTTTCCGCCAGAAAGCGGTAGACCTCCAGCATTTTAGGCGAGGCTTTCCCCAACATCAAATGGAAACAGAAGTTCAGTTGTTCGATATCCAGTGGCTTTGTGTCCCCCTCGTCCAACCGCTGGGTGAGAGTCTTCAGAATAACTGGGGCGATCTGCTCCGATACGCAGTCGGAGCAGGCATCCGACATGATATTGCTGCCCATCCACTTGCCCTTGACCAGCTTGGCCCACAGTGGGGCAGCAGAGGCATACTCCAGCTGCGCCAAAGCCTTCTGAGCAGCCGTTTTGCATTTGCCCTTTTCTGTATTCACAAGCTGGAACAGCAGTTCGCCGTTTGCTTCATCCTTGCCCAGCTCCAAAATGGCCTGTTCTCGCTTTACGCCCTTGGGGGGCAGTT
Source organism: Flavonifractor sp. An10 (assembly GCF_002161215.1). Classification (GTDB taxonomy): domain Bacteria; phylum Bacillota; class Clostridia; order Oscillospirales; family Oscillospiraceae; genus Flavonifractor; species Flavonifractor avistercoris. The sequence continues at coordinate 440,267 of NZ_NFMB01000002.1, forward strand.
GTTCCAAAGTCATCATTCATTTTCTCCTATCCCACAATGGTGGTTTCCTTGACTGCCAGATTGTCGTAATCCATGGCGATCAGCTTCTTGGCGGTCTCCGGCTCGGCCGAAGGAGCGGCCGCATATACTTACTGCTTTTTCTGGCAAAACTCTTTCACATAATCGTATATGCTCTTTATCCCGCCATCCGTTACTGTATTAAACAGGCCATAAGGTTCGTTTTCCAGCTCCTTTTCTGCAAGGAGCATTGCCTGGCGGAAATTCCCTTCTGCGATTTCACACAGTACGACATTCAATCGTGCGGCCGGCGCAGTATCATGGAGAATCTCCGCTTTGAAGTCGGAGACTGTACTGCATCGGCTATGATGGTCTTGAATGGACTTGTTAAACCGACAAAACGCCTCATTCATGACCAAGGTTGCTGCGTCCACCGTGGGGGCAGGTAGTTCCATTTCCTCGATGATATGAGCGGAAGGGGAATGTGCCGCTGTGATATGGAAACTAAATGGTTTCTTCCGGGCTACCTCACCCATTTCATATACATCCCAAAAGACATTGTCAATGACGCATGGCTTTACGGAAACGACTGCTCTTATGGCAGTACCACACCTGACAGGTGGCGCAGATAGAAACACTTCATATAAAAAATCGCCCAGGACCTTATAGGCGCAGTCTGAAACCACTTTGAAACCATGCTCTCCGGCAACTACTTTTAGGTTTTTGGAAATCATCGCGCTTAATTCCTTGACTGCCTTCTGCTCCTGCCGTGTCATGCTATTTCCACCTCGCCCAGCTCCAAAATGGCCTGTTCACGCTTTGCGCCCTTGGGAGGCAGTTGTTCCAAAGCTACCATTCATTTTCTCCTATCCCACAATGGTGGTCTCCTTGACGGCCAGATTGTCGTAATTCATGCCGATCAGCTTCTCGGCGGCCTCTGGGGTACACATGAACCAGGTACTCACGCCCCAGGCGTCCATCCTTGTAACGGTGAAAAAGTCGGTTTCGGCAGGAGAGGGATTTCTGGCGTCAAGATAGCGGTCGGAATAGAGGTAGACCAGATCCACCTCCCGGTCCGGCAGCCACTTGGCCCGGCGCGCACGCGGTTTACCATTTTTCAGAGTCTTTTCTCTGGGGTTCTCAAACCACGCCAGTTCCTTGATCCTCAGACCGGTGAAGGTATCCATGAGCCGCTGGGCAATCTCCCGGTGGGTAAATACTCCACAGTCCCAGGAGCCCATCAGCCATGTCTGTATAAAGTCGCCCACCTTGCTGCCAGGAGCAGGCGGCCCATAGACGCTCTCGTCCGCCCACATGACCTCCATCTTTTCACATTGATCTGGCCGGGGACAGGACTTCTTGTTGCCGTATCGGTACATGATATTCACATAACCGAAGTCCTTGCCGGTTCGGTCATGACCGATGGCTTCCACTTTATAGGCAGTTATGGACATTGCAGTTCCACCTCCTGAGCCAGTACAAATCCGCACAGCCCAAGGGAAGAGTCGATGACAAACACCCGGATGTGCTCCCGGTCCATGCGTTTCCGCAGTTCCTCGATGCTGCAGCAGGCGGGAAAGCCGTAAGAGATGGTCCTGCCCAGCAGGTCTTTGTACTGTTCAAAAAAACCGTCCACAGTGATCTCATCTATGCCAAAGAGGATGTTGTCCTGGATCACATTCTCAAACCAGTGGGCCAGCAGGCCGGTGAAATGAACGGATACCTTCTCTCCGGCCTCGGTCTGGGTATCCATGTGCAGGGTGTGGGCTTCAAAGTCAGCGCAGTAGCGCAGGACTCGGTTGTCGTGCAGGCCATCAAAAGAGCAAATCAGCGTACTCACAGGGATTCCTCCTCGTCCATGAGCTGCTCCTGGACCTCTTTGGGCAGGTCGTTCCATAAAATGTCGTATGTAAAATCCCGAATCTCCGGGTAACACTCCCGCGCAGTCTTTTCCGCCGTTTCCCGATCCAGGTAGTGCATCTCTTGGTGGAAAAACCAGTTGAGCTTTTCCATCAGCCGATAGAGGCGGATCTGTTCTTCTTGGGTCATGGGATCGCTCCTTTTATTGCAATTTCAGCACGAATCCCCAGATGCTCACCACGATCAGAAGGACACCCAGCAGGAAGAAGATCACCCGCCGGGAGCCGCGTCCATAGCGGTGAGAATCCGGCTTGCCGGTAGGGTCGCAGAGCCAGTTCCAGTTGCGGATTGCTCCAATCAAAATCACGACCCCAATGATCACTGAGGCAATATACCAATGCTCCTGTAAAAAAGCCGTGATCTGCTCGCTGTTCATTTAGGTTTCCTCCTCTGCTTATCCCTGTATATCAGCGTCAACGGGGCCTTTTTTCAGTGTTCCATCCACAGTGATCACATGGCCCCAGAACATATCGTCGTCTTCATACCAGGCGGTAAAACGGCCGCCGGGAGATACTGTAAACTCGGTGAGGAAGATGCGCCGGGCAAACTCATCCTCGGTGATGGGGTCTTTCTCCGGGTCCCTGTCGGTCTGGTCATTGTCCGCCAGCCACTCGTTGGCCTGAGCGGTGAGCTTTTGGGCAGCCATCGCTCGAAGGGACTTGTCCCAGACTTCCTGATCTGCCACCAGTTTCTTCATCACATTGGTGACACGGGTCCAGGACGCTTTCTTTTCAATCTCCACATCCAACGAGATCCGGACTTCTTTTCCCATCCACTTACAGGTCCCCTCGAATATGCTCATCTCACGATCCAGCGTGAGGGTCCCCAGCACTTCGTCCTCCAGAAGAATCGGCTTTGTGTACTCCGCCCAGATATCCTCCAGTGCTGGACAGGGTACGCCTTCCTCCAGTACCTCCGTGACATACCACTGAGGTTCGTAGAGGGCATCACCTTTCCAGCCGCGGGCTTTGATCCGGTAGATCTGGCCCTTGGTAAACCGCTTGGAATAGTCGCCGGCATCCCGTTCCTTGTCCGTCAGCGGCCAGCTCAGGTAGCATCGACCGGAGATCGCCTGTCCGGTCTGGACATCCGCCATGGCGAGGGCATGGGTATGCGCCGCCCAGTAGGTATCCAGAAAGGTTTTGTCCGCGCTGACACCGTCCTGAATCAGTACCAGTTTTTCCTCATCTTCTGGGGCGTACAGGGCAACAAAATCCTTGACCGTTCTCTTTTTCATGGCGTTCTCCTTACGCAAATACTTGCTGGTATTTCTCTTTCAGTTCCTTCGGCGCCGACTTGATAACCTTGCTGCCGCCGTTTTCAGAGGCTGTGCCCCAGATGGCCCAGAGCACATCACGCCACAGGTAGGCCAGCGCCCTTTTGTCATTGCCGGATTCTTCCGGCAGGTAATATTCCAGATGCCCTTTGATCTCCAGCAGAGCATCCAGGCTCTCCTCATTGGCGATCAGGGTGCGGAACTCCTTTGCGGGCTTCAGATTCTGCATGGACTGGACACCGTGGACCAGCACCGGCAGGGACTGGGCGGTAAAGCCATATTTTTTGAAAAATGCGTGGATGAACTTTTCTTGGAGCGAAGAGTGCTCATCGTCACAGCGGTCCAGGTAGTCGCACACCAGCCCCCACCACTTCGGCCCCTCCAGCCCCAGGGCAAACACCGCAAAGGTGCCGGGCAGGGCGCAGATCTCATCGGAGAGGTTTTGGTACCACTCATCCTCCCGCATGGCAAGCCGGGCATAATTCTCCATCCGCACATGGAGGCGGGGGTACCGCACCGCGCAGGCAAACAGCTGGTTGACACCCTTCTTGGGCAGACCAGGGATGGGCAGGTAGATTTTCTCCGGCCCGCGGAACTCGATGGAGTAGCTGCGGGGGAACTCCGGCTGCTCCAGCACCTCCACCAGATAGCTCAGCGCCTCGTCGCAACACCCCTCGGTGCAGTCCCTGGCGGTGATGCGGATGGTGGCAAAGGCATCGTTGGCCGAGGCAGTCAGGTGCTTCGTTTTCCGCTTTTGAATGTTAGGCGGCAGTTTGCCGGTGCCGCTGGTTTTCAGCTCCTTCACCATGTCGGGGCGGAGCTGGGAAACCAGGCCGAGGATATGCTCGGTGGTGAGGTACTCAAAACTCAGCCCATACACGGTATAACAGACTGCCACATAGCAGGCAAAGCGCAGCAGCCCTTCGTCTATATCCTCTGGGCGCAGTTCCGGCCACACAGCACAGGGAGGAAAGGGCGAAAAGTAATCCTCCTTCTCTCCGACCTCAAAATATCGCTCCTGTACCTGCTTTTCGATGTACTGCCGCAGTGTGTGATCGATCTCCTTCCAGCCCGCCAGCCGCCGCAGGGCATCGCAGAATATAACAACTTCCTCATAGGGAAATCCCTTCAAAGGCAGTTTGGACAGATACCGATCCAACAGCTGGCTGGGAAGAAAGGGTGTCCCGTTGTGATTTCGCACCACAGTCGGGTAGGCGGAGTGATTTTCACGGGCGGTGCCGTTCAGTACATCCTGAATGCAGAGATCCGCCTCCGCCAGCACCTCCGGGGAAGTATCCGGCTTATGGATCAGATAGTAGCGGTCATGCACGCCGTCACGCTTAGGCAAACTCATGGTAAGGTCTCCTCTCAGGTCTGCTGGTGCTGCATGGATACGATGTGGCAGTCTGGGCAGAACTCCACATAGAGCGTGCCCTCCGCACAGTCAAACACCGTATCCCACTGGATCTGGGCCAGATATTTCATGGGCTTGCCGCAGTGGGGGCAGGTCGTATATTCCGCGTCCTGTACCCAGTTGGCAAAGCCACCCACCGTATTCACATCCTGGCAGGCCGCACCGTAAAACAGGGGCACCGGCGTCTTGCCCAGCACAAAGGGATTTTCGGTAAGGGCCTTGTAGTCCTCGGGCCGGACATAGCAATCCGCCTTCTCCGCTCCGTCAAAGAGTTCGGAGGGAAAGACCTCCACGCCGCCGTCCAGGGTAAAGCGGTTAAAGGCGGGGCCTTTTAGAAATCCCACGCAGCTGGGGCAGCAGGTGGCAGTCAGGATACCGTCCAGCCCCAGGAACCGGAGCCGCTCATCCCGGCCATCCAGCACCAGCATGTCCACCATGCGTCCGCCGCAGTGAGGGCAGGTGTCCTCCCGCGCGCGGCCAATGCGGACGGGAGATTTTTCGCCAGCGGTTCCCTTGACCATAGGATAGCAGGTGTCAAAGTTGAGTTGGATTCTCTGGCCCTCCTTGTTGAAGGTCCAGCCGCCGATCTGCGCATAGCTGGATGGGTCCACATAGAGGCCCTTGCGCCAGGGCCGGGGATTTCGCTCCAGCTCCAGCAGGGTCTCCATTGCCTTGCCATCTCCCTGCATAGCAAGGCAGCTCATCAGGTTGGATGCCTCGCTGGAATATTCCGCGGACAACAGCGCGTGAATCAGACCATCCCGCACATCGGCGGGAGCGTGATAATAGATCTCACAGGGCCAGAACACCGCTGCGGCCAGTGCCGCCCGCTGGATCTCTGGAGCGATGGCATTATGGTAACCAAGCAGCTGCCAGAAGTCGGCGAACTCCGGGTCATCCATATCAGCCAGCCTCTGGATGTTCTGAATCAGGTTTCTCTGCTTTTCTGTGATTTGTTCCGGTGTCCAGGCAAGAGCAGCCTTCCGCTCCTGTTCCGATTTGCATTTCCAGCACAATCCCTCATAGCCCAAGGGTGTCCCACAGCCAGGGCAGGTGTATTTCAGGCTCATATTCTATGACTCCTTTCCAAAGATAGAAAAAACGCCCTGCGACACCCTGTCATATGAACAGGCTGACGCAAGACGTGAAAAGGCCGCGAGAGAGGAGCCACATCTACTGCCAGATGTGGTTTCCTCCACAGACAAGATAATTTCCTCGTATATCAAAGATGCAGTGATTAACTGTTCTGGTTTTTCTTTCATCGCATAACCTCATGATTCGTAATCATGCCCAAATACACGACCTGATAAGGGCACAATTTGAATAAATTATATCATATCGCTAAGCATTCTGAAAGATGTATTTATGGCGGAGTGACAAATTTACGCTTTGTTTACCGGGATGTCTTAATCTAAAAACTTCCTTTAGTTATAATTTGTTAATCCACTCTCTATGTATTAGCGTTTCTGTATCAATGTGCCGCTAATCCTTATACTAAATTGTATCAACACAGAAAGGAGCAGCGGACTTTCGAGATGATTGATAGACGGATTGGAGAGCGAATCAAGCGGCGCCGCGAAGAGCTGGGATTAACACAGGAGCAATTTGCGGAGCAGCTGGGCTTGACCACAAATTACATTTCAACCATTGAGCGGGGTGCATCGTTTCCGCGATATGAGAAGTTAGTCGCCATTATCAATGGTCTGGAAACATCTGCAGACGCGATCTTCTGCGATGTCATTAAGCATACTACCGAATACCGGGCAACATGGCTTTCAGAAAAGATTGCGGAACTTCCCCCAGAAGAGCAGCAGCGGATTTTGGAAATCATTGAATTATTAATTGCTCAGGCCAAGAAAAAGAAATAGCATCGAACACAAAGGCGGCAAATGATGATTTGCGGCCTTTGTTATTTTTTTAGTGCAGTTCTCTCGTTGTATGCTATACTATGGATTAGCATTATATATCATGCTGCTAATCCATATATATGGAGGAGAGTACAATGTTTGAGAAGATACTGCCATTCACCAGGAAGAGACATGTTGTTGGATTAAAATGTGCATTTACAGGACATAGACCACAAAACCTTCCATTCCGTTTCGATGAGACAGATGAACGGTGTTTGCGCTTAAAAGCAGAACTCCGTAAACTCATCGTGCAGATGATTGAACAGAAAAATGTCACACACTTTATTTCGGGCATGGCTCTTGGAATTGATACATACGCTGCTGAGATGGTGTTGGACCTAAAGACTGATTTTCCGTTCATTACTCTTGAATGTGCGCTTCCGTGTGAAACCCAGGCTGCAAAGTGGTCCGAGCGTTACCGAAATAGATATTTTAAAATCGTAGAGCAGTGTGATAAGGAGACGCTGCTTCAAACACACTATACACCTGACTGTATGCAAAAAAGAAATCGCTACATGGTTGAGCATGCCGATTTTGTCTTAGCGGTTTGGGACGGAAGCCCTGGTGGTACTGGCATGACAGTAAACTATGCGCATTTTCTAAATAAGGTGGTATGGACATTGAATCCAAATACTTTTTCAATCTGTTTTGAATAGCTTAAAGATTTGCTATATCGAAGTATATTTATTATTATATTATTTTTTTGCAAACAATCAACTCTAATAGCGTTGATTAAATCCAAATAGATGGTGTATTGTTTTTCCGGCTCAACTTATACTATCAGTGATACTGCAATGCTTATAGGAGGTATCACGATGGGACTTGAGTCCATTGGAAAAAACATACGAAAGTTCCGTCATCATCGAGGACTGCGCCAAGAGGATCTGGCAGAGATTACCGGATTGAGTACAAATTATATTGGAGCGGTTGAACGAGGGGAAAAGATACCAGCTCTCGAAACATTCATAGATATCTGCAATGCTCTGTCTGTCACTTCAGATATGGTTCTGTGCGATGTGCTTCATGAAGGTTATCGGATCAAGGTTTCCAAACTGGAAGAACAGATGGAAAACGTATCTGTCGAAGATCGAAAGAAGATTATTGACGTTGTTGAGGTCTTGCTCAAACAATCGAACTATGTTGTTTAAAGGGACAGCGGTAGACTAACCGCTGTCCCTTTAAACTGTTTTTGACCATACTTATAGATACAAGGATCTTATACTATTTTGCGGGCGGGAAGCGGTGGGGTTCAGCCACACACTGGTACAGTACAGCACCGCATTTCCGACAGATGAGATACTTCAAACGGTTACCAAGCATTCCATGAAACTTGAAGGTTACCAGAGCCTCACCGTGCTGCCAGCCCTCACCGATATCTTCGGATCCACAGTACTGACACTTTGTAACAGGCAGTTGTGCCATGGCTTATTCTCCTTCCTGTGCTTATTATAGTTCCGCAAACATATGATACCGGAAAAAGCGTCTGAAGTCGAGAGAAATAGACATTTTAAATTGAATGCGAGCTGGGTGAATAGGGTAGAAGAGGCTGCTCATATGATTAATGAATACAGGTTAGATGTATTTCCGCCGTTTTCTCTGAACCTGGCCCGCTTCTCAATTTTCCCCCGCTGGATCAGTTCCCTCATTGCCCGCTTGATCGAGGAACGGGAAAGACACAATTCTTTGGCAATGGTGTTAATAGCGTACCAGCTTTCACCCTTCTTGTTGGCTCGGTCATGGAGATAAAGCAACACCATTTTTGCTTTACTGCTCAGTTCGGGGTCACCATAGATTTCATTGAAGTAACTCATCGTTTCATCAGTCCCTTCTTGGAGTGTGATAGCCTTTCTGCTGCAGGCTATTTGTAATAACCGGAAATTCCGGCAGAACTGCATGCAGAAATTCCTTTTTGTCTGCATAGTACACTTTCCGGGCAGCCTTCTCCGGCACCTGATACGGCTTTCCGAAGGTGATACCCCACTCCAGGAACAGCCGCAGCCGGGTGCGCATGGGGTGAGTGCCGGTTTTCATGACAATGAATTGACCCTTTGGTAATGATTTGAGCTCGTCCGGCGTCATGAGAGGACGCTGGATCATCTGCAGTGACTGCCCGGAATCGCTCTTGCCCCTGGTGATGGTTCCGCTCATAACCGTGCGGTTGCCCAGGGCCTTGGACAGGGCCTCAGCGGTTTTGCTGTTGGGTGCAAAGCCGCCGAAGATGGTGTCCTGCACGTTGTCCTGAATGATCTCCGCACCCTCTTTCCCGTAGTTCTTCTCCAGTTGGGCCAGGGACTGAATGATGGGTACCAGGGTGAGCCGTCGGGAGCGGCCGGCGGAGAAGAGGGGCAGGATGTCAAAGGCGGGCATGGTGCCCAGCTCGTCGCAGAAAAACACCACCCGGTTCTGCAGCTTTCCGTCGTGCTCGTCCGCCACGGAGAAGAGCTCCCGGCTCAATGTCTGGATCATCAGCCCGGCCATGAAGTTCTTGGTGGTGTCCTCCTCGGGCAGGATCAGAAAAATGGCGGATTTTTGGGAGGCGAAGCTCTCGGCGTCCATGGCGCTGTCAAAGCACAGCACCTGCTCCAGCTCGCTGTCCAGGAAGGTGTTGAGCCGGGCGAGAACAGTGGACATGACGGAGGCCATGGACTGTTCCGCGGCGTTGAGGGCGGAGCCGGAGAACCACTTGGCCTTGTGCTCCTCCGGCAGGTGGTCCATGAGGAATTGAAACTCGTTTCTCCCCGGCACCATGCTGGGAGCAAGCAGTTCCTGCACCAGCTTGAACACGGACACGATGTGCCTCCGCTCCCGGAGTGCTCCGTCGATCTCCTTGGGCGGAAGGTATTCGGCCAGCAGCAGGATGACTGCGGTGAGCACACCCTCGGCGGCGTCGTAGAAATACTGGTTCTGGGCAAAGCTCTCCCCCTCGGGATTGATGATGGTCTTGGATAAAATCTTGGCGTACTTCTCCGACCTGGCCCGGGCCGCCAGATTATCCGGCTTCTGCCGGCACACGTCCATGTAGTGGTTGATGAGGGTGAGCAGGTTGTAGCCGTCCGAGCGGGTGGGGTTGCGCAGATCCACCACCGCCACCTGGTAGCCGTAGTATTTGGTGGCAATGGCGCCGTAGTTTCTGGCCAGATCCCCCTTGGTATCCAGGGCCAGAAAGCTCATGCCGCTGGCACAGGCATATTCCATGTTGGGGTACAGAAAGTAAGCCGTCTTGCCCACACCGGAGGCGCCGATCATCAGGCAGTGGATGTCATCACAATCCACCAGAGCGGCCAACCTGTCCTTTTTCCCAACGCAGCCCAGCACCAGGCCCTGGGCCTCTGGGAGCTGCTCTCCCTTTCTCCATAGGGCCGGCCGGAAGGGTACCCGCCGGTAGCTCTTGCGGATCTCCTTCTCCGTGGCCCAGCGGGCAGTTCCGTACTGGCCGTCACCCACCGTCTTGTTCTTGATGCTGTTCAGGCTGCCCCGGTTGGAGAGGGCAGCTATCGCAACCAGAGCTCCAAATACCAGGGCCAGCAGTCCAATCAACATCCAGTTTTCGTCTATCATGGTTCGGTCTCCTTTCTCGTTCTCTGTATTTGAGCCCTCTTCCAGTGTGACCTTCTGGGTGGTCCACGGTGAACCGACCCCCGGTCCAGGAAAAGGGCATACTTCTCCCTTGGCGGAGGCTGTCATGGTTCCGGCTCATAAGCTCTGGACCGCAGTCATGGACGGGGATGCTGTAAGCGCACCAGCCACCAGGTCTTCGTTCCAGTCTTTATATACGGGAAGGAGGATACCACAGTGGTATCCTCCTTCCTGCAATTCTGTCTGGAGCCGTCTGGCGGCAGACTGTCCCGGCCCGTCGTTATCCAGGCAGAGCACCACATCCTGCAGGTTCTGATTCTGCTCCAGCATCCAGTGCATGGCCTGCCCTCCGGTGCCGCACAGGGCCACATAGCTGTGGGCCTGCCAGTCCTCCGGGTACAGGGTCAGAAACGACAGCATGTCGATGGGCGCCTCAAACACATAGAGCAGGTTATCTCTCCCCACATGGTGGAAGCTGTATTGGGGGCGGCTGCCCTCCACATTGACCTTGAAGGATTTGCCCCGGCTGTTGGTGCTCCGCTTGTGGGCGTGGCGGGGGACGCCGCCCTCGTCCGCGCCCACAAAGACACAGTTGTGGTACTGGGCGTCCTCATAGAGCAGTCCCTTCCGGACAAAGTGGGTGATGATGGCGCCGTCGATCTGCCGCTGCTTCATGAGGTAGGCATACACCCGGCGCATATTCTGGTGGGGAGGGGGCAGTGCAAAGGGCTTGGGCGGCTCCGTTTCCCGGCTGCCGGCAACGGGATAGGCGCCATTCAGGAGAAACTCCATAGCCTCCTGATAGGACATGCCGTAGTAGTGCTGGACGAAGCTGACCGGATGCCCACCCTGGCGGCTGTCGTGGTCGTACCACTCGCAGCCCCGGACGGTAATGCTGTGGTCGTTCTCCAGGCGATACTCCCGCCCAGAGTGGAGCAGCTTTTCGCCGCGCTGCCGCAGCAGCTCCACCAGATCTACGGTGTTGGCCCGCTCCTTCTGCTCGTCGGTATAGTGGATGTAGGTTCCCATATTTTCCTCCTGAAAACAGAGGACGCCGTGAGCATCTGCCCACGGCGTCCTTTTGTACCTGATATTTAAAAGAGTGAGAGCTGTTGGGAGGCTTCCGCCTCCACATGGGTCAGCTCCGGCGGTATCTGGCGGAGCAGCTCTCCAGCGGCCTGGGGATTGTGTACCCATTCCTCCACCTGCTCCCGCCTCAGCACCAGCGGCATCCGGTCATGGATCTCCGCCATGGAGCCATTGGCCGCCGTGGTGAGAATCACACACCGGTGCTGGCCGGCATAGTCGTTCCACAGCCCCGCCAGATAGAGGGCCCGATCCGGGCCCGGCATCTGGAACCGATACTTCCGCTTCTGCCCACCCCCATGTCCCCACTCATAAAAGCCTGTGGTGGGAAATACGCACCGCCGCCCCAGCACGGACTGACGGAACATGGGCCGCTCCAGGGCGGTCTCACTGCGGGCGTTGATGATGGCCCTGCCTTTTCCGCCCACCCCCGGATAACCCCACACCATAACCTCCGGAGCCAGCTCCGCCCCTGCCTCCATCAACACAGGCACCGGATCGGTAGGGAAGACCTCTCCGGTTTTGAACTTGTCCTGCACCTGCTGCAGGATATCCATGATCTCCCGGCTCTCCTGGGGGGACAGGCTGTATCTACCGCACATAGCACTCACCTCGCCACGTTATTCTACCACAAAACTGCCAAAACTTACTCGTGGATATTTGGGCCTGTGTCACACTATACTGGTACTAGAACAAATGTACGGGATGTGGTGCGGTGGAGCGGGTGATTCTGCACAGCGATTTGAACAACTTTTATGCCAGCGTGGAGTGCCTGGACAACGCCGCTCTGCGGGGGAAGCCGGTGGCGGTGTGCGGGGATCCCGCCCTGCGCCATGGTATCGTCCTGGCCAAGAGCTATGAGGCCAAAGCCTTTGGCGTGGCCACCGGGCAGGCCATCTGGGAGGCCAGGAGCCGCTGTCCCGGCCTGGTGGTGGTGCCGCCCCGGTATGACCGCTATCTGGAGCTCTCCCATCAGGTGCGGGAGCTTTACCTCCAGTACACTGACCAGGTGGAGCCCTTTGGATTGGACGAGAGCTGGCTGGACGTGGGCGGCAGCGCCGCTCTGTTCGGAGACGGGAAGCAAATCGCGGATACCCTGCGGAGGCGGGTCAGGGGAGAGCTTGGCCTGACGGTGTCGGTGGGAGTCTCCTTCAACAAGGTCTTTGCCAAGCTGGGTAGCGACTATCGAAAGCCGGACGCCACCACGGTGATTACCAGGGAGAACTACCGGGAGCTGGTGTGGGCCCTGCCGGTGAGCGACCTGCTGTATGTGGGCCCTGCCACCGCCCGGAAGCTGGGCCGGTACGGCGTCTATACCATTGGGGCGTTAGCCCGGTCCAGCCCTGAATTTCTCCATGCGGTTTTGGGCAAGGTGGGGGTGATGCTGTGGCAGTTCGCCAACGGCCTGGATCGCTCCGGGGTATCCCCCTATTACGCCATACCACCGGTAAAGTCGGTGGGCAACAGCACCACCGCCCCTCGGGATCTGGTCAGCGATGACGACGTGAAGATCACCCTCTACGCTCTGTGCGAAAGCGTGGCTGCCCGTCTGAGAGAACAGCGGTGTCTGTGCTCCACCGTTCAGTTGGGGATCCGGGACAACACCCTACTGCGCTATGAGCGGCAGGAAAAGCTAAAAGCCCCGGCCAGCAACTCCACCGACCTGTTTGACGCAGCCTTCCGTCTGTTCTGCACCAACCGCCCCTCCCGGCCGGTGCGCAGCCTGTCCGTCCGTGCCTGCGGACTGTCCCCAGCGGAGGAGGCACCTCAGCTCTCCCTCTTTCCCGAGGACGTCAAGCGCCGGAAGCGGGAGGACCTGGAGCAGGCGGTGGATCGCATTCGGGCCAAGTACGGCTACACCGGCATCCGGCGAGGCATCCAACTGCTGGACCCGGCGTTGGATCTGGACGCCAAGGGCAGCCATATCATTCACCCCATCGGGTTTCTGGGTACCCTTTCTTAAGGCTATTTCAGCCGCATAGCCACCTCGTGGTCGTCGGCCTTGTGGCCCAGTGCCATGCGCTTTTCCTGGAGCATCCGGCGGCGCTTCCTGTCTATGTGCAGGCCCTGCTGGATGGCGTCATCCGAAGACTGCTCCCGGAAGATACGTCCCATGTTATGAAACAGGCTGAGCACACATCCGGCCACCTGGGGCCGCGTCAGGGGCTGCCGCTCTGCTGTGTGCGGACTGGAAGCAGCTGCGCTCTGCTCTCTGTGGTGCTCCGCCTGTCTGGGTGTCTGGGACGGCAAGCTGCTCTGCTGTGACACGTTATGTTGTGGAAGCTCATCCCGGCACAACTGGAGCACCTCCCGGATGACCATATTGCGCACGGATTTGAACTCCTTCTGCCGGGACAGCGGTACCCGCTGGGGCGGATGCTCCGTGTAGGTGCGGCACACCTCCTCCCGCATCTGGTTCCACAGGTCATAGGTGGAAGCAACCCGCTCATCCTTTGCCAGCTCATCCACGATGGCGTCCACCACCGCCTTGGTCTTAGGCGGCAGATAACCATACACCTTTTTCCCGGTGGTGTTCTGGAGCCGGTCTGCCAACTCCGTGACCAGCCGCTCCAACACCTTGTTTTCACACTGGCCGTGTTCCAGGTCTGCGGTCAGCTCCGCCATAGCCTGCTCTGCATCCCGGCCCAGGGTATTCCGGTACTCCGTTTTCTGTTCGTAGACGTGGAGCAGGTCCTGCTCAAAAATGCGCCGGCCGAAGGCTGACTTGACCTGTTCGATGCCCTGTTTGGTCAGGTAACCCTCTTTGGGGTCAGTGGAGAAGAGCACCAGGTGGATGTGGGCGCTGTGCTCCTTCCGGTGGAAGGCTGCGTACCAGCGCAGGTGCTCCAGCGGGATCTTGTAGCCCCTGGCGATCTCCGGGAGGCAGGCGCACACCAGAGCGCGCCAGCTCTCAGCCGTGTCGTAGCCCAGCCGCTCCGCGTCCTCACGGCGGATCGCCACAACCGGTGTCCACACGTTGCCTGTATGCTCCGCCACCTCCCGAACTGCCTGCGAGAGATTGCGCACCTTGCCGTCACCGTTCCACAGTCCGTGCTCGCCATCCGTTTGCACACCAGGACGATGAGCCACGTAGTCCAGGTAGTTTTCCACCCGGCTCATAGGCTCCACGAAGTCCTCGCAGGCTTGCTGAATGAAGTGATCTGCATGGCCTCTGGTCGGCTCCCTCCGGTAATCTTCATACTCCAGCAGCTCCTCCGCACCGGGGAAGTCCCGGAGGATGCGCTGGATATAGGCTTCCTGCTTTTTGGTCGCCGGCAGATCTCTCTGCTCATCGGGCAGCACCTCTACGCCGGGACGGGCTGCGATGTACCGGACACGGTTGGACAGCTTGGCGGCATTTTGTCCGCCTTTCAGGTAGGGGGACATGAAACGGACACGGCTCATTCGTCAGAGTCAATTTGCCGCTGGAGATCCAGGGCGTCATCAAAGCTGATCTGACCATTGGTGCGCAGCACCTCGTCCACCGCATAGGCCCGCAGCTCCCGGCGATTGATGGGATCTGCGCGGAAGTGAGCGGCCACGGTGTGTCCCATCATGTTGATCTCCACGCACAGCTTGAACAGCAGGCTGCGCAGACGGTTTCCGTTGTCCGCCAGCATACCCCGCAGCGTATCTACCAGAGCGCGGGAGAGATACGCCGAGGTGTCCTCCGCGGCCAGGTAGCCCATGTAGAACCGCAGCGCTTTTTCAGCAAACTCCCCACGACTTTTACAGTTGTCCTCCTCCAGCCAGCCGTCCATCCGGCGGACAATTCCCGGCTTGAGCCAGAGGGTAATTTTTAGCCTGTTTTTATCGTCCATAAGTCCTCCTCGTTTACCACGGCGGTGTAAAAGAGGCTTAACTCCTTGCAACACCGCGCTTTTTCAAAGAAACCACCGCTTTAAAACTTAGAAACAGTCAATACCGACGGCGGTACTCAAATCCGGGAAAAGCCCCGCACTGCGGGGCTTTGTGGGCGGACAGCCGGGGTTCACCACGGCGGTCCTTTATCCTAGTACTAAAATCGAACAGCCCGGAAGCGCACATCCGGGGTGAAATCTGCCCCAGAAAACGGCCCGAAGCGGGAGCTGACAGCCTGGAGGGGCGGAGATACCCCTTGCGGTCGAAAGCGGGCACACAGCGCCTCACAGCGGCTCACGCGCGGGTAACCAGCGGTGGTTACATCTGAGGCGCAGCAGGCCCTTGCATTTCAGATAGGTAGTGTGCCCGGCAGTCCTCCAGATGCATGCCGGTCATCTTCACACAGATTGCGTCCATTCTTTTGCCCAGCACCAACTGTTCGTGGACGGTCAGCGGATACCGATACTCCAGTTCTCCCTCTGCACCCCGGTCATGAAATACAGACAGGGCGCTGCACACCTTGCCCGTGTCCAGGTCATAGACAGCACAGGCTGTCAGGAAGTCGTCATTGTCAGCCTCTGCCACATGAAGCCCGAACACAGCATCAGGATCATAGTTGGGAAGCAGATAGAATGTGAGGTGGTTGTCCAGCTCATTGATCTCATGCTCCAGAGTAAGCTCCTCCAGACGGAAGCGGCGGCTGCCGCACAACACCGGAGGCTCAGGATCCGACGTCAGCTCTTTTCCATCCAATTTGTTGAGTAGGCGTTCCCAGCGTTGATCTGTGGAGAGATCCTGTTTCCGGAATGCGTGGTAGGCCGCAATGCTCACATCGTGCATCCGATAGGTATGCCAGCCATCCATTGTGCTGACAGCGGAGAACAAGTTCTTATCAAAATCCAAGTCAAAGACACCGGATACACAGCCGGTGTTCTCCAGCCTCTGTGACACCAGCTGGTCGAACTCTTCCTTGGTGATAGGCTGCCGGTTTTTGAACCGCTCCGCAAAAGAAGCTGGTTGTGGATCCTGCTCCTCGGAGAGATAGGTGCGCAAGCGCAGACCGGTATGGAGCAGCTGATCCGCTGTGGCTGTTTTGAAGTACTGCTCCGCGCCATGACCGGTGACATGGTACGCGGCCCAAGTGGTGTTGGTCATTTGCCGGGCAAGCTGTTCCGCACGCTCGGTTTCGATGCGTTTTTGTATTACCTGCCGTTCCTCTAAGGGGACGCGGGCAGAATACAGTTCAGCCAGCATCTTCTGCATCACCTGCTCGGTATCTGTTCCCTCCACAGCAAGATATTTTTCCAGTGCGCTGAGTTCATACTCATGAATCCAAGTTGCAATTTCGACGGAGCCGCTCATTGTAACACCTCCTGTTCCGCCGCCTGATTGATTTTTGCTTGCTGTGCGTGCTGTGCCGGATGACTTTGCTCTGATGTGTATTCAGCGGTCGGTTGCATCGGTATGTGTTCTTGTTTGTGAATTTATATTTCCTCACCGGTTCCGCCTCCCATGTTCTGAAGTGCGCCATCATGTGCCCGCTCAGCTTGCGGCGAATGACACTCTTGATTTGGCTTCACACCCCGCCGGGGCCTGGGGCGGGAAGAGGTGGGTTTGCATTTGCTGTCCAGGTACTCCCGCATCTCCTCTGGAACACATTTCTCATAGAGCTGATCCAATGCACGCTGCAGCTCCTTCTCAGGTGTGCTCTTTTCCTTGGCAGACAAAAAATACCGAAGGGCATCCAGCCGCTCCGGTTCCATGGTTACTTTCAATTCAATCTTTTCCATTGGGCACACCTCACATGGAGTAGAACTCAAAGCGGAAGGCATTTTCCACTTCGCCGGGCTGGAAGGTCTCCGGCTGTGCGAATCGCTGAGTGAAGTGCTCCATCTGCTCCGGGGTGAGGGAGCAGAAATCGCCGTCGTCCGTACACCCTGCCAGGAAAAAGGTACCGGTGATGATATCATTCCCCAGCCGGCGATTTCCCTCCAGCCCGTTGAGTTTGCCATCCTCATTGCACACCAGGCAGGCATTGTCCAGCGCGATGACCTCAATGTATCCGCCCACCATCTTCTGGGCAGCTTCCAGTGTATTGGGGATAGTCACAGTCTCCGGAACCTTTCCAGGCTCCACTTTCAGTATGGTGATCTGGTTGCTTTTCATTTGAATTACCTCCTTAGCTCGTAGGCAGATAGGATCTTGGATTGACGCGCTGACCGTTGATGCGCACCTCGAAGTGCAGATGGGGCCCGGTGGAGCGCCCGGTGGAGCCGGACAGAGACACAATGTCGCCTGCCTCCACAGTGCTGCCCACTCTGGCCAGCAGCTTGGAGCAGTGGGCATACAGAGTCACCATGCCGTTGCCGTGGTCGATCATCACATAGTAGCCGTAGCCGCCGGCATTGTAGGTGGCGGTGGTGACCACGCCGGGCAGAGCCGCCCGGACCGGCGTGCCGGTGGGAACGGCAATGTCAATCCCGGTGTGGCCCCTGGTCTCGCCGGTGAAGGGATCCCTGCGGTAGCCGAACTCGGAGGTGACACGGCTCTCCCAGCCGGAGCCGATGGGAGAGCAGAACCCATCCGCACCAATGAAGGGCACCTCCGCGCCTGGGATCCAGTCCTCTGTTCCGGTGGAGGAGCCGTAGCGCACCAGGTTGTAGATGCTGTCGGCATTGCTGCGGTGCTCCTCTGTGATGGTGAGCCCGGTGGCTGCCTGGATGTTTGCCCACACGGTTTCCAGGTCTGTGATGGGGATGGCCACGGTATAGCTCTCCTCGGTCTCCACCTCATTGCCCTCCTCGTCTGTGGTGGTCACAGTCCGGGTGCGCTCCTCATAGGTCACAAAGCAGTCCACAAATTGCCGGTGGGCCCGGCTGCTGGGTACCTCGTCGCCGAAGTACAGAGCATAAAAGATGGCCTTGACCCGTATGGAGTCAAGGCCAGTTTCACCCTCGGTCACATTGTTGACGGTCTCTATATACCCGTCCAGCAGCGCAAAGCTGTGCTGCATGTCCTCCACATAGACGCGGTACTCCGCCGGCATATTGGCTGGCAGAGCACCGCCGGAGAAGCACAGTTGGAGCACGCTGTTGTTGTGATCCGCCGAGCCGCCCAGGATGGAGCAGAAGGCAGCGACAAGCAGAATCACGGGAGCCAGAATCGCCACCAAAACCCATCCAACAGCCTTGCGTCCTCTTTTATCGGACAGAACTGCGGCAGCGACCTTGGCGATGGCCGCAATGGGAGCTGCCATCAGCGACCACCCGCCGATCCAAAAAGTTTCTCTTTATGGGGCGGAGCATGCACCGCCAACAGGTGCCGGTCGCTGCCGCACTTGTAGAGGCAGACGCCCTTCTGGGGCTGCCGCACCAGCTCGTACTCGTTTTCCTCCAGCTGGAGGTTCTCCATATAGAACCGCTTGTCGGTGGATCCGGCATAGAAGATGAACTGGTGGGTGGGGATGGCAAAGAGGGGGCGGGTCAGCTCCCGGATGCCCGACTGGTCAAAGTCCTCCAGGTTCTGACTGGCCAGAATCATGCTGGACTCCTTTTTGCGCACCCGCTTGAGACAGTTGCGGATGTAAGTGACTGCCACCGGATTGGTGAGCCACAGGTACAGCTCGTCAATAGCGGCCACCGTGTTGCCGGCGGTGAGCAGTTGGTCGGACATATAGGCCAGCACGCTGAACAGCAGGGTGTCTCTCAGGTTCTGGGCCGCATTCTCCAGCCCCTTGATACAGAACACCAGGAACCTGGACGACGAGATGTTAGTGTACCCGTTGAAGAACCGAGCGTCTGCACCCTTGCACATGGAGTGGAGCCCCAACATGAGGTCCCGGAGCATTTCCCGCGGGTAGAGCTTCAAATCCTCCTCGTGCTCATAATTCTGATAGGCCTCCTCAATGGTGTCGTAGAGGTCTGACAGGACGGGGTAGTCGGTAGGAGTCATCCGGGAGAAGTCGGTGGCGTCGCTGATGCCCCACTTCCGATAGAGCCGCTCCACCATCAGCTCCAGGGTGTCGACGTGAGGGGTATCGAAGTCCTTGTAGACCCGGAAGATGTCCCGCAGAAAGGAGATGTGCTGGGCCAGCAGGGTGCCCCGGAAGGCGGCGGGCGCGTCAGGGTCATCCGGCTCACTGCCATCGTCCCAGTGCCTGGGCTCCAGCAGATTGATGCGGATCCTGCCGCTGAGCAGATCCACAAAGCTGCCCCCCAGGTTGCCGCACAACTCCTCCATCTCATGCTCCGAATCCAGGGAGATAACGGACTTGCCGGACTCCAGCACATTACACAGCAGGAATTTCAGCAGGTAGCTCTTGCCCTGCCCGCTGTTGCCCAGGATCAGGGCGCTGGCGTTGGTCTTGTCGCCGGTTCTCCGATCCAGGTCCACGATGATATTGGAGCCATATTTCTCATTGCCCAGATAGAAGCCGCAGGGATCCGTCTTGCCAGAGTAGCTCATGGGGTAGAGGTTTGCCACACTGGAGGCGGGCAGGACGCGCTCGGCAAAGGCACCAAAGACGTTATGGCCCGCCGGATTGGAGGAGAGGAAGCCATCCCTCTGCCGCAGGAACAGAGGGTCCGCCCCCAGCTTGGCACGGAGCAGCATGGCATTGACCTGATCCCGCAGGGTGCGCAGCTGTTCTGCTGAATTTGCGCTCAATTCAAGAAAGACGGAGCAGTGGAGCAGGGGCTCCTGTTCCCGGCGCAGGGTGTTGATGAGGGCGGCCACATCCTGGAGCTTGGCCTCCGCTGTGACGCTCTGCTTCATGTTGTTCAGGTTGCCACGTTCCATCCGGCTCTTGTTGGTGGCTGTGTGGAGAATGGCATTTTCCTCCGCGGCTGTGACTTGCCGGGCGGTCAGGTGCAGCGTTACGCCCCCCAGCTCTCCCAGCTGACTCAGGAGAGCCAGCTGCTCCGTCGTGGGGGGATAGCTGCGCAGAACCATCACAGAGCGGTAGGTGCCGCCCAGGATAAAGGAATCTGTGTTGAACTGTACGGCGGCAGGCGCAATGAGATCCAGGAATTCTTTGGGGCGAGGGAGTGGTGGCTGCTTTGTGCCCACTTTTTTCTTCTGCTGTTTCTTAGCCATTCCCGGTCACCGCCCTTTCGCCGTCCACGTCCTCAAAGTAATCTGTGGTCACTTCATGCTGGTAGTAGACTGCCAGCAGCCGCTTCACGTCCTGTTCTTCCACCAGCTGGACACGGACCCCGTGGTCACACAGGGCCTTTTCCAGCTGCCGCAGCCCGCGCTCGTCCGCAGCTTCTTTTTCCTCCATCCGCATGACCAGCAGAAATTCCCGTGACGAGGCGGAGGCGGACTGGATCGTCTCCAGATGCCGGATATCCTGCTGCAGCAGAGTGCGCAGAGCCGGGATGGTCTCCTGCTCCAGTCTTGCCTGGTAGAATTCCTTGTTGCGCTGGAAGGACTCTCTGGAGTCCAGGGCCAGCAGTTCCACCGCCGATTCCGCCCGGAGCAGATTGGCCAGGGCTGTGACACGCACCCGGATGCCATCCTCCGAAAGGACGGTAAGGTTGTCCGGCCGAATGAGGAAGAACACCAGCTCACCGCGGGCTGTCGTCACTCCATGGGGCGTAATCCGCTGGATCCCCATGAGCTGCCGGGTGGACTGATGCTGGCGAATTGCCAGTTTTTCTTTTCGGTTCATCATGGTTCAAGCCTCCAATCATAACGCTGCTGCTGCAAAAACAGAAAGCACGCTGCCCGGCGGAGAAAGTCCAATATGCTGGAGCCATCCAAACGGATGGAGAGGAAGGCATACAGAACCGTGATCACCAGCGGAATCATGCCAATGCCCTGACTGAGCGCCAGAACAGAGAGCAGAAAACTCACGCCGATGATGCCGATATCCCGCAGCTCCCACAGCCAGAGCATGGGCTTGGCTCTCAGGTTTTCAGGGTAGATAAACATTTCATCACCTCCGCTGTTCAGATCAACACGGTGGTTTCATGGTCAGCCCATCATTCGAGGACTGCTGACACGGTTCCTGGCCGGACAAGCATTCATACAGAACGGGCTCAGGCTGTATTTCTCCTGTCTGGATCGGAACTAGGAAATGGGTCACTTTTGCCAACAGCTCCTTGTCCGGGCAAGAATAGATAATGCTTCCCCGCGTATCCAGAAGCAGCCGGTCCAACGTGTCGGTCAACACGATCTCGTCTGCGCAAGGGCGGCTTCCAATAAAATTGGCGATGTCGCGCGGTGTGTCCGGGAAGCGGTATTCCGCGCAGCTGCCATTCTGATAGACTGCGGCGTACACCACGTCGCGGATGGGAATAAAATAGTCGAATTTGTCTTCCATGGCGCGGAGCTCCGGCGAACGTGATGTCATTCGCTCCCAGATATTTGGAAATTGAGCGGAGTAGTCCAGCAGGAGCTGGCCGCTGGAGATGTCGGGATGCTGAGGTAACTCACGCTGGAGTTCATTGAGGCTCTGGTCGGTCAATTTATGGTGGTTTAATGCATTGTACAGTCTGCGCCTCTCTTCCTCATCTGCAAGCGAGAGCTTTTCTGCGTATGCGTCAACGGCACAATCCGCAAAGCTCGGGAAGCTCATTTCTGCCCCAATATGAGGGTCCTTAGCCAGCGTGTCCGGGTTGTCAATGGCTGCCAAGTAGATCTCTTTCCCTTGGGCAACTAGCCAGGTCCGGAAATCAAGAAACCCATCAGAGGTAGCAGGGACACCCAGTGCGGTGCTGGCAGCCTGGAGGTCATTGCGGCATGCTGCATCGCGGTATTCATAGAAGTATAGGTTCCAGTCCAGAATGTCCTCCGGCGGTTTCTGCAACAGCTCACGATAAATTTGTTCTGCCATCATGGATTGGCTCCCGTCAGGAACAGCTTGGCGGGCGGTTTCAATGGTGCTCCAGAACTCTTCCTTGGTCATTTCAGATCCTCCTCTCGTAGAATAGATGTAACCTGATACCAACTAGAATGCCCCCGCCGCACAGTACAGCGGCGGGGGCATTCCCATATTTACGCTTCCGGTTTTTGCTCGGCATCTTCTGCCAGCGCCCGGTGGATGCAGTCCAGAAAGAATGCCTTTTGTGTCATGTTGTATTTCTCAAGATACGCCTTGAGCTGATCCATCAGCTCCGTCGGGATTTGGAAAGCCACCGTTTTTACATTTGCCATATTGCAGGCGCCTCCTTTTTCATATTCGTAGTAGGCTGTGATGAGCTCTGTCATATACTGGCCCAGTGTCTTACCGGACGCCTCTTGCAACTTACGCACCTGGGCATGCAGGCTTGCCGGAATCTGGGCACAGAGGTTTTTGGTCCCTTCCGCCATTTTCTGACCTCCTTTCTCTGTCATTGCAAAGCAAGCATACCCAAATGCAAGGCATAAAGCCATTCACAAAACCCGACAAAGAAGATGCAGGCAATGCAAGCATAATATCCATAGATTTTTTCTACTTTGCCACCGCCTGTACAATAGTCCTAGTTGTATTGACGGCTGCTTGGGCAGTGTAGACCGCAGACATGATGTTGGCTCTGGTAGTGGTATCCAAGCCAAAGGTACCAGCAATCCTGGGCACCTCTCCCGCGGAGAGCATCAATCCCAGCCCAAGCAGGGGATGTTCGCTGAATACCATTAGCCCGGCCACCAATATGGTCGCTTGGAGAAAGGCGGTCAGGCACAGGCCAATGACCTGCTTCATCCACTGGGTGAAGCCATCCGTGTAGCCACGTGGGATGGAGAACATGTACAGGCTCCCCACAGCGATCTGGATGAGCAGGATGCCGCCCCGCTTGAGGTTGGCGAAGAACACCTTGATCACGGCGTATGCCATCAGGATCATGCAGAAGAGAATCATAATGGGGTTTGTGCCGATCCCCCAGTTCGTCTCCGCGGCCAGATCCATCAGCGAATCAATATCCATCCCCTCCAGGACGGAGGCGCCCAGCTCACCGATTCCCAGGTGGGAAATCCCGGTGGTGAAGGTGCCTTGCAGGGATACTGATAGGGTATAAAGTCGAACCGGGACGATGGTAAACAGGCTGACCGCCAGAAATCCTTTGATGGCATTCAGAGCCACCTGTTGGAAATTCCCTCGTCCTCCGGAAGCATACTCGATCCCGCATTCAAAGCCGGCCACCACCAGGCTCACCCCATACAAGGCCCAGCCCAGTTGGGAGAAAAACTGAACCACGGCCTGAACCCACTCCAGTTCAAACAGCTCCACCCCCATATTGCCCATCTGGGCGAAGAACGCCCCTAGGAAGCCTACAACCTGGCTGTAAAACCAATCCACCAGTGCGTCCATAACAGGATTGGCCACAAAGTCCCAGATAAACACGCTTTTGTCTCACCTCCATCTTCGTTTCCGGGGCGATCAGATGCCCACAATGCCCCAAATGTACTTGGGGGCAAGAAGCACGAAGATAAGACAGACGAACAGAATGGCCGGACCCGTCCACTCAAACTGGCCGTGCTTGCGGAACTCAAAGTAGCTCAGCCCTAATTTAACAAAGAATGCGATAGCCAGGATCATGGTCAGGGCCGGAAAGACAACACTGTCCACCACGGTCTTGATTTGGGTAGCGGCATCCTTCCAGGTCTGCTGCACCGCGCCGGCCACATTGCCACTGGTGGCCATGGCCGGGATGGTGAAGAGCAGCACCAGCAGAAGCACGATAAGCATGGGCCTGGCGTACCGTTTGATAGCTTTCATTCACAACACCTCCAAAAAGTGGTGGGGCCATCCTTGCGGATGGCCCCTGGGTGGGTTCTCAATATCCGGTTCGGGGCAGAGGCTGGGAAGGCTTGTAGACCCTGGTGACCCACCGGCTGGTGGCCATGATCCACTGTCCGTCATAGACGCCGCCCACATCCGCCTGATTGGTGAACTGAGTTCCACTGGCGAGCTGGGAGACGACAGTGCAGTAGACCTGCGGGGCCTCCACCTGCCGGAAGTTGGCGGGCACCACACCGAAGGACACCATGAACGCCGTCACATACTCGTTGGAGGCCAGCCCCAGTGCGGCGGGAGAGGCATCCAGCGTGTAGTTCTGTCTGGTGAGTAGGTTATCGTACATGGTGCGCCAGGTGCCGCCGCTCAGGTTGGTCTGGTAGACCACCTTGTAACTGCCGTTTACATTGTAGGTGCCGGTGATGATCTTATCCAGCCGTATCGCCTGAGTGGGCAGGGTATCCCGCCAATAGAAGGAGGTCAGGCTGGTGGTGGAGTTGTTGGCGATCCCGCTGAAGTCATAGCGGATAGATTGGCCGGGCATAACCTCCACGTACCCTGTCTTCTTGATGCTGACATTGGTATAGAGGCTCTTGTTGGTCATGGCAGTCTTGACGATCTGACCGGCAAACTCCAGCTCCACCTGGATAGGGGTCTTGTCCAGTCCATAAAACTCCGCTGCCTGGGCTTCCACGATTTTGTACCGGCCCAGGGGCAGGGGCTTGGAGACCGCCACACCGTTCCGGTCCGTTTTGATGGTATCTACCAGCTTCCCGGTCCGGTCATTGTAGATCTCAAAAACGGTGTTGGGAATGGGCGTCCCTGCGGGCCAGCCATTCATGCTGTTGTAATCCGCAGAAGTCTTGGTGATCTGAATCTGTCCGGTAATGGGCGTGTTTTCCCATTCCACCTCGGTGGTTTCCCCGGACTTGACATAGACGGTTTTCTTCTGGGTATCCGGGACATAGCCCTCGTTCTCCAGCTCCCGCAAATAATAGCGGCCCGCCTCCAGATCCTCGATATAGACATAGCCCCGATCGTCCGAGGTGTACTGGCCTATGGGGGTGTTGCTGCTGTCGTAGAGCAGGAAACTCACCCCGTAGATGCCTTCTCCTGTGCTTTCGTCTGTCTTATGGATGAGGATACCTGAAAGTGCCCGGTTGGTGATCGTCAGTTTGCTGGTCTTACCGTCCTTCACCTCGAAGTAGTGAGGGGTATCATCCAGCTTATAGCCCTCCGGAGCTGTGACCTCCAACGCATAATAAGCGCCATCCTCCAGGGGAAGGAACGCTCGGCCATTCTGATCGACAGTCACGGTATCCACCAAGGCATCATCCATTTTGCGGATCTCAAAGGTTGCGTTAGCCAGCCGCTGGGTCTTGTCCGCCTCATCCACCTTGATGATCTCCACGCCGCCCACAGCATTGTTATAAAATCGGATCGTCTGGGTGTCATTGGGGTTAATAGTGACGGTCTGGCTCTGGCTATCCGGGTTGACGGTGTACCCAGGCACACTCTCAAGTTCAGTCACTACTACAGTTCCAGAGATCCCGGACAGGATGACCTTTCCTGTGGAGTCAGAATAATAGATACCATTGCTGGACAACGTGCCTCCTGCGGCGTCCACATACTGCCCATTGGCGTACTTAATCTCAAATTTGACGCCCTCCAGGGGGACTTCCGTAGAGCCGTTCCGTCCCCACTTTTCAATTACCAGATTGCCCATCGGTTTGTTCCGAAATTCCAATGTCGTGGTCTGGCCGGCCTTGATCTGGGCGGTCTGGGGGGTGTCATCCAGGAGGAAGCCCTCTTTTGCTTTGACCTCCTTTGCGACCAGTGTGGTGCCGGGATCGATGTTATCAATGAGGATGGTGCCTGCCGAATCGGTGGTGAAGTAGCCATTGCTGTTGCCGACCACAGTGCCATCACTCTCGGTCACGAAGAACTGCACATCGGAAATGGGGCTATTGTCCGCACTGGAAACCTTTTTGATGAGCAAGGAGCCCTTGGGGCTATTGCCGAAATAAACCTGTACGACCTCCTGCTCCTCGCCGGACAGATAGACTGTCTGGGGCGGAGTGTCGATGACGTGGGTGCCATCGCTGGAGAGTTCCTCGATGATATAAGTGCCCGGTTTACAGCCCGTGACGGTGAAGGAGCCGTTGGCCGAGGTGCGGTAGGTGCCGATGACCGTGCCGCCGGTGCCGCTGGTGTTACCCGAGAGATACCGCACCTGGAACACCGCGCCCTCAATGGCCTGCTCCGGGTGGACACTGTCATACTTCCACACGACGATAGCGGAGTTGGGCCGGTTGTAGATGCGGAAGGTGTGTCCCTCGCCGGCCGCGATGAATGCCTCCTGCTTGCTGGATTCCGTCAGGCTGAACCCCTTCGGCGCCTCCAGTTCCTCGATCCGGAACCAGCCGTCCCGGAGGGAAATGTCCGGATCACTGAGCACGATGCGTCCCTCTTCATCCGTGTAGAACACGCCAAGGTCGTTGTACTCTCCGGTGGATGTGTTGTTGCTGGCGTACCAGACCTGCACGGGGACATTGGAGAGCGGATCATGGGTGATCTCGTTTTCCTTGATGATCTCGATGGTGGGCCGCTTATGATTCTCAAAGTATACGTCCCGATCCCTGTTGGGATAGAGCGTAACCAGCTGGGATTCCTCCGCCAGCAGATAGGGCTCCGGCACCGACTTTTCGACGACCTCTACCACGCCGGGCAGCAGATTTTCCACCACTGCGATGCCGTTTTCATCGGTTTCCGCCTCGGCAATGGAATGACCATCTGCACCCTTCACGAGAAAGACGGTATGGGGGACCGGCTGTCCGCTGTCCGCGTCCCGCTTATGGATGATCAAATTGGGGCGTTTTTCATTGGTCAGGGTGATCGTGCTGGTCCGCCCGGGGAACAGTTCCACATGATACTCCTTGGGATCCAAAATGTGGTTTTCCAAAGTGGACTGCTCTTTTACGGAGTATACCCCAGGCTCCAGGTCCGAGATTAAGACCTCACCCCGATCGTTGGTGGTGCGGTCAAGGTAATGGCTGCCATCTTCAATCTTTGCGATGCGGAAGGTAACACCCGCCAGCCGAGAACCGTCTGCGCTGAGCTTGATCAGCTGAAGGGAGGGCCTGACCGTATTGGTGAAAATGAACTGCGCATCCTCATTGGGCTTCAGATTGATGATGCGCTGGGCATCGTCGATGACGTATCCCTCACATGCCTTCTCAGTTACCTGGAAGACCCCGGCAGGCAAATGAGACAGGTCGATTTCTCCGCTTTCATTGGTGGTAAATTCCTCCGGCCCAAAGCTCCCATCTACTGCCTCGATTTCAAAGACTGCGTTGGAAATCACTTTGGAGGGGTCGGCGGAGTCCACCTTAATCAACCGCATCCCCGGTTTCATGTCATTGAAAAAGACCAGCTCCCTAATGCCGTCACCCGCCTTCAGCTCCACCTCCTGGGGCGTGGTGTCCAGGATATAGCCCTCGTTTCCGGTGTCCACCTCAAACGCCCGGTAGGTGCCGGGCTCCAGATCGGTAAGCAGGATTTCCCCGAATTCATTGGTCTTGAAGTTGCCCAGGTAGTCGCCGTCCCGGTAGATGGCGAAATAGACATCGGCCATGACCATATAGTTTTTGCGGTCATACTTTACGATGCGCAGGCCCGGGAGCTCCTTGTTGATAATGGGAAGGGTAGTTGTCTCCCCGGCCACCACGGTGGCAGTGTAGATGGTGTCATCCTTCAGCCACCCTTCGGGGGCGGTCTGCTCCTGGATTCGGTATGCGCCCAAGGGAATCTCTCCAAACACTGCTACACCGGCGGGGCCAGTCTCCTGAGTGAAGGTCAGGCCAGACTCAATGTGCTCAATGGTAATGACCGCGCCGGGCAGATACTCGCCGGTGTCAGACCGCTTCTCAATGCGGAGGGAGCCATACGGATCATTAAAAAATGCCACCTCGGCTACTTCATTGTAGACCACGGTGACATTCTGGGCAGGCTGCTCGCTGATGATATGGTTTGCCGGCGCGTCCCGTTCAATGACGGTGTAATTGCCGCAAATGGTCAGGGGGATTTCAATGCGTCCGTCATCCTGGGTAATAAATACGCCAAGGGAATCGCCGTCCGGGCCAATGACCTCAAAACGGGCGCCGCTGAGGGGGATCTCCGTCCCGGTCTCGTACTTCAGGATGCGGAGGCCCGTATCCGGAGGATCTTTCTCCGGCGTATCCGCATAGCTGCTGATGGCGTTGAAGTTCAGCGTTGTGGTGGGGTCGGTATCCACCACATAGTTCTGCAGGTTGCCGTACTCGTCTTTCTCCAGGCAGCTGGCAAAGAACACAGCGTATGCATACACCTCGCAGTTCAGGGAGAGCTGGACGCTGCCTGCCTGGCCCTGGATGCTCTCCACCGGATACAGTACCTTGAAGATCCCGCCGTGGCCGTTGTTCATCCACTCCGCCTTGATAGACGTGATGTCCTGGTTATTTTCGTCTACAATGCGGGTGCCGGCGGGGACGCTTGCGGGGTCAGTGAAGGCGATGTTGATGGCATAGTTGTTCACCCAGGTCTTGGACCAAACAGTGAACTCCTGCTGCTTGTACTGCTTGCCGTCAATGGTGACCTCGTAGGCGGTGTCACGATCCGGCGTGCAGGTTACCTCCGGGCTTTTCGTGTCGTTCCAGGCGGTACCCTGGGCATAGATGTCCTTGGCTGCCGCCAGGATCTTCTTTGCCCGCTCTGCCTCATCCCCGGACAGGTTGGGATTTACCGTGAGCTTGTTGATATCCCAGTCGCTGATGAGATAGCTCCACAGCGCCATTTTGGTGGCGTAAAAGCCCTGGTATTTGTTTTCCAGGCCCAGTTCGGACAAGGGGCGGGTGGGGTAGCCGCTGGCCACAATGCCCACCACCTTGGGATCGCTGCTTTTTTCCTCTGCCAGGTAGCGGATGCTTTCGCCTTCCTCCACAACCTTCTGGACACCAGGCTGATTGGGCGTCACACAGTATGCCGGGATTTCCTTGGTGCCGCTGCCGGTGTCAAACAGGTAATAGACATAATTCTGAGACTGTACCTGGCCATTCATCGCCAGATAGTTCATGCGGTAGCCGCCGTTGAAGATGTTGATCTCACCCAAAGCTTCTTCCTCCGATGAGGCGGCAAAGGCGCCGGCCGGCAGCAGGCCCAGGGCAAGCACCAGGGCCAAAAGCATAGAAAGCAGTCGTTTCATTTCCATCCCTCCTAGATTTCTACTGCCCGCACCATCCAGCGGTAGGCGGGCTGGTTTGCGACACAGGTGTACAGGGTGATCTGGTTCCCTGTGGTAGCGGTCAAGCCGCTGGTATCCGTCTCCAGGATCTTGCTGACACTGGTCACTTCGTAGGTGCGGGTGCCCAGCTTAGTGGTCAGAGTCACTCTGTCACCAGCGGAGAGCGTGTGGATCTTCCCAAACTGCGCGTGTGCGCCGCGGTTGTGGGCCGCAATACACACGTTGCCATCCCAGATGCTGGTATCCGTAAAATGCCCGGCGCCCTTGGCCAGAGGTGTGGTGCCGGTACCCTCGTATACCTTCACATTCACCCCGATGGAGGGGATCTTCAGCGTGGCCAGATAGCCGCCGGAATAGTAGAGGTCATCGGTCACATAGGTATACCCAACGGTGGTGCTGGCTTCCCCGGAACTGCCGCTTGCTGCATCTGAGGCAGGCGGGAAGATAACGGGCATATTGCCGCCGGTGATCGTCCCAACAGCCATGCCGCCGGGGGCCAGATCGGGGGTCAGATAGGTGCCCGTCCCAAGGGCGTCCGCACTGAGACTGCCGAAGGTGGGCGGGATCAGCGCCGCGTTTTTGCTCACATCCTCATTCTTCATCGCTCCACCGTCCGCCGTGTAGATCACTTCGATAGAGGTGGGAGAACCATAGTCCGGGTCTCCGGGGGCATCAATACTGTAATCCAAGGCACTGGCGGGCAGGGCCAGGGCCGCGGACAGGCAGATGGTCAGGCAGGTGGTTATCAGCTTTTTCATTGGTCATCCTCCTCTGTCGTCTCCTGGCGGCGTCTCATAAACAGAGCTGCCCCGATCCCTACGCCGGCCAGGGCCACGACGCCAAAGGGCACCGCAATGGGCAGCCAGTTGAACTGGGCAGGCGCGGAGTCCTCCGTTTCTGCCGGCAGGATGGGTTCCAGTGGCGTTCCCTCAAAGATGGCCACATAGCGCACTTTGTTCAGGGCGATCCGGCTGACCGTGCCAGTGTAGTCTGCCGTCACCGTATAGCCCTTCACATAGCTGCTGGTGGCGGTACCGGTGTAGGTGGCCACAGCGGTAAATCGATCCCCCAGAGCGTAGCCGTCCATACTGGCCGTGTTGTCCGTCTGCCAGTTGATGGTCTGGAGGGTCAGGGTGCGCCCGTCCTCTTGGATGCTCTTGGGGATGTACTGGGTGTCCTGGTTGGCCAGGTTGGGGTAGGTTCTGGTGGCAGAGACCTCTTTGGTGGAGCTGCCGTAACCGGCCACCTCTACCCGGACGGTGGACAGGTCCAGGCTGAGGGTGCCGGACAGGCCGTCGTCGGTAATAAATTCCTTCTCTGTGGGCAGCAGCGCCAGCACGGATTCCATATCCTTGTTCTTGCTGGGCAGGGAGACGGTCTCCGTATGCTGGCGGCTTTCGTTTTCCGGGAGCTCCTGCTTCAGCAGGTCGGTCAGGGTATAGTGAAAGCCATCCTGCTCAAAGTCAGAGCGGGGGATGCCCGCCGGGTCATCCTCCGGCCCCAGGTCGTAGATCTTTTTCAGCTCCGTGCCGTCCTCGTTGCGGGTGATGGAGGTGGGATAGCACACCTGGGCAGAGGCGCCGGCACCCACCGGTTCCGCTGCCAGGGCCGCGGGGCACAGCATCGTTGCCAACGTAAGAGCCAGAATGGAAAGGGATAGAGCTCGTTTCATCTTGTGTTCCTCCTTACATCGTCATGGCAGGGCCATTGTTTTCCTGCGTCTTCTGCATGTTCTGAGCTTGGGTCTGGGTGTAGGCATCCAGCACCTGCCGGTCAAACTGCTGCTTGAATTCCTTGGTGCAGGGAAAGCAGACATCCCGGTATTCTCCCTGCACCTTTCTGCTGGGCATTGAGACGAAGAGCCCGTTTTTGCTCTCCATGATCCGCACATCCCGGATGGCAAAGCAGTTGTTCAGGGTCACAGATGCGGTGGCCACGGTGGGGCCTTCCCCGCGATAGGGGTAGATCCTCACATCCAGCTCCATGGGGGTTGCTGCGCTGTTGGCACTCATTTCTTTCTTCCTCCTGTCGTTGATGTATTTTGGTCAAGCCGCTCCAGGGTGCGGCGAACCAACAGATCGTACTCCCAGGGCTCGATCTCCAGATAACAATAATCGCCGCGCTCTGTCAGCCCATCTGCCCGGAATTTGAGTACCAGGGGATGGCTGGAGGCGCGGCGTTTCCATTCCTCTAAGGAGACCCAGCCCGTACCGGCAATGTAGACCCAGCGAATGGCGGAACCCGGGTCGTGGTTGATGCTCAGCCACAAATACTTGTCCCGTAGGTGCTTGGGAAGCCGGTTCGAGCGTGAGAGCGGCATGATGGCGTCAGAACAGAATTGATATCGCAGGTTGAACTGTTTGATACAGTCCTGTGTGGCAGACTTTGCTTCCGGCAGATCCGCCCAGAGAGGGTACTGCCGGTAGTCGGAGGCCAGGATATCTTCACCCGCTGTATCAAAGGAAAAGAGCGGTACACACCGGACAAGCTCCAGGACATGCATACTGTCCGTCAGCCCAAGTCGCTTGTCCTTCGAAAGGGGAATCTTTCGATAAGAGCGGATTGCCTCCTCCAGGGTGTCAAAATGCTGAATGGTCCATCCCTTGCGGAGCAGACCTTTCCGCGACAGGGACATATCGTCAATGGTGTAATAAAAAACCTTCACATTATCCCTCCATGTTCATCCCATTCATGCCGGATATATGTTGCTGCGATTGGTGTGCCAAGAGCTGCTCCAACTTCGCACTGGCCCAATCCGGCAGGAATTTTTCATCCAGCACCCCCACAAACTCGGTGCGGTTCCACCGTGTTGTCTCACCGTCGCCCAGGCAGGTACAGCGGATGGAGCGCCCAATGGCATGGGGGCTGCAGCCAAACCCGTCATGGGCGTACCAAAGTTGGTTTTCTTGAGACCAGCAGGCCTCCCGCAGAGTGTCAGGACTCAGTACCAGTACCTTTCCCTGATAATCCAGCTCAGACCAGGAATTGGACAGACAGTGCTCCGGGCCAAAGAGGTTCAGCTCCTGATAGGCCCTGCGGAACTGGGTCACAAATCCATCCAGCACGGCAGGGTGTGACTCCACAATGAAGTCCACTTTGTGGCCCGTATCGTCAGGGATAAAGGTGCGCTGCGCCCAACTTTTGTTGTCTGGTCTGAAACGGCCATCCCAGCTCTTTTCCTGGATGGTATTGGCCAGCACCCAGTTCACCCGTTTGAAACCGAACTCCTCCACCACTTCTTTGGCACAGTCTGCTTTGAGGTGCATTCCGTCAAAGCCCTGCCGGATACTCTCCTCAATGGCCTTTTTGCAGGCAATGTTGGCCTGATAGCTGGCCCGCCAGAGGGCGATATCGCCTTCCCGCCGGGCGGTATCCAGGCCTTGGGTGTAGAGATAGGTATCATTCTTCAATTTCTTCATCCTCCATTGCCAGAAGCAAACGCAGGCCGTCCGGACTGGCGCCGCAGCCCAGAAGATCGTCCAGAACATCCCTGTCCACATGGTCCAGCGGATCCGGAACGTCCACGGTGTTCACAATTTCATTGCTGGCGTCCACCAACTGGAGCATCATGGAATCGATTTTTTCCTGGAATAGGTCAATCATTTGTAGAGCTTCTTTCACCGAGAGTTTGTCTCGGCTGAGCAGGACGCAGCCCTTTTGGACATCACAAATCAGTTTTTCGCTTCCAACCAGGCCGGACAGCACCTTGATAAGGGGGGAGAGTGTCAAGCCGGGTTTATCTAAGTCCGGATAGATTACAAACTGCATAGCAAATACCTCCTGTCTTAAAATCGTCTATGCCGCATCAGGTTCGTGGATCAGCTTATAATTCCGCTCCTCTCCCTCTGCCTCCCCAAAGGGGAACAGAGTAAATTGCTGACCATCACGCTTCCATTTGCGCGGGTCATAGTTGGTGATGATCAGTTCCTCATACACGCTGTCTGCCGTCTGGGACATACTGTTGGGGCGGGTGGTGTAGAAGATGTAGAACTCCTTGTAGAGATTCAGAATGAACGGGCAGAAGTTGTAGGATACCATCACACGCCCTTTGCAGTTCACCAGTACATCGTGGAGCCGCTGGTGATCTTCCACCGGAAAATCCACCGGGTAGCAGTCTTCCGCCTGGTAATAGGGCGGGTCACAGTAGAAAAATGCATTCTCCCGGTCATACTGCCGGATCAGGCTCTCAAAGTCCTTGTTCTCAACCACCACATTGGCCAGTCTGCGAGAGCACTCCCAGATCAGATGGAAGAAGCGGCGGATATCACATGGCTTTCCGGCAAAGGCCTTTCCTCCTCCGCTGAAGCTGTAGCGGATCAGCTTGAAGTAGTCCGCCGCCCGCCGGACGTCCCCCCGCGGGGAACGCTCCAGCAGCAGCTTCCGGATCATCTCCTGTTCCGGAGGTTTCAGATATACCTGGGTCAGCTCCAGCTCCTCCTCCAGGTAATCGTCGGTAAACTCATCCTTGGAGAAAAATTTATGAAGTACCTCGAAATCGTCCCTGGAGTTGAGGGGGAGAAAACCCAGTTCCTTCAGCAGGGCCATCGTCCGGTTCTTGACACAGCAGAACAGATTGGTCAGGTTGCTGTTGTAGTCGTTGTAGACCTCCAGACAACCCTTGCGGATAGGGCGGTCAAGGGTTACTGTCCCGCTCCCGCCAAACACGTCGATGAAGCGGGGATACCAGGGCGGCGCCAGCTTTCGGATCAGCCAGAGGAGCTTGCCCTTTCCTCCCACCCAGGGAATAAAGGACCTGGCAATACGCCCTCACCTCCTCGCTGGAAAACCGTCCAGAGCTTGCTCCAAGCCCTGAATCGCCGCATCCAGCCCGGCACGCATTTTCTTCAGATTTCGGATGGTAGCATAGACTTCCCCTGCGGTCTGGGCATAGAAGTAACCGTTCCGGTCACTGGCAATGGGCTCGCACTCCTGCCGCAGACGATTGACCGCTTTCCGCAGTTCTGTGCCGTTGAGATTCAGTGTCCGCCCCAGTTCTTTTCCTCCCATACAGCGGTCCCGTCCAAGGCAGGCCCCTTTCAGGTAGGCCAGCAGTCTCTCTTCCCGATTCATCGTTTCCCTCCTTTTCCGGGCCTGTTTTTCCAAAAGGGCACAAAAAACGGGGCCGCTTGTCCCTATCGGAAAAACGGCCCCTGTGTGAGATATGAGATTGGTTACATGGTCATTGCCGGTCCATGCTCCGGCTTACTGTACTCATAGTTGAGTTCCTGCCCATTCCGGGCGACATAGCCGTGGTCTGTGGCAGACAGGCCAAACTTCGCCATATGATGCTGGGCGTAAGCCACAGAGTCAAAGCACTGGTTGAGCAACGGATCCTGTCCGAGTATGCCTTCCTTTTGTGCCAGCTCCATGCCGTATTGGGCGAGGCCTGCGCCGCGAGGGATGAATTCATAGCAGTGGAGATTCTGGGAGAGATCCAGAGCCCGGTCCAGCCGGTGGCAGTCCTCCAACTCCAGCACTGCCTGCCATTTCTCCAACCAGTGGGCTTCCCCCTGGCCCTGCTCCGCCCAGACATAGCCGAAGTCAATGGCGTGCCGCACCAGTTCTCCGGCGGAGTCATACTGGGAGAGGATATTTGTGAGCTGGGGCAGGGCACAGTCCACATCCACCGCAATGCACTGCTCCAGGGTCTCCGCATCCAGGGCGTCCAGCCCCAGGAGCAGCTCATCCGGGTGAGCGGTGTCCATGTATTCTCCCGTGTCAGGGAAGCCCACCCAGACACCTTCCAGGTTGCTCCGGCTGGCTAACTTGACCCGGATGGCGTAGTCGCCAGTCGTGGGCAGTACGGCATCCGGTTCCAGTTCGGGGAGCGAGTGGCCGGGGCTGATGCGTTCCACATAGTGGCCCTCCAGAAAACATCCGTCTCCGCTTTCCCGATAGGCAGTCCCCACAATCTCCGGGTCAAGATAACCTCGTGCTGGGCGAGTAGGGATGTGAATATGCTCCATAACGAACCGCCCCAGGGCTACATCATCATCCGCACCATAGAGGAGTCGGTATTGATCCAGTCCCCTCAGAACCCGGAGGGTCTCCTCAACGGTCTGCGGATGCTCCAGCTGCATAGCGCCCTGAAACAACAGTCTCTCTTTCGCGGTCATGCTTCCGAACCGCTGCTCCAACCAGTCATGCTCAGACTTGCCCATCTCCATACCATCCAGGGCATCGAAGAGGCTGTCCCTCATAGTCCCACCTCCATGCTCGGACCGCCCTGGCTCTGGGAGTAACTCACATCCAGATCACTGTGCTGCACCACATAGCCCCCGGAGGTAAAAACGCCCCCTTCTTCTTGTCTGGCTTTCCGGCCGATGGCTCCATAATCCAGCAGCTCGTATACCTCCTCTGGCAGTCCGGCCGGCAGGACGGGGAAGTCGTTGTCCACATAGAAATGGCCCAGCTGCTCATCATTCCCGGCCTCTGCCACCATATGGCAACAGTCCACACTGCTGGCCAGGTCGATCAAGCGGTTCAGCGGCAGCTCTGCCATACCCTTGTCCAGATCCATGCGGACAAGGCCCTCAAAGGCGGCATCCTGCTGCGGGGACAGGTCTGCCAGTTTACAAGCCAGCAGATTCAGCTCTGTCAGCTTCATATCCTCCGGCAGATGCTCTGCCAGGTAGTCCCGGCCGCAGTATTCCGAGACCTCCACGTAGAGTGGCTGACCAGTATTCAGCTCCAGCAGGAGTCTGTTCAGCTTTTCCTGCTCTATGGGCAAGTCTATCAGTCGTCCCAGCGAGCTGTCCATTTCCAGCGGACTTACATATACAGAAAAGGTTTTCTTCAAAGCAATCACTCCTCGCTCTGATAAAGTAATAGGACGGAATAATCACTGCATGGTCATTCCGTCCTGGGTGTGTTCCGCAGGATCAAAGTTCTCTTCGGCGCTGAGCCGCTCCTCAACCGCCTTCATGTATGCGTCATAACACCGGGAATACTCGGCGTAGTTTTCACCTCCAATCTCCTCCAGGAATTCCTGTTTGAAGGTCCAGAGCGGATATTCGCAGAAGCCGCTACTTTTCCGCAGCCCGGTATCCTCTACGATTCCTTGGTTCAGAAGCTGCTGCGCAAAGCGACAGTTGTTGGTATCGATGTAGGCACTGTTTTTCAGCCCGATGAATTCCCCGAAGGAGACCGTGAGGGTCGCATAAGGTTCTACGCCATGGTGCTCGTCCACAATCTCATCCAGAGCAATAGCAAGACCGGGCATTTCCTGGCCCATGAAGTCGTGGACGGAGTAGAGTTCCACTCTTGGATGCAGTTCCACACGGCTGCCAAAGATATCGGTAATCTCAAGTGTCATGTTGGTTCCATCTCCTTTTCAGCTGATGGTCATTCCACCATGCTGCTGTGATTTGTACCATTGGGGGTCTGCTCCTGGTACATTCCATCCACACATACTTCCAGTGAGCATGGCTTGCTCCTGGGCAGGCGTAATGCCCCGCCTTTCGTTGTTGTAATCGGCCAGGCAGCGATTTTGCTCCGGGTTGTCCGTATTCCAGTCGCTCACGTAGTATCCGCTCTCGCCCCGTTTGATACAGATCAGGGTTCCGTCGCTGGGCAGCACCGACCAGCACAGATCTGGCAGGCGTGTTTGTGCGTCCGGCGAGAATCTCTCATCCTCTGTCTGGATACTCCAGTCGCCCGCATTCCAGAGGCTGACATAGAGCTCTCCCTCGTCCAGTTCGATGGGGCGCTGCTCGAAGCCCTCGCCCCAGCCATCTGAGGCTTGGCCTGAAATGTATTCGGCCAGGGTTTCCTTTTCCTCCGGCAGAAGCTCCCCAATTACCTTACACTCTGCCACGCCCCAGAGCTGCCCATCGCGGTCTTCCACCTCAAATACCACCGACTGGACCTTTGCCTCTACACCATCCTGCTTATCATACCAGTGCATCAGCCCGCGGGCTGCCTCCTGCGGCATCCTGTTCTCCACCAGGGTTTCCTGGATGCTGCCCTTATATCTGCGGAGATCCCGCCCATCCATCTCTTCACCCTGATCGCTGGGGTCGCCCCAACTATCATAGCTGCGGTATGTTGCTGTGAGCGGCATGTAGAACTTTAACGTCTGAGGTTCCGGGGGAAGAACCTGAAACCGATCTTTGCCGATGGCCAAGACCGTCTCCTTGCCATCCTCCCATCTGACATGGAACTGCCCTTCATCGTCAATATGCTCCAGTGTCCCTCTGCTGCCTGGTTGAACAGGGGAGAGGGCGTCCGTCTGTTCGCTCAGCCGGATACCACTTCCCTTGGGATACTGATCTCGCAGAAAATCCAGCCACTCTTTTTCCACAGTCACTTCACATGCCTCCCATACTCATATTTTGTGCGGAGCTGTTCTGTATCAGTTCTTGGTGCAGCCGTCTCACCGCCTCGTAAATGACCGGATCAGCCTTGAAGCTTTCCAGCTTTTGATAATCAGGAAAGAATCGCTGTTTTCCGCCTGCCATGTGGACGATATCCACAGTTGCAATGGAATCCTTGGTGACGCCGAGGCGTTTCTCCGGAGCATCGCTGCCCTGGTAGAGCTGGATTGCCTCCTCCAATGTCAGTTCCCCGAAAAACTGCTCCTGGGTGGTGTTGCACTCCGTCAATACAAACCAGGCATAGGTATGGGGAAGGGAGGGATCTGCTGCATTCCGGAGCCTCTGCATACCTTTCTCCGTCAGGCCATAGTCACATACCCTCTTGGGATTTTCCTCGCCAGCAAAGTCCAGGATGATGTCATCCACGGCCTTTTTGACCTGCGGATCGTCGGTGAGTGTTTCATGTCGGAAGCCTGTCGTATTGCGGTACGGCAGTTCCTCTCTGATGGTTCGGAGATACTGCTGTGGGTCTGTAAACTCCTGCTCGGTGCCATCTGCAAAGGTCACCCGGCCTACCGGCTTTTCCTGATACGCCAGCTCCTGCTGCCGCTTGTCGTAGCAATACAGGTACGCCTGGTAATCACCGGGACTGGGGGTGCAGCGCAGACAGTAGCGGTAACGGTCTGTCTCCACCACATAGCCGAAGCTGCGCCCGTCCTCGGAGATAGCCCCGCCGTTCTGGGCGCAGAAGCTACGCATCGACGTCAGATCCTTCAGTGGTCCATCCGCCCGGAGGGTATCCACGATGGTTTGAAGTTCATCTTTGAACTCCGGGATATTGAGCTGATTCTGGTTGTGGGGCCACCAGGTGTGCCAGAATTCCTTTCCGTGGTGACCGAAGTCCATTCGGACATGCCCCACGGTACCCAGTGCCTTGTCCTGTTCCACGTCCAGTTCCGAATAGAAAAGGCCCGCCTCCTCAAGGGAAGCGGGCCTCAACTGGACTCCGTTTTCACTTGTTCTTACAGCGCGTTGATTCATGGGTTTCACCTCCTTTCTTTGGTAAGCACACAACATACCACACCGTGCAGGAAATATCTACTGCATTTCCATCACCCCCGTATTTGTTCTGAATTTGCGGCCATCAACGTCACATCGTTGGTTCCAGTCCGGGGCTGTCATGCTCTTCCAGACTTTGAATAATCCGCTCCCTGCAATCCGGTACCAGGTCCTGAATTCTGTCCTGGATTTCCTGGATAACCTCCTCCTGTTCTCTGGATAGCGCACAGCTAAACGCCACATAAGAGCACTGCTGATAGATCTCGATGAGCTGCTCGGGAGTAAACTGCCGTTCATGGGGGACAAGCCCTGATCGGACTGCAAAGTCCTGCTTTGCTCCGGAATAATCTCCCTCATAGTAGTTGCCTTGGTTGAGACTGGTGTGGTTAAAGCTCCAGTCCCAGGTAACGAATTTAGCCCCGTGGTCTGTCTGTCGTCCAGCCAATACCGTACCGTTGAATTCGGCCAGCGCCCTGTAGGGCTCGTTTAACCCAGTCGCTTGAAGGACGGGCGCCCGCTCCAATAATGTCATGTATTCCTGGACAATAGTGGCCGAATCTGTGACTCTTCTGCAGGCCGCCTCCCGGTCCAGAGTATTCACATTATCCTGGTGATAGAAAACGCTGCCGGTTGCATCAACCCGACACAACGGCCGACCTTCATACTCCACCGGGAGGAAACCGTCCTGTTCCGGCAGCGCGGTGAATCCAGACCGACTCAGGACAATCCCCAGTTCTTTAAAATATAGTTCCTTGTTCACTTTACTTACCTCCTTGGGCTGGCGCCCTTTTTGATTTTGGGGAAAACAAAAGGGCGCCGCTTTGATGGTCATCAAGACCAACAAAACGGCGCTGCTATTTATGCTAATTATTTTAGAAAGACGAGATAACGGGTGATAGAACGATATAAGTAAATTTATATCCTTTGCCATCAAACTAACCTGTTTATGATAGTTGCTAATTTGTGCGAGAGTGTAGCTGGATGAGTATGTATGTAATCAGATATAAACTGAACGAGCCATTGCTTTGCCACCTTGCGTCCCTCCGGACAATATACACATTGAAGCCTTTTTGAATTTATCCATTGGTTGATTGTCTGTAAATTGTATCCGGTTAACCGTGAAATTTCCTTTGTAGTGAGTGCATCTGGTGCTCCCCTCCAACTTGTGTGCAGTTCTTTCTGAATCTCTTTATCGGAGATATGTGTAACTGCATGTGTTTTTTTCTCCTTGTTTGTACTGGTGAAGAGGCCAACAGGTGTTACAGGCTTTTGAGGATTGTTTTCTGAAGCTAACAAGTAGTTTATTACATCAACAGTACGAACTTGGAAGCGACGGGTTTTCTTCCCGGAATCCTTGCACGGAATTATTCCGTTTTCCAAGAGCCAAGTTGCCTTTCGCTTGCTGATGTGGCAGATGCGGTATACCTGCTCCTTGCTAATGATTTCAGGATACTCAATCAACAAAGCAGAATAATCTCTGTTCATCTCGGACCTCCTATTTAATCAGTTGTGTTCTATCAGCTTTGCGTTTGTCAACAGCAGGCTCGCTATTCTAACATTTCACTCTTTTGTTGAGCAGAAACTATTGTGACTCAAATGCATAATCGCTTTACCCTCATCTACGCTTTTTCTTACACTTTGCTTGAAAACCGTAATTTAGGGTAGTGGTGGGTTGCAGGAAATTGATTGCGTAAGACAGCCAGAGTCTTTGGATTTGCTGGAGTTTTAAGATTCCAACTCAACCTAAAGTCATCCATCGACACTATGCTTACATAAATCGAAATCGTGTGGGGCAGCCTCCTGGCCGAATCCCTCAACCCCTTGATTTTACTGTGTTTATCTGATATTCTTAAGAGAACATGGATCGGCGTTTCTACGGAATATCTACGCTTTTTTTGATGTTCCGATCGACGGTTTGGCGTGAGCGTGTGCGAGTGGTTTCAAGATCAGCGGGATCCTAAAGTCTCTCTACGGATTTCAGGTTCGTATTGCCCTTACGCACTCGAAATCAGTTTGGGAGCAATCCCACGAGGGTTCGAATCCCTCCCGCTGCGCCAAAAAGAAAGACACGACGTAAGTCGTGCCTTTCTTTTTGGGTTGGTGGCGCCAAAGGCAACCCCCGGCTATGCCGGGGGTAAAAAATAGCTTATAGCGAGGAGAAAAGTAGAAAAAGAAAAAACTCCCTGATAAGGTAGAAGTGGTTTGCCGACCACACAACTACGATAACAGGGAGGTCTTCATCGTGAAAGACAAAGACA
The DNA here is from genome assembly GCF_002161215.1 of Flavonifractor sp. An10. GTDB lineage: Bacteria > Bacillota > Clostridia > Oscillospirales > Oscillospiraceae > Flavonifractor > Flavonifractor avistercoris. The sequence continues at coordinate 480,930 of NZ_NFMB01000002.1, forward strand.
TAAGTAGTTTAGAGCATACAAGTTGGAGGTGTCAATATCACATCGTATTTGCACCCAAATATCGAAGGATGGAGATATATAGTCAGATAAAACAAGATATAGGAGTAATATTAAGAAAACTGTGTCAGCAAAAGGGCATAGAGATTATAGAAGCCAGAGCGTGCCCAGACCATATACATATGTTGATAAGTATCCCACCCAAGTACAGCGTATCACAGATTATGGGGTATTTGAAAGGGAAAAGTAGTCTGATGATATTTGATCGGCATGCAAATTTGAAGTATAAGTATGGAAATCGGCACTTTTGGGCCAGAGGATATTATGTGGATACAGTGGGACGGAATAAAAAGCAAATAGCAGAGTATATCCGAAACCAACTGGCATCGGATCAAATAGCAGACCAGATAGGCCTGAAAGAGTTTGTTGACCCGTTTACGGGTCGCGAGAACAGGAAGGCATAAAAGGAACCCCTTAAGGGGTAGCCCGAGAAAGAAATGCAGTCGGCAAACCTTTCGGGGCCCCTTAAGGGGCTTCGTCCGTATCAGGCCCTTATAGGGCCTACTCAAGCCTCCGGCTTAGCCGGAGGTTTTGACTGTATCCCAAAACCACTCGCTAGGCGAGTGGTACAAAAAAGCCTATGGCGATAAAGAAGATAGAAAAACTCCCTTTGCTATAATGAAAGTGCGGTCTGCCAACTGCACAAAGAATAGCAAAGGGAGGGCATTCAGATGGGACTGAATGACATCAATAGTTTATCTCATACGCGATGGAATTGCAAATATCATATTGTATTTGCGCCGAAGTACCGTAGGAAAGTATTTTACAAAGAAAAGAAAGCAGCAATAGGGAAGATACTGCGGCGGCTGTGCGAGTGGAAAGGGGTAAGAATCATAGAGGCGGAAGCGTGCCCCAACCATATTCACTTGTTTGTAGAGATACCGCCGAAAATCTCGGTGTCGCACTTTATGGGGTATCTGAAAGGGAAGAGCAGCACAATGCTGTATGAGCAATTCGGCGAGTTGAAATACAAGTATCGAAACCGGGAATTTTGGTGTAGAGGGTACTACGTGGATACGGTGGGGAAAAATGAGAGCCGAATTGCGGAGTATGTGAGGAACCAGCTAAAAGAGGACGAGATGGGAGAGCAACTGAGAATTCCATCTAGTGGCCCGTTTACGGGCGGCAAGTAGCAGTCCTCACGCAGCTGGCAGACCGTATTACGCGTTGCACGCGTCCGCGAGGAACAAAGGGCTATGCCCGCACAGTGACAACCACCAGCTTCGCTGGTGGTTGTGTTCATTGCTTTGAGTTAACGGGCAGGCATATCGGTCGATAACTGTAGCGGAGGTGCCACAATATAATTCTTCCTTACTTAAAAGTCCGCATAAAAACAGTTCCTGCCGTCAGGTTAAAAGATCGAAATGTGGAACATGCCATGCAGGGCCGCTGCCCGCTGCAGTTATCTTCATCAACGTATCCGGCAAAAAAAGTTGACAACCCACGAATTATGTGGTATCATAAATCCCGCACTGAAGAGAGTGCTCCGTTGCGCGAGTGGTGGAATTGGCAGACTCGCTAGATTCAGGTTCTAGTGTGCATTACGCACGTGCGGGTTCAAGTCCCGCCTCGCGCACCAAACCCATATAATCCGAACCCGTTTCCGATAGGCGATGGGTTCGGATTATTGCTTTTCTTTGACCGCTGCGAGGCCACATACTTCCGCAACGGGGTACGGCGCAGGCCCACCTCCAAGCCGAGAGGCCCAAGGAAGAAAAAGACGGTTTAACGAAAATGCGGACGCACCAGAAAAGGTGTGTCCGCATTTCTTTATTGCCCTGTTGCCGTGGCCTTGCACTTTATGGCTTGTTGCTCCTCCTGCCACGCTGCAAACTCCCGCTTGCCCTCCTCGCTCTCGAAATATGCTTGTATCTCCGGGAACAAGCTCCGGGCCAGAGCCTCCAGCTCGTGGTCTGGTATCCAGCACTTGTGCGCTCCCATACATCGCCGCACAGTTTGCCCTACCCTCTCTGAAATCCAGTGTTGTGGGATTACATGGCTTTCTCGGTAGTTTTAGATAAAGTTGAACACGGACGTCATACCCATACTCTAAAAAATCAAGTAGGGGGTACAGTTCATTTAACACACGATAGGCGGATACCATGCCCATGCAGCCAAGCCCCACCGCGGGCACGGCCAGGGGGCTCTTCCTCCCTAAAACGGTTGTTTTCACTGCCTGCACGCCTTCTCCTGTGTACTGTCAGCATAGCACAAAAATACTCAGATGTTTAATACCTATTTTCTATCCTGAAACATAGAGAATGGGCATTTTTAAGCGGCGGGCCGGCAAGGCCGGGGACGCCGCTTCCCGGTGGATCAGATATGCAAAAAAGGCATTTATGTAGATACACCATAAGTATTTTACATTTATCTCCCGCCGCTTTAGAATGAAGGCGTCCTGACAGGGGCGTCTTCTTTTTCTGCCGGGCAGGACGGGGCTGATTTTGACGATTGGGAGTGAGGGCATGACAATACAGGAGGCCAGCGAGCATTACCAGATTCCCATGAAAATTCTCAGGGAGTATGAGAGCTGGGGGCTGTGCGGCGTGGTAAAAAAGGTCATGGGGGCGTGGCAGTATGATGACACCGATCTGGAACGGCTGAGCATGGTGATGACGCTGCACGACGTCGGCTTCACCTCGGAGGAGGTGGAGGCCTATATGCGCCTGCTGCTGGAGGCGGAGGACTCCGGTCTGACGCGGCTGAACATGCTCAACCGAAAGCGGAAGGCCGCCCTGGACGACATCCACTTCCGGGAGCGCCAGCTGGAGCGGCTGGACTACCTGCGGCATGAGCTGCAGAAGAAGACCGAGGGGCAGGAGTGAAAGAGCATGGAAATGATTCGGCTGAACAACGGCGTGGAGATGCCGCAGCAGGGGCTGGGCGTCTTTCAGGTGACCGACCAGTCCGTCTGCAAAGAGAGCGTCCTGACCGCCCTGGAGACGGGGTACCGGCTGCTCGACACGGCGGCCTGCTATGGCAACGAGCGGGCGGTGGGCGAGGCGGTTCGGGAGAGCGGCCTTGCCCGGGAGGAGGTGTTCCTCACCTCCAAGGTCTGGATCCAGGACGCGGGATATGACAGAACCCTGCGCTCTTTCGGCAAGACGCTGGAGAACCTGGGGACGGACTACCTGGATCTCTACCTGATCCACATGCCCTACGGGGACTACCACGGGAGCTGGCGGGCCATGGAGGAGCTGCTCCGGGCCGGGAAGGTGCGGGCCATCGGGGTGTGCAACTTCCTGCCCGACCGGCTCTGCGACCTGATCCTCAGCCATGAGGTGGTTCCGGCGGTGAACCAGATCGAGCTGCACCCCTTCTGCCAGCAGCGGGCGCTGCGGCGGCTGATGGAGCAGTACCAGATCCGCCCCATGGCATGGGCGCCCTTTGCGGAGGGCATGAACGGCGTGTTCCGGCATCCGGTTCTCTCCGCCATCGGGGCGCAGTACGGCAAGACGCCCGCCCAGGCGGTGCTGCGGTGGCTGCGGCAGGAGGGGGTCATCGCCATTCCCAAGTCCGTCCACGCCCAGCGCATCCGGGAGAATTCTGCGGTGGACGACTTCCGGCTCTCCCCGGCGGACATGGTGCAGATCCAGGCCCTGGATCTGGGACACAGCCTCATTCTGGATGTGTCCAGCGTCAACGAGGTGTACCGGCTCCACGGCATCCGGTTTGAACAGTAAAAAAGGAGGGGTTTGACCCGTGAAAAAATGGCTCTCTCTGCTTCTGGCCCTGGCAATGGCCCTGTCCCTGGCCGCCTGCGGCAGCGCCGGGAATCAAGAAAACACCTCAGAGCCGCCGGCATCCGTCAGCGGCTCCACAGGGGAAGAAACGCCTGCTCCCACAGATGCGGAAACACCCGCGGAAGAACCGGCTGAGGAGCCGGCGGAAAGCGAAACGCCCGCCGCAGAGGATTCCGGTTCCGTGCTGATTGCCTATTTCTCCGCCACCGGGAACACGGAAAACGCCCGGCCGGGAACCGCCCCGTGCCGATGCCTGCCCTGCAGGCATCCTGATATGCCCCGCACCGGATATTCCGGGGTCAGCTGACAAAGCAGCCTGCCGAAAAAGTCTTTTCGACAGGCTGCTGAACTTTTTGAGATTTGAAAAAAGTTTCAAAAAGATGCTTGATTCGACGTGAAAGGTCTGGGATCGGGGATTCTTCCGGATTCAACACTCCGTCTCCTCCCATTTTTTCAGCGCGGCCAGCTGCTCCGGGGTGTGGAACCAGTGCTCCCCGCCCTCCAGTACCGTGAGCCGGACGCCCTGCCGCCGGGCATAGGCCTCCACGGCCTCCCGGGGCGTCATATTGTCCCCGCTCCCCCAGAGGATGCGGACGGGACAGGCCCAGCGGTACACCGGGTGTTCCCGTACCCAGCAAAGGTATTTCCAGGACAGGGGCTGGCCGAGAGCGTCGGCAATCTCCCCCCGCTCCCGCAGCTGGGCCTCCGACACCCCGGCCCGGTTCATCATGGTGAGAATCAGCCCCTCCATGTCCAGCACGGGGGAGAGCAGCAGGGCGCGGGCCGGATTGGCAAAGGCCAGCATGGCAAAATAGGCCCCGATGCTGGCGGCCCGGAGGGAGATGCTCTCCCAGCGGCGCTCCGCCCAGTCCAGCGCGGCCCGGATATCCGGCACCGCCGTCCACGGGGCCAGCTCCTCGCCCCGGCCCTGGCGCACCCCGTGGCCGGGCAGGTCGATGGACAGCACCTGATGCCTCCTGGGGCAGGCCGCCCGGGCAAAGGCCTCCGCCTCCTCCTTGCGGCCCATCTGCCCATGGAGGAACAGATAGCCCCGCTCCGCGGGATCACCGTACAGGATGGCGGGAATCCCGCCGATGGAAACCTGTTCTGCTCTCATGCGTTCTCCCCTCGTATCTCTCCCGCGGCGCCCGGCTGCCGGCGTCCCGCGTGCCGCCCCGGACGGCGGCTTTCATGGCAGTCCTCCTCAGATGATGATGCCGTCGCAGTGGTCGATCTCGTGCTGGATGATCTGGGCCGTCCAGCCGGTGAAGGTCTTGATGCGCTCCTGAAACTGCTCGTTCTGCCAGCGAACCTTGATGGACCTCCACCGCCGGGCCCGGCGGGTGCCGGTGAGGGAGAGGCAGCCCTCCTCCGCCTCATAGGGGCCGGATTTTTTGATGATCTCCGGGTTGAACATGACCATGCGGGCGCCCTCGTTGTCAAAGGCGATGATGCGCTTGTTCACCCCGATCATGTTGGCCGCCATGCCCACGCAGCCATCGCGGTGGTGCTCCAGCGTGTCCAGCAGATCCGCCGCCGTCTGCCTGTCCTCCGGCGCGGCAGGCTCCGCCCTCCGGGCCAGGAACGCCTCGTCTCTGCAAATCTCACGAATCATGGCTGACTCTCCTTTTGGGCCCGAATGGGCCGCCGCTTCCCGCGGTCAGAACATTATAACACACAGGCGTGGAAAACGCCATGGCCGGGCCGCCTCTGCACCGTATCATAGCACATTTTCCCGCCCCATTGTTAAACGGGAATTAAATTATCCGGGCCGCGGGGACACGCCGGCTCCGGCCGGAGTATGCACAGTCTGTGAACAAAACCTGTCTTTCCTATGAAGAATGGCGGAACCTGGTTGACAGAATACCGGGGCGATGCTATAACAGGGCATCATTGAGGCCGCGCCCATCCGGGCCGCCCCGATGAATACCGAAGAAAGCTGGGCAAAACCAGACGAGGTGATTTGCAATGATAAAATCCAGATATCTGACGGGCCTTCTGGGCCTGTCCCTCTCCCTGACCGTGCTGCTGGCCGCCTGCGGCCCCGGCGGCGCCGGCACCCCCACGCCGTCGGCCTCCCCCTCCGCTTCGCCGGAGGACACGGCGGCGCCCTCCGCCTCTCCCGCCCCCTCGGAAGAGCCGGCCCTTTTTACCCCCGGAACCTGGCTCTCCGACGGCGGACAGTACTACTTTATCGACGAGGGCGGCGCCACAGGCCGCACCGCCAGCCTGGAGGACGGAACCGGCGTGGGCTTCTCCTACACCCTGAACGGGGCGGAGGCGGATTTTGCCATGGGGGCCGCGGACAGCTCCTCACCCTGTACGGTCAGCCGTGACGGCGATACCATCACCCTGGAGTGGGAGGACGGCACCACCGAGCACCTCACCTATGTCTCCGCGCAGGGCTCCGATGCCTTCCGGTTCTACAGCAATCAGGAGCTGGCCGATCTGGCCCTGGCCTACTACAAGGAGCAGAGCGGCGTCCAGGATATCGGCAATCTGACCGCGGCCGCCCAGGCCAACGAGGACGGCAGCGTCACCATCCAGGTATATGAGAACCTGGGCGACCACAACAGCACCGCGGCCTGGTACACGGTAGACCGCACAACCGGGGCCGGGACGGATGAGTCCGGCGGCGAGGTGGCCCTGGCGCAGGGACAGTGACATTGGGGGACATCCCCTTTTTGTAATCAACACCTCCGGCAAGGCCGTAATCCCATTAAGATAAGGAACAGACCAGACCAGACTGTCTTGTGTGCAGTCTGGTCTGTTTTGCAAATATTTGAAAAAGTCACAAAATCTTAGACATCGGATTTTTGCGCCCGATATGTCCCCAATACGCCGGAAGCGATGGGGGCTGCGCCCTGCACCCGGCGTTGATTTCTGCCTGAAATTTTTTGGAAAACCCCGGCAGAGCTTGTGAAAAACGCCTCTATGCACGGAGGGCGAACCTCGCTATAATAATCCGTTGTTTGGCGCGGCGGAAGTTCGGCCGCGCCGGGCAGGAAGCGAGGTGCTCTTTATGATGAAGGATCTGACGACCGGCAGCCCTATGCGGCTGATTCTCGGCTTTGGGCTGCCCACACTGCTGGGCATGCTGTTCCAGCAGTTCTATAACCTGATGGACACCATGATCGTGGGCAAGCTGCTGGGCGCGGGCGCCCTGGCGGCGGTGGGCTCCACCAGCTCCATCAGCTTTCTGGTGATCGGCTTCTGCATGGGGGTGTGCAACGGCTTTGCCATCCCGGTGGCGCAGCGGGTGGGGGCCAACGACCCAGTCCGCATGCGCCGCTACGTGGCCAACGCCGCCTATCTCTCCGCCCTGTTCGCCCTGGTGCTCACGGTGGCCACGGGCCTGCTGTGCCGGGCCATCCTCACGGTGATGCAGACGCCGGCGGACATCTTCGCCGGCGCATACATCTATATCTTCATCATCTTTATGGGTATCCCCACCACCTTTCTCTACAACCTGTTGGCGGGGATCATCCGCTCCCTGGGGGACAGCCGGGCGCCGGTGTACTTCCTGGCCCTGTCCTCGGTGCTGAACATTTTCCTGGACTTTGCCTTCATCCTGTGGTTCCACACGGGGGTGGCGGGGGCGGCCATCGCCACGGTGGTGTCCCAGGGGATCTCCGGCGTGGCCTGCCTGGCCTATATGGGGAAGAAGTACCCCATCCTCCGGATGACCCGGGAGGAGCGGCGGCTGGATCCGGATACCTGCCGCCACCTGTGCATCATGGGGGTGCCCATGGGGCTTCAGTACTCCATCACCGCCATCGGCTCCATCGTGCTCCAGGCCGCGGTCAACGGCCTGGGCAGCACCTATGTGGCGGCGGTGGCGGCGGGAAGCAAGCTGTTTCAGCTGCTCTGCTGCCCCTTTGACGCCATGGGGGCCACCATGGCCACCTACTGCGGCCAGAACGTGGGGGCCCTGAAGCTGGGGCGGCTGGGCCAGGGGATCCGCTCCTGCGCCCTGCTGGGGGTGATCTGCTCCGGAGCCATCCTGCTCTCCATGGTGCTCTTCTCCGGCCAGTGCGCCATGCTGTTCCTGGATCCCAAGGAGCCGCAGCTGGAACTGCTGCGTTCCCTGACCAGCCAGTACATCCTGATCAACAGCGCCTTCTGCATCCCCCTGTCCCTGGTGAATATCGTCCGCTTCTCCATCCAGGGGATGGGCTACAGCGTCTTCGCCATCCTGGCCGGTGTGCTGGAGATGGCGGCCCGCGTGGGCGTGGCCTATTTCCTCGTCCCTGCCCTGGGCTATGCCGCGGCCTGCTTCGCCTCTCCCGCCGCCTGGATCAGCGCCGATGCCTTCCTGATTCCGGCCTGCATGCTCTGCATCGCGCGCCTGCGCCGGCGCTACCCGGACGAGGACGGGACGCCCCAGCAGGTTCCTGCCCCGATCGGGCAGCCTTGTGGGGGAGAGGCCGGCGCCGGTGTAAGCAAAATGCCCCATATGACAAAATAAGTCACACAGCGTTTTGGAAATAGGGAGGGACGTGAGAACGATGGTAAAAATCCTGTTTGTCTGCCACGGCAATATTTGCCGGAGCCCGATGGCCGAGTATGTGATGAGGGATTTGGTGAAAAAGGCGGGGCTGGAGGACCAGTTCCAGATCGCCTCGGCGGCCACCAGCCGGGAGGAGATCGGCAACCCGGTCTATCCGCCGGCCCGCCGGAAGCTGGCGGAGCACGGCATCTCCTGCGGCGGCCATGCCGCCCGGCAGCTCCGCAGCGCTGATTATGGGGAGTACGACTTGCTTGTCGGGATGGATCAGGCCAATCTGCGCAACATGCGCCGCATCTGCGGCGGCGATCCCGACGGCAAGCTGCACCTTCTGCTGGAGTATGCCGGCCGCCCGGGCCAGGAGGTGGCAGACCCCTGGTATACCGGGGACTTTGAGGCCACGTGGAGGGATGTGCTGGCAGGCTGCCAGGGGCTCCTGGAGGAAATACAGCGCTGAGGGCAGAGGATGGGCAGGCACGCCTGTACAGAATAAAAGCGCCGGAGGGGCCGGTGCCTGGAAATGCTCCAGGCACCGGCCCCTCCGGCTTTCCGGTGTGCCTCGGCGGCTAAGAGCCGGCCTGTGCCGGCTCCACCCGCATCTGCAGCTCGGTGACGTACTCCTCCTCCAGGTTGGTGTCGTGGGCGTCCACCCGATAGAGCTCCAGCGGCGGGCCGGCCGGGCGGCGGCCGGCCGCCTCTGCTCCGGCCAGAAGCGCGCGGTAGTGCTCCTCCAGCCGGTCGTAGGAGCCGCGGTAGTAGAGGCGGACGTATTCCCCGGCGGGGAGCACATCGTCGTAGGGGAGGCCGGGCTCGGTAAAGAAGAACACCCGGGAGAAGTGGTTATAGACGCCCCGGGACAGGCTGTCCTCGTCCACCGCCGCCCCCATACACTGGCTTCCGATCACCTTCAGATAGTCCTGGTGCCGCTGCTCCAGCTTTTTGAGCAGGAAGTCGATCTCCTTCTCCAGAATGATATCCTTTTCCAGGAATACATAGGGGCGCTCCGCCTCCTGCACCAGCTCCACCCGGCCGGCGGCCGCGTTCCGGTACTGCTCCAGCCGGGAGCGGCGGTTCTGCGCCTCCTTCAGAGCCGCCTCCAGCTCCGCCATGCGGCGGCGGAGCAGTTCCTCCTCCCGATCCAGCAGGGTGAGGGTCTCGCCCACCGACCGCCGCTCCAGATAGGCCCGGATGGAGCGGGTGGGAATGCCCAGCTCCCGGAGGGAGCGGATGATGTTGAGGGTGCACACGTCCTGGATGCCGTACATGCGGTAGCGGTTCTCCCCCCGAACCGGGTGGAGCAGCCCCTTCTCCTCATAGTAGCGCAGCGTGTCGGGGCAGAGGTCGAAAAGCTTGGCCAGCTCGTGGATCTGATAAAACTGTTTCAAAAATTTTCCCTCCAGCTCTTGACTTTCGGATATTACGAGGGTTTAAGATAGAGGCAGCAGAGGAGGTTTTACCCTTGAATCTAGTCAAGAAGTTTTTCAAGTTCACCATCCCGTCCATTGTCTCCATGTGGATCTTCTCCCTCTACTCCATGGTAGACGGCATCTTCGTCTCCTGGGGCGTGGGAGAGCACGCCCTGACGGCGGTCAACCTGTCCCTGCCCTTTGTGTCGCTGATCTTCACTCTGGGCATCCTGCTGGCCACCGGCACCTCCACCATCCTGTCCATCGCCCTGGGGCAGGGGGATGTGGAGAAGGCGCGCAACTATTTCAACCAGAACCTGTTTGTAGTCATCGTCACCACCGTGATCCTGTCGGTCATCGTCCTGCTCAATCTGGACTGGGTGGCACATTTCCTGGGCTCCGCCCCGGAGAACCACCACCTGGTGAAGGAGTATGTGGGTGTCATCGCCGCCTTCTCCGTGTTTTTCACGGTGTCCTATAACCTGGAGGTACAGGTCAAGGCCGACGGCGCCCCCCATGTGAGCATCATCGGCGTCACCTCCTGCGGCCTGATGAACGTGCTGCTGGACTATATTTTCGTCATGCACTTCCACTGGGGGGTGTGGGGCGCGGCCCTGGCCACCGGCCTGTCCCAGGCCACGTCCACCCTGGTGTTTGTGGTCTACTTCCTGACCCACCGCTACCCCCTGCGGTTCGGTAGATTCAAGCCCGACTTCGGGGCCTACCGCCGCATCATCCCCCTGGGCACCGCCGACGGCCTGAGCGAGCTGTCCAACGGCTTTGTCATGTTCCTGTTCAACCACATCATCCAGCGGGTCATCGGCCTGGACGCCCTGGTGTCCTACACCATCATCGGCTACGTGAACACCCTGGTGATCAACTGCATGATCGGCATTGCCCACGGCATTCAGCCCCTGTCCAGCTTCCATCTGGGGGCCGGGGAGCGGCACATGTGCCACAAGTTCCTCGCCTTCGGCGTGCGCACCGCCGCCGTGTTCGCGGTGATCTTCTTCGCGGGCTGCCAGCTGCTGGCCGCTCCGATTGTGGGCATGTTCCTGGAGCATGACAGCGCCCTCTTCGCCAGCTCGGTGTCCGCCCTGCGGCTCTATTCCTTCGCATTCCTGCTGGTGGGCTTCAACGTGGTGGTGTCCGGATTCTTCACCGCCATGGAGCATCCGTTCCCCTCCCTGACCATCTCCTTCGGCCGGGGCCTGGTGCTCATCGCCGGGTGCCTGCTGGTGCTCTCCTCCCTCTTCGGTGCTACCGGTATCTGGCTCTCCCCCCTGGCGTCCGAGGCCATCTGCCTGGTGTCCACGGTCTTCTTCCTGGTGCGGTATTTCCGCCGCGTCCGGCAGGAGGACGTGGTAAAGGAGCAAACCCCGGAGACGGAACCGCTGGCATAACCCTCCCCCTGTGAAAACGGCGCATGGCTGAGGCCATGCGCCGTTTTGTTGTGTCAGGTATCCAGGAAGTACCGCTCCACCGCCATGGCCACGCCGGCCTGGGTATTGGAGCCGGTGACATAGCGCGCGGCGGCCTTGGCCTGGTCTGTGGCGTTGGCCATGGCAAAAGACCAGCCCGCCCAGGAGAGCAGCTCCAGATCGTTGCCCGCGTCGCCGAAGGCCATGACCTGCTCCGCCGACCAGCCCCGCCGGGCGCACAGACCCTGCACCGCCGCCCCCTTGTTGACGCCGGGGGCGTTGAGCTCCAGATTGCCGGGAAAGGCGGTTACCGCGGTCAGAGGGCCGCAGGAGAGAATCCGTTCCACCACGGCGGCCCTGCGCGCCTCCGGGATGCGGTAGACGTGGATCTTTTCCACAGCCCGGCCCGCCAGCCCGGACGGCAGATCTTCCGCCAGGGTGGTGCGGCGGCACAGCATATCCTGAAACCGGGGGGAGAGGGCGCACGCCAGCACGGAGGGAAACCGATCCCGCTGGATCACATTTTCCCCCTCGCAGTAGACCTCGAAGGGAAGCTGTTCCTCCAGCAGCACCCGCACCAGAGGCTGCCAGGTGGCCGCCTCCAGGCAGCTGCGGTAGAGCCACTCGCCGGTCTCCAGATCCAGCACGGCGGCGCCGCTGGACATCACGGCATAGCGCACCGTACCCAGCTGATCGGCCGCATCCCGCAGCAGGCTCCACCCCCGGCCGCTGGCCAGAGCCACGGCGGCCCCCCGCTCCGACGCCGCCCGCAGGGCGCGGATGTTGCGCGCCGGCACGGTGGCGTGGTCGGCGTCCAGCAGGGTGCCGTCCATGTCCAGGCAGATGAGCCTGATATCCGTCACTTTTTCAGCTTCAGGGCGTGGCGCACCTTGTCCGCGATGCCGGCGGGGGTGAGGCCGTAGGCCGCCAGCACATCCTGGGCCTTGCCGGAGCGGCCGAACACGTCCTCCACGCCGTGGCGCACCACGGGCACCGGATGGTGCTCCGCCAGGAACTCCGCCACCGCGGAACCCAGGCCGCCCACGGTGGTGGCCTCCTCGGTGGTGACGATGCAGCCCGTCTCCAGGGCGGCCTTGAGCACCAGCTCCCCGTCCAGGGGCTTGATGGTGTGCATGTCCAGCACCCGCACGTCGATGCCCTCGGCGGCCAGGGCCTCCGCCGCCTGGAGTGCCATCTGCACCATCATGCCGGTGGCGATCACCGTCGCGTCGGCGCCGGGCCGCAGGGCGACGCCCTGGCCCAGGTGGAAGGAATAGCCGGGGATGGCGTCGGTGACGCTCTCCACCGCCAGGCGGCCCAGCCGGAGATAGGCGGGGCCGTCGTAGTCCAGCAGGGCCTTTACCGCCTGGCGCATCTCCGGGGCGTCACAGGGGGAGACCACCAGCATGCCGGGGATGGCCCGCATGATGGCGTAGTCCTCGATGCACTGATGGGTGGCGCCGTCCTCGCCCACGGACAGGCCGCCGTGGGAGCCCACCACCTTCACGTTGAGACGGGGGTAGGCGATGGAGTTGCGCACCTGCTCCCAGGCACGGCCGGTGGCGAACATGGCGAAGCTGTTGGCAAAGGGCATCTTGCCGCAGGTGGCCAGGCCGGCGGCCACGCCCATCATGTTGGCCTCGGCGATGCCCATATTGTAAAAGCGCTCCGGGTGGGCCTTGGCAAAGCCCTTGGTCATGGTGGAGCCGGACAGGTCGGCGTCCAGCACCACCAGCTGGGGGTACTCCTCCGCCAGTGCCGCCAGGGCCTCGCCGTAGGCGGCGCGGGTTGCGATTTTCTCTGCCATGCTTACTTCCCCTCCAGTTCCGCGATTCTGGCGGCCAGCTCCGCCCGGGCCTTCTCAAACTGCTCGTCGTTGGGGGCCTTGCCGTGCCAGCCGTAGTCCCCCTCCATGAAGGACACGCCCCTGCCCTTCACCGTCCTGGCCAGGAGCACGGTGGGCATACCCTTGCAGGCCGCCGCGGCGGCAAAGGCGTCCTCCAGGGCCTGGAAGTCGTGGCCGTCCACGGGGATCACGTTCCAGTTGAAGGCCGCGAACTTCTTGTCCAAAGGCTCGGAGGGCATTACGTCCGCCGTGGCCCCGTCGATCTGCAGGCCGTTCACGTCCACGATGGCGCACAGGTTGTCCAGGCGGTACTTGGCCGCCGCCATGGCGGCCTCCCACACCTGGCCCTCCTCGATCTCGCCGTCGCCCAGCAGGGTGTACACCCGGTAATCCCGGCCGTCGGCCTTGCCCGCCAGGGCCATGCCCACGGCGGCGGAGATGCCCTGGCCCAGGCTGCCGGTGGACATGTCCACGCCGGGCACGTGGTGCATCTCCGCGTGGCCGGACATCTGCCCGTCAATGCGGCGGAACTCCTTCAGCCGCTCCACGGGGAAGAAGCCCCGCTGGGCCAGCGTGGGGTAGAGGGCGGGGGTGCAGTGGCCCTTGGAGAGCACAAAGCGATCCCGGGCGGGGTCGCGGGGCTGCTCCGGGTTCACCCGCATCACCCGGAAGTAGAGCTCTGTCAGGATGTCCATGGCGGACAGGGAGCCGCCGATGTGGCCCGACGCCGCCCGATGTACCATCTCCATCGCCAGCAGCCGGCTCCTGGCCGCGGTCAGGGCCAGGTCGTGCATGTTCGTCTGTTCCATCCGATTCACCTTTCCGTTTTTTCCGGCCCGGGGGCCGGACATTTTCCCGAACTCTAGTATATCCTACCAAACCCGCCGTTTCAACTGTTGGCCGAGAAAAAATCCCACGAAAAAAGGCCCGCGCCGCCGACCGGATGCCGCAGAGTGCCAAAGGGGCCGGGCCAGGGGACAAAGAAAGCCCTCCGGAAAGCCTGTAGGCATTTTCGGAGGGCTGCCGGGTCTATGCCTTTTTCCGGTACTCGATGTGCAGGGAGCCGCGGCCCAGGGGGATGTTCAGGGCCTCGGGCAGGGAGACGGGGCGGGCGGAGGCCGCCACGGCGTCCCGCACCAGGGCGTCCATGCGGAACACCGACAGGAGCACCCCGGCCAGGGCCGCGTCCACCAGCAGGAAGGTGACGCCGTAGGACAGAAAGGGGAGGGAGAGGGCGCCGGACGGCCACCAGCCCAGGTTGTAGAGCCAGTAGATGGCGGCCTGGAACAGCAGGGGGCAGAGGGCCGCCAGGGCCGTCAGCTTCCCGGTGCGGCTGCGCAGGCGGAAAATCCGCCGGAGCAGGAGGGCGGCAAGCAGGATGATGCCGGCCGCGGCCGCCCAGAACACCCACCGGCCCAGCCCCTGGGAGACCTCGGCCAGAAGCAGGTCGGGAGAGGTATAGGTGACCTCGCCGGCGCGCAGATGGGCATACCACCAGCCGTAACCGAAGGGATCCAGCGCCGGGTTCCAGAACGCAGCCATGCGCATCTGGGCGTAGTCGCTTCGCGCCAGCTGGTATCCCATCCCCAGCGCCGCCGTCAGGGCGGGCCCCAGGGCGGCCAGGGCGTTCCACCGGCGCTTTCCCCGGAACCAGCCCAGCCGGACGGCGGTCAGCAGCACTACCAGCATACTGCCCGCGCTCACCAGCCAGGCGGTGAGGTGGGGGGCCAGCAGGGCGGTGAAGGGGAGCGCCAGCGCGGCAATTCCGCAGAGGAGCACAGCCAGGGGGCCCTTTCCGCGCAGGGTAACCAGCAGAGCGGCAAAAGGTACAGGCAGGAGCAGGACGGGGTAGACAAGAAGATAGTAGACGGGCAGAGTCCACCAATCCCTCAGCCAAGTGGACGGTATCAAAAGAAAGCTCAGACAGAGGACGGCCATTGCCGCTGTCGGCACCCACCTGCGGCGGAAGAGAAGGGTGTAGTCAGAAAACCAGAGGCACACCAGCACCCCCACGGCCAGCACCAGCCCCACGGCCTGCCGCCGGAAATAGTAGTCGGATGCACTATCCCCGGTAACCTGGCAGGCCAGCAGCTGAAGCGTCAGCCCAACGCCCAGCAGCACCGCCACCGTCAGCGCCAGCCGCCAGCAGCTCCGGGGCCGGTGGAGCCGATCCAGCTCCCGTCCCACCGCCTCCGGCTCCCCCATCTCGGCCACGGCGGCGGCCAGGGCCTCGCCGGGGCTCTGCCCCTCCGCCTCGAAGGCGGCGGCCTGGTCGGCGATGTGGTCGGACAGCTCCCGCAGCAGGGGCCGCCTCGCCCGCTTCCAGCGGATCTGGGCCCCCACCGCCTCCAGGTATTCGTTCAGCTGCTCACGCGCCACAGCAGTCACCCCCCTCCAGCACGCCCCGCACCGCGTCAGCGTAGGCGTACCACTCCGCCCGCTGTCCGGCCAGGGCCTCCCGGCCCTCCCGGGTGATGGAATAGGTGCGCCGGGTGCGGCCGTTGACCGTGCCGTCGCTGGAGGTCACCCAGCCCTGGGCCTCCAGCGTGTGAAGCAGGGGATAGAGGGTGCCCGCCTTCAGGTGGAAGATCTCCCTGGACTGGGCCCGCAGGGCCTCCACCATCTCATAGCCGTACATGTCCCTGCGCTCCAGCAGGGCCAGCAGCAGCATGCCCGTGCCGCCGGGGGCGCCCCGCCCATCGGATTTTGCCATAGTCCTCACCTCGATAGATAGATGATCTATGTATCATTATAGATAGATGATCTATCTATGTCAAGAGGCAGTTTGACCGTCAGCTCCGGCGGGCGGCCCGCCGCTCCCAGACCGCGCCCGCCCAGGCCGCGGCCAGATAGAACAGCAGCAGGAACAGGGGCCAATAGTAGAACAGGAAAACCGGGAACATGTGGTCGGGGGAGAGGAAGAATACCAGTCTGTCCAGCCCGAAGGAGAGGAGCCAGGCGGCCAGCACCACAAAGGGACGGCGGCGGTACCCGCCCCAGGGCAGGGGGAACAGGGCGGCCAGCAAGACGAGCTCCTCTGATTGATAGGGCTTTGGATAGTAGAAGCCGGGGCTCACATCTATGGAGATTAGAGCCGGAATCCGCAGAAGGTGCAATACAATGGTTGCGGTGGCAAACAGCCCAACCGTCAGACCCAGCCGCAGGAGGGCGGGCCGGTCAAACTGCCTCCAGGCGGCCCTGACTGCCAAACCGAGGAACAGGAGCAGCGGGAGAAAGAGCAGCCAGTCCAAAAATATCTGAAAAGGGGTGGAAAAGCGGTAGACAGCGGGAATCAGAACATTCCACGGGGAAAGAATCGAGGTGATTTGGAAATAGACCACCAGGAACATCCAGAAGCTCAGGCCCAGACAGAGCCCCAGGTGTTCCTGCACATACCAGCACAGCAGCCCGGCCAGCACCAGCCACAGGGTGAGGTAGATCAGCAGGGTGGTGCAGAACAGAAGGGAGCCCACCCCGCCGCACACCAGCAGCACGATGGCGGCGATTCTCCGCCCTCCTGCGGGGCCGGAGGCCGGGCGGGGCCGCTCCAGCCGGCCCGCCGGGGCGGGGGCGGCCTCCCCCTTCACCAGCTCGTCCAGGGTGAGTCCGAAGAGCTCCCCCAGCTTCACCAGCTTGTCCAGCTCCGGCACGCTGGTGTTGTTCTCCCACTTGGACACCGACTGCCGGGACACCCCCAGCGCGTCGGCCACCTCCCCCTGGGAGAGATTGCGCGCCTTGCGGAGCTGATAGAGCCGCTCACCCAGATCCATGGCGAAACCACCTTCCTTTCCTCACCAGTGTACCAGAAAGCGGGGAAACTGTCGAGCAACCGGCCTTGAAAATGGCGCAACCGCCGGTTGCACCAGGAACTGTGGGCAAAAAGGGGGCGGCGGACTTTAAGTCCGCCGCCCGGTGGATAGGAGAGAGAAGGAGGATTACATAGAGGTATAGCCGCCGTCCACGGGTACCATGACGCCGTTGACGTAGCTGGAGGAGGGGGAGGCCAGGAAGATGGCGGTGGTGTCCAGCTCGCCCTCTCTGCCGTAGCGCTCCATGGGAATGGCGCCCTTGGCGTACTCCTTGAACCAGTCGGTGTCCAGGGTGTCCTTGGTCAGCGGCGTCCAGAAGTAGCCGGGGCAGATGGCGTTGACGGTGATGCCGTACTTGCCCCACTCGCAGGCCAGGGCCCGGGTCAGGTTCACCACGCCGCCCTTGGCCGCGTGATAGGGGGAGGCGGGGGCGATCTTGTTGCCCACCAGGCCGTACATGGAGGCGATGTTGATGATGCGGCCGTACTTGGCGGGGATCATGGCGGCCCTGGCTACCTCCCGGGCCATCTTGAAGGTGCCGAACAGGTCGATGTTCAGCTCGTTGCTGAACTGGTCGTCGGTGATCTCCTCGGCGGGGGCCACGGCACCGGTGCCGGCGTTGTTGATCAGGATGTCGATGCGGCCGAAGTGATCCATCACGGCCTTCACCGCGTCCTGCACCATCTGGGTGTCGGTGATGTCGCAGCGGACGGCCAGGGTCTCCACTCCATAGGTGTCGTGGAGCTCCTTGGCCACGGCGTCGATTTTCTCCTGGCGGCGGGCCAGGGCCACAATTTTGCACCCCTGGTTGGCCAGAGCGTGGGCCATCTGGACGCCCAGGCCGGTGGAGCAGCCGGTGACCACCGCCACCTGGCCGGTGAGATCAAAATAGGATTTCATGGAAAGGACTCCTTTCTTAGGAAAATATAACTTTGTTCAATTATTTATACTAAATAGTATATTTAATATGATTAAAGTATAATCCTGCGGAGCGGCTCTGTCAATGGGGAGAGTCTACGGAAAACAAGCCCTGAATTTGGGGATTTTGTCAGATACCAAAAAGTCCGTACCCCGAAAGAGGGATACGGACTTTTTGAAGCGGCTTACAGGGTTTCCAGCAGGAACCGCCCAATGCTCTCCATGGCCTCGGTGGCCTTTTTCATGGGGAACATCTGGAACACGTGCCACAGCTCCGTCCACACCTCCAGCCGGCAGGGCACCGCCGCCTGCACCAGCCGATCCCGCAGGCGGATGGAGTCGGACAGCAGGATCTCATTGGTGCCCGCCTGGATCAGGGTGGGGGGGAAGCCGGACAGATCGGCGAACAGGGGGGACAGGCAGGGATCTGACCAGTCCCGGCCGTGGGCGTAGGCGTCCCGCACGGCGTGGATATAGTTGAGGGTGAGCACCGGGTCGATGTCGGCCCGCTCCTGGTAGGACTTGCCGCTGGCGGTCATGTCCGTCCAGGGGGAGAGGAGGATCAGGGCCCGGGGGAGCCGCCGCCCGGCGGTCTTGAGCAGGTGGGTGAGCACCAGGGCCAGGTTGCCCCCGGCGGAGTCCCCGGCCACCACCACGTCCCGGGCACCGTAGCCCTGGTACATCAGATAGTCCCAGGCCTTCATGGCGTCCTCCACGGCGGCGGGATAGGGGTTCTCTGGGGCCAGCCGGTACTCGAAGGAGAGCACCTGCCAGCCGGTGACGTTGGCCAGCTTGGAGGCCAGAATCCGGGAATAGCCCAGGTTGCCGCTGGTATACCCGCCGCCGTGGCAGTACAGCACCGCCCGCCGGCGGTCGTGTCCCCGGTGAGGGCGCACCCAGGCGCAGTTCATGCCCTCCAGCTGGAAGGGCTCCCAGCTCATGCCCGCCATGGGGGCCACCAGGCGGCCCAGCAGCTCCTGCCCCCGGCGCTGCTTCTCCAGATCCTCCACGTCCATGACCTCCGGCGTGGTGGCGGTGTGGACGGCCTTCAGCGCCCGCAGAAAGGGGGCCAGACGGCGCTTCTCGTCGTCCTGGCGCTGTTCCGGCGTGCGGCGGGTCAGCTTCATGCGGATGGGATCCTGTTCCATAGGGCAGTCCTCCTTGTCTGTGTCGGGTATTATAGCATGCCCATGGGAAAAAGAAAAGACCCGCCGCAGAAGATGCGGCGGGTCCGAGGCCGTCGATAGACCATCCTGCTGAAGGATTCGGAGGGAAGGATAGTGTGAAAGGGAACCGTCAGGGTTCCCTTTCGCGTTGGATCAAACAACTTTTTGAAACTTCAAAAAAGTTTCAAAAAGTTCAGCAGCCTGTCGAAAAGACTTTTCGACAGGCTGAGACCCGCCGCAGAAGATGCGGCGGGTCTCAGCCGGCTTACAGGTCGTTGCGGCACAGATCCTCCAGGGACTCCCGGCGGACGGCCACGTAGGACTCGCTGCCGCCCCGCAGCATGACGATGGGGGGGCGGGGCAGGCGGTTGTAGTTGGACGCCATGGAGTAGTTGTAGGCGCCGGTGGTGCACACCGCCAGGATATCCCCCCGGCCCACGCTCTCGGGCAGGGAGATGTGCTCCTGGATGATGTCGCCGCTCTCACAGCAGCGGCCCACCACCGAGCACGCAAAGGTGCGGGGCTCGTCCATCCGGCTGGCCGGCAGGCAGGTGTAGTCCGCCTTGTACAGGGCGAAGCGGGGGTTGTCCGGCATGCCGCCGTCGATGGAGACATAGTTCTTGTAGCCGGGGATCTGCTTCACCGTGCCCACGGTGTAGAGGGTGAGGCCGGCGTCCGCCACAATGCTGCGGCCGGGCTCCATGTGGATCTCCGGCAGGGCGATGCCCAGCCGCTCGCAGGCCCCCTTGGCCGCGGCGGCCACCTGGCCCACCTTGGTGTCCACATCCAGATAGGGGTCGCTCTCCACGTAGCGCACGCCGTAGCCGCCGCCCAGATCCAGCTGCCGGGTCACAAAGCCGTGCTTTTTTTCCATATCGGCGATGAACTCCAGCATGATCACCGCCGCCCGCTCAAACACGTCCTCGGCAAAGACCTGGGAGCCCACGTGGCAGTGGAAGCCCACCAGCTCCACATGGGGCTGCCCCAGGGTGTAGACGGTGATCTCCTCGGCCTGGCCGGTCTCGATGGCGCTGCCGAACTTGGAGTCCACCTTGCCGGTGGAGATGGCCTCGTAGGTGTGGGGGTCGATGCCGGGGGTGAGGCGGAGCAGCACCTTCTGCCGGATGCCCCTGCGGGCGGCCTCGGCCTCGATGGCCTTGATCTCCTCCACATTGTCGGCCACGAAGTATCCGATGCCGTGCTCCATGCTGTAGCGGATGTCCTCGTCGGTCTTGTTGTTGCTGTGGAAGTAGGCCTGTCCCAGGTCATAGCCCGCCTGGAGGGCGGTGTAGATCTCGCCGGAGGACACCACGTCGATGCCCATGCCCTCCTCCTTCATGATCTCATAGATGCGCTTGAAGGAGTTGGCCTTGCTGGCATACAGGGGGCGGGCGCCGGGGCCGAAGTGCTTGCGGAAGGCCTGGGTGTACACCCGGCAGTTGTGCCGGATCCGATCCTCGTCCATCAGGTAGAGGGGGGTGCCGTACTGCTTGGCCAGCTCCACGGTGTCCTGCCCGGCGAAGAGCAGGCGGCCGCTGGGGGAGACGGTGAGGTTGTCGCAGATCATGCTGCACGTCCTTTCTGAGTTCGGCCGGGGGCGTTGTCCGCCCCCGGCCGTTTCCTTGGTAGAGTGGAAATTACTTGGCGGCCTTGGCGCTCTTGGCGGCGATGGCCTTGTCCAGCCAGTCCTTGCCGTCGGTGATGCGGGCCACGATGTAGGAGACCACGTAGTCGCCGGAGGAGTTGATCATGGTGGCGGGGGGATCCACCAGGTTGCCGATGGCCACCAGGATGGGGAAGGCGATCTCGATCTGCTGGGGGAAGAAGATGGTGCAGATGATATACTCGCCGATGTAGCCGCCGCCGGGCACGCCGGACATGCCCACGGAGGACAGCACCGCCACGGCCACCACGGCGGGCAGCATGCTCCAGCTCATGTCAGCGCCCATGGCGCCCAGCACGAAGGCGATCTTCAGCACGCAGGAGAAGCAGGAGCCGTCCATGTGCATGGTGGCGCCCATGGGGATGACCATGTCGGCCACGTCCTTGGGGATGCCGGTGTCCTCCGCCTCCTTCAGGTTGGTGGGGATGGTGGCGGTGGAGGAGCAGGTGCCCAGGGACATGAGGGCGGGACGGGCGATATGCCGGAACATGGTCTTGATGCCGTGCTTGCCACCGCCGATGTAGGCGAAGATGGGGAAGGCGGTGAAGATGTAGATGAAGCACAGGGGGTAGTACACGATCAGGGCGCGGCCGTAGGCGGCGGTCACCTGAGAGCCGTAGGTGGCCACCAGGTCGGCGAAGATGGCGAAGAAGGCGATGGGGGCATAGTAGGTGATGATCTGCACGAAGGACATCATCACCTCGGTCAGGCCGTTGAGGAACTTGCCGATGATGTGGTCGGGGCCGCCCACCAGGTTGGTGGCGAAGCCGAAGAAGATGGAGAACACGATCAGGGGCAGCATGGCGCTGCGGCTGAGCAGGCCCACAAAGTCGTCGGTGGTGAAGAAGTTGACGATCATGTCGGCGATGGAGGCGTGCTCACCCATGGCCTCGCTGGTGAAGTCATGCCAGGGCTCCAGCACCGGGGGGAAGATTTTCATGATGACGAACATGATCACGGCGGCGATGGCGCCGGTGACCACGAAGGTGATCACCGTAGTGCCCATGATCTTGCCGGCCCGCTTGCGGCTGCGCACGCTGGCCACGGAGTTGGCGATGGACGCGAACACCAGAGGCACCACCACGCAGAACATCATGTTGATGAACACGGTGCCCAGGGGGGCGATGAGGGTGCCGAAGCTGGGGGCCACAAAGCCCACGATGCAGCCCGCCACCATGGAGCCCAGCATGAGAGCCAGGAACCGGTAGTTTTTCATCACAGCAGATTTGTCCATAACAATACCTCTCTTTCTTCAAAACCCTTGCCAAAGGATACAAGAAAAGGACGAAAGCGTACTCTCCCCCCGGAGACAGAACGCCTTCGTCCTAAACTATGGGCCATAGTATAGTACCGAAAGGCGCCCTTGTCAAGCGCGGGAATCAAACCGGGCGGAGAGGCGTGTCATCCCTCTCCCGGGCCGCCGGGCCGGCTGCGCAGTCTCCCCCCTCTCCTGGATTCGTATCCGTCCGCGGCGGCGTATTGCTCAAAGGGCGAGCTCCTCGTCGGTGACCTCTCCCTTGGCAACCACGTTGGTGGGGCCGGTGAGGAGGAGCCTCTCCACAGCTCCGTCCCGCACCTCCACGTCGATGACCAGCTCGCCGCCGGTCATCTGTACATGCACGTCCCGGCCGTCGGACTTCCCCTGGAGGGTGAGCACCGTAACCACCGAGCCGGTTCCCGTGCCGCAGGCGTGGGTGAAGTCCTCCACGCCCCGCTCATAGGTGCGCTCCCAGATCTGCCCCGGGCCCTCCACCTCATAGAAGTTTACGTTGGCGCCCTTGGGAAATGCCGGGTGATGGCACAGTTTTCTGCCCAGCTCAAAAAGTCCCTGCTCCGGGAAGCGCCGGAGTCCGGAAATCGGAACTACCGCGTGGGGCAGGCCGGGACTGCCCAGCTCGATATAGGAGCAGTGATAGGTCACCCCGTCCACCTCCACGGGGTAGTCCAGCCTGAGCACCGTGGGGCTGTTGAGCTGAACCCTGTACTGGCGTCTGGTCATCCGCCAGCCGGTGACCAGGCCCGCGGTGGTCTGCACCCGCTGCACCTCCCCGGCCAGGCCGTTGTCGCAGCCGTAGCGGCAGATGCACCGGGCGCCGTTGCCGCACATCTCGCCCACGCTGCCGTCGGAGTTGAAAAACAGCATCCGGTAATCGGCGTCCGTGGTGGGCTTCTCCACGATCATCAGCCCGTCGGCGCCGATGGACATGCGGCGGTCGCACAGCCGCCGGGCCAGGGCGGGGAAGGACTCGGCGGGAAGCCCCTCCACCATATTGTTGAGGATGATGAAATCATTCCCCGCGCCGTTCATTTTCCAAAACTGCATGGCAGGAACCCTCCTGTTCGACTGGTTTTGCCAGGATAAAAAGCAAGAACGGTGCCACACCCGGGCGGCGGCGTATTTTCGCCGAATGGCACAAATAGCATGCCCCAAATTTCATAACTCTTCCAAAAAAGACCGGGAGAACGGGGGCGGAGGGCCCGGAACCGGAGAAAAAAACGGAAAGGGAGTTCGGATTTCCGAACTCCCTTTCCGGGAAACCGGACAAGCCCTAGGAGATCTGGTACTCCTTCAGCTTGCCGTAGAACACGGTTTTGGACAGGCCCAGCAGCTTCATGGCCTGGCTCCGGCTGCCGCCGCACTGGGCCAGGGTCTGGCGGAGGATCCGCTTCTCCTCCTGCTTCAGCCGCTCCCGCAGGGTGAGCTGGACGGGCTGGCTCTCCACGCAGATGTGCTCGGCATAGATGAGCTCCGACTCAGAGAGGGCCACGGCCCGCTCCAGTACGTTCTCCAGCTCCCGGATGTTGCCGGGCCAGTTGTAGGAGAGCAGCTTGTCGAAGGCCTCGCCGGACAGGCTCTTGGGGGGCACGCCGTACTTCTGGGGGATCTTCTCCATCAGCCGGTCGATGAGGAAGCAGATGTCCTCCGGGCAGCTGCGCAGGGGCGGCAGCTCCACGGAGAAGGCGCTGAGCCGGTAATAGAGATCCTGCCGGAACCGGCCGGCGGCCACCTCTGCCTTCAGATCCCGGTTTGTGGCGGCCAGGATGCGCACATCCACCGGGATGGTGCGGGTGGAGCCCACCCGCACCACCACCTTGTTCTGGATCACATTGAGCAGCTTGGCCTGGATATGAAGGGGGATCTCGCCGATCTCGTCCAGAAAGATGGTGCCGCCGTCGGCGGCCTCAAAGAAGCCGGCCTTGCCCCGGGGGTTGGCCCCGGTGAAGGCGCCCCCCACATAGCCGAACATCTCGCTCTCAAAAAGGGTGGGGGAGAGGGTGGAGCAGTCCACCGGCACGTAGGGGCCCTTCCGGGGCTGGGCCCGGGCGATGGTCTGGGCCAGGAAGGACTTTCCGGTGCCGCTCTCACCGGTGATCAGGATATTGCAGTCCAGCTGGGACAGCTTGTAGGCCAGGTGGCGCACCGCAGCCGCGGTGGTGCCGAAGCCGAAGAGCTCGGCAAAGGGGGCCTCCTGGGGCGCCTCGCTGCGGGCGCTCTCCCGGTAGGTGCGCTCGGCGGACTTGATGGCGTTGTTGCGCTCCAGGATGGTGGTGTGGATGTCCTCGATGCTGCGGAACTTGACGATCACCTCGTCGGGCAGGCCGTCCGCCCCGGGGACGGGGAGGAGGGAGGCCACCAGCTCGTAGCCGTTGATCTCGTACTCGGCGTCCTCATACCGGGGCACCTGGCCGCTGAAAATCCGGGCCAGATGGCGCTCAAACCGCTCCCCCTCGAAGAACTCCCGGAAGTGGTAGCCCACCACCTTCATCTCCAGGCCGGGGCGCTTTTCAATGTAGGCCCCGCCCCGGAGCAGGCTGCCCGCGCCCTCCTTCCGGGCGGAATAGCCCTTCTCCTCCCAGAACTTCACCTGGCCGGTGCCGCGCTCCAGCGCCACCAGCTGGCCGATGCACTGAAAGTAGTCGATGGAATAGGTGGTGTCCCTCACCTGGACGGACACGGTGTGGGGCTCGATGGAGAGCCGGAGGGGAATCCCGTCCCAGACGGTCTCCAGCTGGAGGCTCTCCGCGTCCTGGCCGGGGAGGAACTTGTAGACCGGCCGCTGCCCGGGGTCGTCGAAGGCCCCCACGGCCACCAGCCGGTCTCCGGTGCGCAGCCTGGGCTCCCGGATGCCGATGCGCTCCAGATCCTCCGGCCGCAGCTCCCCGTCGTCGGCGCCGATTTCGGTGTCCGCCACCAGAACCAGATCCCCCGGCTCCAGCCGGCCGGCGGGGTGGGAGTGCTGGCTGTGGTTATACAGGCCAAAGCGGTTTTTGGCCTGCTGGTTGATGTGGGTGATGATCCCCTCCCGATCCAGGGTAAAGATGGCGTGGGAGGAGGTATCCAAAAGACTCTGCAGAAGCTCCATAGGCGGACTCCTTTCCGTACAGTGCGGGGTTTCCCCTATTGTACTAAAGAACGGCGGGGATGTAAATACGGCGGCCCGACAAACCGCAGGAGAGGGGGCGGTTCAGCCCCGGGAGTATTTTTAGTTGAGAACAGGGGCGCTCTATGGTATAATAATTTCAAAATCAGATGCGCCCCAAATGGAGGTGGGGCGCGGTTGTACGCACACTTTGCGACATAATAAACATTCTGTCAATGGGGGGCTTACTATGTCGGAAGCGTTTGAGGGCAGAGCCGGAGGAATGGCGGCATATCAGGAGCTGGCGGAGGCGCTGGAGGAGCGGTATTTCGCCATTCTGCGCGTGGAGCCGGAGGCGGATCAGGTGCTGGTGCTCCAGAGCGTGGACAACCCGGAGCACATGGGGAAGACGCTGTCCTGGACGGCGCACCTGGAGCGGTACGGGGCCTTTCTGGCGGAGCCGGCACGGGAGAAGACGATGCGGCGCCTGTCCGCCCGGGCCCTGCTGGAGTCCTGCCGCAGGGGAGAGAAGGGGATCTCCCTCAACCTGGACTATGTCCGGGGAGGGCGAACCAACTGGGTGACCGTTGTTACGCGGAACAGGGTGCAGAAGGACGGCCGGTTCCGCTGCTTCGTGTTTGTGCGGCAGACCAATGAGGAGCACCTGCGCCAGAGGATCATTGATCTGTACGTCTACAATACATGTGATTTCTTTATCTGCCTGGATGCCAGGAACAACAGCTACGTCATGTTCAGCGGCAGCGAGTCGGACACGCCTCTGCCGCCGGAGATCTGCGACGATTATGAGGCCCTGGTGGTGGACTATACCAGGGATTTCGTGGTGCCGGAGGATCGCGAAATGGTGATCCGGGAGATGCGCACGGCCCGGGTGCTGGAGCAGCTGGAGCGCCACGGGGTGCACAACATCTACTTCGGGGTGGAGGATCCGGTGCGGGGCTATACCCGCAAGCAGCTGCGATACCAGTACTATGACCGCCGGGCCCAGCTCATCCTGTTCTCCCGCAGCGATGTGACGGGAATTTATCTGGAGGAGCGGGCCCGTCAGAAGGAGCTTCGGGAGGCCCGGCGCCTGGCGGAGACCGACCCGCTGACCGGCCTGTATAACTACGGCGGGATCGGCCGGCGCATCTCCAGGATCCTGGAGGAGGATGCGGCGCCGTCCGCCCTCCTGTTCCTGGATCTGGACAACTTCAAGCAGATCAACGATTCCATGGGTCACCAGGAGGGGGATCGGCTGCTGCGGAAGGTGAGCCGGGTTCTGCAGATGCAGAGCGGCGAGGGGGCGCTCCAGGGCCGGGTGGGCGGCGATGAATTTGTGGTGTTCCTGCGGCGCATCCGGGGGCGGGAGCAGGCGGCGGACTGCGCCAGGCGCATCTGCGAGGCGGTAAGCCGCCTCTCCCTGCCGGAAAACGGGTCGCTGCCCATCTCGTGCAGCATCGGCGTGGCGCTGGCGCCGGAGGACGGATGGGACTACCGGACGCTGTGCATGGCGGCGGACAGGCGGGCCTACCGGGCCAAGGCCCAGGGGAAGAACCGGTTTCTGCTGTAGGGCCGGCTTCCGGTCTGCGCGGCCGGAGGGGGCTGTATCTGCCAGTGCAATACCCCTATAAAAAGGACATATAAGCGGCGGCGGGGAAAGCATGCTATAATGGGAAAAACGGCGCGTCTGCGCCGGACTGACCATTTAAGGGGGAAGTGCAATGGCGATCCAAGGAATTTTCGGCCCCATCGACCCGGCGGAGCTGGGGCAGACCCTGATACACGAGCATCTGACCTGCGCGGACTGGTCTATGCGGATGAACTTCGGCGGGAAGTTCTTCGACTTTGACCAGGTGGCGGCCATGGCGGAGGGCCAGCTGAACAAGGCCAAGGCCCTGGGTGTGCGCACCGTGGTGGACGGCACCCCCATCAACCTGGGGCGGGATATCCACCTGATCCGGGAGGTGTCCCGGCGCACCGGCCTGAACTTCATCGCCTCCACCGGCTTCTACTATCAGGAGGAGCCCTGGCTGGGCATGCGGGACGAGGAGCAGATCTACGACCTGCTGATGGGGGACTGCGTGGACGGCATCGCCGGCACCGACAGCAGGCCGGGCATTCTCAAGGCCGGCGTGGCCCGGGCGGGACTCACCCCGCTGCTGCGCAAGGTGCTCCACGCCACCGGCCGGGTGGCGAAGGAGACCGGCCTGCCCCTGTTCTGCCACCACGACCCGGCCATCAAAAACGGCGGGGAGATCCTGGATCTGCTGGCCGGCTGCGGCGTGCCCGCCTCCAAGGTGATCCTGGGCCACAGCGGCGATTCCACCGATCTGGAGTACCTCACCGCCATGCTGGAGCGGGGCTGCTGGCTGGGCATGGATCGCTTCGGCTTCTGCGACAAGGATCTGGCTCTGGAGCCCCGGGTGGACACCATCGCCGCCCTGTGCAAGGCGGGCTGGGGCCACCGGCTGCTGCTCAGCCACGACTGGGCCGCCTACCTGGCCTTCTGGGACAGCTGGGAGACCACCAAGGGCTCCGACTGGATGAACCTGGAGGAGGACTACACCTTCATCCACCGGCGCGTCCTGCCCGCCCTCAGGGAGAAGGGCCTGGATCAGGCCGCGGTGGACGCCCTGCTGGTGGACAATCCCCGGGCCTTCTTCGAGGGGAACTGAGCCGCACGGACAACTGCACATCAGCAGAGAACGGGCCGGACATCGTCGGATGTCCGGCCCGCTTTTCCTGTCCGCCTGGCGGGGATGCCGGGGCCGTCCCGCCTCAAGAAAAAGACAGTGTTTCGCCGGAACAGGACCCTGTTTCAGCGAAGCACTGTCTTTTTGCCTAAAAGGAAAGCTGAGGGGGAAGGCCCTCCGGGGAATTACACAATCCCCAGCGCGGCTCTTACCTTGTCACCGTCGAAGGCGGGGATGCCCAGCATCTGGCGGGCCTCGGCGGGGGTGGCGGGGGTGTTGCCGAAGGCCTTGACGGCGGACACGGCCCGCTCCACCAGCATGTGGTTGGTGGCCATGACCTTCTCGCCGTTCTCCTTCACCTCGAACACCACGTTGTCCTCCATGCCCACGCGGATGTGGCCGCCCAGAGCCAGGGCCGCGAACATGATGGGCAGGTGGCCCTTGCCCACGCCGAAGGCAGACCAGGTGGAGCCGGCGGGGATGTGCTGGGTCAGGTAGAGCAGGTTCTCCACGGTGGCAGGCATGCCGCCCAGCACGCCCAGGCAGAACTGGAAGTGGCAGGGGGTGGACAGGTGGCCCTTCTTCACAAAGTAGTTGGCCACGCCCAGCATGCCGGCGTCAAAGATCTCCAGCTCCGGCTTGATGCCCTTCTCCATGTAGAGGTCGCCCAGCTTCTGGAGGAACTGGGGGGAGTTGATGAACACGCCGCCGGGCATCCAGTTGAAGGAGCCAGCGTCGTAGGAGCCCATCTCGATGCCGGGCAGCTCCCTGTGGTGGGCCATGCGCTCGTCGTCGGTGGCGGGGTGCTGGGGGGAGGCGCCGGAGGAGGTGCAGTTGATGACCACGTCGCAGTCCTTGTGGCTGCGAATGAGGCGGATGGTCTCCCGGAACTTCTCCTTGTCCATGGCGCCCAGGCCGTCGTCGGCGCGCATGTGCAGGTGGACGATGGCGGCGCCGGTCTTCCAGGCGTCATAGGCCTCGTCGGCGATCTGCTGGGGGGTCTCAGGGATCTTGTAGCCAGCGGGGGTCACCGCGCCGGTGAGCGCGGCGGTGATGATGGTCTTTGCCATAGCGGTTCCACTCCTTATTATAATATGCGCGGGAAGAAGGGACGCAGTGACCGCCCCTTCTTCCGCAGAACAGAATTAAAATTCGTAGCCTTCCGGCTCGTTGCTGTGCTCAAAGGTAAAGGGGTTCTCGATCTCACCCGCGTTTACCTTCTTCCACCACTCGGCGGCCTTCTGGGGCATGGTGCGCCAGGACTCGGCGGTCTGGGGCTCCTCCATGTCGTGGGTGGCGTAGCGCCAGTCGCCCACGCGGCTGATGTACTTCTCGTCCTGCTGGGCGGAGTTCTCGTCGCCCAGATCGCCGGCGGCGACGCGGAGCAGGGAGCCGTACTGCTCGCTGACGGTGTGCAGCTTCAGATCCTCTACCAGCAGCTTCTTCAGGGGCCGCTTGGCCAGGTTGGACATGATGGTGCGGTTCTCGTAGGGCATGGTCTTGAGCATCCGGGCGATCTCCCAGGCGCGCTCCACCACCTTGCCCTTGGGCAGCACCTCGTTGACCATGCCCCAGTCCAGCATCTGCTGGGCGGTGAACTGGCGGGAGGTCATCATGTAGTAGTTGCCCCGCTTGGTGCCGAAGTAGTGCTGGCACATCAGGCCCATGCCGTCGCCGGGCACCAGGCCGCCCTGGGCGTGGGGCACCTCCATCTTGGTGTCCTCGGAGCACAGGGTGATGTCGCACAGCATGGCAGAATCCCAGTGGAAGCCGGGGCCGGGGATGGCGCCGATGGTGGGCACGTCCAGATCAAAGATCATGTTCTTGATCAGGTTGGTGTCGTCGAAGTACTGGTGCTGGAACCGCTGGGTGGGCAGCTGGGAGTAGGTCTCCCAGCCGTTGGCGTCGGACTCGATCATCCAGTTGTCGCCGATGTGGGTGTAGATGATGATCTCGTTTTTGAAGTCCAGGCTCAGCCAGCGGGTGAGCTGGCTCATGGCCCGGTGGGACATGCCGCTGTGGTGCATGGGGCCGTCGTTGGTCTTCCAGGTGACCTGCACGATGCCGTCCTCACGCTTCAGGTCGGCGAAGTCCTTGAACCACTCTTTATACTCGTCAAACTCGGGCAGCTTGACGTAATCAGCCATAGGCTTTCCCATGGTATTTTCCTCCTCAATACTCGTCCGTGTGTGGAGAAGCTTACTTGCTGCTGCCGTCGGCGGGCTCGGGACGATAGGGCTTCACGGGCCGCTTGGGGTCGAAGGGGTTGACCTCGCGGCCGGCCTCGACCTCCTTGAACCACTCGATGGGCTTGGTGCGGAAGCCGGCCCAGCTCTCCCGGGTGGGGGGCTGCTGCATCCAGTCGTGGCAGTAGCGCCAGTCGTTGGTCTGGCTGATGTACTTCTCGTCCTGCTGGGCGGCGTTGCGGTCGCCCATGTCGCCGGCGGCGATGCGGAGCAGGGAGCCGTACTGCTCGCTGACGGTGTGCAGCTTCAGATCCTCCACCAGCAGCTTCTTCAGGGGCCGCTTGGCCAGGTTGGACATGATGGTGCGGTTTTCATAGGGCATGGTCTTGAGCATCCGGGCGATCTCCCAGGCGCGGGCCATGACCTGATCCTTGGGCACCACCTCGCTGACCATGCCCCAGTCCAGCATCTGCTGGGCAGTCCACTGGCGGGCGGTCATCATGTAGTAGTTGCCCCGCTTGGTGCCGAAGAAGTGCTGGGCCATCAGGCCCATGCCGTCGCCGGGCACCAGGCCGCCGTGGGCGTGGGGCACCTCGATCCAGGTGTCGTCGGAGCAGATGGTGATGTCGCTGAGCATGGCGGAATCCCAGTGGAAGCCGGGGCCGGGGAGCACGCCGATGGTGGGCACGTCCAGATCAAAGATCATGTTCTTGATCAGGTTGGTGTCGTCGAAATACTGGTGCTGGAACCGCTGGGTGGGCAGCTCGGAGTAGGTCTCCCAGCCGTTGGGGTCGGACTCGGTCATCCAGCTGTCGCCGATGTGGGTGAAGATGATGATCTCGTTCTTCCAGTCCATGGACAGGATGCGCACCAGCTGGCTGATGGCCCGGTGGGACATGCCGCTGTGGTGCATGGGGCCGTCCAGGGTCTTCCAGGTGACCTGCAGGATGCCGTCCTCCCGGTACAGATCGGCGAAATCCTTGAACCACTCCTTGTACTCGTCCAGCTGGGGCAGTTTGACGTAATCGGCTAAGGGCTTACCCATGTTGATCTCCTCCAATGTTTTGTTTTGATTGTGTTGTATATCCGTCCCAGGCGGCCTGGGATGTTTTTGAAATTACTCGGCCTTGAAGATGCCGGCCGCGCCCATGCCGCCGGCGATGCACATGGTCACCAGGGCGTACTTGCCGCCGGTGCGGCGCAGTTCGGAGATGGCCTTGCAGCTCAGCACCGCGCCGGTGGCGCCCAGGGGGTGGCCCAGAGCCATGGCGCCGCCGTTGGGGTTGACCTTGGCGGGGTTAAGGCCCAGCTCCTTGATGCAGGGGCTGACCTGGGCGGCAAAGGCCTCGTTGAGCTCAATGACATCCATGTCGTCCACGGTGAGGCCGGTGTACGCCATCACCTTGGGCACGGCGTAGATGGGGCCCAGGCCCATGTAGGCGGGATCCAGGCCGCCCACGCAGAAGCCCAGGAAGGAGGCCAGAGGCTTGATGCCCAGCTTGTTGGCCTTGTCCCGGCTCATCAGCACCAGGAAGGCGGCGCCGTCACTGGTCTGGGAGGAGGTGGCGGCGGTGACCCGGCCGTTCTCCTTGAAGCAGGGCTTCATGGACGCCATCTTCTCCAGAGTGGTGTCCCGGCGGATGCCCTGATCCTTGTCAAAGACGATCTCGTTGCCGTCCGCGTCCACGCCGGGCAGGGGGATGATCTGCTCGTCGAACCAGCCGGCGTCCTGGGCGCGGGCCGCCTTCTGGTGGCTCTCCAGGGCCAGGCGATCCATCTCCTCCCGGGTGACGTTGTACTTCTCCGCCACGTTCTCGGCGGTCTCACCGTTGGAGATGTACTGGGCGGGGTCGTGCTCCACCAGCCAGGGATCCCGGTCGCCGCTGCGATCCAGGGTCATGGGCAGGGCGGTCATGGACTCGATGCCGCCGGCCACGATGCAGTCGGCCTGGCCCGCCTCGATCTGCCAGGCGGCCAGGGCCACGGCCTGGAGGGAGGAGGAGCAGAAGCGGTCTACGGTGAGGCCGCAGGCGGTGTAGGGCAGGCCGGCCCGGGCGGCCACCAGCCGGGCGGGGTTGAGGCCCTGCTTGGCCTCGGGGATGGCACAACCCAGGATCACGTCCTCCACCAGGGCGGGATCCAGCTGAGGGATCTTCTCCATCACGCCCTTGAGAACCAGGCCGCCCATGTCGATGGGGTGCATGTTGCGCAGGGCGCCCTTTTTGCCGGACTTGGCCACGGCGGAGCGGCCGTAGGCCACCACCACCGTCTTGCTTAACGGTTTTGCCATATCAATCTTCCTCCATTTCCTTCAGCTCGGGTGAGATGATCAGTTGGGGCTCCACAGCGGCCTGGATCTCCTCCACGGTATGGCCCTTCCGGATCTCGGAGAGCACCAGGCCCTCGCCGGTGACGTCAATGACGCAGCGGTCGGTGACAATGTGGTTGACGCACCGCACGGCGGTGAGGGGCAGGGTGCACTCTTTGACGATCTTGGGAGAGCCGTCCTTGGCCACCAGTTCCATGGCCACAATCACGTTCTTGGCCCCGTTGCACAGATCCATGGCGCCCCCCATGCCGAAGGCCCGGCCGGGGGTGGCCCAGTTGGCCAGATCGCCGTCGGCGGACACCTGCAGACCGCCCAGCACGGTGGCCGCCAGGCGGCCGGAGCGGATCACGCAGAAGGAGGCGGCCACGTCAAAGGCGCTGCTGCCCGGCACGGGGACGAAGTTGACCCCGCCGGCGTTGGCGTACCGCTCGTTCACCATCAGGCCCTCGGCCTTGGGGCCGATGCCGATGAAGCCGTTCTCGCTCTGGAACAGGACTCCGGACACGGCGTAGCTGCCGCACAGGCTGGGGATGCCGATGCCCAGATTGACCACGTCGCCGGGCTTGAAGTAGGCGGCGGCCCGCTTTGCGATAAAATCTCTGTTGTTCATCATGGCTCTCCCCTCCTTACGCCAGAATCATGTCCACGAACATGCCGGGCACCTTGACCTCGTCCGGGCCGATCTCGCCCAGGTCGCAGAAGTGGTCGCACTCCACGATGGACAGGGTGCCGCAGGTGGCGACCACCGGATGGGAGGCGTGTCCGCTGCTGCCGGAATAGGTCAGGTTGCCGATGGGATCGGCCCGGCGGCAGCGGGTGAGGGCCACGTCGGCGTGTAGGGCGGTTTCCAGCAGGTAGCGCTCACCGTTGACGGTAATCACCTGCTTGCCCTCCTCCACCACGGTGCCCAGGCCGGTCTTGGTGAGTACGCCGCCCAGGCCGGCGCCGCCGCAGCGGATGCGCTCGATAAAGGTGCCCATGGGGTTGAACTCGGCCTTCAGCAGGCCGGACTGGATGCGCTGGTTGGTCAGGGGGTTGGTGCCCACGTGGGTGGTGATCATCGCGTCCACCCGGCCGTTTTCGAGCAGCAGGCTCACCCCGTGGCCGGGATCGCTGGAGTCGATGGAGTAGACGGTCAGGTGCTTGGCGCCGCTCTCCAGCAGGCAGTCGATGAGCCGGTCGGGCATGTACTGGTTGGTCTGTCCGCCGATGGCGATGGTCTGCCCGTCCTTAAACTGGGCGATAATCTCTTCTCTGCTGCGTACCTTACTCAGTTCCATATCGTTCTCCTTCGCTCAGATTTTCTTCGGGCGGGCAGGGGCTCACAGCTTGCGGTGGAGCTTGAGCAGCTCAATGAGCATCTGATCCCGGTAGGCGGCGCACGCCTCGTTGGTGTGGCCGATATAATCGGGGAAGTTCTTCATCTCCTGATCCACGCCGGGCTGGGCCACCTCGGCCCAGTTGTCGGGCTGGTGCGTCCAGGAGGCCATGTCGGCCAGCCAGCGGTCGCCGGAGTTGCCCAGCATGTTCACCATGCCGGTGAGGCCGCCGGGGTTGCCCAGCTGCATGATCATGTTGTGGCCGAAGATGGCCCAGCGCAGGCCGGGGCCGTACACCAGGGCCTTGTCCGCGTCCTCCACGGAGCACACGCCCCGCATGACCAGATCCTGCACCTCCCGGTAGAGGGCCAGCTGGAGGCGGTTGGCGATGAAGCCGGGGCACTCGCGGCGCAGGAGGACGGCCTCCTTGCCGATGGACTGGTAGAAGTCATAGGCCAGCTGGAGCAGCTCAGGGTCGGTCTTGTCGCCGGAGGTCAGCTCCACCAGGGGGATGAGGTGGGGGGGATTGTAGGGGTGGGCGCCCACGCAGCGCTCGGGATGGGCGGCCTTGGCGGCGATGTCGGAGATGAGCAGGCCGGAGGTGCTGGAGGCGTAAACGGCCTCGGGGGAGGCTGACTGCTCGGCCTGGGCCAGGATGGACTGCTTGATCTCCAGGCGCTCGGGGCCGCTCTCCTGGATGAACTGGGCGTCCTTCACCGCCTCCTCCATGGAGGTGGTCAGGCGGATGCGGGCCACGATCTCCGCCCGGCGCTCCGGAGTGATGGCGTTGAAGTTCTCCAGGGCGTCCAGGCTCTTGTGCATCTGGCCCTCGCTCTTTTTCAGCTGCTCGTCGTTGATGTCGTACAGGGTGACGTCCAGGCCGCGCATGGCGAACTGGATGGCCCAGCTGGAACCGATGACGCCGCCGCCCACACAGGCGACGCGCCTGATATCTGTAACTTTCATGGCTCTGATCTCCTTTGTCTGAGATTCAACAGGTCCCGGCGGAGCGGTATGCCCGCCGCAGTCGGGATATGGGGAACCGCCAGGCGGTGAAATCCGGTCTGGCGGCTCCAGGGAAAGGGTATCTCCGGTGTGTCGGAGGCGGTGGTGAAGCCGTGGACGGTCAGCTGCAGTAGCGCAGCTGGGTGGCGGTGCGCACCATCTCGTCCCAGTCGCCGAACTGGGTGCTCTCCTTGACGAAGGCGTCCAGCAGCGGGGGCGCGTAGATCAGGGTGTCCGCCTTCCAGTTGAGGATGACCGCGCTGGAAAACTGGAAGCCCTCAAAGTTGTCAAAGCGGGTGTGCTGCTGCATGAACTCATCGGTGAAGATGTCCTCCAGCAGCTTCATCAGCTCCGGGGCGTTGTCCAGGAACACATAGCCCTGATTAGGGTTTGTCTGTTCCATAGAACTTGGCAGCCTCCTTCTCCACATAGCCGCGCCAGGCGGGGGCGTCGTCCTCCATCCGCTGGCGGATCCAGGGCATCAGCTCGGGCTGGCCGGTGACGGCCTCCTTGCGGACGACGGTCATGTACAGGGAGCCCTCTCCGGGCGGGCAGCCGGGCAGGAAGTAGGCGTCGGGGTGCTCCTTCAGGTGCCGGCGGGTGCAGTTGCCGTGGAGGATGATCTGCTTGTCGGGGATGCTGGGATCCAGCTTGTTGTCGCAGCCGGCCACAACGGTCATGCCCTTGTTCTCGTCGTAGATGCCGATGGCCTTCAGGGTCTCCATGTTCAGGGTCAGCAGGGCCTGGCAGCTGGAGCAGGCACCCTCGCAGTGGACGTCGTACTCGGGCCAGCGGTTGCGGATGTCCTCCAGGTAGGGAACCCACATCTTCTTGTAGCAGTCCTCGATCTTGTCGCCCACCACTTCGATGTTCTCCTGGTCGGTGGTGCCCAGGCCCACCTCGTCGGCCACCTTGAAGTAGCTCACGCCGTCGGGATCAATGCCCACCAGCTCGCAGGCGATGCGATCCAGGGCCACGGGATCCTTGGAGCCCATGACGCAGTCCAGCTCAATGGGAGTGGGGGTGTGGGGGGAGTAGCCGCTGGCGGCGCTCATCACGTCCATGATGTTCAGATCGGGCTTGCAGACGCTCCACACGTCCATCATGGCCATGGTCAGGTTCTGGCGGTGCATGGTGGTGTGAACCTGATCCTGCACCACGCCCTTGATGTTCTTCAGCGCGCCGGAGAACACCATGCTGGCGTGGGCCTTCAGGATGGGCAGGTTGATGATGTGCTCGGCCTCCAGCAGCAGCTTGGGCAGCTTCACGTGGGAGATGTTGGAGCGGTAGCCGCGCACGGCCACGTTGACCAGATCCTTCTCCCGCTTGATGTCGTAGAGCTCCACGCCCTCCTCCGCGGCCATCTTGGCGATGCCGCAGGCCTCATAGCACTCCATGGTGTCGCAGCCCACGGCGGCGGACTCGGCGATGACGATGCGCTTGGGATTGGCCTTGCGCACCTCGCGGATGACGGCGCGGACGGTCTCGGGATGGGTGCACACGGCAAACTCCGGGGGAGCGGCGTGGCCCGCGTTGGGCTTGAGCACCACGGTGGAGTTGGGCTCGATCAGGTTGGTGACGCCGCCCAGCATGTCAAAGACGCGGGTGACGTTCTCCTGCACGTCCTTGCTATGAGCCAGCGCCACGACAGACTTCTTGCTCATGATGTTGCCTCCTTCTAATCTTTTTTACAATAACTGCCCACAAGCTCAGTTTTTGTGAGCGGCCATGTAGTCCTGGTCGTACTTGTGATCCTGGATAGCCAGAATCAGGAACAGGGAGATGAGGGCCAGCACGGCGAACACGATATAGACCGCGCTGATGCTGTGGAACAGGCCCTGCACGATGCCGTTGACGGCGAAGTTGCACATAAAGATGATGTTGGTGATCGGGAAGACCACGCTGTTGACCTTGGCGTAGCCCACGCGGCCAAACACGGAGCCGGGGATGGAGTTCATCAGGTGGGGGGCGGCGGCGCCCAGGAAGCCGATGATCACCAGGGAGATCCACACCAGGGGCATGATGCCGCTGATGTTGCACAGCAGAGCCACCACGTACAGCACGGCGGTCATGACGCCGGCCTTCTTGATGCCCAGCTTGAACACGATGCGGCCGATGATCACGGAGCCGATGACGCCGATGACGGCGATGGCGCTCATGACGCCGGTGGCCAGGGCCTGGTTCATGCCGACCTCCATGTTGCGGGCCACCAGCTGGGTCATGATGCCCATCTGAACCAGCATCAGGAAGCCGGTGGACAGCACGCACAGCCAGGTCTCCTTGGTGCACAGCAGCTTGCCGACGGTCCAACCGTGGGGATCCTCCTCCGGGGCGGCGGCGGCGTAATTGGCCTTGAACTCGGCCTCGGTGACATTATCGGGATAGAGGCCCCGCTCCTGGGGGGTGTTGCGCAGCATCACCGCGCCGATCACGCCCACCACCGCGGCCACAACGCCGCAGATCACGGAGCTGACGGCGATGCCCAGGCTGCCCACCAGCACGGTGAGCAGGGGGACGAACACCATGGTGCCGAAGTTGGAGCCCATGGCCACCACGCTCATGGCCTGGCCCTGCTTGCGGGGGAACCACATGGCAACCAGGGTGCCGATGCCCACGAAGGAGCCGGCGCTCAGGCCGCCGCCCACACAGCACATGGCGATTAAGTACATGGGCACGCTCACCGCGTTGCCGGTGGCGATGTGGCCCAGGCCCGCCAGGATCAGGCAGCCGGCGGCCACCTTAGCCGGGCCGATGCGCTGGTTGAGCTGGCCGGCGATGATGGCGATGATCACGCCGACAATGCCGGCCACGGTATTCATGTTCAGGATGATGGTGCGGTCCACGCCCAGCCGCTCCGCCACGGCGGGGGCAATGACGTTGGTGCCGTCGGCAAAGAAGCCGCCGTTGCTGAAGAAGATCAGGAAGCCGAAGATCAGCAGAAACCAACCCCAGGCTCCAAAGCCTCGTTTCGTCTGTTCCATAACTTTACATTCCTCCTGAGTGGGGCGGCAGCTCCGCCCCCAAATCGGTTGAAGCGGGTATGCTTGTCGTTTCTCTCTCCCTCCCGCGTTCTGCCTGACGTTCCGGCCGGTATGTCTCGAAGCGGTCTTAGTATAACCTTTACAAAGTTATTAGAAAAATATATAATGCTTACAGCGGTATAAGCAACTTTTATACTTACCCGGGGGGAAGTTGGCATGGAACTTTCACAGCTTCGTTATTTCATGGCCGTGGCGGAACTGGGCAATATGTCCAAAGCCGCGCAGGCGCTCTTTGTCTCTCAGCCCAATCTGAGCACCAGTATTTCCCGCCTGGAGGAAGAGGTCGGCGTGCCCCTCTTTGACCGCCGGAGGGGCAAAATCGTGCTGAACCAGAATGGTGAGCTGCTGCTGGAAAGCGTCAAGCGCGCGGTAAACACCCTGGACGCCGGCGTGCGGGCGGTGCGGGATCAGCACGCCGGAAAGTCCGCCCCGCTGTCCCTCGCCTGCATGACGGACGATACCGACCTGCTGGAGCACTTCGTGCTGGACAATCCGGATATCAACCTGATCCAGAAGCGGCTGGATCTCCCCGCCCTCACCTTCCTGCTGGAGCGGGGGGAGGTGGATCTGGCCCTGGCGGTGCTGCCGCCTCCCTCGGATGAGATTGTCTTCGAGCGGGTGTACAACTGCCACTTCGTGCTGCTGATGAGCCGGGATCACCCCCTGGCCGGGGAGGCGTCCATCACCCGGCACCAGCTGGCCGGCTGCCGCCTGGCCATCGACGGCTCCCGGGTCAACAAGGAGACCTTCTGCGCCGCGGAGAGCGCCAAGTTCGGCGTGACGCCGGCCATTGACTACGATGTGCGCCACCTGAACCTGCTGCTCTCCCTGGTGGAGTCCAACCAGTGCGTCTCCATCGTCCCGGCGGTGAAGTATGAAGAGCTCTATCTCCAGGGCGGCCACCAGAACGTGGTCTGCCGGGAGTATGCCGACGGCGCGCCCGAGGCATACTGGGGCATCGCCTATAACAAGCGCCGCCCCCTCAATGAGCACGGACAGCGCTTCCGCGCCTTCGTCCGGGACTACTTCACCCGGATCAATGCCGAGTACGCCGCTGCAACCCGCGCCTGAGCCGCGCCAAAAAAATTTCACCCCCCGCCCTAGCATAGCTAGGGCGGGGGGTGCGTCGTCTCCGGGCCGCCGGAGGCTTGCCTTTTCCAGGCCGGTTCGCTATAATCGACTCATTCACGTCACGAAAGGAATGTAAACTGATGAGTCGGAATGCTGTTTTTCTCTTCTCTGTCTGGACTTCTCTTCTCTCCGCGGTGTTTTATTTTCTCTACGGCTTTACCGCCTTCGGCGTGCCCTGGGTGATGTTTGTCTGCCTGGCCATCTTCTTCGGCATGGGCGGGCACGTGCGGGATGTGCCCGCCATGTGCCTGAGCGCCCTGGCCGGCTGCGTCTGGGGCAAGGTGGACTTCCTGCTGATGGATCTGTTCCAGAACCTGGGCCTGGGACTGGCCGCCGCCAGCTTTGTGTCCATCACCCTGGGTACCGCCGTCACCATGGTGCTCCACATCCACGTGCTGGCCAGAACCCCCTTCCGCCACATGCCCTTCATCTTCGCCGGCGTGTGCCTCACCTTCTCCCAGAACAACGGCAACACAGTGGGGCTGGCCGCCACCCTGGTCATCGGCATTGTCCTGGCCGCCCTGTGCTCCCTGGGCATGGACTTCGCTGTAAAGCAGTTTCCCCTGCCGAAAGAAGGGGAGCGGAGCTGACGGCAGATCCCGCCGGACACCTTATTATAATATATAGTATGACACTTGAACTAATTGGGCCGGCTTTTGCTCTGCGTAAAAGAAAAGAGCAGGAAAAAGTCCCCTCCGGGGCCTGAAACCAGGCCCCGGAGGGGACTTTTTTCCGGTAAGCTGCGGGTCAGATGGTTCCGCCATAGTCCACCACCAGGGTCTCGCCGTTGATGGCCTTGGACTCGTCGCTGGCGAAGAAGAGGATGGCGTTGGCCTGATCCTCGGGCTGGGTGCGGGGCAGGGAGCCGTCAAAGTGGCGGGCGCACACCCGGGCGAAGTCCTTGTCAAAGCTGGCGGCGTTCTCGGGGGAGAAGATGGGGGTCTCGGTGGGGCCGGGGCAGACGGCGTTGCAGCGGATGCCGGTGCCGGCGACCTGGATGGCCACGTTCTTGGTCATGCCGATGACGGCCATCTTGGCGGCGGTATAGGAGATGCCGGCGTTGGAGCGGGTGGCGCCGATGGAGGAGATGTTCACAATGGAGCCCTTGCCGGCCTTCTCCATATAGGGCAGCGTCTCCTTCATCATGTAGTAAACGGAGTCCTGATCGGTGGAGATGACCTTGTTCCACAGCTCCAGATCACAGTTGGTGATGGACTTGTTCTTGTCGTCGATGCCGGCGTTGTTGACCAGCACGTCGATGCGGCCAAAGGCCTCCACGGCGGCCTCCACCAGCCTGTGGC
Organism: Flavonifractor sp. An10; assembly: GCF_002161215.1. GTDB lineage: Bacteria > Bacillota > Clostridia > Oscillospirales > Oscillospiraceae > Flavonifractor > Flavonifractor avistercoris. Next base: position 520,832 of record NZ_NFMB01000002.1, read on the forward strand.
AGTCCTCCGGCTTGCTGACGTCGGTGGCCACGGAGATGGCGCGCACCCCCTGGGACGCGGCATAGGCCTCCACCTCCTGGAGCTTGTCCAGCCTGCGGGCGGCCAGAACCAGATCAGCGCCCTCCCGGGCAAAAAGCTCCGCGGTGGCCTTGCCGATGCCGGAGTTGGCGCCGGTGACGATGGCCACCTTTCCCTCCAGTCGTTTCATGATCAATCGTGCTCCTTTATACTGTTTTTGGACAAAAACAGTATAAAGGAGCACGATAGGGTTTGAAAAATATGGATTTTTTCTACCGGTATTCAAAAAAAGTATAGCACAGCGGCGGCCCGGCCCCGCCGTCCGGCGTTATCGCCCGCACCAAGCCCGGAGGGCGGGTTCCGCGGCCTGGACGCCGGTGCCGCGGATGGCCAGCCCCGGCTCCACCCGGGCGCCGGGACACAGGCGGCGGATGTCCTCCACACTGTGCCCCAGGCCGCTGCCCTCGTGGGTGCAGAAGGGGCGGATGGTCTTGCCGGAAAAGTCAAAGTGCTCCAGAAAGGTGAATACCGGCATGGGCATGGTGCCCCAGTAGTTGGGGTAGCCCAGATAGACGGTGTCATATGGCTCCAGGCTGTCCGGGTATTCCCTCAGCTCCGGGCGGGCGCCCCGCCGCTGGTCGTCCTGGGCCTGGGCGATGCACTCGTTGTAATCGTCGGAATAGGGCAGCAGGGGCTCGATTTTGAACAGCTCGGCGCCGGTGAGCTCCCGGAGCATCCGGGCCGCCAGCTCTGTGTTGCCCACGGGAACCGTCCGCAGGGCGCCGCTGAAATAGTTCTCACCCGCCCTGGAGAAATAGGCGATCAATGCCTGCATGGCGTGTCCTCCCTGTCTGTGGGGTGCGGAACCGGCGGGGGCGGTCACTTGCCCAGGCCGGTGAGGAACTCCACGGTCTCCGGGTCGTAGTGGGAGAAGAAGGCGCTCTCCCCCTCGTCCAGCCCGCGGATGGCGGCCATATCCCCGTCAGAGAGGGCAAAGTCGAACACATCCAGATTCTGCTCCATCCGCTCCCTGTGGGTGGACTTGGGGATCACCACCACGCCGGACTGGAGCAGGAAACGCAGAGCGGTCTGGGCGGAGGACTTGCCGTACTTGGCGCCGATCTCGGTCAGCACGGGGTTGTGGAAGAAGTCCTTCCGGCCCTCGGCGAAGGGGCCCCAGCTCTCGTGCTGGACGCCGTACTTCTGCATGATCTCATGGGCCTTGGCCTGCTGCTGGAACACGTGGGTCTCCACCTGGTTGACGGCGGGAGGCACCTCCACAAACCGGCACAGGTCGATGAGCCGGTCGGGGTAGAAGTTGGACACACCGATGGCCCGCACCTTGCCGGCCTGATAGGCCTCCTCCATGGCGCGGTAGGTGCCGTAGTAGTCGTTAAAGGGCTGGTGGATCAGCAGCAGGTCAATATAGTCGGTCTTGAGCTTGCGCAGGGATTCGTCGATGGAGGCCCTGGCCTTCTCATACCCGGCGTTGGAGATCCACACCTTGGTGGTGAGGAACAGCTCCTCTCGCGGCACGCCGCTCTTGGCCACGGCCGCGCCCACGCCCTCCTCGTTGTAGTAGGCCTGGGCGGTGTCGATGGAGCGGTAGCCCACCGAGATGGCGTCGGCCACGCAGCGCTCACATTCGGCGGGATCCACCTGATACACGCCGTAGCCCAGCATGGGCATCTTCACTCCGTTGTTCAGTGTCACAAATTCCATCAGAAAACCCTCCTGAAATGTGTTTTTTCTGGTTTTGCGGCTCTATTGTAGCGCGGATTCCCTTGACAGGGAAGCACCGATGCAGTAACATGGTATAAACCAAAAGGCAATACAGAGGAGGGGAGCAGGCTTGTTCAATCCACAGCTGACGGCCTTTGTCTGCGCGGCGGACTGCGGCAGCTTCAACAAGGCGGCGGAGCGGCTCTACCTCTCGCCGCCCTCTGTCATGAAGCAGGTCAACGCCCTGGAAAAGCATCTCCAGCTCACCCTGCTGGAGCGGGGCAGCCACGGGATCCGGCTGACCCCGGCGGGGCAGGTCATCTACCGGCACGCCCGGTTCCTGTTCGACTACTCGGCCCGGGCCGTGGAGGAGGCCAGGCGGCAGGAGCAGGCCGCCCAGACCACCTTCTGCATCGGCAGCTCCCTGCTCAACCCCTGCAAGCCCTTTATGGATCTCTGGTATCAGGTGAACCGGGAGTTTCCGGGTTACCGGCTCCACATCGTGCCCTTTGAGGACACCCGCACGGGGATCCTGTCCCAGATCGCGGCGCTGGGGGAGAAGTATGACTTCCTGATCGGCGCGTGCAATTCGGCCGAATGGCTGGAGCTATGCCGCTTTCTGCCCCTGGGGGCCTACCGGGTCTGCTGCGCGGTGGCACGGGAGCACCCGCTGGCGCGGAAAACACGCCTGTCCATAGAGGATCTCTACGGACAGACGCTGATGATGGGGAAGCGGGGGGACGCGCCGGCCGTCGACGCGGTTCGGGACGAGGTGGAGCGCCACCCCGCCATTCACATCGAGGACACCTCGCAGTTTTACGATATGGAGGTGTTCAACCGCTGTGCCCAGGCCCACCACGTGCTGCTGACGCTGGAGTGCTGGAGCGAGGTTCACCCGGGCCTGGTGACCCTGCCGGTGGACTGGGACTTCCGCGTGCCCTACGGGGTGCTGTATGCGAAGGACGCGCCGGTGGATATTCTGCGCTTCCTGACCTTGATTGCCCCCAAGCGGCCGGCGGCTGATCTCGGAACAGAATGGGTGGAAAGCCTATGAAGCGCCTTTGGGCCGGCCTGCTGGCCGCCTGCCTGCTGCTCTCCCTGGCCGCCTGCGGCGGGGGAGAGGAGGACGTGGAAACCGCCTGGACGCCCCTCCAGATGGCCCGGGCCATCCTGGCGTCCCAGGAGGCGCCGCCCGGGATGACGGAGCTGCTGCCGGGGGACGGGACATATGAGATATATGTGGCCGACAGCTACGGCCTGAATCCGGAGGACGTGGCGGACGGGGCCATCCTGGCCGCCGGCGGCGCCTCTGCCCAGGAGATCGCGGTGCTCCGGCTGGCGGAGCAGGCCGATTCGGACGGGGCGGCGGACGCGCTCCGCGCCTATCTGGAAGCCCGGACGGGGGACTTCACCGGCTATCTGCCGGAGGAGGCCGCCCTGCTGGAGGACGGCGCGGTGGTCATCCGGGGGGACTGGCTGGCCCTGCTGGTGTGCAGGGACACAGCCGCGGCGGAGGAGGCCTTCTCGGCCTGCTTCACCCAGGCACCCCCGGCGGAGACGGCGGAGGAGACGGCTCCGCAGGAGAGCGCCCAGCCGCCCGCGCCTGACCCAACCCCCGCCCCAACGC
>NZ_NFMB01000003.1 GCF_002161215.1 Flavonifractor sp. An10
GCTGGAGATCTCCACCGGCAAGGACGGCGGCGTCATTTTTAAGAAGTATTCCCTGATGGGCGGCCTGGGGGATTTCTCCGGGCAGATGTGCGAGACCCTGAACAAGACCACCGGCGAGATCGCCGTGATCACCGACCGGGACGCCTGCATTGCCGTGGCCGGCCTGTCCCGGCGGGAGCTGATGGACAAGCGCATCTCCCCCGAGCTGGAGCAGATCATGGAGGGCCGGCAGATCTACCAGTACCAGGGCGGCTCCGCCCCGGTGCCGGTGTGCGACGGTGAGGACAAGTACCTCATCGCCTGCGCCGCCCCCATCCTGTCCGAGGGGGACGTGCTGGGCTGCGTGCTCTTTGTGGGCACCGAGGGCGCCCTGAGCAGCAGCGAGACCGACTACAAGTTGGCTCAGACCATTGCGGGCTTTTTGGGGCGGCACATGGAATCGTGATTCAAATGGAAGGGGGCATCCTTATCAGGATGCCCCCTTCCATTTGAGAAAAGCTGCACGCAGGGCAGGCCTCGATTTCTGGCGAAAAAGTCGGCCTGCCCTGCGTGAGAAGTGTCATTTCCGAGGCACATGTCCCCGGAAATGACGGATTTTGATTTTATTCCGCCGCCTGCGGGCGGCGGAACTCTGTGAGACAGAAGGGGCCCCTGCCGGCTACACGCCGGCAGGGGCCCCTTTTTCGTTTGTCTAGCCGCCCAGGGTCATGCCGCTGCCGCCGGACAGGCCGTCCTTTTCCAGCATCCGCTCCAGCACCTGCACGTCGGTGGCGATGTCCATGGCATCGTCCTGAAACAGGCGGTCCAGCTGCTTTTCGAAGCCCTCCACCACCTTGTCCATCATGCCCTCGATGCGCTCCTTGGCAGAGCGGATGTTCTCACCCTCCACGCCCTGCTCCTCCATGCGGGCATAGGCCTTGAGGATCTTCAGGGTGGTAGGCAGGTAGTAGCTCAAAAAGCTGCGCAGCTGCCCGGCCCGGTTGGGGTTCTGCTTCTGGTAGGCGAAGATCTTGCCGGTGATCTCCCCGATGCGGTCGATCTTCTGGCTCATCATCTCGTCGTCGATGTCGTCGTTGAGCTGCCGGATGGCGGCGAGCACCGCGTCGTCGTCGGTCATATCCAGGGTGTCCTCTTCCTTCTCGGACTCCTCCTCCGGCTCGGGCGCGGGGGGCGCCTCCTCCTGGAGGCCCTCGTCGCTGAGGATCAGCCGGCCGGTGGACATGTCCAGATAGCCCTTCTCCAAAACCCCGCTGTCCAGCATATCCTGGAGATCGTCACAGGCCTTGTGGACGGACACGGGCATGGCCTGGGCCAGGGTGGTGATGGAGATGCTCTCCCGCTTGCCGATGAGGGCCAGGTACTTGCGGAAGCGCTTGGCCTTTTTGGTGCGCTGGGTGCCCGCCCAGATCATGGCCAGGCCGCCGCCGAAAAAGCCGATCACCGGGCTCATGACCGCCAGGGCGTTGAGGAAGCCGCTGCCCATGGCCACCGCCGGGAAGCCGGCGGTGAGGGCGATGCCGAAGACCACCGCCAGCACGATGCCCCAGATGGTCAGGCCCTTGCCCCTGTCCAGGTTCACCGGCTTGCCCTGCCGGGGGCTGCGGCCGGTGTAGGCCTGGCCCGCCGGGGGCGTCTGCCGGCCCATGCCCTGGGTGCCGGGGGCCGCCCCCTCCCGGCGCATGTCGTATGGATGGCGGGAAGTCCGGCGGCGGGAATCCCTGGTGAGCTTGCGGAAGAGCAGAATCAGCCCGACGGGCCAAAATGTCATTAAGAAAATAATCGTGATTATCCAAGAAAGAAGTTCCTTAAAATCAGACCAATTTTCGTCTTGGAAATTCGCCATGGGCCAGTCCCCCTGTTTCGTGATCGGTTCTCCTGTCTGCTATTCTATCACAGAAGTGTTAAAGTTTCGCTGGATAAGTCCTTTAAGAAAGATGAAAAATGATTCTGTCCCCTCAGATCCCGGGCCTTTTTATCATACTGCGAATTTGCCCCGGTGTAAAGCGGTTTCCGCCGGTTTTTCCGGCAAAGGCATCCGGGCCGCGCCGCGCGCGGATGTAACCGTTCTGTAATTGCTTTTTGCGGATGAAAGACCTATAATGAAACTCGGTTATAAACTTCTCACACAGTTGGAGCTGATTGATATGGAAAAGCAAGCGGGCCGGCGTGTGGCGGAGCGCCCTCCCAAGCAAAAGCGGAGCGGGAAGAAGCTCGCTCTGATCGTCCTGTTGGTTGTGGTTCTGGCCCTGGGGGCCGGATATACCGGGCTGTGCGCCGCCGCGGGCGGCGGCACCCTGCTGCCCAACACCAGCATCGCCGGTGTGGACGTGGGCGGCATGGGCCGGGACGCGGCCTCCGCCGCCCTGGAGGAGGCCCTGCCGGGCCTGCTCTCCGGCAGCAGCGCCCAGTTTCTCTGCGACGGGAAAACATACACCGTCCAGGGGGATGATCCCACCGTCCAGGCGGACGCCGCCGCCGCGGTGGACGCCGCTCTGGCGGAGCAGTCCTCCGGCGGCTTCTTCGTCCGGGGCTGGCGGTATCTGTCCGCCCTGCTGGGCGGGCAGCGCCTCCCCCTGACCGTCACCATCACCGGCACGCCGGCGGCGGTGACCCAGGCGGTGGAGGAGTGCGCCGATCCCGAGGCCCAGACCACCTGGGAGGTGACGGACACCGAGCTGGTGCTCCACAAGGGGGTCACCGGCCGCACCATCGACACCGCCGCCCTCATCGACGCGCTGGAGGAGCGGCTGGGCCAGTCGGTCTCCGTCACGGACGCCGACGCCGCGCCCATTGAGGCCCAGGTCACCACCGCGCCCCCCGCCGACCCGGACTTTGACGCCATCCGGGCCGAGATCGCCGTGGAGCCCGCCGACGCCTACTTAGACAAGGAGACCCGGGAGGTCGTCCCCTCGGTCACCGGCGTGGACTTCGACACCGAGGCCGCCAAGGCCGCCCTGGACGCCTCGGACGAGGGCGGAACCGTGGGCGTGCCCCTCACCCTTACCGAGCCCAGCATCACCACCGCCAAGCTGGAAGACAACCTGTTCAAGGACGTGCTGGGCACCGGCACCACCTCCTGCGCCGGCCCGTCCAACCGCTGGTTCAACATCGACCTGGCCGCCGACCGGGTGAACGACACCATCCTCCTGCCCGGGGAGACCTTCTCCTACAACGACACGGCGGGCCCCTACACCCTGGCCAGCGGCTACAAGGCCGCGGGCACCTACCAGAACGGCCAGAGCGTGGACGCCACCGCCGGCGGCATCTGCCAGCTGTCCTCCACCCTGTACTGGGTGACCCTGAAGGCCAATCTGGAGACGGTGGAGCGCCACAAGCACCAGTTCAACGGCGGCTATATGCCCGTCATCGGCACCGACGCCACCGTATGGAGCAATCAGCTGGACTTCCGCTTCAAGAACAGCACTGAGTATCCCATCAAGATCGAGGCCTATCTGGACAGCAGCCACAAGCTCCATGTGACCATCCGGGGCACCGACACCACCGGCATCCACGGGGAGCCCTACAGCGTGGTCATCTCCAGCGTACCCTTCAAGAACACCTACAAGCCCAAGGACAGCATCCCCGTGGGCAGCGAGCCCGTGCGGGACACCAACTACTCCCGGTACAACGGCTACACCGTGGACGTGTACCAGAAGCTGGTGGACGCCAGCGGCAACACCGTGGACACCATCTTCCTCTACCGGAACACCTATAAGGCCTCCGACGCGGTGTACTACTACAACCCCGCCGACGCGGCCCGGCTGGGCATCGACACCTCCACCGGCCTGAAAACCCTGACGCCGGTGACGCCCACGCCGTCCCCCTCCGCCAGCGCGGAGCCGTCGGCCACCCCGTCGGCCACGCCCGGCACATCCCCCTCCGCCCAGCCCACATCCACCCCGACGCCGGAGGCCACGCCGTCGCCCACCCCGGCCGCCACGCCGGAGCCGGCGCCCATGCCCACCCCGGAGTCCGTGCCCAGCGCCGAACCCACGCCGCCGGCGGAGACCTCCTCCGAACCCTCCACCGGCCCCGGCATGATCCCCCTGGAGTAATTTCCGCAGCAGGCCCCCCGTAACCCGGGGGGCCTGCGTTTGACATCGCAGAGAGAAAGAAGGTTTTTCCCGTGTTCCAAGGCTTTCCCCAGTCCGTTGTGGACTTCATGTGGGGCATCCGCTTCAACAACGAGAAGAGCTGGTTTGAACAGCACAAGCAGGAGTATCTGGACACCTTTCAGCGCCCCATGAAGGCCCTGTGCGACGAGGTGTACGAGCGCTTTACCGACCGGCACCCCGATCTGGATCTGATCGCCAAGGTGTCCCGCATCTACCGGGATGCCCGGCGGCTCTTCGGCCGGGGGCCCTACAAGGATCACCTGTGGCTGAGCATCCACCAGCCCCTGGAGCATCCCGGCTCCCTGCCCACCTTCTGGTTTGAGCTGGAGCCGGAGGGCTACTCCTACGGCATGGGCTTCTGGGAGGCCCCGGCCCTCACCATGGCCAAGCTGCGGGCCCGGATGGATCGGGAGCCCAAGCCCATGGAGAAGCTGGCCCGCCGCCTCAACCGGCAGGAGGTCTTTGCCCTCACCGGCACGGACTACAAGCGGCCCAGGCCCGCCCCCTCCAAGCTGCTGGAGCCCTGGTACCGCAAAAAGAACTTTGTCCTGAGCCACGAGGCCGCCCACGAGGAACTGCTCTGGGGCCACGGGCTGGCCGACACCCTGGTGGAGGGCTTTGAGTTCCTGCTGCCCTACTACGAGTACATTCTGGCGGTCAGCGCCGACCCCGATCCCCGGTCGCCGGAGTCCTGACAGAATTTACAGCGAAAGCAAATCCGCCCACCGCGCATACTAGGGCCGAAGGCTCTGGAAAGGCGGTGGGCGGGTTTGTTATATGGAAAGCTGCGGCGGCTGGCGGCGGCCGCGCTGGCGCTGGTTCTCCCCCTGTCCGGCTGCGGCCCGGCGGTGGAGACGGACGCGGCCGCGGAGCTGCCGGAGGGGCAGAAGCTCATCGCCCTCACCTTCGACGACGGGCCCCGCCGCTCCACCACCACCCGCCTGCTGGACGGCCTGGCGGAGCGGGGGGTGAAGGCCACCTTCTTCCTCATCGGGGCCCAGATTGAACACAACGAGGACGTGGTGCGCCGCATGGATGAGGAGGGCCACCAGATCGGCATCCACACCTTTGACCACGTGAAGCTCACCGGTCTGAACCAGACCGACTTCGACAGCCAGGTGGAGGAGTCCCGGGACGTCCTGAAAGCCGTGCTGGGCCACAATGACTTTCTCCTCCGCCCCCCTTACGGCATGCTGGACGAGGGGGTCAAGGCCAGGGCCGGCTGCCCCATCATCCTGTGGTCTATCGATCCGGAGGACTGGCGGGATCAGGACACCGACCGGGTGGCGGCCGAGGTGACCGCCGGGGCCAGGGACGGGGGTATCATCCTCCTGCACGACATCTTCCCCGAGTCGGTGGACGCCGCCCTCCAGATCGTGGACGCCCTCCACCAGCAGGGCTACCTGTTCTGCACCATTGAAGAGCTCTTTGCCGCCCGGGGCATCCCCCTGGAGGCGGGGGAGAGCTACTGGAACGCCTATCCGTAGGGGCGTGCCCCTTCACACCAGATAGCTCCCCGCCAGGAGCAGAAAGAGAGCCAGGAAGCAGAGCATGCCCGGGTTGGCCAGAAAGCACCTCCACGCCTCCCCGGCGGTGAGGCCCTTCCAGCCCGGGGCGGGGGAAAACTCCCGCCTCATGGCCGGCAGGAAGGCCAGCCCCACAAACATGGCCGCCAGCACCAGGAGGGTGAGCAGCCAGTCCCCCGCCTCCCCCAGGCCGGACAGCAGCGGGATCAGCCCCGTGCCCACGAAGTTGATCAGGGCGTGGAGGAGCATTGCCTGCCGGAGCCGGCCGGTTTTCAGCACCACCCCGGCAAAGAGCACGCCGATGGCGCAGGCATAGAAAAACTGGCTGAAATTGCCGTGGAACAGGCCGAAGCACAGGGCGGAGGCCCAGACGGCAAACCGCTCCCCGTAGGGCCGCAGGCGGTTCAGCAGCAGGCCGCGGAACAGGTACTCCTCGCACACCGGGGCGATGACGCACCCCAGCAGCAGGTTGAGAGCCAGCGGGTAATCCGCCATATTGTCCACCGGGTTTTCCACCGTCTGCCCCCGCAGCAGGCCGACGAGGCCCATCAGGGCCAGGGTGGCCAGGTTGACCAGGTACATCAGCCCCAGCCCGGCAAGATAGCTCCGGAAAAACCGCCCCGGCCCCAGGGGCGCCCCCGGCTGGGGCGGCGCCTCCTCGGTGCCCCGGAGCACCAGCCAGGCGGCGGGCACCCCCGCCCCGTAGGCCGAGAGCACCGACACCAGCCACAGGAACACCCCGCTGCCCGCCAGCGCGGGGGCCAGCGCCTGGGCCGCCAGCAGCAGGGCCGTCTGAACGGCCAGCATGGCGGCCATCTGCGCCGCCAGGGCCCACCCCAGGCGGGAGAACCTCTCCCGGTGCCCCCGCAGCCGCAGGGCCCGCTCCGCCCGCTCAGATCGCTCCATTTCGCACCTCCCTAAATTTGTACAAATTATTATACCGATTTTCTATCTCTCCCACAAGCGCCAAAATGTTGACAAGCTGTGACAATGCGGATACAATATCTTGTGTTCAAATACAACTCGGAGGAGAGATTTCATATGCCCATTTCGGAAAACGCCCGCGCCGTGCTGGAGCGGCGCTACCTGGCCAAGGATGAGGCCGGCCAGCCCACCGAGACGGTGGACGGCCTGTTCCACCGGGTGGCCAACGCCATCGCCGAGGGGGATCGCCACTTCGACCCCAAGGCCGACGTGGTGGCCACCGCCAGGGAGTTCTACGACCTGATGGTCAACCTGGACTTCCTGCCCAACTCCCCCACCCTGATGAACGCCGGCCGCCCCCTGGGGCAGCTCTCCGCCTGCTTTGTGCTGCCGGTGGCCGACTCCATGGAGGACATCTTTGATGCCATCAAGAACGCCGCCCTGATCCACAAGAGCGGCGGCGGCACCGGCTTCTCCTTCTCCCAGCTCCGCCCCAAGGGCTCCACCGTCAACTCCACCGGCGGCGTGGCCTCCGGCCCCATCTCCTTCATGAAGGTGTTCAACTCCGCCACCGAGGCGGTGAAGCAGGGCGGCACCCGCCGGGGCGCCAATATGGGCATCCTCCGGGTGGATCACCCCGACATCCTGGAGTTCATCACCTGCAAGAACGACACCAGTGAGATCACCAACTTCAACATCTCCGTGGGCATCACCGAGGCCTTTATGGAGGCGGCCAGCCAGAACAAGCCCTACGACCTGGTGGATCCCGCCACCGGCCGGGTCACCGGCCAGCTCAACGCCAAAGAGGTGTTTGACGCCATCGTCAGCTCCGCCTGGCAGACCGGCGAGCCGGGCATCATCTTCCTTGACCGTCTGAACCGGGACAACGTGGTGCCCTCCCAGGGGGAGATTGAGTCCACCAACCCCTGCGGGGAGCAGCCCCTGCTGCCCTATGAGAGCTGCAACCTGGGCTCCATCAACCTGGTCAACCACATCATGAAGACCCCGGCCGGGTGGGTGCTGGATCGCGCCAAGCTGGAGAAGACCATCCGCACCGCCGTCCACTTCTTGGACAACGTGATCGAGGTCAACCAGTACCCCCTGCCCGAGATCGACCAGATGACCCGCTCCACCCGCAAGATCGGCCTGGGCGTCATGGGTTTCGCGGACATGCTGCTCTACATGGGTGTGCCCTACAACAGCGACGAGGGCGTGGAGCTGGCCCGGGAGATCATGGACACGGTGAACACCATCGGCCACCGGGCCAGTGAGGAGCTGGCCCAGGTCCGGGGCCCCTTCCCCCTGTTCTCCGAGAGCATCTATCAGGACGGCAGGCCCCTGCGCAACGCCACCGTCACCACCATCGCCCCCACCGGCACCCTGTCCATCATCGCCGGGGTGTCCTCCGGCGTGGAGCCGGTGTTCGCCTACGCCTACATCCGCAATGTGATGGACAACACCCACCTCATCGAGACCAACCAGATTTTGAAGGACAAGCTGGTGGAGGCGGGGATCTACTCCGAGGAGCTGATGAAGCAGATCGTGGAGAAGGGCTCCCTGGCCCACGTGGACGGCATCCCGGAGGAGATCAAGCGGGTGTTCGTCTGCGCCCACGACGTGTCCCCCATCTGGCACGTGAAGATGCAGGCCGCCTTCCAGGAGTACACCGACAACGCCGTCAGCAAGACGGTGAACTTCCCCAACTCGGCCACCCGCGAGGAGGTGGCCGAGGTCTACCGGCTGGCCTTCACCCTGGGGTGCAAGGGCACCACCATCTACCGGGACGGCAGCCGGAACGAGCAGGTGCTCAACATCGGCAAGGTCAACGACGGCAAGGAGGCCGCCCCCGCCGGCCGCGTCTGTGAGGAGTGCCAGATCCCCCAGGCCGAGTACGGCCACATCCTGCCCCGGCCCCGCCCGGCGGTGACCAGCGGCTTCACCGAGAAGGTGCGCATCGGCTGCGGCAACCTGTATATCACCGTCAACTACGACGAGAACGGCATCTGCGAGGTGTTCACCAACACCGGCCGGGCCGGCGGCTGCCCCAGCCAGAGCGAGGCCACCGCCCGCCTGGTCAGCGTGGGTATCCGCTCCGGCATGGATCCCAAGGAGATCATCCAGCAGCTCAAGGGCATCCGCTGCCCCTCCTGCCTGCGGCAGCCCGGCGTGCCCGTCATGTCCTGCCCCGACGCCATCGCCAAGGCCCTGGAGAAGGTGCTCAAGGTCTCCCAGGACGGGAATCACCCCGCCGTGCCCCGGCCCCATCAACCCCGCCGCCAGACTTCCGCCCCCATTCCCACCCGGTGACCCCGCCGAGGCCAAGCTGGCCAAGTTCTGCCCCGAGTGCGGCGCCAGGCTGGAGCACGAGGGCGGCTGCGTCACCTGCCGGGACTGCGGCTACTCCAAGTGCGGATAACCGGCATCATCTGAGATCAGATCAGAACCCCCGCATACGGCGCTCTGCCGTATGCGGGGGTTCCGATGTTTGGAGAGATGGGGGCAGGCAGCTGCCGCGCCCGTTTTCCCCGGAAGCACCGATCCGTGGGGCGCGACGCCCCCGGCGCCTCCGACGCGGCGGGCGCACCGCTTTTGTCACTAAAAGCGGGGCCCCGGCCGGGCAGGCCCGCTCCCCGACGAAAAAAAGGCGGGGGCAAGCCCCCGCCCTACGGATTGCTCTCCTCTGTCTGCGGCGCATCCTCCTCCTGGAGATCCGCCGTGGTGAGGGCCATCAGCTCCTCCTTGCCGGGGTTCTCCAGGGCGGCCACCCGGTCGGACTGGCGGGCCACCGCCCGCTCGAACACGTTGCGCACGTCCCGGGCGTTGCCGAAGTTTTCGTCCCGCTCCTCGTAGAGCTCTTTGAAATACGTTTTGGCATATTCCGCCGCTTTATCATCCAGCGTATATCCGTTTTTCTCACACATGGACTGGAAGATCTCCATGAGCTGCTCCCCACTGTAGTCCTCGAAGTAGAAATACTTGTTGAACCGGCTCTCCAGGCCGGGGTTGGCGTGGATGAAGTTGCCCATCAGCTCGGTGTACCCCGCCACGATGACGATCAGGTTGTCCCGGTGATCCTCCATGCCCTTGAGCAGGGTCTCGATGGCCTCCCGGCCGAAGTCGTTGGGGGCGTCCTGGTTGGCCAGGGCATAGGCCTCGTCGATGAAGAGCACGCCCCCCAGGGCCTTCTGGATCACCTCATTGGTCTTGATGGCGGTCTGGCCCACGAAGCCGGCCACCAAACCGGAGCGATCCACCTCCACCAGCTGGCCCTTGGACAGCACGCCGATGGCGTGGTAGATCCTGGCCAGCAGCCGGGCCACGGTGGTCTTGCCGGTGCCCGGGTTGCCCATGAACACCAGGTGGAGGGACATGGGGGGCACGGGCAGGCCGTGCTCCTGCCGCAGCCTGCGCACCTTTACCAGGTTGATCAGGCTCTTCACGTCGGCCTTCACCTTGTCCAGGCCGCACAGGCCGTCCAACTGGGCCAGCAGCTCCTCCAGGCTGGGGGCGGGCTGGGCCTCCTCCTGGGGCTTTTCCTCCCCCCTGGCCTGCCCCGCCGGGGCGGGAGCCGCCTCCTCCGGCCCGGGGGCGGGGGCTTCCGCCCTGGGCTTTTTGGTGACGAAGTCCTTCACGTCCAGGGGGGCCTTCTCCCCCTCGAGGCCGTCCCGGTCGCACAGGGCGGAGAGGGTGTCGGCGCAGGTGTTGACAAACCCGGCCTCCTCCTCGCTGACCGCGTCATCCACGGCGGCGAAGAGGAGCACCATCAGGGTCACCAGATCGATGAACCGCCGGGCCAGGCGGGTGCCCGCCACCTTGTCGCAGGCCCGCATCCGGGCGAAGAAGTCGGGCACCCGGAAGCCGGGGTACTCGCTGACGGCGGTGGACAGCTCCCAGAACAAAATGGAGGGCACCGGGTTGCCCTTGGTGTAGATGGCGTTATAGTATTCCACATAGCGGGGGGTGGGGGAGGCCCCGTCCCGCTGCCACACCCCCAGGGCGCAGGCCCGCATGAAGGTGTCCACCTCCTGGGTGAATTTCACCCGCAGGGTGGCGTCGGAGATCTGGCGGCGGAAGGCTGTGATCCCGTCGCTGTACTGTTTATGCACCTCGGCGGCGCTGAGAGAACCTTTCAAAGCTGCAACACCTCGTTTTTCGGTTAGCCCTATTATATCCGAATCGCCTCCAGGGCGCAAGGGCTCCGTTCAGTTGACATAAATATTAAAAAAGCTTTACATTTCGCCCTTCGCCGTTGACGCAGGGCCGTGGTTCGTTGTAAAATAGAGCCAAGAATGTCGACCGGAGGGATTGCCATGGCAAAGCGCGTCCGCAGCAGCCAGCCCGAAATGATCCACTGCCCCTACTGCGGGGAGGATTATTCTTCCACATATAAGCACTGCCCCTTCTGCGACGAGGTGGAACAGCCCGTCGTGGAGGAGGATCTTGACGAGTCCGGCGAGGGCTCCCGCTCCAGGGGCGGCAAGCGCCTGGCCACCAACACCCGGGGGGGCGGCTACGGCCGCGGCCCCTCGCCCCTGAGCATCATCACCCGCGTGATCTCCCTGGGCCTGATCATCGCGGCGGTGATCATCGTGATCACCATCATCATGCCCCTGGTTTCCAAGGGGAACGTGGGCGGCCCTGGAGAGAACAGCGCTCCGGCCCAGACGGAGAGTGTCAGCCCCGATCCCAATGAGACGGGCACGGTGGACGAGACCACCCCGCCCGCCACGGAGGAGCCCGGCACCGAGACCATCCCGGCGGAGCAGACGGCCACCGGCTTCTCCCTGAGCCAGACGGAGTTCTCCTTCAGCAACACCTATCCCTACCCGGTGACCCTCCAGGTCACCTTCACCCCCGCCGGCACCACCGGCACCATCACCTGGACGAGCAGCAATCCGGACATCGCCTCGGTGGATGACAGCGGCGTGGTCTACCACGGCACCCAGACCGGCACCGCCACCATCACCGCCTCCATGCCCGGCGCGGCCGACGTGACGGTCACGGTCTACAACTCCGCCACCAGCAGCGAAGGGCTGGCCCCCTCCGGCACCGGCTCCGGCTCCGGTTCGGGCACCACCTCCGCCTCCCTGTCCCTGAACCACACCGACTTCACCTTCAGCGGCATGGACAATCCGTCGGTGCAGATGCAGGTCAGCGGAACCTCCTCCACTCCCACGTGGAGCGTCAGCGACACGTCGGTGGCCACCATCTCCGCCGACGGCGTGGTTCGCCCGGCGGGCCCCGGCACCGCCACCATCACCTGCACCGTGGACGGCCAGGCCCTCACCTGCATCGTGCGCTGCAACTTCTGAGACTTTCAAAAAAGTGGCATAAGCCACTTTTTTGAGAAGGACTGCATGGCGGAAGAGGCTCGATTTCTTGCGAAATTGTCGCCCCTTCCGCCATGAGAAGTGTCATTTCCGAGGCGCATGTCCCCGGAAATGACAGATTTTGATTTTATTCCTGCGGCTGCGGCCGCAGGAACTCTGCGAGGCCTCCCCTCGGGAAAGGTCTTTTGACAAGCTGAGAACCGGCATGGCCTTGCGGCCATGCCGGTTCTCTTTTTCTACCGCTCCTGTTCCGGTTCCACCGGGATCGCCCAGGGCTGGAGCAGGCCGTCCAACTCCTGGTAATCTAATCCCCATCCGGCGGAATGCTCCTGACTGGGCAGGGTGCCCCGGGGGAAAGTAATGTCCAGTCTGTCGGAATGGAAGGTGATGTACTCAGGCCGGAGGGCCGCCTGCATCTCCATCCGGAGAACCGAATCCCCGTCTGCCATCCTGTCCACCAGAGCCGCCCGGGCCTCCTCCTCCGGAACCGCGAACAGGAACCAGATGTCCAGCTTCTCCCCAGTCTCCCGGTCAAAGGCGGCGTTCTGCTCATACTGCTCGATGGCAGGGCCGCCCTCTTCCCCGCTGAAAAAGGGGATCATGACACTGGTCTGGAAGTACAGCACCCGCGGGCTGGCCGCCGTCAGGTCGGTCTCCTGATTGACCAGATAATGGCGTTCCCCCGCATCGACCCCTTCGGTCGCCCAGATGCGCTCCAACTCCTCCTCCACGTCGTAGAGCGTCCCCTGCTCCCGGTACCAGACTGCCACCGTTCGACGGACATCATAGGGCAGGCTCTTGAAAACCCTCCCGCCGCCATATATGTCCCACGGGCCCACCGTGGGCTCCTCCCGCAGCAACTCCGTGCCGTCGGACAGCCGATAGCTGTTGTCTCCACCGTCTGCCCAGATCCCCACCTCCGTCCCGTCGGACAGGGTGATGCTCCCCGTCTGACGCATCCTGCCGTAGACGGTAATCCTCTGCGCAGCATAGACACCTGACCGGACGGAGTACTCCACATTTACCCGGGTCTCTGATACATCTCCCCCCAGAAAGCCGGCCTCGTCCGGGTCATCTGTCCAGGAGATCACATCGGTGTCCTCCGTCAGGTAGAAGATGGTGTCCCCGCCCGTCTCATAATCATGGAGCCCGATGCAGACCAGGTTTCCGTCCTCCACCCGGGCCTCCTGCACTCTGCCGGACATTTCCCCTTTTTCCCCGCCGCACCCGGCCAGCAGGAGTACCAGCGCCAGCGGCAGCCAAAGCATCCGACTCACAACAATGCCTCCCTTCCGTATCCTAAAGCCTCGCAGAGTTCCGTCATCCGCGGATGACGGAATAAAATCAAAATCTGTTTTTCCCAAGGACATGTGCCTTGGGAAAAACACTTCTCAGCCTCCAAGTGCGGCCCTGTGCCGCGCGCAGGAGGCTGTATCCTTTTCAAAGAGGGCGGAGTATGGCGAAGGCCATACTCCGCCCTCTTTGACTCACACTTCCATGATAACAGGCAGGATCATGGGATTGCGCTTGGTTTTCTTGTAGAGGAAGTTGGAGATGGCGTTCTTGATCTCCGACTTGATGGCGGCCCAGTCGTTGAGGGTGTCGGTCTGGCACTCCTCCAGGGCCTTGACGGCAACCTTCCGCAGCTCCTCCATGAGGCCCTCGGACTCCTTGACGTACACGAAGCCCCGGGTGATGATGTCGGGGCCGGACACCACGGAGCCGTCCTCCCCGGACATGGAGACCACCACCACGATCATGCCGTCCTCGGCCAGGTGCTTCCGATCCCGGAGCACCACGCTGCCCACGTCGCCCACGCCGTAGCCGTCCACGAACACCCGCCCGGCGGGCACGGTGCCGTTGATCTTGGCGGAGTTGGGGGTGAGCTCGATGACCTTGCCGATGTCGCTGATGATGATGTTCTTGGGGGGCATGCCCATCTGCTGGGCCAGCTTGGCGTGGGTTTTCAGGTGCCGCTGCTCCCCGTGGACGGGGATAAAGAACTTGGGCTTGACCAGGGCGTGGATGATCTTCAGCTCCTCCTGGCAGGCGTGGCCCGACACGTGGAGGGCGCCCAGCCGCTCGTTGACCACCTCGGCGTCCTTGCGGTAGAGCTCGTTGATCACGTTACCGATGGAGTTCTCGTTGCCGGGGATGGCGGAGGCGGAGATGATCACCCGGTCGCCGGCCTGGATGTCCACCTGCCGGTGGGTGTTGAAGGCCATGCGGGTGAGGGCGGACATGGTCTCGCCCTGGCTTCCGGTGGTGATGATGCAGATCTTGTGCTTGGGCAGGCTCTTGATATGGGCCAGATCCACCAGCACCCCGTCGGGTATGCTCATATAGCCCAGCTCGGTGGACACCTTCATGGCATTCTCCATGGAGCGGCCGGTGACCGCCACCTTGCGGCCGTACCGGGCCGCCACGTCGATGATCTGCTGGATGCGATCCACGTTGGAGGCGAAGGTGGTGACAATGATGCGCTGCTGACAGCCCCGGAACAGGGCGTCAAAGGAGTCGCCCACGCTGCGCTCGCTCTTGGTGAAGCCGGGGCGTTCCACATTGGTGGAGTCGGCCAGCAGGGCCAGCACGCCCTCCTTGCCCAGCTGCCCCAGGCGGCCCAGATCCATCATGCCGCCCTGGATGGGGGTGGGGTCGATCTTGAAGTCGCCGGTGTGCACCACCGTGCCCACCCCGCACTTGATGGCAAAGCCGCAGGCGTCGGCGATGGAGTGGTTCACGTGGATGAACTCCACGGTGAACTTGCCCGCCTTCACCACCTCGCCGGCCTCGCAGGTGATCAGCTTGGTCTTGTTCAGCAGGCGGTGCTCCTCCAGCTTCAGCTTCACCAGCCCGGCGGTCATGCGGGTGGCGTAGATGGGCACGTTCACATCCCGCAGCAGATAGGGGATGGAGCCGATGTGATCCTCGTGGCCGTGGGTGAGGAAGATGCCCCGGATGCGGTCTTTATTCTTGATGAGATAGGTGAAGTCGGGGATCACCACGTCGATGCCGTACATGTCGTCGTCGGGGAAGCCCATGCCCACGTCGATGATGATGATGTCCCCGCCGTACTCGTAGACGGTCAGATTCTTGCCGATCTCGTTGAGTCCGCCCAGGGAGATGATTTTCAGTTTTTCAGCCATAAATGTCTTGAAACACTCCTTCAGTTCTATATCCATAGGGATAGGTATGTAAGGGCACAGGAGTGCGGGCGCACAAAACCAAGGCGGCACAGCATCCCACCCGTTCCGGCCCTGCCTCGCCGGAAAAGGGGGACGCCGCTCCACCGCCTCGCCCGTATGCTCTCTGTGTCCTGCTTATTCAAGCGCGAATCCGCGCATAAAGCCATCATAGGTTTCTACAGTATATCATACTTTTTCCAAAAAGTATACTCCTATTTTTCCGGGCCCGGCCGGGCGGCCTCCTCCGCCTTGCGGGCGCAGAAGTCGCACAGCTCCCGGGCCAGCTCGGCGGTGCGGGCCTCCCCCACCACCCGGAGGGCGGCGGGACTGGCCCGGAGGGACAGGGTGAGCCACCCCTCCCCCTGGCGCAGGCGCAGGCCCTCCCCGGCGGCCCGGGCCCCGGGCAGCTCCCGGAGCAGCCGGGCCAGCACCTCCTCCCCGTCCCGGCGGAGGGGCACCTCCCGCCGGCAGATGGCAAAGCGTGGCAGCTTTCCCGTCAGGCCCCGGAGCCGCTCCCCGGTCATGCCCAGGCGGGCGCAGATGCGACAGGCGGCGAAGATCCCGTCCCGTAACCAGGGCAGCTCCCCGTACCGCGCCTCCGCCTCCGCCCCGTCCCGGCCCAGCCGGAGGGCGCCCCCGTGGTAGCCGGCGGCCAGGGTGTCGATGGCCGCCGGGGCGGCGGCGGGCACCGCCACCCGCCCCCCGCCGTTCTCGTACTCGATGAGGGCCACGGCGGCCAGCAGCTCCTCCGGGGGGAGCACCTCCCCCTCCTCGTCCACGGCGGTGAGGGCAAAGCCGCCCCGGAGGGTCTGGAAGGCGGGCACGCCGGGACGGCTCTCCCGCCGCACCTGACAGCCCAGGCTCTCCAGGGCCTGGGCCAGCACCCGGTCGGCCGGGGTCTCTCCCGGCACCGACACCTCCAGACGCCGCAGGGGCGCCCGGGTAAGCCGGGCCCGCCGGGCCCCGTCGGCGGCGTAGGAGGCCCCGACGCCGGAGACCGTCTCCCACCGGCCCACCCCCAGGGCGGGCATACGGCCCGGCTGGCCCCGGAGGAGGGCCCCCTCCAGCCTGCGCCGGCGCTCCTGCCCCAGGAGCAGGCCGCGCCGGTCAAAGAGGTGGAGCACCGCCTTCTCCCCCTCCTGCCGGACAAAGAGGACGGCGGGCAGGGCCCACTGCTCCGCCAGCCAGGCGGCGGCGGAGGGGCAGGGGGCGTCGTGGGAGATCACCCTGGCCCCGGCGGCGGCCGCGCCGCTGCCCGCGGCCTGGGCCAGCATCCGGGCCGACGCTCCGCCGGCCCAGCCCAGCCCCAGGGCGCCCTCTCGGCCCAGCAGGGAGCCCAACAGGAGCAGCCGCTCCGCCGTCAGCTCTCCGCCCACGGTGCCGGTCAGGGTTCCCCCCGGCCCGAAGACCAGCGGGAGGGCGCCGCCCCCGTCCCGGAGGGCGGCGGTAAGCCGGGCGCCGTCCGGCACCCGGCGGCGGGGCCACACCGCCACCCCCTCCAGGAGAATGGCGTCCTCCCCGGCCGCCGCGCCGTGGGAGAGCACCGCCCCCTCGTTGAGCACCGAGCCGGCCCCGGCCTTCGCGCCGGGGGCCAGCACCGCGCCGTACAGGGTGGCGCGGCTTCCCGCCTCCGCCCCCAGCAGGGCGGAGCGCTGCACCAGCGCCCGGCGGCCCACGGCGGAGCCCTCCTCCAGCACCGCGTGGGGGCCCAGCAGGCTCCCCTCCCCCACCCGGACATTGGGGCCCAGGTAGCACGGGGGCACCACCTGCACCCCGGCAGGAAGGGGAGAGGCGCTCCACACCCCGGGGGCCGCCCGGGGGACGTCCCAGCACAGGCGGAGCCTGCCGGACAGGGCGTCGGCCAGCGTGTCCAAATAGGAGGCGGAGTCGGTGATCTCCCGCCAGGCCCCCTCCGCGGCCGCGCCGCAGAGGGTCTCCCCCTTCTCCAGCAGGGCGGCAAAGAGGCACTCCAGGGGCCAGTCCGCCCCCTCCGGCAGGGCGTCCAGGGCACGGGGCGTGAGCACGCAGGCACCGGTGTACGCCTGGCTGGACAGCAGCCCGCCGGCCGGGTGGGCCAGCAGCCGCTCCACCCGGCCCTCCTGGTCGGTGAGAACCAGGGGCCGCCCGGAGGCGGGCGGGCGGTGGGCCAGCAGCAGGGTGGCGGCGGAGGGCCGCACCCGGTGGAGGGCCAGGGCCGCACCCAGATCCCCGTCCCACACCGCCCCGCCCGGGAGCACCAGCACGTCCTCCTCGCCGGAGAAGTCCCGGCAGCTGCCCGCCAGGGCGGCGGCGCCCAGGGGCTCCCGCCGGGTGAGCCAGGTGAAGCGCACCCCCAGCTCTCCGCCGTCCCCCAGGGCGTCCGACACCAGCCCGGCCAGCCGGGGCAGCACCACCCCGATCTCCCTCACGCCGCAGCGGCGGAGATGCTCGGCCTGGCGGGCCAGCAGAGGCTTTCCGAACAGGGGGAGCAGGCACCGGGGCTGCTCCAGGGTCAGGGGGGACAGCCCCTCCTCCCGCTCCCCGGCCAAGATGATCGCTTTCAAGGTTGGGAAACATCCTTTCACACACAGTTTCCCCTATTATTGCCTGAAAGGGCCTTCTGTGATACAATGTTGTCCACAAAAGCCCGGAGGAATGAGCCATGAACATCCAGATTTTCGGAAAAAGCAAGTGTTTTGACACCAAAAAGGCGGAGCGGTGGTTCAAGGAGCGGCGCATCAGGTTCCAGTCCATCGACCTGGGGAAGGTGGGCATCAGCCCCGGCGAGCTGAAGAGCGTGCTGAACGCCGTGGGGCTGGAGGCCCTCATCGACCCCAAGCACCCCGACGCCGCCCTGCTCAGCTACCTGGCCTACGACGCGGACAAGGCGGAAAAGCTGCTGGAGGAGCCCCGGCTGCTGAAAACCCCCATCGTCCGCAACGGCAGACAGGCCACCGTGGGCTACCACCCCGAGGTGTGGCAGAGCTGGTCGTGACGCGGGGCTTGACAAGGGGCCGCGCTCCGTGTTATGGTAGGCCCGTGGCAGATGCCGC
Organism: Flavonifractor sp. An10; assembly: GCF_002161215.1. Lineage (GTDB taxonomy): Bacteria > Bacillota > Clostridia > Oscillospirales > Oscillospiraceae > Flavonifractor > Flavonifractor avistercoris. The sequence continues at coordinate 18,113 of NZ_NFMB01000003.1, forward strand.
CACACCCAATTGACCATAAAGGAGCGTTATCTTTTGGAGCTGAGATATGATTCGGTGGTCAGCGCCTAGCCGGGAGGCTGGTGCGCAGTATAAATGACCACCGCCCTCCCGGAAGTATTTCCATCATTACTTTCAGGAGGAAATTCCCATGAACCGGATCAACAAGCGCAAGCAATACGAGCGCGGATATTATCAGACCCACCCCTGCACGGACAGCTTTACCTGCAAACACTGCGGCCGCCCGGTGGTCTCCGCCGGCGCGGGGGCGGACCACCGCAACCACTGCCCCAACTGCCTGACCAGCCTCCACCTGGACGTGGAGCCCGGCGACCGCTCCGCCGACTGCGGCGGATTGATGGACGCCATCGCCGTGTGGGTGCGGAAAAGCGGCGAGTGGGCCATTGTCCACCGCTGCCGCCGGTGCGGTGCCCTGTCGTCCAACCGGGTGGCGGCGGATGACAACCCCATGAAGCTCATGTCCATCGCCATGAAGCCCCTGTCCGCGCCCCCCTTCCCGCTGGAGCGCATTGAGGAGATGACCGCCCTCATGGGCGGCGAGGGCTCCACCGGCCTGTAGGAGCTCGGTTTGCAAGTCAAATAGGGCCCGGAGCGGACGATCCGCTCCGGGCCCCTGTTTTATTGGTACAGCGCCGCCACCGCGGCCAGCTGCCGTCTCATCTCCTCCGCCGCCCAGTCGGGCCTGAGGATGCGCACCCCGTCCCCCAGGCCGAAGATCCAGCCCAGGAACTGGGGGCTCACCACCGCCGGCACCGTGACGGTGAAGTGGTCGGCCCCGTCGGGCACCAGCATGGCCTCCCGGCCGAAGCGATCCAGCACCACCCCCACCAGGCGGTTGGCGCACCGGAGGGTGATCTGCCCCTCCCGGCCGGAGAACATACCGAAGTGCTTTTGGGCATAGGATGCGATATCCAGCTCCCCGTCCACCCCCTCCAGGGGCAGGCAGGTCACCGCCAGCTCCGCCATCTTGTCCACCCGGTAGTGGCGCAGCTCCTCCCTGTGGTGGTCGTAGCCCGCCAGATAGTAGTTCTCATTGTCCCAGATGAGGCCCAGGGGGGAGACGATGTACCGCTTCCCCTCCCGGCGGAAGACCTTTTCCTTCTGAACGTTATACTCAAAGTATTTAAAGGTCACGGCTTTCCGGTTTGCAATCGCGGTGTGGAGCTTGTCGATGGTGTAGTACACGCTCTCGTTCATGCTCTTCACCCGGCGATCCACATACACCTGCCGCTGGAGCTGCCGGGCCTGGTGGACGCTGGCCTGGGACTCCAGCTTGCGGATGAGCTCCCGGCTCTTGCGCTGGGTGATGAACTTGGAGGACTGCACCGCGTCCACCAGCAGCTTCAGCTCCGCCAGCTGGAAGGGCCGCTCCCCCAGGAACCAGCCCGGCGCCTTCCCTTTCCGGTTCTGCACGTCCAGGCCGAAGGTGCGCAGGGCCTCCATGTCGTCGTAGATGCTCTTGCGCTCGGCCCTGATGTCCCAGGCCTCCAGGGCCTGGATCAGCTCCGGCACCGTCAGCGGGTGCTCCTCGTCGGTGCGCTCCCACAGGATCTTGCAAAGGCAGAGCAGCTTCAGCTTCTGATTGGCGCTGCGGGGCATACGCCTCTCCCCCTTTCCTGTCCTCAGAATAGCGGATTTTCTGTCCGATAAAACGGACTTTCTTATAGTATACCAGCTTTTGGAACAGATTGCGAGGGTTTTGTATGGAATTTGTGGTATCCGTCCCTTTATGCCCCCTCTACGCCGCCGCCAGCGCCGGGGCGGAGCGGGTGGACGAGCTGCTGTGCGGCTGGAGCGCGGACATTCTGGAGGAGCTGTCCACCGGCTGGTGCAGGGTGCGCACCGCCTACCGCTATGAGGGCTGGGCCCGGCGGGAGTGCCTGCGCCCCGCCGGCAGCTGGGCGGGGCGGGAGAAGCTGCTGCTCCGCGCCCCCTTTGCCGACGTGCTCTGCGGCCCGGAGGTGGAGCGCCCCGCGGCGGACACCCTGCCCCGGGGCTCCCTGGTGATTCCCGCAGGAGCGCCTGCGGACGGCTGGCAGAAAATAGCCCTCCCGGACGGCCGGGAGGGCTATACGAAACGCAGCCTTCTGACAGAATATTACGAGACGCCGCCAGACTGGCCGGAGGAACGGCTGCGGGAGCGGGCGGTGGAGGCGGCCCGGGCCTACCTGGGCACCCAGTACCGCTGGGGCGGCAAGTCCCCCCTGGGGATTGACTGCTCGGGCCTCACCTTCATGGCCTGGTTCTTCTGCGGAGTGTCCCTCTACCGGGACGCCCGGCTGGTGGAGGGCTTTCCCGCCAAACCCATTCCCTTTGAGGCGCGCAGGCCGGGGGATCTGCTCTACTTCCCCGGCCACATCGCCCTCTGCCTGGGGGGTGACAGGTATATCCACTCCACCGCAAAGGCGGGCAGCGACGGGGTGGTGATCAACAGCCTCAACCCGGCTGATCCGGATTTCCGGGCGGATCTGCGGGAGAAGCTGCTGGCCGTGGGCAGCGTGTTCCCCCTCCTGTAGGGGCGGACAGCATCCGCCCCTACGGCGCGGGCAGGCGGGTCATGGAGGTGACCACGCCCAGCTCCACCGTGAGCTGCAGGGTGGGCTGGCGGATGTCGAGGATATCCGGATATGCCTCGTCCATCTCTGCCGTATATTGGTCAAGGAAATCCTTTACGCTTCCCTCATAGGGGGTGCCGTCCTCGCTGCAGAGGGCGATGTCCTCATATGGGCGGTAGCGGGGCTCCGGCCCGCTGTCATCCAGCCAGGCCAGGCGGAATTCCGCCTCCTGCGTGGTTCGGGTGAACTGCTGGGTCTCCTGATCCATTTGATACAGGCATGCGTCGAAGGCGGCGATGGAGCCGTCCTCCTCCAGGGTGGCGGTGACGGTTCCGATCCGGCCGATGTAATAGACCCCGTCGTACAGCGGCCCGGCCTTCAGCCCAACGACCTGTTCGTCCGCCTGCACGAGCAGGGTGCAGGAAAATCCCCAGCTGCTCAGGGGCGCAACACGGGCCTGGAGCAGTTCCAGATTGACGGCGCTGCTCCGGGGTACGGAGGCGGTGAGCCACTGGCTGTCCGCCCCCACGTTCCCGTCATCCACGGCATAGGTGAGGGTGCCCGCCTCCGGATCCACCCCGTGCACCACCGCCGCCACCTCCACCGCCGTGACCGGAGGTGTCCCCTCGGACAGCTTGGCGTCGTGCCAGGTCATGGCGGTGATCTCCCCGCCGGTCACCTCCACCTCCAGCACCATGGGGTAATAGGAGGAGAGCATCGACCACGTCAAAAAGTTACTGAGTCCGTTGTCCCCGTGATTGCCCAGCTCCACGTCCTCCGCCACCGGGAGGGTCACCGCCTGTCCCCCTTCCAGGTAGCCGCCGGTGATGGTCATGGTGTCCGGATCCAGCTCCACCAGGATCAAACTCAGCTCCGGGCTGTCCTCGCCAGCCGCCCACCAGTTCATGGCGGGCAGGGTGGCCCAGTAGGTGCCGTCGGCCAGCTCGTCAGGGTCTGTGACCTCCCCCAGCGGCGTGCCTGTGGACGGGGTGGTCTCCTCCGGGGCCTCCTGGGGCTGGCAGGCCACCAGAGAGCCCCCCAGCAGGGCGGCGCACAGCACCAGGGCCAGGGCGAGCCGCCCCCGCCGGGCGGGCGCGGCGGTCACCAGGGCCCGGAACCGCTCCTTCAGCCCCCGGACGCCGCCGGCGAACTGACTGGTCAGCGGCGCCGCAGGCCGGGCGGACACGAAGGACAGCAGGGCAGCGCCGTAGCCCTGCCGCCAGCCCTCGTCCCTTCCGGCCAGGGCGGCGGCGTCACAGCAGATCTCCACGTCCCGCTCCGCCGAGCGGCGGAGGGCCCACACCAGGGGGTTGAACCAGTGCAGGGCGCACACCCACAGCAGCAGGGCCTTGTACCACAGGTCGCGGCGTTTGGCGTGGGCGGCCTCGTGGGCCAAGGCGTAGGCCCGCTTCTCCCCGGTGAGGCCCTCGGGCAGCAGGATGCGGGGCCGCGCCAGCCCCACCAGCACCGGGGCGGACAGGAGGGCGCAGATCTGCACCGGGATGCCCTCGTACTCCCCCGCCGGGGCGCTCCACCGGCGGGTATGCCGCCGGAAGGCGGCGTACCGGGCCAGCTGTACCGCCAGCACCCCGGCCGCGCCGGCCAGCCAGACGGCAAAGGCCGCCTCCGCCAGGGTGAGGGAGAACCCGGTGGCGGCGGGGGACGCACCGGCTCCTTCCGCCTGGGATGTGCCGGTTTGCCTGTCGGCGGGCAAGTCCTCCGCCGGACGGGCGGCAAACTCCACCCCCTGGAGGCCCTCCGCCCCCTCGTCCACCCAGGCGGCGGACAGCTCCACCGGCGCGGGGGCCTCCAGCGTCACCGGAGCCTGGGGCAGGGGAATGTTGAGGGGCACCGCCAGCCGCAGGGCCACCAGCAGCCAGGCCCAGTACCGCCACTGGGGCCGGAAGCGGCGCTTCCACACCGGGGAGAGGGCCAGCAGCAGGGCGGTCACCGCCCCCATGGTGAGGCTCACCTCGAACAGGGAGAACAGAAAGTCACGCACCGCCGTCCCCTCCCCTCAGAATGTCCTCCAGCTCCGCCAGATCTTTTTGGGAGATGGCCTTGCTGTCCATCAGCGCGGCCACCAGGCTGGGCAGGGAGCCGCCGTGGAGCTTTTGGAGAAATGCCCGGCTCTCTGCGGCCAGATAGTCCTCCCGGCGCACCAGCGGCGTGTAGCGGTTGCTCCGCCCGTCCTTGTCCCGGCGGACAAAGCCCCGCTCCTCCAGCCGGGAGAGGAGCTTGAGCAGGGTGGGCATCCGCCACCGCTTCCCCGCCAGGGCCTCCATCAGCTCCCCGGAGGCGGCAGGATAGGTTTTCTGCGCCCACAGGGCCTGCATGACCTCCAGCTCCGCGTCGGGCAGCCGCTCCAGCACGTCCATGGTCATCCCCCCAATTAGACATCTGTCTTATTCCTGATTTTATTTTACAATTGTCTAACCAAATTGTCAAGGGAAATCCGCAAAAAGAAGGCCCGCGGCATAGCCGCGGGCCTTCCTGTTTTATTTCCCCTCTTTGTCCCGGACGAAGAAGTAGGTGGCGTTGGGCTGGCTGCCCTGGCGCACATCCACCTCAAACCGGGGCAGAGCCTTTACCAGCTTGCTCAGCTTGGAAAAGCCGAAGTTGCGGGGGTCGAAGTCCCGCTTCTTGCGCACCAGCAGGTTGGCCACCTCCCCCAGCTGGGCGTAGCCGTCCTCGTCGGCCATCATCTCCACCGAGTCGGCAATGAGGGTGACGATGTCCTGGGGCACCTTGGAGGCGGGCTCCGGCTCGGGCTGGGGGGCGGGGGCCTCGCCCGTCTTCTTCCTGGCGGCGGACTTTTTAGGCTTGGCGGCCTGGGCCGCCTTGGCGCTCTCCTCCGCCCGGGCCTGCTCGGCGGCGGAGCGGATGACCTCGATATACACAAACTTGTCACAGGCCACGATGAAGGGGTTGGGGGTCTTTTTCTCCCCCATGCCGTACACCTTCTTCCCCGCCTCCCGCAGGCGGATGGCCAGACGGGTGAAGTCGCTGTCGCTGGACACCAGCACGAAGCCGTCCACCTGGCCGCCGTAGAGGATGTCCATGGCGTCGATGATCATGGCCGAGTCGGTGGAGTTCTTGCCGGTGGTGTAGCTGTACTGCTGCACCGGGGTGATGGCGTTCTCCAGCAGCAGGGGCTTCCAGGAGGCCAGGTTGGGGGTAGTCCAGTCCCCGTAGATGCGCTTGATGGTGGGGGTGCCGTAGACGGCGATCTCCGCCATCACGTCCCCCAGGGCGGAGCGGGGCGCGTTGTCCGCGTCAATGAGCACCGCCAGGCGCAGATCCATTTCCTCCGACATTACCGGCCCTCCCGTCTGCCCACGATTTCCTCCACCTGGCGGAGCTGCTCCACCGTGTTGACCCCCAGCATCTCCTCCGGGGTGCAGGTGGGGCAGGCCCCCACCTTTCCGCCCCTGGACAGGATGTAGGACGGCGCGTCGGTGAGGTAGTATTCCCCCTGGGCGTTGTTGGGCTGGAGCTGGTCGATGGCCTCCCACAGAGGCCCGGCCTCGAACACGTACACGCCCACGTTCAGCTCCCGGATGGCCTTCTCCTCCGGGGTGCAGTCCTTGTCCTCCACGATGTGGGAGAAGGCGCCGTCGGCCCTGCGCACGATGCGGCCGTAGGGCAGTTCCTCGTCGGACACGGCGGACAGGAGGGTGCAGTCGTTGCCCTCTTTTCTGTGGGTGGCGATCAGGGACTCATAGGTCTCCCGCCGCAGCAGGGGCATGTCGCCGTAGCACACCAGGACGCTGCCGGCAAAGCCGGCCAGGGCCTCCCGGGCGCACTGGACGGCGTGGCCGGTGCCCCGCTGGGGCTCCTGCACGGCGTGGAGATAGTCGGGGTAGGCGGCCGTCACCTTCTCCCGCTCGTAGCCCACCACCAGCACGATGTCCTCCCGGGGCAGGAAGGACAGCTCGGAGAGCACATAGTCCAGCAGGGCCCTCCCCCTCGCCTGCCGCAGCACCTTGGGGAGATCCACCCCCTCCGTGCGCAGGCGGGTGCCCTTCCCCGCCGCCAGAACCACCGCTTTGATGCCTGTCTCCATGGATGTCAGCCTCGCTTCCTCGATTTTTCACAGATTTCTGTTACAATGAGTATACCATAATTCCCGGGGCCGTGACAATGCGGCCGGATATTTTTTCTCCGGCGGCGCAGCATTTGGCCCCGCCAAAGCGTTTATAGGGGTGAAAGGGGGCGGAGAGATGACAGACCCCGACCGGCTGGAAGAAGTGATCACCGCATATGAAACCACCCTGTACCGCGCCGCCCTGGCCGTCCTGGGGGACGCCCACGAGGCGGAGGACGCGGTGCAGGACGCCTTCCTGCGCTATTGGGAAAAGGCCCCGGACTTCCCGGACGCCGCCCATGAGCGGGCCTGGCTGCTGGCGGTGACGGTGAACGGCTGCAAAAGCCGCCTGCGGTCTCCCTGGCGGCGGCGCACCGCCCCCCTGCTGGACACCTACCCCGCCGCCGACCGGGAGGAGCGGGAACTGCTGGAGGCCGTCCAGGCCCTGCCGCCCAGGGATCGGGCAGTGATCCACCTGTACTACTACGAGGGCTATCAGACCGCCGAGATCGCCGCCATGACCGGCCAGCGGGAGGGCACCGTCCGCTCCCGCCTGTCCCGGGCCAGGGACAAGCTGCGCAGGCTGCTGAAAGGAGAACCGGAATGAACCGCTATCGTTCCTATATGAACCGCATCCACGCCCCGTCCGGCCTGCGGTACCGGGTGCTGGAGGCGGCGGAGCGGGGCCAGCGCCCCCGCCGCCCCGCCCGCCGCTGGATCGGGGCCGGGGCCCTGGCCGCCTGCTTCGCTCTGGCCTTCTTCGGCGGCTGGCAGGCGTGGCGGTACGCCGCACATTATCAGCCCGACCCCACCGCCGGGGTGGCCGACCCGCCCGCTGTGATCACCCCCGCCCCGGCGGAGACGGAGCACACTCTGGTGGTGGAGGATCCCTTCGACGGCCAGCCCCACGGCTTTTTTGACGTGCCGGCGCTGGAGTTTGCCGACGTCACCGACTGTTCTCCTTACCTGATCGACTGGGACTGGAAAGGGGATGCCTCCGTTTTGCCCCTGACACCCCAGGAGATCATCACCGTCCTGGGGGGCACGGACGAGGTGCCCTGGTCTCTGCTCTGGTCGGGCTTCGGCCTGGACGGCACGGCCTGGTACAGCGGCGAGTCCCTCGACGGGGGACAAAGCCTCATGGTCTCCATCACCGGCGAAAATGGGGATACCTCCTTCACCCTGGAGCTCTCCCCCGGGCAGCTCCCACCCGGCGGCGAGTCCTATCCCGACGCCGCCGTCCAGGACTATGACGGCGTGGCCGTCACCGCCTGGTACACCCGTCCTGACGGGGACGGCGGGCCGAACTACACCTACTGCGTGGAACTCCTGAGCGGGGACATGGGCGTGCGCTTTACCTGCGACAGCCCCGACCAGGAGACCGTCAGCTGGCTGTCCTGTGTGCTGGTGCGGTATGCCGCCCAGGCGGACGGCGGCTTCACCACGGAGCACCTGACTCCCGGCGAGATTCCAGCGGCTGGCGAAGAGCTGACTTTGGCGGATGTCCGGGACAATGATCTGAATTCCTGGCTGCCGCCGGCGGACGCCCTGCCGGCTGGGTTTACCTTTGAGGGCGGACGAGCGGAGCAGAACTGGGGGGAGCAGTCCCTTTTATCCGCCATTTGGAACCGGGGGGAGGACAGCATTGCCGTCACTGTCTGTCGATCCGCCGGAGACGGTGATTACCCAGAGGCCGATCTGGCTCTGGAGGACGTGACAGCGAGTGCCCTGCAAGGGCTGGGGCGGCAGTATGCGGGGGACGACGCTCTCTGGCAATGGAGTTCCCTGGCAGTGGATTGGGGAGACGGCGTGCTGGTGGAGTACAGCCTTCGCGGCCTCACGCTGGAGGAGGCGTTGGGGCTGATTTTGGGCACGCCGGGGCGCGCCTCCACATCCGTTGTTGAGTTCCCCGCGACGGAAAAAGATCCCTGGACAGTGCCCAACCCCATGCCCGATCCTTCCCCCTGGCAGGTGCTCCCCCTCCAGTGAGGGCGGCCCCGCCCGAAAGAAAACACACGGCCCCCGCGCTTTTCAGCGCGGGGGCCTCTCTGTTCTTTTTACGCGGGCGGCCTGCTGTAACAGCGGCTGATCTCAAACTTGCCGGTGCTCAGGTTGTCCTTTGCCAGATTCCTGGCGTTCCAGTCGTTGAAGTGCCACCACTCCGACTCCAGCGGGCTCATGCCCGCGCCGGTGAAGTAGCCCCGCAGGGCGATGGCCGGGTCGTTCATGGTGTCGGTAAGGGTGTCGCTCCCCGGCGCCAGGGTGGAGGCGGCGGCCATGCTCAGCTCGTGAATGGCGGTGGGCATGTCGTACTCGATGTAGTCGGTGACCGCCAGGTACTCCCGGCCGCCGGTGGTGCGCACCTGGGTCTGCTTCACCTTCACCAGGCCCACGTCCACGGCGAAGCCCCGCTGGTGGTTGGAGTAGCCGGTGTTGATGAAGTAGGTCATGCTCCAGGGCGGGGTGGTGATCCCCGCCTTCACCTCCGGATCCTCCTCCGCCAGGGCGGTGAGGCCGTCAATCACCGCCAGCTGGGTGGAGCGGGGGCGGAAGGCCTCATAGAGCTTGAGGCAGTTGCCTTGGGCCAGGGCGGCGTGCTGGGCGGCGCACACCTTTTTGGCGGCGGCGTACAGTATGGGCATCATGAACTCCTCCCGATCCAGCCGGGGATTGTAGGAGGCCCCGGGGTAGAAGCTCTCCCCGGTGACGCCGGGGATCTCCTTCCCCGAGCTGACGTAGACCGCCCCGTAGGAATTCACCGCGTCGTAGAGCATGGACGGGATCACGTCGGGCAGGTTGATCAGGCAGTAGCGGTGATCCACCCACCCCACGCCTGCGGCGGCCTCCACCTTCCACCAGTGGCCCTGCTCGGAGAGGATGGTGAAGCCCTCCCCCGGCTCCAGCACGTCCAGGGCCCCTGCAAAGGGATCCGGGGTGGGCGTGGGCTCCGGCGTCGGTGTGGGCGCTGGCGTTGGAGTTGGGGTTGGCGAAGGGGTGGGGCTCGGTGTGGGCGGCGGCGTGAGGGCGGGCGAAGCCGCCGGGGCGGCGCTCTCCGGGTTTCCGCTCTCCGGGGGGAGGGGCTCCGTCTCCCCAGCCGGGGCGCTCTCCGCCGGCAGGGTTGTCCGCCGCCGGGGGCGGACAGGGCACAGGCGCCGGCGTGGGCACGGCGGGGACGGGCGTGGGCTTGGGGTAGCCGCGGGCGTCGCCGCAGGGTGGGGGTCGGGCTGGGCTCCGGCCACAGGCCCAGTTCCACCGAGGCGTAGCCGGTGGCCCGTTCACCGGCAGCTCCAGCCCCGCCGCCGTCAGCCCGGCGGCCCCGATCCAGCGTGATCCTCGTCCCACCGCCGTCTCCGGGGTGGGCGACGGGTTGGGGTCGGTCAGGGTGGGGCTGCTCTCCGGCGTGGGGGTGACGGCGGAGGTGGGCTCCGGCGCGGGGAGCCGAGGGCTCCGGCCCGGCTGCCGCAGGAAGCCAGGGCCAGCAGCAGCGCCAGGGCGCAGCACAGGGACAGCACTCGTTTCATGGCGGGCGGATTCTCCTCCTCAAAGTGTCGGCGCGGTGTCTCTATGCCAGCTCCAGCACCCGGCTCACCACCTGGGCGGCCTCGGCCCGGGTGGCGGAGGCGCTGGGGAACAGGCGGCCGCCGCTGCCGCCGAACAGGCCGGCGGCGGTGGTGCGGGCGGCGGCCTCCAGGGCCCAGAGGGCGATGTCGCCGTCGTCGTCAAAGCCCAGGCCGTTGGCCTCGGGCAGCTCCACAAAGTTGTCCACCAGCACCATCATGTCCTGGCGGGTGAGGGCGGAGTCGGGGTTGAAGCGGCCGTACTGGTCGCCCTCCACCAGTCCCAGGGCGGCGGCCTCCTCGATGTACGCCTGGGCCCAGTGGCCGTCGATATCGGCGAACGGGGGCTCCGGCTCGGGGGCAGGCTGCTCCGGCTCCCCGGCGGTATCCTCCGGCGGGGCGGTCTCCGCGGGCTGGGTGCTCTCCTCCGGCCCGGGCAGCGGGGGCAGCTGGCCGTCCGCCGCCAGGGCGCTGTACAGCATGGCGGTGAACTCCGCCCGGGTGACGGCCTGCTCGGGGCGGAACTGCTCCCCGCTGGGGTGGAGCTCCGCCCCCAGCGCGTCCAGCTCCTCCACCGCCTGCCACGACCAGTGGAAGGCGGTGTCGGTGTAGGGGGCGTCGGCGGCCAGCCTGGCAAAGCCGTAGTCCAGCAGGGCGGTGCTGTCGGTGTGGCGGGTGGTGTTGTTGTCCGAGTGCATCACCACGCTGATGATCCGCCGCCCGTCCCGCTTGGCGGTGGCGCTGAGGCAGTAGCCGGCGGCGTTGATGGTGCCGGTCTTGAAGCCGTCGGCCCCCTCATACTCGAAGGCCAGGCCGGGCAGCAGCTGGTTGGTGTTGGGGTAGGTCGTCCCGTTGAAGGTGGCAGAGGTGGCGGAGGTGTAGTCCAGGATCTGGGGGAAGCGGCGGATAAACTCCCGCACCAGAATGGCCTGGGAACGGGCGGTGAGGTAGTGGACGTGGGCCCCGTGGCAGTTCTGGTACTGGGCGGTCATGCCCAGGCGCTGGGCGGTGGCGTTCATCCGCTGGACAAAGGCCGCCTCGGTGCCGGAGATGTACTCGGCCATGGCCACGCAGCTGGCGGAGGCCGACGGGATCAGGATCAGCCTGAGCAGGGTGTCCACCGTCAGGCTGCCGCCGTAGGGCAGGGGCACGGCGGTGGGGTAGCGGGCCTGGTTGCGGGAGATCTGGGCGGCAAAATCGCTGATGGGCACCAGGGTGTCCAGGGTCAGGTTGCCGGCCTCCAGCTCCTCAAAGATGATGTAGGCGGTCATCACCTTGGTCATGGAGGCGGGGACGCGCATGGTGTCCGCGTCCTTTTCATACAGGGTCTCGCCGGTGTCGTAGTCGATGACGATGGCGCTGTCGGCGGCGATACGGGGCTCAGCGGGCTGGGGCGCGGCGGCGGAGGCCGCGGGCAGCAGACCCGCCAGGAGTGCCAGGGTCAGCAGCAGGGCGGTGAGGCGAGGGGCGTGCTTCATACGGGACAACTCCTTCTCTCAAAAAATATCTCCCTGTATTATGCCACATCCGCCCTTCCTTGTCAATTTTTAACAGGCCCGTCCGGGTTTTCAAAAAATTTTTTGTCTTTTTCTCCTCTGCCGGTGACAGATGCCGCCGCCGGGGCGTATTCTTAGCAGGAAGGGCCCATTCCAAACGGGAAAAAGGGGGGATCGCCCATGAACGCCCGGGAGACCCGGGGTGAGGAGATGGTGGACAGGTACGCCAACCTGGTCTACCGCCTGGCCTTCGCCCGCACCCGCAGCCGGGACGCGGCGGACGAGATTTTTCAGGAGGTATTCCTCCGCTATGTGAGCCGGCAGCCCGCCTTTGACAGTGAGGCGCACGCAAAGGCCTGGTTCTGCCGGGTAACCGTCAACTGCGCCAACTCATACTGGCGCAATCCGTTCCGCCGGAGAACCGAGCCTCTGGACGCGGCGGCGGAGCTGGCCGCGCCGGAGCCGGAGGAGGCCCGGCTGGACGGGTATCTGGACAAGCTGCCCCCGGAGCTGCGGGCGGCCGTCCACCTCTACTATTATGAGGGCTACTCCACCCTGGAGATCGCTGAACTGGTTGGAAAAAGCGAGTCCGCCGTGCGCATGCGCCTCATGCGGGCCCGGCGGCTGCTGCGGGGCTATCTGGAGGACGAAGAAGGAGGGACAAGCCATGTTTCAAGATGACTACCGGCGCCGCATGGACGCCGTCATCCCCGACCCGGAACTGCTGGCGCGCACCAAGAGCCGGATGGAGGCCGTCGGGAGCGGGGCGCGGCCGCCCCGCCGCCTGACCCGCCGGGGCGCGGCCGCTCTGGTTGTGTGCGCGGCCCTGGTGGTCTCCGCCGCCGCGGCGGGGCCCACCATCTGGCAGGCCATCCGGAGCGACCTGGGGGGCCGCGCCCCCTACGCCGTGGAGGTGGAGGCCGTCTGTGAGGATCAGGGCATCCGCATCGAGGCCCAGGTCGCCCTGGCGGACAGCCGGCTGGTGCGCATCTACTTCACCGCCCGGGATCTGGAGGGGAACCGGCTGGACGAAAACACCGAGGTGACCTATTCCCTGTCCCTGGCGGACAGGGGTACGTGGCCCTATCGAAATTATCGTGTGACGCAGCTCTCCTACGACCCGGAAACAGGAAGGGCCCTGTTTGTGATCACCGCCACCGGGCGGGAGGGGGTGTCGGACGGCGATACGTTCCGTCTGAATATAGAGAAGCTGCTGGGCGGGCACCGTCCGGTGCTCCACTGGAGCGCCGCCCCGTCCTCCAATACGGACACCATCACTCGGATACCGGTGGGCATCGGCGAGGACGGCACCCTTGACTGGGCGGCCAGCGGGGAGGCGCTGACCACTCCGGCCGAGGGGTTCCCGATCACCGGGGAACTTCTGCCCAGCACCTGGACGGAGGACGGCGCCGCCGTCCTGCTGCCCCAGCCGGAGCGGGAGCAGGCCATCGACTCCGGCGGGGACTACTCCATCGTGGCGGCGGGGTTCGCCGCCGACGGGAATCTCCACGTGCGGGTGCGGCCCGCCCCAGATGCGGTGTGGGAGGATGTGGAGGTCAGCGCCATGATCCTCAAGGACGACGGCGCGGCGGTGGGCCGCCCTCTGGAAAAGGTCACCCCTGTGGACGGAGATCTGGACTACTGCCTGGAGGGCTTCGGGCCGGCGGAGCTGCCTCTGCTGACAGAGATCACGGTCATGGGCGACTACTCCACCCTGACTGACCCGGTCGAAGGGGACTGGACGCTGGAGATCCCTCTCCAGGCCGTGGAGGGAAAGACCATCCCCCTCTCTCTGGAGCTGCCCGCCGCTCAGGCATCGGACGGCTTCATCACGGCGGAGCGGCTGGAGCTCTCCCCCCTGAGCCTCACCCTGGTCTGCGACCAGGACTCCATGTATCCGGAGGACGGAAAGACCCTCCGCTCCACCGCGCTGGAGGAGCTCACCCCCTCCGTCACCCTCACCGACGGCACCGTTCTCACCCCCTCCTATGCCGACTCGGACAGCTGGTGGGCCTGCTGGATCTTTGACCGGCCCATCGACCCGGAGGACGTGGAATTGGTGTCCATCAACGGGGAGACCGTGCCCCTCTCCTGACCGTCCGGACATTCCAAATGCCCCGCCGCTGACGCGGCGGGGCATTTTGCGCGGTTTTTCTAAAATTTCAGTTGTAAGTCGCTTCGATTTAATGTATAATGAACAACAGCAGTGCTGTTGATCGTTTTGGGCCGCTGCTGACGATCTCAAATGTAAGGAGAGGAAACAAAGTTATGAGCTATTCCGTACAAAATATCCGCAACGTCTGCCTGCTGGGCCACGGCGGGAACGGCAAGACCTCCCTGGCCGAGAGCATGCTGTATTTGACCGGTGGCACCGTCCGGCTGGGCAACCCCGTGGACGGCAACACCGTTTGTGATTACGACCCCGAGGAGACCCGCCGTCAGATTTCCATCTCCACCGCGGTGGCCCCCATTGAGTATAACGGCTGTAAGATCAACGTGCTGGACACCCCGGGCTACTTCGACTTCGTGGGCGAGGTGATCGAGGCCCTCCAGGTGTCTGATGCGGCCATCATCGTCTGCTCCGCCAAGGCGGGCATGAGCGTGGGCGCCGAGAAGGCGTGGAAGCTGTGCGAGCAGCGCAAGCTGCCCCGGCTGCTCTATATCTCCAAGACCGACGAGGACAACTCCGACTACAACGCCGCCTTTGAGACCCTGCGGGAGCGGTTCGGCAAGAACATCGCCCCTGTGGTGGCCCCCATCTGGGACGCGGACAAGAAGGTCATCGGCTTCATCGATGTGCTCCACAAGCGGGCCTTCGAGGCCGGCCCCAAGGGCGAGCGCATTGAGATCGACGTGCCCGACGACAAGAAGCCCGTGCTGGACGAGCTGTACGACGCCCTGAAGGAGTCCGTGGCCGAGACCAGCGAGGAGCTGATGGACAAGTACTTCTCCGGCGAGGACTTCACCTACGCCGAGATGATCCAGGGCCTGCGGGCCGGCGTGAAGGATCTGTCCCTGTTCCCCGTGGTGTGCGGCTCCGCCGTCACCGGCCTGGGCACCCGCATGCTGCTGGACATCATTGTGGAGCTGCTCCCCTCCCCCCTGGAGGGCCGGCCCCTCATGGGCGAGAACGAGAAGGGCGAGCTGGACGAGTTCGTGCCCTCCCCCGGCGCCCTGCCCGTGGCCTACGTGTGGAAGACCGTCTCCGACCAGTACGGCAAGTACTCCTATGTGAAGGTCATGTCGGGCAACATCAAGCCGGATATGCAGATGATCAACGCCCGCACCGGCGCCACCGAGAAGCTGGGCCGCCTGTACGTCATGAAGGGCAAGAAGGCCGAGGAGGTCAAGGAGCTGGAGTGCGGCGACATCGGCGCCATCGGCAAGATGGACAAGGTGAAGACCGGCGACTCCCTGTCCGACCCCCGCAAGGTGGTCAAGCTGGAGGCCATCCCCTTCCCCGAGCCCTGCTACTCCGTTGCCATCACCCCCAAGACCAAGGGCCAGGAGGACAAGATCGCCGCCGGCCTCACCCGCCTGAATGAGGAGGATCTGACCTTCAACTGGGTCAACAACGCTGAGACCCACCAGATGGTGGTCTCCGGCACCGGCGACATGCAGATGGACGTGATCCTCTCCCGCCTGAAGAGCCGCTTCGGCGTGGACGC
Organism: Flavonifractor sp. An10; assembly: GCF_002161215.1. Lineage (GTDB taxonomy): Bacteria > Bacillota > Clostridia > Oscillospirales > Oscillospiraceae > Flavonifractor > Flavonifractor avistercoris. The sequence continues at coordinate 33,494 of NZ_NFMB01000003.1, forward strand.
GGAGCTCTCCGAGCCCCGTGTGGCCTACCGGGAGAAGATCCGCAAGAAGGTGGAGGTGCAGGGCCGCCACAAGAAGCAGACCGGCGGCCACGGCCAGTTCGGCGACGTATGGATGCGCTTCGAGCCCGGCGACACCGAGGAGCTCCAGTTCTGCGAGGAGGTCGTGGGCGGCGCCGTGCCCAAGAACTACTTCCCCGCCGTGGAGAAGGGCATGCGGGAGGCCGTGCAGCACGGCGTGCTGGCCGGCTACCCGGTAGTGTACCTGAAGGCCACCCTGTTCGACGGCTCCTACCACCCGGTGGACTCCTCCGAAATGGCGTTCAAGACCGCCGTGCAGCTGGCCTACAAGGCCGGTATGCCCCAGGCCAGCCCCGTGCTGCTGGAGCCCATTGGCGAGCTGAAGGTCACCATCCCCGACAGCTACATGGGCGACGTCATCGGCGATCTGAACAAGCGCCGGGGCCGTGTCATGGGTATGAACCCAGACGGCGAGGGCAACCAGATCGTGGAGGCCGAGGTGCCCATGGCCGAGATGGGCCGCTACGCCATCGACCTGCGCTCCATGACCCAGGGCCGCGGCTCCTTCACCTTCCACTTCGTCCGCTACGAGGACGCGCCGCCCGCCGCCCAGGAGAAGGCCATCGAGGCCGCCAAGGCGATGCAGGAGGAAGCTGACTAACCCAATATGCACACGGGCCGGGCTGTTTTCAGCCCGGCCCGTGCTTTCCCGGCGGCAGTCGGCGTGTCCTCGGGGGCCCATTCAATGGGGCCCCCACACAAGCCCAGCACAGCGGGTTGTGTGGGGAGAGGAGGAGCAAGGAAGCGTGTTTCATTTCCACCCGTCGGCGGAAATGAAACAAAGCGGACTTTGCGACGACGATGGGGCGGCGCTTCGCGCCGTACAAGCGATTTGGGCCTCTGGCCCAAATCCTTGATGCCGGGGCAATTCATTTGCCCCGAGCAGATAAAATCCCGCCTGGAGGGCTCCCGGCGCGGCCCGCCGCGCCGGGAACTGGACGCGCCGCCTGCCGCCCAGGAGAAGGCCATCGGGTATACGGGGCCCCCAACCGAGCCCAGCACAGCGGGTCGGTTGGGGAGCGGAGGAGCAAGGAAGCGTTTGAGGAATGGCCGCCAGGCCGTTCCGAAAACAGCGGACTTTGCGACGACGCGGCGGTGCAGGACGAGGCCGACTAACCCAATACGCACAAGGGCCGGGCTGTTTTCAGCCCGGCCCTTGCATGTGCCCGTATCTGTTTACTTATTGTGCTCCTTGGCCGCGCGGACAAAGTCCCGGAAGAGGGGGTGGGCCCGGTTGGGCCTGCTCTTGAACTCCGGGTGGAACTGGACGCCCACGAACCAGGGGTGCTCCGGCAGATCCACAATCTCCACCAGCCGGCCGTCGGGGGACAGGCCCGCCAGGCGGAGGCCCGCGGCCTCCAGGGTCTCCCGGTACTGGTTGTTGAACTCGTAGCGGTGGCGGTGGCGCTCGGAGATCTCCGGCCCGCCGTAGGCGGCGGCCACCGGGCCCTCGGCCTCGGTGATGCGGCAGGGATAGGCACCCAGGCGCATGGTGCCCCCCTTGGCGGTGACATCCCGCTGGTCGGGCATCAGGTCGATCACCGGATAGGGGGTGTCGGCCAGCTCACTGGAGTGGGCGCCGGCCAGCCCCGCCCCGTGGCGGGCGAACTCCACCACCGCCATCTGCATGCCCAGGCAGACGCCGAAGAAGGGCACCCGGTTCTCCCGGGCCCAGCGGATGGCGGAAATCATGCCCTCCACCCCCCGGCCGCCGAAGCCGCCGGGGACGATCACGCCGCCGCAGCCGGACAGGATCTCCCCGGCGTTGTCGTCGGTGAGCTGCTCCGAGTCCACCCAGCGGATGTCCACCTGCACCCGGTTGGCGATGCCGCCGTGGGTCAGGGCCTCCACCACCGACAGGTAGGCGTCGTGGAGCCCCACGTACTTGCCCACCAGGGCGATCTCCACCCGCCCCTCCGGGTGCTTGGCCCGGTGAACCATGGTGGCCCATTCCGTCAGGTCGGGGGCGTGGCAGATCAGCCCCAGCCGCCGCACCACCGCGTCGGCCAGGCCCGCCTTCTCCAGCAGAAGGGGCACCTCATAGAGGATAGAGGCGGTGAGGTTGGGGATGGCGCACTCCCGGGGGATGTTGCAGAACAGGGAAATCTTGTCCAGGATCTCGCCGGGCACGGGGGCGTCGGAGCGGCAGAGGATCACGTCGGGCTGGATGCCCAGGCTCAAAAGCTCCTTGGCCGAGTGCTGGGTGGGCTTGCTCTTCAGCTCCCCGGAGCCGGGGATGGCTACGATGAGGGACACGTGGACGAACATGACGTTGTGACGGCCCCGCTCGGCGGCCACCTGGCGGATGGCCTCCAGGAAGGGCTGGGACTCGATGTCGCCCACGGTGCCGCCGATCTCCACAATGGCCACGTCGGTGTCCTCGGTATCCAGCTGGTAGATGTTCCGCTTGATCTCGCCGGTGATGTGGGGAATGATCTGCACCGTGCCCCCCAGGTAGTCCCCCGCCCGCTCCTGGTTGAGCACGTTCCAGTACACCCGGCCGGAGGACACGGAGGAGTGGACGGTGAGATTCTCGTCAATGAACCGCTCGTAGTGGCCCAGATCCAGGTCGGTCTCCGCCCCGTCGTCGGTGACGAACACCTCCCCGTGCTGGTAGGGGTTCATGGTGCCCGGATCCACGTTCAGATAGGGATCCAGCTTCTGTACCTTCACCTTCAGGCCCCGCTGCTTGAGCAGGCGGCCCAGGGACGCCGCCGCGATGCCCTTGCCCAGGCCGGACACCACGCCGCCGGTGACGAAAATAAACTTTGCCATACGGATACCTCCCATTTTCGGACGCCCTTGTCCCGGAGCCCCCTTGCCCCGTTTCCTAAAATCAAATCCGATTTATTGTACCCCTCTGTCCCCGCCCCGTCAAGGCATTTTGCAAGCAGTACGCTCAATTCCTGCATATTGCACAAAAGGCCCGTCCGCAGACGCGGACGGGCCTTTGGGTCACTTGTGGTAGAGCTTGTTGGTCTCATACTGGGGCTCGCAGGTGAGGCGGAGCCCCAGGCGGCTGTAGGTGCCGGTATCCGCCGGGGAGAGGATCACGGTGGAGTGGGCCTCACACCCCCGCAGGGTGGAGAGCTGCTCCAGGGCCCGGCGTGCCAGGGGGTTGGTGGTGGCGGAGATGGCCAGGGCGATGAGAATCTCGTCGGAGTGGAGCCGGGGGTTGACGGAGCCCAGGTGGTTGACCTTCACGGCCTGGATGGGCTCAATGGCCTCCCGGGAGATGAGATGGTGCTCATGGTCGATGCCCGCCAGGCGCTTGAGGGCGTTGAGCAGGGTGGAGGAGGAGGCGCCCATGAGATCGGTGGTCTTGCCGGTGACCACCTCCCCGTCGGGCAGCTCGATGGCCCCGGCGGGCTTGCCGGTGGCCTCGGCCACCTGGGCGGCGGCGGCCACCACCGGGCGGATGGACACGTCCACGTGGGCCTGCTGCATCACCAGCTCCAGCTTGTTCACCAGCTCGTCCCCGGCGGCGCCCATGCGGCGGTCGCACAGGGCGGTGTAGTACCGGCGGACGATCTCCTGCCGGGCGGCGGCGCACACCGCCTCGTCGTCCACGATGCAGTTGCCCGCCATGTTCACCCCCATGTCGGTGGGGGACTTATAGGGACACTCCCCCATGATCTTCTCAAACATGGCGGAGAGCACCGGGAAGATCTCCACGTCCCGGTTGTAGTTCACCGTGGTCTCCCCGTAGGCGGCCAGGTGGAAGGGGTCGATCATGTTCACGTCCCCCAGATCGGCGGTGGCGGCCTCGTAGGCCAGGTTCACCGGGTGCTGGAGGGGCAGGTTCCAGATGGGGAAGGTCTCAAACTTGGCGTAGCCCGCCTTCACCCCCCGCTTGTACTCGTGGTAGAGCTGGGACAGGCAGACGGCCATCTTGCCGCTGCCCGGGCCGGGGGCGGTGACCACCACCAGGGGGCGGCTGGTCTCGATATAGTCGTTTTTGCCGTAGCCCTCGTCGCTGACGATGAGGCTTGTATTGTGGGGATAGCCGGCGATGGGGTAATGCCGGCAGGTTTTGACTCCCAGGCTCTCCATCCGGCGCTGGAAGGCGTCGGCGGCGGGCTGGCCGGCGTACTGGGTGACCACCACGCCGCCCACCAGCAGGCCCTCCCCCCGGAAGGCGTCGATCAGGCGGAGCACATCCACATCGTAGGTGATGCCCAGGTCGCCCCGGATCTTGTTCTTCTCGATGTCGCTGGCACAGATGGCGATGACGATCTCCACCGAGTCCCGCAGCTCCTTGAGCATGCGGATCTTGCTGTCCGGCTCGAACCCGGGCAGCACCCGGGAGGCGTGGTAGTCGTCAAAGAGCTTGCCGCCGAATTCCAGATAGAGCTTGTTGCCGAACTGGCCGATGCGCTCCCGGATATGGGCGGACTGGAGCTCCAGGTATTTCTGATTGTCAAAGCCGATCCTGTCCATGCTTTCCTTCCTCTCCTGTGGCAAATTCACTCAACGGATATTCTACCACATTCCGGCCCGCCCTCAAAGGCTTTTTTCCCATTTTGGCAAATTTCACGGCGTCCCTTGACAGAAATGTCCTACAGGTGTAGGATCTTCTTGTAGATGCGACAACTGTAGGAGTGGTTCTCATGAAGCTGAGCGACAAGGAGTGGCGGGTGCTGGACGCCCTGTGGGCGGCCGGGGACGACGGGCTGTCCCTGGGGGCGGCGGTGGACGCCCTGCGGCCGTCCACCGGCTGGAGCCGCAGCACCGTGCTCACCTACCTCACCCGTATGGAGGCCAAGGGCCTGGTCACCATCGACAAAGGCGCCTCCCCCCACCGCTACCGCCCGGCGGTGCGCCGGGAGGACTGGGCCGCCGCCGAGCGGCAGGGCCTGCTGGATCGGGTGTATCAGGGCTCGGCGGGCAAGCTGGTGGCCGCCTTTGTGCGGGACGGCGCCCTCACCGCCCAGGAGCGGGAGGAGCTGCGCCGCCTGCTGGACGAGATGGAGGTGTGAGGCGTGGACAACCTCTGGTCGTTCCTCTACCAGACCCTGGCCGTGTCGGTGGCGGCGGCGGTGCTGCTGATTGCCAAGCGGCTCTTTCTGGACAAGCTCTCCCCCCGGTGGCAGTATGGGGTGTGGGCCATTCTGGCCCTGCGGGCCCTGCTCCCCGCCGGTCTGCTGGGCCGCACCCTGGTACCCGGCGGGCAGGTGGTTCTGGAGGCGGCCCGGATGGCCGCGGAGGGGCGCCTCTCCTCCGCCCTCACCGATCTTTACACCCCGGCGGCAGTGACGGCCCCGGTGCCCCTCTTTCCCCATGGCCTGCCCGCGCCGGGGGGCGTCACCGATGTGCTTTTTTATCTCTACGCCGTCGGGGTGCTTCTGCTGGCCCTGTGGTTTTTCCTGTCCTATCTGCGCCTGCGCGCCGCCCTCCGGCGGGGCGCGGCCCCCGCGCCGGAGACGCTGGGGCAAGTGGAGGGGGTGGCGGCCCGGTACGGGCTGAAGGCTCCCCGGCGGGTGGTGGTGCTGCCCGGGCTGGAAAGCGCCTTCGTCTGCGGCCCCCTGGCTCCGGTGCTGGTGCTCCCCGACCGGGAGGTGGACGACAAGGTGCTCCTCCACGAGCTGCTCCACCTCCACCACGGCGACGTGTGGGCCGGGGTGGGTGTGTGTGCCCTCCGGTGCCTGCACTGGTGCAACCCCCTGGTGTGGATCTGCTGCGACCGGATGCAGAACGACTGTGAAGCCCTGTGTGACCAGCGGGTGCTGGAGCGGCTGGAGGGGGAGGAGCGGCGGGCCTACGGCGTGATCCTCCTGTCCATGGCCGACGACCGGCACGCCCGCGCCCCCGGCACCTCCTCCATGGCCAACGGCGGGCAGAACATCAAGCGGCGGATCGCCGCCATCGCCCGGTTCAAGCGCTACCCCTCCGGCATGGCCCTGGCCTCCGTGGGGGTGGCGGTGGTGCTGGCCGTCACCTGCCTGGGGGGCGTCAGCGGCGCGGTGGAGGTGCCCGGCGGAACCGACCGGGGCGCGCTCGCCCTGGCCCGGGCCCAGCTCAACCGGCCCACCACCGCGGCCGGAGCCCTGGACACCTACGCCAAGGCCATTTTGTGCGGCAGCCCGGTCTACCTCTCCATGGTGCTGCCGGAGGGGGCGCGGGAGGACGCCTGGCAGGCCGGACTGGCCCCCCACGATGAGGCAGAGCTGGAGGATGCGCTGGACGCGTCTCCCTTCAACGAGCTGGGCTACCGCTGGCACCGTCCCGCCTGGCAGGCGGAGTGGTCGGTAATGAACCTCCTGCCTGACGGGGCGGGGGGCTATACCGGGACGCTGTTCTTCTCCCCCCTGTCGGAGGACGACACCTATGGCATCGTGTACCAGCAGGTGGCGGTACAGCCCGACGGGGACTTCTGGACGGTGGAGCCGCTGGGGGAGCTGAGCGTACGGCCGGATCCCAACCAGGAGGGAATCTGGCTCTGCCCCAGCTCGGAGGCGCCCTACACCACCTATGTGACGGAGACCGCAAACCTCCGGCTCGAGGTGGACGTCCAGTGCCGCCTGGGGGTGGACAGCACCGCATCCCCAACCACTTCCGGCTTGTTCTCCTGGGCTGCCTCCAACACGCTGGATCCTGTGCCCCGGCCCCACACCGGCTTTACCTGGATGCGGGATGGGTACGGCCTGCGGCTGCGCTCCGTTGACACTGGGGAGTCCTTCGCCCTGGATGTGAGCATCGCCCCCATGGACGCGGACAGTGACCCCGCCCAAGCTCTGGCCGAGGGCTATCGTGTCACCCTGGAGCCCGGCGGCCTGGATGATGACCCAGTCAAGTTCAGCACAGGAACGTATCACGGAGAGGCGCTCAGCCTGACCGCCATGCCCGCCGCCCTGGCGGTCTCCTTCAACGACGGCGGCCAGGTCTATACCTGCACCGCCTATCCCACGGAGGTGACGCCGTGAATAACCAAAATATCCGCCATGCCCTGAGCAAGATCGCCTGGGCCTATCTGCTCATCCTGCTGAATTTCCGCATCAACGACCTGGATCTGCTGCCCAACTGGGCGGGCTATCTGCTGATTTTCCTCGCCATCGGGCAGCTCTCCGGGGAGCTGCGGAACCTGCCCCTGCTCAAGCCCTTCTGCATCCTGCTGGGGATTGCGGCCGGGGTGGACTGGCTGGCCCTCCCCCTCTCCGGCGCCGAGCTCACCGGGCGGTTCTTCCTGCTCTCCGCCCTGGTCGCCTGCGTGGCACTCTACTTCCACTTCCAGCTGCTCACCGACCTGGCCCTGCTGGCCGACGGGCCGGGGAATGCCCCGGTGCTGGCCCGCCGCCTGCGGGTGTGCCGCAACATTGACGCGGTGCTGCAGATTGCGGTCACCCTGCTGTCCATTCTCCCCCTGCCGGCGGAGGAGGCATGGGTGCAGCTGCCGGCCGTCCTGCTGCTCCTGTTCTGGCTGGGGGCGCGGGTGGTGATCGCCGTCAGCCTCTTTGTCCTGCGGGGCTTCTTCCCCCCGGAGGGGGCGGAGGACGCGTGAGGCCGCATGGGGGCGGCGAGATTCCCCTTGACAACCGGCGGGATCCTGGTTATGATAGATTCAGCAATTCTTTTTCCTATCCAAATGCAAAAAATGCAGAATAGGGACAGAAAATAGAATGCACTGATGTGATATATTATTTGGGCGCTTTTATATCACGGAGCAAGTAGCGCAACCGGTCTATTGAGGATGGCAGCACATGGCTGCCGTCCGGCAATAGGCCGGTTTTTGCTATGCAAAAGCATAGCAAAATCGGCCATGTGCCGCTTTCAGCGGCACGGACATGAAATCAAAAGCGCGTGGGCCGGGACGGCCCACATGCGCAAAAACTTCATGCACTCCGACTTTTGCCTGTGTCCCTGGTGCGCCCCAAGCGCATGACGTTTTATCTCCTGCCCGATGAGGGCCCGCACGGCGGGCGGGCAGAAAAGGGAGGCTGCAATGAACGAGGTTCTGCGCCAGGAGAAAAAATATGCCATCAATCTTTCGGACGGCGCGGTTCTGCGCAGGCGCCTGGGGGCCGTCATGCACGGGGACGCCCACAACGGGCCCCAGGGCTATACGATCCGCTCCCTGTACTTCGACACGCCGGATGACCAGGATTTTCACGACAAGCTGGACGGACTGGAGCTGCGGCGGAAGCTCCGGCTGCGCACCTACAGCCCCCGGTCGGACTTCGCCATGCTGGAGATGAAGCAGAAGGAGGGGCCGTATCAGCGCAAGCGGTCTCTGCGCCTGGGGCGGGAGGAGGCGCAGCGGCTCTGCCTGGGGGACTACCGGCCCCTGCTGGCCCACGATGACCCCTTTGCGGCGGAGTGCTACGGCCTGATGCACTGCCGGTGCTACCAGCCCCGGGCGGTGGTGGAATACCACCGGCAGGCGTACGTGGCCCGGGAGAACCACATCCGCATCACGCTGGACAGCCGGATCATCGCCACGGAATCCAGCTTCAGCCTGTTTTCCGGGCAGCTGCCCATGTATCCCGTCCTGGATCCCTTTCATATGGTATTGGAGGTCAAGTACAACGGCTTCCTGCTCAGTTACATCAAAGACCTGCTCAATCTCGTGGAGCGCTCCGAGCTTTCGGTCAGCAAATACTGCCTGGCCCGCAGCGTCTCCCTGAGCATGCAGGACTAGCCGGGGCTCGCTTGAGACATGTCACCATGGCCCCATCGACGGGCCTTTTGCCCCCTGGACGGCGCAATTTTGAATTGCAAATCCGCCGGGATTCCCGCGAAAAAATTGCTTGCCAGCGGCCCAAAATCCCTCGCCGCCGGGCACATCGCCCAGTTTCACACAAGCCCTAAGAGGAAAAGGAGAAGAGCAAAGCATGAGAGAGTATCTGTTTCAGCTGCTGGAGAGCGGCGGGGGCGAGCTGACCGGGGAGGTCATCCTGCTCCGGCTGGCGGTGTCCGCGGTGATTGCGGGCTTTCTGTTCCTGTCCTACCGCCTGAGCCACAGCGGCAGCATCTACAGCGCCAAATTCAACGTGTCCCTGGTGGCCCTGACAGTGATTACCACCACGGTCATGATCGTCATCGGCAACAACCTGGCCCTGTCCCTCGGCATGGTGGGCGCGCTGTCCATCGTCCGCTTCCGCACGGCCATCAAGGACTCCCGGGATACCATCTACATCTTCTGGGCCATCGTGGTGGGCATCTGCTGCGGCGCGGGGGACTACCTGGTGGCCGCGGCGGGCAGCGCCGTGGTGTTCCTGCTCCTGCTCCTCTTCGGCCGTATCCGGACGGACAACCGGGCCCTGCTGATCCTGCGCACCGCACGGGTGAACGAGTCCCGGGTGGAGTCGCTGTTCTTCCAGTACTACAACCGGAAGGCGGTTCTGCGGGCCAAGAACACCACGGACGAGAGCACGGAGTACATCTATGAGCTCAACGGGAAATACCTGCGCAAGCCGGCCGGGGAAAAGGCGGCGGGCCGGAGCATCACCGACGCCGTCTACGAGATCGGCGGCATCGAATATTTCAACATTGTGATGCAGAACGACGAGATCAGCGGCTGACGGGCCGGACGGCGGAAAGGGGCTGAAATGGGTGAAATACAAGGTGTTCGGCATAGCCATGGCGGTGCTGATGCTCGTCTGCGCGCTGGCGGCCACCGCCGCCGAGGCCAAGGAGGGCCCCTACCGGGTTCACCAGCACCTGACCGCCCGCCAGCCCGATGCCGGCTGTGACTGCGGCGGCACGGAGCTGTGCACCCACCTGCCCCTGGTCATCATCGACACCGGCGGGGAGGAGATTCCGGGGATACCGCTGGGGGAAGACGGAGTGCCTTTGGGGCAGAATGACACAAAGTACGAATATACGGATGTAAGTCTGGCAGAAGACGGGAGTAAAACCATCTCCTGTCAGGTTACTGTAATCGATAATACAGAGCGCAACAACCACCCCAGTGACGGAGCCACTGTTGAAAGCGCCGCCCAGATCCGCATCCGTGGGAATACCTCCAGGATGTTTGATAAGAAGGGATACCTGCTTCGGACAACCAAGGACGATGGGATTACCAACCGGGATGTGGAAATGCTCGGAATGGATGCCCATCACGAATGGGCACTCCACGGTCCTTATCTGGACAAGACGCTGATTCGCAACTACATGTGGTACAATATCGCCGGGGAGATCATGGACTACGCCCCCAACGCGCGGTTCTGCGAGGTCATCATCAATGGGGAATACCAAGGACTGTACTTGATGGTAGAGACCATTACCAGCGGAGAGGGAGCCCGCCTAGACTTGACGGAGCCAGAGAGCGACTACCAGACGGAGATCAGCTATGTCGTTCGTCTGGACCGCGGCAGCAGTACAGAGATCAAAAATATCGAAACATTTACCCAATACGCTCTGCGTAATCTGCAGATCATTGATATCGTGTACCCCGGTCTGGGCAATTTAACCAGAGAACGGGTGGAGTGGATCGAACAGGATCTCTCTGACTTTGAGAAAAGCCTGTATTCCTACGACTATAATACCGAGCCGTATGCATGGTGGAATGATGCAGATGTGGACTCTTTTGCGGAATATTTTATCATCAACGAGTTCACCTGCAATTACGATGTGGGCGCTCGGTCCACCTATCTCTACAAGGATATCCGCGGCAAATACAAGATGTGTATCTGGGACATGAACTCTTGCTGCAACAACTTCCATGATTCCCAGATTATGCCCCAGCACTTCCAGATGCAGAATATCACCTGGTTCTATATGATGATGAAAGATGAAAATTTTGTGGAACGGATTATCGAGCGTTACTGGGAGCTTCGGGAGACCTTTCTGAGTGAGGAATACCTGTCACAGTATATTGATCAGACAATAGAATATCTTGGCCCAGCGATTGGCCGCAACTTCGAGGTATGGGGCTATTCCTTTGAGGAATACCGTCCCCTTGCCCCGGACAGCCGCAACCCGGATGACTATGCAGATGCGGTTGACCAGCTGAAGGACTTTTGCAGGGACCGCGGATACTGGATGGATGAAAATATTGATACCCTGCTCCAATTCTGCCATCCGTCCAAAAACAAGCGTTTTAATCACTAAACAGGTTTGCTGGGAGGGGCGCGATGAAAAAATTTATTTTGGCGGTCTCTATTGCGGTCGTGATCCTCTTTGCCGGCTATTATGCATACTACCACATGGGCGTCTATGTCAATGTCCACTCCGACGCGCCGGTGACCACTTTCATGAAGACCGACGAGGATACCATTTACATGGAGCGGGACGGGGTGTATGAGCCCTTTGAAATTCGGGGAGTCAACATGGGCGTGGGTATCCCTGGAAAGTGGGCCACCGACTACGCCATCGACAAGGAGACCTACCTCCGCTGGTTCCAATGGATTCAGGAGTTGGGCGCCAACACCATCCGGGTCTATACCATCCTGCACGATGATTTCTACAATGCCTTCTATGAGTATAATTCCGCCCGGGAGGAGGCAGGGCTGGAGCCGCTGTGGCTCATCCATGGGGTATGGGTGAACGACTATGTGCAGAACTCCCACCGGGACGCCTACGACGACGATTTTCTTCAGGCTCTGCTGGACGACAGCAAAACACTGGTGGACATCCTCCATGGAAACCGGAGCCTTTCCCTGGGCCGCGGACTGGGTTCCGGCAGCTACCGCAAGGATGTGTCCCGATGGGTGATCGGCTATATCCTGGGCGTGGAATGGGAAGACGTAACGGTGGCCTATACGGACAACAAGTACCCGGAACGGAACAGCTACTCCGGCACTTACATGTACACCACCGAGGACGCCACCCCCTTCGAGGCCATGCTGGCCCAGGCCGGGGACAGCATCATTGAGTATGAGACCCAGAGGTACCGGCAGCAGCGGCTGGTGGCCTTCTCCAATTGGCCTACCACTGATCCATTTACTTATCCCAACGCTATCCGCTACTTTTTCCTAAAGTGCGCCGCAGTGAATGTGGAGCATATCAAGACCACCGATGCGTTTCTCTCCGGCTCCTTCGCCTCCTATCACGTCTATCCCTACTATCCGGATTATTTAAATTATGTGCTCAATCCAGTTGAATTTGAGGATGAGGAGCCGCTTTGGCAGAAGGTCATAGACGGGTTCGAGCATACGGAGGACGATGTTCTTATTGAGGATGTGCTGACCGGGAACCAGAACACAGACTTTTACGACGAAAGCGGCCAGCCTAACACCTATTACGCCTATATCAAGATGCTCAACAATTACCACACCATCCCTGTGGTAATCTCCGAGTATGGGGTCTCCACCGGTCGGGGCATGGCCCAGCGGGATATCAACACCGGGCGCAATCAGGGACATATGACCGAGCAGGAACAGGGCCAGGCCATCATCGACTGTTATGAGGATATCATGGCTGCCGGAAGTGCGGGCAGCTGCGTGTTCACCTGGCAGGACGAGTGGTTCAAGCGCACCTGGAACACCATGGCAAACGTGGATCTGGACAATACCCCCTATTGGAGCGATTACCAGACCAACGAGCAATACTTTGGCCTCCTGGCCTTTGACCCCGGCGTGGAGGAAAGCATTTCCTATGTGGACGGAGATACCTCTGAGTGGACAGAGGATGATGTAATCCTCTCCACAGAAGAGGGCAGCCTGTCCATGAAGTATGACGAAAAGTTCCTCTATTTTTACGCTCAGTGGGAGAATTTTGACCCAGAGCACGACGTGCTCTATATCCCGATTGACACCACACCCAAATCCGGCAGCACTTATTGCAGGAATTACGACATCTCCTTTGAGCGGGCGTGCGACTTTGTGATCTGTATTGATGGGACGGACAACAGCAGGGTGATGGTGCAGGAGCGGTATGAGGTGCTGAGGGCCATGTTTCTCCGGGAGACGGCGGACATGGATGCATTTGTAGATCCGCCTGAGCTGGACTCGCCGCGTTTCAAAATTATTAGCCTGATGCTCCAGACTGCAACTCCGCTGCTGACCGGGAACTGGTCGGCCAGCGCGGAGACCTACGAGACCGGAGTGCTCCGCCATGGCAACGCCAATCCGGATTCGGAGGACTTTGACTCCCTGGCCGACTTCATGTTCACAGAGGACGGCGTGGAGATCCGTATCCCCTGGCAGCTGCTGAACTTCGCCAACCCGTCGGAGATGATGATCCACGACGACTACTACGAGAACTTCGGCGTGGAGTACATCCACATCGACGAGATGTATGTGGGTATGGCAGCGGGGAACGCCACAGAATACCGCATCCCCATGGCGTCCCTCCCTCTGGAGGGCTGGGGCAAGACGGTGACCTATCACGAACGGCTGAAGGAATCCTATTACATTCTGCAGGAGTACTGGGCCGGCCTGGACAGTTGAGTCGGTACGACTGAACTGAAGAGAGGAGGTGCCGCCGGTGGGCGCTGAAATTCTGCTATACGGCTATGGGCTGGTGTGCCTGAGCATGCTGGTGTTCAATCTGCTCTACAGCCTGCACCTGCGCTCCGGCGACCGTCGGCTCACCCTGCGGGCGGACGCGCTCCGCCGCCAGGTGACGGAGCAGTTGCGCCGGATAGGGGAGCACCCGGACGGGCTCTCCCGGCCGGTGCAGGCCGGCCACCTGCGCTGGATGCGCCGCCGCCTCTCCCGTGTCAGCTATCTGGTGGCCTTCGACCGGCTGCTGGACGAGCTGGAGGGGCAGGATGCGGCCTATCCGGCCTACATCCAGCAGCTGCAGCCCGTGTCCCTCTACCTGTCCCTCGTCTACCGGAAGCGGGAGAACACGCAGGCCGCCTACTACTGCCACTTTCTGGCCAAGCACAAGCTGCGCCGGTATATGGAGATGGATCAGACCCAGCAGGTCATCCTCTCCTATCTGCGCAAGGACAGCCTGTACTGCAAAATCAACGCCCTCAAGGCGCTGTGCAGCTTCGGCAGCCCCTCGGTGCTGGTGGATGCGCTGCGGGTGCTGGGGGACGGGCCGGAGAGCCAGCTGCACGAAAAGGTGGTCACGGAGGCGCTGCTCTCCTATACGGGGGACACCCGGGCCCTGATCCAGCTGCTCTGGTCTCGCCTGGATGACTTCTCCCTGCAGATCCAGCGGGCCGTGCTGGATTACATACGCTTCCAGGGCGGGGATTCCTGCGCCCCCATGCTGGAAATCCTGCGGGACGACGGTCGGGACAGGGAGCTGCGGTTTGCGGCAATCCGGTATTTCGGCCGCTACCCCTATCCGCCCGCCCGGCCGCTGCTGCTGGATTTTCTCCGGGACAGCGAGCCGACGCACTGGGAGTTTTCCGCCATCAGCGCCTCCGCCCTGGCCGGATATCCCGGACAGGATGTGGTGGACGCGCTGCTGCGGGCCATGAACAGCGCCAACTGGTATATCCGCAGCAACGCCTCCGCCAGCCTGGAGGCCCACGGCCTCACCTATGAGGAGATGTTCCGGGTGCTGGACGGGGAGGATCGCTACGCCCGGGAGATGCTGACCTACCGGCTGGAGCTCCGGCGGCTGACGGGAGAAGCCGCAGCGGAGCCGGATGCAAAACCCGTTCAGGAGGAGGTGCCCGCAGGCGTATGAGAGATTTTATCCAGACCTTCCTGCTCTGCGTGGAGGCCTTTTTCCTGCTCTATATGGTTCTCTACTCCAGCTTCCTCTTCCTGTCCGTCACCGTAGGCTCCTCCGACCTCTACGCGGCCAGAAGGCGCAACCGGCTGAAAAACGAGCTGTCCAACGACTACTATCTCCCCGTCTCGATTCTGGTGCCCGCGTACAATGAGGAGGTCACCATAGAGGCCACGATCCGCTCCCTGCTGGCGCTGGAGTACAAGCTCTACGAGATCATCATCGTGGACGACGGCTCCACAGACCGCACCGCCCAGGTGCTGAAGGACGCCTTCCACATGTGGAAAATCGAGCGCCCTATCCAGCGGCGGATTCCCTGCCAGCCGGAGGAGGAGATCTACGAGACCCGGGCCTACAAGGTTCCCATCACCCTGGTGCGGAAGAAGAACGGCGGCAAGGCGGACGCGCTCAACATGGGCATCAATGTCTCCACATACCCCTATTTTCTCTGCATGGACGCCGACTCCGTCCTCCAGTACGACTCCCTGGAAAAAATCGTGCGCCCGGTGCTGGAGGACTCCAGCGTGGTGGCGGTGGGCGGCACGGTACGCCCCTGCAACGGCGCGGAAATTTCAAACGGCCGGGTGGTGCGCTACCGGATGCCCAGAAAGCTGCTGCCCTGCATGCAGGTGCTGGAGTACGACCGCTCCTTCCTGGCCTCCCGCATCCTGTTTGACCGGTTCAACGGCAACATCATCATCTCGGGCGCCTTCGGCCTGTTCCTCAAGAGTGTTGTCATCGCCGCCGGCGGCTATGACAACACCACGGTGGGCGAGGATATGGAGCTGGCGGTCAAGCTCCACGTCTACTGCCGGGAAAACGGCCGGCGCTACCGCATCCGCTATGCCGCGGACGCGGTGTGCTGGACTCAGGTGCCGGAGCGGCTGGGGGATCTGTGCCGGCAGCGCCGGCGGTGGCACATCGGCCTGTTTCAGAGCATGATGAAGTACAGATCCATCCTGGCCAATCCCAAGTACGGCGCGGTGAGCTTTGTCTCCTACTTCTATTTCCTGCTGTATGAGCTGTTCTCCCCCTATATCGAGATCTTCGGGGTGCTCACCACCCTGCTGGCCTTCGCGGTGAGGCTCATCAACGTGCCGTTTATGGTGCTCTTCTTCGGCATCTATGTGGTCTATACCGCCGTCCTGTCCCTGACGGCGTTTTTCGCCCGGATCCACACCATTGATCTGAAGCTGTACCCGTCGGATCTTCTCAAGGCGGTGGGCCTGTGCGCGGTGGAGGTGTCCTGCCTGCGGTTCGTCATGGCCTGGGTGCGGATGACCGCCCTGGTGGGATACCGCAGCAAAAAGCATACCTGGGGCAAGATTGAGCGCCAGAAAATTTCGATTGATTGACATGGAGGTGCGGTAGAGATGCGTCTGGAATCACTGAAAAAGGGCTTTTGGGGCTATAAACGGGACGCGGTGTTTCAATACATCACCGAGCAGGAGGAGCTGTTCTCGCAGAAAATGGCGGAAAAGGATGCCCAGCTGGATCGGGCCGGCCAGCAGGCCCAGACCCGCATCCAGGAGCTGGAGCAGGAAAACCGCAGCCTGCGGGAGGAGCTGACCCGCCTGCGGGCGCAGCAGGATCAGATCTCCCAGGCCATCCTGGACGCCCGCTCCAGCGCGGAGGCGCTGAAGGCGGAGAGCCGGGCCAGGGAGGAGGCCGCCAGGGAGACGATTCGGCAGGCGCTGGATCGGGAGCTGCTGGAGCTGGCCCGCTACCGGGAGAAGGTGGCCGCGCTGCGGGAGACGATCCAGGCCACCCTGACCGGGCTGGAGCAGCACGCCGAGGAGCTGGAGCAGCAGGCGGAGGAGTTGTATGAGGCGGCGCCCACGGGAAACCTGACGCTGTTTCAATAGGAAAAGAGGGGCGCGGTTTGCAGGCAGACGGAGCGAGCATCTATGTGGCCGGGAATCCGGAACTCTATCCAATGGAATACTACGACCCGGAGAGCGGAACCTATCAGGGCGCCATCCCCGATTTTCTCCGCGCATTCGCCCGGGACTGCGGCTATGAGCTGCGCTATCTGCAGCCCGGCCCGGCCGACCGCAGGGCGGAGCTGGCGGAGCGCCAGCAGGTGGATCTCATCTCCGGCTGCGCGGACGGCAGCCGCTATGCCCATACCGACGGGGAGCCGGTGATCCTTTTTGTCAGCGGGGCCGAAGGGGAGGAGACCGCCGTTCAGCTCTGGTTCACCCAGGTATCCCCGGGCCGGTTTCAGGCCGATCTCCGCGGGTATGCCGCCCGGATCTCCCAGGAGGAGTGGATCGGCTCCATCCTGCGCTCCGCCGGGGATGTGCCGCCCCGGCAGCTGCCCATGGGGCTCCTGTGGGGCGGGGGGCTGCTTCTCCTCGCGCTGGCGGCGGCGGTGGCGGTCTGTCTGTACCGGCTCCGGCGGGCGCGGCGGCGGCGCATCCAGGCCGTGCAGGCCGATCCGGAGACCGGACTGGGCACCGAAGAGGTGCTCCGGCAGGCCTTTCACAGCCTGGGGCGGAACCCGGGGCGGAGCGCCCTCTGTTTGATCTGCTTCCGCCTGGATCTGGATCGGGCGGGCTACCTGTGGGGCCGGGAGCAGGCCCATGCCCTGCTCCTCCACGGCGCCCGTGTGCTCCGGGAGGCGGCGGGGCAGGCCGACGTGCTCATCCGCACCGGACGGGATGATCTGATTGTCCTGAAGCGGTTCCCGAACCGGCAGGATGCGGAGGAGTGGACACGCTCCGCCGTGGAGAAGCTCCGGGGCTTCACCGCCAACGGGGCCACCCTGCGGCGGCGGGACGCGTCCGCAGGCATCTGCCCTCTGGGCCCGGAGTATCATGAGCTGGGACAGGCCCTGTTCCACGCCCGGCAGTGCGCCCTGGCGGCCGGCCTGGAGGAGTCCGACTTCCGCCTGTGCGGGACGGCGCAGTGCGGCAGCTGCCAGGAGCGCTGGAGGCTGCTGTCCGACTTCAGCGGCAGCCTTCAGCAGGGCGATTTCCTGCTCTATATCCAGTTTTTTGTGGATGCCCATTCTTTCCGGATCGTGGGCGGCGAGGCCCTGTCCCGGTGGCGCCACCCCCGCCTGGGCTTCCTCAGCCCGAACCGCTACATCCCCCTTCTGGAGGGGGACGGCCGCATCCGGGAGCTGGACTGCTGCGGCCTGGAGCAGGCCTGCGGCTTTCTGGAGGCGCTGTGCCGTCACCCGGTGCAGGATTTCTTCCTGTCCTGCAACTTCTCCCGGTCGACCTTCGCCGCACCCGGCTTTGTGGAGCGGTGCACCCGGATCATGGATCGCTACGCCTTTCCCCGCAAGCTGCTGATCCTGGAGGTGACGGAGACCCCCCACCTCGATCCGGAGGGGGCGCGGCAGATGCTCCGGAACATCGTGGCCCTCCGGGAATACGGTGTGCGGGTGATCTTTGACGACTTCGGCATGGGCTTCTCCTCCTTCCACGATCTTCAGGACTACCCCATGGACGGGCTGAAGCTGGACAAGGAGCTGGTGGACAACATGCAGACAGAGCGGGGCCGGATCCTGCTCAACGCGCTGGTGGAGACAGGACACCGCCTGGGGCTGACCATCCTCGCGGAGGGGGTGGAGGAGGACTACCAGATCGAGACGCTGCAGCGGCTCCACTGCGATGTGCTGCAGGGCTTCCGCTTCTGCGTCCCCCTCCCGGCCGCGGAGGCCGGGCGGCGGATTCTGGAGCAGGCGCAGCCCGGCGCCTGCTCGGACAGTCAGGAGGGGTGAAGACAATGATGCATCCGAACGGGGATCAGGGCCCGCTGCGCGAGACGCTGCTGATCGTGGATGACGACGCGATCAACCGGGCGATCCTGGAACAGATTTTTTCCCCCGACTACCACATTCAGGAGGCGGAGAACGGGCGTGACGGCCTCCAGGCGATCCTCAGCGGGCCGGAGCGGTTCTGCGCCGTGCTCCTGGATGTGGTCATGCCGGAGATGGACGGCCTGGAGGTTCTGCGCCGTCTGAGCCAGGCCGGCCTGCCGGGCCGCCTGCCCATCTTCCTGATCACCGCCGAGGCCAACGACCGCGTCCTCCACGAGGCATATGGCCTGGGGGTCATGGATGTGATCAGCAAGCCGGTGGTGCCCTATATTGTGCAGCGGCGGGTGCAGTCGGTGATCGAGCTGTACCAGGCCCGCCGGAGCCTGAGCTGCAAGGTGGAGAGCCAGCAGGCGCGGCTCCTCCGCCAGGCCCAGGAGATCATCCGGCTCAACCAGGGCATGGTGGAGGCGCTGGCCACCGCCATCGAGTTCCGCAGCGAGGAGTCCGGGGCGCATGTCCAGCGCATCCACGACATCACCCGGCACCTGCTCTCCCGGACGGAGCTGGGGCAGGGGCTGTCCCCCGGGGAGATTGAGGAGATCGCCCTGGCCTCCATTCTCCACGATGTGGGCAAAATCGCGGTGCCGGACGCCATTCTCAACAAGCCGGGCCGCCTGACGCCCGAGGAGTTCGCGGTGATGAAGACCCACACCGTCCAGGGGGCCCGGCTTCTGGGGCAAATCCCCCAGCTGCGCCGGTACGGGGCGTACCGCTACGCCGCGGACATTGCCCGGCACCACCATGAGCGGTGGGACGGCCGCGGCTACCCGGACGGGCTGAAGGGGGACGAGATCTCCGTTTGGGCCCAGGTGGTGTCCCTGGCGGACGTCTACGACGCCCTCAGCTGCAAGCGGGTCTATAAGGACGCCTTCCCCCGGGAGCGGGTGCTGGAGATGATCCGGGAGGGGGAGTGCGGGGTGTTCAGCCCCAGGCTGCTGGCGTGCTTCTTCTCCGTGGAGGAGGAGCTGTCCCGGCTGTATCGAAAGGAGGAGCAGGCATGAATTTGGAGCAGAGGGCACAGCTGGAGGCCGCCGGCGTGGATGTCGGCCAGGCCCTGGCGCGGATGATGGGCAGCGAGGCGCTGCTGGAGCGGCTTCTGGGCAAGTTCCTGGAGGAGCCGAACTACGCCGCCCTGTGCGCCGCCCTGGAGCGCGGCGAGCCGGAGGCGGCGGCCGCCGCCGCCCACGGGCTGAAGGGGGCCTGCGGGAACCTCTCCATGACCGCGCTGTACGGGCTGTTCACCCGGCAGGTGGACGCCCTGCGGGCGGGGGAGCTGGCGGAGGCGGAGCGGCTCATGGAGGAGATCGCCCCGGCCTACGCCGCCGTGACCGCGGCCATCCGGGGAGGGGCAGATGGAGCGCGCTGAACGCCGGCGCGGCGGTGACTGGCGGTGGCTGCTGCGGCACATGCGCCTTCCGCTGTGCGCCTTTGCGGCCCTGGCCCTGCTGGTTGCGCTGGGGCTGCTGATGCTCCGCGCGGCCCTGCTGAAAAACGCCTATGAGACGGGAACCGCGCTGGCGCGGAGCTACGCCGCCGAGGCGAGCGGGGATCTGAACGTGTACGAGACCCTCCTGGACTTTGGCACCTCGGCTCTGGACAGCCGCCTGATGGGCGGGGAGAGCCGGGAGTCCGTCCTGGACTTTCTGGACATGTATTTCCAGCGGCTGGACACGGTGCTGGGCGAGGGGGCGGTGGATCCCTACGTGGTGCTGGACGGGGAGATCCTGGCGGCCAACCCCTGGGAGGGGGACGCGGATTACGACTACGCCGCGGCCCTCTGGTACCAGCAGGCCGTGGAGGCGGGCGGCCAGGTGGTGTTCACGCCCCTGTATACGGATGCCGTCTACCAGCGCCCGGTGATCACCATCGCCCAGCAGTGCCCCGGCAGCGGCGCCGTGATGGCCTTTGACATCCTCCCGGAGCACCTGCACTTCGAGGCGTCGGAGCTGGCGGAGGGGGACTCCTTCTTCCTCTGCGACAGCACCGGCTCCGCCATTTATCACAAGAGCGGCCTGGAGTTGTCCCGGGAGGAGCTGCAGCACTATCTCACCGGCCTGGTCGCCCGCATCCGCTCCGGCGCCCTGGCGGAGGAGCCCGTGATCCGGGATCTGGACGGGCAGCGCCGGGGGATCTACTACGCCCGGATGTCAAATGGGTGGTACTCCATCATCACCGTGCCCTATCACAACATCCTGGGGGAGCTGCAGGGGGTGGCGTGGGCCCTGTTCCTCATGTTCGGAGTCTCCCTGCTGACGCTGGCCGCGCTGTCCTGGCGGGAGCTGCGCCTGGATCAGCGGGCCCGCCGGGCCAACGAGACCGCCCAGGTGCTCGGCAACACCTACTACGCCCTGTACCGGGTGGACTACGAACGGGAGACCTATGAGATGATCAAGGGCTCCGCCTATGTGCGGGATCGCATCCCCGCCATGGGCCCCTATGACGAACTGCTCCGCACCGCCAGCGAGGTCATTGAGGCGGAGGCCTTCCGGGACTTTACCAAGAGCTTCTCCTGCGGGAACATCAGGGAGCTGGTTCACCAGCAGGTTCGGGACTTCGGCGGCGAGTTTCTCCGCCGCTTCGGCGGGGAATACCGCTGGGTCAGCGTGCGGGTTCTCTTCGACGCGGCCCTGGCCCCGGGAGAGGTGGTTCTCTCCTTCCGGGAAGTGGAGCAGGAAAAGCAGCGCCAGCTGCGGGAGCACCGGCTGCTGGAGGAGTCCCTCCAGCTTGCGCGGCAGAATGAGGAGGCCAAGCAGACCTTCTTCCGGAACATGTCCCACGATATGCGCACCCCCCTCAACGGGATCCTGGGCTCCAGCGAACTCGCCCGGCAGCACCTGGATCAGCGGGAGCGGGTGGCCGACTGCCTGGACAAGATCAACTCCTCCGGCCGTTATCTCCTGGGGCTGATCAACGACATTCTGGAGATGGGCCGCATGGAGCACGGCCAGATCCAGCTCACCTGTCAGCAGTTTGATCTGAACAGCTGCGTGGAGGAATGTCTGGGCGTGTTCCGCATGCAGGCGGAGCGCGAGCGGAAGCACCTCCGGGAGACGCTCCAGATCCAGCGCCCGCTGCTGGTGGGGGACGCCTTCCGCATCCAGCAGATCCTGAACAACCTGCTCTCCAATGCCTTCAAGTTCACGCCGGAGGGGGGAACCATCTCCCTCACCGTGCAGCAGCTGGACGGCGGAGAGCACCCGAAATACAAATTTGTCATCTCCGACACCGGCATCGGCATGTCCCCGGAATTTCTGGAGCGGATTTTTGAGCCCTACGCCCGGGAGATGCGGTTCAGCGACCGGCAGGCGTCGGGGACGGGCCTGGGGATGTCCATCACCAAGAACCTGGTCTCCCAGATGGGCGGCGAAATCCAGGTGGAGAGCACCCCGGGTTCCGGCAGCACCTTCACGGTGATCCTCCCCCTGGCCCCGGCAGAGGAGGCACTGCCCGGGGCAGCGGCCCCGGACGGGCAGGGCAGCCCGTTCTCCCTGTCCGGCCTCCGCCTGCTTCTGGCCGAGGACAATGAGATCAATATGGAGCTCACCACGGAGCTGCTGCGCATGCAGGGCGTCCAGGTGACGCAGGCCTGGAACGGGGCCGAAGCGGCAGCATGCTTCCGGGACTCGGAGCCCTTCTCGCTGGACGCCGTGCTGATGGATATGCAGATGCCGGAGATGGACGGCTGCGAGGCGGCAAGGCGGATCCGCGCCATGAACCGGCCGGACGCCGGTGTCGTCCCCATCATTGCCGTTACCGCCAACGCCTTTGCCGAGGATATTGCCGTCACCACCGCCGCGGGCATGAATGCCCATATCTCCAAGCCGATCGACTTCGACGTGCTCCGGGATACCCTGGCGCGGCTGATCACCCCGGCAGACAGCACCTGACAGCTGCAGAGGACGCAAAAGGCGGCAAAGCTGCGGGCCTTCTCAGCGTGTCGAAAAAGTCTTTTCGACACGCTGACGAACTTTTTGAAACTTCAAAAAAGTTTCAAAAAGTTATTTGATCCAACGCAAAAGGGAACCCTGACGGTTCCCTTTCACACTATCCCTCCCTCCGAATCCTTCGGCTGAAAGGTTTATCGACAGCCCGGGAATTGCCCCATCTCCGCGCCAGGAGCCGCCGCAAGCGGCGGTTGGCCTCGAAACGCGCCTGCGGGCGCAGTGCGCCGCCCCATCTGCGATGGGGCCCTGAAGGAGCGCAAGCAAAATGCCGCCCATATGGGCGGCATTTTGATAAATCCGGCAGATAAATCAGCGCTTGCTGAACTTCAAGAGCTTGGTGTTGCCCCTGCCAAACATCCGGTGATTCCTTCGCTTTCCTCCTGATTTTTGGCTTAATACTGCGGTTTTTCCGCACATCATGTTCTAATTTTTATCCTCGTGCATGACGCACGAAAAGCAAGTTTTGCTCCTTATGTGTGCCTTGCGTATTGCTGCCCAGGGCGACGCAGGACAACAGTAGGGAAAGAAACTTGGTTGCTGTTCTCGTCATCACCTCAAAATCAAATTCACACACGGAGGACAGCATAATGGAAAAATACATTTTCGATCAAACCAACGGCCTTTGGTATGAACTCCAAGGCGACTACTATATCCCCTGCTTAGTGCTGGATGAAGCGGGGACATCTCCTATTGGTATGTGGGGCAGAAAGCACCAGCAATACCTTAAAGAGCATCATCCTATGCTCTATTCCGACCTTGTTCTCAGCGGAAAGTTGTACAGCTATCTGGCTGGCATTGACACTCAGGCACGAAACAAACTCCATCTGCTCATAACACAGCTGGCAGAGAAGGGGGTATCAATGAGCAGCTGAAAGCGCAGGATCAGATGGCATGGGTGGGAGCTATGAATAACATCCGAAACCGGGCAGAGGAAATTATCAATATGGAAATAGTTTTAGCGTAATCCATTATCAGCCGGATAGTAGTTAGCTATCCGGCTGGTTCTCTGGTTGTAAGAAATGTCGTAACACTATATGTCATAATACTATTTGCCACTGAAAAGTAAAAATATTTTTACTTTTAGTTAATATATATTGACTATCCGCGGGTTAGTATGTTATATTAGTCAAGCAAGGAGGATTTGCTTATGAATACATTACCTATTAATACTATCATCAATGGTGAGTGCGTATCCGAAATGAAGAAATTGCCGGACTCTTGCATTGATTTAATTATTGCAGATCCGCCTTATAATCTTTCTAAGGGCGGAGAATGGAAGTGGGATAATAGTGTAGAGTTACAGGGTATGGGTGGTAACTGGAACAAAGTCATGCAAGAATGGGACAACTTTACACTGGAATCCTACATGACATTTACTAAAGCATGGCTTACTGAAGCCAAGAGAATACTTAAGCCGACTGGCTCTATGTGGATTTTCGGTACATATCATAATATGGGTGTTATTAATGTCACCTGTCAAATGCTTGGTATTGAAATCATCAACGAGGTTATCTGGTATAAAAGAAACGCCTTTCCTAACTTGGCTGGGAGAAGATTAACCGCAAGCCATGAAACAATTCTATGGTGTAACAAAGGAGGAAAGAAAAGAGAATATTTTTTTGATTATGAATATTCGAAAGATGGCGATTTCTCTTATGATAGCTTAAAGTCTTCCGGGAAGCAAATGCGAACGGTATGGGATATATCTAATAACAAAGAAAAAAGCGAACTCATGTACGGTAAACACCCGACACAGAAGCCCGTCAGAATCCTTAAGAGAATGATTAAATTAGCTTCAAGAGAGAATGATATTATACTCACTCCTTTTTCGGGCTCCGGAAGCGAGTGCGTTGCCGCAAAAATGACCGGAAGGAATTTTATTGGTATTGAACTTGATAACTCATATTGTGAGATTGCAAGAATCCGCTTAGCTCACATCGAGGAAAACGAGGATCAATTAGGTCAGCTCAGTTTGAATCTATATCAAGGTGGGATAGCCAAATGAAAAGTATGATTCTCAATGAGAAAGAGCTTCGAAAAAAAATGATTGATTTGGATATCAAAACTATTAATGAGTTGGCCACGAAGTCTGGCGTATCCAAACCTACAATATATGAATACATAAATGGGAAATCTCCGCTTTCTGCGGCATTTATCCGTTTATGCGATTATCTAAATGTTAATCCACATGAAATTTTAGTAGAATCCGAAACAACATCCACGGAGGAATAAAATGCTCAAGCCCGTTATCAAGTGGAGTGGCAGCAAGCGTAGCCAATCCGCAATAATAAAAGAATACTTACCTGCTCAATTTAATAGATACTATGAACCATTTGTTGGTGGCGGATCTATGTTATATGCTATCGATCCCTCGGATGCTGTTTGTGGGGATATTTGCATCCCATTAATCGGCTTGTGGAATGAAATTAAGAACAATCCAATCGAATTGTCTGAATCATATCGACTTCGCTGGACGAGATTACAAACAGAAGGATACCAGGCATATTATTCTATTAGAGATGACTTTAATAGAAGCCGCTCTCCTCAAGACCTGCTGTTTCTATCCAGAACGTGTGTTAATGGCTTAATTCGTTTTAATGCAAATGGCGATTTTAACAATTCGTTACATCATACTCGCCCTGGCATATCTCCTGACAGCTTGAAAAAGATAATTCTGGATTGGTCAAAACATATTCAAGGCACGGAATTTGTTGCTGCCGACTATACTATTACGACTGAAAGTGCCAAAACGGGCGATCTAATATATTTAGACCCTCCGTATTTTCATACGAAGGGTCGTTATTATGGTACTATAAATTTTGACACTTTTCTTACTTACCTGGAACAGTTGAACCGTAAAGGTATTAAATATATGCTCTCTTTTGATGGCATCAGAGGAGAAGATGATTTTACGGTTGAGTTACCAAAAGAATTATATAAACGACATGAGTTTATTCCATCGGGCAATTCCAGTTTCAAAAAAGTTATGGACAAAGAAAGTATCCAAGTTTTAGAATCACTGTATCTCAATTGGTAGCTTAGAAAACAGTTATATCGGGGAATCCACTTTCTTCAATTTTTTCACAAATAAACTCTTTTAAAACTTCTGCCCTATGGGTAGCGGTAACAATTTCGATTTCCCACCCGTGTTCAACAGGCTCCATGATAAACAGCATATCACAATGGCTCCGTTCGAAAACAATGCGGTCTTCCTGTGCAGATCCTCGTAGGTAGGCCGCAGCAGAAACTATTTTAAACGCATCAAAGTCAACGAAACTTTCCGATCGAACCCATTCCTGAGTACGAGGATAAAACCGTCTTTCCACGTTAGGAATATAATCCATCAGATTGCGGATATAGTTTACAAGTCCTTCCCCAACATTTTCTTCCAAATCAAAAGAACGTTCTTTTGATTCAATAGAAAGCAGAACGGGACGTTTAAATACCCCAAACAGTTCCAAAACATGGTCAGGGCGTTTACCCTCAACCTCTTCACTCACACGAGGCAAGGACAACCAGCGCACTTCATAGTCTCCATAAAGAACAGAAAGTCCACTCCAATCGCCACCAGGAGGATTGCACATCCCTTCGAAACAATATCTGCGAAGAAGGTGCGAAAAGAGAAAATGAATTCCTGTATCAACATCATCCTCGTGGAAAGATTGTGGGATGCTTGAAAAAACATTTTGTGTTAAGCCATCTTCATCAGGCCATTGTATATAGCGCTCTTTCAACTCAGAAGTGTCTAAAAGGATTTCCTCATCATAAGGACATCTGGCAAGTACGGGAACATCAAGCGCGACGAAATTACTCAAGGCGAGGATGGATCGCCAAAAGCCACTGGAAGCTGCAAGGCGTCCTGGATTTTCAACAAGTGCATTAAAACTGCGTTCAATAACCGGTCCGTAAATATAAGTCATCACTTCTGTATCAGCAGAAGTGAGCATAGCAGCTAATGGAAGGATTCCTCTATCAGGTCGATTGTCATCACCTCTCGGCTTAAACCCTTTAATCATACATAGGATTAAGTCAGAATGGTTGGAAGCAATTCTATCAAGTACTGCATTATCATAATTTGGGTAGAGACGGTATATCCCATCCGCCAATCTTCGCCTATTTTCAGCGGGAATAATTCCAAAAGGAAGATCTCTGGACGCCAATCCAACACTAAGACTTTCTACCAAATCAAGAAATTCAGCAGAGCAACCGTGGTGCCCTTTTGCGGTAATGGTTTTTCGGAAATTGAAGCCCGAATTCTCCAACGAAAATTGCACTATTCCTTGCTGAGATTCGTACAATTGCCTCCACTGTGCTGGTGTGAAATTTGTAGCTGGACGAGAGCTGCTTGCGAGAAATAGAACCACATTTAAATTTTTTTGAAGAATTGTTTCTTCCTCATTCTGGGTATCGAAGCCACACATCCGCTTAACAATGTAGCGGGAAAGTTCTTTGTCCGCAAAATTATTCTCATCGAAATTTCTTAAGGAACGATCAAAGTGTTTGTCAAATTCTTCTGAACGGACATAAACTTGGGCAACAAAATTGTTAGTTTCTCGTGAAAAGCTGATATAACTGTATGGAACAGCAGGATTTGGAAAACGAAGAGCCTTCCTTTCTCGAGTGCGACTGTTCAATTCATATTTTACAAAGTCTACAATGTACAAATACGGACATCCTGTACGACCTGTAGAGAAAGCACGTCCACTTCGCTGCCATGCTTGATTGCCAGCTTGTAGCGCACTGCAAAATTCAATCGCATAAAGAATAGTTTCCAGTCCATCTTCTACATAAGTGACAACCGCATCCGGCGTTTCATCAAGAAAGCTACCGCTTTTTTTGAGACCTGCAAAAATATTGCCTTCCCATCTTCTACGACCTGCTTTGTTAAAACCCGGAAGCAATTCCAACTGCCATTCGAAATGTCGACCCAAATAATCAAATCTTATGTTGTAAACAATGGTAGACGGTGATTTCAAGGAAATTTCAATTGATGTCGGGTTCGTTTCATCTAAAATCAGATTGGTGATTCGCTCACACTCTACAATGTTATCTCCGTGTATTCTAAATATTCTTGGCATAAAGCAACCTCCTGCCGAAATATACTTCGTAAGGTTATACAAAGATAATTATAGCATACTTCGACAAGAATTGAGAAAAAATCTTCACTAATAGAAGCAGCCCTCCGTTGTATGGAGGGCTACTTTAGTTATGGAACTATATTTTAAATATCAAATTGCTTTGTGCTTTGAGGATTTTTATCCCGGAGCGTTTCTTTATTCATGGTGAAATACGACCACAAATTATTCCGAGAAATTTCAACTTCATATCTACGGAGTGCACCGCGAAGCTCTCTATTTTCTTTTTCCAGTTCTGCGGTGCGAAGCTGACCACGAACGGACTTATACTCTGCCAGTTCTGTGGTCAGTGCGGCGACCTTTGCTTTCAACTCGGTTATCATTTTCATCGCTGCATCCAGAGCCTTTTGCAGCTTGGATTCCTTGCGCTCCCGGACATAAAACTTCTTTGCCGCAGCTGCCAGGTTTTCATATTCAGAACGATCCAGCATGACTTTAGAGGAAAATGGAACCGTATGGGGTTCTATTTGCTCCACTTCCTGAACAGCAACCTGCTGCTTTTGAATCTTCTCAATCTTCTTTTCCAGAGAAGCTGCCTGTTGCTCTTTTTGCTGCGTCTGTGCTGTAAGTTGTTCCAATCGCTCCTGTTCCCGTTCTACCTTGAACTGCGTCACGGTCAAATGCTCTTCGGAACTGCCCCGTTCTCCACGCTCCACATCAGAATATCCGGCGTTGCGCATGGCTTGGAAGAAATCATCCTGGAGGACACTGTAAGACTTCCGCAGTACCGGCTTGCCATTCTTCTGGAGAATAGGGACTCCCTGTTCGTCCAATGCCGGTTTAGACAGCCATTTTTTACTACTGCTCACCTGCATAATCGTTTCCTTGACAGTTCCCACAAGTGACTTGTCTTTGCACCTCTTGGACCAGAGGATCTGCTTCTCCACAACCGGAACATAGACCACATGGAGATGATAATGGAATACATTCTGCCCCAGTGCTTCGGACATGGCCCGGTTACGCTCATCGGCGTGCATGACAGCGGAGAGAATATACTGTTCGCCGCCCACGATCTCTACGGCAGCCCTGTAAGCGTCCTCATAAAATCGCTTGGCAAACTCATACCCACCATGGTTATAGAAGTAGGCGGAGTTGACATCAAAAATCAGTTCCCCGTAAAGGTTGGCATCCGTTTTCAGGCCACGAGTGGAGATTACACCATCCTTTTCCATCTGTGCAAACATCTCTGCATATCCGGCAGTAGGCTTCTTAAAATGGATGTTCTGAGGGGTGCGTTCTGGTATAATATCTGGGTTGGTATAGGATTCTTTTTCTCGTTCATTGTGTCGCTGGGCATTTCCAATTTTAGCGGCAGTCAGATTTACATTTCTTGCGCTGGTACGGTCAATCCCGTCGTTTCTCGCCATAGATCTCCTTTCACGTTTGTACGGCCTGCGGGCCGGGGCGCACTTCCTGCGGAAGTGTAATAACCCACTATGATACTTTCATCCTGCGGCTGCAAAGTATCGTGGGCTCTCCGAGGGGGATGCGGCTTCTGCGGGAGCCTCCCTGGCTTGCGTGTGCTATCCACACAGCAAACCAGGTGTGTCCGGCATCCTTGCTTCTGCAAGCAATCCTGCCGCCCACAGTTCGGGAAAATCCACCGGATTCTCCCGAACTTATCCATCTCCAAATCTGCGGATTTTTCGATGGGGACGGTGGTGCGATACCAGAGTGCAACTCTGTGCAGGAAATGCAATAAATGCAGAAAATTCCGGTTTCATGCTGCGGGGTTCACGATGATTTTCACATCGGCTGGTCTGCCTACCGACTGGCGTTCCGGTTCTTCCAGCCGGATGTATCCATGCCCCTCCAGTAATTCCAAAGTCGGAAAAATCTCCTCCGTTTTCTTGAAAAACTTTCCCCGGCACATCTGAAAAAGCTCAGAACGCTTGATCACCGATATGTTCTTCTTTTTCAGCTTTGCCAAGACAAATTTGGCTTTCTGGATGCTCAAGTCAGTACCCATCATAGAATAGGCGTAGGTGGAATGAGCCAGAAAATATTTGCCGATCTGAATTGCCCTGCTCATCGTAGAAGCTGTCACTTCTGTTTTGTCATCTTCCATATCAGCACAGTGCAACAATCCCGCAATCCGGAGTACGGCACCGATATATTTGCTTGCCCAATCGGAAATTGCCTGTCCCTCGCCAACCAGAAACTTCTCATGTTCCTGAAAGTAATCGGCCATCAGGTCAAAGGCTTTTTCGGAAACGTGTACTGTCTGGGCATCCCCACCAATCGGCAGAGCCATCAGGCGAAAAATCAAGCTACGGTAAGCGGCGGTTGCTTCGGGCGGAATCGGCTGGGCACGAAAGACTCGGCTGCCAATTCTGGACGGTGGGGACGCATACAGGAAGCGGGCAATCAAGCCCCGCCCGGTCATGGTGGTATTGGACATGATTTCGTCCAGCACACTGGGCTGAATTGAGAGGATAGCCGACAGTGCCGGGTGCATGATGCACTCTGCTTCACGGGTCATTCGATCCACATAAATGGCATCTCCACAATGACCTTTCAGCCAGACATCAATGTTGGATTTGTTAGAATACCGTCCTGCCATGATGTCAAAGATGCCGCCCTCAGTGGAGATCACGGAGAACACTCCGTTGTTGGCTGCCATTAAGCTGGTCAGCGCTTCACTGGAACAATCGTCCGCAAAAAAGCGAACCGGCTTTAGTTCTGGAGTTTCTTCCAGCTGCTCCTGAAGCTGCCGCAGCTCCAACTCCATTTCCCGGCTTTCCTTGCGCTCCAGCTTCTTTTGCAGACCAGAGATCTGGCGCTCCAGAGATTCCCGATGCAAATGGTTTTCCCGTATTTCCATGCTGTGCGCCTTGTTATATTCCTGCTCATACTCATAGAGGAATGTGGTCATATCCCGCATGACGCTGGACTTTCGCTCCCCCGGTGCGGCGATTACCACTGTGTACAAGCTCAAAGGCTCACAGTATCCTGGCGTTCCCTCTATCTTGTATTTCCCTTGTAAGCAGGTAGCCAGCACACCCAGGCTGATCACCGCTGCCATGTCCGGGGCAGTCTGACTGTGTTCGGCCACCGCACTCACATAATTCCGAATCACATCCGGGAGAGCGTCTACCGGAAATGCAGGCAGATCACTCCACTGTGGCGTCAGCGGAACAATAGGTTGAAAAACCGGTGACGGCTCCGCTTTTGGAGTGTAAATCTCCCGGCAATGCTCGATTGCCTTCTGAATGGTGATTGCACCATACGTTGTGCCGGATTGCTGCCGGTCCCATTTATCCCGCATCAATCCCGACTGCCGGAACATAGTGTCCATCTTGGCAGCATCCCGTCCTGTCCAAAAGGCGAGATGACTGCACAGTGCCAGATCCGCCTCTGATGGGGACGAATATCCCTCCAACGAACCGTTCCAAAGGGCTGTGAACGCTGCCCCATTCTTACTGCTTTTTGCCAGTTGCAGAAGCTGCTCCATGCTTAAATCAGAGTTTTTTGCATTTATTGCATTTTCTGCACCTACCTCTGTCCTGCGCATGAACTTATCCAGTAGCGTTTGCAGTTCTTGGGTCCGGTCCCCATACTCATAATCCTCGCAGCGGTTGCCGGTCACTGTGACATATTTGTTGGTTGCTCCTGCCACATACACCTCAATTCCAGCCCGATGGTTCATAATGTAGAATCGCTTAGTATCATACTGAAAGCCTTTTGCCGAAAATAGGATGTGCAGACCGTTGCCGCTGGGACTGTACTCGGTATAGCTGTGCATTAAGGCCACAATTTCTGCGGCGGTCTGGGTGTAATAGCCGCTGTCCGAAACGCAGTTGTCCAGGTCAATCGCACAGATGCCGTTGAAAATGCCAATTCCGATGCCATCATATCCGCTGGCCTGCACTGCTGTTTTATAAGGTGCAAAGCTGGAAGGATCGTTGCTTTTCGCTCCCAGGCCGGTTTCTGGCTGGTATGGCACCTTCGTTTTCCTTCCATTCCGTTCCTCGTACTTCCAGCAGCAGAACAGACCATTTTGTATGATGCTGTCTGGTAAAGCTGTCAAATTCTGTTCCTCCTTAAATAATTGTTGAATTTGGCAGCTGTCGTGTTATAATATCCTTGCTGAGTGATAGTCACACGGTAGCTGCCGTTTGTACTGTCCGCCAAGAGTTCTCATCTGCCAGGATGAGGGCTCTTTTTTTATGCGGTTTCCGGCTGGAAGTATCCAATTTCCTCCCACACCTTTCTGTCGGGACAGTAGTAGTTGTACTCGTTGGAGTTCTCCAACTTGATCGCATAGCCGAATTTCAGGATTCCCTGCTGCAATCCAATGCGCACATACTGGGCATCCTTGTGCATGGCGGCTGCAATCTCGGTGATGGGGACATTGCGTCCAGTGAAGGGCGGCAGTTCGACATAAACTTTCTTCTCCATGTGAATGACCTCCTTGTTGCCGATATGCGAATTATTAGTTCGTATTTTGATTATAAGCCATTCAAGCCTGCTTGTCAACACTAAATACGAAAAAATTATTCGTATTACGACCTTGTAATTCGCACGACTTCGTGTTACAATACAAGCGAGGTGATGACAATGCACAGCAACCCAGCCGAAATTGGCGAGAGAATCAAGGCAGCCCGCAAGGCCGCTCACTTGAGCCAAACAGAGCTGGCACAGCGTCTGGACAAGACGATGCGCACAGTTCAAAAATACGAAAGCGGTGAAATTGAGCCATCCATAGCGATGATCAATGCTATCGCCAAAATCTTAAACATATCTCCGGCAGACCTGATTGGCTACCAGAAACCTGAAATCCAGTTGGACAGCCTGGCTGATGTGATTGCGGTTCTTTACCAGTTAAACAAGAAGGCCGGTATCCGGTTCGAGATTGACGTCCAGCGCCCGCCCCACAGCGAAGAATGGTCCTGCTCCCTGAAATTCAAAGGGAATGACCGGTCCGCAGAGATGAATGATTCCCTGTGCCTGATTTTGGAAGAGTTCCGGGACGAGCGTGAAAAGCTGGAAACCTATTGGACCGATCAGGAATCCTTTGACCGCTGGATTGAAAAGGAACTGGCCTACTACGCAGATGCCAAGTTGCAGGACAAGGAAGTGGAAGTCCTCTCCGATTTGGAGCGCATTCAGCGGCGCAACGAACTGGATCGGCAGATGCTGGAGAAAATGAAAAAGGCCGCCGAGGAAAACGGCGACCAGGAGTAACAGAGGGTGTTGCATACCCTTTATCAAATTTAATTCAAACGCTGGGAGAAAGGAAGTTTGAGATTTTTTGAGATTACCCAACGGATATGGAAGCGTCAAGAAAATGTCCGGAAAGCGAAGAAGGCCCTATGCAGTGAGGAAAACGGTAGGGTGGCACGTCAATCCTGAAACAGGGAAAACCGTTCAGGAACAAATCACCATCGGCTATGCGGCAACCAGAGCAGAGGGGCTGCAAATGCTGGCAGAGTACAACAGCAATCCCTTTGACATCAAGGCATCCAAGGCCACCTTCCAGGAGGTCTATGAACGCTGGTCAAAGGAGAAGTTTCCCACGATCTCCAAGTCAAATGTAAAAGGCTATGAGGCGTCCTATCGGGTATGCGGAACACTTTACAACAAGGTATTTCGGGATATTCGGCTGATGGACCTTCAATTTGTGGTGGACACCTGCGGGAAGAATTACCCTACTCTGAAAAAACTCAAGGGTCTGTTCAACCAACTGTACGCCTATGCCATGAAAAACGACATCTGCAACAAGGATTACTCTGAGTTTGTGGATTTGAGCCGGTACAAGGATAAGAACCCCAACAAGCGTGACCGGAACAAGTTCACGAAGGAGCAGATCGCCCGCCTGTGGGAGCTTGCAGAGGACCCGTACTATCAGATCGTGCTAATGCTGATCTACAACGGCTGCCGCATCTCGGAGTTCCTCGACTTGAAGAAGGAAAACGTACATCTGGAAGAACAGTACTTTGATGTGATTGCCAGCAAAACCGAAAACGGCCTACGGAAAGTTCCTATTGCCGACAAGGTGCTGCCATTCTACAAAGCGTGGTACGAAGGTTCTCAGTGTGACTATCTGCTCCACACGCCGGATCAAAAGCACTTTGATTACAGGAACTACTACGACAGTTACTTCACGCCCCTGATGGAGCAGCTTGGATATGACCAGACGCCACACTGTACCCGGCACACCTGTATCTCCATGCTGACAGAAGCCCACGTAGACCAAACCATGATCAAAAAGATTGTGGGACACTCCGGTGCCATGACACTTACCGAACGTGTCTACACCCACCTGGATATTGAAACACTGGTGGAGGCAATCAACAAGATCTAAAAGGAAGAAGGAAAAGCCGTGCAGCACAAAAAAAGCAGGAGATACGCTCCTTGCGGAACGATCTCCTGCTTCATAAGGCTTTTGTTTTCGCTTGCGATTCTTGTTCCTTGTGTGCTCCTTGCTTGCTCCTTACGGAGTAAAACGGAACACTTCTGAGGAACTCTCACAACTCCAAAACCATCCAATTTTCTGCAAAACAGCGTCCAAAGACGTACTGAGAAGCAGTGAAAATTATCTCTTAGGTAAGTGAGATTAGCGCTTGCTGAACTGGGGAGCACGGCGGGCAGCCTTCAGGCCGTACTTCTTGCGCTCCTTCATGCGAGGATCGCGGGTGAGGAAGCCGGCGGCCTTGAGGGCGGCGCGGAACTCGGGGTTGACCTGCAGCAGGGCGCGGGCCACACCATGACGGATGGCGCCGGCCTGGCCAGTGACGCCGCCGCCGGTGACGGTGGCGACGATGTCCACCTTGCCCAGCATGTCGGTGGTGGCCAGGGGCTGGCGAACCAGCAGCTTCAGGGTCTCCAGGCCGAAGTACTCGTCGATGTCACGGCCGTTGATGGTGATGGAGCCGGTGCCGTTGGGGAAGAGATGCACCCGGGCCACGGAGGACTTGCGGCGGCCGGTGCCATACAGATAAGGCTTCTTGCTCTTATACATTTGTCTGTACCTCCTGCTTAGTTGGCGGCCCAGGACTCGGGCTTCTGGGCGGTGTGGGGATGCTCGGCGCCGCGGTAAATATGCAGGCGGGTCAGAGAATCCTTGGTGATGATGTTGCGGGGCATCATGCCGCGAATGGCCAGCTGCATGGCCAACTCGGGCTTCTGCTGCATCAGCAGGCGGTACTTGGTCTCCTTGAGGCCGCCTACCCAGCCGGAGTGGCGGCGGTAGTACTTCTGCTCCAGCTTCTTGCCGGTCAGAACGGCCTTCTCGGCGTTGACGATCACGACATAGTCGCCGCAGTCGGCGTGGGGGGTGTACTCAGGCTTGTGCTTGCCGCGCAGCAGGACGGCCGCGGCGGCAGCGGTCTTGCCCAGGGGCTTGCCCGCCGCGTCGAGGATATACCACTTGCGGACGATGTTCCCCTTGTTGGCCATAAAAGTGGACATGGTGAAACCTCCAATTTTTTTGCGTTCTATGCTTAAAATAGTCTAAACAGAATCAAAACCCCAATCTTTACGACTGGAGCGTTTTGTATTATAATACGATGGTTCCCGGGTGTCAACATGTTTTTTCGTTTTTTTAATTTAGGATCGGAGAATCTCCCGAATTCTCCCTTTAGCTCTCTTAATCTCCCTCATGCTCCATTTCAATTTTCAAATTTTGAGGTGCCTATGAACAAGATTTTAAGCTACGTCCGCCGCTGTGTGGAGGACTACGACATGATCCAGGCCGGCGACCGGGTGGCGGTGGGGGTGTCCGGCGGCAAGGACTCCATCACCCTGCTGGCCGCCCTGGCCAGGCTGCGGGAGTTCTACCCCAAGCCCTTCACTGTGGAGGCCTTCACCCTGGATATGGGCCGCGTGGACGGGGGCGAGGGGATGGATTTCGCCCCGGTGGCGGAGTACTGCCGCTCCATCGACGTGCCCTTCACCCTGCTGACTTCGGAGATCCACCACATCATCTTCGATCTCCGCAAGGAGAAGAACCCCTGCTCCATGTGCGCCAAGATGCGGCGGGGCGCCCTCCACAACGCCCTGAAGGAGCGGGGCATCTCCAAGATCGCCCTGGGCCACCACTTTGACGACGCGGTGGAGACCTTCTTCCTCTCCCTGTTCTACGAGGGGCGGCTCTCCTGCTTCCAGCCGGTGACCTACTTAGACCGCACCGACATCACCCAGATCCGCCCCCTGCTCTACTGCGGGGAAGGCCTGCTGCGCAACGCGGCGGAGCGCAACCACCTGCCGGTGATCTTCAACCCCTGCCCGGCGGACGGGAACACCAAGCGGCAGGAGGTCAAGGAGCTCATCCGCACCCTGGACAAGCAGTACCCCGGCCTGAAGAGCCGGGTGTTCGGGGCCATGCAGGGCCTCCCCCTCCCCGCCTGGGGGCCGGTGGAGCACCGCCGGGTGCCCCTGCCCGATGGGGAGTAGCCCTCACACCGGGCTGGGCACCACCTGGCAGGCCCCGTCCAGCTCCGCGGGGAAGTGGTTGGGCAGGTAGAGGGAGGGGGCCTTCCGCAGAGGAAGGGCCCCGGAGGCGGAGAGAAGCTCCGCCACGAACTGGGAGCAGAAGTAGCGGCCCTTCCGGCGGAAGGGGAGGTGCAGCAGGCAGAGCGCCACCCCCACATAGCTATAGTGGTAGTCGGCCCGGCAGGCGGCCATGGCCCGGAGGCGGGCCTCCACCAGGCGGTAGGCCCTGTCGGCCACCGGAATCCGGTAGCATCGGCTGGCGGTGACGCCGCGGCGGCGGAGCTTGTCGGGGGTCTCCTCCGTGAAGCCCCGGAAGGAGAAGCTGTAAAAGCGGTTCCCGTCCTCCAGGCCGATGGAGGCATGGGTGTACCCTTGGCCGCTGAGGCGGGCCAGCACGCGGGCGAAGCGATCCGGGTATTTGGTGAGCAGTACGCACAGGTATTTCATCGGGCAGGCATCCTTTTTCTGATGTGCCCCGCAAGACATCTGCTACCATACCGCATTGGCATCCGAAACGCAAGCCTTTGGGCCCCGACGGCTGGGAAACCCCTGCAAAACAAGGACTTTCCTAACGGTCGAGTGGGAAAATGCCGCCAAAGGCTTGCAATTTTGTCCCCGGGGCCGTATGGTGAGAGCGGCCCCGCAAGACAAACCCCTGCCGCAAAGGATGATGTTTGAATATGGAAAGCAAAAAGACCTTTGGCGCGTACATCTGCCGCCGCCGGAAGGAGCTGGGACTCACCCAGCGGGAATTTGCCGATAAGCTCTTTGTCACGGAGTCGGCGGTCAGCAAGTGGGAGAGAGGAGTTTCCCATAGTTAAGGATATCACACCACAAACCCACGCTTACATTACTTCCAGAACATCAAATTTTGGAGGTATTCCCATGAAAAAACTGATTTCCTGTGAGTTTAATATCGACACCGCCTGTGTGGAGCTAAAATATTCTAACGGCAGCATGATTTCCATTAACTGTACTGCCGTTGAGGATGAGGTGGCGAATAACCGTTTCCAGCGGTCTGAACTGGACTGGCTCATCTACAACGATCCGCTGTCTTATGCGGAATTGATTTTGAATGGCGATCCGGAAGAATACCTGCGAACCGTAACGGAGGCTCCACAGTTAGATTTCGATTGATAAGCAAAGCCGCCAGAGGCACATCCAAGGAATGATGCCTCTGGCGGCTTTTTCGCATAGAGAATTCGTAGATTTTTATGGATGCTGCTGGCTATTTGTCTGGTATGTGGAATTAAATGCGCTATCAAACAACCACTTTCTGAAAGAAGGATTGTTCTGAACTTCCCTGAAAAGTTCAAGCCCGCTTTGCATACTGTTCAATACAGCTTCATGGGCCGCACGGTCACTTTCGTCACGAGCATTCTGCTTGTCGGAGTATTGCATAGCATTGTTATATCGTTCATCTTTGCGGACGCTTTCAATAATATCGTTGATCTGCTTCTTAACTTTATCTTCGTCTGTCCATTCGATGTTGCCGAAAATATCATGGAATTCCTTTAGGATATTTGTCAGCGAATCGAGTTCTGGGACATCAATGCCGGTACTGGTACTAACTGGAACAGGAGCAATTTCACCATTTTCGTTTTCTAACTGTATACGCATGGTTTCTTGGGCTTCTGCACGATAGCTTTCCAGGTCAACATCTTCCAACAAACCCTCGGTATAATCTTCACCTTCAGGCTTTGGAAGTTTAGGAAGTAAAAGAGTTAGGAAGATAGACAATTTTTCCCACTGAATGCTGCCATACGGGAGGATTGCAGAAAGAAAATTGTAGGTGCGTACAAAAGTTTTGGCACTGCTTTTAAAATCAATCTGATCTTCCATAATTAAATCTTTATAGACCTCAACGCATCGATCAAGTATCGGATCGAGAACTTCACGAGGTTCATTGGCCAGATATCGTTCAACCAATGTATCCACATCTTGATCATTGAACACTTGAATTGACTCCATAGTGTCAATTAAATCATTAAGCTTATTTACGTCCGTTTCTCCAGAAAGTATGGTGGTTTTATAATAACGATCGAAAGCCTGTTTGATAATTCCTGGTTCGTTGACAAAGTCCAGAATGAACGTGTCCTTTTTATCTGGATGACTTCTATTTAGTCGAGAAAGTGTCTGCACTGCTTTAATATCTGACAGGCCCTTATCTACATACATGGTATGCAGCAAAGGCTCATCAAAACCCGTCTGAAATTTGTTGGCAACGATCAGAATTCGGTACGGGTCTGCCTTGAATGTTTTCTCAATTTTCGCACTCGGAAAACCATTCAAATCTGCTTCTGTAACTTGCTTTCCTTCGTACTCCGCAGTCCCAGAAAATGCAACAATCGCCTTAAACGGGCTCTTTCTTTCCTCCAGAAGTTTAGAGATTTCCTTGTAATATTCAATGGCCCTTTTGATAGAACTACTGATTACCATAGCCCTGGCCTTGCCACCGACTTTTCCCTTCGCAATCACTTCTGTATGGAAATGCTCCACGATGATCTTAGACTTTTCGTGAATTGCATATTGGTTCGATTCCACATAGTAGCGCAGTAACCGTTGCGCACGTTTTTTATCAAACTGCGGGTCATCTTCAACGGTTTTTGCCAATTTATAATAGCTTTGCACCGGCGTGAAATACTTTAGCACATCCATGATAAAGCCTTCTTCGATAGCCTGCTTCATGGTATAAACATAATGAGGCTCAGGCTTCGTGGTTCCGTCTGGAAGAGGTACTTTTTTGCCAAACATCTCTAATGTCTTATTCTTTGGTGTAGCAGTAAAGGCAAAATAGCTGGCATTTTTAACCATTTTCCTGCCTTCAATAATGGTATTGATTTTATCTTCCAGCTCATCCTCATCTTCATAGACACTTCCGGAAAGGACCATGTTCATCTTTGCAGACAAGGAACCATTTTGACTGGAATGAGCTTCATCAATCAAAATGGCAAAGTTTTTATCTTTATGTACTTCGCCAATGTCATCCAGAATAAACTGGAACTTATGGACGATAGTAATGATGATTTTCTTGCCCTCTTTTAGAAGCTGTTTTAGGTCACTGGAACTTTTGGCCCAACCAACTGTTGCGGACACCTGCATAAATTGCTTGATAGTATCTTTAATCTGTTTATCCAGATTGATACGATCTGTTACGACGATAACGGTGTCGAAGATTTCTTTTCCACTGTCATTCTTTAGTGTTACAAGTTGGTGTGCCAACCATGCGATAGAATTGGACTTTCCGGAACCAGCACTATGCTGGATCAAATATCGCCCGCCGACACCATCTCGTTTTGCATCTGCCAACAGAGACTTTACCACAGAAAGCTGATGGTAACGTGGGAACACTTGCTTATATGTTATAGCACCAGTATCCTCATCTTTTTCAGCAATGACTTGAGCATAGTTTTCAATAATATTGGACAGCTCATCCTTGGTCAAAATCTCTTTCCAAAGATAATCGGTTTTGATACCGTTTGGATTTGGCGGGTTGCCTGCACCGTCATTAAATCCTTTGTTAAATGGCAGGAACCAAGACTTTTTTCCTTTCAGCTCCGTGCACATTCTTATCTCGTTATCATCGACAGCAAAGTGAACAATACAACGCTTGAAACTAAACAGCACCTTATCTGGAGTACGGTCATTTTTGTACTGTTCTACCGCATCAAACACATTCTGTTTGGTAAGCTGATTTTTCAGCTCCATAGTGATTACTGGCAGACCATTGATAAAAATACATACATCCAGAGCCAGACGAGGATTGAAGCTGGAATATTGCAGCTGCCGAGTAACGCTGAAAATATTCTTTTCGTACAACTCGGCTGCTTCTGGATTATGGATAGAAGGGCGAACATAGAATAAGTCCAAACGCAGATGTTTATAACGTATACCTTTACGAAGCAACTCAATAACGCCATCATTTTTCAGTTTCTTATCCAGCTGCTTTAAAAAACGTTCTTTTTCCAGATCACTATCCAGAATGTGAAGTTCATCCATTGCCTTTTTCTGCGTGGACAACAGGAATCGGAACAATCTACCTTCGTCGATGGCATATTCTTTATGATACTCGCTTGTATCGCCTTGCTCATAGCCATTGTTATTGACCAGTGAGTCTACAATTAAAGTTTCAAAACCATTTTCCTTTGTATTACTCGGCATCCTCTGCCACCTCCTCTGTATCATCCGGTGTATCTGCTACATCGATTTCGGTATCATCCTCCCGTATGTATTTTGGAATTACCACATCACGCACATCAATCTGACCAGTTACAACATCAGAAATCAAACGGGTACGATATTCTCTCAAGAGGTCAATTTCCTTCTGGAATGATGGGAGTACACTATCGATTTTGGCTACCTCTACATTGATATAATCGGCAATAGCTTTTTGCTCTTCCAAGGGGATTAATGGCAAATCTACTTTCACGAAATTAGAATATCTTAAATCCTGCCCATCCCGGATGAATTCTGATGTGCCCTGCAATGCTTTGATGTATGATTTTGATTTTAACAACCACTTGAAGTATTGTGTGCAAACCATTTCCTGGGGAAGTAATACGACATAATGCCATGTTACACATCCAGTAATTTCGCAAAGCTCAATACCACCTTGCTACGAAAATAAGTAGCGAGGGCGTGAACCTTGACAAACAGGCTTTCAACGCCTCATGAAAAACCATCGCAGCACAAAAAGCGGCAGGCCAAAACCTGTCGCCGGCCGAAGTATGGTACAGTGGGAATCAGCCTGGTGCCACCACAAAGTACCCCAGCTTTTGCAGTTCGTTCACCATACGGCTGGCCCGTTTGCGCTCACTTTGTTTTCTGCGGATCTCAAAACAGTCTTCGTTGTATGGAGAACCTGTCTTCAACATCGTGTAAATCAGCGCCAGCAGTTTGCGAGCCAAAGCAATCGTTGCACGTTTAGCGCCCTTCCGCTGTTTTATCCTCCAGTACCAACCGGAGAGGTACAAGCTTCGTTTTCCGGAGATGACCCATCCCACCTCACAGAGCATACTCTTCAGATACGGATTACCTTTGTTAATGTGAGCACTCTTGCGTTTTCCGGCACTCTCGTTGTTACCGGGACTCAAACCGGCCCAGGAGCATATATGCTGGGAATCCGGAAAGGCACTCATATCGGTACCAATCTCCGCGATAATGGCTGCTGCCGCAGTTACATCAATACCCGGTATGGAGCACAGGAGGCTCAATGCCTCTTCGTGCTTTATGATCTCTTTCGTAATAGCGTCCTCCACAGTATGCCGGTGCTGTTCAAGTGCTTCCAAGTGCCCAAATATCATGCGAAGAAAGCCGCGCTGGTGCTCCGAGAGCGAACCGTTCAAGGCAATCAGTATTTCGTCGATACGTTTCCGGGTCTGTGTTTTCAGACACCGATCCAGAGCTTCCCGCGAAATATTTCCGTATTCCATGAGATGACGGATGATGTTTCGCCCGGAAGCGCCAAATGCGTCCGACAGAAACGCTGTGAAGCGGAAACCGGAGCTTTGCAGAAATTTATCGATGCGATTCTTTTGGGCGGTAATGTCGCGAACGATGCTCTTACGATACCGGGTCAGATGCCGCAGTTCCCGGAAGGTCTTATCTGGGATAAAACTTCCCTTTAGTAATCCGGCACGGAGCAATGTGGCGATCCATTGCGCGTCCCGCATATCCGTTTTGCGCCCAGGCACATTCTTCATGTGGCGGGCATTCACGACCAGAATGCTGATCTGCCCATCAAAACATGGCTCCAGCATTTCGTAAATAGGCTGCCAGTAGATCCCGGTGCTCTCCATAGCGACATAGCGGCACTCTGCTTCCAACACCCAATCCCGCAGTTTCCGCATTTCCGGGATAAGTGTGCTGAAGGAGCGAATCTCGATTTCCGGATCGGTGCCCAGTTCACCTTTGGCAAGACAGGCAACAATAACGTCACGATGAATATCCAGTCCCATGGCGCAGGTCAATATGTCTTGCATCAAATCCCTCCCTGAATTATGCAGGCTGGGAATTGCCCGGGTGGGTATCCGAACTTTGCTACTCGTGCTCTTCACTTATGTGACGCAACATACTGCTGTTCTCTTGGGCAACTCGTCCACGTTGAACAAACGGGGTGAAAATCCACCAAGGTGCAACCGGACTACGCCTGCTGTATTCAGTTTAGCAAATCCTTCGGTTAACGCACAGACTATATTTTCATTCTCAGCTGTGATGGCATTTCATGAGGCGTTGAAAACTGCGTAAACTAATTACAAAATTACCCAGATCTACATGTTTCCAATTATCCAGCCCCTGATTGGCAACGACAATTCGCCTGCCCTCCCTACGCATGTATTCTTCTTGTGAAATAATCCCATATTTTTGGCTGGCGGTTGCAGACACATCCTCATCTCTACGACGTTCCTTGCCTTCGACAAATACTCTTTTGGAAGGAATCATTTTCCAGTGAGCCGGAATGTTTCCCATCCAGCAGCCCGGAATGTTTTGAACTGGGACAGTTGGATCAATTCCTTTTGTAACGGCATTATTTATAAGGGTGACTTTACGTTCCTCGAGCAGCTTGATTTGCTTTTGAAATCCATGAATCATGTGGTTGATTTTAGATATCTGCCAATCCAGATAACGAACAATCTGATCTTGCTCTTCACGAGGTGGTACAGGAATATAAATATTTCGCATTTCTTCCCATTTTGTAGTCCATAGATCAGAAACAAGTCCCTTTCCATTTCTATAAAACTCTTCAGAGAAGTAATGATTTCTCAAAAGATAGTGGTAAAAGTTTACGTTTAATTCATGATGCGGTTTCAAAACGGTGATAATTAGGGAAGCAGAACCATCATAGTTTGACATACCGCCTGATCCTTTACGATCAGAACGACTATTGATGGCAAAATCACCTTTCCTAATTAGCTTTCTGTTATCCCCATTATCAGTTTTAACAGCAGTGTCCAGCTGAGGAACCACTCCCATTTTCCCAACGGAAAGAGGAGGATAATCTTTATCGGAAACTTTCTCCCTACGCTCGGAAAAAACCTTCCGCATTTTTGTAGATACCCAGTTTACCGGGATGCTATTATACCAAACAGCTTCTTTTGAACTTTTATATTTTTCATATCTTCTCATTGCATCAGCCCCCTAAAATTCCTTCCAGAAGGCCGTCGGTTTCACGCTCGATTGCTCGAATATCCTGAGTAATTTCCTCCAGCGTGCGTAGCTGTACTGGTTGATAGAAATACTTTGTAAAGGACAGCTCATATCCTATTTTTTCAGAACCCGGTTTGATAAACACATCCGGCGCATACGGTCTGACCTCATTTTCAATAAAGGCTTCGATACCACCCTCGTAAGTGAATGGAATAATCTCCTTGTCGCTGTTTGGTTTCACAGGTTTACCTTTCTTATCCAGAATTGGCTTTCCGTTTTCATCATATTTGGGGGTGTACACAGGTACTTCCCAATAACCGAACTCGTAGGTATCAAATACCTTGCTGTAACGTTCATCGGCCTGATCAAACGCCATATACAATTCCAGAATGTGCTCCCTAATAGCTTTGTCAACCTCACAGTTCTTTTCGCCCAGATTCTTACGCAGA
Source organism: Flavonifractor sp. An10 (assembly GCF_002161215.1). Lineage (GTDB taxonomy): Bacteria > Bacillota > Clostridia > Oscillospirales > Oscillospiraceae > Flavonifractor > Flavonifractor avistercoris. The sequence continues at coordinate 77,088 of NZ_NFMB01000003.1, forward strand.
GGTTTTTTGAAGGAGGTGGCATCAATCAGCTGTACTTTACCCTTGCGCCGCTCCTCCTTTTTATTAGCAAGAACCCAGATGTATGTACTAATTCCGGTGTTATAGAACATCTTTTCCGGAACAGCAACAATTGCTTCCAACAAATCCTGTTCCAGAATGTACTGACGCAAATTGGACGGCCCTTGACCAGCTTTTCCGGTAAAGAGAGATGAGCCGTTGTGAACCTCAACAATACGGCTGCCTAACACGGTGTCCCTTTTCATTTTGCTGATATTATTGGCAAGGAACAACATCTGTGGATCGCTGATATCCGGAATCAAAGAGAAGTCTTCACCCTTGTAATTCACACGGAAACGAGTATCTGTGATATCGTCTTTTTTGATGTCACCCCATGCTTTCAGATCCGTTTTCCAAGGAGTTCCAAAGGGAGGATTGGAGAGCATAAAGTCAAAGGACTCTCCGGCAAAACCATCGTTAGAGATAGTAGAACCAAAGAAAATATTATTTGCCTGCGTACCCTCGCCTTTAACCAGCATATCACTGCGGGCAATTGCATAGGTCTCGTCGGAGTTCTCCTGACCATAAAGATGGATGGATATTTTCTTGTCCGTTTCCTTTGCTATTTCCTGAATACGCTCTTCAGCAACGGTCAACATGCCACCTGTTCCACAGGCCCCATCATAGATGCGGTAGGTTGTACTTTGAATTTTATCCTTTACCGGCACAAACGCCAAATCGGTAATCAATTCTACAATATCACGGGGGGTAAAATGGCGTCCGGCATCAGTAATATTGGTTTCTTCGTTGAATTTACGGATTACCTCTTCAAACACCGTTCCCATGGTATGGTTATCCAGTGCAGGCTGTACAATATTGCCCTGTGCATCGTACACAGGACGGTTTGAGAGGTTAACGGTAGAATCGGTAAACTTACTTATGAGCAAGCCCAAAATATCATGCTCTGAGAGTTTATCAATCTGATTTCTAAACTCAAAGCGTTTGATAATATCCTGCACGTTCTGAGAAAAACCATTCAAATACAAGATAAAGTCAGCTTTTAATTGTTGCTGATTTGTGCGGGATTTCAAGTCGGACAATGTATAAGGGGAGCTATTGCAAAAAGCTTCTCCTGCCACACTGCACAGAGCTTCGTCCTGCTCAGTAATACCAGCAGCATCCAACTGTGCTTTCATTTTCAGAACTTTTTCTTTTGTAGGTTCCAAAACTGCATCAAAACGGCGGATCACCATCATTGGCAGAATAATCTTTCTGTAATCACCCACATCATAAGTATCTACCAGGCAGTCGTTGGCAATGCCGAACAAAAACGATACGATCTGCCCAAAATTCGATTTATCCATTATTCCTTAGTCCTTTCATCTGTAAGTTCCATAATGTCAGAGATGTCACACTTCAAAACACTGCATATTTTCACAAGCACCTCGGTATTAACATTTTCATTTTTCCCGAGCTTTGCAAGGGCTGCTGTGGTAATTCCAGCTTCTTTACGCAACATTGTTTTCGTCATATCTCTGTCAATCAACAGCTTCCAAAGCTTTTTGTAGGATACAGCCATGCCTAACTCCTTCCTTCAATAAACCAAATATCTAAAATTTAGATTTCATATTTAAGTATATAACATTTGGTCAAAAAATCATAGTACCAAATGGACATTAAAAAATTCAGAAAACGCACTTGACTTTCTTTGTGTTGCCGTATATAATGGTGTTAGAAATAAGCGAACACGCTTATTTCTATCAAGGAGGAAGTGCTATGAATGGCAAGTTCGGAGAATTTATCGCTGAAAAGCGAAAATCCCGTGGATTGACACTGCGTGGGCTGGCGGCCGAATTAGGAATTGTACCAGCGTACATGAGTGATATCGAAAAGGGGCATCGTTATCCCCCTGATAAAGATAAACTATACGAATTATCCCGTATTTTGTGCCTGTCCGAAGATGAAACCAACACCATGTTCGATTTGGCCGCAGGTGAAAAGGAAAACACTGTGTCTCCTGATCTGCCGGAATATATCATGGGAAATGAGCAAGTACGTGTTGCACTTCGTATGGCACGTGACAACAACGCCTCCAGTGAAGTATGGCAAAAAGTCATTGAAATGATGGAGGAACAGGAGCGAGGTAAGAAATAAGTGTGATCCATTACAATTATTCTGCACGTCAACTGGAATCCGAAGCTGAGAAACTTCTATTCCGGTTTGATCCTGAGCGCCTAAAAAAGCCGAAGTCTATCGATGTATATGCAGTCATTGAAAAGTGTCTGGGCGTTGAATACGACTGGAAATACATCACCCCGGATCAGTCCATTCTGGGTGCAACAGCATTCAATGCCGGATATATATGGGTGTGGCCGGAACCTTGTTATCGTGAAGGTATGTTACCCTCAAAAGTGTATCTTCCCAAGGGGTGCATTCTCATTGACGCCACCCTTACAGAATCGGAGAATAGAGGACGCGAAAACTTCACTGTGATGCACGAGGTATTTCATCAAGTCCTTCATAAAAATTGCTTTCGACGAGAAAAGCCTGATTACATCCATAGCACAAGCCAAAAAGCATTAAATGGCAAGAAGCAGTTGAAAACCTCATTGGACTTTATAGAATATCAGGCAAACACATGTGCAGCCGCTTTTCTGATGCCTCAGGATGTAGTTCGGGAGGAGTTTAAAAAGCGAAGTAACAATTTGGGCTCTAAGTACCCACTCCCATGCGATTATATGGTAGAAAGCATCATTTGCGACATGGCTGATGTATTCAGCGTATCAAAGCAGGCTATGCGTTATCGATTAAATGCGCTGAACATGATCACCTTTGATGCAACGCCATTCCAATTTAAAATTTCAATTTAAGGGAATCTTGGATTCCCTTAAAAACAGCCCAAATGTTAGGAATCTGCGAACAAGCGAATATGTGAATTTTGAGGAGGTGGTGCTATATGCGCAATTAAAAAGAGCGGCAATCTGCTGGCACAGACTAACCGCTCATTTACGATGTGTACATCATTAAAATATCATGTATAGCTTGTTTGGTCAAGCGGAAAGGAATATATCATGTATAAGCATTACTATATTAACGACAACCAGACCTCAAATCCCGGTCTTCATCACGAGGTTCACACGAAAGAGCACGCTGCACAGCTTGGCATTCGTAGCAAACAGTATGTAGGCTACTATGCAAACGAGGTTGAGGCGGTTGCTCAAGCGAAGAAAATCTATTCCGATGCGGACGGCTGTGCAATCTGCTGTCCCGATGCACATAGGGGGTGATTCTATGGCTCGTTCTTCTCATCATGTCGTTCACAATCCCAATGGCGGCTGGGATGTAAAACGTGGCGGGGCTCAGCGCTCCAGCGGCCACTATTCGACTAAACAAGAAGCCGTAAATGCTGGCAGACAAATCAGCCGCAATCAGGGTACAGAGTTCGTAATTCATGGCATGAATGGACGGATTCAGTCCTCAGACAGTCATGGTGGAGATCCTTATCCGCCAAAAGGATAAGTCGGGGAGGTGAAAAATATGGCTGTACATCATGGTGGCAAGGTAGGTAAAGCCGGGAAAACTCTGGCATCCAAAAGTTCTTCCAAGGCTGCAAAAAGCAAAGCAGGAAAGACTTTGGCAAACCACAAAGCAAAATCCCACTGATGGAAAGGAGCCTGTGCAATTGCACAGGCTCCTATTCACATATCAAAGAGGTTTCTTTATATAATTTATCAGAATCACTGTTCAAAAAGTATTGAATCACTTTTCTTGCAAATTTCTTGCTTACCGTCGTATCCCATTCCGCCAGCCGGATGATCTCCGCTGTTTCGACCTCAAAATCAAACGAAATCTCGCCCCATTCGCCGTCGTTGTCCACCTGATACAGGTAGACAGCGGCGGCGATTTTCTTTTTGTGTTTGATCTGGGATTTACGTTTCAGGCGAATCATGTGAAGCACCCCGGCTTCTGTCAGCAGACAAGCCAAATGCTCCACGGCTTTACGATAGGCCCGTTCTGCACCGCTGGCTGTGCTGCCCTCAAAGAGGATTGCCAGTTCTTCAAAGGTCAACCGGGTGCTGAGTGGGCTGACCCGCCCACAAGTCATACAGATGGCGTTTCGTTTTTCCAAAAGGGTCTGTTCCCGGTAATTCAGCTTTTCAAATGCCTCTCGGACAGCTTCCGCCTGGATGCCATTCCATAGAATCTCCGCATAGTCCCAATGGTCATCCCGGCTGACATCCTCGCCGGTTTCTTCGCTGTCCTCGTCCTGTACGGTCTGGTAAAACGGAACACGGCTTTGGTTTTGCTTGGCCAACGCCAAAAACTTTGCTGCGGTTTCACTTGAGCAGCTATGTTTCTGAGCATATTTCTGGATCGCCGCCTGTTCAGACTGACCGGATTGATTATAGAGCCAAGCAATCCCACGCACAGCTTTGTACTCATCCACATTTTCGAAGGAACCGGCCTCCTCCTGCATCCGGCAGGTCAAAAGGGCATTCCCGATAAAATGATGGGCATAGGTCAGAAAATCCGCCCCTTGTGAGGGATCGTATTCCCTGAGACAATCCAGCATGGCAAGTACACAGCCCATTTTGTAGTCCAAAAAGCGTTCCGGGTCATAGCGATCCAGCCCCTCCCGCAGCAGGAAACGGCGAATACGGCCATTGAGCCGATTTTCATAGTGATGCAGAAAAAAGGAAAACCAGCACAGTTCTCGGCTCTGCACGGCCTTAATAATATAATCATTCAGATTTTCACGGACAGGTGGCTCCGGGTCAAGCTGGAAAATGCGCTCCGCCAAGTATTCGGAAAGACCGCTTCCGGATGACTCGATACGGTGTTTGGGAATGTATCCAGTCGTATTCCACGAGAAATCTTTTAGCACAGCGCACCTCCTTTCGCAGATTCTACCCGTTACTATTGAATAGAAATTTAATTTACACTGGTGTTATCAATTTCAGGACTAACTTCGAGGAGTTGATGCAAATTTATGTTTAATTGCTCAAAATATTCAATCATAGAATCAAGGCTATCTAATGCATCACGTACAGTCTGCTCTGAACCGATTATAATTTCTTCATATTTATTCGCAGCTTCAGTCATGGCTTTTTCTGCATAGTAGTCAAAATTTTCATCGAAGGCTTCCATGCCATAATCATTAGCAATTATTCCACAAGCCTCATCAGAAGTATCGTACCGTGCCACTTCTTCCAGGTCTTCAAATAATAATGAAATGGATTCATGAAAGCTGTCGTAAGAGCGCATATAATCTTCATATAGCCCTCTTAAAATTTCTACTTTCTCTGGCAGCTCATCCAGATCAGAATACTCGTCAACTATATCATCAATTACATTTAGTGCATCATCAAATGCAGAAAAATATTCAGTAAATCCCCGTAGAAATTTTAGCGTCAGTCCACTTTCTGTTGTTCGATAGATCCACTTTTCTTCAAAGTTGGTATCGTAATCTGACCACGGCATAAACGCAGCGTCGTGCAGTTCTTCTCTTGCTATTTTGCAAGCAGGAATTAGAGCTTCAATATTAGCAATTGCCATAGCAAAATTGTATTTGAAATACGGAACGGACTTTCTCTGTACCTCGGGAAACAGTGAATCTTTTAAGAAACCAATCAACTCTTTATTTGTAGATATAGTGCCACACTCAAAATTTCTGCTACTCTCATCGGAATAATTACTGGACCCCCAATAAACGATGTTATCCGTCATAACAATTTTTGCGTGATTATGAAAAGAAAAGTATGGACTTAGCCTCATTCCATAATTCTGCGGATTCAGTTGTCGCATATATGAGTCGATCATGTTTCTTGCGGCTAAAGCATATTGGTGACCATAGTAAGATGGGAATCTCTTTGGAATATTGGTAATAACAACAGCATCCGTCCCTTTCAAACAGGCTTCTTGCAAAGATTTGAGGAGTTGACTGTTTGTACTTGGAGAGATGTTAAAAGTTATTATCCCAATGAATTTCGCATTTTTAAAATCGTCAAGTACACATTGATAAATGCATTCGTTTTCTCCGAATACGGCTAAGTTATCGTGAATTTCCATAGTCATCATGTTCTATTACACCTCCCACGATGTAATACCTCTTTTAGTAAAGTATCCTGTTCCATTTCTTTTGGATAATCACTTTGCGCATAGGTAGTATCAGTAATTGCATGTAGCATCTTATCTTTTGCCAGCTTCTTCATAGTTGCTGCCGTTTCGTGATCCAGCTTTCCACGGCGGGTGCTTTGCAAAATGGTGTTCATCCGCCGGGTATAAATAGCCTTTATCGGATGATCATCTGCAAGCTCCCGCTGCTCCCGGCCTCTCAGATTGCCGATTTGTCGGCACGTCCGTCCCCGCTGGTCGCCGGGGGCCAGACCGCCGCAGTATTTGGTATGCCGTGCGTCAATGGTGAGAAACCATCTGCCGCAGATGGGGCATTTCTTGGGTGCATGGCCCACACAAAGTCCCTCAAACAGATCGGAACGGAACATTCCCACAAAGGAGACATAGTGCATCCGCTTGACCAGTTGCGGCTCTGTCTTTCCGGGGCGAATGGCGGATACATACTGCACCGAAGCATTGGTTAGGGTCATCCAGGCCGGGTTATCCAGCGACAGGGTTGGCTCACCTTGGAAGAACTGCCCGAACATTGTCGCATAACCGTCCGAGGTACGGTCATAGTCTGGTTCATTCAACCGCTCTGCAAATTTCGTCAAGGCTTCCTTGTACTGCCCCAGAGAATAACTCAAATGCCCCAGCACCTGCGCGATTCGCACGAGCATGGTCGCCTTGCCATGCTGACCAGTCAAGGCACAGATCAGCTGCTCCTGTTGGGTGAGCTGCAAATAAGCTTTGGCATCCTCCATGTATTCTTCGGAAAAGATGGTTGCAAGTTTTTGCTCGAAATAGCTTCGATTCAGGCGGGAGAAGGGCGATGTGGTCTGTAAAAAAGAGATGATCTCGCCAGCGGCCTGCTGCACCTGCGGTAGCAGCTCCATATCCACGGAACCGGTGTTCATCCCCTGAAGCAGCTGGTTCAGCACATTGCAAGGAGTATCCAGCTTTCCAATGGTGCTGTCCGGGATGTTCAGCACCTCGCAGCCAATAGTTCCTGCGGGCATCGTACACCCCTCATAGGTTACTGTATCCTGCCAGAAATCCAGCGATAAAACCGCATGGTTGATGATTTGATCCATCTTCTCCCTCCTGTCATGTTTTTCTATTTTCATAATAGCACATAATTAAATCCTTGTCATGTTTTTTGAAAACGGCCTGTCATGCCATCAGCCTGTTTTTTTCGATTTTCCCCATAATCTATACAGAGGGGTGAGAAAACTGCCCCATCAAAAAGGAAATGGAGGGAATCTGTATGAATCTGTTTGAAGTGGTGAAAGCCAGTATCAACACACAGGAAGCAGCGCAGGCGTATGGAATTGACGTCAATCATTATGGCATGGCACTGTGTCCGTTCCACAATGACCGTCATCCGAGCTTATATGTATCGGGTGACCACTACTACTGTTTTTCCTGTGGGGAACATGGGGATATGATCGACCTGACCGCCAAACTGTTTGACCTTCGGCTGTATGATGCGGCCCGAAAACTGGCGTCGGACTTTCATCTTGCACCGGACAAGCCCTTGCCGGAACTCATTCGCCGGAAAATGAAACACAAAACCAAAGCACAGCAGCTTCGTGAGAACGAGCGGCTGTGCTTTTCTGTTTTGAACGAGTATCGGCGGCTGCTCCTGGATTGGGAAAAACGGTATGCACCGCAAGCACCGGAAGATGTGCCGGACAAGCGGTTTGTAGAAGCCTGCCACCGGCTACCCTGGGCAGAGTATCAGCTGGACATCCTGCTGCAAGGCGATTCCTATGAACGAGGCGAAGTCGTAAGCGAACTAACGGCAGACGGATACATCCGCAAATTACAGGCCCGCCTGAGAGAGGAGCAATACCATGAACAACCCTGTTTGGATTGATGAGAAAGGGAAAATCATCGAGCCGGAATATTGCCGGGATTTCCTGTCCCGGCATCCAATGCGCTGTATCAACGACCGCTTTTATACTGTGGAGGGACCGTTGCCGGATGAAAGCAAATTAAAGCGAACGATTTATGAGGAAATCTCGCCCTGGCTCCATGCCAAGGTCGCACAGACGGTGGAGCAGATAATCAAAGCGTTGAAGCTGGCGGCATATACAGACCCTTTGCCCCTGCAATGTGACCGCATCCATGTAGCAAACGGCACTTGTTTTCTGGATGGCACGTTTACAGAGGAAAAAGAATACTGCAACAACCGCCTGTCGGTATCCTATCGGGCTGATGCTCCGGCACCGGAACATTGGCTGCGTTTCCTTTCGGAATTGCTGGAGCCGGAGGATATTCCCGCCTTGCAGGAGTATCTGGGCTACTGCCTGATTCCGTCCACCAAAGGTCAGAAAATGCTCATGCTGATTGGCAAGGGCGGCGAGGGCAAAAGCCGGATTGGTGTGGTGATGAACGCCATTTTCGGGCTCAACATGAACACCACTTCCATTCAGAAAGTAGAAACTAATCGTTTCGCCAGAGCCGACCTGGAGGGCAAGCTGCTCATGGTGGACGATGATTTGGACATGAATGCCTTGACCAAGACCAACTATGTAAAATCCATCGTGACAGCAGAACTGCGGATGGATTTGGAACGGAAGAAAGAACAGAGCTATCAGGGACTGCTTTATGTACGCTTCCTCTGCTTCGGTAACGGGGCATTGACTGCACTGCATGACCGCAGCGATGGTTTCTTTCGCCGTCAGATCATTCTGACCACCAAAGATAAGCCTGTGGATCGGTTCGATGACCCGTTTCTTGCTGAGAAATTGATTGCCGAAAAAGAGGGAATTTTCCTCTGGATGCTGGAGGGGCTGCGGCGGCTGATCGCCAATCGCTATCACTTTACCATCAGCCAGAGGGCTAAGGACAATATCTCTTCCGCGGTTCGTGATGCCAATAACATTCTGGACTTTCTCGATTCTGAGGGCTATGTGGCATTCAAGGCGGATTATGAAGCCAGTACCAAAAATCTGTATGCAGCCTATAAACGATGGTGCGAAGACAACGCAGAAAACCCACTGTCCCAAAAGAGCTTCGCAAACCAGCTCAGCCAGAACGCAGAACGCTACCATTTGGAGCCGGTCAATAACCTGCACATCGGCGGTGGGAAGCGATGCCGAGGATATATGGGCATTTATGTTCTGCTCTCACCTGTGGAATTGTAATGAAACTTCAAAACCTTCTGTTCGTGCGTTCATGCGTTCTGGATCGGGCGCAGCCGTTGGAACGAAGGAACGCACGAACGCAAAAAATCCAAGTTCATTTTTTATTGTTCGGCTCAGAGGGCGCTCTAAAATCCGCACTTCCCAATCAATGGTTGTGCAAACAGTGAAAAACACTACCATAAGCAGAACACAAATCATTATTCGGTGATTTACAGAATGGTGATGGTGGTATGCGGGAAGGTGGCTATTTTCGCGGTTTCGTTTGCAAGCCCACCTAATGGCAAAGTCGATGGGGTACTGTTGCGGACAGTTCTTCACAAACGCAGTTCTGAGCGATTTTTGAGAAGTAATTAAGATTAACTGTACCGTGCAGCGTGTGTTCTCCACGGCAAACTAACTTTACGAAAGAATGAGGTATTTTCTATGAAATCCAATTTAAGAAATGAAATCAAGTCGTACATCGTGCGTTCCGGCTACACGATGCAGGAAGTCGTTGACCGGCTTTCTGAGGATTACGGCTGGAGTGACAGCGTTTCCAACCTGTCCAACAAACTCCAGCGGGAGTCTCTGCGGTATGTGGAGGCGGTACAGCTTGCTGACGCCCTTGGTTATGATCTCGTATGGCAGAAGCGGATGGACGAATGATGCCTGTCGTTCTTACCCGCCGTATCTCCCGTCTCCATCGAAAAATCCGCAGATTTGGAGATGGATGGCAGAGTGGATTTGCAAAATCTGCTTTGCCTGTGGGCGGCAGAATTGAAGCAATCAAGATTGCAGAGAGACTGTCGGTCACACCGCCTTTTGAGGATTTGGGTGCCACACACAAGCCTCTAAAGGCGGCAAGGCATCCGCAGATGCCGCATTCCCCCTCGGAGAGCCCACGGCACTTTGCAGCCCTCTGGGATGAAAGTGTCATAGTGGGTTATTACACTTCCCGCAGGAAGTGCATCCCCGTCCCTCAGCCGTCTGCCGTACAACAGAAAGGAGCTGATTTTTATGGCCAGAAACGACGGAATCGATCGCACCTTTGCCCGTAACCAGGACTTGCCCACACTTGATGATGTGGCGAAAGTTCAGGAACATAACGAACGAGAAAAGGACAGCTACTCCAACCAGGATATTGATACCACCCAAACCTACCGGAATATCCACTTCAAAGCTCCCACCGACAGCTATGCTGCCATGTTCGATCAGATGATTGCCGATGGCGTTATCTCCACCCGTGGACTGAAAGCCGATGCGGTGAAATATGGAGAACTGATTTTTGATGTGAACTCCGCTTACTTCCACAATCACGGCGGCTACGAGTATGCCAAGCAATTTTACACCGACGCATACAAAGCTGCCGTGGAGATTGTGGGTGGTGAGCAGTATATTCTCTCTGCTGTCATGCACGCCGATGAACGCAACCGGGCTATGTCGGAAGCTCTGGGGCAGGATGTGTATCACTACCACCTTCACGTGGTCTATATCCCGGTGGTGGAAAAACAGATTCTCTGGTCGAAGCGGTGCAAAGATAAGGCCCTTGTGGGCACAGTCAAGGAGACCATCATGCAGGTCAGCCGCAGTAAAAAGTGGGAATCCAAGGTAGCTTTGGATGAGCAGGGTAATCCGCTTCTGACCTCCAAGGGCAAGAAAGTCCTGCGAACATCGTACAGTGTCCTGCAAGACGATTTCTTCAACTATATGAAAGCTGCCGGATATACCGATGTGGAGCGTGGAGAGCGTGGCAGCACCGAAGAACATCTGACTGTGACCCAGTTCAAAGTGGCACAGGAGCAGCAGCGGCTAGAAGATGTGACCGCTCAAATCGCTCAGACAGAGCAGGCGCTGGACACTGCACAGGCTGCCGTTGAGAAAAAGCAGAAGGAACTGCAATCCCTGCAAAAGCAGACCAAAGAACAGCGCACCACCGCCCTGACCGTACAGGAAATCCGCTCCATGGGGAAAAAGGCGATCACCGGCAATATCACTCTGACCCCATCCGAGTGCAGCACACTCAAGGATTATGCGGTCAACGGGATTCTTGCCAAGGCGGAAAACAGCCGTTTGGAAGAAAAACTGCAAAGCGCACAAAAAAGTGCCGCTGTCTGGAAACAGCGATATGAGTCGCTGAAAGAACAGGCACGGCCCTATCTGGAAGCTGTCAAGCTCGCACCCGAGAAGGTGCGGGCTTTTCTTGATGCCATTTTGACTCTGACTCGGCAAACAAAGCAGCACAATCAACCTTCCCGCCGCAAGTCGCAGGATATGGAACTTTAATTGATGGAGGAAACTGCATGAGAAAACACAAAGATTTTATGAGCGAACCCGACGATGGTTATATCGACATTGAATCCTGCTTTGAACCGATTTTTGAGCCGCCGTTGGAAACTCTGGAAGAATGGCGCAGCTGGAAGGATGAACCCGAACCGACACTGGAGAACACCTCGGTCTATGTCACAGAGCCGGATGGCATCCAATATTTTTACTGCGGCAATACCCGGATTCGGGTATCCGAGCATTTCTCCCAGGCAGGCAAACCCATGGATAAGCTGATTGAAAATGTGATCCAATATGCTGCCCGCAACGCTGGATAAACCCATTCCACAACAAAATGTCGTTGAACCACACCCACGCTTACGATATAATAAAAGCAGAAGTATTGTAAGCGTGGGTTGTTTCGATTAGAAGGAGGATTTTTACCGTGAAACAACCTTACAATACCGCACTCTATATGCGTCTCAGCCGTGACGACGAAAACTATGGCGACAGCGTGAGTATCGAGACCCAGCGCACCATTTTGCAGCAGTACGCAAAGGAACATGGCCTTTCGGTGTATGGCGAATATGTCGATGATGGATGGAGCGGAACAAACTTCGAGCGTCCCAGCTTTCAGCGGATGATGGATGATGTGGAGGCCGGAAAGGTCAACTGCATCATTACCAAAGATCTCAGTCGCTTTGGCCGTGAACACGTGATGATGGACTATTATCTGGAATTTGTGTTCCCGGAAAAGCAGATTCGCTACATTGCTGTGGCCGAAAACGAGGACACCGAAAAAGGACTTTCGGATTTTGTACCGTTCAAGAACCTTTTTAACGAATGGTTTGCAAAGGATACCAGCCGCAAGGTGAAAACGGCGCTCCGTGCCAAATTTGCTGCCGGAGAACGCACTTTTGCCTATGCGCCGCTGGGATACATCCGCCATCCCGAAGTCAAAAACACTTTGGCCATAGACGAAGAAACCCGTTGGATCATCGAGAAAATCTTTGACCTTGCGTTTCATGGAGCAGGTGCGGCGAAGATCACCAAGACCCTGATTGCAGAGAAAGTCCCGACTGCGGGCTGGCTGAATTATCAGAGATATGGAACTTTCGCCAATGTCTATGCCCATGCGCCGGAAGAAAAATCGTATGCCTGGACGATTGCTCAGGTCAAAAGTATCCTGCAAGATGAAACCTATATCGGCAACAGCGTACACAATAAGCAGACCAACATCTCTTATAAAAACAAGAAAAAGGTGCGTAAGCCGAAAGAAGAATGGATTCGGGTGGAAAATACCCATGAGGCCATCATCAGCCGGGATGTGTTTGAGCAGGTGCAAAAGCAGATCGCCAGCCGCAGACGGCAGCAGAAGGATGCCACAACGCAGATTTTCGCCGGGCTTGTAAAATGTGCAGATTGTGGCTGGTCTATGCGCTTCGGCACGAACCGGCAGAACAAAACGCCGTACAGCCATTTCACTTGCAGCCAGTACGGACAGATGGGGACACAATGCTCGGCGCATTATATCCGCTATGACACGCTCTATGTCTATGTGTTGTCCAGAATCCAGTATTGGTCCCATCGGGCGCAGCTGAGCGAAGAAAAACTTTTGCAGCAGATTTTGAAAAATGGTGACCGGGAACGTATGACCGCTGCCAAGCGTCAGGAATCCGAGCTGAAACGGGCAGAAAAGCGCAAGGCAGAAGTGGATGGAAAATTCGTCCGAATGTATGAGGACTGGTCTGCCGGACGCATCACTGAGTATAACTTCAATCTGCTGACTAAAAAGTACCAGACAGAGCAGCTGGAGCTGGAGGAAAAGATCAGCTGCTTGCAAGCGGAGCTGTCCGCAGAGCAGCAAACTGCCCTGGATGCCGAAAAGTGGGTCGCTCTCATCAAGCAGTACGCCAATCCCACGGAACTGACCGCCGAACTTCTCAATACCCTGATTGAAAAAATCGTCATTCACGAGGCCACTAAAGGCGAAGATAGTATGAGAGAGCAAGAGATTGAGATTTACTACCGCTTTATCGGCAAAATTGATTAACCTGTATCCATATCTTTAACTTTGGGAAACCGGCATGTCCTACCCGGACATCACCCTCATCCGGGACATCTGCGCGATCCTCCAGGTGTCGGAGCACGAGCTGCTCACCGCCAGCGAGGACGTGGAGGCCCGCACGGCGGAGACCCTGGCCAAGAAGTATCTGCGCCTCACCCGGCGGGTGCGCATGGTTCAGCTGCTCCTGTACGGCGGCACGGCGGTGCTCTGCCTGGCCTGCAACTGGGCCATGTACCATGCGCTCACCTGGTTCTGGCTGGTGCTGACCGGTGAGCTGGTGGCCGCCTCCCTCACCCTGCTGCCCACCCTGGTGCAGAAGCGGCGGGCCGCGGTCACGCTGGGGGGCTTCACCCTGTCCCTGGAGCTGCTCCTGCTGGCCTCCTGCCTCTACAGCGGCGGCGACTGGTTCCCCATGGCCGCCGCAGCCACCCTCTTCGGCCTGGGGGCGATCTTCCTGCCCGCCGCCCTGCGGGAACTGCCCCGCCCCCTGGGGGAGCATAAGGCGGCGCTCTATCTGGGGGCGGAGACCCTGCTGCTGTGCGCCCTGCTCTGGGCGGGCGCGGCCTATAGCGGCGCGGACTGGTTCCCCCTGCCCGCCCTGCCCGGGACGCTGTTCGGCCTGGCCCTGCCCTGGGCCTGCCTGCTGATCATCCGCTACGCGCCCATCGGCCCCTGGTGGAAGGGGGCCGCCTGCCTGGGCGCGGCCTGCGTCTTCCTCCCCCTGGTCAACCCGGTGCTTGACCGGCTGGTGCTGCTGGGGGGCGGTACGGTGGAGCGGCTCCACAGCTTCTGGTTCCGGCCGGATTTCACCCGCTGGACAGAGGACTGGTATTGCAATGAGAACGTCCTGCTGCTCCTGTGGCTGGCCCTGGCCGCCGCCGCGGTCTTCTGCGCGCTCCGGGCGCTGCTGTGCCGCCGGGACGCCGCCCGGGCATGAGCCTCCTCCCAAGCGAAAAACCGGGCCCCGCTGGAAACAGCGGGGCCCGGTCAGCGTGTCGAAAAAGTCTTTTCGACACGCTGCTGAACTTTTTGAAACTTCAAAAAAGTTTCAAAAAGTTGTTTGATCCAACGCGAAAGGGAACCCTGACGGTTCCCTTTCACACTATCCTTCCCTCCGAATCCTTCGGCAGGAGGGTTTATCGACAGCCTGACCGGGCCCCGCTGGAAACAGCGGGGCCCGGTTTCTGTTCAGATGTCCGTCAGAGGCTCAGAAATACTTCTTGATGCCCTCGGTAGCCAGGGAGGCGTCGGCGCTGATGGTGACGGTGAACTTGATGTTGTTCTTCTCGGAGAAGCTGTTCAGCCAGTCCAGGAACTCCTCCACCGCGTGGTCGGTGGCCTCGGAGGCCACAATCTTGGTCAGGCTGTCGATGAAGATGTGGGTAATATCATAGTTGCCGGCGTACAGGCCGCTGATAAAGCCCTTCAGGAAGTCGTAGCTGCTCATATCATACTGGCTGGCTTCCACCAGGCGGATCTTATAATGGATGTCATAGGTCAGCTTGGGGCCCCGCTCGATGCACACCACGTTGCCGTTCTCGCTGTGGACGGCGGAATTAATGAGCTCGATCATCTGCTTGGTCTTGCCGGTGCCCTTGACCCCCATGATCACTCTCACCATAGTTATCACTCCTTCATTGTCCGCCGGAGCTGTCCTCCGGCCTTGTACCTGTATGTTACCATTTTTGCGGCCCGATTGCAACCGATTTGCGGAAGTTCACCAAAAGTTCATGGCTGAGGGGCCTTTGGCGCGGTTCAGCCCAGACGGGCCTCCAGCTCGGCTTTCCGATCCTCATACCCCGGCTTGCCCAGCAGGGCATACATGTTATTCTTGTACGCCTCCACGCCGGGCTGGTTGAAGGGGTTGACCTCCAGCAGGTAGCCGGACAGGCCGCAGGCGTACTCGAAGAAGTAGATCAGCCAGCCCACGCTCTTCTCGCACCGGCCGGGGACGGTGACCACCAGGTTGGGCACGCCGCCGTCCACGTGGGCCAGCAGGGTGCCCCGCATGGCCTGCTCGGCCACGAAGGAGAGCTCCTTGCCCGCCAGGAAGTTGAGCCCGTCCACGTTGTCCGGGTCGTGGGGGATGGTGATGCTGCCCCGGCTCTTGTCAAAGCGCACCACCGTCTCGAACATGAGCCGCTCGCCCTCCTGGATATACTGGCCCATGGAGTGGAGGTCGGCGGTAAACTCCACGCTGGCGGGGAAGAGTCCCTTGCCCTCCTTGCCCTCGCTCTCGCCGTAGAGCTGCTTCCACCACTCGCCGAAGAAGCGGAAGGAGGGCTCGTAGGCCGCCAGGATCTCCACCTTCTTGCCGCCGGTGTACAGGGCGTGGCGGGCGGCGGCATACTGCCAGGCGGGGTTGTCCGCGCCGGGCCTGGCCAGCTCCTCCATGGCCTGGGCCGCGCCCTCCATCAGGGCGGCGATGTCAATGCCGGCGCAGGCGATGGGCAGCAGGCCCACGGCGGTGAGCACGGAGTACCGGCCGCCCACCGCGTCGGGCACCACGAACTCCTCATAGCCCTCGGCGTCGGCCAGGCCCTTCAGGGCCCCCTTGTGGGCGTCGGTGGTGGCGTAGATGCGCTTCTTCGCCCCCTCCTTGCCGTATTTCTCCTCCAGCAGGGCCTTGAAGATGCGGAAGGCCACGGCGGGCTCGGTGGTGGTGCCCGACTTGGAGATGACGTTGACGGAGAAGTCCTTGTCCTTCACCAGGTCGATGACCTCCAGCATGGCGTCGGAGGACAGGCCGTTGCCGGCAAAATAGATCTCCGGGCCGTCCTTGTGGGTCAGGTTGAAGTTGGGGGAGTGGAGCAGCTCCACCACCGCCCGGGCCCCCAGATAGGAGCCGCCGATGCCGATGACCACCAGGGCCTGGGAGTCGCTGCGGATGCGCTCCGCCGCCGCCTGGATGCGGGCGAACTCCTCCTTGTCATAGTCCCTGGGCAGGTGCACCCAGCCGGTGAAGTCGCCGCCGGCGCCGCTGCCGCTCTCCAGCTTGGCGCGGCCCTCCTCCAGCCCGGCCAGGCGGCTGGTCAGCCAGTCCTCCGGCAGAAAGGATGCCGCGTTGGAAACATTACAGGTAAGCATGATTGCCCCTCCTCTTTGTTAAGGCTTGTCCTGCCCACAGTATACACCAACGGGCGGCAATTTCCTAGGGGGAATTTGGCAATCCGGAGAAAAAAGCGCCGGGCCGCAGCAGCGGCCCGGCCTGTCAAAGCGGTCTCGCAGAGTTCCGTCATCCGCAGATGACGGAATAAAATCAAAATCCGTCATTTCCAGGGACATGCGCCCTGGAAATGACACTCCTCATGGCGGAAGGGGTGACTTTTTCGCAAGAAAACGAACCCCTTCCGCCATGCAGCTCCTCTCGGAAAAGCGGCTTTACCGCTTTTCCGATCATAAGTGATCGCTGTCCACCAGGATATTGTCGGTGCCGTGCTCCTCAAACTCCGCGATATAGGCGTCGATGCGGCTGGACAGCTCCTCGTAGTTGTTCTGGTCGATGGAGGCGTCCTCCATGTCCCGGCGGGCCAGATCCTCCGCCAGGATGTCGAAGAACACGTTGTTCTCGTATTCCATGATCGCCTCGTGGATGCCGCCCTCGGCAAAGGCCCGGGAGGGCACCACCTCCCCCTGCCAGTCCTCGGCCAGCACGCCCATGCCCTCCTCCCGGGCTTTGGCGAACAAAAGGCTCTCCACCTCGTCGTAGTCCTTGAACCGGTCGTCCCCCCGGGTGGAGTTCAAAATCCAGTTGCCGATATAGGCCATATCCAGCAGGCGGCGGAATTGTTTGGTCGTCAGCTCCAGCTTCATCGCTTGAACCCTCCTCGCTGTCATGACGTGGGGCGGCGCGGCGGCCGCCTCTACCCCATATTATAGTCAGCCCCGCCAAAATGTCAAACGCAGAGGCGGTCGGAAACCATGAAAATACCCCTTGCCAGGGAGCCAATTTTCGCCTATGATGGAGAGAACAGACCAGAGGATGCTTTCAGGAGGGATTTGGATTGGATCAGCGGCCCATCGGCGTCTTTGATTCCGGCCTGGGGGGGCTCACCGCTGTGCGGGAGCTGTGCCGCCTGCTGCCGGGGGAGGACGTGGTCTACTTCGGAGATACGGGACGGGTGCCCTACGGCAGCCGCTCCCAGGAGACGATCATCAAATATGCCCGGCAGGATGTGGCCTTCCTGCGCACCTTCGACCTCAAGGCCATCCTCATCGCCTGCGGCACCGTGTCCACCACCGCGCTGGACGTGCTCTCCGCCGAGAACCCCATCCCCGTGATGGGGGTGGTGGAGCCCGCCGCCCGGGCGGCGGCCCGGCTCACCCGCAGCGGGAACATCGGCCTGATCGGCACCCAGACCTCGGTGCGCAGCGGCGCCTATGAGCGGGCCATCCAGGCGGAAAACCCGGCGGCCCGGGTCACCGGGCAGCCCTGCCCCCTGTTCGTGCCCCTGGTGGAGAACGGCCGGTTCCGCCCCGGCGACATTGTAATCGAGACGGTGGCGGCGGAATACCTGGCCCCCCTGAAGGCGGCCGGAGTGGACACCCTGGTGCTGGGGTGCACCCACTACCCCCTGCTGGAGGAGGTCATCGCCGCCTGCATGGGCCCCGGCGTGGCCCTGGTCAGCGCCGGGGCGGAGGGAGCCCGGGCGGCGGCGGACTTCCTGCGCGCCCGCGGCGCCCTGTCCGGCCGGGCGGACGGCGGCGCGTGCCGCTTCTTCGTCAGCGACCGGCAGGAGGATTTTGCCCGGCTGGCCTCCATTTTCCTGGGGCGGGACGTTACCGAGGCGGTGGAGCTCACCGATATCAGCCAATATTGAGGGGATCCCCCTTTACATCCGGCCCGCCGTCGGATATAATAGAATGCAATTTTCATTACAGCAAGCACCGAGGTACCAATCACCATGGAGAACAACGTCATCATTTCCATCCAGGGAAAGCAGTCCTTCCAGGCCCAGGAGGACGACACCATTGAGCTGGTCACCGAGGGCTGCCTGGAGCCCGACGGCGACGAGGGCTATACCCTGACCTATCAGGAGAGCCAGCTCACCGGACTGGAGGGCACCCTGACCACCTTCCAGATCGAGCCCGACCGGGTCACCCTGCTGCGGGTGGGGGAGGTCAACTCCCAGATGGTCTTTGAGGAGGGCCGGCGGCACCTGTCCATGTATGACACGCCCTACGGCGCCCTGTCCATCGGGGTGAACACCCGCCGGATGCGCAGCGATCTGAGCGCCAGCGGCGGCAGCATCGAGATCGACTATGCCATCGAGATTGACCACGCACTGGCAGGCCAGAACCTGTTCCGGATTCAAGTGCGGGAGAAAGGGCCGGTGCTGAAACAGTGACCATCGTGGTCAATCTCGATACCAAGCGTTTCGCCTCCGGCGAAACCTTGACGCCGGGGCGATTTACTCGTCCCGAGCGGATGAAAAGCAGCGGGGCCCCCGCGGCGCCTGCGCCGTGGGGAGATTGACCACGCACTGGCCGGCCAGAACCTGTTCCGGATTCAGGTACGGGAAAAGGGGCCGGTGCTGAAACAGTGACCATCGTGGTCAATCTCGATACCAAGCGTTTCGCCTCCGGCGAAACCTTGACGCCGGGGCGATTGACTCGCCCCGAGCGGATGAAAAGTAGCGGGGCCCCCGCAGCGCCTGCGCCGTGGGGAGATTGACCACGCATCGGCCGGCCAGAACCTGTTCCGGATTCAAGTGCGGGATTAGGGGCCGGTGCTGAAACAGTGACCGTCGTGGTCAATCTCGATACCAAGCGTTTCGCCTCCGGCGAAACCTTGACGCCGGGGCGATTGACTCGCCCCGAGCGGATGAAAAGCAGCGGGGCCCCCGCGGCGCCTGCGCCGTGGGGAGATTGACCACGTATCAGCCGGCCGGAACCTGTTCCGGATTCAAGTGCGGGATTAGGGCATGTTTGAAACATGTCAAAATGCCCAATCGGCGGGCCTTTTGCCCCCTGTACGGCGCAATTTTTCCTTGAAATCCGTCAGGATTCCTGCGAAAAAATTGCTTGCCAGCGGCCCCAAATCCCTCGCCGCTGGACACATCGCCAATTTTCAAACAAGCCCTAGGGGCCGGTGCTCCGTCAGTAGGGGCGGATATCATCCGCCCGGAGCGTATGCACAAGAAATGAGAAAGAGGAGATAACATGTCCAACCTGATTCAGGCGGCCAAGGAGCAGGTCGCCGCGCTGACCCAGGCGGCCTATGAGAAGGCCGCGGCGGAGGGCCTGCTGCCCGGCGGGGCGGAGGTCAAGGCCACCATCGAGATCCCCAAGGATGTGACTCACGGCGACTACGCGTCCTCCTTTGCCATGGCGGGGGCCAAGGCGCTGCACAAGGCCCCCCGGCAGATCGCGGAGATCATTGTGGATCACCTGGAGCTGGCCGGCTCCTTCTTCGACAAGGTGGCCATCGCCGGCCCCGGCTTCCTCAACTTCACCCTGGGCAGCAAGTGGTACGGCCAGGTGCTCACCGACATTCAGGCCGAGGGGAACACCTACGGCGCGGTGGACGAGGGCCGCGGCGAGAAGGTGATGGTGGAGTTCGTCTCCGCCAACCCCACCGGCCCCATGCACATCGGCAACGCCCGGGGCGGCGTGCTGGGCGACGCCCTGGCCAGCGTGCTGGAGCGGGCTGGCTACGACGTGTGGCGGGAGTTCTACGTCAACGACGCGGGCAACCAGATCCACAAGTTCGCCATGTCCATCGACGCCCGCTACCTCCAGCTGGTGCTGGGGGAGGAGAACGTGCCCTTCCCCGAGGACGGCTACCACGGGGACGACATCAAAGAGCTGGCCCGGGCCTTCCTGGAGCAGCACGGCCCGGAGTGGAAGGACAAGAGCGAGGAGGAGCGGCAGGAGGCCATGGCCCAGTTCGGCCTGTCCATCAACATTCCCAAGATGAAGGAGGATCTGCTCCGCTACAAGATCGAGTATGACGAGTGGTTTCTGGAGTCCGCCCTCCATAACAGCGGCTACGTGGCCGAGACCGTGGGTCTGCTGGCCGACAAGGGCTGGACTTATGAGAAGGACGGGGCCCTGTGGCTCAACACCACCGCCCTGCTCAAGCAGAAGTATCTGGGCGAGGGTAAGAGCCAGGAGCAGGTGGACAAGCTGGATCTGAAGGACGACGTGCTCCGCCGGGCCAACGGGTTCTACACTTACTTCGCCGCCGACATCGCCTACCACCGCAACAAGCTGGAGAAGCGGGGCTTCTCCAAGGCCATCAATATCTGGGGCGCCGACCACCACGGCCACGTGGCCCGCCTCCAGGCCGCCCTGGACGGCCTGGGCCTTGACGGCTCCCACCGCCTTGTCATCGTGCTGATGCAGCTGGTCAACCTGCTTCAGGACGGGCAGCCCGTCCGCATGTCCAAGCGCTCCGGCAAGGCCATCGCCCTGCGGGATCTGCTGGACGAGGTGAGCGTGGACGCCGCCCGGTTCTTCTTCAGCTCCCGCTCCTCCACCTCCGCCCTGGACTTCGACCTGGATCTGGCGGTGCGGGAGGACTCCGAGAACCCGGTGTACTACGTCCAGTACGCCCACGCCCGCATCTGCTCCCTCATCGCCCGGCTGGCCGAGGAGGGGGACAAGGTGCCCGACGCGGCGGAGGTGGATCCCGCCGTGTTCTCCACTGAGGAGGAGAAGAGCCTCATCAAGACCCTGTCCCAGCTGCCCGAGACCATCCGGCTCTCCGCCCGGGACTACGACCCCTCCCACGTGAACCGCTATCTCACCACCCTGGCCGGGGAGTTCCACCGGTTCTACAACTCCTGCCGCATCAAGGGGGAGGCGCCGGAGGTTCTGGCCGCCCGGCTCAAGCTGTCCGACACCGTGCGGGCCGTGATCGCCAACTGCCTGGCCCTGCTGGGCGTCTCCGCGCCGGAGAAGATGTAACCTATCATTGGATGCCGGGGGCGCTTCCCCAGGAAGCGCCCACAGTCAGGCTATCGAAAAACCTCCCTCGAAGGAGAGCCTCGCAGAGTTCCTGCGGCCGCAGCCGCAGGAATCAAATCAAAATCCGTCATTTCCGGCGACATGTGCGTCGGAAACAACCCTTCTCATGGTGGAAGGGGCGACTTTTTCGCAAGAAAACGAACCCCTTCCACCATGCAATCTTTCTCGAAAAAGCGGCTTTGCCGCTTTTTCGACGCACTGGCCGCGGGCGCTTCCCCAGGAAGCGCCCACGGTTTCAATTATCTGCACATTTGTATGCAGATCCCTCCCGAGATCAGTTCTTACGTTTTTCTAAAGAAAGAAAAAACTTTCATTTAACAATTTGTTAATTGATATGCAACACTCTTGCAATCTTTTCAGAGCGTGGTATCATAGGCTCTACGCCTGCGGGAAATCCCCGGGGCGGACTCTTTCCAACCACGCTGTGGAGGATTACAGGAATGACACTGCTGGAACTTGTACAACATCTGAATTTTGCCATCGTGGTGCTGTTCACCCTGCTCTACCTCTATCAGGGGTTCTACGTGGTGGTGGGCCTGGTGCGCCGCCGCTGGTCAGACCGGCACCAGCCGGCGAAGCTCCACCGCTTCGCCGCCATCGTCTCCGCCCGCAATGAGGAGGCGGTGATCGGCGAGCTGCTGGAGAGCCTGCGAAAACAGGACTACCCGGCGGAGCTGCTGGATCTGTATGTGGTGGCGGACAACTGCACCGACGGCACCGCCGAGGCCGCCCGCAGGGCGGGGGCCTTCGTCTACGAGCGCTTTGACCAGAGCAAAAAGGGCAAGGGCTACGCCATGGACTACCTCTTCCGCCGCCTGGCGGAGGAGGGGAAGGACGTCTACGACGGCTACTTCGTCTTTGACGCGGATAACCTGGTGGATCCCGGCTTCGTCGCCGAGATGAACCGCACCTTCGACCGGGGCTATGACGCGGTGACCTGCTACCGCAACTCCAAGAACTTCGGCACCAACTGGATCTCCGCCGGCTACTCCATCTGGTTCCTGCGGGAGGCCCGGTTCCTCAACTTCCCCCGCACCCTGCTGGGCACCAACTGCCACGTGTCGGGCACCGGCTTCCTGGTGTCCGCCCAGGTGATCCGGGAAAACGGCGGCTGGCCCTTCCACCTGCTCACCGAGGACATCCAGTTCTCCGTGGACTGCGCCATCCAAGGCCGCCGCATCGGCTACTGCGACAAGGCGGTGGTCTACGATGAGCAGCCCACCACCTTCCGCCAGTCCTGGGATCAGCGGCTGCGCTGGTCTAAGGGCTTCTATCAGGTGGATCGGGCCTACACCCTCCCCCTGCTGAAGGGCTGCCTCCGCTGGGGGCACAAGGGCACCTCCTGCTACGACATGTTTGCCACCGTGGCCCCCGGCATGCTGCTCACGCTGTTCATCATTCTGTTCAACGGCGTGGTGCTGGCCGCCTGCCTCACCCAGCCCACCCACATGGCCGCCCGCATCATCCACGAGTGCCTGGGCTTCATCGGCTCCAACCTGTGGAACTTCTACCTGGGCCTGCTGGCCTACGGCATGCTGACGGTGCTGTCTGAGTGGCGCCACATCAGCGCCGCGCCGATGCAGAAGATCGGGTATGTGTTCACCTTCCCCGTCTTCATGTTCACCTACATCCCCATCTCCATCGCCGCCCTGGTGCGGAAGGTGGAGTGGAAGCCCATCTACCACACCGCCGCCAAAAAGCTCAACGAGCTGGGATAATGCCAGGGGGAGCCGGGGATTTCCCCGGCTCCCTGCTTGTCCGGACAGGCGGGTTTCCGCCTCCCGCCTCTTGCATTTACCGGGCCCTTTGTGCTATACTAGCTTGCAAATGCGCCACGCGCAAATTTTCAGGAGGAACGAACGAACTATGGACACCATCCCCCCCTTATCCGCCCCCATCCTGCTGGACGGCGCCACCGGCACCGAGCTGTACAAGCGGGGCATGCCCCACGGCGTCTGCACCGAGCAGTGGGTGCTGGAGCACCCGGACGCCCTGCTGGAGCTCCAGCGCGCCTACGTGGACGCGGGCAGCCAGGTGCTCATCGCCCCCACCTTCGGGGCCAATCGGGTGACGCTGGCCCGGTACGGCCTGAGCGGCCAGGTATCGGTGTACAACCGGCGTCTGGCGGCCCTGACCCGGAAGGCCGCGGGCGGCAAAGCCAGGGTGGCGGGGGATCTGGCCCCCACGGGGAAGTCCATCGTCCCCTTCGGCGACGCCAGCTTTGAGGAGCTGGTGGACATCTACACCGAGCAGGCCGCCGCCCTGGAGGCGGCGGGGGTTGATCTCTTCCTCCTCGAGACCACCATGACCATGGCGGAGGCCCGGGCGGCGGTGCTGGCCTGCAAGAGCGTTTCCGCCAAGCCCGTGTGGGTCACCTTCACCTGCGACGAAAACGGCCGCACCCTGTCCGGCACCGACGTGCTGGCCGCCCTCATCGTCATGCAGGGCATGGGGGTGGACGCCTTCGGCCTCAACTGCTGCGCCGGCCCGGCGGAGATGCTGGAGCAGCTGCGCCGCCTCACCCCCTACGCCTCGGTGCCGCTGATTGCCAAGCCCAACGCCGGCCTGCCCCAGGTGGTGGACGGGAGGGCCGTATACCGCTGTACGCCGGAGGAGCTGGCCGCCTACGCCGCCCCCTTCGCCGAGGCCGGCGTGCGCATGTTCGGCGGCTGCTGCGGCACCACGCCGGAGCACATCGCCGCCCTGGGGGACGCGGTGGCGGCGGTGGACTTCTCCGCCTTTGTCCCGCCGGAGCGGGATCCCGACGTGATCCCCTGCGCCAGCGAGAAGGAGGCCCGGTTCATCACCCCCGACGTGGACGTGGGCGAGACCATCGAGTGCTCCCCCGATCTGATGGAGGACATCCTGGCCGCGGAGGAGGAGGCCCCCCAGGGGGCCCTGAAGATCGCCATCCTGGAGGAGGACGATCTGGATATCTTCGCCGAGAACCAGTACGTGGTGAAGGACGCCCTGTGCCTGTGGTCGGACGTGCCCGAGCTGCTGGAGCGGGCCCTGCGGCTCTACCAGGGCCGGGCCTTCTGGGACGGCACCGGGGATCTGGACGACGCCTTTCTGGAGGAGATGTCCCGGAAGTACGGTTTGGTGCTCCTATAAACCGAATAAGCCAAAGAGCGGCGGCCCGGCCGGGCCGCCGCTCATCGTCTGGAAAAAGCCTCGCAGAGCTCGCGCCCGCAGGCGCGAAAAAATGGAAATCTGTTTTCTCCGGCGACACAAGGTGAATTGCCCCGAAGGGGCAAGAGAGGGCCCCCTGGGGGGTGTGCGTCGGAAAAAACACTTCTCAGGCCGCAAGTGTGGGATTTGTCCGCTTGAAGCGGACAAATCCTGCGCGCGGCGGACTGCATCCTGCTCGAAAAAGCGGCTCTGCCGCTTTTTCGACTGTCTCAGCGGCGGCCCGGCCGGGCCGCCGCTCTTGTCCGCCTATTTCTTCAGAAGCCGCCGGACGGCGGCCTCGTCCAGCAGGTTCACCGTCTGGAACTGCCCCCGGTAAAACACCGCGAAGTTGTTGAACGGACAGGGCAAGGCCTTGGCCTGGGCCAGGCTGTCCACCCGCACCAGGGACAGCGGGATCCCGCCGGCCTCGCAGAACGCCGCGATTTTTTCCACACACTGGTGGATAAAGGGGCACTGGGCGTCGTAATAGATGGTCAGCTCCTGGCTGTCGATGATCCCCCGTTTGGCGGCAGGGACGAAGCGGGGGAGGGTGCCGTCCAGGGAGAGGGCCAGCAGCTGATAGCCGGTATCGGTGGTGTCCGCCGCAGCAAAGCCGAATTTGCGGGCAAAGGACTGGTCGGAGAGCCACGCCTTCTGCTTCTCCGCCCCCAGCATGCACACGCCGGACTTTCCCTTTGCCCTGGCGTCGGCCAGGCAGGACTCCAGCAGCGCCCGGCCGTATCCCTTCCCCTTGTGGGGGCCGGTGACCCACAGGCAGTAGATGTAGAGGTAGTTGTCCCCCTCCACCGGCACCCAGGCCATCTCCAGGGGGGCGTACTCGATAAAGACCGTGCCCTTCTCGTCCAGCTTGCGGAACACGTGCCCCTCCCGGAGCCGCTCCGCCAGCCACCGCCGCTTTTCCTCCACCCCCGGGTGGGGCTTTTTGCTGCGGATGATGCAGCACAGGTGCTCACCTGCCAGATTCTCCGGCGTCAGATCGATAAAATGTCCGTCCATGGCAGCCTCCCTTCCAGATGGGGCCATGATACCACAGGATCGCCGGGATGTCCACCGGCCCGGAGCCGCCGTCAATCCCCCAGGCGTCTCTTTTGCAAAATCAGCGAAACCGCCAAAAAGGGCCTTCGGTTTTTGGCGGCGGCCTCCGCTTTTTTGCCTTGACGGGGCGTTCAAGATACGGTATCATAGAAAGCGGACAAGCAAAAATAGCCACAAGATGTAGTGCCAAGCTGGGACGGCGGCCCCGCCCTGTTTTGGCTTTTTTGCTGGACAAAAGCCCAGAGAAAGGAACGAAACGCCATGACACTGACCAAGATCCGCAAGCGGGACGGCCGGCTGGCCGACTTCAACGAGGAGAAAATCGCCTCCGCCATCGACAAGGCCTTTGCCGCCACCTACAAGCCGGGGCAGGAGGACGTGGCCCGCAAGCTGGCCGACGAGGTGCTCTCCATCCTGGAGGTGGAGGGGGAGTGTCAGCCCGGCGTGGAGCATATCCAGGATCTGGTGGAACGGGTGCTCATGGACAACGGCTATGTCCAGACCGCCAAGGCCTATATCCTCTACCGGGAGGAGCGCAGCCGCGCCCGGGAGATGAACACCCGGCTGATGAAGACCTATGAGGATATCACCTTCTCCAAGGCCAAGGACTCGGACATCAAGCGGGAGAACGCCAACATCGACGGCGACACCGCCATGGGCTCCATGCTCAAGTTCGGCTCCGAGGGGGCCAAGCAGTTTTACGACATGTTCGTCCTCAACCCCGACCACGCCCGGGCCCACCGGGAAGGGGATATCCACATCCACGACCTGGACTTTTTGACCCTGACCACCACCTGCTGCCAGATCGACATCAAAAAGCTGTTCGCCGGCGGCTTCTCCACCGGCCACGGCACCCTGCGGGAGCCCAACGACATCTCCTCCTACGCCGCCCTGTGCTGCATCGCCATCCAGTCCAACCAGAACGACCAGCACGGCGGCCAGAGCGTGGTCAACTTCGACTACGGCATGGCCGACGGCGTGCGCAAGACCTTCCGCCGGGTATACCGCCAGAACCTGGCCCGGGCCCTCATGCTGCTGGAGAATCGGGAGGATCCCGAGCAGGAACTGAAGGGCATCATGGCGGGCATTCAGGAGGACACCGGCCTGACCCCCACCCTGGAGGAGTGCGGGGACTACTTCGCCGCCGAGCGGGCCGTTCTGGTGCCCTCCTTCGGCACCGGGGAAGAGATTGAGAAGGCCCAGAGGTTCGCCCACCAGCGGGCGGTGAAGGAGACCGACCGGGCCACCTACCAGGCCATGGAGGCCCTGATCCACAACCTGAACACCATGCACTCCCGGGCCGGGGCCCAGACCCCCTTCTCCTCCATCAACTACGGCATGGACACCTCCCCCGAGGGCCGCATGGTGATGAAGAACGTGATGCTGGCCACCGAGGCCGGCCTGGGCGGCGGCGAGACCCCCATCTTCCCCATCCAGATCTTCCGGGTGAAGGAGGGCGTCAACTACAACCCCGGCGAGCCTAACTACGACCTGTTCCAGCTGGCCATGCGGTGCTCCGCCAAGCGGCTGTTCCCCAACTTCTCCTTCATCGACGCGCCCTTTAACCTGCAGTACTACAAGCCCGGCCATCCGGAGACGGAGATCGCCTACATGGGCTGCCGCACCCGGGTCATCGGCAACGTGTACGACCCCAGCCGGGAGATCTGCAACGGCCGGGGCAACCTGAGCTTTACCACCATCAACCTGCCCCGGCTGGCCATCAAGGCCCGGGGGGATCTGGACGCCTTCTTCGAGGGCCTGGATCGGATGCTGGATCTGTGCGTGGATCAGCTGCTGGAGCGGTTTGAGATCCAGTGCCGCAAGCACGTGTACAACTACCCCTTCCTCATGGGCCAGGGGGTGTGGCTGGACAGCGACAAGCTGGACTGGGAGGACGAGGTGCGGGAGGTGCTCAAGCACGGTACCCTGTCCGTGGGCTTCATCGGCCTGGCGGAGACCCTCAAGGCCCTCATCGGCGTCCACCACGGGGAGAGCGAGAAGGCCCAGGTGCTGGGCCTGGAGATCATCTCCCACATGCGGGCGCGGATGGATCAGGAGAGCGAGAAGCGGGGGCTGAACTTCTCCCTGCTGGCCACCCCGGCGGAGGGCCTGTCCGGCCGGTTCGTCAAGCTGGATCGGGCCCGGTACGGCGCCATCGAGGGGATCACCGACCGGGAGTACTACACCAACTCCTTCCACGTGCCGGTGTACTACCCCATCTCCGCCTACGACAAGATCAGGATCGAGGCGCCCTACCACGCCCTCACCAACGCCGGCCATATCAGCTACATCGAGATGGACGGCGACCCCACCGACAACCTGGAGGCCTTTGAGAAGGTGATCCGCTGCATGAAGGAGAGCGGCATCGGCTACGGCTCGGTCAACCACCCGGTGGATCGTGACCCGGTGTGCGGCTTCTCCGGCATCATCGGCGACCAGTGCCCCGGCTGCGGCCGCACCGAGGCCGACGGCGTGCCCTTCGAGCGCATCCGCCGCATCACCGGCTACCTGGTGGGCACCCTGGATCGCTTCAACAACGCCAAGCGGGCCGAGGAGCGGGATCGGGTGAAGCACAGCGTATAAGGAGACACCCCTCATCCGTCACGCTCCGCGTGACAGCTTCCCCCCTGAGGGGGAAGCCAGAGAAAAGCCCGGCCTTCCCCCTTCGGGGGGAAGGTGGCCCGAAGGGCCGGATGAGGGGGAGCTGGATGCTCTGCCCGTTTTGTCCTATTGCAACCCTAAAGGAGAGATATCCATGTCCAACACACCAGCCGTCCGCCTGAAGCGGGGGGAGGGCCGGGCCTTCAAGGCCGGCGGCCCCTGGATCTATGACAACGAAATCGGGGAGATCCTGGGCGGGCCCGCCGACGGGGACATCGTCCGCATCGAGGACTACAACGGCTACCCCCTGGGGGTGGGCTTCCTCAACCGGGCCTCCACCATCGCGGTGCGGGCTCTGTCCCGGAACGCCGACGCGGTGATCGACGAGGCGTTTCTGGAGCGCCGGGTGCGGGCCGCGTGGCAGTACCGGAAGGACACGGTGGACACCTCCTCCTGCCGGGTGATCTTCGGGGAGGCCGACTTCCTCCCCGGCCTGGTGGTGGACAAGTTTGCCGACGTGCTGGTGGTGGAGTCCCTGGCCCTGGGCATCGACAGGCTGAAGCAGAGCATCCTGGATCTGCTGGTCAAGGTGCTGGCCGAGGACGGCATCGCCATCCGGGGCGTGTACGAGCGCAGCGACGCCAAGGTGCGCCTGAAGGAGGGCATGGAGCGGGTGAAGGGCTTTCTGTCCGAGCCCTTCGACCCGGTGGTGGAGATCGTGGAGAACGGCATCCGCTACCAGGTGGACGTGGCCGAGGGGCAGAAGACCGGCTTCTTTTTGGATCAGAAGTACAACCGCCTGGCCATTCAGCCGCTGGCAAAGGGCGGCCGGGCCCTGGACTGCTTCACCCACACCGGGGCCTTCGCCCTCAACGCCGCAAAGGGCGGCGCGGCGGAGGTGATCGGCGTGGACGCCTCCCAGCTGGGGGTGGATCAGGCCGCGAAAAACGCCGCCCTCAACGGCATGTCCGACCGGGTGCGCTTCCTGTGCCGGGATGTGTTCGAGCTGCTGCCCGAGCTGCACCGGCAGGGGGAGCAGTTTGATCTGGTGGTGCTGGATCCGCCGGCCTTCACCAAGTCCCGCGCCTCGGTGAAGAAGGCGGTCACCGGCTACCGGGAGATCAACCTGCGGGGCATCAAGCTGGTGAAAAACGGCGGCTATCTGGCCACCTGCTCCTGCTCCCACTTCATGACGCCGGAGCTGTTTACCAAGACCATCGGGGAGGCCGCCCGGGACGCCCGCCGCCGCCTGCGGCAGGTGGAGTACCGCACCCAGTCCCCCGACCACCCCATCCTGTGGGGGGCCGACCAGTCCTACTACCTGAAGTTCTACATCTTCCAGGTGGTGGATGAACTGTAAGGCGCGGCATCCTTAACGCGCCCCATCCGAGAAATCCAACAGGGCCGCCGCATTGTGCGGCGGCCCTGTTTTTGCAGGGAGGAACCATCATGCGCATCGCCAATACCGTTTCCGACTCCATCGTGGACGGCCCCGGCCTGCGGTTTACCGTGTTCACCCAGGGCTGCCCCCACCGCTGCCCCGGCTGCCACAACCCGGACACCCACGATCCCGCGGGCGGGCATGAGGCGGCGGTGGAGGAGCTGGCGGAGAAGCTGCTGTCCAACCCCCTCACCGACGGCCTCACCCTCTCCGGCGGGGAGCCCTTCTGTCAGGCGGCGGAGTGCGCCCGCCTGGCCGCCATCGCCCGCGAAAAGGGCTTGAACGTGTGGGTGTATACGGGGTATACTTATGAGAGGCTGGTCGCCGGGGAGGTGCCCGGCGCCATGGAGCTGCTGGCGCAGACCGACGTGCTGGTGGACGGGCCCTTTGTGGAGGCGCGGAAGTCCTACGCCGCCCTGTTCCGGGGCAGCACCAACCAGCGGCTCATCGACGTGCCCCGCTCCCTGGCCGCCGGACAGGTCGTGCCGTGGGAGCGGCCCGACCCCCTGGCCCACTTCGTCCGGCCGGAGTCGTAGGGCGCGGCATCCTTGACGCGCCGTCTGCGTCCTTTCGGGGTGAAACGGGCCGCCGAGGGCGGCGGCCCCTGCATCCGGCTTCCCTGGCTTGCCGTAGGGGCGACCTGTGGTCGCCCGCTTGCCCGCGTATCCACCAACCCGTGGGGCGCGACGACCTCGGCGCGCCATCCGCCTGCCGGGATGCCTCCGGGGCGCGCCGCTTTTTTGAAGGTGGCTTCGCTGGATTTTTATCGGAAGCGCCCCCGGCGCCTCCGACGCGGCGGGCGCACCGCTTTTGCTGTCAAAAGCGGTGGGAAAACCACCAGGGCCCGCGTTTTTTGAGGTGGCTTCGCGTGGATTTTCATCGAAGGCGCCCCTGGCGCCTTCGACCCTGGACCCAGGGGCTCATGGCGGCGGTGGGTTGTGTCTGGCTTGCAGAGACCGGGCGTGCATCGCCGCCCGTCGTCGATGCAAGTTTCAGATCATTCGCTTCGCCGCAAGCGGCAAAGCTCACTCCTTCCACAGCATCTCCTCTCCCCACCGAACCCACTTCGCTGGGCTTCGGCGGGGGCCCCGTGTTCGCTTACGTCACAGGCGCTGCCGCGCCTCGGGTGGCACGCATCGGGATTACCCCGCAGGCCCTGACAGCCGCTGCGCTGTACCAGGTGCGCCCGCCGGGCCGCCATCGGTGCCATGCCGCTGAAATACCATGGCGCTTGTGGTAATTGGGGATCATGCGCGGGCATACCTTGGGCCGACAATGTAGGGTCGACCTGTGGTCGCCCGCCGTCCCTGCCGTACCGTGGGGCGCGACGACCCGGCGCGCCGTCTGCCGTGCTTCGGCTTGCCCTCCGGGATGCGGGTCTGCCCAGAGGTGAACGACTGTAGGGCGGGGGCTTGCCCCCGCCGCTCTAGGTCTGCCGGCTGCCCTCCTCCGCCAGCCCCGCGCCGGTGCGCAGCCCCAGCAGGAAGGCGTGGGCCGCCGCAAAGGCCACCACCGCCTCCACATCCTTTCGGGTCTCCTCGGTTTGATTGTTTTCGCACAGGGAGGCCCGGAAGATATCCCCGTCATCCATGGGCCGGGTGTCCAGATAGGGCTTGATGTAATGGGCGTACAGGAAGGTCAGAAAGTCGGACATGTTGGTCACCTCATAACACGAATTTATGTGATGCCTTTATAATATACGAAATTTAATGATGTGTCAAGGGGGATAACGGAAAAGATGGAACTGATTTTGCCCAGCCTGGCAGAACGGCTGAAGCCCCTGCGGAAGGAAAAGAAAAAAACCCAGAAAGATATGGCGGCGCTACTGGGTATCACGGAGCGCCACTATCAGAAAATTGAGTACGGGCATATCAATATTTCCGCCACAATGCTGATCACCCTGGCGGACTACTTCCACGTGACCACCGACTATCTGCTGGGCCGGGAGGGGGAAGCATGACCGTCATTGACAAGGAGACCTGGCCCCGGCGGGGGCACTACGACTTCTTCGCCCCCATGTCCGACCCGTTCTACACCCTCACCTTCCCGGTGGACGTGACCGCCCTGCGCGCCTGGTACAGGGCCAGCCACCAGCCCTTCTACCCGGCCATGGTATACGCCGTCACCAAGGCCATGGAGGAAGTGGACGCTTTCCACTACAAGGATCGGGACGGGGTGATCGTCCGCCACGACACCCTGGTGCCCAGCTTCACCGACTTGAAGCCGGGCAGCGAGCTGTTCCACATCGTCACCCTGGAGGCGGGGGAGGATCCGGCGGACTTCTGCCGCCGGGCCAAGGCGCAGTCGGCGGCCCAGACCGCCTTTATCACCGACGGGCCGTGGGACGGGGATCAGCTGGTCTACTTCACCTGTCTGCCCTGGTTCCCTGTCACGGCGCTGAAAAACGAGAAGGATCTGAACCCCTCCGACTCGGTGCCCCGGGCGGCCTGGGGCCGGTGGGAGGAGCAGGGGGACAAAACCAGCCTTCTGGTCAGCCTGGAGCTGAACCACCGCCTGCTGGACGGGGTGCACGTGGGAAAATGCTATGAGGCTCTGAACGAATGGATGAAGCAGCTATGACACTGGACGATTTCAGGGCCCGCTGGACGGGCCACCCCCCCAAATTGCAGGATATAAACCGGGAGTACGCGGTGCTGGTGCCCCTGGCCCAGCGGCCGGAGGGCCTGTGCCTGCTGTACGAGGTGCGCGCAGATACCCTGGGCCGCCAGCCCGGGGAGGTGTGCTTCCCCGGCGGGAGGATGGAGGCGGGGGAGGATCCGGCGGCCTGCGCCCTGCGGGAGACCTGGGAGGAGCTGTCCATCCCACAGCCGGCGGTGGAGGTGGTGGCCCAGCTGGACTTCCTCACCCACCAGGGCGGCTTTGCCATGTACCCGGTGCTGGGCATTCTGTCACAGGAGGGGGTGGAACAGCTGCGGCCCAGCCCCGCCGAGGTGAAGGAGACCTTCTGGGTGCCGGTGGACTGGCTGCGGGCTCACCCGCCGGCGGTATACACCTACAAGTTGATTCCCGACGTGAAGGACGACTTCCCCTATGACCGCATCGGCTTCTCCCAGGGCTACCGCTGGCGGGGCGGCCATGTGGACGTGCCCATCTACGACTGGCCGGGCCACCCCATCTGGGGTCTGACGGGCCGCATCACCCGCCGCCTGATGGAGCAGATGCCGTGAGGGCCCCGGAGCGGCTGGGGCCCTATGTATACCGGCAGTCGGACGGCTGCTTCCCCCTGGGGGCGGACAGCCTGCGCCTGGCCGCCTTTGCCACGGTGCGGCGGGGGGACAGGGTGTGCGACCTGGGCTGCGGCGCGGGGGCACTGCTTCTGCTGCTGGCGGCCCGGGAATCCACACTGGAGCTGTCCGGTGTGGAAATCTCCCCGGAGGACGGGGCCCTGGCCCGCCAGAACCTGGCGGAAAACGGCCTGACGGGGACGGTTCATACCGGAGAAGTGCAGGCCGTGTGCACAATCCTGCCCGCCGGGGGCTTCTCCCTGGCGGTGTCCAACCCGCCCTACTTCGCCGCGGGGCGCGGCTGCCCCGGCGGGACGGCCCGCACCGAGGGGGAGAGCACCCTGGACGGCTGGTGCGCCGCCGCCGGGCGGCTGCTGAAAAACGGGGGGCGCTTCGCCCTGGTGTACCGGCCGGAGCGCCTGGCGGAGCTGTTCGCCGCCCTCCAGTCCCACGGGCTGGAGCCCAAGCGGCTCCAGCTGGTGCAGCACGGGCCGGACAAGGCCCCCTCCGCCGCCCTGGTGGAGGCGGTGCGGCAGGGCAGGCCGGGGCTGGCGGTGCTGCCCACCCTGCTGAATACCTGAATCGGAGGAGAAAACCATGGCCGGAACCTTATATCTGGTGCCCACACCCATCGGCAACCTGGGGGACATCTCCCGGCGGTGCGCCGAGACGCTGGAGGCGGTGGACTTCATCGCCGCCGAGGACACCCGGGTGACCCTCAAGCTGCTCAACCACCTGGGGCTGAAAAAGCCCCTGCTCTCCTACTACCGGCACAACACCGGCGCCGGCGGGGAGGCGGTGCTGGAGCGCCTGCTCTCCGGGGAGGACGGGGCCCTGGTCACCGACGCGGGCACCCCGGCGGTGTCCGACCCGGGGGAGGAGCTGGTGGCCCAGTGCGCGGAGCGGGACATCCCGGTGGTGGCCATACCCGGCCCCTGCGCCCTGGTCACTGCCCTGGCGGTGTCCGGCCTGCCCACCGACCGGTTCACCTTTGAGGGCTTTCTGGCCATGAACAGGAAAAACCGCCGCGCCCACCTGGCGGAGCTGGCCGGGGAGCGGCGAACCATGATTTTCTACGAGGCCCCCCACAAGCTGCGCGCCACTCTGGAGGATCTGACGGCGGCCTTCGGGCCGGAGCGGCGGATCTCCCTGTGCCGGGAGCTGACCAAGCTCCACGAGGAGGTGCGCCGCACCACCCTGGGGGAGGCGGCGGCGTGGTACGAGGCCAATCCGCCCCGGGGGGAGTTCGTGCTGGTGGTGGAGGGCGCGCCGGAGACAGCGGCGGCCGCCCCCGCCCCGGAGGACGCCCTGGCGCGGGTGGCGGAGCTGCGGGAGCAGGGGCTATCCCTGCGGGATGCCGTCAAGCAGGCGGCCAAGGAGACCGGCCTGCCCAAAAACGAGCTGTATGACCGGGCCGTGGGGAAGCATGTCGAAGCGTAATATCCTATTTTAGAATTATCTGGAATTTTGTATATTACAGATAGTATTAGTCGAAGGAGAAAATACCGGGCCGAATTTGCTCGAAACAGGGGCCCGCGCAAAAAGTAAAACTCCCTTGCTTTTCAAGAAAAGCAAGGGAGTTTTACTCTATGAAACAAAAAATTACTTCATCTGGAGCTCACGGATACAGTTGGGACAGACGTTCTTGCCCTTGAAATTGATCACATCCTTGGCGTCATCGCAGAAAACACAGGCGGGCTGGTACTTTTTCAGCACGATCGAGGCCCCATCCACGTAGATTTCCAAGGAATCCTTCTCTGCAATGTCCAGTGTGCGGCGCAGCTCAATGGGGAGCACGATCCGCCCCAGCTCGTCCACCTTGCGCACAATGCCAGTCGACTTCATAAAACAGTTACTTCCTTTCCCTGCTAATATCCATATATTTCCGCAATTCTCTACAAACTGACATTATTATAACATATCGTATTGGATTGTCAATCGGAATCTGGAAATCTTTCCTGGGCCCGCTAGGCGGAATTTCTCAGGTATGCCGCCCGCATTGACAAGCCCGGCGTTTCCGGGATATACTATACTGATTTGATTTGTGCCTGTTCTTAGGAGGGAGCGCCATGCGCACCGGACTGATCACCTTCCACTTTGCCCACCACTACGGGGCCCAGCTCCAGGCCTACGCCACCATGAGGGCCATTCAGGGCCTGGGCCACGGCTGCGAGATCATCGACTACCGCCTGCCCCACACCACCCGCACCAACCAGCTCTTCAAAAAGGGGGGCGGCGTGCGGGGCATGGCCTCCGACGCCCACACCGCCCTCCACTACGGGGCCTTCCAGCGGCGCTTCCAGCGGTTCGAGGCCTTCGTGGCCGAGCAGATGAAGCTGTCGCCGGAGCGGTACACCGCCTTTGACCAGCTCCGGGCCGCCCCGCCGGAGTACGACGTGTACGTGGCGGGCAGCGACCAGATCTGGAACCCCTACATCTTCCAGGACAAGCAGTTCGACCCCGCCTTCCTGCTGGGCTTTGTGAAGGAGGGCCGCCGCATCGCCTACGCCCCCAGCCTGGGTGTGCCGGAGCTGCCGGCGGACAAGGCGGCGCAGCTGCGGGACTTCCTGGCCCCCTTCTCCGCCCTGTCGGTGCGGGAGAAGCGGGGGCAGGTGCTGCTGCAAGAGGCCGCCGGGCGGGAGGCCCGGGTGGTGCTGGATCCCACCCTGCTGCTCAACGGGGAGGACTGGGGTGAGCTGGCCGCGCCGCCTAGGCACCAGGGGCCCTATATCCTGTGCTACTTCGTCTCCGACCCCGCCGAGGCGGCCCCCTACGCCCTGGCCCTGTCCCGGCGCACCGGCTGGCCCATCGTCCAGCTGGCGGGGGCCCGGCGGAAGATCGAGGGGGCCTCGGAGATCGTCTTTGACGCCGGGCCCCGGGAGTTCCTGGGCCTGTTCCGGCACGCCTCCGCCGTGGTGACCAATTCCTTCCATGGGGCGGCCTTCTCCCTCCAGTTCCGGAAGAACTTCTTCACCTCCATGTCCCCCAGGGAGCGCAGCGAGCCCACCTTCTCCCGCATCTACAGCCTGCTGTCCCGGCTGGGGTGCGCCGACCGGATCATCGGCCTGGACACCACCGCCCCGGTGGAGGCGGCCATGGACTATGACAAGGTGTATCAGCGGCTGGACGAGGCCCGGGCGGACTCCCTGGCCTATCTGAAGGCCGCCATCGAGGGGACGGCCCTCCCGGACGAGCCGCCGGAGGCCCCCGCCGCCCCCCGGCCCGTGCTGTGCAAGGCGGAGGACTGCACCGGATGCGCCGCCTGCGCGTCGGTGTGCCCGGTGAACGCCATCACCATGCAGCCCGACCACGAGGGCTTCCTCCGCCCGGCGGCGGGGGATGCCTGCATCCTGTGCCGCAGGTGCGAGCAGACCTGCCCCATCCTCCACCCGCCGGTGCCCGGCCCCGCCCCGGCGGCGGCACACGCGGTGTGGAACAGTGACGAGGCCGAGCGCCTGGCCAGCTCCTCCGGCGGCTTCTTCTCCCTGCTGGCCCGGCACGTGCTGGAGCAGGGGGGCGCGGTGTTCGGCTCCGTGCTGGACGATGACATGACCGCCCGCCACGTGTGCGCCCGCTCGGAGGAAGGGCTGGCCCCCATGCGGGGCTCCAAGTATGTGCAGAGCGACCTCGGCAGCTCCTTCCGTGAGGTCAAAGAGCTGCTGGAGGCGGGCACCCCCGTCCTCTTCTCCGGCGTGCCCTGCCAGGTGGACGGGCTGAAGCGGTATCTGGGGAAGGACTACCCCAGCCTGCTCACCTGCGACCTGGTGTGCCACGGGGTGCCCTCCCCGACGGTGTTTCGGGCGTACCTGGACAGCCTGGAGGCGGCACACGGCTCTAAGGTGGTGTCGGTGCGCTTCAAGGACAAGTCCCACGGCTGGTCTCACCCCTGGTTCACGGCGGAGTTTGCCGACGGGGGCGTTTACACCGAGGACTTCAACCGCACCGGCTACGGCCGGGGCTTCGGGATGCAGCTCTTCCTGCGGCCCGCCTGCGCCAAGTGCCGGTACACCTCCACCAGCCGCCCCGCCGACTTCACCCTGGCCGACTACTGGGGCCTGGACGAGAAGCTGGCCCTGCCGGTGGAGCGGGACAAAGGCGTGTCCATGGTGCTGGTGAACTCCGCCCGGGGGCAGCAGGTGTTCGACGCCCTGTCCGGCCGGTTCGGCCAGGTGGAGCGCCCCCTGGCCGAGGCGGTGGCGGGCAACCCCCGGCTGGCCACCCCCCTGAAGGCCAATCCCCGCCGGGCCGCCTTCTTCTCCGCCTTTTCCGCCCTGCCCTTTGCCGAGGTGGAGAGGCGCTTCCTGGCCCTACCCTCCCTGCCCTACCGGGCGGCGGCCAGGGTGCTCACCCCGGCCATGAAGGAGAAGCTCCGCAAAATTCTGAAATAACGAGGGCGAAAGGTTTACAGTTTGTTCGTGAATTTTTCCCCCGATGCTGGTACACTATGGAAACAGTATGGCGGCCTGCGGCCCGCCTGTGGGAGGTAAGTTTGTCTTGAGTGCAATCCAACGCTGGCTGGATCGGTTCTGCTACAAGCACCCCCGGTTCGGCATACCCAATCTCATGCTGGTCATCGTGGTGGGCAGCGCCCTGGTGTGGCTGCTGGATCAGTTCAGCTACGGCGTGTCCCTGTCCGGCCTGCTGGCCTTTTCCCCCTACTATATCCTGCACGGGCAGATCTGGCGGCTGATCACCTTTGTCTTTGTCCCCATGGACAACCGCCTCTTTTTCCTGGTCATCTCCCTGTATTTCTACTACATGATCGGCTCGGTGCTGGAGCGGGAGTGGGGCACCGCCAAGTTCAACGTGTTCTACGGCCTGGGCGTGGTGCTCAACATCGTGGTGGGCTTCGTGCTGTACGCCGTCAGCGCCTCCGCCTATCCCGCCGGCCTGCTGGGGTACCTGGTCACCGCCGACATGACCTATGTGAACATGTCCCTGTTCTTCGCCTTCGCCACCCTGTACCCCGACATGCGGGTGCTGCTGTTCTTCATCATCCCCATCAAGATCAAGTGGCTGGCGTGGATTGACGCGGCCCTGTTCGCCTGGAGCATCCTGAGCAGCCTGTTCGGCGTCTTTACCGCGGGCCTCGCCGCCCTGCCCGGCGTGGTGCTCCCCCTGGTGGCCATCCTCAATTACTTCATCTTCTTCTGGGACAACTTCCTCCAGCTCTTCGGCCGGGTGAAGTACCGCACCTCCCGCCAGACGATCAACTTCAAGCAGGCTGCCAAGAAGGCCCAGCAGCAGAAGGGCTACATCCACAAGTGCGCCGTCTGCGGCAAGACCGACACCGACTACCCCAACGAGGAGTTCCGCTACTGCTCCAAGTGCAACGGCTACTACTGCTACTGCTCCGAGCACATCCACAACCACGTGCACATCGAATAAACACCAGGCGGGCGGCCCCAATCGGGCCGCCCCCCTTTTTGTAACCGTTCTGTTGTGGCCTTTCCTCCCCCGATTTTTTATAATCATATCAGGGTATGATTACAGCCCGCAATCAAGGAAGGGAGGATTCGGCATGAAAAAACTGCTCTCCTGCGCCCTGGCGCTGCTGCTGGTGCTGCTCACACCGGCCTCCGCCAACTCCGCCCCCACCCGCAGCGACGGGGACGGGGGCTCCGCCCTGGCGGTGGACGAGGGCTGCCCCGTCACCGTCTCCGCCGAGCAGCTCACCTTCGACATCGGCGGGGAGGGCGGCTGGAACGGCCTCACCGCCCAGGTCACCGCCGTCTACCAGATGGAAAACTCCACGGACGAATCCCTCCCGGTGCAGATGACCTTCTATCTGGAGCAGTACCGCACCTACGGCAGGGAGGGCGCGGAAGCCCTGGACACGGAGGGCTTCTCCATCACCGCCGACGGGGAGCCGGTGGAGTTTGCCTGCGCCAAGGCGGAGGCGGACGCGGAGGATACCGACCGCTTCGCCCTCACCTACACCGTGGACTTCCCCGCCGGGGCCGCCCGGGAGGTGGCGGTGTCCTACCCCAGCCGGGGGCTGGGCCGCAGCGATTGGAGCAGCCACTGGCGGCACACCTTCACCTACCTGCTCTCCCCCGCCCGGCACTGGGCGGACTTCGGCACGCTGGATGTGGCCGTCACCACCCCGGAGTCATCCCCCTACGTGATACAGTCCTCCCTCCCCCTGGAGGAGGCGGGGGAACGGCGCTATACCGCCCACTTCGACAGTCTGCCCGACGGAGAGCTGACCTTTACGCTCTACCCGGAGCCGCGCATCACCCTGGCCGACCGGCTCTCCTCCTACCAGTTTCAGGCCTTCATGGTGATGGGGCTGCCCCTGCTCCTCCTCTTTGCCGGGCTTCCGGCGGCAGCGGCGGTGGTGCTTCTGGTCTGGCTGATCCGCCGGGCTCGGCGGAAAAAGGCGGGGTAGGGGCGGGGCCGATCCCGCCCGTCAGGCCCTCTCCCCCACCACCGGGCTGTGGATCCACTCCGCCCCGCAGGGCCGGGGCGCGGGGAAGCACAGGCCGTACAGGTCGGTGTACCGGGCCTCCGACTCGAAAAGCGTCCGGGCCGGGCCGTCCAGCTCCCTGGCCTGGGCGGGCTTGACGATCACCGGCAGGGGGCAGGTGTCCTTCATTCTCCGCAGCAGCGCCCGCCCCCGGCCGCCCAGGCCCAGCACCCGCACATAGGGGGGCGCGGCGGGGCGCTCCGCCGCCCGCAGGCCCAGGAAGGCCGCCAGGGCCAGCCGCCGCAGCCGGGCGTGGGGGTAGCGCCTGGTCTTGGCCCTGGCGTAGAAATCCTCCAGGCTCACCGCCTCCCGGGCGGCCTTTGCCAGCCGGGAGGGCAGGCCCTCCGCCCCCCCGCCGTCGGGGAGGGCGGCCCAGTCCCCCTCGCCCATGGTGCGCAGGCGGGCCAGCACCGCCCGCTCGATATGCTGCATGTCCGCAAACTCCCCCGACCAGGGGGCGGTGAGATAGGGCGCGGCCTCCGCTCCCCGCCCCGCCCGAAGCAGCCTCCGCAGCTCCGAGGCGGAGGCATACCCCCCGGCGGAGGGGCCGTCGTGGCCCGCCCCCTGCCGGGGGACGGTCAGGGGGCGGATGGTGCTGCCCAGGGCCCTGAGGGAGCGCAGGTACTCCACTCCCAGGTTGTTGTTGGGGGCGGACAGGCAGGCCGCCCCGGCGGCCTCCTGCCGGGCCGCCGGGAAGGACAGGCCCCGCCCCAGGGCGGCGCGCAGCCTTTCCGGGTAGTCCGGAGCGTCCAGGGCCGCCGCCGCCTCTTCCAGCGGGGCCAGCTCCCCCATCTCGCTGCCGAAGGAGAGCACGTCCACCACCCCGGTGGCGGCCAGCAGGGACACCGCCCCCCGGGCGAAGCTCTCCGCCGAGGCCATGGCCCAGGGGGTGGGCAGCTCCACCACCAGGTCGGCCCCGCGGTCTAGGGCCAGGGCCGCCCGCAGCCACTTGTCCGCCAGGGCGCACTCCCCCCGCTGAACCCAGTGGCCGCTCATGACGCACACCACGGGGGCGTCCCCGCCCAGCCGCCGCCGGGTCTCGGCGATGTGCCAGGCGTGGCCCCTGTGGAAGGGGTTGTACTCGGCCACAATGCCCGCTGTCTCCATGGGCTGAACCTCCAAACTCACAAGTAAAAAAATCCGAAGTTTCTTCTAAATTATGGGTTGTCCTTTTACCAAAAAGGGGCTAGAATATAGTTTACTACGGGAAAGACCGGGCGACAAGCCACATTATCATTTAAGGAGAGATTAGTCCCATGAAAATTCTGGTCATCAACGCCGGCAGCTCCTCCCTCAAGTATCAGCTGATGGATCCCGAAACCAAGGAGGTCTTTGCCAAGGGCCTGTGCGAGCGCATCGGCATCGACGGCCGCCTGACCCACAAGGTGCCCGCCAAGGACGCCAAGTATGAGTTCGAGATCCCCATGCCCACCCACGCCGAGGCCATTCAGGCCGTGCTGGACGCCCTGCTGTCCGCCGAGCACGGCGTGATCAAGAGCGCCTCCGAGATCGACGCGGTGGGCCACCGTGTGGTTCACGGCGGCGAGAAGTTCGCCTCCTCCGTGCGCATCACCGACGACGTGATGGCCGCCATCGACGAGTGCATCCCCCTGGCCCCTCTCCACAACCCTGCCAACATCACCGGCATCAAGGCCTGCGAGAAGGTCATGCCCGGCGTGCCCATGGTGGCCGTGTTCGACACCGCCTTCCACCAGACCATGCCCGCCAAGAGCTATATCTACGCCCTGCCCTACGAGTACTATGAGAACGACAAGGTGCGCCGCTACGGCTTCCACGGCACCTCCCACCGCTATGTGTCCGCCCGGGCCGCCGCCATGCTGGGCAAGCCTATCGAGGAGCTGAAGATCATCACCTGCCACCTGGGCAACGGCTCCTCCGTGGCCGCCGTGGACTGCGGCAAGAGCGTGGACACCTCCATGGGCTTCACCCCCCTGGCCGGCGTGCCCATGGGCACCCGCTCCGGCGATCTGGACGCCGGCATCCTGGAGTACCTGATGAACAAGCACGGGTATGACATGAAGGAAATGATGAACATCCTCAACAAGAAGTCCGGCGTGCTGGGCATCTCCGGCGTGTCCTCCGACTTCCGCGACATCGAGAACGCCGCCAACGACGGCAACCAGCGGGCTGCTCTGGCTCTGGAGGCCTTCCAGTACAGCGTGAAGAAGCTGGTGGGCGCCTATGCCGCCGCCATGGGCGGGGTGGACGCCATCGTGTTTACCGCCGGAGTGGGCGAGAACGACGCCAACACCCGCATGAACATCGCCTCCGGCCTGGAGTTCATGGGCGTGAAGATGGACGCCGCGGCCAACAACGTCCGCGGCAAGGAGACCGTCATCTCCGCCGCCGACTCCAAGGTGAAGGTGCTGCTCATCCCCACCGACGAGGAGCTCATGATCGCCCAGGACACCGCCGCCATCGTCAAGGGCTAACGCTTCTTCCACAAAGCGGCAAAGCCGCTTTGTGGAAGAGAGTTGCAGTCCCCTGCGCGCAGAGACAGCCGCCCTTGGCGGCTGTCTCCACACTTGGGGCCTGAGCTGTGTTTTCCCCGAGGCACATGTCCCCGGGGAAAACCGATTTCCCATTTTTTCGCGCTGGCGGCGCGAACTCTGTGAGACAAAGCGGCCCGGAGCTGGTACCAGCTCCGGGCCGCTTTTTTATGCCTTCTATTTTCAACACGCGGGAGGCGTGGTGTTGTTTGTCTGCCCCCACAGCCGGGGGGCAGTATGCAAAGGCGGCCGTTCCTACTGAACAGGCGCGGACGGCCGTTTCCCCGCCCGTTCCCGGCCCTTGGCCTTGCAGCTTCGTCGTTCCTTGGCTGTGATGATAAGATACCACTCTTTTCCGCCCCGGTGGTTGACAAAGTTTAACGTGGGTATGAACGTTTTGTAAAGTCCGCCGCCGGCTCCGGGCGGGGTTCCGCGCCCCC
The DNA here is from genome assembly GCF_002161215.1 of Flavonifractor sp. An10. Taxonomy (GTDB): domain Bacteria; phylum Bacillota; class Clostridia; order Oscillospirales; family Oscillospiraceae; genus Flavonifractor; species Flavonifractor avistercoris. The sequence continues at coordinate 119,564 of NZ_NFMB01000003.1, forward strand.
GCGGGGGGTGCCAAATTTCGCGCGCCTCACTTGTGGAAACTGCCGATTCTAGATTTATCAGTCTTCCATTTCCCCTTTTCCGGCCCAAAAGATCCCCCTTCATTTTTTGATAATATGCACAAAAACCAATCACTCACCTCGCCGTTACTGATTACTTTTTGGTAATTTGCTTACTACTTTGTGGGGATTGCAAGAATTCCGTCCTCCGGTTAGAGTATACCTCGCACAGGGCGCCGGACCGCTATCGGCCGTAGGCCGCCGCCCGAAAATCTGACGAGAGAAGAGGGAACAAAATGGCAAAAAAACCGACCAATGACAACAAGACCTCGGTCGTCAACTTCGGCGTGGGCTGGGTCGTTATCATCTACTGTCTGCTGATGTTCTTCCTGTACGTGGGCATGTGCAACGACGGCGCCAACATCACGGCGCCCAACGTGGCCCACCGCCTGGGCCTGGAACAGGGCGACATCATGAACATGAACTCCCTAGCCGGCATCGTGGGCGTGGTGTTCTTCATCATCGTGGGCCAGATCAACAACAAGATCGGCCCCCGCATCACCTCCGGCGTGTGCTGCATCATCTCCGGCATCACCTACATCATCGCCTGCAACGCCCCCAGCATTGCGGTCTACACCATTGCCATGTGCTTCGTGTACGGCAGCATCATGTCCGCCGGCTACGTGGCGGGCGGCACCCTGGTGGCCGACTGGTTCCCCAAGAAGAAGGGCGTGGTCATGGGCTACACCACCATGGGCCACAACTTCGCCTCCGCCTTCTATGTGCAGCTGGTGGCCATCCTGATCGCCCCCGTGTCCACCCAGCTCAGCGCCGGCGGCAATGACTTGGCCAACGTGGGCGAGAACTTCTCCGCCGGCATCGTCCCCATCGGCATCGCCGCCATCGTGCTGGGCATCCTGGGCATGATCTTCATCCGCAACACCCCCCAGGAGCGGGGCATCAACCCCGACAACGTGTCCGACCGGGTGTATGAGACCGAGTACGACACCGTCGACCCGGTGGAGGGCGACGGCGGCTGGACCACCGGCGCGCTGCTGCGGATCAAGGAGCTGTGGCTGGCCGCCATCACCACCGGCTTCTTCCAGATCTGCTCCGTGGGCGTCATGAGCCAGCTGGTCACCCGCAACATCCAGCTGGGCTTCACCCCCCAGGCCGCCATGAACGTGATGACCATCCTGGCCCTGGGCGGCGTGGTGGGCTCCTGGCTCATCGGCATCATCGACGACGCCATCGGCACCAAGAAGACCATGGTGGGCTTCGGCATCTGGTACGCCATCGCCCTGCTGGTCAACTTCGGCGCCGCCGACAGCTCCTCCCCCCTGGTGTACATCTCCCTGTTCATGATCGCCATGGGCATCGGCGGCTCCGCCAACTTCACCACCTCCCTGCCCACCTCCATCTTCGGCCGTCAGGGCTTTGACAAGGTGAACAGCGTCATCTTCCCCATCCAGGGCGCCATCACCGCCCTGTGCTTCCTGGTCAACGGCGTTGTCCAGAAGATGACCGGCGGCGAGATCAAGATGGCCTACCTGGTGTTCGCCGGCGTGGCCCTGGTGAACGTGGTGCTGGTGCTGCTGGTGGACGAGCACCGCTTCAACCGCGACTGGATGGCCGCCCACAAGGGCTGAGCCCTTCCCCAACTCCACAGCGATTCTCCTCAGGAGGCCGCCCGTCGGGCGGCCTCCTGTTTTGGTTGCGCCCGGCCGCTCCGTCTGCTATACTGGCCTTATCCTATCAGAATCGAGGAAGTTTTATGGCAGAGCAGCAGGGTTTGGTACACATCTACTACGGCGACGGCAAGGGCAAGACCACGGCGGCCTTCGGCCTGGCCTTCCGGTGTGCGGGCTGGGGGAAGCGGGCGGTGATCGCCCAGTTCCTCAAGAGCAGCCCCTGCGGCGAGGTGGCGGCGGCGGAGCGCTTTCCCGAGCTCACCGTCCTGCGCAGCAAGGGCATCCACAAGTTCACCTTCCAGATGGATGAGGCGGAGAAGGCCGCCACCGCGGCCGAGTGCGCCGCCCTCTTCCAGCAGGCCGTGGAGCTGGCCCAGGCGCGGGAGGCCCGCCTGCTGGTGCTGGATGAGGTGATCGACGCCACTCATGGCTTTCTCTCCCTGGAGGCGCTGTGCTCCTTCCTGGATCACCGCCCGGCGGGGCTGGAGGTGGTGCTCACCGGCCACAGCCTGCCGGAGCAGCTGGCCGCCCGGGCCCACTACATCACCCGCATGGCCAAGGAGAAGCACCCCTACGACCAGGGCGTCACCGCCCGCCGGGAGATCGAGTTTTAGGAAAAGCAGTGGGCGGGGGCATGGCGCTGCGCCATGCCCCCGCCCACTGTCTCTGGGAAGACCGGAAAGGGAAAGGAAGGGAAGAGAGGAAAACGCTTATTCGGGGAGGTATTCCCCGGGATCCACGGCGGCGCCGTCCAGGGCCATGGCAAAATGCAGATGGCTGGCCAGGGCGCTCTCGGCGATGGCGGTGTCCCCCACCGTGCCCAGCACCTGCCCGGCGTTCACATGGTCGCCCGCCTCCACCATGGCCTCGGCGGCCAGGTTGGCGTAGGTGCTGGTAAGGCCTCCGCCGTGGCTGACGGTGACGACGGTGCCCATCAGGGGATCCTGGCTGACGGCGGAGACGGTGCCGTCCGCCGCCGCGCACACCTGGCTGCCCAGAGCGGCGGCGATGTCCACACCGTCATGGGTGCGCCAGTCGTCCATGGTGGGATTATACATCAGCTCGTCCACGCTGAAGGCGGCGACCAGCTCCCCCCGGACGGGCCAGGTGAAGGACGTGGGGGCCGTCTGGGGCGCGGGCTCCGGGGTCGGCGCGGCGGCGGGGGTCGGCTCGGGGGTGGACTCCGCCGCCGGGGTCGGCACGACCGACGGCCGGACGGCCGCGGGCACCGAGTGCTCCGGCCGGGCGGGTGTGCGCACCGGCGCCGGCGTGGGGGTGACGGTAATCTCCGCCGTGGCCGCCACGGGGGCGTCCGGCCCGTCACGGGTGAGGGAGTCAAAGAGATAATAGCCCGAAATTCCTATTGCGGCGACGCAGAGGAACAGGACTATGTAGAAGCCCTTGCCCTCCAGGAAGTCGCCCACACGCTGGTGGAACGGTTTTTTCATATGATTAGCACCTCCGAGCCCTATTGTGGACAGGCCCGGAGCTGGTTATACATGGAATTCCAAATTTTTTCCGGGGCTTGTCTGGACATCGCCAATGTTCAAACAAGCCCTAGGTGCTCTCCCGGTGGTGATCGGCCAGGGCCCGGAGCATGGCCGAGACCTCCCCCCGGGTTTCCTCCGGCAGGGCGCGGTACAGGGCCAGCAGCTGGGCCTCATCCGCCGAAAGGCCCCGGGCCTGGGGCCTGGACTCCAGCCGGAGCAGCCGGTCGGCGGAGGCGTGGTACAGCCTAAGCAGGGTGGCCAGGGTCTGGAGATCCGGCTCCGAAACCCCGTTCTCATATCCCGAGAGAGTCTTGTTGTTGATTCCGGTCAGCTGCATCACCTGGGTCTGGGTCAGCCCGCGCTTCTCCCGGGCCACCCGCAGGGCAAAGCCAAACTCCTCCATAGCCACACGCTCCTTTTTGTCCATTGTAATCGAAGAAGGAACGGTTCCCCCTCTGATTCTTAAAAATACAGAAATAATAGTTACTTTCTTATTATCAAAGATTTATAATGGAGCCTGCGCCACCGCGCCGGGCCTGTTTTAAGGAATTTTTAATGTTTCCTTCATCCCTGCTTTCATACAATTCTGGTAAGCTGTTCCCCGTCGGGGAAATTGTGAACGAACTGCGAATTTTTGGCCGGCTCCGTTGACATATGACAGGCTGTCGTCTATGATATGTGACAGCTTGTCAGGTCAGGAGGGACGCCATGCCCAGCACAACGTTTTACAATCTGCCGGCGGAGAAGCGGGAGCGGCTCCTGTCGGCGGCCCGGGCGGAATTTGCCCGGGCGCCCTACGAGGAGGCCTCGGTCAACCGGATGATCCGGGCGGCCGGCATTCCCCGGGGCAGCTTCTACATGTACTTTACCGACAAGGAGGAGCTCTTCCGCTTCCTGATGGAGACCTACAGCGGCATGCTGTCGGACTGGATGGGCGCGCAGCTGGCGCGCAACGGCGGGGATCTCTTCGCCGCGTTCCTGGCCCTGTTTGACTTTATCCAGGCCAACCGGGAGAGCGTGCCCTTTCAGGAGCTGGCGGCCATCCTGCACCGGAACCGGCAGATGCAGCCCGGGCTGCTGCTGGAGGGGCTGCGCCCCGGCGCGGTGCTGGAGCGCCTGCGGCCGCAGGTGGATCTCTCCCGGCTGGATCTGCGGGCCGAGACGGATCTGGCGGATCTCTTCCGCCTGCTGGCCATCTCCACCCTCAGCGCGCTGACGGCCGGATGCGCCGGCGGCGGTCGGTCGGATCAGCGGGAGCACCTGGAGCGCGTGTTCAGCCTCCTGCAGCGGGGCGCGGCGGCCAAGCCCGCCCCCTGCTGTGAGTCATAGCAAAGGAAAGAAAAGGAGAAACCACTATGGAAGCAACCCAAGTCAAGCCGGAGGGATCCGCGTCGGCTCCGTCGGCGCCGGAGAAGAAGATTCCCCAGTTCCAGGCACCCAGGAAGAAGCGCAAGTGGGTCAAGCGGCTGATCATCATCCTGGTGATCGTGGCCCTGCTGGCCTTCCTGCTCTCCCGGTGCATGGGCGCGGGGCAGCAGGCCCTCAGCTCCGTCTATCTGCCCTACACCGCCGAGATGCGGGACATGACGGTCTCGGTCTCCGGCACCGGCACCATCGAGCCCATCAGCGCCTACCGGGTGACCAGCCTGGTCAGCGGCGAGATCCTGGAGGCCCCCTTTGAGGAGGGGCAGACCGTCCACAAGGGGGATGTGCTCTTCCGCATCGACGCCGGCAGCGTGGAGAACAACATCCAGCAGCTCCAGCTCAACGTCCAGTCCGCCCAGCTGGCCCTGGACGATCTGCTGGAGACCCAGAGCGATAACCAGAAAAACCGGAATGTCACCGCCGAGGACGGCGGCATCATCACCGAGCTGTATGTGGATCAGGGTGACGCCGTGACGGTGGGCACCGTCATCGCCGACGTGCTGGATCGTGACCACATGAAGCTGGAGGTGCCCTTCCACTCCGCCGACGCGGCCGGCTTCTACGCGGGCCAGCCCGCCGCCGTCATGGTGGACGGCACGGCGGAGCAGCTCACCGGCACGGTGGACTCCATCGCCGCCACCGACAGCGTGGGCCCCGGCGGCACCCTGGTGCGGCAGGTGACCATCCGGGTGGATAACCCCGGCGTCCTCACCGACGCCAGCCGGGGCACCGCCTCTGTGAACGGCCTGGCCTGCGCCTCGGGCAATACCTTTACATACGCCGCCTCCGGCCAGATCACCGCCGAGGCCGCCGGCGATCTGGATGTGCTCAGCATCCGGGAGGGCGACCGGGTGGCCGACGGGCAGGTGATCGGCGTGATTTCGGAGTCCGACCTGGACAGCCAGATCGAGAACGCCCGCATCGCCCTGGAGAATGCCCAGCTCTCCCTCCAGAACGCCCAGCGGCAGCTGGAGGACTACACCATCACCTCCACCATCGACGGTGAGGTGATCGAGAAGAACCTGGACGTGGGGGACAACATGGGCGGCATGACCGGCTCCGGCGCCTCCGCCTCCTACGCCGCGGTGATCTACGACCGCTCCCAGCTCACCTTCGACATGGACATCAGCGAGGAGGATATCAGCCAGATCCGGGTGGGCCAGAAGGTGGAGATCACCGCCAACGCCCTGGACGGCCAGAGCTTCACCGGCGTGGTGGACAAGATCAACATCAACGGCACCACCACCAGCGGCAACACCACCTACCCGGTGACCGTGCTGGTGGACGGCTCCCCGGAGGAGCTCTACCCCGGCATGAACGTGTCCGCCCGGGTGATCGTGGAGGAGGCGGGCAATGTGCTCACCCTGCCTGTGGAGGCGGTGGAGCGGGGGAACACCGTGCTGGTGGCCCTGCCCGGCTGCCTGGACGAGGACGGCAGCATCGCGGACATCACCGCCACCGAGAGCCGCCAGGTGACCCTGGGCCGCAACGACGACAACTACATCGAGATCCTGGACGGCCTGGAGGAGGGCGACGTGGTGCTGGCCCTCAGCCCCCAGGGCTCCAGCCTGATGAGCGCAATGGGGATGGAGTAAGCCATGGAACACCTCATTGAACTCAGGGACGTCTACAAGATCTACCAGATGGGGGACGAGGCGGTTCACGCCCTGGACGGCATCTCCCTGACGGTGGATCCCGGGGAGTTCGTGGCTATCGTGGGCCAGTCGGGCTCCGGCAAGTCCACCGCCATGAACATCATCGGCTGCCTGGACGTGCCCACCTCCGGCACCTATCACCTGGCCGGGGTGGACGTGTCCACCATGGACGACGACCAGCAGGCCGAGATCCGCAACAAGATGCTGGGCTTCATCTTCCAGCAGTACAACCTCATCCCCAAGCTCAACGTGCTGGAGAACGTGGAGCTGCCCCTGCTCTACGGCGGCGTGTCCGCCTCGGAGCGGCACCGGCGGGCCATGGAGGCCCTGGAGCGGGTGGGCCTGGCGGACAAGTGCAAGAACCTGCCCAGCCAGCTCTCCGGCGGCCAGCAGCAGCGGGTGTCCATCGCCCGGGCCCTGGCCGGGAAGCCATCGGTGATCCTGGCCGACGAGCCCACCGGCGCCCTGGACTCCCGCACCGGGCGGGAGGTGCTGGGCTTCCTCCAGAAGCTCAACGCCGAGGGGGACACGGTGGTGCTCATCACCCACGACAACTCCATCGCCGTGAAGGCCAGGCGCATCGTCCGCCTCCAGGACGGCAGGATCATCTACGACGGCGATGCCCACGACCCCCGGGCCGTGGTGCAGCCGGAGGACGAGGCGGCCGCCGGAGAGGCCAGGGAGGTGCTGAACGTATGAACGTGGGCCAATCCTTCCGCCTGGCCATCAAGAGCCTGCTGACCAGCAAGGCCCGGGCGCTGCTCACCATGCTGGGCATCATCATCGGCGTGGCGGCGGTGATCGTCATCGTCTCCCTGGGCACCGGCATGCAGACCTATATGAACAGCCAGTTTGAGCAGGTTGGCGTCAACCTGATCCAGGTCATGGTGTATGAGCAGCCGGGCAACCGCAACGCCGACGCCGACGACTTCTATGAGCTGGCGGAGAAATATCCCCAGTACATCGACTCGGTGACCCCCGCCCTCACCATCAGCGGCATCGTCCGCCACGGTGCCGACGAGTATGAGCGCACCAGCGTCACCGGCGTCAGCGAGACCGTCTACAACCCGGAGACCAGCCAGACCGTCAACGGCGAGCAGCTGGAGGACGGCCGCTTCCTCAGCTATGTGGACGTGGAGCGGAACCAGCACGTGTGCGTGGTCGGCAGCTATCTCAACGAGGCCATGTTCGGCGGCAGGGGCGTGGGGCAGAGCCTCACCATCGGCGGCGTGCCCTTCACCGTCATCGGCACCATGAGGGAGACCGCCGACTCCACCGAGGGCAGCGGCGACGACTTCATCTACGTGCCCTACGGCCTGGCCCCCCAGCTCAACGGGGCGGCGGGCGGCTCCGGCATGAACGGCTATCTGGTGGCCAGCACCAGCGAGGACACCTCCTCCGCCGCCAAGGGCGTCATTGAGAGCATGCTCTTCCGCATCTACGAGGACAGCAGCTGGTACCAGGTCATCACCATGGCCGAGATGATGAGCATGATGGACTCCATGCTGGGGGTGCTCATGACCATCCTGATCGTGATCGCGGCCATCTCCCTGGTGGTGGGCGGCATCGGCATCATGAACATCATGCTGGTGTCCGTCACCGAGCGCACCCGGGAGATCGGCATCCGCAAGTCCCTGGGCGCCAAGGGCAGGGACATCCGGGGCCAGTTCATCATCGAGGCGGGCACCACCTCCGCCATCGGCGGGGTGATCGGCATCCTGCTGGGCATCCTGCTTGCCAACGTGTTCACCGCCGTGGTGGGGATGGTCATGCCCACCGCCGAGGGCTTCGCCGCCATCCCCAGCGCAGGAGGCATCCTGGTGTCCTTCGGCGTCAGCGTGGGCATCGGCGTGCTCTTCGGCTACCTGCCCGCCAACAAGGCGGCCAAGCTCAACCCCATCGACGCGCTCAGATACGACTGAGGCCCACCCTCAGCCTTCCCCCCACAGGGGGGAAGGTGCCCCAGTGCGTACACTGGGGCGGATGAGGGGGCGCTGGTGGATCCTCTCGCTCCGCACCCTCATCAGTCAGCCTGCGGCTGACAGCTTCCCCCTGGGAGGGGGAAGCCTTCCCTGCGGAAAGGCACACCCTTGCCGAATCGGCGCGGATGGTATATGATCAGCTTATCCAGTATACCCGCTTCCACTTTCACGAGCATGAGAAGGAGAAAAGGAAGATGAAACAACGACTGTTATCCGGCCTGCTGTGCGCGGTGCTGGTGCTGGGCCTGCTGCCCGGGCTGGCGCCGGCGGCCCAGGCCGCCGCTCCGGCGGAGGAGGACGCCGCCCAGGTTCTGGCCGCCCTGGACATCATGGTGGGCGACGCCAGCGGCAGCCTCAACCTGGACGCCTCGGTCACCCGGGCGGAGTTCACCAAGATGGCGGTGGCCGCCTCCACCAGCCGGGACGCCGTGGGCGACACCGTGGCGGTGAAGCCCTACCCCGACGTGCCCCAGACCCACTGGGCCGCGCCCTACATCAAGGCCGCCGTGGATCTGGGCCTGGTGCAGGGGGATCTCCACGGCAACTTCAACCCCGGCCGCACCATCACCCTGGCCGAGGGCGTCACCATCGTGCTGCGCCTGCTGGGCTATGAGGACGCCGACTTCACCGGCGTCTGGCCCTCCGGCCAGATGGCCCAGTACCGGGCCCTGGATCTGGACGAGGGGGTCACCGCCGGCCAGGACAGCGCCATGAAGCGCCGGGACGCCCTGTACCTGTTCTACAACCTGATGATCACCAAGAACAAGGAGGGCACCTACTACCTCAACGTGCTGGAGCCCACCCTGAACCTGGTGAACACCGCCGGGGAGCTGGATCGGGTGGCCCTGATCAACTCCGCCATGGAGGGCCCCGTGGTGGCCTCCTCCGGGTGGCAGTCCCAGGTGGGCTTTGACACCGCCTCCGCCACGGTCTACCGCAACGGCGGCGAGAGCACCCTGTCCGCCGTCCAGAACCAGGATGTGGTCTACTGGTCGGAGTCCATGCACACCATCTGGGCCTACTCCAACAAGGTCACCGGCATCTACGAGTCCGCCGCCCCGTCGGCCAGCAATCCCACCTCCGTCACCGTGGCGGGCAAGAGCTATGACATCGAGACCACCGAGGCGGCCTATCAGCTCTCCGACCTGGGCGGCTACCAGGTGGGGGACAGCGTGACCCTGCTGCTGGGCCGCAACGGCGGCGTGGCCGCCGTGGGCGAGGCGTCGCTGGCCCAGGATCTGGTCTACGGCGTGGTTCTCTCCGTGGAGAACACCACCTATGAGGACAGCGACGGCAACAGCTACAACACCCGCACCGCCACCATCTTCGGCACCGACGGCAACACCTACCGCTACCCGGTGGAGAGCCGCAGCCTGGAGGCCGGCGCCCTGGTTCGGGTCACCAACTCCGAGGACGGCGTGGAGATCCGCGGCCTCAGCTCCACCAAGCTCACCGGCCGGGTGAGCTCCGACGGCAAGACCCTGGGCCGGTATACTCTGGCCTCCGATGTGCAGATCATCGACACCTATGAGACCTGCACGCCCATCCAGGTCTATCCCAGCCGCCTGGCCGGGGCCAACCTCACTGGCAGCACCATCCGTTTCTACGCCCTCAACGCCCAGGGGGAGATCAGCCACATGATCCTGGAGGACGCCACCGGCGATCTCCACCAGTACGGCATCATCACCGGCGTCAGCGAGGTCTCCGCCGGCCTGGTCACCAACTCGGCCTACACCTACGACGTGGGCGGCGTGAAGCAGGTCTTCACCTCCGACACCACCATCTACAATCTGAAATCCGACCCCTGCCAGGTGAAGATGGAGAGCGACACCACCGTGGAGCGCCTCTACAACCTGACCGAGGTGGAGGTGGACAGCATCAACGGCAACACCATCGTGGACGCCCAGAACCACAGCTACACCCTCTCCGACAGCGTGGCGGTCTATGTGTACGAGAACAACGAGTACCAGCTGACCAGCCTGGAGCGGGTCAGCGGCGGGGACTACCGGCTCACCGCCTGGTACGACAAGCCGGAGAACGAGGGCGGACGCATCCGCGTCATCCTGGCCCGCTGATACCCTCCAAAATCGGAAAGTTCAGTCTGTCAAAAAACTTCCGCAAAGGAGAGCCTCGCAGAGTTCCTGCGGCCGCAGCCGCAGGAATCAAATGAAAATCCGTCATTTCCGGCGACATGCGCGTCGGAAATGACACCTCTCATGGCGGAAGGGGCGACTTTTTCGTAAGAAATCGAGTCCCTTCCGCCATGCAAGCCTTCTCAAAAAAGTGGCCTTCGGCCACTTTTTTGACTTCTGTTCAGAGCAGCAGGCCTCCCTGGCAGAGGATCGCCGCGCACCAGCACGCCGTGGCCCCCAGGGCCCCGGCGGCGGCATAGACGGGGCCGGGTATGCGCCGCCGCAGGCGGCCGGGGCCGGTATTTTTGCGGACATAGCCGTCGGCCACCCGCCGGGCCTCCTGGAGCACCTGCTCCGCCGTAACACCCTGCCCGAAGGCGTCCTCCTTCAAAATAAAAATGGCCTGCTCGAAAAAGCGGGGATCCGGTTCCTTGACCACAATCACCTGCCGGGAGACACCCTTGACCACCGGAAGCACATCCTTTCCTGTTTTCTTCCAGTATAGCCCCCTTTTCACCGGCCCATTCCGCCGGTGGAAGGAATTGGCGCTCATATCCCGGCCCGGGCCGCCGTAGACTAGTCCAGTGAGAGGAGGCGGCGGGATTGTCCCACAGACGGCGGCTGGCGTGGTCGCTGGCCCTTTTGTTCGCGGTCAACATCGCAGTCATCAGCCTGGCCCAGCAGGCCCAGGCGGCCACCTACCGGCAGGGCTCCACCGGCGAGCAGGTGCGCATCATCCAGACCAAGCTGAAAAACTGGGGCTACTACGACGGCGCGGTGGACGGCATCTTCGGCTCGGGCACCGCCGAGGCGGTGCGGTATTTCCAGCGGAAGAACGGCCTCACCGCCGACGGCATCGCGGGCCCGGCCACCCTGAAGGCCCTGGGCATGTCCACGGGGGGCGGCGGCTCCGGCCAGGAGAGCACCGTGGAGCTGCTGGCCCGGGTGATCTCCGCCGAGGCCCGGGGGGAGCCCTACAGCGGCCAGGTGGCGGTGGGGGCGGTGATCCTCAACCGGGTGGAGCACCCCTCCTTCCCCAACACCGTGGCCGGGGTGGTGTACCAGCCCGGGGCCTTCACCTGCATGGTGGACGGGCAGATTGACCAGCCGGTGGCCGATTCGGCCTACCGGGCCGCCCGGGACGCCCTCAACGGCGCGGATCCCAGCGGCGGGGCCATCTACTACTTCAACCCCAGCACCGCCACCAGCGCGTGGATCTGGAGCCGGCCCCTGATCAAGGTCATCGGCAGCCACCGCTTCTGCGCCTGACAGCCAAAAGGAGGAGACATGGCCGCGGCCATGCCTCCTCCTTTTTTGCGGCTGCTTTCATTCCAGATCCTCAGGCAGGAAGGCCCGGTAGGGCAGCACACCGGACAGCTCCACCAGCACGTCGGAGAAGCCGCCGCTGCCGTCAAAGCCCATGGCGGGGGTTTTCAGCACCTCGCCCTTCTCCGGCGGCCGGAGGGGGAGAGAGACGACGGCGCGGGAGCCCCGCCCCTCCTGCTGCTGAACCACGATGGTGCCCCCGTGGGCCGCGGCGATGCGGCGGGCCACCCGCAGGCCCAGGCCCAGGCTCCCCGGCCGCTGGAGCAGGGTGTTCTCGTCGGTCTCCGGCGTAAAGCCCGCCCCGCTGTCCCACACGGTGATGACCGCCCGGCCGTCCCGCCGGGCCAGGCGCATCCCCGCCCGGCCGCCCTCTCCCGCCGCCCGGAGGGCATTGGAGATCAGGTTGAGCAGCATCCGGCGCAGCTGGGCGGCGTCCCCGTGGGTGAGCAGGCTGCCGTCCTCCTCCTCCCAGGTGAAGCCCACCCCGGCCAGCTCCGCCAGGGCGCTCACCTGCCGCCCCAGCTCCCGGCACATGCCGGCCAGATCCAGGGTGGTCTCCCGCAGGGGCGTATCCTCCTCGGGCAGCTCCAGGTACTCCAGGTTGCCCACCATGCGCATCATGCGGTACAGGCTCTGGTGCAGGATGGCCAGATAGGGGTCGTACTGCGCGCCCCCCTTTTCCTGCACCACCGGGGTGAGCAGCTGCACCGCCGCCGCCAGGTTGTTCATCTGCTGCCGGAGCTGCTCCGCCAGGAGCGGCCCCAGATCCTCCGTCTGAAATGCCAAACGGCTCCCCTCCTTCCGGTCATCCATAGCTTGTGCAGGCCGGCCCTAAATTCCTATGGTAAAGCCAGTATAACAAAATTTGGCTCGAGCCTCAAGCGAAAATGTCGAAATCTGTCGAAACCGCCGCGTTTACCGATACTCCCCCTGTAAATTTATATAGTTTCCCCAGTAAGATTTCGCATTTCCCCCTTTTCAACCGGCGCGGTTTCGTTTATAATGTAGGCGCGCTGAATAAGAGCATCTAAGAATCTATTTAGAACAAAGGAGCGATTCAGTATGAGCATTAAAGTTGGCATTAACGGTTTTGGCCGCATCGGCCGTCTGGTCTTCCGCGCGGGCATCAACCGTCCTGACATCGAGTTTGTCGGCATCAACGACCCCTTCATGACCCCCGACTACATGGCCTATATGCTCCGTTACGATACCATGCACGGCCGCTTCGACGGCACCATCGAGTACACCGACGACGCCATCATCGTCAACGGCAAGAAGGTTCGCTTCTTCGCCTGCATGGATCCCAAGGACATCCCCTGGGGCGAGGCGGGCGCCGAGTACGTGGTGGAGTCCACCGGCGTGTTCCTGACCAAGGAGAAGGCCCAGGCCCACATCGACGCCGGCGCCAAGAAGGTGGTCATGTCCGCTCCCTCCAAGGACGACACCCCCATGTTCGTCTGCGGCGTCAACCTGGACAAGTACACCCCCGACATGACCTTCGTGTCCAACGCCTCCTGCACCACCAACTGCCTGGCCCCCATCGCCAAGGTGCTGCATGAGAACTGGGGCATCACCGACGGCCTGATGACCACCGTCCACTCCACCACCGCCACCCAGAAGACCGTGGACGGCCCCTCCAAGAAGGACTGGCGCGGCGGCCGTGCCGCTGCCGGCAACATCATCCCCTCCTCCACCGGCGCCGCCAAGGCCGTGGGCAAGGTCATCCCCGAGCTCAACGGCAAGCTGACCGGCATGTCCATGCGTGTCCCCACCCTGGACGTGTCCGTGGTGGATCTGACCGTCAACTTGGCCAAGCCCGCCAAGTACGACGAGATCTGCGCCGCCATGAAGAAGGCCTCCGAGGGTGAGCTGAAGGGCATCCTGGGCTACACCGACGAGGACGTGGTGTCCTCCGACTTCCTGGGCGACACCCGCACCTCCATCTTCGACGCCAAGGCCGGCATCGCCCTGACCGACACCTTCGTGAAGGTGGTCTCCTGGTACGACAACGAGATCGGCTACTCCAACAAGGTGCTGGATCTCATTGCCCACATGTACAGCGTGGATCACAAGTAATTTCCCAAAAACCGCAGCAAAAAAGAGGAGGCCGGCGGCCTCCTCTTTTTTGCTGTGCAAACGCATAGCAAAATTGGCCATGTGCCGCTTTCAGCGGCACATGGCCATGAAATCAAAAGCGCGCGGACGGGAAATGGTGCGCGTCAGTTCTGCTCAATGTGGCTCTTGACCCGCTGGATGATCATCTCCAGGGCCACGGCGTTCTTGCCCCCCTCGGGGACGATCAGGTCGGCGTAGCGCTTGGAGGGCTCCACAAACTGCTCATGCATGGGCTTGACGGTGGTGAGGTACTGCTGCACCACCGAGTCCAGAGAGCGGCCCCGCTTCTTCACATCCCGCACGATACGCCGCAGGATGCGCACATCCGCGTCGGTGTCCACGAAGATCTTGATGTCCATCAGCGACCGCAGGACGGGATCCACGAAAATCAGGATACCCTCCACCAGCACCACCTTGGCCGGGCGGACTTCCACCGTCTCGGCGGCCCGGTTGTGGACGGTGTAGTCGTAGGTGGGGCTGTGCACCGTCTCCCCCCGCTGGAGGGCCCGCAGATCCTCCACCAGCCGCTCCGTATCAAAGGCATCCGGGTGGTCGTAGTTGAGCTTGCACCGCTCCTCATAGGGCATCTCGTCGTGCTGCCGGTAATAGTTGTCGTGGTAGAGAATGGACACGTCCTCCCCGAAGCGCTCCTTCAGGCGCAGGGTCAGGGTGGTCTTGCCCGAGCCGGTGCCCCCGGCGATGCCGATAACCATGGTGTTCAATGTTTCCGCCCCCAGTTTCCCCAATTTTCTACAGTATAGCACGCGGCGGCGGGAGGCACAACCCTCCCGCCGCCGCATTTGCTACGGTCTGACCACAATTTTTTTGTCCCCCGGCGGGCACACCCGGCCCACGGCTGCGGCGGTGACGCCAGCATCCGCCAGGCGGCGGAGCAGCTCGCCGGCCCTTTCCTCCGGGATGCTGAGCAGCAGGCCGCCGGAGGTCTGGGGATCGTAGAGGCAGTCCAGCACCGCCTGGGGCACGGCGCTGTCCGCCGCCGCGTCCGGCCCGGCAAAGTCCCGGTTGCGATAGGCCCCGGCGGGGATGATGCCGTCCCGGGCCAGCTCCAGGGCCTGGGGCAGAAGGGGCACTTTCCCGGCCCACACCTCCGCGGTGCGGCCCGAGCCCTCCGCCAGCTCCTTCAGGTGGCCCAGCAGGCCGAAGCCGGTGATGTCGGTGCAGGCATGGGGGCACAGGGGTGCGGCGGCCTGCGCGGCGGCCTTGTTGAGGGCCGCCATCTGCTCCACCAGGGCCCGATAGGCCTGTTCATCCAGCAGCTCCGCCTTGGCGGCGGTGGTGAGGATGCCGGTGCCCAGGGGCTTGGTGAGCACCAGGATATCCCCCTCCCGGGCGCCGGTGTTGGTGAGCACCCGGTTCGGGTGAACCAGTCCGGTGACGCACAGGCCGTACTTGGGCTCCGCGTCCTCAATGCTGTGGCCGCCGGCGATCACCGCGCCGGCCTCCGCCGCCTTGGCCGCGCCCCCCTCCAGAATGGCGCCCACCGCCTCCCGGGGCAGGCAGCCGGGGACGGCCAGCAGGTTCATGGCCAGCCTGGGCTCGCCCCCCATGGCGTACACGTCGGACAGGGCGTTGGCCGCGGCGATGCGGCCGAAGTCATAGGGATCGTCCACCACCGGCGGGAAGAAGTCCACGGTCTGCACCAGGGCCAGCTCATCGCTGAGGCGGTAGACGGCGGCGTCGTCGCTCTCGTCAAAGCCCACCAGCAGGTTGGGGTCAGAGATCCGGGGCAGCCCGGACAACACGGATTTCAGGGCACCCGGCCCCAGCTTGGCCCCTCACCCGCCCGCCGTGGTCATGGCGGTCAGGCGCAGCTTCTCGTACGGCATATCGTCACCCCCTCTCGCGGATTTGTCTCCAGTGTACCCCATTTCGCCCCAAAAGGCAACGGGGAAAGCGCACCCCCGTTTCCATCGGCGCATAGGCTGGAGCGGAAAAATTCAACTTCTGGAGGGGTCACGCATGCAAACAGAACCGAAGGTGTGCTTTTACCTGGGGGCCAACTCCCCCGGCGGCTTCCATTCCCTGTACGACGAGCTGTTCCGCCCGGAGGAGGCCCGGAGCATCTACATTCTGAAGGGCGGCCCGGGCTGCGGCAAGTCCTCCCTCATGCGCCGGGTGGGGGCGGCCATGGAGGAGCACGGCCTGGACGTGGAGTACATCGTCTGCTCCGGCGACCCGGACTCCCTGGACGCGGTGGTGATCCCCGCCCTGAAAACCGCCCTGGTGGACGGCACTTCGCCCCATGGCACAGCACCATTAGGACACCCTGCGAAAAAAGTCAGTATTTGCAA
This sequence comes from Flavonifractor sp. An10, assembly GCF_002161215.1. Taxonomy (GTDB): domain Bacteria; phylum Bacillota; class Clostridia; order Oscillospirales; family Oscillospiraceae; genus Flavonifractor; species Flavonifractor avistercoris. The sequence continues at coordinate 135,689 of NZ_NFMB01000003.1, forward strand.
GGGTTTGCAGGATCGGCTTTTGGACGGCACCAGCACCGGGCGTGTTTACTTGGGACACTTTTATTGGACAAGCATTCAAAAATAGGCGTAGCTGCTCAAAAAAAATCAACCCGCTACTGATCGTAACGAGTTGATTTATCAGATTAAGCCTCTGCCATAGGCACGTTCCATCGGCGGCGGGATTCGAACTCACACAGTAATGCACGTAACGGATTTTGAGTCCGCTGCGTCTAACATTTCCATATGGGGCAGCTTAAAAGTGAATATACACGGATTGTAAAGGGGAGTGCGCCTGGCCGTGCTCCCTTGACTTTATCTATTGGGAGGAGAAAAGATGGTTGCAGGACACTTGCAGCAGAAAAAAGGCTATTGGTACATAGTACTCAATTTGCATGACGAAGCCGGGAAACGAAAGACGAAGTGGATCGCCACCCATCTCCCAGTACCGGGCAATCGAAAGCGGGCGGAGGAACTGCTGTTTCAGACCCGGCATCAATACGCAGATTCCAAGGGGGGAAGCGGGCTGCTGTTTGCAGACTATATGCTCCAGTGGCTGGGGACCATGAAAGCAAAAGTGTCCCCCACCACCTATACCAGCTATCGGAATCTGGTGGAAAACAGCATCTGTCCCTATTTTCGAGAGCGGCGCATCACACTGGCCGGGCTGCGCGCTTCAGATATACAGGGATACTACGACGATCTCCTGGCGTCCGGGGTATCGGGCAATACGATTCTCCACCATCACGCCAATATCCACAAGGCTCTGAAAGACGCGGTGCGGCTGGACCTGGTGGACCGGAATGTAGCCGAAATCGTGGAGCGACCGAAGAAAACACCCTATATCCCGCGGTATTACTCACTGGAGGAGGCAAATGAACTGCTGCACAAGCTCCGGGGCCACTGGCTCTGGCTGCCCGTAATGCTGTGCCTGTTCTACGGCCTGCGCCGCAGCGAGGTGCTGGGGATTCAATGGCGGAGCGTTGATTTCTCCGTGGGTACCATCCAGATTCAGCATACCAGGGTCTATCAGGAGGTAGGTGGCCAACAGGTTTCCGTGGGGAGGGATACTATGAAGCAGAAAGCCAGCTGCCGCACACTTCCCATGCCGGAGGAGATCGCCGCCATTTTGCAGGAGGAAAAACGACACCGCTATGGGGAGGAAACTCCGCCGCCAGAGAACTACCTCTGCCTGAATCCGGAGGGAGAGCCCATCGCATCCAACTACCTCAGTCAAAGCTTCAAAGAGTTTCTCCGGGATCACGGTCTGCGGGAGATCCGCCTGCATGACCTCCGGCACACCTGTGCCTCCCTCCTGATCCAGAAGCGGACGCCCCTGATTGAGGTGCAGCAATGGCTGGGACACAGTACGCTGTTCACAACGGCAGACCTGTATGCCCACCTGGAATATGAAACAAAACTGGCCAGCGCACAGACGCTGAAAAAAATTTAACTGGAGGAATATGCCATGACGATTCATGGGATTTTGAAAAGCCTGTCGGCGGAGGATCTGGCACTCACCAAACGGTATTACGAGAGCATCCAGCCCTTTGAAGTCCAGCCCAGCGATACCTATGAATTTGACGCGGAGTTCCCCGCCGAAGACGGGGAGCGCATCATCGCGGAGATCACATTAGACGAAAACGCAGAGATAAAGGATCTGTACTGCACCTGCCGCGCCGGCGGTCTCTGCGTCCATCTGGCGGCGATGATGTACGATATGGAGGAGCGTAAAACGGTCTTTTTCTCCGGGTGCATGCCGAGGTAAAACAGGATAAGCAGAGTTAAGTCAAGGAAAATATTAAAACGACATATTTTTCTTGACTTAACTGCGAATTAAAGATATCCTGTACTCGTGAGGTGAGGAATATGAAGCGCAAGATCGAGGGACAGCTACTTGCCTGGAAACAAAAGACTGCCGACCGCCTGCCGCTGATCGTCAACGGCGCCCGACAGGTGGGAAAAACCTATATTCTCCGCAGGTTTGGCGAGGAACAGTTTAGCAATGTGGTCTATATCAATCTGGAGACGAATCTGACAGTGGCTTCCTATTTCGATGAGAATATCCAGCCTGAGCGCCTGTTGCGGTATCTGGAGGCCTCCACTGGCGAGCACATTATCCCCAGTGAAACGCTGATTATCTTCGATGAGATCCAGTCCTGTGAGCGGGCGCTGACGGCGCTGAAATACTTCTGCGAGGAAACGCCCGAATTTCACATCGCCGCCGCAGGCAGCCTGCTGGGCGTAGCCATCAACCGGCAAAAATATTCCTTTCCGGTAGGCAAGGTGGAAACCATCACCCTCTATCCGCTGGATTTTGAGGAGTATCTCTGGGCCAGGGGCAAGGAATTCCTCTGCAGGGAAATCCGGGCCGCCTATGACTCCATGGAGCCGTTGCCTGATGCCCTGCATCAGGAGGCTATCGAGCTGTATCGGGAGTATCTGCTCATCGGTGGTATGCCGGCTTGCATCAATGCTTTTTTGAAACGAAGGAGTTTTCTGGATGTGCCGCTGGTGCAAAGCGAGATCCTGGACAACTACATCGCGGACATGGCCAAATACGCCAGCAACGCCGACAGCGTGAAGATCCGCGCCTGCTACAACTCCATTCCGGCGCAGCTGGCCAAAGACAACAAGAAGTTCCAATACAAGGTGGTGCAGAAGGGCGGCAGCGCCACGCTGTTCGGGGCCTCTATCGAGTGGCTGAATCTGGCGGGCGTGGTGCTGAAATGCCAGCGCATCAATCAGGCCTTTGAACCCATTGCTGTCTACGCAGACCTCTCCGCCTTCAAACTTTACATGGGCGATGTGGGGCTGCTGACGATGAAATCCGGGATCTCTCAACAGACGGTGCTCTCCGGTGAAGGGAATACCTTTATGGGGGCGCTTACCGAGAACTATGTGGCCCAGCAACTGGCCGCCAAGGGGTATGATCTGTACTATTGGGAAAGCAGCAGTACCGCGGAGCTGGATTTTGTGCTGCAGAAGGGAAATCAGATCATTGGGGTTGAGGTTAAAAAAGGAGAGCATGTCCACTCCCGCAGCCTCAGCGTTTTTGTGAGCAACTATAAGCCTGCCTACTCCATCCGGCTGTCGTTGAAGAACTTTGGAGAGAAGGATGGGTTGAAAGCTGTTCCGCTGTATGCGGTGTTTTGTATATAAGAATGGAGAGACATAGAAGGCGAGGCATCCTGAAAACAGGAAACCTCGCCTTCTATATTTAAACTAAGCTCATAGGATTACTAGTCGAGTAAAAATTCCTAGGTCAGGTAGAATAAATTTCGCAAAAATAAAAAGAGACATGGTTTGCAGATCTCTGGTAGAATGAAGTCGCGACACACCATTCGAAAGGAGACAGCAAACCATGTCCGAGAAAATTGTACAGCTAAACGAAGAAGTTATCAAGGGGCAGCTCAAGGAACTTGTACGCGGAAGTGTAGAGGAAACCCTCAACGAGCTGCTGGAGGCTGAGGCAGAGAAATTGACTCAAGCAGCCCGGTACGAGCGTAATGAGCAGCGCCAGGGCTACCGCAGCGGCCACTACAACCGCAACCTCACCACCACTTCCGGGGATGTCACCCTCAAGGTGCCTAAGCTGAAAGGGATCTCCTTTGAAACGGCTATCATTGAGCGGTATCGCCGCCGGGAAAGCAGCGTGGAAGAGGCTCTCATTGAGATGTACCTGGCCGGCGTATCCGTCCGGCGCGTGGAGGACATCACCGAGGCCCTCTGGGGCAGCAAGGTCTCACCCTCCACCATCAGTGAGCTGAACAAGAAAGCGTATGTCCACATTGAGGATTGGCGGAACCGCCCTCTGCAGGGCGGACGCTATCCGTATGTCTATGTGGATGGGATCTACCTGCGCCGTAACTGGGGTGGAGAGTTTGAAAATGTGGCTATTCTGGTGGCGATTGCGGTCAATGAGGACGGATATCGTGAGGTTCTTGGCGCTGCCGAGGGTATGAAGGAGGACAAAGCCAGCTGGGTCAGTTTCTTCCAGTGGCTGCATAGCCGTGGCCTGGATGGCGTGAAGCTCATTGTTGGCGACAAGTGCCTTGGCATGCTGGAAGCTGTGGGAGAAGTGTTTCCTGAGGCCAAATACCAGCGTTGTACCGTCCACTTTTACCGTAATGTGTTCTCGGTCACACCTCGCTCTAAGGTGAAGCTGGTAGCCAAAATGCTCAAGGCGATCCATGCTCAGGAGAGCAAGAAAGCTGCCCGGGAAAAGGCCAAGGCCGTGGTGGAGGAACTGCGCTCCATGAAACTGAAAGAGGCCGCCCAGAAGGTGGAGAATGGCATTGAGGAAACGCTGACCTATTGCGATTTTCCCAGTGAGCACTGGACCCGTATCCGTACCAATAATGTGATTGAGAGGCTGAACCGAGAGATCCGCCGCCGTACCCGTGTGGTTGGCAGCTTCCCGGACGGCAACTCAGCTCTAATGCTGGTTTGTGCCCGGCTGCGCCATGTAGCCGGTACTCAGTGGGGCAACAAGAAGTACATGAACATGAAGCACCTGGAGGCGACCTTGGAGGATGCCTCCATTGCTGGCTGACTTCATTTACGGCAGAGTCTGCGAACTAAAGTGCGAAAAATTCTTGACACGACCAATTCCTAAGGTAGTGCATTCACCATTTGTATTTGGCTAAAACTTGAAAAAAATCGTTAAGACTATGTATTTCAACTCCTATGTGTACACCTCAGATATAGAGTCGTTTTTTCGGGGCTAATTCCGAAGATTCTTTTTTAAAATAATATCTCTCAATTGCGAAGCATTTATTTTGCCATCATGATACTCGGCAAGATGCTGATTATAATTAATTCTAGGTAATGGTGTTATGATTCTCCCTACAAAGCCAAACTCTTGCCTTAAAGGCTCAAAACCATTATTCAGTTTCTGTAGCATATAATCTAAAAATCTATACTGCAACATATCAGCATATGCGGCTCTATATAGCAGATAACTTTCACTCAAATGTTGATTTGAGTAATTTCTACCATTCCAAAATATTTTCCGTGTACAATTTAGAAACTGAAACTCCAATTGCTTTTGATGTTCAGTAAAGTTATAAATTCCCTCGAGACTTTTATCAAGCGCTAAATTAGTAGTTCCGAGCGTGTCAAATCGAGAAAATTTATTAAGAAGTTGCCGAAAATACGTCTTCTTGAAACCCAAGTCTTTCAAGTAAAAGGGAACAACACTTTGATTATTCACCTTAAACATAATTCGACTTTGTCCATCGGGAGTTTTTGCAAAAAATTTATATACTTTTTTTGCTTTGATACCTTTGGAAACGCAGATTGGAACAAGTCCTATTCCCTGAAGGGTTCCTCTCGAGTCAATCCACTTTACAATTTCCAAATATGCCGTTCCATTCAATATCAAATGATACATGAGCGTGTCCAGTAATTTATCAAAAGAATATCTGAAGAAAGAATAGTCATCAAATGTGAGAAGTTTTTTCAACAAATCATCGGCGGGACTTACATCATAGAATTCATCATGTTGCTCGATTGGGGCAAGCTTAATCGAAAATGACCTACAAAAATCTTCTACAAACATATGTGAATGCATTCCACGTTTATATTTGTAATGATGGTGAAGATATGCTCTAGGTGTTTGTTGCGAGGAGGTAAGTTCATTGTGTATCTGTCTCATGCAAATTCTTCTCCCATTTAGACCGACTTTCATATTGTTTCTCGGAAGGAACATACTGATTAAGGCAAAGGATTAAATACAAATCCTCAACATTATCTGCAAATCCAAGATTTTCAAACGATGTTCCACAAAAAGCTTTTAATAAAGTACTTTCTGTTTTCGGGACTTTGATTCCCCAGTCTTTATATTCGTAATGACAAAGACCGCTCACTCGAATCGAATTAGTAATTCTTTGCACCCAGTTTGTCTGAATCAGGTCGCGGTTTCCAATTCCAAGCATATGGCCTTTTCTGTAAGATAGCATTTCAATTATTTTCGTTAGTATTTCTCTTTTCTTTTCATCTTTGCTTACAAATTCACTTAACTCTGCATCGACTAGCTCCCTCCATTGTCTATTCTTAGAAAACTCACCCCACAATATTGCTAGTCCACTAATAATTGCATATTCTATAAGAGGCGCAGTAACAACATGGAATACGGCACTTTGCTTATGTAGTTCTTTAATTTTTACTACATCTGATCTCACGTATTCGTGGTATAGCAGAACTACTCCAAAGAATCCTGAATATGCAGATTTAAACGATTCGAAATCATCATCCTCAATTGCCACAACCAAATATTCACATAGCTGGTTGTAACAAAAACCCAAGGAATCAGGAAAATCCTCTCGATCCCTCCAATGAGCAAGTGTCGTCTCACCACAACATTTTACCAAATACGGAGGAAATCTTTTTTCTATTTCTTTTCTTCTGGTTAAAAATTGCTTCAAATGGCATTCGTCCCATACGACCGTTGGCTCAAAATGCAGTGCTTCAAGTTTTGGGAAAAAAGTGTTCAGGGTTATCAAAGCCATAGATGCTTTTGAAGACAACTCAAACAAGCGTGAAAGCACTGTTGCTCCTTGCAGATAGCATTTATTTTCGGTCAAACGTTTTCCTACGGAGAAAACATTATTATAAATTTTATCCATTGAGTCAACAACATCATTTAAGTCCTGATAAACCGTATATGCAACAGCTTGTTTTATGTACCAGTCAGGAGTTACCCGTTTTGATTCGATCCTGAGTTCTGCAAAAATGCAATTAAATAAATGCTCTACGAAATGATTGTTGTAGTATCTGTTGTTCGGTTTTAATTGCTCATAAGAACATGCTTCTGTTGCACAGTTTAACAAAGAGTCAATATTTAATTCTCTAAGATATTTATTTATTCCAATGATGATATTTATATATATTCCAATAAATACATCTGCAATTGCAGCGGCCAATATAACGTGATTTTTGTCATCACTTTTAGCACACGCAATACATGCAGGTAGAATTTTTCCTTGCAGATCAACAACACTTTTTGTCCAAAACAATAGGCAGCCACTTTCCGTTGCTTGGCTCGATAACTGGGCGACAATATTTAGATATGAGTAAAGTGTATTAAGGTCATTCTCCGCACACAGCTTTTCAACACAAATATTGTTGATGCGAAGTAAATCTTGCTCAAACCACCATCTGTTTTTTATTCCGCTCATTGCCTGAAGTGATACTCCCGTATTTAGCGCCAGACTGATTTCGGTATCTGTTGCAGTATGCCATTTTTTATACTGTGTCTCTGATCGGTACCAAAAAGAATCATAATAAATTTTTTCTTTAACGCCCCAATAAACACTTATAAGCGCCAAATTGTTATTTATGAAAGAGAGCATAGCGGGGTTTTGGTTAATAGGGTTATCTTTGTTATATGCAGCAATGTCCTGTAGAATCTTAAATTGCTTTGTGCAAATTTTTTGATAGTGGTTTTGAAAATTGGGATCGTTTGAAAAGTGATTATTTACTGATATTTTTCGAATTGCAGAATATATTTCGGGATAAAGATTATCAGAAATGTTAAATGTATTGGATAGCTGATACATTCGGTTTCCAGTAATACTAAATGTGATGATCATCCGGATGGTTAAAAAGAGTAGAGCAATAATTGAGAAATAAGAAAAAGAAATTCCTATAAGGCACCCAAACAGAATAATGACACAAAAGATAATGTATCCTGTTATTTGCTTGATGCATCGGTTAGTTACCACATCTCTTTGGAATGCTGAAGATATTGTTGCTGGAGCATTTGTGTATTTAGATGAATACACCGAGGTCATATTTGAACAGTACAAACCAAGAATTACACCGGCAACACCTATACCACCGATTACGATATCAACTAGAATACTCTCTGACAATGCAGCTATTAATGGATATGTTTGAGTTTTTGCCAATATCTCCATAGCAGACAACAACAACTTGTCACCAACGTATAATACGGCAACTAAGACGAGATTTATAGCAACCTGGACTAACAACGTTCGTATTACTATTCTTGAAAAAGAAGATAACCGTTCCGACGACTCTTTTCTCTCATTCAGTCTAAAAGCAGCTTTCTTAATTTGAAACTTTAAGTTCCTGCATTTTTGGCGAATAAGCCAATACCATTTAGAATTCATAACACGCCTCCGAACTACGGATTCTTACTTGAATATACCACATTTTAGTATTCCACACAATGGAATGACCCAATTCGTTTCTTTAGCTGGAAATGCAATGAAGCCTATATGTATTAGTTCAACTTTGCCCAATTACTATATTTGGAAAGTAGATGTACATCTCGTATATCTACTTTTTCATATCTTACGCCATTAACTCATAGAGTTCCCTGGAGGTGTTTTATGAACGATCCAATATTCATCTTAATCGAGCAGCGACAATCCAGCGACGAGTCCCCGATCAGCACCATCATCCAGCAGGCCATCACAGCCTGGCTTACAAAAGAACTCACCAAATGATCCCTACGCTGCGTTTTGGCGGCGTAGGGATTTCAAATAATTTCTTGCCGTATCACTGCTCTCAGTGCTAAGATGGAAACGAGCAGTTACGCCTTTTAGGAGGTGTGACATATTCTTTGTGCGATCTATACACGACTGAGTAAGGAGGACGAAGACAAGCAGCAGAAGGAATCCGAGAGCATCCAGAACCAGAAGTCCCTGCTGATCCACTACGCCGTGGAGCGGGGGTGGGACATCTACCATATCTATTGCGATGAGGATTACTCCGGGGCCGACAGTCTGCGGCCGGACTTCAACCGGATGATCCGAGCGGCCCAGGAGAAGAAGTTTCAAATCATCCTCTGCAAGAGCCAGTCCCGGTTTACCCGAGACATGGAGCTAGTGGAGAAGTACATCCACGGCCTGTTTCCCCTCTGGGGAGTCCGATTCATCGCCGTGGCCGACAACGCCGACACGGAGATAAAGGGCAATAAAAAGGCCCGGCAGATCAATGGCCTCATCAATGAATGGTACCTGGAGGACCTGTCGGAAAACATCCGCATGGTCTTTGACATGAAGCGGCGGCAGGGGCAGTACATCGGCGGATTCCCCATCTACGGCTACCGGAAGGACCCGGACAACAAGGGGCATCTCCTGGTGGACCCGGAGGCGGCGGAGGTGGTGCGGCAAATCTTCCGCTGGTCCCTGGAGGGTCACGGCAAGCAGAGCATCGCCCACATGCTCAACGACCTGGGGGTGGTTAATCCTACCCGGTACAAGGCAGAGCGGGGCTGGGACAGCAACCACTTCTGCAAGCAGGATTTCGGACTCTGGAACAAAAATACCGTATGGCGGATCCTCCGCAATGAGATCTACACCGGCGTCATGGTGCAGGGGCGGACTAAAAAGGCCAGTTACAAATCCAAGGCTATCATCGTCATGCCCCGGGACCGCTGGTTCCGGGTGGAGGGCACCCACGAGGCCATCATCGACCGGGAGACCTTTGAGACCGTCCAGCGGAATCTGGACATCCGCTCTCGGGAAGACGGTACCGGCATGGTGCACCCTCTGGCGGGCCTTGTGAAGTGCATGGACTGCGGCGGCACCATGAGCAAGACCTCCAACGGGAAAAAGGGGAAAGCGCAGGTATATTATCTTCGCTGTAAGCTTTATGCCGACAGCGGGACAAAGAAGTTGTGTACCCGCCACTCCATTCGGCTGGACCGGCTGATAGAACTGGTTTCCCAACGCATCCGGGACTACATCGGGGCGTACTACCATTTGGAGGAGCTGGAGCTCCCGCTGCCAAAGGACGACCACCGTGAGGCCCTGCTGCAGGAGCAGAAGACCCTGAGTGCCCAGTTGGAGAAGCGGAGCATGGCCCTGAAAAACCTGTACTTGGATAAGGTGTCCGGTGTGCTCAGTGAAGGACAGTTCGTGGAACTGAACCAGGATTTTCTGACGGAAAAAAGCCGCCTGGAGCGGCGGCTGGCCCAGATTGATCAGGAGTTCTCCGAGCAGGAGCAGCCCCGCAATCAGGAAGAGGTCATGGCCAAGGCCCGGGAGTTACTGGAACTTAAGGCCCTCCCCCGGGAGCTGGCGGTGATGCTGATCGAGAAAATCGAGATTGGTGAGCAGGACCCAGAAACAGGCCGGCAAGAGGTCAAAATACACTGGAAATTCTAAGAAATGTGGGGCTCACGCCGAAGCCCTGCGAGGTGTCCTAAAGGGACAATACCCATGTGGTGGAGCCCAAATACCCCGGCCTGGTGGAGGAGTATGTGAACCTGGGGGCGTGCTACGACCGGGAGGGCCTGCAGGGGGTGCGGGACGGGCTGATGGGCTGCATGAAGGGCTACAAGGGCTGCTATCAGCGGGCCTACCGCTGCCTGACGGCGGCGGCCCAGATCGGGGAGGATGTGCGCGCCCTGCTGCTCACCCCGGCGGTGGAGGCCAAGATGGCCAAGCGGGCCCGGGGCATCCTGTCCCGGGAGATCAAGAAGGGGGACGGGGATGCCGGCCGGGCGGTGCGCCGCTTCCTGGGGGCGGTGACCTGGAAGGGCGCCCTGTGCAATTTTGAGACGGTGGAGGCCCTGTGCAGGCGGGTCTACGAGCTGTCCGACCCCTACGGCATGGCCCATCCCATGCTGAGCCAGCTGGCCGCCGGGGCCCTGGCGGCGGGGCACGACGCGATCCTCTGCCCCTCCCCCCTGTATCCCGACCGGCTGGAGCATCTGCTGCTGCCCGGCCTCTCCCTGGCCTTTGTCACCGGCACCCCCGCCCTGCCCTGGCCCAAGCGCCCCTACCGCCGCATCCGGGTGGACGCCATGGCGGACGCGGAGCTGCTCCACCGAAGCCGGGCCCGGCTCAAGTTCTCCCGCAAGGTGTCCGCCGCCCTGGTGGACGAGGCGGTGGACTCCCTGGCCCAGGCCAAGGCCATGCACGACGAGCTGGAGAAGCTCTACAACCCCCACGTGGACTTCGGCCGGGTCTATGAGACGGCGGAGGAGATCATCTCCGCCCTGACCGCCCAGATGTAACAGCGGGCCGCCGCGAAACTGCGGCGGCCCCTTTTTGCCCCGGCTATGCCTCCCCCCACAGCTGGCGGGACACCTGCCGCAGCTCGGCCTCAAAGGCGCTGTCCTTCCGCCAGAGGAAGGTGAACTCGTGGGAGACGCGGCAGTCGGTGAGGGCCACCGGGTACAGCGTCCCTGCCGCCAGCTCCGCCTCCACCGCCCGGCGGTAGAGGAAGGTGATGCCGCAGCCCGCCTTTACCAGCTCCTTGATCACGTAGAGGTCGCTGATCTCCACCACCCGGCCGAAGTCCTCCACCCGGTGGTTGCGCTCCTCCAGCACCCGCTCCAGCACGTCCCGGGAGCCGGAGCCGGGGCTGCGCAGCAGCAGGGTCTCCCCGAACAGGGCGTCCAGGGGGCGGGCCGGGGCGCCGGCCAGGGGGCTGTCCGCTCCACAGACGCACAGGAACTCCTCCAGCGACCAGACAATGTAGTCGTACTCGCTCTTGCGGAAGTAGCCCTCCACCACCGCGAAGTCCAGCTCCCCAGCGTTGAGCTTTTGCAGCAGATTGCGGGTGTTGTCCACCGTCATGTGGAGCTCCACGTCCGGGTTGGCCTTCAGATAGGCCGCCAGCCGGGGCGGCAGCAGATACTCCCCCACCGTCAGGGTGGCCCCGAAGCGGAGGGCCCGCCTTCCCTGGCGGAGATCCGCCAGCTCCCGCTTCAGCTTCTCCTCGTCGTGGCGCATGGTGAGGGCCGCCCGGCGGAGCAGCTCCCCCTCCGGCGTCAGGGTGAGGCGCTTGCTGCGGTAGTCCAGCAGCCTGACGCCATAGTAGGTCTGGAGGTGCTGGATGTGCTGGGTCACCGCCGGCTGGGTGATGTTCAGCTCCTCCGCCGCCCTGGTATAGCTGCCCAGGCGGCATACCGCCAGAAAGGTCTCCATCCGAAAGTCCTGCATGCCCGCTTCCCCCTTTTCTTTTCAGTATACTCCATCCGGCCGCCGGGGGAAAGGGGGGAGTTTTTGCACCGGCCGGTGGAAATGCCATATACCAAATTTGCAGGATTATTTTCTGATGATGCATTTTGAAATTAGTTTCATGCCGTGGGATGTTCTGTGGGGCCCCCACCGAAGCCCAGCGGAGGGAATGAGCTTTCGCGTTTACGCGGAAGAGAACGATCCGCAGCTTGGGCCGACGATGTAGGGGCGACCTGTGGTCGCCCGCTTGCCTGCGTATCCACCAACCCGTGGGGCGCGACGACCTCGGCGCGCCATCCGCCTGCCGGGATGCCCCCGGGGGCGGGCCTGCCCGGCCGGGGCACCGCTTTCTTTCCGAAAGAAAGCGGTGGGAAAGAAAGGGCCGGGGGTGTGCCCCCGGCGTCCCCCCAAACGGGGGCTCATGGCGGCGGTGGGCTGTACGGACAGGGCAAAAACCGGGCGTGCATTGCCGCCCGTTTTATGGGCAGTCACGTTTCAGGCGCTGTCGCACCTTGGGTAGCACGCATCGCGGTTACCCCGCAGGCCCTGGGAGCGTGTGCGCTGTACCGGGTGCGCCCGCCGGGCCGCCGCCGGTGCCATGCCTCTGAAAAAGCATGGCGGTTCCCGGGTGGTCGTTCGAATGCAATTTTGCACCTAACCTTAGCTAATCTTGCAAAATCAACAGGCGCGCAAGACCTGCATCGCCCGGGGTGTCCTTCCCCGGGCGGACTTTTTTCTCCCCATTGACAGAATCCCTGCACGGCTCTTATAATGGCGGTGTCAAAACAACCAGAAACAGCATGGAAGGGAGGCCATGTTTTGAAACATCTGTTAGCGCCGCTGGTGGGGGATGCCTCGCCGGTGACGGTGATCGGCCTGTGCAAGAACGCCGGCAAGACCACCGCCATGCGCCGCCTGATGGCGGAGCTGGGGGAGGAGCGCCTGGGCCTGACCTCGGTGGGCCGGGACGGCGAGGGCACCGACCTGGTGACGGGCACGGAGAAGCCCGACCTGTATGTCAAGCGGGGAGATCTGTTCGCCACGGCCAAGGGGATGCTCTCCCTGTGCGACGCCACCCTGGAGGTGGTGGATCTCACCGACGTGATGACTCCCCTGGGCCCGGTGGCGGTATTCCGCACCCTGTCCGACGGGTATGTCCAGCTGGCGGGGCCCTCGGCGGCCGGGCAGCTGCCCCCCCTGACGAAGCGGTTCCAGGAGCTGGGCGCCCAGCGGGTACTCATTGACGGGGCCGCCGGGCGCAAGTCCCTGGCCGGCGCCGGGGTGGAGGGGGTGGCCCTGCTGTGCACCGGCGCGTCCCTGGATCGGGACATGGAGCTGGTGGTGGCGGAGACCGTCCACACCTGCTGGCTCTTCGCCCGGAAGCGGCCGGAAAACCCGGCCCTGTGCGCCGCCCTGGACGGGCAGGATGCCCGCTTCGCCCTCTTTACCCCAGAGGGGGAGCCGGTGGAGCTGCCCCTGGACGAGACCGGCGGGCCCAAGTGGGCCAAGCTGCCCCGGAAGCCTCTGGTGGTGTGGGCCGGCGGCGGCATCATGGATCCCCTGCTGAAAACCCTGGCCCGGCGGGGGGCCCCCACCACCCTGGTGGCGGCGGACGCCACCCATGTGCTGGCCGGCCGCTCCGCCCTGGAGCAGTTCCTGCGCTGCGGCGGGGAGATGCGGGTGCGCAAGGAGCTGACCATCGCCGCCGTGGCGGCCAACCCCTGGTCGGCCTACGGCTGGCACTTTGAGCCGGACAAGTTTATCGCCGCCCTCCGGGAGGTCATCGACCTGCCGGTGGTCAACGTGAAGGAGGACTGAACCATGGAACTGACCCATGAACTGCGGGAGAACGCGGGCTTTCAGTGGGTGCTGGAGCGCCTGAGCCCCATGTCTCCCTTCGGCAAGCAGGCCGCCCGCAATCCCCGCTGGTACGGCCCCGGCGACGAGGCCGCCCTGGAGGAGGAGCTGGACAACGTGGCCCTGGCCATGGAGCTGTGGGCCGCCGGCGGTACCAGGCCCCAGCCGGTGGACAGCTGCGGCTGCGAGGCCCCCCGGGTGAACCCCGCCGAACTGAAGGACTCCGCCGCCGCCCTGCGGGGGGTGACCCGGTGCCTGCCCCTGTTCCACGACATCCGGGGCTCCTTCGACCGGGATCCCGGCGCGCCCTTCGACCTGGTGGAGCTGTTCGAGCTCAAGCACTTCCTGGTCACCCTGGAGCAGGTAGTGCAGGCCTATGCCAAGATGCCCCCCATGTCCGGCATCGCCTTCCCCTCCCTGGCCGACGCCCTGGAGCTGATGGATCCCGAGGGCCGGCGCCTGCCCACCTTCTCCGTGGTCAACTCCTACCACAACGACCTGGCCCCTCTGCGGGCCGAGAAGGCCAAGCTGGAGAAGGCCATCCGCATGACCCAGGAGGACAAGCGGGGCCCTCTGCTGGAAAAGCGCCGGGTTCTGGCGGTGGAGGAGGATAAGATCGAGCTGGAGGTGCGGCAGATGCTCACCCGGAAGCTCATGGTCTGGAAGGACGCCTTCCTGGCCAACATGGAGGCCCTGGGCCACCTGGATCTGATCGTGGCCAAGGCCAAGCTGGCCCTGCGCTACCACTGCGTTCGGCCCGCCCTCAGCACCGACAAGACCATCTCCCTGAAGGGGGTGAGCCACCCCCAGGTGGCGGAGGAGCAGGCGGAGCGGGGCGAGCAGTTCACCGCCCTGGAGCTGGAGCTGGGCCCCGGCTGCACCGTCATCACCGGCGCCAACATGGGCGGCAAGACCGTGTCCCTGCGCTCCACGGTGCTGTCCCTGCTGCTCTGCCAGTGCGGCTTCTTCGTGTTCGCTCAGTCCGCCCGGCTGCCCCTGTTCGACCGGGTGGAGCTGATTCTGGCCGACAGCGGCCCCGGCGCCGGCGGCCTGTCCTCCTTCGGCAAGGAGGTTCACCTGCTGGATCAGCTGCTCCGCAAGACCAGGGATGAGTTCTTCTTTGTGGCCCTGGACGAGTTCGCCCGGGGCACCAACCCCCAGGAGGGCGCCGCCCTGGCCCGGGCCCTGGTGCGCTACCTGGGCACCCTGGACTGCGTGGCCCTCATGACCACCCACTACGACGGCGTGTCCGACGTGGCCGGGGCCCACTACCAGGTGGCCGGCCTGGTGCGGGAGATCGACGGCGACGAGGGGGACGACCCCCGCAAGCGCATCGCCCGGCGGATGGACTACCGCCTGCTGCCCGCCCCGCCGGGGGCCCCCTGCCCCCGGGACGCCCTGCGGGTTTGCCGGCTGCTTAAGCTGGACGACGCCCTCATGGAGCTGTTCCAGGCCGACCTGTAACTGTTCCGGCGGTAAGTATCCCCGTAACTATTTTGACCGGAAAGAGGGGGGAAATCTCCCTTCTTTCCGGCATTTTTTCACTTAAAAATTTTTTTGGAAAAATTGTTGACAAATTTAACTTGTGGGAGTATAGTGTTCTTGTAAAAAATAAATAATACGCATGGATAGAGGCGCGGAGCGCAAGGTACCGGGACAATGACAAGGGCAGGCGAGCCCGATGTGTCCCGGGAATGTACGTTCCGCCGAAGGGGGACGTGAACCGCACAGCCCTCCCCCTGAGCCGCAGGCTCAGCGCTTGCGGATTGTCATGAGTAACATGAAGCGCTATTTGTGTCTGATCGGAGGCCGGAAGGTGTCCGCAGATGCAAGTAGTGTTTTTTTGTGCATGAAGCGCTATCACGTTCCCTTGGGGTGGATGTTATTCTCTTGGCGGACGGGGTGGCGTTATTTTTACGAGGAGGCGTGTTATGGAAAAGCTCATCATTACCGCGGCCATCTGCGGCGCAGAGGTCACCAAGGAAAACAACCCCGCGGTGCCCTACACCGTGGAGGAGATGGTTCGCGAGGCCAAGAGCGCGTTTGACGCGGGCGCGGCGGTCATCCACGTGCATGTCCGCTGGGACGACGGCACCCCCACCCAGGATCGCGAGCGGTTCCGGGTGATCCTGGACGCCATCAAGGAGGCCTGCCCCGGCGTGATCCTGATCCCCTCCACCGGCGGCGCCACCGGCATGACCCCCGAGGAGCGGCTCCAGCCCACCGAGCTCTTCCCCGAGATGGCCACCCTGGACTGCGGCACCTGCAACTTCGGCGACGATATCTTCGTCAACGACATGCCCACCATGCGGGCCTTCGGCAAGCGCATGATCGAGAACCACATCAAGCCCGAGTATGAGTGCTTCGAGATCGGCCACCTGGACACCATCCTCACCATGGCCAAGCGCGGCGAGGTTCCCGGCGGCCCCATGCAGTTCAACTTCGTGCTGGGCGTGTCCGGCTGCACCCCCGCCACCGCCGGCAACCTGGACTACTTAGTGCGGCAGCTGCCCGCCGGCTCCACCTGGACTGCCACCGGCATCGGCCGCAGCGCCTTCCCGCTGGCCGCCATCGCCATCGCCATGGGCGGCAACGTCCGGGTGGGCTTTGAGGACAATATCTACCTGGGCAAGGGCCAGAAGGCCGCCTCCAACGGCGAGCTGGTGGCCAAGGTGGCCCGCATCGCCCACGAGCTGGGCCGTGAGATCGCCACCCCCGAGGAGGCCCGCAAGATCCTGTCCCTGGCATAACCTAGTTGTTCCAATCTCCCCAACCATATATCGAAAAGACCCCAAATCTCCCCAACCGAACCAAAAAGAACGAAACAGGAGGAACTTGCTATGCAGAAGAAAGGCAACAAGTACGGCACCCATCGCGTGATTGAGCCCAAGGGCCTGCTGACCCAGGCTGCCAAGAAGATCGACAACAACATGGACGAGATCTACTCCAACGAGATCCTGTGCGATGTGTCCGCGCTGAACATTGACTCCGCCTCCTTCACCCAGATCTACGAGGCCTGCGAGAAGGATCTGGCCCGTACCGAGCAGATGATTCTGGACATCGTGAACGAGCGCGGCAAGATGCAGAACCCCGTCACCGGCTCCGGCGGCATGTTCATCGGCACCGTCAAGGCCATCGGCGAGGATCTCCAGGGCAAGATCGACCTGAAGGTGGGCGACAAGATCGCCTCCCTGGTGTCCCTGTCCCTGACCCCCCTGAAGATCAACAAGATCAAGGCCATCCACCCCGAGATCGACCGCGTGGACGTGGACGCCCAGGCCATCCTGTTTGAGTCCGGCCTGTATGCCAAGCTGCCCGACGACATGAGCGAGGAGCTGGCCCTGGCCGCCCTGGACGTGGCCGGCGCTCCCGCCCAGACCGCCAAGCTGGTCAAGCCCGGCGACTCCGTGCTGATCCTGGGCGGCGCCGGCAAGGGCGGCATGATGTGCTGCTACGAGGCCATGAAGCGCGTCGGCCCCACCGGCAACGTGGTGGCCCTGGTCATCTGCCAGGAGGACGCCGACCTGCTCAAGAGCATGAACCTGTGCCACCACGCCATCGTGGGCTCCGCCACCGAGCCTGTGGACGTGCTGGAGAAGTCCCTGGCCGCCAACGGCGGTAAGGAGTACGACATCTCCATCCTGATCGTCAACGTGCCCGCCTGCGAGATGAGCGCCATCCTGCCCGTCCGCGACAACGGCACCGTGTACTGCTTCTCCATGGCCACCGACTTCGCCAAGGCGGCGCTGGGCGCCGAGGGCTGCGGCAAGGACGTCACCATGGTCATCGGCAACGGCTACACCAAGGATCACGCCGCCATCACCCTGGCCGAGCTCCGCGAGAATCCCCAGCTGAAGGAGTACTTCGAGAAGAAGTACCTGTAAGGCAACTGCCCGACTTCCCCAGCTCGGCCCGCGCGTGAGCGCGCCGCGCCCTCTGGCGCGTCCAAGCGTTTTGCGAAGCAAAACCTTGCCGCAGGGGCAATTCACTTGCCCGAGGAAGTCATATCCGGGGCCCCCGCGCAATGGCACATTGCGTGGGGCGCTCCGCGAGAATCCCCAGCTGAAGGAGTACTTCGAGAAGAAGTACCTGTAATCGAAAAAGCGGTGGAGCCGCTTTTTCGAGAGATTGCAGCCCGCCGCGCGCAAGTTTTGCCCGCTAAGGCGGACAAAACTCACACTTGCGGTCTGAGAAGTGTTTTTGACCACGCACATGTCGCGGTCAAAAACGAAATCCTACTTGATTTGTGCCCTGCGGGCACAAACTCTGCGAGGCTTTTATACGTACCATCCACAATCATTTCTTATGTGACATTCCCGCAGCGGCGGCATCACCGCCGGGCGGCTGGGAATTCCTCCTCCCCAACCCTTCCCCGCCGTCCCCGCGGCCGGTTCCGTGTCTGTGGCTTCTAATGTCTCCCCAAATCTGATTTAGAAAGGATGACCTTGTTATGGTAGAGTCCCGCCGTAAGATCCTGTTCCCCAACGTGACCGATGAGGAGTGGAATGACTGGCACTGGCAGGTCAAGAACCGTATCGAGACTCTGGAAGATCTGAAGAAGTACATCGAGCTGACCCCCGAGGAAGAGGAAGGCGTCAAGGCCTGCCTGGGCACCCTGCGCATGGCCATCACCCCCTACTACCTGTCCCTGATCCAGCCCGGTGATCCCCATGATCCCGTCCGTCTGCAGGCCATCCCCACCGCCAAGGAGCTGCATCAGGCCGACTCCGATCTGCTGGATCCCCTGCACGAGGATGAGGACTCCCCCGCTCCCGGTCTGACCCACCGCTATCCCGACCGCTGCCTGCTGCTGATCACTGACCAGTGCTCCATGTACTGCCGTCACTGCACCCGCCGCCGCTTCGCCGGCCAGCACGACGCCGGCCTGCCCGTGGATCAGGTGGATCAGGCCATCGAGTACATCCGCAACACTCCCCAGATCCGCGACGTGCTGCTGTCCGGCGGCGACGCCCTGCTGGTGAGCGACGAGCGCCTGGAGTACATCATCGCCAAGCTGCGTGAGATCCCCCACGTGGAGATCGTCCGCATCGGCTCCCGCACCCCCGTGGTGCTGCCTCAGCGCATCACTCCCGAGCTGTGCAACATGCTGAAGAAGTATCACCCCATCTGGCTGAACACCCACTTCAACCACCCCAACGAGATCACCCCCGAGTCCGCCAAGGCCTGCGCCATGCTGGCCGACGCCGGTATCCCGCTGGGCAACCAGAGCGTGCTGCTGGCCGGCATCAATGACTGCGTCTACACCATGAAGAAGCTGGTCAACGAGCTGGTTCGCATCCGCGTGCGTCCCTACTACATCTATCAGTGCGACCTGTCCATGGGCCTGGAGCACTTCCGTACTCCCGTCAGCAAGGGCATCGAGATCATCGAGGCTCTGCGCGGCCACACCTCCGGCTTCTGCGTGCCCACCTTCGTGGTGGACGCCCCGGGCGGCGGCGGCAAGACCCCCGTTATGCCCCAGTACGTCATCTCCCAGACCCCGCACAAGGTCATCCTGCGCAACTACGAGGGCGTTATCACCACCTACACCGAGCCCGAGCACTACACCGACTGCCAGTGCGACTACTGCACCGGCAAGAAGAAGAAGGAGCTCATGGGCGTGGCCGGCCTGGAGCGCGGTCAGGCGCTGTCCATGGAGCCCGCCAACCTGGAGCGTCATAAGCGCTCCCACCACGAGGAATAATCCGACCTCCTCTCTCATGAGCGGGCCGTCGCGTTGGCGGCGGTCCGCTCCCCCCTCTTTTTCACCTAACCTGAGAATGGAAGTGATATACGTTGGAATCTAAGCTCAACCTTGATTTTAAGCTGGTGGAGCAGGCCCGTGCCCACGCCTCCCGCGTGGCCGATGACACCCAGCGCTTTATTGATGAGCGCACCACCTCCACCGTAGAGCGCACCATCTGCCGCCTGCTCGGCATCGACGGCGTGGACGCCCAGGACGTTCCCCTGCCCAACGTGGTAGTGGATCACCTGATGGACAAGAACGCCCTGTCCCAGGGCGCCGCCTTCTGGATCGGCAACGCCATGGTGGAGACCGGCAAGGATCCCCAGGCCATCGCCGAGGATGTGGCCGCCGACAAGCTGGATCTCACCGCCCTGCCCACCCACGGCGAGGCCGAGATCCACGCCGCCCTGGCCCCCATCGTGGAGAAGAGCCTGAGCAAGATCGCCGCCCGCCGCAAGCGCCGCGAGGACTTCATCGCCGCCCACGGCGGTGAGAAGACCGGCCCCTGGATCTACCTGATCGTGGCCACCGGCAACATCTATGAGGACGTGGTGCAGGCCACCGCCGCCGCCCGACAGGGCGCCGACGTCATCGCCGTTATCCGCACCACCGGCCAGTCCCTGCTGGACTACGTGCCCTACGGCGCCACCACCGAGGGCTTCGGCGGCACCTACGCCACCCAGGAGAACTTCCGCCTGATGCGTGAGGCCATGGACAAGGTGGGCGAGGAGCTGGGCCGCTACATCCGCGTGTGCAACTACTGCTCCGGCCTGTGCATGCCCGAGATCGCCGCCATGGGCGCCTTCGAGGGCCTGGACGTGATGCTCAACGACGCCCTGTATGGCATCCTGTTCCGCGACATCAACATGCAGCGCACCCTGATCGACCAGTCCTTCTCCCGCGCCATCAACGCCTATGCCGGCGTGGTCATCAACACCGGCGAGGACAACTACCTGACCACCGCCGACGCGGTGGAGGAGGCCCACACCGTTACCGCCTCCCAGTTCCTCAACGAGGCCTTCGCCCTCCGCGCCGGCCTGCCCGAGGAGCAGATGGGTCTGGGCCACGCCTTCGAGATCGACCCCGATGTGGAGAACGGCTTCCTGTACGAGCTGGCCCAGGCCGAGATGGCCCGGGAGATCTTCCCCAAGGCGCCCCTGAAGTACATGCCTCCCACGAAGTTCATGACCGGCAACATCTTCCGCGGCCACGTACAGGACGCCCTGTTCAACATGGTCACCGCCCTCACCGGCCAGAAGATCCACCTGCTGGGCATGATGACCGAGGCCATTCACACCCCCTTCCTGTCCGACCGGTTCCTGGCCATCCAGAACGCCCAGTACATCTTCCGCACCATGCACGACCTGGGCAGCGAGATCACCTTCAAGGAAGGCGGCATCATGCAGACTCGTGCCAACGACGTGCTGAAGAAGGCCACCGACCTGCTGGGCCAGATCGAGCAGCTGGGCATCTTCGAGACCCTGGAGCGGGGCATCTTCGCCGACATCAAGCGTCCCCGTGACGGCGGCAAGGGCCTGGACGGCGTCGTGACCAAGGCGCCCGGGTACTTCAACCCCTTCCTTGCGCCCATGATGAAAGGGGGTGCCGGCAAATGAGCTCCGGACTGTATCAAATTCGCGACAAGGATCTTGACACCACCCTGGACCTGACCCGCATCAAGCCCTACGGCGACACCATGAACGACGGCAAGGTTCAGACCTCCTTCACCCTGCCGGTGAAGGACGACGACCGCGGCGCGGCCGCTGCCGTGCTCATCGCCCAGAAGATGGGCCTGGCCGACCCCAACGTGGCCCTGCGCCAGAAGCTGGACGAGAACTTCACCTTCTATGTGGTCTACGGCTCTCTGACCCACACCATCAACTACAATGAGATCGTGGTGCAGACCGTCACCGACGAGACCATGGACATGCACGAGAACGACGAGTACCTGAAGGAGCACCTGGGCCGCAAGATGGTGGTCGTGGGCGCCTCCACCGGTACCGACGCCCACACCGTGGGCATCGACGCCATCATGAACCGCAAGGGCTTCGCCGGCCACTACGGCCTGGAGCGCTACGAGATGGTGGAGGCCTACAACCTGGGTTCCCAGGTGCCCAACGAGGAGTTCCTCCGCAAGGCCGCCGAGGTCAACGCCGACGTGGTGCTGGTCTCCCAGACCGTCACCCAGAAGGACGTCCACATCAAGAACCTGACCGAGCTCATCGAGCTGGCCGAGGCCGAGGGCGTCCGCGACAAGTACATCTTCTGCTGCGGCGGCGCCCGCATCACCCACGCTCTGGCCAAGGAGCTGGGCTACGATGCCGGCTTCGGCGCGGGCACCTATGCCGACGACGTGGCCACCTTCTGCTCCAAGGAGCTGGTTCGCCGTCTGGGCAAGTAATTCTGCTTTCTTCCTCTCTCCTCTTTTTCTTTCAAGCGCGCAGGCGCCGGGCAAAAGCCCGGCGCCTGCGTGCTTCTGTTTCTGACATTCGGCTGTCTTCCGTCTTTTCTATATTATATAAGGTAGGGGCACCATGCCTTTTCCTGAAAATCCGGTCGACAGTTCCCGCCTTCCGTGCTATAATGACCCTGTCCGGCGGAGGACGCCCCCAGCCCCATCTGCCGGCAGGAAAGGAGCTTCTATCATGGGAAACAATCGAATGGGCAGGATTCTCTCCGGCGTGCTGTCTGCGGCCCTGGTGCTCTCCCTGGCCCCCGCCGCCCTGGCGGCAGAGCCCGAGGCCACCGCGGAGCCGGAGGCCACCACCCCCAACTGGGGTGACGGCAACGTATACGTCACCGACCTGGACAAGAGCGGCACCGCCGCCTCCTTTGTGGGCACCGACGGCAGCCCCTACTTCCGGATCCGGGATCTGGCTTACATCTTCACCGGCTCTGAGCACCAGTTCAACGTGGACTGGGTCGACGGCCAGGTGGTGGTCACCACCGGCGCGGCCTATGACGGCGATGTGCTGGAGGTGCCCGCGGACATCTCCGCCGCCGACCGGAATCAGGCCCCGGCGGACATCACCGTGTCTGTGGACGGCCAGGAGCAGACCGTGCCCGCCATCGCCGTGGACGGCCACTACTACCTGACCGTGGAGTCCTTCAACGCCCTGCTGGGCACCGACGCCACCGTGCAGGAGAAGCCCGCCCCGGCTGAGGAGTCCCCCGCTCCCCAGGAGAGCACCGCGCCTGAGGCGGAGAGCGCCGAGTAAGGCCCTCTTCCCGCCATTCCGGTTTCATCGTGTACACAAAAGAGGAGCCCGGCGGCAGCTGCCGCCGGGCCCTTTTTCTGTTGGGAGGCGGTTCGCCCTCCTTTCAAGCCGTGAAATCGCCAGGAGATAAATTTGTGCGTTTTTCACAAAAACTATCGACAACAAAATGGCAGAATGGTATAATTCCTGTGTTGGGGGAGGCCGGACAAGTCTCCCCCCGGGAAAGATGGAAAGGAGCGCAAACCATGAAGCAGAAACGACTCAGCAAACTCCTCTCTGCCGTGTTGTCCGCGGCACTGGTGCTCTCTCTGGCACCCGCCGCCCTGGCGGCGGAGGGGGAGACCCACATCACCATCATCGGCACCTCGGATACCCACGGCAACGTCTGGGGGTACTCCTACGAGGACATGGCCGAGAGCACCGATGACGGCCTGGCCCGCATCTCCACCTATGTCAACCAGGTGCGTGCGGAGAACCCCAACACCATCCTGGTGGACACCGGCGACACCATCCAGGGCACCATCATGACCGACGATCTCTACTCCAAGGACACCGCGAACCACCCGGTGCCCGCCGCCATGAACTACATGGGCTACGACGCCTGGACACTGGGCAACCACGAGTTCAACTTCGGCGTTGACACCCTGAAATCCATCCTGGCTCAGGCCGAGATGCCGGTGCTGGCGGCCAACATCAAGAACGCCGACGGCAGCTATTTCACCGGCGCGGGCTACACCATTGTGGAGCGGGGCGGCGTCAAGGTGGCCGTCATCGGCGTGGACACCCCCAACATCCCCCGCTGGGACGGCACCAAGCAGGGCGTGGAGGAGCTGACCTTTGAGCCCCTGGCCGACGCGGTGAACGAGTGCATCGACGCCATCGGCGACAGCGCCGACGTCATCATGGTCTGTGCCCACGCCGGTCTGGAGGCCGAGTACTCCACCGACGGCTCCGACGCCGGCAAGACCATCCTGGAGCAGTGCCCCGAGGTGGACATCCTCCAGCTGGGCCACACCCACACCACTTATGTGAACAACGACACCATCCCCGTGGGCGAGACCGCCAACAACGCCGGCGAGGTGGTGCGCTATGACCTGACCCTGGACGCCAACAAGGAGATCACCTCCGCCACCGTGGAGACCGTCTCCATGGAGGGCATCGAGCCCGACCAGGGCCTGCGCGACGTGGCCGCCGTCAAGGACGCCCAGGACAAGACCGTGTCCTTCATCCAGGACAACGTGCTGGGCCATGCCGCCGCCGACTTCCAGCCCGCCAACGAGATCGCCGGCATCCCCGCCGGCCGCATCCAGGACACCGCCGTCATCGACCTGATCGGCACCGTCCAGCTGGAGAACTCCGGCGCCGACGTCACCGCCGTGGCCCTGTTCAAGGACACCAGCGATCTGAAGGCCGGTCCGCTGAACTACGGCAACATGTTCGACATCTACAAGTACCCCAACGTGCTCTACACCGTGGAGGTCACCGGCGCCGAGATGAAGGCCTACATGGAGTGGGCCGCCGAGTGCTGGAACCAGTGGCAGCCCGGGGACATCAACATCTCCTTCAACCCCGACAAGGCCGGCTATCTCCACGACCACTTCATCGGCCTGAACTATGAGGTCAACCTGTCCAAGCCCGCCGGTCAGCGCATTGAGAACGTGACCTTCCAGGGGCAGCCCCTCACCGACGACATGCCCCTCACCCTGTGCGTCAACGACTACCGCTACACCGGCCTGAAGAACGAGGGCATCATCTCCGGCGAGAAGACGTGGGAGTCCTCCGCCTCCGTCCGCGACATGCTGGTGGCCTACCTGGCCGAGCACGACCCCCTGGAGCCCGTGGTGGACAACAACTGGAAGATCACCGGCGTGGATCTCCAGCTGGACAACCCGGAGCGTGCCGCTTACATCGAGAAGGTCAACTCCGGCGAGCTGGCCACCCCCTACAACAAGAGCATCAACCTCAACGAGGCCAACAACGTCATCGTCAACGGCCTGCTCTGCTCCGCCGACAGCGCGGTGAGCAGCGGCCTGGGAGACACCACCTTCTACCGCCTGCGTGATCTGGCCGCCGCCTTCCAGGGCACCACGGCCGCCTTCAACGTGGAGTGGAACGGCGGCGTGGTCATCACCAAGGGCGGCGAGTACACCGCCGAGCCCCTGCCCGCCCGTGCCGACGGAACCGCCATTGACTACGCCGACCTGACCGTCACCGTGGACGGCGCGCCGGTGGAGGTCTCCGCCCTGCTGATCGGCGGGAACTACTATGTCTCCGCCGACGGCATCAACACCCTGCTGGGCATCAGCGCCGCCGAGGCCGACGGCGTGCTGACCCTCACCGCCGACGAGGCGGGCGCCGGCAGCGGCAGCGCCGGCTGAGCCATCAGCCCTCAAGCCATCTGAACCGGGCGGCGGGAGTTTCCCGCCGCCCACTTTTTTGCCGCCGGGTTGTCCCGGCGGCGGTTTTATGGTAAGATCATCAGCACAGACGAAGAAAGGAGGTGCCGCCCATGTCTCTGCCCAAGCTGATTGTGGTGCTGGGCACCACCGCCTGCGGCAAGAGCGGCCTGGGGGTGGAGCTGGCCAGGAGGTTTGACGGGGAGATCGTCTCCGCCGACTCCCGGCAGGTGTACAAGGGCCTGGATCTGGGCACCGGCAAGGTGACCGAGGAGGAGATGGAGGGCGTCCCCCACCACATGCTGGACGTGGTGGAGCCCAATCAGCCCTACTCGGTGGCCGACTTCCAGGCCGGGGCCTACGCCGCCATCGACGATATCCTCGCCCGGGGCAGGCGCCCCTTCCTGGTGGGGGGCACCGGGCTGTATGTCCGGGCGGTGACCGAGGGCTTCACCTTCACCGACGCCCGGCCCGACCCCGCCCTCCGGGCGGAGCTGGAGGGGAAAACCACGGAGGAGCTGTACGCCCTGCTGCGGGAGAAAACCGGCGTCACCCTCACCGGCGGGGAGGAGAGCAACCGCCACCGCCTCATGCGCTCGGTGGAGAAGGCCCTGTCCGGCCGGTGGGAGAGCCCGCCGCCGCGGCCCCGGTATGACTGCCTGCTGCTTGGGGTGACCTTCCCCCGGGAGGCGGTGTGCCGCCGCATTGACGCCCGCCTCCAGGCCCGCATCGACGCCGGGATGCTCGACGAGGTGGCAGACCTCCGGGCCAATGGGGCCACCGACGAGTTCCTGGAGGGGCTGGGGCTGGAGTACCGCTACATCCTGCGCTACCTCACCGGGCAGATCA
Source organism: Flavonifractor sp. An10 (assembly GCF_002161215.1). Lineage (GTDB taxonomy): Bacteria > Bacillota > Clostridia > Oscillospirales > Oscillospiraceae > Flavonifractor > Flavonifractor avistercoris. The sequence continues at coordinate 161,697 of NZ_NFMB01000003.1, forward strand.
CCACCCTGGACGGCCTGAAGGACGAGCTGGGCCGGGCCATCAAGCGCTTTGCCAAGCGGCAGATGGTGTGGTTCAAAAAGGACAGGGACGTGCTGTGGCTGGATATGGAGGGTGACTTTCTCACCCAGGCCGTCCGGGCCGTGGAGGGCTTTCTGGCCTGAGTCCTTCCCCTTTTCTTAAAAAAACTTTACCAAATCCTAAACTTCTCTCCATGGACTCTTTCGTCCCGGGCGGTATACTGGTAGACAGAAACCGGAACGCCCGGGGGAAGGAGTCCATTGCCATGCGGAAGCATCCAAACGAGAGGGAATACTGGGACTGCGTGTCCGAGCTGCTGGCCGACGGCGCCGTGCAGGCCATGCGCCTGCTGCCCCAGCACCGGGCCGGGGTGAGCTGCTTCGACCACAGTGTGCTGGTCAGCCGCATCAGCTGGCGCATCTGCCGCGCCCTGGGGCTGGATGAGCGGGCGGCGGCCCGGGGCGGCCTGCTCCACGACCTCTACCTCTACAACTGGCGGGAGAAGTCCACCCACCCCGGCGTCCGCCACGGCACCGAGCATCCCGCCATCGCCCTGGCCAACGCCCGGGCCCGCTTCCCCCTGACGTGGAAGGAGGCGGACATCATCGCCACACACATGTTCCCCTACACGCCCACCAAATTCTATCACTGTCTGGAGTCGGCGGTGGTGAGCACGGTGGACAAGCTGTGCGCCGCCGCTGAGGTGCTGGGTCTGGTGCGGCCCTGGGCGGAGCGCGTCCCCCTGCCCGCCGCGCCGGAGGCCCGTCAGGGCTGCACGCCGTGAAAAAAGGCCCCGCGCACCCGCTTCTGTGCGGGCGCGCGGGGCCTTTCCGCCCCTTTACGCGGCCTGTCCCTCTGAGGCGCCGGAGCCGTCCCGGTGCTCCAAAACGTGCTGTATGCCTCCATTGAGGCGGCTGTGGAACGTCCGGGCGATCATCCCCACCAGGAGGGCGGAGAGAATGGTGCCCTCCCGCACGCCGGCCAGCCGGTGGTAGAGCAGCAGGCCGAGCACCGCCGCCGTCACCGCCATGGTCACGTCCACCGCCACCTTGGTCTTGCCGAAGTCGGTGTGCCAGGTGGTGGAGATGGCGCTGACGGTACACTCGCCGGGGAGCATCACTACCCCGGCGGCCATCTCCATAAAAACGCCGAAGCCCAGCACCAGGCAGCCCAGGAGCAGGGACAGCACCTGGAGGGGGTAGCCCTGGGGACTGTAGGCGGTGAGCATGGACATGGTCAGGTCGATGAAGCAGGAGAAGCCCAGGGTCACGGGGATCTCCAGCCAGAAATGCCGGGGAAACCGCCGGCGGAGGATCCCCAGCTGGAGCGCCACCAGCAGCAGGTTGAACACCAGGGTAAACATGCCCAGGGTGGGCGCAAAGCCGATGTCCAGCACGTAGGGGATGCTGGTAATCGGGGACGTGCCCAGTCTGGCCTTGGTGATCAGGCTGACTCCCAGGGCGTTGACGAACAGCCCCGCGGTGAAAAAGAGATACCGGCGTATCAGCTCTCCTCTGTTCATTGCAGCGCCTCCCTGTTCTCCGCCAGATGCTCGCACACATGGCGCAGGCCCCGCAGCAGGGCCGCGCCCTCGGCCTCGTCCAGGCCGGAGAGCATCTCCCGGTCGCACGCCTCCAGCACCCGCAGCACCTCCCGCTGCTTCTCCCAGCCGAAGTCCGTCAGGTAGACGTGGAGGGCGCGGCGGTCGCCCCCCTCGGCCCGGCGCTCCACCAGGCCCTTCTCCTCCATCCGGCCCAGCAGGCCGGTGAGGGTGGCCGGGTCGATCTGGCACCCCAGGGCGATGTTTTTCTGCACGCTGCCGTTATGAAGGCCCAGGTAGTTGAGCACCTTGGGCTGCCCCGCCGTCAGGCCGGAGCCGGCCAGCCGGGCCAGGATCCTGCGCTGGAACATGCCCTGGGCGGCCAGCAGCAGGTAGTGAAAGCTGGTATCCATCCTCTGTCCTCCTCAGACTATTTGTATCCAAATGATTTGTATGCAAATAATATAGCAGGAAATCCCCCGCCTGTCAATTGTCCGGATCCGCCAAAAATGTGGTTGACTTTTCCCCTGTGGGCCCGTATACTGATGAGTGTAAAATATGGCATCAACTTCATACCGCCGGATGATGGGGCCGAGAGAGGGCGGGAAACCGCCGCCGAAGGGGCAAGCGCAGGGATCTCTCAGGCAGAAGGATCGGCCCCGGACGGGACTCTGGAAAGCGGACGGCAGTCCGCGCCGACGGGGGCAAAACTCTCAGGCAACCCAACAGAGGCGCATGGCAGAATTGCCATGCGCTTTTTTGCTGTCCAAAATCAGAAGGAGGGAATGGAAATGGAAGGACGCAAGACCCCCCTCTACGACCGCCACACGGCGGCGGGAGGGAAGATCGTCCCCTTCGCCGGGTGGCTGCTGCCGGTGCAGTACAGCGGCGTGATCGCCGAGCACAGGGCGGTGCGCTCCGCCTGCGGGCTGTTCGACGTGAGCCACATGGGGGAGCTGGTGCTGCGGGGCGCCGACGCCCTGGTCAACGTGAACAACCTGATGACCAACGACTTCTCCGGCATGGCGGACGGCCAGGCCCGGTACTCCCCCATGTGCTACGAGGACGGGGGCGTGGTGGACGATCTGATCGTCTACAGGTGCTCGGACACGGCCTATCTGATCGTGGTCAACGCCGCCAACAGGGACAAGGACGCCGGCTGGATCCGCGCCCATCTGACCGGCGACTGCGCCATGGAGGACATCTCCGACCAGGTGGCCCAGCTGGCCCTCCAGGGGCCGGAGGCAGAGTCCATCCTCCGCACCCTGACGGGGGACATCCCGGAGAAGAACTACACCGCCGTGCTCCGCGGCACGGTGGATGGGCGGCCCTGCCTGGTGTCCCGCACCGGGTACACCGGGGAGGACGGGTTTGAGCTCTACTGCGCCCCCGGCGACGCCCCCGCCCTGTGGGACGCCCTGATCGCCGCCGGGGCCGTGCCCTGCGGCCTGGGGGCCCGGGACACCCTGCGGCTGGAGGCCGCCATGCCCCTCTACGGACACGAGCTGTCCCCGGAGATCAACCCCTACGAGGCGGGCCTGGGCATCTTCGTTAAGCTGGACAAGGACGGCTTCATCGGCAAGGCGGCCCTGGAGCAGGCCCGGCCGGTACGCCGCCGCCGGGTGGGCCTGAAGATGACCGGCCGGGGCATCGCCCGGGAGGAGTGCCCGGTGTACGACGGGGAGCGGCAGATCGGCGTGGTCACCTCGGGCACCCACTGTCCCTGGCTGGGCTGTGCCGTGGCCATGGCCCTGGTGGACGCCGATTACAAGGAGCCGGGCACCGCCCTCCAGGTGGACGTGCGGGGCCGCCGGGTGGAGGCCGAGGTGGTCAAGACCCCGTTCTACAAGAGGAATGGATAATTGACAATGGATAATTGATAATTCAGCAGAGCCTTCCCCTCTGCATATTTCCGGTTCTCTGGCAGATCCAAGGCCGGCGGATCTTCCGCTGTATGCCCCGTACCCCATAATTTTCAATTCTCAATTCTCAATTTTCAAAAAAATCAATGGCTGGAGGTTATCACTATGAACATCCCTGATGAGCTGCGCTACACCAAGTCCCACGAGTGGCTGAAGGAGGAGGACGGGATCTATACCGTGGGCCTCACCGACTTCGCCCAGCACGCCCTGGGCGACATCGTCTTTGTCAACCTGCCCCAGGAGGGGGATCCGCTGACCGCCGGAGAGGCCCTGGGCGACGTGGAGTCGGTGAAGGCCGTGTCCGACGTGATCTCCCCTGTGTCCGGCGTGGTAAAGGCGGTCAACGAGGAGCTGCTGGACAATCCCGCCCTGGTAAACGAGGATCCCTACGGGGCCTGGCTGGTTCAGGTGGAGGAGGTTTCCGACGAGGAGGAGCTGCTGGACGCGGCGGCCTACGAGGCCCACTGCGCCGGGGAGGAGGGCTGACATGGGAGGCTATCTGCCCGCCGCTGAGGCGGAGCGGGCCGCCCAGTACGCCGCCCTGGGCCTGGACGGCCCGACGGGGCTGTACCGGGACGTGCCCGATTCCGTATATCTGAAGGAGCCCCTGCACATGCCGGAGCCCAAGTCGGAGCTGGAGGTGCGCCGCATCCTGGAGGGTCTGGCGGAGCAGAACGTCCGCTTCCGCACCATCCTCCGGGGGGCCGGGGCCTACGACCACTACATCCCCGCCGCCGTCAGCCGGATCGCCGCCAAGGAGGCCTTTGTCACCGCCTACACCCCCTATCAGGCGGAGATCAGCCAGGGGGTGCTCCAGTCCATCTTCGAATTCCAGACCATGATCTGTGAGCTCACCGGCCTGGACGCGGCCAACGCCTCGGTGTACGACGGGGCCTCCGCCGCGGCGGAGGCGGTGGCTATGTGCAAAGAGCGCAAGCGCACCCGCGCCGTGATCGCCGCCGCTGCCCACCCGGACGTGATCGCCACCATTCAGACCTACTGCTTCGGCTCCGGCACAGAGGTGGTGCTGGCCCCGGTGAAGGACGGCGTCACCGATCTCACCGGGCTGCTGGACGACGCCACCGCCTGCGTCTACATCCAGCACCCCAACTTCTTCGGCCAGCTGGAGGATCTCCGGGGCTTTGCCGAGGCGGCCCACGCCGCCGGGGCCAAGCTGATCGCCGGGGTCAACCCCGCCACCCTGGGCGTGCTGGAGTCCCCCGGCGCCTGCGGGGCGGACATCGCCGTGGGGGAGGGCCAGCCCCTGGGCCTGCCCCTGGCCTGGGGCGGCCCCTACCTGGGCTTTATGGCCGCCGCTCAGCCCCTCATGCGCAGGCTGCCCGGCCGCATCGTGGGGGAGACCACCGACTCCAGGGGGGAGCGGGCCTTCGTCCTCACCATGCAGGCCAGAGAGCAGCACATCCGCCGGGAGAAGGCCTCCTCCAACGTGTGCTCCAACGAGGCCCTGTGCGCCCTCACCGCCTCCATCTACCTGTCCCTCATGGGCCGGTCGGGTCTGCGGCAGGTGGGGGAGCAGAGCCATGCCAAGGCCCACTATCTGGCGGAGGAGCTGTGTCAGATTCCCGGCGTGTCCCTGCGCTACCCCGGCCCCTTCTTCCACGAGTTTGTCACCGACCTGCCCCAGCCCCGGAAGGTGCTCTCCGCCCTGGAGGAGCAGGGCATCCTGGGCGGCTGGGTGCTGGGGGACGGCCTGCTGTGGTGCGCCACCGAAAAGCAGACGAAAGAGCAGCTGGACGAGGCCGTTTCCATTGTGAAGGAGGTGCTGGGCAAATGAAGCTGATTTTTGAACGCAGCCGCCCCGGCCGGGGCAATGACATCCTGCCCCCGCTGGACGTGCCCGCCGCCCCCCTGCCGGAGGAATACCGGCGGAAGGCTCCTCCCCGGCTGCCCGAGATCGGGGAGAGCGACCTGTCCCGCCACTACCAGGCCCTGTCCCGCCGGGCCTTCGGCGTGTGCGACGGGTTCTACCCCCTGGGCTCCTGCACCATGAAGTACAACCCCAAGCTGGGGGAGGAGATGGCGTCCCTGCCCGGCTTCACCGGCATCCACCCCCTCCAGCCCATCCAGACCATCCTAGGCTGCCAGAAGGTGATCACCCAGGCGGAGTATCTTCTGTGCGAGGTCACCGGCATGGACGCCATGACCTTCCAGCCCGCCGCCGGCGCCCACGGGGAGTTCACCGGACTGCTGCTCATCAAGGCCTACCACCACAGCCGGGGGGACACGGGCCGCACCGTGATCCTGGTGCCCGACTCCGCCCACGGCACCAACCCGGCCTCCGCCGCCATGGCTGGCTTCACCGTGAAGAACATCCCCTCCACGCCGGAGGGCCTGGTGGATCTGGAGGCCCTCAAAGCCGCCTGCGGCCCGGACACGGCGGGGCTCATGCTCACCAACCCCAACACCGTGGGCCTGTTCGAGCGGGACATCCTGGACATCACCGCCATCGTCCACGAGGCGGGTGGCCTGGTGTACTACGACGGGGCCAACCTGAACGCCATCATGGGGGTGGCCCGGCCCGGCGACATGGGCTTTGACGTGTGCCACCTGAACCTGCACAAGACCTTCGCCACCCCCCACGGCGGCGGCGGCCCGGGCAGCGGCCCGGTGGGCGTCAAGGAGTTCCTGATCCCCTTCCTCCCCGGCTCCGCCCTGGGCGGCTACGGCGGGGAGCAGTCCATCGGCCAGGTAAGGGCCTTCCACGCCAACTTCCTGGTGGTGGTGCGGGCCCTGGCCTACCTGCTGCGGCTGGGCAACGCCGGCATCGCGGAGGCCGCCCACACGGCGGTGCTCAACGCCAACTACCTGAAACAGAAGCTGGAGGAGGCGGGCTACACCGCCGCCTTCCCCGGCCTGTGCATGCACGAGTTCGTCCTCACTCTGGAGGGGCTGAAGAAGGAGACCGGCGTGTCCGCCCTGGACGCGGCCAAGGCCATGCTGGACGCGGGGATCCACCCGCCCACCATGTACTTCCCCCTGATCGTCCACGAGGCGCTGATGTTCGAGCCCACCGAGACCGAGACCCCCGACACCCTGGACGAGGCGGCGGCGGTGCTGGCGGAGATCCTCCGCCGGGCAAAGGAGAACCCGGAGGCCCTCCACGCCGCCCCGGTGACCACGGTGATCGGCCGGCCCGACGAGACCGCCGCCGCCCGCCGCCCGGTGGTGCGGTATGCCTTCCCGGAGGGCTGAGCCATGTGGGATCTGATTGTCATCGGCGGGGGGCCCGGCGGCTGCGCCGCCGCCCTCCGGGCCGCCAAAGGCGGCCTGTCCGTGGCCCTGTTCGAGCCCCGGGAGGTGGGGGGCACTTGCCTGAACCGGGGGTGCGTGCCCACCAAGGCCCTGCTCCACGGCGCCGGGCCGGGGTGCGACTGGCCCGCCCTGGCGGAGGAGACGGCGCGGGTGGTGTCCACCCTCCGCGCCGGCCAGGAGAAACAGCTCCAGGCCGCCAGGGTGCAGGTGATCCCCCACCGGGCGGTTGTCACCGGCCCCCACACCGTGGAGGCGGGCGGGGAGACCTATGAGGCCCGGAATATCCTGATCGCCGCCGGCTCCGTCCCCGCCCGGCCCCCATCCCCGGGCTGGACACCCCGGCGTGGTCACCAGCGACGAGCTCTTAGCCGACATCCGCCCCGGAACCGCCTGGTGATCATCGGCGGCGGGGTGATCGGGGTGGAACTGGCCGCCGTTTGGGCCGCCGCAGGGTGCCAGATCACCATCGTGGAGGCCCTGGATCGGCTGGTGGCCAATCTGGATCGGGAGCTGTCCCAGGGCCTGGCCATGGAACTGAAAAAATCCGGCGTGGAGGTGTTCACCGGGGCCTCCGTGTCCCGCATCGAGCCCGGCCCGGCGGTGGTGTTCACCCACAAGGGGGCGGAGCACACCGTCTCCGCCGACACGGTGCTGGCGGCCACGGGCCGGCGGCCCGCCACCGAGGGCCTCTTTGCCGACGGGGCCGCGCCGGAGCTGGAGCGGGGCTTTGTCAGGGTGGACGGGAGCTTCCGCACCTCCATCCCCTCGATTTACGCCATCGGGGACGCCATCGGCGGGGCCATGCTGGCCCACAAGGCGGAGGCCGAGGGGATAGCCGTGGCCGACCTGCTGCTGGGCCGCGCCCCCGTCCGGGGGACGGCCCCCATCCCCTCCTGCGTCTACACCAGCCCGGAGCTGGCCCAGGTGGGCCTCACCGCCGACCAGGCCAAGGCCGGGGGCGTGCCGGTGGTCACCGGCAAGTGCGTGCTGGGGGGCAATGCCCGCACCCTCATCGAGGGGGGCAAGCGGGGCTTTGTGAAGCTGGTGTTCCACAAGGAGACCCGCGCCCTGCTGGGGGCCTGCCTGTACTGCTGCCGGGCCACGGATCTGATCTCCGAGCTCACCCTGGCGGTGTCCCTTGGCCTGACAGCGGAGCAGCTGCTCCGCCCGGTGCGGCCCCACCCCACCTTTGCCGAGGCCGTCAGCCAGGCGGCGGAGGCCGGGCTGGAGGCCCTGGAGCGGGGCTGAGCCCCGCCCCTGTCCCCTTCTGTCGAAACTTGCGCCATTTCCATACTTTACAAATGCTGGAAAATACCATAAAATGGTGTCAAGAAGAACAACAGGAGGGACAGCACACAAGATGAGGGAATTATTGGTGGAGCCCGACCGCCCGGCGGCCGGCGGAGAACTGGAAAACGGCCTGCGCTATTACGTCCTGGTGGACGAGCTGGAGCTGGGTCAGGGCATGCTCTGTGAGAGCTACGGTGTCAAGGTGACCGCCCCGGACGGGGAGGAGGCGTCGGTGCGCAACATCACCGTCCGGCCGGAGCGCATCGACCGCCTGCTGGAGCTGCTCCAGCGCAACCAGGTGCCGCCGGTGGCCCTGCGGGATGTGATCGACGACTGGCTATGATCCCGGAAAAGGCCTCCGGCCTTTTCCGGGAGGGGCCTGCATGGTGGAAGGGCCTCGTTTTCTCCGAAAAAGTCGGCCCTTCCGCCATGAGAGGTGTCCGTTCTGAGGCGCATGTCCTCAGAACGGACAAATTTTTATTTGCTTCGCGCGGCTGTCGCCGCGCGAACTCTGCGAGGCTTTTCCGGGGGCTTTCCGGGGCGGAGCGGCGGGAAAACCCGCCGCTCCGCCCCGTTTTCGTTGACAGTGTCTTGAAAATGGTCTATGATGTTGCGTGGGTCGCTTCCGCGGCCTGTACAAGGAGGTACAAGAGACGTGAAAGAGAGAGAAACCTTTGCATCCCGGCTGGGCTTTGTGCTCATCTCCGCCGGGTGCGCCATCGGCCTGGGCAACGTCTGGCGCTTCCCCTATATCGTGGGTCAGTACGGCGGCGCGGCCTTTGTGCTCATCTACATCGTGTTCCTGCTGATCATGGGGCTGCCCATCATGTCCATGGAGTTCGCCGTGGGCCGGGCCAGCCGGAAGAGCATCACCATGTCCTTCCAGCAGCTGGAGCCCAGGGGCACCAAGTGGCACTGGTACGGCTGGTTCGGCATGGCGGGCAACTACCTGCTGATGATGTTCTACACCACCATCTCCGGCTGGCTGCTGCTCTACTTCTTCAAGCTGGCCTCCGGCCAGTTTGAGGGCATGGACACCACCCAGGTCAGCGAGGCCTTTACCACCATGCAGACCCAGGACGTGGGCATTCAGCTGCTGTTCATGGTGATCGTGGTGGTGCTGGGCATGCTGGTGTGCAGCCGCGGCCTGAAAAACGGCGTGGAGAAGGCCAACAAGGCCATGATGCTCTGCCTGCTGGCCCTGCTGGTGGTGCTGGCCGTCCGGGCCCTCACCCTGCCCGGCGCGGTGGAGGGCCTGAAGTTCTATCTGGTGCCCAACTTCCACAACCTGATGTACGACGCCAACGGGAAATTCCGCCTCTTCGAGGCCATCTACGCCGCCATGGGCCAGTCCTTCTTCACCCTGAGCCTGGGCATCGGCGCCATGGCCATCTTCGGCAGCTACATCGGCAAGGAGCGCCGGCTCTTCGGCGAGTGCATCAACATCGGCGTGCTGGACACCTTCGTGGCCTTCACCTCCGGTCTGATCATCTTCCCCTCCGCCTTCGCCTTCGGGGTGAATCCGGATCAGGGGCCCAACCTGATCTTCGTCACCCTGCCCAACGTGTTCAACTCCATGCCCGGCGGCCGGCTGTGGGGCGCCCTGTTCTTCGTGTTCCTGTTCTTCGCCGCCCTGTCCACCGTCACCGCCGTGTTTGAGAACATCCTGGCCTGCTGGATGGACAAATGGGGCATCTCCCGGGGCAAGGCCGTGGCGGCCAACCTGGTGCTGATCCTGCTGCTCAGCCTGCCCTGCCTGCTGGGCAACAACCTGTGGAGCGCCGTCCGCCCCTTCGGCATGAACTTCATGGATCTGGAGGATTTCCTGGTGAGCAACAACCTGCTGCCCATCGGCTCTGTGATCTATCTGCTGTTCTGCTGCTCCAAGTGGGGCTGGGGCTTCGACAACTTCCTGGCCGAGGTGGACACCGGCAAGGGCGTCCGCTTCCCCGCCCGGTTTCGGGTGTACTTCAAGTACATCCTGCCCTTTGTGGTGCTCATCATCCTCTTTATGGGCTATCTGGACAAGTTCAGCGGCTGACGCTTTCCCGCAGCATGAAATTCCCCCGGAACCGGTTGGGTTCCGGGGGAATTGGTTTATATGCCGCAGGCGCGGAGCTCCTCCGGCAGCAGGCTGCGCAGCCCCACCCGGTAGGCCGGGTGATAGGCCGCCCGGTAGGCCGCCGAGTGGGACACCGGCGGGCAGCCCGCCGCCCGGTAGCCCCGCAGATACTCCGCCAGCGCCGCCGGGGAGAAGGGGAGCAGACCGGCCTCCGCCGCCCGGATCAGCTCCTCCAGGGCCGCCTCCAGCCCCTTCCTGGTGCCGGGACAGGCCGCCGCCGAGCGGACAAACCAGCCGTTGAGAGCCTCCAGGCCCACCCCCCAGGCGTCCAGCCGGGACAGGTGCACCCGCACCACGCCGTTCCCCAGCGCCTCATACAGGGGGCCGGCGGTCTGGGGCACGGCGGCGTACTCCTCCGCCAGCCGCTCCAGGCTCTGGGCCGGGTCGGTGATCAGGTGTCCGCCGCCCAGCACGCTCTGATAGACCAGCTTGACGGCGTCACACGGCTCCATGCGGGGATGCCGCGCGCCGTGTGCCGACAGGAGCGTCCACAGCGGCTCCATTGAGCACCACCCCTCCCCTCTGCAGCGCCATCACCAGGATGGGGATGAGCACGATATGGCAGATGATGCCGGGAATGGCAGAGGTCACCGCCCCGGCCCAGAAGGCGGACAGGGGGAAGGTGGTGCTCTGCAGCCCGGCGAGCACGAACTGGACGCAGCCCCACACCACACGGCCCAGCACCATGGCGCCGATCAGGGACACGTAGATGTAAGCCGGGCGCTTGGGCAGAAGGCGGTAGAGCAGTCCGGAGAAGGCGCCGTAGGCGGCCAGCTCAAAGGCCATGGCGATGGCGGTGAGGATGGGGGGCATGCCGAACAGCAGGTGGCGCAGCAGCGGGGCGATGAATCCCACCGCCAGCCCCCAGGGCCAGCCGCAGACAAAGCCGCACAGCAGCACGGGGATGTGCATGGGGCTCAGGGCGGAGCCGATCTGGGGGATCTGCCCGGTGAGAAAGGGCAGCAGCAGGGCCAGGGCCAGGAACAGGGCGGAGTAGACCAGCCGGCGGAGCCGGTTGGCGTAGGCGCGGGAGACGGTTTTCATGGTGTCATACCTTCTCAGAACACAAAAAAGGTACCGTTTTCCTTGGGAAAACGATACCTTCCTGGTATTCCTTCATGCAGTCTTCATAGATGTCACAGTACCGGGACATGCTGCGCGGGCTCTGGCCCGCCCACCGGCTTCCTGCCGGAATTCTGGTTTATTATACTATTCCCCCGGCGGGCTGTCAAGCCAATTCCTTCAGCACCCGGCCCAGCTCGTCCACGGCGCTGTCCAGCAGGCGGCCCACCGGCATGTCCGCCACCCCGGCCACCAGGTTGTCGCACTGGTTCAGGGGGATGAGAATCCGCCTGGCCCTGGCCTGGGCCACCGCCACCGCCATGGCCGGGGAGATCTCCCCCATCAAGGCGTCGGCGATCACGATGCCCAGCGGCCCCAGGATCACGTCCGCCCGGCGGCAGGCCACCAGCAGGGCGTTCTCCCCCGTGGCCCCCTGGGCCGCGCCCCCCTTGAGCATGGCGGAGGTGGCCAGGCTGTTGGTGCCGATGGCGGTGAGCTCCACCTCCGGGTAGCGGGACAGGATGGCCTTGATGAGCTGCTGCCCGATGCGTCCGCCCTGGCCGTCAATGACTAATACTTCCATGATCGTGCGTCCTCTCTCTGTTTCGTCGTTTCCTCTATTATACCGGCGCGCGGGGCGGCCTGCAAGAAAAATTATTTTCTTTTGGCAGTTTTTGTGGTTTAATGATAGATAAAAGAGATTTTGTTCCATCGGGAGGGATCGGCTTGCTTGACAGCTTTCTGACGGTCACCGGACAGGTGGCCACCTTGTTTCTGATGATGGGTGTGGGCTTTGTGCTGGGGCGGCTGGGCCGTCTCACCGGGGCCGCCCTGGATCAGCTGTCCTTCCTGCTCCTCTACGTGGTCTGCCCCTGCATCATGATTGACAGCTTTCTGGTGGAGCCCACTCCCGCCCTGGTGCGGGAGGTGCTGCTGGGCGGGGGGATTGCGGTGGGCCTCTACGCCCTGACCGTGGCCTTTTCCCTGCTCTTCTTCCGGCGGCAGCCCCCCGATGCCCGGGACAGCCTCCGCTTCGGCGTGGTCTACGGCAACAACGGCTTTATGGGCCTGCCCCTGGTGGAGTCCGTGCTGGGCTCCGGGGCGCTGATCTACGGAGCGCTCTCCCTGGCGGCGTTCAGCCTGACCAGCTGGACGCTGGGCGTGCTGCTCATGGGCGGCCGGAGGGCCTTCTCCCTGAAAAACGCGGTGCTCAACCCCGGGGTGCTGGGCCTGGCGGTGAGCCTGGTGCTCTTCCTCACCGGGCTGCGCTTCCCCTCCCCCATCGCCGGCGCCATCTCCTTTCTGGGGGATTTGAACACCCCGCTGGCCATGGTGGTCATCGGCGCCCAGCTGGCCGCCTCCGACCTGCCCGCCGCCTTCCGGCAGCCTGTGCTCTACCTGGCCTCCCTCCTCCGCCTGGTGGTGGTGCCGCTGCTCACCGCCCTGCTGCTCCTGCCTCTGGGGCTGTCGCCGGGGCTCTACTGCGCCCTGGTGCTCCTGTCCGCCGTGCCCACGGCGGGCACCACCAGCCTCTTTGCCCAGCGCTTCGGCCGGGACACCGCCCCGGCGGTGCAGTTCATCACCCTGTCCACCCTGCTGTCCATTGCCACGCTGCCCCTGTTTGCCGTCCTGGCCCAGGCCCTCAGCGGTCTCTGAGCCCGGAGAGCAGCCGGCGGTTCACCGGCTCCAGCACCCGGTTCATCCGCCGGGCCGCCTGGCCCACCAGCAGGGCGGCGGCCACGGTGCCCTCCCGCACACCGGCGATGTGCCCCAGGAAGAGCAGGGAGAGGACGCAGGCGGTGAGCACCAGGGTCACGTCAAAGATCACCTTCATGGTGCCGAACTTCACCGGCGCCGCCTGGCAAACCGCCAGCACCACCCCCTCGCCGGCCAGGGTGACCACGCCGGCGGTGACCTCCCCGCTGACGCCCACCCCCACCAGGGCGATGCCCGCCAGGCAGAGCAGCCACTGCTGCCAGTAGGCCGCGGGCTGGAGGAAGCCCACCGCCCACACGGCCAGGTCGGTGAGATAGCCGAACACGATAGCCACCGGCAGCTGGAGCAGCTGCACCGGGTCATACCGCCGCCGGAGGATCAGGATCTGGATGAGGATGAACACACAGTGCATGGCGATGGTGGCGGTGCCCACGGTCAGGGGGGTGAACCGGCTGACGGCATAGGGCACGCTGGAGATCGGGGAGGTGCCCAGATTGGCCTGGATGGAGCAGGCCACCCCCAGGGCCATGACAAACAGGCTGACCACCAGGAACAGCCAGCGGCGGAGCAGCTCCGCCGCGCTTTTTTTCGTCCGCACGGCTCACACCTCCCGTCCGGCGGAGCGGCAGAACCGCTCCAGGGCGGCCCGCAGGGCCTCCACCTCGCCCGGGGACATGGCCCGGGTGGCCTCCTCCTCGGCGGCGGCAAACACCCCGTCCAGGGCCGCCGCGGCCTCCCTCCCCCGCTCCGTCAGGGAGACGTAGAGGGAGCGGCGGTTGCCCGGCCGCTGGCGGCGGGTGATCAGCCCGGCGGCCTCCATCCGGGTCAAAATGCTCCCCACCGTGGCCGGCTCGATCTCACAGTAGGCCGCGATGGTCTTCTGATCCCGCTCGCCGAAGCGGTTCAGGTAGTCCAGCACCTTGGGCTGGCCGGAGGTCAGGCCCAGCTCCCCCACCCCGGCCACGATCTTCCGGTTCAGGGTGGTGTGGGCCTTCATCAGTAAGTAGTGCAGGGATTCCATGGGATGTCCTCCATCAATAAGATTTCTAATTATAAGTATTCTTATTATATGAGGCTTTTCCTGCCCTGTCAAGCCCGGTAAAAGGCGCCGGCCGCCCTGTGGGCGGCCGGCGCCTTTTGTCCGGACGGCTTAACGGCTTACTGGAAGGGGGCCATCTCCAGGCGGATGAAGAACCCCTGTGGGTGCCTGCACACGGGGCAGAGGGCGGGAGCCATGGTGGCGTCCACCACCTGGCCGCAGTTGAGGCACATCCACTTCACCTCCACGTCGGAGACAAAGAGCCTGTCCTGCTCCATCAGCTCGGCAAACCGGCCGAAGCGGTCGCCGTGGGTCTTTTCGATGCCGGCAATCATGGAGAAGGTGTGGGCAATTTCCGGGAAGCCCTCCTCCTGGGCGGTTCTGGCGAAGCCGGCGTAGTCGTGGCTGTACTCCTGGTACTCGTTGTGCCGGGCCGAGCGCAGGTGATCCAGGATGTCGGGGAACAGCTCCACAGGGTAGGTGCCGTCCACCTGGAGCGACTGGCCGGACACCTGCTCCAGCAGGTTGTAGAACACCTTGGCGTGGGCCCTCTCCTGGCCGGCGGTGAAGGTAAACACGCTCTCCAGCACGTAGAGGTTCTTCTTCCGGGCCAGCCCGGCGGCAAAGGTGTAGCGGTTGCGGGCCTGGCTCTCGCCGGCGAAGGCCCGCATCAGGTTGAGCCTGGTCTGGCTCTGGTCAAAGGCAACGGACATGGGGATCCCTCCTGTTGATATGGATAGCCAAAGCATACCCATCCGGGAGGCCTTTCATACCCGTATCGCATCGGAACGGGATCCTGCCGTGCCCAATGGGGCGCGCCCCCCTGTATCAGAAGATGATCCGGAGGGTAAACCAGCCGTCCCGGTACTCAAACCGGCACAGGGCCCCGTGCTTCTGGCAGAAGGCGCGGATCGACCGGCTTCCCAGTCCGTGGCCCGTCTTTTCGGAGCGGGGCAGCCCCTCCCCGTCAAAGTCCACCGGCCCGGCGCAGGGGTTGGCTACCTCCAGCATGAGCCCGGGCCGGCTGATGGCCTTGCAGCGGAGCACCCGCTCCCCCTCCGGCAGGGCCTGGCAGGCGTGGATGGCGTTCTCCAGGGCGTTGGCAAAGACCATCGCCAGCTCCGCCTCGTCCACCGGCAGCGTCTCGTCCAGGGTAAGCTCCGCCTCCACCCGGATTCCCTGCCGCCCGGCCTGGCCGAAGCAGGTGGAAAAGACCGCGTCCAGCACCGGCGGGCGACACCAGCGGACGGGCCGGCTCTCCTCCAGACGGGCCTGGGCCGCGCCGATGAGGTTCAGCGCCTCCCCTGTCCGCCCCTGCCGCACCAGCTCCGCCGCCGTGTGCAGCCGGTGCCGCAGATCGTGGCGCTCCAGGCGCACCACCTCCTCCGCCTCCCGCACGGCGTCCATCCGGCTCCGCAGCCCCGCTATCTGGAGGGCGGCCAGCTCCGCGCTGTGCCGGGCCTCTGTCTCCCGCTGGATGCTGGAGAACAGGAACAGCACCACCGAGAAGAACCCGACGATCAGCAGGGAGATGGCCGATTTGAACATTGTGGCCCACATGGTCTCCCCCGCGTAGCCGGGAACCAGGTAGATGACAATGGCATAATACGCGGCCAGAACCAGGCAGATGAGCCCCCACCCCCGGCGGAGCTGGCGGAAGATCCGGAGATACAGCGGCCGGAGGAAGTACCGGACATACGGCACCAGCAGCGCCGTCAGGACGGCATAGGTCAGCAGGAGGGCCCCGCTCCGCCTTCCCGACAGGAGAAACACCAGGGCCGACACGTGCTGCAGCAGCATGGCGAGCATCACCGTGGAGAGCAGCTGGAACACCAGGTGCCACCCCCGGTTCCGGCTGACAAAGGCCATCGTCAGCGCGATGGGGACGTGGTTGAGGGGGGCGTAGAGCCGCACCAGCCAGTCAAAGCCCAGCAGCCGGTCAATCCAGAAGTCCATAACCATCAGCAGAAGGGTGACGCCGTAGACAATGGCGCAGGTCTTCCCGAGGGAGAACCGCCGCTCCAGCAGCAGGAGGAACAGCGTGGCGCCCAGGGCCGTATAGTACAGCATGACCCAGATATTTGTCATAGCCCCCGCCCCTCCAGCCAGAACCGGCCCCAGGCCTCCTTGAAGGCCGCCGCAGCGGCCCGCGGCAGGAAGATCCGGCTCCCGTCGTCCAGCAGGGCGGTGCGCCCCTCCACCCCAGCCACGTGCTGGAGATTGAGCACAAAGCTGGCCCCGCACAGGTGGAAGCGGGGGTCGGCCAGCAGAGGCTCCGCCTTCTCCCGGAAGGAACCCCGGAGGGTGAGGGAGTCCACCACGCCGTCGGTACAGCAGTAGCGCATGACCCGGCCCACCCGTTCCACATAGCGGATGCGCTCCAGGGGTACGCGCCGGGCCCCGCCGCGGGTGGGCACCACCACGGCCTCCTCCCGGCGCTTCCGGAGCTTGTCCACCGCCTGATCCAGCACCCGGAAGAGCCGCTTCTGCTCCACCGGCTTGAGCAGGTAGAAAAAGGCCCTCACGTCATAGCTGTCCACGGCGTACCCGTCGGAGGCGGTCAGGTAGATGATCTCCCCGTCCTCCCCCAGCTCCCGCAGGCGCAGGCCGGTCTCAATGCCGTCGGGCGGCGGCATGATCACGTCCAGAAGGCAGAGCTCAAAGCCGTCCCCCGCCTCCGCCGCCGCCAGCAGGGCCCGGCCGCTGTCAAACCGGGCCACCGTGCCCGTCAGCTCCGGCCGCGCCGCCAGATAGGCCTCCGCCAGCCGGGCCATCCGCTCCAGCTGCTCCGGTTCATCATCGCATACCGAGATGCGCAGCATCGGCAGTCTCCCTCCCTTCCGGTTCTCCGGGCCGCCGGCCCGTCCTTGCTATTTGAGCTGCACCTTCACATAGGCGGAGGTGGTGGCGTCCAGCACCGCCATGTAGCCGCAGCGGAAGTCCATCCAGTCCCCCACGTGAACCTGCCCGGCGCAGTCCTCCACGTCCACGATCAGGTGGTCGGAGCTGGCGCCGATCATCTCCGCCCCCGGCAGGGTGGGGGTGAGGGCGGCCCAGGCCACGTCCTGCTTGCCGGCGGCGCAGATGGCCCGCAGGCGCACCCCCCGGTCGGGGTATTCGGGGATGTCCCCCTTGCCGTCCCGCCCCCGCTCGCCGATGGGCACCGAGGGCTTGCGGCGCAGCTCCACCACCTGGGCCTTGAAGTGGAAGGCGTCCTGGTGATAGCCCTCCAGGAAGCGGTTGCCGGTGGTGTCCTCCCCGTAGAGAATGGCCTCCCCCACCCGCAGGTGGTTGATCTCGCGGGGCAGCAGGCCGTCCTCCAGCAGCTTGAGGGTGCAGGTGGCCCCGCCGGACAGGGTGGTGATGTGGAAGCCGTATTTGCTGTTGAGGTAGTCCCGCAGCTCCACCAGGATCTTCGTGTTCTCTACCGAGGGCAGCACGCTGCCGTAGCAGCCCACGTTGGTGCCCAGGCCCACCAGCTCCACGCCGGGGCAGGCCAGGATCTGGGGGGCGATCTCGTCCAGCTGCTCCATCCCGAACACCCCCTCCCGCAGGTCGCCCACATCGATCATCAGGATGATGGGGTGGATCTTCCCCGCCCGGAGGGCGGCGTCGGACACGGCGCGGATCACCTCGATCTGGCTCTGGAGGCTGCAGTCCGCCCAGCGCACCACGTCCTCCGCCTCGTCCATGGCGGGTATGCGGATAAGCAGGTAGTGCAGGCCGGGTATGGCGGTCTTGGCGGCGGCGATGTTTTTCAGCCGGCTGTCGGCAAAGCGGGTGATCCCGCCGGCCAGGGCCGCCCGGATCACCTCCGGCCGGGCGGAGAAGCCCTTGGTGGCAAAGGCCAGCTCCACCCCCCGGCCGGCACAGAAGTCGTGGAGCTTTCGGGCGTTTTCCGTGATTTTTCGGGTGTCAATCTCTAAAATGGGCGCATACATGGGTGTCTCAGCCCCTTTCTTATTCTGTCTCCAGTTTACCCCGTATTTTCCCTCTTGACAAGAGGGTATGTATGTGTCATACTGTGTATGCTGGATATATACAGTAGAACAAGAAGGTGCACCATGGACATTATCATCAGCAATTCCGGCGGCGTGCCGATCTATGACCAGATCACCCGGCAGATGAAGGGCCTCATCCTCCGGGGGGAGCTGAAGGAGGGCGAGGCCCTGCCCTCCATGCGGCTGCTGGCCAAGGAGCTGCGCATCTCCGTCATCACCACCAAGCGGGCCTATGAGGAGCTGGAGCGGGAGGGCTTCATCAACACCGTGCCGGGCAAGGGGTGCTTTGTGGCGCCCCAGAACCCGGAGCTGGCGCGGGAGGACGCCCTCCGCCGGGCGGAGGAGCATCTCTCCCAGGCGGTGGACATCGCCAAGACCGCCGGCCTCACCCTCTCCGAGCTCACCGAGACCCTCAACCTATTATATGGAGACGAAACGGTATGAAAAACGCATTGGAAGTGTCCCATCTCACCAAGGATTACGGCTCCTTCAAGCTGGACGACGTGTCCTTCACCGTGCCCGGCGGCACCATCATGGGCCTGATCGGGGAGAACGGCGCGGGCAAGTCCACCACCATCAAGTGCATTCTCAACCTGATCCGCCGGGACGGCGGGGAGATCCAGGTGCTGGGGCTGGACAATCTGAGGGATGAACAGGCCGTCAAGGCCCAGGTGGGGGTGGTGCTGGACGAGACCACCTTCCACGACGGCCTCACCGCCCCCCAGGTGGGCAAGATTCTCGCAAAGCTCTACCCCAACTGGGACATGGCCCTCTACCAGCGCTACCTGGACAAATTCGGCCTTGCCGGCAAGAAGCCGGTCAAGACCTTCTCCAAGGGCATGAAGATGAAGCTGTCCCTGGCGGCGGCCTTCGCCGCCCGCCCCAAGCTGCTGATCCTGGACGAGGCCACCTCCGGCCTGGATCCGGTGGTGCGGGACGAGATTCTGGACGAGTTTTTGGACTTCATCCAGGACGAGGAGCACGCCATCCTCCTGTCCAGCCACATCACCAGCGATCTGGAGAAGGTGGCGGACTACGTGACCTACCTGCACAGGGGGAAGGTGGCGGTGTCCGGGGCCAAGGACGAGCTGCTGGACACCTACGGCCGCCTGGTGTGCGCCCGCTCCGACCTGGAGCAGGTGGATCCCGCCCTGCTGGTGGGCGTCCGCACCGGACAGTTCGGCTGCGAGGCCCTGGTAAGGGATAAGCACGCCTTTACCCGCTTCTACCCCGGCCTCACCGTGGATCCGGTGACCCTGGAGGACATCATGGTCTTTACCGTAAAGGGGGATGCCAAATGACCGGCCTGATCTACAAGGACTTCCTGGCCCTGAAGGGCCATCTCAGCACCTATGTGGTGTTCTTCGTCATCTACGGCGGCCTGTGCATCGCGGGGGTGTTCTCCCCCTCGGTGCTGGCCGGCATGGTGGTGCTCATCTCCATCATCACCCCCATGACCACCGTCACCTCCGACGACATCAGCCGCTGGAACCGCTTCGCGGTGGCCTCCCCCGCCTGCCGCCGGGGGGTGGTGGCGGGCAAGTACCTGTTCACCCTGCTGATGGTGCTGCTGAGCGCCGTGCTGGTGGCCGTCCTGCTGGTTGTCCTGGCCCTGGCCGGCGGCCTGGGGGACGGCTCCCTGGCCGAGTACCTGCTGGCCACCCTGGCCTGCGGCGGCATCGCCCTGCTCATGAACGCGGTGGTGCTCCCCCTGCTGCTGAAGTTCGGGGCGGAGAAGGCTCGGATGGTTTCCATGGCCCTGTTCCTGGTGGTCTTTGGCGGTACCGCTCTGGCGGGCCTGGCTGTAGACAGCGGCTTTGCCTTCCCCGCTCCCCCGGCGTGGGTGGTCGCCGCCATCCCCGGCCTGCTGGCCATCCTGTCCGTGGGCGGCTTCGTCCTCTCCTACTTCATCGCCCAGGCCGTCTACGCCAAAAAGGAGTTCTGATATGTGGGGACTGGCATACAAGGATCTGCTGCTGATGCGGCGGTCGCTGTGGTACTACGCCTTTCTGCTGGTGATCTTCACGGTCTTTGTGCTCACCGGCTCCCTGGACGCCTACATCCTGTCCGGCATGGCCATGCTCTTTTCCTATATGGTGCCCCTCAGCTCCTTCAGTCTGGACGAGGCCGCCCGGTGGGGGGAGTTCGCCGCCGCCACCCCGGCCTGCCTTCGGGGAATCGTGGACGGAAAGTACCTGTGCTCCCTGCTGACAGCGGCCGGGGGCGGCGGCGCCGCGGCCCTGCTGATCTGCCTGTGCGCCGCCCTGGGGCGGCTGGGCGACCCCCTGGGGGAGGTGCTCCTGTCCTGCCTGTTCTGCACCGGGCTGGCCCTGGCGATGGAGGCGGTTCTGCTGCCCATCCTCCTCCGCTTCGGCTCCAAAACGGGCGGCTATGCCCTGCTGGCGGTCACCCTCCCGGTGTTCGGCGGCATGCTGGTTCTGTGGCTGCTGGAGCGCAAGGGCCTGCTGGCCCTGCCCGACCTGACCCCCGGCTCGGCCGCCGCCCTGGCCTGGGGGGCCGCCGCCCTGTGCGCGCTGGCCTACGCCGCCTCCTGGCTCATCGCCCGGCGGATTTACAGCACAAAAGAGCTGTAGGGGCGGATATCATCCGCCCGTTCCCAAAAAGCCCCCGGAGGCTTTCCCTCCGGGGGCGCTCTGCGTTTACTGGGGCAGCTCGATGATCCAGTTGAGATCCTCATACCAGTGGTGATCCGGATCCCCCAAGGTGTTCCGCGCGACGGACACGCCGTCGATGCGCACCGCCGCCACCGGCTCGTCCATGTGTTCCGGCTTGATAGCCTCGAACAGCTCGGTGCCGTCCAGATTGAACGTGCCGGACATGTTGCTGCAGGGATAGTTTATCCCGGACTCCCCGATGAAGGTGATGTCAAAGGGCCAGCCATGCCACTCCAGGCTGTCGAAATACGCGGACAGGGATGAACCGTCCTCCGCCACCAGGATGGTAATATCCCCCTCGGGCAGCGTCCAGGTCTGGCTCACCACAGGCGGCGTTTCCGCCAGCACCAGGCTGATGGGGATCTCCCAGCCCTCCGCCATGCCTACTCTGCCTCCTATACGCAGGACGCAGCCTTCGGCGGGCGGCTCGGTCATCCGGCAGGAGACCACGGTAAGTCCCGTCGTCCGGAAGCCCTGCTCCCTGCGGTATCCGTAATAGCTGGTCTCCAAGGCGTCCAGCGTACTGTTAAGGACGATTCCGTGGTACTCATCGAACAGCACCTCTTCCCCGGCGGTCAGGGTCAGGCGGTGGCCCAGAGACCGCTCACCCGGCCGCTGGGTCACATACCAGGGCATCTGCCCCAGGCTGAGGGGGGTGCCCACCTGGATCTCCAATTTCAGCGTTCCGCCCTGGAGGGTACCGTCTATCTGGTAAGTCCAATCCCCCTCCGTCCAGGTGACGGGCTCCTCCAGCACCCAGAGGGTGTCCCCGTCCTCCGTGGTGGCGCCGATGCCCGCGAAATAGCGGTAGACCTCCTGTACTCCCGCGGCCAGGGCCTGGTAATTCACCAGCCCCAGCACCAGGCCCACGCAGGCCGCCAGGGCGGCCAGCCGTTTCAGGGGCACCCGGCCCCGCCGGGGAGGCGTCACCGCCTCCTCTGTCAGCTCCAGCAGGCCCTCCGCCCCCAGCGCCTCGTCCCAGTTGTAATGCGTCATGCGTCTCCCTCCTGTTCCCACAGGCCCAGGCCCTGCCGGGCCAGCAGCCTTTTCAGCTTCCTCCGCAGGCGGCTCACCCGGGCGTCCACCCCGTTGGGGGACAGGCCCAGCACCCCGCCGAGCTCCGCCGAGGGCAACCCGTACACAAACCGCAGGGTGAACAGCCGCCGCTCCTCCCGGCTCAGCTCCCCCAGGGCCCGGCGCAGGCCGTCTCGCACCGCCGCCCCCTCCGCCTCGTCTCCCGCCGTCAGGTGGACGTGATCCTCCAGGGGCTCCTCCGCCCGGGACGCCAGGGCCCGGCGGCGGTCTCTGGCCCGGCTGCGCAGGAGCAGGCACAGCCAGGTCTTTTCGCTGCCCCGCTCCGGATCCCACTTCTCCCGGCCCTCCACAAAGGCCCACACCGCGTCCTGGACGCACTCCTCCGCGTCCTCGGGCCGGCCGGGGAGCTGGGCCGCCGCCACCGCCGTGAGCAGCTTGCCGTACTGCCGGAAGATCCGCTCCGCCTCCCGGTTTTGATCCAGAATGTCCTCCATCCCTTCGCCCCCTTTCACCCTACAGTACGGCCGGAAACGCAAAAACCTGACGCGCCGGGACAAATCTTTTCCCGGCGGACGGCGGCGGGGGCAAGCCCCCCCTACAATGCCTTGCAAAAAACGCGGAGGAACCGGGGTTCCTCCGCGTTTGGTCTGTCCTTTTTTAATGGTTGAGCAGGCGCACCCGCAGCACGCCGTCCAGGGCGCGGATCTCGCTTGCCACGGCGTCGCTGACCCGGCTGCCCACGTCCACCACGGTGTAGGCGTAGTCCTTCTTGGACTTGTTGGTCATGTTCTCCACATTGACCCCGTCCTTGGACAGCACGCCGGTGATGCTGGCGATAGCGCCGGGCACGTTGCGGTGGATGATGCACAGGCGGCACTCGCCGCTCCACGGCTGCACCAGGGTGGGCAGGTTCACCGAGTTGGTGATGTTGCCGTTCTCCAGGTAGTCCCTGAGCTGCTGGGCCGCCATGACGGCGCAGTTCTCCTCGCTCTCGGGGGTGGAGGCCCCCAGGTGGGGGATGGCCACCACGTTCTTGCCCTGGAGGATCTTGTTGTTGGGGAAGTCGGTGACGTAGCAGGCCACCTTGCCGGACTCCAGCGCCGCCAGCATGTCGTCGTCGTTCACCAGGCCGCCCCGGGCCAGGTTGAGGATGCGCACGCCGCCCTTCATCATGTGGAAGGCGTCCTCGTTGAGCATGCCGCGGGTCTCGGCGGTCTGGGGCACGTGGAGGGTGATGTAGTCGCAGTTTTTATAGATGGTCTCCAGATCCATGGCCCGGTGAACCAGCCGGGACAGGGCCAGCGCCCCGTCCACCGACAGGAAGGGGTCGTAGCCGAACACGGTCATGCCCAGCTTGGTGGCGATGTTGGCCACCTGCACGCCGATGGCGCCCAGGCCGATGACGCCCAGCATCTTGCCGGAGATCTCGGGGCCCACGAACTGGCTCTTGCCCTTCTCCACCACCTTCTCCACGTCGGCGCCTCCGCCGGCCTGGGCCCGCACCCAGTCGGCGCCCTCGGTGATCTTCCGGGAGGAGAGGAGCAGGGCGCACACCGCCAGCTCTTTCACCGCGTTGGCGTTGGCGCCGGGGGTGTTGAACACCACGATGCCCGCCTCGGAGCAGCGGTCGATGGGGATGTTGTTGGTGCCCGCGCCCGCCCGGGCCACGGCCCGCAGGGCGTCGGGGAACTGATAGTCGTGCATGTCGGCGGAGCGAACCAGGATGCCGTCCTCGTTCTCCACGTCTCCGCTGATGGTAAAGCGGGTCTGATCCAGCACGGACAGCCCGGCGGGGGAAATTTTATTCAGCGTCTTAATTCGATACATCGTCCTCATGACCTCCCTAGTCATTGTCCGGCTATTCCGGCGGAAAGGGCCGGGCGGATAATATCCGCCCCTACAATTTAATTGTTCTTATCAAACGCCTTGATGAAGTCGCACAGCTTTTCCACACCCTCGGTGGGCATGGCATTGTAGATGGACGCCCGCATGCCGCCCACGGAGCGGTGGCCCTTCAGGTTGGTGAAGCCGGCCTCCACGCTCTCCTTGACGAACTTGGCGTCCAGCTCGTCGTTTCCGGTGCGGAACACCACGTTCATGTCGGAGCGGGAGCCGGGCTCCACGGCACAGGTGAAGAGCCGGGAGCTGTCGATCACGTCGTAGAGCATCTGGGCCTTGGCGTGCTTGATGGCCTCCATGCCCGGGATGCCGCCCTTGGACTCCAGCCAGTCCAGCACCAGGCCCAGCATGTAGATGCACCAGCAGGGCGGGGTGTTGTACATGGAGTCCTTGTCGATCATGGTCTTGTAGTTCATCATCAGGGGGGTGTAGGGCAGCTCATGGCCGGCCAGCTCCTTCCTGATGATCACCACGGTCAGGCCGGCGGGGGCCATGTTCTTCTGGGCGCCGGCGAAGATGATGCCGTACTTGCTCACGTCCACCGGGCGGGAGAGGATGTCGGAGGACATGTCGCACACGATGGGCACGCCGTTCGTCTCGGGGACGTAGGGCCACTCGGTGCCATAGATGGTGTTGTTGGCGCAGTAGTAGAAGTAGCTGGCCTCGGGATCCAGCTTCAGCTGATCCTGCTGGGGGATGTAGGTGTGGTTCCTGTCGGCGGAGGAGGCGGCCAGGTTGATCTGGCCGTATTTCTGGGCCTCCTTATAGGCGATGTTGGAGAAGTTGCCGGTGACGGCGTAGTCGGCCTTGCCGGTCTTGCCGATGAGGTTCAGGGGCGCCATGGAGAACTGGGTGGAGGCGCCGCCCTGGAGGAAGAGGATCTCATACTCCTCGGGCACATTCATCAGCCTGCGCAGCTTGGCCTTGGTGTCCTCGAAGATCTTGACGAACACCTTAGATCGGTGGCTCATCTCCATGACGGACATACCGGAACCCTGGTAGTTGGTGATCTCGGCACCGGCCCGCTCCAGCACCTCCAGCGGAAGCATGGAAGGGCCTGCGGAAAAGTTGTACACGCGCTCGTTTCCCATGATAGACGGCCTCCTTGTCGATCTATGAATTTGTTCCAACGGAGTAGTTCTTTACTCTGTTAAAGAGTATTATATCGGCCCGGCGGGCCGGTGTCAACTGCGCGGATTGCCTAAAACCGACGCGTTCAATGCTAAAACTTTGTGAATATTTCAACGAACCCCTTTGCAAGTCCCAGCGTTTTGTGGTACAATACGTCTGAACCCTTAGTTTAGTTTTCCCAACGGGGAGGAGGATGGGCCCATGAGGCTTTCCGACATCAAGACCATTCTGCGCGCCGAGGTGCTGTGCGGCGCGGAGCATCTGGATCGTGAGGTTTTTTCCGCCTGCGGCAGCGACTTTATGAGCGATGTCCTGGCCTTTGTCAAAAACCAGGCGCTGCTGCTCACCGGCCTGGTGAATCCCCAGGTGGTGCGCACCGCCGACATGGTGGAGATGAAGTGCATTGTGTTCGTCCGCGGCAAGGTGCCCGGCCCGGATATCCTGGCCCTGGCAGAGGAGCGGGACATCGTGGTGATGACCTGCCCCAAGCGCATGTATGAGGCGTGCGGACTATTATATTCCAATGGATTGCGAGGGAACTGTGATGGAGACAATTAGACTGGTTTATCCCGTGGAGGGCGGCGATCTGATTGAAGCCGGCGAGGCCTCCAGCAAGATGAAGCTGACCCTGAAAAAGCTGGGCCTGCCCCAGGATGTGATCCGCCGCGCGTCCATCTGCATGTATGAGGGCGAGATCAACATGGTCATCCACGCCGACGGCGGACAGGCCGAGGTGGAGGTGGATGCCGACCAGATTGTCATCCGCATGGAGGACACAGGCCCCGGCATTCCCGACGTGGAGCAGGCCATGCAGGAGGGCTTCTCCACCGCCGGCCAGACCGCGCGGGAGCTGGGCTTCGGCGCCGGCATGGGCCTGCCCAACATGAAGCGCTACTCCGATGAGATGACCATCGACACCGAGGTGGGCAAGGGCACCACCGTCACGGTCAAGATCAACATCGCCTGAACCATGGGCCTGACAAAGTGAGGTGAGTGGGCTCCATGGCCATGAGACATTCCGTGGTTCTGGACGTGAAGCGCTGCCGGGGCTGCACCACCTGCATCAAGTGCTGCCCCACCGAGGCCATCCGGGTGCGGGGACGGCGGGCCACCATCCTGCCCGACCGCTGCATCGACTGCGGCAGCTGCATCCGCATCTGCCCCCACAAGGCCATCAAATCCGTGGGGGACAGCCTGGATATTCTCAATAACTACCAGTACTGCGTGGCTCTGCCGGAGCCCGCCCTGTACGGGCAGTTCCACCACCTGGACAGCGTGGACATCGTGCTCAGCGCCCTGCTGAAAATCGGCTTCCACAAGGTCTATGAGGTGGCCAAGGCCGCCGAGCTGATCTCCGACTACGAGCGGCAGACCATTACCAGCGGCGTCTCCAAGGCCACCCCCCAGATCTCCTCCTCCTGCCCCACGGTGCTGCGCCTCATCCGGATGCGCTTTCCCAAGCTCATCGGCCACGTGGCCAACACCATCCTGCCCATGGAGCTGGCCGCCATCCTGGCCCGGCGGGAGGCGGAGCAGGAGACCGGCCTGCCGCCGGAGAAAATCGGCGTGTTTGCCATCGTGCCCTGCTCCTCCAAGGTGACGGCCGCCCGCTCGCCGGAGGGGCTGGAGCACCCCGTGCTGGACGGCGCCTTCGCCATCCGGGACATCTACCTGCGCCTGCTGACCCCCATGAAGGAGCTGGAGGAGGTGCTCCCCCTGTCCGAGGCGGGGATCATGGGCATCGGCTGGGCCACCTGCGGCGGCGAGAGCGCCGCCCGGCTGGGCCAGCGCTGCGCCTCGGTGGACGGCATCCAGAACGTGATCCAGATGCTGGAGGGCATTGAGGACGGCCGCCTGCCGGAGGCCGACTTTCTGGAGCTGTCCGCCTGCACCCAGGGGTGCGTGGGGGGCTGCTTCAACGTGGAGAACCCCTATGCCGCCAAGCTGCGGCTCAAGGGGCTGATGAAGGGCCTGCCCGTCTCCCGCAACCGCTTCCGCCTGCCGGAGGAGGAGCGGGACGTGGTGTGCCGGGATAAGGAGCTGCAGTACTTACCCGCCTTTGTGCTGGATCAGGATCGGGGAGTGGCCTTCAGCAAGCTGCTCCAGATCCAGGAGCTGGAGGAACACCTGCCCGGCCTCCACTGCGGCTCCTGCGGGGCGCCCTCCTGCCGGGCCTTTGCCGAGGATGTGGTGCTGGGCCGCGCCTCGGAGGACGACTGCATCTTCAAGGTGCGGGAGCGGATGCGCTCCATGACCGGCAGCAAGGCCGAGGCCGACGACTACCTGCCCCCGCCCTTCCGCCGCCGGCAGGAGCCGGACAAGTAACCCGCCATGCCAACGCCGCCGTGATGCGCCCCGCGCCGCGGCGGCGTTTCGTCATCTGCAAGGAGGTAACCAACATGACCGTCCAGGAACTGACCGGCGCGCTCTCCCTGACCGTTTACCACCTGGAGGCCCCCGACCGCCCCGTCACCAGCGGCTACGCCGGCGATCTGCTCAGCTGGGTGCTGGGCCGGGCGGAGCGGGACTGCGCCTGGCTGACCATCATGTCCAATCAGAACGTGGCCGCCGTGGCCCTCATGGCGGAGGCGGCCTGCGTGGTGCTCACCGAGGGGGTGGCCCCCGACGGTGAGCTGCTCCGCCGGGCGGCGGAGAAGGGGGTCAACCTGCTGGGCACGGAGCTGGACACTTTTACCGCCGCTCACCGCCTGGCGGGGATGCTTAGCCCGTAGGGGACACCCCTTCCGATTCCGCCGCCCAATCCCAGAAAGGTGTTCCGCACGAAATATTACTATGACCTTCACCTTCACTCCTGTCTGTCGCCCCACCCGGCTCCGCCGGGCGGGGGCCCCGTTCTTTCACTTCCTCGGGGCAAGTGAATTGCCCCTTCGGCAAGGTTTTCACTGTCGGCGAAAACGCTTGGACGCGCCATTCGGCGCAAAAGGGCGACAGACACGATGCCGCAGCATAGTCCCAGAAAGGTGTTCCGCATGAAATATTACTATGACCTTCACCTTCACTCCTGTCTGTCGCCCTGCGGCAGCGAGGATATGACCCCCGCCGATCTGGCGGCCATGTGCGCCCTGGCGGGGCTGGACATCGTGGCCCTCACCGACCACAACACCTGCGGCAACTGCGCCGCCTTCTGCCGGGCGGCGGAGGCGCGGGGACTGCTGGCCCTGGCGGGGATGGAGCTGTGCACGGCGGAGGAGATCCATGTGATCTGCCTCTTCCCCGACCCCGCCCGGGCGGAGGAATTCGGCCGGATGGTATACGACCGTCTGCCCCCCATCGCCAACCGCCCGGAGATCTTCGGCCGCCAGCTCTACATGGACGACGGGGACGGGGTGCTGGGGGAGGAGCCCCGGTTTCTGGGCGGCGCCTCCCCCATCTCCCTGGCGGAGGTGCCCGGCCTGGCCGCCTCCTGCGGCGGCACCGCCTTCCCCGCCCACATCGACCGCCCCTCTTTCTCCCTGCTGGGGGTGCTGGGCCTGTGGGAGCCCTCCCTGGGCTTCCCCCTGGCAGAGGTGTCCCGCCGCTGCCCGCCCGAGCTGCGCACCCGGCCGGATCTGGCGGGGGTGCGGCTGATCACCAACTCCGACGCCCACTACCTGGAGCAGGTGTGGGAGGCGGAGCACGCCATGGAGCTGCCCCAGCGCACCCCTGAAGCCGTGCTGGACTGGCTGCGGGGGCCCCATCCCCCATCTGCCTGATGAGAAAGCCGCCCCTCCGTTCCGCCGGACGGAGGGGCGGCTTTTTTGTGAAACCTGCGCAGTCCACAGACCGTTCCCGGCCGTCTCTTTGTGCACAGACAAAACTTTCCCTTTACAAAGCAGGATAGATCTGGTATACTTATTTATATCGTTAAAGTTTTAACAATATCACTGCTTTTTCTTCGCCCCTTTTCCGCTTCGATCCGCCTGCTCCGCCCCTCGGAGCGGCTTTTTTCTACCCATTAAATTAAGTTAGGCTAATTTTTATACTATATAGTTTGCATTTTGTTCCGCTGGAAAGTCTTTACAAATGAAAATTCAAGGCTATAATAGAAAAAAGCAAAACTAAACCACTTGGTTTTAGAAAGGAAGGACGCATCCATGCCAAACTGCAAGACCGTCGTCCCTTACCGCGGCACTCCGGAGCAGGAGGAGCGCCTGCGGCAGGTGATTGCGGAGCACAAGGGGCAGCCCGGGGCCACCATGCCGGTGCTTCAGGCCGCCCAGGAGATCTTCGGCTATCTGCCGGAGGAGGTACAGATCATGGTGGCCGAGGGGCTGGACATCCCCCTGTCGGAGGTGTACGGCGTGGCCTCGTTCTACGCCCAGTTCTCCATGAACCCCAAGGGGCGGTATCAGATCTCCGTCTGCCTGGGCACCGCCTGCTACGTCAAAGGGGCGGCCGCCATCCTCAACGCCGTGGAGCAGAAGCTGGGCATCGTCCCCGGCGCCATCACACCCGACGGCAAGTTTTCCCTGGACTCCTGCCGCTGTGTGGGCGCCTGCGGCCTGGCCCCGGTCATGATGATCAACAACGATGTGTACGGCCGCCTCACCCCCGACCAGGTGGGGCCCATACTTGACATGTACAAGTGAGAAGCGCGGAGCGCCTGGGAGCAGGGCAACAGCGAACCGCGCAGACCGAAAAACAGGCTGGGCGCAGCTCAGCGGCATTTTCGGCGGAGCGGTAAGCAGTTGCCCGTCGCGGAAGGTGCGCAGCGTGACAATGAGAAGCGCGGAGCCGTCGTAAGCAGCCCGAAAAGAGGTAGTCACGTGAAGGAAATCGCCCTGTACGCTCTGGACATCGCCCAGAACTCCATCACCGCCCGGGCCAGACACCTGGACATCGCGCTGGAGGAGGGGCCGGAGGCCATCACCCTCACCATCGCGGACGACGGCACGGGGATGAGCCCCGAGCTGCTCGCCCGGGTGAGCGACCCGTTCACCACCACCCGCACCACCCGCAAGATGGGCCTGGGCATCCCGCTGCTGCGCCTGGCGGCGGAGCAGACCGGCGGGCATGTGTCCATTGAGAGCACCCTGGGCGTGGGCACCACCGTCACCGCGGTCTTTTGCCCCGGCCACATTGACTGTCCCCCGGTGGGGGACATGGCCGGTACGGTCACCCTGCTGGTGCAGGGTGCGCCGGAACTGGAACTGACTTACACACACCGGCGGGGGGACAGGCTCTCCCGCCTGGATACCGGAGAGCTGCGGGCCGTGCTAGGCCCGGAGGTCTCCCTGGCCGAGCCGGAGGTCGTCCTCTGGCTGCGGGACTACTTACAGGAACAGGAAGCGCTGTTAGAAGAATAAGGGGATGAAAGCATGAAAAGTCTGGCGGAACTGCAGGCCATCCGGGACAAGATGCGCCGGCAGATTGATCTGCGGGATTCGGGGGACGACCGGATCCGCGTGGTGGTGGGCATGGCTACCTGCGGCATCGCCGCGGGGGCGCGGCCGGTGCTCAACGCCTTTCTGGAGGAGGTTGCCAAGCGGCAGCTGAACAACGTCACCGTGTCCCAGACGGGCTGCATCGGCGTGTGCCGGCTGGAGCCCATTGTGGAGGTGTATGTGCCCGGGCAGGAGAAGGTCACCTACGTGAAGATGACCCCGGACAAGGTGGCCTCCATCGTCAGTGAGCATTTGGTCAACGGCCGGGTGGTGGAGGAATACACCATCGGCGCGGCGGAATAAGGGAGGGACAGAGACATGAGCTTGATTCGCTCCCACATCCTGGTGTGCACCGGCACCGGCTGCTCCTCCTCGGAGAGCCCCAAGATCATCGCGGAGTTTGAAAAGCAGCTGGCCCTCCAGGGCATGGACAAGGAGGCCCAGGTGGTGCGCACCGGGTGCTTCGGCCTGTGCGCCCTGGGCCCCATCGTCACCGTCTACCCCGAGGGGGCCTGCTATACCCACGTGACGGTGGACGACGTGGAGGAGATCGTCTCCGAGCACATCGTCAAGGGCCGCATTGTCAAGCGGCTGCTCAACAAGAACGAGAGCGTGGAGGGCGGCCCGGCCACCTCCCTGACGGACACCCAGTTCTACAAGCACCAGTACCGCATCGCCCTGCGCAACTGCGGCGTCATCGATCCGGAGAGCATCGACGAGTACATCGCCGTGGACGGCTACGAGGCCCTGGGCAAGATCCTCACCGAGCAGATCCCGCCCCAGCAGGTGATCGACACGGTATTGGCCTCCGGCCTGCGGGGCCGGGGCGGCGCCGGCTTCCCCACCGGAAAGAAGTGGCAGTTCACCGCCGACGCGGTGAGCCCCGACGGGGTGAAGTACGTCTGCTGCAACGCCGACGAGGGCGACCCCGGCGCCTTCATGGACCGCTCCGTGCTGGAGGGCGACCCCTTCTCCGTGCTGGAGGCCATGACCATCGCGGGCTACGCGGTGGGGGCCCACCAGGGCTACATCTACGTCCGGGCCGAGTATCCCATCGCCGTCAAGCGGCTGGAGACCGCCATCCAGCAGGCCAAGGAGTACGGCCTGCTGGGGGAGAACATCTTCGAGTCCGGCTTTGACTTCGATCTGGAGCTGCGGCTGGGCGCCGGCGCCTTCGTCTGCGGCGAGGAGACCGCCCTCATGCGCTCCATCGAGGGCCACCGGGGCGAGCCCAAGACCCGTCCCCCCTTCCCGGCGGTGAAGGGTCTGTTTGACCGGCCCACCCTCCTGAACAACGTGGAGACCTACGCCAACATCACCTGGATCTTCAACCACGGCCCCGAGGCCTATGCCGCCATCGGCACGGAAAAGAGCAAGGGCACCAAGGTCTTCGCCCTGGGCGGCAAGATCACCAACACCGGCCTGGTGGAGGTTCCCATGGGCACCACCCTGCGCACGGTGGTGGAGGACATCGGCGGCGGCGTGCCCGGCGGCAAGAAGTTCAAGGCCGCCCAGACCGGCGGCCCCTCCGGCGGCTGCATCCCCGCCTCCCTCATCGACACCCCCATCGACTACGAGTCCCTGTCCGCCATCGGCTCCATGATGGGCTCCGGCGGCCTGATCGTCATGGATGAGGACAACTGCATGGTG
Source organism: Flavonifractor sp. An10 (assembly GCF_002161215.1). Classification (GTDB taxonomy): domain Bacteria; phylum Bacillota; class Clostridia; order Oscillospirales; family Oscillospiraceae; genus Flavonifractor; species Flavonifractor avistercoris. The sequence goes on from NZ_NFMB01000003.1 coordinate 193,454, forward strand.
GACATCGCCAAGTTCTACCTGGAGTTCATCGTGGACGAGTCCTGCGGCAAGTGCTCCCCTTGCCGCATCGGCACCAAGCGCCTGCTGGATCTGCTGACCAAGATCACCGAGGGCAACGGCGAGCCGGAGGATCTGGACACCATTGAGGAGCTGTGCGAGCACATCAAGCAGTCCGCCCTGTGCGGCCTGGGCCAGACCGCCCCCAACCCGGTGCTCTCCACCCTGCACCACTTCCGGGAGGAGTTTGAGGCCCACGTGTACGAGAAGCGCTGCCCCGCCGGGGTGTGCAAGGCCCTCATCCAGTACATCGTGGATCCCGCCAAGTGCAAGGGCTGCACCCGCTGCGCCCAGGGCTGCCCCACCGGCGCCATCTCCGGCGCGGTGCGCGCCCCCCACATCATCAACCAGTCCAAGTGCATCAAGTGCGGCGCCTGCATGGATCACTGCCGCTTTGACGCCATCTACAAGCAGTAAGGGAGGGAACGGACAATGGATCAGAACATGGTATCTCTGCGCATCAACGACATCCCCGTCACCGTTCCCGCCGGAACCACGGTGCTGGAGGCGGCCCGCTCCGCGGGCTTCAACATCCCGTCGCTGTGTTTTCTCAAGGACATCAACGAGATCGGCGCCTGCCGCATCTGCGTGGTGGAGGTAAAGGGGGCCAAGAGCCTGGTGGCCTCCTGCGTCTACCCGGTCAGCGAGGGCATGGAGGTGTACACCAACACCCCCCGGGTGCGCAAGTCCCGGCAGCTCACCCTGGAGCTCATCCTGTCCAACCACCGGATGGACTGCCTGACCTGCTCCCGCAGCGCCCACTGCGAGCTGCTCCAGCTGGCCGGCGAGCTGGGCATTGACGCGGTGCGCTACGCCAACGACAACCTGCCCCCCCAGATTGAGGACTCCGCTCCCCATCTGGTGCGGGACAACTCCAAGTGCGTCCTCTGCCGCCGCTGCACCGCCGTGTGCCGCAAGACCCAGGAGGTGGGGGTCATCGGCCCCAACGACCGGGGCTTCAACACCCACATCGGCTGCGCCTTCGACCGGGATCTGGCGGAGGTGGACTGCGTCTCCTGCGGCCAGTGCATCGTGGCCTGCCCCACCGGCGCCCTCAGCGAGAAGGACGACACCGGCCGGGTGCTGGCCGCCCTGGCCGCCCCTGCCAAGCACGTGGTGGTGGGCCCCGCCCCCTCCATCCGGGTCACCCTGGGCGAGTGCTTCGGCATGCCCATCGGCACCAATGTGGAGGGCAGGATGGTCACCGCCCTGCGCCGGCTGGGCTTTGACAAGGTGTTCGACGTGGACACCGCCGCCGACTTCACCATCATGGAGGAGGGCACCGAGTTCCTCAGCCGCCTGAACGGCGGCGGCACCCTGCCCCTGATCACCTCCTGCTCCCCCGGCTGGGTGCGCTACCTGGAGCAGCACGCCCCCGACATGATCCAGAACATCTCCTCCTGCAAGTCCCCCCAGCAGATGTTCGGCTCCCTGGTCAAGACCTACTACGCCGAGCAGATGGGCATCGACCCCCACGACATCGTGGTGGTGTCCGTCATGCCCTGCACCGCCAAGAAGTACGAGGTGCGCCGGGAGGAGCAGCGGCTGCCCAACGGCTGCATGCCGGTGGACGTGTCCCTCACCACCCGGGAGCTGGGCCGCATGATCACCCAGGCCGGCCTGCTCTTCGAGGCCCTGCCCGACGGGGAATTTGACGAGATGCTGGGCATCTCCACCGGCGCGGCCACCATCTTCGGCGCCTCCGGCGGCGTCATGGAGGCGGCGCTCCGCACCGTGGTGGAGCAGGTCACCGGCCAGGGCATGGCCCCCCTGGAGTACCACGAGGTTCGCGGCATGCAGGGGGTCAAGGAGGCCAGCTACGACCTGCCCGGCAGAACCGTCAAGGTGTGCGTGGCCTCCGGCCTGCACAACGTGAAGCTGGTGCTGGACGGCATCCGGGACGGCTCCCTCCAGTACGACTTCGTGGAGTTCATGGCCTGCCCCGGCGGGTGCATCAACGGCGGTGGCCAGCCCATTCAGCACGCCAACGTGCGCAACTTCACCGACATCAAGTCCCTCCGCGCCGCCGCCCTGTACAGGCAGGACGAGGGCATGACCTACCGCCGCAGCCATGAGAACCCCGTGGTGCAGAAGGTCTATGCCGACTTCCTGGGCGAGCCCGGCGGCCACAAGGCCCACGCCCTCCTCCACTGCTCCTACATCAAGCAGAAGCGCTACCGCGTATAACACAAAATGCCCGCCCACGGCCAAGGCCGCGGGCGGGCGCTGTTTTACTCCTGATGGGAAGTTTTCCGCGGGGCTCAGTCCAGCAGCTCCAGCTTCCCCTGCTGGATTGCCGCCAGATTCCGCGCGATGCGCTCCGGCGGCCAGTCCCACCATCGCAGGGCCAGCAGCCTGGAGATGGTCTCCTCCCCGAAGCGCCTGCGGATGGGCCGGGCCGGAACACCGCCCACGATGGTGTAGGGCGGCACGTCCCGGGTCACCACCGCCCGGGCGGCCACCACGGCCCCGTCGCCGATGGTGACGCCGGCCAGGATCACCGCCTCATAGCCGATCCACACATCGTTTCCTACCGTGATGTCCCCCCTGTTGTCCCACGCCGAGGTGATGTCTGCCACGTCCAGCCCCCACTCCTCAAAGAAGATCGGGAAGGGGTAGGTGGACAGGGAGGAGAGGGTGTGGTTGGCGCTGTTGAACAGGAACTTTGCGCCGCAGGCGATGGAGCAGAACTTTCCGATAATCAGGCGGTCGCGGTTGACGGGGTAGTGATAGAGCACGTTGTTGTGCTGAAATTCCCGGGGATCGCGGACAAAATCGTTGTAAATCGTATACTCCCCCACGGAGATGCCCGGGTCTGTCACCACGTCTCGCAGGTAGACGGTCTCCTTGTCCCCGGAACGGGGGTAGATGCTTCTCTCCGGTATCGTCATTGGAATGCCTCCTGTCTCTGCCGCCCCAAGCGGCGGCACATGATTTTTTAGGGGACGATACCGGCAGAGGCAATGCAGCGCTTCACCCAAACCACCTCACTCCGCTGTTGCCTGCCGACCCATTGTACCACGGCCGGCGGGCTTTTTCCACCGACCCGCTGCCAATTCCCCGCTTGCTTTCCGCGGCGGGTGTATTATAATGGAGGACAGAATTCAGAAACAGAAAGGACATGTCCCATGAATCAGCAGAGATTGGCCCGGGTGCTCCGCAACATGGAGCGGGACGGGCTGGAACAGATTGTGGTCACCTCCACCGCGTCGGTGTACTACCTGACTGGGTACTGGGTGGAGCCCATGGAGCGGATGCTGGCCCTGTACCTCCGCGCCGACGGCACCTGCACCCTCTTCGCCAACACCCTTTTCGCCCTGGAGCCCCAGGCGGGGCTGGAGCTGGTGCTCCACCAGGACAGCGACGAGCCCACGGCGGCCCTGGCTGCCGCCCTCCGCCCCGGCAGGCTGGGGGTGGACAAGGCCTGGCCCAGCAAGTTCCTCATCGCCCTTCTGAACGCCCGGCCCGACGTGACGCCGGTGCTGGGCTCCGCCCCGGTGGACGACGCCCGGAAGTACAAGGACGCCGACGAGATCGCCGCTATGCGCCATGCCTCCCGGATCAACGACCAGGTGGTGGAGCAGGTCATCGCCGCCGTGAAAGAGGGCGCGGTGGAGAGCGAGCTGGCCGCCTATGTGGAGAGCCTCTACCGGCAGCACAGCGCCGACCGCTCCAGCGAGGGGCAGCTGGTGTGCTTCGGCCCCAACGGTGCCGACCCCCACCACGGGCCCAACGACACGGTGATCAAAGACGGGGACAGCGTGGTGCTGGACATCTTCATCCCCATCCGCCGCTACTGGTGCGACATGACCCGCACCGTGTTCTTCCGCTCGGTCAGCGACGAGGGCCGGAGGGTCTACGAGACCGTCAGGGCCGCCAACCTGGCGGCGGAGGCCATGATCCGCCCCGGCGTCCCCATGAAGGACATCGACCGGGCCGCCCGGAAGGTGATTGAGGACGCGGGCTACGGCCCCTGCTTCACCCACCGGCTGGGCCACGGCTGCGGCCTGGACTGCCACGAGCCGCCGGACAACAGCGCCTCCAGCCCCGCCGTTGCCGAGCCGGGGATGGTGTTCTCCGTGGAGCCGGGCATCTACCTGCCCGGGAAGCTGGGCGTGCGCATCGAGGATCTGGTGCTGGTCACCGAGGACGGCTGCGAGGTGCTCAACCACGCCTCCAAGGAGCTGCGCGTGGTGGAATAAGCGAAAAGCATCCCCCGGCCTAATGGCCGGGGGATGTCTTGAGACTGTCGAAAAAGTGGCAAAGCCACTTTTTCGAGCAGGATACAGTCCGCCGCGCGCAGGATTTGTCCGCCTGAAGCGGACAAATCCCACACTTGCGGCCTGAGAAGTGTTTTCTCCGACGCACACCCCCCAGGGGGCCCTCTCTTGCCCCTTCGGGGCAATTCACCTTGTGTCGCCGGAGAAAACAGATTCCAATTTTTTCGCGCCTGCGGGCGCGAACTCTGCGAGACTTTTTCGACAGGCTGAGTCCCCTGGCCTCGGGCCAGGGGACTTCTTGATCTCAATCAATAAACTGGATGCCGCCGCCGATCACTCCGTCGCCGATGTAGACGCTGAGGGTGGCGTCCATGGCCCCCTCCCAGCAGTGGACGAAATTGGGGAACCGGGCCCGTATCTTCTCCGACAGCTCCGCCATCTCCGCCGGCGCGCCGCCGTTGGCTACGCCCAGGTTGTACCGCTTGCCGGTGCGGAACTTGCTGCGCAGCAGCTCCACAATCTTGTCCTGCACCTGCTTTCGGCCCCGCACCTTGGCGATGCTCTGGAGCTGGCCGTCCTCGGAGAAGGTGATGATGGGCTTGATGGACAGCATGGTGCCCGCCAGGGCGGTGATGCGGCCGATGCGGCCCCCCCGGCGCAGATACTCCAGGGTGTCCACCGAGAAGAAGGGAAAGGTGTTGTCCACCAGGTGGGGCACCCGCTCATGGATGAGCTTGTCCCAGCCCGCGCCCGCCTGGATCTCCTCCCACAGCTGGAGCACAATGATGCCGATGCCCAGGGAGCCGCTGCGGGAGTCGAACACGGCGATGTCCAGATCGTCCCGCTGCTCGGCCTGCACCCGCACCAGGTTGCAGGTGCCCGACAGGCCGCCGGAGAGCATGACGGCGATCACCTTCTCATAGCCGTCGGCGCGGATCTGATCCAGGGTGTCGCTGACCACGCCCCCCTCAGGCAGGGAGGTGCGGGGCAGCTCCCCCCTGTGGAGGCGGTCGTACACGTCCTGGGCAAAGATGTCCACCCCGTCGGAGAACTCCCCGTCGTCACAGCGGATTTTCAGCGGCACCACGTAGATGGGCTTGCCCTCCCGCATGGCAGGGGTCAGGTCGGCGGTGGAATCGGTGAGCAGCGCGATCTTTTCCGGATTTGACAAGGCAATCATCCTACTCTATAATTAGTACAAGAGCTGCATAACATCGTTATGTCACTATTATAGCGGGCATCTGCCGCCGCGTCAAGGGGAGGAAGGCATAAAATGGACTATCGGGAGCGCCGGAAAGAACAGGCCCGCCAGACGGAGGCGGCCATCCTCCAGGCCGCCCTGGAGCTGGCCCGGGCCAACAGCTTCGACAAGGTGTCCGTCCGGGATATCTGCCAGCGGGCCGGCATCACCACCGGGGCCTTTTACCACCACTTCCGCTCCAAGGAGGACCTGCTCTCCCGGGGGTTCGCCCCCCTGGATCGCCGCATGGAGGAGGCCCTGTCCGGCCACGAGGGGGATCCGCCGCCGGAGCGTCTGTGGCGCATCCTGTCCACCTACGCCGCCTTCATCCAGGATCAGGGGTGGGAGCTGGTGGCCCGCTACTACCAGCGGCGGCTGGACGCCCCCGACGACGCCTCCTCCATGGATCCCACCCGGTACACCCTGCGCTCCATGGTGGACTGCCTGCGGCAGGCGGAGGAGGAGGGGCTGCTCCTCCCCGGCTGGTCGGTGGAGTGGACGGCGGACTTCTTCTTCCGCCACTTCCGGGGCGTGGTGATCGACTGGGTGCTCCACCGGGGCTCCTACCCATTATTGCCCAAGCTGGAACAGGACTATGCCCTGTTCCGGGAGATTTTCCAGACCCGGTAACCCCCGATACGGTCAAAAACCGCCGGGCCGGCGCGGCCCGGCGGTTTTGCCGCTCTCATCCCTCCGTCAGACGGCGGAGCGCCTCCTCCCGGGTGGGGACGAACCAGAAGTGCTCCCCCTGGTTGGACTCATAGATAAAGTCCCGGAGGGGCTTGCTGGTGTAGCGGGAAAAATCCCCGTAGACGGCCATCTTCACCTGGTAGTTGACGAACTTCTGGAGGATCTCCCCCGCCAGGCCGGTGCTGAGGATGAAAAAGTCCTCCGCCACCGCGGCCTTGTCCACCAGCAGGCGGTCGGCCCCCGCGGCATAGCGGGCCGTCATGGCCAGCTCCAGGGCGGACTGGGTGTCCGTGAGCACCGGCTCCGGCCCGGTCAGCTCCGCCGGTCTGTCAAATCTCCCGCGGACAGGCAAGTTCCCGCCGTCTGACGCATATGCCTCTTGGTGGAGGTGATGTGCCCATGTCCAGGCTGCTGTCCAGGGAGCGGGTGCGGGATGCGATGCTGGGCCTGGCCCTGCTGTGCGCCACCCTGGCGCTGATGCTCTACCCCCAGCCCGCCATGGAGGCGGCCAGAAGCGGCCTGCGGCTGTGCTACAACGTGATCATCCCCTCCCTGTTCCCCTTCTTCGTCCTGTCCTCCCTGGTGGTGGAGCTGGGGCTGGCGGGGTATCTGGGGCGGCTGCTGGAGGGGCTGATGCGCCCCCTGTTCCGGGTGGGCGGGGCCTGCGCCTCCGCCGTGGCTCTGGGGTTCATCGGCGGCTACCCGGTGGGGGCCAAGACCGCCATCGGCCTCTATGAGAGCGGCCAGTGCACCCGCACCGAGGCGGAGCGGCTGCTGGCCTTCTGCAACAACTCCGGCCCCGCCTTCATCCTGGGGGTGGTGGGAACCGGGGTGTTCGCCAGCAGCCGGGTGGGTGTGCTCCTCTACCTGGCCCATGCCGCCGCCTCCTGCTGCGTGGGGCTTCTGTTCCGCTTCTACCGCTCCGGGACGGAGCGCCGGTGGACGGCGGCCCGTCCCCAGCCCCAGTTCCGCGCTCCCCGCCTCACCGCCGCCTTCACCGGCTCCATCAAAAACGCCTTCCTCTCCACCCTGAATATCTGCGCCTTCGTGGTCTTCTTCACGGTGGTGATCCAGCTGCTCATCCGCTCCGGCCTCCTGCCGGCTCTGGCGGGGCTGCTGGGCACCCTGTTCACCCCCTTCGGCCTCACCCCGGAGTGGGCCCAGCGGCTGCTCACCGGCGCGCTGGAGCTGTCCACCGGCGTGACCACCCTCATGGGGGACGGCTCCCTCAGCGGGCGGCTGGTGGCCGCCGCCTTCATGCTGGGCTGGGCGGGCATCTCCGTCCACTGCCAGGTGCTCTCCTTCCTGGGGGGCAGCGGCCTGTCGGCGGGCACCTACCTGGCGGGCAAGCTGCTCCACGGCGGGCTGTCCGCCCTGTTCACCGCCGCCCTGGTGCGGCTGTTCCCCCTGGAGGCCCCGGTGTCCGACTACCTGGCCGAGCAGGTGGCGGGCATCGCCGGCATGGAGTTCCACAGCACCCTGGTCATCTCCACCGTCTGCGCCTGGGTGCTCTTTCTGGTGTTTCTCTTCACCGCGGCCGCCGGAGTCCGAAAAGGGCTTGGCAAGGGCCGCCGCTCCGTGCTATAATAGTATTTGCGGAAAGTGGAATCGAGAGAGGGTGGAGTCCATGCTGTTTCAAAAGGATATTGAGCCCCGCTGCGCCTACTGCCAGCGCGGCGCCCAGCTGGAGGACGACAAGATCCTCTGTGTCAAGAAGGGCGTGGTCTCCCCCGGCGGCAGCTGCCGCCGCTTCAAATACGACCCGCTGAAGCGGGTTCCCCCGCCGCCGGTGCTCCCCGACTTCAGCAAGCTGAAGGATGAGGATTTTTCCCTGTAGCCACATCAAAGCGCCCCTGTGCCCTTTTGGCACGGGGGCGCTTTTTTGTAAAGCAGGCGTCAGGAGGAGGCTTCCGTGATCTGCTCCGTGAGGGCCCCGATGCGGGCGTTGAGGGCGTCCACGTCCGGCGTGTCCACCGGCTCGTTGGTCAGGCCGTATTCCGCCTTGAGGGAGAGGATGCGCTTCACACTCTCGTCCAGGCACTCCGGGGAGATGCGGCCGCTGTCCACCGCCTTCAGCAGGGCGTCCCGGGCCGCCGTCAGGTTGTCCGCGCCGTGGCACACCAGCAGCAGGTCGCACCCGGCCTCCACCGCCAGCACGGCGGCCTCCCCCATGCCGTAGGTGTTGGAGACCGCCCCCATGGTGAGATCGTCGGTGCACACCACGCCGTCAAAGCCCATCTCCTCCCGCAGCAGGCCGGTGACCACCCTGTGGGACAGAGAGGCGGGATAGTCGGGATCCACCTGGCTTAAAAGAATGTGGGCCACCATGACGGCGGGGGCGGAGGGGCCGGCCTGTGCGCCGAAATAGTCCTCCTGGTTCAGAACCATATTGAAGGGCACCAGCTCGCTCTGCCACAGCTCCTCCAGGCTCTTGTCCACCACGGGCAGGGCCACATGGGAGTCCACCGAGGTGTCCCCGTGGCCGGGGAAATGCTTCACCACCGGGATCACGCCCCCCTGCTCCTCCATGCTCTCCACCGCGGACATGCCGAAAAAGGCAGTCCACTCCCAGTCATTGCCGAAGGCCCGGTCGCCGATCACCGTGTTGTCGGGGTTAGACCAGATGTCCAGGCTGGGGGCGAAGTCCATGTTGAAGCCGAAGGCGGCGCACTCCTCCGCCAGCAGCGCCCCGTAGGCGGCTCCCACGCCCTCGGTGTCCAGGGTCTGCCCCACGCTCCAGGCGCTGGGGGTGCGCTCCACCTCCGGGGGCATCCGATCCACCCGGCCCCCCTCCTGATCCACGCAGAGGAACAGCGGGGTGTAGTCCCCGTTGAGATCCTTCAGGCCGTTGGTGAGCTCCGCCAGCTGCCCGGCGCTCTCCACGTTGCGGCCGAAGAGGATCACGCCGCCCACCTGGTAGTCCTGGACGGCCTGTACCGCGTCCTGCCCCAGCTGGTGCCCTCGATGCCCGCCACCAACAGCTGGGAGACCTTCTGCTCGTGCTCATGGCCGCCGGCCTCCGCGATGGTCGGGGTGGGGGTGGGCTCCGGCGTGGGCGTGGGGACGGGGCGGCCGCCGGCGTGGTCTCCGCCGCCGGGGTATCGGTGGGCTGGGCCGGTAGGGCGGCGCAGCCGGCGGTCAGAACAAATACAACCAGCAATAGGCCCGCCAGAAGATTCCGTTTTGTCATCGCTTTTTCCGTCCTTTCCGCCCTTTGGGCACGTGCATGGCCCGGCGGTTGCCCCGGTGCTTCTCCCGCCGGGGCGGTCTGGGGGCCTCCTCCCTTTTCTCCCTGCGGGCGGCCCGGGGGAGCGGATCCACGCCGGGGAGGGTGAAGTCGATCTGCCCCGTGGTGGGGTCGGCGGCGGCGCATACCACCTCCAGGGGAGCGCCGAAGGTGTAGGAGGCGCCGCCCCCCTCGCTCACCAGGGTGAGGCGGCTCTCGTCGTACTGCCAGCCCTGGCCGGGCAGGGCCTCCACGGGGAGCAGACCCTCCACCCCGCTGGGCAGCATGACGAACAGGCCGAAGCGGGTGACCCCCGACACCACGCCGGCAAAGGTCTCCCCCAGATGGCCGTGCATGAACTCCGCCATGTACCGCTTTTCGATCTCCCGCTCGGCGGTCTGGGCGGCGATCTCCCGCTGGGAGGACTGCACCGCCGCCTTCTGCACCGCGGCAGCCAGCTTCTTCTCCCGCTGGCCGGTCAGCTTCCCGTCCAGCAGGGCGGTGAGGATGCGGTGAACCATGAGATCCGGATAGCGGCGGATGGGGGAGGTGAAGTGGCAGTAGTACTTGGCCCCCAGGCCGAAGTGGCCCAGGTTCTCCCCGTCGTACCGGGCTTTCATCAGGGCGCGGAGCACCATCATGGACACGGCGGCCTCCTCCGGCTTGCCCCTGGAAGCGTCCAGCAGCTTCTGGAGGGAGGGGCCGTCGGCCTCCTTCAGATCGTACCCCAGGGGGGCCACCATGGTGCGCAGGGCCTCGGCCTTGTCGGGGGAGGGTTTCTCGTGCACCCGGTAGACGCAGGGCTTGTCCAGCTTGTTCAGGTGCTCTGCCACGCACTCGTTGGCGGCGAGCATGAAGGACTCGATCAGGGCCTCGCTGACCCCCTGGCTGTGCACCGCCACGTCCACCGGCGCGCCGGTGTCGTCGCAGATCACATAGCTCTCCTTGGTGTCCAGCTCCAGGGCGCCCCGCCGCCGGCGGCGGCCCTCCAGCACCTTGGACAGGGCGGCCATGTCCTCCAGCATGGGCAGGATGTCCTGATACCGCTCCGCCAACGCCGGGTCGCCGTGGGAGAGCAGCACGTTGCAGTCCTCGTAGGTCATGCGTTCGGTGGTGCGGATCACGCTCTTGGCGATGGTGTGCTCCACCACCTCCCCCTCCGGCGTCAGGGTCATGATGCAGGACAGGGCCAGCCGGTCTGCCCGGGGGTTGAGGGAGCAGATGCCGTTGGACAGCTCCTTTGGCAGCATGGGCACCACCTGGTCGGCAAAGTACACCGACGTGCCCCGCTCCCATGCCTCCAGATCCAGGGCGGAGCCCTGGGTGACGTAGTGGCTCACGTCGGCGATGTGCACCCCCAGCACCCAGCGGCCCCGGCCGTCCTTCTCCAGGCTCACCGCGTCGTCCAGATCCTTGGAGGAGGCCCCGTCGATGGTGATGATGGTCTTGTCCCGGAGATCCAGCCGCCCGGCCTTGGCGGCTTCCTCCACCGCCTGGGGGGCGGCCATGGCCTCGGCCAGCACCGCGTCGGGGAAGTCCCGGCTGATGTCGTTCTGGTAGAGGATGGCGGCCACGGCGCTCTCCCGCTCCCCGGCGGGGCCGAACACCTCCCGCAGGGTGCCCATGGGGGGCAGCTTGGCGCTGCCGAAGCTGGTCATGGCTACGGCGGCCCGATCCCCCGCCCGGACATTGCGGCGCTTGGTGAGCACCTGGATGGGGCCGGGCAGCTTGTCATTGTCCGGCTGGAGCCACAGCTCCCGGTTGTGTCTGGACAGAATGCCGGTGACCGTCTTGTTGGCCCGCCCGGTGACGGCGGACACCCGGGCGGAGCGGCGGCGGCCCTCCCCCTCCTCCTCCAGGGGCTGTATGCGCACCTGGTCGCCGTGCCACGCGCCCCCGTCGGAGCGGGGCGGGATGAACCAGTCGTCCTCCCGGCTCTTTCCGTCCTCCGGCGTCACAAAGCCGAAGCCCCGGCTGGTGGCCTGATAGATGCCGGTGATCTCACCGGCCTGCTTGTCTCTCATATGAAGCATCCTTTCCGCAGTCTGTCTGTTTTCCCTATTGTACCACAAAAAAGCGTCCGGGCATACAAAAAGCGCCCTTCCGGCCGGAAGGGCGCTTTTGTGTTTCGGGTTACAGCAGGCACATCACAAAGGTCAGCACCACAAAGCCGATGGCCACCCACTTGGTCAGCTTGGCCAGCTTGGCGTCCCAGCTCTTGGCCTTGTTCTTGGCCATGAAGGTGTCGGCCACACCGGCGATGGCGCCGGACAGGCCCGCGCTCTTGCCGGACTGCAGCAGCACCACGGCGATCAGGAAGAGGGCGGCGGCCACCACAATAATGCTCAGAACCAGCATGGGAATGTTCACAATACATCGTCCTTTCGGCCCCGTCGGGGCAGTTTGTGCTATTTTGGGTGCGGCAAATCCGCGCGTTTCTCAAACGTGAATTACATGATAGCACATTCCCGCGCCGATTTCAAGGGCTTTTTGCAATTTTCAGCCGCCCCGGGCCAGTCTCCGGCTGGCCCGGCAGGTAGCCAGGAAGTACCCGCCGTACACCACCAGCAGGAGGAGGGCCGCCACGGCGCTGGAGGCGGCGGCGTCCACCCTGCCCACCTCGGCGATCACCTGGTTCACCGCCGTCATGCCCACCGCCGTATGCACCAGCGCCAGGGCCAGGGGGAGGAAAAAGGAGAGGAACACCTGGATGTCCACCGACCGGGCCCGCATGTTCTCCGGCGCGCCCAGCTGGGCCAGAATCCGGTAGCGGGGGGCGTTGTCTGCGGCCTGGGTGAGCTGCTGGAGAGCCAGCACCGCCGCCGAGGCCAGCAGGAACACCACCCCCAGGTACAGCCCCATGAACACCACCAGCACCTTGGTGCCCAGCAGCTCCATCCAGGTCTCCAGCCGGGTGGTGCAGCTGTAGGAACCCAGCTCGCCCAGGGTGGATACCGCCTCCTGGAACCGCGTCTCCGCCGCATTTTTGTCCCCGGCGTAGTCGGCCAGGAAGTACCAGTAGTTGACATAGGCCCCCTGGGCCTCGCCGTCGGCCAGGACGTTCAGGCCCTCCCGCGTCAGGAAGGAGTCCGCCGCCTCCTGGCCCCAGCGGCCGGCAAAGGCGTCATAGACCGACTGGGTAATGGCCTGCCCCGCGTCAGAGCGGAGCACCGGGAAGGCGAGGGAGAAGGAACACTCCGTCTCCGGATCAAAGCCCCCCTCCGCCAGCAGGGCGGGGAGGTCTGCCGGCTCCTCCCCGTCGGGGTAGAACACCAGATTGGCGTCCTGGGGGAGCTCCTCCGCCGCCATCTGCTCCACCGTGTTGTTCAGGCCCACCGCGCTGGCGGTGATGCCGACGGCCAGCAGCAGCATGAGGCAGATCACCGTCATGGAGCGGTAGGTGGTGTTGATGCGGGCGTTGAACTGCCGCAGGACGAACATGTTGAGGTTTTTATAGTAGAGCTTCTTCCGGCTCCGGCACACCCGCAGCAGGAAGCCGGACAGGGAGCGGAAGAACAGCAGGGTGCCCAAACTGCCCAGGCCGATCATCACCCAGAACAGGGCGTCCACCCGCAGGATGCCCCGGGTGAGGAGCATGGCGTAGGCGATGGCAAGCAGAGCCGCCCCGGCCAGGAAGAGAGCCACCGACAACCCCAGGCTCTGGCTTTTCAGCTCCTGGTTCACCCGCTGGGCCTGCATCAGGTCGATGAGCCTGCACCGGGAGACGGCGAAGGCGTGGTAGGCCATCACCAGCAGGAAGATGGCGGCGAAGGCCAGGGCGGTCTTGCCCAGGGAGGGCAGGGAGACGGAGAAGGTGAACATGGTCATGGGCACGGCGAACAGCCCGGCGGTGAAGGCGGACAGGCCCCAGGCCGCCAGCACCCCCAGCCCCAGGCCCACCAGCAGGGCCAGCAGGCCCATGCCCGCCGTCTCCAGCAGCAGGAGCCGGGCCACCTGGCCCCGCCCCATGCCCAGCAGCAGGTAGGTGCCCAGCTCCTTCTTCCGCCGGCGGATGAGGAAGCCGGAGGCGTAGAGGATCAAAAAGGCCAGCACCACCCACACAAAGACGGAGAGCATGCCCACCAGCTCCCGGATGGCCTGGGCGGTGGGGGCGGTGGGCCCGCTGCCCAGGTACTGGAACACCGCCTGGGTCTCCAGGGCGTTGAACACATAGAACAGGCACACGGCGAACACGATGGTGAGGAACCACACCCCGTAGTCCTTCACGCTGCGGCCCACGTTTTTGGCGGCCAGCTTAGAGAACATCGCTCTGGTCACCTCCCAGCGCGGTCACCACGCCGATGATCTCCCGGAAAAAGTCCCGCCGGCTCCTGCTCCCCCGCTCCAGCTGTGAGAAGATGGCCCCGTCCTGGAGGAAGAGGATGCGGTGGCAGTAGCTGGCGGTGAAGGCGTCGTGGGTCACCATGAGGATGGTGGCCGCCCGCTGCCGGTTGAGCACCTCGAACCGATCCAGCAGCAGCTTGGCCGACTTGGAGTCCAGGGCGCCGGTGGGCTCGTCGGCCAGCACCAGGGCCGGGTCGGTGATGATGGCCCGGGCCGCCGCCGTCCGCTGCCGCTGGCCGCCGGAGAGCTGGTAGGGGTACTGGTTCAGGCAGTCCGCCAGGCCCAGCAGCTCCGCCGTCTCCCGCACCCGGCCCTCAATCTCCCCCGGCGGGGTCTTGCGGATGGTGAGGGCCAGGGCGATGTTCTCAAAGGCGGTGAGGGTATCCAGCAGGTTGCAGTCCTGGAACACAAAGCCCAGCCGCTCCCGGCGGAAGCGGGTCAGCTCCCGGGCTTTCATGGCGGTCACGTCCCGGCCCTCCACCCGGATATGCCCCGCCGTGGGGGTGTCGATGGTAGCCACGCAGTTGAGCAGGGTGCTCTTGCCGCTGCCCGACGCGCCCATGACGCCCACAAACTCCCCCTTTGCCACCGTGAAGCTCACGTCATCCACCGCCCGGGTGACGCTGCCCCGCCTGCCATAGTCCCGGCGGAGATGCTCCACCGCTAAAATTGTCTCCATGGTACGACCTCCTCATCTTGGTTGGGAAAATCATACCAGAGAGATCTTAAAAAAAGCTAAATGCCCCCTTACACTTTTGTGAAGGCTTTCCGTCAGGTTTTGGACAGGATTTTTTCCGTCTGGTCTTGATTTATTTTTTAGATGCTTTATAATGGTCTCTGCCAACCCCGCCCCGCAGAGGGGCGAGCGCACCATACCATAGAAACAGGAGGAATTTCCCATGAACGTGATTGATACCAAGAATGCCCCCGGCGCCATCGGCCCCTACTCCCAGGCCTATGAGGTCAACGGCCTGATCTTCACCTCCGGCCAGCTGCCGGTGAACCCCGCCGACGGCACCATCCCCGAGGGCATCGCCGCCCAGGCCGAGTGGAGCTGCAAGAACGTGGGCGCCATTCTGGAGGCCGCCGGCTCCGGCCTGGACAAGGTGGTCAAGACCACCTGCTTCCTGGCCGACATTGCCGATTTCGCCGCCTTCAACGAGGTGTACGGCAAGTTCTTCACCTCCAAGCCCGCCCGCTCCTGCTTCGCCGTGAAGGATCTGCCCAAGGGCGCCCTGTGCGAGATCGAGGCCATCGCCGTCAAGTAATTTCCCCCATAAACCATGCAAAGGCCGCGGAGTCTTCTCCGCGGCCTTTGTCTGTTCTGCACAAAAAACGGCTCGGTTTTTTTCCGCCCGGTTTCGCTTTTTCCCTTGCATCCCCTGCCCAAAAGGTTTATAGTTTGGTTAGCAGAAAATATATTAGTGCTAAAAACTTTTTGTGAGGTAACGGGAATGAACACCAAGCCCACCGGCCAGACCGACGTCGTCTTTCAGTGGCAGGGGATTCCCCAGCCCGGTCAGCTCGTCCCCCTGGGTCTCCAGCATGTGGTGGCCGCCGTGGTGGGGATCATCACCCCCGCCATGCTCATCGCCGACGTGTGCGGCATCACCGGCAGCGACCGCACCCTCATGATCCAGGTGTCGCTGCTCCTCACCGCCCTGGCCACCCTGCTCCAGCTCTTCCCCCTCTTCCGGCGCATCGGCGCCGGGCTGCCCGTGGTCATGGGCATCAGCTTTGCCTACATCCCCACCCTTCAGGCCATTGGCGGCCAGTTCGGCCTGCCCACCATCCTGGGGGCGGAGATTGTGGGCGGTGTGGTGGCCATCGTGTTCGGCCTGTTCGTCAAGTGGATCCGCCCCCTGTTCCCGCCCCTGGTGACGGGCACGGTGATCTTCACCATCGGCCTGTCCCTCTACCCCACCGCCGTGCGCTACATGGCCGGCGGCAGCGGAAGCGAGTGGTTCGGCACGCCCAAGAGCTGGCTGGTGGCCCTGGTCACCCTGGCGGTGGTGGTGTTCCTCAACAACTTCACCAAGGGCATCCTCAAGCTGGCCTCCATCCTCATCGGCATGATCGCGGGCTACCTTCTGTCCCTCTGCCTGGGCATGGTGGATCTGTCCGGCGTGGGCGGCTCGGCCTGGTTTGCCCTGCCCGAGTTCATGCCCTTTGAGATCAAGTTCGTCCCCGCCGCCTGCGTGTCCCTGGGCATCGTGTACGTGGTCAACGCGGTGCAGACCATCGGCGATCTGTCCTCCACCACCATGGGCGGCATGGATCGGATGCCCACCGACAGGGAGCTGTCCGGCGGCATCATCGGCCAGGGGATCATGAGCATCCTGGGGGCCTTCTTCGGCGGCCTGCCCGCCGCCACCTACAGTCAGAATGTGGGCATCGTCACCGTCAACAAGGTCATCAACCGGGCGGTGTTCGCCCTGGCGGCAGTGATCCTGCTGGTGGCGGGGCTCATGCCCAAATTCGCCTCCCTGCTCACCACCATCCCCCAGTGCGTCATCGGCGGCGCCACCATCTCCGTGTTCGCCACCATCACCATGACCGGCATCCGCATGATCACCGAGGGGGGCTTCACCCCCCGCAAGAGCGCGGTGGTGGGCCTGGCCGTGGCCCTGGGCGTGGGCATCACCCAGGTGTCCGGCTGCCTGTCCGGCGCGGGCTTCCCGGAGTGGGTCAGCACCGTGTTCGGCTCCTCCTCCGTGGTGGTCTCCACCCTGGCGGCCATCCTGCTCAACCTGATCCTCCCCAGGGAGAGGGAAGACAAGGCGTAAAAACGGGCCCGGCCGCGCAGGCGGCCGGGCTCTTTTGGTCTACTCCTTTGCCTCGTCGATGTAGCTGTACAGGGTGTACTTGGAGATGCCGAAGTACTTGCACACCTTGTCGCCGCTCTTGGTGATGAGGAAGGCCCCGGTCTCGTTGAGGAACTGGATGGCCTTCACCTTGTCCTCCTTGTTCATCAGGGCCACCGGCTTGCCCACCAGCTTGACGCTCTGCTCAATGAGCTCGTCCAGCAGGTCGGACACGTTGCGGGAGATGGCCTCCGGCTCCTTGCTCTCCTGCTCGGTGGCGGTGAACTGCTTGAGCTGGTTCTCCATGGCCATCATCAGGGTGATGTCGTAGTTGATGCCGAAGATGCCGATGGGCACCCCGTCGTCCCCCCGGATGTAGAGGGTGGTGGACTTGAGGATCTTCCCGTCCCTGGTACGGGTCAGATAGCACAGGTGATCCTTCAGCTGGGCCGGGTCGCCCCGCAGGGCCTCCAGCACCACGTGGGAGGGGCCGTCCCCCACCTTGCGGCCGGTGACGTGGCCGTTCTCGATGGCCACAATGGAGCTCTCCGGATCGTTGGAGGCCAGGTCGTGAACCACCACCTCACAGTTGGGGCCGAACTGGCCGGCGATCCCGCGGGCCAGCTGGAACAGAAATTGCAGTGTGGACGCGTCGGGCATGTGCTCCACCTCTTTCCTCTGGGTTTTGGTGCTACTATTGTATCACGAAGGCGAAATTTTGCAAGAAAAATTATGTAAGCTAAAAATTTTTTAGTTTTTCCAACAAAATCTCTTGCAAGTTGTGCGTTCTTGTGATATGATACAGAAAGAAAGCGGATAAATCTGTACACAGTATACAAAAAACAAGTTGATCATTGGTTGAGCTGCAACGGAGTGCTTCGCGCACGGGCTGAATGGACATGGATTCGGCGGAGGGGCAGCGATGCCGGCCGCCGGAGGTGTCCATTCCAGAGAATGGGCACTTTGTTTTTTGTAATCAAAAAAGGAGGAATTGTCATGCTGCTGGTCGGCAACGGAAAGGTCATCACCCGGGACGAGGCGCTCCCCTATCTGGAGGACGGGGCGGTGCTGCTGGACGGCGAGGCGGTCAGGGAGGTGGGCTCCCTGGCCGAGCTGAAGGCCAAATACCCCGGCGCGGAGTTTGTGGACGCCAGGGGGGGCGTGATCATGCCCGGCCTGATCAACGTCCACACCCACATCTACTCCGGCCTGGCCCGGGGGCTGTCCATCGACGGCTTCAACCCCACCAACTTCTTTGAGGTGCTGGACGGCCAGTGGTGGTACATCGACCGGCACCTGACCCTGGACGGCACCCGGGCCAGCGCCTACGCCACCGTGCTGGACTGCATCCGGGACGGCGTCACCACCATCTTCGACCACCACGCCTCCTTCTGTGAGATCCCCGGCTCCCTGTTTGCCATCAAGGATGTGTGTCAGGAGCTGGGCATCCGGGCCAACCTGTGCTACGAGGTCAGCGAGCGGGACGGCGAGGAGAAGTGCCGCCAGGCCATCCGGGAGAACGCCGACTTCGCCCGCTGGGCCAAAGAGCAGGACGACGACATGATCAAGGCCATGTTCGGCGGCCACGCCCTGTTCACCATCTCCGACAAGACCTTTGAGGAGATGGTCAAGGCCAACGACGGCATGACCGGCTTCCACATCCACGTGGCCGAGGGCATGAACGACGTGTACGACTCCCTGCGCAACTACGGCTGCCGCCCGGTGAACCGGCTGCTCTACAACGGCATCCTGGGGGAGAAGACCATGCTGGGCCACTGCATCCACCTCTCCCCCGCCGAGATGGACATCGTCAGGGAGACAAACACCATGGTGTGCCACAATCCGGAGTCCAACATGGGCAACGCGGTGGGCTGCGCCCCGGTGCTCCAGATGTATCAGAAGGGCATCCTCATCGGCCTGGGTACCGACGCCTACACCCACGACATGCTGGAGAGCCTGAAGGTGCTCCTGCCCATGCAGCGGCACAACACCTGCCAGCCCAACGTGGGCTGGTGCGAGGCCACCGGCATGCTCTTCCAGAACAACGCAAAGATCTGCGCCCGGTACTTCCAAAAGCCCCTGGGCGTCCTCAAGCCCGGCGCCGCCGCCGACGTGATCGTCATGGACTACAAGCCCTTCACCCCCTTCTCCGCCGACAACATCGACGGCCACATGCTCTTCGGCATGATGGGCAAGAACTGCCGCACCACCATCATCAACGGCAGGGTGCTCTACAAGGATCGGGAGTTCGTGGATATCGACGAGGACAAAATCAATGCCTTCTGCATGGAGCAATCCAAAAAGCTGTGGGGTGAACTGAACCACAGAACCTACTAAACATGGTCAGGCATTGATTTTGTCCTCACCAAGCGTTTTGCCACAGGCAAAACCTTGATGCCGGGGCGATTCACTCGCCCCGAGCAGATAAAATCTCTTGGGGGTTCCCGCCCGGCCCGCCGGGCGGGGCAAAATCAACGCTTTCTGCATGGAACAATCCAAAAAGCTGTGGGGTGAACTGAACCACAGAACCTATTGAACAGCGGACGGCGCGCCGGGTCGTCGCGCCCCACGGAGTGCGTTCCGGGAGCCCGCTTCCCCAACCCGTCACACCATTTGATGATATATGGAGGTTTCACCATGAGCGATATTATGAGACCCATGCCCTTTGCCCACCTGATGAACTGGATTCTGGGCGAGTACCGCACCACCCAGTCCATCTTCGGCGTGTCCAAGCTGACCCACCGGGGGGACGGGAAGGCCCTGCCCATCTTTGACGAAAAGATCGAGACCCCCTTCGGCCCCGCCGCCGGCCCCCACACCCAGCTGGCCCAGAACATCGTGGCCGCCTACGCCGCTGGCAGCCGGTTCTTCGAGGTCAAGACCGTGCAGATCATGGACGGCGAGGAGCTGTCCAAGTGCGTCAGCAAGCCCTGCATCACCGCCGCCGACGAGTGCTACAACTGCGAGTGGTCTACCGAACTCACCGTGCCTCAGGCGTTCGCCGAGTATGTGAAGGCGTGGTTTGCCTGCAAGCTGCTGGCCAGGGAGCTGGAGCTGGGCGACCCCGACGGCTTCGTGTTCAACATGAGCGTGGGCTACGACCTCAAGGGCATCCAGAGCCCCAAGGTGGACGCCTACATCGAGGGGATGAAGGACGCCTCTAACACCGAGGTGTGGCAGGCGTGCATGGACTGGGCCCTGGCCAACCTGGACAAATTTGAGAAGGTGGACGAGGCCTATGTGAAGGCCATCACCCCCCATGTTTCCAACTCCATCACCGAGTCCACCCTCCACGGCTGCCCCCCCGACGAGATCGAGCGCATCGCCACCTATCTGATCACCGAGAAGAGCCTGAACACCTACGTCAAGTGCAACCCCACCCTGCTGGGCTACGAGTTCGCCCGCAAGACCCTGGACGGCCTGGGCTACGACTACATCGCCTTTGACGACCACCACTTCCTGGAGGATCTCCAGTGGGAGGACGCGGTGCCCATGTTCCACCGGCTGATGAAGCTCACCGGGGAGCGGGGGCTGGAGTTCGGCGTGAAGATCACCAACACCTTCCCGGTGGACGTGAAGGCCGGGGAGCTGCCCAGCCAGGAGATGTACATGTCCGGCCGCTCCCTCTACCCCCTATCCCTGGCCCTGGCCGCCCGGCTGGCCCGCGAGTTCAAGGGCAAGCTGCGCATCTCCTACTCCGGCGGCGCGGACATCCACTCGGTGCGGAAGCTGTACGACGCGGGCATCTGGCCCATCACCATGGCCACCACCATCCTCAAGCCCGGCGGCTATCAGCGGTTCCACCAGATTGCCGGCGCCCTGGCGGACATCGACTACACCCCCTGGATCGGCGTGGATCCGGCCAGGGCCGCCGCCCTGGTGGAGTCCATCCCCGCCGACGGGCACTATCGCAAGCCCATGAAGCCCATCCCCAGCCGCAAGCTGGAGCAGAAGGTGCCCCTCATCGACTGCTTCACCGCCCCCTGCCGGGACGGCTGCCCCATCCACCAGGACATCCCCGCCTACCTGATGCGGGTCAACGCCGGCAAGTATGAGGAGGCCCTGGAGGTCATCCTCCGCCGCAACCCCCTGCCCTTCATCACCGGCACCATCTGCTCCCACCGCTGCCAGGACAAGTGCATGCGCAACGCCTACGACGAGAGCGTGTACATCCGGCAGCAGAAGCTGAAGGCCGCGGAGGGCGGCTTTGACCAGCTGCTGCCCAAGCTGCGCCCCGGCTCCCCCCTGCCCGGCCGGAAGGTGGCCGTGGTGGGCGGCGGCCCCGCCGGCATGGCGGCCGCCTTCTTCCTGGGCCGCGCCGGGGTGGACGTCACCGTTTTTGAGCGGAAGGACGCCTTGGGCGGCATCGTCCGCCACGTGATCCCAGAATTCCGCATCAGCGGCCAGGCCATCGACAACGATGAGAAGCTGCTCAAGGCCATGGGCGTGCGGGTGAACCTCAACACCGAGGTGAAGGACGTCCACAACCTGTTCACCCTGGGATACTCCCACGTGATCCTGGCCACCGGCGCGTGGCAGAAGGGCAGCGCCGGCCTGGAGTACGGCCAGGAGACCAACGTCATCGAGTTCCTGGAGGCGGCCAAGAAGGCCCCCGACACCCTGCACCTGGGCAGGCACGTGGTGGTCATCGGCGGCGGCAACACCGCCATGGACGCCGCCCGGGCCGCCAAGCGCCTCCCCGGCGTGGAGACTGTCTCCCTGGTGTACCGCCGCACCAAGCGCTATATGCCCGCCGATCAGGAGGAGCTGGAGCTGGCCCTGGCCGACGGCGTGGAGTTCCGGGAGCTGCTGGCCCCCGTGGGCGTGAGAGACGGCGTGCTCACCTGCAAGGTGATGGAGCTGGGCGCGCCCGACGCCTCCGGCCGCCGCTCCCCCGTGGACACCGGCAGGACGGTGGACGTGCCTGCCGATACGGTGATCACCGCCGTAGGTGAGCATGTGGACACCAAGTTTTACACCGAAAACGGCCTGGCTGTGGACAACCGGGGCCGCGCCGTGGTCAATCCCGACACCCTGGAGTCCTCCATCAGGCACGTCTTTGTGGTGGGCGACGGCCAGAAGGGCCCCGGCACGGTAGTGGAGGCCATCGCCGGCGCCACCAAGGCCGTCCAGGCCATCCGCGCCTTTGACGCGGAGGCGGATGTGGACAAGAACGTGAACCCCGACTACCAGAAGCCTCTGGCCAAGCGGGGTGACGTGTGTACCGACTGCGCCAGCTGCGGCGACATCCGCTGCCTGGGCTGCGCCACGGTGTGCGAGACCTGCACCGAGGTGTGCCCCAACCGGGCCAACGTAGCCGTGTGGGTGCCCGGCATGCGGCAGCGGCAGATCATCCACGTGGACGGCATGTGCAACGAGTGCGGCAACTGCGCCACCTTCTGCCCCTATGACAGCCGACCCTATCAGCACAAGTTCACCCTGTTCTGGAGCCAGGAGGACTTCGGGAACAGCGAGAACGAGGGCTTCCTGCCCCTGGAGGGCGGCAAGACCCGGGTGCGCCTGGGCGGGAGCGTGGCGGACTACGACGTGTCCGACCCCGCCTGCGGCCTGTACGACCCCATCCGCCGCCTGATCTGTGCGGTGTACGACAACTACTCCTATCTGCTGGCCTGAGCGCGGCCATGGAGCCCCGGCAAACCGCCGGGGCTCCCGGCGCGCCGCCGGAATGTAACGCTGGAAAAGAGGAACCCGACATGAGCGAGAGCTATACCTTTACCGTCAACGGCGTTTCCCGCACCACCCACAAGGAGGAGCCGCTGCTCCGCTACCTGCGGGACGAGCTGCGCCTCACCTCCGTCAAGGACGGGTGCAGCGAGGGGGCCTGCGGCACCTGCACCATCCTGGTGGACGGCAGGGCCGTCCGCGCCTGCATCCTCACCACCAAAAAGGCGGCGGGCAAGTCCATCCTTACGGTGGAGGGCCTGTCCCCGGAGGAGCAGGAGGCCTTTGTCTACGCCTTCGGGGCGGTGGGGGCGGTGCAGTGCGGCTTCTGCATCCCCGGCATGGTGCTCTCCGGCAAGGCCCTGCTGGACGTCAACCCCAACCCCACCGAGGCGGAGATCAAGAAGGCCATCCGGGGCAATGTCTGCCGGTGCACCGGCTACAAGAAGATCATCGAGGGCATCGCCCTGGCCGGGGCCATCCTCCGGGGGGAGCAGCACATCGACCCGGCCCTGGAGGAGGGTGCGGCCTTCGGCGTGGGCGACCGGGCCTTCCGGGCCGACGTGCGGGGCAAGGTGCTGGGCACCGGGGAGTACTGCGACGATCTGTACCTGGACGGCATGGTGTACGCCTCCGCCGTCCGCTCCCAGTACCCCCGGGCCAGGGTGCTGGACATCGACGCCGGCGCGGCCCTGGCCCTGCCGGGGGTGCTGGCCGTCCTCACCGCCGAGGACGTGCCCCACAACAAGGTGGGCCACATCCAGCAGGACTGGGACGTGATGATCGCCAAGGGGGACGTCACCCGCTGTGTGGGGGACGCCATCTGCCTGGTGGTGGCGGAGACGGAGGAGATCCTGAAGCAGGCCAAGGCCCTGGTGAGGATCGACTACGAGCCCCTGGAGCCGGTGCGCACCATCCAGGACGCCATGGCTCCCGACGCCCCCAGGCTCCACCCCAACGGCAACCTGTGCCAGCAGCGCCATGTGACCCGGGGGGACGCCAAGACCGCCCTGGCGGGCTCCAAGTACGTGGTCACCCAGTCCTACCGCACCCCCTTCACCGAGCACGCCTTCCTGGAGCCGGAGTGCGCCGTGGCCTTCCCCTACAAGGACGGCGTGAAGGTGTACACCTCCGACCAGGGCGTGTACGACACCCGCAAGGAGATCTCCATCATGTTGGGGTGGGAGCCTGAGCGCATCGTGGTGGAGAACAAGCTGGTGGGCGGCGGCTTCGGCGGCAAGGAGGACGTGTCGGTGCAGCACCTGGCGGTGCTGGCCGCCCTCAAGGTCAACCGCCCGGTGAAGGCGAAGCTAACCCGGCAGGAGTCCATCAACTTCCACCCCAAGCGCCACTACATGGAGGGCACCTTCACCCTGGGCTGCGACGAGAACGGCATCTTCACCGGCCTGGACTGCGAGATCTACTTCGACACTGGGGCCTATGCCTCCCTGTGCGGCCCGGTGCTGGAGCGGGCCTGCACCCACTCGGTGGGCCCCTACTGCTACCAGAACACCGATATCCGTGGCTACGGCTACTACACCAACAACCCCCCCGCCGGCGCCTTCCGGGGCTTCGGCGTGTGCCAGAGCGAGTTCGCCCTGGAGTCCAACATCAACCTGCTGGCCGAGAAGGTGGGCATATCCCCCTGGGAGATCCGCTTCCGCAACGCCATCGAGCCGGGGAAGGTGCTCCCCAACGGCCAGATCGCCGACCCCTCCACCGCCCTGAAGGAGACCCTGCTGGCGGTGAAGGACGTGTATGAGCGCAACGCCGGCCACGCCGGCATCGCCTGCGCCATGAAGAACTCCGGCGTGGGCGTGGGCCTGCCCGACAAGGGGCGGGCCAGGCTGGCGGTGCGGGACGGGAAGGTGGAGCTGTACGCCGCCGCCTCCGACATCGGCCAGGGCTGCGCCACCGTGTTCCTCCAGATCCTGGCCCAGGCCACCGGCCTGCCCCGGGAGAAGCTGGTGAACATGGGGGCCAACTCCGAGGTGGCCCCCGACTCGGGCACCACCTCCGGCTCCCGCCAGACCCTGATCACCGGCGAGGCGGTGCGCATGGCCGCCGCCGAGCTGAAGGCGGATCTGGACGGCGCCGACGGGGATCTGTCCGCCCTGGAGGGCCTGGAGTATTCTGCCGAGTTCTTCGACCCCACCGACAAGCTGGGCTCCGACAAGCCCAACCCCAAGAGCCATGTGGCCTACGGCTTCGCCACCCATGTGGTGATCCTGGACGATGACGGCCGCGTCAAAGAGGTGTGGGCCGCCCACGACTCGGGCAAGGTGGTCAACCCCACCTCCATCCAGGGGCAGATCGAGGGGGGCGTGCTCATGGGCCTGGGCTACGCCCTCACCGAGGACTTCCCCCTGAAGGACTGCGTGCCCCAGGCCAGGTTCGGCACCCTGGGCCTCATGCGGGCCGACCAGATCCCCCACATCCACGCCATTTATGTGGAGAAGGAGGAGCTGCTCCCCTTCGCCTACGGGGCCAAGGGCATCGGAGAGATCGCCACCATCCCCACCGCCCCGGCGGCCCAGGGGGCCTACTACGCCCGGGATCACGTGCTGCGCACCTCCCTGCCCATGGAGCACACCTTTTATAAAAAATGACGGCGCGGGCCGCCCTCTGCGGCGGCCCGCACTCCCTGAGAAAACAGTCTTTTTGGCGTAAACCTAAAAATTTTTTAGTATTCCGATATTTTTTTCAGAAACCCCCTTGACAACTGGAAATCCCGTGGTATGATGGTCTTGCAAAACAAAAAATAAGCAATACTTCAAAATAATTTGGAGGCGACAATCCCCCATGAAAGACCAGATCAAGTGGGTGCTCAACCGGATGCCCAAGAGCGACGACCAGCAGCTGTCCATCATGGCCCTGCCCAATGTGGCCAAGGCCCGGTTCTTCCACGGCTCCTTCCCCCAGTACTCCGTCACCCCCCTGGCCCGGCTGGACGGTATGGCCAAGTACCTGGGGCTGGGCGGGCTGTATGTGAAGGACGAGAGCTACCGCTTCGGCCTCAACGCCTTCAAGGTGCTGGGCGGCTCCTTTGCCATGGCCCGGTACATCGCCAGCGAGATGGGCCGTGACGTGTCCGAGATGACCTACGACTACCTGACCAGCGAGGCCTTCCGCAAGGAGTTCGGCCAGGCCACCTTCTTCACCGCCACCGACGGCAACCACGGCCGGGGCGTGGCCTGGGCGGCCAACAAGCTGGGCCAGAAGGCGGTTGTCCACATGCCCAAGGGCTCCAGCCAGTCCCGGTACGACAACATCGCCAGGGAGGGGGCCCAGGTCACCATCGAGGACGTGAACTACGACGACTGCGTCCGCATGGCCGCCGCCGAGGCGGAGCAGACCGAGCACGGCGTGATCGTCCAGGACACCGCCTGGGAGGGCTATGAGGAGATCCCCTCCTGGATCATGCAGGGCTACGGCACCATGGCCAGCGAGGCCGCCGAGCAGCTCCGCCAGTGCGAGGTGAACCGCCCCACCCACGTGTTTGTCCAGGCGGGCGTGGGCAGCCTGGCCGGTGCGGTGGTGGGCTACTTCACCAACCTGTACCCCAGCAACCCGCCCAAGTTCGTGGTGATGGAGGCCAGCGCCGCCGACTGCCTCTACCAGGGCGCCAAGGCCGGGGACGGCTCCCCCCGCATCGTCACCGGCGATCTCCAGACCATCATGGCCGGTCTGGCCTGCGGCGAGCCCAACACCCTCTCCTGGGACATCCTGCGCAACCACGTGTCCGCCTTTGTCTCCTGCCCCGACTGGGTCAGCGCCAAGGGCATGCGGATGCTGGGCGTGCCGGTGAAGGGCGATCCCACCGTCATCTCCGGCGAGTCCGGCGCGGTGGGCATGGGCTGCCTGGACGCCATCATGTGCGACGATACCTATAAGGAGCTGCGGGAGGCCCTGGAGCTGGACCGGTTCAGCCAGGTGCTGCTCTTCTCCACCGAGGGCAACACCGACCCGCTGAAGTTCCGCCGGGTGATCTGGGACGGCGAGTATCCCACCACCGACTCCCCGCAGAAAGACTATTAGTCTTCAAACCCGTGGCAGAGCCGCGGGTTTGAGAAAGGCTGCGGCCTGCCGCGCGCATGATTTGGCTGTTGCCAGCCAAATCACACACTTGCAGGCCGAGAAGTATGTTTTCCGACGCACATGTCGCCGGAAAACATGGTTTCCATATGATTCGCGCCTGCGGGCGCGAACTCTGCGAGGCATCCGCAATGGTTTACACAAATATGGGACATAGATGATGGAGGGCATGGACATGAACATGGATTACGAGAAGATCAAAGCCGCCGCCGCCGGTTATCAGGCCGACATGACCCGCTTCCTGCGGGCTATGATCTCCCACCCCAGCGAGAGCTGCGAGGAGAAAGAGGTGGTCGCCTGCATCAAGGCCGAGATGGAGAAGCTGGGCTACGATGAGGTGGAAGTGGACGGCCTGGGCAACGTGATCGGCTGGATGGGCCAGGGCGACAAGATCATCGCCTTCGACTCCCACATCGACACCGTGGGCGTGGGCAACCGGGACAACTGGATTGCCGACCCCTACGAGGGCTACGAGGACGACGCGGTGATCTACGGCCGGGGCGGCTCCGACCAGGAGGGCGGCATGGCCGCCGCCACCTACGGCGCCAAGATCATGAAGGAGCTGGGGCTGATCCCCGACGGCTATAAGATCATGGTGGTGGGCTCCGTCCAGGAGGAGGACTGCGACGGCATGTGCTGGCAGTACATCGTCAACAAGTTCTTCCCCGCCAAGGGCATCAAGAAGGAGCAGGTGGAGTTTGTGGTGTCCACCGAGCCCACCGACGGCGGCATCTACCGGGGCCACCGGGGCCGCATGGAGATCCGGGTGGACGTCCACGGCGTGTCCTGCCACGGCTCCGCCCCCGAGCGGGGCGACAACGCCATCTACAAGATGGCCGACATCCTCCAGGACGTGCGGGCCCTGAACGAGAACCCCGCCGACGACAGTGTGGAGGTCAAGGGCCTGGTGAAGATGCTGGATCCCAAGTACAACCCCGACCACTACGAGGACGCCCGCTTCCTGGGCCGCGGCACCTGCACCACCTCCCAGATCTTCTACACCTCCCCCAGCCGCTGCGCCGTGGCCGACTCCTGCTCCATCTCCATCGACCGCCGCATGACCGCCGGCGAGACCTGGGACTCCTGCCTCCAGGAGATCCGCGACCTGCCCAGCGTGAAGAAGTACGGCGACGATGTGAAGGTTTCCATGTACATGTATGACCGGCCCTCCTGGACGGGCGAGGTGTACGAGACCGAGTGCTACTTCCCCACCTGGATCAACAAGGAGAGCGCCGCCCACGTCCAGGCCCTGGTGGACGCCCACCACGCCCTGTGGGGCGACGAGCGCATCGGCTACGCCGACGCCGACCAGGCCCGGGACGCCATGCACCTGCGCACCGGTCGCCCCCTCACCGACAAGTGGACTTTCTCCACCAACGGCGTGGCCATCCAGGGCCGGTACGGCATCCCCTGCGTGGGCTTCGGCCCCGGCGCCGAGAGTCAGGCCCACGCCCCCAACGAGATCACCTGGAAGGGGGATCTGGTGACCTGCGCCGCCCTGTACGCCGCCGTGCCCGGCCTGTACAAGGAGGAGAACAAGACCGCCGACGTGTCCCAGTTCCGGGCGGGCAAGACGGACAACGACATCCAGTAATTGAAAATTGACAATGGATAATTGATAATTCTCCGCGCGTAACCGCGGCACAGGAGACGGAACCGGCTGCATAACCGCCCATTTTCAATTCTCAATTATCAATTATCCATTCAAAAAACAGAAAAGGAGATTGCCGCAATGGAAAATCTGCAGAAATATATCGACAAGCTGAACAGCCTGAACTTCAAGGACATGTACGAGGGTGACTTCTTCCTCACCTGGGAGAAGACCGACGACGAGCTCTCCGCCGTGTTCGCCGTGGCCGACGCCCTGCGCAATCTGCGGGAGCGCAACATCTCCACCAAGATCTTCGACTCCGGCCTGGGCATCTCCCTGTTCCGGGACAACTCCACCCGCACCCGGTTCTCCTTCGCCTCCGCCTGCAACCTGCTGGGCCTGGAGGTGCAGGATCTGGACGAGGGCAAGAGCCAGATCGCCCACGGCGAGACTGTCCGGGAGACCGCCAACATGATCTCCTTCATGGCCGACGTCATCGGCATCCGGGACGACATGTACATCGGCAAGGGCAACGCCTATATGCACGAGGTGGTGGACGCCGTCACCGCCGGCCACAAGGACGGCGTGCTGGAGCAGAAGCCCACCCTGGTCAACCTCCAGTGCGACATCGACCACCCCACTCAGTGCATGGCCGACATGCTCCACATCATCCACCACTTCGGCGGCGTGGAGAACCTGAAGGGCAAGAAGGTGGCCATGACCTGGGCCTACTCTCCCAGCTACGGCAAGCCCCTCTCCGTGCCCCAGGGCGTCATCGGCCTGATGAGCCGCTTCGGCATGGACGTGGTGCTGGCCCACCCCGAGGGCTACGAGGTCATGCCCGAGGTGGAGGCCGTGGCCGCCGCCAACGCCGCCAAGACCGGCGGCACCTTCACCAAGACCCACTCCATGGCCGAGGCCTTTAAGGACGCCGACATCGTGTACCCCAAGAGCTGGGCCCCCTTCGCCGCCATGGAGAAGCGCACCGACCTGTACGCCAAGGGCGACAGCGAGGGCATCAAGGCCCTGGAGAAGGAGCTGCTGGCCCAGAACGCCCAGCACAAGGACTGGTGCTGCACCGAGGAGCTGATGAAGACCACCCGCGACGGCAAGGCCCTGTACCTGCACTGCCTGCCCGCCGACATCAACGGCGTCTCCTGCGTGGACGGCGAGGTGGAGGCCAGCGTGTTCGACCGCTACCGCGATCCCCTGTACAAGGAGGCCTCCTTCAAGCCCTACATCATCGCCGCCATGATCTTCCTGGCCAAGGTGAAGGATCCCCAGGCCACTCTGAAGGCCCTGGAGGAGCGCGGCGCCCCCCGCTGGTTCCAGAAATAATCCGAAGCAAGGCTTCTTTCCCGTAACCCTCCCTTCTTCCCGGCCCGCCCGCAAATACGGATTCTGGTATTCTGCGGGCGGGCCCGCTGTTTTCTGAGGGGTTACGTCTCCAATCGCCCTGTAGGGGCGACCTGCGGTCGCCCGCGGGCGGTCACAGACCGCCCCTGCCATCGTGTGCGGCTTTGGGGAAAACACATCCATCTTCCGCCCGTCCAAAACAGGAGGTAATATCCAAAAATGGGTAAACGAATTGTCATCGCCCTCGGCGGCAACGCCCTGGGCAGCAACCTGCCGGAGCAGATGATCGCCGTGAAGCAGACGGCCAGGGCCATTGTGGATCTGATCCAGGAGGGCCACCAGGTGATCATCGCCCACGGCAACGGCCCCCAGGTGGGCATGATCCAGAAGGCCATGGCGGAGCTGACCCGCTCGGAGCCCGACAAGTACATCCCCTGTCCCCTGTCCGTGTGCGTGGCCATGAGCCAGGGCTACATCGGCTACGACCTGCAGAACGCCCTGCGGGAGGAGCTGCTGGATCGGGGCATCTCCAAGGGGGTGGCCACGGTGCTCACCCAGGTGGAGGTGGATCCCGCCGACCCGGCCTTCGCCCACCCCACCAAGCCCATCGGCGCCTTCATGACCCGCGAGGAGGCGGACAGGATGGTGGCCGAGCGGGGCTACGACGTGATTGAGGACGCCGGCCGGGGCTGGCGCCGGGTGGTGGCCTCCCCCCAGCCGGTGTCCATCATCGAGATCGAGTCCATCCGGGATATGGTGAACGCCGGCCTGGTGGTGGTGGCCTGCGGCGGCGGCGGCATCCCGGTGTATAAGACCGAGGGCCACCACCTGAAGGGCGCGGCGGCGGTGATCGACAAGGACTTCGCCTCCTGCGTCCTGGCCCAGCAGGTGGAGGCCGACACTCTGATCATCCTCACCGCCGTGGAGAAGGTGGCGGTGAACTTCGGCAAGCCCGACCAGAAGTGGCTGGACGAGCTCACTCCCGAGCTGGCCCGGCAGTACATCGCCGAGGGCCAGTTCGCCCCCGGCTCCATGCTCCCCAAGGTGGAGGCCGCGGTGAAGTTCGCCGAGAGCGCCCCCGGCCGCTCCGCCCTCATCACCCTGCTGGAGAAGGCCAAGGACGGCGTGGCCGGCCGCACCGGCACCGCCATCCACTGCTGAATACGAAAGACAGACGGCGTACCCGGGCTTTGTCCGGGTACGCCGTCTCAGCCTGTCGAAAAAGTCTTTTCGACAGGCTGCCAAACTTTTTGAAACTTTTTTGAAGTTTCAAAAAGTTGTTTGATCCAACGCGAAAGGGAACCCTGACGGTTCATCTCCGCGCCAAGTGCCGCCGCATTGCGGCGGTTGCGCTCCGAAACGCCCTGCGGGGCAGCCTTTCACACTATCCTTCCCTCCGAATCCTTTGGCTGGAGGGTCTATCGACAGCCTCAGACGGCGTACCCGGGCTTTGTCCGGGTACGCCGTCTGTTACAGCTCCCGCTCCATTCTGATGTCGGAAAGTTGAAACCATTTGTCGGAATACGTTGTGTATTCAAACCCAAACTTCTCGTACAGGCTCAGGGCGGCTTTCAGCTTGTGGTTGGAGGTGAGCACCACCCGCTTCTGCCCGGCGTCCCGGGCGGCCTGGAGGGCGGCCTCCATCAGGGCGTTCCCCACGCCCCGGCCCCGGTATGCCTCCCGAACCCCCAGCTTGAGCAGCTCGCACTGCCCCTCGCCCTGGAGCTCCACCATCACCATGCCCACGATCTCCTCCCCGCAGCGGGCCAGCAGCACCCGGCCCCCGTCGGCCACAAAGCGGTGGGGCTCGGCCAGCATCTCCAGATCCACCGGCTCCAGCAGGTCGTACTCCAGCAGCCAGGGCAGGGAGATGTCCTCCAGCGCCGGCTTGTAGCGCTCCTCAAAGTCGATAATCTCCACGGGCAGTCGCTCTTCCACAGGCCGCCCCTCCTTTGTCTGTATTTTGGGGGCTGCGCCCCTCTGGTTCTCTTATCATATCATTCCGCGCCTGTCCCGTCAACGGCGGTATTCCGGCAGTCCGCCCCCGGGATTGCTTGATTTTCCCTCGTTCACATTTAATTTACAACCGCACCTCTTGACATTTCCCCGGGACAGTGTTACATTATGTTTAGCACTCGAGGAGTATGAGTGCTAAAACTATGAAAGGGTGGCCGGAATGGATTTGACTGAACGGAAAAAACGGATTCTCCGCGCCATCATCGAGAGCTATATCCAGTCGGCGGAGCCGGTGGGCTCCAAGGCTATCGCCTCCTCCATCGGCATGGAGGTGTCCTCCGCCACCATCCGCAACGAGATGGCGGATCTGGAGGCCATGGGCCTGCTGGAGAAGCCCCACACCTCCGCCGGGCGCATCCCCTCTCCCAAGGGTTACCGGCT
Organism: Flavonifractor sp. An10; assembly: GCF_002161215.1. Lineage (GTDB taxonomy): Bacteria > Bacillota > Clostridia > Oscillospirales > Oscillospiraceae > Flavonifractor > Flavonifractor avistercoris. Next base: position 225,156 of record NZ_NFMB01000003.1, read on the forward strand.
CTACGTCAACGAGCTGATGGAGGAGCACAAGCTCTCCCTGCAGGAGACCGAGCGCATGAACCAGGCCCTGCGCCTGAAGATGCAGGAGCTTGACCGGGTGCTGGATCAGGCGGGCCGGGTGGTGTCCCGGCTGACCAACTACCCCGCCTTCGCCCTCTCCTCCGGCATGGACAAGGTGACCATCCGGCGCTTTGACCTGCTGATGGTGGAGCACAACGCCTTCATCATTGTGGTGATGACCGACACCAACGTGGTGCGCAACCGGCTCATCCGCCTGCCCTCCGACCTGACGGAGGCCCAGCTGCAGATGCTCAACACCCTGCTGAACACCACCTTCACCGGCCTGACGCTGGCGGAGATCACGCCGGAGCTGATGCGGGTGGCCCAGCACGCCGCCGGCGAGGCCTACGGGCTCATCTCCCTGGTGGTGTCCTTCGCCATGGTGGTGCTGGAGGGCCTGGAGCAGCGCCGGGTGCACACCTCCGGCCTGGCCCATCTGCTGGAGCTGCCCGAGTACCAGAGCCTGGATCGGGCCCAGCCCCTGATGAGCTATCTGTCGGAGGACAGCGATCCCACCCGCTTCCCCGTCCCCAAGGACGACCCCATGAAGATCCTCATCGGCCCGGAGAACGTGGCCGACGCCTTAAAGGACACCAGCGTTGTGGTGGCCAGCTATGACATCGGCGAGGGGATGCGGGGCGTCATCGGCGTGGTGGGCCCCACCCGCATGGACTATGCCAAGATAACCGCACGCCTGTCCTACCTGGCGGAGGGTCTCTCCCGGCTGTTCGGCCAGGGGGAGCTGCCCCAGGGCAGGGACGACGAGAAATAGGAGATGATGACATCCCATGAGCGAGCAGAACGAGAAGAACGTGGAAAAGAAAGAGGCCGCCGCTCCGGAGGCCGCTGACCAGGCCCAGGAGGCCGTCCAGCCCCAGGAGGAGCAGGCCGAGTCCCCCAATCCCCTGCTGGAGGAGCTGGAGACCCTGAAAAAGAACCTGAGCGACCAGGAGGACAAGTACCTCCGTCTGGCCGCCGAGTATGACAACTACCGCCGCCGCAGCCAGAAGGAGAAGGAGTCCGCCTGGGCGGATTCCAAGGCGGAGACCGCCGCCGCCTTCCTGCCGGTGTACGACAACCTGGAGCGGGCCCTGAAGCAGGAGACCGCCGACGAGGCCTTCAAGAAGGGCGTGGAGATGACCATGACCCAGCTCAAGGAGATCCTGGCCAAGCTTGGCATCGAGGAGATCCCCGCCCTGGGCGAGACCTTCGATCCCAACCTCCACAACGCGGTGATGCACGTGGAGGACGAGAGCGCCGGGGAGAACACCATCGTGGACGTGTTCCAGGCCGGCTTCAAGTCCGGGGACAAGGTGATCCGCTTCGCCATGGTCAAAGTGGCCAATTAGAATTGAAACTTGACAATTGAGAATTTCCGGTTTGGAGTTCTAATTTTCAATTATCCATTATCAATTTTGTTAAAAAGAATTTTCTATATATGGGAGGAACTGAATTATGTCTAAGATTATTGGTATTGACCTTGGTACCACCAACTCCTGTGTGGCTGTGATGGAGGGCGGCGAGGCCGTCGTCATCCCCAACGCGGAGGGCAACCGCACCACCCCGTCCGTGGTGGCCTTCTCCAAGGACGGCGAGCGCATGGTGGGCCAGGTGGCCAAGCGCCAGGCCATCACCAACCCCGACCGCACCATCATGTCCATCAAGCGTGAGATGGGCTCCAACTACAAGGTGAACATCGACGGCAAGGCCTACACCCCCCAGGAGATCAGCGCCATGATCCTCCAGAAGCTGAAGGCCGATGCCGAGGCCTATCTGGGCCAGACCGTCACCGAGGCGGTCATCACCGTGCCCGCCTACTTCACCGATGCCCAGCGCCAGGCCACCAAGGACGCCGGCAAGATCGCCGGCCTGGATGTCAAGCGCATCATCAACGAGCCCACCGCCGCCGCCGTGGCCTACGGCGTGGACAAGGAGCAGTCCCAGAAGGTCATGGTGTACGACCTGGGCGGCGGCACCTTCGACGTGTCCATCCTGGACATCGACGACGGCGTCATCGAGGTGCTGGCCACCGCCGGCAACAACCGCCTGGGCGGCGACGACTTCGACAAGTGCGTCATGGACTGGATGGCCGCCGAGTTCAAGAAGGACACCGGCATTGACCTGACGGGCGACAAGGTGGCCATGCAGCGCCTGAAGGAGGCCGCCGAGAAGGCCAAGATCGAGCTGTCCGGCGTCACCTCCACCAACATCAACCTGCCCTATATCACCGCCGACGCCACCGGCCCCAAACACCTGGATCTGACCCTGACCCGGGCCAAGTTTGACCAGCTGACCGCCCACCTGGTGGAGGCCACCAGCGGCCCCGTGAAGCAGGCCATGAGCGACGCCGGCCTGTCCGCCAGCGAGATTGCCAAGGTGCTGCTGGTGGGCGGCTCCAGCCGCATCCCCGCCGTGCAGGACATGGTGAAGAAGCTCACCGGCAAGGAGGGCTTCAAGGGCATCAACCCCGACGAGTGCGTGGCCCTGGGCGCGGCCCTGCAGGGCGGCGTGTTCACCGGCGACGTGAAGGGCCTGCTGCTGCTGGACGTCACCCCCCTGTCCCTGGGTATTGAGACCATGGGCGGCGTGATGACCAAGCTGATTGAGCGCAACACCACCATCCCCACCAAGAAGAGCCAGATCTTCACCACCGCCGCCGACAACCAGACCAGCGTGGAGGTTCACGTGCTCCAGGGCGAGCGGGAGATGGCCCAGTACAACAAGACCCTGGGCCGCTTCAATCTGGACGGCATCGCCCCCGCCCGCCGCGGCGTGCCTCAGATCGAGGTCACCTTCGACATCGACGCCAACGGCATCGTCAACGTGTCCGCCAAGGATCTGGGCACCGGCAAGGAGCAGCACATCACCATCACCTCCTCCACCAACATGTCCAAGGAGGACATCGACAAGGCCGTCAAGGAGGCCGAGCAGTTCGCCGCCGAGGACGCCAAGCGCAAGGAAGAGGTGGACGTGCGCAACCAGGCCGACCAGGTGATCTACCAGACCGAGAAGGCCCTGGAGGACGCCAAGGACAAGATCAGCGCCGACGACAAGGCCAGCGTGGAGGCCGCCCTCAACAAGCTGAAGGAGGCCATGAAGGGCACCGATGTGGAGGCCATCAAGACCGCCACCGAGGAGGCCAGCAAGGCGTTCTATCCCATCGCGGAAAAGATGTACCAGCAGACCGGCGCCCAGGGCGGCGCGCAGCCCGGCCCCGACATGGGCTCTGCCCAGGCCGGCGGCGCCACCAACACCGACCCCAATGTGGTGGACGCCGACTACGAGGTCGTGGACGACGACAACAAGTAATTGATAATTTTTGAATTGACAATTGACAATTCGGGGGCGGGGGCACCTGGGTGCTCCCGTCCTCACGTCCCGCCTTGGGCGGCGGCAATTGTCAATTGTCAATTTTCCATTGTCAATTACGAGTGAGGTGAGAGAAACCAATGCCTGAACAGAAGCGCGATTATTATGAGGTCTTGGGCGTGTCCAAGGGGGCCAGCGACGAGGAGATCAAGAAGGCCTACCGGAAGAAAGCCAAGCAGTACCACCCCGACCTGAACCCCGGCGACAAGGACGCCGAGGCCAAGTTCAAGGAGGTCAACGAGGCCTATGAGGTGCTCTCCGACAAGGAGAAGCGCTCCCGCTACGACCAGTTCGGCCACGCCGGGGTGGACCCCAACTTCGGCGCCGGCGGCCCCGGCGGCGGGTTCGGCGGCTTCGGTGGCTTCGATATGGGCGACATCGACCTGGGCGACATCTTCGGCTCCTTCTTCGGGGGCGGCTTCGGCGGCGGCGGTTCCAGCCGCCAGCGCACCGGCCCCATGAAGGGGGACACCCTGCGGGCCTCGGTCACCATCTCCTTTGAGGAGGCCGCCTTCGGCTGCGAAAAGGAGCTGAACCTGACCCGCACCGAGCCCTGCGACGAGTGCCACGGCACCGGCTGCGCCCCCGGCACCACGGCAGAGATCTGCCCCGACTGCCACGGCAGCGGCCAGATCCGCATCCAGCGGGGCGGCGGGGCCTTTACCTTCGCCACCACCACCACCTGCCCCAAGTGCGGCGGCAGGGGCAAGATCATCCACCAGCCCTGCAAGAGCTGCGGCGGCACCGGCAATGTGCGCAAGCAGCGCCGCATCACCGTCACCATCCCCGCCGGCATCGACAACGGCCAGGCCGTTTCCCTGCGGGGCCAGGGCGGCGCGGGCAAAAACGGCGGCCCGGCGGGGGATCTGCTCATCAGCGTCACCGTGCGGCCTCACCCCTTCTTCAAGCGGGACGGCACGTCGGTGTATCTGGAGCATCCGGTCACCTTCCTCCAGGCCACCCTGGGGGCGGAGCTGGAGATCCCCACCATCGACGGCAAGGTCAAGTGGACTCTGCCCGCCGGCACCCAGCCCGACACCACCTTCCGCCTGCGGGGGAAGGGCATCCCCAGCGTCAACGGCCGCGGACGCGGTGATCAGTATGTCACCGTGAAGGTTCAGGTTCCCACCAACCTGAACCACGAGCAGAAGGAGGCGCTGCGTGCCTATGGCGAAGCCATGGGCGAGATTCCACCCAGTCCGGTGGACAGCGTAAAATCTTTCTTTGACAAAAAGAAGAAGAAGAAATAAAATAGAAGGACGAGCGTATGCCCGTCCTTCTATTTTTTTGATTTCCGAGAGGTGACCGCCTATGAATCCCGTCCACTATCTGGTCTATCTCTTTCCCATCGCCACCCTGCTGGCGCTGTTCGCCTTCTTCTACTGGTACTGGGGCACCCAGCGCGCCCCCCTGGCCAAGCGCCTGATCACGCCTCCCGAGGAGGCGCCCCGGGAGCAGCCCCGCTTCACCTTCGCCGGCAGATGCCATCCCCTGGTGCGGCGGGACGCCATTCCCATCCTCCTCATCACCGCCGTGTATGCCGTCACCGCCTTCGCCCACCTGGGCTCCCTCCGGGCGCCCCAGAGCGCCTGGGACTTCGGCAGCGGGGAGTCGGCCACCTTCTCCCTGCCCGAGGCGGTGCAGGTGTCCCAGCTGTGGTATTACCCCAACCTGGGCACCGGCAAGTACCAGGTGGAGATCTCCGAGGACGGGGTGACCTGGCTCACCCTGTGGAGCCGGACGGAGACGGATGAGGCCGGCAGCGAGGAGACCGTCTATTACTGGGCCGACTCCACCGGCTACGGCGAGAGCTTTGCCATGACCCAGAACTACAACCAGCTCTTCAAGTGGAACGAGCTCACCTTTGAGAACCCCCAGTATATCCGCTACCTGCGCATCACCGGGCAGGCCAACAAGGGCCTGCTGGAGCTGGGGGAGGTTGCCCTGTTCGACATGGCGGGGAACCGGGTGGAGGTGCCCGGCTCGGTCAGCCCCCTGTTTGACGAGCAGGACATGGTGCCGGACAAGCCCACCTACTACGACGAGGCCTATTTTGACGAGATCTACCACCCCCGCACCGCCTGGGAGCACATCCGTGGCATCGAGCCCTACGAGATCTCCCACCCGCCCCTGGGCAAGCTGATCATGGGCATCGGCATCCGCCTCTTCGGCATGACCCCCTTCGGCTGGCGGTTCATGGGCACCCTGTTCGGGGTGGGGATGCTGCCCCTGCTGTACGTGTTCCTGAAAAACCTGTTCGGCCGCACCTCCATCGCCACCTGCGGCACCATCCTGCTGGCGGCGGACTTCATGCACCTGACCCAGACCCGGCTGGCCACCATCGACACCTACGCGTTTTTCTTCATCCTGCTGATGTACTGGTTCATGTACCGCTACCTGACCCTGCCGGCGGGCACCCCCTTCCGGAAGTGCGCCCTGCCCCTGTTCCTGTCGGGGCTGTTCTGGGGCATCGGGGCGGCCTCCAAGTGGACGGTGATCTACGGCTGCACCGGGCTGGTGGTGCTCTACTTCATCGGCCTGTACCAGAAGGTGCGGGACTGGCCGGCGGAGCAGCCCGGCAGGGTGAAGTGGGTCTTCCAGATCCTCGGCTTTTCCGTGCTGGTGTTCGCCGTCATCCCGGCGGCCATCTACACCCTGTCCTACCTGCCCTACGCCATGGCGGAGGGGGACACCAGCCTCACCGGCCTGATCAGCGCCATGTGGGAGAACCAGAAGTATATGCTCTCCTACCACAGCGGCGTCACCGACTCCCACCCCTATTCCTCCCGCTGGTACCAGTGGCTCTTTGACATCCGGCCCATCCTGTACTATATGGACAACGACGTGGCGGGGTACACCACCCGCTTCGCCGCCTTCGTCAACCCGGTGGTGTGCTGGGGCGGCCTGCTGGCGGTGGCCTCCTGCGCCGTGCAGGCCGTGCGCCGCCGCTGCGCCAGGGCCCTGTTTATCTTCATCGGCTACCTGGCCCAGCTGGTGCCCTGGTTCTTCATCGGGCGCATCACCTTCGCCTACCACTACTTCCCCTCCGTGCTCTTCCTGGTGCTGGCCCTGTGCTACGTGTTCCACACCCTGGCAGAGCGGGAGGAGATGGTGAACTGGAAGCCCGCCATGTTCGCCGTCACCGGCGGGGCCGTGGGGCTGTACGCCCTGTTCTACCCCGTGCTGGTTGGCATCCAGATCCCCACCTGGTACAGCAACAATGTGCTGGGGTGGTTCCCGAGCTGGCCGTTTTGAGTGCCTCTAGGGGGGAATTCTTCCCCCCTAGATACAAAACCGCCGCGCCGCCTTCGGCGGCACAGCGATTTTGATACCCCTCTCTCCCCCGCACAGCGGGGGAGGCCCTGGCCGCCACGGCCAGGGGTATCGGTGTGCTCCGCAGGCGCATGTCCTGCTCCGCACTTTCTTTCGACTGATTCCGCCGCCGGGGCGGCGGAACTCTGCGAGGCTTTTTCCGAGGTGTCTGTTATGTATCTCACCGATTACCACACCCACAGCAGTATGTCCTTCGACGGCCACGCCCCCATGGCGGACATCGCCGCCGCGGCGGAGCGGGCCGGGCTGGACGAGCTGTGCATCACCGACCACTGCGACTTTCTGGACGAGCACGGCCGCCCCAACCGGGCCTATGACTGGGACGGGGCCTGCGCCCAGTACCGGGAGGCCCTGGCGGCCTGCAAGCCGGGCTTCACCCTCCGGCTGGGGCTGGAGTTCGGCATGTCCCACCTGGATCCGGCGGCGGCAGCGGCCATCTGCGCCCGGCCGGAGGCGGACTTCATCCTGGGCTCCATCCACAACCTGTGCCCGGAGAAGGGGGGCACCGACCTCTACGTGGTTCCCTACCCCGACGAGGCGGCCTGCTGCGCCGCCCTGGACGACTACTTTGCCTCCATGGCCCTGCTGGCTGACACCGATTTCTACGACGTGCTGGCCCACATCATCTATCCCCTGCGGTATATGGAGGTACCGGTGTCCCTGGAGCCCTATTACGGCCGCATCCGGGCCATCCTGCGCACCGCCGTGGAGAAGGGCCGGGGCATGGAGATCAACACCTGCCGGGGGCACACCATCGGGGCGTGGAAGCCCATTCTGGAGCTCTACAAGTCCTGCGGCGGGGAGATCGTCACCGTGGGCTCCGACGCCCACACCCCCCGGGATGTGGGCAAGGGGGTGGAGGCGGCCTGCGCGCTGCTGTCCGCCTGCGGCTTCCGGTACGTCTGCACCTATGAGAAACGCAAGCCTGTATTTCACAAATTGTAATAGGAGGAGATCACATGATCGCACTGGGCTGTGACCACGGAGGGCTCGCCCTCAAGCGCCACGTGATGGAGTACCTGGACGCCCGCGGGCTGGCGTATCACGACTTCGGCTGCTATACCAATGAGAGCTGCGACTACCCCGACTTCGGCCGGGCCGCGGCGGAGGCGGTGGCCTCCGGCGAATGTGACCGGGGCATCGTCGTCTGCACCACCGGCATCGGCATCTCCATCGCCGCCAACAAGGTGAAGGGCATCCGCTGCGCCCTGTGCAGCGAGCCCCTGTCCGCCGAGATGACCCGGCGGCACAACGACGCCAACATGCTGGCCATGGGCGGCGGGATGATCGGGAACAACATGGCCGACCGGATTCTGGACGCCTTCCTCAACACGGAATTTGAGGGCGGCCGCCACCAGCGCCGGGTGGACAAAATCGAGGGCTGACACGAATTCGCAAAAAACAGCAGCGGTTTGCACCCACGCAAACCGCTGCTATTCTTTTGCCCGCATGGCGTCCACCAGCCGGGACAGGGCCTCCACCTCCCGCTCGGTATGGGCGGTCAAGGATAGCGGAACCTCCCAGCAGGAACTCACGGGAAACGCTTTGCCGCGCTATGGCAGCCCGACAAAAAAATCCTGATATTCGGCATGGAAGATTTCCTTCATTGCGACCAGTTCGCTCACCTTGATGTTCATCCGGTTGGTCTCCAGTTTTGCATAGGTGCTCTTGGAAATATTCAGCCCCATCAACTGGAGTTTTGCCACTGCCTGATCCTGGGTCATGCCAGCAGCTTTCCGCAAGCGCTGGATATTGTGCCCGATATCCAGGTCTGGCCGTATCTTCTGCATAACGACACCCGCAATTCGCAATAAAGAATTTTACAGGTTGAGTTTATCCGGTTCCTCTGTTATAATGTTTCGTAATAACGAATTTTTTAACTGGAGGAACTTGTTTATGATGAAATGGCCTATGTGGGTACGGGTTGTCATTGGAGTCGCTGCGGTTTTGCTCTGCCTGATTTCCGCTCTCTTTCTCCAGCCGTGGATCGGGGAATACGGGCTGTTCCTGATCCTCCCTGGGGCGGTGGTATTTATCTGCCTCAATCCAGAGCTGTGGAGAGGGGAATAGCGGCGGCAGCCCCTCATTTGAATGCGCAACACCCCGGCCCCGGAACCGTTTGGTTCCGGGGCCGGGGTGTTCTGCTTCAGATTCAGAGCAGGCAGCGCCCGCCCTGATCCACATAGTGGGCGTCGGCCCGGACGGTGAGGGCCCGTGGGCCGTCCCCCTCGAAGTACAGGCGGATGCCCTCCACGGCCACGTCCCGGGGCTCCGGCCCCTGGTGGGGCGGCAGGACAACCACCCGGCTCCCCCGCTCCTCGTCCCCCTCCAGGGCCTCCACCCGGACGGCCACCCGCCGACCGGGGAGCACCCCCTCCAGGCGGAGGGCGCACTCCAGCGCCTGCCCGCCGTCGGGGCACAGGGCCCCCAGGCGGCAGACGGTCAGGCCGCCCTCCAGCTCCAGCTGGCGTTCCAGCATGGGAAACCACCTCCATGGGATTCATACGGTGACAAATCCACACCGTATGTAGCGCAGGGGCGGCCCGCTCTATTGTATGCTCACCGGATCTGTCCGGTGCCGTAGACCACATACTTGGAGCTGGTCAGCTCCTCCAGGCCCATGGGGCCCCGGGCGTGCATCTTCTGGGTGGAGATGCCGATCTCCGCCCCCAGGCCGAACTCGAAGCCGTCGGTGAAGCGGGTGGAGGCGTTGACGTACACCGCTGCCGCGTCCACCACGTCCAGGAATCGCTGGGCGGCGAAGTAGTCCCGGGTGACAATGGCCTCGGAGTGGCCGGTGCCGTGGGCGGCGATGAAGTCCACCGCCTCGTCAAAGCCGGACACCACCTTGACGGCCAGGATGTAGTCGCCAAACTCGGTGTCCCAGTCGGCGTCCTCGGCGGGCTTGACGAAGTCCCCCAGGATGGCCCGGGTCTCGGGGCAGCCCCGCAGCTCCACATTTTTGGTCTGGAGCAGCTGCCACGCCATGGGCAGGAAGTCCGGCGCCACCGCCCGGTCTACCAGCAGGCACTCGGCGGCGTTGCACACCGACGGCCGGGAGGTCTTGGCGTTGTGGATGATGCGGGCGGCCATGTCCAGGTCGGCCCCCTCGTGGACATAGACGTGGCACACACCCACGCCGGTCTGGATCACCGGCACACGGGCGTTTTTCACCACGCTCTGGATCAGCCCCGCGCCCCCACGGGGGATGAGCACGTCCAGATAGTCCGTCAGGTTCATCAGCTCGTTGGCGCTCTCCCGGCTGGTATCCTCCACCAGGGCCACGCAGTCCCGGGGCAGGCCGGCGGACTCCAGGGCGTCCCGCAGGACGGCCACAAAGGCCTTGTTGGAGCGGAAGGCCTCCTTGCCGCCCCGGAGGATCACGGCGTTGCCCGACTTCAGGCACAGGGCGGCGGCGTCCACCGTCACGTTGGGCCGGGCCTCGTAGATGATGCCGATGACGCCCAGGGGCACCCGGCGCCTGCCGATGACGAGCCCGTTGGGCCGTGTGTCCATCTTCACCACCTGCCCGATGGGGTCTGGGAGGGCGGCCACCTGCCGCACCCCCTCCACAATGCCGGCGATGCGGCCCTCGTCCAGGGCCAGCCGGTCTACCAGGGCCGGGCGCATGCCGGCGGCCTTCGCCGCCGCCAGATCCTCGGCGTTGGCGGCCAGGATCTCGCCCTGCCTGGCCTCGATGGCCTTTGCCGCCGCCTCCAGAGCGGCGTTCTTGGCGGCGGTGCCCGCCACCGCCAGCACCCGGCCGGCATTCCTGGCCGCCAGGCCCTGGGTCTCCAGTACGGTCATAAAAATCCCTCCTCAGTATGGTTTCTTTCCTGGATAATGGACAATTGGTAATTGAGAATTGATAATGACAGTCGACCGGCCTCGGTGCATGGAGGCCTACCCAGGCCGGGAAACCGTCCATTATCAATTATCCATTGTCAATTATCAATTAACGAAGCGGAGAACCGGGTGCCCACATTCTTCCCGTCCACGATGTCGTACAGGGCCTCCATACGGCTGCCGTTGGCGATCACCATGTCGATGCCCGCCTCCAGGGCCAGCCGGGCGGCGTGGAGCTTGGTAGCCATGCCGCCGGTGCCCCGCCACGTGCCCGCGCCGCCGGCCATGGCCTCCAGCTCGGGGGTGACGGCCTCCACGTGGTGGATCAGCTTCGCGTCCGGGTGGGTGCGGGGGTCGGCGTCGTAGAGGCCGTCGATGTCGCTGAACAGCACCAGCAGCTCCGCTCCGCACAGCCGGGCCACGATGGCGGACAGGGTGTCGTTGTCGCCCAGCACCTTGGCCTGGCCGGTCTCGATCTCCGCCGAGGACACCGAGTCGTTCTCGTTGACCACCGGGATCACCCCCAGCTCCAGCAGGGCCTCAAAGGTGTTGCGCAGGTGCTCCGACCGGATGGGGGACTCCACGTCCTCCCCGGTGAGGAGGATCTGGGCCACGGTGCGGTTGTACTCGGCAAAGAGCTTGTCGTAGATATGTACCATCATGCACTGGCCCACGGCGGCGGTGGCCTGCTTCATCCGCAGCTCGCGGGGCCGCTCCTCCAGCCGCAGCTTCTTGGTGCCGATGCCGATGGCGCCCGAGGATACCAGCACCACCTGATAGCCCATGCCCTCCAGATCCGAGAGCACCCGGGCCAGCTTTTCCATGTTCTGCAGGTTGAGGCTCCCGGTTTCCCGGGTCAGGGTGGATGTGCCCACCTTCACCACCAGCCTGCGGGGGTTCTGCTGTTTCACTTGCTTCACGCTCCTCCTTGGTGTCCCTTTCATCATACCACAGCCGGCCGCTACAATAAAGTGGAAATCCAAACGGACGGCAGAGAAACCTGTCGGAAAGAAAACTGGCTGTTTCAGTACTTTTTTACACTTTTAAGGTTGAAATCCTCCCGGTTTTGGAGTACAATATCGTCCGCTGACCAGGGAGTAAGCGGGAGGAGGCGCGAGGTTGCTCAATATTGTGCTGTTTGAGCCGGAAATTCCCCAAAACACGGGAAATATCGCACGAACCTGCGCGGTGACGGGCACCCGTCTCCACCTGATCAAGCCTCTGGGCTTTGACATCAGCGACAAGGCGGTCAAGCGGGCCGGTCTGGACTACTGGCACCTGGTGGACGTGCGGGTGTATGAAAACCTGGACGACTTCTTCGCCAAGACCGGCGCGGAGGACATCTGGCTGGCCACCACCAAGGCCCCCCGGCCCTATACCCAGGCCGTCTTTCGGGATGAGTGCTACCTGATCTTCGGCAAGGAGACGGCGGGACTGCCGGAGGAATTCCGGCGCGCCCACGCCGCACGCTGCATCCGCATTCCCATCCGGGCGGAGGCCCGGTGCCTGAATCTATCCAACGCGGCCGCGGTGCTCACCTATGAGGCGCTGCGGCAGCTAAACTTCCCCGGCCTCGCCGGGGAGGGCGAGATGAAAGGAGAGGCTCTATGAATTACAACAAGAAAACCGTCAAGGACATCGACGTGGCCGGCAAGAAGGTTCTGCTGCGCTGCGACTTCAACGTGCCCCAGGATAAGGCCACCGGCGCCATCACCGACGACAAGCGCATCGTGGCCGCCCTGCCCACCATCCGCTATCTGCTGGAGCAGAAGGCCGCTGTGATCGCCTGCTCCCACCTGGGCAAGCCCGTGGCCACCTTTGACTCCTATGTGAAGAAGCAGGCCGAGAAGGGCAAGGATCCCGCCTCCATCACCGAGGAGGAGTGGAAGAAGTCCCTGGCCAAGCTGTCCCTGGCCCCTGTGGCCAAGCGGCTGAGCGAGCTGCTGGGCCAGGAGGTCATCATGGCCGCCGACGTGGTGGGCCCCGACGCCACCGCCAAGGCCGCCGCTCTCCAGCCCGGCCAGATCATGCTGCTGGAGAACACCCGCTTTGAGAAGGGCGAGACCAAGAACGACCCCGAGCTGGCCAAGAAGATGGCCTCCATGGCCGAGGTCTATGTGTCCGACGCCTTCGGCGCGGTGCACCGCGCCCACGCCTCCACCGCCGGTGTGGCGGCCTATCTGCCCGCCGTGTCCGGCTTCCTGATCCAGAAGGAGCTGGAGATCATGGGCGGCGCCCTGGCCAATCCCAAGCGGCCCCTGGTGGCCATCCTGGGCGGCTCCAAGGTGTCCTCCAAGATCGGCGTCATCAACAACCTGCTGGACATCGCCGACACCATCATCATCGGCGGCGGCATGTGCTACACCTTCGCCAAGGCCATGGGCGCCAGCGTGGGCAAGTCCCTGCTGGAGAGTGACTGGCTGGACTACTGCAAGGAGATGATGCAGAAGGCCAAGGAGAAGGGCGTCAAGCTGCTGCTGCCCGTGGACGGCCTGGCCGCCACTGAGTTCTCCGCCGACGCCGCGGCCCACCCTGTGGACGGGGTGGACATCCCCGACGACATGATGGGCATGGACATCGGCCCCAAGACCATCGAGCTGTACACCGACGCGGTGAAGAACGCCGGCACCGTCATCTGGAACGGCCCCATGGGCGTGTTTGAGTTCCCCGCCTTCGCCGAGGGCACCCGCGCCATCGCCAAGGCCCTGGCCGAGTCCGACGCCATCACCATCGTGGGCGGCGGCGACTCCGCGGCCGCCGTGGCCCAGCTGGGCTATGCCGACAAGATGACCCACATCTCCACCGGCGGCGGCGCGAGCCTTGAGTTCCTGGAGGGCAAGGAGCTGCCCGGCGTGGCCTGCCTGTTGGATAAGTAAGAAGCGCGGCGCCGTCGCAAGCAGCCCGGATGGACCGGAGCGAGGGTGAGAACCCAGCCCCGCATAGCGGGGCGGTTCGAACCCGAGACGGAGGGAAGCCGGGCGTCGCGAACAGGCGAAGCGTGACAACTCGTGCCGGGCAGCTCCTTCGTCGGGATCCCCGCGCGAGCCCAGCGGCTTTGCCGCGGGTCGCGTGGGGAGAGTTTCCCGGAGAAGCGCCGCCAGTGGCGGAGGAAGCAAGCCGGGAAAAAGAAGCGGCGCGATTGACGGGCCGCTTCGGCCCGGGAATCGCAGTGCCGCGACGGGAGCAAAGGCACAGTGAAAGGATCGAGCTTTCCCGCCAGCGGGGAAGCGAGAGATCTGGAACTTGTGCCGACGAGCCCGGCGTGGCCTGCCTGCTGGATAAGCAAAAGGCCCGCGATTCCATGCCCGGCCGGCAAAGGGGTCGGCCGGTAAAATAAAATACAGAATTGAAGAAAGGGGTTCGTCCTACCCATGAACAGGAGATACCGTAAGACGATTATCGCTGGAAACTGGAAAATGAACAAGACGCTGAGCGAGACCAAGGCCTTTGCCGAGGAGCTCAAGCCCCTGCTGGGCCGCCCCAACTGGTGCGAGGTAGTCCTGTGCGTGCCCTATGTGAACATTCAGGCCGCCGTGCGCATGTTCAAGGAGTGCCGGGTGTCCATCGGCGCGGAGAACTGCCACTTTGAGTCCCACGGCGCCTACACCGGCGAGGTCTCCCCCGAGATGCTCAAGGAGCTGGGCGTCAAGTACGTGGTCATCGGCCACTCCGAGCGCCGCCAGTACTACAACGAGACCGATTTCACCGTCAACAAGAAGGTGCACGCCGCCCTGGAGGCCGGCCTGTACCCCATCGTGTGCGTGGGCGAGAGCCTGGAGCAGCGGGAGCTGGGCGTCACCATGGATCTCATCTCCTACCAGGTGAAGGCCGCCCTGTCCGGCGTGCCCGCCGAGAAGATGCGCCACGTGGTCATCGCCTATGAGCCCATCTGGGCCATCGGCACCGGCAAAACCGCCACCGCCGAGCAGGCCGGCGAGGTGTGCGAGGCCATCCGCACTGTAATCCGCAAGCTGTACGGCGCCCGGGTGGCCCGCAGCGTCACCATCCAGTACGGCGGCTCCATGAACGCCAAGAACGCCCATGAGCTGCTGGCCCAGCCCGACGTGGACGGCGGCCTGATCGGCGGCGCCTCCCTGAAGGCCCCCGACTTCGTGGAGATCGTCAACGCCGCCAATCAGGAGCAGTAAGCCGTCCACGTCGGGCGGCGATACGGGAACCCAACGAGAGCCCAGCGGAGCAGGTCTCGTTGGGAGAGGAGGAGCAAGGGAGCGCAGCGCAGCTTTCGCCGTCAGGCGGAAGCGGAGCAAAGCGGACTTTGCGACGACGTGGACGGCGGCCTCATTGGCGGCGCCTCCCTGAAGGCCCCCGACTTCGTGGAGATCGTCAACGCCGCCAACCAGGAGCAGTAAGCCGTCCACGTCGGGCGGCGATACGGGAACCCAACGAGAGCCCAGCGGAGCGGGTCTCGTTGGGAGAGGAGGAGCAAGGGAGCGCAGCGCAGCTTTCGCCGTCAGGCGGAAGCGGAGCAAAGCGGACTTTGCGACGACGTGGACGGCGGCCTCATTGGCGGCGCCTCCCTGAAGGCCCCCGACTTCGTGGAGATCGTCAACGCCGCCAACCAGGAGCAGTAAGCCGTCCACGTCGGGCGGCGATACGGGAACCCAACGAGAGCCCAGCGGAGCGGGTCTCGTTGGGAGAGGAGGAGCAAGGGAGCGCAGCGCAGCTTTCGCCGTCAGGCGGAAGCGGAGCAAAGCGGACTTTGCGACGACGAGGACGGCGGCCTCATTGGCGGCGCGTCCCTGAAGGCCCCCGACTTCGTGGAGATCGTCAACGCCGCCAACCAGGAGTGAGAAGCGCGGAGCGTGACAGTGAGAAGCGCGGAGCCGTCGGGAGCGTGCCCCCGCAAAGCGGACTTTGCGGCGACGAGTTCGCCCGCCTTGTGTGCAAGAGAAGTTTAGATTCGAGGTTATTATGAGTAAGACACCGACTACCCTGATCATTATGGACGGCTTCGGCCTGTCTGACGAGCGGAAGGGCAACGCCATTGCCGCCGCCAGCAAGCCGAACCTGGACAAGATTTTTGCCGAGAACCCCGGCTGCAGGCTGTCCGCCTCCGGGCTGGACGTGGGCCTGCCCGAGGGACAGATGGGCAACTCCGAGGTGGGGCACACCAACATCGGCGCCGGCCGGGTGGTGTTCCAGGATCTGCCCCGCATCAGCCGTGCCATCGAGGACGGCAGCTTTTTTGAGAACGACGCCTATGTCGAGGCCATGGACGACTGCAAGGAGCGGGACGGTTCCCTCCACCTGATGGGCCTGCTGTCCGACGGCGGCGTCCACAGCCACATCACCCACCTGTTCGCCCTGCTGGAGATGGCCAAGCGCCGCGGCCTGAGCCGGGTGTATGTCCACTGCTTCCTGGACGGCCGTGACGTGCCCCCCGCCTCCGGCAAGGGCTACGTGGAGCAGCTGGCGGCCAAGTGCAGGGAGATCGGCGTGGGACAGATCGCCACCGTCATGGGCCGTTACTACGCCATGGATCGGGACAAGCGCTGGGATCGGGTGCAGCGGGCCTATGACGCTATGACCCGGGGCGAGGGCATCCAGAACCCCGACCCGGTGGACGGCGTGCAGAAGTCCTATGACGCCGGCGTCACCGACGAGTTTGTGGAGCCCATCGTGTGCACCAAGGACGGGAAGGTGAAGGAGGGCGACTCCATCATCTTCATCAACTTCCGCCCCGACCGGGCCCGGGAGATCACCCGCTGCTTTGTGGATCCCGCCTTCACCGACGTGGAGCGGAAGAAGGGCTACTTCCCCGTCACCTATGTGTGCACCACCGAGTACGACGCCACCATGCCCAACGTGCTCATCGCCTTCCCCCACCGGGAGCTGGTGAACATTTTTGGCGAGTATATCGCCCGGCAGGGCTACACCCAGCTGCGCATCGCCGAGACGGAGAAGTACGCCCACGTGACCTTCTTCTTCAACGGCGGGGCGGAGCAGGTCTTCCCCGGCGAGGATCGCTGCCTGATCCCCTCCCCCAAGGTGGCCACCTATGACCTCCAGCCCGAGATGAGCGCCCCCCAGGTCACCGAGGAGGCCGTCAAGCGCATCGAGAGCGGCAATTACGACGTGATCATCCTCAACTTCGCCAACTGCGACATGGTGGGCCACACCGGCGTGTTTGAGGCCGCCGTCAAGGCCGTGGAGGCCGTGGACGACGGCGTGGGCAAGGTGGTGGAGGCCACCTCCCGCATGGGCGGCGTGACCCTGATCACCGCCGACCACGGCAATGCCGAGCGGATGCTGGACGCCGACGGCGTCACCCCCTACACCGCCCACACCACCAACCTGGTGCCCTTCTACATCGTGGGTGCCGACGTGAAGCTGCGGGACGGCCGCCTGGCCGACATCGCCCCCACCATGCTGGACTTGATGGGGCTTGAAAAACCGGCGGAGATGGACGGGGAGACCTTGATCCTGAATTGACAATTGAAAATTGAGAATTGACAATTTGTGTGCTGGCCGGCGTGGCTGCATGGACTTCGTTTTATCTGCCCATGTTCCGATGTGGGAGAATTATCAATTATCCATTATCAATTCTCAATTCCTCCAAGCGGTATCCGGCGGGAGCAAGCTCCCGCCCTACCATAGATCCCCGGCGGGCGGAGGCCCGTCCCCCACACAATCCTACCCCTGCGGGGCGGGGCTTGTCCCCGCCGCCAAGACGAAAGGAGTTTTTACCCATGAAGCAGATTATCGAGATCGTCGACGTCCTGGGCCGCGAGATCCTGGACAGCCGCGGCAACCCCACCGTTGAGGTGGAGGTCTACCTGGAGGACGGCACCGTCGGCCGCGCCGCCGTGCCCTCCGGCGCCTCCACCGGCATCTATGAGGCCTGTGAGCTCCGGGACGGCGACAAGAGCCGTTACCTGGGCAAGGGCGTGCTCACCGCCGTGAAGAACGTGAACACCGAGATCGCCGAGTGCCTGGTGGGCATGAACGTGCTGGATCAGACCGCCATCGACAAGGCCCTCATCGAGCTGGACGGCACCCCCAACAAGACCAAGCTGGGCGCCAACGCCATCCTGGGCGCCTCCCTGGCCTGCGCCAAGGCTGCCGCTGAGAGCCTGGGCACCTCCCTGTACAACTATATCGGCGGCGCCAACGCCAAGGTGCTGCCTGTGCCCATGATGAACATCCTCAACGGCGGCGCTCACGCCACCAACAACGTGGAGATCCAGGAGTTCATGATCATGCCCGTGGGCGCCTGCTGCTTCCGTGAGGCCCTGCGCATGTGCGCCGAGGTGTTCCACCAGCTGAAGAAGACCCTGAAGGAGAACGGCACTCCCGCCGCCGGCGTGGGCGACGAGGGCGGCTACGCCCCCAACCTGAAGAAGGACGAGGACGCTCTGAAGGTCATCGTGAAGGCCATCGAGGAGGCCGGCTACAAGCCCGGCGAGGACTTCAAGATCGCCATCGACGCCGCCTCCTCCGAGTGGTGGAACGAGGAGGAGAAGTGCTATATCCAGCCCAAGTCCGGCAAGAAGCTGACCCAGCAGCAGCTGGTCAACATGTGGAAGAAGTTCGCCGACACCTACCCCATCGTCTCCCTGGAGGACGGCATGGCCGAGACCGACTGGGAGGGCTGGGCTATGCTCACCAAGGCCATCGGCGACCGCGTGCAGCTGGTGGGCGACGACCTGTTCGTCACCAACACCGAGCGGCTCAAGACCGGCATTGAGAAGAAGGTGGCCAACGCTATCCTCATCAAGGTCAACCAGATCGGCACCCTGACCGAGACCCTGGACGCCATCCAGATGGCCAACCGGGCCGGCTACACCGCCATCGTGTCCCACCGCTCCGGCGAGACCGAGGACGCCACCATCGCCGACATCGCTGTGGCCGTCAACGCCGGCCAGATCAAGACCGGCGCTCCCAGCCGCACCGACCGCGTGGCCAAGTACAACCAGCTGCTCCGCATCGAGGAGGAGCTGGGCGACGTGGCTCAGTATCTGGGTATGGGCGCTTTCTTCAACCTCAAATAATTGTGGGAACCTCAAGGGGCCGCTGCCAATGGCAGCGGCCCCGTTTTGTGTCGCCCAGCTCCTCGGGGCCCCGCCTCCGGCGGGGCGGCGCTGTGCGCCGTGAATAGGAATCAGGAACGGGGCCCCCGCACGAGCCCAGCGGCTTTGCCGCGGGTCGTGTGGGGAGAGGAGGAGCAAGGGAGCGGAAGGAGGAATGCCCATGTCTGGGCGTTCCGACTGGAGTGGACTTTGCGACGACGAGGCTCAGTACCTGGGCATGAACGCTTTCTTCAACCTCAAGTAAGAAGAAGCGCGGAGCCGTCGTGAGCAGCCCGGATGGATCGGAGCGAGGGCGAGAACCCAGCCCCGCACAGCGGGGCGGTTCAAGTCCGAGACGGAGGGAAGCCGGGCGTCGCGAACAGGCGAAGCGTGACAATCGAAGGAACCACAAGGGGTCGCTGTCATGGACGGCGGCCCCTTTTTCTGCCAAAGCTCTGTACATTTTCCGCAAAAACAGGTATGATCATATTTATTGTATAAAACCGGCCGAGGCCTGGCCGCCGGGAGGGGTGAAAGGATGGAGCTGAATCTGGAGGAGGCCCTGCGCTATGCAGGGGTGCCGTCCCCGCCGCCGGAGGCGCTGCAGCGGGAGATGGAGGATGTGGCCGCCGGGCTGACGGCGGCCGTCACCCCCCGGTGGCGGTGGCGGCTGTTCGAGCTGGAGCACACGCCGGAGGGACCCCGCCTGCCGGAGCTGGAACTGCTCCTGCCCGGCCGGACGGCGGCGCTCATGCTAAAGGAGTGCACCCAGGCCGCCCTGCTGGCCTGCACTCTGGGGGCGGTGTTTGACGCCAGGCTCCGGGCCGTCCAGGCCCGGGACATGGCAAAGGCCGTCCTGACGGACGGCTGCGGCAGCGCCTGGGTGGAGGCCGGCTGCGACGAAGCGGAGGGGGAGCTCTCCGAGCGCCTGCCCGGCCGCTTTCTCACCGACCGGTTCAGCCCGGGGTACGGCGACCTGCCCCTGTCCCTCCAGCCTGCCATCTGCGGAGCCCTGGACACCCAGCGCACCCTGGGGCTGTATGTGACGGACAGCCATCTGTTAAACCCCGGCAAATCGGTCACCGCCATCGTGGGCGTCGCCGACCGGCCCCAGATGGCCCGGGTGCGGGGGTGCCGCTATTGCTCCATGAACCAGACCTGTCAACTGCGCAAAGGAGGAAAGAGCTGTGGGCTCTCTTGATTTTACCGATAACCTGATCTTTCTGGACGGGGCCATGGGCACCGTCCTCCAGCAGCGGGGCCTGCCCGCCGGCGGGCAGCCGGAGCTGCTCAACCTGACCCGGCCGGAGCTGCTGGAGGAGATCCACCGGGAATACATACAGGCGGGCAGCCGGATCATCTACGCCAACACCTTTGGGGCCAACGCCCGCAAGCTGGCCCCCACCGGCCACGGCGTGGAGGAGGTGGTTACCCAGGCCGTCCGTATTGCCAGGAAGGCGGCGGAGGGCACCGATACCCTGGTGGCCGTGGACATGGGCCCTCTGGGGGAGCTGCTGGAACCCATGGGGAGCCTGTCCTTTGAGGATGCCTACGCCCTCTTCCGGGAGGTGGCGGCGGCCGGAGCCCGGGCCGGGGCGGATCTGGCGGTGATCGAGACCATGACCGACCTGTACGAGGCCAGGGCCGCCCTGCTGGCCGTGAAGGAGAACACCGATCTGCCCGTTTTTGTCACCCTGTCCTTTGAGACCGGCGGGCGCACCTTTACCGGCTGCACCATCCCCTCCATGGCACGGACGCTGGAGGGCCTGGGGGCCGACGCCATCGGCCTGAACTGCTCCCTGGGGCCGGATCTGCTCCTCCCCCTGGTGAAAGAGCTGTGTGAAAGCACCCGCCTGCCGGTGATCGCCAAGCCCAACGCCGGCCTGCCCGACCCGGTGGACGGCCACTACCACATGGATCCGGAGGCCTTCGCCCAGGCCCTGCTCCCCTGCTGGGAGGCGGGTGTGACCATCTTCGGCGGCTGCTGCGGCACCACGCCGGACTACATCCGCCGGGTGCGGGAGGCGCTGGCGGGCAAGCGCCCCGTCCGGCGGGCGTACCGGCCCGTCTCCTTCCTGTGCACCCCCACCGTCCCCCTGCCCATTGACGGGGTGCGCACCATCGGGGAACGGATCAACCCCACCGGCAAGAAGCGGTTCCAGCAGGCCCTGCTGGAGGGGGATCTGGACTACATTCTGGACGTGGGCATCCAGGAGGTGGACGCGGGGGCGGACATCCTGGACGTGAACGTGGGCTACCCCGGCGTGGACGAGGTGGACATGCTCCCCCGGGTGGTCAAGAAGCTCCAGAGCGCCCTGGACGTGCCCCTCCAGCTGGACTCCTCCAACCCCGCCGCCCTGGAGGCCGGTCTGCGGGTGTACAGCGGCAAGGCGGCGGTGAACTCCGTCAACGGCGACCCGGCGGTGCAGGAGAAGATCCTGCCCATCGTGAAGAAGTACGGCGCGGCGGTGGTGGGCCTGGCCCTGGACGAGAGGGGCATCCCCCAGACCGCCCGGGAGCGGGTGGACATCGCCCGCCGCATCCTGGACGCCGCCCTGGCCCACGGCATCCCCAAAGAGGACGTGTGGATTGACTGCCTGACCCTCACCGTCTCCGCCCAGCAGGGGCAGGCCAGGGAGACCCTCGCCGCCCTCCGGGCCGTACGGGAGGAGCTGGGCCTCCAGACCGTGCTGGGTGTGTCCAACATCTCCTTCGGCCTGCCCAACCGCGCCCTGGTCACTGAGACGTTTCTGGTGCAGGCCCTGGAGGCGGGCCTCACCCTGCCCATACTCAACCCCAACCAGAAGGCCATGATGGACGCGGTGGCCGCCTTCCGGGTGCTCTCCGGGGAGGACGAGGGGTGCCGGGCCTACGTGGCCCGCTTCGCCGGGGAGAGCGCCCCGGCGGCGGCCGCCGCCCCCGCCGCCGGCACCGGCATGACCCTGGAGGACGCGGTGATCCGCGGCCTCCGCGCCGACGCGGCCCGGCTGGCGAAGCAGGCGCTGGAGAGCGAGGAGCCCCTGTCCCTGGTGAACAACCGGCTGATCCCCGCCCTGGACACAGTGGGCAGCGGCTATGAGGGGGGCACCCTGTTCCTCCCCCAGCTGCTCAGCGCCGCCCAGGCGGCCCAGGCCGTGTTCGAGGTGCTGAAGGACGCCCTGGCCCGCACCGGCGGCGGCATGGAGCCCAAGGGGGCCCTGGCGGTGGCCACCGTCCGTGGGGACATCCACGACATCGGCAAGAACATCGTCAAGACCGTGCTGGAGAACTACGGCTATCAGGTCATCGACCTGGGCCGGGACGTGCCCGCCCAGGCGATCTGCGACGCGGTGGCGGAGGGGCACATCCCCCTGGTGGGCCTGTCCGCCCTGATGACCACCACCCTGCCCGCCATGGAGGAGACCATCCGGATGCTCAAGGCCCTGCCCGAACCCCCCGCCGTCTTTGTGGGCGGCGCGGTGGTGACGCCGGAGTACGCCCAGCGGATGGGGGCGGACTACTACGCCAAGGATGCGCGGCAGAGCGTGGAGATCGCCCGGGAGGTGCTGGGCGCATGAGCAAAATCGCATATACCCCGGAGCATCCCCTGCTGTTTGACGGGGCCATGGGCACCCTGTTCGCCGCCCTGCCCGGCCGGGCGGGGGAGCGGTGCGAGGGGGCCAGCCTCACCCACCCCGGGGAGATCTCCGCCATCCACCGGGCCTACCTGGAGGCGGGGGCCCGGGCCATCAAGACCAACACCTTCGGCCTGGGGACGGAGCTGGCCCAGGGGAACGAGGCCCTGGCCGGGGAGCTGATCGCCGCCGCCAGCCGCCTGGCCCTGGAGGCCGCCGCTCCCTATGGGGCCCTGGTATTCGCCGATCTGGGGCCCGTCCCCCAGGATCGCCAGGAGGACACGGGAAAGCTCTACATCCGCCAGGCGGAGCACTTTTTGAAGGCGGGGGTGACCCACTTTTTGGTGGAGACCCTGTCCTCCGACGAGGGAGTGGCGGAGCTGGCCGCCTGGCTGGAGGAGCACTGCCCCGACGCCTTCCTGATCGCCTCCTTTGCCGTAGGGGCCGACGGCTTCACCCGGGAGGGCCTGCCCGGCCGGGCGCTGCTGAAGCGCACGGCGGCGCTGCCCGGCGTGGACGGGGTGGGCTTCAACTGCATGTCGGGGCCCCACCACCTGCTCTCCCTGGTGCGGGGGCTGAAGCTGGAGGGAACCATGCTCTCCGTGATGCCCAACGCGGGCTATCCCACGGTGCTGGGCCGCCGCACCGCCTATCAGGGCACGCCGGACTACTTTGCCCAGCAGATGGCGCAGATCCTCCGGGCGGGGGCGGCCATCGTGGGCGGCTGCTGCGGCACCACGCCGGAGCACATCGCCCGCCTGGCCCGGCTGCTGCGGGAGGAACCCGCCGCGCCCGCCGCGGTGGTGTCCGGCCCGGTTCAGGCGCCTGCCCGGGCCCCGGCGGGGACGGATCGGCTGTGGAGCAAGCTGGAGCGGGGGGAGAAGGCCGTGGCGGTGGAGCTGGATCCCCCGGCCAACGACGATATCGCCCCCTTCCTGTCCGGCGTGGGCACCCTGCGGGACGCGGGGGCCGACGTGATCACCATCGCCGACTGCCCTGTGGGGCGTCCGAGGGCGGACAGCTGCCTGCTGGCCTGCAAGCTCAAGCGGGAGCTGGGGGTGGAGCCCCTCCCCCACATGACCTGCCGCGACCGGAACCTGAACGCCATCAAGGCCCTGCTGCTGGGATTGTCCATGGAGGACGTACACAACGTGCTGCTGGTCACCGGCGACCCCGTGCCCAGCGAGAGCCGGGACGAGGTCAAGAGCGTGTTCAACTTCAACTCCCGCAAGCTGGCCCGCTACGTCAGCTCCCTGGGGGAGGACACCTTCTCCACCCCCTTCCGCCTGTTCGGCGCGCTGAACCTCAACGCCCGCAACTTCGACGTGCAGCTCCGCCTGGCCCGGGAGAAGGAGGACTGCGGCATCCGGGGCTTCCTGACCCAGCCGGTGCTGTCCAGGGAGGCGCTGGACAACCTGAAACGGGCCCGGGAGGTTCTGAAGGGCAGGCTGCTGGGCGGCATCTTCCCGGTGGTCAGCTACCGCAACGCCTGTTTTTTGAACAACGAGGTGGCGGGCATCCGGGTGTGTGAGGAGATCATCCGGCTCTACCGGGACAAGAGTCGGGAGGAGGGCGAGGAGATCGCCCTCACCGTCTCCGCCGCCATCGCCAAGGAGATCGCGCCCTTTGTGGACGGCTTCTACCTCATGACTCCCTTCCAGCGGGTGGGGCTTATCGCCCGGCTCCTGGATCGTTTCCGGGCGGACGGCCTCCTCTGAGCGCGCCGGCATCTCTCCCACGGATGCGTGCGTCAAACCCTGTCTGATTCAGCAAAAAATGGCGCACATAGAAATCCGGGCTGGGGCAAAGCTATGTTCGGATTCTCCGAATCCAACAAATTTGCCACAAAAGGAGATGCACCGTTATGTCTAGTTCCAAGAACACCAATTCCAATCAGCCTGTGGTTCCCGGCGCCCGCGAGGCCCTGAACAAGTTCAAGATGGAGGCCGCCAGCGAGGTGGGCGTCAACCTGAAGCAGGGCTATAACGGCGATCTGACCAGCCGTGAGGCCGGCTCTGTGGGCGGCCAGATGGTCAAGAAGATGAGTCCCGTACGAACTGCGAGTTTCAAACGGGCTGACCGAACAGCACTGGGGCATGAAATTGAAGTAAGATACATAGCAACAATCACCGCTTGAGGGAAACGCAAAACTCTCGTCTGACGATAATCTGTCGGACGAGAGTTTTGCGCAATTTCGGCGCTCGCAGGTATAGATATGATTCATGTAAGATAGTTTGTGAAAGGTGAAAAGATAGGGAAAACCTTGATTACTCAAGTTGGCTTGGTAGATAGTCAAGGGTGCTATCATTCAGTCGACGTTTGTGTTCTCTCCAATATGGCATATATTGGTCTAAGATCGCCGTGAATTCAGGACCATGGTTATGAACTTTCAAGTGCGCAAGTTCATGTAAGATTACATATTCTAAACATTCAATCGGTTTTTTTGCTAATTGAAGGTTTAGCCAAATTTTCTTACTGGTAGGGTTACAGGTTCCCCATTTGGTCGTCATATATTTGCTTTGCCAACTGCTACAGTAAAGCCCCGTAGTTTTCTCCCACTTGGGAAGATATTTCGCCACTTCCTGCTTCAAGAGGTTGCGGTACCATTCATTTACGAAGCTTTCTCTCTGCGTTGGACTGCTTTCTTTTCTAACCGTCAGAATAGCCTTGTCACCCGAAAGTGTGAGAACATTGCCTTTGTAGCTGTATTCCACTTGAAGAAAGTACTGCTTACCCCAAACATATAATGTTTCCCCGGACACATACTGCCGCTCGCTTTGACGCGGCTGCTGTTGAAACTTCTCCTGTTGTTTTTTGATCCAGCCGAGTTTTGTCCGAACGAACATCGTAATTGCTTCATCCGTCAGTTGCGTAGGTGCTGATACACGAACCCTGCCGTCCGGTGGAAGCACAGAGAGATGCATATTTTTAATATTTTTTCTGACAACTTCCACAGGAATATTGGAAATAACTATTTGCATCAGTACTCCTCTTGTTCCACAACAATTTGATAAATTCGCTCTACTTCGCTATCGTCATTCAAAAGTTGATAGAGCGCTCGCTTGATTTTATTTGCCTTAACCGGATTATTTCGGAAACCATCGAGCCGCGCCTTGACAATGGCTTTGTGCAGCTTCAAGGCAGTCGCCTCATCTTCTCCGCAATTATCATAGAGCGCCCGCAGTGCGCCATTGGAACGAATACTCTCAGGGTACTTTGTGTTCTCCTCGGGCTTTGCAACATTTTTCGCCAGTTCCATGTATGTGTCCAGCAGCTGCCCGTAGGCAATCACTCCGCGGCGGCGGTCAAGTATCAACTGCTCCAGGATTTCAGACATTTTTGCGTAATAAGCAGGATTGATGACCATTCGCTCAACAACCTTTTTGCGGATGTTGTTCTCAATGGTTTCTGCCGCACTCTCCTGCTCGCCTTTTTGCTCGCTCTTCAGCTTATCTTCCTGCGAGATGATGAAATCAAGCAGGGTAAAGTCATCCATGCTGCCGATCTTTTGCGACTCGCTGGCTGAGATGTAGTTGTCAATCAGATACCGCATACCTGGTTCGTAGGCTTTCAGATCAATAAAATCGCCGCTGGCTCTACCAATCGTGTCACGCAGGTTTACATAGAACGCAACCCTGTCGTCCAATGCACCTTGCTCGGAAACGGTATACCCCAAATCCGTCATGCGAGGCTTCAATTCCGCAAAAGCGCGAATCAAACGTCCGACGAGCTTGTACAGTTTCTCGCGAATGCGGGCAAAGGCTTCGTCCTGATTTTCGTCGCGACCACTTTCACCACAGAAATAGTGAATATAGTCGAGCTCTTTTCTGGGCAATTCGACGCCCTCGCAAAGCTCGTCCAATTCCTCCAGGGTATCAACGAAATACTTTTTCGCTTCTGTAGCTCTATCTTTCAAAAGCCCATCGACATCCTCGGCATCATAGCTTTCAAAGGCACCGGCGGTATACTTGTTCATAGCATCCGCCAAGTCTCCGAACAGTTCCTTGTAATCTACAATATAGCCAAAGTCTTTGCTCTCGCCATCCAGACGATTGACTCGGCAGATTGCCTGGAACAGGCCATGGTCATGCATCGCCTTGTCGATGTAGAGGTAGGTACAGCTGGGGGCATCGAAACCGGTAAGCAGCTTGTCAACTACGATCAGCAGTTTCATGTTTGCAGGTTCGTCCACAAACTTGCGTTTTGCTTCCGCTTCAAAAGCTTCTACTTTTTTGGCAATCTGTGTCTTGTCCTCCGACGGGTCAACGCCAATCATTTTCAGATAAGTGCTGTATTTTTCAAATGTTTCGGTTTCTTCCTCGTCGCTGACAGTATCCGTCCTTAAATCTCCGGCTTGCGGCGTATAAGAAGAAATAACCGCGCATCTCCGGAAACCCTTGCTTTGGAAAATTTCATAGTATCGGCATGCCGAATACACAGAACCGGCCACAAGGATAGCATTTCCGTTTCCATCCATCAGTCGTGCCTTGGTGGCAAAATCAAAGATGATATCATTGGCGATTTGCTCCAACCGGGAGCGAGAGGAGAAAATCTTTTGCAGATTCCCCCAATAAGCTTTGAGTTTTGCTTTTGCTCTGGGGGCCAGACCGACGGTTTTCGCCTCAAACCATGCATCGATTCTGTCCTGAGAGGTCATGCCCTGGGGCACATCTCTGGCCTCGTACCGCAGATCCAGCACAACGCCATCTCGAACACCTTCGTTGAACTTGTAGGTATGGATATATCCGCCGAAGGTTTCCAGACTGGTCTTTTTGTCCTTCTTCAAAAGCGGTGTGCCCGTGAAACCGATAAAGATGGCATCGGGAAGGATTGCCTTCATAGCCTCGTGAAGTTTGCCGGACTGAGTGCGGTGACACTCATCTACAAAAACTACGATATCACCCTTGGCAGAAAAATCCTTGGGCAAAGCGTTTTTCAAATCTTCGATGTATTTTTCGTAATCTGTTTCCGAGCTGTCGCTGCCACGCTTTCCAAATTTATGTACCAGAGAGCACAGAAGCCGGTCATCGAAAGCGTTCAGGTGTTCAAGCAGATCTTTTCCGCTCTTAGTGCGGACGATATTCTCATCCACACCCTTGTAATTCTTTTCAATTTGCTCATCCAATTCCTCGCGGTCGGTAACGACCAATACACGCGCATTGGGATTGTTCTCCAAAATCCACTTAGAGAACCACACCATGGTCAGACTCTTGCCGCTGCCCTGGGTATGCCAGACGATACCGCCGCGCTTCTTGTCCGTCAAACGGTGCTGCGCCCGTTTAATGGCATAGTACTGATTATAGCGGCAGACCTTTTTGATGCCCTTATCGAAGATTACAAAGTTGTGGATCAGATCAAGGAAACGCTTTTTGTAAAACAGAGCAAAAAGCTGTTTTTCCAACTTGCCGGGAATCCCCTCGCAGTATTCCTCAACCTCGATGTCCACAATATCGCGTTCCGTCTGATGCTCGGTAAAGCCGTCGTCTTTCCATTCCAGATAGTGCTTCTCCGGGGTAAGGAGCGTACCATAGCGCAAGCCCTCGCTGTCGTTCCCGGCCATACAGAACTGAATGGTCGTAAAGAAATCTTCGATGAAGTTCGATTTTTGATTGGTCAGATTCTGACGGATGCCGTTGGACACGGACACGCTGCTCTTTTTCAATTCGATTACCGCAAGTGCAATACCATTCACATAGATAACAACATCCGGACGCTTGGTGTTGTTGCTGACAACAGTGACTTCTTCCGCAATATAGAAGTCATTTTTACTGACATCTTCAAAGTCAATAAAATATACCGTCTTAGGGGACTGCTCCACGGACTCCTTGACCTTGGCTCCGTATTTCAGCAGGCTATAGACCTCTTTGTTGGCATGGTACAGACCCTGCTGCAGATTGGTAGAGGTCTTCACCAACGCATCCACGGCATTGGCTGCAAGCTTTTCGGAGTAGCCCTGTTTCAACAGCCAGGCATGCAGCCGCTCCTGCATGATGTTACGGTTTTCACTGTCATGCAGGTTCCCCAGATATGTATAGTGCAGCTTGTCCCGAAAAAATTTGACCACACGGTTTTGCGTTTTGCGCTCGCTGTCACCAATGTTGGGCATTCTGTCACCTTCTTAATCTAAGTGATTGTCTTTTATATACCGTTGAACGAGTTCCATCTTGCGGAGTTCGTTCAATTCTTTGTTAAACGGATTGACCATCCATTTCTTTAACAACCATCCAACTATCGCAGCAAGGGCAAGATCAATAGCGTAGATGTAATCTCCTACATATGTACCGAAGTATGTTGCCTTTGTCCAATCGAAGAACGCAACGGCAAAGTTCCATTTTTCGTCTTTATAAATGAATTGAAGAAGGATAAACAGAACAAAGGCTAATACGAGGAGTGCCAGTAGCACAGGTATTACATATGTCTTGGCAATATACTTGGGCTGTGTTTTTCGCTCTGCATGGGAAAGTATTCTGCCTTGCTTTTGTTTTATCTCCTCGTCCTGCCGTTGAATTGTGCGGTTACTTTCTGTTAACGCAGTATCTTTCTCATCGATTTTGTCTTGTAGCGCTTTCCCTTCGATGCCATATCGTGAAACATCTGCTTGGAGAGCAACAATAGTGGCGTCCTTCTTGCGTAGCTCTTCGTCCAAGTAATTCTGGCTTATTCTCTGGACTTTTTCATAAAGATCCATGTCAGAGGTACTATTCTTGATCACATTCTGGAAGTCATCACTAAAAACAGCTTCGACAAGATGCTCCTGTGCGCTGATATCTTCAGTAATGGAACTAATACCAGACAATATAATGTGAGCATTTTCAGGAGAAACCCGTTTGGATGATGGCCTGATGTTGATAAAGCTCACAAAGCTGTCATAGTCGTTATCTGAGCGGCCACAAGTTTTAAGCAATATCAAGAATAACTGGCTGGGATATACAACAACCGGATATTCGCCGTCAAGTCGGTTCATATCCCAAAGGCGAAGTGCTCTATCAGAGGATGCAAGAAAAATATCCTTATCTGCTGATTTTTCTCGAAGCAACTCTATGTACCGAACAACTGTTGCGTCATGACTATCGCGATTGGAGTAATGGTAGTCATCAGCTAAATAATCCGCCTTGATTCCTTGCTTTACACTTTTAATAGATGCCGAATATCTGTTTCGCACATCCTTGAATTCACCAGAGTGGTATATTGTTCCGGGAATTTTCACATCATCCTCTATGCCAAAATCCTTAATCAGTTTAAGATAAAGCGATTTGATATGTGCAACAAAATACTTCAGAGACATTTGAGAGTGCTCTTGTCTCCAGTTCTCATAAAACGCAAATATGCTGTAGTCTGCAATTTCCTCGTATGCACCAGAATAAATATCGCCCCGGGGATAATATTCCATTTGAGACACATAATAACCAATTGTGTCAAAAAACTCAGTTCTTGTTGAATGGGAAATAAGCAGTTTGAGCTTTGCTTGTTTACACTTGCGAAGAAATGTCGTAACGACATTCTGTCTGGATACACCATTGATCCCCAATGCTCTAAAAATTACATTGGTGTCCAAATAGATTTCACGCCGGCGAATAAAACCTTTCAAGAGACTATTGGGCGAATCTCCGTTAATGAGCAAACAATATTCCAAGCAACAATATACAAGGTTTCCCAACGCTGCGTTTTTAGCAATGTTGTCCCATGCTAAAAAATCATGAACAAGTTGTTTTTCTGCATCGGAAAGGCAGGATACATCCACTGATAACTCACTGCTTGAAAATTGTGTCCCATCTTTCCCCGCCAACAGTACCCGATAAGAGTTGATGTTAGTAGTTGTTAGCTCGTAAAGGTAAACATGTATGGCGCTTTTGCACTTTTCCGGGTTGGCAATTTCCTTTTCCGTGATGAACGCATCAATAAAGCTGTCGATGTTATTTTTCTGTGCTTCTTCACATTCTGAATAAGCTGATTGGGTAAGGCAAACCGCTTTTTCATCGTCTTTTGTAATAGCTTGAAATACCCCTTTGGTTTTTCGAAGTATATTATCAACTTCATCCTCAGAAATGTGGTATTTATAGATTTCTAATAACTTGGAAATGATCTCACTCTTGGTCAAATAATCATTCCCAGTTGCGACAAACATACACTTGATGATTTGGAGTTGAATTTCAGCATCAGACACTACATCGTTGCTTTCCGAATATATGGCTGCAGCAAGACGGAAAATGTCTTTTTGCATTGCAACGTCATTTTTTAAGGGAGCTGATAATACGCTCATTTTTCTCTCTCCTTTACACCAACCTAACCTTTCCCGCCAGGAGTTGTTGCATCATACCCTGCTTGACTTGGCGGTATTTTGCGAGCTTTTGCTCCAATTCCGCAATTTCATCGTCCATATCAGACAGAATACAAGAAATTGCTCGTTGCTCCTCATATTTTGGCACAATCAGTTTTGTCTGTGCGATGCTTGCCTTACTGATAGAAGAAACCTTTGTACCAACAATAAAGGGCAAAAGCTGATCGTGGTAACATGCCGCATTCAGGTAATAGCCCAGAAATTTTACAGCGAAGCGCACTTTCGGTCTGCACAGCAGGGTGTGCTGTCCGGCCAAAACAGGGCATTCCACATTGATAACTTCAAGCGCCTTTCCAACGGTTTCATCTTCCGCGGTATCAGCAATAACAACATCGCCGGATTGCAGATAGCATTTTTCAGCAAAGCGGCTTAGATCAATTTCTTTTTTGATGTACGGAATTTCATTGCTATCGGCACTGATATAGGTTCCAAATTTAGTGAGTATATCGCCATAGTGGATGTTTTTGACCTTGCCGCTAACCGATAGCTGTGCCCTGGTAAAAGCATTGTTGGAGATGAAATCAAATAGGTCACCAAACACAAATGTTTCCCATTCACCAGAGAATCCTGGCAGGCGGTGTTTGCCGGTCAGAAGTTCCTGCATCACCCCCTGCTTAATGGCTTTTTTCTTGGCTATCAGCTTTTCGGTAAGGGCAAGTAGGTGGTCAATATCTGTTAAGACTTTTGCAATTCTTTTTTGCTCGTCTACTGTTTCCGGCAGATAAAACTCTAATGCACACAGTATTTTCTCATTCAATCCTGCCATGGTTGTCCCGTATGAACTTTGTATGAGAAACTGCTTGGTTGATGGACTTTGGAACAAATACAGCATCAAATCAGGGCTGACTATATTTTGATCAAATCTAATCCGAATGCCATCAGATCCCAGAAAGTAACGTTCTAAACCAATAGGAATAAGAGCAGAACGTTCAACGCTTCCCTTGCGTGCAAAAACAATGTCCTTCTCGGATAAGGCATATTTTCTCAACCGAGAATAAGTGCCATCTGTAATGCAAGGAGTTTCGGCTGTTATCCGAATGAATCCTTCTCGAATCTCACGAACTGAAATGATTGGAATCCCATAATCCACAAATTCACTTGCGCTAAGCACTGTTCCAAAGGGGCCTGTTTGAATTGTAGTCTTTGTCCGTGAAATCAACTCGCCTATAGTCCACTTCTTCCATTTTTGAGCATTTACCATACAAATCCCATCCTTTTCAGATGAGCCTTGACCTTGGACTCATAATCAGCAACAGCGGCAGATAGTTCCGGCAGGGTATCCTCATACCGCTCCACCAGTTCCACAATACGGTTGGTCATCTGGTGGGAAGTGGTGACATACAGCGCCTTGATTCCTTCAAAGATGGTGGCATACCATTTGCGGTTTACCAATAGATCCAGAATCTCTTCATCGGTCAGCAAAGCATACTTTGCCCGAACCTTTTCCTCCAATTCGGCGTTCATTTCCTTGACGGCCTTATTCTGCTTGGAAAGGGAATCCGTCAAGTCCACAAATTGCCTCAGTAGCGTATATTCCTCTCCCTTGGGATCAGTCTTTTTCAGCACCTTCAAACGGGCGGCGACAGCTTTAGCGTCTACCTTATCCTTATCGTTGAGGTGTTCTTTCAGATATCCGTCATCGCCGGTCTGCTCCTCCACGAACTCGGCCAGTCTGCTCTGGGTCTCTTCGGCAATGACCTGCGCCTCATTGATTTTCTTGCGTTCGGGGGCAAAGAACACGGACTCAATCAGTGCCCGAGGCAGCAAAACACCCTCCCAACCAATGACCTTTTCCTGCCCCTTTTTCTTGCCGGAGGTGTATTCCCCCATGATGTTTTCCCATGTCCGGGCGACGCCATAGCCGTCCACCGACACAAGATAAACATCGTCGCCCATGACTTCGTGCCAGTAGGAAAGCAGCACTTCGTAGACATCGTACTTATCCACCAGCTCCAGACCATCGAAACAGCCAATCAACTGCTCTGACAGCTCCACGATATAAGGCTTGACTTCCGTATCTTCATCAATGCTCCGGAGGCCGGAATCCACCATCTGCATCCACGCGTCAAATGCATTGTCGATGCGCTCGGCGTAGGCAGAAAACTCAGGGTCGTTATAGACCTCATTGCGGATATTCTCTTTGGGAATGTTCAGCTGATAATAGCCATCCCGCATCTGAGAAAACAGCTTGCTTTTCAGGCCGGGGAACAGCGCCCAATACTTCTTCATGGAATCCACATCCGTCGCAGGAATACCGCCATGTAGATGTCCGTCAATGTCCTGCAAATCTTCCGGAGTGGAACTGTCAATGTAACGGGGGATATTCAGGTTATATTCGTTTTTCTTCTTGATTTCGTCATTGGGGACGAAACGGGCATACTTGGAATCATCTGTGATTTGCTGATTGAATGTGGTGACGATTTTATAGATGTCCCGCTCACGCAGGCGGTTCTTGTTGCCATCCTTAACAAAGTCATGGCTGGCATCAATCATAAAGATACCTTTGCGCTCGGCAGCATCAGCCTTATCGATAATAATAATACAGGCAGGGATGCCGGTGCCATAGAACAGGTTGGCGGGTAAGCCGATAATGCCCTTGATATAGCCCTTATCGATAATGGCCTTACGGATAGTTGCTTCCGCATTGCCACGGAACAGAACACCGTGGGGAAGAATGACCGCAGCCTTGCCAGTGCTTTTCAAGGACTTTAAAATATGGAGTAGCCACGCAAAGTCGCCGTTCTTTTCAGGCGGTCTGTCACCATAGCCATCAAAGCGGCCATAGTCCTTAAGACCATCCGTCCAGTTTTTCAGAGAGAACGGTGGATTGGCCACCGCGAAGTCGAATCGCTTCAGCACCTCATCATCGGAGCCTTCTTCAAAATAGTGGGGTGAAGAGAATGTGTTTCCCGCTTTGATCTCACCTGCAGCTTTATTGTGCAGAACAAGGTTCATCTTGGCAAGGCCAGCGGTCGTCACTTCCTTTTCTTGTCCCCAAATGGCAATCTCAAAGGGCGCTT
Organism: Flavonifractor sp. An10; assembly: GCF_002161215.1. GTDB lineage: Bacteria > Bacillota > Clostridia > Oscillospirales > Oscillospiraceae > Flavonifractor > Flavonifractor avistercoris. Next base: position 258,766 of record NZ_NFMB01000003.1, read on the forward strand.
CATCCGCTGCGCGAATCAGAAGTGAACCGGATCCGCAGGCAGGGTCATACACGGAGTAACCCTCGTCGCGCTCTTCGATGCTGTCGATACCGATCACTTTGGCAAGAATACGGGAGACTTCGGCCGGTGTATAGAACTGGCCCTTGCTCTTGCCACTTTCCGTGGCAAAATGACGCATCAGATACTCATAGGCATCGCCAAGAATATCATCGCCGCCAGCCTTATTCTTTTTAAAATTGAATTCGTCACGCTGGAAAATGGCAATCAAGCCAGTGAGCTTATCCACCATTTCTTTGCCGCTGCCCAACTTGGCCTCATCATTGAAATGGGCATTGTCGATTACGCCTCGGAGATTGTTCTCTCCGGCTTCTGCCAACTTGGCAATGACCTTATCCATTTCTTCACCGATATTTTTATTGCCCTTCAATGCAACCAAATCGTCGAAACTGCCGCCTTCGGGAACCGTAATATCGGCATATTTTACGCCCTTAAACTTGTCCGTAACATATTTCACGAACAGCAGGGTCAGGATATAGTCTTTATACTGAGAGGCGTCCATGCCGCCCCTCAGTTTATCGCAGCTCGCCCAAAGGGAACTGTACAGCTCATTTTTCTTTATTGCCATCTTGGCAAATCCTCCTTGATTCAGGGAATTTCCCCCCAAATGAAAGCTATAAACTTTAAACTTAACTTTGCCAAGTTAGCATTAAGGTTTAAGTGCAGTAATCGGCACAACGAACACCCCATCTGACCGCTGATAAGCGGCATTTGCCATACCGCACAGCACGCAGAGAACCGCAGGAGGCTTTCCCTTAGGATCTTCCGAAATCTGCTTTTTGATCTCCAGCAAGTTAGCTGCAGCAGCGTCAATCTGGTTGGCACCCAGTTTGATTTCAAAAGCGCACCACTGGCCGTCAGGCAGTTCGATGACAGCATCGATTTCCTGATTTTTATAATCCTGATAGTGGTACAGATTTGCCCCGAAAGATTCCGCATAGATTCGAAGGTCACGTTCGCAGAGCGCTTCAAACAGGAAACCGAGCGTCTCCAAATCGCCCATCAGTCCAGCAGGGGTAGCTTTCAGCAAAGCACAGGCCAGAGAAGGGTCGGAGAAGTGCCGCTTTTCAGCCTGTTTAATACGGACGGAGGAACGGATGCCAGATGAGAATGGCGGCTGATTGTCCGTAATAAACAACCGCTTAAAAATATCCAGATAGGCAGACACCGTATTGGAGTCAATATCCTCGTCATCTACTGCCTTAATGTCTTTCATTAAAGTCTTATTGGTGACAGTGGTGCTTTCGTTACGGGCCAGAGAGCGCAACAGCAAGCGCATCTTGGATGTATCGCGCTTCACACCGTCGATGCGGTACACGTCATCGTCGATAACAGCATTGAGATATTCCAAAGGAAGCAGAGCAGCCTGCTCAATAGGCAATCCCAAACTGCCAGGCCATCCGCCGCGAATAATCAGCTCGATCAGTTTTTTCAGATCCATCTCGCCGGTTAATGCAGGGGCCAACTCGCCGTGGCACAGTTTTTCCAAGGAAACCTTTCCGCAGGAATCTCCAGACTCGTATAGGGACATGGGACGCATCCGCAGCTTGGCAATACGGCCTGCACCGCTGTGCAGGATGCCTTTATGGTTCGGAGTAGCAGAACCGGTCAGAATGAATTGTCCTTTTTCCGCAACCTGATCCACCTTGTACCGCACGGCATCCCAAATAGGAGGAACTTCCTGCCATTCGTCGATTAAGCGCGGAGTTTCACCGTCCAGAACCAGAGCAGGAGACAATTCGGCCAGTTGGCGGTTCTGGAAGTTATTGGCGGGATCGCCAATATAGATTTCGCTTTTGCTGTGATAAGAGGATGTCCAGGTCTTTCCACACCACTTGGGACCCTCAATGCAAACGGCGCCAAAGGCCGACAGATATTCCTTAACCTTTGTATCAATAACGCGGGGTTTATAGTTCTGCTTATCCATAAACACTCACCTCGACTATAAACTGAGTCTATTATAGTCCATTCAGCTGAATTTTACAACTACATTCAGTTGGATTTTTGCTTTTCGTTCAGTTGAATTTCCGCCTTCCAACCAATCAACTTTCTATCTCAAGTTTGGTGTATAATCTGCCTTCACCAGGTAACGCCCGATGCCATATCCGGAGTCGCTACGTTCAAACACTTCTTTCGGCAGAGTTGGCAGATACTTTCGCCCGAAAGCTGTACCAAAGCATGCCTCGAAGTTGGTTGTCGGCAGCACGACCCAGTCGGTATCGTCCTGCCTGTGCGCCATGTAATAGAGAACCAGCGCTTTTATGACTTCCAGTGGAATCTCCTTTGGCGTGACCGCACGCAGCTTTTCCAGATACTCCGGCGGCAGCTCATGTTCCGCGTTTTGCAGTGGCCCCAGCTCCAGCGCATCGGCAAGCACATCGTCGAAACGTAGGACCCATGCGCCCTTGGTATTCTCAGAAAACAGCGGCACCTGGAACTGAATCACCTTGCTGCGCCAAGCAGTGTCGAACTTGGCCTCTATGACCTCTGCCTTTGGTATGACCGTCTTGCGAACCTTATCAGGATCGTTCAGCACAAAGCGGGCAAGACGGTGAACATGGCGGTGGAACCAGCCGCTGCCGTCAGCGTCCACCAGTTCAGGAAACATTACATGCAGCTCTTCAAAATGGCTCTTATTCGGCCGCGCCTTTTTGGGCGCGGCTTTTTTGCTGTCCGGAACACTGCACCAGGCACACAGAGCCTTGCGTACATAATCCAGGCGCTCCCTTGGGTCACTGTCGAGAATATTGCCGTCTACATCATGGTACATATACCCGCGGGCGATGATGGTCAGAACTCGGGCCAGACCCTTGAACTCCAAAATGGTGGTAAAGGTGAAGCGGCCCATATAGGCGGTGTCGTTTTTACTCTTGGCGGTATAGCTTACAGCCCCGGTGTAGTCCAGAAATTCCTGCCACTCATTCAGCATAGGACACCTCTAACACATTCTTTTCGATTTGGTCGATCAGCAGCTCCCACAGCAGATCTCGCTTGCTCAACGCAACCACATACTGTACGGCGATACCGGGGCGCACGATTTTGTTCAGTAGTTCGCGGCACTTTTTCGAGACAGGTTCTTTGTAGTCGGCGGAAAAAGAATGCTCCATGTAGGCTTTCATCATAGCGGCAAAATTGGCAGTGTCCGTTTCGCGCAGGAGCTGTTTGCGCTCCAGCGCATTGTTTTCATCGTCAATGTCGCAGACCAGATCGCCCAGGATGCGATAACCGCTCTGCCGGAAGTCAGTCAGCAAATCATAATAGTCGGTCGCTTCCGGCAGGTACTCCGCCAAAAACAATTCCCGTTTGTCTGCTGCCATGAAGGGCCATTGTTGGTCAGAAATGGAATGCCGCAGCGCTGTGATGCGTTCCGGTGGAAACTGACGGAAGAAAGCGTACAGCTCATCGGAGTCATATAAATCTTCTTGTCCTCTGGCATATAGGATGCGCTCGATGTCGCTTTTCTTTTGTCTGTGCCTTACCGGGACGCGGCAGGCGCGGATGCGGGAAAGGCAGCGCTCATAATCTTTCAGCAACTCAGATACAGAGGAAAGAATTTGGGGATCGAGCCGGATCTGCCAACCATCCTCTTGCGCAAAGGTAAACAGTTCTCTGTCCTCTGCGAGGGTAGGTTTGATTCGCGGCGTGTTCTGCTTCAGCTTCCGCGCCAGATAGGGCAGCTTCTCAATGTGGGACTCGACCGTACTCCAGTCCGTCCGTGCAAAGAATGCGTCCAGCTTTTCTTTGTGGGTCGGCTCATACCACGCCCGCCGTGTCTCCTCTGCCTGTTCCGCCAGATATTTATACTGGAGGAATGCACTGCGCTTGACGCGTTTCGTACCGATGTATTCGTCAAGGTCGGGCCTCACACCGCTTTTGGCAGCGTCGATCTCCAGACCGCTGAGAATGGCCAGCGTCTCAATTTCTCTGCGGCAGCGCTTCCGCTCTTCTGGGTCGGCGCTGTCACTGTAAGCAATCACGCTACGGTCCATGGCAGCGTTGCAGATTTGACCGATGCGGGCGGCAAAGGTATTCTCCACCGTGTGGAACTGCTCACGCCAATCGTTGGGGGCAGACGATGGGGCGGACAGGGACGGGATCTTTAGCAGCGGCAGATTGGCGTTGTTGGAAAGCTGCTGATGCACCTCGTATTCATAATTGCGCTTGACACAGCGGTTCAGGATGGGATCGGCAACAGTCTTGATTTGATCACCGTCGTAGTCAGCACCACCCAGACGCTCCGCCGCCAAAGAATCGGCAGACACAAAGACCACATCAGTCAAATGGCCGAGATAATGTTCACGCAGCTCGTCCCCATCTGGATAGACGGAAAGCTGAAGTTCCTCGTTGCGGGCGATGTGTGGATTGCGAAGCAACGTGCAGCTCTCGTCGTGCCCATAAGCGGCGCCGGGTGCATAAAAGCTGTCCTCCGCAAAGAAATCTACAGTGACGGCATCACAAAACACACGCTCTGCGGGCATCTGAAACACGCGGGGAGACATCAACTGGCGCAGCAGTTCCAGCAAATCGCCGGAGAGGAATCGATTATCTCCCGGCACCAATAGGTGACCGATGGCGTAATTCTTCAACAGCGTTTTCGCCTGTGTTTCCAGAGCATCGGTGTAAATGGGTTCGTTGATGAATCGTGGATTTTTGTTCAGTACTGCGGCAAGAATGTACGCGCGGCTTTTGCGCGGTTGACTCAGGCCGTCCAAAAAATACTTTTTGCGGAAATAACTGTTGGCACAGAAATTGTAGTAAGCAGTCTCGGTCGCCTTGGTCAGCCATTGCCGCTTATCTGTTTCCGGGCTGCAGTTCCAACCGTCGGGAAGATCGGCGGGGCGAAATTCCTCTGGCTGAATGGATACCGTGGACAGAAATTGATAGTTCAACGCAACAAGGGATTCAGCATGTTCCTTATTCGTGTTGGTGATATACAGGGCGTGCCGGTATTTACGAAACGCTTTCCAATAGTCCTTCCAGCTCATATCGTTTTCCTGGAGCCAGCGGTCTGCTTTGAACTGGCTACGGGTCAGAATGATATCTACATTCTGGACTGAGTGATTGATGCCCCAAATGTCCTGAATGACCTGCGTTCCGGAACGCTTCAAGAAATCTTTGAAGTCAACCTGGTGGAGCATTCCTTTGATGTAGGGCAGACGAATCTGGAAAGAGGTGTGACAGTGTCGCCCACAGTACGCTTTATCTACTGTCTCTGCGTACTCCTTTGAGATCAACCCAACGCCGTCAAAGCAAGTGATGTTGATATCTTCGATCGTTTCCTCACGATAATATTTTCCGCACTTATCCCCCTCCACCACGGTAATGACAGGCACTCGTTGCATGAGCTTCTTGGGATTATCCACGACGATCACGCGGTGGGGCTTGTCGATTCGGATTCCATCCACCCGTGTGCCGGAGGAAAACATCAAACCGTTGTAGGCGTAGAGTTTACTGAGTTTGCAACGATCCAAGGTCATGTCCAGCATGATACGCTGGCGCATGATTGCATACAGGTCAGCACGAATAAACGACAGCCTGGACTGGCGGCTCATGCTGGCTGAGCGTTCAAAGCTGACGTAGCGGTGGAGACCGCTGCCGAAGTCCAGCGTCACACCTTCAGGGCGGAACATGTCTTTCGCTTTCTCCCGGCGAATCTGCTGCGTGCGGTTGCTGCCCCGTCGGTCAAAGATGCCGGAGAAGTCCATGTAGAAGATCACGTCCGCAAGGTCGGTGACCATTCCCTCTCCTTCGCGTTCCCGGTAGCGGTCGCCGCGGAGCTGACACATCAGCTGAAAGAACATGGCACAGTCATCCTGCTCGTGTTTTGCGCCGGGGATCATACAGTGGTCCGTTGCAGTACGGTTCAACTGAAATGTGTATACACCATTTTCCTCTCTGGCATAGCTCATAAGCGTTCTGGCTGAGAGTTCATAGATCCGGTATTTAGTTTGCGGCATCGTATCACCTCCGTTTTCATTCTGACAGAAGCGCAACCCCCATAATCTACACAGCTACATCATATCACAAAATCGTTCAGATGCAATAAAAATACTGGCCCCACTTTTTTCAGCGAGGTCAGTATTCTATTTCTTTTAAGGAGGTATACCATATGTACAAAAGCAACATCCAACCCCTCAACACCATCGACGGTGAAACCCTGATGAGCATCCCCATGGAGCCACTGAACTTTGTGGTGGACTCGCTCATCTCACAGGGTCTGCACATTCTGGCCGGCGCACCGAAGGTGGGGAAATCCTGGCTTGCGCTTTGGCTGGCAACCACCATTGCCAAGGGAGAACCCGTTTGGAATCTCCAGACAAAGCAGGGCACCACGCTCTACCTCTGCCTTGAAGATTCCACACGCCGCATCCAGAACCGGCTCTTCAGTATCACGGACGAGGTCCCGTCCAGCGTTCGCTTCTGCACCGAAAGCAACATCCTGGAGAAAGGTCTGGAGCAGCAGCTCACCCAGTTCCTCAAAGAATATCCGGACACGGTTCTGATCATCATTGACACGTTGCAGAAAGTGCGCAGCGTGAAAAATGATAACGCCTATGCCAACGACTACCGTGACCTTTCTCTGCTCAAGCGCATTGCAGATCAGCACGGCATTGCCATCCTGCTCGTTCACCATCTGCGCAAGGAGGGTGATGAAGATGTGTTCAACCGCATCTCCGGTACCACCGCCATCAGCGGTGCGGTGGATTCCAGTTTCACACTGGTGGAGGACAAGCGCGGCAGTGGTCGTGCGAAACTCTCCTGCATTGGTCGTGATATTGAATACAGAGAGATAGAGTTGGAACGGAACAAGGATAATGTGTGGCAGCTCATCTGTGACAGCAAGGTCACTCCCGGCGGAAGCATCCCTGCCGCCATCTCTGCATTCATGTCGAACCGTACCGAGTACATCGGCACTCCCACGGAGTTCGCTGAAGAGATCGACCCTGACGGAACGCTGGGGATTACACCGAAGAAAGCAGCGCGGTTGCTCTCTGAAAGCCTTGCAACCCTAAGGCAAATCGGTGTTACCGCCTGTCTGCGCCGCAGCAACGGAAAGCGCATCGTCGAGCTGCACCGTGCCGAAAGTGTCGACACGCCGGGGGTTGACCCTATCGACCCTTGTGAGGCCACAGAAGGCGATTTGTCGGCTGTTTCCGCCTCTGCCGGGTTAAACACTCTACCGCGAAATCTGCCCCGATTTTCCGCCACGTTCGGCGAAACGGTGGAGGTTACGGCAGAGAGGAAAAATTCCCTCCCATAACCGGGCTCCCGCCGAAACCCAGCGAGAGCGGTTTCGGTGGGAAGAGGGCGAACGACAGAACGAACGAGCTTTGCCGCTTGCGGCGGAGCGAGGGATGTGTCGTCCGTGAGGACGACAGCGAGCATCGCCTTTGGCTGTCCACCACCGCCCGGTCGGGCGGCGGCGTACTGCCTTCGGCATCTCCTTTCCGGGCAGAAGCCCGGACCCACTTTATCACGGAGGTATTCATTTGAAGAAAAAAGTCAACCGCACAAAACCAGTTTCATTGACCTTCCGTGTCACGGAAGGTGACGCAGAGCTCATCCGGCGGAACGCAAAGTCCGCGGGGATGGATCTGACAAAGTACCTGACGACATGCGCCGTCGGGAAAGAGATCGTACACATCAACGGTTTCGATGACTGCGCCCGTGCGTTGCGGCGGCAGGGAACGAATCTCAATCAGCTCATCACACTGGCAAACATGGGCAGGATCAGTTCCGTTAATGTTGGTGAAACCTATGAGCTCTATCTGGAGATTCAGAAACTGCTGAAAGAGGTTCTGGAGAGGAAGGTGTGAACCATGGCAACGGTCACACCCATCAACCGTCCGAAAGGACAATGCCGCGCCGGACTGTCTGCTGCATTGGACTACGTCATGCAGGAGAAGAAAACCGAGTTCGAAGGCCGGCAATTGGTTACAGGTGTCAACTGCCAGCCCGAGATCTGCTACACACAGTTCATCAGCACCAAACTTCAGTACGGCAAGTGTGACGGCAAAATGTATTTTCATTTCGTGCAGTCCTTCCACCCGGATGAAAATATCACACCGGAGAAAGCACACGCCGTTGCTCTGGAGTTGGCGCAGCAGTGGAAGGACTACGAAGTCATCGTTGCAACACATACCGATGCGGAGCACATCCATTCCCACTTCATTATCAACTCGGTCAGTTTTGAAAACGGCAGGAAACTGCATTTCGAAAAAGACGATCTGACGCAGCTCCGAAAATTCTCAGATGAGATCTGTATGCGTCACGGCCTGTCCATTTGCCAGCCGAAGAAGCAACAGACCTCGGGAATCAGGCAGGCGGAGTATCACGCGGCGATGCGCGGCGAGAGCTGGAAGGTGGCTCTCGCCATTCAGATCGACGAGTGCATGAAATATGCCGTCAACAAGGAGCAGTTCATTGAACTGATGCAGAGCGAGGGCTATCAGGTCAAGTGGACGGATAGTCGCGCGAATATCACCTACACCACACCCGACGGCAAAAGCTGTCGGGATTTTCGTTTACACGATGAAAAATATTTAAAGGAGAACATGGAATATGAATTCTACATTCGAGCGCAGCAATACACGACCCAGCATGGCGGATATGAAAGCTATGCAGCAAACGGCTCTGAGCCACAATATAGACAAGGCTGGAAATATCCAGAAAGCAGTCACGCTGACAGAGGAGAACTGGACAGGCCTGACCAACGCAGTGGAGCTGACCGGACAGTCCGTTCTGCAGCTCCAGGAGAGTGTGGAGCATCTGCTCACGGACGAGCAGATGGACGCAAAGCTCAAAGCACAGGTGCAAGCTTTGATGGCGCAGCACAGAACAGCAATCTCCGAGATGCAGTTGGAGGTGCAAAAATTGACCGAGAGCAGCACCGAACGCTGGAAGCAGATGGAGAACAGCGCGGAGCGCACTCTGAACAGGATGCAGCGGGATCAGGAAGTGGCGCTGAAGGAGTTCGGGAAACAGGTTGGGAGAGCCAGCGAGGAGTATTCTACCGAACTCTCCAGGGCGAGCGATTCCGTGAAAAGGTTCGCGAGTCGAATCCAGCTGCAGATGTATCTGCCCACCATCATTCTGGTGCTGTGGGAATTGGTGCGGCATCTGTTCTTGCTGGATTGAGTGCCATGGATGCCGACAGCGATGATCCGGAGGAACGGTGCCGTAAGATGGAGGCCAAGACTGCGGCGCAAAATCTCGGCGCGGCAATTGGCCTGGTGGCTGGAGCGGTCATTGCAGCAAACAGACACAAGTCCGCAACAGAACCGGACGATCACACAAACGAACAAACACAAACCTGGCAGCAGACCATGTAACAGTCTGCTGCCTTTCTCATTTTCAGAAAGAGGTGTTACTCAAGACCTGTATTTTTCTTTCCTGTCGGGGCAATAATTTTTACAGCAAAGGAGGTGGGCGGCAGTGACTGCGCAACACATCCAATCACTGGAACAGAAAAAGAGACATGCGGCGGAACAGATCTGGCTTCACTATTACAACCAGACGCTGTTCGAAAAGGGCTTGATCACGGAAACAGAACGAAATCGTATGAAAAATCTGATCAACGGGTTAGCGCCGTCCACCACTAAATAGTTTTCTCGGGGAGCATCACACACGATGCTCCCCCTTTTTCGAAATTCATATTGCTTTATTCATACAGAAATGATATATTGATTATGATAATGATAAAACGAAAAACAAGGAGGCGGAGTCATGGACATCCACACCATCCGAATGATGCTCAAGACACGTTCTATTTACGATATCCCGTTGCGGGTGACCTACTATGCCCGAGTATCGTCCGAGAGTGATGAGCAGCTCAACTCGCTTGGAAACCAGATTGCCTACTACGAGGATCTTATTAGAAAAAATTTGACCTGGACATTCGTCCCTGGGTACATTGATGAAGGCCTCTCTGGCATTTCTACAAAGAAGCGTGAGAACTTCAATCGCATGATTGACGATGCGGCTATGGACAAATTCGATTTGGTGATCACCAAAGAAATCTCAAGATTTGCACGAAACACACTGGATTCCATTCGATTCACACGGCAACTTCTCGGATACGGCGTCGGTGTGTTCTTCCAGAATGATAACATCAATACATTCGACGAGGACTCAGAATTACGTCTGTCCATCATGTCCTCCATCGCGCAGGACGAGTTGCGCAAGCTCTCGAGCCGCGTGAAGTTCGGTCATCAGCAGGCGATCAAATCCAACGTGGTGCTTGGCAACAGCCGCATCTTCGGATATACAAAAGCTGATGGAAAACTGGTCATCGACGAAACCGAAGCACCAATGGTCCGCGAACTCTTCGAGCGCTATGCTACCGGCGAATACTCCATGAAACAGCTTGAAACGATCTTCTGGGATAAGGGCTACCGCAATCATAATGGCAACAAAATCGCCCATACCACCATGTCCAACATGATCGCAAATCCCAAGTACAAAGGCTACTATGTGGGGAACAAGGTCAAGGTCGTGGATATGTTCACCAAAAAGCAGAAGTTCCTCCCACCGGAGGAATGGGTCATGTTCAAGGATGAAACAGGAGAAATTGTCCCCGCAATCGTAACGGAAGAAATTTGGGATCAGGCCAATGCCGTGCTGAAAAAGCGCAGCGAGGATGTAAAAGCACGCCAGGGAATCAGCAACCATGCAAACCTTCTGACCGGAAAACTATACTGTACCCATTGCGGTGCGGCCTACTATCGACGTGACACGGTCGACCGCTCCGGCAACAAAAACAGTAAATGGGTATGTTCCGGCAAAATCAAAAACGGAAGCGACTCCTGTCCGTCCTTTGCAGTGTACGAAAGCGAGATAAAGCCTCTCCTGCTGGAAGTGTTGAGGGATACCGAGGCAGATGCAAAAGCTCAGATTGCGCGATACATGGAACTGTATACCAGTCTGGCAGGCAGCGGTGGGATCACTGAGCAAATTCAAGAACAGGAGCAAATCATTGAACTGACGGAAAAGAAGAAGCAGAAGCTGCTCCAGCTCGCCGCCACCGGAGAAATGAGCGACCGGGATTTCCTGTCTATGAACAAGCAGTGTACTGCTGAAATAGACACAGCAAGAGAACTGCTGGCCGAACTATATGCCCAGCGCGAGTCTGCCGATGATTTGAAAAAGCACCTTGATACCATTCGCCAGGTGCTGAAGGAAGCTGAGCGGGATGCAGTAAAGGGTGTCGTCAACAAAGATTTCGTGGACAAGTTCATCGACAGGATCTTTGCCACCATGGTCGATGAAACGACGATGCAGCTCCAAATAAAGATATTCACCGGTGAAGTCACGGAAAAGTATCTGGCAAATCTCAGAGTTCGCGCAGGTAACATCATTGGTGCAAGCGAGAAGCCAAGCGAAAACGCAGTCGCCGCAATAGCTGTCGCCGACGATAGTCGTACGGGTCAAACGTTCAAGAAGATGATTCAGGCTTACGAGAACGGCATGCAGTAACCATTCTGCCCGGATCGGCCTGTAAATCAGCGGCGGGGCGGAGGAAATTCCTCCGCCCCGCCTCAGCCTGTCGAAAAAGTCTTTTCGACAGGCTGCTGAACTTTTTGAAACTTCAAAAAAGTTTCAAAAAGTTATTTGATCCAACGCGAAAGGGAACCCTGACGGTTCCCTTTCACACTATCCTTCCCTCCGAATCCTTTGGCTGGAGGGTTTATCGACAGTCTCCGTCGGGGCGGAGGAAATTCCTCCGCCCCGCCTTTTTCAAACCGGCTGGAAGTCCAGCGCGTCCAGGGGTACCTCCACGGGGACGGCCCCCTCTCCGCCCCACCAGGTACAGTTCAGCGCCAGGGGAAAGGCGGGTACGCCGGCTCCGTCCGGCAGGAGCAGCTCCACCGTATCCACCTGGCGGCCCAGCAGGGCAGACGCGGCGGCCTTTACATCCGCCGCCTCCATCCGGCCGTCCCGCCAGCGGCAGAGAACCGCCGGATTGTCCAGCCCGTAGTGGAGGTTCAGCACCTCCCGGTCTCCGTCGCCGTCCACATCCAGCTCCCACACCTGCCCGTTGTATTCGGCCAGCAGCTCCGGCTCCCCAGCCTCGTTGATGATGTAGTACTCCACAGGGATGGACTGTATCCCCAGGCCGTAGGTGAGCACAAAGCCGTCGTGGCCCAGCACGCCGGTAAAGGCGTGCGCCTCCACAAGACCGGAATAGGGGTAGCGCAGCTCGGGGCCGTAGTCCGCCGGAAGCTGCCGGAATGGAACAGGCTCCTCCCCGTCCCGCGCCAGCCAGAAGGTGAGCACCCCCTGCTCATCGGGGGCCAGCTCAATGTGATAGTCCCCGCCCCAGCTCCAGGTTGTCTCGCCGTCGTAGCCGGGGAAGGCCTCGTCCCCGATGGGGCCCCGCTCCGACAGGGGCGTGGTGCTGGTCTCCACCACGTCCCGGATGCCGGTGAAGTGGTTCTCTTCGTCAAAGCAGTACCAGGCGGTGCCCTGGTGGAGCTGGTTCTCCGTGTCCACCCAGGCCCAGGAGTACTGGAGGGACAGGCTGTCCTCCGACCAGGCCAGGGGGACGCACCGGGGGAAGGGGTCGGCCAGGGAAGCCAGTCTGTATTCCGGGTGCAGGGTCTCATAGGTGAGGCCCGCCACACCGTCCGGGTGTTCCATTTCCGGATAAAAGGGCCCGATCGGGAAGGCAAAAGACGTCCGGAATCCGTTGCTCACCGTGGCTGCAACCCGCTGGTTATCGGGCGACCAGAGCGGATCAGAGAGCGCGCCTCCGGGGAGTCTGCCGGTGCAGCTGACCTGCCCCAGGGCCACAGGGTGCTCCCCGCTGATGTCGTAGAGCATGCAGTCCGCTCCCGACGGCTGTATGGAGATCAGGCGGGTACCGTCGGGGCTTTCGGTGCGGTCATGGCCCAGCACCAGGGTGTCCCGCACCCCCTCGGCCTCCTCCCGGCTCACCTGGGACAGGTCAAACCACAGGTCATAGATGCCGGTGTCCGGATAGGCCTGGTTCATCAGATAGAAGGTGTGCAGCTCCTCCCGGCCGTCGGAGCGCTCCACCAGCACCTCGTAGGTGTAGAGGGGCCACTGTCTCTCCTCCCATGGCTCCTCCCCCATATATTGCACCTGGGCCGCCGTCAGGCTGACCGCCTCCGTCGGGAGGACGGGATTGCCGTCGTCGTCGGCCATCTCCATACCGTAGGTGGTGACCAGGGCGGCGAAGTCGGGCAGGCGATCCTCCCGCAGCATCCACTCCGGTTCAAAGGGGCTGACGATCATGCCCCAGGCGGGGGGCTGTCCCTCATCCGCGTCCGACAGCTCCACCACAAGGCTTCCGTCTGTTTGAGAGGCCGCCACATACTCCCCAACACCCTGGAGTGTGTAATTCTCCTGGTCAAAAATACCGTTGAGCTGGCCTGGTTCCTCCGCCGGTCTCAGGGAGCAGGCGGCGGCCCCGGCGGAGATCACCAGGGCGGCGGCGCAGATCAGGGCCACTCCCTTTTTCCGCTTCCCACCCGAGGCGACGGACAGCAGCCGCTCCTTCATGGCCGCCCTGCCGCCTTTGAAGTGGGTGGTCAGGGGGGCCCGGGCCTCGATGCCCTCCTCCACCGCGTCCAGCATGGCCGCCCCGTAGGCCGCCCGGAAGGCGGCGTCCTGTCCCGCCACCGCCGCCTCGTCGCAGGATCGCTCCAGATCCCGGTTGGCGGCCCGGGCCATCCCGTGCACCAGGGGGTTGAACCAGTGGAGGGCCCGGGCGAGCAGCAGGAGCAGCTTGTACCACAGGTCGCGGCGGCGGGTGTGGATCAGCTCGTGGCGGAGCACCCCGTCGGAGACGGCCTCCCGCGGCAGGAGGAGCACCGGGTTGACAAAGCCGGTCACCAGGGGCGCGCCCACCGCCGGGCAGATCAGCAGGGCCAGGTTGTTCACCCCCAGCTCCGCCTTCGCCTCCTCAAATCGCGCCAGCAGGGCGGCGTCCTCCGCCGGAGCACCCCAGCGGCGCACCCGCAGGCGGAAGCGGACGTACTTCGCCAGATGCCAGGCCAGGAACACCCCCGCCCCGGCCAGCCAGAGCAGGGCCAGCAGCTGCCCGGCCGTGAGGACGGTGGTGTACCGGTCGGCGGCGGACGGGGCATCCGGCTCCCGCGGGGCGCTGTACGCCGCGCTTTGGGCCTGCTCCGCCTCCAGCGGGGTCATCACCCGGTACTCCGTGCCGCCGGGATTGGTGCGGTGGGTGTCCACCCGCACCAGGGCCTGCCGGGGCGCCGCCTCCACCGTCACCGGGGCCTGGGGCAGGCTCACGTTGAAGGGGATGCACAGGCGGAGGGCGGCCAGCAGCCACACCCAGTAGAAGGCCTTGGCCCGCAGCTTCTCCTTCAAAAGAGGCCGCAGGCCCAGCAGCACGGCCAGCACCACGGCCATGGTGAGGGAGATCTCCAGCACGTCGGCAAAGCGGGCGGTCATGTGCCTCCCCCCTTCCCCATGGCCTCGTCCAGGAAGGCCCGCAGCTCCGCCAGATCCTCCCGGCTGATGGACTGGCTGTCGTACAGGGCGGTGACCAGGCCGGGCAGGCCCTTCCCCTCCAGGAAGGGGGCGTTCTCAAAGGCCACGTACTCCCCCTCGCTCACCAGGGGGGTGTACACGTTCTGCCGCCCCTCCTTGCCGGCGGAGAGGAACCCCCGCTCGGTGAGCCGGGACAGCAGGGTCTGGAGGGCGGACAGGTTCCAGGGCCGCTCCTTCTCCAGCCGGGCGCGGATGGCCCCGGTGGGGGCGGGAGCGGGGAGCCGCCACACCGCCCGCATGACGGACAGCTCCGCCTCGGGCAGACGAACCAGCTTTTTCATGCGCCTCATCTCCTACAAATGTATGTCCTTACAAGGAGAGCATACATCTGTAGGTTTAATTTATCAAGACAAATGTTGTTTTTTCCCCGCCGGACAGCTATAATAAAAGCTGCAATATCTGCAAAATCTCCCGCCCCGGCGCCCGGAGCAAGGCCGGGCCACTTTATCATAGAACGTACTGCAAAGACAAAGGAGAGGTTACTATGTCCAATATCTGGCATGACATCAGCCCCAGCCGCATCCAGCCCGAGGACTTCGTGGCTGTCATCGAGATCCCCAAGGGCAGCAAGAAGAAGTATGAACTGGACAAGGAGACCGGCCTGATCATTCTGGATCGGGTGCTCCACACCTCCACCCACTACCCCGCCAACTACGGCTTCATCCCCCGCACCTACGGCGACGACGGCGACCCCCTGGACGTGCTGGTGCTCTGCTCCGAGGAGATCGACCCGCTGACCCTGGTGCGCTGCTACCCCATCGGGTACATCTCCATGCTGGACAGCGGCAAGAACGACGAGAAGATCATCGCCATTCCCTTCTCCGACCCCACCTACAACACCTTCCACGACCTGATGGATCTGCCCGCCCATATCTTTGACGAGATGGCCCACTTCTTCACCGTCTATAAGTCCCTGGAGGGCAAGGAGACCGTGGCCGGCGACGTGAACGACCGCGCCGCCGCCATCGGCGTCATCCGGAAGGCCATGGATCACTATGCCGAGTGCTTTCTGGGCGGCCCCTCGGCCAAGGAGGGGCTCTACGCCTCCGACCGCTGAATTTTAAGAATATCTTAATCCCTTTTTCGCCCCCTTTTTCTCCGCTCTGTGGTAAACTGGGGGCGTATCTTATGAGAAGAGAGGACGTTGTCCCATGAATCAACCATACGACTGCCTGGTCATCGGCGCCGGGCCTGCGGGCGCCGTGGCCGCCCGGGAGCTGGCCGAGCGGGGCGGCCGGCGGGTGCTGGTGCTGGAGCGCCGGAACCATGTGGGCGGCAACACCTACGACCGCTTCGACGAGAGCGGCGTGCTGATCCACCAGTACGGCCCCCATATCTTCCACACCAACAGCCGGCGGGTGTTCGAGTACCTCTCCCGCTTCACCGCCTGGCGGCCCTACGAGCACAAGGTGGTGGCCAACATCCCGGAGGGGGACGGGCGGCTGGAGTACCCGGTGCCCTTCAACCTGGTGTCCCTGCGGAAGGCCTTTCCGCCGGAGGACGCCCACCGGCTGGAGGACAAGCTCACCGCCGCCTACGGCCGGGAGAAGAAGGTCACCATTCTGGAGCTGCGCCGGAATCCGGATCCGGAGATTGCCGCCCTGGCCGACTACGTCTATGACCACGTGTTTGTCCGCTACACCATGAAGCAGTGGGGGCAGACGCCGGAGGAGATCGACCCCAACACCACCGCCCGGGTGCCGGTCTTCCTGTCCGAGGACTGCCGCTATTTCCAGGACGTCCACCAGGGCATGCCCCTGGAGGGATACACCCCCCTGTTCCAGCGCATGCTGGATCATCCCAACATCACCGTGGAGCTGAACACCGACGCCGCCGCCCGCATGCGCCTGGAGGACGGCAGGGTGTACCTGGACGGGGCGCCCTTTGCCGGCACGGTGATCTACACCGGCGCGGCGGACGAGCTGTTCGGCTGCCGGTACGGCCGGCTGCCCTACCGCACCCTGGACTTCGTGTTTGAGACCCACCCGGTGGACTTCTGGCAGAGCCACGGCACGGTGAACTACACGGTGGATCAGGACTACACCCGCATCACGGAGTTCAAGTACCTCACCGGCCAGGAGCTGCCCGGCGCCACCACCATCGCCAGGGAGTACTCCCGCTCCTACACCGGCGAGGCCGGCCAGGTGCCCTACTACGCCATCATCAATCCGGAGAACAACGCCCTCTACGCCCGGTACGCGGCGGAGGCGGAGCGCTATCCGGACTTCCACCTGCTGGGCCGGCTGGCGGAGTACAAATACTACAACATGGACGCCATCGCCGCCCGGGCGCTGGAGCTGTGTGACGATTTACTGAAATGAGGAAACCGCCCATGTCAAAGCTCATTACCTTCGCCGTTCCCTGCTACAACTCCGCCGCCTATATGGATCACTGCGTCCAGACCCTGCTCACCGGCGGGGAGGACATTGAGATCATCCTGGTGGACGACGGCTCCACCAAGGACGACACCCCCGCCATCTGCGACCGCTACGCCGCGGAGTACCCGGACATCGTCCGGGCCATCCACCAGGAGAACGGCGGCCACGGCGAGGGGGTCAACCAGGGCCTGCGCAACGCCAGCGGCCTGTATTACAAGGTGGTGGACTCCGACGACTGGCTGGACGAGGCGGCCCTCCAGACCGTGCTGGACAAGCTGCGGCAGTTTGCCGCCTCGGAGAATCCGGTGGATCTGTTCATCGCCAACTACGTGTACGAGCACGTGGAGGACAACACCCAGAAGGTCATGCGGTACACCAACGTGTTCCCCCAGAACCGGGTGTTCACCTGGAACGACATCGGCCGCTTCCGCCCCTCCCAGTACCTGCTGATGCACTCGGTGATCTACCGCACCGAGATGCTGCGCGCCTGCGGGCTGGAGCTGCCCAAGCACACCTTCTATGTGGACAACATCTTCGTGTACCAGCCCCTGCCCTCGGTGAAGAGCATGTACTACATGGATGTGGATCTCTACCGCTACTTCATCGGCCGGGCCGACCAGTCCGTCAACGAGAAGGTGATGGTCACCCGGGTGGATCAGCAGGTGCGGGTCACCAAGCTGATGATCGAGAGCCACAACCTGAAAGCCCTCTACTACAGCCAGCCCAAGCTGGCCCGGTACATGATCAGCTACCTGTCCATGATGATGACCATCTCCTCCATCTTCCTCATCATCGACGGCTCCCCCGCCGCCCTGGGCAAGAAGACCGAGCTTTGGGAGTACCTGCGCTCCCACAGCCCGGAGCTGTACCACAAGCTGAAATACCGCTCCATCTCCTTTGTGGGCAACATCCCCGGCTACCAGGGGCGCAAGCTGTCCGTCAAGCTCTACCGCCTGGCCCGGAAGATCTATAAATTCAACTGAGTTGCGTAATGGGGGTATCTGTGATGAAAAACCTTCTCGCAGGCGGCTTCCTGTTCGTGGGCGGGGCAGTTCTGCTCACCGCAGACGGCGCGGTTTCGCCAGTCATCTCCGGTGCGGGCGGGGTTTGCACCATGCTCGGTGTGGGTATCCTGCTCTACTTTCTGTTCAGTAACAACGGAAAATACGAATAACACATGGGAGCGGGACCGCAGATGCGGCCCCGCTCCCATGTTCTCTATTCACCCACCGGCTCCAGCTTCATGACGGACACCTCGTAGGCGGTGCGCACCTCGCTGACGCCGTGATCCACCTTGGTGTAGGCCCGGCTCTGGAGGCGGCCCTCCAGGCGCACCCCGTCCCCCACCTCCAGCCCGCCGCACAGCCGGGCCAGGCCGCCCCAGGCGATGCAGGGCAGGTAGTCCGCCCGGCCGTACCGGCGGTTCACCGCCAGCATCAGGTCGCAGATATCCCGGCCCAGGGGGGTGCGCCGCAGCACCGGCGGCTTGCACAGCACCCCCGCCAGCAGCAGCTGGTTCTCGTCCTCCCCCTCCCAGGGGCGCAGAGCCTTGGCGTAGAGGGTGATCACCAGGCGGCTGCCCTTGCCGCTCTTGTTGTTGAAGGAGCGCACCTCCCCCTCCACCTCCAGGGCCATGCCCGCCGTCACCGGCTGCTCCGCCAGCAGGGGGCGCGGAGCCAGCACGTTGATCCGATCCTCCGAGCCCGACAGCCGCAGCACCGTCAGGGGAAAGGTCTCGTATACCACGCCGTGGCTCTCGTGGGAAACCACCGGCTCCGCCGCCGCCGTGCCCCGCAGCAGCGCCCGGTTCTCATTCCAGCCTGTTTGCATATCCATCCACTCTCCTACCTGGTTTCGGTAACTGTGGCATGTATATGCGGGCCCGTCCCCCCTTATGACGGGGGAAAGCCCGGAACCAGTTCGGTTCCGGGCTTCCTGTTACTGTACGCCGGTCTGGCTCTGCCAGTCCGCCGGATAGACGAAGTAGAGAAACCGGGCGTGTCCGGTGACGGAGAACCGGATGGCGCTGCCCTTGGGGATATAGAGCACCTCCCCCGGCCCGGCGGAGATCTTCTCCCCGCCGATGAGCACATCCAGCCGCCCGCTGACCACGTAGTCCATCTCATCGTAGTGCAGCGTCCAGGGGAAGGTGGTGTCGGTCATCTCCATGATGCCCGCCCCCAGCCGGGGGGACTGCTCCAGGGTAAACAGATCCCGGGTGTACACCCGGTCGCCCGGGTTTCCCGTGTCCATCCGGTGGCGCTCGTCCACCCCCAGGGTTGGCACGGGCACAGATCTTACGCCGTGTCCCCCGCCGCCCAGCTGCTCCAGCAGCACCTGGCGCACCAGCTTCTCCAGCTCCCGCTTATCCACGGTCTTCCCCCCTGTCCTTCCGGGTGAGCAGCATGGCCGCCGCCACGGCGGTGACTCCCCCCACCAGCTTGCCCACAATCATGGGGAAGAGCATGGTGGAATCAAAGCCCGCCGTGAAGCCCAGGTGGTCGCCGAACACGAAGGAGGCGGACACGGCGAAGGCCACGTTGATGATCTTGCCCCGGCGGTCCATGCCGCCCATCATCTGGAACATGGGGATGTTGTTGGCCAGGGTGGCCACCATGCCGGCGGCGGCCACGTCGTTCATGCCCAGCAGGCCCCCCAGCTTCATCAGGGGTCTGCGGAACACCTTGGTGATCACAAACACCAGGGGAAAGGCCCCCGCCAGCACGATGGCGATGTCCCCCACGATCTCCACCCCGTCGGAGATGGGGTTCAGCCCCGGGATCAGGGTGAGGGGGGTCAGCTCCTGGATGATGGCGGCCGCCAGGCCGATGGTGATGATGATGACGATGATCTTCCCGAACACCTGGAAGCCCTTCACCATGCCGCCGGGGATAAGGAACAGCCCCAGGGCGATGAGCACGGCGATGAGCACGATGGGGATCAGGTTGCGCAGCACCATGGTCAGGGGGAAGCCCGCCGCCAGGCCGCCCGCAAAGCTGCCGATGGGCACGGTGACCACGCCCGCCAGCACGCCGGTGGCCAGGTGGGGCCGATCCTCGGCCTGGATGATGCCCAGGCCCACCGGGATGGTGAACACGATGGTGGGGCCCAGCATGGAGCCCACGATCAGGCCGCCGAACTGGCCCGCCTCCTGGGTGAGGGCCAGCTCCCGGGCCAGAGGGGCGCCCCCCATGTCGTTGGCCAGGATGGTGCCGGCGAACATGGCCGGGTCGGCCCCCAGGAACCGGTACACCGGCACCACCACCGGCCGGAGCAGGCTGGCCAGCACCGGCGCCAGGCAGATGATGCCGATCATGGCCAGGGCCAGGGAGCCCATGGCCAGGATGCCCTCTTCGAACTTCTCCCCCAGGCCGAACTTATTGCCGATGATCCGGTCGACGGCCCCCAGGGCCATGAACAGCACCATGAGGTAGACGATAATCTCGTTGATGGACATTGGTATGTCCCCTTTCTTTTGCCTTGCGAAATACGGCGGGGGCAAGCCCCCGCCCTACACGCCGTCAATGATGCCCACGATGGCGGCGTCGATGGGGATCTCTCCCCCCGCCGCCACCCGGGCCGCGCCGCCGGTGGCCACCAGGACGGTCTCCCCCTCCCCGGCCCCTACGCAGTCGGCGCATACCAAGATCCGCTCCCCCACCCGGACGGTCAGAAAGGCCTGCCCCGTCAGGGCGGAGGATTTTTTTGTGGCCCAGACCTTACCGGCCACCTGTCCCAGCAACACAGATTCCCATCTCCCGCAGACGCCGCTCCAGGCCGGCGCATTTCTGATAGATGCCCAGCGGGGCGGTGCGGCGGTAGCGGCGGTACTCCAGGGCTTCCCGCCCCACCCGCACCCGGGCCCCGGCCAGCAGGGCGGCCAGCACCTCGGTCTCCGCCGCCGTCTGGGGGGCGCAGGCGGCCAGGCGGCCCATGGAGGCCACCGGCAGCCAGGTGATCACCAGCGTCCGTCCCCGCCACTCCAGGGTCATTTCAAAATCAGGCCCCGGTCGCCCTTGCGAAATCCACAGGCGTTGGCCTCGTCGTAGTCGATATGCACCACGGTGGAAAATTTGGGGGACACCCGCACCTCCACGTCCTCCAGCACCGCCGGGCGGGCGGTGAAGCACCGCAGGCGCACGGTCTGCTTGTCCGCCACGCCGAAGCGGGCGGCGTCCGCCGGGGTCATGTGGATGTGCCGCTTGGCGGCGATCAGGCCCCGCTCCAGCCGGAGCACCCGGTCGCCGTGGCGGAGGGTGATCCCCGGCGTGCCGGCGATGTCGCCGGACAGGCGCACCGGCGGCGTGATCCCCAGGGCCACCCCGTCGGTGAGGGAGATCTCCACCTGGCTCTCCGGCCGCTCGGGGCCCAGGATCACCACGTTGGGGATGCTCCCCTTGGGGCCCTCCAAAGTGACCCGCTCGGCGCAGGCAAACTGCCCCGGCTGGGACAGCTCCTTCACCCGGTTGAGCTGGTAGCCCGCGCCGAACAGGGCCTCCAGATCGTGCCGGGACAGGTGGACGTGCCGCCCGCTGGCCTCGATCCCGATGGTGAGGCGGGCCACAATCTGCTCCGCCAGGGCGGCGGCGTCTATGGCATTAAGCGTGTGCATAGTGTCCCCCCTTGCATTTGCACATGAGAATCCACAGCAGGGAGGACAGCCGGTTGAGCCCCTGTATGATGTCGTCCCTGGTGACCCCGCCGTCGGCATCCCGGAAGGCGGCGTAGGCCGCCAGCTCGGTCTGCCGGGCCACGGTGCGGGCCCGGTTCACCGCCAGCAGGGCGTGCGCGTCGGTACAGCTGGGCAGAAAGTGGGGCTGCCCCAGGTGCTTGTCCGGGTAGTGGGACACCTCCCGCAGCTGCTCCGCCGTGTAGCCGCACAGGTGGATGGGCCCCACCGGCTCGTCCAGCACGTCGCAGCGGATGAACCGGCGGGTGAAGGCCAGGGCCTCCCCCAGCTCGTCCTCCAGGGCGGTCAGCCCCTCCTCCGCCGCCGCCTGCTGGGCCAGCAGCAGCTCCGCCTCCAGGGCGTCGATCCACCCCCGGAAGGCGATGCGGGGGTGATCCTTGAATACCAGGATATTCCCCCTCAAATGGGTCATGTGCTCGGGCTTGTTGTTCAGGGCCGCGCCGAACAGGGTCTGATATTTGGCGGGGGCCGGCGCGCCGGGGGCGTGCTCCGGGGATTCCCCCTGTGGGTAGACCACCTCCACCTTATGGGCCCGGAGCCAGTCCCGGGCCCCGGGGGTGAGCACCTCCCCCCGGTTCACCACCACCGGGCCCCGGACGCCGTTGTCCGACATGCGGCGCACGTCCTCCTCGGTCAGGAGCGCCATGGCTTACTCCCCGCCCAGCTCGCCGGAGGCGTGGGGCAGGATGTGATCCACCTCGGCGTGGGGCCGGGGGATCACGTGGACGGAGATCAGCTCCCCCACCTTCTCCGCCGCCGCGGCCCCGGCGTCGGTGGCCGCCTTCACCGCGCCCACGTCGCCCCGTACCATGACGGTCACCAGGCCGCCGCCCACCTGCTCCTTACCCACCAGCTGCACGTTGGCGGCCTTCACCATGGCGTCGGCGGCCTCAATGGCCCCCACCAGTCCTCTTGTCTCCACCATGCCCAGCGCGTTTGTGTTTGCCATGCTTCGGTTCCTCCTGTCAGTCGTCTGTTTTGGCTGTTCCGGCTCCCCCGCTGCCTCGGGGGGAGCCGGCTTTGGTTTTTTCGTGTTCCCGCTCCGCCGGGCCTGCTTTTTGGCCGGCTGGGGCGGGTGTTCCGCGGCGTAGCTGCCGGTGCCCGCCCCCCTGTGGGCCGGGGCCGCCAGGGCGGCGGACACGGAGACGTGGGGCGCGCCCCCCGCCTCCCCCGCCGGCTGGCCGTTTCCGGCCTGGACGGGGCGGGCCTTGTCGTCCTCCATCCCCTCCGGCTCCTCCGCCGTCAGGGCGTTGGTCAGGGCCTGCACCTCCTGGAGAATGGCCTCGTGGGGGTTGAGCAGCACGCCGTCGGCGTTGACCTCGCTCATACGCTCAGCCTCCTCGCAATCCGGCTCACCAGTTCATCCAGCAGGCGCTCGTCCACCACGTGGGCGGCGCCCGCCCCGGCAGAGCGGGGCGCGGCGACCCCGGCGCGCCCACCGCTTCTCAGTTCCTCCAGCTCCCGCACGCCCCAGGCCACCCGCTTGATGTTGATGAGATCCAGTGGGCCGATGTTGTTGGAGCTGGACGAGCCGCCCACCGCACCGCACCCCAGGGTGAGGGCGGGGAACAGGCAGGTGGTGGCCCCGATGCCCCCCAGGGAGGCGGGGGTGTTCACCAGCACCCGGCTGGCAGGGACGGCGGCGGCGAAGCGTTTGGCCACCTCCTGATCCTCGGTGTGGATGGCGAAGGTGTGGCCCGCCCCCTCCCACTCCAGGATCTCCACACACCGGCGGAGCACCGCCTCCTCGTCGTCCTCCACGTAGTAGGCCAGGATCAGACCCAGCTTCTCGTTGGAGTAGGGGTAGCCCTTCCCCACGCCGGTCTCTCTCGCCACCAGCACCCGGGCCGTGGGGGGCACCCGGGTGAGGCCCGCCAGCCTGGCCACCGTCTCCACGCTCTTGCCCACGATGGCCGGGTTCATGGTGCCGTTGGGGCGCAGGATGAACCTGGACAGCTGCCGGTGCTCCCCGTCGTCCAGGACATAGGCCCCCTGGGCGCGGAGCTCCGCCGTGACGGCACCCTCCATGGCCCGCTCCACCACGATGGACTGCTCGCTGGCGCAGATGGTGCCGTTGTCAAAGGTCTTGGAGTCCAGAATGCGGCGCACCGCCTGGCGCACATCCGCCGTGCGGTGGATATAGGCCGGGCCGTTGCCCGCTCCCACGCCGATGGCCGGGGTGCCGGAGGAGTAGGCCGCCTTCACCATGGCCCCGCCGCCGGTGGCCAGAATCAGCCGGGTGTGGTCGTGGCGCATGAGGGTGTTGGTGGCCTCCAGGGTGGGGGTGGTGATACAGGAGATGCTCCCCGCCGGGGCCCCGGCGCTCTCCGCCGCCCGGCGCACCACGTTCACCGTCTCCAAAATGCAGTTCACCGCGCTGGGGTGGGGGGAGAAGATGATGGGGTTGCCCGCCTTCATGCAGATCATGGACTTGTAGATCACCGTGGAGGTGGGGTTGGTGGAGGGCACCAGCCCCGCCACGATCCCCACCGGCACGCCGATGTCGATGACCCGCTTTTCCGGGTTCTCCGCCAGAATCCCGTGGGTTTTCTCGTCCTTGATGGCGTCGTAGAGGGTGAGGGCGGCGAAACGGTTTTTCAGCTCCTTGTCCGCCTTTCTGCCAAACCCCGTCTCCTCCACCGCCATGTCGGCCAGCCGCCTGGCGTGCTCCGCCGCCGCGGCGGAGATGGCCGCCGTTATTTTGTCCAGCTGCCCCTGGCTCATGCACGCCAGGATTCCCTGGGCCTTTCTGGCCTGCTGGAGCAGCTCTCTCGTCTCCTGAATGGATTGCAGATCCTTGTCCAAATGGTTCACCTCGCCTTGTTTGGCGGCGGGGGCAAGCCCCCGCCGCAGCCTGTAGAAAAAGCCTAAAGGCTTTTTCTACAGGCTGCCGGACTTTTTGAACTTTCCAAAAAGGTTCAAAAAGCCGTTTGATCCAACGCGAAAGACAACCCTGACGGTTTTCTTTCACACTATCTTTCCCTCCGAATCTTCCCCCAGGAGGGTTCTTCAACGGCTGTGGCGGGGGCAAGCCCCCGCCCTACATCTATTTTCCGCAGAACCTGTTTTCGTAGGGCGGGAGCTTGCTCCCGCCGCCCCGTCAGATTTCGCGGGGCCGGGCCGCCACTGCCTTCACAGCCTCGGCGAACGCCGCGCAGGCGGCGTTGCACGCGCTCTGGGTGCCGGTGAGCAGGCCGCCGCCGAAGTTGGTCTCGCTGGGGGGCTCAAAGAGGGCGGCCAGTTCCACGTCGGAGGCCTTCAGTGCCTCGTCCAGGCCCACCACCGCCTCCAGGGGCGGGGCGATCAGGTAGGCCAGGGCCTCCCCCTCCCGCACATGTGCCGTCTTGGACAGGTAGGTGCCCGTGCGGGAGACGGTGTGTGCGAAATAGATAATGGAGTCGTCCTCGTTGGCGGAGCGGAAGCCCACCCCGCTGTCCATGAACTCCGCGCAGGCCCGCAGGCCGGACTGCACCTCCGCCGGGTTGGGCCCGGCCAGGATGCCGATCACCTCGCCGGCCAGCTTGGTGGAGGCGTTGGCCGCCCCGGCATAGAGGGAGCGGCCGTACACCACCTCCACGGCGGCGGCCTTGGTGGCCTCGTCCAGGGCGCAGTAGGTCACGTCGTCGCTGTCGGCGGTGATGATGCCGATGGAGCGGTACTGGGGCGGCAGGCCCAGCTTCTTCGCCAGCGTCTCGCTGACGTTGGCGATGGTGTGGGTGGCCAGCACCTTGGCGGGGATCAGATCGCCTGTCATACAATCACCTCTTTGTGAATGGATAATGGATAATTGAGAATTGATAATTGGCGGTTATATAGCCGGTTCCGTCTCCTATGCCGCAGTCACGTGCGGAGAATTATCAATTATCCATTGTCAATTTTCAATTATTTCAGATCAATTCCACTTGCCTTTCTTTCCAGCATGGTGTGAATCAACTCCGCAATGTGGGCGCCCGCCTCCACGGCGGTGGTGCCCCCCTTGTGGATGTTGGAGACCACGGTGCGCTTGGACTCGGGTATGCCGATGTGGGGCTTGTAGGTCAGGTAGGCGGACATGGACTCCGCGGTCACCAGGCCGGGCCGCTCCCCCACCAGCATGCACACCACCTCCGCGCCGGTGAGCTCCCCGATGTGGTCGGAGGCCCCCACCCGGCAGTATTTCACAAACAGCACCGGCCCGGCCTCCAGGCCGTAGGTTTTCAATCCCGCCTGGATGGCCTGGAGGCAGTCGGCGGCGTTGGCCTCGATGGCGGCGGAGGACAGGCCGTCCCCCACCACCAGGGCCACCTTGGGGCTCTGGCCCAGGGTCTTTTTGATGATGGCCTGGTTGGCCTCGTCGAAGCGGCGGCCCCTGTCTGGCCGGGTCAGGTACTCGTCCTTGTTCTGGCACAGGGTCTGGACGGGGACAAAGCCGTGTTTCTCCACAAAGCCGTCGTCCACGTGGGAAAATACCGAGTCCTGGGCCGCCGCGTGGTCGGCCCGCATCCGCAGCATGGAGATGGTCTTGTACCGGGCCCCCGCCCGCCCCAGGCCCAGCCGGGCCGGGGTGCGCAGCTTGAGATCCCGGAAGGCGTCGCCGTTTTTCGGGTGCTCCACCAGGTACTGCCGCCGGAGATCGGTCTCGGTGATGTCCTCCAGGCAGCCGGCCGGATCCACATCCGCCGCCGGGGCGGTGGATGCTGCCGGGGCGGTTTTCCCGCCCCCGGCCGGCTGGCCTGCCAGCTCCAGCACCATGCGCTCCACCAGGGAGCGCAGCTCTTGTTCGTTCATATCGTCACCTCTATCGTATCGGCAGGCGAACACAGTTCGCCCCTTCGGAATGAGCGCGGGCAGCGGGGGCAAGCCCCGCCCTGCGGGGTGTGCGTAGGACGCGCCCCACACAGGGGATGTGGACGGGCGGCGCGTCAGGGATGCCGCGCCCTACAAAATATGGGGTGTAGGGGCGGATATCATCCGCCCGCGCTTTCACGCCAGCAGCACCGACGCGTCCCCCGCCAGCTCGGTGAGCCTGCCGTTCTCCACAAAGCCCATCTTCTCCAGCCACGCCTGGAAGGGCGGGATGGCGGTGAGGCCGAAGAGCTCCCGCAGGGCGGCGGTCTCGTGAAAGCCGGTGGTCTGGTAGTTGAGCATCACGTCGTCGCCGTGGGGGATGCCCATGAAGTAGTTGCACCCCGCGGCGGTGAGGAGGACGGCCAGATCCTCGATGTCGTTCTGGTCGGCCTTCATGTGGTTGGTGTAGCAGGCGTCGCACCCCATGGGGATGCCGGTGAGCTTGCCCATGAAATGATCCTCCAGGCCCGCCCGGATCACCTGCTTGGAGTTGTACAGGTATTCCGGCCCGATGAAGCCCACCACCGTGTTCACCAGGAAGGGCGCAAACCGCTTGGCAAAGCCGTAGCACCGGGCCTCCATCACCACCTGGTCGGCCCCGTGGTGGGCCTCGGAGGACAGCTCGGAGCCCTGGCCGGTCTCGAAGTACATGACGTTGGGGCCGGTGGCGTTCCCCTCCCGCAGGGCCAGCTGCCGGGCCTCCTCGATCAGCTTGCCGTCCAGGCCGAAGGCCTCGTTGCCCTTCTGGGAGCCGGCGATGGACTGGAAGATCAGGTCGCAGGGGGCCCCCTTGTACACCGCCTCCATCTGGGTGGTCACGTGGGCCAGCACGCAGATCTGGGTGGGGATGTCCCACCGGCTCTTGATCTCCTGGAACCGATCCAGCACCCGTCGGACGCTCTCCACGCTGTCGTCCACCGGGTTCAGGCCCAGCACCGCGTCCCCCGCCCCGAAGGTGAGCCCCTCCAGCAGGGAGGCCATGATGCCGTCCGGATCGTCGGTGGGGTGGTTGGGCTGGAGGCGGCAGGACAGGGTGCCCGGCAGGCCGATGGTGGTGTTGCAGTGGGCGGTGACCCGGATCTTTTTGGCCGCGTAGATCAGATCCAGGTTGCTCATCAGCTTGGCCGCGGCGGCGATCATCTCCGCCGTCAGGCCACGGCTCACCCGCCGGATGGCGTCGCCGCCGTTCTTCTCGTCCAGCAGCCACTCCCGCAGCTCCGCCACCGTCCAGCCCTTGATCTCGTCGTAGATCTTCTCGTTCACGTCGTCCTGGATGATGCGGGTGACCTCGTCCTCCTCATAGGGGACGGCGGGGTGGTTGCGGAGATCCGCCAGGGTCAGGTTTGCCACCACCACCTTGGCCGCCACCCGCTCCTCGGCGTTCTCGGCGGCGATGCCCGCCAGCCGGTCGCCCGACTTCTCCTCGTTGGCTTTGGCCAGGGCGTCCTTCACGGACTTGAATTCGTAGACGTGCCCCAGCAGCTTGGTCTTGAGTATCATGTGATCGCTCCTTAACGGCGGGGGCAAGCCCCCGCCCTACGATTTCTGAAACGCCAGCGTCTTGATGACCACCGGCAGAACCGCCCCGTTTGCCACGGGCGCGCCGATGTCCAGGTAGTCGCCGGAGTCCACCCCCACCCCGTCCAGGCACAACAGGGGCCCGTCCATCAGGGGGGCCAGGGCCTGCCCCAGCACCTTGGCCTGGTCGGCTTCCACCGCCACGATGGGGACAAATCCCGCCTCTCGCAGGGGGGCGAGCCCGTCGGCCACCCCCCGGGCCAGGGCCTGGATGCGGGAATAGGTGGGGTTATCCTCCCCCCGGAGGGCCAGCACCAGCTGGCTCAGGCCCCCCTCGTCGGCAAACCACCCCAGCTTGTCCCGGATGGATTGCGCCAGGGCGGCGGCGTCCCCCTTCTCCTCCGCTGCCGTCAGCTTGAGGATGGGCAGGTTCTTCAGGGGGAAGGTCATGTCCCGGTAGAAGATGGTGGAGCCGGACAGGTCGGTGGCGTGGCTCCCCGCCCCCACCACCGTGGCCCGGATGGTCTCCGCCCCCCGGAACCGCCCCGCCTGTTGAAAGGCCGGGGAGGCGGCGATGGCCCGCCCCAGCAGTACGCCGATGTCGCCGTAGGCCCTCCAGTCCGCCGGCGGGTTGTCAATGCAGTCGGCCACCCCGCCGGAGAAGGACACCACCGGCACGGCCCGGGGCTCCCACCGGGTGCCCTGGGTGAGGAAGGCATCCATCTTCTCCCGCCCCGGCCGCAGGCCCGCCGCCTGCTCCAGGGCCTCCACCATGGTGCGAAGCACCGGGGCCAAAGATTCCGGCGTGGGGCTATCCCCCACGGCTGGAATCCGGTATGGGGCGGCGGGGGCAAGCCCCCGCCCTGCGTGCTCCAGGTGTCCGGCGGCCCGGGTGATGACCGGCGACACGTAGGTGATTTTCCCGCTGTCCCGCTCCAGCTTGAGCAGGCGCCCGCCCACGTCCAGGCAGCCGGTCTGCACCAACTCCCCGTGAGACCAGAGGGACAGGTTGGCGGTGCCGCCGCCGATATCAAAGTGTAAAATATCTGTGTGATGCTCCTTGGAGTATTCGTCCGCACCCGCACCCCGGGCGGCCAGGATGGACTCCAGGTCGGGCCCGGCGGTGGCCACCACGAAGTCCCCGGCGAAGGCCGACAGGGCGGAGAGCACCTCTCTGGCGTTCTCCTTCCGGGCGGTCTCGCCGGTGATGATCACCGCGCCGGTGGCGATCTCCCCCTTGGCAAAACCGGATTTCCGGTACTCCTCCTCCACGATGGCTTTCACCCCCTGGGCGTCGATCACCACGTCCGACAGCAGGGGGGTGAAGTGGATGGCAGAGCGGTAGAGCACCTCCCGCCGGTTGATGGCCACCCTGGGCACCGAGAAGGGGTTGGCCCGGTTCTCCAGCGTCAGCCGGGAGATCACTAACTGGGTGGTGCTTGTTCCTATGTCGATACCGACAGAAAGCAGGGTCTCCGCCATCACGCCAGCTCCTTCAACAGGGCCTTCACGTCCTCCGCCGGGGCGCTCCGGGGGTTGGTGGGGATGCAGAGATCCCCCAGGGCGGCGGCGGTCAGCTCGTCCAGGGCGGCGTGGAGCTGTCTGGTCTCCACCCCGCAGGCCGCCAGCCGGTCGGGCAGCTTCAGCTGGGCGCGCAGCCGGTTCCACCCGGCGGCCAGAGCCCGGGGATTGGGGGCCAGGCCGCACAGCCGGGCCAGCTGGCCATATTTGACGGCCGCCTCTTTTCCGGCGGCGTTGAAGTGGAGCACGTGGGGAAAGATCAGGGCGTTGAGCCGGCCGTGGGGCACGTGAAATTTTCCGCCCAACGCATGGGCCAGGCTGTGGCACAGGCCCAGCCCGGCGGCGTTGAAGGCCATGCCCGCCAGGTTGGAGGCCAGGAGCATCTGCCGCCTGGCCCGGCTCTCGCCCTTGCTCTCCCAGGCGGGGCGGAGGTTTTCCCAGGCCAGGGTAAAGGCCTTCTCCGCCAAAGCGTCGGAGTAGGGGGAGGCCCCCTTGGCCACGTAGGCCTCGGCGGCGTGGGTGAGCACGTCCATCCCCGTGTCCGCCGTCACCGCCGGCGGCACCCCCGCCAGCAGGGCGGGATCCAGAATGGCCTGGTCGGGAAGCAGCTTGTCGTCCACCAGGGGGTACTTGATCCCCCGCACCGGGTCGGTAAGCACGGCGAAGGAGGTGACCTCCGACCCGGTGCCCGCCGTGGTGGGCACCGCCGCGAAGGTGATCTCCCCCGGGGCCCCCAGCTTTTTGCCAAAGAGCAGCATGGCCTTGGCGCAGTCCATGGGGGAGCCGCCGCCGAAGGCCACCACCGTCCGGGGCTTGAAGTCCGCCAGGGCCCGGGCCCCTTTCGCCACCAGGTCGATGGGTGGGTCGGGCACCACCTGGTCGAAGATCTCCACCGTGCGGCCCTTCAGATGGGCCAGCACCTTGTCCAGCAGGCCGGACTTGGCCAGAAAGCCGTCGGTGATCACCAGCACCCGCTCCCCCGGCAGTTCCTCCAGGGCGGCCAGGGCGCCGGTGCCGAAGGTGATCATGGGCTTGACTGCAAATTGTTCCATGGGCGCCTCCCCTGTTTCTTCCTTGCTGGGGTTAGTATGGCGGCCTTGGGAGAAGTTATGCGGCCGGGCACGGTGTTTTTCCACAAATCCGGGCCCTTCTTTTGGGCACAATCTCCCCTTTACAAGGGCGGGCGGTTGGCGTATGATGGAGATGAAAAAAAGTTTGCCTCAAACACTTTTTATTTGAGGCAGACCAAAACAGACAAGGAGGGGGCCTATGCGCACCATCATCCAGAACGGCACCGTGGTCACCGAGTCCGCCGTCTTTGCCGCCGACGTGCTTGTGGAAAACGGCGTGATCCAGGCGGTGGGGAAAAACCTGGACGCCCGGGGCGCCCAGGTGATCGACGCCGCCGGGAAATACGTCCTGCCCGGCGGGGTGGACGTACACACCCACATGGATCTCCAGGCCGGGGCCCACCGGGCGGTGGACGACTTCTACACCGGCACCGTGGCCGCCGCCTGCGGCGGCACCACCACCATTGTGGATCACATGGCCTTCGGGCCCAAGGGCTGCTCCCTGTGGCACCAGGTGGAGGAGTACCACCGGCTGGCCGACGGCAAGGCGGTGATCGACTACGGCTTCCACGGGGTGCTCCAGCACGTGAACGGTCAGATCCTCCGGGAGATGGGGGAGCTCGCCGACCGGG
Organism: Flavonifractor sp. An10; assembly: GCF_002161215.1. GTDB lineage: Bacteria > Bacillota > Clostridia > Oscillospirales > Oscillospiraceae > Flavonifractor > Flavonifractor avistercoris. The sequence continues at coordinate 289,997 of NZ_NFMB01000003.1, forward strand.
AGGGCATCACCAGCTTCAAGGCCTATCTGACCTATGACGACCGGCTGGACGACAGCGCCCTGTTCCAGGTGCTCCGGCAGGCCAGGGAGGACGGCCTGGTGATCCCCGCCCACTGCGAGAACGACGGGGTGGTGAACTTCCTGCGGGGCTGGTACAAGTCCCAGGGCCTGACGGCCCCCATCTACCACGCCAGGAGCCGCCCCGCCGGGTGCGAGGCGGAGGCGGTGAGCCGCCTGCTCCACCTGGCCGCCCTGGCCGGGGAGGCGCCGGTGTACGTGGTGCACCTGTCCAGCGCCGCCGCTCTGGCGGAGGTGCGCAAGGCCCGGGCCGCCGGTCAGCGGCACTTCGGGGTGGAGACCTGCACCCAGTACCTCACCCTCACCGAGGATGCCTACGCCGACCCCCAGGAGGGCTTGAAGGCCATTATGTCCCCGCCCCTGCGCACCGGGGCGGACTGCGAGGCCCTGTGGGGCGGGCTGGCCGACGGCTCCATCGACGCGGTAGCCACCGACCACTGCCCCTTCCGCTTCGCCGTGGAGAAGCAGTACGGCGTTGGCGACTTCACCGCCTGCCCCAACGGGGCCCCCGGCGTGGAGGAGCGGCTGCCGGTACTCTACTCGGAGGGGGTGGCAAAGGGCCGCATCACCCTGCCCCAGCTGGTGCGCCTGGCCTGCACCGGGCCCAGCCTGCTCTACGGCCTCTACCCCCAAAAGGGCACCCTTCAGCCCGGCGCCGACGCCGACGTGGTGATCCTGGATCCCAACGGGACGCGCACCCTCACCCAGACCGAGCTCCACTCGGCGGCGGACTACACCTGCTACGAGGGCATGGAGCTGGCGGGGCGCATCGACCTGGTGCTCTCCCGGGGCGAGGTGATCGTACAGGACAACCAGTTCCTGGGCCGAAAGGGCGCGGGCCGGTACCTGAAACGGGGCCGCAGCTGCCTGGCGGAATAGCGGCGGCCGGCTCTGAAAAATCTGTGCCGATGCGGCAGTTTTCTCCACAAAAACCCCGGCGGGAGGCTTGAAAACCCCCGCCGGGGTATGATATAGTATCATGGTATTCTGATGAGCGCCCCATCCTGGCGGATGTGGTTCTTTTTATGATGGGAGGAATCTGCCCTGTTTGACGGACTGCTGTTTGATCTGGACGGAACGCTGTGGGACGGCGTGGACGCCATCTGCGTCTCCTGGAATCAGGCGCTGGAGCGCCTGGCGCCCCAATATGCCGGCACTGTCACCAGGGAGCGGCTCCAGCCCTGCATGGGCATGCTGCTGCCCGACATCCTCAACCGCCTGGTGCCCGAGCTGGATCAGGAGAAGATGCAGCCCGTCCTGGATCAGATCCTGGCGGAGGAAAACCGCTATGTGGCTGAATACGGCGGCATTCTCTTCCCCGGGGAGGAGGAGGTGCTGGCCTCTCTGTCCGGCCGGTACCGGCTCTTTATCGTCAGCAACTGCCAGGACGGGTATATTGAGGCCTTTTTCCAGGCCCACGGCCTGGGGAAGTACTTTGCCGACTTCGAGAACCCCGGCCGCACCGGCCTGCCCAAGGCGGACAACATCGCCCTGGTGGTGGAGCGCAACGGCCTGAAGCGGCCCCTGTACATCGGGGACACCCAGGGGGATTACAACGCGGCGGCCAAATCCGGGGTGCCCTTCCTCCACGCCGCCTACGGCTTCGGGCAGATTGACCGCCCGGTGCCCCGGGCGGAAACCTTCCGGGACATCCCCGCCGCCGTGGCCGCCCTGGAAGCCGAAGACCCCACGTAGAACGCGCCGCCCCAAACCGCGAACCATTTGCTTCCGCATAAACGCGAAAGTTCATCCCCTCCGCCGGACTTCGGCGAGGGCCCAAGCTACCGTGACTGCCTTGATATTTCGGCGGCATAGCACCGATGGCGGCCCGGCGGGCGCACCCGGTACAGCGCAGCGGCCATCAAGGCTTGCCGGGTAATCCCGATGCGTGCCGCCCGGGGCGCGGCAGCGCCTGTAGCGAAGCCACCGGGAAAACGGGCGGCAATGCCGGCCCGGTTCCTGCCCTGTCTGTACAGCCCACCGCCGCCATGAACCCCCGTTTTTGGGGGGCTGGGGGTGAAACCCCCGCCCCTTCTTTCCCCCCATTTCTTCGGGAAGAAATGGGGGCGCCCGCCGCGCAGGCGCGCCCCCGGGGGAGCCCCCGGTAATCGAACGGCGCGTCAAGGATGCCGCGCCCTACGGCTTCGGCTGAGGCCCCATTGGGCGGGCGGATGATATCCGCCCCTACGGGCCTTGCCGGTGAGATAACCGCACCGGCCGCGACATCCCATCAGAAAGCCAAGGACAGAATACAAGGAGGAATTTTACCTTGTCATTATACGAAAAAGAGATTAACCGCCGGCGGACGTTCGCCATCATCAGCCACCCCGACGCCGGCAAGACCACCCTGACGGAGAAGTTCCTGCTCTACGGCGGGGCCATCGCCCAGGCCGGCCAGGTGAAGGGCAAGAAGAACACCCGGGCGGCCACCTCCGACTGGATGGAGATCGAGAAGCAGCGCGGCATCTCGGTGACCAGCTCGGTGATGCAGTTCCAGTACGAGGGCTTCTGCATCAATATTCTGGACACCCCCGGCCACCAGGACTTCTCGGAGGACACCTACCGCACCCTCATGGCCGCCGACAGCGCGGTGATGGTCATCGACGCGGCCAAGGGCGTGGAGGCCCAGACCCGCAAGCTGTTCAAGGTGTGCGCCATGCGGGACATCCCCATCTTCACCTTCATCAACAAGATGGATCGGGAGGCCCGGGACTCCTTCGAGCTGCTGGAGGAGCTGGAGAAGGAGCTGGGCATCGAGACCTACCCGGTGAACTGGCCCATCGGCTGCGGCAAGGAGTTCCAGGGTGTGTACGACCGGGGCTCCAAAAAGATCATCCATTTCACCTCCAACGGGGGCGCCAAGGCGGCCACCGCCACCGAGGTGGAGCTGGGCGACCCCAACCTGGACGGCCTGATCGGGGAGCGGCTGCACCGGCAGCTCACCGACGAGATCGAGCTGCTGGACGGCGCCGCCGCCGAGTTCGATCTGGATCGGGTGCGCCACGGCAAGCTGTCCCCGGTGTTCTTCGGCTCCGCCCTCACCAACTTCGGCGTGGAGCCTTTCCTGGAGCACTTCCTGCGCATGACCACGCCCCCCCTGCCCCGGAAGGCCGGGGATCTGGTCATCGACTCCATGGACGACGACTTCTCCGGCTTTGTGTTCAAGATCCAGGCCAACATGAACAAGGCCCACCGGGATCGGATCGCCTTCCTGCGCATCGTCTCCGGCCGGTTTGACGCGGATAAGGAGGTCTACCACGTCCAGGGCGGCAAGAAAATCCGCCTGTCCCGGCCCCAGCAGCTCATGGCGGCCGAGCGGGAGATCATCGAGGAGGCCTACGCCGGCGACATCATCGGCGTGTTCGACCCGGGCATCTTCTCCATCGGCGACACCCTGTGCGCCCCGGGCAAGAAGTTCCGGTTCGACCCCATCCCCACATTCGCCCCCGAGCACTTCAAGCGGGTGCGCTCTCTGGACACCATGAAGCGCAAGCAGTTTTTGAAGGGCATGGAGCAGATCGCCCAGGAGGGCGCCATCCAGATCTTCAAGACCCCCTACACCGGCATGGAGGAGGTCATCGTGGGCGTGGTGGGCACCCTCCAGTTCGACGTGCTGGAGTACCGGCTGAAAAACGAGTACAACGTGGAGCTCTACATGGAGGGCCTGCCCTACGAGTACCTGCGGTGGATCACCACCGACGACGGGGAGCCCGTCAAGGAGGAGGATCTGATCCTGGGCACCGACGTGAAGCTGGTGGAGGACTACAAGGGCAACCAGCTGCTGCTCTTCGGCTCCCAGTGGGCCGTGGGCTGGACGCAGGAGCGCAACCTCAACCTCACCTTCCACGAGTTCGGCGGCACCCAGTTCTGATGCAAAAATCCCCGGACGGCTGTGCCGTCCGGGGATTCAGCCTGTCGAAAAAGTCTTTTCGACAGGCTGCTGAACTTTTTGAAACTTCAAAAAAGTTTCAAAAAGTTGTTTGATCCAACGCGAAAGGGAACCCTGACGGTTCCCTTTCACACTATCCTTCCCTCCGAATCCTTCGGTGGAAGGGTTTATCGTCAGCCTCAAATCCCCGGACGGCTGTGCCGTCCGGGGATTTTCTTTCCTGCCTTACGCGGCGGAGAAGCGGGCCTTCAGGCCGGAGCGCTCCAGCGCCAGGCCCAGCACCACAAAGAGCACGCCGCTGCCGATGCCCTGCACCAGGGTACCCAGGAACTGGGGCCAGAAGGCGTGGACGCTGCCCATCAGCAGGCAGGCCGCCAGACCGTACGCCGCCGGGGAGAGCAGGCAGGTACCCGCCGCCGCGGCCAGGTTCCGGGGGCAGAGCAGCCGGGGGGATCTGCTGGTGAAGAGCAGGGCCACCACGGCCTTGATCACCAGGGTGGGCACCACCCACATGGGGGCGGTGAGCAGATCCGCCAGCCCGGCTCCCACCATGGCCGCCCCCACGGCATAGGGGGCGGGCAGCAGGCAGGCCGCCAGGTAGATCAGCGCGTCTCCCACGTGGATGTAGCCGCCGGTGGGGATGGGTATGTGGAGCAGGTAGGCGGTCATCACCGCGATGGCCGCCGCGAACAGGGCGGACATGATCAGCAGGTGGAGTCTTTGGGACTGTTTCATGACAGGGGCCTCCCTTTTCTCTGGTTTATGCCTCCATCCTAGCCCCAAACTGACCTTTTGAAAATATTCAGTTTTAATCAATATAACAAGGTCAGTTTCAGCGAACACACACCCCGGACGGCAAAGCCGTCCGGGGTATTTTCATGCGTCCCGGGCCGTGAAGGCGATGGCCCCTGTCACCTCCAGGGGAACGGTGGTGGTCTCCGCGTACCGGAGGTTCCTGGTGCTGCTCCGCACCACCACCCGGTAGCTGCCCGGCGGCAGATTCCGGAACACCCCCCGGGCGCTTCCGCCGGCAAACTCGGGCAGGTACTCCGTGCCGTCCTCCGCCGCCAGGCCCACCTGGACGGCCATGCTGCCCAGGCTCCAGGTGGTCTGGTAACAGAAGTCCGGGGCCTCCTCCGTCAGCACCACGGGCCGCTCCGACACGGCCTGCTCCCCGGGCTGGAGGACATAGGCGAAGCTGCCGGACGCCGTCCACTCCCCCGCCCCCGCCGGCACCTCCGCCGGTTCCCCGTCGGCGCGGAGGCGAAACAGCCAGCGGATGCTCTCCCCCTCCGGCCGGTCATAGCCCACCCCCAGCAGGGCGGCCCCCCGCCGGGTCTCCATCAGCAGATAGAGGGTTCCGTTCTGGTCGAAGGTGTCCAGCCGCCACATACGCGCCACCTGATCCATAGCCTCCTGGGCCCGGCAGGTGAGGGCGTCAAAGAGGGCGTACCGCCGCTCCCGGCTCCAGGAGATCTCCGTGAACTCCCCCAGGTATGTCCATTCGTCCTCTGACGGCGCTCTGCTCAGCAGCTCCCCCGTCCCGGTGACGCTGTATTGGGGCGCGGTTTCCTCCGTGTAGGAGAAGCTGTAGCGCTGATCGGCGTAGAGCATCTCCGCCGTCCGGTAGCTGCGCCCCATGGGATCGCCGGACGCGGGATTGACCGCCAGGGCCGCGATCACCAGGGCGGCGGCTGCGGCGCCCAGCGCCGCGAGCCACCGGGCGGGCTTCTTCCAGCGCAGCACGGTGCGGATGCGGTCTTTGGCATCCCCCGCCCCGAAGGCCAGGGGTGTGGCGGAGGAGGGCCGCCCGGCGGCCAGACGGAGGATGGACTGGGCGTATTCCGCCCGGATGTCCCCCGCCGTCCGGCGGAGCACCGCCTCGTCACAGGAGGCCTCCATGTCCCGACCCGCCAGGGTGAAGGCCACCCACACCAGGGGGTTGAACCAGTGGAGCGCCAGTGCCAGGAAGGCCAGCAGCTTCCACAGGTGATCCAGCCGTTTGATGTGGGTGCGCTCGTGGCGCAGGATATAGCCCCGCTCCCCCTCCCCCAGGCCGGAGGGCAGGTAGATCCGGGGCTTGAACAGCCCCATCACGAAGGGGGTGGAGATGTGGTCGGCCTGGTACACGTTCCCCTCCAGCCGCACCGCCCCCACCAGCCGCCGCCGGAGCCGCCGGTGGGAGATCGCCCCCCGCAGGAGCAGCACCGCCGCCCCGGCCAGCCACGCCGCCGCCAGCCACGGGAAGAGCACCTCCCCAGCCGTGGCGGGCGGTGAGACGCCGTCGGAGGCCGTGACCACATAGCCCCCGCTCTGGACGGGCAGCCCCGCCTCCACCGCCGCCTGAAACTCCGGGGTGTTGTCAAAGAACGTGGCCGTTGTGCCCACATAGTCGTCCGCCCAGCCCTCCACCAGGGCGGCGGCCGCCTCCGGGGCGGGCAGCGGGCTCACCGGGCCCTCCGGCGCCAGGGGGCACAGCAGACGGAAGAGCACCACCGCCCACAGCACGTAGGCGTATTTCCGGGGCGCCCCCGCCAGCCGCAGAACAGCCCGGGCCGCCAGCACCGCCAGGATCACCAGGCCCGCCGTCAGGCTCATCCGGAGCACGGTTGAAAACAGGCCGTCCATCCCTACTCCCCCCTCTGGGCGTCGATCAGGGCCTGGAGGGCCGCCACCTCCTCCTCCGTCAGCCGCTGCCGGGCGGAGAAGGCCGCCAGGAATTTTGGCAGGGAGCCGTCAAAGGCGTCGGCCACAAAGGCCGCGCTCTGCCCGGCGGCAAACTCCTCCCGGCTCAGAAGGGCCCTCACCGTGCCGTTGTCGTTGACAAACAGGCCCTTTTGGCACAGGCGCTTGAGCACGGTATAGGTGGTGGACTTCTTCCACCCCAGCTCCCCCTGGCACAGGCGCACCAGCTCCCCCGAGGGCAGGGGCGCGTTTGCCCAGATCAGGTCGGCGAAGCGGCGCTCCACCTCCCCCAGCCGGTAGTCCTCCATAGGAACACCTCCTTGGTCGATAGCTTGTAGACCTACGATCAGTCTATATATTGTAGACCGTTTTGTCAAGGGTTTTTCCACACATTTTCCGCTCCCCGTGGATAAACTGAGGCAGGGAGGTGGCGGAATGGAGGAAGAGGCGCTGAAGAGGCAGCTTTGCACGGTGGACGGGAGCCTGCTGTTCCTGGGCCTGCTGCTGCTGTCGGTGGGGCTGTCCTACTGGGGGGTGTCCCTCCAGCGGGAGGGGCTGTGCAGAACCCTCCGGAGCGATACAGAAGGGGCGGCAAACCTGCCGGAGGTGTTCCCCATCCGGCTGTGGGCCTCGGCCCTGGTGGTGGGGTGCCTGGGGTTTTTTCTCTGCCTGGCCGTCCGCACTGCGCGGGAGGCCGGAGACGGCGCGGGTGCGGCGTCCGCCCGCACCAACCTGCACGCCTCGGTGCTGGTGTTCCTGGCCGCCCTGCTGCGGCTGGACGATCTGCTGAAAAACGCCCCCCGCCCGGAGTGCCGGGCGGGGGGCGCGCTTACGCGCGGGGGTGAGCCAGCAGCTGCTGGTAGTCCTCCGGGGTATTCAGGTTGGTAAAGGCCCGGTCATCCACCCAGGCACCGGCGTCGAACCAGGTGCAGCGCAACTGGGAGAGGAGGCCCTGTACCCGGAACTCCCCCGCCGCCAGCTGCGCCTCCAGGGCGGGCAGGGCGGTGCGGGCGTAGATGCCGCACAGGGGGTGGCGGCGGCCGGTGCTGTCCACGCACACCAGGGCGTCGCACCCCTCCGGGAAGGCGTCCAGCATGGGTTGGGCCAGGGAGGCGGGCAGCAGGGGCAGATCGCAGGGGACGCAGAACAGGTAGGGCCAGCGGGAGGCGGACAGGGCGGCGTGGAGCCCCGCCAGGGGCCCGGCGCCCGCATAGCGGTCGGCCACGGCGGTGCCGGGGAAGCCCCGGGCCAGGGCCGGGTCGTTGGCGGAGAGATAGAGGTGGGGAAAGCCGTCCAGCGTGCCGGTCAGCCGCTGGAGAAAAGTGCGCCCCTCCAGGGGGAGCAGGGCCTTGCACCGGCCCATCCGGCTGGACTTTCCCCCCGCCAGGATCAGGGCCGCGCAGTCAGAACGGGAAATGGACATGTCTGCCTCCTATCCGCCGGGCGCGCTACACCCGCGTCCAGGTGGTGCCCTCCTTGGTGTCCTTGATCTCCACGCCCATGGATTTGAGCTGGTCGCGGATGGCGTCGGCGGTGCCCCAATCCTTGGCGCGCTTGGCCTCCAGCCGCTTGGCAATGAGGGCCTCGATCTCCTCGGCGCCCTCCACGGGGGCGGCCTGCTGCTCCTTCAGGGCGTCGGCCTTTTTCAGCAGATCCAGGCCCAGCACCTGGTCATAGCTGTCCAGGACGGCCCGCTTGGCGGCGTCGCTCAGGTCGGCCTTGAGCACGTCGTACAGGGCGGTGACGCCCAGGGAGGTGTTGAGATCGTTGCCCACCGCCTCCACAAAGCGGTCTTTGTATTCCTGGACGGCGGCCTGATCCACCTCGCCGTCGGTGCCCAGGGCGGCCACCCGGGCGATGAGCTTGTCGTAGGCGGCCCTGGCGTTGTCCAGGTTCTCCCAGGAGAACACCAGGCCCTTTCGGTAGTGGGACTGGAGGCAGAAGAAGCGGTACACCAGCGGGTCGTAGCCCTTCTCCTCCAGCAGGGAGACGGTGAGGAACTCGCCGCTGGACTTGCTCATCTTGCCGTGGCTGGTGTTCAGGTGGTGGACATGCATCCAGTACTTGCACCAGGGGTGGCCCAGGTAGGCCTCGGACTGGGCGATCTCGTTGGTGTGGTGGGGGAAGGCGTTGTCGATGCCGCCGCAGTGGATGTCCAGGTGCTCCCCCAGGTACTTCATGGAGATGCAGGAGCACTCGATGTGCCAGCCGGGATAGCCCACGCCCCAGGGGGAGTCCCACTTGAGGGCCTGATCCTCAAACTTGGACTTGGTGAACCAGAGGACGAAGTCGTTCTTGTTGCGCTTGTTGGCATCCTCCTCCACGCCCTCCCGGACGCCCACGGCCAGATCCTCCTCGTCGTGGTCGTTGAACACGTAGTATTTCTCCAGCTTGGAGGTGTCGAAGTACACGTTGCCGCCGGCGAAGTAGGCATAGCCCTTGTCCATCAGGGCGGAGATGACCTTGATATAGTCGTCGATCATGCCGGTGGCGGGCTGCACCACGTCGGGGTATTTGATGTTCAGCTTCTTGCAGTCGGAGAAGAAGGCGTCGGTGTAGAACTGGGCGATCTCCAGCACGCTCTTGTGCTCCCGCTTGGCGCCCTTGAGCATCTTGTCCTCGCCGGTGTCGGCGTCGGAGGCCAGGTGGCCCACGTCGGTGATGTTCATCACCCGCGTCACGTCGTAGCCGGCGTAGCGCAGCAGCTTCTCCAGCGCGTCCTCCATGATGTAGCTGCGCAGGTTGCCGATGTGGGCGAAGTGGTACACCGTGGGGCCGCAGGTGTACATGGACACCTTGCCCGGCTCATGGGGGATAAACTCCTCCTTCTTGTGGCTCGCGGAATTGTACAGATAGATGGTTTTCATAGATTCTGACTCCTTGCCTGTTCATCCAATAGTTGTTCCAGCCATTCCAGCCGGGAATTGAGGGCCTGCAGTTCCTTCTGCACCGGGTCGGTGACGTGGATCTGATCCACCTGGCCGGCATAGTCCACCTTCTCCCCGGCGATGCGCACCACCCGGGCGGGCACGCCCACGGCGGTGGCGTCGGAGGGGATCTCGCTGAGCACCACCGCGTTGGAGGCGATGCGGGAGTTGTCCCCCACCTTGAAGGGGCCCAGCACCTTGGCCCCGGCGGACACCATCACGTTGTTGCCCAGGGTGGGGTGGCGCTTCCCCTGATCCTTGCCGGTGCCGCCCAGGGTGACGCCGTGGTAGATCAGGCAGTCGTCGCCGATCTCCGCCGTCTCGCCGATGACGATACCCATGCCGTGGTCGATGACGAACCGGCGGCCGATCTTGGCCCCGGGGTGGATCTCGATGCCCGTCCAGAACCGGCTCCACTGGCTCACCAGCCGGGCCAGGAAGAACAGCCGGTGCCGGTAGAGGCAGTGGGCCAGCCGGTGGTACAGCGTGGCGTGCACGCCCGGATAGAGCAGGAAGATCTCCAGCCGGCTCCGGGCCGCAGGGTCGCGGGCCTGATAGGCCCGCAGGGTCTCTCCCAATCGTGTCAGTCCAAGCACCCCCCAGAATACAAAAGCGCCTCCCGTGCCCAAAGGCACGAGAGGCGACGTTGATCGCGGTTCCACTCTCATTTCTCACTCAGGGGCCGGTAACGGGGCCAGGCCGGGGGCCGTCGGCCCTCTGCGCTCCCGGACGCACATTCTCCAGTTACCCCCCGGGCCCGCTTTCAGCCGGTGACGGGCCCTCTCTGTCGGGTGCTCGCTGGATACTATTTCCGTTCCTCGCGCGATTCACTGTTCCAGTATATTATCACGTTCCATCCGATGTGTCAAGGCGGGCGCCGGGCCGCCCGGGTCGAAATGTGTAGGTTTGTCAAACATATTGGACAGTGAATTCGTTCGGAGAAAGCCAACTAAGCGGTCTCATAGGGAAGTTGTTGGAGCGGCGGTTGTGGGCAGCGAGCTGTCTGGCGAAGTCCTCCAGCGAGTAAAAGCTGCGGCAGGAATAGAAGCGTTTCTGATCCTCGCGGTGGCTGCGCTCCACTTTACCGTTGTGGCGAGGTGTATAGGGGCGGATGAGCTTGTGGCGGATACCCAGATGGGCGGCGGTGGTCTCAAACAAAGTAGGGAGATCCCGCTTGCTGCTGGAGAAACGATTGGTAAATTCAAAGCCATTATCCGTCTGGACGCATTCCACGCGGATTCCGCGGCGCGCATACCACTTGAACAACTTTTTCAGAAAATCCGCAGAGGAATAGGTGGACTGCTCCGGGTAGGCAGCCAGGAAGCGCAAGCGTGTGAACTCGTCAATAGCAGTGTATTGGTACAGGCGCAGCTCAGGGTCTGTGATACAGCGGCGGGGAACCACCTTCACATCTACCTGAACCCGCTGGCCGGGATAGGTCATCTGCTGGTAGGGCTTTGGCTTGTAGGCCGTTTTCTTCTCTTTAGGTGAGAACAGCCCCAGCTTTCTCATCACCCGGAACAGGCTCTCTGGGCGGCGGGTGTAGCCTCGCTGCCGCAGCCGGTGCCACAACTCCACCATACCCAGATTCGGATTGCGGCGGCGCATATCCCGGATCAGTTTTAGTTCTGCTTCTGTGTGCTGGTTTGGATGGCTGTGGGGCCGCCGGGACTGGCAAACCAGGGATTCTGCTCTGCCGTCCCAGCGTTTCTTCCAAAAGTAGATATACGACCGGCTTTTGTTATACTTCCGGCTTGCCCGGCTGACGCCGTATTTCTCCGCGTACTTCATCAGGGATTGCCGATATGCCATGTCCTGTGTTATACTCTTGCTCATGAAGGATATGGCCCCCTCTCGTCAAGTTGTTGTCTGCAACTCCAACTTTAACCGATGAGGCCTTATCCTTCATCCTTTTTTATTCTTCTGTCCAATATGTATTGTACTCCTACAGGCGCCGGGCCGCCCGGGTCGAAATGAACACATCCACCAGCGAAGCTGGTGGTTGTCACTGTGCGGGCATAGCCCTTTGTTCCTCGCGGACGCGTGCAACGCGTAATACGGTCTGCCAGCTGCGTGAGGACTGCTACTTGCCGCCCGTAAACGGGCCACTAGATGGAATTCTCAGTTGCTCTCCCATCTCGTCCTCTTTTAGCTGGTTCCTCACATACTCCGCAATTCGGCTCTCATTTTTCCCCACCGTATCCACGTAGTACCCTCTACACCAAAATTCCCGGTTTCGATACTTGTATTTCAACTCGCCGAATTGCTCATACAGCATTGTGCTGCTCTTCCCTTTCAGATACCCCATAAAGTGCGACACCGAGATTTTCGGCGGTATCTCTACAAACAAGTGAATATGGTTGGGGCACGCTTCCGCCTCTATGATTCTTACCCCTTTCCACTCGCACAGCCGCCGCAGTATCTTCCCTATTGCTGCTTTCTTTTCTTTGTAAAATACTTTCCTACGGTACTTCGGCGCAAATACAATATGATATTTGCAATTCCATCGCGTATGAGATAAACTATTGATGTCATTCAGTCCCATCTGAATGCCCTCCCTTTGCTATTCTTTGTGCAGTTGGCAGACCGCACTTTCATTATAGCAAAGGGAGTTTTTCTATCTTCTTTATCGCCATAGGCTTTTTTCTACCACTCGCCTAGCGAGTGGTTTTGGGATACAAAAAAGCCCCGGAGCGGTCTGTTCCGCTCCGGGGCCCGGTCTCGGCTTACTGCTTGGAGAAGTGCTCCTTCTTCACGCCGCACAGGGGGCACACCCAGGTGTCGGGCACCTGCTCCCAGGGGGTGCCGGGGGCCACGCCGTTGTCGGGATCGCCCTCGGCGGGGTCGTACACATAGCCGCAGATGTCGCAGACGTACTTATCCATCGTAAAAACTCCTTTTGTCTATATTGTTAGGATTGCCGGAACGCGGCCATTCCATACCTTGCCGAAGCGCCGTCTTTGTGGTATGATACGCTCAACCGCGCAAACTAGTTATATCACATCGGGGGATACCGTGAAAATAGGCAAAATCAACATAAATACAAGGCTGGCTTTGGCTCCCATGGCCGGAGTGACCGACCTGGGCTTCCGGACGGTGTGCCGGGAGCTGGGGGCGGGCTACACCGTCACCGAGATGGTCAGCGCCAAGGCCCTGTGCTATCAGGACAAAAAATCCATTCCCCTGCTCCAGCTGGGGGAGGGGGAGCACCCGGCGGCGGTGCAGCTCTTCGGCAGCGACCCGGCCTGCATGGAGCAGGCCGCCGGCATCGCCGCCGAGAAGTCGGGGGCGGACATCATCGACATCAACATGGGCTGCCCGGTGCCCAAGGTAGCCAACTCCGGCGACGGCTCGGGGCTGATGCGCACGCCGGAGCTGGCGGTGAAGGTGGCCGAGGCGGTGATCCGGGGGGCGGGGGGCCGCCCCGTCACCGTGAAATTCCGCCTGGGCTGGGACAAGGGCTCCATCAACTGTGTGGAGTTCGCCCAGGCCATGGAGGAGGCCGGGGTGGCCGCCGTGGCCGTCCACGGCCGCACCAAGGTGCAGATGTACGCCGGCCGGGCCAACTGGGACTACATCCGGGCGGTGAAGGAGGCGGTGAATATCCCCGTCATCGCCAACGGCGACGTGTTCGAGCCGGAGGACGCCCCCCATATCCTGAGATACACCGGGGCGGACATGGCCATGATCGGCCGGGGCTGCTTCGGCAACCCGTGGATCTTCCAGCGGGCCCAGGCCGCCCTGGAGGGGAAAGAGATTCCGCCCCTGCCGCCCCTGGCGGAGCGGTGCGACACGGCGGTGCGGCAGTTCCGCCTCTCCGCCGGGCAGAAGGGGGAGCACATCGCCTGCCTGGAGGCGCGGAAGCACTACGCCTGGTATCTCAAGGGCGTGCCCTACGCGGGCTATTACAAGGAACAGATCAGCAAAATCTCCACCCTGGAGGACATTGACCGCATCACCGCGGGCATCAAGCGGGATCTGAGAGATTCATAAGCGGCGCGTCAGGGATGCCGCGCCCTACAGGACGGAAAGACGGAATTCCTTCGAGAGTGCGGAGGGGCATCACACCGGGAGGTGAGAAAGGCGTGACAGAGGAACAGGGGCTGGTACAGCGGGCCCGTGCCGGGGACGAGGACGCCTTCGCCGCCCTGGTGGAGGCCAACCAGAAGCGCATCTACCACCTGACCCTGCGCATGACGGGCAACCCGGACGACGCGCTGGAGCTGAGCCAGGAGGCCTTTCTCAACGCCTGGCGGGGGCTGAAGAAATTCCAGGGGGAGAGCTCCTTCTCCACCTGGCTCTACCGGCTGGCCAGCAACGCGTGCATCGACTTCCTCCGGCGGGAGAAGCGGCGGGCGGGCCTGTCCATGACCGTCTCCCTGGACGATGAGGAGGAGGCCCGGCAGGCCGAGCTGCCCGACGAGCGGTACAGCCCCCACCGGCAGGCGGAGCAGCGGGAGCTGCGGGACACCCTGCGGGCGGGCCTGGCCGCGATGACGGAGGAGCACCGGCAGGTGCTGGTGCTGCGGGAGCTGGAGGGCCTGTCCTACGGGGAGATCGCCTCCCTGCTGGGCGTGGAGGAGGGCACCGTCAAGTCCCGCATCGCCCGGGCCCGGCTGGCCCTGCGGAACTATTTGACGAAACAGGGGAACTTTTTCGGAGAAACGCCGTCTAAAGGCTGACAGGCAAATCGGATGGAAAGGAGGGAGACGGCATGACGGACTGTGACAAGGCCCTGGAGCTCATCAGCGCCGGGCTGGACGGGGTGCTGACCCCGGAGGAGAAGGACTGGCTGGAGAAGCATCTGGAGCACTGCCCGGCATGCCGGGCGCTGGACGCCGACCTTGCGTCCCTGCACCAGCTCCTCCCCACCCTGGCACCCGAGCCCCCGGCGGAGCTGAAGGAACGGGTCATGGACGCGGTGCGGGCGGAAAAGACCGTCGCCTTCCCCGATCCGGCGCAGAAAAAGCCCCGTCTGCGGTGGAAGGCCTGGGTCTCCGTGGCGGCGGTGGCCGCCCTGGTCTTCCTCGGCGGACGGGCCGCCCTGCCCGCCCTGAACAGCGGCGGCACCTCCCTGCCCGCGACGGCAGACGCCCCCGCCGGGACGGAGCTTCCCGCGGCAGATGCCGCCCAGGCGCCGGAGGCCGCTCTCCAGGAGGCCCCTGCCGCGGAGGTTCCCGCCTCGAAAGCGCCCTCGGCGGAGACCCCTGCCGCACAGGCTCCTTCTGCGGAGCAGCCCTCTGGGGGAACCTCTTCCGCAGAGGCGGCCACTCCCCGGGCGGGCAGCAAAACCAGCGGCGGAACCGGCAGTACGGAGCGGATGGCGGAGCCCGGCGGCACCGCCCAGCCGAAGACGGATACGGCCGGCGGAGAGGCGGGGATCACCACCATGATGATCGATCCCGCCGCGGCCCAGCTGGACGAGGCCGGGGCGCTGGAGGCCCTGCTGTCCCACCTGGGCCTGACGGAGGCCGACGGGGCGGGCTTCTCCCCCCTGGGCCTCAGCGGGGACGGGACGGCCTGGCGCTTCCAGCGGACAGAGGACGGCACGGTCTACGCCGTCCCCCTGGACGGCGGGGAGATCACCCAGGAGCCGGCGGCAGAGCAGGCAGAATAAAAAATCCCGGTATGCGGCGCATACCGGGATTTTTTTGTACTTTTTATTGATCCACAAAACGGAGTGTGTACTGCGACAGGTCGTATTCCCCGGCGAAAAAGCCGGTG
Organism: Flavonifractor sp. An10; assembly: GCF_002161215.1. Taxonomy (GTDB): domain Bacteria; phylum Bacillota; class Clostridia; order Oscillospirales; family Oscillospiraceae; genus Flavonifractor; species Flavonifractor avistercoris. The sequence continues at coordinate 305,299 of NZ_NFMB01000003.1, forward strand.
AGGATGGTCTCCGCGTTGGCCCGGGCGTTGTCCAGCAGGCCGTTGGCCACGGCGTTCTCCTGGGCCGACGCCTGGAGAGCCTTCATGGCCTCGTTGTTCTCCTCCAGGCTGATGCGGCGGAAGATGCTCTCGTTTTCCACATAGACCCGGAAGGAGTTCAGGTCGATCTCGCTGCTGAGAATCCGGATCTCCGGCAGGCGGACGGTGATGGTGTCCTCTCCCACCGTCCAGTCGATGTCCCCGAAGTCCAGGCCCGCCTTGATCACCACGTCGTAGCTGTAGACGTACTTACTCTGGGTAAAGGGGATGGTGAGGCCGAAGAGCTCCCGGGCGCCCTCGGTCACGTTCACCTCGGTGCAGTAAGCCGCCTGGGTGGCCAGCTCACCGATGTCCTCAAAGCCCAGCCTGGTGAGCTTGTTCCCGGACACCAGCACACTGCGCACCCCGACGCCCGCCCCGAACACGGCCGCGAGAATTGCTATCGTCAGAATGATTTTGACGGGAATGTACCGGAGAAAGCCCGGCCCTCCCCGGTGTTTGACCGCACCGCTCTGCTCCTGCATGGGCGTGCCTCCTTTTTCTTTCTCTCTGGGCAGGTGCGCCGGGCGTCACTCCTCCCGCTCGGCCCGGAACTCCTCCATGAACTGCTCGTCCTTGATCTCCAGGCCCCGCTCCCCGGCCCGGCCCTCGATATGGTGGGTGAACTCGTGGGCCAGGGTGGTGTACAGCTCGTCCTCCCAGTCCTCCTCCGTCCAGTCCTCCAGCCTGGCCAGGGCGGCGAAGGAGCCGTAGTAGAGGTTGATGTATTTGCCCATCATGTCGTTGCAGTACTCGCCCATGATGTAGAGCTCGCCGGGCTCCCCTTCGGGATCCTCCTTGGCCTCGGGCAGCAGGGAGATGCCCCCGTTGAGCTCCTCGTAAAACTCCGGCGGGAACTCCTCCGCCATCTCGTCCAGCAGATCGCCCGCCTGCTCAAAGCTGAGAATCACGGTTACTCCCCCTCCAGGGCCCGCTCCACCGCTGCGGCGGCGTGGAGCACGGTGGTGTCGAACAGGGGCACCCGGGTGTCCTCCGGCCTGAGCAGCAGGCCGATCTCGGTGCAGCCCAGAATGGCCGCCTGGGCCCCCTGGGCGGCCAGGGCCTCGGTGACGGCCTTGAACTTCTCCCGGGACTGGGGCAGAATTTTGCCCACGCACAGCTCGTCAAAGATGATGCGGTTGAGCTCCGCCCGGTCGCCGGCATCGGGTATGAGCACCTCAATCCCCGCCGAGGCCAGCTTGTCCTTGTAGAAGTCCTGCTCCATGGTGTACCGGGTGCCCAGCAGGGCGGCTTTGTGGATGCCCCTGGCCAGCAGGGCCCGGGCGGTCACCTCCCCGATGTGGAGCAGAGGCACGGAGATGTGGGCCTGCACGTCTCCGGCCACCTTGTGCATGGTGTTGGTGCAGATGAGGATGAAGTCCGCCCCGGCCCGCTCCAGCCCGGCGGCGGCCTGTCCCAGAATCTCGCCGCTGCGGGCCCAGTCGCCGCTGGACTGGCACTTCTCGATCTCGTCAAAGTCCACGCTGTGGAGCACGATTTTGGCGGAGTGGAGCCCGCCCAGCTTCTCCTTCACGGCCTCGTTGATGAGCTGGTAGTAGGTCACCGTGCTCTCCCAGCTCATGCCGCCCAATAGTCCGATGGTTTTCACGGAAAGCGCCTCCTTGGTGATTATGGTATGTCGAGGGGCGGGGCAGGCCCCCGCCCTGCAAGACCGCCCGCCGCGGCCCATTGCCCGGCTTTGCGGGCGACCGCAGGTCGCCCCTACTGGGGCTTCCTCATGGTGAGAGAAATCCGCTTCTTCTTTTCGTTATCCCCACGCGGCCCAGGCCGCGCGGGGGCCCCTTTATTTGACTCAAATCGCCCGAAATGAATTCGGGCGATTTCAAGGTTCCGGCCAGTCGGCCGGAACGCTTGGCGCGGCGTCAGCCGCGTCCCGTCTGCGGCGGATCCCACCGCCGCCTGTTCAGCCCTTGGGCTTCTTCATGGTGAGAGAAATCCGCTTCTTCTTTTCGTCTACCTCCAGCACCCAGACGGTGACGATATCCCCCACGGCGCACACCTCGGAGGGGTGGCGCACCCGCCGGGGGGCGCCCAGCTGGGAGATGTGCACCAGCCCGTCCTGGTGGACGCCGATGTCCACGAACACGCCGAAGTCGATCACGTTGCGCACCGTACCGGTGAGCTCCATACCCGGCTTGAGATCCTTCATCTCCAGCACGTCGGTACGCAGGATGGGCTTTGGCAGCTCGTCCCGGGGATCACGGCCGGGCTTCATCAGCTCGGCCACGATGTCCCGCAGGGTGGGCACGCCCACGCCGCAGGCCTGGGCGGCCTGCGCCTCGCCCTGCTCCTTCACCCGCTCCCGCAGGGCGCCGATGCCCCCGGCGGCCACGTCAGACAGGGAGTAGCCGCACAGGGAGAGCAGCTTTTCCGCCGCCTCATAGCTCTCCGGGTGGACGCCGGTGTGATCCAGCACGTTCTTGCTCTCCGGCACCCGCAGGAAGCCGGCGCACTGCTCAAAGGCCTTGGGGCCCAGCTTGGGCACCTTGAGCACCTGCCTCCGGGCGGTAAAGGCCCCATTCTCCTCCCGGTAGGCCACGATGTTTTTGGCGGTGGTGTTGTTCAGCCCCGCCACGTAGGACAGCAGGGGGGCGGAGGCGGTGTTCAGATCCACCCCCACGGCGTTGACGCAGTCCTCCACCACGCCGGAGAGGGTCTCGTCCAGCCGGGCCTGGGGCATGTCGTGCTGGTACTGGCCCACGCCGATGCTCTTGGGGTCGATCTTCACCAGCTCGGCCAGGGGATCCTGGAGCCTCCTGGCGATGGACACGGCGCTTCTCAGGTTCACGTCGAAGTCGGGGAACTCCTGGGCCGCCAGCTTGGAGGCGGAGTACACCGAGGCCCCCGCCTCGTTGACGATCATGTAGCTGACGCCGCCGCCCACCTGGCGGATGAGCTCCACCGTCATCTGCTCGGTCTCCCGGCTGGCGGTGCCGTTGCCGATGGCGATGTGGGCCACCCCGTGCTTTTTGATGAGCCGGGCGAGCACGTCGATGGCCTCCTGCTTTTTCCGCTCGCTGAAGGTGGGGTAGACCACCGCCGTGTCCAGCACCTTGCCGGTGCCGTCCACCACCGCCACCTTGCAGCCGTTGCGGTAGCCCGGATCCAGGCCCATGGTCACCTTGCCCTTCACCGGCGGCTGCATGAGCAGAGGCTTCAGGTTGAGGGCAAAGTTGTGGATGGCCCCCTCGTCGGCGTTTTCTGTCAGGAGATTGCGCATCTCCCGCTCCACCGAGGGGAAGATCAGCCGGTCGTAGGCGTCCTCGGCGGCGGCGCGGACAAAGGCCATGGCGGGGGCGCCGGGGCGGAGCACCGCCCGGCGGATGGGGATCAGGGCGGCCTCCCGATCCATCTCCACGCTTACCTTTAAGATCTCCTCCCGCTCGCCCCGGTTGATGGCCAGCACCTGGTGGCCCATGGCCCGGTTCAGGGGGGACTTGAAGTCGTAGTAGAGGCGGTACACCGTGTCCTCCGGCTCCTTGGCCGCGGCGGCGGAGACCAGATATCCCTTCCGCCACACCAGCTCCCGCAGACCCTTGCGGATGTCCGCGTCATCGGAGATCCACTCGGCGATGATGTCGCTGGCCCCCTGGAGGGCGTCCTCCACGCTCTCCACGCCCTTCTCGGCGTCCACATAGTCCACGGCGGCCTCCTCCGGGGCAGGGCCGTCCCCCTCCTGGGCGTAGAGCAGCTGGGCCAGGGGCTCCAGCCCCTTCTCGCGGGCCACAGTGGCCCGGGTGCGGCGCTTGGGTCTGTAGGGCCGGTAGAGATCCTCCACCTCCGCCAGGGTGGCGGCGGCGTCGATGGCGGCGGACAGCTCCTCGGTCAGCCTGCCCTGGCCCTCGATGGCGGACTTGACCTCCTCCCTCCGCTTGTCCAGGTTGCGCAGGTATTGCAGCCGGTCGGCCAGGGTGCGCAGGGCGGTGTCGTCCATGGCGCCGTGGAGCTCCTTGCGGTAGCGGGCGATGAAGGGGATGGTGTTGCCCTCGTCGATGAGGCGCACCACGTTCTCCACGTGCTCCGGAGACTTGTCCAGCTCCTTGGCCAGGATCTGTATGATGGGTTCCATAGGATGCTCCTTTGTTCAGATGAGATAGGAATATTTTACGCGATTTCAGGCCATAAGTCCAGCCGATTTCCTTGCGCTTTTGGTTCGCATATCGTAGAATATGGTCTGAGAGAGGGGGCGGGACGGTGAAAACCCTGTATCTGATCGGCGGGCCCATGGGCGTGGGCAAGACCGCCGCCGGGCAGGCGCTGAAACTGCTGCTGGACAACAGCGTGTTTCTGGACGGGGACTGGTGCTGGGACATGCACCCCTTCCGGGTGACGGAGGAGACCAAGGAGCTGGTGCTGGGCAACATCGCCCTTCTGCTGAACCGGTTCCTCCGCTGCTCCGCCTGCGACCACGTGATTCTGGCCTGGGTGCTCCACCGGCAGGAGGTTCTCGACGCCCTGCTGGAGCAGGTGGACACCGCCGGGTGTGCCGTGCGGCCCATCTCCCTGGTGTGCCGGCCGGAGGTGCTGCGCGCCCGCATCGGGGCGGACATCGCCGCCGGGCGGCGGGACGCCGGCGCGGCGGAGCGGGCCCTGGCCTACCTGCCCCTGTACCGGGAGCTGCATACCCGACACATCGACACCTCAGAGCTGACGCCGGAGCAGGCGGCCCGGCGGATTTTGGAAAGGAGCCAACGGACATGAATGAGCGGCTGAACGAGATCAACAGGGAGCTGAAGAAGCTGAACGAGGCCCTGGCCCGGCAGAGCCAGCTGGAGGCCCAGCTGAAGGATCTCCAGGAGCAGCGGGCGGAGCGGGAGCAGCGGGTGATGGACACCAGCCGCGTGTTCTGGGAGGAACAGGAGGACGTGGACAAGCTGGAGAAGGGGGGCCTGCGCTCCCTGCTGCTCTCCATCACCGGCGACAAGGAGGCCCGCCTGTCCCAGGAGCGGCGGGAGGCCCTGGCGGCCAAGCTCCAGTACGACCAGGCCCAGCGGGATCTGGAGGACATCGACGGGCGCATCAGAGCGGTGCTGGGGGAAAAGGACAGCCTGCGCATCGACCGCATCCGGCGGGACGCCCTGCTGGAGGAGAAGGGGGAGCTGCTCAAGCAGATGGGCGGGGAGGCCGGCGCCCGGCTCACCGAGCTGGATCAGCGGCTGGACGAGCTGGAGAGCCAGCGCCGTGAGGTGGGGGAGGCCATCTCCGCGGGCCGCTCGGCGGAGACGGCCCTGTCCTCCGTGCTGAACAGCCTGGACAGCGCCGAGGACTGGGGCACCTGGGACATGTTCGGCGGCGGCCTGCTGTCCACCATGGCCAAGCACGAGCACCTGGACGACGCCCAGGCGGGCATCGGCTACGCCCAGAACTGCCTGTCCCGGTTCCGTACCGAGCTGGCCGACGTGCAGCACATGGAGATCCCCCAGGTGCATATTGGGGAGTTCGCCACCTTCGCCGACTACTTCTTCGACGGCCTGTTTGCCGACTGGTACGTCCAGTCCCGCATCAACGACGCCCAGCGTGGGGTGGAGGCGGTGGACTCCCGGGTGTGTGAGGCCCTGAACCGCCTGCAGTGGATGGATCAGAACCTGGCGGGGGAGCAGCGGGGCCTGGAGGAGGAGCGGCAGAGGCTGCTCCGGGACGCGGGAGGCTGAGACCGCCGCCCTCCCTCCCCTTGACGGGGCGGCCCCGCCGTGGGATAATGTTAGGAAACCTGAATTTGATTTCCTGAATTTGGAGGATGCGGCATGGGACTGGTGCGGCTGTTCATCAAGGACTGCGACAATGTGACGGATCCGGCGGTGCGGGAGAGGTACGGCATCCTGTCCGGGACGGTGGGGATTGCGCTCAACCTGCTGCTGTCGGCGGGAAAGCTGTTCGCCGGGCTGATGACCGGCTCCATCTCCATCACGGCGGACGCCTTCAACAACCTGTCCGACGCGGGCTCGTCGGTGGTGACCCTGGTGGGCTTCAAACTGGCGGGGCAGAAGGCCGACGACGGCCACCCCTTCGGCCACGGCCGGATGGAGTATCTGGCCGGCCTGCTGGTGAGCCTGATGATCCTGCTGGTGGGGGTAGAGCTGGGCCGCTCCTCCATCGGCAAGATCCTCCACCCGGAGGCGGTGGACTTCTCCCTGGTGTCCACCGGCATCCTGGCGGCCTCCATCCTGGTGAAGCTGTGGATGGGGCAGTTCAACCGGGGCCTGGGGAGGAAAATCGGCTCGGCGGCCATGGCGGCCACCGCCGCCGACTCCCTCTCCGACGCGGTGGCCACCGCCGCCGTGCTGGCGGGCACCCTGGTGAACCGCTTCGCCCACGTGAACATCGACGGCTGGGTGGGCCTGGCGGTGGCGGTGTTCATCCTCCGCTCCGGTTGGGGGGCCGCCAAGGACACCATCAACCCCCTGCTGGGAGAGAGCCCCGATCCGGAGCTGGTGAAGCAGCTGCGCGACCTAGTGCTCTCCCATCCCCAGGTGGTGGGCATGCACGACCTGATCATCCACGACTACGGCCCCGGCCGGCGGCTGTGCTCCTTCCACGCAGAGGTGCCCCAGGACGCCGACATCCTGGACGCCCACGACGCCATCGACCACATCGAGCGGGAGATCAAGGAGAAATTCGGCATTGAGACCACGGTGCACATGGATCCCATCGCCACCGCCGACGAGAAGGTCAACCAGCTGCGGCGGCAGGTGGCCGACCTGGCCCGGGTGGTGGAGCCGGAGATGACCATCCACGACTTCCGGGTGGTGCGGGGCCCCACCCACACCAACGTGATCTTCGACGCGGTGGTGCCCCACAAGTGCCGCCTCACGGACGAGGAGGTGCTCCAGCGCCTGCGCCGGGCGGTGAGCGCCCTGGATCCCACCTATCAGGCGGTGATCCAGATCGACCGCGCCTATGTGGAGTAGGCGGGCGCCGCTTTTACAAAATATTCATCCATGCCGGGCCGAAGGGCTGTATAATAGGGACTCAGGAATGATTCCGCCGGGAATCGCATAGAAAAGGACGGTGCGCTATGGCGAAAAAGGTTCTGATTGTGGAGGACGACACCAATATTGCGGAGCTGCTCCACCTCTATCTGGAGAAGGAGGGCTTTGAGACGGTGGTAGCCAACGACGGCGGCAAGGGCGTGGAGCTGTTCCGCTCCTTCCACCCCGACCTGGTGCTGCTGGACATCATGCTGCCGGTGATGGACGGCTGGTCGGTGCTCAAGAAGATCCGGGAGAGCGACAAGACCCCGGTGATCATGCTCACCGCCAAGGGGGAGACCCAGGACAAGGTGGCCGGCCTGGAGGGGGGCGCCGACGACTACATCGTCAAGCCCTTCGAGATGAAGGAGGTGCTGGCCCGCATCCACGCGGTGCTCCGCCGCTTCGGCGGGGACGAGAACGGCACCGGGGAGAAGAAGCTCTCCTTCGACAAGCTGGTAATCAACCTGGACTCCTACGAGCTGCTGGTGGACGGCAAACGGGTGGATACGCCCCCCAAGGAGCTGGAGCTGCTCTACCACCTGGCCGCCTCCCCCAACCGGGTGTTCACCCGCAACCAGCTGCTGGACGAGGTGTGGGGCTTTGACTACTTCGGCGACTCCCGGACGGTGGACGTGCACATCAAGCGCCTGCGGGAGAAGCTGGAGGGCGTCAGCGACCAGTGGAGCCTCAAGACCGTCTGGGGCGTGGGCTATAAGTTCGAGGTCGTGAGTCCCCAATGAAAAGCCTGTACGGCCGGCAGTTCCTGCTGACGGCGGGGATGATTCTCATCTCCTTTGCCCTGCTGGGCACCTCCTTCATCGCCCTGACCTACCGCTACACCATCCAGGACACCCGGGATTCCATGGAGCGCAACGTGGGACGGGTGGCGTCCTTCACGGCGGATGCCCAGCTCCGGGGCATCGGCCTGCAGAACGCTGTGTACCAGAGCTATATTGCCAACATCGCCGAGATCTCCGGCGCGGTGGTGGTCATCACGGAGGCCGACGGTTCCCTGGTGCTCTATGCCGACGGCACCGGGGACGGCGGCAAGGCCGACCAGTCCGCGGGGCAGGTGCCCCAGTCGGTGACCGACACGGTGTTGAAGGCCGGCAGCTACAGCGGCATGAGCACGTTGGGCGGCATGTTCCCGGAACGGCGCTTTGTGGCGGGCACACCCATCACGGCCACCACCACCGGCGCCCTCACCGGCCAGAGCCAGCAGATTGTGATGGGGGTGGCCTATATGGTGGCCAAGACCTCCGACATCACCGAGCTGTGGCAGGCCTTTATCTCCATCTTCTTCTTCACCGCCGTGGTGGTGCTGTGCATCTCCTTCATCACCAGCTCCATCACCTCCCTGCGCCTGACCAACCCTCTGAAAGAGATCGCCGAGGCCACCCGGAAGTTCGGCCACGGGGAGTACGAGGCCCGGGTGCGGGGCTATGAGAGGCGCAGGGACGAGGTGGGAGAGCTGGCCGAGGCCTTCAACGCCATGGCCGACTCCATCGCCAAGAGCGAGGAGAAGCGTAGCGAGTTCGTGGCCAACATCTCCCACGAGCTCAAGACCCCCATGACCACCATCGCCGGCTTCTCCGACGGCATCCTGGACGGCACCATCCCGCCGGACAAGGAGCGGGCGGCCCTCCAGACCATCTCCTCCGAGACGAGGAGGCTGTCCCGCCTGGTGCGGCGGATGCTGGACCTGTCCCGGCTCCAGTCGGCGGAGAACATCACCGCCCAGGAGCAGTTCGACGTGTCCGAGGTGATGCTGCGGGTGCTGGTGAGCCTGGAGAACAAGATCAACGCCCGCCATCTGGATGTGGACACCCAGCTGCCCGACGGGGCGGTGGAGGTGTGGGGGGATCCCGACGCCATCACACAGGTGTGCTACAACCTGCTGGACAACGCCATCAAGTTCTCCGACGAGGGGAGCACCATGGGCATCTCCATCACCACCAAGGGGGGCAAGGCCCACGTGGCGGTGCGCAACCAGGGGCAGACCATCCCCCCCGACGAGCTGGCCATGATCTTCGACCGCTTCCACAAGAGCGACAAGTCCCGCAGCGTGGATCGGGACGGGGTGGGCCTGGGCCTGTATATCGTCAAGACCATCCTCAACAACCACAAGGAAAACATCAGCGTCACCAGCCAGGACGGCGTCACCGAGTTTGTGTTCACCCTGACCCTGGCATAAGTCGAAAAAGCGGCGATGCCGCTTTTTCGAGGAGGGCTGCGGCCCCCTGCGCGCAAGGTCTGGCCGCCTGTGGCGGTCAGACCTCACACTGTGGGGCCGGGAGGTGTTTTTCCCGATGCGCATGTCACCGGGAAAAACGATTTGGATTTGATTCCGCCGTCTCCGGACGGCAGAACTCTGCGAGGCCCCCCGGGAAGCAGCCTCTGGCACCATAGAAGAGCCGGATTCGTTACGCCGGCACAAGTCGAAAAACGGCGAAAAGGAGGCCCCTATGCGCGGCTATTATTACGACCAGCAGGCGGGGGCCCCATCTCCCCCGCCCCGCACCCCGCCGCCGCCCCGGCGGCCCGGACGGCGGCGGGGCGGCCTGGCGGCCGTCCTGCTGATGCTCCTGTTCAGCGCCCTGCTGGTGGGGGCCGGAGCTCTGCTGGGCCTGTGGGAGGGCTCCGCGCCGGAGGCCCTCTTCCGGGATGAGCCCAGCTTCCGCGCCCCCTATTCCCAGGAGACGGAGGTGCCTCAGCCGGCGGAGACCACCGTGGAGCGGGCCCCCACCGGGGACGGCACCACCCTCACCATCTCCCCCCTGCCCGACGGGGAGGCCCACAGCCTCCAGGAGATCTATCAGGAGTGCATCGACTCCATCGTCAGCATCCGGGGCTATCTGGACAGCGGCATGAATCTGGGCACCGGCGTCATCCTGTCCGCGGACGGGTACATCATCACCAACTCCCACGTGATTGAGGGCAGCAGCCGGCTGGAGGTGGTGCTCCAGGACGAGCGGGTGTTCGACGCCCTGCTGGTGGGGCGGGACGTTCCCAGCGATCTGGCGGTGCTGAAAATCGACTGTGACGGGCTCTCCCCCGCCCAGTTTGGGGACTCCTCCCTGCTGGTGGTGGGGGATCCGGTGGTGGCCATCGGCAACCCCCTGGGGGAGGAGCTGCGGGGCACCATGACCGACGGCATCATCTCCGCCATCAACCGGGACGTGAATGTGGACGGGTACACCATGTCCCTGCTCCAGACCACGGCGGCCCTGAACTCGGGCAACTCCGGCGGCGCGCTGATCAACGACCACGGCCAGGTGGTGGGCATCACCAACCTGAAAATGGAGGGCTATGACAGCACGGTGGAGGGCCTGGGCTTCGCCATCCCCACCACCACGGTGAAGGAGGTGGTGGACGCCCTCATCGCATATGGTCAGGTGGAGAACCGCCCCACCATCGGCATCACCGGCTACACGGTGACGGCGGAGATGGCCGCCGGCTTCGACGGCCCCCAGGGCGTGGCGGTGCAGACCGTGCGGGAGGGCTCCGACGCCCAGATGCAGGGCATCCTCCCCGGCGACATCATCGTGGAGGCCAATGGGGAGACCATCACCACCATGGAGCAGCTCCAGGCCCTCAAGGACAGCATGTCCGTGGGGGATGTGCTCTCCCTGCGCATCTGGCGCTCCGGCCACTATCTGGAGCGGGATGTGACCCTGGTGGATCAGTACACCCTGGACGAATAGCCCCCCGCGGGAAAAAGAAGGGGCGCCCCCTCGGGGGCGCCCAAGTCAGAGATGTGTGCGGGAGAATGGAATTTGCAGGGGTAATTGGACTCACACTCGCCTATTGGATAAGCTGTGAGGTAACTATACCGCATTTTCCATAAATTGTCAAACAGAACTTTTGTCGAAAGAGAGGAAACGGCCCATGCTCATTCAAAACGGGGTGGTACACCCCATGGACGCCCCGATGATCCCCCGGGGCTTTGTGCTGCTGGAGGGGGACAAGATCGCCGCCGTGGGGCCCATGGAGGCCCTGCCCGCCGGATACAGCGGTGAGGTGCTGGACGCGGAGGGGGGGCACATCCTCCCCGGCTTCATCGACGCCCACTGCCACCTGGGCCTGTTCGGGGACGCCCTGGGCTTTGAGGCCGACGACGGCAACGAGTCCACCGACCCCTGCACCCCCCAGCTGCGGGCCGTCGACGGGGTGAACCCCCTGGATCGGGGCTTCCGGGAGGCCCGGGAGGGGGGCGTGACCACGGTGCTCACCGGCCCCGGCTCCGCCAACCCCATCGCCGGGCAGTTTGCCGCCCTCAAGACCGACGGCCGCTGGGTGGACGAGATGGTGGTCAAGGCCCCCATTGCCATGAAATTCGCCCTGGGGGAGAACCCCAAGTCGGTGTACAACGACCGGAAGGAGACCCCGGTGACCCGCATGGCCACAGCGGCCATCATCCGGGAGAACCTGGCCAAGGCCCAGGAGTACCAGGACAAGCAGTCCAAGGCGGAGGAGGATCCCGACGAGGACGTGCCCGACTACGACGCCAAGCTGGAGGCCCTGGCCCCCGTGGCCACCGGCGCCCTGCCCGCCCACTTCCACGCCCACCGGGCCGACGACATCGCCACCGCCGTGCGCATCAGCGGGGAGTTCGGCCTGAAGCTGGTGGTGGTTCACGGCACCGAGGGCTATCTGGTGCCCGAGCTGCTGGCTCAGGCCAATGTGCCGGTGATCACCGGCCCGTGCCTCACCGACCGCTCCAAGCCGGAGCTGGTGGGCCAGACCCTGTCCAACCCCGCCAGGCTCCGCGCCGCCGGGGTGAAGGTGGCCATCTGCACCGACCACCCGGAGACCCCCATCCAGTACCTCCCCCTCTGCGCCGCCATGGCGGTGCGGGGCGGCATGGAGCCGGAGGACGCCCTGGCCGCCATCACCCGGGACGCCGCCGAGATCGCCGGCATCTCCAAGCGGGTGGGCACCCTCACCCCCGGCAAGGACGCCGACGTGGTGGTCACCAGCGGCCACCCCTTCGACTGGAACGGGGAGATCCGGGCCGTGTTCCTCAGCGGGAAGCGGGTCAGATAGGCTGACCGCTTCCGCCCGGCGGAATCAAAAACCGGCAGGCACTTTCGTGCCTGCCGGTTTTTCGGCGTTTCCGCCTGCGGCTCTGCTGTCCGTTAAGTAACCGTGAGATGCCTGGTTCGTCCGGAGGGCCAGGAGATGCGCTGCGTGGGGCGGGGCGGGTTGCCCTTGAAGTCCCGGTCAAACCAGTGGGGGACGGTGGTCTCCTCCTCGATGGCGCGGAAGAAGGCGGTGAGCTGCTCCGCCGTCTCCGGGACGGCGGCCTCCAGCAGCTGATCCAGATCCGCGTTGCTCTCCGCCGCGGAGGGGTGGGGCTCCTCCTTCAGGGCGATGCCCTTGGCGGAGGGGATGGGCAGCATATGGCTCACCGCGCCGATCACCTTGCCCCGCACCCGCCCGTTGGAGCGGGCCAGGAAGCTGGAGTAGAAATTCATGGAGCGGTAGGCCCGGCGCATCTGCTCCGGGGAGGCGTGGACAAAGGCCATGGAGGCCGCCTCCCAAACCGCCCTGTCCGCCGGGCTGTCCGGCAGGTGGGCCTTTTCCGAGGCGTCCAGGCCGTCCCGCTCCATGAGCATGCGGTCGTACTCCCCCTCGATGGCCATGTGGGAGATGGGGCCGTCGGCGGCCCGGCTGTCCACATAGCCGTGACAGGCGCTGTCCAGGGCCAGGTGGCAGAGGAAGCCCGCCCCATAGCCGGCGGCCATGGGCACGCCGTCCTCAATGGCCTGGCGGAGCCGCTCCGCCGCGGGCAGGGCGGAGGCCCGGTGCATGCGCACCCCCTCCCGCCGCACCCCGTTGGGCCGGATGGGGTGGTAGAAGAACAGGGGATCCGGGCCCAGGCAGCCCAGGTGGAAGGCCGCCTCCTCCCTTCCGATGCGTCCGGCCAGCTCCCGGGGCAGCTCCTCCAGGACTTTATCGCCGAATTTCAGGTGCGCGTAATAATTGGGCATGGTTGCGTAGTTGCCTCCTTGTGCGTCCGCAGGGATTTACTCACTACCCACATTATAGCACACAGATCAAGGGGAGGAAGCGGAAATTTTACAATTTACCGGCGGAAGCGGCCCAGCAGGCGGCCCAGCAGGCCGTTCCGGCTCTCCGGGACTGGGGCGGGCCGGGCGGCGGCGGAGGCGGCCTCCAGCTCCGCCTCCTCCATGAGGGCGGCCTGGGCGTCCACCGCAGGGGCCCCCTCGACCCGGGGCACCGGAGTATAGGTGCCCTCCACCCCCAGGTTGCGGGCCTTCACGTTGTCGGAGCAGTAGAGCTCCACATAGTGCTTGATCTGCCGGCGCACGGCGGGGTCGGTGACGGGGCAGGCGATCTCCACCCGCCGCTCGGTGTTCCGGGTCATGAGGTCGGCCGAGCCGATGTACACGCTGGTCTCCGCCCCCGCGCCGAAGGCGTAGATGCGGGGATGCTCCAGGAAGCGGCCCACCACGGAGAACACCCGGATATGGTCGGTGAGCCCCGGCACCCCCGGCCGCAGGCAGCAGATGCCCCGCACGTTGAGGGTGATGGGCACGCCGGCCTGGCTGGCCTGGGCCAGCTTGTCGATGAGCTGCCGGTCGGTGACCGAGTTGACCTTGATGAAGATGCGGGCCTTCTCCCCCCTTCTGGCCTTCTCAATCTCCCCGTCCATCAGCTCCAGCAGCCGGGGCTTGAGGGAGTGGGGGGCCACCAGCAGCTGCTGGTACTCCCCGTCCAGGTTGGAGGTGGACATGTTCTGGAAGAAGGCCGCCGCGTCGGCCCCGATGGCGGGGCTGGCGGTCATGAGGCAGAAGTCGGTGTACAGCCTGGCGGTCTTTTCGTTGTAGTTGCCGGTGCCGATCTGGGTGATGTGCTGGATGCGGCCCTTCTCCCGGCGGGTGATCAGGCAGATCTTGGAGTGAACCTTGTAGTGCTCAAAGCCGTAGAGGATGGTGCACCCCGCCTCCTCCAGCCGCTGGGCCCAGGCGATGTTGGCCTGCTCGTCAAAGCGGGCCCGCAGCTCCATGAGCACCGTCACGTCCTTGCCGTTCTCGGCGGCGGCGGCCAGGTACTCCACCAGCTTGGCGGTGGAGGCCAGGCGGTAGATGGTGATCTTGATGGACAGCACGCTGGGGTCGTTGGCCGCCTCCTTCACCAGGCGGAGGAAGGGTTCCATGGAGTGGTAGGGGTAGAACAGCAGGGCGTCCCGCCGGAGAATCTGGGGGATCATCTTCTCCCCCTTGTGGAGCCAGGCCGGCCACTGGGGGGTGTACTTGGGGTAGCACAGGGCAGCGGCGCTCTCCGGGGGCAGCTTCCCCTCCAGGGCGTAGACGTAACCCATGGACAGGGGCGCCTTGGAGACGAACACGTAGTCCCGGGTCAGCTCCAGCCTGGGGCACAGGTAGTCCAGCAGCTCGTCGGAGGGGCTGCCCTGCACCTCCAGCCGCACCGGCGCCAGGCGGGAGCGCTTTTTCAGCACCTTGAGCATGTGGGCCCGGAAATCCTCCCCCACGTCGTAGTCCTCGTCCTCGGGGCTGATATCGGCGTTGCGGGTGACGGCGATGACGTGCTTCTCCTCCACCTGGTAGTTGTCAAAGAGGGTGTCGGCAAAGGCCATGATGATCTGCTCGGTGAGCAGGTAGCGCAGCCCCCGCTCCTCCAGCTGGTAAAAGGCGGGCAGGGCCCGGGGTATGGGCACCAGGCCGAAGCGCCGCTCGCCCCCCTGCCGCAGGGTGAGCACCACCGTCAGGCTCTTGGAGGGCAGGTGGGGAAAGGGGTGGTGGATATCCACCACCAGGGGGGAGAGGACGGGGGCGGCGTAGTCCTTGAACCACCGCTCCACCTGCTTGCGCTCCTTGCCGTCCAGTTCGTCCACCGTCAGGGAGCAGATGTTGCAGGCCCGCAGCCGCTTCTCCAGCTGGGAGACGATCTTGTCCCGCTGCTTGTACAGGGCGGGCACCGCCTTGCAGATGGCCTGGAGCTGCTCTGCGGGGGTGAGGCCGCTCTTGCTGTCCACATGGTGCTCCTTGGACAGGGCCATGTCGGAGATGGAGCCCACCCGGATCATGAAGAACTCGTCCAGGTTGCTGGTAAAGATGGCGGCGAATTTCAGCCGCTCGAACAGGGGGACGGTCTCGTCCCTGGCCTCGGCGAGCACCCGCTCGTCAAACCGCAGCCAGGACAGCTCCCGCTCCTGGGTGTACCGGGTATCCACTTCATTCGTCATGATTTTCCACTCCCATCACACGCTGGAGCAGGTAGCCCTCCCGCACGCCGCAGGCGCTGACCGAGATGGTCTCCACCCCATAGCTCTTCACCACCGCATTGAGGATCACCAGGCCGGGCAGGATGGTGTGCACCCGGTCGGGGGCGGTGCGGAGAATCTGCCGCAGGGTGCCCTGATCCCCCTTTTTCAGCTCCTTGTAGAGGCTCCGCAGCTCCTCCGCCGGAATCACCCGGTTGGCCGGATCCGCGCCGGAGCAGGCATTATACAGCTTGGCCGCCGCCCGGATGGTGCCGCCCACGCCCGTCAGATGGGCGCAGTGCACCCCGGCGGTGCGGGCCCGCTCCAGCTCGCTCTCCACCCGGTTCCGCAGGGCCCGCCGCTCCTCCCTGGTGGGGAACAGGCCGGAGACATAGTCGGTAAACAGGGACAGGGAGCCCATGGGCAGGCTGCACCCGGAGGTGATGGCGCAGTTCTCATAGGCCACCAACTCGGTGGAGCCGCCGCCGATATCAGCCAGCAGGCCGGCCGCCGGAGCGCCGCCCCCCACCGTGGCCCCCAGGAAGGACAGGGCCGCCTCGTCCGCGCCGGAGAGCACTTCCACCCCCACGCCGGTGACCGCCCGGATGGTGTCCAGGGCCTCCTCGGTGTTGACGATGTTGCGCAGGGGCGCCGTACCGAATACGTGGAGCTCCTTGATGTCAAAGTTGTCCAGCAGGGCCTTGTACCCCGCCAGCACCCGGCAGGCCACCAGGATGCCGCTGTCGG
This sequence comes from Flavonifractor sp. An10, assembly GCF_002161215.1. GTDB lineage: Bacteria > Bacillota > Clostridia > Oscillospirales > Oscillospiraceae > Flavonifractor > Flavonifractor avistercoris. The sequence goes on from NZ_NFMB01000003.1 coordinate 321,367, forward strand.
AGAGCACGCCCTCCTTAATATATCCGGCCAGGCCGGCCATCTCCTTCTTGTTCATCAGCAGCTTGAAGCGCCGCCCCTCCCAGTGGTAGATGGACAGGCGCATGGTGTTGGAGCCCACGTCCACAATTCCGCATTTCATGGTTGCACACCTCACAGTTCAAGTCCTTATAGTTTATACGCTTTGCGCCGAAACCGCAACGGATTTTACCAAAGCTTTACGACAAAACCCGCCCTTTTCTCCTCCCCCGCCCGCCACGCCCCGGCGGGCTGAAATTTAGGGCTTGACAAATCCATTCCGTTGTCATATAATAATCAAGCACTCAAAAAACGCGAGACTGGAGCCCTCCACGCCGGAGTGGCGGAATTGGCAGACGCCCGGGACTTAAAATCCCGTGGGAGTAATCCCGTGCCGGTTCGACCCCGGTCTCCGGCACCATATCGCGGGGTAGAGCAGTTTGGTAGCTCGTCGGGCTCATAACCCGGAGGTCGAAGGTTCAAATCCTTCCCCCGCAACCATAAGAAACCCTGTAGCCGCAACGGTTACAGGGTTTTCTTTTTATTTCCAGATGGTAGCCCGAGCGGGCGTTTAGCGCACATTTGGCGCACAGCGTTATCCGCTGGCCTTTTTCTGTGCGGGTCTGAGCATCACGTCGGCAAGGCACTCACTGGCCTGTTCATCCGCCTGCCGGATGATGTGGGAATAGATGTCAGTGGTGGTGCTTACCTTCGCGTGGCCCAGGCGCTTGGAGACGGCCACCACGTCCTTCCCCTCGCTGATCAGGATGGAAGCCATAGTATGCCGGAACGCATGGGGGTTGATGTGGGGAAGGTCGTGCCGCATGGAGAACTTGCGCAACCATGCCGTTATGCTGTCGGGAATCATCGGCTCCCCGTTGTCCTTCACAAACAGGAAATCGGTGTCGTGCCAGCGGTCGCCGTTTTTTAGGCGCTGCTCCAGATACCAGCCGCGATATTGCTTCAATAGGTTCATGGTCTCGGTGGGCAACTTGATAAAGCGGACGGTGCTGGTTTTGGTGGTGTCCTCGTATATGCCCCGCTTGGGAGAATATAGCAGATTGATGTCAATGCGGATCTGACTGTTTCCGAAGTCCACCCGGCTCCACCGCAGCCCCATCACTTCACCCCGGCGGCATCCGGTTATCAGCAGGAGGTGGGTAATCACCTTCCACTTCAATGGCTCACACTCCAGGGCCTCCCGGATACGGATAACGTCCTCCACCTGGAAGTAATTCACCTCTTTGGCCGTCGCCTTTGGCGGTGTGGCCTTTGACGCCGCATTATATGGCACCAGCATTTCCCGTTCCGCCTGGGCCAGTATAGTTCGGATAAGCCGGTGGTGCTCCAGGATTGTTTTGCTGGACAGGCTGGAGTTTTCTTTTTCCACCTGGAACAGCTTGCCCACATCCTGCCCCAGCACTTGGGCGATTGCCTGGGCGGTGGGCAGTTCAACCCGCTTCCCCTGACAGGCCGCCGTGATTGTAGCAGGAGACACCCCCGCCGCCTCTGCGGCCTTTGCCCGGCTCACCCCCTGCTTTTTGAGCATGGCCGAGAGGTCGACAACCGTGTGGGCCTTGTCAGCTCTGCGGCTTACCCCGTCCTCTCCCAGGGCCTTGTAAAAGGCGTTGAGGTGCTGCGGGCGGAGGTCTACCAGCTTTATGTGGCCGATTGCTGGTATAATGCGCTCCATCAATTCCCCATACCGTTCCAGGGTGCGGTATTTATCCCCGGCCCGCTCCTTCAGCTCCAGCACATACTTTGCATACTCGGCGAAGGTCTGGCGGTTGTCAGCCTGGAAACCCAGTTCGATTTCCCGCTCAAACTCAAAGGCCACCCGCTGCACTTCCTTCTCCATCTGCCGCTCTGTCATGGGGCGCTCTGGTGCCCAGGTCTTATAATGCCGGATCTGCTTCCCGGTCATATCCCGGCCCTTTGTGACGGTGATCTTGAAGCTGGTGCCGGTCTTGCCGTCTATCCTCTTGATATTTGCCATAGAATCCTCCTTGTCCATCCGCGCCCGGTATGGTACAATAAGGACGCGGTTTTGATTCTTTTGTCGGGTCTGAATCGCTCTTGCCGCCTTTGGTGTTCGCTGCACCAGGGGCGGCTTTTTCATGTTCCGTCCTCTTTGGCCCCACCAGCGGCTTTATCCCGTTCCATAGTCTCGTCTATGGCCCGGTTGATAAAGCCCGTGGTGCTCTCTCCCTGGGCCTCTGCGTGGGCCTGGACGGCGCTGCGCCGCTCCGGGGTCATTCTAATTTCTACCCGTGCAAACTTTTCAATGTAGTTCTTCTGTGCCCGCTTTTGGGCCTCTGTCTTTTCTCCCATGTTGGCCTCCTTCCTGGGGGGCGGGAAATTTCCGGCACCTCTCCCATCATGTCTGTATTATATCACAAAAAGCAACCTACCGGTAGATACAATCTCCACAAATCTACCGGTAGACATTCGTACATTCCGCCGATTGATATCTACCGGTATATATGCTATAATTCATAATGTCAAGAGGGACAGGCGAAGGTGGACGATAGAATCAAGACCACCACGCAAGAGCGGAACGGGATACCGTCAGTCACCCCCGGGAGGGTGCAGGTAACGCCCACCGCCGCCAGGCCCACCAGAAAACAAGGAGGTAAACAGCATGAGCACTGCCGAACTAGAAATGAAGATCCGGGAGCTGCGCCAGCTCCAGCAGTTGATTGAGGAGGCCCAGACAGAGGCCGAGGGCATCCGGGACGCTATCAAGGCCCACATGGGCGCACAGGAGGCCATTAAGGCCGGAGAGTACACGGTGACGTGGAAGCCCGTCAAAACCGCCAGAATCGACACCACGGCCCTGAGAGCGGCCCTGCCGGAGGTGGCGGCCCGCTTCACCCGTACCAGCACCACCCGCCGCTTCTGCGTGGCATAAATGAAAGAGCCCTTACACGGCCACCCTTCCACAAGCGCCGTATAAGAGCCCACAACCACCCCGGAGGGGGTCAAGGGCATTGTACCACGGCCCCCTCCAGATTTCAAGATGGAGGAGATACCAATGGATATGATAATCGACGGGCAGAACTACCCAATCACGGGCGCAATTGAGGATGAAGCACTGGGGCCCATTCCCATTATAGACTTGCATCTGATGAGTGATTATGACTGGCACGTTAGCTGTCTAAAAAGCCGCCTGGAAAACCCGGATATGTATCGGCGTGTGCTCGGTGAGGATGTAGATTCCGTGATTGCCAAGCTGCAAGCTGCCATAGCCAAATGCAGAGAGGCGGTGGCGGTATGATTACATTCCCCGTCACACCGGAGGCGTTCACAGCCTACCAGGAGCAGCTTGCCGAGCGAGAGCTGATGGAGCGAGAGCGGGAGGCCACGGCCGCATGGGTAGAGGGCTTCAACCTCAGTTACGAAGACGGCTTGGAGCAAGACACCGACGCGCTGGAGGATTCACTTGCTAAAATGGACGAGCTGATCACACGGAGGGACAATAGCCCTGCGGTGCGGGATATTCTCCGAGTATGCCGCCGGTGGATCATAACCGCCTGGAAGCAGGGCTTCCATGACGCAGAGGAAAGGAGCCTAGCAGATGGATGATAACTTACTAACCGCGCTGTACCATGCCGCCAGCAGCGAGGAACCGGACACGATGGACGGCCCCAGCCTGTGCGACTACTACCAGCGCAGGAATGAGACAGAACACACCCGCCGCGCCCTGGTGGACGCTGTGGGCGACGATGTGGACGTGGATAGCTACGGGGTGGCTATGGAGTGCCAGGGCTTTATAAACGGCTTCCGGCTGGCTCTGGGGCTGTGCAGGTGAAGGAAAGGGGCTGCCCACACGGGCGGCCCCTTTTTCTGTGGATCTGCTCAGAGTGGGAAAAGGCTGCCCCCGCCGTTCCCTCCGGTCATGTCCCCCGCTCCGGAAGAAGGGGGGGCCTTTTTAGGGTGTCTGAAATGACCGGATGCTCAGGGTTCGCTCTAGCTTCGCTCGTTGTTCGTTCCCTTTTTAGGGGCTCGGAAATCTCGGAGTTCCTCCGGAGTTCGTTCCCCCTTTTTTAGGGCCTGTAAAATGTGAGGATCTTCGCGGCCTCCTCACGGCTTTACCGATAGTCCCGCAACGTTTTGGACACCCTGGGGTGACGCAGCGCCCGCAGGGCTGCCGCCTCCAGCTTGCGCACCTCCTTCTCCGGTACGCCGGTAGCCGCCGAGATTTCCGCCGTGGTCTGGTTCATCCAATACCGCCGCTGGATTTCCTCTCTCTGGCCCTCTGGAAGCCCCTCCACGGCCCTGTGAAGGGTATCCCATACTCCGACACCCTCCAGGACTTCCGCCGCCTGTGTGTCTGGTATTACGTCGGCCAGGGTGAGGGTATCGTCCTCGTCTCCGACTGGTGCCTCCAGACTGAGGGCCCGGTCAAGCGGGTCTAGGCGGTCGCGCTGTGTGCGCTGCCCTGTGGACTCTGTAAACGCCGCTTTGAGCCGCAGCCCGTACCACGTGAGGAACTGCCCCGCCTCCGCTCTCCAGCCCTCCAGCGCGTCCAGGAGCGCCAGGAAGGCCGATTGCTCCAAGTCCTCCAGTGTCACACCACCCCGGCCCAGATACACCCACCGGCGGGCCTGCTGGAGCGCAAAGCGCCGCACCTGTCCCCACAGCTCCATGACCCTGTCCCGTTTTCCCGCTCGGATCACCGCCACCAGCTCCTCGTTGGTCATTGTCCTGCCGCCCCTTTCGTGGTAGAATGTGGGTGACAGGTTCACACTCCCACACGGGGCCGCTTCGGCGGCTCTTTTTTATGTGTCTATTTTCTGCGCTTTTTGGTACATTTCCATCCAATCACATATCTGCATGGTCACCAGCCAGCCGGAGCGGTTGCGGCGGTGGAACACAGCGGGCGCTCCATCCCGGAAGCGGTCAGCATCCCGGACGGCCTGGGCCATTGCCTCCGGCACGTTCAGCCGCTCATTGCGCTTGCACTCAATATGGACACCAGAGAGGCCCACAAGGTCAGGCGTGGCCCCATAGCTCACAGCCTGCCCCGGCTGCACATCGTACCCGTACCCCTGGAGGAGCTGGGCAAGCTCCAACTCACCCGCACGGCCCTTGCGCTGGCTTGCTCTACCCATTGGGATCTCCGTTCAGTTCGTTGCTGATTACCTCCAGATGCTCCGCAATTTCTTCCAATGCCTGCGCGATCTTCACCAATACGTTGTATATAGGGTCATTCACTGTTTCGCCGTCTCCTTTGATTTTTATCCTGCGTATCCTGTGGAAAGCATGGAAATGATGGAATTTATGCCGCATCATTTCCATTGTTTCCATCGTTTCCAGCTATAGCCGGGTTGATAAAATATGCTGTTTGCGTCCGATTGTTATACCCGACATCGGTTTCAATTTCCCGGAGGTATCTGCGCTCTACCAGAATATTCAAGGCTGCTTCCATGTCCTCCGCTTTACCAAATTTCCCACGGCATAGCCGGGTCAGCTCCGAGCGGGTTACCTTGCTCAACTGGGCAGAGGACAGCCGCTTTAGAATATACTTTGCATCCGCTTGGCTCTCGTCCGCCCCCATGAGCTGGTATGCGGCCTCTGCATGGCTGGAAAAAAACTCCCCCAGTCTGGTTGCTCCGGCCATCGTCTCTGCACTAATGGGGATTTCTGTGGGGTTTCCCATGCACTCGGCGGCGTGCATCAATGCCGCGATGCGGACAACGGCCCCGGTAAGCTTGCCCCCCCAGTCTCGCATGAACTCCCATTCGTTGCCCAGTTTCTTCTCTATGTACTCCTGATAGCTCTTGCGTATCTCGTCAGCCTCCTGGGAGAGCCGGATAATACCACTCCCCTGATTACTCAGGATCCGGCGCACAAACGCCCGGTATTCCTCCCTCACGTTGTCAGGAATAGGCGGCGGGGAAATTGCCCGGTGTCCTACTTTTGATTTACAGACAGCATACAGGAATCTCCCGCACAACCCGCGCCCCCGGAATGTGGAGTTACCGATTACGCCGTTCAAAACGTCCGGCTGGATGGTCAGCATCATGGTCAGGCGCGGGGCTTTTATGTGGTTTGCTTTCCGCCCGATCCGGTCAACGGTAATCGGATCACCAGAATGGCCCTTTAGGTATATATCAAAATTGGCCCCCTTTTCATATCGCCCCGACATGCTGTCAAATACCCCGCCCTCTGCGGAGCACACAGTAATACAGCCGCCTTGTGCGTCCATAATATCCACCAGCTTCTCCGGCGTGGTGTCGTCTGCCAGGAGTCGGAAGGGGTGCTTGTCCTTAAACTCCGCAAGCTGCGCGGACAGCTCCAGGGCTTCCTCCCGCATTTCTTCGAAGTTTGTTTTGTTTTTGGCGGCGCTGTTCTTGGCCGCCTCCAGGGCCTTTTCCAGCAAAGCTCGCTCGGTCTGGTTCTGCGCAATCTCGGCGGCCTCTGCCGTTCTGACCTCGGCCTCATATTCATAGATTGGTTTATTCAGCGCAGAGATTACCGCGCTCTTTCGCTCACCAGGGGGTGCAACCGCAGAGGTGTAGAGGCAAAGCGGTTCTTGCCAGTCTCGGGTAACTTCAACCTCATGTCTTCTCTGAAATGCCGTTGCCAGAACGCCGAGCGACAAAGTACCGCCCATCTCCTCCGGGGTCTGTGTGCTCTCGGCCAGACACTCCACAAAGGCCCCCAGCGGGCCGGGAAGCGCATCCACCGGGAAATCCGGGGTCTGGATTTCCTCAAAGGGGATCGGCCTCTCCCAGCCCGTGGGGCGCGGGCCAAAAGCCTCCAAAGGATTACCGCCCCTGTCCACAATGGCCTTTGCAGCATCCGCCATCTCCTGGTAAGTGAAATCGTTTCGGCTTCTCAGCGACTCCACATCGTCCAGCGTAAAGCCGAGTTCAAGTAAATAGTTGAGGGGATCACCCAATGGTATCACCCCTCTGCCCGTTCAATGGCCCGGGCGGACTTCATAATCTCACCGGCCCTGTGGCGCATGGAGCGGACGCAGGCGGCCCTTTCGTGCTCTGTGGCGGGTAGATAGTAGCCTGTGACATTATCCGCCAGAATGGGCACCCCTTCGTGCCGCTCCCGCTCGATCATCAGGCGCACCGTGCGCCCATCTAACCCGGTCAGCTTCTCCAGGTGACGGCGTGGAATTGCGTTCTCCTGCCCATAGCTGAGAAGATCCGCAATTTTCCGTTGACCGCCGGGGCCCTGGGTGGTATGCTTTTGGTGGGAAACGTCGCCTTTCCAGTGATTTTCCCGCCCGGCCTGCTCCGGTGTTGCAGCACTGGAGTGGGCCATCTTCTTTACTTCTGCCATGTGCTCACCCCCTCAAAGCCGCAGCACCATCCGACGGGGAAAACAGGAACTCCTCCAGCCTGTCCAGATCCAGCAGATATTTCCGCCCTGCTCTTGAACTGGGGATTTCCCCTGCAATCACCTTCCGTCTGATTGCCGTCTTGGTCAAAGCTGTGTCCGGGTCAATGGCCCTGACATACTCGGCGGCCTGGTCAATCGTTCTCATTCGCATTTTAACACACCCTTTCATGAAGTCGAACGCGCGTTCGCGTCCTCTAATATTATTATATCTATTAGGGCAAATGTCCGCAACCTATACTATATTAATAAAGAAATGCGCATAAATTTTTGCACAATATGCCGCTAGGAGCAGGTGCGAACCGCTACGACCGGAAATCTGTAAATAAATTTCACAAAAGGTCAGAATATACAATATTTTCACAATAAATATGAGTAGTCTGTAACTCAATAAATTGCTTTTCTCTGTTTTTACCAGAGGGCCTTGTGAGGAAACATGAAATGTCCCTGTTCAGCCGGCCCAATCATCTGTTTTGGCGCACATTTGGCGCACAAGGACATGAAAAAACGCCGCAGTCTATGAAAGGCTACGGCAAGAGTAAACCCGCAAAGCATTGAAATATCAGGGATTATGAGAAGCTGTGATAAAAGGTAAAATGAGGAAATCTCACCTCATAACCCGGAGGTCGGAGGTTCAAATCCTCCCCCCGCAACCATAAAAGTACCGTATTCCGTTGGAATGCGGTACTTTTTTTCACTTTTTCGACCACTTGTTTTTTGCGTTTCTAACACTTTTCTAACACAACGTCCTGTGAAATGGTCTGCGGCAGCGGCAATTTGCTGATGTCGAGCCTATATCCTCTGAAATTGATGTTGTCCTAAGGAGTGCTAGATTGCCGTATATCCTCTTATTGAAACTCCCCTCCCACGCGGCTCAACACTGCCCAAATGTACGCGTCATGCACTACGCTGAAAACAGCGCACGTGGCTGCGACAACTGGCACTCCTGGTCCATAATTTCTACGAGTGAATACACCTGACAACTTCTGGTCAAAAGCGGATTATGATGTCCGCCTGCAAAAGATATTTGATGGACGCCTGTGACAGGCCGAATATGCTGTTCGCCCATTCTCGAGCTGGCGAAATCCATCTAAAAAGAAATTAGCAATTGACAATGAATGAAATGGAGAATACAATCAAGATATCAAAAGTAAAATAGCAAGCGCACAGGTGTGCCCTCTCCTTCGGGAGAGGACAGAAAAGGGAAGCCGGGTGAAACTCCCGCACAGGGCCGCTGCTGTAATTGCGGAGTCCCGCCAAGAATGCCACTGGTAGAGAATACCGGGAAGGCGGCGAGGATGAGGATGCATGAGTCAGAAAACCTGCCTGCTGCGTGCACAGAAATGCTCTTCGGATCTCAGGAGCCAGTGTGCGGCAGAGGAATCCCCTTCCCATAGGCGAGGTGGATTGTTTGCAGGCATATGCCGGGATTGGAGCATGCTCCAATCCCGGCTTTTTATATGTTATGGTACATGCAGTTTGATGGAGAAAGGCGGGTCATGCCCAATGGAACGATATGAATATCCCTTTGCGGCAATCGTAGGACAGGAGAAACTGAAAACCGCGCTGCTACTTAACTTGGTAGATCCCCGCCTCGGCGGTGTGCTTATCCAGGGAGAGAAAGGGACGGCCAAGTCTACAGCGGTACGCGGTTTGGCGGCGCTGATGGATGAGGTGGAAGTAACCGAGGGGTGCCCCTTCCACTGCAGAATAGACGGAGAAATGCTGTGTGATGAATGCCGCACCAAACCGGACAGACATACGGCACGCTATCGAAGACGGGTGGTGGAGCTCCCGGTAAGCGCCACAGAGGATCGGGTAGTGGGTACTCTGGATCTGGAACGGGCGCTGAAAGAAGGGGTGAAGGCATTTGAGCCCGGGCTGCTGGCTCAGGCAAATGGGAACATCCTCTATGTAGACGAGATCAACCTGTTGGAGGACCACATCGTAGATGTGCTGCTGGATTCCGCCGCGATGGGGGTAAATACCGTGGAACGGGAGGGGGTCTCCTACAGCCACCCGGCCCGCTTTATTCTGGTAGGCACCATGAACCCGGAGGAGGGAGATCTCCGCCCCCAGCTGTTGGATCGTTTCGGCCTGATGGTGGAGGTGCACGGCGAGCCGGAAGCGGAGGCCCGCAAGGAGGTCGTCCGCCGGCGGCTGGCCTTTGAGACAGACCCAGCCGCATTCTGTGCGTTCTATGAGCCAGAGCAGGAGAAACTGCGGCGGCGCATCGCGGCGGCGCAGGACCGTCTGTCTCAAGTGGCTCTTCCCGAGGCGCTCTTTGACACGGTGGCGCGTGTCTGCACTGCGCTCCAGGTGGACGGCCACCGCGCGGACATCACCATGCTCAAGACGGCACGGGCCTTGGCCGCCTTGGATGGACGACAGGAGGCAGCCGAGGGAGATCTGCGGCAGGCGGCAGAGCTGGCCCTGCCCCACCGGCTGCGCCGGGCTCCCTTTGAGCAGGGGGGCGGCGCCGAACTTAACTGGGGGGAACTGTTCCATGGATAGAGCCCGATATCCCTTCTCCGCCGTGGTGGGTCAGGAGCGGGCAAAGCAGGCGCTTCTCTGCCTGGCTGTGGAGCCCCGCATCGGGGGCGTACTGCTGTGCGGAGAAAAAGGGACGGCTAAGTCCACCCTGGTGAGGGCCATGGGTGGGTTGGAGGGCGTACACCTGGTGGAGCTACCTGTGAGCACCACGGAGGACATGCTTTTGGGCGGCGTGGAGCTGGAGACGGCGGTGCGCACTGGCCGGCGGCAATTCCAACCCGGTCTGCTGGCTCGGGCCGACGGGGCAGTGCTGTACGCCGATGAGATCAATCTGCTTCCCGCCGCTCTGAGCGGTGCCCTGCTGGACACCCTGGAGAGCGGGGTGTGCCGGGTGGAGCGGGACGGCATTTCCCATACCTGTCCCGCCCGATTTTCTCTGGTAGGAACCATGAATCCGGAGGAGGGGATCCTTCGGCCTCAACTGCTGGACCGCTTTGGCATCTATGTTGCGGTAATCGGAGAGACAGAGCCGGAGTCCCGGAAAGAGGTGGTCCGCCGCGCTCTGGCTTTTGAGACAGATCCCGTCGGATTTCGCGCCCAATGGGCCAGGCAGGAGGCGCGGCTGTCCGAGACAGTGGCCTCCGCCCGTGCGCTCCTGCCGCAGGTATCTGTGGGAGAGGCGGAGGAGCAGGCGGCCTGTCTGTTGGCGCGGCAGGCCAATGCCGCCGGGCACCGGGCGGAGCTATCCATTCTGCACACAGCCCGTGCTCTGGCCGCACTTGCGGGACGGACATATCTAAACATGGACGATCTCCATACGGCGGCGGAGCTGGCCCTGCCCCACCGTCGGCGGGAGGGGTGCGAAACGCCGCCATCCCGGAAGGCGGAGGCGCCAGCCCCCCAGGAGCCGCAACCGGACAGCAGCTCCCGGGACAGAGGAGGTTCAGTGGAGGACGTCCAGCCTCCGGCGGAAGATTTACCGCCGGACAGGGCACAGCCTCCTGCACCGCATTCTCAGCAGGGCCAGTCCCGGGAAAGGCTGGAGCAGGGGGAAGAGGTCTATGAGGTGCGCGCCCTGCTCACGGGCCGGGCTGACCGCTTGGCTCGGAGAGGCAGCGGACGGCGCAGCAAGACCCGCTCCGCCACCCGGCGGGGGCGGGCCGTGGGCGACCGCATTCCACAGGGAAAGGCAGAGGATCTGGCGATAGGCGCTACGCTGAGGGCCGCCGCACCCTACCAGCAGGTCCGCGGAGGAGGAGCGGCTGGGCTGGTTCTTCTGCCCTCTGATTTTCGGGTGAAGGTGCGGGAAAGCCGTGTCGGCGCGGATATCGTGTTTGCCGTGGACGCCAGCGGCTCCATGGGGGCGGCCCGGCGGATGAAAGAGGTCAAGGAGGCGGTGCTCTCCATGCTGATGGATTCCTACCAAAGGCGCGACCGGGTAGGGCTGGTGGCCTTCCGGGGCGGAGAGGCGTCCACACTGCTGGCGCTTACGCGCAGTGTGGAGCTGGCCCAGCGGGAGCTGCAATTTCTCCCCACCGGCGGCCGTACCCCGTTGGCGGCCGGACTGGAGGAGGCGCGCCGCCTCCTGGAGCTCCAGCGCCGCCGGATGAAGGAGTCCCTGCCGCTGCTGGTCCTAATCACAGACGGGCGGGCCAATTTCAGTCGGGGCGGAGACCCGGTGGAGGAGGCCATTCAGGCGGCCAGGAGGGTAGCTGAGTCCCACATTCCTGCCGTGGTTATCGATACAGAGCGTCAGTTTGTCTCCCTAGGGCTGGCGGCCCGGCTGGCTCAGGAGATGGGTGCGCCCTGCTACCGGGTGGAGGAGCTGCGGGCCAGGCCCCTGGCGCAGCTGGTACGCGGACACAGTCCGGCGGCGGGTTGAGGAGGCTTTTATGGTAAAGCTGCTTTTTGTGCTCATGAATGAATATCGGCTCTGGGCCCTGCCCCAGGCCCTGACCGCGCTGGAGCGCCGGTATCCCGGTTTAGTGGAGGGATGGGTTTACTCTGTGCGGGAGGTCAACGCTGATGCCGCACTGGAGCGGGCGCTTTTGGATGACGCTGCGCGGGCGGATATGGCCTTTCTGGCTTCCCACGGCTCTATCCAGAACCTCTGCTGTTTTTCGCGGCTTTGGAAAACGCTGGAGGGGCGACCGGTCTATTTTACCTCCACCATGGGGGATGAACTGGCCGAGCTGCTCCCCGAACTGGGCCTGGAGCCGTCGCTCTACGCCGCGCTGGACGCTTATTACCAGGCCGGAAGCCCGGAGGATCTGGAGGAGCTGATGCTCTGCGCTGTCAACGGGCGATTTGGAGGCGGCTATCCGCTCCGCCCCCCGACCCCTCCCCGAGGGCAGGGTGTGTATACCCTGGAGGGCTTTCTGCCGCCGGAGTCCGAAGAGCGTTACCGAGCGCAGATGGCCGCAGAGACCCGGCCGGTGATCGGTGTGCTGATCCATGACCATTATGCCAAGACCGGAAATCTGGAGCACGTGGACGCCCTGCTGCGCGCGATCCAGGCCCGGGGGTACGTCCCTTTCGCCTTGGCGGATTCTTTTGCGGCCGACCATGGGGCGGAACGGGGCATGCTCTACCGGATGGAGCGTGCTTACCGAAGGGAAGACGGCACACCCATCCCGGCAGCGCTGGTGGTGTCCTACGGCTTCAGCCTGACCACCCTGTCCGGACGCGAGGCGCGAGCGGGTCAGGTTCCCTCCAGCGTATTTGAGGACTGGGGCCTTCCGGTGATTCAGGGCCTTACCACTTATTTCAGCGCGGATGAATACCGCCGGGACATCCGGGGGCTGGATCTGGTCTCCCTGCCCGTGTGCGTCTACCAGCCGGAGTTTGACGGGCAGCTCATTTCCGTGCCCTATGCGGTGACAGAGCGGGTGGCAGACGGGAGAAAGGTATGCCGTCCTCTGCCTGACCGGGTGGAGCGGGTGGCAGAGCTGGCCTGCCGATGGGCGGGACTGGCCAGGAAGCCCATGGCGGAGAAGAAGCTGGCCATTATCCTCCACAACATGCCGCCCCGAAACGACACCATCGGCAGCGCCCATGGCCTGGACACGCCGGAGACGGTATTCCGGGTGATCCGCGCTTTGGAGGCGCGGGGTCTGCAGACGGAGCACCCCTTCACGGATGGGGCCGAGATCATCGACCGCATCCGGGCTGCGGTGACCAACGACAGCCGGTGGCTCTCCCCGGAGGCCGCGCTGGAACGGGCGGCGGCAACGGTGCCGGCGGCGCAGTATCAAGCGTGGTTTGACCGCCTCAACCCCGAGACCCGGTCGCAGATGAAGGAGAGCTGGGGGCCCGCCCCTGGTACCGTCATGGTATCCGGCGGACAGATCATTATCCCAGGCATCCGCAACGGCAACCTTTTCGTGGGGCTGCAGCCTCTGCGCTCCGCCCCGGAACAGGCGGAGGAGCTCTACCACAGCACCGACAGCACACCGCCCCATTCCTATCTGGCCTTTTATCGCTGGGTGGACGAGGTGTTTGGGGCAGATGCGGTGCTCCATGTGGGCACCCACGGCACCCTGGAGTGGCTTCCGGGCAAGGAGATCGGGCTGTCCTCCGGCTGCTTTGGAGACATCTGTATCGGCGGCATACCCCATCTGTACATCTACAATATCAGCATACTGGGTGAGGGCATGCAGGCAAAGCGGCGCTCCTACGCCTGCATCCACGACCACCTGATCCCCTCCATGGATGACTCGGACACCTATGGCGGGCTCACAGATCTGGATGAGGCTATTGACGGCTATTATCACGCCAGGCAGGCCAGACCCGCCCAGGTGCCGGCGCTTCTGGAGCGAATTTTTACGCTGGCGGAGGAACTGAAGGTGGCCACAGATCTAAAGCTGAGCCGGGCGGATCTGGAGGCAGACCCGGAGACGGGCGTGGGGTGTCTCCACCGCTGGGTGAGCCGCATCAAGACCTCTCTGGTGCGGGATGGGCTGCATATTTATGGGCAGGCCCCCGAGGGGACGCAATTGGACAATCTGGCGCGGGCCCTGGTTCGGGTGCCCAACGGCGGAGTGCCCGCTCTGGAGGATAGCATCCTGCTGGCTCAGGGCTGGGAGCCGGGGGAGCTGCGGGCCGCGCCAGAGCGTATCTTCCCCGACGGGCGCACCGCCCTGCGCATCCGCGACGGAGCGGTGGAGACGGCGCGCCGGCTCTTTTCCAGCCTGGCGGGACAGGGGTACCGGCCCGATTCGGTGGCAGGGATTCTGGCGTCGGAGGATTTTCCGGGAGACACAGCTCCATTGGCAGGGACGTTGGATTTTGTATGCCGTCAAGTGGTGCCCCGGCTGTGCCAGACCACGGACGAGATGGAGCTGCTGCTGGCGGGCGTCGAGGGGCGGTTCATTCCGCCGCTGCCCGGAGGCAGCCCATCCCGAGGAAATGTCCACATCCTGCCCACCGGCCGGAATTTCTATGCCATCGATCCGGCGGCCGTCCCCAGCCGGGCCGCCTGGGCGGTGGGGCAGACACTGGCGGAGCAGGCCATTGCGGCCTACCGCACTCAGAAGGGGGAGCCCTGGCCGGAGAGCGTGGCCATTGTGGTCTACTCCGACGAGTGCATGAAAACCCATGGCGAGGACATCGCAGAGGTGTTCGCCCTGATGGGTGTGCGTCCCCTCTATCTGGGGCAGACCGACAAGGTGGTGGGGGTAGAGCCCATCCCTCTGGAGGAATTGGGCCGTCCTCGCATCGATACTGTGCTACGCATCAGCGGCCTGTTCCGTGATACCTTCCCCAATGTGGTGGAGTTGGTGGAGCGGGCGGTGTTGGCTGTGGCCAGCCTGGACGAGAGCCCGGAGCAGAACTTTATCAAAAAACATACCGACCAGGAGCGGGAGCGGCTGGTCGCCCAGGGCCTGAGCAAAAACGAGGCGGCGGAGCAGGCAACTTTGCGGGTGTTCGGCTGCCCGCCCGGCACCTATGGGGCGGGAGTGAGCAAGGCAATTCACAGCCAGAACTGGGAGAGCTGGACAGACCTGAGCCAGATCTATACCCTCTGGAGCGCCCACGGATACAGCAGCCGCTTTCACGGACAGGCCATGCCGGAGCTGTTCCGCAGCCGGCTCTCCTCTGTGGGGGTGACCATCAAAAACGAGTCCTCGGTGGAGATCGATATGCTGGACAGCGATGACTTTTACAGCTACCATGGCGGCCTGATTGCCTGCGTCCGGGACTGCAGCGGTCAGAAGCCTGTCTCCGTGGCGGGACTCACCGCCGACCCCGCCAGGCCGGAGACCTCCGACGTGGAGACTGAACTGGCCCGGGTCATGCGCAGCCGTATTCTCAACCCCAAATGGCTGGAGGGGCTCAAGCGCCACGGCTACAAGGGCGCCCAGGAACTCTCCACCACCTTTGACACCTTCTTCGGTTGGGACGCGTCCGCAGAGGTGGCGTCTGACTGGATGTATGACGCCATGGCCCGGCAGTTCCTCCTGGATAAGGAAACCCGGCAGTGGATGGAGCAGGTCAACGACGCAGCGGTGCTCCAGATGAGCGAGCGATTCCTGGAAGCTTACCAGCGGGGCATGTGGCAGGCGGGCGAGGAGGAGCTGCGGGCCATCCAGCGCATCTATATGGACATGGAGGGCGTCATGGAGGATGGATACCAATGAAGGCGGGGCTGGACACCCTGGTTCTGCGCCTTACCAACCGCTGTAATCTGAGCTGCGCCTACTGCTACGCTGAGGGAGAACCGGCGGGGGCGGATCTGCCGCCGGAGCTGGCAGTAAAAGCGGTCTCCCTGGCCTGCCCGCCGGGTGGGAGCCTGCATATTCAGTTTACCGGCGGGGAGCCCCTGCTTTGTTGGGATACGGCGGCGCAGGTGCTGGACTTCGGGCGGGCCACCGGGCGGCAGATCCAAGCCTCCCTTCAGACCAACGGCACCCTGCTTACCCCGGAGCTCTGCCAGGAGCTGAAGGCAAGACAGGTAGCGGTAGGTGTGAGTCTGGACGGTGTAGCCGCGGACAACGCCGCGCGTTTCTTCCCCGGGGGCTCCCCCTCCTTCCCGGCCGCAGTTCAGGGGCTTCAGGCTCTGGCAGAGGCCGGTATGGTGGTCAATCTGACCGCAGTGGTAACGGCAGTCAATGTGCAGAACCTGGATCGGCTGCTGGAGTTTGCGCTCTGGTGCGGCAATATCCACGGAGTAGGATTGGACCTGGTGCGGCCCCAGGGCCGGGGCGCGGGGGCGGAGCTATTTCCTTCTCCACAGGCGCTGGAGGAGGGCATGAGCCGCCTACTGGCACGATACGACCAGCTGGCCGGTCTTGGTCGGCCGGTGCGGCTCAAGGAACTGGAGCGGCTGCGCCTGCTTCTGCGCACAGGGCGGCGGAGAGACTGCTATTGCAATGCCCAGACGGGCCGCTCTCTGGCGGTGACTCCGGACGGCTGCCTGTGGCCCTGCTCCGCTCTGGCCGGCGTGGATGGATGCCTTCTGGGGCAGTCAGATGCGGGGGCATGGCCGCCGCAGCGGCCTTGCCCCGGGTTGGAGCCGCCGGAGGTATGTACCCGCTGCCCTGCCTTTGGGCTCTGCGGCGGGGGATGTCCTGCCGCCCGGCTGGCCGGCTTTTCTCAGCTGGACTGCCAGATGCACCGGAAGATGCTGGAGCACGCCTGCCGACTGGAGGGGAAGCTGGAGTTGTGGAATACGTGGCAGAACACGTTTCCAGATAGAGAAAACCCATATCATGAGGAGGAATTGGAATGAAACAACATCTGCACCGGATGGCGGGGCTCTGCCTGGCCGTCACCCTATTGCTGACCGCAGCGGGCTGCGGTCAGCAGGCCGTTCAGGAGAGCACCACCCCCTCTCCCGTGGTGGAGACAACTGCAATGGATAAAAACGACTTGACCGTCGTGCGAAGCATGGAGCTCCAGTACGCCAACAATTTTTCGGTGGACTACTGTGCCAACGGCTGCAAAATCATCACTGACGGTGCGGGCCAGAAGTTCCTGTGGCTGCCAGAGGGGGGCGAAGTCCCGGATGATACGGGGGACATGACGGTGCTTCAGGCTCCGCTGACCAAGCTGGGCTGCTTTTCCACCACCCATGCCACCCTGTTCCATGCCATCGGGGCGCTGGATAAGGTCAGTCTGGTGACCACCGATAAGGACAAGTGGTACATCGAGCAGGTGGCTCAGCAGATGGAGGACGGCACCACCACTTACGTGGGCAAGAACTCCGCCCCCGACTATGAGCTCATCAGCGCCGCCGCCCCTCAGATCATCCTGATTTCTGCAAACACCATGCACGGCAGTGACGAGGTGCTGGCCAAGCTGGATGAGCTGGGCATCCCCTACATCGCGGACAGCCAGCATCTGGAGAACCATCCGCTTGGCCGGGTGGAGTGGGTCAAGCTGGTGGGCGCCCTGCTGGACATGGAGGCGGAGGCAGATGCCTACTTTGACGAGGAGGTGCAGCGGGTGAACGCCGTGGCCGAGAGCGTGGCCGGGGAGAGTGAGCACCCCTCCATCCTCCAGACCTATATCTTCAAAGGAACCGTCTATGTGCGCAACGGCGGCGACTACGTCAACAAGATGCTGGAGCTGGCCGGCGGCACCTATCCCTTCGCCGAGCTGGAACCCGACCAGGGCGGTAATACCAAGATGACGGTGGAGGAGTTCTATCAGGGAGCGGTGGATGCCGATATTCTGATCTATGACAATACCAGTGACGTCAGCGTCTCTACCGTGGCCGATATTCTGGCCAATGGCGACTATCTGGGCGACATGAAGGCCATCCAAGAGGGCAACGTCTGGGGGATCCAGAAAAACTACTGGCAGTCGGCCGATGACGTGGCCACCATGATTGAAGATCTTGCAACCATCATCTATCATCCGGAAAACGCGGATCAGCTCCACTATTTCTACAAGCTGCCCGCAGAATAAGCGGCGGAGCCCGACCGTTTGGTCGGGCCCTGCCGGGAGCCGTCTGCCGCAGTGGGGGACGGCTCCCGACAGGGAAACGCACGGGAGGGAGAGAGGAACATGAAACAAAGCACCCGAAATGTCGTAGGCTTCGCTGTTCTGGCGGTTCTGCTGGCCGTCTTGTTCTACTGGAACATCAACACTGGTTCGGTTCATCTGAGCCTGGAGCGTATTTTTACCCTTCTCCGCTGGGGCAACGACGGCTCTATGGAGGGCAACATCCTGTGGAAGATCCGCCTGTCCCGCCTGCTGGGTGCGGCGCTTCTGGGTGGGGCACTGTCCATCGCAGGCTTCTTGCTCCAAACCTTCTTCAAAAACCCGATTGCAGGCCCCTTTGTGCTGGGGATCTCGTCCGGCTCCCGCCTGTTTGTGGGTTTTTTTCTTCTGGCTGCTACCCCCATTGTAACGGGGAATTTTTCTCCCTATGTGATCTTCCTGGCGGCCTTCGCGGGGGCACTGGCCGCCATGGCCCTGGTGCTGGCCGTGTCCAGCCGGGTGCAGAATCTGGCCATGCTGCTGGTTATCGGTATGATGATCGGGTACATCTGCGATGCGGGCACGGACTTTATGATCACATTCGCTGAGAGTAATCAGCTCCAGAATTTCACGGTCTGGACGATGGGCAGTTTTTCCGGCCTGACCTGGGCCACATTGGGGGCATCCGCCCTCATCACCTTCCCCACGGTGCTTCTGGTGTTCCTCCTGTCCAAGCCCCTGGGGGCTTACCTGCTGGGGGAGAGCTATGCCAAGAGCATGGGGGTCAACATCAAGGGGTTCCGCGTGGCACTGATCCTCCTGTCCAGCATCCTGTCGGCCTGCGTAACCGCCTTTGCCGGTCCCATCTCCTTTGTGGGCATCGCCGTGCCCCATATCACCCGCATGCTCTTTCGCACATCTCGGCCCATGGTGCTCATACCGGCCACCTTTCTCACAGGAAGCGTATTCTGCCTGGCCTGTGACCTCATTGCCCGCACGGCGTTTGCCCCAACGGAGCTCACCATCAGCACCGTCACCTCGGTGTTGGGCGCCCCTGTAGTCATCTGGCTTATGATCAAGCGCAGGAGGAACAGCTGATGTATTTTGAAACACAGAAGCTGTCGGTGGGCTACCACCGGCAGCCCCTCATCAAAGACATTGACATTGGTATCTGGCAGGGGGGTATCCTCTGCCTGATCGGTCCCAACGGCTCGGGGAAATCCACCATCCTGCGCAGCATCACGCGGCATCTGGCCAAGCTGGGAGGGGTGGTCACCATCGGCGGCGGCGATCTGGACAAGATGAGCGACAAGGAGCTGGCCCGCCATGTGTCGGTGGTGCTCACCGACCGGGTGGAGCCGGATCTCATGACCTGCTGGGAGGTGGTGGCGGCCGGGCGCTACCCCTACACCAACCATTTTGGAAAGCTCTCGCAGGAGGATCAGCGCATTGTGGAGGAGTCTATGAAGCGGGTGAATGCACTGGATCTGCGGGAGCAGCGGTTTACCGAACTCAGCGATGGACAGAAGCAGCGGGTGCTGCTGGCCAGAGCTCTATGCCAGCAGCCGGAGGTTATTGTCCTGGATGAGCCCACCAGCTATCTGGACATCCGCCATAAAATTGAACTGCTGAACATCCTCCGGGAAATGACCGCCGGCCGGGGACTGTCCGTGGTGCTCTCCCTCCACGAGGTGGACCTGGCCACCAAGCTGGCCGATGTGGTGGTGCTGGTGAAGGACAATGCCATCTTCCGCTGCGGCGCGCCGGAGGATGTACTGAATGACAGCATCATCCGGCAGCTCTACGGCATTCACGACGGCACCTTCAATCTGCTCCTGGGGAGTGTAGAGCTCTGCGGCGCGGCGGGGAACCCCCGCGTGTTCGTGGTGCCCGGAGAGGGCAGGGGAGCCCCCTGCTTCCGGGCCCTTCAAAAGCGGGGGATCCCCTTTGCCACAGGAATTCTCCAGCGGTGCGACGTGGACTGTGCAGTGTCAGAAACCCTTGCGGCCCGCCGATATACGGCGGATAGTTTCTCTCCGCCGGCCTCGGACACTCTGCGTGCCGCTATCGCGGCGGCCTGCGGCTCCGCCTGTGTGGTGGACAGCGGTGCTGCGATAGGCGCCTATAACCAGGAAAATATGGAACTGCTGCGGGCGGCGGCAAAGGCCGGTGTGCCGATTCTCACCCTGCGCCGGGAGGCGCTGAAGGTCCTGGGGGCCGCGCGCCGCTTCGACACCGTCAGAGCTTTGGCCGATGAAGCGGCCCGGCTTGTGTCTACGGGAAAGGGGGGAGCATCTTGTCCCTCATCTGGTGCTATCTCAGACGCTATCGCTGGTACTGCCTGACGGCCCTCCTGTTTGTCCTGATTGAGGCAAACTGTGAACTGCTGCTGCCGACGCTGATGGCGCGAATGATCGACGAGGGCGTGCGATCAGGGCAGATAGACCGCATCCTAGAGCTGGGCGGCTGGATGGCCGGGGCTGCCATAGGCGGCATTGTGTGCGTGCTCGTGCGCAATCTCTGCTCCGGGACGGCTTCCCAGCGGTTTGGGGCGGATCTCCGACGGGGACTGTTTGCCAAGTGCCTTCATCTCACGGAGGGCGGCGTGGATCAGGTGGGGAGCGGTTCTCTGGTGACCAGGATGTCCAGCGACTGTGACCAGCTCGCCAAATCGGTAAACTCCGCCCTGCGCATTGGCATCAAGGCGCCTGTCCTGTGCGTCGGCAGCGTAGCCTACGCCATGGGACTGGACGCGGGCTTGAGCTGGATTGTCCTTGCGGTGGTTCTGGCGGTGACGGCGCTCATTGCGGGCTATGTGGTGCAGAGCAGCCGGCGCTTCCGCCGCGTGCGGGATGCCATGGATCAGGTCAATGCGACTGTGCAGGACTTCCTGCGGGGTATCCGTTTGATCCGCGCCTTGGGACGGGAGGAGTCGGAGACCCGCCGTTTTCAGGTGTGTAGCGCGGAACTGGAGGAAGCGGGCATTCACCTTCAGCTGCTATCCGCCTGGTTTGCCCCGCTGGTCACCCTCACCGTAAATCTCGGCACGGTTGCAGTGCTGTGGGCGGCGGGGACTTGGGAGGTGGAGGTGGGTACCGTATCCGCTTTTGTCACCTACATGACCCAGATGCTCACCTCCCTGATGACCCTGGTGGATGTATTCAAACTTCTCATACGGGCGCAGACCTCGGCGCAGCGGGTGGAGGAGGTGCTTCAGCTTCCGGAGGAAGAAGATCCGGCACAGCCAGAGCACATGGGGGCAGAGGAGCCGGTGCTGGAACTGCGGCATGTGACCTTCGCGTATCCCGGCGGCAGCGGAGTCCCCGCCCTGCGCGATGTTTCCTTCTCACTGCGGCGGGGTGAGCGGCTGGCTGTGGTGGGCCCCACTGGCGCGGGGAAATCCACTCTGGCCTGGCTCTGTGCCAGGCTCTATGAGCCGCAGTTGGGAGAGATACGGCTGGGCGGGCGGCTGCTAAGCTGTCTTCCACTGGAACAGATTCGACGGCAGGTGGCGGTGGCCGCCCAGAAAAGCGCCCTGTTTTCCGGCACGGTTCGGGACAATCTATCCATGGGAGACCGGAGCGCGGGGGAAGATCAGCTCTATGCCGCTCTGGAGGCCGCCCAAGCGGCTGATTTCGTAAAAGATGCCGGCGGACTGAGCGCCCGGCTGGACCAGGGGGGCGCCAACCTCTCAGGCGGGCAGCGGCAGCGCCTCTCTCTGGCCAGAGCCCTGCTCAGGGAGAGCGCAGTGTTGATCCTGGATGACTGCACCAGTGCGCTGGACCCTGGAACGGAACATAAGGTTCTCGCCGGCATCGGGAGAAACCCCAACCAGGCGGTGCTCCTCATTACACAGAAAATACGCGCCGCCAGCGGGATGGATCGGATTCTGGTACTGGAGGAAGGTTGGCAGGCAGGGCTGGGAACCCATGAATTTCTGATGGACAGCTGCCCTGCCTACCGCGAACTCTGGACCTCCCAGGCTTTGGAGGTGAACACAGATGGCACATAGCGGGCGGGCGGCCGGGGGGCCGCCCCTGCCACCACAGCGGCGAAGTCTTCAGCAGCGATTCGGGCCCCACGCAAAGGCCAGGAACGGACGGGGCACCGTGCGCCGACTGCTGGCGCTCTATGCCCGGTGGAAAAGGGAACTTATTCTGGTGGTAGGCCTCACCGTGCTCTCCACCGTTGCATCCCTTGCAGTGCCCTATCTGCTGGGGCTGGCGGTGGACTGCTTCCGGGTGGGCGGAGTGGACAGAACTGCACTGGCGGCGCTACTGGTTCTCCTGGTGGGAGTGATAGCGGCACAGTGGCTTGGCAACTGGGGACGCCGCCGCTGGATGGAGATTATCTCCCAGAGAATGGTGACCCAAATCCGCCGGGATTGCTTTGCCAAATTGGGGAAGCTTCCCCTGTCCTACTTTGACCGACACCCCCACGGGGATACGATGAGCCGACTGGTCAGCGACGCCGACAATGTCAGCACCGTGGCCGCAGAGTCTGTGACGCAGCTGTTTTCCAGCTTGCTGACAGTGGCGGGCGCATTGACCATTATGGTCTTCCTCAGTCCTCTGCTCACATTGGTGGCGTTGGCAACGGTACCAGTGATCGCCCTGTGTACACGCCTCATCTCGCAGCGAAGCCGGACGCTCTACCGCAGGCAGGCCGATGAGCTGGGGCGCCTGAGCGGTCTGGTACAGGAGACGCTGTCCAACGGACGTACAGTCAAGCTCTACCACCGGCAGGCAGAGGTGCTGGAGCAATTTGACCATATAAACGAAGTGCTGTGCACCACCTCAGTAAAAGCACAGGTATGCGCCGGACTGCTCAGCCCCTTGGTAAATATGGTCAACCATTTGGGGTTTGCCCTGATTGCCTGTACCGGCGGTGTGCTGGCCCTTCACGGGGTGGTGCGGATTGGCCTGGTAGTAAGCTTTTTGGGCTATTCCCGGCAGTTAGGGCGGCCGCTTAACAGCATCGCAGCCCTTTTTTCCAGTATCCAGCAGGCCGTGGCTGGGGCGGAACGCCTCTTCGATATCCTGGATGAACCTGAGATGCCAGCAGATGCCCCTGAGGCCGTCTCTCCCCAAACGGTACGGGGAGAGGTGGCTTTTGAGGACGTCTCTTTTTCCTATGAGCCGGAGAAGTCCGTGCTGGAGCATGTGAGCCTCCGGGTTGAGGCCGGGGAAGTGGCTGCATTTGTGGGAGAGACCGGCGCGGGTAAGAGTACGCTGATCAATCTGTTGACCCGGGCCTATGAACCATCGGCAGGGGTAATCCGGCTGGACGGCATTCCTCTGGAGCAATACAGCCGCGCGAGCCTAGGCCGGTGCTTCTCTGTGGTGCTCCAGGATACGGCCTTTTTCCGGGGCACAGTATTGGAAAACCTGCGATATGCCCGGCCGGAGGCCACAAAGGACGAGGTTATGCAAGCGGCGAAGCTGGCCAACGCACACGGTTTTATTCAGCGCCTCCCGCAGGGATACGATACCATCATCTCAGGTGCAGCAGAGGAGCTTAGCCAAGGGCAGCGTCAGCTACTTGCAATCGCCCGGGCTCTGGTAAGCCAGGCGCCTATCCTGATTCTGGATGAGGCCACCAGCAACGTGGATACCACTACCGAGCGTCGTATCCAACAGGCAACCATGCGTCTGCTGAAGGGCCGAACCTGTTTCCTGATTGCGCACCGCCCCTCCACGATCCGCCGTGCCGACCGCATTTTTGTGGTGGGGAAGCAGGGAATCATGGAGTCCGGTACGTATGATGAGCTGATGAAAAAGCGTGGAGTTTATTGGAGCATGCTCCAATAAACCAATTGTTTTGAATATGGTTTATGACTGACACGCTGTGAGCTCTTTTGAACGTAGAGCCCATTTAATAGCACTTTTTGTCCTTTACGACGCAGATTTTGAAGTGGGGCTGACGTCTTAACACAGAGCAGAAAAAATCCAGGCGGAGCGGAGACCACATGACCTCTAGTCAAAACCTCCGGCTAAGCCGGAGGCTTGAGTAGGCCCTATAAGGGCCTGATACGGACGAAGCCCCTTAAGGGGCCCCGAAAGGTTTGCCGACTGCATTTCTTTCTCGGGCTACCCCTTAAGGGGTTCCTTTTATGCCTTCCTGTTCTCGCGACCCGTAAACGGGTCAACAAACTCTTTCAGGCCTATCTGGTCTGCTATTTGATCCGATGCCAGTTGGTTTCGGATATACTCTGCTATTTGCTTTTTATTCCGTCCCACTGTATCCACATAATATCCTCTGGCCCAAAAGTGCCGATTTCCATACTTATACTTCAAATTTGCATGCCGATCAAATATCATCAGACTACTTTTCCCTTTCAAATACCCCATAATCTGTGATACGCTGTACTTGGGTGGGATACTTATCAACATATGTATATGGTCTGGGCACGCTCTGGCTTCTATAATCTCTATGCCCTTTTGCTGACACAGTTTTCTTAATATTACTCCTATATCTTGTTTTATCTGACTATATATCTCCATCCTTCGATATTTGGGTGCAAATACGATGTGATATTGACACCTCCAACTTGTATGCTCTAAACTACTTATGTCTTTGTCTTTCACGATGAAGACCTCCCTGTTATCGTAGTTGTGTGGTCGGCAAACCACTTCTACCTTATCAGGGAGTTTTTTCTTTTTCTACTTTTCTCCTCGCTATAAGCTATTTTTTACCCCCGGCATAGCCGGGGGTTGCCTTTGGTGCCAGCAAAACTAGTGGGGCTCGGATCAGTCCGAGCCCCACTTCAACTATTCGTCCAATTTGTGAAAGGAGTCGAGTCGGAGCTCCCGCTTCAACTCATCTTCAGAGGGGAGATAGGTCTTGTACTTAGAGGTGAAGATTTGGGTGTTGTTTTCCGGCAGCGTATAGCGCACCACCGCGTCGTTCTTCTCTGCGCACAGCACAATGCCAATGGGCGGATTGTCCCCTTCATTCATCATCTCACGGGTGTAGTAGTTCACATACATCTGCATCTGGCCGATGTCCTGGTGGGTCAGGGTATCTGTTTTCAGGTCAATCAGTACAAAGCACTTGAGGATGTAGTTGTAAAACACCAGATCAATAAAGAAACTCTGCCCGTCCAGAGTAAACCGCTTCTGGCGGGAGACGAAGGAAAAACCGCGGCCCAGTTCCAGAAGAAACTGCTGGAGGTGATCGATAAGGGCCTGCTCCAGATCACTCTCATAGACATGGGTATCCGGCTGGATCTGAAGGAATTCCATGACATAGGGATCCTTGACGATCTTCTCATACTCAGGTTTGGGTTCTCTGCGCTGAATTTCCGCAGCGACGGATGCCTTGTCCTGGCTGGCCAGGATCCGCTGGTAATACATGGTGTTGATCTGGCGCTCCAGCTGACGCACACTCCAGGCCGATTTGGCACACTCCTCCGCATAGAACGCGCGTGCCTTCTCATCTGATACACGCATCAGCAGTCGGTAGTGTGACCAGCTCAATTCGCTCCACAGCGTGGAGCGAATCGGAAACGTGCAATAGAACTGGCGCATATTTCGGAGCCCCTGCACACTGAAGCCTTTTCCGAATTCAGCAGTCAGTTTTGCGGAGAGGTATTCTAAGAGCCTGCTTCCATACTCCGCCCGGTCATTTTCTCCACACGCTTTGTAGATCTGCTCTCCGATCTCCCAATAGGCGGTCACCATGGCGGAGTTGACCGCTTTGGCTACGGAGTGCTGGGCAGTCACAATGGAGCTGCGGATGGCGTGATAGGTCTGCTCTGGGCTGACGGCTAAAACTTCATTCTGATTGTTCATGGGCAGCCTCCTGGCACAGTCAAATTCTGTTTCTTTTATTTTACACAATCCAGGGAAAGACAGCAACCAAAACCGAGGTGATTTCTCACGGGAACCTATATTCACTATACCGACGAGCAGAAGGAGCGGGCCAACTCCGTTGACCTGGAGGAGTTCCTGCGGCGGCGGGGGGAGAAACTGCTCCGCTCCGGGCGGGAGTACCGGCTGGAGCGGCGGCACCGCATCACCGTTCGGGGCAGCGAGTGGTACGACCACGCCGCACGTCAGGGCGGCCATGCGGTCAGCTTCGTCCAGCACTACTACGGGACAACCTATCAGGAGGCCATGGAGCTCCTGTTGGGGAATGAATTGGGGGAGGCATATCCCGCCGCGCAGCCAAAGCGGGAGGAGCCGCCTAAGCCCTTTGCCCTTCCTCCGTCCCACACCGATATGCGTCGGGTGTACGCCTACCTGATGAAGCAGCGCCACATCAGCCGGGAGGTGATCACCCACTTCGCCCGGGCCGGCCTGCTATACGAAGATGCCCAATACCACAACTGTGTCTTTGTGGGCACGGATGAGCAGGGCGTCCCCCGCCACGCCCACAAGCGGAGCACCAACAGCCAGGGCAAGTCCTTCAAGGTCAACGCGGAGGGCAGCAGGCCCCAGTACAGCTTCCACCACGTGGGACAGGACGGCCTGCTCTATGTGTTCGAGGCGCCCGTCGACCTGTTATCCTTTCTGACGCTGTATCCGGGCCGTTGGCAGGAGCACAGCTATGTGGCCCTGTGCGGTACCAGCGGCCAGGCCATGCGCTGGATGTTGGAGCAGAACACCCACCTCCATGATGTGGTGCTCTGCTTGGATCACGACGAACCGGGACAGGCCGCCGCCAGGCGCCTTCAGGAAGAACTGCAGGGAGCAGGATACCACAGCGGTATCCTGCTCCCTGTGCATAAGGACTGGAACGACGACCTGGTGCAGGGTCAGACCATGGCCGGCCCCGCTATGGCCCAGAGTATGTAAGCCTATCCGGCGGTGGCTGGGAGCGCACCGCCCGCCAAGGGGGCGGTGCGCTCTGCCGCTGGACCGGGCCCCGGTTCATCCTGGACCACCAAGAAGGTCACACTGGAAGGTAGATCAAACACAGAGAATGACCAGAAAGAGGGAGATACACGTGAGTAACGATACCTGGATACTGATTCTCCTGCTGGCAGCAGTGTTCGGTGCCCTGGTAGCTATCACCGCCTTCTCCAACCGGGGCAGCCTGGACAGCATCAAGAGCAAGGACGTGGGCGACGGCCAGCACGGCACCGCCCGCTGGGCCACACCGGTGGAGGTGCGGAAGATCTTCCGCTCTGTACCCTTCCAGCCTGCGCTGTGGCGGAAGGGGGAGCAGCTCCCGGACGCGCAGGGGCTGGTGCTGGGCTGTATGGGAAAGATCCCGGCCCCGCCAGAGTTCTGTTTGCTCGGGAAAACCGTCCATCCGCCCATTCCGGAGAGACTGTGGAAGCACGGTGGGATCCGGGCCCTGGTGGACTGTGACGACATCCACTGCCTCATGATCGGTGCCTCTGGCGTGGGCAAGACCGCCTACTTCCTATACCCAAATCTGGAATATGCCTGCGCCAGCGGCATGAGCTTCCTAGCCCTGGACACGAAGGGGGATCTGTCGCGAAATTATGGCGGTATTGCCCGGGACTGCTATGGCTATCAGGTGTCCGTGGTGGATCTCCGCAATCCCACCCGCTCGGATGGCTACAACCTGCTCACCCTGATCAACCACTACATGGACGTGTGCCGGAAAGACCCGTCCAACCTGGCGGCCCGGGCCAAGGCAGAGAAGTACGCCAAAATCCTGTCCAAGACCATCATCAACCCGGAGGGGGAGAACTTCGCACAAAATCAATATTTTTACGACGCAGCAGAGGGTGTGCTCACTGCCGT
This sequence comes from Flavonifractor sp. An10, assembly GCF_002161215.1. Classification (GTDB taxonomy): domain Bacteria; phylum Bacillota; class Clostridia; order Oscillospirales; family Oscillospiraceae; genus Flavonifractor; species Flavonifractor avistercoris. The sequence continues at coordinate 348,879 of NZ_NFMB01000003.1, forward strand.
GACCCTCCTGCTGGCGGAATATTTGCCGCCCAAACGGATTCACGGGGAGCTGCGGGAGCGGAGGCACATCGTGTCCGTGTTCAAGCTGGTGCAGGAGCTCCTGGCCCCCAGCATCCTGCCGGGCAAAAACGAGTTCCAGCTCCTCATGGACCGCCTGCCGGAGGAACACAAGGCCAAGTGGTTCTCCGGCTCCGCCCTCACCGCCGCCGAGCAATCCATGGCCTCCGTCATGTCCACCGTGCTCTCCCGGCTGAACACCTTCCTGGACTCGGAGCTGGAGCAGGTGCTCTGCTTCGACAGCGCCATGGACGCTGAGAGCTTTGCCTCACGGAAATCCGCTATCTTTCTGATACTTCCGGAGGAAGACAGCACCAAGAACTTCATGGCCGGGCTGATGATCCAGACCCTGAGCCGGGAACTGTTCTCCGTGGCGGATGAGCACGATGGGAAGCTGCCCAACCGGGTGGTGTTTTTCTGTGACGAGCTAGGAACCATGCCCGCCTTCGACATTCTGCCCCTGTTCTCTGCCGGCCGCTCCCGGCGGCTGACCCTGGTGCCCATCATCCAGTCCCTGGCCCAGTTGGAGAAGAACTACGGCGCGACTTGTTAGCCAACAACCACTATCCTATAGGACTAAATCCTATAGGCGACAGACCGTATAGTGTGAAAATGGCTGGGCAAAGTAATTTGCCTAACTGTAACCTTGATAGATGGAATGAGGGGGTAACGCCCTGAAACGTCTTCCCTGATACTCCGATTGGCGCTGCAAGACAGCACTTGTAGGGTCAAGAGCTCGGTGAAGTCGGCTGAATACACTCGCTGTATCGACAACAATCATATTGTATCGTTACGGCAAAAGCAAGCCAGAGGTGGCTGTGAGTGTTAGGCCGGGGGTCTACAAAATGCCTATGGTGAGAATGAATGAAAATTCTGACGAATATCCGAATGTACGGGTCTACATTTTTAGGAAGTCGAAAAGGCTTTTGAGCAATTTGCTCGTGTGTGGGGTAAAGTAAAAATCGTAGTTATGAAATACCCTATTCCGTTACAGGCGGAAGTAAGCACACAGGCTCACAGGATACACCTAAGGGCATATATGCAAAGATAGAGGTTATGGAACAAGGGAAGGTTAGAACACAGAAAATGAGTGCTGTCTCAGTGTTAGCAGGGAAACTCTATGACATAACCTGCTTTTATCTAACTGAAAGCGGTGGCACGACTGATGAAGTTGCTGTAATGGCAATGGAGGAACAGCCACCAGTCAAATCTGAAGAAAGGCAAATAAAACTACATTATAGCAATTTGGTACTGGTAACAACTGATGTTCATCGGCTGCTTCACGCAGCAAAGCCAGAAACGATAAGGGCTTATATGGACATGCTTAAGCCAGATAAAAAGCAGATGGCTAAGATCAATCGTCTCAGAAAAATGCTCGACCTACCCTGTATTTAACAGAAAATTGTGTTTAGTTTCAGGTGTAGTTTAAGTTGCAAAATTCAGTTTTGATGGAACGCCGTGTGCGGGGAAACCTGCTTGCACGGTGTGGAGTGGGGGAAAAGTTGGAGATGACATCAAAGACTTACCTATCACTATGTAAAGAAGGGGCGGAAATCATCATGGACAATGTGCAGGACACTATCTTCGGCGGCTTTGCCCCTAACAGCCAGACCGCCGAGGTGCTCTCCAAGGCCCTGGGCAGCCGCACCGTCATGAGCGGCTCCATCTCCAGGGGGAAGGGTGAGACCAGCCAGAGCCTGCAGATGATTGAGAGGCCTCTCATGACCCCGGATGAGCTCAAGTCCATCCCCAAGGGCCACTTCATCGTCATGAAAACAGGCACCCACCCCATGCAGACCCGCCTGCGGCTGTTCCTGGAGTGGGGGATCACCTTTGGGGAGCCCTACCAGGTGCCCCAGCGGGCCGCCCGGAAGGTCTACTACGCCAGCAAGGCGGAGCTGACCAGAGCCATCTGCCGGGCGTTTCCCCTCCGGACAGGGGGTGCTGATTACCGTACAGGGAAGGAGAAGGGCAATAAATGAGCTATTTTAACGAGATCTACAATGACCCGGAACTGAGCGCCAGGGCCAAGCAGGTGCTGGTCTACCTTCACGACCGGGCAAACAAGGACGGCGAGAGCTGGTACGCCATTGGCACCATGGCAAAAGATCTAAGTCTCTCTCGCTCCACGATAAAGAGGGCCCTGGAGTTGATCCGCCAGGGCCGGGTGGAGAAAAGGGCAAGATACCGAGGGAATGGAGGATGCACTTCCAATCTGTGCATACTCCTGGAGGTGAAGTAGAATAAGTAATGTTTTAGCGGCTTTTGGCCAGAACGGGGGCCAGCCTCTTACGCAAGGACCAGGCCAGGATCAGCTTTGCGGTATCGGGTAGAAGGAAAGGAATCACACATGTACTCAGTACAGCTGGCAATCCCGCAGCACCACCAGCATACCCCAGAGCATACCACACTGAACCGAACAGATAACACAGACCCTGTCCCACAAGGGCAGAGGCCAGAAATACCGGCTGAGAAGTGCCAAGGGCAATCTCTGCCAGCCATACCACCAGAGTAGTGAGCAAGAAGCCTAGCAGATAACCGCCAGTGGCACCTAGCAGGACACCGATTCCCCCGGAAAAGCCGGCAAATACCGGTAGACCCACCGCGCCAAGCAGCAGATATGTTCCCACCGCAATTGTGCCCATCTTGCCACCGAGCAGAGCGGGGGCAAGAAAGACAGCGAAGGTCTGGAGGGTGAAGGGCACCGGCGCAGGGATGGATATCCAGGAACAAATTGCCATGAGGGCGGCGAAAAGAGCCACCCGAGACAGATTACGGGCAGGCATTGCAAATCTTCTTCAATTGTAAACTTTAGATATATTTTAGTTTACAGCAAAACACAAATAGCAAGATACGGTATTATGAGAGGAAAGATACTCATCATTCAGAAATCTGTGGCAGCATCAGATCGCCACACCCGATGTACACGCAGCCGGGCCTGTGTGGCTAACACACAGGCCCGGGCTGGTACGATATCTGTTTGGTGCAGACCTCCGCAAGCTTCCCGCAGTTTTCAATAAAACTGCATTGCCTTTTTAGCTTGCTTTCTCTTCTTTCTTATCCTTCAGGATGATGTTCAGAATAATGTTCAGACCGACACCAAAAATCACCGCCAGAAACACGTTGGAAGTGCACACCATGTTCAGGAAGGGCGGCAGAGAGCTGGCCCACTCCGCATAGGTAGAGCTGCAGTGATATGGGAGCATAACCGCCAGAGAAAGCGTGGTTCCGGCAATGATCGTGTTCCTCAGTGTTCTGGGGGAGGACACGATTGTGTCAATCCCGGAGAACATGATGGAAGCCGCTGTAATCAGGAAAACCGCGCCGATGATCGGCTTGGGGATTCCCGCCAGTACATACGCCATCTTGGGGCACAGACCGTACAGCAAAAACAGGATTCCCGCAACCTGTGTCACACGTCGGGAGGCCACGCCGGTGGCAGCCACAATGCCGATATTCTGGGTATAGGAGGTGCAGGGCAGGGCGCCGAAGAAGGCGGTGATCACACAGCCCAGGCCCTCGGCCATAATACCCCGGTCGATATGTTTGACCCGATAGACCTCTTTACAGGCGGAGCAGGTGGCGCCATAGTCGCCGACTGACTCAAAAATCGAGCCGATGTACCCGGAGAAGCCGCCGAGGATTGCGGCTCCGACAAACGCGACCAGCTGGCCGGACTCCCCGGACGGATTTGGCATATCCCGGAAGGGAAACAGCTGAGGCAGGGCAAACCAGGGTGCCTCCTGAACCGCTTTCCAGTCGAAGAGCCCCAAAGCAGACGCGCCGACAACCCCAACGAGAACCACACTGATGAGGATAAAGCCCTGAGAGACGATGCCTCTCCCCAAGAATTTCAGCAGCAGCGCCAGAATAAAGGCGATGACGGCCAGGATCATATAGACCGGCTCTGTGTTGGAAAAGGTCCACTGCACGGCAATCCTGGCAGCCACAAACCCGATAGAGGTGACCACCGAACCCAATACCACCGGAGGCAGAAACTTCCGGATTTTGCTGATCACACGGGTCGCGCCCAGCAGGAATTCCAGGAAGCCGCCCACCAGGATGGAGCCCCAGGTGGCCGGAAGCCCGTACACACCGGCAATGCTCCCCATGGAGGACATCAGCGAGGACGACGTGCCCTGTACAATGGGGAGCCGGTTTCCAATGGTGGTCTGCAGGAAGGTGCAGATACCCATGCAGAAAAAGCAGGCACTCAGCATTGTGGCCGTAAAGCTGGCGGACTGGATACCGGCAAGGGATGCAAAACCGCTGACCCACATAAACGGTGTGAAATCCACCAGTGTGATCTGCAGGGCAAAATACCAGCTCTTCCACCAGGGTTTTGGAACATCCTCAATCCCGATGGTCACTTCAATGTTGGATTCCGGCTGTTCATCAAAGATGGGCTGTTCTGGTTGATACATGTTCTTTCCTCCTATCTGCATACCGCAGGCAGGGAGCGGCGGAGGCTCACCAAAGGCGGGAAATCAGGGAAGCTCCGGTGCCGACTGCGGCGGACGGCGGAGCCGAGATACCTGTTCGAAGGAATAGGCGATGGCAATCAGGACGGGCTCGCTGAAGGGCCGGCCGATAATCTCCATGCCCACCGGTACGCCGATGGGGGCAGTTCCGCTGGGGGCAAACCCGGCGGGCACCACAACAGAGGGGAACCCAGTCACCGAGCAGAGCACGCCGTTGCGCTGCTGCTGGGATTCGCCTATTTTGCACACCAGTTGCTGCTGGTGAGGATACACGATGGCGTCCAGCCGCAACTCTGCCATGAGGCCCATCACCTGATCCCGCACTCTGTCCTGGAGCAGTCGCTTCCGGTTGTATTCCGGTGTGTCGACCTCCTTCTCCTCTGCCTCCAGCAAGTGCTGCCGGAGGGCCGGGTGATACTTGCCGCTGGCCACCACCTCCTCCAGAGAGTGGACGGGGGCGGAATCCCCCTGCTGGGCCAGGTAGTGGTTTAGATCGTGCTTGAAGTCGTCCAGGTGGACGCTGACATGCCCGGTCAGCCAGGCGGAGTCGATGGACTCCCGGATGGAGATCAGCTCTGCTCCTCCCTCTTCAAAATAGCGGAGGGCGGGCCGGACCACCCGGTTGACCGCCTCATTGGCGGGCTGGGTGCCGAAGAAGCTCTCCAGCACGCCGATGCGCTTCCCCCGCATCCCATCCGGGTCCAGGAAGGGGAGGTAGCTCTCCGGCTTACGGCCCACACACCAGGCGGTCCTGGGATCCGCATGGTCATAGCCCGCGATCACGTCCAGCGTCCGCACGGCGTCCTCCACCGTGCGGCAGATGGGGCCAGCGGTGTCCTGGGTCATGCTGTAGGGTACGATGCCATCCCGGCTGACCAGCCCCAGGGTGGGCCGGATGCCTACCAGGCTGTTGGCGGAGGAGGGGCTGCGGATGGAGTTGATGGTGTCGGTGCCGATGCCAATGAGGCCCATATTGGCGGCAATGGCTGCCCCGGTGCCTCCAGAGGAACCGCCTGGCGTCCGGGTCAGGTCGTAGGGATTTCGGGTCTGCCCCAGGATGGAGCTGATTGTCTCCCCCCAGATGGCGAACTCATGCAGATTGGTCTTGGCCAGGATCAGGGCTCCGGCCTGGCGCAGGCGTTTGGTGAGGAAAGCATCCTCCCGGGGGACAAAGCCCTCTAGGGCGCGGGAGCCAGCTGTGGTAGGCATATCGCAGGTGCCCACGTTGTCCTTCAGCAGGACGGGGACGCCGTGCAGGGGGCCGGAGAGGGCCCCCGTCTCCCGGAGCACCCGATCCAGCCGATCCGCCTCCTCCAGCGCCCGTGGGTTGACGGCAATGATGGCGTTGAGGGCGGGCCCCTGTTGATCATAGGCCTCCATGCGCGCCAGATAGGCCTCTGTCAGTTCTCGGCAGGTCAGCTTTCCCTCCAGCATGGCCTGCTGAACCTGGCGGATGGTACATTCCATGATGGGAAATGTGGTCATATCACTCAACTCCCAATTCTGGTTCCGGTCTTGCCCTGGATTCCGTCCTTGGCCTTTTCCAACAGAGTGATCAGGGCACTGCGTCCCTGGCCGGACTCGGCGAACTGGAGGGCGGCCTCCACCTTGGGCAGCATGGAGCCTGGGGCGAAGTGCCCCTCGGCGATATAGGTTCTGGCCTCATCCGGAGTCATGGAATCCAGCCACTTCTCCTGGGGGGTGCCGAAGTGGATGGCCACCTTCTCCACTGCCGTAAGGATGACCAGGAAGTCGGCCTCCAGCTCCTGGGCCAGGCGGCAGGAGGCGAAGTCCTTGTCAATGATAGCCTCCACACCCTCCAGGTTGCCCTCCTCTGTCCGAACCACCGGGATCCCACCGCCGCCGCAGGCGATCACAATCTGCCCCGCCTGCACCAGGTCACGGATGGCGGGCAGCTCCACAATGGAGGCGGGCTGGGGGGAGGGCACCACCCGGCGCAGGCCCCGGCCGGCGTCCTCCGCGTAGGTAAAGCCCCGCTCCGCGATGAGGCGGTCGGCCTCCTCCCGGCTCACATAGGTGCCGATGGGCTTGGTGGGGTTTTGGAACGCCGGGTCAGCCCGATCCACCACCACATGGGTGAGTACAGTGCTGACCTCCTTGGCAATCTCCCGCCGGGCCAGCTCGTCCCGGATGGCGATCTGCAGATCGTGGCCGATGTAGCCCTGGCTCATGGCGCAACAGATGGACAGGGGGCAGAGGGTGTACTTGTCCGGCTCCTGCTTATGAAGTGCGGTCATTGCCTTCTGGATCATGCCCACCTGGGGGCCGTTGCCGTGGGCGACGATGACCTCGTGGCCCTCGGCCGCTAGATCCACGATAGCCTTGGCGGTATTGCGCACCGCCTCCCGCTGTTCCTGATAGTTATTCCCCAGGGCGTTGCCGCCCAGGGCGATGACAATTCGTTTTCCCATTTTTGGCTCCTCCTGTCAAAATATCGGGCGATGAACGGCGGCGGCCCGCCGGCGGGGACGGGCTGTTCCCGGGCGGGCCGCCGATGCACGCGGTTAGATGGAATCAATCTCTCAGGGTGACGTCCACGCCGTCCTTGATGACGCAGACCGGAGGACGGTGGTGCCAGATGGCGTGGTAGACGTCCTCCTCGTCCAGGATCACCAGGTCGGCGTTGCCGCCCACCTCCAGCTTGTGGCCCTGCATGCCCAGCACCCTGGCGGCGCTGGTGGTCACCATGTCGTAGAGCAACTCCATGTCGGCAAAGGTGGTCATCCAGAGCAGGTGGCTGGCCAGGAAGGCGATCTGCAGCATGTTGCACTCACCGAAGGGGTAGTAGGCGTCGGCCACGTCGTCCTGGCCCAGGGCCACGGGGACGCCGGCGGCCAGCAGATCCCGGACGCGGGCGTGGAGGGGGCCGGTGTGGGGGTCGGACACCAGGCCGACGCCCGCCTGCTTCATGAGGGCCACCAGCTTGCGGAAATAGTTCTCGTTGTAGAGCTCCATGGCACGGCAGTGCTGGGCGGTCACCCGGCCCTGCCAGCCCATCTCAATGGACTTTTTACACAGCATCTCCAGGGTGCGCTCACCGGGGTCGCCCACGTCGTCCAGCAGCATGGAGATGTTCTTGTCGAACTCCTTGGCGATGGCGCACATCTTGTCCACATGGGACTGCTCCAGCTCCTCGGTGTACTCCATCCAGGGGATGCCGCCGATCACGTCCACCCCCATCTCCGCCGCCTGGCGCACCAGCTCCTCGGTGCCGGGCTCACGGATCACGCCGTCCTGGGGGAAGGCAACCACCTGCAGCTCCACCTTGCCCTTGAACTCCTCCCGGGCCTTCAGCAGGGCCTTCACACCCTCCAGCCGGGCCTTGGAGTCCACGTCGGCAAAGGCGCGGATGTGGGTGTTGCCATGCTTCAGCGCCATCCGGCACACCTTGCGGACGTTCTCGATAATCCACTTCTCGTCGTAGCAGGCCTTGAAGTCGGCGGCCCGCTCGATGGCGGTCATGGCGCCGCCCATGCCGCCGGTGTGGTACTCGCCCAGGGCCTCCTGCCCGGCCATCTCCAGGGTGAACACCTTGTCCAGGTGCAGGTGGCCGTTGACAAAGGACTCGGTCACCAGGCAGCCCTTGGCGTCGATGGTCTGGGCCGCGTCGGTGGAGAGGTTCTTTCCGATGTCGGCGATCTTACCCGCCCGGATGCCGATGTCCACGGTCTCCTTGCCGGAGGCGCGGGTCTTGGCATTGGTAATCAGAATGTCATAGGTCATATGTGTTTTCCTTCTTTCTATTGTCATAAATAATTCATGTGAAATATGGAGATGGCAACAGTTTTTATGCCCAGGTTGGTAGTAGGTGTGCCGTTACAAGTCGCTTAGATTTAGATAAAGAGCTTCGTTTCCCTCTCTGTCTGCGCAACCACCTTGCCCTTGCGTATCACATACAGCCGGTCGGAGTCCAGCCGAATCGCTTCTCGCACATCCGTGGCATCCAAGATTACGAGGTTAGCATTTTTCCCGATTTCCAGGCCGTAATCTTCCAGTCCCAGGATCTTTGCAGCATCCACTGTGATCATATCGTAAAGTTTTTCGATCTCGTCTGGTGCGGTCATCTGCGCGGCATGGCCGGTCAGGTTGGCAAGCTGGAGCGAATTGGCTGCTCCAAAGGGATAAAATGTATCGTTCAGATTGTCCTGTCCAAAGCAGACAGTCACTCCGGCTGCCAGAAGTTCCTTCACTCTGGTAATGCCGCGGCGGATGGGCTGTTTGTCGTTGCGGCCTTCCAGAACCAGGTTGGTAGGCGGATTCGTTATAATCCTCATACCAGCCTTGGCAACCTTTTCAATCACATAGGAGGCATAGTGGTCATCATACGCCGCCAAGGCGCAGGTATGTCCGGCGGTGACCCGACCGATGTAGCCGCGCTTCAGCGCTTCGTCTGCCACCATCTCCAGGGTGCGGTAAAAGGGATCATCCGTTTCATCGACATGCATATCCACGTCCGCATCATATTTTTCCGCCAGGTCAAAGCAGAATTTGACGTGTTCCCTGGAATCATCCGGCGAATTTTCGTTAGCAGGCATTCCTCCGACAACGTCGGCGCCCCGTTTCATGGCCTCTTCCATAAGTTCCTTAGCCATCGGGCATTTGATCAGACCAACCTGGGGGAAGGCTACGATTTGGATGTCACAGACGCCCTTATACTTTTCTTTTAACGCGGCAACGCCGTCATAGGTAACAATACCCGCCACATCATCCAAATCAATATGAGATCGGATGTTCAGGGTACCATTTACAATTGCACGATTGACCACATCGCTGCCCCGCTTCACGATACGCTCAACGGAGTAGTTTTTCTTTGCAATTGCCTGGATGTCAATAGCATCCTGTAAAGTGACCACCTTTGCATCCGGCATCTCATCCAGCACGTTGTTTTTGTCCAGGTGAATATGAGGCTCAATGAAGCTCGAGGTGACCAAACGGCCTTCGGCATCAACCACGGTGTCCGCTTCACAGAGAACCCGCTTTCCGATTTCCTTGATTTTCCCATCATCCACCGCTACATCCATCAAATCACTCTGATTGCGTAGCTTGGCATTTTTGATCAGCATTTGCATCATTGATTCCCCCTTCAGTCTTTTTCGCCCTGGCCCTGGTAGATGTAGTCGTTACCAGGGAGGATCAGATTCAGGACAATACCGACAAAAGCAGATACAGCCAGTCCGCCAAATTCAAAGCTGCCGATAATCAGCGGATGGGCCTCGAAGCCCAAACCGAAAATCAAGATAATTGCCATCAGCAGCATATTCCGGGGATTCGACAGATTCACCTTTTCCTCCATGAGCGTGGAAACACCGGAAACGACAATAGTACCATAAAGGATGGTGGAAATACCTCCCAAAATCGAGGCGGGGATCGTGTTGATAAACGCATCAAACACGCCGAAGAAGGACAGCAGGATGGAAAAGATGCCGGCGATGAGTGTAGTTCTAGCATCATAGACTTTCGTCATGGAGACAACGCCGGTATTCTCGGAATAGGTCGTGTTTGCAAAGCCGCCCAGCAGACCGGCAACAGAAGTTCCGACGCCGTCGCCGATCAGACTGCGGTGCAGACCGGGATCAACGATGAAGTTGCGCTTACAGGCTGCGCCCACAGCGGCGGTCACGCCTACGGTGTTGACCACACCGGCGAGGGAAACAATCATAAATGTGATCACCGCATTTGCTGCCACGTTGAAGTCAAATTCCGCGCCGCCGGTCAGGAAGGAGAGCGGTGAAGATGACATGAACGGGGGAACTCGGAAAATTTCGACCTGTCCAAACGCAGAAAAGTCAATCCAGGTGAGCCCGAGAAAATCAGGATCGATCAGGGTGACAATGGCACCCACAGCGTAAGATACCGCAACTGCCAGCAGAACAGGAAGCAGCTTGATCATGCCCTTGCCGAAAAGATTTACCACAAACATTGTGATAATTGCAATTCCGGCGAGGACCCAGTTGGTGGAGCAATCCGCCACGCCTGTATCTGCCAGCACCAGCGCCAGCAGCATGACACAGGGAGCGGTGACAACCGGCGGGAAAATGCGCATGATTCTTGCGGTGCCAAGCTGTTTGACAAAAAAGGCCACAACCAGGTAAATTAAACCTGCAAAGAAGGTACCCAGAGCAACATAGGGAAGAAGAGCACCTTCCCCATTCGCGATAGAAAGCGCGGCGCTGATAAACGCAAAGGATGACCCAAGGAATACCGGCATCTTTTTCTTCGTAATGAAGAAATACAGGACGGTACCCAATCCGCAGCTGAACAATGTCACAGAAACACTGAAGCCAGTTAGCAGAGGAACCAAAACAGTTGCGCCGAACATGGCGAATACGTGCTGGCAGCCCAGGAGCAGCATTTTTGCCATTCCAAGCTGTTTGAATCCGTCGCGGATACCATCTTCCGGAATTTCAACATGCGTTGTTGACTTAACCATTTGGCCGACCTCCTAATATAAATTGGGGGAGTGCTTTGGTCTTTTGTCAAATTATTTCAGCACAGATCCGCCTTCAGCCCCTCAATGCGCGCGGAGGCCCGGGTCAGCAGCTCACGGCCCACCTGGGTGACGTACTGGCGCTTCTCTTCCTCATTGACCTTGGTCAAATGGCCCTTATGCACCACCAGCTCACCGTTGACCACGACCTCCTCCACCATGCGGGCGTCACCACTTAGGACAATGCAGTCCACCGGGTCGTTGCAGCCGCCGGCATACTGGAGCTGGCTCCAGTTCATGAGGGTAAAGTCGGCGGCCATGCCGGGGGCCAGGTAGCCGATGTCGTCACGATTGAGCACCTTGGCCCCGCCGGCGGTAGCCAGATAGAGCACGTCCTCAGCGTTGGCGGAGTTGTCACCCCAACTCAGACGGTTGAGCAGGTAAGATACCCGGATCTCCTCCATCATGTTGGCCGAGTTGCTGCTGGCCGCACCGTCCACGCCGATGCCGAAGCGGGTGACGCCGGCCCGCAGGAAATCGGGCACCCGGCAGGAGCCGGAGCTGAGATACATGTTGGAGATGGGGCAGGTGGAAATTCCGGTGTTGGTCTTGGCCATCAGCTCCACCTCCTCGTCGTTCAGGTGGATGCAGTGGGCATAGTAGAACCGGTCGCCCAGCATGTCGTGGCGGCGGAACCACTCCACCGGCCGGCATCCAAAGTGCTCGATGGTGTACTCTACCTCGTGCTGGCTCTCGGCCAGGTGGCCGTGAACCATGATGTCCAGCTTCTCCGCCAGATCCACCGTGGCCCGGACGATCTCCTCGGTCTCATACTGGGCGATGCTGGGGCCGATGCCCACCTGGCACATGGAGAATCGGGAGGGGTCGTGGTATTTCTTGACCAGACGCTCGGCGTCGGCCATGACGCCCTCGGTGGTGTCCACCACCTCGGGGGGAACAATGTCGCTGGTCACTGAGTGGTAGGCCCGCACCGGGTGGAAGCGGATACCCAGTTCCCGGGCGGCCTCAATCTCCGCGTCTACCAGGCCGGTGACCCCCACAGGGTGGGGATACCACAGGTCGTTGGAGGTAGTCACGCCGGTTTTCAGGCCGTCACCAAGACTGGCATAGATACCGGCCCGCGCCACATCGGTGTTGAGATCCTTGTAGATCTCGTACATGGTGGTAAGCCACGGCTCCAGCCGCAGGCCCTGGGTAGCCTTGATGTTGCGGATCAGTGTCTGCCAGGTGTGGTGGTGGGTATTGACAAAGCCGGGGAGGATCACGCGCCCGCTGGCATCCACCACCTCGTCAATCTCCACCGTGCCGGCCAAGCTCTTTTCCAGATCCGTGCCGACGGCCTTGATCTGATTCCCCTCGATGAGCAGGTCACCGTGGCGGTAACGGGTACGCGCCTCGTCCATGGTGATGATCCAATCTGCGTTCTTATACAAAGTACGTTTCATATCTGTGTTTTCCCTCCTATCCGCTGGCTGCGGCTGGCTTACTGATTGGCGGCCTCCGCCTTCTCCTCCTTGTCCTCCCGGAGGATCAGGCTGAGCACGACCGCGGTGATGGCCGTTCCGGGCACGCCGCTGAGGATGGTGGACACCCAGAAGGGGAAGGCGGCCAGGGCGTTGGCGGTCATGCTAAAGCCGATGCCCACGGCCAGGGAGGCGCCCACGATGGTGGTGGTGCGGGGGGTGAGCTTGCTGCTCATGATCACGGTCATGCCGGACACCAGGATGGTGCCGAAAGCAGTCAGGGCCACGCCGCCCAGCACGGGCTCAGGAATGGCGGAGAACACGGCGCACAGCTTGGGGCACAGGCCGCACAGGGCAACCACGACGCCGGCGATGGCGGTAATATAGCGGCTGGTGACGCCGGAGACGCCGCACAGGCCGATGTTGGCACTGCCGGAGATCACGGGCACATTGTTGAACAGGGTGGAGAGAATGCTGCCGATACCCTGAGCCAGGATGCCGCCACGGGTCTCCTTGCTGTTGGCCAGGCGGTTCTGGGCCAGCATGGCCGCCGTGGCCTGGTCGCCCATGAGCTCTACCAGCGCGAAGAAGCAGAGCACTGTGATGGTAACCGTGGGGCCAAGCTCAAATTCCAGGCCGAAGTGCAGGGGCTGGGGGGCGCGGAGCCAGGGCTCACTGGCGATGCCGGAGAGATCCAGTTTCCCAAAAGCGGCGGCCACACAGGACATGATCACAATGGCGATGAGGGGAGACGCCTTGGAGAGGAAATTCTTCCGGCCGTAGTGGTTCAGCACCAGCATGATGATAATCGTGCCTGCGGCCAGGAGGAGATTGATGGGATCGCCGTAGTCGGCGGAGCCGTCCCCGCCGGCGCAGTAGCCGATGCCCACGCCGCAGAGGCTCAGGCCCAGGGCGGTGACCACGGAGCCGGTGATATAGGGCTTGAACAGGTTGGACAGCTGCTTATGGAACGCGGTCCACAGCACCACCGTCACGATGCTGCCCACCAGGCAGGCGCCTGTATAGACCCCCAAGCCGTATTGAGCGCCCAGGGCGATGCCGGGGGCCACGAACACGAAGCTGCACTCCAGGGGGATGGGCAGCCGGGCGCCCACCGGGCCGAAGCCGATGGTCTGGATAATGGTGGCAATACCGGTGACCAGCAGACAGCCGGCCACCAGGATGGTGATCTCTGACGCGCTCAGGCCCACGCCGCTGCCGATGAGCAGGGGCACAGGCAGTACGTTGAATACCAGAACGACAATCTGCTGGAGGCTGAGGGGGATGGACTCGCCGACGGGCGGGCACTCGTTCAGCGTGTATCCGGTTGGGATCTTTTTCACAGGGTTTTCCTCCATTTCTCTCTAATTTCTGGCGTTTGCAATGCAGAAAGCCCAGGGAACAGCGTTATGAAACTGTCGCCCTGGGCTTTCCTCATGCGGGGTTTGGGTATGGTATTCTGGAGGTTCGGGTATTACAGTCTATCCGGATTCCGGCTTACACGTCGTCGAACCCGTCAAAGGCCACAATGCGGCTGATGCAGCTCTCACCCTCCACCAGGCGCCAGGGGAAGCAGCCGATGACCACGCGCTTGTTGGACAGCTGGTCGATATCGCCGCCCATGCACTCGGCGTGGATGGCCTCGTAGGGCTTGCAGAACAGCTCGATGTGCATGGCCTGGTAGTGCTCCGGCCAGGGATAGACCTCGTTGAGGGTCTTGCCGTAGCGCTCCTGGAAGATCTTGTCGCACTTGGCGGCCTCCATGGGCTCCCAGTCGCGGATCTTGGTGTTCATGGGGTGGTCGGCGGAGCCGCAGTCCACACCGATCCACTTGATCTTCTTGTCGCGCACCCACTGGATAAAGTCCAGGGAGGGGCCGGGGTGGCGGAGCATGTAGCGGCGCTCGTCGGCGGTGGGGGAGTCCCAGCCGTAGATGTGGTAGCCGGTGTTGATGATCAGGATGTCGCCCTCCTTGACCTCCACCCGCTTCTCGATGTCCTCGGCGGTGTAGATGCCGAAGTCCTCCATCTGATCCCGCAGATCCACCACCACGCCGGGGGCACAGAGCTTGGTCAGCTCCAGGGAGGCGATGTCGCGGCCGGCGGTGTCGAAGTGCAGGGGGCCGTCCAGGTGAGTGCCCACGTGGTTGGAGTGAGTGATCAGCTGGCCGTTGGCGCCGTTGGGGGCCAGGCGCTTGAAGAACTTCATCTGCAGGGGCTCATAGGTGGGCCAGGGGGGCGTGTTGATGCCCAGGGGGATGGTGAGATCGTACATTTTGATGTCAGACCACTTGCTCATAAGAATACCTCCATTTGTTTTAAGCGGTTTGGTTTGTGAATGAGTGGAATATGCTCAACCCCAGGCCTCGGCGCAGGCGGCGATGGCCTTGGTGAAGCAGCCCTCGGGGGGATTGACCAGACCGGCGCCGATCTGTCCCACGCCGTAGTCCTTGTGGGCGATGCCGGTGTTGATGATGGGACGGATGCCGGTCTCGATAACCTTCATAATGTCGATGCCGGTGGCGCTGCCCCGGAAGTCCAGGACGGGGATCTTGTAGGCATTGCCCTCGCCCACGGTGATCTCATACATCTGGGAGGAGTAGTTGATGGCGTCCTGCACCTGCCCGCCCACGAACTGAACGATGGCGGGGGAGGCGGCCATACAGAAGCCGCCGATGCCGGTAGTCTCGGTGATGCAGCTATCGCCCACGTCCCGGTTGGCATCCTTCTCGGTGAAGCCGGGGAAGTAGAGGCCGCGGATGAACTCCGAGGGGGCGGTGAACCACTGATCCTTGCCCAGGCCGGCGATGCGGATGCCGAACTCCGTGCCGTTGCGGCACATGGTGGCCACCACGGTGCTGTAGGGAATGTCGAAGATGGCGTCCATGGTGCTCTTGCAGGCGGGCATGGTCAGGTTGAGGAACACGTGATCGTTGTCGTTGAGGAACTTGAAGGCGGCCATCTGCTGTTCCTTGGGGAAGTGGGTGTTGTAGATGTCCTGGGCGATCTCCCGCAGGAGCAGGGACGTGCCGGCCTTGTTCCGATTGTGGCCCTCGTCGCCCATCTGGAGAGCCTGCGCGATCATGACCTTCAGGTCGATCTCGCCGTGGAGCTCCAGGGCCTCCTTCAGCACGGGGTAATACACCTCCCGCATCCGGTGCAGGCGGTCAAACACCTCTTGGTCACAGGCGCCGAAGCGGAGCACCTTGCCCAGGCCCTCGTTCATGGTGCAGTAGGCGTCAATGCCGAAGGTCTTGTTCACCACGTGCCACACGGGCATGGAGTAGGTGACGATGCCGGCCATGGGGCCCACCGCGTTGTGGTGGTGGCAGGGGGAGAAGGTGATCTTCCCGCTGGCGGCCAGCTCCTCCGCCTCCTTCAGATCCTTGGCCAGTCCCTCGTAGATCAGGCCGCCCATTACAGCGCCCCGGACGGGGCCGCACATGTTCTCCCAGGTCACCGGCGGGCCGGCGTGGAGAATGGTGGTGGGGGTCATGCCGGGGATGGCCTCGCCGGCGGTGGACATGCCCACCAGCACGGGCTGGGCGGACAGGATGCGGGACAGGGCCTCCTGGTTGGCCGCCTGGATCTTCTCATACAGCTCCGGCTGCTTCAGCTTGCGCAGGTAGCCGGCAATCTTCTTGTCGCCGCCGGCGATGGGCTTCCAGTCCACGTGGACGGCGGGCTTGTCCTGCTTGACCAGATCCTGATAGAAGGACTCGATGCCGAAGTTGACTACGTTCAATTTTTGTTCAAACAGCTCGTTAACCTTGCTCATTTCCAAACCTCCTGACGGATTACAGTCTGCGCAGGATCAGCTGCGCGAAGCGGGTGGCCTGGGCGTTGGTGGGCAGGACGATGGCCCCGGCGTCCGCCAGCTTCATCTGGGTGGCGGAACGGCTCTGGGGGTCGCCCTCGGTGCCGCAGACGGAGGCTACCACAGCCAGATGGCGGCCGTTCTTGGAGGCCTCGGCCTTGGCCGCCCGGATGGCGTCAGCCAGGTCGGCGGCGGGATCCTCGTGGGAGCCGTAGCCGATCACGCAGTCCACCAGGATTACGGCCGCCTCGGGGTCGGACGCCTCCTGCACCACCCGCTCGGCGCGGAGGGAGGGGTCGATCATGGGGTGGGGGCGGCCCACGGTGAAGGCGTCGTCGCCGAAATCCAGGAAGGTGTGGCGGACGGACGGAGCGGTGCGGGCGTTCTCCAGGTTGTCCTCCGGGTTCAGGGGGATGTTGGACTGGATGTGGCCCAGCTCGCCGATGAGCAGCTTCATGGCCTCGTCGCAGAGCGTGCCGCCGGTATAGAGGCCGCGGATGTACTTCTGGGTGGGGGCCATCTTGGCCGCCTCGGCGGCCGCCATCTGCTCGGCCTGCTGGACGCCCATGGAGAAGGTGTCGAAGGTCTCCGGCGTCTCGCCCTTGGAGAGGGCCACCGCCTTGTGGGCACAGTCCTCCAGGGAGCAGGCCGCCACAAGGCCCCGCTTCTCAATCTCGGTGGGGTCGCCGCCGATGAAGCAGACCACCACAGGCTTGCCTCCGGCGGCCGCCTGATCCAGGATCTGGGCCGCAATTTCAGGTGCGGGGGGCTTGGAGACCATGGCGATGACCTTGGTCTTGGGGTCGTTGATGAGCGCGTCCAGGCAGAGCTTCATCATGATGCCGCCGATTTCACGGCGCAGATCCCGGCCGCCGGTACCCAGCAGCTGGGAGATGCCGCCGCCAAGCTGGTCGATGATGCAGGACACCTCCTGGGCGCCGGTGCCGGAGGCGCACACCATGCCGATGTCGCCGCTCTTGACCACGTTGGCGAAGGCCAGGGGGACATGGTTGATGATGGCGGTGCCACAGTCGGGGCCCATCATCAGCAGCTCCTTGGCCGCGGCGTTCTCCTTGAGCTCCTTCTCCTCCTCGATGGTCACGTTGTCGCTGAACAGCATCACATTGATGTTGTGGTCCAGGCAGTTCTGCGCCACACCGGCGGCGTGACGGCCGGGCACGGAGATGATGGCCATGTTCAGATCGGGGTTGACCTTCAGCGCGCCCTCCAGCGTAGGCGGGAAGTAGTCGCTCTTGCCCTTGGACGCCTTCTTGCTGAGCAGCTCATCCACCTTGGCCACAGCGGCTGCAAAGGCCTCGTCGCTGTCGCAGTCGGCGGCCACAAAGAAGTCGTTGGCGGTGACCTCTTCAAAGCCGGGGGCCGCCAGGTGCAGATTCTTTACCAGCTCCTGGTTCAGGTCGGTACCCATGCCCACCAGCGCCTCGTTGACCCCGTCCACAGTCTTGACCTCCTTGGAGATGATCATCAGGGTCACCGAGTCGTAGTACGTGTTCTTGCGAACCTCAAGTTTCTTCAAGTCGTTTCCCTCCAGTTGAATTGGTGTCCAGAAGTCCAAAATAGAAGCCTGTCAGAAAATCACATCCAGAGCTGCTCCCGAAGCTGGCCACCCGCTCCATCGCGGTTAACCGTTCCGCCTCCCCGCCGCCGCGGCAGAGGCAGCGCTTCAACGCCAGGATGTCCTCGGAAAAATATCCCTTCCCCGCCCAGCGGAGCAGGTTCGCGCTGATGTCGTTGGTGGCCGCCGCCGCCGTCTCCGCCAGGAGCGCGGCCGTCCCGTCCCTCCGGAAAGCCGGCGGGAGGGCGGCCAGATAGCCGCACAGCCAGTCGTCCGAGGAGGGGGTCAATCCGGGGCCGCAGCCGGCGATGCGCCGAACCGCGTAGCAGGCGGAACCGGCCTCGCCAGACCAAACCGCCCTCCGGAAGGCCAGAAGCCGGTGGGACAGGAACTCGGCCCAGGGGTTGTCCGCCTCCTGAAAAGCCAGACAGACAAGCCCGGTGCCCCGGCGCCCGGAGAGAAAATTCAGAATGAACGACTCACTCCCCGGCGGAGGAAGGGCCTCGCCGGGCCGCAGTTCCATCCTCTGCGCCTGCTGAAACGAGATCAGCTTGGCGCCGTCCGCGAAAATGCCGTCCCGCCCGATGGTCAGAGAATACGCACCCAGCCTGGAGAAATCCATCGCCCGCTCCAGCACCGCCGAGCCCGGCTGCAGCCCCTTTCCGGGGGAAAGCAGCGTGAGCATCCCGGCGCCGGCAGACAGGTTGGCGGCGTGCTGAAAGGCGGAGTGGAGTGATGCAGGGCCCGGCTCCTGATCCAGGGAGCTCCACAGCGACGCGCAGATTTTTATCGCTCTGACCGGCATTCCCTCTCCTCCTTTCCCATCGCTCCGGTGTGGTTCCGACAGTCAAAAATCCGGCGGCAGTCCCGCCGCGCATCACCTCCGGTTGTGGTTATTTCCAGTTTCGTTTTCCTTTGCTTTGTTACAATCCACATTATAAAAGTCGCCATACGGCGCTTCTATATTGACATTTTACAAATGCGATTTTATAATTTTGTCAGAATTTTTCCGGCACAGGAGATGGGTATCATGACAGAGATTGAGGAAATTTCATACTTTCCGGAGGTGTCCGAGGTCATCAGCCTTCCAGTGTTCCACGGCGCCAGGCTGCTGGGCGGAGGCGCGGGCCTGAACCGGACTGTGGAGGGCATCAACCTGAGCGATACCCCGGAGTATTACAAATGGCTCAGCAAGGGGGAGCTGATGGCCACCACCTGCTATGCCATCCACGACGATCCGGAGGCGGTGCGGGCCTTTCTCCCCAATCTGGCGAAAAAGGGGATCTCCGCCGTCTGTATCAAGCCGGCCCAGTACCTCAAGGAAATCCCGTCCTTCATGGTGGAGCAAGCCGACGCCTATGGCCTGCCTTTGCTGGAGCTGCCCGCCTCGGTACAGCTCTCCGAGCTGACCAAGGGCGTCTCCGACGAGTTGCTGCGCCGGCAGACCGCTCTGCTGCGCAGCACCCTCCAGGTCAATGAGATGCTCACCCGCACCATCATCGAGGGGGCGGGTCTTTCGGACATCGCCCGGATGATCTCCGAGCTGGCCGGAACCTCTGTTTTGATCCTGGACAACATCAACCATCGCAAAGCACTTTGTGTCGCCAAGGGCGACCAAAGTACACTACACAGGGGGGGTAAACACACAAGATAATATCATTAAAGCTATCATTGCTAACTCTCGAGTGCATGAGCTTGAGGTGGGTGGTTATTCATTTGGCTACTTATATCTTTATGGCTTTGACCACAGCACCTACCTCCAGAACGACATTTTGCACCAGATCCTCCAGACCATCCCCCTGGAGATCTCCCGGGAGCGTTCCGTGCAGGAGCGCAGTGACGACGGCTTTATCGCCTATCTGCGGCACATCTTCTCCGACCCGATCACCGACGAGGGCTCCGAGCGCCTGCGGGCCGCGGAATACGGCCTGAACCTGGAGTACAGCCACATGCTGCTCCAGCTGGAGGTGGTGGAGCAGGACGCCTCCGGCGGCCACTATGCGGTGGAGTTCCAGCGCACCCTGCTGACCAGCAACCTGCTCTCCATGCTCACCAACCTGGCCCTCTCTCCCCGGCTGCTCCCCCTGGTGGACGGCTTCCTGGTGATGATGAGCGCCCCGGCCAACAGTGTGGATCTCAACCACCTCTCCGCCCGCTTCCCGGAGTATCTCCGCTCCCTGACACGGGAATATCCGGCCCTGCGCCTCACCGGCGGCTGCGGCAGGCCCCACACCGGCCTGGATGGCCTGATCCTCAGCCGTCGGGAGGCGGAGATCGCCCTGCGGGCCGCCGCCGGCCGGGACGGCGTCCTGCTGCGCTTTGAGGATCTGGGCGTGCTGCGCCTGATCTACGCCAAGGATACCGAGACGGAGATCGACCACTTTGTCCGGGAGAAGCTGGGGGAGCTGGTGGACGCCTCCCACCCCCGCAACGCCGAACTGATGAGGACTCTGTCCTCCTATTTCGACAACTTCGGCAACGTCAAGCGGATGAGCGAGGAGCTGTTTACCCACTACAACACCGTGGCCTACCGGCTGAAGAACGTGCAGGAGCTCACCGGGGCCGATTTCCGCAAGGCCACGGACCGCTTCGAGGTGGAGCTGGCCCTCTACCTGTATGACTTCCAGAAGCGGCAGCGGGAGGAATTGGACGGCAAATAAGTATAAACAGGGCGGGGCCCTTCCATTTTGGAAGGGCCCCACCCTGTTTGCGCTATTTTACAGCTTGACGATATAGTTCTGCTTCCTGGGGGCCGCCTCAACTGGCTCCTGGGCGGCATAGCCCAGCGCCACGGCGCCCACGCCCCGCAGCGTCTCCGGGAGTCCCCACTCCCGTAGCAGTGCTTTCCCCTTCTCATTGTCAAACATCTCCCGCTCCCGGTGGACCCACACGGTGGCCAGCCCCATGGCGTGGGCGGCCAGCATCAGGTTTTCCAGAACGCAGGTGCCGTCCTCCACGAAGGTGTTCCCCTCGGCCAGAACCAGCACCACCACCGGCGCGCCGTAGTAGGGGTCGGAATCCCCTCCCATGATCTCCGCATTCATGGCGGAGAGCGCGCTCCGCAGCTTAGAATCCCGCACCGCGATGATTACCGGCGACTGCCGTCCGCCGCCGGTGGGGGCATAGGTGCCCGCCTCCAGCACCTTGTCCAGTACGTCCTCCGGCACGGCGTCGGGCCGGTAGGAGCGGCAACTGCGGCGAGTTTTGATCAGGGTCAGCATTTCCTCGTGGTTCATAGTTAAATTCCTCCTGTTTCGTATTTCAATATATAGATAAAAGTATCTGCTCCAGCTCCGCCACGGAGTGGGCGATGGCCGGGGCTCCGGCGGAGAGAAGCTCCTCCTCGCTTCCATAGCCAAAGGTGACACCGACAGCGTCGATGCCGGCCTGCCGCGCCCCCTCTACGTCGTGCCGGCGGTCTCCCACCAGGACGGCCCTTCCGTCGGCGGGCAGCGGGCACTGAGAGAGGGCGTAGGCGGCTACCTCGTGCTTTTTGCTGCGGCTGCCGTCCAGCTCGCTGCCGGCGATCACCTGGAAATTGCCGTCCAGCCCATAATGGTGCAAGATCTGGCGGGCAAACACCTCCGGTTTGGAGGTAGCCACAGCCAGAACCTTCCCCGCCCCCCTCAGGTGGGCCAACAGCTCCGGAATTCCGTCGTAGACCCGGTTTTCCAGCATGCCCTTCTCCCGATAATATTCTCGGTAGTGCTCCACCGCTTCGGCGGCCTGGCCGGCGGAAAACCCGCAGAACTCCCGGAAGCCCTCCGCCAGAGGCGGGCCGATAAAGCGGTTCAGCTCCGCCGTGCTCATCTGGATCCCATAATAGCGCAGGGCGTGGGCCACGGAATTCCGGATTCCCTCCCCAGGGTCCGTCAGGGTGCCGTCCAAGTCAAACAGAATCGGATTGTATGATTTCACAGATTACCTCCCAAGCAGAGATCTCCGGCGGCCCTTCCTTGGATGCCCGCACCAGATCTACTTTTACATACAGGATTGTAGCACCAGCGGGGCGGAAAGTGTCCCTAAAAAGCCGGATTGGATTTTGTGGAGATTTGTGATTGTTTTGCCCTCACCATTCGACTATCGTAATAAGCGTCCAAGACAGCAGCGGGAGGTGAGGCACATGCCGGAGGACATCTTTACGGACGAGGCGTTGCCCCTCAGCCAGAACGGGGTGGGCTTCAATGCTCTGCGCCTGGCTATGACACGGACGCTGGCGGAGGAGGAGGAGTTAAAGCGGCGCTATGCGCAGGCAGGGCTCCGATTTGTGGTGACTGAGGTGGGCGGCAATACTAAGCGGGACTTTCAGGAGAAGGTCAGCCGGGCGGTATTCGGCGCCGCGCTGAACGCAGGGGTCATTGAAAAGGAGCCCCACGAGGTCCACGCCCTGATCCACGCCGCGGAGGAGGCCAAGCACGGCACCATTGTGAACACCTCCTCCGAGTCCAATCTGGCGGTGAAGATCGCCATCGTCCGGGAGCCCCACTGGCTCGCCGTGGCCATGTTCGGTGAGTCGGCAATCCACCCCATCACCAGCCACCAGAGGTGTGGCCTGGGCGTGATGAATGTTTAAAAAGGGCATATGTCCTTTTTAATAGAGAGAAAGAGAGTGATTCTGGAATCAACACGCAGGAGACGCGGCGCTTCATGAGCAGACATTTTAGGATGAGAGAGACAGACGGAGTTTTCCGAATAGAGGCCGCGTGCTCTTTTCCGGCGGAGACAGCTTCCGCCAAAGCAGAATGGAGGTAAGAGATCAATCATGAGTCCCATCACCTATTCCCTGTTTGCATACGGGCTGACCGCAGTGATCTCGTATGTAGTCATCGCCATCATTGTGGCCATCAACGCGTTTATGAGCCGATCCCATAAGGGCTCCGGCAGAAAGGAGGCGTGAGCATGGAACTGCTGACGACCCTCTTCCCTGGTATCGGAAGTATGCTGGCCCAGGAGCCGGCCATCGCCGCCGCGCGGCTGGTTTTGATTGTCATAGGCTTTATCCTGGCCTATATGGGCTTCACCCGTAAGCTGGAACCCCTGATCATGGTTCCCATGGGGCTGGGTATGATCTGTGTCAATGCAGGCGTACTCTTCCTCAGTGACGGCTCGATCGGCACCCTGCTGCTGGATCCCCTGGTCAGCGATCCCACGGAGCTGATGAACATCCTGCAGGTCAACTGCTTCCAGCCCATCTATAACTTCATGTTCTCCAACGGCCTGATCGCCTGCCTGGTGTTTATGGGCATCGGTGCGCAGAGTGAGATCAGCTTCCTGCTGGCCAAGCCTTGGACCAGCATCACCATCGCCCTGTTTGCCGAGCTGGGCACCTTTGTCACCCTGGCGGTAGGCATCCTAGGCTTCGGGCTGGAGCCGGGCCAGGCCGCCGCCGTGGCTACTATCGGAGGGGCCGACGGCCCCATGGTGCTGTTCACCTCCCTGATCCAGGCACCGGAGCTGTTTGTCCCCATCTCCATCATCGCATACCTGTACCTGAGCCTTACTTACGGCGGCTATCCCTATCTGATCCGTCTAATGGTGCCGAAAAAGTACCGCGGCATTGACGTGGAGGTCTATCCCCCCGAGGTGCCCCAAAAGACCAAGTTCATCTTCTGCGTGGTGGTCTGCGGCGTGCTCTGCCTGCTGCTGCCCATGGCCGCTCCCCTGATCCTCTCCTTCTTCATCGGCGTAGCCGTAAAGGAGGCGGAGATCCTCCCCTTCCAGGAGCTTCTGGAAAAGGGCATCCTGTACTTCTCCACCTTCTTCCTGGGTCTCACCCTGGGCATCCTCTGCGAGGCGTCCACCCTTTTGAACACCGCCGTCATCAAGATCCTGATCCTGGGCATCCTGGCCCTGGCCATCTCCGGCGTGGGCGGCCTGCTGGGCGGCTGGGTGATGTACCTGGTCAAAAAGAAGCAGTTCAACCCGGTCATCGGCATTGCCGGCGTATCCTGCGTGCCCACCACCGCCAAGCTGGCCCAGCACGCGGCGGCGGATGAGAACCCCTTCGCCGTGATCCTGCCTGTGGCGATGGGTGCCAACATCTGCGGCGTCATCACCAGCGCTATTGCGGCAGGCGTGTTCGTCACCACCATCTCCATGATCGGCTGACCGGCCGAAGCGCAAAGAGAGGAGTCATTGCCATGCAAGAGACACAGCAGCGTCAATGGGATACTCTGCGGCAGGATACCGCCCGGAGGCTGGCAGCCGCCGAGGAGGCAGTGGGGGCCGGCAAGCTGGTGAAGGCCAAGGACACCGTCAAGCTGTTGGAGGCCGTCATCCACCCCGGTGATAAGATCAATCTGGAGGGCAACAATCAGAAGCAGGCCGACTTTTTGGCCGAGCGGCTGTGCCGTGTGAATCCCGAGAAGATCCACGGCCTGCACTTGGTACAGTCCGCCATCGCCCTGGACAGCCACACCAAGCTGTTTGAAAAGGGTATCGCGGAGAAGATCGACTTCTCCTACTCTGGCGCCCAGGCCGGCAAGCTGGCCCAGGCTGTGCAGGAGGGCAAGGTGAAGCTGGGAGACATCCACACCTATCTGGAGCTCTTCGGCCGGTATTTCATCGATCTGATCCCCCGGGTTGCCCTGGTGGCCGCCTACCAGGCGGACAAGGACGGCAATCTTTACACCGGCTCCAACACCGAGGATACCCCCGTAGTGGTGGAGGCCACCAAGTTCAAACAGGGCATTGTGATTGCCCAGGTCAACGAGGTGGTGGACCGTCTCCCCCGGGTTGACATCCCCGGCGACTGGGTGGACTTTGTCATTCAGTCCCCCCGCCCCTTCTACCTGGAGCCCCTGTTTACCCGCGACCCCGCCCTGATCACCGATGCCCAGGTGCTCCGTGCCATGATGGCCATTAAGGGCATCTATGCCGAGTACGGTGTCCAGACGGTAAACCACGGGATCGGCTTCGATACGGCAGCCATCGAGCTTCTGTTGCCTACCTACGGCGAGCAGCTGGGCCTGAAGGGGAAAATCTGCACCTCCTTCGCTCTTAACCCCCACCCCACCCTGATCCCCGCCATCGAGAGCGGCTGGGTAAAGAACATCCACTGCTTTGGCGGAGAGTTGGGCATGGAGGAGTATGTCAAGGCACGGCCCGATGTGTTTTTTGTGGGGCCGGACGGCACGCCCCGCTCCAACCGCACCTATGCCCAGATCGCCGGCCACTACGCCGTGGATCTGTTCATCGGAGGCACCCTGCAGATTGATGAGGACGGCAACAGCTCTACCGCCACGGCTACTCGTATTGCTGGATTTGGCGGAGCGCCTAATATGGGCTGTGATCCCCACGGACGCCGGCACGCCAGCCAGGCATGGCTCAAGTGCGGCGCAGAGTCCGGCACAGCGGAGGCCGCTCTGGGCGGCATGCCCCGGGGCAAGCGTCTGGTGGTCCAGCTCCAGGAGACCTTCCGGGAAAAGATGGCCCCTGGGTTTGTGGAGCGGCTGGATGCCTGGGAGCTGAAGGAGAAGGCCGGTCTGGCCCTGCCTCCGGTCATGATCTACGGCGACGATCTGACCCATATTGTGACCGAGGAGGGAATTGCCTATCTGCACAAGTGCAGAAGCCTGGAGGAGCGGCGCGCAGCCATCCGCGCGGTGGCCGGCTATACCGCGGTAGGCCTCAAGGCCAACCCCAAGGAGACCCGGGAGCTCCGGGCCAGCGGGATTGTCAAGACCCCGCAGGATCTGGGCATTGACCCGGCCAAGGCCAACCGGAGCCTTCTGGCGGCCAAGAACGTCCGGGATCTGGTAAAGTGGTCTGGCGGCCTGTACCAGCCCCCCGGCAAATTCAAAAACTGGTAAGGAGGTCTGCAGGATGGCACTGCAACATCTGGAATTTTCCTACCCGGGTATCCCCGGCGCGTCCATTCCCGACCAGTGGTTCCACAGCGGTGTGGTGGGCTCCGGCGATATGGAGGTCCTTCTGACCCGCAAAGAACAACAGGGGAAAGTCACTGTCAAAGTCTGCACTCCGGTGCGTGGCTTTGAGCAGGTGTGGGACAAGGTGCTGGAGCGTTTTGTTCTGGAGAGCGGCTGCGGGGACCTGGAGCTGGAGATCAACGACAACAACGCCACCCCGTTTGTAGTGGGCCTCCGTCTGCGGCAGGCCCTCCAGGATGCGAGAGGAGGGGAGCTGGCGTGAACTATCAGGAGGGACAGAACCACAGCTTTCTGGAGGCAACCGCCAGAGAGCGGGCTAACCTGCTGGTGGATGAGGGGAGCTTTACAGAGCTCCTGGGTCCCCA
This sequence comes from Flavonifractor sp. An10, assembly GCF_002161215.1. GTDB lineage: Bacteria > Bacillota > Clostridia > Oscillospirales > Oscillospiraceae > Flavonifractor > Flavonifractor avistercoris. The sequence continues at coordinate 374,995 of NZ_NFMB01000003.1, forward strand.
GGATCGTATGACCAGTCCTCACCTGCCCGCATTGGGCGAGGCGGTCAGCTTTGACGACGGCGTGGTCACCGGCGTGGGCCGGATTGGAACCCGCCCCGTCTTCCTCATCTCCCAGGAGGGTCGGTTTATCGGCGGCGCCGTGGGCGAGGTGCACGGTGCCAAAATGGCCGGTATCTTCCGCCTGGCCTTGGAAGCCTACGAGGCGGCCGCCAAAGCGCATCCTGACAACTTGGATCTATATCGCCCCGCAGTGGTGATCTCCTTCGAAACTGGGGGCGTGCGCCTCCATGAGGCCAACGCTGGCCTGCTGGCCCACGCAGAGGTCATGGATCTGATCCAGGACACCAAGGGCAAGCTGCCGGTGATCTCCCTCATCGGCAGCAAGGTGGGCTGCTTCGGCGGTATGGGCTTTGTGGCCGCCGCTACGGACGCCATTATCATGAGCCCCCAGGGACGTCTGGGGCTGACCGGCCCGGAGGTGATCGAACAGGAGATGGGCAAGGAGGAATTTGACGCCTCTGACAAGTCCCTGATCTCCCGCACCACTGGCGGCAAGCACAAGTACATCATGCGGGACTGCAACATCCTGGTGGAGGACAAGGTGGCGGATTTCCGGCGGGCCCTGTGCGAGCTGCTGGCCCAGCCCTACGAAAAGGTGTGCGCCTGCCGCCGCATCGGCTCCTATGAGCTGGTGAAGGAGCAGATGGATCTAGTTGCCCTGGCCGCGGAGCTGAACCCCGGCGATGCTAAGGACGTGTGGCGCTACTACGGCAACGAGCATCCGGAGCAGCTGCCCGAACTGGAGACAGCGGAGTTCCTGCGCGTGGTACACCGCCGCCCAAAGGAGGTGCGTTGACATGGAATCAATGATCGGCCGCGGCCGGGATGCCATCTCCATGATTGTGGATCCCGACAGTTTTACGGAAAACCGGGTGGGCGAGGCCCAGGTGCCGGAGGGCTACGGCCCCGGCGCCGTGGTGGGCACCGCCAGCCTCAACGGCAGACCCGTCACCATCCTGGCCAATGACGCCCAGGCCGTCAACCCCCGTTTCCCGGTGGTCTATTTCGGCGTCATCGGTATGGAGGAAGCCTATAAGATGGCCTCCGCCGTCTACGAATCCATCCTGGCCGACCGGGACAAGCCCGTGGGAGAAAAGCGGCCCCTGCTGCTGATTGTGGACACCCCGGGCAACGGCCCCGGCAAGGTGGAGGAGATCTTCGGCATGAACAAGGCCACCGGCGCCTATCAGCTTGCCCTGGCGGAGGCGCGGAAGGCGGGCCATGCGGTGATCGCCATGGTCATCGGCCGGGCCATCAGCGGCGCGTTCCTGTGCCACGGCCTTCAGGCGGATCACATCCTGGCCTTGCCCAAGGAGTGCGGCACCATGATCCATGTGATGCCCCTGACCAGCATCTCCCGCATCACCAAAATGGACATCGAGCGGCTGGAGGAGCTCTCCCAGGAGAGCCCGGTGTTCGCCGCCGGCGTGGATTTCTTCTACCGCCTGGGCGGCGTGGAGGAGATCGTCCCCGCCCCGGAGGGCATGCGGGACGCCCTGGCCCGGCATGTGGAGCTGGTGGAGGCCCTGAAGCGCGAGGGGCACTATGAGCAGACCGGCCCCTGGAGCCGGGGCGCTCTGGGCGCGGAGCGGGGCGGGCGGACAACCCGGCCGGAGGTGCTCCGCCGGATGGCGGAGGAGTTTGCCGCGGTATCCTCCTCCTATCTCGCCTGACATGGGTGCCGGAGCGGAGCTGCGCCGGGCCCTGCTGGAGTTCGGCACGGGCCCGCTCCTGGCCGAGATGCCCCGCCGCACCCTGGCGGACAAGGGGATCGCCGGCCCCACGGCGGCCCATGTGATTGAGGAGCTCCACACCCCGCTGAACCTGGCCTATACGACCTTTACCACAGGCACCACCGCATTCCAGACCCCTGTGGGCGTCACCTGGCAGGAGCTTCCTGACCGCGCGGCGGCCGGTGTCCGGGCCCTGGAGCGGTGCGGCGTCCCCCGGGGCGCGGAGCTTCTGGTGACCTACCCGCCGCTGGTCAATGTATTCAGCCGGCAGGCCCTGGAGGAGTATGGCTCGAAGGCCCGCTTCATCCTGCGCCCCTCCAGGGACGCGCTGCTGGCCGAGCTGTGCAGCGGTGCCCGCTTTGTGGTGGGGGAATCCTCCTTCCTGCGGGCAGCTCTGCAGGACGCACACCGGCTGGGCCTGTCCCGCGAGCTGCCGGAGAACCTGGTGCTCATCGCCGCCGGCACCCCGCTGGATCCGGAGCTGGCTGATGAGGCCGCTAGGCTACCCGGCGCGCAGGTTCACGATCTGTATGGCTGTCAGGAGTTCGGCTGGCTGGTGTTGGACGGTGCCCCCCTGCGGACAGATATCACTCTGTGCCGGGATCCGGGGGATGCGGGCAGGCACCATCTTCTGGTGGGCGGACTCCCCACGGGAGACTGTTTCCGGCTCGGAGCACACCCGCTGAACCCGGAGGGTGCCATCTGTACCAATACCAAGGTTCGCTCCCCTCTGGAGCTGGAAACCACCCTGTTGGCAGGGAATGTCTCCAGCCGGGATACGGCGCTCCGCACCGCTCGCACCATCCTGCGCATCAAGTCCCGTATCATCCGGGTATCCCCAGATTATGTCTGTGGGGCGGAGCAGACGCGGTTGACGGTGGGGCCTCCGGGCGGCCCACCCCTGCTGGAGCTGGAGGGCCCGGAGGCTACCCGCATGCTGGACACGCTGGTACAGGCCCAGCGGCAGTACCAGAGACAGGCCAAGACCGATCCGGTCTGGAGGAAGAAATGCTGACAGAAATTCCGCGCCGCCATACGCTGCTCCGCCTCTCCAGAGCCGGGGAGGAGTCCCTCTGGCTCCGCAGAGAGACCGTCTACCCCGATCCCGCCGCCTGGGAGGCGGTTTGGGAGCGATTCCGCGGCATCCCTGTGATCACCCGGCGGCGGGCCGCCCCCGGGGAACTGATTCCTGTGGGGGTATCTCTCCCCATCCGGCGGGACGGCGGGCGATGGCGCATGGCCTCACAGGTGCCTTTGGACGGGGTAACGAAGGCCGTTTCCGCCGTACAGGCGGCGGAAATGTGCGCCGAAGGCTCTTTGCCCTTCAGCGGCCTGGTGACGCAGCTGCTCCGTCAGGTGCCTCGGTATGGGGCTGCGGCGGGCTTGTTCGGCTCCGCCGCCCTGGAGGCGGTTACAGGTCTGCCCTACTGCCACGCCGGTTCCGATCTGGACGTACTGCTCCTGCCCCAAGAGGACGCGGATCTCCCAGCTCTGGGAGGTCTGCTACGCCGGCTGGAGGAAAAATGGAGCCTGCGCATAGACGCGGAGGTGGCCCTGGGCAGCGGGCGATATGGAAAACTGGCGGAGCTGCTGTCCGGCTCCGGCACCATCCTGGTCAAAGGCGGTTCAGCCCCTGTATTGTGTTCCACCCGCGCTGTCCTGGCAGGCCTGGGCAGCGGCGGTAAATCAATTCTGAAAAAGTGAGGTTATCAGTTATGGAAATCAAAGCGCGTGTTCCCGGTATGATCGTGGATGTGAAGGTCAATGAGGGCGACCATGTGGAGGTCAAGGACGTCCTGATGGTCATGGAGGCCATGAAGATGGAACAGCCCATCCCCTGCCCTGTGTCCGGCGAGGTTGTGGAGCTGCGTGTGGAAAAGGGCGACCGGGTCCGCAGCGGCGACGTACTGGCTGTCGTCGAGTAAATCTGATCACCGCAGGCTGGGCCGCACCGCGCATCATTCGCCGGTGCGGCCCTTTTAGATAGGAGGTAGTTGGCCATGACCGCAAATGCGCAATCCGCGGTTCTGGAACAGGAGGCGGCCTTTGCGGCGCGGCAGGCCACCCGCAGCCTGCTCTATGAGGTGAGTGTATCCCCCAAGCCGGGCCTGGTGGATCGCTTTGACAGCGGAGCCCATGCTGATATGGATTTTTTCACCTATTTGGACAGTTCGGCAGCCTTAACCGAATATTTCCGCATAGCCTATCTGGAAGGCGCTGCCTCCTCCTGCCTTACTCCACCGGAGCTATTTCCTCGTCTGAGACGGCTAGGTGTCCAGGCAGAGCAACAGATGTACACTGCTACTGGGGGTGTAAACACCCACAAAGGGATTATTTTTACCCTGGGGCTGTTTTGCGGCGGGCTGGGCTGGCTTTTCGGACGCGGTGAGTCTGCGGATGAGATGGGATTGCTGCATCTGTGCAGTCAAATCGTGACATCGGAATTTGAACGTGAACTAAAAATGCTGCCACGCACATCGATGCGAAGCGGTGGAGAGCGTTTTTATGCTGCTACCGGTCACTCCGGCATCCGTGGCGAGGCGGCCGCCGGGTACCCCAGCATTGCTTACTGTGGACTTCCTGCCCTTCGTAGCGCTCTGCAGCAAGGATATTCCATCAACGATGCCGGTATCATTGCTCTGCTGGAACTGCTGTGTTGCGTCCACGATTCCAATCTCTTTGTACGCTGTGGGGAGAAGAAACAGCACGAATTGGCTCAGGCAGCCAGAGAAATCTTGGATGCGGAACAACTAGATCTTGGGCGGGTAGCACGGCTGAACCAGCGGTGTGTCCGCGACTGGGCCAGTCCCGGAGGCTGCGCAGACCTGCTTGCCGCAACGTTTTTTTGCATTTTTATTTTATGAAGCCTGAGAAAATTGGAGAGAGTATTTCATCCGAGAAAGGCAGTTTGGAAAGTTGAATCTCTTTTACGGAACTGTTTTTCAACAAGCCGGAATCGTCCACGCTGTATTGCCTGCCCAGGTACCACAGCGTGGATTTTTTATAGCCACCTTCCTTGTATACTCACATTCATGAGAGGAAAGGGAATATCATAATATACCTGGGTTCACTGTGGCATTAAGAAGTGCCTGCGCCTACCGGCGCACCGCACCGCCTTTACCTATGCAGCAAAAAGAACCTGGATCTGCTGCAGACTTCTTAATGCCGCAAATCAGGCCGACGGCTTTGTGCGTTGGCTCAAACCCGATGGTCTTTGTTTTCCCTATTGGCACACGGTAGGGTGCCGCGGTCCTCCGTTTCTGAATTTTGGACTTCCAAATTCAGAAGAACGGAGGAAACAGCATGGGCTTTAACTATGCAAGGGAACGCAGGAAGTTCGAAGCAGAATGGAGAAAGCTCCGTCAGGAATACGAACAGGCAGGAATGGATCCGAGCTCAATAGAGGAAATATATCTCTTTGATCTGGCTGAATTTTGCTCCCGCAGGAGATTCGAGACACGGACACAGCCTCTGCCTGATATGTATGAAGCAGCTGAAGGAGCAAGTCAATCTTTTTTGCTGAGAAAGCAAAAAAGATTTTCCACAGGATTTGATGAGGCTGACTTTTTAGGGGAAGATTCATGGCTGGAAACAATAGAGGATCCTACCCTCTGGAAACGCTTGAATCAGCTGAATCATAGGGATCTGGAGCTGCTGAAATACCTCGTTTTGGAAGGACATACTCAGAAAGAGCTTGCACAGAAGTGGCACTGTTCACAGAGGCTCATATCTAAGCGGCTCAAAAAAATTAAAAAATTTTTGAAATAAGGTTCTAAAAATTGACCTCTCGCTGCCTATAGCAGTGAGAGGCCAATTTTTCAGCCTTTCTGGTATATTGAAAAGTGAATATCCGGCAGCGGGATACGTCCGCTGACGAGAGGCCCTCCGGGAAGGGGGCCAAAGCGACGCTGGAGGATGCGCCAAGACCACCTGTGCGGGAGACCGCATCAAAGACGGCCAAGGAAGGTGCAGAGCGGTACCCATCCGTCCACAAAGCAGCCTGTGGCGGGCTGTTTCGCATTGCGGCTGGTTTTGAACCAGTCCGACCCTCGTCAGCAATCCAGTAATGATACTCCTGTCCAGCCACAGCCCCGGGTGATACCGGGACCAAGCAATGGGGGCAGCTCGGAGAGATCCTCGGAGGGGTGAGATTCCCGTGATGTGTGCCAACACAGTCCGTCTGCTGCCGCCCTGCCGCCTGGGGGAGTAGTGTCGAATACAGGCGTGGAACGATTGCATTTTAGAAATTCAAAATTTCAGAAGATAGGGAGTGGAGGCCGCTCCCTGCCCATTTGGGAGCGGCCTCCGCCTGAAACGAGGGTTGGTTATGAACCAGAATATCAACTACATCGGGATGGTGAACCTCCTCCGCCGCCTCCAGAGCACCGGCCTTGTCAGCCGGAAGGAGGCCAGGAGGATCGCCGCCCGGCTCCGGGCAGAAACCGGGGCAGACGTCATATTTTATCCCTGATTTTTGTTGTGTTTGGATATGGATATTTTGCGGAAGTGCTGGTATTGTGTGTTGCTGAAAAGGAGACGATTCCGTGGACGAGCAGAAGAAAACCAGCGGTTCCCTGGCGCTGAGCGGAGCGCCCCAGGTGATCACCATCCCGCCCAGTGACCCGGTCAGAGCCCGGAAGCTGCGGGTGGCGGCCTATGCTCGGGTGAGCTCCAGCTCAGAAGACCAGCTCAACTCCTTCGCGGCCCAGAATGCCTACTACACAGAGCTCATCACTGCCAACCCGGAGTGGGAGTTCGTGGATGTGTATGCGGACAAAGGCATCACCGGCACCTCGGCGGAAAAACGGGAGGATTTCCAGCGCCTGCTGGCGGACTGCCGCCGGGGCCGGGTGGACAAGATCCTGGTGAAGTCCTCCTCCCGGTTCGCCCGGAACGCCAAAGAGTGCCTGGAGGTCATCCGGGAGCTGAAGGCCCTGGGGGTGGGGGTGTGCTTCGAGGAGCAGGGCATCGACACCTCAGAGCTGGCCGGTGAGTTTCTGACCGCCATCTTCGCCATGATGGACCAGAAGGAGAGCGAAAATATCTCGGACAATATCCGCTGGAGCATCCAAAAACGGATGGCAGGCGGTACATTCGTCCCCTCTTCCCTTCCCTTCGGCTACAAAAAGGATGAAGAAGGCGGAATCACCATAGACCCTGGGCGGGCAGAGTATGTACGGGGAATCTTCTCGGATTTCCTGAAGGGATACAACACGCAGGAAATCGCCGACCGCATGAAAAAGTGCCAGAGCGTTGACCCTGCGCTGAGTCCCTATCAGTGGACAGTCAAGGCGGTTGCCCGTATTTTGAAGAACGAAAAATACACAGGGAACTCCCTTTGGCAGAAGTCGTTCCGGACGCAAACGCTCCCCCGCCGCTCACTGACCAACAGAGGAGAGTTCAATCAATACTATGCGCTGAACACACACCCCGCAATTATCGACCAGGCCGTATTTGACAAAGTGCAGAGCCTCCTGCGAGAGCGGAAGCAGCACTATTTCAGCAAGGTAAAATGCGGTACCCCCATAAGCGGGATGTTGAGGTGCGGCCACTGCGGCACTCTCTTCCGGAAACAGGTGAATAGCGGGATTACTTACTTTATCTGCCGCACCCACACTGTGGATCTGGATGCATGCCCCATCGGCCCCGTTCCAGAGCGTACCATATATGAAGCCTTCCTCCGGCTGTACCACAAGCTCCGGCACCAGGGGATGCCCATTCTCACCCAACTGCTTACAGATCTCCAGGCGGCCCGGAAGGGCAAGCTGCTCTGGAGCTTGGACATCGTGGCACTCAACCAGAAAATTGCAGACATCACCCGTCAGGATCGGCTCTTGGCCCAGCTCAGGCAGCAAGGGCTTGTCGACCCTGATATTTTTATATCACGCAAAAACGAGCTGGCGGAACAGCTCCGCTCCGCGAAGCTGGAGAAGGAACGGTTCCTGGAGGCCGAGGAGGATCAGACAATCCAGCAGACCCAGGAGCTGATAGAAGCCCTGGAGGCCGGGCCGGCCTTCCTGGACACCTTCGATGGGGAGCTGTTCCGCGAGCTCGTGGACAAGATCATCGTGGAGAGCAATGACCGCCTGCGGTTCCGGCTGATCAATGGCCTGGAGCTGACAGAACCCATAGAACGGACGGTGAGATAATGGGGAGCAACCGGAAGCGGCCCTTCGGCTACCGGATGGAGCTGGGAGAGGTGGTGTTCCACCCGGCAGAGGCGGAGACAGTGCGTTGGATCTATGACAGCTACCTGGCCGGGGCCAGCTACAACGCCCTGGTGGACAAGCTCCGGGAGCGGGGCATCCCCTACGACGAGGGCAGGCCCTGGAACAAGAACATGGCCGCCCGTATCCTGGCAGACCGCCGGTACACCGGCGATGGTGGATTTCCGTCCATCATCCCGGAGGGCCAGTTCGGCATGGTTCAAGCCCGAAGGCAGGAAAAAGTCTCCCCTCGCAAAAAGACGCCAGCCCAGAAGGAACTGCGGAAGCTGTGCGGCGGCAGCCCGCCGGCCTGGGTGGAACGGCAGATGTCGGGCCTCCTGAACCGCCTGATCCGGCACCCGGAGCTCATCACCTGCCCCGTGTTGGAGGAGGAGCCCCCGCCAGAGGCAAAGAAGCTGCGCCGGGAGCTGGACGAACTCCTGCACCGCCCGCCGGTGGACGAAGCCCAAGCCAAAAGGCTGGCCCTCCAGCTTGCAGCCCTCCAGCTAAACGACATCGGGCCGGAGGAGTATGAAACTCTACGCCTCCAGAGGCTGTTTCAGGGGCGGACTCCCATGGAGGAACTGGAGCAGGTGCTGCTCCACGATAGCGTCCGCCGCATCACCGTCAGCAACGGGGCAATCACTGTCCTGCTGAAAAATAATCAGACCTTGGAAGGAGGAAATGGTACATGAACGATACCGCGCCTCAAGTGATTGTGATCCCAGCCAAAGCAGAGACGCCCCAGGAACAGGAGAAGAAGCGCCACCTGCGGGTGGCCGCCTACTGCCGGGTGTCCACAGACAGCGAGGAACAGCTGTCCAGCTATGAGAACCAGCTGGCCTACTACACGGAGAAGATCATGAAGGAACCGGGCTGGACCATGGCCGGGGTGTTCGCGGACGAGGGCATCACCGGCACCTCCACCTGCAAGCGCAAGGAGTTCCTTCGGATGATCCGCCAGTGCAGGCAGGGGAAAATCGACATGATTCTGGCAAAGTCGGTCTCCCGCTTCGCCCGCAATACCGTGGACACCCTCAACTTCACCCGGGAGCTGCGAGGCTTGGGAATTCCGGTGATCTTTGAGGAGCAGAACATCAACTCCATCTACCCGGAGAGCGAGTTCCTCATCACCCTCCACGGGGCATTTGCCCAGGCGGAGAGTGAGAGCACCAGCAGCCGGGTGCGCTGGGGCAAGCGCCAGGCCATGAAGTCCGGCCACGCCGCCATGCACTACGAGCGGCTGCTGGGCTATGAGAAGGGGCCGGACGGCAGGCCCAGGATTGTTCCGGAGCAGGCGGAGACAGTCCGCTTTATATATGACCGCTATCTGGCCGGAGACAGTATCCGGGAGATCAAGGCGGCCCTGGAAGAGAGGAAAGTCCCCACAGTCTCCGGGAAAGAGGTGTGGATGGGCTCCCATATCCGGAGCATCCTGACCAACGAGAAATACTGCGGGGACGTCCTGCTCCAGAAGACCTTCATCGCCGACTGCATCAGCAAGAAGGTCATTCCCAACACCGGGCAGCTCCCCAAATACCTGATTCAGAACCACCACGAGGGCATCGTCAGCCGGGAGGCGTTCGATGCCGTCCAGCTGGAGATGGCCCGGCGGAACGCCAAAGCGGGCGCCACGAGAAAGAGCACCCCCACTGGCCGGGGCAAGTACAGCGGCAAGCATGTACTTAGCAACCTGCTATTCTGCGGGGAATGCGGCACCGCCTACCGGCGGTGCGTGTGGACCCAGCACGGGGTCAAGCGGCCTGTATGGCGGTGCGTCAGCCGGCTGGACTACGGGAAGAAGTTCTGCACCCAGTCCCCCACCCTGGACGAGGAACCGCTTCAGCAGGCCGTCCTGGCCGCCGTCAACACCGCCATGGCCGACCACGACACCCTGGCCCGGCAGCTCACCGCCGCCATGGAGCGGGAGCTAGCCCCCATCCCCGGGGAGAGCATGAGTCTGGCGGACATGGATCGGGCTCTGGAGGAACTGAGCACCCAGTTTAATGCCCTGCTGGCCGAGGCGTCTGCCAACCCTGGGGCGGACTACACGGAGCAGTTCCGGGAGCTGTCTGAGTCCACCGCCCAGCTCAGGGAGAGAAAAGCCGGGCTGGAGGGTGCCTGCCAGGAACAGGGCCGGGTACAGAAGCGTCTGTTGGCGGTGTCGGCCGCCATGGAACATATGACGGCGGCGCTGACAGAGTGGGATGAGGAGGTCATCCATCAACTGCTGGAGAAAGTAACGGTGCTCTCCCGGGAGAAGATCCGGGTGACCTTCCGGGACGGCAGGGAAATCGAGCAATACGTGGCACAGCCAAAAAGGAGGAAGCTGGCGTGAAGCTCTATGCGACGGGCGACACCCACGGGAATTTTGAGCGGTTCCGCCCGGAAACCTTCCCGGAGGGCCGGGAACTCACCAAGGAGGATGTGGTGCTCCAGCTGGGAGACTTCGGCGGAGTGTGGTTTGGGGATGAACGGGATGACGAGGCCCTGGATTGGCTGGAGGGATTGCCCTTCACCGTGGCCTTCCTCTCGGGAAACCATGAAAACTATGACGCCTTGGCCCAATACCCGGTGGAGACCTGGCACGGCGGCAGGGTACAGTCCATCCGGCCCCACGTGCTCCACCTGATGCGGGGACAGGTCTATGAACTGGCTGGGTTCACCTTCTTCACCATGGGCGGCGCGGCCTCCCACGACATTGAAGACGGCATCCTCAGCCTGGATGACCCCAACTTTGAGCGGAAATACCTGACATTGAAGCGAAAGGAACGGGCCCGGTTCCGCATCGACCACCTGTCCTGGTGGAAGGAGGAACTGCCCTCAGAGGAGGAGTACGCGGAGGCCAGGAGAAACCTGGACGCCCATGGCTGGGCGGTGGACTATATCCTCACCCACTGCGCCCCCACCAGCATCGCCCTCCGGCTCTCGCGGCACAACGTGGCGGACCGCCTGACGGACTTCCTCCAGGAGGTCAAAGACCGGGTCCAGTACCACTACTGGCTGTTCGGCCACTACCACGGCAACAGAGCTGTTGACACCAAGCACATCCTCCTGTGGGAGCAGATCGTGCAGGTCCCATGACGTAGACCGCAAAGGAAAGGGCAGCCCGCCACCTTTTCCTTTGCGGCTTTCATTTGAGAAAATATCTCGCCCCTATGGCACGGATAGAACAAATGTGCTATAATCGAGACAGAACATGCTCAGGGAGGCGGTCACCGTGGCAGTGGAGGACGGCGTGTGGATCATGCGGGGGCTGGACTGGGACGACCCCAGCCGCATCCAGAGCTGAGAGGAGCTCATCGGCTGGATTGACGAGGTGGGTTTCCTGCCCCTGTTCAAGAACGAGGTGGACGGCTTTTCCGCGGAGGAGAACACCTCCGACCTCTACTGGTGGACGGGGGACGAGGAACAGGACCCCTGGGAATGGCGGCGGCTGATCGCCCGCAGCGGCAAGGTGGCCTACGGCAAGTTCTTCGGCGGCAAGGCCGGGTTCATCTCCAAAGCCTGGTTCCCCCACTTTGCCAACTGGCGGCGGGACGGCTATGACTTTGACAGCCGCTGGGAGGACGAGCTGGCCTCTATGCGCCAGAAGCGGATCATGGACTGCTTTTCGGAGCAGGACGAGTGGTTCTCCTCTGAGCTCAAGCGCCGGGCCGGCTTTGGCAAGGGCGGGGAGAAGAACTTCGAGGGGACGGTGACCGACCTGCAGATGGGCGGCTATCTGCTCATCCGGAACTTCCGGCAGCGGGTCAACAAAAAGGGCCTTCCCTACGGCTGGCCCATCTCGGTGTACGCCACCCCGGAGGCCCTGTGGAGCTATGACCACGTCACCTCCGCCTACGGCGCAAATCCGGCGGAGTCCAAAGCCCAGGTCTATGAGCAGGTGCGGGAGCATTTCCCGGAGGCGGCCCAGGAGGAGCTGGACGAGGTGCTGGGCTGGTCCCGATAATGGGACCGGCGGTGTGAGATACTAACGCGGAGAAGGGAGTGACCGGGGCGTGAAGGAAGAGTGCTATGTGTGCTGCGACCTGAAGAGCTTTTACGCCTCGGTGGAATGCGTGGAGCGGGGCCTGGATCCCATGACCACCAACCTGGTGGTGGCGGACAAGCGCCGGACGGACAAGACCATCTGCCTGGCGGTCTCTCCCTCCCTGAAAGCCTATGACATCTCCGGCAGGGCCCGGCTCTTTGAGGTGGTCCAGCGGGTGCGGGAGGTCAACGCCCGCCGGCAGCAGCGGGCGCCGGAACATCGGTTCACCGGCTCCTCCTGGCACGACCCGGAGCTGCGGAGAAACCGCTCCCTGGCCCTGGACTACATCGTGGCTCCGCCCCGGATGGCCAAGTATATCGAATGGAGCACGAGGATCTACCAGGTGTACCTGAAATACGTGGCCCCGGAGGACATTTTCCCATACAGCATCGACGAGGTGTTCATGGACGTCACCAACTACCTGGACACCTACAAGATGACCGCCCGGGAGCTGACCCGCACCATCATCCTGGATATCCTCCAGACCACCGGCATCACCGCCGCGGCGGGGATGGGCACCAATCTGTACCTGGCCAAGGTGGCCATGGACATCGGGGCCAAGCACGTCCCCGCCGACGAGTACGGGGTGCGCATCGCCTGGCTGAACGAAACGGACTACCGCCGGGCCCTGTGGACCCATCAGCCCCTCACCGACTTCTGGCGGGTGGGAAAGGGATACGCCGCCAAGCTGGAGGCCCACGGCCTGTACACCATGGGCGACATCGCCCGGTGCTCCATCGGCAGGCCGGAGGACTTCCATAACGAGGAGCTGCTGTATAAGCTGTTCGGGGTCAACGCGGAGATCCTTATCGACCATGCCTGGGGCTGGGAGCCCTGCACCATCGCGGACATCAAGGCGTACAGGCCGGAGAACAAGAGCATCGTCTCCGGCCAGGTGCTCCAGCACCCCTATGACTTCGACAAGGCCCGGCTGGTGGTGCGGGAGATGGCGGACGCCCTGGCCCTGGATCTGGTGGACAAGGGGCTGGTGACCAACCAGTTTGTCCTGACCGTGGGCTACGACAGGGAGAACCTGGACGACCCGCGCCGCCGCCAGAGCTACCACGGTCCGGTGACCACCGACCACTATGGGCGGCAGATCCCCAAGCACGCGGTGGGAACGGAGAACTTCCCCTACACCTCCTCAGGCACAGACCTGCTCCGTGCGGCGACGGCGCTCTATGACCGCATCGTGGACAAAAACCTGCTGATCCGCCGTCTGAGCATCAGCGCCAACAAGCTGCTGGATGAGGCGGAGGCGGCCCGGCAGTGCCCCGCGGAGCAGCTGGACCTGTTCACCGACTACGCCGCCAGGGAAGAACAGGAACAGGCGACCGAGGCCGCCCATGCCAGGGAGCGGAAGCTCCAGGAGGCTATGCTGGGCATCAAGAAGCGATATGGCAAGAACGCCATCCTCAAGGGCATGGACCTGGAGGAGGGCGCCACCGCCCGGGAGCGGAATCAAACCATAGGAGGACACCACGAATGAGCGGACGCTACGACGACATCATCGGCCTGCCCCACCCCACGTCCCAGCGGCATCCCCGGATGCCCATCCGGGAGCGGGCTGCGATTTTCAGCCCCTTCGCCGCCCTGAGCGGCCACGGGGCCGCCATCGCGGAGACCGCCCGGCTGACGAAGCGGCGGATGGAGCTGGACGAGGATACCAAGGCGGAGTTGGACCGCAGACAGGCCGTCCTGCTGGCGCACATCGGGGAGCAGCCGGAGGTTACGGTCACCTGGTTCCAGCCGGACGAAAAGAAGGACGGCGGGACCTACGTCACCACCACAGGTCGGCTGAAAAAGCTCGACACCGTCCAGCGGGTCCTGGTCCTGCTGGACGGAACCAGCATCCCGCTGGAGGATGTGGTCGGTCTGGAGGGCGATATCTTTCAGGAGTTCATTGACGATTTGATATACGGGAGGTAAGCAGCAGGTGAATAAACTGGTTGTCCGTGGGACAGAGGTCAGTATCCAATGGAATATGGAGCGGGATGACTATATCAGTCTGACTGATATTGCGAAAGTGAAGGACAGCGATAACCCCAGATACATTATCCAGAACTGGATGCGGAACCGAAATACAATAGAGTTTCTTGGGGTCTGGGAATCTCTCTACAATCCAAATTTTAACCGTGTCGAATTCGATACGTTTAAAAGCCAGGCCGGCCTGAACAGCTTTGTGATGACTCCGCAGAAATGGATCGAGGCCACATCCGCGATAGGGATCGTTTCCAAGGCTGGCCGTTACGGCGGGACGTATGCCCATAAGGAAATTGCCTTCGAGTTTGCCTCCTGGATCTCGGTTGAATTCAAACTATACCTGGTCAAAGAGTTTGAGCGGCTCAAGGCAGAAGAGATGCGGCGGTTTGGCTGGGACATCAAGCGCAATCTAGCTAAAATCAATTATCGCATCCATACCGACGCCATCAAGGAGAACCTGATCCCGCCGGAACTCTCCTCCAAGCAGATTTCCCTCGTTTACGCCAGTGAAGCAGATGTCTTGAACATGGCTCTGTTTGGCATGACCGCACAAGAGTGGCGGGATCGTCACCCGGAGCTGAAGGGCAATATCCGGGATCACGCAAATGTTTCTCAGCTCGTGTGCCTTGCCAATCTGGAAAATCTGAACGCCGTATTTATCGGCGAGGGGATGCCCCAGGCGGAACGGCTGGCAAGGCTGAATGCCATAGCAATCAGCCAGATGCAGGTGCTGACTCAGGATCACCGGATCGAAATGCTGGAGGCGCAAGTAGATACAGGGAACAAGTAGAGTGATTGAGGCGTTGTCATTTGTATTCCATTGAAAAAGAGGAAAGTTAGTTGAGAGGTCATTATGAAAGAATTTAATGATTACGACAGAAAATATCCGAATCTTGTAATGGATATTCTTGATTACTTCAAAATTGAATCCGGTATTGATAAGAAGTCAATTCTTAAATTTTGTACAATGCATGGTAAGAAAAATGGTGGCGGAGTCGATCTTGTATATCAACCTGAAATAGTAAGCAGAATTTGTCAAAAACTTTGCAAAAAGAATAAGCTATCAGCGTTGCGAACAGGTAGCGGCCTGGGCTTTGATGACAATTATGGATTCATTATCCACAACAAACACGAGTGGGAACGAAACTACAACAAGTTGCGCCATTACTATAATTCTTTAGTATACGGATTCGAATATATTTATTACTTTTATAAAGAATTAGTTATTCCGCTTGTATGGGAAAAAGGAAATGGAGATTACTCTGCAGGCACGGGTTTCAAGTTTTATGGCGGTATTGTTACAGCGAGGCACTGCATAGAAGATCCTAAACACCTATCGATTAAAGGTTTTTCGGCGGCTGAACTACGGGAAAGCCAAATTCTTGTACCAAACAATCCAAATCTTGACATTGCATTTATCGATGTAGGTCGATCTGATGATTTAGAGGTATTTATTGATGATGGAACAATTTTACAAGATGTTCTAGTAATGGGCTATCCCAAAATTCCTGCATTTACTGATTTTCTAACTGCAGAAAAAGGAACAATTTCAAGCAAGGCTGAATCCAGATTGACTCCAACGAAAGGAGCCGTTGCGGCTTTCGGAGACAACTATTTATCTGGGGCCGAACTCATGCTTATTACTGCAAGAATTAGGGGTGGGAACAGCGGCGGGCCCGTAATAAATGAAGATGGTTCAATTATAGGAATCGCCTGCCAAACGCCATACTATGACGATGAGATTGGAGATTACGATGATTTAGGCTATGGAATCGCCGTGCCTATAAAATATTTGCTAGAGGTTTTACGGGGGAAAAATCAAACCACAAGGAAAAATAAAGATTTTTTTAGAGATAATACTTTATGTGGCGAATGAACGCACTCGATGAAAATGAATTCAGCCTGCGCTGGGGTATAACCCATGGCAAACACTCATACGGTGCAAAAGTGCCGCCAAGCAGAAGGCCGACATTCGCATTCTTCAAATATCCAGATTGGAGTCCAAAGACATAAAAGTACCGCATTCCGTTGGAATGCGGTACTTTTTTCACTTTTTCGACCACTTGTTTTTTGCGTTTCTAACACTTTTCTAACACACCGTCCTGTGAAATAGCCTGTGGCAGCTGTAATTTGCTGATACCGGGCTTTATCCTAGTACTAAAATCGAACGCCCCCAAAGGGCCCAAAATCGGGGCCCTAGGAGGCGTTCTTTCTCTGGAACTGAATGGCCTAGATGGTCAGGATTACCGCGTCATGACTGCCCTGGACAGCCGCCGCCCCACACGCGGCCCAACGCCGCCGAAATCCCCGTTTCAGTAGCACCGCCTTCACCTCCACCCCCAAAACCGGCACACAGGGGAGGCACGGCCGCGACAGGGAGCTTCCTTGTGGTTATCTGCCTCTCCTTCTGGAGTGGGTGTGAGCCGTGCCCGCAAATGCGCCGTGCAGTAGCTTGCGGCAAGCCAGGGTGCTCTGCTTGCCCCACCCAAGGGTGAGTGATCGAGCTTTAGAGGCTGCTCCATTCCCAGGTACAATACCCGTCTGACTGACTTGTACTGCCCAGAGAATTGTCCAATCGCGGCTTTTATGGTATATTGATCAGGAAACCATGGGCACAACCAGCGCAGAGGAATCTACCCAGGACACGTCTGGTGCGGAAAGCGCTAGCTTTGGATAGCGGTGAGGTGAGCAGCACATGATCGGAAAATGGCTCAATTACATGGCCAGGCTGCACGACGGCGTGGACGCCATTCTGATTGCAGATCGTCATGGAATAATTGAATATTCCGCTATGTTTTCAGAGCGGGAAAATGGCATGATTGACGAGGGCTTTATCGGGAAAAGCATCCTGGAGGCATACCCGGAGCTGACTGAGGAGACCTCCAGCCACTTCCGGGTGATGCGGACGGGCAAACCGGTGCTCAATGAAAAGCAGGAGCTGACGGACTTCTACGGCCGACGGATCATGCTGGTCAGTTCCACCTTTCCCCTGGAGGACGGCGGGGAGCTGATCGGCACCATGGAGACCTCGGTGTTCTATCACAAGGACTCCCAGCTGGACGGGAAGAACCACTGGCTGACCAATTCCCACACGGGCCTGTTTCGCCTGGAGGACATCATCACCCGGAATTCGGAGATGCTGGCCCTGAAGGACACCGTGCAGCGGGTGGCCGCCAACCCCTCTCCGGTGCTGATCTGGGGGGAGACCGGCACGGGCAAGGAGCTCTTTGCCCAGGCCCTCCACAGCCACAGCACCAGATCCAAGGGCCCCTTCATCTCCCAGAACTGCGCGGCCATTCCCACCACCCTGCTGGAGAGCACGCTGTTCGGCACCACCCGGGGGAGCTATACCGGCGCGGAAAACCGGAAGGGCCTGCTCAAGCAGGCCGACGGTGGCACCCTCTTTCTGGACGAGGTCAACTCCATGGATCTCTCCCTCCAGGCCAAGATATTGAAGGCCATTGA
Organism: Flavonifractor sp. An10; assembly: GCF_002161215.1. GTDB lineage: Bacteria > Bacillota > Clostridia > Oscillospirales > Oscillospiraceae > Flavonifractor > Flavonifractor avistercoris. Next base: position 392,475 of record NZ_NFMB01000003.1, read on the forward strand.
GGAGAAGAAGTTCAGGCCCGTGGGCGGAGAGCAGGATGTGCACAGCGATGTGCGCATCGTCTCCGCCATGAACGTGGATCCCATCACCGCCGTGCGGGACGGACTGCTCCGGCGGGATCTGTTTTACCGGCTGGGGGTGGTGCAGCTGGCCCTGCCGCCCCTGCGGAAGCGGCCGGAGGACATTCCGCTGCTTACCGACTTCTATGTGGAGCGGTACAACCGGAAAATGGAGCGGACGATCACAGGGGTCAGCGAGCTGGTGCGCAACGCCCTGCTGGCCTACGACTGGCCCGGCAACGTGCGGGAGCTGCGAAACGCGGTGGAGTCGGCCTTTAACCTGTGCACCGGCTCTGTGATCCAGCTCAGTGACATCCCGCGGTACATCTTTTACCACGAGGAGGAAAAGGCGGCGGAACCGGCGGCGGAGGCCCTGCCGGACGGCATGGGCCTGCAGGAGGCGGTGCGCCGCTATGAGAAGGGCCTGATTGTCCGCACGCTGGAGCAAAGCCGCACCATTACGGAGGCGGCGGAGAAGCTGAAGCTGACCCGCCAGGCCCTGCAGTATAAGATGATGAAATACCATCTGAACAGCTAAACGAAAGGCAAGAATTTTTGCAATTTTGCGCAAATTTTCTTGCCTTTTTCTGTTTCTGCCGTTCTGGATCTACTGCCGCCTGAGCCGGACAGCCCTATTCACAAGGGTGTCTGACAAAATCAGGCCCATCTGAAAACCTGGCATCTCTCTTGCTAAATATCCAGGCAGTGATCTGCTGGGAGCCCCATAGGCAAGGTCAGGAGAGGGACGTCAGGCTCCGGTGATCCAGCATGCTGTGAAAGGAACGGTGAAAGAAGATGAACTCCAACCAGTCCGCTCAAGAACCCCGAGCCCTACCCCTCCCGGTGGCACTGCTTCCCATCCTGGCTTTGGTGCTGATCATGGGCAGCGCAGTTCTGCTGTTCGGCGCAGACCCCCATGTGCCACTCCTGATGAGCACCGTCGTATCCGTCATTATCGGTCTGATCTACGGCCACAAGTGGAAGGATATCCAGAGCCGGATCATCGAATCCGTTAGCTCCGTGTCTGAAACGGTGCTGATTTTGATGCTGATCGGTGGCCTTGTGGCCATGTGGATTGTCTCCGGCACGGTTCCCGCCATGGTCTATTACGGCCTGAAGGTCATCAACCCGTCCTTTTTCCTGGTTACCAGCTGTGCGCTGTGCTGCATCGTCTCGGTGGCCTGCGGCAGTTCCTGGACCACAGCGGCCACTGTAGGCATCGCACTGATGGGAATCGGCGCCGGTCTGGGCATCAACCCAGCCATGACGGCCGGCAGTGTGGTCTCCGGCTCCTTCTTCGGTGACCGGCTCTCCCCTCTGTCCGACATCACCAACCTGACCTCGGCGGTGACCAAGGTCAACCTGTTCGAGCATATCCGCCATATGATTTACACATCCGCCCCCGCGCTGATCCTGGCGATGATTATCTACTTCTTCCTGGGTCTGCAGTATTCCAGCGACAGCATGGACATGAGCACCATCTATTCCATGCAGCAGACCCTGGCGGCAAACTTTGACCTGAACCCCATCCTGCTGCTTCCCCCTGTCCTGGTGGTGCTGATGGTGGTCTTCCGGGTACCTGCCATCCCCGGTCTGGCAGGGGGCATTGCCCTGGGCGGCGTGTTCTTCATCTTTTTCCAGGGCGGGCTGCAGATGGGCTTTTCCGCCAGCTTCCAGACCATTATCGAGTGCATCAATTACGGCGCGGTGGTGGAAACCGGCGACGCTTTCATCGACGGCCTGCTCACCAGAGGCGGGATCCAGGGCATGCTCTACACCATCTCCCTGATGATTTGCGCCATGGTGTTCGGCGGAAGTCTGGAGCAGATCGGCTCTTTGCGCGTAGTCTCCGACAAACTTTTGAATCTGGCCAGAGGAACCGGCTCCCTGGTTCTGGTCACTATTCTGTCCTGCATCCTCACCAATGCGCTAACGGGCGACGTCTATCTGTCCCTGATGATCCCTGGCCGCATGTACTCCAACGAGTACAAAAAGCGGGGCCTGCAGGGAAAGAATCTATCCCGAGCTCTGGAGGACGGCGGTGCGGTCAGTTCCTGCTTCTTCCCCTGGAACGCCTGCGGCTCTTATATGAGCAGCACGCTGGGCGTGAGCTGTGCTGCCTATGTACCCTTTGCTTTTGTCAACCTGATCACCCCCATCGTTTCCATTTTGTTTGCCTATGCCGGCATTACCATCATAAAAATGACCAAAGAAGAATGGGCACAGGCTAAGGCCCAACTGGCTGAGACCGGCGAACCCTCCCTGTCCGAGGAGCGCTGAATGATATTTAAAGAAATAAGAAAGAGGCGATCATTATGTTGCTGCAAAATTCCGTCATCCACGATCCCGCCATCTGGGCGGGGCTGAACCACCCCGAGCTTTCTCTGGAGGAGGCGGACATCGCTGTTTTCGGCATCCCCTACGATGGAGGGGTCAGCTTCCGCTCCGGCACCTGCGAGGCGCCCCAGGAGCTGCGGAAGATCACCCACACCATCTCTCCCACTACCGAGGACTTCCGGGACATCTCCCCCCTGAAGGTGAAGGATCTGGGGGACTGCGTCGGAAAAGACCGGGACGAGATGTTCGCCGAGGCGGAGGAGCTGGCCTTCCAGGCCGTGAAGGCGGGCAAGTTCTTCACCATGATCGGCGGCGACCACTCGGTGACCATCCCCGTCCACCGGGGCATCAACCGGGCCGTGGATGAGGACTTCGGCATCATCCACATCGACGCCCACTTCGACCTCTGCCACGAGATGCACGGCGACACCCTCTCCCACGGCTCCACCGAGCGGCGGGCCACGGAGCTGTCCCACGTGGGGGACAGCGACCACCTCTACTTCCTGGGCATCCGCTCCATCGAGTCCGACGAGCTGGACTTCTACCACAGCAACAAGGTCAACGTCCTCTCCGCCGCGGAGATCGACCACCAAGGCGTCCCGGCGGTGCTGGAGCAGGTGGTGGGCCACATGAAACGCTTCTCCAAGGTCTACATCACCCTGGATATCGACTGCCTGGATCCCGCCTACGCCGCCGGCACCGGCACCCCGCAGTTCGGCGGCCTCACCGCCCGGCAGCTGCTGGACATCCTGAAGGGGCTCTTTGACGGCCTGAACATCATCGGCATGGACGTGGTGGAGGTGGCCCCCAAGCTGGATCCCTCCCTGGCCGCCCTGTTTGCCGCCCGGAAGATCGTTACCGAGTGCTGGGCGCATCACTACTTTAAGAACCTGAACCCCTGACAGAGGCGCCCTCCCCAATAGGGCAGCTATTAGAGCCTCAAAAGGCTTCAAGGCAGCTGCTGCCGCGGCTGAAGATTCAAAATGCTCCCCCTTCAGCCAGAGAAGGCCCGGCAGAATAGAATTCTGCCGGGCCTCTCTTTTTTGCCCTTCGTTGCATTGATAGGGCAAATGGTTGCTTTCTATAATGGAATTAGCGGCAACAAATCATCTCCTGCCAATGGTGAAGTTTCTGCTTCTGAAGCGGGCCATTCTCTTGTTTATTGCAACGCAAAATCTGAGGTTGGCAAAACTTTGACCCAGAATCTGACCCAGAACAGGAAAAATCCCGGCGGAGCGGAGAGCATATGACCTCCGGGATCTGGAAGATTTCCGGAACAAAAAGGACCGGAAAGGGCCGGAAATCAACGGATTGAACCTCTGATAGCAGCTCATAACCCGGAGGTCGAAGGTTCAAATCCTTCCCCTGCAACCATAAACCCGTCAGAATTCGTGGATTCTGACGGGTTTCCTTTTGTTTTCATCACTTTTTCGGGCTGATTATTTTTGCCGTTTTGGTCTGACCCAAACCGCGACCCATACGGGATCTCGGAGCGGTCAGGGCTGGAGAGTTCCAGAGAGGACGCTGCCCATGGTTTTTGCCGCCTGGCGTTGGGATGCCGTGGTCACGTGGGCGTATGTGTCCAGGGTGAACCCCGCAGAGAAGTGCCCCAGCATCCCGGACACCGTTTTCACATCCACCCCGTTCTGCAGGGCCAGGGTGGCAAAGGTGTGGCGCAGATCATGGAACCTAACCCTAGGCAGCCCCGCCCGTTTCAGCACCCGGTGGAGCATGTGCAGCACGCTGTCCGGGGAGATTGGACCGCCGGTAGGGCTGGGGAACACCCAGGGGCTACCGCCCACTTTTTCCTTCTGCTCTAACAGAATGCTTACCGTATCCTCTGCCAGCGGCAGGGTGCGGTAGGCATTTTTCGTTTTTAGTGGCGCATCCACCACCTCGCCGTTGATTCGGGCAATCTGCCGCCGAACCCGGAGGTCGCCCCGCTCTAAATCAATATCCTCCCATTTGAGGCCGAGAAGTTCTCCCCGGCGGAGCCCGGTGGCCAGCTCCAGGTAGTAGAGCTCATACACACCGCTTTCTTTTGCCTCTCTCAGGAAGGACTGTAGCTGTTCCACCGGCAGAGTTTTCATCTCCCGGTGCTCCAGCCTGGGCAGGGCGCAGCCCTCCGCCGGATTGGCGACGATTAGTTTCTGCTCTTTGGCTAAGCTCATCGCAGAGGAGATGATCTGGTGGATGTTCCGCACTGTCTTGGGGCTCAGCCCTTTGGCCTGGTGCCTGGATTCCAATCGGTCTACGCGACCGTTGGCCAGCAGCTTCTTGTAGAACTTCTGTAGTTCCGGAGAAGTGAGCTTTTCCAGCGGGATTCTTCCAATATTGGGCTTGATGTGGTTGTCGATGTACCCACGATAGGTCTGATGGGAGGAGGGCCGCACCTTCACCTTGGCGTAGTGCTCGAACCACACCTCCATCCACTGGCCAACCGTGTACCGACCAACCTTGGCCGCATCCAGCCCCTTCGCTTCCTCGATTGCCTGCTTCAACTTAGCCTTGACCTCCGCCTGGGTCTTTCCCAGGACGTTTTTGTAGATAGCCTTGCCCGTCTCCGGATCGCGGCCGGCGGTATATCGTCCTTCCCATCGGCCATCTTTCCGCTTGCGGAGGTTACCCTCCCCGTTGGCCCTTCGTTTTGCCATGGCTTATTACCTCCTTTGCAGCAACACAGCATACCGCAGAAGGGGAGAAATAGCCATGCCAACGGTGCAGAGTTAACAGAACATTATCATTTGCCTTTTCTTTGTTTTATGCGGCGCAGGATTTGCGTATCCTATGCAGGGAAGGGTGCTCCTAGCCCAAACGCCCCCACAGCGTCGGTTAAAAAGGCCGGAACCAGCTGAAAACACTGGATTTCTCAAATTGACGACCACCTAAAACCGCTGTCTGTGGTGAAAAGGTGCACCTTCCGCGAAAGCCGGAAAAGCCCCGCACCGCGGGGCTTTGTGGCCGGTAGGTGGACGCTTGCGACCACCTACCTTTATCCTAGTACGAAAATCGAACGCCCCCAGAGGGCCCAAACAGGGCTTCCCGGAGGCGTTCTTCTGTTGGAATTGAATGTTCTGGATGGTCAGGATCACCGCGTCATGACTTGTCCAAGACAGCCACCGCCCCACACACGGCCCAACGCTGTCCAAATACCCTCGACAGGGGCACCCGCCTCCATCCGCTCCGAAACCGGCACACAGGGCCCACACGGCCGTGACAGGGGTCTTCCTGTGGGCGTCTGCCCCTTCCCGGAGAGTGGGTGCGGGCCACGCCCGCAAAAGGCGTTTGGCGGCCGCTTACGGCAAGCCAGGTGCTCTGCTTGCCTTACCATGCCCCGGCATAGCCCAGGGTGACGCTACTGTTTTCGGCCCCCAGGGCCATGCAGGCTGGGATGTCCTCCCCCCGCATAAGGCCGTAGAGGAAGCCGGCAATGAAGCTGTCTCCGGCGCCCATGGTGTCCACCACCGTGCAGGGCACGATGCCCCCCCGGTAAAACCGGCTCCCGTCAAAGGCCAGGCTGCCCCGCTCTCCCCGGGTGGCCACTACGAGCTCCGGTCCCTTGGTGTGGATGGCGCGGAGGATGTCCTCCAACTCCCTGTCTCCGGCGGAGTCGTTGGAGAAAAAGGCGTAGTCCACCCAGGGCAAGGCCTTTTCCGCCGCCGGGTCCTCCGGCCGGTTGGCGCAGTCGAAGGCCACCGGTACCCCCCGGGTCTTCAACCGGGGCAGGTCGCCCTCCACCCGGCCCCACAAACCGGACACCACCAAGTCGTGGCCACAGAGGAAGTCCACGTCCTCCTCCGTCAGGCGGAAGTTCTCCATCACCCCCTCCTCGTAGTCACCGAACACCCGGTCTCCGTTTACGACCGTCACGTGGGACAGGGCGGTGGAGCCGGGCTCGGTGTGCAGGTGGGATACGTCCACCCCTTTGGCCGCCACAGCCTGCCGCATGAGTCTGCCATATTTGTCATCCCCCACCACGCCGGTATAGGAGGCGCTACCCCCCAGCCGCACGGTGTATACCGCAACATTCACCGGGTTTCCGCCGGGGTAGGCGTCCCCCGTCTGGTCGTATAGGTCGATGCAGTTGTCCCCCACGGCGGCCAGCCTGATGTCGTCCTTCATAGCTTCCTCCCAGCGCTTGTGCGCGTTTTTCGCAGATTTTCCGTCTCCATGGCCCGCACCCGCTCCAGGGCCCGGCGGGCATAGAGGGCGGGCTCGGACAGGTAGGCGGTGACCAGCTCGATGGTGGCCTTCCCCTGGTAGCCCCGCTCTGCCAGTTCCCTCAGAAGCTCCGGCAGAGGCAGGATCCCATCGCCGGGGATCAGATGATCGTCGCTGTGCCCATCGGAGTCCACCAGGTGCAGATGGGCCAGCTTCTTCCCCAGAAGATCCAGATAGTTTTCCACTGGCTCCCCCGCTGCCGCTGGGGGCACCACGTCGCACATGCCCAGCAAGCAGGGAGAATCTACCTCCTCCAGGGCCTGAGCCAGCTCCCCGGCGGTGGTGCACAGGTTACTCTCCCATGGGGTAAGGCTCTCCAGCAGAATTTTATGATCCAGTGCCTCCGCTCTGTCCGCCAAACGGCGCAGGCTCTCCACCAGCCGGGCCCACAGCGCCCGCCGGGGCACGCTATATCCCCCGTGGCCCACGGAGATGAGGGTGTACTCAGCCCCTAGGGCCTTCCCCATCTCCAGACACAGCTCCAAATATTCCATGCTGTCCTCCCACTGGGCGCGTCCTCCGGCCATATAGTTGTAGGGGTAGGCGTTGTGTTCCGGCGTGTAGACGTATACAGGCATCTGGTATTTTTCCACCATAGACCGGATTTCTGCCACACCGCCCAGCCGGAGATCCGGGGCGAAGGCGTGGGGGCGGCCTCCCCAAAGCTCGATATAGTCATACCCCAGCCGCCCGGCATCGGAAAAGGCCCGCTCCAGGGGATAGCGCTGATAGCCGCTGGTAAACATACCCAGTTCCATTTCGTCCTCCCGAAAAGGGCGGCCCCGAAGGCTGTTCGGGGCCGCCCTTTGATGGCGTGACTCAGTAATCCAGCCGCCGGTAGTAGCGCCGGATCTCCATAGGATGGCAGTTGATGGCCTCCATGTGAGCGTCAATGCGCTGGGTGACGGCGTGGGTCACCAGATGGGACAGGTTTCCCCGATACTTGTCGTCGATACCGGGCAGAGCGTAGTCCCTGGAGTCGATGACGGTATAGTTGGCACACACGCGGGGCAGGAACTTCACCACCCGCTCGCCGAGGGGCCGCTGGGCATCCTCTCCCACAAACACGGTCACCGGGGTGTCCCGATCCACGATTTCCAGCATGCCGTGGAAGAACTCGGCGGCGTGGATGCTCTTGGTGCGGATCCAGTGCTGCTCCTCCCAGTAACACATGGCGTAGGAGTAGGTGGAACCGTACTGGTTGCCAGCGCCCACGAAGTAGTGGAGCCTGTCATCGTGGTGCTTCTGGGCGAACTCCAGGCCGAAGGCGTCGGCGGCCTTCTCCACTTCCACCAGATCCCGGGCCAGATGGGCATCCAGTTGGGCGTAGTACTCGTCGTACTCCGGGAACTCCCCCCGGTTGTACATAAACCGGTCGGCCACCATGAAGAACTTCAGCTGCTCATTGGCGGGGTAAGCGATCTCCCAGTCCACCATTCCAGCCAGCTGGGCGGTCTCCACGTCGATAAAACCCAGCACCCTGGCACCGGCGGCCTTGACTTTCTCCACGCCCCGCACCATCTCCTCGGTGCTGCCGGTGACGGAGGAGATCACTACAATGGTTCCATCCCCCACCCGCCGGCTGCCGGTGGTCAGGTACTCCGCCGCGTTCTCCACAAAGAGCTCCAGGTCGGAGCGCTCCTTCATGTGGACCTCGGCCTGGAGGCAGGAGGCCCAGGTGCCCCCGATGCCCAGCCAGCATAGGTTGCGGAACCCCTTCTCACAGATCTCGTCCACAATGGCCTCGATCCGCTGCCGCAGGGCCAAGGCCCCCTGTACGCTGGCAATCTGTTTTTCCTCGTCAAATTTCAGCATAGAGTCCTCCTCGGCTGGCGGTTTACTCGCCGACCTTCAGCATCTGATAGTAGTCGTTGTAGATGGTCAGGGCCTCGCCCACATCCTCCTGGAAGAACACATTCTCTTTGTAATCGAAATCCTTGGAGGGGTCGTTGCGGTAGGACTCGGGGGCGGCGGCCACAGCGGCGTCGTTGGGGCAGAAGTAGGGGAATTCCTCCAGGTTCTGGGCCATGACCTCGGGGTCGCAGATATAGTCCAGGAACTTATATGCCAGGTCGGTGTGCTTGGCGCCGGTGGGGATAACATACATGTCAAAGCCCAGCTGCACCGCGTCGTCGGTGAAGGGGGCCACAGTCAGGGGGCTGTCCGCGCCGCCGGTCTCGGCAAAGGCCCAGGAGGCGTTGCCATCATAGGTGAAGGCCACGCTGGCGGTGCCGTTGGTCAGGTTCTGCTCGGCGTTGCCGTAGGCCACCACGTTGTCGTTGTACTTCACCAGCCACTCATAGGCCTCGGCCAGCTCCTCCTCGTTCTCGGAGTTGGGGTCGTAGCCCAGGGCCACCAGGGCCATGGGGAACAGGTTGCGGGCGCCGTCGATGGAGGTGATCTGCCCCTTCAGGGCGGGGTCGATCAGGTCGTTGTAGCAGGTGATCTCGATGGGGCAGGTCTCGGTGTTGTACACCACATAGATGTAGTTGCCCAGGTAGGGGATGCTGTGGTTAGGGGAGGACCAGTAGGCGGGGTTGATGTTGGAGGAGTTGGGGATGCGGGACAGGTCCAGCTCCTCCACGTAGCCGCCGGCGATCAGGGACTCCATGTAGGCGTCGCAGGTCATGATCAGGTCGTACTGGTCGCCGCCGCCGGAGGTGAGCCGGGTGACGGCGTCGGCGTTGTCGCTCATGTAGGAGATGTTGACGGTGCAGTTGTTGGCCTCCTCAAAGTCGGAGACCACCTGGTCGGAGATGTACTGCTGCCACATGTAGATGTTCAGCTCGGTGCTGGCGGTCTCCTCGCCGGTGGGGGTCTCGGCGGCGGGGGTCTCCCCGGAGGGGGGCTCGGCGGCGGGCTCGTTGCCGCCGCCGCAGGCGGCCAGGGCCAGAGCCATGGTCAGGGCCAGGATCAGTGCAAGAAACCGTTTCATTTGTCTGCCTCCTTGTGATGTTTGGTTGAGACTGCTTCTATGCCGTATCCGCCGCGTCCTCCCGCGGCGGGGTGGGCCGTTACCGGGCGGCCGCCTTCTCCCTCCTGCGGAGCAGGGCCTTGACGCCGTTGCTCAGCAGCATGGCGGCCACGATCACCAGGATCATGATGGTGGTCAGGGCGTTGACGTCGGGGGTGACGCCGGTGCGGTTCATGGACAGGATCAGCACCGGCAGGGTGGAGTTGCGGGCGCCGGAGAGCATGTTGCTCATGACCACGTCGTCGATGGACAGGGTGAAGGACAGGAAGGCGGCGGACATGATGCCGGGCACCATGCTGGGCAGGGTGACCCGCAGGAAGGTCTGGATGCGGTTAGCCCCCAGATCCATGGAGGCCTCCTCCAGTTCGTAGCCGTCGCCGCTGATGCGTCCCTTAATGGTGACCACCGCGTAGGGGATGCAGAAGGTACAGTGGCCCACCAGGATGGATCCCAGCCCAAGGGACAGGCCCACGTTCATGAAGATGATGAGCAGGGCCACGGCCAGCACGATCTCGGGCACGATGATGGGCACGTAGAGCATGCTGTTGATGAAGCGCTTGCCCCTGAACTCGTACCGCTTCAGGCCCAGGGCGCCCAGGGTGCCGATGACCACCGAGATCACCGTGGCCAGCACCGCGATGACCAGGGAGTACCACAGGCTGCCGATGAGGGCGTCGTTCTCCAGCAGCTTGCCGTACCACTGGGTGGTGAAGCCGTTCCAGTAGAAGTTGTACTTCTGGTCGTTGAAGGAGAAGACCATCATCACCGCCACGGGGATGTAGAGCACGGTGTAGATGAGGATGGCGTACACGTCGCCCAGAATGCCGAGGCGCCGCTTGCGCCGCTGAGTCTTGGACAGGGCCGCCATGTCACACCACCTCCATGTCTTCCAGCTTGGCGAAGCGGGTGTAGATGAAGATCAGCAGCCCGGTGATCACCAGCAGCAGCACGGACAGGGCCGCGCCCAGGGGCCAGTTGCGGATGGCGCCGAACTGGTTCTTGATGATGTTGCCGATGTAGAGGACCTTGCCCCCGCCCAGCATGTCGGACACGGTGTAGATGCCCAGGGAGGGGATGAACACCAGGATCACGGCGGAGAAGATGCCGGGGAAGGTGAGGGGCAGGGTGATGCGGAAGAAGGTCTGCCGGGGGTTGGCCCCCAGGTCGGAGGAGGCCTCCAGCAGGGAGTTCTGCAATTTCTCAATGGTGCTGTACAGGGGGAGCACCGCGAAGGGGAGCATGTTGGTCACCAGGCCCAGCATCACCAGGGGGTCGGTGTAGATGAAGGTGATGGGCCCGCTGGTGATGCCCGCCCACTGGAGGAAGGTGTTCACCGGGCCGCTGGTCTGGAAGAGGAGCAGCCAGCTGTTCAGCCGCATCAGGGAGTTGGTCCAGAAGGGGATCATGATGAGCATGATCAGCTTGGAGGCCACCTCCGGCGGCTTGCGGGCGATGTAGTAGGCGAAGGGGTAGCCCAGCAGCAGGCAGGCCACGGTGGTGAACAGGGCCACCTGGAGGGACTTGACGATGACCTTGAAGTAGATGCTGTCCAGCAGGGTCTGATAGCTTTCCAGAGAGAACTCGTACACCACATCGCCGAAGACGCCCCGGGACATGAAGCTGACATAGATGATGTAGAGCATGGGGATGGTGACGAAGAGCACCATCCACGCCGACACCGGCCCGGCCTGGGCCAGAGCGGGGATGGTCTTGCGGCGCACGTCCCGCCGGCGGTTGATGGCCTCCAGCTCGCCGGCGCCGGCGTTTGGCTTGTGACGGCTCATTTCCGCGCCCCCTTTACTGGGCGGCGGCCGACTTCTTGATGGCCACCGATTTTTCCGGGCTCCAGCGGAGGAAGAGCTGCTCCCCCTCCCGCAGGCCGTAGTCCTGCTCGAACCGGGAGAACTTGACCTCCTGGCCGTCCCGCAGGTCCAGGGCGGTCTTGACTACCGTGCCCATATAGGTGAAGTCCTTCAGGATAGCCGGCAGATCGAAGCCCTCCGCCGGCGCCAGGCCGTACTCCAGGTGCTCCGGACGGACAGATACATGCATCTCCTCGCCAACCTGGAACCCCTTGCCGCGTGTGGTGAGCATTCCGGACGGGGTTTCCACCCGCAGCAGGTCCCCCTCCACCGCCTTCACCGTGCCGTCGAAAATGTTGGACTCCCCGATGAATCCGGCTACAAAGCGGGTCTTCGGATGGTCATAGATCTCCATGGGCACGTCCAGCTGTTCGATCACACCGCCATTCATGACGGCAATGCGGTCGGACATGGTGAGGGCCTCTTCCTGGTCATGGGTGACATAGACGAAGGTGATGCCCAGCTTTTTCTGAAGGCGCTTGAGCTCAATCTGCATCTGCTTGCGCAGCTTGAGATCCAGGGCGCCCAGCGGCTCATCCAGCAGCAGCACTTTGGGGTTGTTGATCAGGGCCCGTGCGATGGCCACCCGCTGCTTCTGCCCGCCGGACAGTGCGTCCGGCTTGCGCTTTTCAAAGCCAGCCAGCTGCACCAGGGCGAGCATCTCGGTCACACGGCGCTGGATCTCGTCCTTGGGAACCTTTTTGATGGTCAAACCGTAGGCCACGTTGTCAAACACTGTCATGTGGGGGAACAGGGAGTAATTCTGGAACACGGTGTTCACGTCCCGCTGATAGGGCTCCTTGCTCTCCACCCGTTCCCCCTGCACCTTGATGATGCCGGAGGTGGCATCCTCAAACCCGGCGATCATCCGCAGGGTGGTGGTCTTGCCGCAGCCGGAGGGCCCCAGCAGGGTGAGGAACTCCCCCTCCTGGATCTCCATATTCATTTTTCGTACCACTAGGTTGCTCCCGAACCGTTTCTCCACGTTGATCAGGGATACAATACTCTCTGCCATGCCCGATCTCACCTCATTTTTGGTTAAAAGCCGCAAAAATCCAGGCGGAAACCGGGTGGTTTTCCTCCGCCTCTCTCTTTGCCTGCATCATAGCATATCTTCCCAGGGATAGCAATCTCTTTTTACAGATAAGCAAAAAATAAAAGCATACCAATTTGTAATTTTAAATATTCTTTGTGCTCCACAGCTTTTGCAGTTGGAAAAAAACTGAAGAAACGCCGGACTTTTTCCTGCAGGCCGGAGCAGAATTGGACTGAAATCACCTTCACCTGCCTGGATGCGCCATTGTCAGATCTTTGGAAATGTGGTATGCTTTTGACAGATTTTCCGGCCCGGGGCCGGAGGAGGAGCGATGATGAATGGAGGAATATAAGCTCAGGCCGGGTGCCCGGGCGCGGGAACTGCTGGAGGGCTTCCTGGTGGAGTACGGCCTGGCGCCGGGGGATCGTCTGCCCTCTGAGCGGGCACTGAGCCAGCGCTGGGGGCTGAGCCGCTCCACCCTCCGCAACGCTCTGTCCCTGATGGAAGAGGATGGAACCCTCCGCTCCCGGATCGGGGCAGGCACCTTCGTGGCTCCGGCCAAATACACCCGCAGCCTCCAAGGCCTGCTGTCCATGAGTCAGTCAGCCGCGGGACAGGGGCGTACCGTGACCACCCGCCTGCTGCGGCTGGAGCAGGCAGAGTGCGACAAGCATCTGGCAAAGCGATTTGGCCAAATGTTGGGCTATCCGCTTTATAAAATCGTGCGCCTGCGCTCGGTGGATGGGGAGCCGGTGATGATTGAGACATCCTATATCCCCGCAGGGCGTGTTCCCGGCCTGGAAAAGAAGGATCTGGAGCACCAGTCCCTCTTCGCTATACTAGAGGAGGACTATGGCGTGATTCCCCGGGAGGGCGATGAAAAAATCGGCATCACTTATGCCACGGATGAGGAAGCTGCACTGATGGGGGTGGAACCGGAGTCTCCCCTATTCTGGATTGTCAGTACTACCTACGACCAGGGCGGACAGATGATGGAGTACTGCCGGGCAGCAGCCCGGCCGGACCGCCTGCGTATCACCACGGTTATGGAGCGTAAATTGGAAGGGGCGATAACTGAATATGAGGCATGACGAAGCTGTGGGCCCCCAGTCCCCCCTGTATCTCCAACTTCGCGAGCTCATCCGCAGCAAGATCGAAAACGGCGAATATCCCCCCGGCACCGCCATCCCCTCAGTAGGCACTTTGGCTGAGAAATACGGCATCCACCGTCTTTCGGTTCGCTCGGCCATCTCCGCCCTGATCGGAGAAGGGCTGCTCAAGAGTGTCCAGGGCAAAGGGATTTTTGTGGTGGGAGAAAAGCTGGAGCAGGATCTGGAGACTGTGGGCGGCTTTGAACAAACGCTGAAGGCATCGGCCAAGCACTTTGAGCAGCGGCTTCTGGTCAAAGCCAGCCGTACTGCCGGCCCTCTCTATGCCAGCTGGCTGAACTGTCTGGCAGAAGAACCGCTTTATTATGTCAAGCGCCTGAGCCTGCTGGATGGGGAGCCCCTGTCTTTGGAAGAGGCCTACATCCCACAGTGGCTTGTCCCCAATTTAGCCGATGTGGATCTGAACGTATTTCCACTCCATGAGGTGTACGAATTTTATGGCATACACCTATTACGCGGGGAGCAGAGTTTGGGTATCACCCGGCTGGATTCTCCCGATGCCAGGCTGCTGGACGTGGATCCCAGGCGGGGGGTACTCACCCTCCAGTGCGTGCGCTATGGCAGCCCCGAGCGGGCCGACGGGGCCCCCGCCGGCCCCGGGGACGAACAGCCGGTGGAGTTTACTCGTACCCACATCCGAGCAGATAAGTGTGACCTGAGCGTCCATTTTCACCGTTGAGTTCTCAACCTTCTTCTTTTATCTTATAGGCTTTCTCTGGCGCAGTTGGCAGCTTCTTTTTCCTATACCTGCTACAAATTCTGCGGCCGGGCTACTACCTTGACCCAAAACTTGACCCAGAACAGGAAAAATCTCGGCGGAGCGGAGAGCATATGACCTCCAGGATTTGGCAGATTTCCAGAGCAAAAAGGGGCGGAAAGTGCCCAAAATCAATGGATTGAACCTCTGGCAGCAGCTCATAACCCGGAGGTCGAAGGTTCAAATCCTTCCCCCGCAACCATAAACCCGTCAGAATTCGTGGATTCTGACGGGTTTCCTTTTGTTTTCATCACTTTTTCGGGCTGATTATTTTTGCCGTTTTGGTCTGACCCAAACCGCGACCCATACGGGATCTCGGAGCGGTCAGGGCTGGAGAGTTCCAGAGAGGACGCTGCCCATGGTTTTTGCCGCCTGGCGTTGGGATGCCGTGGTCACGTGGGCGTATGTGTCCAGGGTGAACCCCGCAGAGAAGTGCCCCAGCATCCCGGACACCGTTTTCACATCCACCCCGTTCTGCAGGGCCAGGGTGGCAAAGGTGTGGCGCAGATCATGGAACCTAACCCTAGGCAGCCCCGCCCGTTTCAGCACCCGGTGGAGCATGTGCAGCACGCTGTCCGGGGAGATTGGACCGCCGGTAGGGCTGGGGAACACCCAGGGGCTGTCTTCTGCTTTCTTCTTCTGTGCTTCCAGAACGTCTATCGTATCCACCGCCAGCGGCAGGGTGCGGTAGGCGTTTTTTGTTTTCAGAGGTGCCTCCAGCACCTCTCCGTTGATCCGGGCGATCTGCCGCTTAACCCGGAGGTCGCCCCGCTCCAAATCAATATCCTCCCATTTCAGGCCGAGAAGTTCGCCTCGCCTCAAGCCGGTGGCCAACTCCAGGTAGTAGAGCTCAAACACGCCGCTGTCCTTGGCCTCTCTCAGGAAGGACTGGAGCTGTTCCACAGGTAGGGTTTTCATCTCCCGGTGCTCCAACCTTGGCAGGGCGCAGCCCTCCGCCGGATTGCTGGCTATCAGTTTCTGCTCCTGAGCCAGTTTCATAGCCGAGGAAATGATCTGGTGGATGTTCCGCACGGTCTTGGGGCTCAGCCCCTTGGCCTGATGCCTGGATTCCAGCCGGTCCACCCTGCCTTCCTCCAACAACTTCTTGTAGAACTTCTGTAATTCCAGAGAAGTGAGCTTTCCCAGCGGGATTTTTCCAATATTGGGCTTGATGTGGTTGTCGATATACCCACGGTAGGTCTGGTGGGATGAGGGCCGTACCTTCACCTTGGCGTAGTGCTCGAACCACACCTCCATCCACTGCCCCACCGTGTACCGGCCAACCTTGGCCGTGTCCAGTCCTTTCGCTTCCTCGATTGCTTGTTTCAGCTTTGCCTTAGCCTCCGCCTGGGTCTTTCCCAGCACGTTCTTGTAGATGGCCCTGCCCGTCTCTGGATCGCGGCCGGCGGTATATCGCCCTTCCCATCGGCCATCTTTCCGCTTGCGGAGGTTACCCTCCCCGTTGGCCCTTCGTTTTGCCATGGCTTATTACCTCCTTTGCAGCAACACAGCATACCGCAGAAGGGGAGAAATAGCCAGGCCAACGGTGCAGAGTTAACAGAACATTATCATTTGCCTTTTCTTTGTTTTATGCGGCGCAGGATTTGCGTACCCTGCGCGGGGAAGGATGCTCCCAGCCCAAACGCCCCGACAGCGTCGGTCAAAAAGGCTGGAACCGGCTGGGAACATTGGATTTCTCAAATTGACGACCACCTAAAACCACCGACTGTGGCGAAAAGGTGCACCTTCCGCGAAAGCCGGAAAAGCCCCGCACCGCGGGGCTTTGTGGCCGGGAGATGGGCGCTTGCGACCACCTCTCTTTATCCTAGTACGAAAATCGAACGCCCCCAGAGAACCCGAAACGGGACTCCCCGGAGGCGTTCTTCTTCTGGAATTGAATGTTCTGGATGGCCAGGATCGCCGCGTCATGGCTGTCCCAGACAGCCACCGCCCCACACACGGCCCAACACCGCCGAAATTCCCGTTCCGGGGGCAGCTTGCCCCGCTTCCGCTCTGAAACCGGCACACAGGGTGCACACGGCCGCGACAGCGGTTTCCTCCTGCCTGTCCGCCTCGTGCTTGAGTACGCCGGATGCTCACGGTGCAAAGTGGGTGCGGGCCACGCCCGCAAATGCGCCGGGCTGCCGCTTGCGGCAAGCCAGGTGCTCTGCTTGCCCCACCCATGGGTGGGTAAAACGTCCCCTTGACCTCCAGCCTCCGGATGGGTTACTCCAGGCACGGCACAGAGCCAAGTTCTTCCTTCTGAATTTCCCCGTAGGGGCTAACCCCTTTTTTGTTTTATTGCGGCGCAGCTTTTGAGGTGGGTCTACCGCCTTGACCCTGAATCTGACACAGAACAGGAAAAATCCCGACAGAGCGGAGACTATATGACCTCTGGAATTTGGCAGATTTCTGGGATAAAAAGGGCCAGAAAGCGCATGAAATCAACGGATTGAACCGTTGGTAGCAACTTCATAACCCGGAGCTCGGAGGTTGACACCCTTCATCGGAAAGACCGGGCCCAGTTCCAAGGATCTCTTTTGTATAAATAATTCGGTGATGTTCAAAGGGGCAACAAAAGAAAGTGATATCGAGAAAGAATTCTGGCTTCACAACCAGCTTACTGTATTGAGCGTTCAAGAGTTCCTCCAGATCAGTCAGTCCCCATGACTCTGGAATATCCCCGACATGAGCATCGCACAGCACAAAGCGACCGTCTTTCGGAAGAAACAGGCCATTTTCTGAGCGGGAATATGGCCCTGAAGTGAGAATCTGGATTTTTGTGGAAAGAGCTGCTCCCATAGCTTCCATGAGATCTGTGAAATCAAAAGGTGCCATACTAAGTGGATCGGTATAGAAAAGGAAACAGGTGCGATATATGTCCTCCAATGTGCTGAGACTATCAGCACATACGACCAGCCATAATGAATCAGATGACTTATTACATTCCTCAGCCTGTTGCCAGAGGCTTAAAATGCTTGGTATGGTCTCTTCGGTGACATTCAGATTACCAATCACACGTACTGGAATGGCTCCGTTTATTGAGCCGTAGAATGGTTGTTTATCTTGATCCATTGCAGTTAAAATGGTCGAAAGCTCGGCAGGATCTTTGCATTTCCAATCGATTGTATAACAGGAAAATTTATACCCAACCCAACCGTGTGCAATTGAAGCTGGGATGTTTTGGCACTCCAGCGAAACAAGATATCGCTCTTCTGTAGTCCACATGTCGCTCAACAAGCCCATAAAATAGCCCCTCATTTCTGTAATCGTTCCAATCCTCTCGTCGTGCGGCTTTGCGCTCCTGACTCAGGTATCACTTGGACTTTTCTGATATATATCATCTTAAGGCAAGGCGCTGTCATCAGCCGGAACAGAATTCTTCGATGGCCAGGCTCGCCGCGTCATGACTGTCCCAGACAGCCACCGCCCCACACACGGCCCAACGTCGTCGAAGCCCTCTGGCAGGGGCACACACCTTCTCCACCGCCTCGAAACCGGCACACAGAGGTCACACGGCCGCCACAGGGGTCCTGTCCGGCAATCCTGCACATGAGTGTGACTTCCCCCGCCAGGAAAGTGGGTGCGGGCCACGCCCGCAAATGCGCCGGGCGGTCGCTTGCGGCAAGCAGAGCCTACCCTCTGATCAGCTGAGCGCAAAGGGCAAACGCATCCGGACTCCCGATGCCAAAATCCAACAGCCAACTTCGGAGCTTTTTCAGGGCCCGCGGCTTCGGAGCGGCCTTCTCCATCGGTTCCATGGAGAGCCAGTTCGCCGACCAGTTATGGGTGGAGCAGGAGGCCAGCTTTTCCCGGTCGTCGTCCCCTACAAAGCAGACACAGGGGTGAGGCGTGCCATCCTCACAGACGCCCTGGAGAAACAGGCCGGCCGGGATGCCGGCGGTTCTGACCCAGTTGCCGTCGGAGAAGGGAAGCTCCAGGTCGGGCAGATGGTGGAGGATCGGCTCTTTTTCGCCGGGAAGGCGGTGCTCCGCGGCCCCCCGCAGAAATGACTCCTCCCGGAGTTCCCCCAGCCCCGCCCGCCGGAGCAGAGCATCTCCCAGGACGGGATAATGGGGAAACCAGACGCCGCACGCATCCCGCACCATCAAAAAAGCGCCGATAAATCGTGCCTCCCCGCTTGGCAGGGGATCAAACAGTTGCAGCAGCGGGTCTGTCCCGACAGAAGGGCACACAGACGCATGAAGGGCCGCATCCAGGCGGAAGTATGGTTCCTGGTCTTCCCGCCAAAGATACAACCGGTCCGGGAGGGCCTCATAAAACGCCTGCCAAGCCGCCCGGAAGGTCTTTGCCAGAAACCGAATGGCGCGGGCCTCCGCCGGGTTCGCCTCCGCCGCCAGCCCCTCCAGCAGCTCCGCCTTCCGGTTCATAGGCAGGGGGGCGCAGGCGATGATTTGACCCTGTTCAAAGGGGGTAAGGGACTGGCAGGCGAGCCAGGCGGCGATACGGGGGGATGAGATCAGCGCTGGGATATTCACACAGCATCCTCCTTCTCAGGATGAAGGCAGTCACGGGTGTCGGATTGTTACAGGCTCTTTCAGATTCTTAAGGCTTGGCTCAAAAATATGACAGGCGGGGTGGTACACATAATAAACGTCAGTCCATTCACTTTTGCCTGGGAGCCACACATGTTGGGGTCCGCCCTTGTTCCAGGGCTGAATCCCGAGCATCTCAGCGACCACATCAAAGCAGCCACAGCAGACGATGATCTCCGGAGACAGAAGTTCAATCTCCCGTATGATGAAGGCCATGTACTTTTGAACATACTGCTTCAGCTGCGTGTTATTGCAATCCCCAAATCCACCCCGTTTATTCAGGTTTATATATCCAAAAGATTCTGTACCGTTCCGCCCCAATGCTTCAAAAACCGCTTGAAACCTATTTGCATATATTTTCCTTGTCGAACTATTTATGCACTCGTTGAACCAGAAGCGACCGCTGGTTTCCGGACCAATGGCGCCGTAGCCGCTGAGATTGGCCTCCTTTAAAATAAAAAGCACCTGCACACTTTGGGTACACGGCTGTCTGACAGGCACCTCCATGCGGGTGACGCCGTCCGGGCAGAAGCTGCCCCTGAATTTTTCCGTGTCCTCATCGTCTACTTTTTTGCCGCCCCTGCCGATGGGATAGGTGTCCGGATAACCTTCAGAAAGCTGTTCGCACAGATGCGCCGCCCTCCAGAGCACAAAAAGCTCCTCCAGATTTGAGCATCGTTCAATGCCTTTTCCCCAATCAAAATACTGGTTCATACTCATCCCGTCTGCTTCCCCTCTCATTTTATTGGTACCCCTCCAGCGCCCGCTCCAGCATCCCCTTCACTCTGTCCCGTAAATCCTCCGGCTCCAGGACGGTCACATGGGGTGCGAAGCTCTTGGCGAACTGCTCCACAGACATTTCGTTGGCGAACACCGTGGCAGTGACACCGTTGTCATCCTCGTCAGAGAAAGCGATATCCATCCCAAATAGGTCGATCATATCGCTGACCAGGAAGGAGGCGATCCGCAGCCTGGCCCGGCAGTCGCCGCTGGCATACATATAGACATGGCGCCTCATATACTCCGCCAGATCCAATGGGCGGCCATCCGTCCCCGTCAGGGAGGAGAAGGGCCGGGCGGACTCATTCAGCACCTCCAGGTCACAGATGCGGTCCAGCCGGTAGTTGGCCACATTGTCGTGGCTGTCATGGTTGCAGATAAGGTAGTATTTTCCCTCCCTAGCCGCCATCTGGTAGGGAGTGACTACATACTCCCGGACGCTGCCGTCGGACCGGGTACGAAGGTGCTGCTGCTTGTCCGTGCGGTACTCCAGATAGTGAAAGGAGACCTTCCGGTTTCTGCAGATGGCCTCGTCCAGCAGCTCGATGTTGAGAAAGAGCTGCCGGTTGTCGGTCCGGTCCTCCGGCATGGGAGCGATATGGCCCACCCGGGAGCGGAAATAGACACTGGACAGCTCCTCCAGCTTCTCCACCAGCTCCCTGCACTGACTGTGGGGCAGGTGCCGGGAGAAGAGAAGCCCGTCAATGAGCAGCCGCAGTTCCCCGTCGGTAAACTCCCGCACCAGGTAGAATTCAGTGAGGATAGTGTTCTCCGCCAACTCCCCTGTCCGGGGGTCCGATGTAGTGCGGGCGATCTCCGTGTATTCAACACCCAGGCCGAACTCCACCAGATCCATCAGGTTGCGTTTGATGGCCTTCCGGTCGGCGGTCATACCGTACCGGCTGCGCAGCAGGTCGCCAATCTCCCGCTGGCTGAGCCTGTGGTTCTCGTCGGAGTATCTGCGCAGGATGTCCAGAATGTTCACGATCAGCAGCTTCTTGGGCTGTTTGGCATACATGGTCATTCCCTCCCCCACTTCAGTATAGCAGAGCTGTCCCCTCAGGGCAAGGGCGGGCCGGAAAGCCTGCTGTAATCGGGCATGGCCGCGTCTTCATCCACGGGGGCGTGGAAGCTGTCCCCTCCGTTCTGGTCGTTCCACAGTGCCAGCAGGGCCTGATATACCGTGCCCGGAAAATAATAGCTAGGGGCCGGGCCTGCCAGGACGGCGGCCAGCTCTGAACGTTCCTCCGGGGAAAGCCTGTCTTCTGCCGGGGAGAGCCAGGCGGGCTCCGTCAGGCTGACCGCCGCTCCCGTGCCGTCCGGCCGGACATAGTGGAAATGGGGCCGGGGCTCACAGTCGTCTGTTCCGATCCGCAGGGCGAATTTCCCCCGGCGGGTAAAGGCCGTAGCCCAGTCCTCCCGCTGCAGCAGATTAACGTAGAAGGGGCGGTGGAGTTGTTCCGGTACCTGGCAGGCGTTGTAGGCGTTCCACGCGGCCATGGCCTGTTCCCAGTTAGTGGGGTCGCCCGGCGCTCTCCGTTGGCGAAAGAACCGCTCCAGCTCCCACCGCCGGGAGAGGGGCAGGTTGTCGTGGGGCTCCATGGGCCGGGCATCTTCCAGCAGCAGGCAGATCTCCCGGCCCCGGCCATACCGAAAGAAGAAGTGGGGCTTGTCAAAGTCCCGGCACGGGGCGCACACCAGCACCTGCCCGCCCCGGTCAGTCCAGCCCACCAGGAGGAAGGACTGACCGTCGGGGCCGGTAATCCGGCTACCGGTGACAGGACGGAGCTTTTCCCTGAGTCGGGCAATCAGCTTCGGCAATCTCATAACGGCATGCCTCCTTACGCAAAGCCGATGGTCCTCCGCTCTGGCCGGCTTTCGCATACCGGCGCCTCAAAATCCTCCGCCAGCAGGAGGCCTACCTCCCTGGAGGATACCCGTTCCGGCCCGACCCGCACCAGGCGGCTGGCCTGACGCATGCAGGCCCGTTCCAGCAGGTTCCGGGCCAGACGGCCATTTCCGAAGTCCGGCGTTTTTACCGCGTCCCGGTAGATGGCCAGGAGCTTCTCCGCCGCCGCTGGCTCCACCGTCAGCTTCTTTTTTTCCGCCAGCAACCGTGTGATGTCCACCAGCTGCTCCGGCGTGTAGTCGTCGAAGGGTACATGGAAGGCGATGCGGGAGCGCAGGCCAGGGTTCTGTTCCAGAAACTGCTCCATTTTGTCGGGATAGCCGGCGAAGATCACCACCGTGCTTCCCCGGGCGTTCTCCATCTCCTGGACGATGGTGTTGATAGCCTCATCGCCGTAGAGACCCCGGCCGTCTGCCAGGGAGTAGGCCTCGTCGATGAACAGGACGGAGCCTTTGGCCTTCCGGAAGGCCTCCTGTACCAGTTTGGCGGTCCAGCCCACATATTTGCCCACTAGGTCGGCCCGCCCCACCTCATGGAGCCGTCCATAGGGCAGCACCTTGTTTTCCACCAGAATCTCCGCCAGCAGCCGGGCCACAGTGGTCTTGGCCGAGCCGGGGTTCCCGGTGAAGGCCATGTGCAGGGCAGGCATGGCGCAGGCCATACCCTGGGCCGCAAACAGTTTCTGCGCCTTGGCGTAGTCCAGGATTTGATCCGCCACAGCTTTGACCCGCTCCAGCCCCACCAGCTCCTGGAGATGCCGATAGGCGTCCCCTTTGGGCTTCCGGGCGGCAGCCAGATCCCGGGCGGGGGTCATGTGGGCATACTGCGGATAGACCCGGCTGCGCAGGAGGCAGTTGTGCCAGCGCCGGTACCGCTCGTCCAGCTCCGTCCGGCGGAGGCTGGGCCCGCTGTCCAGGCCCCGGTAAAGGGTCCGGTCCCCCGGCACCCCGTCCTTTTTCGCCCTTCTTCGGAGATAGGCCCGGGCCTGCTCCGGTGTGGCGGGCTCCTCCCGGAGTTCCACCAGCACCGTGCCCTCCAGCTGCTCGAGCAGGGCCTCCCGGGCCTCCGCAGCTCCTGTCGGCAGGCAGACCACCAGCTGGAGGCTGTCCCCGAAGAGGTCGAAGCAATCCGCCAGCAGCTTGATGCCGTTCAGGTCGCTTTTGGCAAAGGCGTCGCCCCGTTCCACCTCCCCCGCCATCACGACCAGGGCGCCGTGGGCAGCGTTGCCGCAGATCTCGGTCACATCCATGAAGCCCTTTATATCATCCAAATCGCAGATGCAGTACCGCCGGCTCTCCAGCCTACCGGCCTGGTACAGCGCCTGGAGCAGGAGCCCGGCAATTTCCTGCTGGTCCGGGACATGCTCCGCCTGAACCAGATAGTGAACCGGATAGCCTCCGGAGAACGTGGCGGCGGCGGGGCGGCGGACGCGCTCCAGTTCGGGAAGGAAGGTGCCGGAGCACATAAGTTCCTCTGCCCGACGGGCCAGCTCCGCCCAGGGGCGCTTCCGGGCCAGCAACTTGTCCCGGAGTATGCGGCTGTCAGACTCGAAGTGGTGCCCCCCTCGCCGGTAAAAGTGCAGGCAGGCAAACTGGTCCAGCCAGGAGCGCCAGTCTGCCACCAGCCTCTGATCCTCCGCCTTCTCCAGCATACCCCGCAGCCGGCTGCCGGTGATCTCCTCTGCCTTCTCCAGCCGGACTCCGGTCAGCCCCAGACTTTGGAGGAAGTCCTGGGGCTCCCGTCCCAAGTGTTCTGTCAGTGCGGCGCCCAGGATGAGGTGATTCTCATGATATTGCTCCAAAAAGATGAAGTAGTCTTTTTCAAGTCCGTTTTCATCCAGGCGGAACGCCTCGATCTGCTCCCGCAACAGCGACCGGTCGGCCTGGTCCTCCTTTTCCGGAAGCACCTGCTCGGCGTTATCCGCAGTAAACGTAAAGCAATAAAACAGCATGCAGCTTCCCCCTTCTGCCCACAGGATAGCGGATTGGATGGGGCGTTTTTGCCCCATCCAATCCGTTATCCTGTACCCGTAACATCCAAAGGGAGGGGCTTGTCATGGAAAAGGCGACCGCAGCGGTGCTGGAGCTCATCGAGTCCGCGGAAATGCGCGGCTATCTGAAAAAGGTGGGGGACACGCTGCCCCTCCAGGTTTGGCTGGAGGCTGCGGCAGGCGCACCGGCGCCGCTGGAGAAAAAGCTGGCGGTTCTGGAGCGGATCGCCCTAGCACAGACAGAGCCGGGTGCGCGCCGGCTGGCAGAGGAATACTGCCGGGCCGCAGCACGGGTGCTGGAGGCGCTCACCGGGCCGCAGATACCGGGCACGGTGTTCCAGCTGGTGCAGATGTCCGCCGCGGAAGATTCAAACCGAATAGAACGGGATGATGTATTCCTTTTTACTAAGTGGAAAGCGGTACAGGCCTTCGCAAGGTCCTATCTGGATGAGCTCTATGAGGACGAGCCGCCGGAAGAGAAAGCCCGCCCCTGGTACTGGTACGAGCTGACCCTGTGCCGGCCGGAAGAGGGCGGTATGCTGCGCCCCGGGGCATACACCTATCTGCTGTCGGCGGCGGGAGAGGCCTGGCTGTTCATGCGGGAGCGCCCGGACGGGAAGGCCACACCCCAGCCAGAGGAGGACTTCTGGTGGTCCGGCCTGAGTCTGAACCTGCCCGTCCCGTTCCGGCCCGGCGATATCCTTACAGTGGACTGCCGGCCCTTTGCCGGCCCGGGTCGGTGCCTGGTTCTGGAGGTAGGGGACAACCGGGACTGCTGCTGCGTGCAGGTGCTCTATCCCTGCCCGGGCGGCCGGGCGGACGTCGGCGCGCTCAAGCACGGACACTGCTTTTGCAGCGGGGTGGTGCAGATCCTCTCGCCCCTCTACCGGGTATCCCGCTGGACAGGTCAGCTCCCGCCGGAGGAGGTGTTTCTGGAACCGCTCAGCCGAAAGCTCCACGCCGACCCGCTGCTGGGGCCCAGGCTGTGGACCGCTATTTACCGGTACGAGCTTGAGACCGACCGGCTAGGCGGCCAATCCTCCTCCGGCATCCCGGTGGCGGATCTGCTCGCCCTGGTTCCATAGACGGAACCCTTCCGATCCACATGCCCGATGGTGCCGTTTTGTCCGCGAGCCGCGCGCTGAGCCATTTTTTGTTTATAGCGGCGCAAATCTTGAGGCGGCTCTACTGCTCTGACCCATAACCTGACCCAGAATAGGAAAAATACCAGCGGAGCGGAGCATATATGACCTCCGGGATTTGGCAGATTTTCGGAGTAAAAAGTGCCGGAAATCGTCTGAAATCAATGGATTGAATTTCTGACAGCAGCTCATAACCCGGAGGTCGAAGGTTCAAATCCTTCCCCCGCAGTCAAAACCTCCGGCTAAGCCGGAGGCTTGAGTAGGCCCTATAAGGGCCTGATACGGACGAAGCCCCTTAAGGGGCCCCGAAAGGTTTGCCGACTGCATTTCTTTCTCGGGCTACCCCTTAAGGGGTTCCTTTTATGCCTTCCTGTTCTCGCGACCCGTAAACGGGTCAACAAACTCTTTCAGGCCTATCTGGTCTGCTATTTGATCCGATGCCAGTTGGTTTCGGATATACTCTGCTATTTGCTTTTTATTCCGTCCCACTGTATCCACATAATATCCTCTGGCCCAAAAGTGCCGATTTCCATACTTATACTTCAAATTTGCATGCCGATCAAATATCATCAGACTACTTTTCCCTTTCAAATACCCCATAATCTGTGATACGCTGTACTTGGGTGGGATACTTATCAACATATGTATATGGTCTGGGCACGCTCTGGCTTCTATAATCTCTATGCCCTTTTGCTGACACAGTTTTCTTAATATTACTCCTATATCTTGTTTTATCTGACTATATATCTCCATCCTTCGATATTTGGGTGCAAATACGATGTGATATTGACACCTCCAACTTGTATGCTCTAAACTACTTATGTCTTTGTCTTTCACGATGAAGACCTCCCTGTTATCGTAGTTGTGTGGTCGGCAAACCACTTCTACCTTATCAGGGAGTTTTTTCTTTTTCTACTTTTCTCCTCGCTATAAGCTATTTTTTACCCCCGGCATAGCCGGGGGTTGCCTTTGGCGCCACCAAAACGAACGCCCTCCCGGGCCCCAAATGGGGGCCCGGGAGGGCGTTCATTTTCTGGGCCTTCATCTGCTGGGTCACTTTGGTGTGTTGTCCTGTATTCTCTGAGAAGCCACTTTCTCACGCGCCGCACAAGTCTGCGGAAATCGCTTCCGAGGGGTACTTTCCTGTGCTTTCCATGAAACCGGCATACAGGGGCGACATGGCTGAGGCAGGGGCCCTGGTATTCTACTCACTCTCACTCAAAAGCAGCCGAGGGCTTCTCCCTTCCAAAATGCATTTAACGGTATCACAGTTTCCAATGTACTTGACAGCCTAGTTTAGCACTTTTCGAAGATGGTTGCAACACCCATGCCGCCGCCGATGCACAGGGTGGCCAGGCCCTTCTTGGCCTCGGGCCGCTTCTGCATTTCGTGGAGCAGGGTGACGATGATGCGCGCGCCGGAGGCGCCCACGGGGTGGCCGATGGAGATGGCGCCGCCGTTGACGTTCACCTTGTCCATGTCGAAGCCCAGCTCACGGGCCACGGCGATGGACTGGGCGGCAAAGGCCTCGTTGGCCTCCACCAGGTCGATGTCCTCGATCTTCAGGCCGGCCTTCTCCATGGCCTGACGGGAGGCGGGCACCGGGCCCACGCCCATGATCTTGGGATCCACGCCGCCCTGGCCCCAGCTCACCAGCTTGGCCATGGGCTTCAGGCCGTACTTCTCAACGGCCTCGCCGCTGGCCAGCACGATGGCGGCGGCGCCGTCGTTGATGCCGGAGGCGTTGCCGGCGGTGACCCGCTGCACGTGCTTGCGGGTGTCGTCGGCGTGCACCTGGGTGGGCTCAAAGGTGTGGACAATCTCGTCCTCCACGCCCTCGGGGCCCACGGGGAAGGCGCCCTTCAGCTTGGCCAGGCCCTCCACGGTGGTGCCGGCGCGGGGGAACTCGTCCACCTTGAACTCCACCATTTCCTTCTTCTTCACCATGACGGGGACAATCTCGTCGTTGAACCGGCCGGAGCTGATGGCGGCCTCGGCCTTCTGCTGGGAGGCGGCGCCGAAGGCGTCCAGCTCTTCCCGGGTGATGCCCCACACGTCGCAGATATTCTCGGCGGTGGTGCCCATGTGGTAGTTGTTGTAGGCGTCCCACAGGCCGTCCTTGATCATGGTATCGACGACCTTCTTGTCGCCCATGCGGGCGCCCCAGCGCTCATTGGGCAGGGCGAAGGGGGCGGCGGACATGTTCTCGGTGCCGCCGGCCACAATGATGTCGGCGTCGCCGGCCAGGATGGCCCGGGCGCCCTCAATGACGCTCTTCATGCCGGAGCCGCACACCATGCCCACGGTGTAGGCGGGGACGGAGTAGGGCAGGCCGGCCTTCACGCCCACCTGGCGGGCGGGGTTCTGGCCCAGGGCGGCGGTGAGGATGCAGCCGAACATCAGCTCGTCCACCTGCTCCGGCTTCACGCCGGCGCGGTTCAGGGCCTCCTTCACCACCACGGCGCCCAGCTCGGGGGCGGGCGTGTCCTTTAGGCTGCCCCCGAAGGAACCCACCGCGGTACGGCAGCAGTTCACAATATAGATTTCTTTCATATATGTCTACCTTCCTGTTGTGTCCATATTCAGTAGAGGCTTCTTAAAATCATGTTTAGCCCCTCGGCGGCATTGTTGTAGCCATACCTATAATTACGGTATCTCCCCGCTGATTCGTACAGACGGTTTCAAATTTGGCGATATTTTTTTCAGGCAGGAGTTCCTTTACGGTACAGGTTGCAGTAATTGTATCACCAATGCGAACCGGCTTTGTAAACCTCAGCTCCTGCCCAAGATAAATGGTACCGGGTCCCGGAAGTTTCATGCCCAGGACCGCGGATATGAAGCCAGCGCCTAGTATACCGTGGGCAATCCGTCCGCCAAACCGTGTCTGACTTGCCGATACTTCGTCTGTGTGGGCGGGGTTTAGATCACCTGTAATTCCGGCAAAGAGGTAGACATCTGTCTCTGTGACGGTTTTGGTTACACTGGCGCAGTCTCCCAACTTCATCTCCTCAATGGTCATAACAAGATCCTCCAGTTCTTAGCAGTTTATCCTATCAGCTGTTTAAATCGGAGCACTTGCGGCACCTATGGTTTACCCTATTTATATCGCATGGTGCAGTTATAGTTTAAGCCCCATCAATTCATCGCAGAAAATACGCTCGTCCATGACTTTTACATCCTTTATGACAGGGACGAAGTCCATCTGATCAAGGACATCTTTCTGAATATCGATGCCTGGTGCAATCTCTTTCAGCTCTACTCCGTCCTCAGTAAGTTCAAATACGGCACGCTCCGTAACATATAGGACGGGTTGCCGGTGTTTCATTGCATAGCTTCCCGCGAAGGTGACCTGCTCCACCTGATTGATCAGTTTTCTGACCCTGCCTTCCTGAATGATGCTCAATCTTCCGTCATTCACGGCGACTTTCAGCCCTCCGGCGCTGAACGTACCGCAGTAGACCACTTTTTTGGCATTTTGTGTGATATTAATGAAGCCGCCGCACCCGGCGACTTTGGGGCCGAATTTGCTCACATTAATATTTCCCATCTTGTCCATCTGTGCCAGCCCGAGAAATGCCACATCCAGTCCGCCGCCGTCGTAGAAATCAAACTGGACCGGCTGCTCCAGAATGCAATCTACATTTGTGGCGGCACCAAAGTCCAGTCCGCCGGCTGGAACGCCCCCTACCGCGCCCACTTCTGTCGTAAGAATCATGCCTGTCAGGCCCTCTTCTGCCGCAATGGCGGCCACGCCTTCCGGCATGCCGATTCCCAGATTCGTGACTGCATGTGGAATTAACTCCATCGCGGAGCGGCGGGCAATAATCTTACGTTCACTCATCGGAAGAGGGGCGAGGGCATCCAGGGGAACCCGAATCTCACCTGAAAACGCGGGATTGTATTGGGTGCCGAAGGTCTGCATATGATGCCTCGGTTCCGCTACTACCACAGCATCCACATAGATCCCGGGCAGGCGGATAAGTCTCGTATCCAGGCAACCATAGGAGACCACTTCTTCCACCTGAACAATGACCTTACCGCCAGAGTTGTGGGCGGCCTGCGCCTGTGCAACGGCCTCGGCGTATATACCCTCCTTTTCAAATGTGCAGTTCCCGTGTTCATCGGCATAGGTGGCACGGATGACTGCAACATCGATGGGAAATGATGGGTAAAAAAGCTTTTCTTCTCCCTCTAATTCAATGAGTTTGACAACATCTCCCGCTTCACAGGCAGCCTGGTTGATCTTCCCGCCTTCCAGTCGGGGATCTACAAAGGTATCCA
The DNA here is from genome assembly GCF_002161215.1 of Flavonifractor sp. An10. Taxonomy (GTDB): domain Bacteria; phylum Bacillota; class Clostridia; order Oscillospirales; family Oscillospiraceae; genus Flavonifractor; species Flavonifractor avistercoris. Next base: position 421,546 of record NZ_NFMB01000003.1, read on the forward strand.
ATCCTACATGGGTGATAACCCCCGGACGCCTCGCCGCGATTTCACGAAACAGCTCAGAAATGACACCCTGAGGCAGGTTATAGGCCGCGACTTTATTTTCGAGTGCCAGCTTTCCCAATTTAGGCGCCAGCCCCCAATGACCACCGATAATCGTCTTGCATAGCCCGTCAACGGCCAAATGGTTTAAGCCGCGGTCGGCGCTGTCACCCTGTCCGGAAGCGTATACGATCTTTAAATCTCTGAGGTGTCCGCCCCGCCCCGCATCTTCCAGAGCCGCCATAATCTCTTCGGGATGCATCAGCCCATTGGCAAATCCGCCGAAGGTGACGGTCGCACCATCAAAGAAAAAGGTTTCAACTGCCTCTCTGGCTGTTAATATTTTCATCAAGCTTCCAGTTCCTTTCTGCGTTTTTCTATGCCAATACGCTCCATCTGATAGAAAAGAGGGGCCAGCGTCTATGTAAATTGACACTGGCCCGCTCAAGCCATTTCCGCCCTGCGTTACTCTGAGGGTATCAGATGATTCCCATAATTGCCATTCCGGCGGCAATCAGAGCCAGGACAATGGGGGTGATGACGGTCATAATAAGAACATGGGGGTAGGACTCTTTGGTGGTCACGCCACAGACCTGGGCCTCCATCACAAAGGTGGGGCAGTGGGGCAGCGTATCCATGCCCATCGAGGCCATGCCGACAACCTTGTAGAGAGCCTCTGCATTCACAGTGCCCAGGGACATAAACTGGTCGGCCATCGTGCTGCAGAAAATCTGCGTACCGCTGAGGGAGGCGCCGGTGATGCCGGAGAACACGTTGGTCACGATCACCGCAGAGATGTAGGGGTTCATCTTATCGGCCATCAGCATGGCCAGGTCCATGAAGTACTGGAAGCCTGCGCAGGCATTGACAACGGAGGCAAAACCCATCAGCGCGGCGGTCAGCAGCAGGGGATTGATGCTGGAGAGGAAGCCATTTACGATATCCGTCGCGATATGGCCCTTCAGGTATTTGTAGTTGGTAATAATCAGAACCACAGCGCCCACCGCCATAGCGGTATTGATGCCGTCGGAAGCACTCATGACATTGGCCAGGGCCAGCTTCAGAACAATGATGACAATATAGGGCAGGAGGGCAAGGTGAATCGGCGGCAGCTCCTTGCCGCTGGTGCTGCCCGCAATCAGCTCGGCATCGCTCTCAGATGCCACAAACCCGATGCCGCGTGCCCGGAGAGAGCCGGCGGCCCAGGTGAAGTAGAAGATGCCGAAGCCAAACGCCACCACCAGGAGCACGATGGCCATCGTGGGCGCGGCAAAAGTCGTGACGCCCAGCTTTTCGGAGAGCGCGATGCACAGCATGGAGGGGGCGCCGGGGGTGACGACATTCAGAACCACAGCGCCGTACAGGAAAATGGCGGGCATCAAGAGCTTGGAGACATTGGCCTTGCGGAACATGGGAACCGCGACAGGGTACACCGCAAAAATAATGATGAAGGCGTTTACGCCGCCGTATGCCAGCAGGAAGGTGATAATCAGGGTGCCTGCGACGGTGGCCTTCACGCCGAGGAATCTGAACAGGAAGTTTGCAATGGATTCGGCCGCGCCGCTCTTCTTCATCAGCTCGCTGTAGGCCGAGCCGATGGTGAACAGGAACAGATAGGAGCCGAAGGTGCTCCCCAGGGAGGCCGCATAAGTACCGGTCAGGGTTTCCCAAAAGGGAAGCCCGCTGGTTATAATGACAATGATGGAACCCACGATGGATGCCACGAAGCCGTTGATTCCCTTAAAAGTCAGGTAAATCAGGACTGCAACACCCAGAATCATGCCGATTACGCTGATGATTTCCATAGTTTCTCCTCTCTCTGTCTTGGTTTGATCGTCTTATATCTCTGCGGAAGAATTCCGCGTCAGCGAAAGGCGAAGGCCGCGATGGCCCCGCGCCACTGCATGGGATTTTCGGAGGCCGCCATATGGGTGCACCCATACACCGGCATCAGCTCCGCATGGGGGATCTGCTCTCCCATGTATTTTGCCGTGCCCGGGCAGTATCCGGAGCCGGGATCTGCATAGAGGATCAGCACCGGAACGTCAATCTCAGGCAGAACGTCCCGAAAATCCTCGCCCGCCATCGTGAACCAATAGTGATAATTGGCCGCCATATGTTCAGGCGTGATGTCCACCATCCCCTTGATAAGCGTCTGTGCGATCAGATCGCTGCGCCGGCGCAGAATCCGGGAGCGGATCTCGTCCGCGCATCCGGTAAAGTCACGGGGGCCCTCGGGCGTGTTCGGAAACAGCAGCCCCTCCGCGACCAGCAGCGCAAAGCGCTTGTAGTCACTGCGGATCCACTCCAGATCCCGTTCGTACATCTCCCGGGTGTAGTGCCCCTGATACAGGCCCAGGTTCCAGCCGTCCTCATTGATCAGCTTGGGCGACATATCCCCGAGGATGATTTTGGAAATTCGGTCGGTGCCGAACTGCCGCACATAGGAGAAGGCCGCCGCGGCCCCCATGGAGTAGCCGTAAAGGATGACTGAATCCAGATTCAAGTGCAGCATCAGGGCCCTGACATCCCGGGCAGTCCGGTGAATCCCCATCTCGCCTGCGGCCGGTGTCATGCCGAAGGCGCGCTGGTCAAAGACAAGGATTCTGCCCTTGGACGACATCTCCTCGATGAAGGACGCCTGAGATTCTATGGTGCTTCCAAACCCGCAGACATATATCATGGGCTGTCCGCTTCCGACGTCCACATAGGAGAGCTCTGCGCCGTCCTCCGCTTGGAAGGTCTGAATGTGAAAACCCAAATCGCTCATATAAACCCCATTATTTATCATTTCATACTTTTATTGGGAATTTTGGGGCGAAGTTGTCCCGTAAACTCTCCCCACTGGCGGATCCGGCTTACCAGATCATGTTTTTCTCGGCTTCCTCCCGGAGCATGTCCCTGAAATCGGGGTGGGCGATCTTGATGAGCTCCTCCACTCTCTGGCGGATGTTCAGGCCGCGCAGCCATGCGATACCGTACTCGGTGACCACATAGTCGGTGTCGTTTCTGGAGGTGGTGACCGCCGCTCCGCGGGCCAGGAAGGGCACAATCTTGGAGTGGAGCACCGTTTTCCCATTTTCATCCGTGGTGGAATAGGTGGAGTGCATGGCGATGATGGATTTTCCGCCGGGGGACATCTGAGCGCCCTGCACGGTTTCGGACTGGCCGCCGGTGCCGGACCACTGAAGGTTGCCGACGGTCTCAGAGGCGCACTGGCCGGTAAGATCAATCTCCAGGCTGGCGTTCACAGAGACGAACTTGTTGTTCCGGGCGATCGTGTAGGGGTCGTTGGAGAAGGTGGCGGACTTGAAGAGCACAGACGGATTGTTGTTGACAAAGTCATAGAGCCTCTGGCTCCCCATTGTGAAGGAGCAGACGGAGTACCCGTCCATAAAGCCCTTCTGAGAGTTGTCAACCGCGCCGCACTCAATCAGATCCACCATGGTCTCCGTAAACATCTCGGTGTGGATGCCCAGGTGCTTCTTGCTCTTGAGCTCATTGGCCACCGCATTGGGGATATTCCCGATTCCCAGCTGAATGGTGGAGCCGTCTTCCACCAGGGACGCGACATACTCGCCGATCTTCTGATCCACCGGGGTATAGGGTGTGAGCTTCGACACGGGAATGGGGCGGTCGGACTCCACAAGGGCATCCACCTCAGAGATATGTACCTGTGTGTCGCCGAACGTTCTTGGGAAGTTGGAATTGACCTCCAGAAGGACCAGCGCGCCCTGATTGATCAGATCTCTCTCGTAAATCGCGCTGATGGAGAGCGACAGGTATCCGTGCTCATCCATGGGAGATACGGTGGCCATCACCACGGGCCGCCGGCCGTCGTGCCGGATCCGCTGAAGGGTTTTTCGCAGGACAGAGGTGGAGCTCTGGGGCACGGCGCTGACCAGCTTTCGCTTCTGTGCGTCGCGAAGTCCGGCATTGAAGAACCACCCGCTGTGATCCATGATGCCTCTCATTTCGGGGTCCTTCATGGCATCGTAGTACTGGATGGGCAGGCAGGTGTTCAGAGTGGTGCCCTTGACGCCGGTCTTCTTCAGATGCTGAAGCTTGGACAAGATTGCCTGGGGCTCGGCGGCGGCCTGCGCGGAGAACATATAGTCGCCGTCTCGAATCAGCTCCAGGGCCTGCTCGGCGGTCATTTTTTTCTTTTGGTATAACTCCTCGTACTGATTCATGGAATGAAGTTCCTTTCATATTTGTTCTGTTTTATACGGTGCTGAAATCTTCTCCTGTCCGTGTGGAACAGTTCCTTTCTTGTCATCCCCCTTTATGTGTTGTCATATTTGCCCCAAATTACCTTTCCTTGTTCTTCTTGTTTTGGTGATTTGATTATAATTCAAATCGCGTCATTTGATAAATACATCTTTTTTATCGTCGCATGAATCAAAGTTATATGATAGAATAATTTGAAATAGCTTTGAATTCCCGAAATTTGTATTGGATATTTTACAAAAACATTATTACTTCAGCAGCTCTTACCCGCCATAGCACCCGTGGATTTAACGCAAATTGCCATGTTTTTTCTGGCTATATCAAAAAGACATTTGCGAAACACTTCCATATACTTTACAATAAAAGCACAACACGCCCCGTTGTACGAATGTTCTTTTTGTCTAGAGTGGATATGGCTTGGGAAGTTGAATCCCGCTTTGGCTGCATGGGGAGGTCACGCTTACTTATGAAACAAATTCAATTGGAATACTTTGTGCGTGTTGTAGAAGAAAAAAGTTTCACAAAGGCCGCAGAGAAATTATTCATCAGCCAGCCAGCGCTGAGCAAAGCCATCCGCTCCATGGAGAAAGAGCTTGGTGTTGTCCTATTCAACCGTGCCCCCAAGGAACTGAGCCTGACCGAGGAAGGTAAAACTGTATATCGCTACGCAGTAGATGTTCTAAACTACTGTGGCAGCCGCACGACTGAGCTGCTTTCCTTACTAGAGCAGGCAAAGGGCTCCATTAAATTTGGCCTGCCGCCGTCGGTTGGAAGCGTATTTTTTTCCAAGATCCTGCATGAGTACAGAGCAATGTTTCCACAAATCAATTTGCAGATATATGAAGGCACCTCCAAAAAAATTGAAGCCATGATTATGGGCGAACAGCTTGATTTGGGGGTAGTTGTCGAGCCATATGAGAATCCTCATATGCAATTGAAAACGGTTTATCGTTCCGATGCAGTCCTAGCGGTTTCTCAAAAACACCGGCTGGCAAAGCGAAAGACTGTCGGATTTTTAGAGCTAAAAGATGAGCCCATGTTATTGGTATCAAAAGATTACATGTTCCACGATCAGATTATCGTCCGTTGCCAAGAAGCCGGCTTTACCCCCAATATAGCCTTCACCTCGTCTCAGTGGGATCTGCTGCTTGAGATGGTTGCAGAGAATCAAGGTGTTACGATTATCGGGAGGCCATTGGTTGAAAAACTTTACAATGATCGGGTCCGCTGTATCTCATTGAAAAATCCTGAATTTCCCTGGATCCTTGGCTTGATATTTAAGAAGGGCCGCACTCTATCCGGGGCTGCAAAGCGCTTCTGGGATTTCTGCGGCAACGTATGATCAACAAGAAGGGACACTTCATTTTGAGTGAAAGACGGGACGTCTTCATTTGCTCAGGCAGGAGATAGTTATATCTGGTATAGGATTAACTTAGAGAACATCTCGATGGATAATAGTAACGCCAGGACCTCAAAGCGGCCAATGATGGGGACGCATAAAAGCCCTAATCAATGAGGCTTGAAGCTGGGAGACTGACGCAGCAGGATCTGAAGAGCCTGTGCACTCGCCACTCTGGGTTGTTAGCTGCTCCACCCTCGTTAGCAGTTCGCGCTGGCAAACATCTTACGGATTTTCTGGCCAAAACCGCGATACTCGGTCGCTCATTTCGTACTGTTTCCTGTTGGACGCCCCGCATATTAAATAACGCGCCTCACCTAAAAGAGAAAACGGCCTCCACGATAAACTGGTCCAGTAAAAATGGGCAGTGATAAAAGACCCCCTGATGTAGGAAAACAGGCTGCATCAGGGGGTCTGGTCATGGAAAAGCAGGCGTATGAGATTCAGCGCTTGCAGATGGAAAACAGATTACTGCGAGATTTTCTGCGGTTTACAGGAGGGCGGTGAGGGCAAAGATAAAATACCACACCATATATCGTTACAGAACAGAGTATTCAGTGCCAGTCATGTGCAAATTCTTTTCAGTATCCAGAAGCGGCTACTATGCCTTGTCCACTGCCTGGACAGGTCCGAGAAGGATACCGCCCTTGCAGAGATCATCGCACAGCAACAGGAATGCAGCTTCCGTACCTATGGCTACCGGCGGATGCGGCTGTGGCTGAAAAGCCAGAATATTTTCCGTGATCCCAAAACAGTGCTGCGGGTCATGAAGAAGTATGGTTTATTCCCAGATATCCGCCGCCGCAGAAAATGGAAGCAGAACAGAGTGCATTTATCGATGCAAGCCTGTTGCTGTTTCCCCAGGACAATGAGATAATTGACCGATACATTCACTTTTGCAGCCATGAACGCATCCTGCAAAAAACTGGAGAGGCGCCGCTGGCGCGGCGCCTCTCCACCTAAATCTCAATATTTCCTACCAGGGCTCTTTTTTGTTCTGTCCACACTATCTGGAGCAGTTCACAGGCTGACTGCCGTTTCCCCGTTCTGCCTCACATCCGTGTCTTCTTTTTGCCTCGGGACACAAAAAGTTCACCGGTTCTGCCATGCCGAGGGGATTGCGTAAAAAGGTCCTCAGTCTCTCCAAGACCGCTCCTGCGATTCAGTGCTGTTCAGTATAGCAGAGGCTCCTCGCTTATCAACCCAGGATTTTCCGGACTTCTTTCCTCCCTTATGCCTGTGTCAGGCAGAGAATTTCTCTCGCCTCGTCCGGGGATGCTACGTGACGGCCCAGTTCTTCGGCAATGCGCCGCACTTTAGCGATGGGCTCAGCGTTGGACTTGGCCAGCACACCGCGGCCCAGGTAGAGGTTGTCCTCCAGGCCCACACGGGCATTGCCGCCCAGACAGATAGCGGCAGTGACCAGGTCGAACTGGGTCTTTCCCGCCGCGGCGCAGGACCAGGTAAAGTCCTTCCCCAAAACCTTATAGGCGGTCTCCACCAGGAAGTTCAGGTTGGCGATGGTTGCGGGCATACCGCCCATCACTCCCAGGACAAACTGGAGGTAGACGGGGGGCTTCACCATGCCCCGTTTGAGGAAATAGTCGATGTTGCTGATCATGCCCGCCTCATAGACCTCAAACTCCGGCTTGACGTTGTGCCTGGCCATGATGGCCATGTAGTCCTCGATGTCCTGGAAGGTATTGGCGAAGGGTACCCGGTAGGTGTTCTTCACAAATGGGATTTCCCAGTCAAACTTGGGCTCCTTGATCTTGTCGGCAATGGGGGCAAAGCAGAAGTTGACCGATCCGGCATTGCAGGAGGCCAGTTCCGGCCTGGCCACGGGGAGGGCCGCCAGGCGCTCCTCACTGCTCATGCCGATGGCGCCGCCTGTGGTGATTCCGATGACCACGTCGCAGCGGCTGCGTACGCCTTCCACCACCTGCTGCATCAGGACCGGGTCGCCGGTGGGCTGGCCGGTTTGGGGGTCGCGGGTATGCAGGTGCACCACCGCGGCGCCTGCCTGGCAGGCCGCAACCGCCTCGTCAATGATCTGTTCCGGCGTGATGGGCAGGTAGGGAGACATGCTGGGGATGTGAACCGCGCCAGTGACGGCGGCGGTCAGGATCACAGTCTGTTGGGCCATGGCGCGCTCATTTTCCCAAGCCCAGGATCTCACGGGCCTCGGCGGGGGTGGCGACCTCCTTGCCGTACTCGCGGACGACGCGGGCGGCGCGCTCCACGAACTGGACGTTGCTCTCGGCCAGCACGCCCTTGGAGTACATGACGTTGTCCTCCATGCCCACGCGGATGTGGCCGCCCAGGGCCACGGCGCCGTAGAGCATCTCCATGGCGGAGTGGCCCACGCCGAAGCAGCTCCAGGTGGAGCCGGGGCACAGGGACTCCATGGTCTCCTTCATGAAGATCAGGTTCTTCATGGAGCCGGGGATGCCGTTGGCGCAGCCCATGCAGAACTGGAAGTGCAGGGGGGCCTTCAGCACGCCCTTCTTCAGGTAGTAGGCGGCGTTGGCAATCATGCCGGGGTCAAAGGCCTCGATCTCCGGCTTGACGCCCCACTCCTGCATGTTCTTGCCCAGCTCCTCCAGAAAGGAGGGGGGATTGAGGAACAGGGAGGTGTGCAGCCAGTTCATGGAGCCGCAGTCGTAGGAGCCCATCTCAGGGCGCAGCTCCTTTAGGTGGATCTGGCGGGTCTCCTCGGTGGCGTTGAGATCGCCGGAGGTGGTCATGTTCAGGATGATGTCGCAGTCGGGGTGGTTGGCGCGGAGCAGCTCCACCGTCTTGCGGAACTTCTCCTTGTCCATGGTGCCCTTGCCCTCGTCGTCCCGCATGTGCAGGTGGGCCACGGCGGCGCCGGCCTTCCAGCAGGCGTACACGTCCTCGGCGATCTCCTCGGGAGTCATGGGCACGTTGGGGTTGTTTGCCTTGGTGGGCCAGGCGCCGGTGGTGGCCACGGTGATGATCGTCTTGTTCTTCAGGTCGCTCATGCTAACACCTCACTGGTCGTCAGCTGCCAGAAGCGGCAGGAATTCTTCCTTGTTCTTCATGGTGTGGAGCACGCCGGTCTGCTCCTCCCGCTTGACCAGCTCCACCACCTTGTCATTGTAGGGGGTGTCGATGCCCATCTCATCGCCCTTGCGGCAGACGATGCCGTTGATGAAGTCGATCTCGGTGGGGCGTCCCTTCTCCAGATCCTGGAGCATACTGGCCTTCAGGGCGGCGTGCTGATCCCACACCCTGTGGTAGATGGGGAACTTGGAGGGGATGTCCGCCGGGGAGTCCAGCTTGAGCTCCTCGAAGTCGGTGCCCTGCATGATGGCCAGGCGCACGCCGCAGGCGTTGGCCACCCGGACGGTCTCGTCGGCGATGTGGGCGATGCAGCGCAGGGTGGTCTCGTCGTTGAGCACCGCGCCGAAGGTATCCGCCATGGCGGCGGACATGCCGGAGAAGGTGGCGTTCATGAGTACCTTGGCCCAGCGGATGCCCATCAGATTGTCCAGCACCTCGGTGTGGCCCACCAGGTTGAGGATCTTCTGGGCCTCCCGGATGCGGGGGGTGTCGGAGCCGTCGATCTCGCCGATCTCAAAGGCGAAGTTCTCCATGACCTTCATGGTGGAGGTGAGGCGGGAGACGCCGGGCTCCAGCCAGGTGGCGCCCCAGCCCACCGCGCCGCCGGCGGTGCGCTCCTTGCCCACGTAGGAGGAGACCAGCTCCTCGGGGATGCCGTTCTGCAGGGTGAGCACCAGGCTGTTCTCGTCCATGTGCTCCATCAGCTGGGGCATGACGGTATGGAGAGCAGTCTGCTTGGTGGTCAGGAGGAACAGGTCGTATACCCCCTCCATCTCGTCGGTGTGGAGGGCGGACACGGGGACGTTCAGCTCCATGGTGCCGGTTACCGTGGCACCCTTGGCCCGCAGGGCGTCGATGGTGGGCTGATAGGAGTCCACCAGGTCCACCTGGCCGCCGTTCTTGGTGATAAGGGCGCCGATGATGGTGCCCAGAGAACCGATACCGATGACTGCTGTTCTCATGAAAAACACTCCTTTTCGCGATTAAAACACTTTCCGGGTCAGACCGAGGATCTTGCGGGCCTCGTCGGGGGTGGCGGCCTCCAGGTCGGCCTCCTCCAGCAGGTGCTTGGCGCGGGCCACGAACTGGGCGTTGTTGTCGGCCAGGACGCCCTTCCGGTAGTACACATTGTCCTCCATGCCCACGCGCAGGTGGCCGCCCATGGCGATGGTGGCCAGCATGATGGGCAGGTGGCCGTGGCCGATGCCGCAGGCCGCCCAGGTGGAGCCCTCAGGCAGCATGTTGCGGAGGAACACCAGGTTTTCCACCGTGCTGGGCAGGCCGCCGGCGCAGCCCAGGACGATCTGGAAGTGGCAGGGGGCCTTGAGCACGCCGGTCTTGATGTAGTGGATGGCGTTCTGGATCATGCCGCCGTCGAAGATTTCGATTTCCGGCTTGATGTTGCTCTCCTGGAGGGCATAGCCCAGCTTCTCCAGGAAGGAGGGCGGGTTCATGAACACGGTGCGGTGCTGCCAGTTCAGGGTACCCGCATCGTAGGAGGCCAGCTCGGGCAGCAGCTGCTGCAGGGGATAGATGCGCTCCTCGTCCCCGAAGTCCACACTGCCGGAGCTGGTGATGTTGATGCAGATGTCGCAGTCCTTGTGGGCGCGGATGCGCTCCACGGTCTCCTTGTACTTGGCAAAGTCGGTGGAGGGCGAACCGTCGTCGTTGCGCACATGGATGTGGGCAATGGCGGCGCCCGCCTTCCAGCAGTTGTACACGTCCTCGGCGATGGCCTCCGGGGTGAAGGGGACGTTGGGGTTGTCGTCGTGGGTGGGCCAGGAGCCGGTGACAGCTACCGAGATAACGCGCTTTCTTTTCAGATCAGACATGAGATTTTCCTCCTAAAATTCCAAGTATAGATTGGGTGTCTGTATGCTGTCTTTGCAAACGACGTGCCAACCGGAGAAAAAACGGGCTCCGCAATAGAATTCTATAAGAATGGGGCGCAAAAAACGGCGAGTCGGAATCGGTTTACGAACCGATTCCGACTCGCCGTTGAACCGACCGGCGACTTGCCGCCGGGGTGGGCGGGGGTCAGGACAGAGAGTATTTTCGCTTCCGCCGCATGATGGAGGACTGGCTGGTGCCCAGGGCGGCAGCTGCAGCATAGGAGCTCTTATATGTGGTCAGAGCGTACTGGACATATTCCCGCTCGCATCGCTCCAGATATTCCTGAAGTGAAAGTCCCTTACCCCAGAGCTGCTGGTATATGGGCATCTGAACTCCGTAGCTCTGAGGCGGCGCGGAGCGGTGGTCAAACCCCACCCGCCTGTCATGGCTGGCGGCGATGCCCTGAATGTTGGTGATTTCGATATAGTCCCCAGCGCTCATCACAACGGAGCGCTCCACAAAGTTCTTCAGCTCCCGCACGTTGCCCGGCCAATCGTAGTTCCTCATTTCCTGCATGGTATTGCCAGCAAATGTTTTGCTTTTTGTGTATTTCTTGTTGTAATGGGACAAAAAATGCAGGGCCAGCGGTATGACGTCGTCTTTTCTCTCCCGCAGGGGCGCAATTTCCAGAGGGATCACATTCAGACGATAGAAGAGATCTGCCCGGAACCGCTTCTCCTCCACCGCTTTCCATAGATCTTCATTTGTGGCGGAGACCAGGCGGAAATCCACTTTTTTCAGGGAGGTGGAGCCGATCCTCTGAATGGTTTTGGTCTCCAGGGCCCGCAGCAGCTTCCCTTGCAGTGCAATGGGGAGGGAGTTGATCTCATCCAGGAACAGAGTGCTGCCGTCGGCCGCCTCGATCAAGCCCTTTTTCCCGGTGGCAGAAGCGCCGGTAAAGGCCCCTTTCTCATAGCCGAAGAGCTCTGCCTCCAGCAGATTTTCCGGGAGTGAGGCGCAGTTGATGACCACCATCTCCCGCCCGGCGCGGCGGCCGTGGCTGTGGATATACTGGGCGATCACCTCTTTGCCGGTGCCGGACTCCCCGCTGATGAGTACAGAGGTGTCAAAGTCCGAAATCTCCCGCGCTACCCGCAGCAATTCTTTCATTGCGTCGCTTTCAGCCACAATGTCGTCCCGGCTGCCTGAGAGTCCCTCGTCCCTTCCCGGGCCGGAGAAGGTGGATATGGTTCCCCTTGTCATGGCCTCGTTATAAAAATCATTGATGGTGTCAATGGGCCTGCAGATGGCGATGATATTCTGCACCTCTCCGTCCGGGCCGAACACAGGGTTGGAGATCACCAGCTGCCGGAAGGGGTTGCTGCGCTGGCTGTTGGCGATGTCCACATCCTGAAACATCACCACCCTTCGCTTCTCCCGATAGACCACGTCGGAGATACAGAAATCAATCTGGTTGCTGGTCTTGAAGTCGTGGACGTTGTAGGCCAGAAGCTCCGCCTTGCTCATGCCGATGATGTGGATGTAGGCGCTGTTGGCAAACAGGTAGTTCCCCTGGTTGTCCAGGATGTAGATGCCGTCGGGAATATTGTCCAGCATCAGTTCATAAAACGGGCCGAGATTCACAGTACAATCTCCTCCTTTACGCAGGGCCAATCAGGATGATTCTGTGCAAAACAGATGCCAGCATGGGCGTCCGGCTTTTGGATTTTGTCATTATAGCATGGCGGGGGCGAATCTACAAGAAGGGAGAGGAGAGGAGGCGGTCTCGGCTCTGTCAAAAAATTTGGCATGAAATTTGCAAGTATTCAGAGCAGATTTCAGAAAGGAGGGGAAAAATTTTTATGAGAATCGCAATTCTAGGCTGCGGAGCCATGGGAACGGTCCTGGGTGCTTATCTGACCGCCAACGGCTGTCCGGTGGATATGGTGGACAGCTATCAGGCCCATGTGGATGCCCTGAATGAAAAGGGGGCCCACATCGTCGGTACTGTGGATAAGACTGTGCCGGTGCGGGCGATGACGCCCGAACAGATGGAGGGCATCTACGACCTGGTGTTCCTGTTCACCAAGCAGACGGCCAACGACCAGGTGCTTCCGGCCCTGCCGCCCCATCTGGGGGAGGACAGCACCGTCTGCACCCTGCAGAACGGTGTCCCCGAGCCCTATGTGGCCGGCTATGTGGGCCAGAACCGCACCGTGGGCGGCACCGTCCTCTGGGGCGCCACTTTTGTGGGGCCCGGCACGTCGGAGCTCACCCAGAACATCGAGAAAAACGACCACCTGTTTGAGATCGGTGAGATGGACGGCAGCATCGGCCCCCGCATCCAGAAGGTGGCGGATGTGCTGGGCTATATGGGCCGTCCGGCCAAGGTGACGGATGGGCTCATGGCCTCCCGCTGGGGCAAGCTGATCAACAACGCCTGCATGAGCGGCATGTCCGCCGTGTGCGGCGCTACCTTCGGCGGCGTGCTGGAAAACCCGGTGTCCCGGGCCTGCCTGAGCTACCTGGGACGGGAGGTCAAGCAGTGCTGTGAGGCGGCGGGCTACCATCTGCCCTTGCTGCTCAACGAGCAGTCGCCGGACACCCTGGACCTGATTGACGAGGCCATGTACCAGGCCGACCAGCAGATGTTCCAGGTCATGTACCAGGACATGCACACGGCCAAGGCCAGCATGCTCCAGGATCTGGAGAAGGGCAAAAAGACCGAGGTCACCATGATCAACGGCTTTGTCTGCCAGACCGGCGACCAGCACGGTATCCCGACCCCGTTCAACCACAAGGTGGTGGAGATCGTGGAGAAAATCGAGTCCGAGGAGCTGCCCCTGTCCATAGACAATCTCCAGTATTTCCCGCGGGAATGGTTTACCTATCCCATTGAGAACTAGGAGGCAGGTATGAGCCAGACCTTTCAGGTGGGGCAGCAGGCGTCTGTCACCCGCACCATCTCTGAGAGCGACGTATATCTCTTCGCCGGTATCACCGGGGACCTGAACCCGGCCCACACCAACGAGGAGTACGCCAAGAAGACCCACTTCAAAACACGCATTGCCCATGGCATGCTGTCGGCGGGACTGATCTCCGCCGTGCTCGGCATGAAACTGCCCGGACCGGGCACCATCTACACGGGGCAGACCATCAAGTTCCTGGCCCCGGTACACATCGGCGACACCATTACGGCAACGGCAGAGATCCAGTCCCTGGATCTGAACCGCAATCGCGTGGTGCTCACCACGACCTGCACCAACCAGGACGGCAGGGTGGTCATCACCGGTGAGGCTACGGCGCTCCTCCCGTGGGATGACGCAGCCGGCTGAATCCTGGCGCAGATCGTGTCAAACAAGCTGATTCAGAAAGAGAGGTATTGCTATGGTATCAATGTTCCCGTTTATCGCATGGATCGTCATTATCTTAATCGGGCTGGTCGTTTACCTCATTGTGGCCACCAAGATCGAGAAATCCGGTCTGGAGCGCCTGGGCGCTACCGGCCACCTGTTTACCTGCAACCCGGAAGCCAAGAAAAAGCCAAAAAAGTAATGAGGCTCTCCCAAAAATCGCCAGTCTGCAAAAGAGGTAATGAGGAGGCAGTAAGGATATGACAACGAAAAGCATTATCTACCTGGTCGTATTCGTCATCTATTTCGGATTTATCATCATCACGTCCATCCAGAGTTCTAAAAAGGTGGAGACCATGAGTGACTTCACCACCGGCGGCAACAAGATGGGCCTGCTGCTGGGCGTGGGTACATCCATGGCCACCTGGCTTTCCGTGGCCTCGGTCATGGGCGTGCCCGGCAACATTTACTCCCGCGGCGTGTGCGCTGTGTTCGGCTGGGTCGGCGGCTGGTTTCTGGCCACGGGCCTGATGCCCCTGGTAGCCTACAAAATCCGCCGTCCCGAGGTTCCCAGCCGCACCTTCCCCGAGTTCATGCGCACCCGCTATGACCCCTACACTGAGAAGAGCCCCATCCAGATCTTCTCCGCTGTCATTGAGCTGGTGGGTTACTTCGTGTTCTCATACATCCAGATTCAGGGCTTCGGCATTGTGTTCTCCACACTGACTGGTGTGCCCTATGCCATTGCTTGCCTGTTCTTCATGGTGCTGCTAATTTTCACCTGCATGGGCGGCTTTGAGTCCGTGGCTGCCACAGACACTCTGAATGCCTGCCTGATCCTGGTAGGTGTTATTGCCGCCATGGTAGCAGTTCTGACCGAGTGCGGCGGTATCGGCGCCATCTTCCAGAACTTCGCCACCACTACCGCCCCCACCACTGTGGGCGGCGAACCCCTGGTGGCCGGCATCTTGGGTACCAACTGGGGCACCCTGGGCGCCAGCGTTTGTATTTCCTACTTCCTGTCCAACTGCTTCGGCTCCACCGTGGCGCCTCACTGGGTGTCCCGCTTTATGGCCCCCCGCAACGCCAAGACCGCTGCCCTGCAGATGTTCCTGGTCATGGTGGCTCTCATCGCCGTGTTCGTGCCCCTCATCACCATCGGTATGGGCGGCAAGATGCTGATGCCCAGCCTGCCCGAGGGTGTCACCTCCGACTACATGTTCCCCCGCCTGATCATGGATCACATCAACCCCGTTCTGGGCGCCTTGGCCCTGACCGCCATCTGCGCCGCGGCCGTGTCTACCGCCAACTCCATGCTGCTCCACTGCTCCACCTCTCTGATCTATGACATCAAGCGGGTTCTCAAGGGCGGCGAGGCCTCCGAGGAAGAGGACGCCAAGACCACCAAGCAGCTGCGCGTTACCATCCTCTCCCTGGGCGTTATCGCGGTTATCTGCGCCATCGGTCAGTTCTCCCTGCTGGCGGACGGCTTCACCTACGTGTACGGCGCCTTCGGCTCCATGTTCTTCGCCTCCATCTGGCTGGGCCTCTATGTCAAGCGCATGAACAAGGAGGCCGCCTTCGCCTCCATGATCGTGGGCCTGATCGCCTACATCTACTGCATGGTGGCCGGCTCTCCCTTCGGCCTGCCCGCCTTCATCGTGTCCTGCGGCCTGTCCCTGGTGGCTGCCGTGGTGGGCATACTGGTTGGCAAGAAGCCCCCGCTGGAGGCCTATGAGAGCTACTTCAGCGATCATGTGAGCGCCAAGACCATTGAAATCGCTCACAAGATCCGCAAGGACGTTGTCTGATCCTCTCTTATCCGCAGGATGATTGATCCACCTAACCCTTCTTCATGTACAAAACACAGACCTTCCCTAACACAAGCCTTCCCACCGGTGGATAAATCAGGACACAAAGGACGTGCTGCAGGAGTATACTCCAGCACGTCCTTTTCCTTTTCCCCGGCGGATAAGGCAGTCCTGTGGCGGGACACGGCACCGGAACCCATAGCATGCCGTACTGTTTCTTTTCCTACCCCAGCTATCTGCGGAAATCCGGGCGGGACAGGACCATCAGGATCTCCGCCCGTTGCCGCAGGACAAATCTCCGGGTTGACGCAACCGAATTCCGCAGCCATGCCCGCGTCCTGCGCCGCCCGCCCGGGCACATCAGTTTCAGCATACACTCCCGCTTTTCCATCATGCGGGCCATCCGGTCTGCAAATTCCTCCATGGACAGGGCCCCGTCCTGCCGGACCAGCTCCTCCGATCCCTTGGCATGGCGGCATTTCGCGGCAGAGCGGCTTCAAACATCTGCCGTTTCATCGTGACCAGGATGCGCAGCATACTGCCTATATGGTTCGAGCATATCTTCGGGACAAAAAAGTGAGGCAGTCGTTCCCCGCTCCAGGAACCCCCATGATAACTCCGCGTGTGAGTCCTTTTTCCATACACTGTATGCAGCACCTCAGAAGCTGGAGGAAATTTTGGATGAATATATGGATTTTTATAGCGGCTACCGGCTCCACAGGAAGCTGGGCATGAAAACTCCGGATCAATTTGAAGCGGAGTACTTTCCTGCGGCAAAAATCAACAAAAATAAAAGGCTCCCGCTTTTGAAACCGGAGCTGCCGGATTCGAAAGCGGGAACCTTTTCAGCACATACTCACCCGGTAGACGGTGGTGTGGCGGTAGAGCTCCCCCGCCCGGAGCACCGGGGAGGGGAAGCTGGCGTGGTGAATCGCGTCGGGCCAGCTCTGGGTCTCCAGACAGAAGGCCGACCGGGGGCCATAGGAGGCCCCGCCCTTGCCGGGGGTGCCGTCCAGGTAGTTGGCGGTGTAGAGCTGGAGGCCGGGCTGGGTGGTAAGGCACTCCAGCACCAGCCCGCCGCCGGACACCCGGGCCGCCAGGGACAGGGGGGAGACGGGGGCGGTGTGGAGGGCAAAGTTGTGGTCGTAGCCGTTGCCCAGGGCCAGCTGGGGGTGGTTCATGGCCAGGCCCTCCAGGAAGTCCCGGGGCCTGCGCAGATCAAAGGGGGTGCCCTCCACCGGCAGCAGAGCGCCGGTGGGGGTGCTGTTTTCATCGGTCTGAGTGATGGCGTCGGCAAAGATCTCCACCTGCTGGCCCGCCAGGGTGCCGGCGTCATGGCCCAGCAGGTTGAAGTAGCTGTGGTTGGTGAGATTGCACAGGGTGTCGGCGTCGCTTTTGGCCCAGTAGTCCAGCCTCATCACACCGTCGGCGGTGAGGGAGTAGGTCACCCGCACCTCCAGGGTGCCGGGGAAGCCCTCATCCCCGTCCGGGCTCACGTGGGTGAGCACCAGGGAGCCGTCCACCTCCCGGGCCTGCCATACCGCCTGGTTGAAGCCCCGGACGCCGCCGTGGAGGCAGTTGGGCCCGCTGTTGGCGGCCAGGGGATAGGACTTTCCGTTCAGCTCAAAGGCGGCCCCGCCGATGCGGTTGGCCACCCGGCCCACCAGGGCCCCCAGGTACTTGTCCTGCTTCTCATAGTCCTCCAGGATCTCACAGCCCAGGACGATATCCCGGCTGCCGCCGGGGGCGGGGACGGTGAGGGACCGGAGGATGCCGCCGTAGGTGAGCACCTGGGCGGCATAGCCCCCCGCCCGGAGCGTCCAGACGTCCACCAGGCGCCCGTCCGGTGTGGCCCCGAAGGATGCTTTCGTCACTTCCGTCATGGCCTACACCTGCCTTAAGAAGCGGAGGAAGGCGTCCTGCCCCTCGGGCGTGCGGGCATACACGCCGGCGTGCTCCAGCACTTTGGCGAACACCAGGCCGGTCTCCTTGTACACGATATCCAGGGCGTTGTCCGCCGTGATGGTGTAGCTGGGGGCAAACCCCTCCGCCCAGTCGGCGTGGGCCTCGGTCAGGGGGTCGGCCCGGAGATCCTCCCCCTTCACCAGCTTGTCCGCCACCGCCGCCAGCTCCGTCTTGAGGCGGGCGGGGAGGACGGCCAGCCCCATCACCTCGATGAGGCCGATGTTCTCCTTCTTGATGTGGTGGAGTTCGGCGTGGGGATGGTAGAGGCCCAGGGGGTGCTCCTCGGTGGTCAGGTTGTTGCGCAGCACCAGATCCAGCTCATATCGCTCCCCTCTCCGCCGGGCGATGGGGGTGATGGTGTTGTGGGGGACGCCCTCGGTCTCCGCGTAGATGACGGCATCCGCGTCGGTGTAGACCCGCCAGGAGGTGAGAATCCGGTCGGCCAGGCCGATGAGCCGCTCCGGGTCGTCCGCCGTCAGGCGCACCACCGACATGGGCCACTTGACGATGCCCGCCTCCACGTCCTCATAGCCGGGGAACACAAAGGGGGTCTCCACCGGGGCCCTCTCCATGGCAAAGACATACCGGCCGCCCTGGAAGTGATCGTGGGCCAGGATGGAGCCGCCCACGATGGGCAGATCGGCGTTGGAGCCCACGAAGTAGTGGGGGAACTGCTCCACGAAGTCCAGCAGCTTGGCAAAGCAGGCCCGGTCGATCTTCATGGGGGTGTGCACCTTGTTCAGGCAGATGCAGTGCTCGTTGTAGTACACATAGGGGGAGTACTGGAGGTACCACTGGGAGCCGTGGATGGTGATGGGCACGATGCGGTGGTTCTGCCGGGCGGGGTGGTTGACCCGGCCGGCATAGCCCTCGTTCTCGGCGCACAGCTGGCACCGGGGATAGGAGGCGGCGGGCAGGTTGCGGGCCGCCGCGATGGCCTTGGGATCCTTCTCCGGCTTGGACAGGTTGATGGTGATGTCCAGCTCCCCGTATTCGGTGGGGGCTTTCCACTGCACATCCTTTGCGATGCGATCCCGGCGGATGTAGTTGGTGTCCTGGCTGAACTGATAGTACCAGTCGGTGGCCGCCCGGGGGCTTTTGGCATAGAGTGCCTGGAATTTCTCGATTACCTGGGCGGGCCGTGGGGTGAGAACCCCCATGAGTTTGGTGTCAAAGAGATCCCGGTAGACGATGGAGTTCTCCGCCAGCACGCCCCGGGCGTAGGCGTCGTCCACCAGCGCATCCAGGATGGCGGGCAGCTCCGCCTCTGCCGCCGGCTCTCCCTCCGGCGGGGTATAGCTGTCCAGGGACAGGGCCTCCAGCAGGGCGTTCACCGCCCACATCTCCTCCGACGGCTGGATCAGTCCCCTGTCCAGGGCATAGCGCACCAGCGCCCGGATGGCCTCGCTGCGCTCCATGGGTCAGCCCTCCTCAAAGCCGTGGGGGTGGCTCCTGTGCCAGGCCCAGGCGGTGGCGATGATGGTGTTCAGATCGTTGTACCGGGGCTGCCACCCCAGCACGTCGATGGCTTTCTGGGAGGAGGCGATCAGCTGGGCCGGGTCGCCTGCCCGGCGGGGGGAGATCACGGCGGGGATGGGGTGACCGGTGACTTCCCGGGCCACGTCGATGACCTCCTTGACGGAGAAGCCCACCCCGTTGCCCAGGTTGAACACGTTGTTCTCCCCGCCCTTCAGCAGGTAGTCCAGGGCCAGGATGTGGGCCTGGGCCAGGTCGGTGACGTGGATATAGTCCCGGATGCAGGTGCCGTCGGCGGTGGGGTAGTCATCGCCGAAGACGCTCACCGCCTCCCGCTGGCCGTTGGGCACCTGGAGGATGATGGGGATCAGGTGGGTCTCGGGGTCGTGGGCCTCGCCGATGGCGCCGGAGGGGTGGGCGCCGCAGGCGTTGAAGTACCGCAGGGCCACGTATTTCAGCCCGTGGGCCCGGGACACCCAGCTCATCATGTGCTCCATGGACAGCTTGGTCTCGCCATAGCAGTTGGTGGGCTGGGTGCGGTCGGTCTCCAGAATGGGCACCCGCTCCGGCTCGCCGTAGGTGGCGGCGGTGGAGGAGAAGACGATCTTATCCACCCCGTGCTCCACCATGGATTTCAGAAGCACCATTGTGCCGTGGAGGTTGTTGTCATAGTACTTCAGCGGGTCGGACATGGACTCCCCCACCTGGGAGGAGGCGGCGAAGTGGATCACGCCCTCGATGTCCTCCGCCTGGAACAGGGTGTCCAGGGCCCCCTTGTCCCGGATGTCCAGCTGATAGAACCGGGCCTTGGGGTGGACGGCGGCCCGGAAGCCGGTCTGGAGGTTGTCGGCCACCACCACATCCCGGCCCGCGTCGATGAGCTCGTATACCGTGTGGGAGCCGATATACCCGGCCCCGCCCAAAACAAGAATCGCCATATTGCATAGCTCCTTTCCAGTTGCGTATCAAATGGGATTACGGCAGGAGGACAGTGCCGCCCACCGGCCGGATGGACAGCACGTGGCAGCAGCCCGCCCCCAGGGCCTCCTCCATCCGGGCCCGGAAGGTCTCCAGGTGATCCAGGGGGACGAACGCCTGCAGGGTGCCGGCAAAGCCGCCGCCGTGGATCCGGCAGGCGCCCCGGCCCTCCAGGGCCCGCTCCGCCATGGTCAGGGCCACGGCCATGGCCTGCTCTCCCACCGCGCCGGTGGGGGTGATGTCCTGGAGCTGCTCCCAGGAGGAGCGGCCGGACGCATTGACCAGGGCGAGGAACGCATCCATGTCCCCCCGCTCCAGGGCGTCGGCCTCCCCCTGCACCCGCCGGTCGTCCGCATAGAAGTGGAGGGTGCGGAGCACCGCCCGATCCCCCGCGGCTCTGCGCAGGGCGGGCAGATTGGCCAGCACCTGGGCCTCGTCCACCTCCCGCAGCACGGTCTTGCCGAAGAAGGCGGCCGCCGCCCTCATCTCCTGGGGGATGGAGTCATACTCGCCGGTGAGGGAGGCGTGGCTGGCCCCCGAGTCCACAATGCACAGGGCATAGCCCAGGGCGTTCAGATCCACCGACACGGAGCGCACCACGGGTTCCGCCGGATCGGCAAAGTCGATGGCCACCGCGCCCCCCACCGAGGAGGCGGTCTGATCCATCAGGCCGCTCTGTTTCCCAAAGTAGCCGTTCTCCGCCTTCTGGCCCATCTGGGCGAGCTCTACGGCGGTCAGCTCCTCCCGGCAGAACAGGTGGTTCTCGATGACGCCCAGCAGCACCTCGCAGGCCGCCGAGGAGGACAGGCCGGAGCCGGGCAGCACGTCGGACATGGCGTAGGCATCAAAGCCGGACACCGGATAGCCCCTCCGGATGGCCTGGGCCGCCATGCCCCGCACCAGGGCGGCGGTGGACTCCTTCTCCCCCTCCAGGGACTCCAGGGTATCCAGTTCCACCTCCACCAGGGGCCAGCCCTCCGACTGGAAGCGGATGGTGTTGGTGCCGTTGGGGGCGGCACAGGCCAGGAAATCCACATTTACCGCCGCGGCCAGCACCCGTCCGTGCTGGTGGTCGGTGTGGTTGCCGCAGATCTCCGTCCGGCCCGGGGCGGAGCAGATTGTGACGGGGGTGTCCTCCCCCGCGCCAAAGGTCTGGCGGAAGCCGTCCAGCAGCCGGGATACCCGCTGCCGGCCGGGCGCGGGATCCCCGCACATCAGGCGGGCCAGGGCCGCGTCCAGCTCCCCGGCCTCCAGCGCCTTTCGTACAGCGCCCAATTCCTGCATAGATTTCGCTCTCCTTTTCGCGCCGGCCGGTCGGCCGGGCGTGTTTTCTTGGATGCGCGCCCCATGGCGCCCGGAGGGCGGCGCGCCGTTCTCAAAGGAAGCCGCTGCAAAGCAGGCGGGGGTTCCTGCCTGTCTTACAGCGGCTTTTGGTACGTATGAAGGGGATTACTTCTTCTGGACGTACTTCAAGCAGTCCAGCATCACGGCCACCAGGATGATGATGCCGGAGAACACGAACTGGAGGTTGGTATCAATGCCCAGAACGGTGAGGGAGTAGGTCAGGGCGGTGAAGATGCACACGCCCACCACCACGCCGGAGATCTTGCCGATGCCGCCGGTGAAGGAGACGCCGCCCACCACGCAGGCCGCGATGGCGTCCATCTCCCAGCCCTGGCCGTAAGCGGCCGAACCGGAGCCGGTCATGCGGATGCACTCCAGCCAGGAGCCGAAGCCGTACAGGACGCCGGCCAGAACAAAGGCGCCCACGGTGACCCAGAACACGGAGATACCGGAGACAGAGGCCGCCTCCGGGTTGCCGCCCACGGCAAACAGGTTCTTGCCAAAGGTGGTCTTGTTCCAGATGAACCACACCACGGCCACGGCCGCCACCGCCCACAGGATGATGGTGGGGAAGCCGTTGATCTGGGGGATAATCATCTGGCGGATGGAGGGGTCAATGGCGCCGAAGGAGACGCCCTTGGTGGAATAGGTCACCAGGCCGAAGATGACCAGCATGGTGGCCATGGTGGAGATGAAGGGGTGCATCTTGAACTTGGCGGTGAAGAAGCCGGCAATGGTGGTAAACACGGTGCACAGCACGACGCACACCACCAGGGCCAGGATCACCCGCACCGGGACGGGGATGCCGGAGAAGTCAAACACATGTCCGAACACGCCGCCGGTGTTGGGGCCCTGGTGCATGACGATAGTAGCCGCCGTCATGCCCATGCCCACCATACGGCCGATGGACAGGTCGGTGCCGGCCAGCAGGATCAGGCCGGCCACGCCCAGGGCCAGGAACATGCGGGGAGACGCCTGCTGGAGGATGTTCAGCACGTTGTTCACCGTCAGCAGGGGCGTATTCTTGACAATGGGGGTAATGATGCACAGGGCGATGAAGATGATGATGATGGCGATGTACAGGCCGTTGCGCAGCAGGAAGTCCCGGCGGTTGAAGGTGTACTTGTAGTTCTCCCACCGCTGGGCCAGGGACTCGCCGAAGGTGAACTTGGACAGGCGCAGCATGTCGATGAGGTGGTACCGGTGGTCAAAGGCCGCGTGCCGGCGGTCTTTGGCCTCCTGGATATCCTTGGCCAGCTGCATCTTGGCATCGAACAGGCGGTTCTTTTGGACGTACTTTTCGTCCTTGATCTCCCCCTGGTCGGTGAGCTTGGCCAGGGTCTCCTGGTGCTCCTGATTCAGCTGGGCCACCACCTGCTGGTACTTCTCCTGGGCCAGGGCCTGCTCCTCCTTGCAGCTGGTGACCACGGCCTGGTAGTAGTCCTTGTCGTAGTGCTCTTTCAGATAGGCCTCGGCCTGGGCGATCAGCTTGGAGACCTCGGCCTTGTTCTGGGCCTCCACCGCCTTGGCCTTCTCCAGCTCCGCGGTGAGGGCGGCCCGCCTGCCGGCCTTCTCCTCCTGGGTATAAATGCGATCCCGCTTGAGATCATCCAGGCTGCTCTGCAGCTCCACCACCCGGCTGGTGCCGTTGGCCCGGAGCGCGTCGATTTTCTCCTGGATTCCGCCCACATAGGCGTCAATGGGCTGTCGGAGCTGCCGCTCCTGTTCAGCCGTCAGAATTTTTGTCTTATCTGCTGCCATATGGGAAATTCCCCCCTCATAGATATTTTGCGCTCAGCCGCAGAAGCTCCTCCTGGTCGGTCTCCTTGGTATTCACAATTCCGGAGAGGCGGCCGTTGGACATCACGCCGATGCGGTTGGTAATGCCGAGGATCTCGGGCATCTCCGAGGAGACCACGATGATGGTCTTGCCCTGCTTCGCCATCTGGATGATGAGCTCATAGATCTCGTACTTGGCGCCCACGTCGATGCCGCGGGTGGGCTCGTCCATCATGAACACCTGGGGCTCCCGCTCCAGCCACTTGCCGAAGATGACCTTCTGCTGGTTGCCGCCGGACAGGCTGGTGATCATATCGTCGGGGCCCATGCACTTGGTGTGCATGACCTTGATCTCCTTGTTGGTGGCCTTGACCATCTTGGGACTGGAGAGGGCCGGGCCCACCTTGTACTGCTCCAGGTTGGCGATGGTGGTGTTGAAGGTCAGGTCGCACTTGAGGAACAGGCCGTTGGCCTTGCGCTCCTCGGTGATCAGGGCGAAGCCGTGGTCGATGGCCTGCTTGGCGTCGTCGAAGTTCATCAGCCGGTTTTTGAAGTAAACCCGCCCGGCGGCGCGGGTGCGCACGCCGAAGATGGTCTCCAGCAGCTCGGTGCGCCCGGCGCCCACCAGGCCGTACAGTCCGAAGATCTCCCCCTCCCGCACGTCGAAGGTGATGTCCTGGAGATGGGGGGCGTACTTGGTGGACAGGTGCTGGATCGACAAAATAGGCTCGCCGGGGGTGTTGTCCACCGGAGGGAAGCGGCTCTCCAGGGAACGGCCCACCATGGCGGTAATCAGCTCGTTCATGTTGGTGTCCTGGGTGGCCTTGGTCATAACCAGGTTGCCGTCCCGGAGCACCGAGATTTCGTCGCAGATCTCAAAGATCTCGTCCATCTTGTGGGAGATGTAGATGAGGGCGATGCCCTGCGACTTGAGCATCCGCATCATCTCGAAGAGCTTCTCCACCTCCTGTACGGTGAGGGAGGAGGTGGGCTCGTCCAGGACGATCACCTGGGAATTGTAGGAGATGGCCTTGGCGATCTCACACATCTGCCGCTGGGAGACGGACATGTTCCGCATGGGCTGGGTCAGGTTCACCGTCATGCCCAGCTTGCGGAACAGCTCCGCAGCCTTCTTTTTCATGTTGTTCTCGTCCACCACGCCCGCGGAGTTGGTGGGGTAGCGGCCCAGGAACAGGTTGTCAATGACGTTGCGCTCCAGGCACTGGTTCAGCTCCTGGTGAACCATGGCGATCCCGTTTTCCAGCGCGTCCTTGGGGCCGGAGAAGCTGATCTCCTTGCCGTTGAGGAAGATTTTCCCCTCGTCTTTCTGGTAGGTGCCGAACAGGCACTTCATCATGGTGGACTTTCCGGCGCCGTTTTCGCCCATCAGCCCCATGACCGTTCCGCGTTTTACGTCCAGATTGATATGGTCAAGCACCCGGTTGCGGCCGAAGGACTTGCACATACCGCGGATCGACAGGACGATATCGTTTTTCGCATCTGCCATGCTCGATACTCCTGTTTCTGAAGATTAGCAGGGTCAGCGAGGCCGCTGATTCTGCCGGGTTTTTCCAAGAAACTGCGATTAGGGAGAATTCCTTCTGCCGAACGGAGAGACATTTCTCCCGTACGAAGAATTCCTTCTCCCTAATCGCATTTGTCATATTTTCATCAGGGGGCTTCCGCCCCGCCGCTGCACGTCCGGAGAATTAGCTGAGCAGGGTGGTGTAGGAAGCGGCGTTGTCGGTCTTCACCATGTTGAAGGCGAAGGCGTCATAGGCGTCGGGGTTGCTCAGGCGGTTGGTGATGTTGGCCTCGGTCTGGCCGTCGCCGCCGATGTACTCCACGTTGAGGTTCAGCAGATCGTCGTACTTCTGCAGCAGGGGCTGATAGGTGGAGCCCAGGAAGTTATCCGCCGCGTTGTAGATGTTCAGCCACACGTTCTTGGTGGGGTGGGCGGCGGCGTCCAGCTGGTTGGACACGGGGGCGTAGGTGACGGTGGAGTCCAGGAAGTCCTCGTAGTTCTCCTCGGTGACAGCCACGTTCAGGGCGTAGTAGGAGCGGGCGTCGGCGTCATAGTAGTACACGTCGTCGCTGAGCACGTTGCCCGCATCGTCCTCGGTGCCGATGCCGGTGTCGATGTCCACGCCGTCCAGGGCGTTGCGCAGCACGCGCAGGGTCAGGTAGGCCTGCACGTCGGCGTGCTGGCTGATGGTGCCGCCGTAGCCGTTGGCGATGGCGGCCACCGCGTCGGCGTTGGCGTCATAGCCGAAGGTGGGCACGCCGTTGGTCTGAGACCAGGCGTTGAACATGGCCATGCCCATGCCGTCGTTGTTGGAGACAACGATGTCGATCTGGTCGCCGAAGGAGGAAGACCAGGTGTTGATGGCGTTGCCGGCGGTGGCGGCGTCCCAGGTGGCGCCGGCGGAGTTCTTCATCTCCTGAGAGGCCAGCTCACGCACGGTGTAGGTGGTGCCGTTGATGTCCAGGGTGCCGTCCTGCACGGCGGTGGCGGAGCCGTCGGTGTTGGTGCCGATGGGGTCGGAGTTGATGGCGCCGTCCACCTCGACGCCGGTGCCCAGAGCGGAGCGGACGCCGCGGGTACGGGCGATGGAGTCGTTGTGGCCGATGTCGCCGATGGCCAGCACGTAGCCGATGATGCCGTCGCCGTTGCGGTCCAGGGTGTCAATGTTGGCCTCGATGTAATCCAGAACCATCTGGCCCTGCAGCTCGGCGCCCTGATTGGCGTCGAAGCCCACGTAGTAAGTATTTTCGTTGAAGCTCAGGGCGTTCATGTCCAGCTCACCGGTGGAGCTGTTGGAGGGCTGGCGGTTGAACCAGACCAGGGCTTCTCGCGTTGGAGACCTCGGCGGAGGGGCACTGGTGGCGGGGTGGTCTCGCCGGCGGGCGGGTGCTGCTCTCGGCGGTGGTGGTGCCGCCGCCGCAGGCGGCCAGGCCCAGCGTCATGGCAGCAGCCAGAGACAGTGCAAGAATCTTTTTCATGACAATTCTCCTTTTCCTAAAGTTCCGCAGGGTTCCTTCGTTCCCTGCGTGCTACAGTCTTATCTTAAGGCACTGCTAACCAAAAAACAAGGGAAAAAAACACGGAACCACGGGCAAATTTTCATCCAACTTGTATGATTTATCAAAAAAATTCGGGAAATATCTGACATAATGACCAATAAAGAGCCTATCCGAAGGCAAAGAGGGCCTTCTGACTGTCCAGGGAAAACAGGTTGCTCCGGTATACGATCTGGGTGGAGGTATCCACCATGGGGGCCAGCTCCTCCGCCTGCCCGGTGAGGAGCCGGTAGGCGCTCTCCACCCCCAGATAGCCCATGGCATAGGGGTTCTGAACCACGAGGGCGTCCACGCTCCCGGTCTGGAGGCCCTCGATGGTGGCCACATTGGAGTCAAACCCCACCAGGAACACCTGCTCCTCCAGCCCCAGCTCCTCCACCGCCTGGGCGGCCCCAACGCTGGTGGGCTCGTTGAAGGCCACCAGGACGTTGATGTCCGGGTGCCCGGCCAGCAGGGCGGCGGTGTCCTCCCGGGCCTGCCCGGCGTCCACCAGGGTGGTGATCTCGGCGGCCACGCTGGCCCGGCCGCACCGGGTCAGGGCGTCCAGCACGCCCCGCTCCCGCTCCTGGCCGTTGGCGGTGCCCTCGTCGTAATTGACCAGCCCCACGGACAGGGGGCCCTCCACCTGCTCCAGGGCCGCCTGGGCCGCCATCTGTCCGGCGGCGTAGTTGTCGGTGCCGATATAGGTGCTCACCTGGCTGGAGTCCACACCGCTGTCGATGGACACGATGCGGACGCCTGCCTGGGCGGCGGCATCCACGGCGGGGGCGTTCTTTTCAAAGTCGATGGCGGAAAAGACCAGGGCCTCCGTCCCCGCCTCCACCGCCCGGGCGATCATCTCATTCTGTGTCTCGTAGTCCTCCTCCGTCTCCGGCCCCACGGTGGTGAGCTCCAGGTTGTACTCGGCGGCGGCGGCCTCCGCCCCGGCAAAGACGGACAGCCAGAACTCCGTCTGGGTGGATTTGGCCACCAGCGTCACCGAGTGGAGGGGGGCCGGCGGCGTGTTTGCCCCGCAGGCGCTCAGGAGCAGCAGCCCCGCCGCAAGGCCCACGGCGGCCCGTTCAGTTCTGCCCATGCTCGTCCCCCCTCACCTTGGGCATCCGGATCTCCACACAGGTGCCCACGTCCGGTTCGCTGGCGATATGCAGCCCGTACTGGCTGCCGAAGTAGATCTTCAGCCGCTCATCCACGTTCCGGATGCCGATACCCGCGTTCTCCCCGGGGGCGCGGGTCAGGATGGCGTTCACCTGCTCCTGGCTCATCCCCACCCCGTTGTCCTCCACCCGGAAGAGGATGGCGTCCCCCTCCTGGCAGATCTCCACGGTGATGTGCCCCTCGTCCACCATCAGCTCCAGCCCGTGGTTGATGGCGTTCTCCAGAATGGGCTGGAGGGTGATCTTGTTGCAGTAGTAGTCCAGGCAGTCCGGCTCCACCCGGAACTCATAGGTAAAGCGGTTTTTGTAGCGGTACTTCTGGATCTGGAGGTAGCTCTCGGCGTGCTCAATCTCCTTGGCAATGGGGATGAGCTCGTGGCCCTTGCTGATGCTGATGCGGAACAGCCGGGCCAGGGCGTGCACCATGCTGACCGCCTCGGCGCTGCGGCCCTGCTCACACATCCAGGCGATGGAGTCCAGCGTGTTATAGAGGAAGTGGGGATTGATCTGGGCCTGAAGCGCCTTCAGCTCCGTCTTGCGCAGGTTGACCTCCTCCTCCCGCACGGTGGACATGAGCCGCTGGATGCGCACCACCATGTGACCGAAGGAGTTGGACAGCTCCCGCACCTCCCGGGTGCCCCCCACCGGGCGGTAGGCGAAGCGGTCGGCATCCCGCTCGAACCGCTCCATGGCGGCGGCCAGTCCCCGCAGGGGGCGGCCCAGCAGCCGGGAGAGGAGCCAGCTGGTCAGCAGGGCCGCCGCCAGGATCACCGCCGCCATGGCCACGGAGAGCCGGAGCATGGCCCGCATATTCTGGTTGACCAGCTCGTCCACATAGCTGACGCCCACCACCCGCCACGCGCCCCCCTGCACGCTGGACAGGGAGTAGATCACCGTGTCGTCGGCGTAGGTGCCGTCGGCCAGGGCCGCCAGGCCGGAGGTGTCCTCCGACTTCAGCCCCGCGTAGAGCAGGCGCTGCTGGGGGTGGTAGACGATGGTGCCGTCCCCGTCCATCAGGAAGCAGTAGCCCCGCTGGCCGATGCCCACGTCGTTGATGTAGCTGGAGATGCTGGAAAAGCTGAGATCCAGGGAGACCCAGGCGGCGTCCCGCCCGGTCTCCAGCGGGGCGGTCATGGTGACCACCCAGGGATAGTAGCTCTCAAAGATGCTCTCCACATGGGGAGCCGTCAGATAGGCGCTGTCGCTGGCCATGGCCCGCACCGGGTCAAAGGAGAGGTTCTGGAGGATATCCTCCCGGGGCTCCCGCCCCAGGGCCCAGCAGTCCGTCAGCTCCCCGGTCTCCGAATAGCTGGTGATGGCCACCACGTCGGGGCGGAAGAGGAGAAAGGCGGAGAGCAGCCTGTCCCGGTCGTCCGGCGCCTCCGCCATGGCCTGCTCCACCCGATCCATGGCCTGCTCCATACCCTGGAGATAGCTGCCCACGGTGTTGGACACCTGGGACACCGCCTGGGCAGTGCTGGTGCGGGCGCTCTGCACCATGGCGCCGCGGTAGCGGTTGAGAAACAGCAGGATGCAGCAGCACAGAATGATGGCCACCACACTCACCACCACGGCCACCAGGATTGTGGTGGTGGGCAGTCCCCGGCGTCTCCGCTTCAAGCGCCCTCACCCGCCCTTTCCGCGCTCAGCCGGCGGCGCATGGCGTTGGGGGACTCGCCGCAGTACTTTTTGAAGCAGTAGCTGAAATAGTGCTGATCGGTGTACCCGCAGCGGCGGGAGATCTCCTGCAGCTTCAGTTCGGTGCCGGTCACCAGCTCCCTCCCCGCCTCCATCCGCCGGCGGATGAGAATGTTGATAAAGGTGTCGCCGGCGTATTTCTTGATGCAGGCGCTCAGGTGGTTGGGGCTCACGTCCAGCATGCCGCTCAGGGACACCAGGGAGAGATCTGCGTCCATGTACCGCTGATCCAGCAGCTCCAGCGCCCGCTGGCACAGCAGCTCTCCCCCCTGGGCGGCGGGGGCGAGATCCCGGACAAACTGGGCGCCCTCCCCACTGTGCTCGCCCTGGCGGAGTGCCTCCACCGCCTCCCGGTAGGCCCCGTGGAGGCTGGCCAGGGAGCGCACCATCCGGCTGATGCCCATGTGGCACCGGCCGTCCAGGGCCCGCCGGGCCATCTGGGGAAGCTCGTCGGCCAGGATGTGCAGATACTCCTCAAAATCCGAGGGATTGCCCAGCAGCACCGTCACCACCTTGCCGCCGGAAAAGAAGCTGACGCTGCGCAGGTACTTGGCGGCCAGCCGGTCAATGGAGGCCGCGAAGGAAGGGGTGGTGCGGTTGGCGCCCTCCCTGCTGAGTAGGGTGGACACCATTACGGTATAGCACGGCCTGTCCTCCACATCCCGCAGCAGCCCCACCTCTCTGGCATAGGCCTCCAGCTGGGCCTCCGGCTCCGGCTCGGCATAGCCGTCCAGCACCAGGGGCATCACCCCAGCGGCGCGCACCTTCTGCTCGCCCCCCACCGGGCCGGACTTGCGGAACAGGGCGTACTGGGCATCGATCTTCTGGCGGATGGCGCGCAGCTCCTTTCCCAGGCCCTCGATGGTCAGGGGCTTGAGCATGTAGCTGATGATGTTGTACTGGATGGCCTGCTGGGCGTAAGCGAAGTCATCGTAGCCGCTTAGAAAGGCGATGTTGGTGGCCGGGCGCACCTCCCGCACCTGCCGGGCCAGCTCGATGCCCGAGATAAAGGGCATCCGGATGTCGGTGAGCAGCAGATCCGGCTCGTACTTTTCCACCAGCTGGAGGGCGTCCAGCCCATTGCCGGCGCTGCCCGCCAGACGGAAGCCCAGCTCCTCCCAGGGAATCATGGTGCAGACCGCCTCCCGCAACTCGTCCTCGTCGTCCGCGACAATCACCGTGTATAAGGTGGCTCCCGCCATATTGTACGCCCCTTTCCGGAAGGGCGGAGAACCCGCCCCGATTCGACTGCTTGTATTATAGCAGATTGCATACCGCTCTACAAACCCTTCCTGTGACGCGGGACAAAGTAGTTTCGTTTCTCCATAACAAGGCCCCCTGATGTAGTCTATTTTCCTACATCAGGGGGCCTTTTGTCACTGTCCGTTTTTACTGGATCGGTTCATTCAGATGGAGGCTCTCGGGTGTCTATCTTAGTACATGCCGCCCTCGGGGAATTACGGCTTTCTATAAGAGATAAGTAGAGAAAAGAAGGGATATGGGTTATATTCTATCATTTCTTTCCGATATTCTCTACCATAGTCTACATATCTTACCCGCTGAAAATGGTAAGTTTTATGGTAAGCAGTTGGATATTTTTTGCAGGAAGCAAAGACACCTATAGATTGGAGACCGCCCTGCCAAATGCCTCTTGAACCGCATGAAAGTCAACATGCGTATAGACATCTAATGTCACGCTGACATTGGAGTGGCCCATAAGGTATTGCAGGCTTTTCACATCGATCCCGGCTCGTTGCATATTGGTACAGAAGGTATGGCGCAGTACATGGGGAGTTACACGCGGAAAAGATTTTCCGTAGATCCGCTCCATCTTTTTCTGCATTCCCCGCATATAGTTTTCCAAGTGCATAGCAACCTTTGGCATTCCGGCTTTATCCAGGAAGAGGAAGCCGCTGTATCCATCCACCAGGAGTTCCACTGTTGGAGACTGCCGGTTTGCCACAACACGCTTTAACGCCATGTAGACCACATCACTCATAGGGATACACCGGACACCGCTGCTGGTCTTAGGCGATTTTACAAAGTAAGGCTTTTCCGCCGTCCGGCAGAGCTGGTGGTCAATAAAGATGAGCCGCTTTTTGAAGTCCACGTCTTTCTTGGTAAGGCCGTACAACTCACTGACCCGCAACCCGGTGCCCATCAGGATCACAATATCGTCATAGTAATTATCTTGTCCATTCTCCTGAATAAAACGGAGATAATTTTCCTGCTGTTGCTTGGTGAGAGCCGTTCTTTTCACCGCATCGTCCGGAATAATATCGGCCACCTTAAATTTGAACGGATTTTTGCGAATCATGTCATCATCGACAGCCATTTCGAAGGTGGGCCTTAGTACACTATGGTAGATAGAGATCGTGTTGCGCTTGCTTCCGGTATCATGCAGGTCAATGTAGAAACGTTTGGCATCGGACAACTTTACATTTCGCACCTTCATCTGTCCAAACTCAGATTCCTTAATCCGGTTAATGACTGTTCCATAGGCCCGCTTCGTATTATGTCCAATGTCTCGCTTCAGACTCATATAGCGGTCTACCAAATCAGCGACTGAAATTTCACCCGCAGCATAGTCGATGCCATCGGCAAGGTCCCGTTGGATGGTGGCTTCCTTCTTCCGAAGATCTTCTAATGTCTTAGCGTAAATACATCGCACTTTTCCGTAACTATCTGTATAGCGATAATCATAGGTGCCATTTTTGCGTTGATTTTCACCTGTTTTCAGTACTCGGCCATTTCTATCTTTGCGCTTTCCCGCCACAATGCACACTCCTTTCCGGAAAAGCGCCCGATATGTATGATATAGTTATCATAGCATATCTAGGCGCTTTTTGCCATTCAAATGGAATATTCACTTTGGAGATATGCCTCAAATGGTTTCCGTTTTATCAGGCGGCGATTTCCCACCCAAAGCACATATTTCTCGCACTCCTTGGTATCGGTTATCTGCCTCAGTTTGTTGATGCCAATGTTATAGTAGGCAGCGGCTTCCTCCAAAGTAAGATTGGCTTTCTGCCAAATAGGAATTTCATGTGCCATGGAAATCACCTCACAGCTGCTTTTCGTCCAGCAAGTAAGCCTGGAACACAGTACCATCCCCGGTGATGAAGCGGCCCCTTGCGTCCTTGGGTATCTGATCGGCGGCGCTGGTATTGTCCAGAATGATTTGAGAGAGGACATTATCTGCCCTGCCGCACACCCGGAAATCCAGGTTGTTCTTGATTTGACCAGGAAGGATGTTAGCATCCGGGCGCTGCGTGGCGAGGATCAGGTGGATGCCAAAGGCCCGTCCCAGGCGGGATAGTGTCGCCAGCTTGTTTTCAATCTGGGCCAGCACTTCCTTACTTTCTTTGCTCCGGCCTGTTTTGTCCAGCATCTCTGCTACTTCGTCGCAGGCGAACACGATCCGATGGAGACTTTCTCCTGTGACCTCGTTATAGGTATCCAGATCTTTACACCCGGTTTCTGCCAGCCGTCCCTTGCGGTATTCCAACACCGTCACAAGCTGACCCAGGGTATAGAGCAAATCTTCCTCGGTGAAGCACATCCGGCATTTATTGCGCCAGACTTTGGGAAAGTCCACGCCGCCCTTGAAATCGGCTATGTAGACCTCCGCCCCCTTAAGAAGCGACTGCATAAGCAGCAGCTTTAGCAGCACACTTTTTCCGCTGCCCGTAGAGCCGCCCAGCAGGATATGGGGGATATTTGTGAGGTTGACCGTCACCGCCCCTGTGAGACTTTCTCCCAGCACCAGGACAAAACTTTCTGGGGACAGGTATTTGTCATTCCAGGGGAGCAGGGCCGGAAAATCACTTTTTGCCGGGACAGCATAGACACGAATGAGTTTTCGCCCCTCCGCCCAGGTCATCTTCGCTATGGTAATATCCAGCGCCGTTTCAATCCTGGCCCGTTTGTCCTCCCACTCGCCCAGCGGTATCCCGCAGGGGTCAAACTCCCAGATCGTCAGCCGGGGATTATTCCCGTCCTGCCGTTTGGCTATGAGGGCGGGGGCCTCCCCTGCATGGTTGACAAGGCCAACTTTCTGCAAACCCTCCTTTGCCGCTTTGCTGCCCTGGGGCGTTCCCAGGAACGCCAGGAAAGCCAGGAGGCCGCCCACAGCATAGAGGGGAATCAAAAGATTGATAGCCGCTTCCAGAACAGGGGAAAACATACCATAGGAATCCAGACTGAACAGGTATGCCCGAAACAGCCAGACCAGCGCAGCACCCACCAGATAGGCTCCCAGCAGCACGCCCTTGTAAGGAGTATGCGTTACCACCGCAAGCCCCGTTTTCATGCGTTGGAGTAGGCGGCGGTTCTCCGTCCGCTTGTGAATCGTGTCTTTATCACTTCTTGTCATAGGGAAAGCCCCCTTTCTTGTGGATGATCGTGGAGCCGTCCGGGAGGTACTCCACCACAGTATGGATACGGCGGAGAAATGCCCGCCAGGTTTCCGGCCTCGCCTGCTGTTCCACCCAATATTGATTTTCCAGCGGCGAGTTAGATGTGATATATACTTTTGTGTAACAGGCCGTTTTGTCATTGTACCGGGCCGGGAGGGACAGGGGATAAATGTCCAGATAGTTGAGCATATCTTCAATGGGAATTTGACTGCTGAACTCCTCGAATACAAGCACATCCTGCCCGTGGTAGCCGTCAAAGGAAATACCCCTTGTGGCCCGGTAGTTTGTCACCCGGTAAATACTCCTGGGGTCATGGGTGCTGTAAATGCTCCTTGTCTTGCCAGCACCGCTGGCACCGTAAAGATAGGACACCTGCAAGGGCCTATTCTCCACGGCGTACTTTTCCGCCATCAAGATCTGTCGGAGCAGGTCAATGTCACGGACACGAAAGGCCATGGCCGGATTATCGTCAATGATCTCCGTGGTAGTCAGGCCGTCCCGGATATTCTGGACAAGCCGGAACATCTCCGGGTGTTTCTCCGCCCGTTCCGGTGGAACCTCGCCCCACTCCTCGAATGTCCCAGGCACCGAGGTTTCCGCCTTGTCCGTATCCGTCCATCGGCCCTCCTTACGGATATATGCCCGGTTTTCCTGCACTGTTCCATATGCCTTTTCTATATGCGCTGTGGGAAAGCGGTTTTTGATGGTGGAGAAGCGCACAGGCGATGGAGCATAGAAAAACAAGTGCGTGTGATATGTCCCCGTTGACGCTGTTTCGTCGGCCATGCAGTAATAGTCCGGTGAAAACCGCTGTAAGATTTCCTTGATTGCGCTATGGTCTAACCCGGCCTCTGATGGATTGTTGATGACCAGCGCCCATTTTCGGGATTGGCTGTTGCTGCCCATGTAAAGCCTCCCTTGTATTGCTACATGCTACAAGTTTCCCATAAGGGGTAATACTGACCCTTATGGGAGGGCGGCGCTGGCGCTGCCGCCGGGGGCCATTCCCTTGAGGGGACTGTCCTAATCCCGGCTGGCCTCTCCAGCGCCGCCCAGGTCATCAGGCTTTCGGATTCACCAGATGGATGTCCGCAGCCCTGGCCCCCACCTGGGGTTGGCCCTGGCTCCAATAGATGAATACCTCCAGACCGTCAAAGCGCACTTCCACATAGCTGTCCGGGTTGTCCATACGCTTTTCACCGTCAATGCGTACATTGATTTTGTCCAGACCCTTGTCCGGCAGGGCCACCGTATAGCGGTAGCCGAGGACGGTATCCGTCCGCCTGTTGTTCTGGTACTCATAGGCCGGGGACACCTCCACCAGCCACAACTTGCTCCCCAGGCTCTTAGGGTCAATGATAAGGTCAGTGATTTTCATAGCATTTCCTCCGTTATATTGTGGGCGGTGGCTGGCCTATCCGCCGCCCTGATGATAAGGTCACAAGTCCTTGTGTGGCCCTATCATATCGCAAAAAATCCCTTGAAAATTTCACTGGTGAAATTCAGACAAAAAAATTTACCGCCGTCCCACTTGCTGCCTGGGACGGCGGTTTTCTGTCATTCTTCAAAATTACTCCCCAATAAGGGAAGTCCCTGTTCGGCCAATTCATAGTTTAGCAGGAATACACACCCGTTACGCCGCTTTAACGCCTTGTCGATCTCGTACAGTTCAGGCCATGCGAGATACCGCAGGTTGTCCCGTTCTGCCGTTGTCTTTCTAAGGCCAAGGGCTAACTGGTTAATGTCCTGTTCTGTCAGCCGTACTTTTCCACCTCGCAAAATCCGGCTCACTCTGGCCTCCGGCATACCGCTTGCGGTTGCCAGTTCCTTTTGTGTCATGCCGAGTTTTTGGAGGTCTGCCTGGATCTGCCTTGCCAGGGCAGATTGTTCGTTCCTTTTATAACCGGGGCTTTGCTTCGGCTTCCTGTAAGCCAAAGCGGTTTCCCCTGGTTATAAATTGCCTATGTGGGTCTATTGCCGGAGGTGGTCTGCTGATTGTTTGTGTTCAGCCTGCTATGGTGAAAGATAGAATATGCCATAGCTGCCACCTCCTCCCGTGAGACGCTGTTGGTGAATAACTATATTATCCACCTCCGGCGCAAAGCCCGTTCACGAAAGAAATTCATTGGCGCAGTTTTGGACTGCGCTGGGTCGTTGTTCCCGCAGGGTACCGGGTTGGCAAGTGCAGCAAACTTTTCCCGCCTGCATGTGGGATTGTTCAGGCGTTACCGCCCGCCTCGTGGTTTTTCATGCCGCCCATAGGACGGCGTCCTCGTTGTGCCGTAAAAGCGGCGCTCTAATAAATAGGTCTTGCTGTTGTCGTTGTTCATTCACAGTTATGCCTTTAGACGTTGCCAAAGGTAGAATATCACAGAAGCTCCAAGAAATCAACCATATATTGATTTTAATAATCAAAATATCCTATATCTTGTGTTCTTCCCGATTCAACAACATAAAAGATGATCTGTGCTGAACGCCATTGGTACGCCAACAGGTTCCTCATTTCTTGGGCTTCTATGCAGTTACTAATATCGACCACTTGAATGCACAATTAGAAATAGAAGGCTACCAAACATATTGCTTGGTAGCCTTACTTAAATTCAATGATATCGTTTGGGGTGCAACCAATGATTTTACATAGCTTTTCAAGTGTAACCATGGTAATGTTTTTTCCCTTTTTCAGCGAATCCAAAGTTTTATTATCGATACCGCCCTTTAAAAGTTGGTATTGTGACACTTGCATTCGCTCCATGGTTTTCCATAGCGGGCCATAATCAAAGATTGTCATCACCACCCCGAGTTTCCATACAGCAATTATATTCAATGTTGCAGAAAACAAACATTGTGGGTATAATCACAATATACTAATAGGGGGATGGTGAGATGCTTTGCTTTTTTATTGGTCACCGAAATGCAACCACTCAGCTGATGCCACGATTGGAATCGGCTATTAAAAAGCACATATGTGACTACAATGTAACTGATTTTGTAGTAGGCCAATATGGTGCTTTCGATCGAATGGCAGCGCGTGCAGTAATAAATGCAAAGAAGATATACCCAGGAATTTCGCTGTCTATTTTACTCCCTTATCATCCGGCTGAACGCAAGGTTTATGCCCCTGAAGGATATGACAGCACTTTTTATCCCCCGGGCATGGAAAATGTTCCACACCGGTTTGCAATTTCCAGAGCTAATAAGTATATGATAATGCATTGCGATTATTTAATGGCCTATGCGTGGCAACCGGGAAGCAATTCAAAACATCTGGTAGAGTTTGCTCGACGACACAATATCATCACAACCCAACTCGCCAAAGAACAAGAACTACTGAATGCAAAGGCATAGATAATTTGCTATCGTCATGTTATAATTATTTTTGGAAAATTGTACTACACCATGCTTTCCAATTTTGGGAAAGTATGTATCAGTGGACAATTCCCCACCATGGCGAATATGTCATCGCTTTAAAAAAGTAAAATGAATGGAGGATAGCAATGGGCACTTATCTTGGGATAATCACAATCAGAAATCGATATGTCAATTTTAAACCATTATATGAATATGAAAATGGAAAATTCCACTTTATCAACCAATATGATAGGCAGGCGCTCCTTCCTGAATCTTCGTTTAACGACATAAATTTCTATAGCGGGGACAGCAGACAGCACGTAGAAGACATGTTTATCACCGATACATATTGTTTGCTAGACTTTGAAAAAGAAGATCTGGAAGATAATATTACAAACGGAATTAGAAACCCAACAGGATATAAAATTGATGTGCTCGACAAACTAAATTCTGGTAAAATATACTATTTGAGTGACATAGGCTATTATTATATGCTTTCACAAAATGGTATTGAAGGAAGCTATAAAACAAATCCAATATTAGAAGTTAATGATCCTTATGCATATAAAGGTTTAAAAGTCGTTATTCCCATTGATGAAGAGAAAAATACGGTTATTGGACCTTTTGAAGTAGATTTTCGCGAATATGATGAAAAACTAGTAATTCGAACAGGCCTTCAAACACAGAAATATATTTTGCGCGGATACCGATTTCCAACGTATCTTAGTGAATATGAGATACAGGTGGGCCGTTATGGTGAAGAGCGTACATTTATTCACCTTGATAGGGCAATCTGCAAAGAAAGTACTATTGATGTTATTACAAAAGAGCAGTTGCTTACCTCTTTCAAAAACACTTTAAATAGTGATAACTTTATTGATGGAAAAATTGATCTTGACAATATTGGTGATCTTCTTTCGGCGTATGCAGCCTCTCCTTTTGTCGGCGATGGAATTCCACAAGACATTCAGGATGCTCGCTTTGACATGCTCAACACATTACTAACTGACGAAGAACGATTAAATGATACCTTCGGTTTTATTTCAACAACAATTACCGGGTTGTTGGACAAATATCAAGGTAGTGAGCAATACACTAAACTGGTTCAAGAACTGGCAGATAATCCCGACTTTATGTCGAGAATCCAGCGCTTTCAAATAATTACGGATCACATTAGTCAAAAACAGGCAGAGCTGGATGAACTAATTGCACATGCAGAAGAAGTACAACAGAAATTAGCTGAGGAGAAAAAACAAGAATATGCCTCGGGCTTACTCAGTGAATACGAAGAGCAGATTAGCACATTACGGAATCAAAAAGAGGACCTAGATGCAGAAATCGCCTGCCTTAAAGAAGACCTCAGTGTGCTGCAAAATGGTTCTGATCTAAAGCAAAAACTCACCGACTTAGAAGAGCAAGTCGATTATAAAGAAAGACGCGAAAGAGAACTTGATAATAAGCTTAAAGCAATTGATAGCAAACTTGATTCTATTTTTGCGAATAGTACTGAAAAAGCGCTTCAATTTTCTTTTGATGGAATGCTGGCGAATCGTATGCTCCAGCAAGCAGCTCAATGGGAAAATCAACAAAATGCAATTAATTATGCCAATAAAATAGATGCACTTAAAGGGTTGACTGTTTCAACAGTTAATCAGGCCCCGTTAATTGATAAATTAGTTGCTGAAATTCAAAAGTATCGCCCTACTTATGACAGAAACACCATCCTGAATATTCTTATTTGCTATACTCAAGGATTTCTGACGGTTTTCTCTGGAGAGCCTGGAACAGGCAAAACTTCTATCTGTAAAATTCTTGCATCTGTACTTGGCTTAGCAATTCCTGAAAAAGCTTTACCTCAATATAAAGATGGGTATATTGCAACTCGATTTATTCCTGTTTCTGTTGAACGCGGTTGGACTACTAAGCGCGATTTTATCGGGTATTATAATCCACTGACAAAAGCATTTGACCGGAGCAATAGAAGGATGTTTGATGCTTTGAACATCATGAATCTAGAAGCCAACGGTAATAGTACTGACATGCCCTTTATGATTTTGCTTGACGAAGCAAACCTTAGTCCTATGGAATATTATTGGGCTGACTTTATGAATATCTGTGACGAGATTGATTGCAGTAGTGTAATTAACCTTGGTGACGATTTTTGTTTCAACGTATCAAAACAACTCCGCTTTGTGGCAACAATTAATAATGACCATACCACGGAAGCTCTATCCCCCAGATTGGTTGATCGCGCTTGGGTAATCAAGCTTCCTCGAGTTCGGTCTGGAACTACACGCCCGGTCATCATAAATACCGATGGCGACGAAGTAATTGCCTGGAGTGCTTTGGTTTCTACTTTTGGTGCAGATAGTCAATCATTGGTTCCTCTAAGTGGTATTGCTAAAGATATTTACGAAGAATTGCTAAGCAAGTGCAGAGTATCTAAGATTAACGTTAGTGCACGAGCAGATGCCGCCATTCGTTGTTATTGGTCTACTGCACAGAGGTTGTTTGAGAATGATTCCAACTATGGTACTGATGCCTCTATTGTAGCTCTGGATTATGCGGTTGCTCAACGAATTCTTCCCCATATCAATGGTAATGGCGAAAAATATGGAGAGCGGTTGAAAGAAATTCAAAAGTTTTGCAGCGATAAGAATTTGCGTATATGCGCTGAAATCATTTCGGATATTATTAAGAGTGGAGAGGATTCTATGCAATACTTCCAATTCTTTGCATAAGTGAGGTTTAATATGAATAACTTGGCCTTGCGGTTATTACCAGATAACCAAGAACCGCAGGAACTTGTTCTTCAGCAACACCGGCTATCAAATTCTATTTTAGATATAGCCAATGCGACCTCAGCTTATGTATTTAATGACTATAAATATCGTGCCCAACTTGTGAATAATGATGACGAAATTAGCAATGTACTATTCCTTTTAAATGGACAAGAGATTGGGATCAACTATTCACCCGACAGCGGAATGATTGCGTTTCAAGATTACTCATTTGGTCAGCGAATATTCCTTGAATGCTATGGATTTGCCCAAATCACTATTATCTTTGACGATAAATACGGGACACAGCATGTACTAGATACTGAATTTATACATATTCTTGTTCGGAAAGGGCGCCAAAATGACTCTGTTCGTCGAATGACCGAATATGTGTATGAAGAGAATGCTGAACTTCTAAATGGTGATCGAACGCTTCCAAAAGATATTTCCGGGTTAAAAGAGTCGGCACGAAAAACAATAGAGTCGCATATTTTGCTGTTAGAGCAAATTTCTGTAGCCTATGAAGAGAATTATCGTTATTTCAAAATGAACAGCAGATTTTTAACTGTCCCCAAAGAAAGAGTTGACCATTTTGAAAAACTCCAGTATGTTTCCAGAAACACCTTGCAATACATCGTACAGCACCCA
Source organism: Flavonifractor sp. An10 (assembly GCF_002161215.1). Taxonomy (GTDB): domain Bacteria; phylum Bacillota; class Clostridia; order Oscillospirales; family Oscillospiraceae; genus Flavonifractor; species Flavonifractor avistercoris. The sequence continues at coordinate 461,964 of NZ_NFMB01000003.1, forward strand.
GAAGAGCTCCAACAAATTCACCATTCTTCCGGCATAAAAATTGGTAATTTTAGGTATCAACCCAATAAGACACTTATTACGGACAATGAAAAATCATATGATATCTATGAAAACCGTGTCGTTTTGGGATTCCTTCTCTTTCTTCTTCACGAAATTGAACGTATACAGAAAGAACTATCTGATATTATTAGCCAAGTGCCTCAAAAGTTAATAGAGACTGATGGTTATGTTACATCTTCTTATTTTATTTACGCTAAAACATTAGAAGCTGTAAAAGTACTATTAAACGATGTAGAAAAATTACATCGGAAATTCACTTCATTATACTATCTGTACGCAAAAGTCTTGCCAATAAAGCCGGAAAAACTGTCTTCAATCCCACGCTTTACAGCACTGTTTCGCGCAATTCCTCAATATCACCAAATCTACGATTGTACAATTGCATGGTTTAGCAAAGGTGTATTTACTATTCGTGAAGAGCAATTTATGCTTTCGTTTATTAAGATCAGCACCTTATATGAAGTTTATGTTTTAACAAAGATAATAGCTTACTTTAGAAAAGTCGGATATACTCTCGTAGATGCTGATAAAATACTATATCCATCTCCTGGTCGGTATTATGAAAACACTTTTTGCAATAATCGATTTATACTCAAAAATGATTCTGGACAGATTACAGTATACTATCAGCCAGTCATCTACAATGTAAACAGACAACAGATTAGTGGTATCGGCTTATATCGCAATACATCAATATCATACCCATTGGCGCGGGATGGAACCAGTCGTCGAGGCAGGTATTACACACCAGATTTTTTAATTAAGTATGAATATGCAGGAACACACATTGAAAAATACCTTATTGCGGATGCAAAATTCAGCAGATTGCAGACCGTAAAAGATCGTGAATTTGCTGAACTGGCATACAAATATCTATTTTCTATATCTCCTGTATCGTCAGAAGGACAGATTATAGGCCTTTGCATATTTAATGGATTGACTGAATTGGAAAACCAAAATGATTCACTTACAAACATTTATGATTTTGAGTTAGAACACCCTATTACTCCTCGTGCAGATGTTGTTACGCTAACAGAGAACTTGACCAATAATTCCTCATTGCATAACGCGCTGTTGAGAAATTCTGTGGGATTGTATGTTACTGAATTACCGCAAAAACCAATTCCGTTACCATCGCTGAATGCTTCGGAAAATAGAAATTCTCAACAGGTACTTATTACCACGGATTTGCAAAAGACGGATGAGGCGCCTCAAGAGAGAATTCCATCATCCTCCGCCGAAGAGCTGGGCGCAGCAGCAGGAAAAGGGGTAACACCTTCTACTGAAAGCCATGATATTTCCTCAGCTAATATAATACCTTCAGGAGAGAAGAATATCTCAAAAAAGAAAGCAAAAGCTCCTATTGACATGAGCGCTCTTCAATTATCTGAACTAAAGCTAGACAAAGATATTGAGACGAGATTATTGAGTGCTGGTTATAACACTATTCAAGATTTAATTCCCAATAGACTGAAGAGCGACTTGCTTTCTAACACTATTCTCAACCGAAAAAGTCGACGCGAAATCGAGGCGAGGTTAAAACAAAGAAAAATACTATTGCAGTAGTAGAAATTCGTAGCATATTAAGTAACATTTAGAAATGCCATATTACATTTAAAACTTTAAAAACGCCGCTGTCTGCAAATCGCAGACAGCGGCGTTCATACATATCAGGCGCTGGTCAGGTAGAATAAATTTCGCAAAAATAAAAAGAGACATGGTTTGCAGATCTCTGGTAGAATGAAGTCGCGACACACCATTCGAAAGGAGACAGCAAACCATGTCCGAGAAAATTGTACAGCTAAACGAAGAAGTTATCAAGGGGCAGCTCAAGGAACTTGTACGCGGAAGTGTAGAGGAAACCCTCAACGAGCTGCTGGAGGCTGAGGCAGAGAAATTGACTCAAGCAGCCCGGTACGAGCGTAATGAGCAGCGCCAGGGCTACCGCAGCGGCCACTACAACCGCAACCTCACCACCACTTCCGGGGATGTCACCCTCAAGGTGCCTAAGCTGAAAGGGATCTCCTTTGAAACGGCTATCATTGAGCGGTATCGCCGCCGGGAAAGCAGCGTGGAAGAGGCTCTCATTGAGATGTACCTGGCCGGCGTATCCGTCCGGCGCGTGGAGGACATCACCGAGGCCCTCTGGGGCAGCAAGGTCTCACCCTCCACCATCAGTGAGCTGAACAAGAAAGCGTATGTCCACATTGAGGATTGGCGGAACCGCCCTCTGCAGGGCGGACGCTATCCGTATGTCTATGTGGATGGGATCTACCTGCGCCGTAACTGGGGTGGAGAGTTTGAAAATGTGGCTATTCTGGTGGCGATTGCGGTCAATGAGGACGGATATCGTGAGGTTCTTGGCGCTGCCGAGGGTATGAAGGAGGACAAAGCCAGCTGGGTCAGTTTCTTCCAGTGGCTGCATAGCCGTGGCCTGGATGGCGTGAAGCTCATTGTTGGCGACAAGTGCCTTGGCATGCTGGAAGCTGTGGGAGAAGTGTTTCCTGAGGCCAAATACCAGCGTTGTACCGTCCACTTTTACCGTAATGTGTTCTCGGTCACACCTCGCTCTAAGGTGAAGCTGGTAGCCAAAATGCTCAAGGCGATCCATGCTCAGGAGAGCAAGAAAGCTGCCCGGGAAAAGGCCAAGGCCGTGGTGGAGGAACTGCGCTCCATGAAACTGAAAGAGGCCGCCCAGAAGGTGGAGAATGGCATTGAGGAAACGCTGACCTATTGCGATTTTCCCAGTGAGCACTGGACCCGTATCCGTACCAATAATGTGATTGAGAGGCTGAACCGAGAGATCCGCCGCCGTACCCGTGTGGTTGGCAGCTTCCCGGACGGCAACTCAGCTCTAATGCTGGTTTGTGCCCGGCTGCGCCATGTAGCCGGTACTCAGTGGGGCAACAAGAAGTACATGAACATGAAGCACCTGGAGGCGACCTTGGAGGATGCCTCCATTGCTGGCTGACTTCATTTACGGCAGAGTCTGCGAACTAAAGTGCGAAAAATTCTTGACACGACCGTAAATTCACGGCTGTACCTCCGGCAATTGCTTGCGTCCCAATGGGTACAGGCTATTGCTTAGTACATGCCGCCCATGTCGGGGGCAGCGGGAGCGGCGGGCGTGGGGGGCTGGGGCTTGTCGGCCACCAGGGCCTCGGTGGTCAGCAGCACGGAGGAGATGGAAGCGGCGTTCTCCAGCGCGGTGCGGGTCACCTTGGTGGGATCCACGATGCCGGCGGCGATCATGTCCACATAGGTCTCGTTGTAGGCGTCGAAGCCGTAGCCGGTCTTGCCGGACTCCTTGATCTTCTCCAACACCACGGAGCCGTCGATGCCGGCGTTGGCGGCGATCTGCTTCACGGGCTCGGTCAGGGCGCGGGCGATGATGGACACGCCGGTCTTCTCGTCGCCCTCAACCTCGTTGACCAGCTTCTCCACGGCGGAGACGGCGTTCACATAGGCGGTGCCGCCGCCGGCCACGATGCCCTCTTCCACAGCGGCGCGGGTGGCGTTCAGGGCGTCCTCGATGCGGAGCTTCTTCTCCTTCATCTCCACCTCGGTGGCGGCACCCACGCGGATGATGGCCACGCCGCCGGCCATCTTGGCCAGGCGCTCCTGGAGCTTCTCGCGGTCGTAGTCGGAGGTGGTGGTCTCGATCTGGCTGCGGATCTGGTTCACGCGGGCCTTGATGGCATCGGCGGAGCCGGCGCCGTCCACGATGATGGTGTTCTCCTTGGAGACCTTCACCTGGCGGGCCTTGCCCAGCATATCCATGGTGGCCTCCTTGAGCTCATAGCCCATGTCGGAGGTGATGACGGTGCCGCCGGTCAGCACGGCGATATCCTCCAGCATCTCCTTGCGGCGGTCGCCGAAGCCGGGGGCCTTGACGCACACCACGTTCAGGGTGCCGCGCAGCTTGTTGACAATCAGGGTGGACAGGGCCTCGCCCTCCACGTCCTCGGCGATGACCAGCAGCTTCTTGCCGGACTGCACCACCTGCTCCAGGATGGGCAGCAGCTCCTGGATGTTGGACACCTTCTTGTCGGTGATCAGGATCAGGGCGTCGTCCAGGACGGCCTCCATCTTCTCGGTGTCGGTGACCATATAGGGGGTGATGTAGCCCCGGTCGAACTGCATGCCCTCGACCACCTCGCTGTAGGTCTCGGCGGTCTTGGACTCCTCCACGGTGATGACGCCGTCGTGGGAGACCTTCTCCATGGCCTCGGCGATCAGCTTGCCGATGACCTCGTCGCCGGAGGACACGGTGCCCACGCGGGCGATGTCGTCAGAGCCGTTGACCTTCTTGGAGTTGGCCTTGATGGCCTCCACAGCGGCGGCGGTGGCCTTGGCGATGCCCTTCTTCATGACCATGGGGTTGGCGCCGGCGGCCAGGTTCTTCAGGCCCTCGCGGATGATGGCCTGGGCCAGCAGGGTGGCGGTGGTGGTGCCGTCGCCGGCCACGTCGTTGGTCTTGGTGGCGACTTCCTTCACCAGCTGGGCGCCCATGTTCTCATAGGGGTCGTCCAGCTCGATCTCCTTGGCGATGGTCACGCCGTCGTTGGTGATCAGGGGGGCGCCGAACTTCTTGTCCAGCACCACGTTGCGGCCCTTGGGGCCCATGGTGATCTTCACGGTGTCGGCCAGCTGGTTGACGCCGCGCTCCAGGGCGTGGCGGGCCTCCTCGCCGTAGCAGATAATCTTAGCCATAACACATTACCTCCAAAATTCAGGAAAGTTCATTCAATCATGGGGTGCAGGGGCCGTGCCCCCGCTTCGCCGCTTGGCGGCGAACAAAATGGAAATCCGTCCGGAGCAGGACATGCGCCTGCGCAGGACACCTTAACCCCTGGCCGCGGCGGCCAGGGCCGCCTTTCCGGTGGAAAGGCGAGGGGGGTATCAAAACCGCTGTGCCGCCACAGGCGGCGCGGCGGTTTTGTATCTAGGGGGGATGCAATCCCCCCTAGACTTATTCGACAATCGCCAGGATGTCGTTCTGCCGCACGATGGTGTACTCCTCGCCGTCGATCTTGACCTCGGTGCCGGAGTACTTGCTGGTGATGACCTTGTCGCCCTTCTTCACGGTCATGGTGACTTCCTTGCCGTCCACCATGCCGCCGGGGCCCACCTCGATGACCTCGGCCACCTCGGGCTTCTCCTTGGCGGAGCCGGTCAGGATGATGCCGCTCTTGGTCTTCTCCTCTGCCTCCACCAGCTTAATGACCACACGGTCAGCAAGGGGCTTGAGTTTCATAATGGGTTCCTCCTTATATTCTGCAAATTGTTATAAACGCTTTCAGCGGGTTAGCACTCATTTCTCCGGAGTGCTAATCCGCTTATAATAATACCCTCACCGGCAGATTTCTGCAAGCCCTAATTTTTGAATTTTCTGTTAAATTTCCATTCTGCGCGGAGTCCAACTCGATTTATCGCTCATTTTCCACTTCGCGCTTCTTTTTTCTCCGTTTTTCTTTGATTTTTAAGTTTTACTCCTCTGTGCCGGATCCCAGTGGGTACCGGCCGGATAAAAAAAGTTCACTTTTTTAGCAGACACGGTGACGGAGAGCTCAGAATCCAGCACCTCTTCCCCGTCCAGGTTGATGCGGCTCACACGGTCGCACACCACGTGCATCTCCCGCCCCCGGCGGACGACAACCCCCTCGATGTCCCCCGCGCCCCCCTTGGCGTACTTGCCGATGAGGGAGACCACGGTGAGGCGGGACACGGCGGGGATCACCACGAAATCCAGCAGGCCGTCGTCGGGCATGGCGGTGCGGCTGGGATTGAAGCCTCCGCCGTAGTAGCGGCCGTTGCAGGCGCACATGAGGGTGAACTCACTGCCCGGCAGCTCCTCCCCGTCGATGGACACCCGGTAGGGCCGGTGGATGCCCTGGAGGATGGCCCGCACCGCTGAGAGCTGGTAGGCCATGGTGCCGGACACCAGAGGCAGGCCCTTGAAGTCCCCGGCTCCCAGGCCGATGCGGGCGTCAAAGCCCACGGAGCACACGTTGAGGGCCAGGTGCCCGTTGCAGTCGATGAGATCCATGGGGGCCTGGGGGGCGTCCAGCAGCTCCTTCAGGTCGTAGAACCGGGGGGTATCCGGGCCGAACATGCGCAGAAAGTCGTTGCCCGAGCCCATGGGGTAGTGTGTGACGGCGGCATTGGCAAAGCCGGCCGCCCCCACGGCGCACTCGTTGAGGGTGCCGTCCCCGCCGCAGGCGTAGATGCGCACGGCCTCCCCCGTCTCCGCCGCGGCGCGGGCCAGCTCTGCGGCATGGCCGGGGTACTGCGTCACCGCCGCCTCCCAGGGCTCCTCCCGCCCCGCCAGGGCGAAGCGGATCTTCTCCCGCACCTCCTGGGTGCGGTCATATTTTCCCGCCCGGGGGTTGAGCAGAAACAGGTGGCGCACGCGCCTTCCTCCCTTCTCAGCCCGCCGGAAAGATCTTTCCTGCGGGCTGCTGAACTTTTTGCAGCTTCAAGAGGGCCTATCGCAGTATCTTCTCTCTGTCTGTTCCCCGTCCGGCTCAGCGGCCCCAGAGGACGATGCGCTGCTCCGCCCGGGCCATGCGGGACACGATGGCCGCCGCCTCCGCCCGGGTAAAGGTGCCGCCGGGGCTGAAGGTCATGCCCCCGTCCACCCCGGACAGGATGCCCTTGGCGTACAGGGCGTAGACCGCCTCCGCCCCCCGCTCGCCGGGGTGCACGTCCGGGACGGAGGTGCGCACCCGGTTCCGGTCGTTGAGCTCGGGCAGGGATTTGGCCAGGGAGGTGGCGGCAAAGAGTTCCGCCGCCTCCCGCCGGGTGATGGGCCGGTTGTAGTCTGTCCGGGCCGCGGTCTCCGCCTTCAGGATGCCGTTGGCCAGGCAGTAGTCCACCGCCGGCGTGTACCACTTGGCGCCGGAGGCGGTCTCCTCATGGAAGGAGTCCCCCCGGTAGCGGCTCTCCACCGTGGCGGCCAGCTGGATGGCCTCCGCCACGGTGAGGGTCTGCCCGGGGGCGAAGCGGCCGCCCCCCACGCCGGAGACCAGGCCCACATTATAGGCGATGTCCACCCACAGGGCGTGCCAGTCCCGGGGGGACACGTCGGAGAAGGCGGGCAGCTTCCCCCGGGTCAGGGGGAACTGGGCGGAGGCGGCGCCCCGCTGGGCCAGGATGGAGGGCAGGTCGTAGACGGGGATCTTGGTGACGGCGCCCTCCGTGTCCGTCAGGGTGAGCACATTGGTGCCCCCCTGCTCGTCCACCCGGACGCTGGCATACACCAGGTCGTAGAGCACATTGGTGCTCCCGCCCTTCCCGTCGGAGAGGGGGAGAATGCTCACCACGCCCCAGCCCGCCCCCTTCTGGGCCAGGTAGAGGCCGCAGTCGATGGGCATGAGGGTGTCGTACTCCGGCTGGATCAGGTACTTCCCGTCCTGGCGGATCACCCCCAGCTTTCCGTTCAGGTTCACCGCCGCGATGCCCAGCTGGAAGGACACCACGCTGTCGTACCGGAGGGGGATGACCACGTTCCGGCCGGCGTCCACAAAGCCCCACTTGCCGTCCAGCTCGCACTGGGCCAGTCCCTCGCTGTATCCCCACACCGTGGCCCCCGCCGGTACAGCGGCCGCGGCGGGCAGAAGCAGCGGCCCCGCGCCCAGCGCCAGGGCCAGCAGCACCGCCGCGGCGCGGGCTCCTCTCCTCCGTCTCATGCCTGTCCTCCCCTTTCCCGTCTGTCGTATTGGAACAGCTCACACTTGAGCATGCCGTTGTACAGCTTGCGCTTCTTGTCCGCCGGGCGGCCGAAGGTGCGCTCGAACTCCGTGTGGGAGGAGAGCACGCTCACCCGCCAGCCGGGGGGCAGGGCCCCCGCCGCGGCGCCGAAGGCCCGGTAGAGGCCCTCCGCCTCCTTTTTCTCCAGCAGCCGCTCCCCATAGGGCGGGTTGGTGACAATGCGGCCGTAGGGCTCGTCCCGGCGGAAGCGGGCGGCGTCCGCCACGTCAAAGCGCACCACGTCCTCCACCTCCGCCTTCTCGGCGTTGGAGCGGGCGATGTCCATGGCCCTGGGGTCGATGTCCCCGCCCCAGATGTCGTAGCTGCCGTGGTACTCCCCGTCCATGGCCTCGTCGGCGGCCCGGAGCCACAGGGTGCTGTCCAGCCACTGCCACCGCTGGGCGGAAAAGCTGCGGTTGAGCCCCGGCGCCCGGTTTTTGGCGATCAGCGCCGCCTCGATGGGGATGGTGCCCGAACCGCAGAAGGGATCGCAGAAGGGATCCCTCCCCCGGTAGCGGGAGAGGAGCACCATGGCGGCGGCCAGGGTCTCCCGCAGGGGGGCGGCCACCCCCACCGCCCGGTAGCCCCGCTTGTGCAGGCCGGGGCCGGTGGTGTCCACCATGAGGGTGACGTGATCCTTCATGATGGAGAACTGGAGCTGATAGAGGGCCCCGTTCTCCGGCAGCTGCGCCAGGCCGTATTTCTCCCCCAGCCGGGCGGCCACCGCCTTTTTCAGCACGGCCTGGCAGGCGGGCACCGCGTGGAGCTGGGAGCTGAGGCTGTGCCCCTTGATGGGGAACGCCCCGTCCCGGGGGATAAAGTCCTCCCAGGGCAGGGCACGGGCACCCTCGAACAGGGCGTCGAAGTCCCTGGCCTCATACTCCCCCACCACCAGCAGCACCCGCTCGCCGGTGCGCAGGTTCAGGTTCACCCGGGGGATGTCTCCGGGGGAGGCCTTGCAGCGCACCCGGCCGTTCTCCGCCCGCACTCCCTCCATGCCCAGCCGCCGCAGCTCGTCGGCGCACAGGCCCTCCAGCCCGAACAGGGTGGGCATCAGCAGTTCCAGCTCTCTCATTGGCGCGCTCCTTCCCGGTGATCCACTCTCCGCAGGGTGATTGAAATCAAGTATACTCTATTTCCCGCCGCTTGGCAAACCCCCGGAGGTAAAATTTCCGGCCGGAGTCCCTTTGGGCGGTCTGCCCCGGACAAAATGGGGCTTGTCAAACTCGAACAAATGTTGTATACTCGAATCGAACATCAGTTCTATCCCATGAAACACCGGCGGGGAGCCCGCCCCAGTCCGGTCTATGGGACAGAACCGGCGGTAGGATCACCTTATCAAACAGCTCAGGATCGGAGGGAACCCCATGGAGACCATTTACTGCACGCTGAACGCCAAGCGCCTGACCTTTCTCGGCGCCGCCGGCCGGAAGGCCAGCGGCGGGGAGACGGTCTGCTATGCCGTGGCTCCCCGTCCCCGGGCCGTCCCCCGGCCGTCGGGTAAGGTGATCAGCCTGGACGACTACCGCACCCCCGGCCGGCCGGATGCCCGCCCGGCGCCACCGGAAGAAGCTCCCGTCCCGGCGGAGCGCCCGCCCCGCCCCAGGGGCCGCCGCCGGCCCTCTCTGGCGCTGACGGCGGATCTGCTGGCCTCCGCCGCGGTGGTGGCGCTGCTGGCCGCTGTGGCGGCACAGTTGGCCGCCCTGTAGCTTTGCACAAAAATTCCCGGCACGGGAAATCCCGTGCCGGGAATTTTTGCCGGAATGGAAAAATTTATCGCTCCAGGGCTTGACATTTGAAGTTAGCGAGTGTAAACTTACCTTGTTCCAGGTGGTTAGTATCTGCTAACCACCGATTTCAGCCCCTGCGGTTAGATCGATCTAACCACATAAAAAAGGGAGGAGACCCGAATGATGCCTCTGACAATGGCGAAGCAGGGCGAGACGGTGACCATCCGAAAGATCACCGGCAAAGATGAGGTGCGCCAGCACCTGGCCGAGCTGGGCTTCGTCGTGGACGGGGAGGTCACGGTGGTCAGCGAGCTGGGCGGCAACCTGATCCTCCAGGTGAAGGACAGCCGCATCGCGCTGGACAGGGCCATGGCCAACCGAATCATGTTTTGATGGGAGGAAGAGAAGATGAAGACACTGCGGGACGCAAAGGTGGGCGATACCGTGACGGTGGTGCGCCTTCACGGGGAGGGCGCGGTCAAGCGCCGCATCATGGACATGGGCATCACCAAGGGCGTGGCGCTGCATGTGCGCAAGGTGGCGCCGCTGGGCGACCCCATGGAGCTGAACGTGCGCGGCTACGAGCTGAGCGTACGCAAGGCCGACGCGGAGATGATCGAGATCGCGTAGGGCGGGGGCTTGCCCCCGCCGGTGGCCCCGGCCATGCTGCGCTGCCGCTCCGGCTATGGGCGCACACAGTGCGCCCCTACAGAGAGTCCGGCAGACACGGCGCAGATGCGGTCTGGTGCGCCCAAGAATTAGTTGTATCTAACTTTTTGAGAAAGGAAGGGATTGAGAGATATGGAGCTGAAAATCGCGCTGGCGGGCAACCCGAACTGCGGCAAGACGACGCTGTTCAACGCCCTGACCGGCTCCAACCAGTACGTGGGCAACTGGCCCGGCGTCACGGTAGAGAAAAAGGAGGGCAGGCTGAAGGGCCACAAGGACGTGGTGATCCAGGATCTGCCCGGCATCTATTCGCTGTCCCCCTACACCCTGGAGGAGGTGGTGGCCCGGAACTATCTGGTCAACGACAAGCCGGACGCCATCCTCAACATCGTGGACGGCACCAACATCGAGCGCAACCTGTACTTAACCACCCAGCTCATCGAGCTGGGCCTGCCCGTGGTGGTGGCGGTGAACATGATCGACCTGGTGCGCAAAAACGGCGACCAGATCGACCTGAACAAGCTGGGCGACGCCCTGGGCTGCACTGTGGTGAGCATGAGCGCCCTGAAGGGCGAGGGCGGCCTGGAGGCGGCCGAGAAGGCCGTGGCCCTGGCCCGCACCCACCAGGCCGGGGAGCTGCCCCACGTGTTCACCGGCAGCGTGGAGCACGCCATCGCCCACATTGAGGAGTCCATCGCCGGCCTGGTGGACGACCGCTACCTGCGGTGGTATGCTATCAAAGTGTTTGAGCGGGACGACAAGGTGATGGCCCAGCTGAACCTGACCGGCGAGCTGAAGGCCCACCTGGAGCAGCACATTGCCGACTGCGAGAAGGAGCTGGACGACGACGCCGAGAGCATCATCACCAACCAGCGGTACGCCTACATCAATACCGTGGTCACCAAGGCGGTTCACAAGAAGGCCGCGGCCCACAGCATGACCACCTCCGACAAGATCGACCGGGTGGTGACCAACCGGATCCTGGCCCTGCCCATCTTCGCCGTGGTCATGTTCGCCGTGTACTGGATCGCCATGGGCCCCTTCGGTACCTTCCTCACCGACTGGACCAACGACGTACTGGGCACCGCCTGGCTGGTGGAGATTCCCCGGGCCGCCCTGGAGGGCTGGGGCGTCAACGACGTGCTCATCGGCCTGATCTGCGACGGCGCCCTGGCCGGCGTGGGCGCGGTGCTGGGCTTTGTGCCCCAGATGCTGGTGCTCTTCCTGATGCTGGCCATCCTGGAGGACATCGGCTACATGGCCCGCATCGCCTTCATCATGGATCGCATCTTCCGCAAGTTCGGCCTGTCCGGCAAGAGCTTTATCCCCATGCTGGTGGGCACCGGCTGCGGCGTGCCCGGCGTCATGGCCTCCCGCACCATTGAGAGTGAGCGGGACCGCCGCATGACCGTCATGACCACCTGCTTCATCCCCTGCGGCGCCAAGATGCCCATCATCGGCCTGATCGCCGGCGCCCTGTTCGGCGGCAGCGGCTTTGTGGCCGTGTCCGCCTACTTCATCGGCGTGGCCGCCATCGTCATCTCCGGCGTGATGCTCAAGAAGACCAAGGCTTTCGCCGGCGACCCGGCCCCCTTCGTCATGGAGCTGCCCGCCTACCACATCCCCTCCGCCGGCAACGTGCTGCGGGCCACCTGGGAGCGGGGCTGGTCCTTCATCAAGCGGGCCGGCACAGTGATCCTGGCCTCCTCCATCATCCTGTGGTTCCTCCAGGGCTTCGGCTGGGAGAACGGCGCCTTCGGCATGGTGGAGGACATGAACAACTCCGTGCTGGCCGCCATCGGCTCCGCCATCTCCTTCATCTTCGTGCCCCTGGGCTTCGGCACCTGGAAGCCCACCGTGGCCGTGTTCACCGGCCTCATCGCCAAGGAGAACGTGGTGGCAACCTTCGGCGTGCTCTACAACTACGTCGGGGAGCTCAGTGAGAACGGCGACGAGATCTGGGGCCTGGTGGCCGCGGACTTCACCGCTATCTCCGCCTACTCCTTCATGATCTTCAACCTGCTGTGCGCCCCCTGCTTCGCCGCCATGGGCGCCATCAAGCGGGAGATGAACAACTGGAAGTGGACCCTGGGCGCCATCGGCTACATGTGCGGCTTCGCCTACATCATCTCCCTGATCGTCTACCAGATCGGCGGCCTCATCACCGGTGAGGTGTCCTTCGGCGTGGGCACCGTGGTGGCCGTGGTGCTCATCGCGGGCCTGCTCTACATGCTGTTCCGCAAGAACAAGTACGACGAGAACACCCTGACCCTCTCCGTGGCCGCCGCCAACAAGTAAACCCATCTGCGGGCGGGGCGTGCGCCCCGCCCGCCCCCACATTTGGAAAGGAGACCCCTATGAACCTTCCCACCATTCTTGCCGGCCTGCTGATTGCGGCGGTCTTTGCCGCCATCGTGGGCAAGGGCATCTGGAACCGCCGCCGCGGGAAGCACGCCTGCTCCTGCGGGGACAGCTGCGGAGGCTGCGCCTGTGCCGGCATGTGCCACCCTCAGCCGGCGAAGAAATCCAAGCCCTCCGGGCAGACCTGAGGCGCGGAAAGGAGCTGGATGCTATGGAGCTGACCAACACCAACGTGCGCTACCTGCTCACCATCTACCACCTGTCCCAGGCCCGGCTGGAGGTGTCCTCCAAGGACATCGCGGAGTCCCTGGCGGTGTCCCGGGCCTCTGTCACCAGCATGATGTCCATCCTCTGCGGCAAGTGCCTGGTGGCCAAGGAGCGGTACGGCAAGGTTCACCTGACCGACGACGGCTGCCGGTGGGCCAGGCTGCTGGCCGGGCAGACCGACAAGCTGGCCGAGACCCTGTGCAACCGGATGGACGTGTCCTACGAGGATGCGTGGAAGGCCGCCTGCGCGGCGGTGTCCGAGCTGCCCCGCCATATCTTTGAACCGATCTCTCTGACAGAACGAACACGAAAGGAAGTTGTCCCCTCATGAAATGGTATCAGAGTCCCAGATTCCTCTGCTTCGCCGGCGGCGTGGCCGCCGCCCTGGTGGGCGCCCAGGTGGCCAAGTCCCCCAAAACCCGTCAGCTGTGCGTCAACGGCATCGCCAGGGGCATGCAGCTCCAGCAGGAGGCCAGGGCCGCCCTCCAGAACATGAAGGAGGACGCCCAGGATCTGTGCGCCGAGGCCAAGCAGAAGGCCGCCCGGGAGGGCGAGGCGTAATCCCATGAAGTATCGCATCGCGTATGACCAGCCGGGCCGCCTGCGGGTGCGCTTCGGCCCCGACGCGTTCACCCAGGAGCAGGGCTACGGCATCGCCGCCCTGCTTTTGGGCTGTCCGGGGATCACCGGGGCGGAGACCTGCCCCGTCAACGGCAGCGTACTGGTGCTCTACCGGGGGGACGGCCGGGCCGCCGCCCTGGCGGTGCTGGACGGCCTGCGGCGGGACGCCCTCCCCGTGGGCGCCGCCCGGGACGCCGACCAGCTGCGGGAGGTGGACGACCACTTCTTCCGCCGCATCGCCGGCCTGACGGCCCGGCACTTTCTGAAGAGGTGGTTCCTGCCCGCCCCCATCCGCTGCCTGGTCACCCTCTGGAGCGCGGCGGGCTACTGGCGGGAGGGCCTGAACAGCCTGCGGGAGGGCCGGCTGGACGTGGCCGTGCTGGACGCGGCCTCCATCGCCGGGGCCATCGTCCAGCGGGAGTGGGCCACCGCCGGCTCGGTGATGTTCCTGCTCAGGCTGTCCGGCCTGCTGGAGGACTACACCCGCAAGCGCACCCAGACCTCCCTGCGCCAGAGCCTTGCCATCCACGTGGACACGGTGTGGCGGGTAAACGGCGACGGCGCCGAGGAGTCGGTGCCCATGGGGACGCTGTCCGCGGGGGAGCGCATCCGGGTGCGCGCCGGCTCCCTGATCCCGGTGGACGGCACGGTGACGGACGGCGACGCCATGGTCAACGAGGCGTCCATGACCGGCGAGTCCCTCCCCGTCCACAAGCGGGCGGGCTCCACCGTCTACGCCGGCACCGTGCTGGAGGAGGGCAGCCTGATCATCCGGATCACCGCCCTGGCCGGGGAGAGCCGCATCCAGCAGATCGTGGGCCTCATCGAAAGCTCCGAGGCCCTGAAGGCCGGGGCCCAGAGCAAGGCCGAGCGACTGGCCGACGCCATCGTGCCCTTCAGCTTCGCCGGGGCCCTGCTGGTGGGCCTGTTTACCCGCAGCCTCACCCGGGCCCTGTCGGTGCTGATGGTGGACTACTCCTGTGCCATCAAGCTGTCCACCCCCATCGCCATCATCTCCGCCATGCGGGAGGCCTCCGCCCACCGGATCATGGTCAAGGGCGGCAAGCATCTGGAGGCCTTTGCCGAGGCGGACACCATCGTCTTTGACAAGACGGGCACCCTCACCGCCGCCTGCCCCCAGGTGGAGGGGGTAATCGACTTCACCGGCCGGGGGGAGGACGAGTTGCTCCGCTGCGCCGCCTGTATCGAGGAGCATTTCCCCCACAGCATGGCCCGGGCGGTGACCCGGGCCGCCGAGGAGAAGGGCCTGAACCACGAGGAGCGCCACGCCGAGGTGGAGTATGTGGTGGCCCACGGCGTGGCCACCACCCTGGAGGGGGAGCGGGCCCTCATCGGCAGCCGCCACTTCATCTTTGAGGACGAGGGCGTCGCCTGCACCCCCGAGCAGGAGGCGCGCATCGCCGCCGGGGCCAACGGCCGGTCGGTGCTCTATCTGGCCATCGGCGGGAAGCTGGCCGGCGCGCTCTTCCTCAGCGACCCGCCCCGGCCGGAGGCCGCCCAGGCCATCGCCGCCCTGCGGGCGCTGGGCGTCCGCCGGGTGGTCATGCTCACCGGCGACCAGGAGACCGCCGCCCGGGCCGTCTGCGAGAAACTGGGCATCGACGAGTTCCGGGCCCAGGTGCTGCCGGCGGACAAGGCCGCCCTGGTGGAGGGCTACAAGGCCGGGGGCCACAGGCTCATCATGGTGGGGGACGGGGTCAACGACTCCCCCGCCCTGGCCGCCGCCGACGTGTCCGTGGCCATGAAGGACGCCTCCGACCTGGCCCGGGAGGTGGCGGATATCACCCTGCTCTCCTCCGATCTGCGGGAGCTGGCCGCCCTGCGCCGCCTGTCCCAGCGGATGCTCCGGCGCATCGGCCGCAACTACCGCGCCATCCTGTCCATCAACACCAGCCTGCTGGCCCTGGGGATCTGCGGCGTGCTGCCGCCCACCACCACGGCGCTGCTCCACAACGCCTCCACCATGGCCATCAGCGCAGCCAGCATGCGGCCCTATCTGCCCGCCGGGCAGACAGCGAAGGGGCCGGAAAGGAGAGAGCATGAAGCATCATAAGTTCTGGGCCTGGGCTTCCGTGTTCTGCATGCTCATGTGCATCTACACGGGCAAGAAGCACAAGTAAACAGCGCGTCCCCGCCGGGTTTCCGGCGGGGACGTTTTTTATCGGGGCTGATAGCGCACCTGCATGGCGGTGAGCTGGCGCAGGGTGTCGGCGCACAGCTGCCCGTAGTATTTCAGATAGGCCTTCTTGGCCTGCCGCTGGGCCTTCTGGTGCTCCTGAAAGGCGCTCCAGTAGGCGCAGGTCTTGTGGCAGCCCTCGTGGTACGAGGCACATTGGTTCTGGCAGGGAAGCATGGCCATTCTCCTTTCCGTGGAAGGCGGTATCCGGTTGTTGTGCTTCCAGTATAGACCCGGCGGCCCGGCGGCGCTATCACGGCCGTGTAAAGACCGGGTAAAGCTTCGTCGCCGTCCCCGGCGAGGAGGGGCAGAAAAAGATTAAGAAAATTTTCACAAATAGGGGGATCCTTTCTATGGACATTTCGTCCAAAAAGAGGGATAATGAAACAAGACCTTACCAGGAGATAAAAAAGGTCTTAACAAAAACAAAACAGAAGCGCAAGAAAATCTGAACAACGTCCCAACCATGCTTTTGGAAGGAGAGAGTTGAACATGAAACGCACGCACAAGAGGCTCACCCATCTGCTGTCCGCGGGCCTGAGCCTGGCCCTGCTCACCACCCTGCTGCCCGGCGCGGTGGCGGCGAGCCATACTCTTGATGGTTATGAGGTGGATGCTGGCAAAACAATAAAAATTAACGCGAATGACTTTAATAGCTATTGTAAAGATATGACAGAAGATGGAGAGACTATGTATTCCATCTATTTCTCTGATTTGCCGTCTTCTCGAGATGGTGAATTATATTATTTAGATAGCGACAACGAAAAGATCGAAGTGGTAGACGGCGAAACTATATACTGGGAGGATTTTTATTATCTTGTCTTCGAGGCTGACGAAGATTGTGATGATGTTATCAGTATTGATTTTGACGGTAGGGCCGGACGCAGAAGTGGCGAAGAATTTTGGGGTACCCTAGAGATTGATGTAAATGGGAATCGCTCCTCTTCCTCCTCCGATGATCTGACCTACGAGATTGATCTGGATGATGTCTTTGATTTTGATTATCGGGACATCGAGGATTACTTAGATGCTGAGATATCCAAACTCTGGATTACCGATCTGCCCAATACCCGGTATGGTACCCTCTACTACAAGTATGACCGTTCCGGTGAGTATGAGGTTGAAGAGGACGACGATTTTGACTGGGATGAAATCGATGATCTGACCTTTGTTCCGGATGACGAAGGAACTTTCACCATCGGGTTTGACGTGAAGACAACCAGCGGCAAAAACCGCACGGGCGAAGTGACCATTGAAGTCGGCGACGGCAAGAGTTCAGTTTCCGCTAAAACCGGCGATGTAACCTACTACATGGACTCCGATGACGAGTGCGACTTTGACGCGGACGACTTCAACGACTACTCCCTGGACGAGACGGACTACGACCTCTATAAGATCTGCTTTGACGAGCTTCCCAGCTCCAGCAAGGGCGTCCTCTATTACGACTACTACGGCGACGAGGACGAGGTGAGCACCAGCGACACCTTCCGCTATGGCGAGATCGACGACCTGACCTTCGTCTCTGCCCGCAACTATGAAGGTGTTGTCACCATCCCCTTCACCATCCTTAATGACGATGACGAGACCATCGAGGGTGACCTTGTGATCAACGTGGGCGTCAGCGGCGATGCCGAGGTGGTGGTAAAGCTCCAGGGCGCCACCGGCAACCCCATCACCTTTGACGCGGACGACTTCAACGACGCCGTGGTGGACGAGACCGGCTATAACCTGAACTATGTGGTGTTTGACTACACCTCCGGCCGGGGCGGCTATCTGTACTTCGACTACGGCGGCGGCAGCGAGGACGAGGTGGACGACGCCCGCTACTACCGCTCCTCCTCCCCCAGCCTGGATGACGTGACCTTTGTCCCCGGCAGCGCCGCCGGCACCACCACCCGTATCCCCTTCCGGGGCTACACCACCAACAACAAGACCGTCAGCGGCGAGGTGGAGATCACCTACGTGACCCTGAGTTCCCCCTCCGTGATCACCTACACCTCCAACGGCCTGGGCGTGGACTTCCGGGCCAGCGACTTCTCCGCGGCCTGCGCGGCCCGGGGCGGCTCCTCCCTGGTGTCCGTCACCTTCCCCAACCCCAGCCTTACCGGCGGTCAGCTCTATTACAGCTTCACCAGCCCCACCAAGTACCGGGGCGAGGTGATCTCCTCCGTCACCTATGATGTCAACGGCATCTACCGCCTGGACGGCATCACCTTCCTGCCCAAGGCGGAGTACACCGGCAGCGTGGTGATCCCCTATGTGGGCACCGATGCCGCCGGCATCACCTACAACGGCAACATCCAGATCATGGTCACCCCGCCCAGCACCACCACCCGCTTCAACGACATGGGCAGCTACGGCTGGGCCGTGCCCGGCGTGGAGTTCCTGGCCGCCTACGGCATCACCACCGGTACCGGTACCGGCACCACCTACTCCCCCGCCGGCACCCTGACCCGCGGCGACTACATCCTCATGCTGGTGCGCACCTTCGGCTTCACCGCCGACGGCGCCGCCTCCGGCAACTTCAGCGACGTGAAGGCGGACGCCTACTATGCCGACGCCCTGGCCGTGGCCAGAGCCCTGGGCATCGCCACCGCCGACGCCAACGGCAACTTCCGCCCCGGCGATCCGGTGACCCGGCAGGACTCCATGGTGTTCCTCTACCGGGCCATGCAGAAGGCCAACCGCACCATCCCCAGCGCCTATGACAGCTACCTGACCCGCTTCCCCGACGGGGCCAGCGTGGCCACCGACGCCCGTCCCGCCATGGCCGCCATGGCCCAGGCCGGCGTCATCAAGGGCGACCAGGCCGGCAACCTCAACCCCACCGGCACCCTCACCCGGGCCGAGATGGCCGTCATCCTCCACCGGGCTTTGACCCTGTAATTACGTTTCAAGCAAAGAGGCCGACAGCTGTGCTGTCGGCCTCTTGTTTGATTAATCCACCAGCTTGTCCAGCTCCTTGATGTGCTCGGTCTCGCTGGAGGTTTTGTGCTTGGCCTGCTTGGCGTAGATGCCCACCATGGCCTGGGACTTCTTGATGGGCTGCATGGTGCCGGCGCCGGCCACGCAGCCGCCGGGGCACGCCATGCCCTCCAGCAGATAGCCGGGGTACTTGCCCTTCACCGCGTCGGAGATCATCTGGCGGCACTCCCGCAGGCCCTCGGCCTTGGCCACCTTGACCTCCCGGTCGGGATAGCGCTGCTGGATCACGTCCACCACCGCCTTGGCCACGCCGCCGGACACGGCGAAGTTGCGCCCGTCGGTGGAGGCGTCGTTGACGCCGTCGGGATCCTCCGGCAGGGACTCCAGCTCAATGTGCTTGGCGTCGAAGATGCCGGCCATCTCCTCAAAGGTGAGGACGAAGTCCACCTCGCTGCGCACGCTCTTGCGCATGGCCTCGAGCTTCTTGGCGGCGCAGGGGCCGATGAACACGATCTTGCCGTTGGGGTGGTCGTGCTTGATGAGCCGGGCGGTGAGGGTCATGGGGGTGAGGGCCATGGAGATGCAGTTGGCGTGGTCGGGGAAGGTCTTCTTGGCCATGACCGACCAGGCCGGGCAGCAGGAGGTGCCCATGAAGGGAATCTCCTCCGGCACCTCCCGGACGAAGTCCTCCGCCTCCTGGGTGGCGCACAGGTCGGCGCCGATGGCCACCTCAAAGATATCGGCGAAGCCCAGGGCCTTCATGGCGGCGCGGAGCTTGCCGGGGGTGACCTTGGGGCCGAACTGGCCCACGAAGGCGGGGGCCACGGCGGCGTACACCCGCTCGCCGGACTGGATGGCCCGGATGACCTGGAAGATCTGGGACTTGTCGGCGATGGCGCCGAAGGGGCAGTTCACCAGGCACATGCCGCAGGAGACGCACTTCTCCGGGTCGATATCCGCCTTGCCGTTGGCGTCGGTGCCGATGGCGTCCACGCCGCAGGCCACGGCGCAGGGCCGCTCCTGGATGATGATGGCCTTGTAGGAGCATACGTCGGCGCACCGGCCGCACTGGATGCACTTGTCCTGGTCGATGTGGGAGCGGCCGTTGTACCGATCCAGCTTGATGGCGTCCTTGGGGCACACCTCCTCGCAGGGGTGGGCCAGGCAGCCCTGGCAGCCCTCGGTGACCAGCACCTTCTTCTCCGCGCAGCCGTTGCAGGCGAACTTGATCACGTTGATCAGCGGCGGGGTGTAGTAGGTCTCCGGCCGGTCGGCGGCCTCAATATTGTCGGAGAGGGGGGCGTGCTCCGCCGCGCTGCGGCAGGGCAGGCCCATGGCCAGGCGCAGCCGCTCGCCCACGATGGCCCGCTCCAAAAACACGTCGTTGCGGAAGTTGCCCACCTCGCCGGGAATGATCTTGTAGGGGAGCGCCTCGATGCGCTTGTCCACCGGCCACTCGGTGTGGTAGGCCATGCGGGCCACCTCGCGGAAGACCCGGTGGCGAATCTCCTGAATACGGGTTTCTACGCCTCTCACTGTCGTTCTCCTCCCTAGTAAGGCTCTGGTTTGTCCATATTGTTAAGCATCCACATCATACCTGTTTGGCAGCAGGCCTGTCAATGCCCATTATTCCTTGTCTTATGGGAAAAAGCAAGGGTTTTTCTGAAAACCGCAAAGTTTATACCAAATCGTTTTCCCATGTGATATAATGTGGGCAATCATTCCACCCGGAGGTGTCCCCATGAACCCGGAACTGCTGCGCCGGCTGCCCAAAATGGATCTGCTTCTCGCCCGCCCCGCCCTGGCGGAGCACCCCCTGCCCTACCCCGTCAAGCGGCAGGCCGCCCGCCAGGTGCTGGACGACTGCCGCCGGGCCCTGCGGGAGGGGGCCCTTGCCTCCGTCCCCGGCCCGGAGGAGCTGGAGGGCGCCGTCCTCCGCCTGGCGGAGCGGCTGTCCCGCCCCGCCCTGGGGCGGGTGATCAACGCCACCGGCATCGTGCTCCACACCAACCTGGGCCGCGCCCCCCTGAGCCGGAGGGCGGCGGAGGCGGTGGGCCAGGCCGCCCGGGGGTATTCTAACCTGGAATACGACCTGCCAAACCGCCGCCGGGGCCGCCGGGGGGAGGCGGCGGAGGGGCTGCTGTGTTCCCTCACCGGCGCGGAGGGGGCCCTGGCGGTCAACAACAACGCCGCCGCCGTGTTCCTCCTGCTCTCCGCCCTGGCGGCGGGGCAGGGGGTGGCCATCTCCCGGGGGGAGCTGGTGGAAATCGGCGGCGGCTTCCGGGTGCCTGACATCCTGGCGCGCAGTGGCGCCCGGCTGGTGGAGGTGGGCACCACCAACAAGACCCGGCCCGCCGATTACTCCGCCGCCCTGGAGTCCGGGGCGGCCCGGCTTCTGCTGAAAGTCCACCCCAGCAACTTCCGGGTGGTGGGCTTCACCCAGTCCGCCTCCCTGCCCGAGCTGGGGGCGCTGGCCCGCGCCCACGGCGTCCCCCTGCTCTGCGACCTGGGCGCCGCCGCCCCCGGCTCGCCGGAGCTGGAGGAGGCGGTGGCGTGGGCCGACGCGGTCTGCTTCTCGGGGGACAAGCTGCTGGGCGGGCCCCAGGCGGGCATCCTGCTGGGGAGGGCGCCCCTGATTGACCGGCTGCGCTCCGACCCCCTGGCCCGGGCCCTGCGCATCGACAAGCTGTCCCTGGCCGCCCTGGAGGCCACCCTGCTGGACTGGCGGGACGGGGCGGCGGTGCCGGTATCCGCCATGCTCTCCGCCGAGCCGGCGGAGCTGCGGGCCCGGGCGGAGGCCCTGCGGGAGGCCCTCAACCCCCTGTGCCCCTGCGACGTGGTGGAGACGGCGGGGGAGGCGGGGGGCGGCGCCAACCCCGGCGAGGCCCTCCCCGCCTGGGCGGTGGCCCTGTCTCCGGCGGAGGTGCTGGACGACTTCTTCCGCCGGCGGCCGGTGCCCATCCTGGGCCGCATCCACCGGGGCAAGCTGCTGCTGGACGTGCGCACCCTCCTGCCCGGCGACGGGGGGGAGATCGCCGCCGCCCTGCGGGCGTGGAGGGGGGATACGCTGTGATTGTCTGCACCGCGGGCCACGTGGATCACGGCAAGACCGCCCTGGTGAAAGCGCTGACGGGGGTGGATACCGACCGGCTGGCGGAGGAGCGCCGCCGGGGCCTCACCATCGAGCTGGGCTTCGCCCCCCTGGAGCTGCCGGGGGTGGGGCGGGCGTCGGTGGTGGATGTGCCCGGCCACGGACAGTTCATCCCCACCATGCTCTCCGGCTGTTCCAATATGGACGGGGTGCTCTTCACCGTGGCCGCCGACGAGGGGCCCATGCCCCAGACGGCGGAGCACCTGGACATCCTCTCCCTGCTGGGGGCGGAGCGGGGGGTGGTGGCCCTGACCCGGGCGGATCTGGCCGACCAGGCCAGGCTGGCGGAGACCAGATCGCGGACGGAGGCCCTGGTGAAGGGTACCTTTCTGGAGGGGGCGCCCATGCTCCCCGTGTCCGCCGTCACCGGAGCGGGGCTGGACGGGCTGCGCGCAGCCCTGGCTCACATGCTGGCCCAGGTTCCCCCGCCGCCGGCCGGGGCGCCCCGCCTGCACATCGACCGGGTCTTTCCCGTGGCGGGCAGCGGCACGGTGGTCACCGGCACCCTCACCGGCGGGCCCCTCCGCCGGGGGGACGCCGTACGGCTCTACCCCTCGGAGCGCACCGCCCGGGTGCGGGGCCTCCAGTGCCACGGCGTCCCGGCGGAGGAGCTGCCCGCCGGAACCCGGGCGGCGGTGAACCTGGCGGGGGTGCGCCTGCGGGAGGTGTGCCGGGGGGACACCCTGGCCGCCCCCGGCTCCCTCGTTGTCACCGACCGGGCGGACGTGTCCCTGCGGGTGCTGCCCAGCGCCCCCTTCTCCATCCGCAGCGACAGCCAGCTCCACTTCCACCACGGCGCCCGCAGCCTCACCTGCCGCTGCGTGCTGCTGGGGCGGGACGTGCTGCGCCCCGGGGAGACCGGCTGGGCCCAGCTCCGCTTCGCCCAGCCCCTGGCCGCCGCCCCCGGCGACAAATTTGTGGTGCGCTTCTTCTCCCCTCTGGCCACAATAGGGGGCGGGATGCTGGTGGATCTGACCCCGCCGAAAAAGGGCCGCATGAGCCGAGCGGGCCGCCCGGCTGGAGGCCCTGGCCCGGGGAGGCCCCGCCGCCGGAGCCCTCCCCCGCTCCCCGCTCGGTAGTCCCCGCCCTTCGGAGGAGGCGGAGCGGGAGCTGGCGGCGCTCTACCGGCAGCTCGGCCTGGCCGCCCCGGCCTGGGAGCGGGTGGAGCCCCGCTTCGCCGGGCGGATCAAGGAGGCCCGCCGGGCCCTACGCCGCCTGCGGGAGCGGGGGGAGCTGGCGGAGCTCGCCCCCGGCCGCTATGTCCACCGGGCGGCGGCGGCAGCGGCGGAGCGCGCCCTGCGGGATTCCTTCGGGGAACACCCCTTCCGCCTGGCCCAGGCCCGGGACATCCTGGGCCTCTCCCGGGGGGATACCCTGCTCCTGCTGGAGCTGTGGGACAGCACCGGCGTCACCCGCCGGGAGGGGGACGCCCGCCGGTTCACTTGACAATCCGGCCAAACCTGATAAGATGGAGTCAGAACATGGGGGCGGAAGGGCCGCTGGTGGGCCCCCCGGTCTTCAAAACCGACGGGGACGGTGCTCCCGTCCTGGTGTGTTCGATTCGCACCCGCCCCCGCCAGCTCAGAACCGCCCTTTTGGCACGAGGTTCCGCCGGGGCGGCGAAACCTCTGGGCCTTGTTTGGAAATTGGCGATGTGTCCAGCGGCGAGGGATTTTGGGCCGCTGGCAAGCAATTTTTTCGCAGGAATCCTGACGGATTTCAAGGAAGAATCGCGCCGTCCAGCGGACGAAAGACCCGTCGTCTGGGCATATCGAAAGTTTTCAAACAAGGCCAGGCCAGGCCGGGCGGTTCTTCGCTTCCAACCGCGACCCGCTGCGCTGGGCTCGCGGTTGGGGGCCGCCCTGCGGGCGGCTGTCGGAAACAAGGCCTTTTCTGCTGAAAGGAGTGTGCCGTTATGTCCAGCATCCCCTTCTCTGCCCGCCGCAGGCTTTGCAGCACCTTCAACGCCCAGGAGATCGGGCAGATCCGCGCCGCCCTTCAGGGGGCCGGGGTGGAGTTTGTCATCCAGCAGGACCGCCAGAACGGTTCCTTTTTCGGCATCGGCCTGCAGCTGGTGCCCCCCTCCGTTGAATACATTATCTATGTCCATGAGGACGACTTTGAGCTGGCTGAAAGCGCCATTCAGGGTACCGTCGGATAACAGAAAGGAGCGCCGCACATGATTCCCCCCCTTGACCGCAGAAAGCTGCTGAGTACCTTCAACGCCCAGGAGGTCGGACAGATCCGCGCCGCCCTTCAGGGGGCCGGGGTGGAGTTCACCATCAAGCAGGACAGCCATCCCGTGGGCGGCACAGGCTACGGCAATGTCACGTCGGCCATCACCCTGGGCGCGGGGGCCGCGCCCTTTGAGTACACCGTCTACGTCCACAAGGACGACTTTGCTCTGGCCGAGAGCGCCATCCAGGGCTCCTGCGAATAGCCGCACAGACAGCCGCCGCCCCGAAAGGGGCGGCGGCTGTCTCTTTATCACCCGTTACCACAAGCACAACGGCAGTTCAGAGGCGTGGCACCGACGGCGGCCCGGCGGGCCAAGTTGGTACAGCGCACCGATTCCCAGGGCCTGCGGGGTCATCCCGATGCGTGCCGCCCGGGGCGCGGCGGCGTCGGCCCAAGCTACGGATCGTTCGCTTCCGGGCAGGCCCGAAAGCTCATTCCCTCCGCTGGGCCTCCTCTCCCCACCGAACCCGCTTCGCTGGGCTTCGGCGGGGGCCCCAATTACCGCAAGCGCCAGCCAATAGGACGGGCGGCAATGCGCGGTCGGTTTTTGCCCTTCCGTACAGCCCACCGCCGCCATGGGCTCCTGGGTTCAGGGTCGAAGGCGCCGGGGGCGTCTTCGATAAAAATCCACGCGAAGCCACCTCAAAAAACGCAGGCCCTGGTGGTTTTCCCGCCGCTTTTGACACCAAAAGCGGCGCCCCGGCCGAGTCGGAGGCGCCGGGGGCGCTTCCGATAAAAATCCAGCGAAGCCACCTCCAAAAAAGCGGCCCGTGCCCGCGCAGGCGCGCCCCCCGGGGGGCTCCACCAGACGGGCGACCACAGGTCGCCCCTGCGGATGGCGCGCCGAGTCGTCGCGCCCCACGGATCGGTGGTTCCGGGAAAAACGGGCGGATGATATCCGCCCCTACGGGCCTGGCAGCTGACGCGCCACGCCGCGATGATGGGGCTTCACTGCTTTTTCCGCCATTTCAGCAGCAGGGAGGAGTTGAGGATCACCGCCACAGAGCCGGCGTTATGCACCAGGGCCCCCACCACGGGGTTGAGAATGCCGGTCATGGCCAGCACGATGGCCGCGAAGTTGAGGGCCATGGAGAAGGTCAGGTTGAGGCGGATGGTGGACATCATCCGGCGGGAGAGGGCGATCAGGTGGGGCAGCTCTTTGATGTCGTCGTTGACCAGGGCGATGTCGGCGGCGTCCACGGCGATGTCGCTGCCCACGCCCCCCATGGCGATGCCCACGAAGGCCTTTTTCAGGGCGGGGGCGTCGTTGATGCCGTCGCCCACCATGCACACCTGGGTGCCCGCCCTCTGGGCCTGGTCGATCCAGTTCAGCTTGTCCTCGGGCAGGCAGCCGGAGCGGTACTCCCCGATGGACAGCTCCCCGGCGATGTGGGCGGCGGCCCGCTCGTTGTCGCCGGTGAGGAGCACCGGCTCCACCCCGGCGGCCCGGAGGCCGGCGATCGTGGCCCCGGCCTCTTCCCGCACCGTGTCCGACAGGGCGGCAAAGCCCACCGGCGCCCCGTCCGCCGCCAGCCAGATCAGGGTGCAGCCCTGGCTGAGGAACGCATCGGCCCGGGACTCCGCTTCGGGAGGGATTGCCGCCCCCGCCTCCTCCAGCAGCTTCCGATTGCCCGCCAGGATGCTCCGGCCGTCCAGCTCCGCTTTCAGCCCC
The DNA here is from genome assembly GCF_002161215.1 of Flavonifractor sp. An10. Classification (GTDB taxonomy): domain Bacteria; phylum Bacillota; class Clostridia; order Oscillospirales; family Oscillospiraceae; genus Flavonifractor; species Flavonifractor avistercoris. The sequence goes on from NZ_NFMB01000003.1 coordinate 487,607, forward strand.
CGGCCGGGCAGGGCCTGGAAGGAATCCGCCGGGGCGGGCTCCTCCCCGGTCTTCTCCCGCCAGCACCGCACCACCGCGCGGCCCAAGGGGTGCTCGGAGGAGCGCTCCGCACGGGCCAGCCAGGCGTACACCTGAGCCTCGTCCACCTCGGGGGACAGGGCGCGCACCGCCGCCACCTCCGGCACGCCGCAGGTCAGGGTGCCCGTCTTGTCGAAGGCCGCCTTGCCCACCTGGGCCAGCCGCTCCAGCGCGTCCCCCTCCCGCACCAGGAAGCTGTGGCGGGTGGCGTTTCCGATGGCCGCCATGATGGCGGTGGGGGTGGCCAGCACCAGGGCGCAGGGGCAGAACACCACCAGGATGGTTACCGCCCGGATCACCTGCCCGGTGATCAGCCAGGTCAGGGCGGCGGCGGTGAGGGCGATGACCACAATCCATGTGGCCCAGCGGTCGGCGATGCCCACAATTTTGGCCTTGCCCGCGTCGGCGGACTGCACCAGGCGGATCATCCGCTGGATGGAGCTGTCCTCCCCCACCTTCGCCGCCTCCATCTCGAAGGCGCCGAACTGGTTCACCGTGCCGCTGAACACCTCGTCCCCCGGGCCCTTGTCCACCGGCAGGGACTCGCCGGTCATAACCGCCTGGTTGACGGCGGTCTGGCCGGAGCGCACCACCCCGTCCACCGGAATGGTCTCTCCGGGCAGCACCCGTAGCACATCCCCCACCGCCACGGCCTCGGCGGGGACGGTCTCCTCCCCCTCCGGCGTGAGCCGCCGGGCGGTACGGGGGGTGAGGTGCACCAGCTTCTCAATGCCCGCCCTCGCCCTGGCCACCGTCAGCTCCTCCAGCAGGGAGCCCAGCTGCATGATGAAGGCGATCTCCCCGGCGGCAAAGATCTCCCCGATGGCCACCGAGGCAATGAGGGCCAGGGACACCAGCACGTCGGCCTTGATGTCAAACCGGGTGAACAGGCCCACGGCGGCCTCCTTCAAAATGGGGATGCCGCACAGCAGGATGGCGAGCCAGGCCGGATCCACGGGGAAAGTCCCGAAAAAGCTGAACAGCAGAGAGACGCCGCCCAGAATGAGAAATGCAATGTCACGCTTCATATACCCATACCCCCTACGGGTATATTTATACCCCCCAGGGTATCATTTGTCAAGAAAAAAATGCGGCCTATTGGGCCGCAAAAAGCCTCGCAGAGTCAGCCTGTCGAAAAAGTCTTTTCGACAGGCTGCTGCATCTCCCTTCCAAACGCGGCTGCGCCGCGTTTGGAAGGGTTTAGCTCATGTTGGCAAACCGCTCCACCGCCTTGGTGAAGCTCTCAATGGTCTGGTCGGCGTCGCCGTGCTCGATGCCGTCCCGGACACAATGCCTGATGTGCCCCTCCAGCACCACCTTGCCGCACCCGTGGAGGGCGGACTTGGCCGCGTTGATCTGGGCCAGCACATCCTCGCAGGGCACGTCCTCGTCCACCATGCGGTCGATGGCCTGCACCTGCCCGATAATCTTCCTCAGCCTCCGGTGGAGGTTGTCCGCGTCCATGCACTGCCGCATGGCTCTCACCCTCTTTCCTGATTTGTCCCTAGCATATCAGCTTTTCCGCCCCCTGTAAAGGGCGCAAAACAGGCCGGCGGGGTGCGCCGGCCTGTGGATCCTGATGTTCAGCTCCGCTCCTCAAAGCTGGCGCCGCAGTTGCGGCAGGTGACGGTGATCTTCCCCTTCCCCCGGGGCACCCGCAGGTACTGCCCGCAGTTGGGGCACTTGAAATAGCGGTGCTCCTTGTCCCGGTGGATGTTGTACCGCAGGCGGAGCCAGCGGACTACCGGGCCGGCCAGGGCCAGGAACCGGGCGTTCTCCGCCCGGCGGCGGTCGATGCGGCGGGAAAACATGCGGAACAGATCCCACACCAGCACCACCAGGGCCAGCCAGGAGAGCCACCCCATGTGGGGCAGGCCGGACAGAAGGATGAGCAGGACATAGACCACCAGCAGGAAGAGGGAGAGCTGATCGCTGCCATACCGGCCGTACATCAGTTTTCGTAGGAAGTTCATTACCATGAAATACGGTCGTCTCCTTTGCAGGTAAACCTTAATTTTTTCTGAACCTATCATAGCGCCTGCGGGATTTTTCGTCAAGGAAGCAATCGTAAACAATATGTGAATTGTCCGTGACCGGCGGGCAGGTTTGGGCTTGCCGCCGGGGCAAAAAGCCGGTATACTGATCCAAAAAGCACGGGAGGGCCGTCTATGGGACGCATTGACAAGGAGAATTACTATCTGAACATCGCCGAGACGGTGGCCGGCCGCTCCACCTGCCTGCGCCGGTGCTACGGCGCCATCCTGGTGAAGAGCGACGAGATCATCTCCACCGGCTACAACGGCGCCCCCCGGGGGCGGCGCAACTGCGTGGATCTGAACTACTGCACCCGGGAGGCCCTGAACATCCCCTCCGGGGAGCGGTATGAGCTGTGCCGCTCCGTCCACGCCGAGGCCAACGCCATCATCTCCGCCGCCCGGCGGGACACCCTGGGGGCCACCCTCTACATGGTATGCGTGGCCCCGGAGACGGGGGCGCTGATCCCCGGCTCCACCTCCTGCTCCATGTGCCGGCGGCTCATCATCAACGCGGGCATCCGGCGGGTGGTGATCCGGGACACCCCCACGGAATACCGGGTGGTGGAGGTGTCCGACTGGGTGGAGGAGGACGACTCCCTGCCCCCCGGCCGCTGAGCCGGCCCGCCC